>NZ_JBHSMR010000013.1:329965-2720620 GCF_042655665.1 Massilia suwonensis
GGACTCGACGCCGTCCAGATCGCCGAGCGCGCCGGCAAGCCGCGCGTGGCGGCCGCCCTGCAGCGCGGCGGGCGCTGATCCCCTCCGCTGGTTCGGCCGAACTGGCGGGTAATCCCGTCTTTCCTCTCTGCATAGATCCTCGGAACGGCATCGCATAATCTCCTTACCGTAACGAATATTGCGATGCAGAAACTCCGCAGCGCATAACAAGGCACAACAAGGATCTCCCATGCTGAACGAACGCGAAATCGAAAGCTGCTACCTCGGCCAATTCATCCCGGTCCATTACCACCACAATATGCTGATGGACCAGAACCGCATGAATGCCTTCCAGGGCGCGATCGCCCACGCGGTGCGTCCCGGCATGAAGGTGCTGGAGCTGGGCGGCGGCACCGGCGTGCTTTCCTTCTTCGCGGCCCAGCAGGCCGACAAGGTCTACTGCGTCGAGTTCAATCCCGACCTGGTGCAGGAAGCGCGCCGCTTCCTGGCCCAGAACCCGAACGGCCACAAGGTCGAGGTGATCCACGCCGACGCCTTCGACTACCTGCCGCCGGAGCCGGTCGACGTCGTGATCTGCGAGATGATCCACGTCGCCATGCTGCGCGAAAAACAGGTGGCCGTGATCGAAGCCTTCAAGCAGCGCTATCTCGAGCGTTTCGGCGGCCCGCTGCCGATCTTCATGCCGGAAGCGGTGGTGATGGCGGTCCAGCCGCTGCAGCAGGATTACAACTTCCACGGCTATTACGCGCCGATCGTGCAGTTCCAGGACACGGCCGTCGCCTATCCCGGCACGGTCGAGCTGGCCCAGCCGGCTGTGTACAGCGTGCTCGACTTCGCCGAGCCGGTGGACAGCCTGATTGCCTGGCGCGGCAGTTTCACGGTCCAGCAGGACGGCACCCTGAACGCGCTGCGTTTCGTGACCAAGAACGTGCTGTCCATCGTGCAGGAGCAGGGCACCACGATCGACTGGCTGAACCACTACATGACCCTGCCGCTGGCCCGTGCGCTCGACGTGGTGGCCGGCGACCTGGTCGAGGTGTCCTTCCAGTACCGTGCCGGCGGCTCGATCCCGAGCCTGCAGGCGGCGATTCGCACCGGCCTGGCCTTCGACGAGGTCGAGGCGCCGGCTCCAGTGGCGGTTCGCACTGTCGAGTTCGCTTAAATCCTCCTGTACCGGCGGACCGGTCCATTCGCTGGCCGGTTCGTCGCCCATTTCCGCAGGTCGGCCGCCCCAGGCTGCCATTCGTCGCATACGGCCTGCGCGTCTTTACTCCAGAACTTACACTCGCTCCATACCTTCTGACTGGAGCGCACGATGTTCGGTTTCCTGCTGTGGCTGCTACTTCTGTTCCTGTGCTGGCCGCTCGCCCTGCTGGCGTTGATTCTCTATCCGCTCGTCTGGCTGCTCCTGCTGCCGCTGAGGCTGCTGGGCATCGGCGTCGATGCCGTGTTCAGCCTGCTGCGCGCGATCCTGCTGCTGCCGGCCCGCGTGCTGGGCCTGTCGCCGGGAAGGTAAGTGATCGGTCCGGCAGAGTGTGGGGCAATTAACAGACGCCGGCTTGCCTTTCGCATACTGTGGAGCCGTGCGCTTTCACCCGAAAGCGCGCTTTCACTGTAAGGAAACGATTATGCGCCTGGACATTTACCGCAGAGCCGAAAGCGACGGCAAGTTCTCCTACTTGGCCGTGCCGGAAACCCGTAACATCCCCGAAGAAGCCACCAATACCGATTGGGAAGTGGAGGCAAGAGCCTTCGAGATCGAGGACAACGCCGATCTGCTGCCCGACTACGAGATCGACAACCTGAGTGGCCAGCTCGCGGAAAAAGGCTATGCCATGACGCACGTCCAGTAGGACGCATTCGCCGCGCCAGCGGCACCGACAGTGCAGGCTTCGGCATGCACGCGACAAGCGCTCCCGTTTTCACCGGGTCCCCCGACGGGCACCCGGTGGATATGCTATTCTTGCGCCCTGTTTAATTGATGCCGGCTGTTCGAAGCCGGGCTGGGGGCAAGATGAAGTGGGCGCTGGTCGGTTTTTATTTCCTCGCGGTTTTCCACATTCATTTCCGCGGCAAGGTGCGCCTGCCGTTCGGACGCCAGCTGTTCGACCATTCGTCGTTCATGGCGCCGATTAACATCTTCATGCACCTGTTCTCGCGGGTGCCGAGCACGCCCTACATCCCGGTCAGCGACTTCCCCGAACTGGCGCCCCTGCAGGCCAACTGGCAGGTCATCCGCGCCGAAGCGGAAAACATGCTGGCGATGAAAAAGATCAAGGCGGCCGAGCAGAACGACGACGCAGGCTTCAATTCCTTCTTCAAGACCGGCTGGAAGCGCTTCTACCTGAAGTGGTACGACGCCAGCCACCCGTCGGCCCAGCGCCTGTGCCCGCAGACCTATGCGATGCTGCAAGCCATCCCGACGGTGAAGGCGGCGATGTTCGCCGAATTGCCGCCCGGCGCCAAGCTCAATCCGCACCGCGACCCCTTCGCCGGCTCGATGCGCTACCACCTGGGCCTGGCCACGCCGAACGACGACCGCTGCTTCATCGACGTCGACGGCCAGCGCCACAGCTGGCGCGACGGCGAAGGCGTGATCTTCGACGAAACCTATATCCACTGGGCCATCAACGGCAGCGACAGCGACCGCATCATCCTGTTCTGCGACGTCGAGCGTCCGATGCGCACCCGCTGGATGAGTGCCATCAACCGCTGGCTGGGCCGCACCATGATGACGGCCGCCAGCTCTCCCAACGAAACCGGGGACCAGACCGGGCTGGTGAGCAAGCTGTTCAAGATTTCGCACATCATGGGCGGGTACCGCCGCCGCTACAAGGCCTGGAACAAGACGGCCTATAAAGTCACCAAGGTGGCGCTGATTGTGGGACTGGCGGCATTGATCTATTGGATCTGACCTTGAATCCGGGGCAATGCCCCGGCTACGGCTCCGTTTCGCCGCGCGGGCTTACCGTCAATCCGGCGGATCGGGTTCCGGATCGGGCTTCACCCGCACCAGCTGGTAGTCCGCCGCCGAGCGTTCCAGCGCCAGTCCCAGCACGTCCTTGAGCTCGTCGGCGGGCGTGCCCTGCTCGAGCTGCTGCTTGGCGAAGGTATTGCGCAGGGTGCGCCCGCCCGAGCGCGCCAGATCCATGCCGGCCCGCTCGAAGGTGGCGCGCATCTGCATATACACGGTTTTCCTGGTCATCCTGGCGCCCGTCAGGTTGGCGGGAAACACGAATTCCCCCGGGATCGCCATCGTTTCCCGTTCTTCCAGCCAGGCCCGCAGCGCCTCGGCGCCCAGCCGGGGCAGGGTGACGGCATGCTCATGGCTGGTATCGTGCTTCTCGTCCGGCGTGATGGTCAGCACGATCGAGCCGTCGAGCGCGGCCTGGCGGCCGACTTCCGCAATGAGCAGGCCGATCGCTTCCGACACCCGCAGTCCCGCCAGCGCGATCACCAGCTGCATCGCCCGGTCGCGCCGGCGCTTCCAGCCGCCGAAGGGCCGGCTTCCCTGTTTGCCTGGCGCCTCGCCGGGCAGGGCGGCGAAGAAGCGCTCCAGCTGGTCGGGCGACAAGGCGCGGCCGGCCTCGTCCTGCGTCATGTGGGCGCGGTCGATGCCGAGGATGGCCTGCTGCGCCGGATTCGGCGTCACCTCGAGATGCTCGTAGCAGCGTTCCAGCAGGCGCAGGTAGCGGTAGGCGATCTTGCTGTTCAGGACGCGCTTGCCCTTGACCCGGCGCTCGATGAAGCGGAGCAGGTCGGCCTGGGTGACGGTCGAAAACTTCAGCCCCTGTTCCGGGAACCAGCCGGCCACGTTGTTGAACATGAAGATATAGATCTTGGCCGAGGCCGGCGAGAGCAGGCGGGGCGTGCCGTCGGCGCGGGTACGGCGGCCGGTGTCGGCGAAGGCGGCGGAGGCGACGAATTTCTTGAATGCCTGGACCGGGTCGGCATCCCACGAAGTCAGGGTGTGCATGGAGAGGCACGCTGGATGGACATAGCCTACATTAACATAAATCGGTAACTAACCAACGTCGCGTTTATGCAAACCTATATTACCGAGCGTCACGGGCTACAGACAAGCGAAAAAATAATCACGCAGGCGACCAGGAAGAAGCGGTGGACTCAGCGATAGACCAGCACCGGTATCGCGCTATGTACCAGCACCTTCTGTGTTTCGCTTCCCAGCAGCACCCCGTTCAGGCCATGCCGGCCGTGCGAGGCCATGACGATCAGGTCGCAGCCGCGCTCGCGCGCCGTGCGCAGGATGGCTTCGTGCGGATCGTCCGAGCGCACCAGCAGCGCGGTGCAGTCCACGCCGGCGGTGCGCGCCGCGTCCACGATCGGCGCCAGGCGCTTGTTGGCCCGCGTTTCGCTGGCGGCAAGGTATTCGTCCTCGGTGCTTTCGATCATCTCGGCGTCCGCCGTGAAGGTCTTGAAATCGGGCAGGGCGGTCATGCCGACCAGCTCGGCGCCGACTTCCTTGGCGAAACTGACCCCTGCCAGGACGGCGCGCGCAGACAGTTCGGACCCGTCGGTCGGCAGCAGAATGCGCTTGAACATGCTTCCTCCTCGTTAAAGTCAGGGACGGTTCGTTGAACCAGTCTCGCGCGCACGCTCGCGCCGCGTTTGATCGCGCGCAAACGCGCCGGCGGGCATACGAAATGCCCTTTCGCGCGCCATTGGTGGCATCATTGCCGGTGAAGCGCATTTCGGGCGACCCCATGCCTCCCAACGAATCAGCGAACCTGCAGCGCCAGTTCGACGAACTGCTCGACCACTTGCCGGCCGGCGTCATCGTGCTCGGCCCGGACGGCCGCATCCGTTCCGCGAACCGGCGTGCCGGTCTCCTGCTCGGCCAGTCGGAAGAGGAACTGATCGGCACCGGATCGAGCGAGCTGGAATGGTCCCTCGTGCGCTCCGACCGTACCGTGATGCCGGAGGCGGAGTACCCGGTGAACCAGGTATTGGCAACGCGCGAACCGGTGTCCGACATGATCGTCGGCGTGCCGGCGACCCCGCCGGGTCCGGTCCGCTGGCTGATCTGCAACGCCTATCCGGAACTGGACCCGGAAGGGCGCGTCGAGCGCGTCGTCGTCTGCTTCACCGATTGCACCAAGCTGAAGCTTGCCGAGCAGCGTGCCCAGAAATCCGAGGAGCGGCTGCGCCTGGTGCTGCGCGGTTCGACCGACGCGTCCTGGGACTACGACCTCCGAAACGGCGAGGTGCATTACTCCGAGCGCTGGTGGGACATGCTCGGCTACCGCCCCGGCGACCTGGTCACCGACGCCCGCACCTGGCAACAGGTCGTCCATCCCGACGACAAAGGGCGCGTCGCGGGCTTCCTGCACGACGTCCTGGGCGGAACGTCCGAAAGCTACAGCATCGAATTTCGCATGGTGCACCGCGACGGTCACGCGGTGCCGATCCTGTCGCGCGGCTTCGTCCTGCGCGATCACGCGGGGCTGCCTTTGCGCATCTCGGGCACGAATACCGACCTTACCGAGCGCAAGCAGGTCGAACAGCGCATCCACGAACTGGCGTATTTCGATCACCTGACCGGCCTGCCGAACCGGCGCTTCCTGGCCGAGGAACTGGACAAGGTGCTGGCACGCAGCGAGCGCTCGGGCCAGGTCGGCGCCGTGCTCTTCCTCGACCTCGACAACTTCAAGCTCCTGAACGACACGATGGGGCACGACGTCGGCGACTTGCTGCTGCGCCAGGTGGCCCAGCGCCTCAAGCTTGCCCTGCGCCACAGCGACCAGCTGGCGCGCCTGGGCGGCGACGAATTCGTGGTGGTCTTCGAAGAGCTGGGCGCCAGTCCCGAGGAAGCCGTCGCGGAAGCGAACCACGTGGTCGACAAGATCCTGGAGATTCTCGACCAGCCGTATCACCTCGATGGCCGCATGTTCGTCAGCACGACCAGCATCGGCGTCACGCTGTTCGAAGGCACCCGGGCGGACGTCGACACGCTGCTCAGGCAGGCCGACCTGGCGATGTACCGCGCCAAGTCCGACGGGCGCCACATCGCGCGCTTCTTCGACCCAGGCATGCAGGCGGCGGCCGACCGCCAGTCGGCCCTGGAAACGGGCCTGCGCGACGGCCTCGCGCGCCAGCAGTTCGTATTGTTCTGCCAGCCGCAGTTCGACGTGCGCGGCCAGCTGGTCGGCGCCGAAGTGCTGGTGCGCTGGCGCCGCGAGAACGGCGTGCTCGTCGCGCCCGGCGATTTCATCGGCCTCGCGGAATCCTCGGGCCTGATCCTGCCGCTGGGCCAGCAGGTGCTCGAGGACAGCTGCAACGCGCTGGCACGCTGGCGCGGCGACAGGTCGCTCGGCAAGCTCAAGCTGGCGGTGAACGTCAGCGTGCAGCAGCTGCGCGACCCCGAGTTTCCCGAGGAGGTGGCGCGCATCCTGGCCCGCACGAAAGCGCCGGCAGGCCAGCTGCTCCTGGAACTGACCGAAAGCATCTTCGCCGACGACAAGCAGGACCTGGCCGAGCGCATGCACATGCTGTGCGGCCAGGGCCTGCGCTTTTCGCTGGACGACTTCGGCACCGGGTATTCCTCGCTGGCCTACCTGAAGCAGTTTCCCCTGACGGCCCTGAAGATCGACCGCTCCTTCGTGCACGACGTCCACGTCGACCCGAATGCCGGTCCCATCGTCAAAGCCATCATCGCGCTGGCGCAGCAGCTGAAACTGGAGATCGTCGCCGAGGGCGTCGAGCACGAAGCCCAGCGCAGTTTTCTCGCGCGCAGCGGCTGCTCGGCGCTGCAGGGCTACCTGCTGGGCGCGCCGATGCCGATCGCGCAGTTCGAGACGCTGTACAGCGCTAGCGGCATCGGCCATGCGTGAGCCGCACCGGCCGCGCCCGTCATTCCTGGTCACCGCTTGCAGCTGGCCGACGGAACGCGTCGGCGGGCAGTGCCGGCGCGCACAGGTAGCCCTGGCAGGCGTCGCAGCCATGCTTGAGCATGTCCAGCGGTCGAAGCAGGTCGAACCCGCGCGGCGATGCGTCAGATCACTTCGAGCGGCTGCTTCCTTTCGGGCGGCCGGAATGCGCGGTCCAGCGCCGCCATGTCCTGCGGCGACAACGGCAGGTCGAGCGCGCCGCGAAGCTCGGCGGCGTGGGCGGCCGTGCCTGCCTTCGGCAGCGCGATCGTCAGGTCGTCGCGCAGCACCCAGCGCAGGGCGATTTGCGCGGGCGTGGCGCCATACTCGGCCGCAAGGCGCAGCAGCGCGGGATCGCGAAGCAGGCGGCCCTGCTCGAGGGGGGAGTAGGCCATGATGGGGAGCGCGCGCGCCCTGCACCATGGCATCAGATCGAACTCGATGCCGCGGCGCGTCAGGTTGTACAGCACCTGGTTGGCCGCTACCGCTGTCGCGCCAGGCAGGTCGATCAGTTCCTCCAGGTCCGGCGTATCGAAATTGCTGACGCCCCAGTGACGGATCTTCCCCGCGCGCAGCAGCGCATCGAAGGCCTCCAGCGTCTCGTCGAGCGGCACCGGGCCAGGCCAGTGCAGCAGGTACATGTCGAGGTGATCGGTGCGGAGCCGGCGCGTGCTTGCGCAGATGGGCGCCGGCGCCACTGAAGCGGAACGCACGACCGTTCGCGAGCAATTGTCGGGGGCCTGCACCACCGAGATCGCTTCATTCGACGAATTCGCCTCGCTTCTTGCGGACGATGTGGGCGATTTTGACCATATCGTGTTCGACACCGCGCCGACGGGGCACACCTTACGGCTGCTGAGCTTGCCCAAAGCGTGGAGTGGCTTCCTGGCAGGTAACGATCGCGGAGCCTCTTGCCTCGGCCCGCACTCGGGACTGAAGATGCATGAAGTGCGTTTCAAGGCCGCGCTCGATGCCTTGAGCGACCCGGGCCAAACCACCCTCATTCTGGTCGCCCGCGCGGACAAATCTGCCATTGCCGAGGCGGCGCGCACGTCGGACGAATTGCGCACACTCGGGTTGAACAACCAGCGCCTCATCATCAACGGCGTGTTCCACGCCAGCGATCCGGGCGATGAGGTCGCTTGTGCCATTGCGGCGCTGGGACGCCAGGCGCTCGATGGGATGCCGCAATCGCTGCTGTCCTTGCCGCAGGACCAGGTACCCTTGCGCGCCTTCGATACGGTCGGGTTGTCAGCCTTGCGGGCTTTACTTTCGTCGCATGCCACCCCGCTCGCCAGCGGCCTGGTGGCGAGCGCACCCATGGAGCGCCTGCCGGGCCTGGACGCATTGGCCGACGAGTTGGCGGCAGCCGGGCACGGCCTGGTCATGGTGATGGGTAAGGGCGGGGTGGGGAAGACGACCGTCGCTGCCGCCCTGGCGCTTGGCCTGGTTCAGCGCGGCAAAACCGTTCATCTCAGCACCACCGATCCAGCGGCGCACCTGGCTGCGACGCTGGAGGGGGAGGTGCCTGGCATGCGTGTCGATCGCATCGATCCCAAGGTCGAAACGCAGCGTTACATCGACAGGATGATGGTAAGGAAATCGCCCGGACTCGACGAACAGGAACGAGCATTGCTGCTGGAAGACTTGCGCTCCCCATGCACGGAAGAAGTAGCGGTCTTTCATGCCTTCTCAAAAATTGTCAACGAAGCGCGCAGCGCTTTTGTGGTGCTCGATACGGCACCGACCGGGCACTCCCTGCTGCTGATGGACGCTGCGGGCGCTTACCACCGGCAAACGCTGCGCGATTTCGAAGGCCATGACAAGGCACGCATGAGCACCCCCTTGATGCGGATGCAGGACGGGACATACACCAAAATTATTCTGGTGACGCTACCGGAGGCAACACCGGTTTCACAATCGGCTGCCTTGCAGGACGATCTGCGTCGCGCCGGTATCGAGCCCTACGCCTGGGTGATCAACAAGAGCGTGCCGGCTGCCGGCACGCACGATCCGCTGCTGACGGCGCGCCTGGCGGGCGAACGCAAGCAAATGGCCCGCATGGCGAGTGGACTGGCCGCGCGCACCTTCATCGTCCCCTGGTGTACCCGGCCACCAATCGGCTTTGTCGAGTTGTCGAAACTGGTGAACCACCGATCCGGCAAGGAGTGAGTGCCGACGGCCACGCCATCTGACGCAACCGGCACGAAGTGATCGATCCCGTTACGGTTCGACAGCGCTGTCCCCGGTCGGTCGAATACCGCAAGAAACAGGGATCCCGGGCCATACATTGTCCTGATGAATGGAAGACTGCCGGTTCCCGACTCGAGCTTTCGACGTAGGAGCGGGAGATACTGCGAACGGTGGAGGCCAGGGCACGGGTGCCAAGCCGCTTCGAATACCGAAGATCCTGCACATTGAGCCGGCGCTAGTTGGCTTGAATACTCAGCAGCGGCCTTGGCCGAACCAAACCTTCCGGGTCCAAAGCCAAACCGAATGTCAAGCCGACGCTTGGAGCGGGCGCATCAGTCGGTCAGATTCACCGCAAGCGGACGTACAGGCTTGACCGAAATCAAGCGTTCGGAATATGCGCGGCGCATGCTCACGCCGACTACGGCGCCGCCCCGGCGACGGAAGCAGTTTTCATCCTTCAGGAGAAAAACATGCAACGCTTTCAAGACAAGCTCATGCTGGTCGCCAGCGTAACCAGGCCGTTGTTGCGCCTTCCCATTTTGCTCTTCGCGCTGACGGCAGGCGGCACGGCAGTTGGGCAACAGGCGCAGCCCAACGGCGTCGCAGACAGCAGAATTATCCGCAGCACGTACACGACCTACCGCGTGGTCAACCTGGCTGCCGGCCGGCTTGCCGCGCCCCCGGACATCAATGCCAAGGGGCAGGTGGCGTTCTCGATGCAGGCCGGCGGGACCCGCGCGACGGGCTACTTGTATGACGGGACTGCGGTGCGCAATATTGGCACGTTGGGCGGCAACGAGGTCCTGGTGACCGACCTGAACGACCTCGGGCAGGTCGCCGGCCGTGACACCGTGAGATCTCTCGGCCTCCCGCACGCCTTCGTCTGGAGCGCGGGCAGCGGCATGGTCGACATCGGTGCGTCGCCAGGCGTGACCTCCTCGGGGGCGGCGGCGATCAACAATAATGGCGTCGTCACCGGCACATTCCATAGCGCTTTCGCCCACCACGCTTTCCGCTGGACCCTGGGAAGCGGCCTGGAAGACCTGGGTGCGCTCACCGAGGAGGGCGCTTCCTTTGGCGAGGCCCTCAACGAGGCGGGCGACATTGCCGGCCAGGCGACGACCGCGAATGGCCGCCGGCATGCCGTCATCTGGACGCGCCGCGGCGGGCCTGTCGATATCGACGCGTTCGACAGCGTCGATTCGACGCCCGTGGCCGTCGGCGCCAGGGGGGAGGTGGCAGGCAATCGCCTTCTTCCCCCCCCTCAAGCGAGTTTCGCGCCTTCCTGTGGACGCGGGCCAGTGGCATGGTGGACATCGGAACGGCGGGCGGCACCGAGGCGATCGTGCTCGCGATGACGCCCGGCCTGCACATGGCGGGTTTCATCAATTTCGCCAATCGCCCCCAGCATGCGATGTCGTGGACGCGGGCAACCGGCACGCGCGATCTCGGCACCCTGGGCGGCCAGGGCTCGCGCGCCTTCGACGTCAACGCCAGTGGGCAGATCGTCGGCTTCGCCGAGAACAGGGCGGGCGGTTCGCGCGCATTCGTCTGGACGGCGCGGCGGGGCATGCTCGACCTGAACCGATACCTGCGCCATGCGCCGCCCGGGCTGGTGCTGGACGATGCGGTCGCGATCAATGACAGCGGTGCGATCGTGGCGACCTCGAACGCCGGGCTGGTTCTGCTGCGGCCGGAGCAGAAGTGCGGGTGCGGCCATGCGCTTGGCCCGGTCGTGGCGCCGGCCGTGGTCAAGGCGGGCGTGCCGATGGGGGCATCGATGGCCTTCGTGGACGAGGACCGGGTCGGCACGCGCAGCGTCACCTGGTCGTGGGGCGACGGCAGCGCCGCGCAGGCCGGCCGGGTGCGCGAGAGCGGTAGCGCTGGCAATGCCGACGCCAGCCACAGTTTCGCTGCGCCAGGTATCTACACGGTGACGGTCACCGTGGTGGATCGCCGCGGCCGCAGCAGCGCGGTCAGCCACGACGTGGTGGTCACCGCGCCATCGGGCGGGGCCGTGGCCGGCGCCGGGACGCTGATGTCGCCGGCCGGTGCGGTGGCGCAGGCGCCGCTGTATGCCGGCAAAGCGAGCTTCCGTCTGATCGCGCCAAGGTCCATGACCGCCCAGGCAGAGCGCGTCCCGGCCGCGCTGCAGTTCGACTTGCCGGGCCTGGCCTTCCGCAGCCACGCCTTCCGGCTGCTGGGCCGCCAGGGAACCCAGCAGGTATTCGAGGGCAGCGGTACGGTCGGGGGAACGGACGGTTACAGGTTCAGGCTGTCCACGTCGGCGACCGTGGCCGGGGGCGGGCAGGGCGGCTTCGTCCTGAAGATCTGGCATACCGATCCGGGAAGCCGGACGGACGTGGTCGATTACGACAACGCGCGTGCGCCATCCGGCACTGCGGCCGGGCGGGTGATCGACGGCAGCATCGTTCTGGAATAGCGCCGCGCTAGGTTAGGTGATGCCGTTGTGTCAGCTCTGCTCGTCGTACCGATGCGAGCTAAGCAGGCACGATGGCGCATCCCTTCTTTCATGCCGATGATGAAGCAATCGAGCTTTTCCGACCTGGAGCTTGCCAGCAAGAAGAAGCTGACTCTGCCGATCGTTTTCCAGCCGGGATGAAAGCGAATATGCCGTGGCCGGGGCTGGTGGCCGCGCCGTTGCCGTACTACCCAAAGCGCGACGGGCCGGGCGCCCGCCGGTCGGACCATCCAAAACTGACTACTTCAGCGTTTCCTTAGCATAGACAAAGGCCAGATAAATTGAACAGCTTTGAGCGATGTCCGCATCTGAAAACCGCTTATCCTGCCATTCAGTTTTGTTCCGATTAGTCCTGCACTTTCAACTACCATCAGACTCCAATCAGCCAGATAAGGCTACGGCGGGCGAGTAATATTGTTGCGCTAAAGCACTCCGGGGCCGAGAGCTTATCTCGCAGCGTAATAGCGCGCCAGCTGCGCGATTTCATCGTCGCTCAGCTTGTGCACCGCATTGCGCATCTGCCGGTTGATGTCGTTCGTGCGCCGTCCCGCGCGGAAGGCGTGCATCTGGTCGCGCAGGTAGGTTTCGGACAAGCCTTCCAGCACGGGCGTTGCCGGACGCACGGCGTGCGGGCTGTGACAGGAAGAGCAGGCGCCGACGCTGCGCATCGGGTCGCCGTTGCGCACCAGGCGCGGGGTCCCTTCGGCGGAGGGTGCGATGTCGGCAATGCGCTCGCGCTCGAGCGAAGCGTAGTAGGCGGCGAGGTCGCGCATGTCCTGGTCGCTCAGGTTGGCCACCAGCGGCTGCATGATCGCGCTGAGCCGGTGCCCGGACGCATAGTCGCGCAGCTGCTTGTAGGTGGCCGAAGCGGGCTGGCCGGCCAGGTGCGGGGTGCCGGCCGGGCTGGTGCCGCGCGCCCCATGGCACATGGTGCAGGCCATCGCCAGGGTCGCGCCATGGCCGACCGAACCTCCGCTTCCCACGTTCATCATCTGGGCGTTGACGATCACGCTGGTCGGGAACTTCTGCTGCTCGGCCGGCAGGCCGGCAGTCTGGAACGGGGCCGGGGCGCCGGCAGCGCGGCAGATCGCTTCCCACAGGCTAGCCGCGACGCTGCGCGCATGCGCCTGCGGCACCCATACGAAACCGACCAGGGCGGCCAGCAGGGCCACCAGCACGAGGATGCCGACGCTGATCGTGAACCAGCGGTTCCTGAACGTGAAGGTTTTTTCGTCGCTCATGGCTGGCTCCCTACCGGCACCGCCGGCACCGAGGTCTGTTTCAATGCGATCAGCTGGCTGATCGGATAGCCATAGTTCACGATCGACAGGCCGATCATCAGGGCCAGCCACAGCGCGTAGCTGTTCAGCGCGGCCGGCAGCCTGCCTTCGTGGTGGGCCGCCTGGCTGAAGCGGAACTCGGGCAAGGGGATGCGCACGCTGCGGTGGCCGCCCAGCAATACCAGCAGGAACAGCAGGCCGGACACCACCAGCATCAGGCCGCCGATGAAGGTAATGATCACGGTGATCGCCTGCGGCGCGATCTCCGGATTGCTGTAGTCGAAATAGGCCATGCGGCGCGGCATGCCGAGGATGCCGACGACGTGCCAGGGGAAGGTCAGCACGATCATGCCGACGAACCACAGCCACAATTGGGTGCGCATCAGGCGGCCGCTGGCGAGTGCCTTGCCGGTCAGGTGGGGCCACAGGTCGTAGGCGAGGGCGAAGTACATGATGACGATGGCGCCGCCGAAGATCAGGTGGAAGTGGCCGGTGATCCACTGCGTGTTGTGCACGGCGAAGTCGAGCTGGTAGCTCATGTTGATGAGGCCGCCAGCGCCGCCGAAGCCGAGCAGGATGAAGGAAAACGCGACCGCCAGCATCATCGGGTTCTTCCACGGCAGCGCCTTGACCCAGCCGAACGCACCCCTGCCGCCGCGCAGCCGGCCGGCGATCTCGACCGAGGCGGTGATGGTGAAGATGGTCAGCAGGGTCGGGATCGAGACCATGCCCGTGAATACGGCGTGCAGGAACTTCACGCCCGAGCCCACCTGCGGATCCTGGAACAGGTGGTGCACCCCGATCGGCATCGAGAACACCAGGAACAGGATGAAGGAAATGCGGGCCATCTTGTCGCTGTACAGGCGCCCGCCGATCGCCCGCGGCACCAGGGTATAGAAGGCGATGTAGGCCGGCATCAGCCAGAAATACACGATCGCGTGCAGGGTCCAGGAGAAGAACACGCGCGCCAGGCCGGCGTCGATGGTCGACTTGAAGCCGAGCGCGACCGGCAGGATCATGAACAGGATCTCGATCGCGGCGCCGAGCGATGTCCAGGCCCAGAGATAAGCGCCGGCGAGATTGGCAAACATCGGCAGCGGCACCGCTTCGCCGGGATGCGCCTTCTTCCAGACACGCAGGTTGACCGACATCAGGGCCACCCAGATCCAGGAACCGACCACCACCAGCACCACGCCGATGTAATAGAAGGCGTTACCGATCAGCGGCGGATAGAAGGTGTAGAGCACGGTCGCCAGGCCCATCGAGACGGGCACCATGGCCGTCACCGTGCCGAGCACGACGAGGAAGAAGCCGATCCATGCCCAGCGCTTGCCCACCAGGCTCTGCTTGAGCGCGAACTCGACGATCGCATAGCCGAAGCCCATCGCCACCAGGGTGGGAAATACGTAGCCCATGGCCGAACCGTGGGCGGTCACGGCGCGGTAGTACAGCTCGGGGTTGCCGATCCAGTCGCGCAGGGGACTGCGGATGTACATCTGCCACTCGCCCAGCAGGAGCGCCACAAAAAAGGCGGCGAAGGCGATCCAGAAGTGCGCCAGTACCAGGCGCCGGGTGTCATTGTTCAGCACAGCTCAACCTCCTTCCGCCTGCGGCCTGGCGCATGAACTCGGCCTTGTCGATGATCTTCACGCGCGCCCACATGGCGGCGTGGCCGACGCCGCAGTATTCGTGGCAGGGCATCACGTGCTCGCCGGGTTTTTCGAATTTCGTCTGGAAGTTGGAGATGTAGCCGGGGACCAGCATCACGTTGACGTTGCTCTGGGCGATAGAGAAGCCGTGCACCACGTCGGCCGCCGTGCCGCGGATGCGCACTGGCGTCCCGGTCGGCAGCAGCAGGCACGACGGCGTGAACGAGTACTGGTTGGCGAGCACGCGCACCGTGACCGAGCCGTCCGATTCGGCCACCGAACCGAGATTGGCTTCGATGAACTCGCCCGAGATGTGCAGCGTGCCGGGGTCGATGGTTTCGGTGCGTACCGGCGGCATTGCGGCCCAGTGCACGCTCATGTAGATCATCATGCCGATCAGGAAGGCGATGATGGCGCCGACCAGCAGAGCCCAGCGATATTCGGCGGCATGGGCAACGGCTGCGCCGTTTCCTGCAGGGTGGCCGTGTGCCATCAGTCGCCTCCCCGTGCCAGGAACACCAGTACATAGAACGCCAGCCACATGGCCATCACCAGGGCCACCGCGACCCCGGCCACGGCAAAGGCGCCCAGCGGCCCCTGCGCCACGACGGCATCGACCCGCCCCTGGTCATGGCTGCTATCGTTTTCCTTCGGCTCCACAATCATGAACGCTCCCAGGTCAATTATTCGACAGTCGCTGCACGCAGATCGTTAACTTCGCGCACCCCCACCGGTGCCCCGCGGTTGCCCCAGGCCGTACGGATGTAGGTCACGACGGCGGCGATGTCGCTGTCGTTCAGTTCATGGGCAAACGGCGGCATGCCGTAGGGCATGGGGTTGCGGCGGGTGCCGGGCGGATAGCCGCCGTTGAGCACCATGCGGATCGGGTTGACGGCCGAGGTCATCGTGATCGACTGGTTGGCCGCCAGTGGCGGATAGTGGGGCAGCTTGCCGCGCCCCTGGGCGCCGTGGCAGCTCGCGCACTGGGCGTCGTAGATGCGCTTGCCCTGCGTGAACTGCTGGGTGACGTTGGCGCGCGCCGGCGCCGCGGCCGGATCGTTGGCGAGTGGCTGGTCGGCGGGCAGGCTCTTCAGGTAGACCGCCATCGCGCGCACGTCCTCAGTCGTCATGAACTGCAGGCTGTTGAAGGTGACCTCGGCCATCGGTCCGTACACGGTGCCGCGGTTCGACACGCCTTTCTGCAGCAGGTCGATGATGTCCTGGATCTCCCAGGTGCCCAGGCCCGCCTCCTTGTTCGAGGTGAGCGAAGGCGCATACCAGTTCTGCATCGGGATCAGGCCGCCCTGGAAGGCGCGTTCCTGCGAGGAGCCGCCGAGCGCGTTGATCGGCGTGTGGCACATCGCGCAGTGGCCCAGGCCCTGCACGAGATAGGCGCCGCGGTTCCACTCGGCCGACTTGCTGCGGTCGGGCACGTATTCGCCTTCCTGGAAATACAGGGTGCGCCAGCCGATCAGGAGCGCCCGGTTATTGTAGGGAAAGCGCAAGTCGTGCTGGCGGCTGGCCAGGCGCACTGGCGGCACCGAACGCAGGTAGGCGAAGATGGCGTCGGTATCGGCGCGCGTCACCTTCGTATAGCTGGCGAAAGGCATGGCCGGATACAGCAGGTCGCCGTTGCGCGAGCGGCCGGTGCGCATCATCTTGAAGAACTCGTCGGCGGTCCAGTCGCCGATTCCGGTTTGTCGGTCGGGCGTGATGTTCGGCGCGTACAAGGTGCCGAAGGGGGTGGGCATCGGGCGGTTGCCCGAAAAGATCTTGCCGCCCGGGACAGTATGGCAGGCGATGCAGTCGCCTGCCTGCGCCAGGTACTTGCCGCGCTCGATGAGTGCCTGCTGGGCGTTACCGGCCGGCTGGGCGCCGCGTTTCGGTTGTTGCTGCGCCAGCGAGGGCGCGAGGGCGCCGGCAGCCAGGGCGCCCAGCGCCAGCGTTGCGGAGACAATTTTTATTAGTCGGGTCGTGTTCATCGGGACGCAACTCCTACTTCGGCTGGGGCTGGCTACCGCAGGCGAGCGGCAGGCGCGCGCCTGCGGTTCTCGCGGGCCGGGCATTGGTAACCGGGAGCGAGGCCAGGTAGGCCGAGACGGCGGCAACCTCGGGTTCGCTCAGGCTCGAGGCAATGACCTGCATGCAGTCGGGCGCGATCGCGGTGCGCACCCCGTAGCGCCATGCGCCGAGCTGGGCGCTGACATAGTCGGCGCGCAGGCCCAGCAGGCCGGGAATGCCGGGCTCGAGTCCGGCCAGGTCGGCGCCATGGCAGGTCACGCAGGCCGGCAGGCGCTTGGCCGGTACCCCTTGGGTGACGATGCGCTGGCCGGCACTGATCTGGGTAGCGGACGCGTTTACGCGCGGCTGCGCGAGCGGAGGCGGATTCTGGGCCGCGAAGTGCTCGGCCATCTTGTAGAGGTAGGCGTCGGGCAGGTAGGCCAGCAGGTAGTTCATGGGAACATACTTGCGGCGGCCGTCACGAAAAGCCACTAGTTGGTTGTAGAGGTAGCCCGTAGGTTTTCCGGCCAGGCGGGGGAAATACACGTTCTCGACACCGCGCCCGGCTGGCCCGTGGCAGCCGATGCAGGCCGCGACGCGGGCCTCCATCGTGTCGGGAATACGGTCGGCGGCCCCGGTTTGGGCCAGCCCAGCCGCAGGGTACATCGAGACAACGATTAAAGCTGAACAAAGAGAAATCTTCACTTCTCCCCCTAGCGTTACGTTGTTATGTAAGGTTTGTGAGACGAATTGGTAAGGAAGCTATCATATTTATCAGTCGCCTGACGCACACAGCTGTGAGCCCGGTCTCAAAACCAGGAATCGGTCTCGCTATGCCTGCCATCCTGCCTTAAAACAGCTGATACTGCTGGCACCCCTCAGTAGTATTTGCTGCAAGAAGTCCGGCCCTCTACAATTGGTACACTATCGTGTTAGTGCCAAACGTACTAGTTTTAAATCTGAGTTATAACGGACCAGTGGTGCGTTCGCTTCCGATGCAAAGCTAAACCCTACCAAGAACTGTAGGGCTGCATGCATAAGAGAATGCACTCCTCAACAAACCGTGCGGTGGCGATATCAGTCCGAACGTCGCTCCTGCTTTGACGGACCATGCGCCAAACTCCTGCCCCATCACTGGTAGGGCGGGCAGAACCATGTTTGTCATCAGGCTCCGTGCGGCAGCCCCAGGTTCTGGTTCGCCGGCACCGCAATGTCGATCAGTTTCGGCTTTGCCAGCTTCAGTTCGCTCATCAGTATCCGGAAGTCCTCGCGGCTGCGGTTGGCAAGACGCGCGTTGTGCCGTTTTTCCCAGCCGATCGTCGACACCGCCTGGCCCTTGTAGTCGTGCGCCGGCCATACGCGCGTATCGTCGGGCAAGGCAAACAACTTCCCGGTCACGCTGTCGTAGAGCGCGTCGCTGCTGCCGCTCTGGAAGTCGGTTCGCCCGCAGCCGTCGATCAGCAGCGTGTCGCCGGTGAAGACGTTGCCGCGCCAGAGGTAGCTCATGCTGCCCGCCGTGTGACCGGGCGTGTGCAGCACCCTGATTTCTTCGGCGTAGCCAAAGCGGAGCACGTCACCGTCGTTCAGCTGCAGCTCGGCTGGCGCAATGCCGCACCCGCTCGGCACCGCGGCCTGGGCGCCCGTCAGCGCGCGCAGCCGGCCGGCGGACGTCACGTGGTCTGCGTGTGCATGGGTTTCGAGGACCAGGGCCAGTTGCAGCCCGAGGCGCTCGAGATGGCGCAGGTCGCGCTCGAGTTGATGGTCGACGGGATCGATGATGACGGCCTGGTTCGACCCCGGCGCCGTCAGGATATAGGTGAAGGTCGACGATTCGGTATCGAACAACTGGATGGGATTCAGGTTCATCTTGGTTTCCTCGATCAATGGTAACGGGACTTCTTTACGACACCGCCTTGACCATCATCGCAATAGCGACAAGGGCGGAGAGGGCTGCAAAACCTTTTTGTAGCTGGGGCCGGCAAGACGGGATGCGAGCGAACGGCCACCGAGCATCCCTGCAAGCGCGCCCGCCGAGAAGGGCAGGGCAAGGGCCCAGTCCAGATGGCCGCTAAGGGCAGTGGCCGTAACGCCCATCAGCGAAATGAGTGCGATGACCGCCAGCGAGGTCGCCACGGCCGACTTCATCGGCAGGTCCGTGTAGCGCTGCAATGCCGGCACCATGACGAAGCCTCCGCCCACGCCGAGCAGGCCGGACAGCAGGCCGGCGAGACCGCCCGACACGGACATGGCCAGTGCACAGGGACGGTTCCAGATGAAGCGCCCGCTACCGCCGTCGCGTTTGCACACTACATTCACGGACGTGGCGATGGTGTTTTTCCCCGACGCCTGCCTGAACGTTTTCAGCGCGACGTACAGCAGTACCAGCCCGAACAGAACAGCCAACCAGCGGCTGTCGACTTGCCGCGCAGCCCACAGGCCCGCCGGCGACAGCAGCATGCCGGTCGCGGCGATCAGCACGGCGGCGCGGTAGCGCACGATCCCTGACCGCAGTCCCAACACCGCACCCAAGGCCGCGGCCATGCCGACCGCCATCAGTCCTACCGGCCCCGCCTCGGAAACGCTGGCGCCGGTGCCGAAGACCAGCAGCGGGACTGCCAGAATGCCGCCACCAGCCCCGGTCAGGGCAAGGATCAGCCCAACGGTCAATCCCAAGGTGAGACCCGTCAGCATGACAGCCTCTCGTTCAGGGAAAGCCCGTCGAAGGCGGGACGGCCGATCACGGTCATGTTCATGCTCAGGCCTGGCCCTGCGCGCGTGAGGCCGAGACGCGGTCAAGCACCTCGAACAGGCCCATACCTGCGAGCATCGCCAGCGCGAAGAGCAGCGGCTTGGCGCCACCTGTCGCGAGCGATGCCAGGGCGGGGCCCGGGCAGTACCCGGCTAGCCCCCAGCCGGCACCAAAAGCGAGCGAACCGAGCACAAGGCGGCGGTCGATGACGGTCGCCGTCGGCAGGCGCATGGGCGCGCCAAGCAGGGAGCGCTTTCGCTTGCGCGCCACGCCGAAGGCGAAGATTCCCACCAGGATGGCGCCACCCATCACAAAACCGAGCGACGGATCCCAGCTGCCTGCCAGGTCAAGAAACCCGATCACTTTGGCGGGATCGGTCATGCCCGATACGATCAGGCCGATGCCGAACAGGAGGCCGACCATCAATGCCATGAAGATTTGCATGTCAATTCCTTCAGTTGAATACATGGCGCACGAGATAGACCGTGACGAACCCGGCGGCCATGAACGCCGCCGTCGCGACCAGTGAACGCGGCGACATGCGTGAAATGCCACAGACACCATGGCCACTAGTGCAGCCTGCGCCGTAACGCGTGCCGACACCGACCAGCAGGCCGGCGGCCACCAGCGTCCCGGCGCCGGCATCGACCGTCACCTCGGGCAGCACCGCGAACAGGCCATACACGACCGGGGCGGCAATCAGGCCAGCGAGGAAGGCCACGCGCCAGCCAATGTCGCCACGCACCGGCCGTAGCAGACCGCCCAGGATGCCGCTGATGCCGGCGATCCTGCCGTTAAAGAGGATGAAGGCCGCTGCGGCCAGTCCGATCAGTACGCCGCCACCAAGTGCGGCCTGCGGCGTGAAATCTACCCAGTCAATCGTCATTTCGTTTCCCCTTTGCCTGGCTGGCAGAACAATTCATAAAGGACCTGCATGATCGCCGTCGCTTCACGGCTGTCGATCTTGTAGAAAATTTGCTTGCCCTCGCGCCGAGTGCTGACGAGCCCTTCTTCGCGCAAAACGCCAAGCTGCTGGGACAAGGTCGGCTGCTGGATCTGCAACTGCGTTTCGAGATCGCTGACGCAGAACTCACCCTGCGTCAGCTGGCACAGCAACAGCAGCCGGTCGGGATTGCCGAGGACTTTCAGCATGCCGCACGCCCGTGCTGCAGCCGATTGCATTGCCTGGAGGTCCAGTTTCTGTACATCGCTCATCGTGATTCCTTCTTGCGCAACATTATTCCTGCAGATAGTATATCGAGACACAATATATGATTCAATAGAATGTTATACGATCCACCAACAGGAGATCACATGAGCATGCGTTACATCGATAAGGATTTCGCGATCACTTCGCAAGTGGCGCCCGAGGCCTTGCAAGGACTGCGCGATGCAGGTGTTGCCACGATTATTTGCAACCGCCCCGACGGCGAGGCAGGCGACCAGCCGGCGTTCGCCACGGTGGCGGAGCAGGCGGCGCAGTGCGGCATGCAGGCACATTACCTGCCGGTCGTGCCGGGACGAATTACCCCGGCCGACGTCGAAGCATTCGCCGCACTGTTCGCGGATGCCCGCAAGCCGGTAGTGGCCTATTGCCGGACTGGCCTGCGCGCCGAGATCTTGTGGGAGCTGTCAGCCGGCCTTCGGAAAGGGGCGCCGGGAGGCGGGACGCACGAGTCCTGACCTGGCCGATAGACCTGGGTGGCGTCAGCACTTCCAAACTGAAGGCGGAAAAAAGCCAGCTTCACAGCTGGCTTTGACATTGGTTCGCCAGATCCGCGCGTGTCTGTCCCATATTCTGCCCTCACTCGCAGTGCTTGCCCATCATCTCCATGTGCCGCTGGCGCATCTCGGGCGGCATCGACGCCATCTCCCTGTCCATCATGGCCTGCCGCGCCCGCTCGTCCGGGGCGTTGCGCATGCCGCGATAGCGAGCGCACATCGCTTCCTTGTCGGACGGTGCCATGCTGCCGGTACTGCCCGCGCGGCTGGCGCCCATCATGTCTTCCCGTCCTGGATGCACGCCAGACGCGGGCGGCGCCATCGCATTGACGGATCGTCCCGGGTGGTGCCGGGGGTGGTCCTGGTCGCCTCGCATGGGGGCGCAGGCCGACAGGGCGGCACCCGCAACGAGGGCCGCAAGGACGTGCATTAGCCTGATCATTCTGCGCTGCATAGTCGCGCTCCCGAACGGTTGTCGAAGGACTCTGATGCGTGACCTGACTATTGGCTATTGTGCGGTTCGTGTCAAGCGACCGGGGGGGAAGCGGGCGCCACCGAAGCGGCCTGATTCTTCCGCGAGTTGCGATCCATACTGCTGATTTTTGTCCCCCGTGACCAAAAAAATGATTACTGATGCGACGAAAGTGGCATCCGGTCGGCGAAGCGCCGAAATACGCGATCGATTTCTCTGCATCAGAAGGATCAGAGGATGGCGGTTTGTGCGTCCGTTGCAGCAGGGCGTCGACCGTGTGATCATATCGGCGCCGGCTCCGGTTCGACGAGGTGCCGCCGAGGACGATGTCTCGGGCGGTTCTGGATGGCGAGCACATCGATGAGCGAAGGAACAAGGATCGCGATTGCCGGAGGCCTGCATGTCGGAACTGTTCGGACTCGATGCCTTCTCGCCAAGGCAAATTGCCGAACGGGTGGAGACAGTCGGCGTGACCAAGGCGCGCCTACCGCTCTTGCCGATGTTCATATTGAGCGTCCTGGGGGGCGCGTTCATCGGACTGGGCGCCCTGTACTTTGTCATCGTCCGATCCGATCCGGCCCTCAGCTTCGCTGTCAAGCAAGTGCTTGGCGGGATGGCTTTCGCATTGGGTTTGATCCTGGTGATCGTTGCCGGCGCCGAGCTCTTCACGGGAAACAACCTGCTGGTGATGGCGTGGGCCGACAGGAAAATATCGACCTTCGAACTCCTGCGAAGCTGGAGCATCGTTTGTGCCGGGAATTTTGTCGGCGCAGCCGGATTGGCACTGCTGGTCTTCTTGTCGCGTCATCCGGAAACGAACGGCAACGCGATAGGCCGCGAATACCTGATCATTGCAAGCGCCAAGCTGGCCATGCCTTTCTGGACGGCCTTCTTCAAGGGAGTGCTGTGTAATGCTCTGGTCTGCCTTGCGGTCTGGATGGCGCTCGCCGGGCGCAGCGTCGTCGATAAAGTCGTCGCCATCGTGATTCCGGTATCGGCATTCGTCGCAGCCGGTTTCGAGCATAGCGTCGCCAATATGTACCTGATCCCGATGGCCATGCTGCTGCAGGGCTTTGGTGCAATCGGTTCAAACCCTGCCATTAACCTGGCCGGCTTGTTCGATAATCTGTTGCCCGTCTTGCTGGGAAATATTATCGGTGGGAGTGTGCTGGTCGGCCTCGTCTATCATCTCATCTATCACCGCGCTCCTGACGGGAATTCCGACGCCGGGTGACGCGGGCCAGCATGCTGTCTTGTTGCGGCCGTCACTCCAGGCCGCCGTCGCGTTCCACTCCGGGCACGAGCAGGGTCCCGCCGGCTGCTTTATCCCGCCCGCGCGGGCGGCGCAGCCGTCCGCGCCAGCACCGTGCGGTTGCGCCCGCTCTCCTTGGCCTGGTAAAGCGCCGCGTCAGCGGCGCGCAGCAGCTCTTCCCAGCCGCTTTGCTCCGGGCTCAGCACGGCGACGCCGGCGCTCACCGTGAAGCGCAGCGTGTCCGTCCCCACCGGCAGGCGCAGCGCGGCGACGGCGGCGCGCATGCGCTCGGCGCAGGCCATGGCCTCGCCTGCGCCCGTCTCCGGCATTACACAGACGAATTCCTCGCCCCCGAGGCGGCCGATGTAGTCGCTCGCGCGCAGGTTCTCTTTGCATGCCCTCACCATGGCGCACAGGGCACGGTCCCCGGCCGCATGGCCCCAGGTGTCGTTGACCCGCTTGAAATGGTCGATGTCGAGCATCGCCAGCGCCAGGGAACGGCCGTGGCGTCGCGCCAGCGCCAGGTCGTGCAGCGCCAGTTCCGTCACGTAGCGGCGCGACAGCGCGCCGCTGAGGCTGTCGTGGCGGACCGCGTCCAGCACCGCCTGCTCGGCCAGGAAGGCACGGCGCCGCAGTTGCAAGGTGGCCAATGCCACGCACAGGGCCAGCGGCCAGGACAACGAGTACAGGAGCAGCACGTGCAGGCCCGGGCCCGGGGCCAGGTTCAGTATGGCCAGCAGCGCCAGCAGGAGCGAGGGTGGCAGGGTGGCCAGCATGAAGCGGCGCGGGCGCGGCTCGACCAGGGCGAGCAGGAACAGGGCCCCGGTCAAGCCCGGCAGGGCCAGCACCAAGCCCTCGGGCAGCATGGCCGCGCACACCACCATTGCCCCCGCGTGCGTCGCATACAGCCAGGCACAGCGGGGTCCCGGGCCCCAGCGCAGGCGTCCGGCCGCCCAGGCGGGGGCGCCGAGCAGCACCAGAGCCACCCGAATGCGCACCGTGGAGGCTGCACGCGCGGTGTCGATCCAGGCGTCCCAGGCGCCGAACAGGACCACGAAGAGCCCGAATGCAGGGCCCAGCACCAGCAACAGCCGGGCGATGCCGGCATCGAGCTGGGTGTCGAACGCGGCTTCGAGTTCGCCCGGCAGCGGGTGGAACAGGTTTCGCAGCCCGGCCAGGGCCGCGGCCGGTACGGATGGGGAGCGAGTGTGCATGGCGAGGCGATGCGCGCCGGCTGAGCCTGTTCAGGGCGGCGCCGGCGCCGGCGGGCGCACCGGCGTGGCCAGCGGAAGCGCGCCGGGTTGGCCCAGCAGCGCGGCGAGCGCGGCCACCACCTGCCGTCCCAGCACCAGGTCGCCGCGCTCGACCTGCGAAGCGGTCCGATGCAGCGCGCGCAGGATGACGGCGTGATCGGCGCGGCGCGGACGCAGGCAGGCATCGCCGAGCCGCTCGAGCAGCACCTCTTCGTGGCGAAACCCGGTTTCGACCGCGGCCACGGCAGCAGGGAAGCGCCGGACGAAATCGGCGTCGGTGGCGGCGCACAGCGTGCCGATGCGGCCCAGTAGCAGCCTGCGGCGATGGCGTAGCGCCGCGCACGCCGCCCAGCGCGGCACATTGATATGACGGAGCTTCATCGCTTGTCTCGGGACGCTTCGATTAAAGGAAACAGTGTCGGGCGGATGGTGCCGTTTATCGTTTGATGCAGATCAAAAATTCACGAGACCGCGTGCTGGCTGGGAGAATGCGCCGGCGCTCCCGTGCGGCGCCGGGACCCGGCCGGCGCAAAACCGTCCGTGCTAGTATCGCCGCTATGCCTGCGCGGCCCTGCGCCCAACGATCGGGAGCCTTCACCATGTTCATCGAAAAGATCCTTGTTGCCACCGACGGTTCCGACCTGGCCGTGCGCGCGGCCCAGGTCGCCGCGCTGCTTGCCGGTACCGGCGGGCGGCGCATCGTCGCCTTCTCCGTCGCGCAGCCGCGCTTTTCGCTCCCGGCCGATGCGATCGGAAGCTTCGACGCCGGCGCCGAAGTGCGCCGCGCGCTCGATGCCGCGCGTGCCCATGCCGGTACGGTGGCCCGGATCGCGCAGGATGCCGGCCTCGCATGCGACACCCGCACCAGGATCTCGACCACACCCGGCCTCGAGATCGTGCGCGCTGCCCGGGAGCAGGGCTGCGACCTGATCGTCATGGGTGCGCACGGCCCCGCCGACGCCAACCCGCTGTTCACTGGCAGCGTGGCCCAGCACGTCCTGGCATGGTCGACCATTCCAGTGCTCGTCCTGCGGGATCCTGGAGAAGCGGCCAAGCCCGAGTACAGCGACGGTTCCTAAGAAGGCCCGGCCCGGTGACGCCGCATGCTCCTTCCGGCGCAGCGATCACCGCAAGGCGTGTGCGCGCCTGCTCCTCCTTTTTCAATGTATTTGACGCAGATCAAATAGTGATGCCTTGAGCAGACAGGAGTCACGTAAGCTGGATCGGAAGCCGCCGCGGGCGGCATGCCAGTGGAGGTCCAGATGAGTATCCGCAACCTCAGCACCTTCTTCGCACCCGGTTCCGTCGCCCTGGTCGGTGCCTCTTCTCGGCCTGGAAGCGTGGGGGCGGCCGTTCTGGCCAGTCTCGTCAGCGGCGGTTTTGCCGGACCGGTCTGGCCGGTCAACCCCAAGTATCGACACTTGTTGGGCCTGGATGTATTTTCCGACGTCTCGCGCCTGCCGCTCGCGCCGGAGCTGGCGGTGGTGTGCACGCCGGCGGCGACCGTACCGGGCATTGTCGGCCAGCTCGGCGTGCTCGGATGCCGCAGCGTGGTGGTGCTCAGTGCCGGGTTCGACGCGGCGGGACCAGAAGGCGCCAGCCTGCGCCAGGCCATGCTCGACGCCGCCCGTCCTTACCTACTGCGCATCCTCGGCCCGAATTGCGTCGGCCTGCTGGTGCCGGGCGTCGGCCTGAACGCGAGCTTCGCCCCGGTGGCGGCGCTGCCGGGGCGCCTCGCTTTCGTCGCCCAGTCCGGCGCCATGGTGACGGCCGTGCTCGACTGGGCGCGGGAACGCGGGATCGGGTTTTCCTCCTTCGTCTCGCTCGGGGATGGCACCGACGTCGACCTCGGCGACCTGCTCGATTACCTGGCGGGGGACCCCGGCACCGACGCCATCCTGGTGTATGCCGAGAGCGTCCGCCAGGCGCGCAAGTTCATGTCGGCCGCGCGCGGCGCGGCGCGCGCCAAACCGACCGTGATCGTCAAGGCCGGGCGCGCGCCGGAAGCGGCCCGCGCCGCCTTCAGCCATACCGGTGCGCTCGCCGGCGCCGACCTGGTGGTCGATGCGGCGCTGCGCCGGGCGGGCATGCTGCGCGTGCATACCACGGCCGAGCTGTTCGACGCGGTGGCGATGCTGGCGCACCGGCTGCGCCCGGGCGCGGGCCGGCTGGCGATCCTGACCAACGGCGGCGGTCCTGGCGTGATGGCGACCGATGCCCTGGTGGAGGCGCACGGCACCCTGGCCCGGCTCGGCGCGGACACGCTGGCGCAGCTGGACGAGGGCTTGCCGCCGAACTGGCCGCGTGCCAATCCTGTCGATATCGTCGGCGACGCACCGGCCGGGCGCTACCGCCATGCGCTGCAGGCCCTGCTCGCCTCGCCCGACGCCGACGCCGTGCTGCTGATCCATGCGCCGACCGCGATCGTGCCGGCGGCCGATGTCGCGCGGGTACTGCTGCCACTGCTGCGCGCCGCCGCGAAACCGGTGTTGTGCTGCTGGCTCGGCGGCGCCAGCGTGGCCGAGGCGCGCCGGCTCTGCCTCGATGCCGGACTGCCCGTTTTCGAGACACCCGAGGAGGCCGTGCGTGCGTTGATGCAGCTGGTCGACTACGGCCGCAACCAGGCGCTGCTGATGCAGGTACCCTCGGCGGGACGCCTGGCCCCGCCCGACCGCCTCGGCGCGCGTGCCCATGTGGCGCGTCTGATGGCCGCGCGCTGCGAGGCGGTGGGCGAGGCCAACGCGAAGCTGATCCTCGCCTGCTACGGCATCCCGTCGGTGGCGACCGAAGTCGTCTCCGACGAGACGGATGCGCTGGCCGCTGCGGCGCGCATCGGCTATCCGGTCGCGCTGAAGATCCTTTCTCCCGACATTTCCCACAAGTCGGACGTCGGCGGCGTCGCCCTCGACCTTGGCGATCCACGGGCACTCGGCGAGGCGCTAGCGCGCATGACCGAGCGGGTGCGAACCCTGCGGCCCGAGGCACGGCTGTTCGGGTTTACGGTCCAGGCCATGGCGCGCCGCGCGCACGCCCTCGAACTGATCGTCGGCCTGTCGGTCGATCCCGTGTTCGGCCCCGTCGTCCTGTTCGGGCAAGGCGGTGTCGCGGTCGAGGCCAACGCCGACCAGGCGGTCGGGCTCCCGCCGCTGAATCGGGTGCTGGCGCGCGACATGGTGTCGCGCACCCGGGTGGCACGACTGCTGGCCGGTTTTCGCGACACGCCGCCGGCAGACCTCGACGCCGTGTGCGACGTGCTGGTGCGGCTCGGCCAGATGGCTGCCGACCTGCCCGAACTGTGCGAACTGGACATCAATCCGCTGCTGGCCGACAGCCAGGGCGTGCTGGCGCTCGATGCCCGCATGCGCCTGGCGCCGGCGGATGGCGCCGATTCGTTGGCACGTTTCGCCATCCTGCCCTATCCGGACGCGCTCGAGCGCGAGGTCGAGTCCGCCCTCGGCGCGCTGACCCTGCGCCCGATCCGGCCCGAGGACGCCCCGGCGCACCAGGCTTTCTTCAGGGCCTTGAGCCCGCAGGATGTGCACTTCCGGATGTTCAGCAGTGCGCGCGAGCTCTCGGACGCGCAGCTGGCACGCTTTACCCAGATCGACTACGCGCGCGAAATGGCCTTCATCCTGACCCGTCCGACCGCGGACGGCCGCGAGACGCTCGGGGTGGTGCGAGTGGTCACCGATCCCGATAACATCGCCGGCGAATTCGCCATCGTGGTGCGCTCGGACCTGCAGGGGAAGGGCCTGGGCACGATCCTGATGGAGGCGCTGATCGGCTACTGCCGGGCGCACGGCCTGCGCGAGATTACCGGCGTTGCCCTCGCCGACAACCTCGGCATGCAGGCGCTGGCGCGCCGCAACGGCTTTTCGGTAGCGGCCGATACGGACGGGACGGTCGCCCTGCGCCGCGTCCTGGTTACGGACGACGGCAAGTGATGGCCGCCCGCATCCTCATCATCCAGGGCCATCCGGATTGCGGCAGCCAGCACCTGTGCCACGCGCTGGCCCAGGCCTATGCCGACGGCGCGCGCGCCGGAGGCCACACCGTCGAGACCATCGAGCCCGGATTGATCGCGTTTCCGCTGCTGCGCAGTGCCGAGGAATGGCAGCACGGTCCCGTGCCGCCCTCGCTGGCCCCGTCCCAGCAGGCCATCAGGCAGGCGACGCACCTGGTCCTGGTGTATCCGCTGTGGCTGGGCGAGATGCCGGCGCTGCTCAAGGGCTTTCTCGAGCAGGTCGCGCGGCCGGGCTTCGCCATCGCTGCCGAGAGCCGCAATCCCCTGAAGGCAGGGCTGCTGGGCGGACGCAGCGCGCGCGTGATCGTCACCATGGGTATGCCGGCGGTGCTGTACCGCTGGTTCTACCGGGCGCACAGCCTGAAGGCGCTGCAGCGCAATATCCTCGGGTTTGCCGGTATCAAGCCTGTGCGCACGAGCGTGGTGGGAGGGGCGGGGGCGCTCACGCAGCAGCAGGTCGAGCGCTGGTGCGAACACTTGCGCCAGCTCGGCGCCGCGGCGCGGTAAGCGCAAGGCGCTAGGGTTCCAGCACGTAGCGCCCCGGTGCCGGCCCGAGCGACGCGGCCGGCGGAGGAGGCTCGACCCATGGTCCGGCGAGCTGCGCAAGCCAAGCTTCCCAGGCCGGCCACCAGCTGCCTTCCACGGAGGGAACTTCCTGCTGCCAGCGTTCAGGATCGATGTAGGGAGCGTCCGGCGCCCGGGTGGTGAACTGGTAGCTGCGTCCGGCGTCGCCCGGCGGCGCCACCACGCCGGCATTGTGCCCGCCGGAGGTCAGCAGGAAGCTCGTTTCGGTGTCGCTGAGCAGCCCGATCTTGTACACGGAACGCCATGGGGCGACGTGGTCGGTACGGGTGCCAAGCGCGAAGATCGGCACCTGGATATCGGTTAGGGCAACGGGCCGTCCGTCGACCAGGTAGCGGGCGCTGGCCAGGTCGTCGTTCAGGAACAGCTGCCGCAGGTATTCTGAGTGCATCCGGTACGGCATGCGGGTGGCATCGGCATTCCAGGACATCAGGTCGGTCTGGCGGTCCGGGACGTCGAGCAGGTAGTGACGCAGCTGGCGCGACCAGACCAGGTCGTTCGAGCGCAGCAGCTGGAAGGCGCCAGCCATCTGGTGCGTGTCGAGGTAGCCCTGGCTCCACATCCCGGCCTCGAGGAAGCTGACTTCGCTGTCGTCGACGAACAAGGACAGTTCGCCGGGTTCGGTGAAGTCGACCTGGGCCGCCAGCAAGCTCACGCTTGCCAGGCGCCGGTCGTGGTCGCGCGCCATCGCGGCCGCCGCGATCGCCAGCAGCGTGCCGCCGAGGCAATAGCCGCAGGCGTTCACCTGCCTGGCGCCCGTTTCGCGCTGAACCGCGTCGAGCGCCTCCATGATACCGAGCCGGCGGTAGTCGTCCAGGCCCAGGTCGCGGTCCGCGGCGCCCGGGTTTTTCCATGAGACGACGTAGACGCTGTGGCCCTGGCCGACGAGGTAGCGCACCAGCGAATTCGCAGGCGACAGGTCGAGGATGTAGTACTTCATGATCCATGCGGGCACGATCAATAGGGGCACGGCATGTACCCGCGGCGTCACTGGATCGTAGCGCAGCAGTTCGGCCAGGCGGTTGCGCAATACCACGCGCCCGGGCGTGAGCGCCACCTCGTGGCCAGGACGCAGGCCGGGCGGCGCCGCCGATCCGCTGGCCGCGCGCCAGGCGTCGCCGGCGGCGCGCGCTGCCCCGGAGAGCAGGTTCATTCCGCCGCGCGCGCAGGTCTTCTCCAGCACGACCGGGTTGGTCGCCACGAAGTTCGACGGCGATACCGCGTCGAGCAGCTGGCGCGCGACGAAGGTCGCCACGTCGGCGTGGTGCGGCGACACGCCGCGCACGCTCCGGGTGGCGCGGTGCCACCATTGCTGCTGTAGCAGGAAGCCCTGGCTCAGCACGTTGTACGGCCAGGTTTGCCATGCCGGATCGACGAAGCGCTTGTCCTGCGCCAGCGGCTCGACCGGGGCGGCCTGGCTCGCGAACGCTGTGCCGGCGCAGTACTGCCACCAGCGCAAGCTTGCCGATGCCGCATGCGTCGCCAGCTCGGCCTGCTTGTCGGGCGAGAGCATCAGGTGCAGGCTCCAGTCGAACCAGGCCAGGGCCAGGGCCGCGGGCGAGACATTGCCGGTGAAGCGCCCGAGCCAGGCGTGCAAGGGAAGGTCGAGCGCCGCGTGGGCGACGTTCTCTTCGGGGTAATGGTGCCGGGTGCCCTGCCAGGCACTGGCGTCGCGTTCGCGCACGCCGGCCGGGACGGTGTCCGAGGGGCTCATGTGTCCCCCTCAGTGCGCAAACAGGACCGGCAGCCGGGCTCGCTCGAGCAGAATCCGGGTAACTCCGCCGAGCACGAGTTCGCGGTAGCGGCTGTGGCCGAACGCGCCGGTCACCAGGAGGCCGGCCTGGTTGTCGTGCGCGATGCGCAGCAGGGCTTCGCCGGCGGGGGACTCCGTCCGCTCCACAAGCACGTCGACCGGCACGCCGTGGCGCGCCAGGTACAAGCCCATGTCGGCCCCTGGATCGTCGCCGTGCAGGCCGGTCTCGCGCTCGGGGTTGATGAGCGCCAGGCGCACAGTCCGGGCGCTCGCCAGCAGCGGCAGCGCGCCGTCGATTGCGCGCAGTGCGGGCACGCTGCCATCCCAGCCGACGACGATGCTGTCGGCGATCGGCTCCCCAAGATAGATGGCCGGCACGGACAGCACAGGCCGTGGACCATGGAGCGCGAGGTATTGCGGCAACCCGCGCATGCCAGACGCGTCGGGTCCATCCTGGCTGACCACGACCAGGTCGGCATAGCGCGACTGGAGCAGCAGGGCGGTGCGGCCTTCGTCTTCGACCATGCGCCCCTCCATTGACGCCACGCCGAGCTGGCGCGCACGTTCGGCGAAGCGCTCCAGGCTCGCGTTGGCAGTCGCACGCAGTTCGTCGAATTCGTCGCCCGGCATGACTGGCATGGAGCCGGTCAGCATGGCGAACGCGGCGAAAGACATTCCGGTCGCGGCAGTGCCGATCAGGTGCGCGCCGTCGCTAGCGGCAAGTTGTGCCGCGGCACGCATCCGCGCGTCGAAACCAGGGCTGTCGTCCACGTGAACGACGATCGTCTTGTACATGAGAATCCTTTCGCTTGTTGTCAGGGCCGGAGGCGGCGTTCAGGGAACGACTGCCACCTTCAGCACGCCGTCGCGCTGGTTCGCGAAGAGTTCGTAAGCTTCCTCGATCTGCTCGAGACGGAAACGGTGGGTGACCAGGGGCTTTAGGTCGAGCCTGCCGGAAGCCACGATGTTCATCAGGCGCCGCATGCGCTCTTTCCCGCCGGGGCAAAGCGTCGTGACGATGCGGTGGTCGCCGAGCCCGGCCGCGAAGGCATCGATCGGCAGCGTCAGCTTGCCCGAGTACACACCCAGGCTCGACAGCGTGCCGCCAGGACGCAAACAGCGCAGGCAGCTCTCGAAGGTCTGCTGGGTGCCCAGCGCCTCGATCGCCACGTCGGCGCCCTGGCCGTCGGTCAGCCGCAGGATCTCCTCGACCGGGTCGCGCGCACTGTAGTCGATGACGTGGTCGGCGCCCAGGCGCCGGGCCATCGCCAGGCGTTCGGGCAGCTTGTCGACCGCGATGATGCGGGACGCTCCGCGCAGGCGTGCGCCGGCGGTCGCGCACAGGCCGATCGGACCCTGGGCGAACACCGCCACGGTGTCGCCGATGCGGATACCGCCGTTTTCCGCGCCGCCGAAACCGGTGCTCATGATGTCGGGGCACATCAGGACCTGTTCGTCGCTCAGGCCGTCGGGAATCGGCGCCAGGTTGGCCATCGCGAACGGAACCCGTACATACTCGGCCTGGCAGCCGTCGATGGTATTGCCGAAGCGCCAGCCGCCGATGGGATGCCCGCCGCATTGGGCCTGGTGGCCGTCAAGGCAGGAAAAGCACTGGCCGCATGGGCAGATGGCCCCGGCGACGACACGCTGGCCGATCGTGTAGCCGGTCACGCCCGCGCCCAGTTCAGCGATCGTGCCGACCGGCTCGTGACCGATGGTCAGGCCGTCGGCCACCGGATATTCTCCCTTCAGTATGTGGACGTCGGTACCGCAGATGGTCGTCATCGTGATCTTGACGATCGCCTCGCCGGGGCCGGCGCGCGGAATCGGCTTGCGTCCCAGCACAATCCGGCCGGGACCGGTGAAAACGGCTGCATTCATGTTCGTCATGGCGTTCTCCTGGTTCGTTCTCAGCGCGCCATCAGCACGGGCAGCGCCGCTTCCTGTAACACGGTCCTGCTGGCGCCCCCGAGCACGAGTTCCTGGAAGCGTGAATGGCCGAAGCAGCCCATCACGACCAAATCGCATCCCTGTTCGGTGGCAAGGTCGAGGATCGCCCTCCCGGTGTCGTGGCCTGGATCGCGCATGGCGCGCCCGGCGCGAACCGCATGGCGGCCGAGGAAAGCGAGCGCGTCGTCCAGGTCCGCCGCGTTGACCGATTCGTTTGGAAAGGCGCGGGTGAACAAGGCTACGCTGACATGGGTTGCGCGCTGGAGCAGGGGTACGGCGGCGGCCATCGTTACTGATTCCTCGCGGCTGCCGTTCCAGCACAGCAGCACCCGGCGCGGACACTCCGGCACAGCGCCCGCGCGCGGCACCACCAGCACGGGACGCCCCGCATTGATCACGACGTAATCGGGCATGCGCGATGCGCTCGGCAGGTAGCCCAGGCTCTCGTCGGGATCGTCCTGGCTGAGGACCACCAGGTCGGCGAAGCGCGCCAGCAGTGCCAGGGCCTCGGGCGCCTGGTCGCTGATCAGGCGCGGCTCGTGCGATACGCCGCGGCGCCGGGCGATGTCCTCGAAGACGTCGAGCGCGCGCCGCGCCGTCTGCACAAGCGGGTCGACGTAGCTGGCGAGCAGCGTACCCGGGATGGGGTCGCAGCCGTTGGGAAAGACGGCGCGCGGGATGCCCGTCATGGCGGCGCCGACGAGGTGGGCGCCGTGCTCGGCGCAGATGGCGGCGGCCAGTTCGATGCGTGCCGGAGCATGGCGCGACAGGTCTGCATGGACGAGGACGGTCTTAAATCGCATGGCAGTCTTCACCTTCAGGTGGCGGAATGGAAGCACCGGCACCAGGTTGCGGGCCAGTGCGGCAGCCGTGTGTCTGGCTGGCCCACTCTGCGCTCCCTGGTAGCCGACTCCAATGATCTGGATCAAATTTTTCGGGTTGATTGCAAGCACTTTGCCCAAAGCACTGGACAAGGACCCCAGTTCGTGATTACCGCTCAGTGCGCCATAAGCACGGGGACGGTCATGGATTCCAGGACCGTGCGCGTGACGCCGCCGAGCAGCAGTTCGCTCAAGTGGGCCCTGCCGTAGGCGCCCATCACCAGCATGTCCGCGGCCTGGTCGGCTAGCAGAGACAGCAGAGGTTCGCCCCCTGAAAGGCCCGGGGACTCGCCCAGCAGGGCCGCCTCGATTCCATGCCGTTTCAGGTAGGGAAGCAGGTCCGGATCCGCCGCCGGCTCGTCCGCGGGACGGAAGGCGGCGACCGTGACCCGTTCGGCCCGGCGCAGGAAGGGCAGCGCCGCACTCAGGGCGCGGGCTGCCTGAACGCTGCCGTTCCAGGCGACCAGGATGCGCTTGCCGATCACGGTCTGCCGCTGAATGTAGGGGACGACGAGCACGGGGCGGGGACAAGCGAGCAGGACGTGCGCCGCCAAGTCGCCTCCCGGCGGCGGCGACGGCTTGCCGGGCTCCTGCTGTCCGAGCACGAGCAGGTCGGCGTAGAGACCGCACAATGCAAGACCGGCGCCGGTCTCGTCGTCAACAAGCCGCCGTTCGTACGAACGCACCCCGGCACCGGCGGCCTGCCGCTCGAATGCATCGAGCGCTGCGTCGGCCCGGGCGAACAGCATTTCCATGTGAGGCGCAAGCACGGTGCGCGCAAGGTCGGCGGCGCCTTCGCGGTAATAGTAGCGCGACACCCCGGTCAGGGCGACCCCGACCAGGTGGGCGTCATGTTGCAGCGCCAATTGCGCCGCCAGCGCGATGCGCGTGGCCGCGTGGGCGGACTCGTCGACGTGAACGAGGATGGTCTTGCAGTTCATGTTTTTCTCCGTGTGGATGACGTTTTTGCCCGTGCCGTGCCCCGGCCATGCCGCTGGGCCAGCTTGATCAGGTCGAAGGGCAGGACGGCGAGCACGCCGATGATCACGGCCGCCAGTGCATGGTGCGGCGTGGGTGCGGCGAAGCGGAATAGCCCCGCCAAGGGTTCGATGTAGAGCACGGCGGCAAGCGCGGCCAGCGCCGCGCCCGCGACCACCCAGGCAATCCGGTTCGGCAGGCGCATCGATTCGAACACGGTCAGCAACTGCGAGCGATTGCCGAAAATGAGGCCGACGTTGGCCGACACCAGCGCCGCAAAGGCGAAAGCGCGCGCCTGCGCCGCCGGCAGTTCACCCAGCGCCCAGGCATACGCGGCGAGCACCGTCGCGAGCACGACCAGGCCTTGTGCCAGGGCCAGGACCAGCGTCCGGCGGTCGATCAGCGGGGCGTCGCGCCGGCGAGGCGGGCGGCGCATCAGCCCCGGTTCCTCCGCCTCGTTCTCGAACGCCAGGGCGCAGGCCGGGTCGATCACCAGTTCGAGGAACACGATGTGGACCGGATACAGGACGACAGGCCACCCCAGCATTACCGGCAGCAGCGCCAGGCCGGCAGTGGGCACATGGACGGCCACGATGTAGACCATCGCCTTGCGCATGTTGGTGTAGATGTGGCGGCCCAGGCGAACGGCGCGCACGATCGAAGCGAAATGGTCGTCGGTCAGCACCAGGTCTGCCGCTTCGCGCGCCACGTCGGTGCCGCGCCGGCCCATGGCGATGCCGACATGCGCCGCCTGCAGGGCAGGGGCGTCGTTGACGCCATCGCCGGTCATGCCGACGATCTCGCCGGCGCGCTGCAGCGCGCGCACGATACGCAGTTTCTGGTCGGGCGCGATGCGCGCGCAGATGTCGGTGTGCGCGAGACGCTGTGCGAGCGCCTCCTCGCCGATGGCGGCGATCTGCGTCCCGGTTAGCGGCTCGGCCCCGGCCAGGCCGGCCTGCTGGCCGATGTTGAGCGCAGTCGCCGGATAGTCGCCGGTGATCATCATGACGCGCATGCCCGCCGCGCGGCACTCGCCGACGGCTTCCGCGACGCCCGCCCGCAGCGGATCGGCGAAGCCGACCAGTCCGAGCGGAACGAAATCGAAGTCGTGCACTGCGTCCGGCCAGCACGGGTTATCGTGCGCAGCCTGGGCGACCGCCAGAACGCGCAGTCCGCGCGCCGCCATTGCGTCGGCCGCCGCCAACAACGGGACGGACTCGGCCCCCGGTAGGTGGCACAGCTCGGCAATGGCTTCGGGGGCGCCCTTGGCCGCCACCATCGCACCTTGTCCGGCGCCGGCGTGCCAGCCGTGCGCGACCGCGCGTAGCGCCGCGCTCATGCCGTATTCGCGGGCCAGGGTCCAGTCCTCGCGCCCGCCGCCAAGTGCGTTCGGGAATTCGGCGCCAAGGCGGTGCAGGGCCTGGTCCATCGGCTCGAAACCGTCGGCCCGGCTGGCAAGCGTGCCGACGTCGAGCAGGGCTGCGATCGCATCCGGCAATGCCTGGACGGAGGGGGCGCCGGCCTGCCACTCCCGGCCGCCGGCGTACAGCGCCGCCACGCTCATCCGGTTCTCGGTGAGCGTGCCGGTCTTGTCGACGCAGAGCACGGTCGTGGCGCCGAGCGTTTCGATCGCGGCTAGGTTGCGCGTCAGGACGTTGGCGCGCGCCAGCCGCGAGGCGCCAAGCGCCGGAAACAGGGCCAGCACGACCGCGAATTCTTCCGGCAGCATGGCCAGCGCCAGCGCCAGCCCGGCCAGCAGCGCCTGCAGCAGGGAGCCGCCCTGGGCCAGGTAGTATGCGACCAGCAGCAGGCTCACGGCGCCACCAGCCACACCAAAACGGGCAATGACGGACGCCATCTGCCGCTGCAGCGGCGAGCGTTCCGGAGCCAGGGCCGCGAGCGACTGGCCGATGCCGCCGATGGCGCTCGCGGCGCCGGTGGCGGTCACCTGCACGATGCCGTGGCCGCGCACCACCAGCGTTCCGGAGAAGAGGGCGGCAGGGTCGTCCGCACCAGCGCGGACGGCATGACCGGAGACTACCTGGGCCGGGTTTTTCGGTACCGGCACCGATTCGCCCGTCAGCAGCGACTCGTCGGCCTGGACGTCCTGGCCGTCCACCAGCACACCATCGGCGGGAACGCGGTCGCCCTCGCCGATCGCGCACAAGTCCCCAACCACCACCTCGCGGCTGTCCACTTGCAGCCGGCGGCCGTCGCGGATTACCAGCGCGTGCGGCGTGCTCAGGTCGCGCAGGGCGTCGAGTGCCCGCTCGGCCTTGCCTTCCTCGTAGAGCGTCATCCCGAGGGTGGCAACGACCAGCGCGAACATCAGGATGCCTTCGCGCGGCTCGCCCAGCAGCAGATAGAGCAGGCCGGCCGCGAACAGCAGCACGAACATGGGTTCGCGCGCTGCCTGCCAGAGAATGGCGCGCCAGCCACGGCGTCCTCCGGAGGGAAGCACATTCGGCCCGTCGCGTGCGAGGCGGCGTGCCGCCTCGTCGCTGCCGAGACCGGTCAGTGCGTCGGCTGTGGGCAGACCCGGACCGGTGCCGGTTGGCTCCCGGTATCCCATCAGCCGGGTGCCCGCATGGCGGACGGCGACGCCTCGGTGAGGCGCCCCCGCGCATGGGCGATGTGCGGCCGGTAGACCATGACGGGAACCGGAGAGTAAGCCAGGACACGCTGCGTCACACTGCCGGCGATCAACCGGCTCAGACCCCGGCGCCCATGGGAGGCAATGAAGATCAGGTCGCAATGGTGGCGCTTGGCCACTTCGATGATCTCGTCGGCCGGCGAGTAACCGTACGCGGTGAGCGCGGTGCAGGCAACACCGGCGCGGCGTGCGGCGTCCGACACTTGTCCGACGTAGTGCTGCGCCTGTTCGAGCAGCACGTCGACGCCGAGCTCGGCGCCTGCCGCGACGGCTCCTTCGGCCGACAGCAGCACGGGTTCGGGGTAGGCGACGGAGAGCGCGACGATGTTGCCGCCACAGGCCTGTGCGAAGGAGATCGCTGCGTTGGCCGCGACCGCTGCCAGCTCGGAACCGTCGGTTGGAACCAGAATGCGTTGATACATGGCCGTCTCCCGCAGAGAGTCTTATGCGCCGCATGGCCGCTCTACCAGAATGGGCGGCCAGACGGATTAGGTCTTTGATGCAAATCAAATACGCCCGCGCCCCGGAAAGCTGGCGTCAGACGCACCAAATTCGTTGCCGGTGCCCGACTAGATTTGATCCATATCAAGGCTTTTTAAGGTAGAAGCTCCCATCCTGATGTGGAACAGAGCCTGGTCTCGCAATTGCTGCAGGGGGGAAGATGTTTCGCACGATACTTGTCGCAAGCGACGGATCCTGGATGGCCGAATGTGCAGCGCGCGTCGCCGTTGGGCTGGCCCAGAGTAACGGCGGCCGGCTCGTGGCGCTCTCGGTCGCGCATCCTGCCGTTGCAAAGCCGGGCGGCATGGAGACGCAAGCCGATCTCGATGCGGTGTTTGCGTGCGCGCACCAGGATGCCATCGATCGCGCAGCCCGGGTGGCGGGATTCGCACATGAAGCCGGCGTGCCTTGCCAGGCGGTCACCGCCATCTCGGCTTTCCCGGGCGACGAAATCATCCACGCCGCAGAGCAGAATGGCTGTGACCTGATCGTCCTCGGTGCGTACGGCGGGCGTACCGTCCCGCCTGTCCTTGCCGGTGGCGTCGCCCAGCAAGTACTCGCCTATGCGCCGGTCCCGGTCCTGATGTTGCGCGACGCCGCCCGCCCGGAGAACGGGCTGTGACCGGATAACGTCCTCATCTTTCAAGGAGCTGCCATGTTCAAACGCATCCTGATTCCTACCGACGGTTCGTCCGCCTCGCAGCGGGCCATCCTGGCCGGCGCATCGCTGGCCAGGGAGACCGGCGCCGAGATCATCGGGCTGACCGTCACCCCACCGTTTCACACCCTCAGCGCCGACCCCGAAGTGCTCGAATCGACGCCCGCACAATACGAACAGCAGGCACGCCAGCAGGCCGAGCGGATCCTGGCCGACGTCGAAAGCGCTGCGCGCGAGGCGCAGGTGCCGTACCGGATCGAGCACGCGAGCGGGGACAGCCCCTACGAGATGATCATCTCGACCGCGCGCGACGCCGGCTGCGACCTGATCCTGATGGCCTCGCACGGGCGCAAGGGGATCAAAGGACTTCTCCTGGGAAGCGAGACGCAGAAGGTACTGGTGCACAGTGCGATACCGGTGCTGGTGTACCGCTGAACCGCCTGAGCGGCTTGCCTGTCCATGTCATGACGACGGCTGGGCCGGCGCAGGACCCACCGCGACGCGAGCAGCAGCAGCCCCCCGCTCCAGAGTACAGACGCGGCCGGTTCCGGCACCGGGCTGAGCAGCGCGGGCATGCACTCGAACGCGTTGTCGGCGCGGCAGGCCAGGGATGCAATCTGACGCCCTTCATTGATCGCACTGGTGCGCGTGATTTCCCAGCCATTGGGTGCGACCAGCAGGGTATTCAGGTCGACCAGTTCGCCCACTATCGTCGGATCGCTCTAACAGGGTCACTCGTATCCCTACGCGGGAAAGCGCCAGTGCTGTCATCAGTCCGGCGAGCGATGCGCCGACAATGACTGCATGGCCCCGTTCTCAGTCCGGGATTGCAAAGCCATAGTTCTCCAAAGTCAGCGACTCGGGATCTGGCCCACCCCGCACACCCGTATCGAGCGCGTCGATGGCTGCGATCTCGGTTGGCGTCAGCACAAAGTCGAACACGTCAAAGTTCTCTGCAATCCGATGCGGCTTGATCGACTTCGGGATCGGCGCAAAGCCGTGGTCCAGGTGCCACCGCAAGATGACCTGCGCCGCCGTCTTGCCGTATTTGGCCGCAACCGCCGTGATCACGGGATCCTGGAGCGGGTTTTTCTCGGCGTTGCCGTATGTGTAGGCGCCACCGATCGGCGACCAGCTCTGCGTAACGATGCCGTGACTGGTATTTGCCGCCCGAAGCGCAGGCTGGGAATAATACGGATGAACCTGAATCTGGTTGACGGCCGGGATAACGCCGGTACGCGCGATCAACTCGTCCAGTCGGGCCGGGGTCAGATTCGACACGCCGATGGCGCGAACGCGACCTTCCGCCAGCAGCCTTTCGGCCGCTTTGTATGCCTGAATCGTTTTCTCGAAGTCGGAGGCCAGAGGCTGGTGCAGCAGCCAAAGGTCGAGCTGCTCGATACTGAGTTTCCTGAGGCTGACATCGAACGCGCGCAGCGCGGAATCGTAGCCGTAATTCGTGATCCACAGCTTGGTTTCGACGAAAATTTCGGAGCGCGGCACCTCGGCACGGCGAATGCCTTCGCCGACTTCGTGCTCGTTGAAATAGGCGGCCGCCGTGTCGATCAATCGATAACCGCATTCGAGCGCAGTGACGACCGCGTCGGTTGTTTCCTCGGGCTTGGACTGGAATACGCCTAGGCCAAGGGCCGGCATCTGAACGCCGTTGTTCAATGTAATCATGGGATTTTTTCAAGCATTTGTTCACCTGTTGTGTTTGCGGATACGTATGGATCAGAAGAGGGCGACACCAGTAAGCTCGGCCAGCCTGTCGATCAACCGGTCCTGGAAGCCAGGGTCGACGACCTCGGCGGCCGGCTGCTGCCGGCGCCGGTGATGCCAGTAGTGGCCCGTGCTAATAGCTGCGGGATCGGTGCTGGTGGCGAGCCATGTTTGCGTGAGGTGACCCATTTCCAGATCGTCCGGTGCGGAGGGGCCGCCCATCCTGGTGGGCACCCAGCCCGGATCCACGCTATGACTCAGGACATCGGGCCAGTGGCGTGCAAGGGCACACGCGAGGGTTGCCACATACAACTTGCTTTCTGAATAGGCCTGGCTGGCTTGCCATGTGCGGGTCACCCAATCGATGTCGCGCAGCGAACCGCTACCGCCTCGATGCATTCCGCCGCTGAGGTAAATGACTCGCTTGGGACGCTCGATGAGCCCTGTAAGCATGTACGGCGCCAATGCGGTGACCGCCAGCGTCGTCGCATGCCCCTCCGGCGTATTGCCCCGGTGCGCTTCCAAGTAGATGCCGGCGTTGTGGATCACCGCATCCATCGGGCCAATACGGTTGACCCCGTCGGCGACCGCCCGGGTTTCAACCGCACTCGCCAAGTCGCCTGTCACAATGCCGCCGGATTGGCCGACGATATCCGCCACCGCGGCTGCCCGCTGGCGGGACCGTGCATGCAGCACGACCTCGTGTCCTTCGGCAATTAAGGCCAAGGCCGCTGCGCGGCCAAGACCCTCGGTCGAACCAGTAATGAATATGCGTGCCATTGACTGCTCCCCCTCTGCGTTAAAAAGCCAGGAGAGGATATGCCGCGGCAGTCATCTGGAGAAGCCCGGCTGTTCGCATACCGATATGCAAAATTTCGATAGCGGCTTATCAGGCTTTTAAGCGCAGCGCGTCCAGGACAAGCAAAAATGCCGGCGACGCATTGCGCCGACTTGGGTAGTACAAGTGGTAACCGGGATAGGTTGGGCGCCAGTCGTCCAGCACCTGCACCAGTTCACCCGCTGCGATGTGCCGGTCGGCCACGTCCTGGGGGACGTAAGCCAGGCCATAGCCTTCCAGTGCGGCAGTCACGATTTCCGCCGATGTATTCAGAATCACCTGCCCCTGGACGTGCACGCTCATCTCCTGGCCATCCTTCTCGAACTCCCATGCATACAAGCCGCCGTGGGTCGGCAGCCGCAAATTGATGCAGTTGTGTTCAGTCAGGTCTTGAGGGATCGCCGGCTCCTTGCGAGTCGAGAAGTAAGAAGGTGAACCGACCACGGTCATGTTGAAATCCGGGCTGATGCGCATCGCGATCATGTCCTTGGCCACCTGATCGCCAACGCGCACGCCCGCATCGAATCGTTCGGCAACGATGTCGATCAGTCCGTAATGGATCGAAAACTCGATCTTCAAGTCAGGATAAGCGGGAAGCAGTCTGGACAGCTTCGGCCACAGGATCGTTCGGACTGCGTGGTCGTGCGAACTGATCCTGACCGTGCCGGCCGGCTTGTCGCGATCCTCGCTCAGCGACGCAAGTTCGGCCTCGATGCCTTCGCAGTAGGGACCAACAGTGGCCAATAGCCGCTCTCCGGCCTCGGTGGGCGACACGCCGCGCGTCGTTCGGGTCAGCAGGCGCATCCCCAGCTTGGCCTCTAGTGCGCTGATCGTATGGCTCAGAGATGACTGCGACAGCCCGAGTTGTGCGGCCGCCCGAGTAAAGCTGCGCTCCCGCGCAACGACGACAAAAGCCGCCACGTTGTTGAGATTGATTCGTTCCATTTATCGAAATTCTGCATATCGGTATTCGGAGTATATGACTTCTCGCGGCAACTGTGCGCGCCTATAGTTCGTCAACAGGTTCAGCTGGCTACCTCACACATCCTTAGCCGGCGCTTTTGGGAGCACAGCATGCAACAACGTAAATTGGGAAATAGTGGTTTGGAAGTTTCGGCAATCGGACTCGGTTGCATGGGTTTGACCTTCGGCTACGGCCCGGCCACCGACAAGAGCGATGGCATCGCCCTGATTCGCGCCGCCTACGAGCGCGGCGTGACCTTGTTCGACTCCGCCGAAGCCTATGGCCAGGCCAACGAAGAGATGGTCGGCGAAGCGGTCGCACCGTTCCGCGACAAGATCGTCATCGCCACCAAGTTTGGCTTCAAGGACGGCGATCCGAAAGCGGGCCTGGACAGCCGTCCTGAACGTATTCGCCAGGTCGCGGAACAGTCGCTCAAACGCCTGAAAACGGATCGCATCGACCTGTTCTACCAGCACCGAGTCGATCCGAACGTGCCGATGGAAGACGTGGCCGGCGCCGTGAGCGACCTGATTGCCGAAGGCAAGGTGAAGTACTTCGGTATGTGCGAAGCCGGCGTCGAGGCCATTACCCGCGCCCACGCCGTGCAGCCGCTGTCGGCCCTGCAAAGCGAATACTCGATGTTCACCCGTGAGCCGGAACAGGAAATCTTGCCGTTGCTGGAAAAGCTGGGCATCGGTTTCATTCCGTTCAGCCCGCTGGGCAAAGGTTTCTTGACCGGCAAGATCGACGCCGGCACCAGCTTCGCAGCGGGTGATATTCGCAATACCTTGCCACGCTTTGCCGACGAAGCCCGTGAAGCCAACCACAACCTGGTGACCCTGATCGGCGAAGTCGCCGCCCGCAAAAACGCGACGCCGGCCCAAGTGGCACTGGCCTGGCTGCTGGCCCAGAAGCCGTGGATTGCGCCGATCCCAGGCACGACCAAGCTGCACCGTCTGGAAGAAAACGTCGGCGGCGCCGATGTTGTCCTGACTGCCGAGGACCTTCAAGCGCTGGCAGACGTTCTGGCACGGGTGCCGGTACAAGGCGAGCGTTACAACGCGCAGCAGATGAAGTCCGTCAACCGCTAAAGCCATTTCATTTTTCCGCGCGTCTGTCCGGTAGCACTTGGCGGACGACGCGCTCTGTTCTCTTCAATTCAGGAATTGTCATGACTACAAATACTCTCAACGGGCGGATCGCGCTCGTCACCGGCGGCACGACGGGCATTGGCTTCGGCGCGGCCCAGTGCCTGCTCGAAGCAGGCGCAACCGTCTACATCACCGGCCGCCGCCGCGAAGTTCTCGATGCCGCCGTGGCAAAACTGGGCGGGGGCGCCATCGGCGTCCAGGCCGATGCATCCATCAAGGCAGACATGCAGCGCGTGGCCGATACCATCAAGCAGGCGCACGGCCAGCTCGACATCCTGTTCGCCAACGCCGGCGGCGGGCATGCCACCCCATTGGAGCAATTGACGGAAGAGCAGATCGACAGCGAGCTGTCGATCAACGTCAAAGGCGTCGTGCTGACGGTGCAGACCGCCTTGTCGGTCCTGCGCGACGGCGCTTCGATCATCCTAAACGCCTCGATCACGGCCGACATGGGTTTGAAAGGTTTCGGTGTCTATGCCGCCACCAAGGCAGCGGTACGCTCGCTTGCGCGCAGCTGGACCACGGATTTGCGCGACCGCGATATCCGCGTCAACACCGTCAGCCCCGGCGTCGTGCCGACTGAAGGCTACGGCAAGGAACAAAATATGAGCGACCAGGACGTGGCCGATTACGTGGCTCGCGTATCCAAGGAGATTCCGGCCGGACGCGTCGGCACCGTGCGCGATATCGGCAATGCAGTCGTGTTCCTGGCGTCGGACGCGAGCAGCTACATTCGCGGTATCGACCTGATCGTCGACGGCGGCATGACACGCGTCTACGCCGGCAAGAATTGAGGAGCGCGCCATGAACAATACAAAGGCGAACGAACGCCACATCATTTGTGAACTGCGCTGCGACGCGAAAGACCGCGAGCGCGTGCGCGACCTGATCCTGCGGTTCGTGGAGCCGGCGCGCGCGGAACCAGGCTGCCTGTACTACGACCTGTACCAACGCGTCGATGCGCCCGACACCTTCTTTATCCTGGACGGCTGGGTCGACCAGGCGGCCGTCGACAGCCATGCTGCGCATCCCCATGTCGCTAACGTGATGAAAGAGCTCGGACCGCTGCTGACATTTGGACCGTCGATCACATTGATCACGCGCGCCAGCGACTAATCGTTCATTGAGAGTATGAGGCGTCAGCTCTGCAGTTGCCGTTCTTGTCAGGTTCTCACTAGACGCCTTCCCTAGGGATCCGAGTTCCATTCCAAGGAGCGGCCTAATGCTGTTAGGTGCAGTTCGTGTCGCGCAGCGGCGCCTGATATATCCGTTGTTCCGCATTGATGATCTTGATCATCCCCCCAATGGCTGCGCTCCATACCCCAACCGAAGTTTCCGGAAGATCCGCACGCTGGCGGTTGCCGCTCCGTGGCAATACGCCGGCCTGCCGCCAGACCAATTGGTCGGTCGGTTATCTACTCTCTACCACGCATTCTGACTACTGCGGTCAATGATAGCGAGCACATCGCGGCATATACTTGCTCTGGCATTAGCGCCGTGAAGATCTTCTCCCTGCCGGGCGTGGATATTTCGGTCGCCGATGCCGAAATGACCGCCGTATCTCAAGTCGCATTCGCCAGAGTCCTGCCTGAACGACGCCGCCGCTCATCCTTAACTTTGATGCGGCCACCGTGTTGATCCTGTAGCTGACACCTTCGGGCCAGGACATGTACACGCGCGCGTTTCCGCCGTTGATCGGGTGCAGGTGCGCGTAGGCGAGGCGGCCTAGATCCATTAGGTTGTCATGGATGAGCTGCCAGAACGCTTTGTAATGGTTTTACCCCAGCGATACTGGTATTTCGGATCATCATTGTGCGGATAGCGCGGCGGCTCCTCGACGGGCCGGGCACCTCGACGCGCGCCATTTAGATCTCGAGGACCTGCTCCTGTTCGCGCAGCACTTAAAACCTGACTCGGGTCTTAGCGGGAATGAGCTTCTTGCCAGGATATTCCGATGCAGGCGCCACCCCCGTCGACAGCATGTAGTGGTAGCCGCAGCACGGGTCCTGCGCTTCGACCATCGGGCGGCGCAGGGCAGGGAATTATGGCAGCAGCAGTCTTCCAGCGCCTGGGCCGATCCGTCGGTGGTGCGTAATAGCACCATCCAGGTTACGAAATTACGTTCGATCGGTTGGTAGCCAATTCCTTTGCATGCGGGCCACGTACCGCTGATCCGATTGCGACTGAACCGAGCTTGAGGGCCAAGCGAAGAGGAACAGAGACAAAGAATTCAACCGGATCAAGAAGGACATCCGACATTATAGAAGTAATGTCATATTTTCACAGGAGGGCGCCGGTTTCGTTACGTCTTACGTAGTATTACGGGACGAGGAAAAGGGGGGGTATATGCTCGAGAATAGGCAAAGCACAGCCTCTATGCAGGCTGACATTGATTGCCTGCGTGATCGGTTTCCACGCACTGCGGATCTCTATAGGGAAGCTTGTGCCGTTATGTTCTTCAGGTACGGCGTGACTCCAACGACGAACGCTCTCTATCAGCTTGTTCGGAAAGGGAGCATGTCTGTTCCAAGCGAAGCATTGAAAAGGTTTTGGAGTGACTTGCGTGAACGGGCAAGGGTTGACCTTCAGCATGCGGACTTGCCCGATCAGGTAAAGCAGTCGGGCGGCCAGCTGATCGGTGAGATCTGGGCGCTAGCCCAAAAGGCTGCTGACGAGTCGATCATTGTATTGCGGCAGAGCGCAATGGTCGAACGCGACGCTGCACTGGCCGAAAAGGACCGTCTGGAAGATGACATCGCTCAACTGTCTGCCCAGCTCAAGGACGGCCGCGATCAAATAGCAGCAGCTGAGGGGGACGATCGTAAAACAGCGGGAAGAACTTGGCGCGGCAGCAGCAGCCCAGCAAGAAACGGACTTGAGACTGAATGAGGCTAGAGCTGACATTGAAACGTTGCGCGACCAGATAAGTTCGATGTTAAGAGAGCGCGCGGCGGAGATCGAGAAATTAACTGACCGCATCCTTCAAGCTGAGCAGCGTTACACCGATCTGGCGAAAAGAACCCTGGTTGACCTGGACAAAGAGCGAACTGCGGCGACTAAACTGCAGAAGCAACTCGACGCCGAGCGCCGGACGTTCGCGTCCCGCACTGAAGAAATCCAGTCCGAGGCACAGCGGGCTCAGTTCCAGCTTGCCCGACAAGGCCAAGAGCTCGGCGCCTATATGACTAAGGCGGAACTACTTGCCGACGAGCGAGACCGAGCGGCTAGCCAGAACATGAGAACCGCATTTCAGTGCGGGGAACTGGAGAGCCAGCTCGCTGCAGAGCGAGCAAAGGTTGCTGAGTTGCGTGAACAACTCGAGCGATTCGCCAGCACATCGAAACCAAGCAGGCGGGCGCCGCGCTCGACGCCTGTAGTCCCTCGCCAGCGGCGTCGACCCGGCAGCAAACAAGACAAATAGATTGCTAGCGTCGAACGAAGTTCGATACCGATCGAAACAACAGACTGGCTGCGAGCTTGGAGTAGGCGGTGTAGCGTTTGCTCTCGGAATTCGCGCGCTCGAGGTGTACTTCTGACCGCTTTAGACGAGCTCAGGCTGCTTCTCGTTTTGGCCGAGCCCTGTAAATCGACTTCATTTTCTGCTTCGCTTCTTCTCGCGTCAGACCAACGGCTTCACCGGCATCAGTAAAGTAGACGGGTATCTCGACATCATCTTCGACATATATCCGAATACTCAAAACCGATGTCCAGCGCCAGGTATTAACCTTCTCCCTGCGGTAAGGCTCAAGTAGCGAAATCTCAACAATTTTAAGTGACTTGTTGCCGCTGCAAGTGCGGCAGAACTGTAGTACGTCGCGAGGATCCCAGAGGATCGTCGTCTGTTGGACCCAGCGACGCTCTTCTTTAAATGCGTAGGTGATGAACACGTAGAGCATACCTAGGCTTAGCGTAGCTGCACGCCAGGTCGCGATCCCTGGCCCCATCGAGAACATGGGTGCTTCATGTGCTTTGTCTGTAGTAATCACTTGAATGCCTCTGCAGTACGAAATGAACACTATAGATTGTAGTCCTAAAGTGTTCGCCGTGAGTACATCGTGCATTTTGTGCGGAGGTGCTCGTGGGGTTGCTCAAACAATTTGGAACAGGACTGCAGAAGGCGAGGAAGAGTCGAGGTCTGACACAAGAGGATTTTTCGGTAGTTTCGAGTCGAACCTATCTCAGCAGTCTCGAGCGTGGGATCAAAGCCCCTACGATTACGAAGATCGACGACATTGCCGCGGTTCTTGGTGTACATCCGTTGTCTCTAGTTGCGTTCGCGTATCTGCCGACGGACGTTGAGGAGCGGAAGAAACTTTTTTCGCAAGTGATAGCTGACCTGGAATCGTTCGAAGATCAAGGCGACAGTCACGATTCGCGGTAAGCAAACGCATGAGAGTCTCGGCGGCCAGAAACGTAGCGGCTCCGCCGCACTGCCGTTGACTTGTACGGAGTCGTGGATCCTTTTTCGGACACCGACGAATGCAGTATGCGAAAGGTTCAGAGATCAAAGATGTGAAGTAAAACGTGGATATCTGTTCAGGGAGACTAAGTTCAGACAATTAGTTCCGAAATGTCCACGGTTTAATTCGGAGCGCTCGTAGAACCATGCGCTCGTCGTCGTGATCGAATGGGCAGGGTGTAGGCTACAAATTTCTGCACAGTTCGGTCGAAAGAACAATTTTTTGCAAGCCTGAGGGAACAAACTTTAGCAACAAGACGACGATGCCAGGAGGTATGCCGCGGGAAAGCCTGAACGACGCATAATCTATATTATGTCAAATCCGCTTTCTGTAATGGCGTATCTGCGTGCCCAGGGCGCTTCCCTTCGGACTGCTGCGCGTACAAGACCCACGTAGACTGCGAATCGGCGGGCTGTACAAAGGCATTCACGACATGAACGGATTCAATCCTGCCTTCCCATATCAGAACCGGTGCCGAACATGCCTGCGGTTTGTCGTTCTCTCCCAGAACACGCGCGAGCTGGAGTCCATTCAAACCTTGGACCGCGCATCCCTTTGGCTCGTCGACCGCCGTCTGCGCGAATTTCTCTCGGGGACTCAGGCAACACGGACATCTGAAGCAGTGTCCGCTGATCATCCGGTTTGCAAGCTACGACAGAATGCGGCTCAGCTCTCGCAAGCAAGCGAGCGAATAGTCGGGCCTGCAAACAACGAGTTGATTCGCAGGGCGTGCGGATTCATGGCGGAGGTCCGCGTTCGGTGCATGGCGCGAAGCCAGCGCTCCTCAGCGGGCGCCGAACGTGTCCACACCGTTCGCATATCGACACCGTGCACCTCGTGCGGGAGCCTGCAGATCCTGTTCGGTAGCGCCATGTCGTGCTCGGGCCGGCAATGTGGACCCGGAAGGCCGCCTTTTACGAGCTTCCCAAAAGGCGTTGTATCTTCGAAACCAGGCAATACCTCCTGGCAGGCCTGCACGAGGAGATTGTGCCTCCGGCTGATCCGCTCCGCACATCCAGCGATCGTCCAGGCGCCCACGGCATGACGCCCGTGCTCATATTGACGCGGTTTACCAGGCTGTGCTGTAACATGGCTCCGTGCAAGGAGAGGCCCCTCGTTTACGCGAACGATCACAGCGAGCCAAAACGAACTCGACATTACAAACAGTATTGTCGAGTTCGTGATTTCCAGTTCCATTCGGTTGCCGGGCTGCTGCACAAACGTACAAACCAGCTGGATACAAGTTGGCACATCATCCTGAGCCCGGACGGCTGGTCGGTGCCGGGTCTTTTCGGAATTCGTGCCAATCCGTCTGAGCTAGAGCGCTGCCGGCAGCCGAGCCCATCTTTGCTGCTTGCAGCGCTTGCTGATTCGCGAGCACGATACGCGCTGGCCTAGTTGAACGAGGCGAATCTGCCCGCCCTTTCCTCCCTTTGCCAGCGCGACAGCCAGAAGCGATGCTCGAGCCGTCCCCCGCTTCTTGTGGCGCTGTGGCGGCGAACCCAGGGACCACAGCCTGATTCAGGCAGCTTCAAGCCCTGGCACCGCCCCACCCCGCCATCACGTCCTTACCGTGCCGACCCGCGCAAACAGCTGCCCTTTCAGCCATTGGCGCACGCGGCTGGTATTGGCTTCGAACGGCAGATGGAAAAAGTAGCCGGCAAACACGAGCACCACGAACATCCCCAGGTAGATCAGGTAATGCGACACGATCTCGGGCGAAAGCCGGTCGATCCCGAACAGCGACGAGGTCAGATGCACCATCACGAAGATCAGCGGCACGTGGAGCACGTACATGGTGAAGGAGAAATCGGCGAAGAAGCGGCCGGTGCGGTCTACCCTGTCCAGCATGGTTGACTGCGGGCGCTTGAACTGCATGCTGGACAGGAAGAGCGCGAACAGCAGGCTGAATCCTAAGAACTGTGGAAAGGTTTCTACAGAAATCTCGTTCTTGCCCTTCAGGCGGATCAGGACGGCGGTGACGACGGTGATCAGCACCAGCGCCCAGCGCAGGAGCGGTCCCGCCTCGATCTTCACGCGCGAGAAACCGGCGCCGAGCAGCCAGATCGCGAAGTACAGGACGATGGCGGGCGTTACCAGCTGGACGATGGCGGCGAGCGCCAGCAGCGCCGCGGCGCGCGACGCGAGCGACCTGCTGCGAAACACCACGACCAGCAGCGGGAACGCCACGTAGTACCAGGTCTCGTTGGCCAGGCTCCACAAGGGGAAGTTCTCGCCGAACGACTCCACCAGGATGTTCTGCAGCCCGAACATATTGCCGATGAAGGCCGTCAGCGAATAAGGATCGCTTGCCGAAAACGATACCCGGCCCGGATCGATGGTTCCGGTCAGGGCGCCAACGAGCAGTGCGACCAGGAAGGTCGGCACCAGGACCACCCACAGGCGCGACACCCGGTCGACCGCGTAGTTCTGGAGCGCACGGTCCGTGTCCATCCTGTTGAGGTAACTTCCGCCGACCAGCCAGCCGCTGAGCACGAAGAACACCATCACCGCCAGGTAGGCGAAGCCCGAGCTGAATGCCATGGCCTGGAACAGCAAGGTGGGATTGGCCACATCGCCGAATGCCGGAAAGCTTGCGGCGCGCAGATGCGCCCAGGCCACCACCAGCGCCGCCAATCCCCTGAACAGCGAGATCAACATGGAATGACAGCTATCTTCCTGCAGATTTGTTTTTTTCAGAACCGTGATTTTCGGCATGGCCGTCTCTCCTTAGTGAACAAAGTTTCGGAGTGACGATATAACCAATCGGATGGCGATATCCTGACCAGTACCAAGTTACGTGCCGTTGACTGCACGAAGAGGCCAAATTGAGCTGCCTTACGGAAAGTTATTGTTTGCCTGAATCATATTTGCAGCGGTCGCGTAAATACATGACTCGACTGCGCGCCGCCGGCGTTCAGGTCCCCTTCTTCCCTCCCTCGTTGCGGATCGAACCGATGATCTCGTCGTGCCGCTCGTTGTCGCTCTTGTGCAGATAGCCGGCGGTGGTCGAGATGCTGGCGTGGCCGGCCGTATCCTGCAGGGTCTTGAGCTGCACGCCATTGTTGGCGAGATTGGTGAGCATGCTGTGGCGCAGCCAGTGGGCCGAGGCATGGCGCAGGCTGGCCGCGACGTCGTCCTGGCCCAGGCTGGCCGCCACCCTGGCCGCTTCGGCGAAGACGTTCTTGATCGCTTCGGACGCCGCCTCGTCGGTGAGGCGCGTGACCGCCCTGCTCCGGCTCGACAGCACGAGCGGCGTGCGGTCGGCGCGGGCGGTGACGGGCGGCAGGCCGTAGGCTTCGCGGTAGCTTTGATACGCCTCCAGCATAGCGCTTGGCACCGGCAGGCGGCGCGGCTTGCTGCCCTTGCCGATGACGTCGAGCCACCAGCGGTTCTTGCCTTCGGTATAGATGTCGCCCATGTGTGCGCTCACGAGTTCGTTCAGGCGGGCGCCGGTATGCGCGAAAGCGATCAGCAGGAAGCGGTCGCGCGCACGGCGCCGTGCCGCCGCCGGCGAATCGGGCGCCCGCTTCGACACCGTGTCGACCGCCAGGGCAATGGCTTCCGGCGTCAGGTAACGTGTAATGCGGCTGGCGACCGGCGTGCGCACGTTGCGCACCAGGGCCGCCGGATTGCGGCTCAGGTAGCCGGTCTGTTCGGCAAAGGCGAGCAAGCCCTTGACCGCGATCATGGCCTGGCGCCGGCTGGGGTCGGACAGGGGCCCGGTAAATGGACGGTAGCGCGGATCGCTGCGCGGCCACTTGGTCTTCGAGATCCAGTCGGGCGGCGGGTTGCGCAGGAAGTCCTTGTAGGCGTTCAGGTCGGCGACGTTCAGCTGGGACAGGGTTTTCTTCGCCTCCTCGCGGCACCAGGTCAGGAAACGGAAGAGCTCTTTCTGGCTGTTGGCGACCGACTTCGGGCTCAGTTCGCCATTGCCGATGAATTCGCGCGCGATCTCGGCGTCGGTCTGCGCCTCGGTAATCGGGTCGTCGGCGACGCGGAACATCTTGACGTCGAGCCGCCCGCTGGAGGCATCAGGCGTGCCAGGCACACGCGGTACGAGATCGATGGGAGCGAACTTGGTCATTGGTTCCGTGTAACTGAGTGCAATACTGTGTTTTTATACAGTATAACATGTCGACCCTACAGTGCCCATGCGCTTCCAGCGTGCTACCCTTTCCATATCAAACCACCCGACAGGAGCACCATGCAGACACCAGACCAGCCACTTCGGCTCACTTCCACGGACGCTCTGCTCGTCATCGACATGCAGGTCGACTTCCTCCCTGGCGGCAAGCTGGGCGTACCGGACGGGGACGCCGTGATCGAACCCATCAACGGCTTATTGGCCCTGTTTGCGGGCCAGGATTTGCCGATCTACGCTTCACGCGACTGGCATCCCGCCAACCACTGTTCGTTTGCGCAGCGCGGCGGCCCCTGGCCTCCCCATTGCGTGGCCGAGTCGCCCGGCGCCGCGTTCTCGGAGCGGCTCGCCCTGCCCGCCAGCGCCGTGATCGTCTCGAAGGCCGATACGGAGGACGTCGACGCCTATTCCGCTTTCAACGGCACGGAACTCGCAGCGCACCTGCGCGGGCACGGCGTGCAACGGCTGGTCGTGTGCGGACTGGCGACGGATTACTGTGTCCTGAACACGGTGATCGACGCGCGCGCGAACGGCTTCGAGGTGCTGATCGCGGAGGAAGCGATGCGGGCCGTGGACGTCACTCCCGGCGACGGCGAGCGCGCGATCGCCCGCATGCGCGGACTCGGCGCGCAGTCGTTCAGGCTCGGCGAACTGGCGCCCGTCTGAACGGCAAATAAAAAACCTGGCCGCGGCAGGCGCCGGCGGCCAGGTTTCGGAGGACATGCGCCCGCAGGCGCATTAATATTACTGCGCGTTCAGCTTCGAGCGCGAACGGGCGTAGCCGAAGTACACCGCCAGGCCGATCGCCAGCCAGACGACGAAGGCGACCCAGGTGTGCCAGCTCAGGAAGGACATCAGGGCCAGGCAGAAGATGATGGCCAGGGCCGGCACGACCGGCACGCCCGGGCAGCGGAAGGCGCGGTGCAGGTCCGGGCGCTTCTTGCGCAGGATGATCACGGCCAGCGAGACCAGCGAGAACGCAGCCAGGGTGCCGATGTTGACCAGCTCGGCCAGCACGTCGAGCGGCACGACGGCGGCGATCAGGCCGAAGATGATGCCGACCATCCAGGTCGCGAAGTACGGGGTGCCGTATTTCGGGTGCACGGTCGACAGCTTGGCAGGCAGCAGGCCGTCGCGCGACATCGCGAACAGGATGCGGGTCTGGCCGTAGGCCATCACCAGCATCACGGTGCTCATGCCCAGGATCGCGGCCAGGTCGACGAAGCCGGCGACCCAGTCCTGGCCGGCGTATTTCAGCGCCAGCGAGACCGGATGGTCGACGCCCTTGAACTGCATGAACGGGACGATGCCGGTCATGATGGCGGAAACGATCACGTACAGGACGGTGCACACGGCCAGCGAACCGATGATGCCGATCGGCAGGTCCCTGGTCGGATTCTTGACTTCTTCCGCGGCGGAGGTGACGGCGTCGAAGCCGATGAAGGCGAAGAACACCAGCGCGGCGGCGCTCATCACGCTACCCATGCCGAAAGGCATGAACGGCTGCCAGTTGTCAGGCTTGACGTAGCCGACGCCGACGAAGATGAACAGCAGGACGACGCCGGTCTTGATCAGCACCATGATGTTGTTGACGCGGGCCGACTCGCGCACGCCCAGCGACAGCATCCAGGTCAGGACCATCATGATCAGGAAGGCCGGCAGGTTGAACAGGGTGTCCACGCCGGGTTTTGCGCCCGGGGCCGCGCGCAGCGCTTCCGGCAGCACCACGCCGAAGCCTTCGAGCAGCGACTGGAAATAGCCGGACCAGCCGACGGCGACCGTCGAGGTGGCCAGGCCGTATTCGAGCAGCAGGTCCCAGCCGATCATCCAGGCGACGATTTCGCCTAGGGTCACGTAGGAATAGGTGTAGATCGAGCCGGCCACCGGCACGCTCGACGCGAATTCGGCATAGCACAGCGCCGCGAAGCCGCAGGCGATCGCCGCGATGATGAAGGACAGCGTCAGCGCCGGACCGGCCGTGACCGCGCCGGTACCGGTCAGCACGAAGATACCCGTGCCGACGATGGCCCCGATACCCATGAGGATCAGGTCGGTCGGTCCGAGGACCTTCTTCAGACCGCCAGGCGTGCGGGCGTCCGCCACCATGGTATCGAGATTCTTGGTTCTAAAAAGACTCACTACGTGTTCTCCTGTTTTTTCATAATGTCTCCTCCGGAAAGCCGCCGGATGATTCCGGCCGCCTGTCCGCTCTCCTGCCCCGCTTATTTTTGCCGCGCTCAGAGAGCTACCAACGAAAAGCGCCTGCAGAACCGCCAGGCGCCAATCGACTCGCTACGTCCGCCCGTCCCCATCTCCTGGGCGCGGACGAACAGCATTAACAATAAGCCAGCACGTCCGCATTATTGCTCCGCAACCCCCTGTTCAGCAAGCGCTCATCGGGGCCTGCAGCGTTTTTCAGCCGGCCGGCCAGGCTCGCCTGCGCCAGAGGCATACATACATCAGGAGGTTGATTGCCAGGACGAGGCCGGCGAGCAGGTACTGAATGCCCGGTGTTAGCCAGCCCGGATACAGCAGCCAGCGCAGGTAATACTCGATGAAGCTGCCCTCCACGTCCGCCAGTCCCGCGCGCAGGCGCAGCAGGTTCTCGAGCGCCGTCAGCGGACAGCCGCGCCCGCTCGCTTCGATGTACACGCCCCAGGCGACCGCCGGCAGGTGCAGCCAGAGCAGGCGCGGCCGGCGCAGCACGAGAAAAGCGCCGAACACGACGAACAGCACGAAACCGAGGTGGACCAGCAAGACCAGCACGGCTGCGGCGGCGTACAGCATGATTCAGGCCGGCGTGTCTGCGCTGGCCGCGGCCGCGATGCGCTCGCGTGCAAACTGCGCCAGCGCGCCGATGGCGTTCGCCGCCGAACGCAGGTAGAAGGCCTGCAGGTGGAACACGTGCCAGCGTTCGCGGTGCAGCTCGAAGCGGCAGGACAGGCCGCAGGCCCTGGCATGGGCCACCAGCGCCTGCGCGTCGGGCAGCAGGATCTCCTGCTCGCCCGCCTGGACCAGCATCGGCGGCAGGCCGGACAGGTCGCAGCTCAAAGGATGATGGGCCTCGGCCGCCGGCGGGACGGCATACCAGCCAACGCCCTGGCGCACCCAGTCGGCGCGCACCATCGGGTCGATCGCAGCATTCGGGTAGCCGTCCGGGCCGGGCGGGGGCATGCGCGTCACCGGCGAGATCAGCGCCAGCGCGGCGGGCGCCGCGTCGCCGCGTTCCCGCAGGCGCAGCGCGACGGCCAGCGCCAGCGACGCGCCGGCCGAGTCGCCGGCCAATACGATGCGCGCGGCCGGGATGCCGGCGGCGAGCATGGCGTCGTAGCAGGCTAGCCCGTCGTCGAGCGCGGCGGGATATGGGTGTTCGGGCGCCAGGCGGTAGTCGGGTACCCAGACTGGCAGCGCGGCGTCGCGCGCCATGCGCGAGGTGATGCTGCGGTGCGTTTCCGGGCTGCCCAGGCAGAAGGCACCGCCGTGCAGGTAGAGGATCGCGCCCTGCTCCGCTTGCCTGGGCGTGACGATTTCCACCTCGACGCCGCCGGCCGCGATGCGGCGATAGCCGACGCCGCCCACGCCGGGCATCAGTGGCGCCAGCAGGCGGGCGTAGCGGCGCTGGACGGGGGCGCTGAACGGCGGCCCGATCAGCGGCTTGAAGCAGCTGCGCAGGAACGCGCGCTGGAAGGCGGCACTGGCGCTTTCCACGGGCGAGCGCGGCGCGGCGATGGCGAGGCTGTCGGGGCGGCCAGCCAGGGGCGAAGCGAAGCGGTAGGCGCGCAGGCTGGCGTGGCGGGTCAGCCACCGGTAGCTGAAGGTAAAGCCCGGCCAGTTGGCGCTGTTGCGGCCGTGGCGGTCGAGGTACCAGCTGCGGCAGCCCTGCCAGACGGCGTCGGCCAGGCGTGCATGCAGGCGGGTGTTGAAGCGGCGGTGCGCGCCCGGCTCCACTTCGATCGACGCGGCGCCGGCGGCGAGCAGCGCGCGGCGGCAGCGCATGACGTGTTCCACCTGGCTCTCCAGCATGTAGACGATCGAATTATGACCCAGGTTGGTGTTCGGGCCATACAGCATGAAGAAGTTCGGGAAGCCCGGCACCGTCATCCCGAGATAGGCTTCGGCGCCCTCGCGCCAGGCTTCGTTCAGGTCGCGCCCGCCGCGCCCGCTGATGCGCATCGGCGCCAGGAACTCGGTGGCGGCAAAGCCGGTGCCGTAGATGAGGACGTCGGCCGGGTGGCTGGTGCCGTCCTCGGTCTCGATCCCGCTCGGCGTGACGCGGCGGATGGCCTCGGTGACCAGGCGCACGTCTGGCCGCGCGAAGACGGACAGGTAGTCGTCGCTCAGCAGGATGCGCTTGCAGCCGATCGGGTAGTCGGGCGTCAGGCTCGCGCGCAGCGCCGGGTCGGGCACGTCGCGCGCGAGCATGCGCTGGAAGGGCCGGCCGACGGCAAGCGACAGGATCGCCTTCATGCGGGTGAAGGCCAGCGCGCGCGCTTCGTATTTGACGTAGATGAGGCCCCGGTGCAGGCGCATCGCCGGCGGCAGGCGCCGGAACAGGGCCTGCTCCCAGGGGCGATAGGCGCGGTCGCAGCGCGGGATCATGTAGGACGGCGAACGCTGGAATACGGTCAACCCTCCTGTCTCGCCCGCGATCGCCGGGACGAACTGGGTGGCCGAGGCGCCGGTGCCGATCACCGCCACGCGCTTGCCCGCCAATGACACGGCATGGTCCCAGCGCGCCGAATGAAAGGCCGGGCCGCGGAAGCTGTCGATGCCCGGCAGGCGCGGCAGCAGCGGCCGGCTCAGCAGGCCGGTCGCGCTCACCAGCATCCGCGCCAGCATGCGATCGCCGCCCGCCAGGCTGACTTCCCACAGCGCGCGGACTTCGTCGTAGCGGGCCCCGGCGACTTCCGTGCGGTAGCGCAGATGGGCGCCAAGCCCGAAGCGGCGCACGCAGTCCTGCAGGTAGGCGTGGATCTCGCCCTGGCGGGCGAAGCTGTGCGTCCAGTCGGGCTTGGGGGCGAAGGAAAACGAGTACAGGTGCGAGGGCACGTCGCAGGCGGCGCCGGGATAGGTGTTGTCGCGCCAGACCCCGCCCGGCCCGACACCCTTTTCCAGGATCAGGAAGTCCTCGACGCCGGCCCGGCGCAGCGCCACCCCCATGCAGATGCCGCCGAAGCCGGCGCCGATGACGATCGCCTCGCGGATCGTCAGGCTGGCGTCTTCGGATGGTGGGGGCAGGTTTGTCATCGGGCGTCTCCTCGGCGAATGAAACAATGATTCCAATTCGCAACAATACACGAGGAAACCCTGCGTGGACCGGTTTCGGTCGCAGGCGGACCGCGCTTTATGCCGGGCGCATGCGCTGCACTCCTACAGGCGCACGCAACACGCGCCGATGGTGTTAATAATGCTCGTCTTCATAATGGAGCAGACGACATTTCAGGAGACCATGATGGCTACGCAGACATCCAGTAACGCAACGCCACCGTCGGACGACGCGACCGTCGGCCTGGGCGGCGCCACGAGCGGCCAGGCGGGCGCCACGCCGACGCATGAAACCCAGCAGGAAACCGGCGGCAGCGGCGGCGACCAGCTGACGCACAGCACCGGCGAGATCGACAAGGCGCCGGGCAGCGTGCCGCAGCCGACGCCCGATGCGCCGCAGACGATGCCGCAGACCGTGCCCGATCCGGACGGCAGCGCCATGCAAAGCGGCGCGCGCGGTGCCCAGGACACGCGCGGCAACCAGGCCGGCGGCACCGGGACCGGACTCGGCACCCCGGAAACGGGCGCCAACCAGTCCGAGGAGGACTTGCCGCCCGCACGCTGAGGCGGGGGAAGCCGGGCGTAGCAGCCCGGCGACTTCAGACTCAGGCGTCCAGCTTGATCGTCCCGTGCTCCCCCGGATCGACGTCCGGCGTGGTGCCGGTGACGGCCGCCTTGGCCATCTGGAACAGGCGCACCATCTTGCTGTCGTTCGAATCCCAGTACTCGGCGCTGTGCGGGGCGACGCGCACCAGCACCACGTGCTCGTCGTCCGGGCCGTGCGGGAACCAGGCCTGCACCATCGGGTTCCAGAGGGCGTGGATGCGTGCGCGGTCGACCACGCGCTCGGCGGTGCCGCTGATCGACACGTACAGGCTGTCGTCGGGCTGGGCGAAGCTGACGTTGACTTCGGGCTGGACGGCGATGTTCTGCCACAGCGGCGTGTGGATCGACGTGTAGAACCAGAGACCGCCCTGGTCGTCGGTCTCCTGGTTGGTCATCGGGTGGCTGATCAGGTGGCCGTGCTCGTCGACGGTAGTGAACATCGCGAAGCGCATCGAACGGATCTTGTCCGCCAGCGCGGCCGCCTGGGTCGAAGCAGTCGTCATGGACATGGTGTTTCCTTGTGATGAGTGAGGATTGGTGAGCCCTCATCCTAGGCCTTGCGGGCGCAACGCTCCGTGCGGCGCCGAACGCAGGCGCCGCACCCAGGCCTGCGCCCCTACCCGAGCCTGCCCGCCACCTCCGGCTGGTAGCGCCCCGGCACCAGGATGCCGGCCGGATCGAGCGCCGCCTTGAGCGCGCCGACGGTGCGCCAGTAGCTGTCGCCCTGCGGGTCGAGCCGGCCCATGGCCTGGTTGCCGACCCGGTAGGGAATGTAGCCGGCCTCGAACATGCGTTCGAAGACCTCGTCGTGGCAGGCGCGGGCGCGCGCGGTTTCCTCGGGATCGTCCTTGTCGTAGGCCACCGTCAGCACGCCGCCCAGGGTGCGCTCGTTGACCATGCTGAAGGTGGCGAACAGGTCGAAGCCGTATTTGTCGAAGCTGGCCTGGGCCAGCGCGTGCACCGCCAGCATGTCCTCGCCGCCCAGCGGCAGCATGGGCGAGACCCAGAGCAGGCCGCAGCCGTCGCGTGCCGGGTCGGCCCGTTCGGGAAAGCCTTGCGGCAGGCCGGCGCGGCGGCGCCAGTAGGCCCCGGCCAAAAAGCGGCCGTTCGGCACGCCGCGGTTCATGGCGAACAGCGATTCGCCCAGCGCCACCCTCGCGCGCAGGCGCCGTCCCGCGCAGCTGTCGCCGAGCAGGCGTGCGGCGAACGCGCCGGCGCGCAGGCTGCGCTCGGTGATGAAGCGCGGCGTAGCGGCGGTGCCGCGCAAAGCCTTGCGCAAGGCGCTGCGGGCCGCCGCCACCTGCGCCGCGCTGCCATAGAGCGCCCCCGACACGCTCCAGGCGCCGACGCCGGCCTGCGCGCGCAGCGCCGTGCGCATGTCCTCGGGCAGGCGCGCGCCCATCGGGACTTTGTCGCGAGGGAAGACGCCGCCGCCGGACAGCACGCGCATGTCGTTCCCGATGTGCAGGATGCTGCGCAGCGTGCCGTCCAGACGCAGGGGGCGCAGCGCGTCGACCACGGGCGCGATGTCGGCGTGGCGCGGCACGCTGCAGATGAAGTGGTTGACGCATTCGGCCTGCGGCATCAGCCAGATGCCGAGGCGGGTCACGATGCCCATGTTCGATTGGGTGAACAGGCCGTCGAGGAAGGGGCCGACGCCGTAGGGGAACAGGTGGGTCGTGCGCGACTGGGCGTAATGGCCGAAGCCGGTCTCGAGCAGCTCGCCGCTGGCCAGCACCACCTGCATGCCGGCCACGTGCTGCAGGCGGTTGCCGTAGGGCGAGTGGCCGAAGCCGCGCTCCATGATGTTGCCGATATAGCTGGTGTCCGGCCCGGCGCCGGTGCAATCGGCCCACAGGGGAATATCGCGGTCGCGCAGGTAGTCCGACAGCTGGCGCTGGGTGACGCCCGGTTCGATCACGGCATAGGCTAGTTCGCGGTCGACGTGGACGATGCGGTTCATGCGCGACAGGTCGAGGATCAGCTGGCCCGCGCCGAGCGCACAGGCGTCGCCGTAGCCCCAGTTCTTGCCGGTACTGATCGGATACACGGGCAGGCGCCAGTGCGCGGCGATCCTGGTGATCGCAGCGACCTCGGACGCGTTGGCCGGGCGCACCAGGGCCAGCGGCAGGACCGGACGCGCCGCCGTGCTGCGGCTGTAGCGCTCGCGCGTGGCTTCGTCGCAGAGAAGATTGGCGCTGCCGACCGCCTGCGCCAGTTCGGCCAGCGCATCGAGATGACTATCCTGCGGCAGATCGTTCAATTGGCTCATGCCCACTCCCCTCCCCGGCACAGCGCGGCCAGGCGCGCACTGATGGCCGGCTCCTCGCCGGCGGCAAAGAAATGCGAATAAAAGGAGCGCTCGCCGGCCTGCTGGGCGCCGCTGCCGCCCCATTTGCGGATCTGGGCGCCCATCTCGTCGAGCGGCAGGCGCAGCAGCACCGCAGGCGCGCCGACCCGGCTGCAGGTGCGCTCGCCGCCGAAGATGTCGAAGCCGAGCATGCGCTGGTAAAAGGCGACGTGGCGCGGATTGACCTCGATGACGTAGTCGCTGTAGCCATGCAGTTCGTGCGCATACAGGTAGGAGATGTGGATCAGGGCGGCGAAGACGCGCTTCGACATGCCGGCATCGATCGCCAGGCGCGAAGGCTCGCACAGGCGCCGGCCCTGGCGCCGCAGCAGGTCGAGGCGGTCGCGGAAGTGCTCGTCGGCGGGCAAGGCATCGGCCTTGTCCAGCCACAGGCTCATGGTGCCGACCAGTTCGCCGCCCGTCTCGGCGTACAGGGTCACCTTGTCGGCGGCGCTGCGCTCGCCCGCCTCGAAGGCATAGCCGCGCCAGGCATACATGCGCCGCACCAGGGCGCCGCTGTCGGCGTGGTGGCCGGCCGACAGCGCGACGCGGACGTTGAAGCGCTGGGGTTCGCTGCGCGGCCGCGCGGCACCCGCTGGCGCCGCTGGGGGCGCCTCGAAGGATGCGATGGGCATTTCGTCTACCAACATACTGTCTCCTTTAATAACCGTCCCGCCGTCGGTGGCGAAAACGTCATGAATCCATTCAGACAGGGTCAGCAGTAGGCCGGTTCCCGGGGTTGCGGCCTGATCCTTACCATCTGAACATGGATCAAGCTTGGAAGAAATTTGTCGCAATCACTGTTCGAATTGCGTGGGTGTCCAAGGACATTTCGCTCAGGCACAAGGTGCTTTGACGGGTATCAACTGGAAAAAGGGTTGCGCGGTGCGCTCCACGCGCGGCCATATAATGGACATTTACAGCGTCGACATTTCCAGCGCCGGCGCTGCCAGCCGCCGTGCGTGCAGGATTTCATCGGAGAATGCCCATGTGCTTCGCCCACCGTCCCCGGCCGGCCCGGCCACAGCAGCTTGTATTCGCCGTTTCGCCCGCTTCCGCCCGCCCATGAGTTCCCCCAGCCTTCTTGCGCGCCTGGATCCAGGCGCCGTCCGCCATGGGTAATCGCCCCCTCGCCGCGATGAGCGCGGCCTTTGCGCCGCCGCGCCTGGTTGCCCACGTCGTCAACCGCCTCGATGACGGCGGCGCCGGCAACGGCCTGCTCGACCTGATCGCCCACATGCCGGGCGACCGCTACCGCCACGCCGTCCTCTGCCTGGGCGAGGACGGCATCTACCATGCGGACCTGCGCGAACAGGGCGTCGAGGTGATCGACCTGCACCGGCGCGGCGCCGCCGGCGCGGGGCGCTTCAACCCCGGCCTGGTGCTGCGCATGGTGCGCACCCTGCGCGTGCTGCGGCCCGACGTCGTCCATACGCGCGACCTGGGCGGCCTCGAAGGCCAGCTGGCGGCGGCGCTGGCGGGCGTGCGCCTGCGGGTGCATGGCGAATATGGACGGGATGACGGGCGCGCGTTCGGCCGGGACCATGAGTACGGGTGCGAATATGGACTGGCAGCCGCCGAACCGCGCCGCGCCCGGCCGACCAGCCTGCTGCGCCGGATGCTGCGCCCGCTGGTCGGCCACTACATTGCCGCCAGCGCGGAGCAGGAACGCTGGCTGATCGAACAGGTCGGGGCCGCGCCCTCGCGCGTCTCGCACATCTCGAACGGCGTCGACAGCCTGCAATTCCACCCGCGCCTGGGTCCGCACGCGACCGTCGGGCCCGAGGGCTTCATGCGCGACGACGCCTTCGTGATCGGCAGCGTCGGGCGCATGGACGACGCCAAGAACGACGTCACCCTGGTCGAATCCTTCCTGCGCCTGATCTCCTCGCCCCACGCGGCGCACGGGAGGCTGCGCCTGCTGATGGTGGGCGACGGGCCGCTTCGGGCCGAGTGCCAGGCCATGCTCGAACGCGCCGGCGCCGGACACCGCGCCTGGCTGCCGGGCGAGCGGCTCGATACCGCGCAATTGATGCGGGCGATGGATTTGATGGTGCTGCCGGCGCTGGCCGAAGGCAAGGGCAAGGTGCTGCTGGAAGCGATGGCGACCGGCCTGCCGGTGGTGGCGACCTCGGTCGGCGTGCACAAGGAACTGGTCCAGCCCGGACTGACCGGCATCCTGGTGCCGCCGCTGTCGCCGGACGTGATGGCGGCGGCGATTGCCGATTATTGCCGGATTCCCGAGATGGGCGCGCGCCACGGCGCCCGCGCGCGCGGCCAGGTAATCGCGCATCACAGCCTGCCGGCGATGGCGCGTAGCTACCTGGCGGTGTACGACGGGCTGGCCGGCGGGGAGCCCGGGCCTCGCCCGGGTTCAGCCGCTGGCCAGCGCGGCGGCGCCTGGTAAGGGGACGGCGCGCTCTGGCCCGCGCCGGAATTCGTCGCGCCGGCCGCGCGCCAGCCAGCCTTCCAGCATCATCAGGCGCCACACGGTCTGGCCGTGGGCAGCCGGGTCTTCCGGCAGGCGGCGCGCCAGCAGCAGGTCGAGAAAATCGCGGCGCAGGATGCGGCGGCCGGCCAGGTCGGACAGGCTGTCGTAGGCCAGCGCGCGCAGGCGGGCGTCGCCCTGCAGCCAGTGGCCGAAAGGCAGGACGGATTTCCCGGACGCGGCGGCCGCCGCGCCCACTTCACGCAGGGCCTGCGCAAACAGGCGGCGCGGCCCGCGCCCGAGCTTGTGGCGCGGCGCCAGGCGCGCCGCCATGGCGACCACCGCATCGTCAAGGAACGGCAGCACCGGTTCCAGCTGCGAGGCTGCGCAGGCCGCGGCGAAGCCTGGAACGACGCGGCACGGCAGGTCGCCCTGCAAGGCCAGGTCGACCGCGCGGTTGGCCGGGCTGCGGGCCTGGGCCAGCCACCAGGCTTCCTCCTGGCGCGCGGCGGGCAGCTCGGGATCGAGCAGCTCGAGGAAATCCGGCTCGAACATCGCGGCGGTGCCGTAGGCCAGCAGCGGATTGCGGCGGCGCAGCCGGTCCAGCGGCGGCGCCATCGCGAGTTCGATGCGGGTACGCACCCGCTCGAAAGTGCCGGGCAGGCGCGCGCCCAGCCCGAACAGCAGCGGTTCGATCGCCAGCTGGCGCAGCGCGGCGGGCAGGCGTTCGTAGCGGTTGGTGCGGGCCAGGCCGGCATAGCGCCCGCGCCCGAACAGGTCGGCGGCGCCAAAGGCGCCGTGCAGGCGCGTGCAGCCATCCTCGCGCGCCATGCGCGCCGCGAACAGCATCGCCACCGCGCCCGGATCGCCGCAAGGGGCGTCGCAGGCCTGGGTCAGGACCGTGACGGCGTCGGCGACGTCGTCCGAATCCAGCGTCTGGTCGCGATGGCGGCTGCCGGCCTTGCGTGCGGCGGCGCGGGCACCGGCCAGCATGCGCGCGCCGCCGCTGCCGAAACCGACTGCATAGCTGCGCAGCGGGTGCGCGGCGCCGCGCTGCAGCAGCGTCGCCAGTAAAGCGCTCGCGGGGCCGCCGCCCAGCATCATGGCCGTGCCGGCATGTTCGCCGCCTCCATCGATCGCGCAGGACAGCGCGTCCAGCAGTTCCGTGTGCGGCGCCTGTTCGGCGGCGTGCTCGGTATAGCGCATGCGCCAGTAGCGGATGCGCTCGACCCGGCCCCCGTGCAGGTGCAGGCATTCGCCCGGCGCCAGGCGGCGCTGGCCGGCGAACATCGATCCCGGCCCATGCACCGCGTGCAGGTAGAGGTAGTCGTACACGGCCTGGGCATCGAGTTCGCGCCCGGCGCCGGGATGGCGCGCCAGGGCTTCGCTGCTGCTCGCGAACAGCAGGCTGCGTCCCGCCATCTGCCAGTACAGCGGCCGCGTCGCGCAGCGGTCGACGGCCAGCAAGCCTTCGCCGCGCCGCTCGTCCAGCAGCGCAAAGGCGAAGTGGCCCGACAGCGCCGCGCAGGCACGCGCGCCGTGGGTGCGCCACAGACGCGCCAGGGCTTCCACCCGCTCGCCCCAGTGCACGATCAGCAGTCCGTCCTGGTGATACAGGCTCGCTTCTTCAGGCCCTGCGGCCAGCGCCACCGCGCCCAGGCCGTGGCTGGCGCAGCGCAGGGAGCGGCCGGCGGCGAAAGGCGCCGCCATGTCCTCGACCGGCAGCGCCGCCGGTTCGGTCGATACCCATCCGCACAGGCCGCTCATGGCGCGACCTCGGCGAACAGCGGCGCCAGTTCCCCCGCCAGCAGCGCGCGGTCGATCTGGCCGTCGCGGGCCCGCGGCAGCGGCGCGCGGCGCACGTCGACCATCGCCGGCAGCATGTGCTGCGGCAGCCGCGCGCGGCAGGCGCCGAACAGGATGGTGGAATCGAGCCGGGCGCCGGGCCGCGGCGTTGCCAGTACGGCGATCACCTGCCCCAGCACCGGATGGGCGACGCCGACCGCCGCCGCTTCGGCCACCAGGCCGGTGCCGACCACGACCTTCTCGACCTCGCGGCCGCTGATCCGGTAGCCGCCGCTGACGATGATCTCGTTGCGGCTCTCGGCCAGGTAGAGGTAGCCGTCGAGGTCCTTGCGCGCGCTGACGCCGGGCCAGTAGCCGGTCTCGCTGCCGAGATGGCGGCCGGCCGAGCCTGCGGCCGGCGGCAGGAAGCGGAACTGCTCGCTGCCGGCCTGCGGATCGTTCCAGTAGCCGAGCGGCACCAGCGCGCCGCGCCGCACCAGTTCGCCCGCTTCGCCCGGCGCGCACTCGCGCCCGTCCGCGCGCAGCACCAGCCATTCGGAATACGGCGTTGCGCGCCCGATCGAGCCGGGGCGTTCCTCGAGCTGGGCCGGCATCAGGCTGGTCGAGCGGCAGGCCTCGCCGATGTCGTATAGCAGGTGCATGCGGGTATGCGGCAACCGGGCGCGCACCGTGCCCAGGGCTTCGCGCCCAATGCCGCCGCCGGCGCAGGCAGCGGTACGCAGGCACTCGGCGGCGCGCGCCAGGTCGTGCTGCACCAGGCCCTCCCAGGTCGCCGGCAGCGCGGACAGGGCCGTGATGTCGCCGCCGGCCAACAGCTTGGCAAGCGCCGCTGGTTCGGCCGGCGCCGCCGCATCCAGCACGACGGTGGCGCCGGCTGCAAGACCTGCCAGCAAGGCGTTCAGGCCATAGTCGCCATGCAGCGGCAGTGCGGCCAGCAGGCGGTCGCCGGGCTTGATGCCGAGGCAGCGCGCGGTCGACGCGGCGCCGGCGACCAGGTTGCGGTGCGACAGCGCCGTGCCGCGCACGCCGGCACCCGGCTGCTTGCCGCCGGCGGTGTAGACCAGGGCCGCGAGCGTGGCCGCCGTCGCCGCCGGCTGCGTGCCGGCAGCGCTCGACGCGAGGAAGGCATCCCAGGCTTGCACGGGCAGCGCGCCCGTCCGCGGCGTGCCGGCACTGTGCACGACCACGCTGCGCAGCGAGGGGCAGTTGCCCAGCGCGCCGCCCAGGAAATCGTAACGCTGGGCGTCCGTCACCAGCAGGCGCGCGCCGCAGTCGCGCAGGATGGCGGCGCAGGCGGCGCTATCGAGGTCCGGGTCGATCGGAACGAAGGCGCATCCGGCCTGCGCCGCGCCGAGCAGCGCGGCCACCGCAGGCGTGCATGCCGGCAGACAGACGGCGACGCGCTCGCCGTCGCCGATGCCCGCAGCCCGCAAGGCGCCGGCGAAAGCGGCGACCGCACTCGCCAGCCCGGCGTAGCTGATGCGTTCGGCGCCGTGGCGCAGGGCGGCGGCTTGCGGCGTCCAGAGGGCCGCCTCTTCCACCAGTTCATGTGCCAGCTGGGCCATTTTTTTCTCCGATCTTGCTCAACGCAAAGATCCATGATTGAGAAAAACTGAATGCTGGTCATTGACTAGGATCAATGGAAATTGCTCGCCCACAGCTGTGTCGGCGCAACACCCGTATACGGGGCAGGTGTCAAATTGACATAAATACATGATCGTAAAACCGACAAACCGGTCTCGACACGCCTGAAGGCCTGTCGCGGCCCTTGAGTGCAGGAGACCGCAGCCATGAATGCTCCGCTGCTGACCACGCCGCGCGTGGAACCGTTTTTCTTCGATGCCGAGCCGGGCACGCGCTTCAGCCTGTACCACGCGCCGAATCCCCACGTCGCGCCGCGCGGCGCCATCCTCTACGTCCACCCCTTCGCCGGGGAACTGAGCCGGACGCGGCGCATGGCGGCGCTGCAGTCGCGCGCCTTTGCCGCGCTCGGGTACGCGGTGCTGCAGATCGACCTGTTCGGCTGCGGCGACAGCTGCGGCGAATTCAATGCGGGGCGCTGGCAGATCTGGCATGAGGACCTGGTGCTGGCGGCTAACTGGCTGGCCGAGCGCGGCAGCGGTCCGCTGACCCTGTGGGGCCTGCGCCTGGGCGGCCTGCTCGCGCTCGATGCGGCGGCCCGTCTCGACGCCCGCTGCGTCCTGCTGTGGCAACCCTTCATGAGCGGGCGCGCCTGCATCAACCAGTTCCTGCGCCTGTCCGAGCAGTTGCAGGACCCGGCGCCCGGCGCGCCGCGCAGTACGGCGGCCCTGCGCGCCCAGCTGGCCGTGCACGGCGCGATCGAGGTCGGCGGCTTCGAGGTGGCGGTGCCGCTGGTGAAAGCCATCGATGCCTGCGATGCGGCGCACGTGGTCTTGCCGCCCTGTCCGGTGCACTGGTTCGCCTACGGCGGGCCGGCGCCGACCAAGCTCGCGGCCAGCGCGGCGCGCCTGGCCGAACGCTGGCGCCGGTCTGGGGCCAGCCTGCACTTCCATCCGCTCGAGGGTTCGCCCCTCTGGAGCGGCGACGGCAAACTCGATTGTCCGAGCCTGCGCGCCGCCACCTGCGCCCTGTTTTCAGGAGAACCGGCATGAAAATCGAACAGCGCGCCTTGCGCTTCCACTGCGCCGGCAACGCCCTGATCGGGATCGTCGACGTGCCCGAGCGTCCGCTGGTGCGCGGCATGCTGATCCTCACCGACAGCAGCCAGTACCGCGCCGGGAGCCACCGCCAGTTCACGCTGCTCTCGCGCTTGCTGGCTGCACGCGGCGTGGCCGTGATGCGTTTCGACCGCGCCGGCGCCGGCGACAGCGAAGGCATGCGCGCCCCGCAGGGCGTGGAGGACATCGGCGCGGCGATGAAAGAATTTTTCATTCACGTGCCCGAAATGAAAGAATCTGTCATCCTCGCGCCGGGCGATGCGGCCGGCGCGGCGGCGCTGTACGCGGCGGGCGACGCGCGCGTGACGGGCCTGGCCCTGCTCGATCCGCTGCTGCCGGTCGTCGCCACCGGTGCGCCGGCGCCGGCCCTGCGCTACGGTCCGCGCTCGGCGGCCGACCGCCTGTTCCGGCGCGCCGCGGCTTTTCGCCGCGCCGCCAGCCGGGTGGTCGGGCGCCCGGTCAGCCGGGAATCCCAGACCCCGAGCGTGCCGCCCGCGCTGGCCCAGGCGCTGGGCGGTTTCGGCGGCCGTGTGCTGCTGGTCTGCGGCGGCCCCAAGTCCGGCAACCTGGATGCGGCGCGCGCACTGGAAGGCCAGCATCCGCGCAGCCGCCGCGTCGAGATCGCCCACGCCGGACCCGACACCCGCCGCAGTGCCTGGCGCGATGCCGTCGCCTTTGCCTGTGCAGGCTGGCTCGGCTCCTGGTAACACGGTGGCCGCCCCGGGGCACGGGGGAACGTACCGGACGCAAATCGTCTATGATGATGCCTCTGTACAAATATCACATGTGCCATGAAATTTGACGTAGCAATCGTCGGCAGCGGCCTGGCCGGCCTGTCGGTGGCCCTGCACCTCGCGCAGACGCGCAAGGTTGCCATCATCTCCAAACGCGCGCTGCTCGACGGCGCCAGCAACTGGGCCCAGGGCGGCATCGCCGCCGTCCTCGATTCCGGCGACTCCCACGACCAGCACATCGCCGACACCCTGGTCGCCGGCGCCGGCTTGTGCGACGAGGCCGCCACCCGCACTATCGTCGAACATGGCCGCGCCGCCATCGAATGGCTGATCGAGCAAGGCGTGCCCTTCACCCGCGACGCCTCGGCGGAACTGGGCTTCCACCTGACCCGCGAAGGCGGCCACAGCCAGCGCCGCATCATCCACGCCGCCGACGCCACCGGCCACGCGGTGCAGGTGACGCTGGAACAGAAGGTGCGCGCGCATCCGAACATCTCGCTGTTCGAACACCACTGCGCGATCGACGTGATCACCTCCGACAAACTCACCGGCAAGGGCGTGCACGGCGGCGCGCCCCACCTCGTCGGCCAGCCGCGCTGCCACGGCCTCTACGTGCAGGACGAACAGAGCGGCAAGGTACTCACCTTCGAAGCCGAGCACACGGTGCTGGCCACCGGCGGCGCCGGCAAGGTCTACCTGTACACGACCAATCCCGACACCGCCACCGGCGACGGCATCGCGATGGCCTGGCGCGCCGGCTGCCGCGTCTCGAACATGGAATTCATCCAGTTCCACCCGACCTGCCTCTATCACCCGTACGCGAAATCCTTCCTGATCACGGAAGCGATCCGCGGCGAGGGCGGCCTTTTGAAACTGCCGCCGGAAGCGGGCGTTGCCGCCGGCACGCGCTTCATGCCGGCGCATGACGAGCGCGGCGAACTGGCCCCGCGCGACGTGGTGGCGCGCGCCATCGACTTCGAGATGAAGAAGCGCGGCCTCGACTACGTCCACCTCGACATCAGCCACCAGCCGCCCGAGTTCCTGAAGGAGCACTTCCCGACCATCTACGCGCGCTGCCTGGAACTGGGCATCGACATCACCAAGGAGCCGATTCCGGTCGTGCCGGCGGTGCACTTCACTTGCGGCGGCGTGGTGACCGATCTGGCCGGCCGCACCGACATCCCCGGACTGTACGCCGTCGGCGAGACGGCCTGCACCGGCCTGCACGGCGCCAACCGCCTGGCCAGCAACTCGCTGCTCGAGTGCGTGGTCGTCGGCCGCGCCTGCGCCAGCCAGATCGCCGCCGCGCCGCGCGTCGACAACCCGGTGCTGCCGCCCTGGGACGAGAGCCGCGTCACCAACGCCGACGAGGAAGTCGTCATCGCCCACAACTGGGACGAACTGCGCCGCTTCATGTGGAACTACGTCGGCATCGTGCGCACGACCAAGCGCCTGGAGCGCGCCCAGCACCGCATCAAGCTGCTGAAGGAAGAGATCGACGAGTACTACCGCAACTTCCGCATCACGCACGACCTGCTGGAACTGCGCAACCTGGTCGACGTGGCCTCCTTGATCGTGAACAGCGCGCTGTCGCGCCACGAAAGCCGCGGCCTGCATTATTCGCGCGATTATCCGGACACCCTGCCGAAAGCGCTGCCGAGCGTGCTGACGCCCGAGCGGCGCTGATCGCCGTGAACCGCAAGCTGACCCTGTCCACCGCGCTGCTCTTGACGGTGCCGCCCCTGCTCTGGGCCGGCAACGCGATCGTCGGCCGCATGGTGCGCGACGCCGTGCCGCCGATGACGCTGAATTTCCTGCGCTGGAGCATCGCGCTGGTGGTGCTGCTGCCGCTGGGCCGTGCGGCGCTCAAGCCCGGCAGCACGGTGCTCTCCAACTGGCGCCGCTACAGCATGCTGGGACTGCTGGGCGTCGGCCTCTACAACTCGCTGCAATACCTGGCCCTGCAAAGCTCGACGCCGATCAACGTCACGCTGGTCGCCTCGGGCATGCCGGTGTGGATGCTGCTGGTCGGGAAGCTGTTCTACAAGGCGCCGGTGAAACGCAAGCAGGTGCTTGGGGCGCTGCTCTCGATCGCCGGCGTGCTGGTGGTGCTGTGCCGCGGCGACGTGGCGCAGCTGGCCGCGCTGCGCCTGGTGCCGGGCGACCTGTACATGATCCTGGCGACGATCGCCTGGTCCTTCTACAGCTGGATGCTGATGCAGCAGCGCGACCTGCCGGCCCTGCGCGCCGACTGGGCCGCCTTCCTGCTGGCCCAGGTTGGGTACGGCGTGCTGTGGTCGGCCGCGCTGTCCGGCGCGGAGTGGGCCGTAAAGGGCGTGGACGTCGCCTGGAGCTGGCCGCTGGCCGCGGCCCTGCTGTATGTCGCGATCGGGCCGGCGATCCTGGCGATGCGCTGCTGGGGCGCGGGCCTGCAGAAGGCGGGGCCGACGCTGGGCTCCTTCTTCATCAACCTGACGCCGCTGTTCACGGCGCTGCTGTCCTCGGCCTTCCTGGGCGAGGCGCCGCACCTGTACCACGCGCTCGCCTTCGGGCTGATCGTCGGCGGGATCGCCGTGTCGGCACGTTGAAGCTTACTGGGGCATCAGGTTGGTGCTCCACCAGACGCTGGCGATCTTCCACTTGCCCTCGAGGTCCTGCATCATCTGCCAGGTCTCGATGCCGTAGTTATAGACCTTGCCGTCCTCTACGAATTCGTAGTCGAACATCACCCAGGCGACGTTCTTGTCCTGGGTGATCTTCACGTTGTAGAAGCGCTCCTCGACCGGCACCTTGCTCTCGCGGATGAAGCGCGCGAAGTCATAATAGCCGCCGGCTCGGATGCCGGTTGCGGTCGTGTCGAAGCCTTCGCGGATCTTCTTGATGTTCTGAGGCGAAGCCGGCGACGAGAACGGGATGTCGGAGTGGAGCATCAGCGACGATAGCAGCTTGAGGTTCTTGGTCTTGAGCGCCGTCTGGAAGTCGGCCACGACCTGTTCGATGGCGCGCCGGTCGTCAAGCGTGCTGGTGTAGCGGCCAATGTAGGAAGGCGGCTCGGCGGCGTCGACGGTGGCGGTGGCGAACAGCAGGGCGAGCAGCGCGGTCAGCAAGAATCGCATGGTTTCCTCTTCAAGTGTGTGGAGTCCCTACGGTATCCACGGGCGCGCGCCGCGGCCAGCGGCGTGTGATGAACACCCGGAATCGTGTGTCGGATGAACCCGCAAGGATGCTAGGATCCCAGCAGAATGGGAGGATGCATCGCGATGGCCGAAGGTTTCGACGTACACGACAGCGCAGCGGCATTGGCGGATTTTCTCGAACGCCACCCGCGCACGCTGGTGCTGACCGGCGCCGGCCTGTCGACCGCCTCGGGCATACCGGACTACCGCGACCGCGAGGGCGTGCGGCGCGGCCGGCAGCCGATCCAGGGGCCGGAATTTCGCCGCTCGGAGGCCGTACAGCGCCGCTACTGGGCGCGCAGCATGATCGGCTGGCCGGTGCTGGCCCAGGCGCGTCCGAATGCCGGCCACGAAGCCCTGGCGGCGATCGAAGCCGCCGGACGGCTCGGCTCGCTTCTCACGCAGAATGTCGACGGCCTGCACCAGCGCGCCGGCAGCCACGCGGTGCTCGAACTGCACGGCAATATCCATGCCGTGCTCTGCCTGCAATGCGGCGTCCGCGTGCCGCGCGCCTTTGTCCAGACCCGGCTGCAGGACCTGAATCCGCACATTGCGAGCGCCGCCGCCCAGCCGCTGCCCGACGGCGACGCCCAGGTCGAGCCGGAGTTCCTGGACGAGTTCACGCTGCCCGTGTGCAGCCATTGCGGCGGCACCCTGATGCCCGACGTGGTCTTCTTCGGCGACAACGTCCCGGCCGCGCGCACCGCCTGCGCACTGGCCCAGATGGAAGCGGCCGACGCCCTGCTGGTGGTCGGCTCCTCGCTGATGGTCTACTCGGGCTTCCGCTTCTGCCGCCTGGCCCATGAGGCCGGCAAGCCGATCGCGGCCGTTAATCTCGGACGGACCCGCGCCGACCACATGATCACATTAAAAATCGAAGAATCCGCCGAACGGCTGCTGCCGCAGGTCGCGGCACGGCTCGGCGCCCACCACCGACCCATGCCTATCGGGCTCATCGACGAAAGGGGAGTATTTTGAGGACATCGCTCACGCGCAGCCGCACCCGTTTGCAGACCGGCCTGGCCGTCGCCGGCATCGGCCTGCTGGCCTCGTACCTGGTCGTACGCAGCAAGACGGCGCAGGCCGAAACCGAAAATCCGCCGCGCGGCAAGTTCGTCGAGGTCGACGGCGTGCGCCTGCATTATCTCGAACGCGGCAGCGGGCCGGTGCTGGTCCTGTTGCATGGGAACGGCGTCGTCGCCAACGATTTCGAGTACAGCGGGCTGATGAGCCAGCTGAGCGGACGCTACCGTGTGATCGCCTTCGACCGCCCCGGGTACGGCTACAGCGAGCGTCCACGCAGCACGGTCTGGACGCCGGACGCCCAGGCGCGCCTGCTGCACCACGCGCTGCAGGAGATCGGCGTCGACTCCGCCATCGTGCTGGGCCACTCCTGGGGCACCATGGTGGCGCTGGCCATGGGCCTGCAGGTGCCGGACTTCGTGCGCGGCCTGGTGCTGCTGTCGGGCTATTACTACCCTACCCTGCGCCTGGACGTGCCCCTGGTCGCCCAGCCGGCGATCCCCATCATCGGCGACCTGATGCGGCATACGGTCACGCCGCTGGTCTCGCGCCTGCTCTGGCCCCTGCTCTGCAAGCGGGTGTTCGCGCCGATGCTGGTGTCGGAACGCTTCAAGCAGCTCTCGCCCTGGATGGCGCTGCGTCCGAAGCAGCTGCGCGCCAGCGGTGCCGAGGCGGCGCTGATGATACCGGCCGCCATGTCGCTGTCGAAGCGCATCGAACAGCTGCGCGTGCCGGTCGAGATCATCACCGGCACCCAGGACAAGATCGTCAAGCCGGCGACTCATTCCGAGCGCCTGCACGAGGAACTCCAGGCCGAGGGCAAGTCGAGCACGCTCTACCTGCAGCCCGGCGTGGGCCACATGGTGCATTATTCGGAGCCGGAACGGGTGGCGAGTGCGGTCGACGCGATCGCGGCGCAGGTGGGGGAACCGATCGGGATGCGCAGCCCGCAGGCCGAAGCCCTGGCGCGGGCGAGCGAGAGCGGGGTTTGAATGGTGTGCGTCATGCGGACGCGGTGGAGGTGCGAACCGGCCGCGTGACGCGTGGGCACAAGTGCCCGGTGAACCCGCCATTGATGCCACTGGCATCAATGGCCCCATACGGTGCGCCGCATTTGTAGGGTGGGCACTCCGTGCCCACGCGGAATGCGGGGCAGAGTTAGCTTAGCCGACGATACGCAACGAGAAGTCCGTCGCCCGCACATCCTTCGTCAGGCTGCCGATCGAAATCCGGTCGACGCCGGTTTCGGCAATCGCCCGCACCGTCTCCATATTGATCCCGCCCGACGCCTCGAGCAGCGCCCGTCCCGCATTCACCTTCACCGCCTCGCGCATCATGTCGAGGTTGAAGTTATCGAGCAGCACCGACTTGACGCCCGCCGCCAGCGCTTCTTCGAGCTGGGCAATGGTCTCGACCTCGATCTGCACCGGAACGTTGGAACCCCGGCCGGCATTCAGGGCCGCGGTATTGTTCAGGGCAGCGGTCACGCCACCGGCCGCGGCGATGTGGTTTTCCTTGATCAGGATGCCGTCATACAAAGCCATGCGCTGGTTCTTGCCCCCGCCGACGCGCACCGCGTACTTCTGCGCCTGGCGCAGGCCGGGCAGCGTCTTGCGCGTGTCGAGAATCGCCGCATTGGTGCCGGCAATGACGTCGACGTACTTGCGGGTGGCCGTGGCCACGCCCGACAGCAGCTGCATGAAGTTCAGCGCGCCGCGTTCGGCCGTCAGCAGCGAGCGCGGCGAGCCGGAGATCGTGCAGACCACGCTGTCCTTGGCCATCAGGTCGCCCTCTGCATACTTCCAGTCGATCTCGATGTCCTGGTCGACGGCCAGCATCACGCCCTCGAACCAGGGCGCGCCGCACAGGACGGCCTCTTCGCGGACGATCACGCGGGCCTGGGCGCGCGGCTCCTCGGGTACCAGCATGCCGGTCAGGTCGCCGGTGCCGACGTCTTCCAGCAGCGCGGCGAGGATGTTCTGCTCGAACGAGGCTTGCAGCTTCTCGTCGAAAGCGTCGTGCGGATTACGGAGGGTCGTCATGCCGGGCCTACATTCGAGAAAAGTTGGGTGTTCTGCTCCAGCGCGCCAGAAGGCAGCGCTTTCGCTTTCTTGGCGGCGGCGAAGTCCAGCATGCGGTCGATCGCGCGCACGGCTTCCTTGCCGATAACAGGATCAACGAACACTTCGTTGGCGCCCGATTCCAGCACCTCGGCCAGGTTCTTCAGGCCGTTCATCGCCATCCACGGGCAGTGCGCGCAGCTCTTGCAGGTCGCGCTATTGCCGGCGGTCGGCGCTTCGATGAAGTGCTTGCCCGGCGCGGCCATGCGCATCTTGTGCAGGATGCCGTTGTCGGTGGCGACGATGAAATGGGTCGCGTCCAGCGTCTGCGCCGCGTTGATCAGCTGGGTGGTCGAGCCGACCACGTCGGCCTGGGCCACCACGTTCGCAGGCGACTCGGGGTGCACCAGCACCTTCGCGTCCGGGTATTCGGCCTTGAGCAGGTCCAGCTCGATGCCCTTGAACTCGTCGTGCACGATGCAGGAACCCTGCCACAGCAGCATGTCGGCGCCAGTCTGCTTCTGGATGTACGAACCGAGGTGACGGTCGGGCGCCCACAGGATCTTCTTGCCCTGCTCGTGCAGGTGCTTGACGATGTCCAGGCCGATCGAGGAAGTCACCATCCAGTCGGCGCGCGCCTTCACGGCAGCGCTGGTGTTGGCGTAGACGACGACCGTGCGGTCCGGATGCTGGTCGCAGAAGACGGCGAATTCGTCGGCCGGGCAGCCGAGATCCAGCGAACAGGTCGCTTCCAGGTCGGGCATCAGGATGGTTTTTTCGGGGCTGAGGATTTTCGCCGTTTCGCCCATGAAGCGCACGCCGGCCACCACCAGGGTTTTTGCGGAATGGTCGCGGCCGAAGCGGGCCATTTCCAGGGAATCGGAGACGCAACCGCCGGTTTCCTCGGCCAGGTCCTGCAGCTCGGGATCGACGTAGTAGTGGGCGACCAGCACCGCTTCCTTTTCCTTCAGGAGGCGCTTGATGCGTTCTTTCAGTTCGGTCTTTTCCGCAGGCGTCGGCTGGGCGGGGATGCGGGCCCAGGCCTGGGCGGTGCAGGCGGTGCCGCCCTGGGGGTGGTCGTACTCGTAGGTTTGGATGGGCAGCGTGTTCATGGCTCTTATATCTCGGCAATTAGACCGGCGCGAGGATGCTCGCGCCGGCTGAACGCGTGGGCGGCAGAGCCGCCCACCTTACGGGTCAGGATCGACGATCCGTACCCGGACAAGCACTGAAATCAGTCGATACCCTGGCTCTTCAGGTACTCTTCGTAGTTGCCGCGGAAGTCGACGACTTCGTTTTCCTTCACTTCCAGCACGCGGGTCGCGAGCGAGGAGACGAATTCGCGGTCGTGCGAGACGAAGATCAGGGTGCCTTCGTACTTGTCGAGCGCGATGTTCAGGGACTCGATCGATTCCATGTCCATGTGGTTGGTCGGCTCGTCCAGCAGCAGCACGTTGTGACGGCCCAGCATCAGCTTGCCGTACATCATGCGGCCCTTCTCGCCGCCGGACAGCACGCGCACCGATTTTTTCACTTCGTCGCCGCCGAACAGCAGGCGGCCCAGGATCGAGCGCACGGCCAGGTCGTCGTCGCCCTCTTTCGTCCAGCGGCCCATCCAGTCGGTCAGCACGGTGTCGGTGGCGAAGTCCTCGGTCGGATCCTGCGGCATGTAGCCGACGTTGGCGTTCTCGGCCCACTTCACGCGGCCGTGGTCGGCCGAGAGACCCGTGATGTCTTCGCCGCCGATGCAGCGCAGCAGCGTGGTTTTACCGGCACCGTTGGCGCCGATGATCGCGATGCGCTCGCCCGCCTCGACCATGATCGAGAAGTTCTTGAACAGGGTGCGGTCGTAGGCTTTGGTGAGGCCTTCGGTCTCCACCGCCAGGCGGTGCAGCTTCTTCTCGCCTTCGAAGCGCACGAACGGATAGGCGCGCGAGGACGGCTTGAATTCCTCGATCTTGATCTTGTCGATCTGCTTGGCGCGCGAGGTGGCCTGGCGCGCTTTCGATTTGTTGGCCGAGAAGCGGCGCACGAAGTCCTGCAGTTCGGCGACCTTTTCCTTGGCCTTGGCGTTGTTCGCCAGCTGCTGGTTGCGCGCCTGGGTCGAGGCCAGCATGTAGTCGTCGTAGGAACCCGGATAGACCTTCAGGGTGCCGTAGTCCATGTCGGCGATGTGGGTGCAGACCTGGTTCAGGAAGTGACGATCGTGCGAAATGATGATCATCGTCGAGTTGCGCTGGTTCAGGATGTCCTCGAGCCAGCGGATCGTGTTGATGTCCAGGTTGTTGGTCGGTTCGTCGAGCAGCAGGATGTCCGGATTCGAGAACAGGGCCTGGGCCAGCAGCACGCGCAGCTTCCAGCCCGGCGCCACGGCGCTCATCGGACCCTGGTGCAGATCGCTGCCGATTTCCAGGCCCAGCAGCAGTTCGCCGGCGCGCGCTTCGGCCGAGTAGCCGTCGTATTCGGCGACCTTGCCCTCGAGCTCGGCGGCCTTCATGTAGTCGTCGTCGGTCGCTTCCGGATTGGCGTAGATGGCGTCGCGCTGGGACATGGCTTCCCACAGTTCGGTGTGGCCCATCATGACCACGTCGAGCACGCGCACGTCTTCGTAGGCGAACTGGTCCTGGCGCAATTTACCCAGGCGCTCGCCCGGATCGAGGCTGACGTTGCCGGCGGACGGTTCCAGGTCGCCGCCCAGGATCTTCATGAAGGTCGACTTGCCGCAGCCGTTCGCGCCGATCAGGCCGTAACGGTTGCCTTCGCCGAACTTGACGGAGATGTTCTCGAAGAGCGGCTTGGCGCCGAATTGCATTGTGATGTTAGCTGTGGAGAGCACTGGGGAAACCTTATAAGCAATAGATACGATTAACCGTACATTTTACCATCGTGAGCGCGGCCCGGGTTGTCAGGCCGCTCACAGACGAGGCCGGCTCAGGCGCGGGGGAAGGTCGGGTAGCCGCTCATCGTCAGCCGGAAGCCCAGCTCGTTCGATACGAGACTGGCCTGGGCGCCGAAGGGAATCGTCACCCGGCGCGGGATGTGGCCGAAGCTCAGTCCCTCGATCACCGGGATCGGCAGCGTCTTGCGCAGGTAGGCCAGCATTTCCGGGAAATCGTAACCATTGTCCATGGCGCCGAGGCGGTAGCCGGAAAAGTCGCCCAGAACCAGCGCCTGCTGGCGTGCCAGGATGCCAGCCTGCTGCAGCTGCAAGATCATGCGCTCGACCCGGTACGGGTGCTCCGCAATGTCCTCCACGAACAGGATGCCATTGTCGATGCGCGGGAACCATTCGGTGCCGATCAGCGAGGCGATCATGGCCAGGTTGCCGCCCCAGATGGTGCCCGCCGCTTCCACGCGCGGGTTACCGGCAACGGTTTCAAGGATCGTGTGGGTCGGGCCGGCCAGGCAGGACCAGAACTGGTCCCACGTGAAGTCGTCGAGTTCCTCGACGCCAAAATCGCTGGCGGCGAAGGGGCCGGCGTAGCTCAGCGCGCCCGCTTTCGCGTAGAGGCCGAACTGCAGCGCGGTGATGTCGGAATAGCCGACGAAGAGTTTGCCACTGCTTGCTAGCCGCTCGAAATCGATGGCGGGCATCAGGCGCGTGAGGCCGTAGCCGCCGCGCACGGCCAGCACGACGTCGACTTCGGGATTCTCGCTTGCCGCGTACAGCGCGGCCAGGCGCGCCTCGTCGGTGCCGCCGAAGCGCTGGAAGGCGGCGCCGTGGTCGTAGTAGTTGAAGACGCGGCAGCCATGGGCTTCGAGACGGGCGACGCCGCGTTCGACCGCTTGCGGGTCCGGCACGCAGCCGGAAGGCGCCACGATGGCGACGCCGGGTTGGGATGTGATCACAGGGTCATTGCCTGACGAAGAGGCGGGGTGTTGAGTCCGGCGCCATCTTACCGCGCGCATTGGCGTCGATCAAGGCAAGCATCCGCTCGTTCAGCTGGCTGGGCAGGTCGTGGCCCATGCCCTGGATGACTTCGAGGCGCGCGCCGGGGATCTGGCTGGCGGTGTCCTCGCCGCAGGCCAGCGGCACCAGCGGGTCGGCCGCGCCATGGATGACCAGCGTGGGAACGGTGATGGCGCGCAGCAGCTCGCCCCGTTCAGGCGCCGCATTCACCGCCAGCATCTGGCGTGCCGTGCCGGCGGGGCAATAGCAACGCCGCAAGGCACGGGCAGCGCGGCGCCGCAGCTGCTTTTCCGGGGTCGGATAGGCCGGGCTGCCGATCGCCTGCTGCACGCCGACAGCGGCGTCGATGATCGATTCGACATCGTCCGGATTGGCAGGCTGACGCAGCATCGCAGCGCGCGCCGCCGGCGTCGGGCCGGGCAGTCCGCGCCTGCCGCTGCTCGACATGATCGAGGTGAGGCTGAGCACGCGCTGCGGATGGCGCGCGGCCAGGATCTGGGCCACCATGCCGCCCATCGCCACGCCGACCAGGTGGGCGCGCGCGATGCCCAGGCTGGACAGCACGCCGAGCGCATCCTCGGCCATGTCGTCGAGGTGGTAGGCGGGGCTCATCGGCAATTTGAGATGCGTCCGGAGCCAGCTCCACAGCGCATTCGGCTTGCCGGCGCGGTCGAACTTGGTCGACAGGCCGCTGTCGCGGTGGTCGAAACGGATCACGTAGAAGCCGAGCTCGACCAGGCCGTCGACGAATTCGTCGGGCCAGCTGGTCAGCTGCATGCCGAGGCCGTGCACCAGCAGCAGCGGCGTGGACTTGGCGTCCCCGGCGGTGTCGAAGGCGATGCGGATTCCGTTGGCGGTGAGCGTGGGCATGGTGGCGTGGAGAAACGTGGCGCTGCGCCAGGGCGGCAGCACAAAACCAGCATAACATTTTCACAGCATCGACGGCGCCCATGGCCGCGCATGCGTGCGCGGACCCCTTATTCGGCAGGGATTCGCCGTGCGGCCGCACGCCGTTCGGCGAAGAAGCCCTTGAGCATCGCGCTCGCCTCTTCCGCCAACACGCCGCCCACGACCTCGGTATGGTGGTTCAGCACTTCATGCGCGAACAGGTCGAGCACGGAGCCGCACACGCCCGTCTTCGGGTCGCTCGCCGCGTACACGACGCGCGCCAGACGCGCATGCATCATCGCGCCCGAGCACATCGCGCAGGGCTCCAGCGTGACGTAGAGTTCGCAGCCGGGCAGCCGGTAGTTGCCCAGTTTCTCGCCGGCCGCGCGCAAGGCCATGACCTCGGCGTGCGCCGTCGGATCGTGGCGCCCGATCGGCTGGTTGTAGCCGACCGCCACCACTTCGCCGTCCTTGACGACGACGGCGCCGACCGGCACCTCGCCCTGGGCGCGCGCCAGCTCGGCCTGCGCCAAAGCCTGGCGCATGAAACGAGCATCGAGCGCGAGGTCGGCCGCCAAGGAAATGACGCTGTCAGGCATCGGTGATCTCGGCCCAGCAGTTCGGCGTTTCGTGCAGCACCAGCTTGTGCAGATGCAGTCCGGTGCCGAAGCGGTCGGTATAGGCCGCCTTGAGGATGCCGAAGGCCACTTGCGCCAGGTTCTCGACGGTCGGGATGCGGTCGATCACGACCGTCTTGTGGCCGGGCAGGCTGGCGAGGAATTCGCGCACCTTTTCGTCCTTCTCGTAGACGATGAAGGCGTGGTCCCAGACGTCGACCAGGTGCTCCTTGGCGAGGGCCTTGATGTCGGAGAAGTCCATGATCATGCCGTTGTCGGAATTGCCTTCCGCCTGGATCACTTCGCCCTGGAGCGTGATCTCGAGGGTATAGCGGTGGCCGTGCAGGTTGCGGCACTGGCTTTTATGGTCGGGAATCCGGTGGCCGGCATCGAATTCGAGTTTACGGGTAATGGTGAGCATCAGCTAAGCGAAAAAGTCAGGGAATCTGAAGAAGTTTATGGGTCTGGAGGCTGAGCTTCCATTTCGGGTTCTTGCGGCAGGTTTCGATCGCCAGGCGCGTATTCTGCGCGGCGAGGATGCCGTCCATCGGCTGCACGAAGAAATTGTCGAAATCGAGGTGCTCGTAGGCGGAAAGAAGCTGGCCGGCCTGCGGGATCACGACCTTGATTTCATTGCCCTTCTCGACCACCAGCGTCGAGCCCATCTTCGGGCTGACGCAGATCCAGTCGACGCCGGGCGGCACCGGCAGGGTGCCGTTGGTCTCGATGGCGATGGTAAAACCGCGCGCATGCATGGCGTCGATCAGGGCCGCGTCCAGCTGCAGCAGCGGCTCGCCGCCGGTGAAGACGACGTACTTGCTGGGCGCGTAGGTAGCCGGCCACAGGCTGTCGATCTCGGCGGCGAGGGCTTCGGCGTCGCGGAACTTGCCGCCGCGCTCGCCGTCGGTGCCGACGAAATCGGTGTCGCAGAAAGTGCACACGGCGCTCGCGCGGTCCTGCTCGCGGCCGGTCCACAGGTTGCAGCCGGAGAAGCGGCAGAACACGGCCGGCCGGCCGGCATGCGCCCCTTCGCCCTGCAGGGTATAGAAAATCTCTTTGATGCTGTAAGTCACGTTAAGCCTCTCGTCAACCTTCCATTATACCGCGCCTGCGCCGGCTTGCCGAGAGCGGGCCATTCACGGGCCGTGTTGGATTTGCTTACGCTATACGGCACGGGTATTGACTCGCGACAAGATCGAGCGCCGCGACAGACGGTAACTTGATTAGCGGAAATTTCTTATAACCCGTCGGAAGGAGCGTCATGAAAACAGCCGGCTACCTTTCTGCCAGTGCCATCGCCGTTGCGGCCGCCCTCGCCTGCGCGGCCTGCGTGTTCGGCGCCGCCCTGCCCGTCTCCACGGCCAGTTTCTCGGTGCTGACGACCCTGCTCTGGCTGCTTGGCGCCGGCGGCGCAATCTGCCTGCTGCTGCGCCGCGCGATCGAAGCCGATGACCGCGCCCATGAACTGGCCGCCCGCCTGGTGGGCGAACAGGACGCCCGCGCCAAGCTTGAAACCATCCTGTCCGATACCCAGACGGTGCTGTCGAAAGTCGTGCGCCAGCAGGACACGGCGCGCGACGGCGAACGCGGCCGCATCGCGCGCGACATCCACGAGGAGCTCGGCCAGACCCTGCTGACCCTGCGCGTCGAGCTCTGCCTGCTGCAGGCGGCCTCACTCGGCGTGCACCCGTCCGTGCACCAGAAGGCCGGCGCCATGGTCGGCACCCTCGACCTGGCCCTGCACTCGCTGCGCGCCGTGGTCAACGGCCTGCGTCCGTTGGCGCTGGGCGAAGGCCTGCGCAGCGCGGTGGAACGCCAGCTCGACGAGTTCACCCGCCTGAACGGCATCGCGCACCGGCTCGACATCGCTCCGGGCACCCTGTCCGAACCGGAATGCGCCCCCTACGAGGCCGAAGCCCTGCTCTACCGCGTGCTGCAGGAAGCGCTGTCCGGCGTCGCCTACCATGCCAGCGCGACCGAAGTCGTGGTGGCGATTGCGCGCCGGCGCGAAGGGCTGACGTTGCGCGTTGACGACAATGGCGACGCGAGCCGCCGCAACGCCCTGCCCTGCGCCTGCGGCCTCGCCGGGATGCGCGAGCGGGTCGAAGCTTCGGGCGGTGCCCTGCATATTGCCGCTGCGCCGGGCGGCGGAACGGCCCTTTCGCTGCTCCTGCCCTGTACCCAGGGTCTCGCGCTGAGCTGAATTGTCAATCCGGAGGCCATTGTTCCAAATCAAAGGCGCGCAAGGGCCGGGATTGCAGAATCGGATCTTGTCAGCAATCAACTGATTGCTCAACGGAATCACAAGGGCCGACGATGACCAGTACAGCAACGCAATGCGCGAGCACTCCGGCGAACGATCCCCTTCTTCCCGCCAGCGCCATCGGCAACAGCCAGCATGCCGGCTTGCCGGGCGGCTTCGGCCACGCGATCGCCCCGGCCAGCGAGCTCGCCTTTGCCTACCAGCTGATGGAAATGCTGGCCGTCCCCGCTTTCGTTCTCGACAGCCACGCCCAGGTACTGATCTGGAACCGCGCCTGCGAACGCCTGACCGGGGTGCCGGCCAGCGAAATCGTCGGCACCGACAAGCACTGGCGCAGCTTCTACGACGAACCGCGCCCGACCCTGGCCGACCTGGTGATCCAGAACCGGCTGGACGAGATCCGTCATATTTATCCGCGCCACGGCAAGCCCCAATCCGGTAGCGCGACGCCCTTGTCGGTGGAAACCTGGTGCGACATGCCGCGCGCCGGCAAGCGCCGCTACCTGGCCGCCGACGCCAGCCCGATCTTCGACGACAGCGGCCGCCTGAAGGCCGTCGTCGAGACCCTGCGCGACCTCACCGAGGAAAAAATGGCGCGCCTGGCCCTGGAAAAACTGGCCACGCGCGACGGCCTGACGGGCCTGGCCAACCGCCGCTGCTTCGACGACACCTTGGCCGCCGAATGGCAGCGCGCCCAGCGCCAGTGCCAGCCGATCTCGCTGCTGATGGTCGACGTCGACAATTTCAAAGCCTATAACGACGCCAACGGCCACCTCGGCGGCGACGAATGCCTGAAACGCATCGCGACCGCAGTCGCCAGCGAAATGCGCGCCAACGACCTGGTGGCGCGCTACGGCGGCGAGGAATTCGCGGTGATCCTGCCGAACCAGTCGCTCAAGGGCGCGGCCATCGTCGCAGAGCGCATCCGCAGCCGCGTCGAACGCCTGCGCCTGCCGAACGGCCTGGCCCCGCTGCGCCAGGTAACGGTCTCGATCGGCGCCGCCACCGCCATTGCCGGACCCGACAACACCGCCAGCGAACTGGTGGCGATCGCCGACGCCGCCCTCTATCGCGCCAAGCACCTGGGCCGCAACAGGATCAGCCTGCCGTCCGCCGAAGGCTGAGACATACATATCTGATCATGCTGTCAATTCTGTAGGGAATATCTTATGCTGCGCGCTGGATTTCTTCCCAAGGAGACAGTGTGTCCACATTCAAACCGACGGCGCTCGCGCTGTCCGCGCCGATTTTGCTTACGTCGCTGCTTGCGTCGGCCGTTTCGCTCGCCGCTCCCGCCGCGCCCACAGGTTCAGCCAACAAGGCCGGCAGCGACGTCCTGCCGTTCAAGGCGGTCGAAAAGACCCTGCCCAACGGACTGAAGATCATCGTGGTGCCGACCGGGCTGCCGAACCTGGTCTCGGTCACGATTCCGGTCCAGACCGGCTCGCGCAACGAAGTAGAGCCCGGCAAATCCGGCTTCGCCCACTTCTTCGAACACATGATGTTCCGCGGTACCAAGGCCTACCCGCCCGAGAAGTACCAGGAAATCATCACCCGCGCCGGCGCCCGCCAGAACGCCTACACCAGCGACGACCTGACGAATTACTACACCACCTTCGCCAAGGAAGACCTGGAGACGGTCCTGAAGGTCGAGGCCGACCGCTTCCAGCACCTCGATTACCCGATCGAAGCATTTAAAACCGAATCGCGCGCCGTGCTCGGCGAGTACAACAAGAACAGCGCGAACCCGATGCAGAAGCTGTTCGAAGTGCAGCGCGACGCCGCCTTCAACACGCACACGTATAAACACACCACGATGGGTTTCCTGAAGGACATCGAGGACATGCCGAACCAGTACGAGTATTCGAAGGTGTTCTTCGACCGCTGGTACCGCCCCGAAAAGACCACCATCATCGTCGCCGGCGACGTCGATCCGAAGAAGACGGTCGCCATGATCGAGAAGTACTGGTCGGGCTGGAAGAAAGGCAGCTACAGCGTGCCCGTGCCGAGCGAGCCGGCAGCCTCCGGCGCCCAGTACCGCCACGTGGCCTGGCAGACCCCGACCCTGCCGCTGGTGACGGTCGCCTTCCGCGCGCCCGCCTTCTCGGACAAGGAGAAGGACAGTGCCGCGCTCTCGATGCTGCTCTCGCTCTCGTTCGGCCGCACGTCGCCGCTGTACAAGCGCCTGGTGCAGGACGAGCAGAATGTCGACCAGCTGTTCGACTACAGCCCGAACCGGGTCGATCCGAACCTGGCCACGATCGGCGCGCGCGTGAAGAAGCCGCTTGATGCCGTGTACGTGCGCGACGCCATCCTGGAAACCGTCGCCCGCCTGCGCGACACCCCGGTCACCGCGAAGGAACTGGCGGACGCGAAGTCGGCGCAAAAATACGGCCTGATCCGCACCCTGGACAACACCGAGCAGATCGCCGCCACGCTGGCCTCCTACGTTCACTTCGACCGCTCCTACGGCACCCTGAACCGCTACTACCGCCTGGTCGACAGCCTGACCCCGGCCGACCTGCAGGCCGCGGCCCGCAAATACCTGGTCGACGACAGCATGGTGGTGACCACCCTCGCCCACGACGCCCTGCCCGCCGGGATCGAGACCCTGCCGAAGCTGGCCGCGATGACGCCGAAAGCGTCGAACGCGAACTTCGACGTGCTGGTGCAGAAGTCGGAACTGCCGCAGGTGCGCTTCAAGCTGCTGTTCGCGGCCGGTTCGGCGCACGACCCGAAGGGCAAGGAAGGCCTGGCGGCATTGACGGCGGCGATGGTGGCCTCGAGCGGCTCGCGCGAGCGCAAGATCGATGAAGTCACCAAGGCCCTGTTCCCGCTGGCCGGCAGCTTCAGCGAGCAGGTCGACAAGGAGATGACCACCTTCAGCAGCTCGATCCACAAGGACAACTGGAACGAGTACCTGGCCATCGCCCTGCCGCTGCTGCTGGAGCCGGGCTTTCGCGACGAGGACTTCCGCCGCCTGAAGGACGCGCAGAAGAACGCCCTGCTGCTCGACCTGAAGGACAACAACGAGGAAGAATTCGGCAAGGAGCGCCTGCAGACCAACGTGTATGCGGGCACGCCTTACGGTCATCCGGTGCTGGGTACCGTCGCCGGCATCGAGTCGATCACGCTGGACGACGTGAAGACCTTCTGGCGCCAGGCCTACACGGGCGGTGCGCTGCGTGTCGGCATTTCGGGCGACGTCAGCGATGCGATGACGGCTTCGCTCAAGACTGCGCTGGCCCGCCTGCCGCTTGGTTCCGGCCTGCCGGCCACCACGGTGCCGCAAGGGCGCAAGCCGGATGGCCTGGAAGTCGAGATCATCGAGAAGAACACGCGTGCGACCGCGATCTCTTTCGGCCTGCCGCTGGAAGTGACTCGTTCGCACCCGGACTTCCCGGCCCTGTGGCTGGCCAAGACCTGGCTCGGCGAGCACCGCGCCTCGAGCTCGCACCTGTACCAGCAGATCCGCGAACTGCGCGGCATGAACTACGGCGACTACGCCTACATCGAAGCCTTCCCGCGCGGGATGTTCCAGTTCTTCCCGAATCCGAACCTGGGCCGCAAGGCGCAGCTGTTCGAGATCTGGATCCGTCCGGTGGCGCCGCAGAACGGCCACTTCGCGCTGCGCCTGGCCTTGTCGGAACTGGGCAAGCTGGTCGACAACGGACTCACGCAGCAGGACTTCGAGACCACGCGCGACTACCTCATGAAAAACGTGTTCGTGATGACGGCGACCCAGGACCAGCGCCTCGGCTACGCGCTCGATTCGCAGTGGTACGGCACGCCGGAGTTCACGAAGATGATGCGCGACGGCCTGGCCAAATTGACCGTCGCCGACGTGAACGCGGCGATCAAGAAGCACCTGTCGGCGCGTAACCTGTCGGTGGTGTTCATCACCAAGGATGCGGCCGGCCTGAAGAAGGCGCTGGTGAGCGATGCCTTCTCGCCGATCACCTACGACGCGGCCAAGCCGCAGGAGGTGCTCGACGAGGACAAGGTGATCGGCGCCATGAAGCTGGGGATCAAGGCGGAGAACGTGCGGATCACGCCGGCGGCACAGGTTTTTGCGAAGTAATTGATGAGCGCCGGTACTGAGTTGTGCCGGCGATTCATGAAGCGTAGCACTGAATAAAACAAGGGCGCCCGCGGGCGCCCTTGTTTCTTCTATCCGACCAAACTTACTTGGTCATCTTGTCCCAGCCGTGACGCACGGCCGCCTTCATGTTTTCCCAGGTCGAGCCGGTCGAACCCGCATTACGGACTTCCCAGCCGCTGCGCAGGTCCGGTTCGACTTCGTCCCATGGGCGGTTGCGGTACATCTGGCTCTGGCGCATTTCGGTGCCATAGCTGTAGGCCGGCTTGTAGCTGTCGTAATCGGACGCGCCGCCGGTGCTGCTGTAGGTCGCGTTGTAGTGATTACGGTAGTAGCTGTCGTCGTCGTTGGTCATGCGGTCCCAGCCCGACTTGACGGCGTCCTTCATGTTTTCCCAGGTCGAACCGGCCTTGTTGCCGGCGCGGGTGGACCAGTCGCTGGAGAGGTCGTTCTCGACGTCGTTCCATTGGCGGCCGCTGTACTTCCGGTCGCGCGCCATGTCCGAGCCGTAGCTGTAGGCCGGCGCATAGTCGTCGTACGACGCGCCCGTGCTGGCGTAGTTGCTGTTGTAGTGGTTACGGTAGTAGCTGTCGTCGTCGTCGTTGGTCATGCGGTCCCAGCCCGACTTGACAGCGTCCTTCATCCGTTCCCAGGTCGAACCGGCCTTGTTGCCGGCGCGGGTGGCCCAGTCGCTCGACAGGTCGTTCTCGACGTCGTTCCACTGGCGGCCGCGGTACTTCTGGCTGCGCGCCATTTCCGAGCCGTAGCTGTAGGCCGGCGCGTAATCGTCGTACGAGCCGCCGGTCGTGCCGTAGTTGCTGGTGAAGTGGTTGCGGTAGTAGTCGTCGTCGCTCGTCATGCTCGAACGGGCCGAGCCGGCGCCCAGCTGCTCGACCTCGACTTCGGTATGGCGCACCGTGTCCTTGATCTGCTGGTCGCGCTGCGTCACTTCCTTGTTGATCATGACTTCCTCGACCACGCGCGCCGACTTCTCGACCACGGCTTCCTCGGCCGTTTCGCGCATCTCGATCGACTGCTCCTTGAAGGCGGTGGAATCGAGCCCGCTGATCGGCTCGTTGACCGGACGGCGCTCGACGTTCACGTGCTCTTCGCGCAGGCTCACGCTTTCGTTGACCGGGGTTTCGACGATGCGCGAGTAGACGCGCACGCCGCCGCGCGAGACTTCGCGCTTGCCGACCTTCAGCTGCTCCTGCACGACCGGGATGGCGGCGCTGGTGGAGTCGCGCTGCATCATGGTGTCGCGCTGCTGCGAACCGGTCAGCGAGGAGCCGCTCATGGACGAGCCCTGCAGGTTCGAGGTCGACGAGGCCGAGCCTTCCAGCGAGGAGCCGGTCACGCCACTGAGCGACTGCGACTGGTTCTGCAGGTTGCCGGTGCCGGAGCCGTAGCTGCCGGTCGACAGCTCGTCGCGCGAGCCCAGCGGTTCCTGGTAGGTCGTGCCCATCGGGTTCGGATCGTTCAGCGACTGCTGGTTCATCGGCAGGCGGTCGTTATCGGACTGCAGCGACATCGATGCGCCGCCGCTCATGCTGCCGGCGCTGCCCATCATGGCGCCCGAACCTTCGGTCAGGCCGCCGCTGCCCATGCCCCATTTTTCCGACTGCTCGTCGATATCGATCGGGCCGTAGCGCTCGACGATGTCGGCGGCGCGTTCGACTTCCGGCTCGCTGTCGGTGTTCACGGTCAGCACGTGATTGCCGCGCTCGACGGCGGTCGAGTACTTGGCGCTGTGCGTGCTGTCGTCGGTGCCGAAGATATCGCTGAAGAAGTTCTTGATGCTGGTGCCGATGCCCGGCTCGTTGTCGGTGCTGCCGGAATCCATCGAGCTCGGGGCGCTGCCGCCGGTGCTGGACATCGAGCCGCCCGGCAGCGTTTCATCGCCATGCGAGAGGCGCACGTCGGAGCTGGAGAAGCCCGAGGACAGCAGTTCGTTCTTGGCGCTCATGGCGTCATTGTGATTGTCGAAAACGGCGATCAATGTATGTTGCATGATGATTCCTCCAGATGCTGTTGATTACTTCATTGGCGGGGTGCCGGATTCGTCGAAGCGTTCGACGCTGACCTGTTCGGCCTTCAGGACGACCGATTCCTGGTGGTGTTCCTCGCGACGGATCCGGGTGATGTGAAGCTCTTCCTTGATGCGCACGCGGCGCTCGACAACCAGGACTTCCTCGAGGACGGGCACGACCAGCGTGTCGCCCTCGTAGCGGTTGACGGGCGCCTCGTCCGGGGCCACGATGCGATCGACCGGGACGTGCCGGACCTCCACCTCCTCGCGCCCGAGGCGCTCGTCGATGGTGACCGGCTGTTCGACCACGGACTTGTGTATGCGAACACCGCGTCCCGTGTCCACCACGCGAGTACCGACGGCGAGTTCTTCCGCAATCACGGGGACCCGTAACGGATCGTGTACCAGAGGTTCTGCGGGATTACCTGCCATTGTTTCGACTCCGTGTGGTTGCTTGCGCGAGACAGGGGCCAGACTACTCCAAACAGCCGGGGCACCGCGCACCATTGACTGCTGTAAATGTTGAGGTATCCACCACGCGTGAAATGGGCAAAAAGCGCGTAAATAAAGGCGAAACGCGGCCCTCGAAGGCCTTGAAAAAGCAGAAAAGGGAAAGGGGGAGCGGCCTCGAACGGGCCGCGACATGACGGACTAATTGAACGGGTTGGCGACGTCCTGCACGTCGGGCGGCGGCAGGCGTTCCGGCAGGCTCTGCCCTTCGAGTTTGGCGAGCACGGCGCCGAGGATCTCGTGCAGGCGCCGCGCGTGCGCCAGGCCCTGCTGGTCGGCCGTCAGATCGACGTCGCCCGAGATCGTGATGCGGTCGAGGCGGTTCTCGATCGTCAGGTTATCGATCTGCAGCACGTCGGCTTCGTTCGCATACGGCACAAAGGTCTTCTTCTTGGCGGTCATGGATGGCTCCGGTTTTAATCTGGTGTTCATGAGAACAGATTCGGGAAGACGTATTTTTTCGGCTCCTTGTTCGTCTGCTTGGCGCGAATCCGGGGCAGCGCCAGCATCCGCTCCTTCTGTTGCTGCGTGAGCGAGGGCAGGAATTCGATGCCGACGATGCGTTCGAGCTCCGCCACCGGAATCACCTGGATGTCGGCGTTGGCCCGGTTCTCGGTGAACCAGGCGGCGGCGCGGCCCTGGCGCGGACTGTAGACGACCTTGTACAAGTGGGTCGGCACCAGCACGTTGCCGATCTTGCGCACATTGGTGCCGAGGTACGCCGGACCGGTGATCACGTACAGCTGCCCTTCCTTCTTCGCCATCTTGCGCACCGCCCCCTCGATCGGCGCCCAGATGTGGCGGTTATGGTCGCCGTCCTGCGGCACCATGTTGGCCAGCGTGAAGCTCTCGCGCTGGGTGACGCGGTCGGGCATGTCGCCGTTCGGCGTCATGTGGCCGCGGTCGTAGCCGCTGCGCGCATAGTCGTCGAGTTCGGCGCGCTGTCCGCGCGGCAGGCGCGGCTCGGGATGGAAGGCGTTGTCGCGCTTGAGGCCCTGGGCTGCGGCGACGTTTTCGGCGCGCAGGTGCTCGGCCGACCACAAGGGCGTGCGGGTGACGCCGGAGTGCATCACGCCGAACACGCCGTAGCACAGCTCGCGCGTGGCCACGGCCAGCTTCGGGTTGCGGATCTCGGGCGCGCGCCCGCCCGCGTAATGGTCGGGGCACAGCGAGTTCGCCGCGAGCGCGAGCATCGGTGCCAGCAGGCCTGCCACCAGGGCCGTGCCGGCGAAGAATTTCTGGAACATGGATAAATCGAAAGAGTGTGACGAATTCGCATTGTAGCCGACACATATTGATGAAGGCAGGCGCGGGTGCGGGCGTCAATACCGGCGCACGATACGCGGCCATGGTGCATTGTTGAGAAGAATGCTCTAGAATTGCGGCTCTTTCGATAACATTCCATACCGGAAACAGCCACCGCCGATGGAAAAGGTCCCGTTCCCGGAGGAGTTGCGACGCTTCGTGCTCACCAGCATACCGTCGGTTCCCTTCCTAGAAGCATTGCTGCTGCTGCGCGCGAATCCCGCACAGCAATGGCACGCCGACACCCTGGCGCAGCGCCTCTACGTGCGCGAGCGCACCGCGCAGACCCTGCTCGAGGACCTGTGCCGCGCCGGCATGATCGCGCCCTGCGCCGAGCCGAACCAACACTGCTACCAGTACCAGCCTTCCACCAGCGAACTGCGCGAGCGCATCGACGCGCTGGCCGACTTTTATGCGCGGCACCTGGTCGAAGTCACCCACCTCATCCATTCATCTCTCGACCGCAAGGCGCAGCAATTCGCCGACGCCTTCAAACTGCGAAAGGACTCGTAAGTGGCGGTAACCATCTACATCCTGTGCATCCTGACCTCGCTGGCATGCACCTGGCTGCTGTTCGGCAGCTATCGCCGCACGCGCTACCGCCTGCTGTTCTGGAGCGGCGCCTGCTTCGCGGTGATGACCCTGAATAACCTGTTCCTCCTGCTCGACAAGATCGTGTTCCCGAATATCGACTTCCTGCCGGCGCGGTTGATCAGCGCTTTCTTCGCCACCTGCCTGCTGCTGTACGGCCTGATCTACGAAAAAGAATAAGGGAGTGAGCATGACCGACCTCTTTACCGGCGCCATCTGCATGGGTTCGCTCCTGATCGCGCTCTTCTTCCTGCGCTTCTGGCGCGATTCGGGCGACCGCTTCTTCCTCTACTTCGCGGCTTCCTTCTTCATCGAGGGCCTGCACCGCCTGTACTCGGCCCTGCACGACGCCGGCGGCGAGGACTCGCCCCTGCACTACCTGATCCGCCTGCTGGCCTATGGCCTGATCCTGTGGGCGATCCTGGAGAAGAACCTGCCCCAGCGCGGACGCGAACGCGACCGGCGCTAGTGCGGCGAGGCGTGCGCCCGGGCCATCCGGGCTCGGACATAATGCAGCCATGTGAACATTTTGATATGGAGAACCACATGGCGACGAACGATCCACGCAACCAGCCGCAGACGCCGCAAGCGCCGCAACCCGGCACCGACGAACACAATCGCTCCGAAAACCTGCTGCCGGGCGACGAGGGCGCCGAGGACGGCCGCTTCGAAGTCGCCGAGGAAGTCAGCCTCGACATCCAGGGCGACGACACCCGCCGCGTCGGCCAGCTTCCGGGCAGCGTCACCGAATCGATGCCGGACACGGTCGAAACCGAACCGGAAGACGAGAACAAGGGCACGCCCTGAGTCCTCGCCTCGAGAAAGAACGTGAAGCTGCGGGCGCCTGGTGCGCCCGCAGCTTTTTTTACATCGTGATCCCCATCTTCAAGCCTTCGATCGTGTGTGCCTGCACGATCGGTTCCAGCCGGTCCACCACCCGGCAGGTGATGTGGCGGCGCAGCTCGGGCGCCAGGCTCTCGTAGTAGGCATGGGTCAGCTGCAGGTCGTGCTTGTCGGCGTTGCGGGCGTCGGGCGCGTCGACGCCGAGCACGAACACGGGGCGCGAACGGCTTGAATGATTGGCCGTGCCGCGGTGGATGGTGAGCGCCGAGCGCGCCGAGATGTCGCCCATCTTCGGCAGCTTGCGCTGGGCGCGTTCCTCGTAGCGCGGCCACAGCTCCTGCGGCGGGAACATCGGGTCGCCGGCGCCCAGGTCGTCCCACTGGGTGCCGGGCGCGATCTCAAACGGGCCCATGTCCTCGCTCACGTCCACCGTCGTGATGTTGAAGGCGAGCGAATTGATGCGCCGTCCTTTCAGGGTGGCTTCGGGCGAGCGGAAGTCGCGGTGCCAGGGCTGGTGCAGCGCGCCCGGTCCCGGCACGTCGAAGCCGGCCTCCACCACCTTGTAGTCGGGGCCGAGGATGGCGCGGCAGACCGCCACCACCCAGGGGTGCCCGATGATGTCGGCGAAGCCGGACAGGCGCTCCGGGTGCACTTCCACGTAATAGCGGTTCGGGCCGCGCGCGAGCGCCCCGCCGGGCTGGCGCTGGGCTTCCTCGAACAGGGTCGCGATGTCGGCGCCGAGCCGCTCGACCCAGCCGCGTTCGAAGGCGCCCTTGCAGGCGATGATGCCGTCGCCGTAGATCCCGCCCATGATGGCGGCGACGTCGTAGGATTCGGGGGCGGTGGCTTGGCTGCTCATGGTGTCTCCTCGTTTTCCAGGCGGAGCCATGGTACTGCGAAAGCACAGGACCGGCGCGCACGGGCGTACTCGAATTGCCGGTGTGTGGGTGCGGTGTGACGGCGCTACCCGCGGCGCATGAAGTTGGATGTGCACGGTGGGCACGGGGCGCCCACCCTACGAAACGCGCAGCGCCACATGCGCTTGCTAACCGTAGGGTGGGCGCCCCGTGCCCACCGTGCGCGGCTACCAATCCAGCGTCAGCAGCAACGCCCCCATGCGCGGCCAGCACAGGCGGCTGATCTCGCTGCGCGAGGCCCAGCGAAAACCATCCATCTCCGGCGTCGGCGCGCCCGTCTTCGGGTGCGGGAAATAGCTGGTGCAGGCCAGCTGCGCGAGGTCGCCCAGCTCGCCGCCGGCATCGACCCGGTACAGGTGCAGGCGCTTGTCGCGCCGGTAGTCGAATTCGCCCAGGTCCCGGAAGCGCGCCGAGTCGAAGACGACCCCGGCTTCCTCGCGCAATTCGCGCACTGCCGCTTCCAGCGAGGTCTCGCCCGGATCGCGCAGGCCCTTGGGGATGTCCCAGGCCGCCGTGTTCGTCACGTGGCACAGCAGCAGCCGGCCTTCGCCGTTCAGCACCAGGGTACCGCAGGAGACGGCGAATTTGCTCATCCGCGCCCTTCGATCGCGGTGGCCAGCGCCTGCTCCAGCGCCTCGCGGCTGACCGGCTTGGTGAGATGCTGGTCGAAGCCGGCTTCGTGCGAGAGCGTCATGTCGCTGGCCGCGCCCCAGCCGGTCAGGGCCACCAGCACGGTGTCCCGCAGCTCGCTGCCGGCGCGCATGGCGCGGGCCAGTTCGTGGCCGTTCATGCCGGGCAGGCCGATGTCCAGGAAGGCGAGGTCCGGCCGCCAGGCACGCGCGGCGGCCAGGCCTGCGGGGCCGTCGTGCGCCATGCGCGTCTCGTGCCCGAGGGCGGCCAGCAGCGCGGCCAGGCTTTCGGCCGCATCCAGGTTGTCGTCGACCACCAGCACACGCAGGGATTTGAGCGGCGCAGGGGCCGGCGCGGCGCCGGGCGTGTCGCTCAAGTCGCCGGCGGCCCGGCGCAGCGGCAGCCGTACGGTAAAGGTGCTGCCCCGGCCGCGCCCGGCGCTGAAGGCATGCACCCGCCCGCCGTGCAGTTCGACCAGGCGCCGCACCAGCGACAGGCCGATCCCGAGCCCGCCCTGGGCCCGGTCCAGGCTGCTGCGCACCTGGGTGAACATCTCGAACACCGAGCCGATCGCGTCCGGCGCGATGCCGATGCCGCTGTCGGTCACGGCCACCACCGCCTGCGTCTCCTCGCGCCATGCCGACAGCGCAATACGCCCGCCGCCGGGCGTGTACTTGGCGGCGTTGTTGAGCAGGTTGGACAGCACCTGCACCAGGCGGGTCAGGTCGGCGTCGAGCGGCAGCGGCTCCTCGGGCAGGCTCAGCTCCAGCTTGTGCTTGCCGGCCTGGATCAGGGCGCTGCTGCTCTCGACCGCCATCGTCACCGCCGTGCGCAGGTCGATCGCTTCCTTTTTGAGCTCGATGCGCCCGCGGGTGATGCGCGCGATGTCGAGCAGGTCGTCGACGAGGTGGATCAGCTGGCCGAGCTGGCGGTCCATCATCTCGTGCACGCGCGCCGCCGTTTCAATGTTCCCCGGCGCCATGCGCAGCAAGTCGAGGCCCGTGCGAATAGGGGCCAGCGGATTGCGCAGTTCGTGCGCCAGCGTGGCGAGGAACTCGCTCTTGCGATGGTCGGCCTCGGACAGGTCGGCGGCGATGCGGCGCAGTTCGTCCTCGGCGCGCTTCTGCTCGGTGATGTCGCGCGTGATCGTCGCCAGGCCGAGGTGGGAACCGTCGGCGCCGTGCACCGCGAAACCCTTGAAGTAGACCGGGATCGCCGCTGCGCCGTCGCGCGTCGTAAAGGCCAGCTCGCCTTCCCATTTGCGCGGATCGCCGCGCAGGGCCGGCAGCACGTCGGTGCGGACAAAGGCGCGGCAGTCGTTCGAGAAGAAGTCGAGCAGGCGCGCGCCGCTGATGTCGGCATCCGGCCCGATCCCCGCCATCGCCCGCCCTGCCCGGTTCAGGTACAGGCCGGCGCCGTCGGGCGCGAAGATGCCGATGAAGTCCGAGGACTGCTCGGCCACCGCGGCGAGCCGGCGCACGCCCGCCTCGGCCTGGCGCCGTTCGCTCTCGTCGCGCAGGTAAAGCGCGATGCCGCCGTCGGGGGTCGGGAAGCAGTTGATCTCGTACCAGCCGCCCCAGGCCGGCAGTTCGGCCTCGACCCGCGTGGCGCCGCGCTCGGCCGCGCAGCGGCGGCAGGCGCCTTCGTGCGCGCTGCCCTGCCAGTCGGGGAACAGGTCCCAGAACACCTCGCCGAGCAGCTGCGAGCGGTCCAGGCCAGTGATGCGTTCGGCGGCCGCGTTGGCGTAGCCGATGCGCCAGGCGCCATCGACGGCGATGAAGCCGTCCGTCATGCTTTCCAGGATCGCGTGCGAGCGCTCCTCGGCCAGCTGGCGCGCCGCGGCTTCGGCGCGCTGGCCGATCACCAGCGAGGCGGTATTGGCCAGCAGGGCCAGCGCCGATTCGTCGCGCGCCGCGCGGATCGAGCCCGCTCGGTAGTACCAGGTAAAAGCGCCCAGCACACCGCCGGCCGGCGACAGGATCGGCAAGGCGCGGCAGGCGGCCAGTCCCGCCGCCAGCGCCTGCGCGCGGCAGCGCTCCCACAGCGGGTCGCCCGCGATGTCCGCGCAGTCGACCGGCTCGCCGCGCCAGGCTGCGGTGCCGCCGCCTCCGCCCAGCGGCGCCATGCCGACCCGGTCGAGGGCGGCGCGCAGATCGTCCGGCAGGCTGGGGGCGGCGGCGTGGCGCAGGCTGCCGCCCGGTCCCGTCAGCTGGATCGCGGCCAGCGCCGCGCCGGCCGCGTATTCCTCGGCGGTGCGCGCCAGCAGGTCGAGCACGTCGTCCAGCGGCGCGTCCGACACCGCCAGTTCCAGCGCGCCGCGCTGGCCCGCCTCGAGCAGGTTGGCACGGGTGCGTTCGGTGACGTCGATGCCGTGGATCAGGACGCCCGACACGCCGCCGTCCGGCTCGCGCAGGGCCATGTAGATGAAGTCGACGTAATAGGTGTCGAGCGCGCCGCTGGCGGTCTGCAGCTGCAGGCGCACGTTGCTGCCCTCGTGCGCCTCGCCGCTGTGGTAGACCTGGTTCAGCAGCTCGAACAGGCCTTGCCCCGCGAGTTCAGGCAAGGCCGCCTGCAGCGGCTTGCCGAGCAGTGCGCGCCGTCCGACCAGCTCGGCGAAGCGCTCGTTAGCCATCTCGACCACCAGTGCGGGACCACGCATCACGGCCATGAAGGCCGGTGCCCGGTAGAAGATGTCGCGCATGCGCTCGCCGGCGGCGCGCAGCTGGGCCACCAGGCGCTCGCGCTCGCGGCCCGCCTGCTGGCGCGCGCTGATGTCGGTAAAGGTCAGCACCGACCCGCCCGGGCCGCTACCTGTCGTCAGGGGATGCACCGAGCAGGCTACCGGCAGCAGGCTGCCGTCCTTGCGCACCAGGCTGGCGTCGTCGAGGCGCAGCACGCCGCCGCTGCGGACGGCATCCAGCAGCGCGCCCTCTTCCAGGCTCGCGCCATCCTGCGCCGGCAGCAGCGCGCCGACCGCGACCCCGGCCAGTTCTTCCGGCGCGTAGCCGAGGCAGGCGGCGCCGGCCGCGTTCAGGAAGGTGCAGTGGCCATCGGCGTCGAGTCCGACGATGCCTTCGCCCGAGGATTCGAGCAGGCTTGCGAAGCGCTCCGTGCTTTCGCCCAGCGCGCGTTCGCTGGCGGCGAGTTGAACCCCCGCCTCGTGTTCGGCGGTGGCGTCGCGCATGATCTTGGCGTAGCCGCGCAGTTCCCCTTTTTCACGCAGGGCGATCATCATGCCGTCGGCGAAGAAGCGGCCGCCGTCGCGGCGCAGGTGCCAGCGCTTGTCTTCCGAGCGTCCGGTGGCGCGGGCGCGCGCGGCTTCCTGCTCCGGCTGGCCGGCGGCGCGGTCCTCCGGCACGAACAGCATGTCGGCCGGCTGCCCGATCGCCTCCCGCGCGCTCCAGCCGGTCACAAGCTCGGCGCCCGCTTCCCATTCGGTGATGCGGCGCTCGGTGTCGGTGCCGATGAAGGCGTAGTCGTGCAGGTTGTCGATGATCAGGCGCAGGCGGCTGGTATGGCTGCCCGTGGACTCTTGCGCCGGCCGGCTTGCTGCACGCAGGGCTTCCAGTTCGGCCGCCTGGCGATACAGGCGCAGTGCCTGCTCTACCCGCGCGCGCAGCAGGTGGGCATTGACCGGCTTTTGCAGGACGTCGACCGGTCCGAGCGCAAAGGCGCGCTCCCAGGGAAAAGCGTCGAGGTCGCCTGCCGTGACGAACAGGATCGGCAGCGACTGGGCGCGCGGATGGCGGCGCATCAGTTCGGCGGTCTGGAAGCCGTCCATGGTCGGCATCTGCACGTCCAGCAGCACGGCCGCGAAGCTATCGGCCAACAGGGCGCGCAGGGCCGCCTCGCCCGAATCGACGGACACGAGCTCGGCGTCCACGCCGGCCAGCAATGCTTCGAGCACGGCAAGATTGGCTGGCTGATCGTCCACGAGCAGGATGCGGGGTTGGACGGCAGCGCTCATCGATAGGTAGGCAGAGGTAGGTAGTGGACAGGAGCGCTGGTGCGCACAAACGTGTGAGATTATGTGAGTAATTGCAAGGATAGCAATGTATGCTCGGCGCTTCCGAATGTCAATTGTGCGCGCCTTCTGCCCAGCCCCCCTCACACTAGGGTTTTGCTGCGGGGGCACATCGGCCCGCGCAGCGGGCCTGGAGCTGCAATGGATTTCTCGTTTCTGAACAATGACCTGGAGAGCTGGGCGATCGCGGTTGCGGTCCTGCTCGGCGCAACGCTGGCGATGCACTGGCTGCGCCGGCTGGCCCTGCACAAGATGCAGACCCTGTCGCGGCGCACCGAAACCATGGCCGACGACCTGGTCGCCAAGATGCTGCGCAAGACCTACCTCCTGATCATGCTGACGGTATCGGCGTACCTGGCCAGCCTGGCGCTCGACCTGACCGACAAGCAGCGCCTGGTAGTCTCGCGGGTGGCGATCGCGGCCCTGATCCTGCAGCTGGCGATCTGGGGCGACACCCTCCTGCGCGCCTGGCGCGACTATGCGTATGTGAGCGACACCCCGCGCAAGGCCTCGCGCACCATCCTCTGCTTCCTGATGCGCCTGGCGCTGTGGGTGATCGCCTTCCTGATGGTGCTGGATAACTTCGGCTTCAACATCACGACCCTGGTGGCGAGCCTGGGCATCGGCGGCATCGCGGTGGCCCTGGCGGTGCAGAACATCCTGGGCGACCTGTTCGCGTCGCTGTCCATCATGCTGGACAAGCCCTTCGAGATCGGCGACTTCATCATTGTCGGCGACGTGCTGGGTTCCGTGGAACACATCGGCCTGAAGACCACGCGCCTGCGCGGCCTGGGCGGCGAGCAGGTCATCTTCGCCAATAGCGACCTGCTGAAAAGCCGCATCCACAACCACAAGCGCATGGAGACGCGGCGCGTGGCCTTCGTGCTGCGCGTGGCCTACGGCGCCAGCGACCGCCAGCTGGCGCGCATCCCGGTCCTGATCCGCGAAGTGGTCGACGCCGAATCGATGGCCGCCTTCGAGCGCGCGCACTTCTTCAACTACGGCGAATGGTCGCTGAACTTCGAAGTCGTCTACCACTTCCAGAGCCCGGACTACATCGCGCACATGGATACGCAGCAGGCGATCCTGCTCGAGATCTACCGGCGCTTCGAGCGCGAAGGCATTCGCTTCGCGCATCCGCTGTCGATCGTGCGCATGGCCGAGGGGCAGGAGCTGCCGGCGCCGCAGGCGGTGGGTGCGGCGGGATCGGCGTTCCGGCATTGAAAAGCGGTGGGCACGGGGCGCCCACCCTACGAATTGCAAGGGCTGCGTTCCTGTCGGGCGGGCGCCCCGTGCCCACCAATGCATGATCCGGGGACGTAGGGTGGGCACCCCGTGCCCACCGATGCATGATCAAGGGACGTAGGGTGGGCGCTCCGTGCCCACAATGCATGAACAGCGTTAGCGCGTGCAGCATTCCAGGCAAATAAAAAAAACCCGCCGGGCCGTCAGGCCGGGCGGGTTCTTGCGGCAAGCCGAAAATCAGGCAGCGGACTTCTGTGCCACCGGCAGCGGGCTGACGCGGGCTGTGGTGCCGCCTTCCAGCACAGCGGCAGCAGCGGAACGGGCCGAGCCTGGCGCCGTGGTGCTGATCAGCTCATGCATGCGGCCGGCGGTCTTGTCCCAGGAGGTGTTGGCGACGACGTCGCGCATGCGTTCGACCAGCTGCGCCTTTTCCTGCTCGCCGGCGCCCAGCATGCGCTCGCAGGCGGCGATGAATTCCTCCGGGGTCGAGGCGATCGCGACCACGTCGCCGTACGGCACCTTGACGTCGGTGATCGGCGTGCTGACGCTGAGTTTTTCGGCAGCCATATACTCCAGCACCTTGGTCGGGCTGATGAACTTGGTCGATTCGTTCATCGCGAACGGCAGCAGGCAGACGTCCCAGCCGGCCAGGAATTTAGGCAGTTCGTCGTAGTTGCGCTGGCCCATGTAGTGGACGTTGGCGGCGCGCGGCAGTTCGGCCGGGTCGATCTTGACCACGGGGCCGACCAGCACGATCTGCCATTCCGGGTGGGCGGCGGCCATCTGGCGCACCAGCTCGGTGTCGAAACGCTCGTCGATCACGCCGTAGAAACCGAGGCGCGGACCGGCGATGTGGGCCTGCTCCGGATGCGAGATGGACGCGTCCAGCGCCTTGCGGAAGTGCTTGGCGTCGACGCTGCTCGAGAAGCAGTGGGCGTTGGCGTGGCGGTCCTTCTTGGCTTCGTACAGGCTCGGGCCGCCGGTGAAGACCAGGTCGGCGATGTTCAGCAGGGCCGATTCGCGCTGCAGCAGCTGCTTCGGCGGATTCTTGAAGGCGGCCAGTTCGTCCATGCAGTCGTAGACGACCAGCGAAGGATTGAAGCCCTGCAGCAGCGGCAGCGCCATCGGGGTGTAGAACCAGACGACCGGACGTTCGTCTTCCGGCACCAGGTCGGCCAGCAGGCGCTGCATGGTCGGCAGCTGGTCGTCGTGGAAACCGTGGGTGTTCTGGATCGGGGTATGCGGACGGCACACCGTGATGTTCGGCGCGACGGTCGTCTTTTGCAGATGGGCGGGACCCTCACTGTGGACGGGCTCCTCGACAAACAGGATCTGGTAGTGTTCCGCCAGGCGCGTCATCAGATGTTGTGGGCGTTGGAAGACGAAGTCCCAGCGCAGGTGGCAAAACACGATCAGGGTCGGCATGTTGATTTCCTTTCGCCTTGGTGGCGCTCTAGTTGATCTTGGGTCGGCAGCTCTCATGCATGGAGCGGAAATTCACGCTCGTGGATGAAGCCGGACCGGTGAATCGTAACATGCAAATTTATTATTATTTTCATTTATGCATCGCAACATTAGTCATCAGAAAGGGCGTCGCGGAAACGCAGAGCTTTTCCTCATAGGAGAGTCCGGTGTCCCACAGGCACTTTTGTAGGCATAGTCCTACTCTCATACAAGGAAATCCACTACGAAAACTCATCCATACGGGAGGCGTGCGCTAGCGTGCGCGACCCTGTTGAAGGGCCAAGACAGCGGTTTTCGGGGTTTTGGCGGCGCGGAACGGCAGCGTGCGAGAGTGTAGGCATACTCTGCCGTAGCAAGGACAAACGGCTCGCCGGCGGCGAGCGGATGGAGGTGGGAAGTGCCCTTGGACGGAGCGAAAAAAGGCCTGAGCACGGGGCGTGGGCGGCCCCGTGTTGCGCTGCGTCAGGGATCAGCCTGAAGCATCACGCGGGCGGATAAGGCTGGGCGCCCTCGGGGTGGCCTTCGGCGTCGAAGCCGTCGGCGGTCGAGACGTCGTCGATGCCGATCGAGCCCAGCGCATCGCACAGTTCGTCGACCTCGGCGCCCAGGTCGGCGGCCAGGTCGATCGCCTTGCCGGTGCCGCCCCAGGGCGGTCCGCCGTCGAGCGCATACAGGTTGACGCGCAGCTCGATGTGCTCGCCGGCGTCGACCGGCGCGACCACGGCGCGCACGCGGTCGGCCGCCAGTTCCTTGGCCGCCAGCAGGCCGTTGATCTCGGCCAGGGTACCCAGCATCGCCAGCTCGGCCACGCCCTGCTCCTTGGCGCCGTGGAACAGATCCTGGTACAGGAAATCGACGCCGATGCTGTCCGGTTCCGCCGCCAGGCAGCGCCGCACCAGGGGCGCGACGCGCTCGGTCCAGGCGCGGTAGCGGCGCATGCGGTCGGCGAAATACACGTCGGCGGCGATCTCGTCCTTCGGCACCGCGTAGAACGGATCGTTGGCGCGCTTGAGCGAGAAGCCGAACAGGAAGCGCAATTCCATCGCCGTCTCGTCCGGGGCGAAGCGCTCCCCGGTCCAGCCCCGGATGCTGGCCTCGAGCAGCGGCGCCGCGGTCGGCTTCTTGCTGCCGAGGCTATTGGCCGCTTCGCGCAGCAGCTCCTGCAGCGGCGAATAGCCGATGTGGTCGATCTCGGCCAGGTCGTAGGCATGGCGCACCAGGGCCACCTTCGCGGCCGGGCTGTCGAGTTCCGCCGCAACGAAGCTGGCGACCAGTTCCTCGTAGGCGGCGTCGTCCTGGAAGCTCTCCTGCGCCACCAGGCCGCCGGTGCTGCGCACGAACAGCGGAATCAGGAAGGCGTCGATCTCGAGCTCTTCTTCCCCTTCGCGCCGCAGTCGAAGCGTGGCCGACTGCTCGCCGATATGGCCGCGCAGCAGGCGGCAGGCTTCCGGATCGGTGAAGCGCGCCAGCTCGATGGCGCCGTATAGCACCTCGTCGCGCTTCTTGCGCAGGGTCTTGCGGATCGCGGACAGCAGCTCTTCTTCCTGCGCCGCGGCCCGTTCCGGATCGGTCTCTTCGCCTTCCGCGACCTCGAGCGCAAGGTCGGCCAGGGCCTGGACCAGCGCGTCGGTATCGGGTTCGGCAGGCGCGGCGCTCTTGCGCGGCACGGGCTTCTTGTTTTTCGGCATGGGTCAACCGTCAGTGATGAAAGCGCCATGGTAGCGCATGGCGCGCTTTTCGCGCATCCAGGAAGCGCTTACTCGGCCCGCTCCGCTTCCGGGACGTGCACCGTGGCCAGCGCCGCGAGGATTTCCTCGGGCTCGGCCGGCTTGGCGATGTGCAGGTCGAAGCCGGCTTCGCGCGCCCTCACCTTGTCGGCCAGCTGGCCGTAGCCGGTGAGCGCGATCAGCAGCGTGCCGGCGAACTGCGGTATCGCGCGCAGGCGCCGCGCCAGCTCGTAGCCGTTCATGTCGGGCAGGCCGATGTCGAGGATGAAGACGTCGGGCCGCTCGAAGGAGGCCCACTCGAGCGCGCTGGCGGCGTCGTAGTAGGTCGAGACCAGGTGGTCGCCGGCCGCTTCGAGCAGCAGCGAGAGGCTGACGGCGGCGTCGATGTTGTCGTCGACCAGCATCACGCGCAGGGGCGCCGCTGCGGCGCCGTGCGTGCTTCCATATGCGGGCTCGCGCGCGTTGTCGCGCGTGTTATCGCGCCCGCTTTCGCGCACCCGGCGCGGATTCGACAGCGGCGTGGCCAGCGCGGCCAGCTCGTGCTTGAGCGGCAGGCGCACGGTGAAGATGCTGCCGCCGCCCCGCCCCGGACTGCTGGCCTCGACGCTGCCGCCGTGCAGCTGGACCAGGCTGCGCACCAGGGCCAGTCCCAGGCCGAGCCCGCCCTGGGCGCGGTCTGGTTTGCGCTCGCCCTGGGAAAACAGGTCGAACACGCGCGGCAGGAGCTCGGCGGTGATGCCCTCGCCGTCGTCGGCTACGCTCAGGTTGGCTTCGATGCCGGCGCTGCTCAGCGAGAGCTGGATCGCGCCGTGCGGCTGGGTGTACTTCGCCGAATTGGTCAGCAGGTTGGCCACCACCTGGGTCAGGCGGGTCTGGTCGCCGCGCACCGTCACCGCGCCCTGCGGCAGGCGCAGTTCGAGCCGGTGCTGGCGCTCCTCCATCAGCGGCCGGGTCTGTTCGACGGCGCGTTCGACCACGTTGCGCAGGTCCACTTCTTCCAGGTTCAGGCTGACCAGCCCGCGCGTGACGCGCGAAACGTCGAGCATGTCCGACAGCAGCCGGTTCATGTGCTCGACCTGGCGCCCGATGACGTCGCCGGCATAGCGCGCGCGGTGGCCGTCCAGATCGGGCAGCTTGAGCAGCTGGGCCGCGGTGCCGATCGGCGCCAGCGGGTTGCGCAGCTCGTGGCCGAGCATGGCCAGGAACTGGTCCTTGGCGCGGTTTTCCTCTTCCGCCGTCTGGCGCGCCTGCTGTGCGTGCTCGAGCTGGTGCTGGCGTTCGTGGCCGGCCGTATCGCGCGTTGCCTGGGCCTGCGACAGCTCGCTGCCGGCCTGGCGCAGCGCGCCCAGCAGGCGGTCGATCTCCACGATGCGCGAGCGGTTCTGCGGCGGCAGTTCGCCGCGCCCGAGCGCACCGGCGGCCTTGGCGGCCATGCGGATCGGACGGGCGAGGCCGCGCCCGAACCAGGCCGCCAGCGCGCAGGCGCCGAACAGGGCCGCGACCAGGGCCAGCGCCGCCGTGCGGCGGGTGCCGTCGGGCGCCGGAACCAGCGTCGCCGCGGGCGCACCGGCCGCCACTTTCCAGCCCGAGAGGGGAGCGCGGCTGAAGGCCAGCGCACCGGGCGCGCCGCTGCGCAGCGGCAGCGCCAGGAAACCGTCGGCCTGCGCCGCGGCCAGTTCGGGCGGCGCGTCCTGTCCCACCAGCGCGGCGGAGCCGAGCCGGGACGCCACCAGCTTGCCCTTGCGGTCGTAGATATCGAGCTGCAAGTCCGCCCGCAGGCCGGCGCTGGCCAGCAGCTGGCGGAAGTGATCGGCGCCGTAGCCCACGCCCAGCAGGTAATGGCGTCCGCCAGCCTGCACCGGCAGGCCGACGCCGGTCATCAGGCGTTCGCTGACATGGGAGGGAATCAGGTCGGTCACGAAAGCCTGCCGGGCACCGAGCAGCGCAGGCAGGTAGGCCGGGAGCGGCTGGTCGGCCGCAGGTGCTCCCGCAGTTGCTCCTTGCTGCGCCAGCGTATCGAACAGCAGGCGGCCGTTCTCGTCGAGCAGGATGGCCCAGGCATCGCGGCCGCCGACGGCGGCCTGCGCCTCCCGGTGAAAGGCGTCGAGTTCGCCGCGCGCCAGGGACGGCGAGCCGGCCAGCCCGCGCAGCGCGGCCTGGGAGGCGGCCAGATCGGCGTCGACCAGCAGCGCGGCGCGCTGGGCCGCTCCGGCCAGCTGGGCCCGGGCCAGCTCGGTTTCCGTGCCCTCGATCAAACGCAGTGCGAATCCGGCGAAGAAGATCACCGGGACCAGGATTGCCGCAGCCATCAGATACAGGTAGGCACGGATCTGCATCGCGAGCTCACAGGTAGACGGCCATCGACATGACAGCCAGCAAATCGATGATACCAATCCTGTAACATAAAGCAAGAAAAGAGTAGAAAACCGGCCCGGCCCGCCCCCGGACGCCGCCGGATGGCGTTTTTGTCATGCCCGGGACGGTGCCGCGAACGCGGCAGTGTTATGCTTCGGTCATCCCAACCGCACCCGTTCACCATCCGGATCCCATCCACGATGCTCGATAACTATTTCAAACTCAAGGAAAGCGGCACGGACGTGCGCACCGAGCTGCTCGCCGGCCTGACCACTTTCCTGACGATGGCCTACATCATCTTCGTCAATCCCTCGATCCTGGGCGACGCCGGGATGCCGAAGGAAGCCGTGTTCGTCGCCACCTGCCTGGTGGCCGCCCTCGGCAGCGCCGTGATGGGCCTGTATGCCAACTACCCGATCGGCATGGCGCCCGGCATGGGCCTGAACGCCTATTTCGCCTACGCCGTCGTGCTCGGCATGGGCGTTGCCTGGCCGGCCGCGCTGGGCGCCGTGTTCATCTCGGGCTGCCTGTTCATCCTGGTCTCGGTCTTCGGCCTGCGCGGCATGATCGTGAACGGCATTCCGCACTCGCTGCGGGTGGCGATCACCGTCGGCCTGGGCATGTTCCTGGCCCTGATCGCGCTGAAGAACGCGGGCATCGTGGTCGGCAGCGAGCCGACCCTGGTCAAGGCGGGCGACCTGCACAAGCCGGAAGCGGTCATGGCCATCCTCGGCTTCCTGCTGATCGTCACGCTCGACCGCCTGAAGGTGCGCGGCGCCATCCTGATCGGCATCATCGTGGTCACCGTCCTCTCGTTCTTCTTCGGCGGGAACTCTTTCCGCGGCATCTTCTCGGCCCCGCCTTCGATCGATCCGACCCTGTTCAAGCTCGACATCCCGGGCGCCCTGTCGGTCGGCATCCTGAACGTCGTGCTGGTCTTCTTCCTGGTCGAGCTGTTCGACGCCACCGGCACCCTGATGGGCGTGGCCAGCCGCGCCGGCCTGCTGGTCGAAGGGAAGATGGCGCGCCTGAACAAGGCCTTGCTGGCCGACAGCGGCGCCATCGTCGCCGGTTCCGTGCTGGGCACCTCGAGCACCACGGCCTACATCGAAAGCGCGGCCGGCGTGCAGGCCGGCGGGCGCACGGGCCTGACGGCGCTGGCCGTGGCGGTGCTGTTCCTGGCCTGCCTGTTCATCGCGCCGCTGGCCGGCGTGGTCCCGGCCTACGCCACCGCCCCCGCCCTGCTGTTCGTGGCCTGCCTGATGCTGCGCGACCTCGGCGACATCGAATGGGGCGACACGACGGAGAGCATTCCGGCGGCGATCACGGCGCTGGTGATTCCCTTCACCTATTCGATCGCGGAAGGCATCGCCTTCGGTTTCATCACCTACGCGGCCCTGAAGCTGCTGACCGGACGCGCGCGCCAGGTGAAACCGATCGTCTGGATCATCGCGGCCCTGTTCATCTTCAAGATCGTCTACATTGGCACCTGAAGCGCCCGTCCACCATTACGGCTGAGTCGCGCATGCACAGCAAAATGCGCGATTCGGTTGTCTTCGGGGCGCATTTTTGCTGCTTCTGGGATACAATCTCGGGCGAGCCCCTTTGCCGCCCAGCGCGCACCGGCGCTCTTTCGCATTCCCTAGATGACGACCGGCAGGCAGCGGTCCGGCTGAGCAAGCCGGCGCCGCGGCCGCAGACAAGCTTATGAAATCATTCCCGCTGTACGCGCTGGCCCTGCTCGGCCTGGCCCACTTCCCCGCCCACGCCGATGGCGCCGCCGACGACCTGCCTCAGATCGGCAACATCCACGACGCCCTGACCATCGCCCGTCCGGACACGATTCCCGAAGGCAGCTGGTTCACCTCGGCCGAACTGGGTGCGATCAACACCTCCGGCAACACCACCGGCACCTCGATCAGCGGCAAGCTCGACGCCCGCCACGAGACGGCCGACTGGAGCAACGAGTACATCCTCGCCGGCTTCTTCAAGGAAGACGAGATCACCGACGACGACGGCGAACGCTACCGCACGCGCTCGGCCCAGCGCTGGGCCGCCTCGGCAAAAGCCGCCTACAAGCTGATGAAGGAAGGCTCGCGCGCTTTTGTCCTCGGTTCGCACGTCAACGACCGTTTCGGCGCCTACACCCGCTATACCTCGTTCGCGGTCGGCCACGGCTCGCAGCTCTTCAACACCGAGAACAAGGCGCTCGACGTCGAAATCGGTCCCGGCTATTTCACCGGCGAACGTGAATCCGGCGAACGCGAGAGCGGCATGACGGTGCGCGGCGCGGCCCGTTTCCGCTGGCAGGTCAGCCCCTCTGCGGCCTTCGTGCAGACGGTGAGCGTCGAGCGCGGCACCTCGAACGTGCACTCGATCGCCGAATCGGCCCTGTCCACCAAGATCAACGACACGATGCAGATGAAGGCGGCCTTCTCGGCCCGCAACGACTCCAACGTGCCGGAGGACAAGAAGAACCTGGATACCCAGACCTCGCTGACGCTGGTGTACTCGTTCTGACCGCGCTCCCATGCGACAATGCACGCATGGACCGACGCACCGACTACAAGACCGCGCTCCTGATCGACGCGGCAATCCGCGATACCGACGCCTCGCCGGCCCGCGTGCTGGCCGGCATGGGCGTGCCCTTCGACGTGGCGCGCCGCGTGCTGATGCGTCCGGACGAGCGGCGCCATCCCCTGCCCGCGCCCGAATTCAGGCGCGAAGCCTGAATCCGTCCTAGTTCGGTTCGATCGGGCGCTGGAAGAAAGGCGCCAGCAGGCCCAGCAGGGTCGACACCACCAGCACGGCCAGGCTCGAAATGGCGGAGGTGTACCAGGCCGGGTGCACCGGCGATCCGGGCAAGGCGAAGGCCCAGACCGCGAACGCGATCGTCGCCGCGATCATCTCCCACACCGGCCACGTCGCTGGATTAAGCGGCAGCTTCTTGCCGCGCGACTTCAGCTTGGCCGCATAGACCAGCCAGAAAATGACCGGCGTGGCGATCAGGAAACCGATAAACAGGGACATCGGGTCGACCACGTCCCTGACCTCGGAGAAGGCCGCGAGAAAAGCCACGTAGAGCGTGATCACCTCGGTCGGGATATAGCCGAACAGGACGTTCAGGGTGGTGTCGACCTGCTGCGGCGTGACGACGGGGCGGCGTGGCCCAGCCTGGGTTCGGGTTCGGGTCCAGGCGCGGGTGCGGGTGCCCGCACCGGACCGCGCGCAACGGGTTCGCGCACAAGATCGGGTTTAAGCTCGGGCTTGAGCTCCGGCACCGGCACGGGCGCGAGCGGCACCGGCGGCATGGCGGCGGCAAGCGCGATTTCGCCCGGCGTTTCAGGAATTTTGCCGGCCGGCGCGAAGTCGAGACGGCGCGCCGTCGCCGAATTGGCAAGCGAACTGAGGCTCATGATGCTCTCCGGATCGACGCAAGCAATACGGCGATCCTACGCCGCTGCGGGAGTCGCAGAGCGCTCGCGGCGGTAACGAGTCGCGCAAATGCCGCGTAATCGCGGAACTACCTCCGCTTGGCCGTCGAAGACGAACCCCCTCAGGCCTGCGGTTCGTGCACGTCGTCCACCGTCACGGGTTCGGCCGCGATCTTTTCCTCGGCCAGTTCGTGGTCTTCCTCGTCCGCCACCAGGCCTTCCTGGTCGGCGCCGCGCGCCCGGTCGTAGACCAGTTCCACCAGCATGGCGAAGTGATCCGAGCCGAAGGACGGCAGGCGGCGGATGAAGCCGAGGGTGAAGTGGCGGCTGTGGAACAGGTGGTCCAGCGGCCAGCGCAGGAACCAGTGGTCGGCGTGGAAAGTGTTGAACATGCCGCGTCCGATGCGCGGATCGAGCAGGCCGCTGATCTTGCGGAACAGCCGGGTCGTGGTCGACCACGCGACGTCGTTCAGGTCGCCCGCCACGATCACCGGGGTGTCGAGGCCGGCCACGCTTTTCGCCACCACCAGCAGTTCGGCGTCGCGCTCGGTCGATTCGTCGTGTTCGGTCGGGCTGGGCGGCGCCGGATGCAGGAAGTGCATGCGCACCTTGCGGCCCGAAGGCAGCACGACCAGCGCGTGCATCGAGGGGATGTCGTCCTCGACCAGGAACTGGATCGCCGCGTCCTCCAGCGGCAGTTTCGAATACACGTGCATGCCGTAGAGGTTGTCGAGCGGGCACTTCAGCGCGTGCGGATACTCGGCTTCGAGCACGTCGAGGCGCTCCTGCCACCAGCGATCCGTTTCCAGCGTGACGAAGACGTGCGGCTGGTGTTCGCGGATCAGCGCGATCAGGCCCTCGGTATTGCGGTTCGGGGTCAGCACGTTGGCGGTCAGGATGCGGATGCGGTCGCCCGGGGCGCCGCCGGCAGCCTGCTTGACCTCGTTCTTCCAGGGCCGGGTGTAGGGAACGATCCACCAGGCCTGGTAAGCCAGGCAGGCGGCGGTGACGATCATCAGGAAGGGCGACCCGCGCTCGCCCATGTCGAGGAAGACCGCCTCCGCGACCAGCACGCCGAGCGCCACCGTCGCGATCTGCAGGCGTGGAAAGTCCAGGTCGCGTACCCACCATTCGGTATGGCGCGACAGCGGCAGCAGGGTGGCGATTACGATCAGCACGACCAGACAGGCGATGATGACGAGAGACATGGCGAGGAAGTTCCTGGAACAGTTCGATAATTAGTGACAAGTAGACAATAGCCGCAGTATGCCCTGTTCCTGGAAATCGGACTGTGCGCTAGCGTGCACAGTGTGCAGCCTGCCAGCCGTGCGTTGCCATTCTGGCCAGTACGCGATACTGGCGCCTGAACCAGTCACGACCCGAGATACGATGCCCGCTTTCCTGATCCTGACCCGCGAAGGTTTTGAAGATGTTATTCAGCGCGCCGGCAGCGGCGCCACGCTGTTCCTGAACCCGGATGTCGCGACACCCGGCGAGATCGCCCGCGTGCTTGAGACGGGTGCCGCGGTCCAGGTGCTGCCGGCGGCCCTGCCGCCTGCATTGTCGGGCGAGTTCGAGCGTACCCTGCAGGGCCTCGGCCTGAGCGCACGGCAGCTCTGGATCGAGCACCCAGCCGACGTCGCGACGGCCCCGCCTCTTGCCGCAGAGCCGGTTCAGGAGCAGCCCAGCTTCCACGAGCGCTTCGCCAGCGCCGCCGGCCAGTTCGCCACCCGCGCCGCGCGTACCCTCCACCGCCTGCGCCAGGCCGGCAGCGACCGCCCGCTGCTGGTCCTGCCCTACCTCGGCTTCGGCAATGCCAACAAGCTCTGGATCAAGGGCCGCGTGCTGGACGAGGCCAGTTTCCGCGAGCAGACCGGCCAGGACAGCGGCTGGAGCAACCTGGTCGCCCTGTATCGCCGGCTCGAATCGGACGAGGTGGCCGGCGCGCGCGTGGTCGCGCAATTCGACGGCCGGCGCGTCGAGACCGTGACCGACAGCGGCGGCTATTTCGAGTTCGAGATCCTGCCCACAGCGCCGCTGGACGGCGGTTCGCACCGCATCGCGCTCGAACTCCCGGAGTGGAAAGGCGCCGACGGCCAGCCGATCCGCGCGTCCGCAGAAGCCTTCGTCCCGAGCGCCACGGCCCGTTTCGGCATCATCAGCGACATCGACGACACGGTCCTCTGGACCAACGTCACGAACAAGCTGAACATGGCCCTGATGATGGCCCGCACCAACGCCCACACGCGCAAGCCCTTCAAGGGCGTGGCCGCCTTCTACCGCGCGCTGCGCGACGGCGCCGGCGGCAACGAGGACAATCCGCTGTTCTACGTTTCGAGCAGTCCCTGGCACCTGTTCGGCTTCCTGGTCGACTTCCTGCGCCTGCAGGGCATCCCGGTCGGCCCGCTGCTGCTGCGCGAACTGGGCATGCGCGACGTGTTCAAGCTGACCAAGCATGCGAACCACAAGCTGGAGAAGATCGAGCTGATCCTGAGCTTTTATCCGGAGATGCAGTTCGTGCTGATCGGCGACAGCGGCGAGCGGGACCCGGAAATCTACGCCGAGATCGTCCGCCGCCACCCGCAGCAGGTGCGCATGATCTACATCCGCAACGTGAACCCGGACCCGGTGCGGATCGAGGCGCTGGACAAGCTGATCGAGGGAGTCAGCAGCACGGGCGCGCAGCTGATCCTGGCGCCGGACAGCGTGTTTGCGGCCTCGCACGCGGCGGCGGAGGGCTTGATCGCGGTGGATCGGCTGGCGGCGGTGCGGTCGGACAAGAAGGATGACGACAAGGTGTTGTCGACTGCGTGAGGTTCTCCGGCATGGTGGGCGCCCCGTGCCCACCTTCGTAAAGTCGCCTGCGCCGCTATCGGAATGCGAAATCCGCGTGGGCACGGAGTGCCCACCCTACGGGTTCAGCCAGTGGCGTCTCCTGTAGGGTGGGCACTCCGTGCCCACGCGGATCAAGAAGGCAGCTGGCATCGCAGGCAACAGCCCACGATGCAAGCACATCAAGCGCGCGCCACGCTTCCTTGCCGTGCCGGGCCGCGCGTCAGCATCAGCGCGATCAGGCTCAGCAGCGCCGCACCGGTCAGGTAGTAGCCCACGTACTCGATCCCGTAATCCTTCGCCAGCGAGGTCGCGATGTAGGGTGCCAGCGAGGCGCCCAGGATGCCGGCCAGGTTGAAGGTCAGCGAGGAACCGGTGTAGCGCACCGCCGGCGGGAACAGCTCGGCCAGCAGGGTGCCCAATGGGCCATAGGTCAGTCCCATCAGCGACAGGCCGATCACCAGGAACAGGCCGGCTTTCACCAGGTTGTCGGCGACGAACAGCGCGCCGAAGCTCAGGCCGAAGAGCATGATCGCGACCGTCACGCCGATCATCGCCGCGCGGCGCCCGAAGCGGTCGGCGATCAGGGCCGACGGCGGGATCAGCAAGCCGAAGAAGACCACGGCGCCCAGCTGCAGCAGCAGGAACTGGGTGCGCGAATAATGCAGGCCGGTCGTGCCCCAGCTCAGCGCGAACACGGTGAGCAGGTAGAACAGCACGAAGGTCGAGGTGGCCATCAGGGTACCCAGCAGCAGCGCGCGGCCGTGCTCCTTGAAGACGGTCACGAAGGGCACTTTCACGCGTTCGCCCTTGTCCAGCACGGCCTGGAAGTCCGGCGTCTCGTGGATCTTCAGGCGCACATACAAGCCCACAGCGACGAGGATCGCGCTGGCCAGGAAGGGAATGCGCCAGCCCCAGCCGAAGAACTGGTCGTCGGTCAGGGTCTGGGTCAGGATCAGGAAGGTGCCGCCCGAGAGCAGGAAGCCGATCGGCGCGCCCAGCTGCGGGAACATGCCGTACCAGGCGCGCTTGCCCGGCGGCGCGTTTTCGGTGGCGAGCAGCACCGCCCCGCCCCATTCTCCGCCCAGGCCCAGACCCTGGCCGAAGCGGCACAGCGCCAGCAGCAGCGGCGCCAGCGTGCCGATCGAGGCATAGGTCGGCAGCAGGCCGATCACGATGGTCGAGATACCCATGGTCAGCAGGGCCGCGACGAGGGTCGCCTTCCTGCCGATGCGGTCGCCGAAGTGGCCGAACAGGGCCGAGCCGACCGGACGCGCGAAGAAGGCGATGGCGAAGGTGGCGAAGGATTGCAGCGTGGCGGCGGCCGGATCGGCCGCAGGGAAGAACAGTTTCGGGAACACCAGCACGGCGGCGGTGGCGTAGATGTAGAAGTCGAAGAACTCGATGGTGGTGCCGATCAGGCTGGCGAAGAGGACGGTACGGGCTTTATTTGCTGGAGGTTTCATGCATTCACCGCCTTGTTGAGGGCTTCACGGACTTCATCGGCGCTGTCGGGACGGGTGACGCGGGCCACCTCGACGCCGTCCTTCAGGACCACGACGGTCGGCCACAGCTTGATTTTAAAGGAGCGGCCGAGCGGGCGGCCGGGGCCGTCCTCGACCTGGATGTGCTGGACGCCGGGCTGCTCTTTCAGGGCGCCGGCGATGTGCGGCTCGCCGGCGCGGCAGTAGCCGCACCAGTTGGTGCCGAAGTCGAGGGCGACGACCCCGGGCAACGCGTCAACCGCGCTGCGCTCGGGTTGGGACGTTTGATAAGACATGGCTTGCTCCTCAATAGTGCCGATTCGACAAGCGTAACCGAAACACCATCGAGGAGCCAACAATTTATTGCACAGACGGAAATGCGTGGTGGGCACGGAGCGCCCGATGAGACCGTAGTCGAGGCCATTGGCCTCGCCCACCCCTACCGCAGCTTCCGTAGGGTGGGCGCCCCGTGCCCACCATTTATCCGAACAGCTCAGTGCGCATGCCCTCCCGGCTCTTCGCAATGCTCCGGCTCATCCCGGCACAGTTTCTCCTGCGCCGCCAGCGCCAGGCGCCGCGCCTCGATCTGGGCCGGGGTGCGCGCCGGCGCCAGGATCTCGTCCTGCGTGAACACGCGCCCGTTCTTGAGCACCACCTGCACCGCGGCCGCCGCGCGCAGGTCAGTCAGCGGATCGCCGCGCACCGCGATCAGGTCGGCCAGCTTGCCCTCCTCGATCGTGCCCAGGTCCTTGCCGACCAGGGCCATGCGGGCGGCGTCGCGCGTCACCGAGTACAGTGCCGCCAGGTTGCCCTGCACCAGGGCCGCGCCGCGCATGTTCAGGTGCAGCGAGATGCCCGGCACCACCAGCGGCGAATCGGTGCCGTTGGCGACCAGGGCACCGGCCGTCTTGACCTTGGCCTGCTGGGTGGCGTCGTTGACGATGCTCGCGATCTGGGCGGCCGTCGGCGGCGTCGCGCTCTGCAGGCCCGGCACGAAGTTCGGCGGCACCAGGATGAAGCGCGGGTCGGTAACGATGCCTGGATCGAGCCCGGCCAGCGCGCCGGCCGAGAACAGCGTATCGATCAGGTGGAAGTCGGCCTTGCCGAAGACGTCCGCCGCATCCTGGTACGTAATCGCGCGAACGAAGGACTTCGACCAGCCGTAGCCCATGCGCTGGGTCGCCGACAGGTGGGTGGTGCCGGCCAGGCCGGTCGCCGCGCCCGGCTGCACCATGTGGGTGCCGCTGGGGATGCCGAGGTCCTGGGCGCCCTGCGCGATGCGCGCCATGACCGGAATCGGCGCGCGTACATAGCTCTTCAGGAAGTCGACGTCGAAGCGCCTGGCCTTGGCGATCTCGATGTCGGCGATCTGCGGCGTGCGCAGGGTGCGCGCGAAACTGTAGAACAGGCGGTTGCCTTCCCATAGCGGCGGCGAGACGAACAGGCGCGGCCCGATCAGGTTGCCGGCCTCCAGCGCTTCGCGCATCTCGATGCTCTGGTGCAGGGGACCGGCCACCGACTGCGCCGTCGTGATCCCATAGGACAGCATCAGCTGGGCGATCTGGCCGAACTGGCCGCCCTGGTACAGGGTCAGCGGGTGCAGGTGGGTCTCGATCAGGCCCGGCATCACGGTCAGGCCGCTGGCGTCGACCACGCGCACGTCGGGTTCATGCTCGGCGTGCGGCGCGACCGAGACGATGCGGTTGCCCTCGATGACCACGTCGACGTCGCGCCGCAGGCTCGTGCCCACGCCGTCCCACAAGGCGCCGGCGTGCACCACCGTGCGGCCGCTTGGGGCGGCCTGGCGCCAGTGCAGCTTGACGGGAATGTCGCGCGTGCCGCTGCCGCTCCCGCTACCGTCCAGGCGCACGGTACGCACGCGTTCGGCCGATTTGTACAGGATCGTCTGCGAGTCGCCGCCCCAGACCGGCAGGTCGGCCATGTCGTCGCTCACCTGGCGCGCGGGGCCCGTCGGCGCGCCGTTGGGCCCGAGCGGCAGCACGTGCAGGCGCGAATCCATGATGAAGGCGAACTTGCTGCCGTCCGGCGAAAGCGCGCCGGCGCCCTCGTCGCGTTCGGCGATCTGGCGCGGCGCGGGCGCCACTTCGTAGAAGGTGCCGGTGCGGGTGGCGAGGTCGATCACGCGCAGCTTGTTGTAGCCCTCGCGGAAGCGGTTGTTGATGCGCTCGTTATCGACCAGCAGGATGCGCTGGCCGTCCGGCGTCCACTGCGGCGTGCTGACCTGGGTGCTCACCGAAGGAATGATCACCTCCGAGACGCCGGTGGCCAGGGTCCGGATCTCGAGCTGGCCGGAGAGCGTCGTATAGGCCAGGCGCGTACCGTCCGGCGAGAGCTTGGGCGTGACCAGCGAACGTCCGGGAATCGCGGCCAGGCGGGTACGCGCGCGGCTGGCCAGGTCGATGCGGTCCACCGCCAGCTGGCCGGCGTTGCCGCGCTCGGACGAAAAGTAGACGGCGCTGCCGTCGGCCGTCCACTGCGGATTGGCGTCGCGGTCGGGATCGTTCGTCAGGCGCACCGGCTCTTCGCCGATGCGCATGGTCCAGACGTCGTTCAGGGCGACGAAGGCGATGCTGCGTCCGTCCGGCGACAGCACCGGCGCACTGATGCCGCGCACGGGGCGCTTTTTAAAATCGTCGAAGTGGCGGTCCTTGTGGCGCGCGAAGCTCGGGCGGCGCAGTTTCAGTTCGGCGCTGAAGGCGACATCAAGCGGCGCCGCACCGTTGGCGGCGCGGGTGCGGATGTGGCCATCGGCCGTGTAGAGGAAGCGGCCATCGGGCAGGAAGCGCACCGGGAACGGGAAGATGTCCTCGTCCGTCGTGACCTGCGTGCCGCCGACCACCAGCTGGCGCGCCGCATTCTGGTAGACCAGGGCGTCGCCGGCCGGCGTCCAGGCCGGCGCGGCGCCGGGTGCGACGATGATCGGCGTCCAGGCGGGTGCGGCGCCGGGTGCGACGATGATCGGCGCCCCGCCCGCCAGCGGCGCGGTCACGACGTTGGCGCCATCGACATAGGCCAGGCGGGTGCCGTCGGGCGAGACCACCGGATTGCTCTCGGCGCCAGGCCCGGTCGTGATCTGCGAGGGCGCGCCGCCGCCCGCGCCGACGCGCCAGATCTTGTACTGGCCGTCGCGGCTGCGGTCGGACGAGAACACCAGGCCGCTGCCGTCGGGCAGCCAGGCCGGCTCGCGGTCGTCGAACGGGCCGTCGGTCAGTTCGCGCGGGTGGCGGCCGTCCGGATCGATGGTCCAGATGTGGAAATTCCCTTCCGGCGCGTAGTTCTGGAAAGCGATGCGCTTGCCGTCGGGCGACCACACCGGCGCGGTCGGCTCCAGGTGCCAGTCGGTGATGCGGGTCGCGCGCCCGCCCGCGGCCGGCATCACCCACAGCGCGCCCTGGGCCGAGAACACGATGCGGCTGCCGTCGGGCGAGGGGCTGGCGGCCATGTTGGTGCCTTCGCGCAGTTCGACGGTGTAGTCGCGGGTGCCGCCGCGCAGGTCGTTCAGCTGGTCGACGGCGCCCGGCCACTGGCAGGCGCCGAGCAGGGCCGCGCCGATGGCGGCGGCAAGAGCGGTGCGGATGAATGCGCGCGGGCGGTGGGGATGCGTCCTCATGTTGTGGCCTCCTGGATAGTTGCCAAATTGCACCAAAGTAGTGCACGGCTGACCCATCGATCTTCACGAGGCCGCCTGACGGCGAGCTGACTGTTGAGTCAGCTAAGCAAGCTCTGGGGTTGAGTTTGCGCCTGAGCTGATCTCGCTCAATCGTATGAGCTGATGCGCGGGAACTTTTTACCGGCTGAGCTGCAGTCCAGCAATGCGCGTACAAGGTGAAATGCTTAACCGACGAGAGCAATCCTTGATGGCATATTGGTTCAAACTCGTCAATAGGAGGCCATCATGTCCGATAATCTGCAGAAAGCCGGTCAACAGGACCGCAGCCGCATCAACGTGCACGAAGAGTGGGAAGTGCGCCACTGGACCGAGGCCCTGGGCGTGTCCCGCGAAGAGCTGGAACGCGCCGTCGCCGAAGTCGGCGTCTCGGCCGAAGCCGTGCGCCAGCACCTGAAGCGTAACAAGTAAGTCAAGCTCCCCGGACGCGCCACGCGTCCGCCGGCCGCGGGTTCAGCCCGCGGCCACACCGCAGTGCTCTTTCAACGCTGCCCTCCGGCCTCTCCGCCGCCGGATGCATCGTACCGTTGCGCGCCCTTGCGCCCCCTATTCCATAAAAAAAGGAGCCCAACGTGGATATCCGCGCCTTTGTCGCATCCCTCGACATCACCCTGCCCAATGCCCTCTTCGCACTGAGCCTGGCCGTGGCCAGCTTCGTCGCCGTCCACGGCGTCCTGATGCTGTTCCGGCGCCGTCTCGACCGGCTCAGCGACGAACGCGCCCACCGCCCCGTGGCCGAAGTGCTGCGCAAGACCCTGGCCCGCACCAGCAACCTGGTCGTCTTCGCCACCGCCGTCCTGATCGGCCTGTCTGCGCTCGACCTGCCGGCGCCCTGGAACGCGCGCGTCAGCCACCTGTGGTTCCTGACTCTCGGCCTGCAGCTGGCGATCTACCTGCACAGCGCGATCAAGGTCACCGCGCGCCGCTACTTCCGCACCCACGAACACGCAGCCGCCGCCGACAACCAGGTGACGGTGGCCCACACTCTCATCATCTGGGTGCTGCAGACCAGCGTCTGGGTGATCTTCGCACTGGCCCTTCTCGCCAACCTCGGCATCAACATCTCGACTTTCGTCGCCAGCCTCGGCATCGGCGGTATCGCCATCGCGTTGGCCGTGCAGAACGTGCTGGGCGACCTGTTCGCCTCGCTCTCGATCGCGATCGACAAGCCCTTCGAGGTGGGCGACTTCATCTCCACCTCCAGCACCTCGGGCACGGTCGAGAAGGTGGGCCTGAAGACGACGCGCCTGCGCGCCTCGAGCGGCGAACAGATCATCGTCTCGAACGCCGAGCTGCTGAAGTCGACGGTCTCGAATTTCAAGCGCATGGTCACGCGCCGCATCGTCTACAACCTGCGCGCCCATCCGGACACGCCGGCCGCGCTGGCGGCCAAGGTGCCGACCGCGATCGCCGAATTCATCGGCCGCCAGGAGCAGGTGCGCTTCGACCGCGCCCACCTGAGCAAGTACACCCAGGACTACATCGAGTGGGAGATCGTCTACACCATCCTCGACGCCAACTACGACCTGTTCATGAACACCCAGCAGGCCATCATCCTGGCCTCGATGCAGATGTTCGCCGACCTCGGCATCTCGACCGCCCCGCGCGCACAGCAACTGCTGCTGCAGGTTGCGGTCGAAACGGAAGCGCCCGAAGTGCCGCAAGGCCCGCGCCCGCGCTACCCCAACACCCTTCGCAGCCTGCCGAAGGGGACCTGAGCACACTGTTCTTTTAGGAGCAAGCGATGAACCAGCCGAAGCAACAGCAGCAGCCCCCGGGCCACGAGTCCGCCCTCACCCCGAAAGCCGACCACGGCGAGACCAGCTACCAGGGCGCGAACAAACTGGCCGGCAAGGCCGCGGTGATTACCGGCGCCGACAGCGGCATCGGCCGCGCCGTGGCGCTGGCCTTTGCGCGCGAAGGCGCGGACGTCCTGATCGCCTACCTGAACGAGCACGAGGACGCGCAGGAAACCGCGCGCCTGGTCGAGGAAGCGGGCCGCCGTGCCGTGCTGATGCCGGGCGAGCTGGCAGAACCCGCTCACTGCCGCGCCATCGTCGACAAGGCGGTGCAGGAATTCGGCCGCATCGACGTCCTGGTGAACAACGCCGCCTTCCAGATGACCCACGATTCGATCGAGGAGATCCCGGACGAGGAATGGGATTACACCTTCCAGGTCAACATCACGGCCATGTTCCACATCTGCAAAGCCGCGGTGAAGCACATGAAACCCGGCTCCAGCATCATCAACACCACCTCGATCAACTCCGACAAGCCGAAACCGACCCTGCTGGCCTATGCGACGACCAAGGGCGCGATCGCCAACTTCACGGCGGGGCTGGCGCAGCTGCTGGCGGACAAAGGGATTCGGGTGAATTCGGTGGCGCCGGGGCCGATCTGGACGCCGCTGATTCCGTCGACCATGCCGCCGGACGAGGTGGAGAGTTTCGGGCAGCAGGTGCCGATGAAGCGGCCGGGGCAGCCGGCGGAAGTGGCGCCGGTGTATGTGCTGCTGGCGTCGGACCAGGCAAGTTATATTTCGGGTGCGCGCATCGCCGTAACGGGAGGTACACCGATTTTGTAGGGGTCATGAAGGCCAATGGCCTTCATGACGGGTTCACTGGGCATGCCCGCGCGTGAAGCTCGCGTCATGTTGGCGGGGTCTTTCCCCAAACGAAGCCAACAAAACGCGACATTCCGCGCGGGCATGCCCGCCCTACGGTGCGCAACCGTTCCGTATCGAAATTAATATAACGGCGTCGGAACCGGCGTCGGCGGTGGCGGCGGCACCCCTTCCATCGGCGCGTCTTCCACCTCTTCGGCCTCGTCCACGGACTGTTCGACAGGCGCCGGCTCGTCCGCCGGCACGCCTTCGACCAAATCACCCGGCTCGATGAATTCCTCTTCCGGCTCTTCTTCCCGCGCCCTTGCCGGCGCCGGCGGCCGCCCACCCGGGAACAGCGCCTCACGATCGATCTTGCCCGCATCCAGCGCGCTTTTGAAGAAGTCCCCCACCAGCAGGATCGCATTGTGCCCGCCCTGCCCCCAATAGCTCGACCGCATGGTGACGCGGTTGTCGTTGAAGCCGACCCAGGCCCCCGCCACCAGGTTCGGATGCATCAGGATGAACCAGCCGTCGGCGTTGTTTTGAGTGGTGCCGGTCTTGCCGGCGACGTCGCCGTTGATGCCGAAGCGGTAGCGCACGGCGGTGCCGGTGCCGCGGTTGACGACGCCGCGCAGCATGTCGATCAGGGTCGCGCTCGACGCCGCCGACATCGCGCGCTCCGGCGCCACCGTGGCGAAGTCGGCGATCACGTTGCCGTCGCGGTCGCTGATGCGGCGCACGAACACCGGTTTACGGTACTCGCCCTGGGCCGCGATCGACGCATAGCCGCTCACCATTTCGAGCAGGGTCACCGGGCTGGTGCCCAGTGCCAGCGAAGGCACCTGGGCGAGTTTGCTCTGGCGGATGCCGAGGTTCTGCGCCAGTTTGACCACCGGCGGCAGGCCGACGTCGCGCATCACCTGCGCCGTGATCGTGTTCTTCGAGTACACCAGGCCGTCGCGCATCGTCATCTGGCGGCCCGTGGTGCCCGACATGTCGGTCGGACGCCAGACCGTACCGTCGGCGGCGCGGATGTCCATCACGGCGTCGACATAGGGCTGCTCGGGCGGGATCCCGTTTTCCAGCGCCGCGCCGTAGACGAAGGGCTTGAAAGTCGATCCCGGCTGGCGCGCGGCCTGGGCCACGTGGTCGAACTGGTCGCGCGCGAAATCGCGGCTGCCGACCCAGGCTTTCACTTCGCCGGTGGTCGGATCGATGGCGACGAAACCCGCTTCCAGGCGCGCCTTGGCTTCCTTGAGGCGCTTCATGAAGCTGCGGTCCGCCTTGATGCGTTTCAGCGCCGCGGCGGGCGCCTCGCCGCCGTCGACCGCCTTGCGGTAGTCCGGCGTCTCGCGGACGAAAGCGTCCAGTTGCGCGCCGTGGGTGTGCCAGTAATAGTCGAAGGGCGCGATGCTGCTGCGCATGGACGTGTAGGTGCCGATCGAGGTCGAACCCGGCGGAGAAGGATTGGCCCACTCGACGTCGGCCACGGCCTGCAGCGCGCTTGCCTGCTTTTCGACGGCGCGCAGGGCCGCTTCCTGCAGGTTGGAGTCGAGCGTGGTCTGCACCACCAGGCCGTCCAGTTCGAGGTCGTAGTCGTTTTCGTTGGCCCACTCGAGCAGCCACTTGCGCACGTAGGCCGTGAAGTGGTTGTCGCGCCCACTGCGTTCCGCCTGGCGTTCGAAATCGAGGCGCAGCGGACGCTTCACCAGCGCCTTGTAGCGCGCCTCGTTGAAGGCGCCGCGCTTGAGCATCTGGGCCAGTACCACGTTGCGGCGCGCCAGCGAGCGCTCCGGATTGGTGACGGGATTGTAGTAATAGGTCCCCTTCAGCATGCCCACCAGCGTCGCCGCTTCCAGCACGTCCAGCCTGGACGCCGGCTTGCCGAAATAGGTGCGCGCCGCCATCTCGATGCCGCGCGCGTTGTACAGGAAAGGCACCGTATTCAGGTAGGCTTCGAGGATCTCGGTCTTGCTGTAGGTGTTCTCGATCTTGATCGCGGTGATCAGTTCCTTGAGCTTGCGGTTGATGCTGCGCGCGCGCCCGATCTCTTCCGGGAACATGTTGCGCGCGAGCTGCTGGGTGATCGTCGAGCCGCCCTGGGCGTCGCCCTTCAGGCTGGCCAGCATGGCGCCGCCGATGCGGGTGAAGTCGACACCGTGGTGGTCGTAGAAGCGGTGGTCCTCGGTCGCGATCAGGGCCGTCACCACGTGCGGCGAGACCTGCGACAGTTTCACGCGCTCCTGCAGGCCCTGCTCGAAGGTGCCGAGCTCCTTGCCGTCGCTCGACAGGATCGTGCTCGGCCGCGCGCTGGTGACCTGCTTCAGGTCGTCGACGCCGGGCGTGAGCGGAATGAGGATGACCAGGTAAGCGATGAAGGCAGCGAGCAGTACTACAAACGAAGCGACGCCAATGATCAGCACCTGCTGCCTGCGCGGCCGCCCGGACAGGAAGCCATGCGCCTGGCGCACGCCGGCCTTTGCCCTGCCGCCGGCACTGCCGAACAAATCCCTCGCCTGCTGCCGAATGCCGCTCTCGGTCTTCTCGTCCTGGTCCACTGTTTTCCTTGCTAAATTGATCTGCCAGGCGAAGTATAGCCGACCGCGCGCCGCACACATGTGGGCCGTGGAACACGCCGCCTGCGGCCGGGCTCGCGAAGGCTTGCGCTTTCGGCTATGATGTCACAATGTCTTTACAATCCATCCCTGCGGAAACGCCGCAGCAAGAACCCGTCGAACCGACGACCGAGCCCGCCACGCGCGTGCTGCGCCAGTTCCGCATCGTCTTCAACTCCGTGAAAACCCATTTCCGCCAGGTCGAGCGCGAAGCCGGCCTCGGCGGCGCGCAGCTGTGGGCGCTGTCCGTGATCGCGCAGTCGCCCGGCATCGGCGTGACCGAACTGGCGCGTTCGCTAGACATCCACCAGTCCACGGCCAGCAACCTGGTGCGCACGCTGACCCAGCGCGGCCTGGTCTCGGCCGCGCGCGAAGGTTTCGACCGCCGCGGCGTCGCCCTGCGCGCCCTGCCCGCGGCCGAGCCGCTGCTCAAAAGCGCGCCGATGCCGTTCGCCGGCGTGCTGCCGGATGCGCTGTCGAGCCTGGACGAGGCGACCCTGCGCCGGCTGGAACAGGATCTGGGACGCCTGATCACGCTGCTGGCCGCCGATGAGGCCGGGGCGCAGGTGCCGCTGGCGCAACTCTGAGCGCCAAAAAAGAACCCGGCGCGAGGCCGGGCGAATGTGCCTGTCCAGGCGGCTCAGGGGTCCGCCGGCACAATTCAGGAGGTCCTGAATTCGTCTGAAGCCTTGTCCGCTCCCGGCGCGCATTCGCCTGGAGCGTGCGTCGCCGATCAGGGAAACGCCGGTTTCAGTTGCTGCTCGATCGGCACCGGGAAGGGGAAACCCAGCACCACCGAGCGTCCGCGCACCCGGTTCTGCGCGCGGCATTTGCGGACGCAGACCGTCGCCGGCGGCGCCACTTCGACCGCGTCCTCGCCCATCACCTGTCCCATGCGCCCGCCGCTGGCCACCAGCCAGGTCGACACCCTGCCGCAATGCAGGACCGTCTCCACGCCGCTGCGGGTACGGATGGCGTTGCTGCAGCGCGGCTCGTCGACCCGCTCCGCCACCTGGGTGCTGTCGCGGCCGACGAACTTGCGTGAAAAGTTGTTGGCAAAGTTGATGCGCGACGGTACCTCGATGGTCGTGTCCTTGTAGGGGACGATATCGCCTTCGCGCGCGCGGAAGTTTCCGTTATCGAAATAAAACGCTTCGGCGGACAGGACGTGCGTGAACTTCGTCCTGGACTGGTCGGTCCGCTCCGGCTCCATCTGGAACACCCCGCCGGTGGCGCAATCCTTGGCCTGGATCTTCATCGTCAGGCCCGGTCCTTCGCGCAGGATGAGCAGCGATTCGCCCTCCAGTTCAAGCTCCACGGCGCTGGTCAGCACCAGGCCGCGATGATCGGGAAGCTTGCTGTCGAAGACCCGCGTGCGGCGCCCGCCGGTGAGGTCGAGCCGGTTCGGTGCGCCGGTCAGGGTGTAGTTCAGGATCCCGAACGTACGCTTGTCGATGTCGAATTCCACGTATTTGCCGCGCACGGCGATGAGGTTTCCGCTTCCCAGCGCATTTGCCGCTACCGTGCGCTCGAGCGGCCCTTTCAGGCCCAGCACCGTGAATCCCCCGCCTTCGCAGCCTTCGGACGAGGCCGCGGCTGCCTGGCCGCTCCAGATCGACAACATGAGGCCGAAGGCGGCGGCAATTGCCGCGCGGGCACGTCTGCACCCTCGCCTGGGCAATGCGGACGACGGCGTGCTGGATGCGGCTGGCTGGTTCGGTTTCATCGATTTCTCCCCTGGGTTGGTCGACGGCGGCGGGATGCGGCCGTATCGGTATTCGCACCATGTACGTCAGCAATACCCATGCCAGGGCTCGTTCGGCACGCATACGGGGCTGGGCCTGGCGCGGCACTCCCCGTTTTCTTGCTGGGGAAAAATCTTTGGGGCATTACACCCACCTGCCGCGCGATTTCCCCCACCCGGGCGCCCATGCCCCCACGGCCCGCCTGCCAGGAATTGTTGGCAGCTGAACACACTTGCGAAAATGCACGCAAAACGATGGGCTGACGATGCGGGCGGGAGTATCATGCAATCAGCATCGTATTTACACCGCCGACGCCGCGCTGCCGGCCGTTTCGGCGCCAACCGGGTTCAACGTAGAGGGAATGGACGGCCATGCCTCGCAAGGAGACTGCTTCCGACGACCAGTTCGACCTGATGCGTCGATTCCTGCTGCTGAGCCTGGTCGCGATCTGCATCGTCTCGATCGCCTCCGCCGCCCTCATGTCCCGTTTCCTGACCAACCGCCTGCTGCAGCGCGACGCCGAAGTCACCCGGGATTTCGTCCAGAACGTGATGGAGACCGAGCTGGCCAAGGGTTATTCGCTCGACCACCCGGAGATGGTCGAGCGGCTGGCCGCCTTCCTCAAGCACGTCGCGGCCATGCCCGACGTTGCACGGGCCAACGTGTACGCCACCGATTCGACCCTGCTCTGGTCGAGCGAGAACCGGCTGCAAGGGCGCAAGTACGGAGGCAATCCGGAACTGGCCGAAGCGCTGAAGGGACAGCTCGAGATCGAGAGCGGCGAAGTCGGCGGCCGGCACAGGCACAAGGCGGAGCACTATTATCTGAGCGGATCGCGCGCGCGCTTCGTCGAACTGTACATTCCCCTGCGCGACGCCGGCACCAGGGCGGTGGTCGGCGTCGTCGAGCTCTACCGGATCCCGGTCGCGCTGACACGGGCGATCCACGCCGGCACCGCGCTCACCTGGCTCACCTCGATAGGAAGCGGGCTGTTCCTGTATGCGGTCCTGTTCTGGATCGTGCGGCGCGCGGACCGCGTGATCCGCTCGCAGCAGGAACGGCTGATCGAGTCCGAGACTATGGAGGCCCTGGGAGAGATGGCCGCCGCCGTCGCGCACGGCATCCGCAATCCGCTGGCCTCGATCCGGTCCTCGGCCGAGTTGTGGCAGGACGCGGCGCGCGCGGAAGACGCGGAACCGGCGACCGACATCATCCTCGAGGTGCACCGGATCGAGCGCTGGATCCGCGAGCTCCTGACCTACTCGGCGCCGCCCGACTACCGCAAGGAAGCCACGGCGCCGGGACCGATCATCGAACGCAGCGTCGAAGGCTTCGCGCGTGAACTCAAGCGCCGCAGGGTAAGCATCGAACTGAGCGTGCCGCCCGGATTGCCGGACATCCAGGCCAATGCCGCGCTGCTGACGCAGGCCCTGAACAACCTGATCTGCAATGCGATCGAGGCGATGCCGGCGGCCGGCGGCACCATCGTGGTCGCCTGCAGCAGCAAGCCGGAAACGCGGCAGATCGCCATCGAAGTGCGCGACACGGGCAGCGGCATCGGGCCCGAGCAGCTCAGCCGCATCTGCCAGCCCTTCTACACGACCAAGGCCGATGGCCTGGGCGTCGGCCTGACCCTGGTGCGGCGCATCGCGCGGCGCTTCGGCGGCGACCTGCATATCGAAAGCGCACCCGGCGCGGGAACCGCAGTGACCCTCGTCTTCCTGGGAGCCGCACGATGACGCACGCCATCCTCATCATCGAAGACGAACGGGTACTGGCCAAGAACATCAAGACCTATCTCGAACGCCATGGGCACGCGGCGGTCGTCGTGCATTCCGGCGAGGAGGGACTCGCCCGGCTCGACGGCGCCCTGCCCGACGTGGTCGTGCTCGACTTCCATCTGCCCGGCGTGGATGGGCTGGAAGTCCTCGCGCGCATCCGCGCCCGCAGTGCATCCGTCAAGGTGATCATGATTACCGGGGATGCCACGGTCAAGGTGGCCGTGCAGGCCATGAAGCTGGGTGCCTTCGACTACCTGAGCAAGCCGGTGGTGCTGCGCGAGTTGCGCCTGCTGGTCGACCGCGCACTGGGCCTCGACCGCTCGCGCGAGCCTGCGTCGACCGGGCCGGCGCCGGAGGCCGGCGGGAGCGAACTGGACAAGCTGGCGGGCGAGTCGGCGCCGATGCTGGCCCTGAAGGACGCGATCCGCCGCCTTGCGGAAGCCGAGCGCCTGGTGCTGGACAATGACCTGCCGACCGTGCTGATCATCGGCGAGACCGGGACCGGCAAGGAATGCGTGGCCCGGGCCGTGCATTTCGAAGGCGCGCGCAAGGCGCGGCCCTTCATCGAGATCAATTGCGCGTCGATCCCGCCGCAGATGCTCGAGGCCGAGCTGTTCGGCCACGAGCGTGGGGCCTTCACCGATGCGCGCGAACGCAAGTACGGCCTGATCGAAGCGGCCGACGGCGGCACCCTGTTCCTCGACGAGATCGGGGAACTCGATTTGCCGATGCAGGCCAAGCTCCTGAAGGTACTCGAGGAAAAGAAGCTGCGCCGCCTGGGCGGATTGCAGGAGCACCGCATCGATTTCCGCGTGATCGCGGCGACCAACCAGGACCTGGCGTTGCGCGTCCGGGAAGGCAAGTTCCGGTCCGACTTGTACTACCGCCTGAAAATGGTGCAGCTCGAGCTGCCGCCGCTGCGCGAACGTGGCGACGACGTGCTGCTGCTCGCACGCGGCTTCCTTGCCATGCACGCTAGCCGCTACCGCAAACCGGGGCTGTTCTTCACCCCCTGCGCGCAGCGGGCCTTGCGCGGCTGGCACTGGCCCGGGAACGTGCGCGAACTGCGCAACATGCTCGAGCAGATCGCCCTGATGGCCAGGGAGGAAGCGATCGCGGCGCGCGACCTGGCGCTGCCGTCTTCCTTCGCTCACCATCCGCCAGCCGCACCGGCCGCTCCGCCGGGACATGAGATGAACCTCGAAGGCATGGAGCGCCAGTACCTCGTCGCAGCGCTCGGCCAGGCGCGCTGGAACGTCACCCAGGCGGCCCGCAGCCTGGGACTGTCGCGCGACGCGATGCGCTACCGGATCGAGAAATACAGCATCAAGGGCGAGCCCTGAACCGGTCCGGCGCGACCGCCTTGCCTGCGCAGCCTAGACGGTATCCTCCCTGAAGCGGCGCAGCGCCGCGTCGACGATGCCCTCGGTACTGCCCGCCTCCAGATGCGCCTCGCGCAGCAGATGCGCATCGCTCCCCGTATGCGTCTCGTTATAAAGATGCTCCAGCGCCGCCTCGCTCCCGAGCGCCTTCGCATGCGGCTCCAGCCGGCGCAAGGTCGTCAGGATGTCTTCGCGCAGCGAGATCGTGTCGTGGGTCTGCGGATGCACCAGCGTGCCGTCCAGGCCGAAGCGGCAGGCCTGGAAGCGGTTGTAGTTGTAGACCAGGTAGTCGTCTTCCAGCGGCGCCGGCTCGTTCCCCTCCAGCAGATAGCGGCACAGGGCCTGCAGGTAGCAGGCCAGCGCGGCGGCGCGCTCCACCGTCAGCGGCGTGTCGCAGACGCGCAGCTCGATGGTGCCGTATTCGGGCTTGGGGCGCAGGTCCCAGTAAAAGTCCTTCATGCTGCGCACGATGCCGGTGTTTTCCATGCGCGCGAAATAATCGCGCTCGAAGGCGTCCCACTTCAGGATGAACGGCGCCCGTCCCGACAAGGGAAACGCGAACACGCTGTTCAGGCGCGCCGAATTGAACTGGGTGTCGCTGCCCTGCAGGAAGGGCGAAGAACTCGAGAGCGCGATGAAGTGCGGGATGTAGCGGTTCAGCGCATGCAGCAGGAACAGGGCTTCGTCGCCCGACTTGCAGCCGATGTGCACGTGCTGGCCGAAGACCGTGAACTGCTTGGCGAGATAGCCGTACAGGGCCGAGACTTCGCGAAAGCGCGGCTTCGAGAAGATCTTGCGCTGGGTCCACTGCTGGAACGGGTGAGTGCCGCCGCCGCAGATGCCGACGTTCAGGCGGTCGCCGGCGCGCAGGAGCGTGTCGCGGATCTCGCGCAGTTCGGCCAGCAGTTCGCCGTGGTGGGTATGCACGCTCGAGTTAATCTCGAGCATGCTCTCGGTGATCTCGGGCGTGACGTTGCCGGGGAACGGCGCGCGCCCGAGCAGTTCCAGCATGTCGGGCGACGCGGCGACCAGGTCGAAGTCCGACAGGCTGACCAGCTGCAGTTCCAGCTCGACGCCCATGGTGAGCGACTGCGATTGGGCGAATGGTGGGAGTGCCATCTTTACGCCTCCTTGATGTGACGGGTTTCGTTGGCCCAGACGACGGCGCGCTGGGTGAGCACGGGACCGAGCACGTCCAGCAGCAGCATCACGGCCGCCAGCGGCGCCAGCCGGTCGATCAGGTCGACGCCGATCCAGCGCGTCTGTTCCATCAGCAGGATCGCGAACACCGACATTGGGGTCAGCGCCAGGCCCGAGAGCGCGCCCTTGCGCGCCGAGATGCCCGACACGCGCGCAAAGGCGGTGCAGACACCCACCTTGACGAGGCCGCGCACCAGCACCAGCAGCAGGCCGAGCGCGATGCCGCCGCTCAGGTTGCCGACTTCGACCTTGGTCGCGACAAAGAAGAACATCAGCACCGCGAGCAAATCGCCCAGCACGCCGAAATTGCGTTGGGCCGGCGCGAGCGCGATGCGGCGGTGACGCGCGACGAGACCGAAAGTCAGGGCGGCGAGTACCGGCGAAAACTGCAGCACGTGGGTGACCGCCACCAGCAACACGACGGCCAGCGCAAAGGCGAGCGTGGCGTCGCGGGCGGCGTCGATCAGGCGCAGCCAGAGCGGCACCAGGGCGCCGAACAGCGCGCCCAGCACGCTCGACGCCCCCAGCACCAGCAGGCTGCTGCCGGCCGCATGGGTCAGGTCGCCCGAGGTCTGGAACACGCCGATGCCGACCACGACGTTGAAGGTGAACACGGCCATCACGCAGTTCAGCGCGGTCAGGTGCATCGCGCGCTCGGTCACCTGGCCGGCGGCGCCCTGCTCGTTCAGCACGCGCAGCAAGCCGGCCGGAGAACTCGACATCGCCAGCGAACTCGTCAGCGCGGCCGGCAGGGCTTCCATGCCGCACACCGTGGCCACCCAGTACACGGCGGCGAAGGTCAGCGCCGCTTCCAGCAGCGAGGTGGCGACGATCCAGGGATTGCTGCGCAGCCAGCGCAGGTTGATGCGGTAGCCGAGTTCGAACAGGATCAGGCCGAAGCCCAGGTTCGCCAGCAGCATGAAGTTCTTCGATTCGGAAGGCGGCAGGTAGCCGGCCGCCAGGTTGCCGAACACGAAGCCGGCCACGCCATACACGGCGATGCGCGGCAGCGCGGTCCAGCGGAAAATCAGTTCGCCTGCCATCCAGGACAGCGCGATGGCCAGCGGCCAGGCAAGTTGCAAGCCGAGATCGGCGTAATCGGGCATAAGGAATCCTCCTCGAGGGCGGGAGAACTGCTGCGCACCGGGCGGTGCACGTCCCGCGAAAAAACGGCCCCCGGAGGGCTCCGGGGGCACAAAAAGAAACGCCTGAGCGCCTCATCGCTGATCGAGAGCCCAGCCTGGCGGCCTTGCTCTCAACGCAGCCATATTGCCTGAAATATATATTATTGGCAACTACATTCGTGCCAAGGTATGTACGCTCATTTCACTTGCGCGAGCTCGCAGCGCGACTTGCGCCCGTCGACCAGGCAGCGATTGCGCTCGCGCCCGTCGCGGTCGTGCACCAGCACGCGCCAGGTATCCGGCCCGGTGCGCTCCATGCTCATGAAGCCGAAGCCGTCGATCCAGGAGCTCATGTGCTCGACGACGGCGCCCGGGGCCGGGCTCGTGCCGGCGGGCGGCGTGGCGGGCAGCGGCACGATGTCTTCGGCCGTGCCGGAGAAGCCGGCCACGAACTGGGTCGGATGGGGGCTGGCGAAGCTGAGTTGCTCCCACAGGTGCACGTGACCCGAGAGCAGCATGCCGAAGGAGCGCGGCAGGTAGCCCGGATCGACGTCGCCGAAGGCGTCGAGCAGGCCCTTGTCGCCGCCGAACAGCGTGATCGCGCCCGTCTTCGCCTCGCGATTGGCGCCGAAGGCGAACAGCGGATGGTGGTCGACCCCGATGTTGTAGCGCGCCTGGGCCGCCAGGCGTTCGATCTTGCGGTAGCTGTCGGCGTAGGCCGCGCGGCGCGGGTCGGACTGCGGCAAGCCCTTGTAGTTGGTGTTGGCGGTGTCGAACACGACCAGCTGGGCGCCGCCGCCGAGCGGCACGGCGTACGGGTCGCTGTGTTCGCCGATGGCGTCGTTGGCGGGCAAGTCGCAATCGCGTCCCGCCTGGAACGGACGCGGGTCGAGCCAGCGCCACCACCCCTGGCCGGCGCGGCTGCAGTTTTCGTGGTTGCCGCGCGCCAGCACCCAGGGCGCGGCCGCGAGCAGTTTCTTTGCCGGGGTGAAGAAGTCGGCGGCCCAGGCGTCGTAGCCGTAGCCGTAGGGACTGCCGGCGCAGCCCGCGCGGCCGGGAGGGCAAGGGTCTTCGCGGTAGTGGAAGTCGCCGACGTGGATCACCAGGTCGGGCTGGAAAGCGGCGGCGCCGGCGGCCACGCGGGCAAAGGGAAAGGCCGTCGGATCATTACAATCCTGGAACTCCTTGCCCTTCAGGCGGCAGCCGGTGTCGCCGATCACGACGATGCGGGTGGGCGCCGCCTTCGGCACCGGCAGCCCGATGCCGGCGACGCTGGCCGTGACCGCGCCCGCGGCGATCGGCGCCTCGCAGGCCAGCATCGCGCTGGAAGGCGGCGTGTGCGCCTGTCCGGGCCGCGGCGGAATCGCCGACTTCGGCACCCGCACGCGCATCGGCATGGCGCGGTTGTCGACCAGCAGCGGCGGACAGGTCGGCGCCGCCGTGATCAGGCGCGCCGTCGCTGCCCCGTCCTCGCCGATCACGACGAAGGCGACGTCGTCCGGGCCGGGGTCACGCACCAGGCTCGAACAGGCCGCGAGCATCAAGGCCGGGACGAGCAGGCCCAGCCTGGCAAGTAGAGAGGAATTCATGGTCTGCTCCAGCGAAAAAAACGGGAATGTAACACAGCCGTATGACGGCATGGTTGCAGCCCGGTTCAGTCGAACGCGGCAGTTTCGCCCTTCGGCGTAGCATTTTGACAAAAGGAGGCGAAGAATGGCACACATACCGGCATGGCTGCAGGCGGGATTCTGGGGACTGGTGGCGGGCGCGGCGCTGCTGGTCGGGGCGGCGGTCGGCTACCGCTTCAAGGTCCCGGCCAGGCTGGTGGCGGGGGTGATGGCCTTCGGGAGCGGCGTGCTGATCTCGGCCCTCTCTTTCGAACTGATGGACGAGGCCTTCCGCACCGGCGGCTTTCCCGCCACGGCGCTCGGCTTCCTGGGCGGGGCCGCCGTCTACACGCTGGCCAACTGGTGGCTGGCCCATGGCGGCGCGCGCCACCGCAAGCGCTCCTGCAAGCAGCCGAGCGAAGCCGAACACGGCGGCAGCGGCATGGCGATCGCGGTCGGCGCCCTGCTCGACGGCATACCGGAATCGATCGTGATCGGCCTGTCGATGCTCGGCGGCGGCAAGGTCAGCCTGGTGGCGGTGTCGGCGATCTTCCTCTCCAACGTGCCGGAGGGCCTGTCGAGCGCGGCGGGCATGAAGAAGGCGGGCCGCAGCCCGCGCTACATCTTCGGCATCTGGGGCGGCATCGCGCTCGCCTCGGGCGTGGCGGCGCTGGCGGGATTCACGCTGTTCGAGGGGGTGTCGCCGGCCGTGGCGGCGGCGACCACGGCGACGGCGGCGGGGGCGATCCTGGCCATGCTGGCCGATACCATGATTCCCGAGGCCTTCGAGGAGGCCCACGATTTCGCGGGCCTGATCACGGTCGCCGGTTTTCTTGCGGCCTTTGCGCTCAGCAAGATGGGCGGCTAGATCGGCCTTCAGCTGCGCGGGAAGTCCGGACGGAAGGTCTTGGCCGGCAGCGTGCACTGCTCGATGGCGCGCGGCTTGGTGTCGTCGTCGCTGTTCGTCACGTAGCAGTCGTCGAAGACCGAGCAATAGCAGGTCGACCAGCTGATCTTGTCCATCTGCTTGTGTAGCGCGAGCAGGGCGGGACTCGGTGTCGCCGTCTCGCTCCAGTCGAACATCTGCACCATCGCGCCGGGCCGGATCAGCGAACCGGCGATGCCGCCGCGGGCGTCCAGATTCCTGGCCTCCTCCGGTTCCGCGGAGCAGCACTTCTGCAGCAGCTCGGTCAGGTTGCCCACCGGCTTGCCATCAAAGTTGAATTGGACCCATTCGATCCGCGCCGGTCCCACGCCATTGTTTTCAAGCATGTACCGCACGCGCCGCGCGGGCTTCATGACATCGCCATCCCTGTACTCGGTCGAGGTCGAGCGCATCAACTCGACGTACGGATAGCTGTTGGAGGCTACCAGCTTTTCCATCGAATGCGCCGAATGCAAGCCCAGCCAGAGCGAGACCAGGGACACGATGCCTGCGGCCAGGCCCAGGCCGAGATCGAGCCAGCGTACGCCGGTCTTGTGCGGATGGTGATGATGATGGCTTTCGTGTTCCACAGCAGATCCCCAAAGAATGTTGTTCAAAAATAATATTATAGCAATTGAACAAGATCCGGGAACGAGAATTTGGGCCCGCCTCTCCTCCGTCATCCCTTACAATACCGGGCGCCGCAAGCCGCGGCTCAGCCGAGAGAACACCCATGATTTTCCTGAAGGTCCCCTACGCCGAAAAAGACGAAGCCAAGGCCCTGGGCGCCCGCTGGAACCCGACCCGCAAATGCTGGTACGTCCCGGACGGCAAGGACAAAGAACCTTTCGCGCGCTGGATCGCCGGCGGCGCGGAAGGCGGCGCAGACGCCGCGAAGGCGCCCTCCTCGCGCGATGCCTTCGGCGCCAAGCCCGTCATCGGCGCGAAATACCTCGAGTTGCCGCACGCCTGCAATCCTTTCGAGGAATGCGCCGAATGCCGCCCGAAGCTGATCGAGAGCGGCTGGCTGGAAGCACATCAGGCCGTGCGCAAGCTGCTGGCCGGGCTGTGAGCCCATCATATCGACTGACTGACACCGACACGAGGACGCCCGACGATGCATAGCGAACCCCTTTCCCAGCGCCTGCGCTCCCTGGTCCGCTCGCTGCCGCGCAGCGGCATCACGCTCAGCGAACTGGTGCATCGGGTCGGCAGCGACGGCCTGCTGATCCTCACCGCCCTGCTGACCCTGGTGTTCCTGATTCCGGTATCGATCCCGGGCGTCTCCACCGTCTTCGGCGCCGCCATCCTGCTGATCGGCCTGAGCCGGCTGCTGCGGCGCGAATTGTGGATTCCCGCGCGCATCGAGCACCGCGTGATCGGCACCAGGAAGCTGCGTCCCCTGCTGCGCAAGGCCCTGCCCTGGCTGCAGAAGATCGAGCGCGTCAGCCGTCCGAACCGCATCCAGTGGCTGGTGGCCGAGGGCCCGGTCGCCCACCTGAACAACGCCGCCCTGATCCTGGGCGCCATCCTGCTGATGATGCCCTTCGGCCTGATCCCCTTCAGCAATACCTTCCCGGCGATCGCCCTGCTGTTCTTCGCCATCGGGCTGCTGCAACGCGACGGGGTTTGCGTGCTGCTGGGACATGTTAGCAACGTGGCGACGATCGTCTACTTCGGCTTGCTGATCGGCGGCGGCGGGTTGGCATTGCGCGAAGCGTTCACGCGCCTGACCGCCTGAGCGTATTCGTCGGGCAGCGACAAATCGGGATGACAAATCTTCAAAACAGGACAATAATATAATTCCTTACGGAAACATATTCGGGTGTCGGCTGTCAAGCGCACCCTTGACCTGACGAAGATTGGATCCTCATGAAAATCCTGCTCGCCCTCGTTCTGTTCGCCTTTCTGGTTTTTCTCTTCGTCGCCGTGTCGGCAAAAGGCGCCAAAGACAAGAGCCGCGCCGGCGCCTACCGCCGCCGCAAGCTCATGACGGAGAATGAACTCGAATTCTTCGGCCGGCTGGTGGCGGCGCTTCCCGACCATTACATCTTTCCGCAGGTAGCCATGTCGGCCCTGATCGAAGCCGCGAGCAGCGACAAGAAGCTGGCCCATGGCGATCGCCTGCGGATCGCCCAGCAGCGTGTGGATTATGTCGTCTGCACCCAGGCCGGCGAGCTGGTGGCCGTCGTCGAACTGGACGACCGCAGCCATTCGGGCGCGAAGGACCAACTACGCGATTCGCGTCTCGAGCAGGCGGGGATTCGCACGGTGCGCTTCCAGTCGCGCAGCAAGCCGACTCCGGCGGCGATACGGGTCACGGTCTGCGGCCCGGCCCCTGCCGCCGATCAGGTAACGCCACAAGTCGAAGCCGCCATCGCGCCGACCGCGGCCTGATCCGGCGCCGCCGGCTCTTACTTGACCCGCTGCTTCTCGAGCTTGCGCGCCAGCGTCCGCCGGTGCATCCCCAGCCTGCGCGCCGCTTCCGAGATATTGAAATCCGTCTCCGCCAGCACGGCGTGGATGTGCTCCCACTCCAGCGTCTTGATCGAGGTCGAGCGGTTCGTGACCTCGATGTCGGCGTTGCCGGCGACGTGGCCGAAGGCGGCTTCGATGTCGTCGGTGTTCGAGGGTTTCGCCAGGTACTGGCAGGCACCCAGCTTGATTGCTTCCACCGCGGTGCCGATGCTGGCAAAGCCGGTAAGCACCACGATCAGCATCTCGGGATCGTGCGCGTGCAGCAGCTGGACGCAGTTCAGGCCCGAGGAATTGCCCTTCAGTTTCAGGTCGACCACGGCGTAGCCGGGATCGTTGTCCTTCAAAATCTCGGCCGCCTCTTCGTAGCCCGGTGCGTGCAGCACCCGGTAGCCGCGCCGCTCGAAGGAACGGCCCAGGGTGCGCGCAAACGCCTCGTCGTCCTCGACGATCAGCAGGACAGGCGTCTCGATCATCGTCTCAGACATGCTCGCCCTCCCCGCTCAAGGCGATCGAGGCCAGCGGAATCGTCAGGGTGACGGCCGCGCCGCCCTCGTCGCGGTTGCGGGCAGTCACCGCGCCGCCCAGCGTACGCGCCACGTTCACGACCAGGAACAGGCCGACGCCGGCGCCGGCGCGGTTCTTGGTCGACTGGTAGGGCTTGCCGAACTGGGCCAGCATGGCGGGCGCAAAACCCGGCCCCTGGTCGAGCACCACCAGGCGCAGGGTGTCGTCCTCGACGCTTGCCTCCAGCCTGACCCAGCCGGGCGAAGCCTCGAAGGCATTGTCGAGCAGGTTGTCGATGGTCTGCTTCAGGGCCGAATCGAAGGCGACGGGGATGTCTTCCGCGATGCGGTTGTCGTATTCGAGGCTGGCGACCTGGCGCCGCTCTTCCCATTCCTCGAGCAGGCCGTCGAGGAAGGTGTGCAGGGTCGTGCGCACGGCCGACTCGCCGCGCGCGCTGCCGGCCGAGAGCAGGATGCCGCTGACGATGGCCTTGCAGCGTTTCAGCTGGGTCTGCATCTCGGCGATCTCTTCGGACAGCGACGGGTTGTCGCGAAACTCGGGCATGCGCTTCCAGTCGCCCAGGATCACCGACAGGGTCGCCAGCGGCGTGCCCAGCTCGTGGGCGGCGCCGGATGCCAGCAGGCCCATTCGAACGATGTGGTCTTCCTCGGCGGCGCGCTGGCGCAGGTCGGCCAGCTGCGCCGCTTTCGCGCGCAAGGTGACGCTGATGCGCGAGATGAAGATCACCAGCAGCGCCGCGTTGATCGCGAAGCACAGCAGCATGCCCTGCACGTAGATGCTGGCGATGCCGCGCGCGTGATCGAAAGGCAGCGCGAGCGGCTGGGCGAACACGGCGAGTAAAGCCAGGCAAACCAGGGTGATGGCGACGATGGTCCAGGTCGACCAGGCTTCGAGCAGCACGGCCGAGATGATGATCTGCAGCAGATACAGGAAGGCGAAGGGATTGGTGGTGCCGCCCGAGAGATACAGCTGCACCGTCAGCGTGGCCACGTCCACCAGCAGGGCCATGAACAGTTCGCTGTTGGCGACCGGACGGCGCTCGTGCCAGCGCAGGTGGCTGGCGATGTTGAAGGCGATCAGGCAGGCCAGCACCTGCAGCATGTGCACCAGCGGCAGGTTGATGTCGAAGATCAGGATCGCCGCGGCGATGGTCGTGACCTGGCCGATGACGGCGATCCAGCGCAGCTCGATCAGCTGCAGCATGTTCTTGTGGCCGGCGGCGTATTCGACGCTTGCTTCGGCGCTCGATGCGATCGCGGGACTTATTTTTGTGAGTAGATCAAGCTTTACTGCCATCGTTCCTTGCCCTGCCGTTTTCCTCGCTTTTTTCCTTCGTGTTGCCCGAGCGCGCGGCGTACCACCACGCGCCGGCAACCATCAAGGCAAGAGCATACCAAGTGATGGCATACACGAGGTGATTGTTTTGGAAGGAAATGACGGTCAGGCCGCCGACCGGGTGCTCCGGGGCGCTCGCCGGGTCCTGCCCGCGGGAGGCGTCGACAAAGAACGGGGCGACATCGGCCAGGCCGCGCGCAGCGGCGATGCCGGCGACGTCGCGCGAGAACCAGCGGTTGTTCGCCGGATCGTTCTCGCGCAGGAAGCCGCCGCCCGGCTCGGCAATGCGCAGCAGCCCGGTGAGCGCGTGCGCCGGGCCGGATACGGCCGCGCAGGGATTGGCGCCGGCTTTGCGGGCGGGATAGGTGCCGGGCCGGTTGTCGGCGGCCGGAATGAAGCCGCGGTTCACCAGGACGATGCGTCCATCAGGGGTGCACAGCGGCGTGACGAGCCAGTAGCCGGCCCCGAGTTCGGAGACCGCCTGCACGGGCGTCGAGTATTCGTAGAGGAAGTGCCCGGCCAGGCTGACGTGCCGGTATTCGTCGGATTCTTTTGAGACTTGCGCCCAGCGCGCCGCCTCAGGCAGCGCGGCCGGGGCGGCATGAACGCGTGAATTCACGCGTTCGATCAGGGCCAGTTTCCATCCCAGGCGTTGCACCTGCCAGGTCCCCAGCCCCGCAAACAGCACGATCAGGAAGATCGCCAGCAGCGCCAGTACGACTTTGGCGACGCTGCCCTTGCGCCCCATTGCAGGGGCGCCCTCTTCCGGACCGTGCCGGTCCATCATTGCATGTCGTGGTTGCCGTGGCCGGTGACGGCCGCCGCATCGCCCATGCCTGGCATCATGTTGGCGTTCATGTGGTACATGACCCAGATCGATCCGCCGAGCACGATGACCAGCAGGATGATGGTGAGGATCAGCGCCATCATGTTCCAGCCGCCTTCCGACTTCGAATTCAAGTGCAGGAAGTAGATCATGTGCACGACCAGCTGGACTGCCGCGAAGCCCATGATGACGAAACGCGTCATCGCAGGATCGAGGACATTGCCCATGACCAGCCAGAACGGGATCACGGTCAGGATCACGGCCAGCACGAAGCCGGTCGTGTAGTCCTTCAGGCTGTAGTGCACGCCCGGTTCGTCGCCGTGGGTATGGCCGTGCAGGGCGTCATGACCATGCGCGTGGTGAATGCTGTGGTCGCTCATGGCAGGGTTCCCATCAGGTAGACAAAGGTGAAGACGAAGATCCAGACGACGTCCAGGAAGTGCCAGAACAGCGACAGGCACGACAGGCGGCGCATGTTTTCCGGCGTGATGCCGTGCTTCGGCAGCTGGAACATCAGCGTCACCAGCCAGATGGTACCGAACAGCACGTGCAGGCCGTGGGTGCCGACCAGCGAGAAGAACGCGGTCAGGAAGCCGCTACGCGACGGGCCCGCACCTTCGTGGATCAGGTGGAAGAACTCGTAGATCTCGAGCGCCAGGAAGCAGGCGCCCAGGATGCCGGTGACGGCCAGCCAGAGCTGGGTCTTGGCCAGGTTCCTGGCCTGCGCCGAGATCATCGCGAAGCCGAAGGTGATCGACGACACCAGCAGGAAGGCCGTGTTGATGGCCACCAGCTTGAGGTCGAACAGCTCGGCGCCCGACGGACCGCCGGCGTAGTTGCGGCCCAGGACGGCATAGGTCGCGAACAGGCTGGCGAAGATGAGGCAGTCGCTCATCAGGTAGATCCAGAAACCGAGCAGCGTGCCCTGTTCCGGATGGTGCTCGCGCACGTGGTAGCGCGAGCCGGCGTCGGCGCCGTGGGCGCCGGTCATGGTTGCGTTAATTTCAGACATGGCTTTCCAGCAGTTTGGTATGGGCGTTCTCGGTACGGGTCACTTCTTCCGCCGGGATGTAGTAGTCACGCTTGTAGTTGAACGTGTGGACAATAATCGCCACCATCATCACGAAGAACGCGAGCCCGGTCAGCAGCCACATGTGCCAGATGATCGCGAAACCCACCACCATCGACAGCGCGGCGATCACGAAACCAGCCCAGGTGTTCTTCGGCATGTGGATCGAGACGAAATCGTTCAGCGGACGCTTCCAGCCGTTCTTCTTCATGTCGGCGAAGGTGTCGTTGTCGTGCACCACCGGCGTGAAGGCGAAGTTGTAGTCAGGCGGCGGCGACGAGGTCGACCATTCCAGGGTACGGCCGTCCCACGGGTCGCCGGTGACGTCGCGCAGCTTCTTGCGGTCTTTCCAGGTCATGAAGAACTGCATCAGCATGGCGCCGATACCACCCGCGATCATCAGCGTACCGATGAAGGAGATCAGGAACAGCGGCTGCAGTTCCGGATCTTCGAAGTGGCTCATGCGGCGGGTCACGCCCATGAAGCCCAGGATGTACGGCGGAGCGAACGCAACCCAGAAGCCGATCGACCACAGCCAGAACGAGACCTTGCCCCAGAACTGGTTCAGCTTGACGCCGAAGGCTTTCGGGAACCAGTAGTTGATGCCGGCGAACAGGCCGAACAGCACGCCGCCGATGATGACGTTGTGGAAGTGGGCCACCAGGAACAGCGAGTTGTGCAGCACGAAGTCGGCTGCCGGGATGGCCAGCATCACGCCGGTCATGCCGCCGACGGTGAAGGTCAGCATGAACGAGACGGTCCACATCATCGGCAGTTCGAAGCGGATACGGCCGCGGTACATCGTGAACAGCCAGTTGAAGATCTTGGCCCCGGTCGGGATCGAGATGATCATCGTGGTAATGCCGAAGAACGCGTTGACGCTCGCGCCGGAACCCATGGTGAAGAAGTGGTGCAGCCAGACCAGGTAGGACAGCACCATGATGACGACGGTCGCGTACACCATCGAGGTGTAGCCGAACAGGCGCTTGCCGCAGAAGGTCGAGACGACTTCCGAGAAGATGCCGAAGGCCGGCAGGATCAGGATGTAGACCTCGGGGTGGCCCCAGATCCAGATCAGGTTCACGTACATCATGGCGTTGCCGCCCTTGTCGTTCGTGAAGAAGTTGGTGTCGAACAGGCGGTCCATGCCCAGCATGGCCAGCACGGCGGTCAGGACCGGGAAGGACATCACGATCAGGATGTTGGTGCACAGCGAGGTCCAGGTGAAGACCGGCATCTTCATCAGGTCCATGCCCGGTGCGCGCATCTTGACGATGGTGACGATCAGGTTAACCCCTGACAGCAATGTGCCGACACCCGCAATCTGCAATGACCATATGTAGTAGTCGACGCCGACACCCGGACTTGCAAGGATGCCCGACAGTGGCGGGAAGGCCAGCCAGCCGGTACGCGCGAATTCGCCGACGAACAGCGAGGCCATGACCAGCACGGCGCCCATCGCGGTCATCCAGAACGAGAAGTTGTTCAGGAACGGGAAGGCCACGTCGCGTGCGCCGATCTGCAGCGGCACGACGTAGTTCATCAGGCCGGTAACAAAAGGCATCGCCACGAAGAAGATCATGATCACGCCGTGGGCGGTGAAGACCTGGTCGTAGTGGTGCGGCGGCAGGAAGCCGGCGTTTTCGCCGAAGGAGATGGCCTGCTGGGCGCGCATCATGAGCGCGTCGGCGAAGCCGCGCAGGAACATCACGAGGCCCAGGATCATGTACATGATGCCGATTTTCTTGTGGTCGATACTGGTGATCCAGTCGTTCCACAGGGTGCCCCACAGGCGGAAGTAGGAGATGAGGCCCAGCAGGGCAGCGCCACCGACCAGCACGCCCGCGAAGGTAGCGATCAGGATCGGCTCGTGGAACGGAATCGCGTCCCAGCTGAGCCGTCCGAAGATAAGCTTCGTCAAGTCAAATGAGTCTTGCATGTTTACTTCTTCACAGAATTGGTAGGGGTTTCGCAGACTTCGGCTTCAGTGTTTGCGGCGACGCGTTTTGCGTCTTGCGGCACTTGCTTCAGTGCGATGTCATTGCGCACGCGCTGGTGGTCATGCGCCATCTGCTGGCTCATGCAGACCGAACCTTCGGCCACGCAGCGGTTCACGACCGACAGGAACAGGTTCGGCGCCACGTTGCCGTAGTACTTGACCGGTTCCTTTTCCGACGGCTTTTCCAGCGCCAGGTAGTCGTTGCGGCCGAGTGCGTTGCCGCTGGCCTTGACCTTGGCGACCCAGGCGTCGAATTCGGCCTGGCTGGTGCCGTGGTAGGCGAACTTCATGTGCGAGAAACCGTCGCCGCTGAAGTGCGAGGACTGGCCCTTGTAGGCGCCGGCCTTGTTGATCACCGCGTTCAGCTGGGTTTCCATGCCCGGCATCGTGTAGATCATGCCCGCCAGGGTCGGGATGTAGAACGCGTTCATCACGGTCGACGAGGTCAGTTTGAAGCGCACCGGGGTGTCGACCGGCGTCACCAGTTCATTGACGGTGGCGATGCCCTGCTCCGGGTAGATGAACAGCCACTTCCAGTCCAGCGAGACCACCTGCACTTCCAGCACCTTGGTGCCGGCTGCCACCGGGCGCTTCTCGTCCAGGCGTTCCAGCGGACGGTAAGGGTCGAGCTTGTGGGTGCTGATCCAGGTGATCAGGCCCAGCGCGATGATGATCAGGAGCGGCGCGCCCCAGATGACCAGTTCGAGCTTGGTCGAGTGATCCCAGTCCGGCTCGTACTTCGCGTTCGCGTTCTTGCGGTACTTCCAGGCGAAGAGGACGGTCAGGATCATCACCGGGATGATGATGATTAACATGAGCAGGACCGAGACCGTGATCAGGTCGGCCTGCTGCTTGGCGATATCACCGGAAGGGTTCATCACGACCGTATTGCAGCCGGACAGCAGCGCAATCAGCAGTAATGACAGTCCGGGACGGACAATTTTAGGAATCATGCTAGGTATCTAACGTTACATGGGAATGAGAACATGCTACTGTACTGTCATCGGCCTTCGTTGCACATTGGACGTTTTGTCCCACCCTTGCCCAGGCCAGGGGACTATCTGAAGGCCGCGGACCTACCTGGAGACGAAGAATATGCAAAGCACGAATACCTACGGCGGCGCAGGAGCCGCTCCCGTATCCGCCCCGCATAGCGGGGCCCGCAACATCAACGCTCGCGACAGCCATATTTCCCCGGGCGACATCGCTGTCGGCGTGGTCATCGGCCGCGCCTCCGAGTATTTCGACTTCTTCGTCTATGCGATCGCATCGGTGCTTGTCTTTCCCGCGATCTTTTTCCCGTTTGCGGACCGACTGGAGGGCACACTCTACTCCTTTACGATCTTCGCGTTCGCCTTCATCGCGCGCCCTATCGGCACCGTTGTCTTCATGGCAATTCAGCAGCGCTTCAGCAGGGAAATCAAGCTGACCATCGCGCTCTTCCTGATGGGCACGGCCACCGTCGTGATCTCCTTCCTGCCTACCTACGACCGGATCGGCAGCACCGCCATCGTTTTGCTGGCCCTGATGCGCATCGCGCAAGGTGTTGCACAAGGCGGCTCCTGGGACGGCCTGCCCTCGCTGCTGGCCCTGAACGCCCCCGAACACAAGCGCGGATGGTACGCGATGCTGGGTCAATTGAGCGCACCGTTAGGATTCCTGATCGCCGCCGGCCTGTTTGCCTACATGCTGGACAACCTGCAAAACGACGATTTCCTGACCTGGGGCTGGCGTTTCCCCTTCTTCGTGGCCTTCGCGATCAACGTGGTCGCCCTGTTCGCCCGCCTGCGCCTGGTCTCGACCACCGAATACACGCACCTGCTCGACGCCCACGAGCTCGATCCGGCTCCGGTCGGCGAACTGGTGCGTAGCCAGGGTGCCAACGTCGTCATCGGCGCCCTCGCCGCCCTGGCCAGCTATGCCCTGTTCCACCTGGTGACCGTGTTCCCGCTGTCCTGGATGCAGCTCTACGACACCCGTCCGATCAGCGGCTTCCTGTACGTCCAGATGTGGGGCGCCGCCGTGGCCGCCGTCTGCATCCTGATCTCGGGCCTGGTCGCCGACAAGGTCGGCCGCCGCACCACGCTGGGTACGCTGGCGGCCCTGATCGCGATCTTCTCGGCCTTCGTCCCGATGCTGATCGACGGCGGCGAAGCCGGCCAGAACGCCTTCATCCTGATCGGCTTCGGCCTGCTGGGCCTGTCCTACGGCCAGGCGGCCGGCGCCGTGACCTCGAACTTCGAATCGCGCTTCCGCTACACCGGCGCGGCATTGACGAGCGACCTGGCCTGGCTGGTCGGCGCCGCTTTCGCCCCGCTGGTCGCGCTCGGCCTGTCGGCCAACTTCGGCCTCGGCTACGTCAGCCTCTACCTGCTCTCGGGCGCAGTCGGCTCGCTGGCGGCGCTGTCGCTGAACCGCAAGCTGGAGATTCGCGACTAAACGGAGGCTGTCCTTCCCCGATGAATCCGGCCGGACCCAGTGTCCGCCCGGATTTTTCTTTTCATGGCGAGGTCTAAACGTCTTTGCCGGAGACTGCCATGATACGCAAGCTGCCCTGCGCCATCGCCGCCGGCGCCGCCGGCGCCGCCGCGATGGACGGGATGCTGGAACTGCCGGCCGCGCCGATCGGCGTCGTCCTGTTTGCCCACGGCAGCGGCAGCAGCCGCTTCAGCCCGCGCAACAACCAGGTCGCGGCCGAACTGCGCGATGCCGGCATTGCCACCTTGCTGCTGGACCTGCTCACGCAAGAGGAAGATGCGGCCCACCGGAACCGCTTCGATATCGACGTGCTCGCCGCGCGGCTGCATGCGGCGGCGAGCTGGCTGGGGACCGAGCCACTGACGGCGCCGCTGCCATTAGGGCTGTTCGGGGCAAGCACCGGCGCTGCGGCGGCCTTGCGGGTGGCGGCGGACAGCGGGACCGGGATTGCTGCCGTCGTCTCGCGTGGCGGGCGGCCGGACCTGGCCGGCGCGGCGTTAGCGCAGGTGATTGCGCCGACCTTGCTGATCGTCGGCGGCGAGGATGGAGCGGTGCTGGACTTGAACCGCGAGGCGCTGGTGGCCCTGGCGGGCGAGAAGTCGCTGGAGATCGTGCCGGGTGCGACGCACCTGTTCGAGGAGCCTGGCGCATTGGAGCAGGTCGCCAGCTTGGCTTGCCGCTGGTTCGTGCGCCACTTCGAACCATAACGATGTTTGTCGTAGGGTGGGCACTCCGTGCCCACGCGGTACGTACATGTCCGTAGTCGCCACCTGAAAAATCTCGCTCGCGAAGCGTCCGCCAGATCGCAGGCAGTCCGAGCGGCCCATTCCGGCCGCAAGTGCAAGGTTCAACACGTACCGCGTGGGCACGGAGTGCCCACCCTACGCCACTTCGAGCCTTAACGACGCTTCTGTTGGTCGCCGTTGTAGGGTGGGCACTCCGTGCCCACGCGGTACGTACATGTCCGTAGTCGGGACCGAAAAAGTGTCGCTCGCGAGGTCCCCGCAGTCCGCAAACAGCGTGGGCAGCAAAGCCAGGGGCCAGGTGCAAGGAAGAACACGTAACGCGTGGGCACGGAGTGCCCACCCTACGGCCTGCATTTACGCCAAGGCCGTATCCAGCACCGTCATCAATATAAAGCCGAAGATCAGCGCAATCGTCGCCGACGTCCCGTTCCCGTTCTCGCGCATCTCGGGAATGACGTCGTTCACGATCACGAACAGCATCGCCCCGCCCGCCGCCGCCAGCGCGATCGGCAGCATCCCGGCAGCGATCCCGATCAGGGCCACGCCAAACGCTGCGGCCACCGGTTCGATCAGGCCGGACGCCACCCCCAAGCCGACCGAGACCAGGCGGCTGTAGCCGACCGTCCGCAACGCCAGGGCCACGACCAGGCCTTCCGGTACGTCCTGGATCGAGACGCCGGTCATCAGCGAATGGGCTTTTTCGATGTCGATGCCGGCGTAGGCGACGCCGATCGCCAGGCCTTCGGGCATGTTGTGCAGCGCGACTGCCGTGACGAACAGCCAGGCGCGGCGCAGCGAGCTGCCGTGGACGTCGCTGGTCAGCACCTGGGCCGGCTCGGTCGCGCGGCTCATCAGGAGGATGGCGCCGGCGCCGCCCATGATGCCGACGCCGGCCAATAAACTGGCTTCCCACGGCCCGGCGCCCGAGGAGCGGGCTGCGGCCAGCGCCGGGATCACCAGCGAAAAGGCGGTCGCGCCCAGCATCACGCCGGCGCCGAAGCCGAGGAAGCTGTCGTAGGTGCGCTTCGAGAAATTCTGTGAAAACAGGACGGGCAAGGTGCCCAGGGCGGTGGCCGCGGCCGCCGTCGAGCCGCCCAGCAAGGCGGCATGCATCTTCGGATTTGCGCTCAGCAATTGCTGGATCAGGCTGCCGAGCATGAGGAAGCCGCCGACCGCGAAGATCAGCAGGCCGATCAGGCGCCTGAGCGTCAGGGCGCGACCCAGCGCGCCAGTCCAGCGCAATTTATGTGTATCCAGGTTCATCTACGCTTCCTTCCATCCGGCCGGTGCCGAACAGGCACTACCCTCCTGCAAAAGCAGGGTAGCAAAATACCGACCGGACAGGGCGCGCGCGAGGGTGGGAGTTCCCCGGGCGCGCGCCCCTGCCTGCATTTTGCGCTCAGCTCAGCTCAGGGCTTGCTGACCGCCGAAGCCCCCTTCGGCGTCGACGGATCGAGGCCCAGCTCGGCGCCGGTCTGCGGATCCTTGCTCGGATCCGACAGGGTACGCGCCTGCATCTGCTTGAGCACCGCGATGTCGTCCGCCGGCAGCTTGACTTCGGCTTCGCCCGAGCCGCCGTCCACCGCCATCTGCTTCTCGCGGTCGGTGACGAAGTCCCACTTCTCGCCCTGGTTCCACGGGCCGCGCATCTCGCCCGGACCCTGGGACATGTTGAAGTAGACGCTGGAGAAGCGTGGATCGACCGGCATTTTGCCCGGTGGGAAGTTCGACTCCATCGAGTACAGGGCTTTTTCGAAGGACTTCTGGTGCGCGACTTCGCGCGTCATCAGGAAGCCCAGCGCTTCCTTCACGCCCGGGTCGTCGGTCAGCGCGATCAGGCGCTCGTAGACGATCTTGGCGCGCGCCTCGGCGGCGATGTTCGAGCGCAGGTCGGCGGTCGGCTCGGTGATCGAATCGATGTAGGCCGCAGTCCAGGGCACGCCGGCCGAATTGACCAGCGGGGTGCCCGCGCCGTACAGCACCTGCGTGATGTGGCTGTCGTTGCCGGCGCCGGTGATCTTGCGATACATCTCGGCTTCGGTGTCGACGGCCTCGGCCAGCTGGCCCTTGGCGCCCTTGTTCAGCATGGCGACGATGTTGCCGATCACCTCGAGGTGGCTCAGCTCTTCGGTCGCGATGTCGAACAGCATGTCCTTGCGGCCTGGATCGTCTTCCGATACGGCCTGGGTGAAGTAGCGCATGGCCGCGGCGAGTTCGCCTTGCGGTCCGCCGAACTGCTCGAGCATGAGATTGGCGAGACCCGGGTTCGGTCCGGATACGCGGACGGTGTACTGCAGGCGTTTGTTATGTGCAAACATTCCAGCTCCTCCGATAGATGAAAACTAAGCGACCACGCGAGTGCGTGCGTCACCTACTCAAAACGGCTGCGCGGTTTTGCTCCGTCAGTCGAACGTGGCTTCATCTTGGCAGGCGGGGAGTTGACAAGTAATCAGTAGTTCCGCCGTGACCTTGTAGGACATCGGTGACAAACAGTACATCTTTTCCAAGGAGACACAGCTGTTTGTATGCCGTTTCGCAACTACTTTCAGTTTCGAAATTATTCAAGGTGCAAGCGGCATTTGCCGACACGCCCTTGCGTCGCACTCCTACGCGGTGCGCTCTGCGGACGGCATAGCATCTTATTTATTAGTCAATTCGGAGGATCCACCATGTTTTCCATGAACCAGCTGAGCCCGACTATCACCGACATGATCCGTTTCGATCACTCGCACGTGATGGTGACGTTCCATCAGTACACGAAAGACAAGTCGCCGAGCGTCAAGAAAGCACTGGCCGATACCATCTGCACCGCGCTCGAGATCCACGCCACGCTGGAAGAGGAAGTGTTCTATCCGGTGATGCGCCAGCTCGACAAGGGCGAGCCCTTCGTGCACAAGGCCGAGCCCGAGCACAACGACATGCGCCGCCTGATCGCCGAACTGCGCCGCACCAGCGCCTCGGACCCGCGCCATGACAAGGTCCTGCTGGAACTGATGCGCGACGTGATCCACCACGTGGCCGACGAGGAGACCACCCTGCTGCCGCAGGCGGAAACCCTGATGAGCAAGGCGCGCCTGTCCGAACTGGGCTCGCAGATGACCAAGCGCCGCATGGAACTGGTGGCGCCGAAAGCGGGCAAGCTGGCCAAGAGCCATGCGGTCGGCTTCTCGGGCAGCACCACGGCGATGGTGGTCGGCGGCCTCTCCGCCCTGCTGGCCCTGCGCACCCTGGTCAAGAAGCCGGGCGGCGCGTCGAGCAATACCCACACCTGGGCCAACGCGAACTCGACGCCGCACGCCAGCTGAGCAGAACCTCTCTGGAACAGCGCCTGCCGGCTAACCCAGCAGGCGCAGCATCATCGGCACCAGCCACGGGGCGAGCACGGCGGTCATGATGCCGTTCAGCCCCATCCCCAATCCCGCAAACGCACCCATCTCGGCGCTGACCTGGAAGGCGCGCGCCGTGCCGATGCCGTGTGCGGCCACGCCCAGGGCGAAGCCGCGCGCCGCGTGCGAATCGATGCGCATCGCATTGAACAGGAAGCGCGCCGTCACGGCGCCGAAGATGCCCGTGCCGATCACCAGCACGGCGGTCAGCGCCGGCACCCCGGCCAGGCGTTCGCTGACCGCCATCGCGATCGGCGTCGTGGCCGACTTCGGCCCGACGGTACGCGCCAGCTCGCCTGAGCCACCCAACAGCAGCACCACGCCGACCGCCGAGACGATGGCCGTCACGCAGCCCGTCAACAGCGCACCCAGCAGCGGCAGGAAAGCGCGCCGCATGCGCGGCAGCTGGCGCGCCAGCGGTACCGCCAGCGCGACCGTGGCCGGGCCCAGCAGGAAGTGCACGAACTGGGCGCCGGCGAAATAGCGCTGGTAGGACATGCCGCTGGCCAGCAGGGCGATGCTGACCAGGGCGATCGCGATCGCGACCGGATTCGCCAGCGGCGAGTACTTGCAGCGGGCGTAGATGGCCTGGGCAACGACGTAGGCGCACAGGGTGATGGTCAGCCCGAGCAGGGGCGAAGCCGAGAGGTAGACCCAGAAATGGCTGAGCTGGGCGAAATCAGGCATCGCCCTCTCCTTCCGGCTTCATGCCTTTCAATACGAGCGCCGTCACCGCCAGGGTCAGCAGCGTACTGGCGATGAGCGAGGCGATGATCGCCAGCCAGTGGCCGCTGCCGCTGCCCGCCGCGGCGACGATGCCGACGCCGGCCGGGACGAACAGCAGGGACAGGTGGCGCAGCAGCTCGTTGGCGGCCGCCTCGATGCGGGTTTGCAGCGCGGGCCAGAGCAGGAGGGAGATGAACAGGAGGATCATCCCGGCGACCGGCCCGGGCACCGGGAGGCCGAGCAGGAAGATGGCGCCTTCGCCGAGGCATTGGAAGAGGAGCAGGATGGCGAATGCGGGGAGCAAGAATTGCCGCCTTTCGTAGGGTGGGGTCCCGACCCCACGCGTTTCGGACGGGTGAATTGACGCGGCGGTGATATTCAACCGCCGCACCGCGTGGAGTCAGGACTCCACCCTACGCTACCTCTGCGGTCTTTCCGATGGCGCCGCGCTTGACCTGGTCGCGCTCGATCGACTCGAACAGGGCCTTGAAATTGCCCTCGCCGAAACCATCGTCGCCCTTGCGCTGGATGAACTCAAAGAACACCGGCCCCAGCTGTGCCTCGCCGAAGATCTGCAGCAGCAGACGCGGCTTGCCGTCGACGACGTTACCGTCCAGCAGCAGCCCGCGGGCCTGCAGTTCGGCGGCATTTTCGCCGTGGCCCGGAATGCGGCCGTCCAGCATCTCGTAATAGGTCGCTGGCGGCGCGCTCATCAGCGGTACGCCGGCGGCGCGCAGGCCGTCCACGGTCTTGATCAGGTCGTCGCTCAAGAGGGCGATGTGCTGGATGCCTTCGCCGTTGAACTGCATCAGGAATTCCTCGATCTGGCCGCCGCCCGCCTTGCCCTCTTCGTTCAGGGGAATGCGGATCTTGCCGTCCGGCGCGGTCATCGCCTTCGAGGTCAGGCCGGTGTACTCGCCCTTGATGTCGAAGTAGCGGATCTCGCGGAAGTTGAAGAGTTTTTCGTAGAAGCCGGCCCAGAAGGCCATGCGGCCGCGGTAGACGTTGTGGGTCAGGTGGTCGATGATCTTCAGGCCATGGCCCGGCGGGCGGCGCTCGGCGCCTTCGATGAATTCGAAATCGATGTCATAGATCGACTTGCCGTCCTCGAAACGGTCGATCAGGTACAGAGGGGCGCCGCCGATGCCCTTGATGGCCGGCAGGCGCAGTTCCATCGGGCCGGTCGGGATCTCGACCGCTTGCGCGCCCAGTTCCAGCGCGCGCTTGTAGGCCTGGTGGGAATCCTTGACGCGGAAGGCCATGCCGCAGGCGGACGGGCCGTGCTCGGCGGCGAAATAGGCGGCGTAGCTCTTCGGCTCGTTGTTGACGATGAAATTGATCTCGCCCTGGCGGTAGAGCACCACGTCCTTCGAGCGGTGCACCGCGACCTTGGTAAAGCCCAGCGCCTCGAAGATCGGCTCGAGCACGCCCGGCGTCGGCGACGCGAACTCGACAAATTCGAAGCCCATCAGGCCCATTGGATTCTCAAACAGGTCAGCCATGTTGTTTCCTTATGTGGTGCATATGATCTCCTCCAGCCGGCGCCCGCCTCGTGAGCGTGCTGCCTGGCGGAACCGTGCGGCCGGCGCTGCGCCTGGCCGGCGCCGGTCACGAGCATGCGCCGGCCGTCCCCGGACGGCTGCGCCGCGACCGAAATGATACGCCAGGTGGGCCCGCGGCCGTGGCGATGATGTCGAATCGTCATGCTCGCGGCGGAGCATACCCGAGGCGCGGCCTGGCGGAAAGTGGAGTTTTTTCAGCGCCGCGCGGTCTTGACCGGCTCGCGCAGCAGGGTCTGGATGTCGTTCAGCAGCACCGCCGGGTGCAGCCAGGAGGTCGAATAGATCTCGCGCACCTCGCCCGTGGGGTCGAGCAGGTAGACCTTCAGCATGTGGCTGAGCACGGGCTTGCGCCGCCCCGCCGGCTGCGGCATGGCCACCGAGACGTCCTGGCCGAAGCCGTCCAGCAGCGGCGCCAGTTCGCGGCCGTTGCGGCTGGTGAGGAAACGCCATTCCAGCGGGCCGGCGGCGCGCGCGTCCTGCCCGCCGTAGCTGCGCATCGCAACCGGAGTATCGTATTCCGGATCGAAACTCATGCTCACAAAACGCACCTTGCCGTGCAGCGCGGGCGTGCGCTCGATGGTCTGCTTCAGGCTGTGCAGGGTGGCGTAGGCCAGCGGACAGCCCTTCGGATCGCTGCAGTACGTATAGATGAAGGAGAACAGGGTGACCTTGCCGGTCGTGAATGCCGACAGGCGGTGCAGCTTGCCATCGCTGTCGAGCACGTTTCCGTCGGGCGCACGCAGGATGCGCTCGAGGCGGTAGCTGCCGGGTGCGGGCGGCACGTAGGCGAGCGCGGGCACGGCCAGGCTTTGCGCCGCGGCCCCACCGGCGTACAGGGCCAGCGCCAGGGCTGCGGCGCGCACCGTTCCGGCCCTCACCGTCCGGCCACCCGTGGCGGCTCCATCGTCCAGGCCGCCTGCTGGCCGGTCCTGGAGCCGAACTTCATGTGGTGCGGCCGGCCCAGCTTGAGCTGGGTGAAATCGACCTTCCACTGCTCGTTCAGGGCCTTGCCGTCCCAGGCGAACAGCTTCACGAACTGCTCGTTGTCCTTGCCGGCCTTGTCCCAGTTGGCCAGCAGCGAGGAACTCACGTAGATCCGCTTGCCGTCCCAGCTTTGCGAGATCATGTTGACCTGGGCGCCGGTCTGCTTGGCATAGGTCTGGCGCGGCGCTTCCGGGTTGCTGAGGTCGAAGTAGCGGGTGGTGCCGTCCATGAAGGTGTTGACCCAGAGACCCTTGCCGTCGGCACGCATCGAGATGTCGACCGGCAGCGGGGTCTTGGCCGGATCGCCGATCGTAGCCACGTCCTTCGCCTGCCACTGCCCCTTGGCGTCCTTCTTCACCAGCCACAGCTTGGAGGTGAGCGCGGTGGCGGTGATGGCCCAGTCGTCGCCTTCCTTGAGCGACCAGCGGATCTCGAGCGGCGCGCCCGGTACGCTCAGCACCTGTTCCGGCTGCATCGCCTTCAGGTTCCACACGACCATGGTGTTGCCGAACTGTTTCATTGCGCCCTGGTCCTTGATCAAAGTGCCGAGCGGCGTCATGTAGTTCTTCTTGCCGGTGAAGCTGGAGCTGAGCATCGCATTGCGGGCCGGGTTGACGGCCAGGTCGTAGCCGTACCCGTCCCCACCCTTAGTCGCAGGCATGTCGTACTTCTGGATGAACTCGCCCTTGTTGTTATACAGGGCCATGCCCGTCGCGCCGCCGCCATCCTTCGTATTCGACAGCGCCCCGATCAGCATGCGTCCGGGCAGCGCGTAGAAGGTGTGCGGGCCCACCAGGCCGCTGCGCTTGGCGAAGTCGGCGATCGTGTTCACCAGGCGCGGCTTGCCGGGATCGGTATGGATGTCGAAGACGTAGATCTTGCTGTCGTCCAGGCCGCCGGCCCAGAGGAAACGGCGGTCGTCGGTGAAGCCGGCGTGGTGGGCTTCGCCGCGTCCGCCCACCGACACCTGGGCCACGACCTTGCCGAAGGTTGTCGATTTGGGATTGGCGTCGAGGGTGACCAGCTTGTCCGAGCCGTCGCCCATGCCGGGCACGCCCAGGGTCCACACGTAGACGAAGTCTTCCTGGCCCTTGATCAGGTTGGACAGGTAAGGCGAGTTGCAGGTTTCGTCGGCCAAGGCCGGCGGGGCGATCCAGCCGAGCAAACAGACGGCGAGCGCGGCTGCGCCGGTGAGGCGGTTGAGCTGCATGGTGGTCTCCTGTCAGGCAAACCATCAGCATCGCCGGCCCTGCGCATCGCGGTTTGCGCTGGATCAAATCCCGCCACCGGACCGGACTCAAGCCCTACCGCGCAAAGGTCTCGGCCACCATGCCGCGCAGCCACTGGTTGCCCGGGTCCTGGTTGTAGCGCCGGTGCCAGAACATATTGGTCTGCAGTTGCGGCAGGTTCAGGGGCGGCGTAATCCAGGCCAGGCCGAAGGGCGGACCGGCGCGCTCGGCCAGCTTTTGCGGCACCGTCACCACCAGTTCGCTGCTCTGAATGATGTAGGGCACGGCCGTGAAATGCGGCACCCGGAAGCGCGTCGAAGCGCCGATGCCGGCCTTTTCCAGCAGCTGGTTGATGCGGTCGTAGGGGCTTTCGCTGGAGTCCACGAACAGGTGCTCGGCGGCCGCGAAACGCGCCAGGTCGACCTTGCCTTCGGTCAGCGGGTGGCCGCGCCGTACCATGCTCACATAGGGCTGGCGAAACAGCAGGCGCTGGTACAGGGCTTCTGAAATGTCCTCGAAGGGGCCAATGGCAAGGTCGACGCGGCCGCTTTCCATCTCTTCCTTGAGGGCGATGCTGCCCGCCCGGCGCGAACTGAGCTGCACCTGCGGCGCCAGAGCGCGACAGCGCTCGATCAGGGCCGGCATGAAGTGCACCTCGCCGACGTCGGTCATGGCGATGGTGAAGCGGCGCGCGCTGCTGGCCGGATCGAAGCCGCTGCGCCGGTTCAGCGCCAATGCGACCTGGGCCAGGGCGCTGCCGACCGGCTCGGCCAGGCTCTCGGCGAAGGGCGTGGGCTGCATGCCCTGCCCGGTGCGCACGAAGAGCTCGTCGCCGAACAGGCGGCGCAGGCGCGACAGCGCATTGCTGACGGCCGACTGGCTCAGGTTCAGGCGCCGCGCGGCGCTGGAAATCTGGCGTTCGCGGTAGACCTCCTGGAACACGGCCAACAAGTTCAAATCGACGTCATGGGGTTCGATCACGGGTGCTCCGATATTGATTTGGTAAATAGTCTACATTCATCTATTCACGTCGTAAAATACCAACGCCTGACTTAGAGTGCAAAAAACGACCTTCCACGAGGAGACTGGCATGACCCAGCACATCCGCACCGAGACGGGCTACCAGTCCGGCTTCGGCAACGAATTCGCCACCGAAGCCCTGCCCGGCGCATTACCGAAGCACCAAAACTCGCCGCAGCGCGTCGCCTATGGCCTGTATGCCGAGCAGATTTCCGGCACCGCCTTCACGGCGTTGCGCAGCCACAACCGCCGCTCTTGGCTGTACCGCATCCGCCCGGCGGCCATGCACGGCCCCTTCGAGCAGATCGACAGCGGGCGCATTGTCGCGAACTTCGGCCACGTTCCTCCGCCACCGAACCAGATGCGCTGGAGCCCGCTGCCGATGCCGGAAGCGCCCACCGACTTCATCGACGGCTGGGTAACGATGGCCGGCAACGGCTCGGCCGAGAGCATGAACGGCTGCGCGATCCACCTGTACGCCGCGAACCGCTCGATGACGGACCGATTCTTCTACAGCGCCGACGGCGAGCTGCTGGTCGTGCCGCAGCATGGCCGCCTCGAGATCGCCACCGAACTGGGCACGCTGGACGTGGAGCCGCAGGAAATCGCCGTCATCCCGCGCGGCATCCGTTTCCAGGTCCGCCTGCCGGACGGAGAAGCGCGCGGCTACATCTGCGAGAACTTCGGCGCCCTGCTGCGCCTGCCCGACCTGGGCCCGATCGGCTCGAACGGCCTGGCCAACCCGCGCGACTTCCTCACGCCAATTGCACGCTACGAAGACCGCGAAGGCGACTTCGAACTGGTCGCCAAGTTCTGCGGCAACTTGTGGAGCGCAAAGATCGGCCACTCGCCGCTGGACGTGGTCGCCTGGCACGGCAACTACGCACCCTATAAATACGACCTGCGCCACTTCAATACCATCGGCTCGATCAGCTACGACCACCCGGACCCGTCGATCTTCCTGGTGCTGCAGTCGCCTTCCGACACCCCGGGCGTCGACACCCTCGACTTCGTGATCTTCCCGCCGCGCTGGCTGGCCGCCGAGAACACCTTCCGCCCACCCTGGTTTCACCGCAATGTCGCGAGCGAATTCATGGGCCTGGTGCAGGGCGCCTACGACGCCAAGGCCGAGGGATTCGTCCCCGGCGGCGCCAGCCTGCACAACTGCATGAGCGGCCACGGCCCGGACGCGGCGACCTTCGAAAAGGCGAGCGCGGCCGATACGAGCAAACCCGGCAAGGTGCTTGATACCATGGCCTTCATGTTCGAAACCCGCACCGTGCTGTGCCCAACCGCGCACGCTCTCGCCTCGCCCCAACTGCAGGGCGGCTACCACGAGTGCTGGGCCGGCATCCGCAAGAACTTCCGCCTGACGCCCTGAGCCATGGCGCACCAGCAGATCCTTCACTTCGAGACGAGCGGCCGCGGCAGCCGCGACATCACGCGCGAGGTCGCCGAGGTCGTGGCCGCATCGAAGGTCGAATGCGGCCTGGTGCAAGTCTTCGTCCAGCACACCAGCTGCTCGCTGACGATCACGGAGAATGCCGATCCCGACGTGCGGCGCGACCTGGAAACGGTATTGAGCCGGCTGGCACCGGACGGCGACCCGGCCTACCGCCACGACGACGAGGGACCGGACGACATGTCCGCCCACGTGCGCACGGTGTTGACGGACAGCGGCATGACTGTGCCGATCGGAGGCGGGCGTATGCTGCTGGGAACATGGCAAGGCATCTATCTCCTTGAACACCGGACCAGCCCCCTCCGGCGCACGCTGGTGGTGACCGTCATAGGCTGAACAATTAGTTCCAGTTACAAACTTGTTCCTGTCGGTATTCTTTACACTGGTCAACAAGAGTTGTCGAAAGAATATTCTAATATGTTACAAATCAACGGTTTATGCTTGCTGGCACGGGGCTTGCATATAGTGGAGCTCACAACAAAACGGGGGTTCCATGAAAGCGTTGAATTTGAAGAGCATTCTGATGGCTGCGGTTGCGGCAACGGGTTTTGCCACCTGCAACGTCATGGCCGATCCACTTTTCGGCAGTTTCGATAGCGCCAATTCCGGTGCCAAAACCGAAGTCGATTTCATCAACCAGGCGTCCGGCGGTTCCTACACCGCAGACGATCTCCTGAAGGACGACTCGCCTGTCGCAGCGCTGATCGATGGCGTCTGGACCATCAGTGCACCAAGCTCGCCGGGCTGGTTCCTGCTTAAGTTTGGCCTGCCAACCAACGGCGCTAACGAGAATGTCTGGAATACCAAGCTGGACACTTATGTATTCCGCAACGACGCCAGCCTGACCCAGCTGACCTGGACCAACGACCTGGTGAATTTCCTGAGCGGCGGCGATTGCCGTGTTGGCAACGATGGCCCATGCAACATCGGACGCCTGAGTCATGTGACCTGGGTTCCAGGCGGAGGCTCCGGCAACCCAGGCGGCAATCCGGGCGAAGTGCCGGAACCGGCATCGCTGGCCCTGCTGGGCGCCGGCCTGGCGGGCATGGCCCTGCGCCGTCGCCGCGGCTGATCCGCGCGCATGCAGCAATGAAAATGGCGCCCCGCAGGGCGCCATTTTCGTTTCCGGCGACAGCGTCGCAGCCGCTCAGCGGACCGTCACGCTGACCGACTTCGTGCTGGCATTGCCTGCCGCATCGCGTGCGGTGACGGTGACCGTGTGGGTCCCGGCCTTGGTCTTCTTCGTGTTCCAGTTATAGGACAGCGAACCGCCCTGGCCGCTGGCCACCGTGAGGCCGTCGATCGCCAGCGTGGTGCGGATGCCGGCGGCGCCCGCGTTGTCGCTGGCGCTGACGCTGACCGCGACGTTGCCGTTCACGGTGCCGGCGACCGGGTTGTTGATGGCGACGACGGGGGCCGCCGTATCGGCGGCGACCACGGTCGTGGCCGTGGCGTTGGCGACGTTGACCGCCACCGTGGCCGAGCTGCCGGCATTGCCTGCAGCGTCGTAGGCAACGGCGACCAGGTTGGCCATGCCGTTGGCGACGCCCGCCGAATTCCAGCTGAAGCTGTACGGCGCGGCGCTGTTGGTGGCGACCACGGTGCCGTTGACTTTCAGGTCGACGCGCGTCACGCCGACGTTGTCCGAGGCGTTCACCGTCACCGCCACCGCGCCCGACACCGAGCTGCTGCCCAGCGGCGCGGCGATCGCTGCCAGCGGCGCCGTGGCGTCGACCGGGTTCACGAAGGCCCTGGCGGCGCTGACGGCCGCGGCGGCGTTCACGCGGCCGTAGCCGAAAACCGGATCGCGCCCGGCCGCGCCCAGGTCGACGGCGGTCTTGAACAGCAGCGACTCGACCTGCTCGCCCGACAGGTCGGGACGCGCCGCCATCATCAGGCCGGCCACGCCGGCGCTCACCGGGCTGGCAAACGAGGTGCCGTTCCAGGCCGAATAGCCCAGCGCATTGTTGGTGGTCCAAATGCCGGTGCCCGGCGCGGCCAGCGAGACGAAGCTGCCCCAGCTCGAGAAGCTGGATTTGGCGTCGTAGCTGTCGGTCGAGGACACGATGATGAAGGCGGTGTCCGGCACCACGTTCTCGTCGATGTTGTTGTTGCCGGCCGAGATGAAGACGAGCCCGCCCTTGCTCTTCATGTAGCGCGCCGCGCTTTTCACGGCCGAGCTGCCGGCGATGCCGACGAAGCTGACGTTGGCGACGCGCGCGCCATGGTCGGCGGCATAGGTGATGCCGCTGGCGATGGTGCTGAAATAGGCCGGGCAGCCGCCCGTGCTGTCCTTGTAGACGATCCGCACCGGCATGATCCTGGCGGCGCCGGCAATGCCGGCCACGCCCATGGCGTTATTGGTGCTGGCGGCGGCCGTGCCGGCCACGGCGGTGCCGTGGCCGCACAGGTCGCTGGTGTCGGTATTGTTGTCCTGCACGTTAAAACCCGGCACCAGGCGGTCCTTCAGGTCCGGGTGGGCGGCGTTCACGCCGGTGTCGAGCACGGCGATCGTGATGCCGCTGCCCTGGGTGCTGTCCCAGGCGCTTGGTGCGCCGATCTTGCCGATGTGCCAGGCGCTGCCGATGTAAGGGTCGTTGACGGCCATCGCCGGCTGCACCTTGCGGTCGAGTTCGGCGAACTTCAGTTCGGGGCGGCGCGACAGCTTGGCGACCACGTCTTCCTCCGACAGGCCCGGCGGCAGGTCGACGACCTGCATGCGGCTCTGGCCGAGCTTGCGGCGCTTGCCGCCGTGGGCCTTGACCAGGGTGTCGAGTTCCGCGTCGGACAGGCCGGCGCGCGCTTCGATCAGGATGCGGCCGCGTGCAAAATCGCCCTGCGCAGCCGGTGGCGCGGCAAGGGCGGCGTGACCGAAGCTTGCCGACAGGCCCGCCAGGGCGAGCGCTGCGGCGGTTTTGCGGAGGGTGAAAGCGTTCGTGGCGGTATGCATGGCAAGCGAATCCTGTAAAAGTTGGTTTCACAGGATTGCTGGCGTGCACGAACGTGCGAACAGAGCGTCGCAGCGTGTTGTCCTTGCCTGGCAGTCCTGCCGTCATGGAGCCAGGTAGGCTCGTTAGACCGTTGACTTTGCGTCCACCGCTTTCGCGGTGTTTGCCCTTTTCAGTTACTGAACGGAGTGTAGGTGCGTTTTTTCCACACGGCAATCAAATTTTGCAGGAAATGTGCTCGCTGTCGTGGTTCTTTCTACAAAGGATGGTGTTTCGCATATCAGCTCATGACAAGCAACTATTGGTTGTAATCAAAACGCTAACGGAAATATGGCGCCGTGTTGGCTGCAACCTGCCTGAACTCCTCCTCCGTCAGCGGCAGCCGCCGAAATGCCGCCCAGGCTTCTTTCGGCCGTAGGTTGTCGCCCTGCGCCGAGTCAGTCCCGTAGAGGATGCGCCCCATGCCGATCTGGCGCAGGTGCTTGACGAGCAAGGCGGCGTCTTCCGGCGTCGTGTCGTTCTGGGCGATCGAGGCGACGTCGAAATACAGCTTGCGCGTGGCGGGGTGGCCGCGTTCGACCGCCGCGGCCAGGGTCGCCAGCACCGCGCGCGAGGGCGGGTCGTCGAAGCCCGGACCGGTGCCCGCCAGGTGCGCAATCTGCACCGGGACATCGGGCGCCGCCGGCAGCACCTTGTCGAGGAAGGCCTGGGCTTCGGGCGCGCCATAGGGCCGCTTGTTGCGGATGCTGGCGCGCATGTGGACGACAATCGCCATGCCCTCGCGATTGGCGGCCGCGAATACCTCGGCCAGGCGCTTCAGGTGCGTCTCCTGGTCCAGCTGCACGTCCGAATTCCCCAGATGCAGCTTGATGCCGCGCTTCAGGCCCGGCTGCCCGGCGCAGCGTTTGATTTCCTGGAGCGCGTAGTCGGCGAAGGGTGCGATCCCGCAAAAGGCCAGCAGCCGGCCGGGAAACTGCGCCGCCTGCGCCCCCGTCCAGTCGTTCTCGCGCCGTACCTGCGCATATTCGTCCGCCACCTGGCGCCGCGGGCTGCCGTACATGTAGGCGGTCGACAGCAGCACGGCCTTGCGGATGCCGGCGGCGTCGAGCAGGGCCACGACTTCCTTCGCCGGCAGCGGCTTGAGGCCGGAGTCCTTGCCGATCAGGGCGATGATCTCGTCGCTGAACAGGTGCTGGTGATGGTCGGCGGCAGGCATCGACTGCGCCTGCGCGGCGCCGCACAGCAGGAAAGCCGCGAGCGCGGCAAGGGGGATGCGTCGGGTCTGCATGTCGTCTCCGTTGTTGGAATTGGTCAGCGCGACCTTAGCACCCCGGCCCGCCCTGCCCCAGCGCCTCGCGACGAAGCGTCGAAATCGGCGCATGAAGGGCGCGCCGGAGGCCCCGCCTGCGGTGCGGCTCGCGCGTTCCGAACATGCGATGATGTCAATTCGTTATCGATACCGTTCCGGAGACGCATCGCGTACTTATGATCACCGACATCCTGATCATTCTTTTCCTCATCCTGCTCAATGGCGTATTCGCGATGTCGGAACTGGCGCTGGTCTCGGCCAAGCGCATGCGGCTGGAGAAATCGGCCGCCGAGGGCAGCCGCGGGGCGCGTACCGCGCTCGAGCTGGCCGACGAACCGAGCCACTTCCTGTCGACCGTCCAGGTCGGCATCACCCTGATCAGCATCTTCAACGGCGCCTTCGGCGAAGCCTCGCTGGTGGCGCACCTGACGCCGCAATTCAAGGAGATGCCCTTCCTGGCGCCCTACGCCTACCAGGCCTCGCTCGGGCTGGTGGTGGTCTGCATCACGGTCGCCTCGATCATCCTCGGCGAACTGGTGCCCAAGCGGATCGCGATGCAGTACCCGGAAGCGATGGCCACGCTGATCGCGCCGCCGCTGCGCCTGCTGTCGGTCGTGATGTCGCCTTTTGTGAAGCTGCTGGCGCTGGCAACCGAGGCCATCGTGCGGCTGTTCGGCATGGGCCATCACAAGGAAGAGGCGCCGACCGAGGAAGACATCACCGGCATGATCCGCGAGAGCACCGACGCCGGCGTGTTCGAAAAAACCGAATACGACATCGTCTCGCGCGCGCTGCGCCTGGACGACAAGCATTTGAAATCCCTGATGACGCCGCGCGTCGACCTGACCCTGGTCGACCTCGACATCCCGCGCGAGGACAACCTGGCGCGCATCGCCGGCAGCCGCTACAGCCGCATGCCGGTCTGCCGCGGCGACCGCTCGCGCATCATCGGTTTCGTCCACTGCCGCGACCTGCTGGCCCAGGCCGTACGCGCGCGCTCGATCGATGCCATCGACATCGAAGCGGCCGTGCAGGAGATTTTATATGTGCCGGAAACCATCAGTGCCATGGCCCTGCTCGAGCTGTTCAAGAAGAACAAGGCGGAAATCGCGCTGATCGTCGACGAATACGGCGACATCCACGGCATGGTCACGCTGACCGACGTGATGAGCGCGCTGGTGGGCGACGTCTCGGTGATCGGCGAGGAAGGCGAGAACGACGCCGTGCAGCGCGAGGACGGCAGCTGGCTGCTCGACGGCGGCGTCGCCCTCGAGCGCTTCCGCGACATCCTGGCGACCGACCTGCGCTTCCCCGACGAAAGCGCGGGCGCCTACCACACGCTGGCCGGCTTCATGATGTACCAGCTCGGCAGCATCCCGAAGATCGCCGAGACCGCGCACTGGGGCGAGTACTGCTTCGAGGTGATGGACATGGACGGCAACCGGATCGACCAGCTGCTGGTGACGCATGTGCCGCCGGCGCATGCGACGGCGGACAATGGGCGCGATCAAGACGAGAACGCATCTTAATGTTCGATTAATACTGCTGAGTTAAGCTGGGTCCCCGGACAACGTTGCCTACGGAGCCCATCGTGGATGCCATCAACCTCGGACCCCTGGTCCTGCCCCTGCGGGTCCTGAGCCCGCTCGCCGCGCTGGGCGTGGCGAATTTTGCCGCCTGGCTGTGGCAACGCCGCCGCGGCGTCGATGCCGGTCCGGCCCTGTGGCGCATGACCGTGTGGGGCTTCATCGCGGCGCGCGCCGTCTTCATCCTCAGGCACCTCGACGTTTACCTGGCGGCCCCGCTGACGATGCTCGACATCCGCGACGGGGGCTTCGTCGCCTATGCCGGGCTGCTGGTGGCCTGCGCGGTCGGCTTCGAGCGCGTGCTGCGCGAGCCGGCGCTGCGCCGGCCGCTGCTGGGCGCGGCGCTGGCGGGCATCCTTGTTTTCGCCGGCGCCAATCTCGCGATCCGCGCGAGCCAGCCGGCCCGGGCGCCCCTCCCTGACCTCGTCCTGCAGCGCCTGGAAGGCGGCACGCTGCGCCTTCCCGAGCTGAAAGGGAAACCGGTCGTCCTCAATTTGTGGGCGACCTGGTGTCCGCCCTGCCGGCGCGAGATGCCGGCCATGGCGGAGGCCCAAGCAGCCCATCCAGAAGTGACTTTCGTGTTCGTGAATACGGGCGAGCAGGCCGAGGCGGTGCGGCGCTACCTGGAAGATGGGGGCCTGCAGCTGCCGAACGTCGTGCTCGACGGCCTGCACAGCACGGCGCGGGCGGTTGGCGCGAGCGGCTATCCGACTACCCTGTTCTACGACAGCCGCGGTATGCTGGCGGCACGCCACATGGGAGAGATCTCGCGCGCGGGGCTGGAGGAACAGCTGGCAGTCGTGCGCGGCCGGCCCTGATGCGGCGCGGGCCGGGCAGCGCACCTTGTGTGCGCCGCGCTGTCCAGACATCGGAGGAGGAACGACATGCAGATCGACTGGCAGCACTTCACACCCTGGACCTCGCTGGCCGGCGGCATGCTGATCGGCCTCGCCGCGGCGCTGCTGATCCTGGTGCACGGCCGCATCGCGGGCATCAGCGGCATCCTCGGCGGCCTGCTGCGGCCGAGCGCCGGCGACAACGCCTGGCGCCTGTTTTTCCTGCTCGGCCTGGTGCTCGCGCCCCTGCTCTGGCGCATCGTCGCGCCGCTGCCGCTGCCGAATATCGAAGCCAGCCCTGCGATGCTGCTCGCGGCCGGCCTGCTGGTCGGGATCGGCACCCGCTACGGTTCCGGCTGCACCAGCGGCCACGGCGTGTGCGGCATGGCGCGCCTGTCGCCGCGCTCGGCCGCGGCCACCTGCACCTTTGTCGCGGTCGGCTTCGTCACGGTCTGGCTGCTGCGCCACGTCTTCGCCTGAGGTTCGCCATGTATTTAGTCTCCGCTTTCGCCATCGGCCTGGTCTTCGGACTGGGCCTGATTCTCTCCGGCCTGACCGATCCGGCCAAGGTGCTGGCTTTCCTCGACCTGGCCGGCAGCTGGGACCCCTCGCTGCTGTTCACGATGGGCGGCGCCACCATGGTGGCCGCGATCGGTTTTCGCCTGGCCCGCATCCGCCCCGCGGCCCTGCACGGCGGTCCGATCCGCCTGCCGGTCGCCGGCACGCTCGACCGCCGGCTGGTACTGGGCAGCGTCGTGTTCGGCGTCGGCTGGGGACTGGCCGGCTTCTGTCCCGGACCGGCACTGGCCTCGCTCGCGACCGGCTTGAGCGGTCCGCTGCTGTTCGTCCTCGCGATGGTGGCCGGCATGGGCGTGTTCGAACTGGCCGAGCGCTGGCGGCCGGGGCGCTCCAAACCCGCCTGAGGTCCCCGGCGCTGCCGTACAATGGCGCGCGAGGAGACACCATGCACATCAATCCGATCCAGCTTTTCGACGCCGAGTCGTCGACCTACACCTATATTTTGGCTGCCGCAAATGGCGAAGCCGCCATCATCGACCCGGTCGACCGCCACTGCGAACGCGACCTGGCGCACCTGCGCCGGCTCGGCCTGCGTCTGGCCTACGCACTCGAAACCCACGCCCACGCCGACCACGTCACCTCGAGCGGACGCCTGCGCGAACTGACCGGCGCCCTGGCCTGCGCGCCCAGCGGCTGCGGCATCGCGCCGGCCGACCGCCAGCTCGAGGATGGCGAAGTCGTGCGCTTCGGCGATGAGGCGATCACCGTGCTGCACACGCCCGGCCACACGGCGGGCAGCGTCAGCTTCCTCTGGCGCGGCAACCTGTTCACGGGCGATACCCTCCTGATCGACGGCTGCGGCCGCACCGATTTCCAGGGCGGCAGCGCCGGCGCGCTCTACGACAGCGTGCACGATAAACTGTTCGCGCTGCCGGACGCGACCCGGGTCTGGCCGGGACACGATTACCGCGGCCAGAGCGTCTCCACCATCGGCTGGGAAAAACGCCACAACGCGCGCCTGGCCGGGCGCGCACGCGACGACTTCATCGCCCTGATGGGGGCGCTGGACCTGCCGCAGCCGAAGCTGATCGACGTCGCCGTGCCGGCCAACCGGCGCCTGGGCCTCGCGCACGCAGCCTGAGCCGCGCCCGGGCGGTTCAGGCCGCCCCATTCATGCCCAGATGCATTAGAATCATTGACTTTTGCACACTGGGCGAGCGGGAATGGCGGAACCAAAACAAGAACTCAGGCGCGGCCTCAAGAGCCGCCACATCCAGCTGATCGCCCTCGGCGGCGCCATCGGCACCGGCCTTTTCCTCGGCATCGCCCAGACCATCCAGATGGCCGGCCCCTCGGTGCTGCTCGGCTACGGCATCGCCGGCGTGGTCGCCTTTCTCATCATGCGCCAGCTGGCCGAACTGGTGGTCGAGGAGCCGGTCGCCGGTTCCGTCAGCTATTTCGCCGACAAGTACGGCGGCCACATGGCCGGCTTCATCTCGGGCTGGAACTACTGGGTGATGTACGTGCTCGTCACCATGGCCGAGCTCTCCGCGGTGGGCATTTATGTCCAGTACTGGTTCCCCGAGGTGCCCACCTGGATGTCGGCGCTGGTGTTCTTCTTCATCATTAACTCCTTCAGCCTGCTCAACGTGCGCGCCTTCGGCGAGCTCGAATTCTGGTTCGCCGTGATCAAGGTCGTGGCCGTGATCGGCATGATCCTGTTCGGCGGCTGGCTGCTGCTCTCGAATACGGCCGGTCCCGAGGCGGGCGTGGCCAACCTGTGGCGCCACGGCGGCTTCTTCCCCAACGGCGTCGGCGGCCTGGTGATGGCGATGGCCGTCATCATGTTCTCCTTCGGCGGCCTGGAACTGATCGGCATCACCGCGGCCGAAGCGGACGACCCGGCGCGCTCGATCCCGCGCGCGACCAACCAGGCGCTGTATCGCGTGCTGATCTTCTACATCGGCGCCCTGTTCATCCTGCTGTCCCTGTTCCCGTGGCAGAAGGTGGTCAGCGGCGGCAGCCCCTTCGTACTGATCTTCGCGGCGCTGAACAGCAATGCAGTGGCCACGGCCCTGAACATCGTCGTGCTGACGGCTGCGCTGTCGGTCTACAACAGCGGCGTGTATGCGAACACGCGCATGCTCTACGGCCTGGCGGCCCAGGGCAATGCGCCGCGCTTCCTGCTCAGGCTCTCGCGCAGCGGCGTGCCGCTGGCGGCGCTGGGCGTCTCGGCGCTGGCGACCTTCGCCTGCATCGCGGTGAACTACTTCCTGCCGGCCGAAGCCTTCGGCATGATGATGGGGCTGGCGGTGTCGGGGCTGATCATCAACTGGGCGACGATCTCGCTGGTGCACCTGCGTTTCCGGCGCGCGAAGGCGGCGGCGCGCACTCAATTCCCGAGTCCGTTCTATCCGGTGGCGAATTATCTTTGCCTGGTGTTTTTGGCGGGGATTACGGCGATCATGTACATGACGCCGGGGATGCGCCTTTCCGTTTATTTGATTCCGGTGTGGCTGGTCGTGCTGTGCGTCGGGTATGCGGTTCGGCAGCGGCGGCTCGGGGCGTTGAAGACGTCGTAACGCGGCGATAAACAGCCTGGGCACGGAGCGCCCACCCTACGTAGGGTGGGCGCCCTGTGCCCACCATCTTTACATTCCCACCCGTGCGCTCGCCGCACGCGCATCGCAGTATTCTGGTGACGAATCGACAACCCCGCAACAACCCGGTCTCTCAACCGGACAACGGTGTCCAGATACCATGACCCTACTGCGCTCCGATGCCGCGCTGCGGCGCGACCAGATCCTCGATGCCGCCGACGCGGTCTTTTCCGAGTACGGCATCACCGCGCCGCTCGATCTGGTCGTCACGCGCGCCGGCGTCGGGCGCGCGACCCTGTACCGGAATTTCCCCGACCGCGCGGCCCTGGTCGAGGCCCTGTTCGAACGGGCCATGGGCGCGCTCGAAGCGGCGGCGGCCGCGCACGACCTGGCCGGCCTGGTCGAGCAGGTCGGCCTGAACCTGGTCGGCGGGCCGGCGATCGCCGACTACTGGCGTGCGCTGGAGCCCGGCCATCCGGCGGCCAAAGCGGCGCGCGAGCGCCTGGCGCGCCTGTTCAAGGCGCCGCTGGCGGCTGCCCTGAAGAGCAAGTCCTGCCGTCCCGACCTGCGCGCGCCCGACCTGGTGCTGGTCTGCGGCATGCTCGGCGCGGCCCTGCGCGGCGGCACGCCGGCCCAGCGCCGCACGCTGGTGCGGCGCGCCCTGGAGCTGGTCGACGGCGGCCTGCAGCCGGCGGTCCAGGGCCCCAAGGGGCGCTAGATGGCGCAGCTGCTCAGGCCCACGCCGAACTGGGAGGAACACGAAAAACCGAGCCTGCCCGGCTCCGCCTCGATGCCCTACCACACGCCGGCCGTGCGCCTGGCCTATGCGGCAGTGGCGATCCTGGTCGGCATCACGGGCGGCCTGGGCAACGCGCTGGTGTCGGCCAACCTGCCCACCATCCAGGGCCAGCTCGGCCTGACGCCCTCGGAAGCGACCTGGCTGCCGGCCGCCTACATCATGGTCAACATCACGGTGAACCTGCTGGTGTTCAAATTCCGCCAGCAGTACGGCCTGCGTCTGTTCGCCGAAATCGGCCTGAGCTTGTACGCCGCCGTCACCGTGCTGCACCTGCTGGTCGGCGGTTTTACCATGGCGGTGGCGGTGCGCGCCGTCAGCGGCTTCGCGGCCGCCTCCGCCACCACGCTGTCGATGCTCTACATGCTGCAGGCGGCGCCGCGCGCCTATACCGGCAAGATGGTCGTGATCGGGGTCGGCATCCCGCAGCTGGCCACGCCGCTGGCCTGGCTGCTGTCGCCGACCCTGCTGGTCTACGGCCAGTGGCACAACCTGTACCTGTTCGAAGCCGGCCTGGCCCTGTGTTCGCTGGCGGCCGTAGTCGTGCTGAAGCTCCCGCCGGGCATCCACATCAAGGTCTTCGAAAAGCTCGACTTCCTCACTTTTGCACTGATGGCGCCGGGCGCGGCGATGCTGGTGGCGGTGCTGGCCCAGGGCTATTCGCAGTGGTGGTTCGACGAGCCCTGGCTGGCGTATCTGGCGATCGGCGCGGTGGTCCTGCTCAGCGCCGCGCTCTACATCGAGCACCACCGCGCGAATCCGCTGATCCAGACGCGCTGGCTGGTTACGCCGACCATGCTGCGCTTCATCGTCGGCGCTTTCCTGATCCGCTTTCTCACCACCGAGCAGACCGTCGGCGCGGTCGGCCTGCTGCGCGTGCTGGGCATGGGGCCGGACCAGATGCAGCCGCTGTTCGGCGTGATCCTGCTCGGCACCGTCGTGGGCATCGCCGCCAGCGCGCTGACCTTCAGCCCGAAGACCCTGATCCCGCAGATTATCGTCGCCATCATTTTGTTCGGCAGCGCGGCAGCGCTCGACTACGGGCGCACCAGCCTGGACCGGCCGCAGGACTTTTACTTCAGCCAGTTCCTGGTTGCCCTCGGCAGCGGCATGTTCCTCGGTCCGCTGGTGCTGCTCGGGATCACGCAAGCCCTCAAATTCGGCCCGAATTACGTGATCACCTTCACCGTGGTGCTGTCCATGACCCAGACCCTGGGCGGCTTGAGCGGCTCGGCCCTGCTGTCCACTTACCAGCTGCACCGCGAGCAGGTGTATTCGAGCGACCTGACCGCGCAACTCAATCCCGCCGATCCGCTGGTCGCCCAGCGCCTGCAGATCCAGGGCGGCATCTACCGCGGCACCATCGCCGATCCGGCATTGCGCGCGGCCCAGGGGACGGCCCTGCTGGGCCAGATCGCGCGGCGCGAAGCGAACGTGCGGGCCTACAACGACGTCTTCGCCGTCAGCGGCGTGCTGGCCCTGCTGTTCCTGTTCTGGTCCCTGTTCGTGGCGACCCGCGCATCGATCCGGAACAAGCGCGCCGCGGCATCCGAAACCCCGGCGGCGCCCGCCGCCACCAAGGCTTGAAAGCACATGAACAACGAGCGCCAGAACAATCCACCCCTGACCCGCGAAGAAACCGAGGCCCTCGAAGCCAATCCGCCGGCGCCGACCGATTCCGACGACAGCGCCCGCGCCGCGCCGCCCGCCGCTCCTGCAGCTCCCGCCCAGCCCGAGCCGCCGCCCAAGAAAATCCGCGCGACGCCGGCCTCGATCGGCATCATGGTGGTGGTCGCCGCGGTCGGCATCGCCCTCATCATGTGGGCCTGGCACCTGGGTCCCTTCAACACGAACCGGGTCAGCACCGACAATGCCTACGTGCGCGGCGCGATCACGGTGCTGGCGCCCCAGGTCAACGGCTATGTGAGCGAGGTGCTGGTCAAGGACTACCAGTATGTGAAGGCCGGCCAGGAACTGCTGCGCATCGACGACCGCATCTACCGCGAACGCGTGCGCGCCGCCGAAGCCCAGGTGGCGAATGCGACGGCGGCCCTGAACAACGCCGAGCAAACGCAGGCCCAGAACACGGCCACCGTCGGTTCCGCGCGCGCCAACCTGGTGGCGGCGCAAGCGGAAGCGGCCCGCGCCCGCGCCGAACAGGCGCGCGTGGACGAACTGGCCGAACGCGGTTCGGTCTCGCTCAGCGAACGTGACCGCGTGCGCACCTCGGCGCGCCTGGCCGCGGCGAATGTATTGAAAGCCCAGGCCGAGATCGAGATCTCGCAGCAGCGCGTGAAAGGGACGACCGTCTCGCGCGGCGGCCTCGAAGCCCAGGTCAGCATCGCCCAGGCCCAGGTCGAACTGGCAAAGATCGACCTCGCCAACACCGTGATCCGCGCCCCACGCGACGGCCAGGTCAGCGAAGCGAGCGTGCGCCGCGGCCAGTACGTCACGGCCGGTTCGCAGCTGCTCTTCCTCGTCCCGGACACCCTGTGGGTGGTGGCGAACTTCAAGGAAGGCCAGACCTGGCGCATGCGCGTCGGCCAGCAGGCCAGCTTCAAAGTCGACGCCTTCGAGGGCGAGGTGCTGACGGGACACGTTGAGCAGATCGCACCGGCTACCGGTTCCGAATTCTCGGTGCTGCGGCCGGATAACGCATCGGGTAACTTCACGAAGGTGGTGCAGCGCCTGCCGGTTCGCATCGCCATCGACCCGAATCAGGAACTCGCCAGGCGCCTGCGTCCGGGCATGTCGGTGACGGCCGAAGTCGATACGGGTGCCGCGCCGCGCGAGGCGACAAGGTGAAGCGGCGCAGGTTTTCGATTGCGCTGGCCCTTGGTGCGGCCGGCGCCCTGAGCGGCTGCCTGCCGGCTTATCGCAAGATGCCGGAAGCGGCACGCGTATCCGTACCGGACGCCTGGCGCGAGAGCGTTCCGGGCACCGCGTCAATCGATCCGCACTGGTGGCGCGCCTTCGGCGACCCGGTCCTCGCGAACCTGGTGCAAGCGGCCCTCGCCCGCAACAGCGACGTGCTGATCGCGGTCGCGCGCGTGGACGAAGCGCGAGCCCAGGCCGAACTGGCGGAAAGCGCCCGCCTGCCGGCGCTGAACGCGGCGCTCGGCGTCCAGGCTGGCCATACCCTGACGGCCACCGGCATCGGCACCAGCCGCTCGATCCAGCCCGGACTGCAGGCCAGCTGGGAGCCCGACCTGTTCGGCCGCATCCGCAACCAGATCCGCGCCGCGAGCCTGCAGTACCAGGCCAGCCAGGCCGAGCGCGACGCCGCCGCGCTGACGGTCGCGGCCAGCACGGTGCAGAACTACGTCGCGCTGCTGGCCCTCGACGCCCAGCTTACCATCACGCGCGAAACGGTCGCCTCGCGCAGCGAAGCCCTGCGCCTGGCCCAGGACCAGGCCCGCGTCGGCTACATCTCGCAGCTGCAGCTCACGCAAGCCGAATCCGAATACCAGTCGGTGCTGGGCGCGATTCCGGAGCTGGAACTGGCCGTGCGGCGCCAGGAAAACGCTGTGCGCCTGCTGGCCGGCGAACTGCCGGGCGAGGTTGCGCGCGGCGCCGGCTTCACCGCCCTGCGCTTGCCGCCCGTGCCGGCCGTGCTGCCCTCGCAACTGCTGGCGCGCCGGCCCGACGTCGCCCAGCGCGAGCTGCTGCTGGCCGCCAGCGACGCGGCGCTTGCCCTGCGGCGCCAGGCCTTCCTGCCCCAGGTCTCGCTCAGCGCCCAGTTGGGGAGCCTGTTCGTGAACGCGCTCGACTACGATCCGGTCACGGTCTGGAGCCTGGGCGGCAGCGTGCTGGCGCCGCTGTTCACCGGCGGACGCTTGAGCGCGCAATACGAGGCGGCCGCCTCGCAGCGCGACCAGGCGGCGTTTGCCTACCGGCGCACGGTGCTGACGGCATTTTCGGAAGTCGAGAATGCGCTGGCCGGGGTGCCGCGCCTGGCCGAGCAGGTGGACCACGCGTCGCGGCGGCGCGATATCCTCGGGCGCTCGCTGGGGTATGCGACGGACCGTTACCAGGCCGGGTATGCCTCGTATCTCGAACAACTCGATGCGCAGCGCAATTTATTCCAGGTGGAATTGAATCTGGTTACGCTGCGGCGCACACAGATCGAAAATTTGATTGCCTTGTATCGGGCGCTGGGTGGCGGATGGGTGTCGCGGTAGGTCGTTTGAGACGCGCACTTTTGGCTTGGATCGGGCTCGCCACGCGCTCAGCGTGGTACGTTTTCGCCGGAGCCACTGTGGCAAATCACGCGGCAACAATCACCGCGTGGGCGGGAGACCCGCCCACCCTACGTGTATGTAGCGAAGGGACGTAAGGTGGGCGGGTTCCCCGCCCACGCGGCGATACGCGACGATTGAACCACCGCACCCGTGCCGACACCCACTATCTATGCTGCAAAGCACCACGAAAATACTTCTCTGCAATGCCCGTGCGCGCCACCGCACGCCTTATCATCTCAGCTTGCCGCACATCACCTCACAAAGGAAACGCGCATTATGAGCCAGGGTAACCCTCTGTCGCTGCATGTCCCGGAGCCAACCGGCCGCCCGGGTTGCAAGACCGATTTTTCGTACTTACAGTTAAGCGCGGCGGGCGAAGTCCGCAAGCCGCCGGTCGACGTCCAGTTCGGCGATACCGCCGACATCGTCACCTCCCTCATCCGCGTGCTCGACGAAGACGGTAACGCCGTCGGTCCGTGGGCGCCGCAAATCGACGTCGAGCAGCTGCGCTTCGGCCTGCGCACGATGATGAAGACCCGCATCTTCGACGCGCGCATGGTCATCGGCCAGCGCCAGAAGAAGATGTCCTTCTACATGACCTCGCTCGGCGAGGAAGCCATCGGCACGGCGCACGCGCTGGCGCTGAAGGATGGCGACATGTGCTTCCCGACCTACCGCCAGCAAAGCCTCCTGATGGCGCGCGAATACCCGATGGTCGACATGATCTGCCAGCTGCTCTCCAACGAGCGCGATCCGATGAAGGGTCGCCAGCTGCCGGTCATGTACTCGGTCAAGAACAAGGGCTTCTTCACCATCTCGGGCAACCTGGCGACCCAGGTGCCGCAGGCGGTCGGCTGGGCCATGGCCTCGGCGATCAAGGGCGACACAAAAATCGCATCGGCCTGGATCGGCGACGGCGCCACCGCCGAATCCGACTTCCACACCGCCCTCACGTTCGCCCACGTGTACCGGGCGCCCTGCATCATCAACGTCGTCAACAATCAGTGGGCGATCTCGACCTTCCAGGCGATCGCCGGCGGCGAGAGCGTGACTTTTGCTGCGCGCGGCGTCGGCGCCGGCATCGCCAGCCTGCGCGTGGACGGCAACGACTTCCTGGCCGTGTACGCGGCTTCCTGCTGGGCCGCCGAGCGCGCCCGCAACAACCTGGGCCCAACGCTCATCGAGTGGGTCACCTACCGCGCCGGCCCGCACTCCACCTCCGACGATCCGTCGCGCTACCGTCCCGCCGACGACTGGACCCGCTTCCCGCTGGGCGACCCGATCGCTAGATTGCGCCAGCACCTCACCAAACTGGGTGCCTGGTCCGACGAGGAGCACGAGAAGGTCCAGTCCGAGCTGGAGGCCGAAGTCCTGGCCGCGCAGAAGGAAGCCGAACAATACGGCACGCTGGCCGATGGCCGCGTCCCGAGCGCGGCGTCGATGTTCGAGGATGTCTATAAAGAGATGCCCGAGCACCTGCGCCGCCAACGTCAACAATTGGGAGTGTGATGATGGCCCGCGACGACAACGATTCAAAACCTGTCACGACGCAAATGACGATGATCCAGGCCCTGCGTTCGGCCATGGACGTCATGCTCGGCAAAGACGACAACGTCGTGATCTACGGCCAGGACGTCGGCTACTTCGGCGGCGTGTTCCGCGCCACCGACGGCCTGCAGGCCAAGTATGGCAAGCAGCGCGTGTTCGACGCCCCGATCTCCGAAGGCGGCATCGTCGGCACGGCGGTCGGCATGGGCGCCTACGGCCTGCGTCCGGTCATCGAGATCCAGTTCGCCGATTATTTTTATCCGGCGTCCGACCAGATCGTCTCCGAAGCGGCGCGCCTGCGCTACCGCTCGGCCGGCGATTTCACGGCCCCGCTGACGATCCGCATGCCTTGCGGCGGCGGCATCTACGGCGGCCAGACGCACTCACAGAGCCCGGAAGCGATGTTCACCCACGTCTGCGGCCTGCGCACCGTGATGCCGTCGAACCCATACGACGCCAAGGGCCTGCTGATCGCCTCGATCGAGAACGACGATCCGGTCATCTTCCTGGAGCCGAAGCGCCTCTACAACGGCCCCTTCGACGGCCACCACGACCGTCCGGTAGTCTCCTGGGCCAAGCACCCGATGGGCGAAGTCCCGGAAGGCTACTACACGGTCCCGCTGGACAAGGCGGCGATCTTCCGTCCGGGCGCCGACCTGACCGTGCTCACTTACGGCACCATGGTCTGGGTCTCGGAAGCGGCGGCCCTCGAAACCGGCATCGACGCCGAGATCATCGACTTGCGCACCCTGTGGCCGCTCGACCTCGACACCATTGTCGAATCGGTCAAGAAGACCGGCCGCTGCGTGGTCGTGCATGAAGCGACGCGCACCAGCGGCTTCGGCGCGGAACTGGCTTCGCTTGTGCAGGAACACTGCTTCTATCACCTGGAAGCGCCGATCGAGCGCGTCACCGGATGGGACACTCCCTATCCGCACGCGCAGGAATGGGCGTATTTCCCGGGGCCCGACCGTGTCGGCGCCGCGTTCAAACGTGCGATGGAGGCGAAGTAAATGGGTATTCACGTCATTAAAATGCCGGACCTGGGCGAAGGCATCGCCGAAGTCGAAGTCGTGGCCTGGCACGTCCAGCCCGGCGACACGGTCAAGGAAGACCAGGTGCTGGCCGACGTCATGACCGACAAGGCGACCGTCGAGATCCCCTCGCCGGTGAACGGCACCGTGACTTCGCTGGGCGGCAAGCTCGGCGAAGCGATGGCCGTCGGCGCAGAACTGATCCGCCTCGAGGTCGAGGGCGCCGGCAACTTCAAGGGCGACGCCAAGACGCCTTCGCAGGCGATGCGCAACGAAGCCGTCGCCGCGGCCGAAAGCGCCGGCAATACCGCGGCGCGCGCAAACGGCGGCGAGACCGTCGACGAGTTCATTCCGATCACCGTGGCCCAGCCGGAAACCGTGGTCACCGCGGTGACCAGCGAGGCGACGGCGGCGCCGGCCAAGGCGGCGCCAGCGCAACCGTCGCAGGGAGCGCAAGCCTATGCCGCGGCGCCCGCCCATCACGGCCGCGCTGCAGGAGAAAAGCCGCTCGCCGCCCCCGCCGTGCGCCAGCGCGCCTGGGACATGGGCATCGAGCTGCAGTACGTGACCGGCACGGGCCCCGCCGGCCGCATCAGCCACGCCGATCTCGACGCCTTTGTCTCGCGCGGCCAGCAAAAAGCGGCCGAAGGCGACCGCCGCTACGCCGTGCTGGAAGGCGAACAGGCCATGCCGGTGATCGGCATGCGCCGCAAGATCGCCGAGAAGATGGCGGAAGCCAAGCGCCGCATCCCGCACTTCACCTATGTCGAGGAAATCGACGTCACCGAACTGGAAGCGCTGCGCGTCCAGCTGAATGCGCGCTATGCCGGCCAGCGTCCGAAACTGACCCTGCTGCCGCTGATCATGCGCGCCGTCGTGCTGGCGATCCGCAAGTACCCGTCGGTGAACGCGCGCTTCGATGACGACGCCAACATCGTCACCACCTACAACCCGGTCCACCTCGGCATCGCGGCCCAGACCGACGCCGGCCTGATGGTGCCGGTGGTACGCAACGCCGAAGCGCGCGACCCGTGGTCGGCAGCCGCCGAAGTGGCGCGCCTGGCCGAAGCGGCGCGCAGCGGCAAGGCCCTGCGCGAGGAACTCACCGGTTCGACCATCACCGTCACCAGCCTCGGTGCGCTGGGCGGCATCGTCACCACGCCGGTGATCAACCGTCCGGAAGTGGCGATCGTGGGCGTGAACCGCATCATCGACAAGCCGGTGATCCTGAATGGCGCCATGGTCGCGCGCAAGACGATGAATCTCTCCTCCTCGTTTGATCACCGCGTGATCGACGGCATGGTGGCGGCCGAATTCATCCAGACCATCCGCGGCTACCTCGAGTGCCCGGCAACCCTGTTCGTGGAGTAAGGAGATGAACCAACTTGTCACAACGCTGCTCATCATCGGCGGCGGTCCGGGCGGCTATGTCGCCGGCATCAAGGCCGGCCAGCTGGGCATCCCGACCATCCTGGTCGAGGGCGAGCAGCTGGGCGGCACCTGCCTGAACATCGGCTGCATTCCCTCCAAGGCCCTGATCCACGCGGCCGAGGAATTCGAAAAGGCCGGACATTACGCAGGCGATTCGCCGCTGGGCATCTCGGCCGCCGCGCCATCCATCGACGTCACCCGCACCGTCGGCTGGAAGGACGGCATCGTCAAGCGGCTGACCGGCGGCGTCGGGAGCCTGCTCAAGAAGAACGACGTCCAGGTGATCAAGGGCTTTGCCCGCATCCTCGACGGCAAGACGGTCGAAGTCAAAACGGCGGACGGCGACTTGCAGCGCATCCGCTGCGAACACCTGCTGCTGGCCGCCGGCTCGGAAGCGGTCGAGCTGCCCTTCATGCCTTTCGGCGGCATGGTGGTGTCCTCGACCGAGGCGCTGTCGCCGACCTCGATCCCGAAACAGCTGGTGGTCGTCGGCGCCGGCTACATCGGCCTGGAACTGGGCACGGCCTACCGCAAGCTCGGCGCCGAAGTGACGGTCGTCGAAGCGGCCGACCGCATCCTGCCTGCCTACGACGCGGAGCTGACCAAGCCGGTCGGCGCGGCACTGAAGCGCCTCGGCATCGACCTGCGCCTGGGCTCCAAGGTGCTCGGCCTGAACGCCGCCGGCGACGGCGTGCGCATCGAGCAGCCGAACGGCGAAGAGATTGTGCTGTCCGCCGACCGCGTGCTGGTGGCCGTCGGCCGCCGTCCGCGCGCCGGCGGCTGGGGTTTGGAAAGCCTGCAGCTCGACATGAACGGCCGCGCGGTGAAAATCGACGACCAGTGCCGCACTTCGATGCGCAACGTCTGGGCGATTGGCGACCTCGCCGGCGAGCCGATGCTGGCGCACCGCGCGATGGCCCAGGGCGAGATGGTGGCCGAGATCATCTCGGGAAAACGCCGCCACTTCGCGCCGAATGCGATGCCGGCGGTCTGCTTCACCGATCCGGAGGTCGTCGTGGTCGGCATGGTGCCCGACGAGGCGCAAGCCGCCGGCATCGACGCCATCGTCTCGAACTTCCCCTTCGCGGCGAATGGCCGCGCGATGACGATCGAATCGACCGACGGCTTCGTGCGCGTGGTGGCACGGCGCGACAACCACCTGATCCTCGGCTGGCAGGCGGTCGGACGCGGGGTGTCGGAACTGTCGACGGCCTTCAGCCATTCGATCGAACTGGGCGCCACCCTGGAAGACGTGGGCGGGACGATTCACGCGCACCCGACGCTGGGCGAAGCCGTGCAGGAAGCGGCACTGCGGGCGCTGGGGCACGCGCTGCATATCTGAAGCGCTGTTTGATAAGTAAAGGCCTGCGCGAGCAGGCCTTTTTTATTTCGGAACGTCTCCCAATGCACCCGTCCGGGATTAAAGCGTTGGAAATGCGCATCGTTGCCCGCGCCATTCTGGGCGCGATCAATATCGATATAGGCCGATGCGGACAACAATCGCCGGCTGGCATTCTTACGCCCGTTGCGGTGTACGACGCACAGCGCCCGGCCAAAGCCACGTTTTCGGCCTCTTTCAATTCATCATCCAAAAGAGAAACCCAATATGTTCAAGAAAATTGCAGCTGCAGCATTCGCAATCGCCGCATCGTCGGCCGCGTTTGCCGCCGAACCGCCTTCCTTCTATGCCGGCGTCGATATTTCGTCGACGGATTTCGATGATTTCGACCGCGACACGGGTTTCGGCGCCTTCGTCGGCTACAAATACAACGAAAACATTTCCCTGGAAGCGGGCTTTCACCGCCTGGCCGACAATCGCTACACGGCCGGCACCCTGAGCGCCGACGTGACGGTCGACCAGTACGACCTGTCCGTACTCGGCACCCTCCCCCTGAGCAATGGCTTCGACGTCTATGGCCGTCTCGGCTACAACCGCCTGACGGTGGACGTCGACGCCCCCGGCTTTTTCGGCAAGGAGCACCAGAGCAAACTGGTCTACGGCATCGGCCTGGCGTATGCCTTCACGCCGGTGGTGGCCGGCCGCGTGGAAGTGCAGAAGCCGAATAGCGACGTGACCAAGCTCGCGGCTGGCGTCGTATTCAAATTCTGATTACGCAGCATTCAAGAAGCCCGGATTGCCAGGCAGTCCGGGCGCTTATCCCTTCACCCCAGGCGATCTCATTTAACAATTGCGCACCGCAATATAAACATGTCGTTAGAATCCGTGACTTTTCAAGCGCTTGAATCCACGCGCTTTATATGTATTTCCTAACATATTCTTACAAGTTTTTTCGTCATCGAATTGTAAATTTGCGCAAAGCCTGTCATAATTAATTCCGCACGGCAATATTGCTGTACGTTAATATCACACTAAAAATAACTGTATTAAAGGTTCCAAGACATGTTCAAGCAAATCGCAGTCGCAGCAGCCCTGGTCATCGCTTCGTCGTCGGCCCTCGCCCAAACCACCAAGTTCTACGCCGGCCTGGAAGCCACCTCGAGCAAGCTGGACGACGCCGGCCGTGAAGGCGGCTTCGGCGGCTTCGTCGGCTACAAGTTCAGCGAGACCGTCGCTGTCGAAGCCGGCTACACCCGCCTGGCCAAAGGCACGATCGATTTCGACGGCGACGACATCGACGTCAACGTCGACCAGACCCAGCTGTCGGTGATCGGCACCCTGCCGCTGTCGAGCGGCTTCAACCTGTACGGCCGCCTCGGCTACAACGACATCAAGGTCAAGGCCAAGTTCCAGGGTGTGTCGGCTTCGGATTCGCTGGACGACGGCGTCGTCTATGGCGTGGGCCTGGGCTACGCCTTCTCGCCGACCGTCACCGGTCGCCTGGAAGTGACCAAGCCGGTCAGCGAATTGACCAAGGTCGCCGCCGGCGTCGCCTTCCACTTCTAATCGTTTTGGAGCCGGCTTCGGCCGGCTTCGACGAGACAACCCGGACAGCATGCGCTGCCCGGGTTTTTTTACGTCAAGCGTGCGCGGCGCACCGGAGGCTGCGGGCATGATGTGCTCTCCGCCAACCGACGAGAAGGACGCACCGTGAACCAGCGCTACCGACCGATCACGCACCTGGGCCTGGGCGGCACCGGCCTGGGCGACATGTACCACACCACCAGCGACGAGGCGGCCCGCACCACGGTCGACGCGGCCTGGGATGCCGGCATCCGCTATTTCGATACCGCGCCCCACTACGGTGCCGGACTGTCCGAGCACCGCTTCGGGCAGGCGCTGCGGCGGCGCCCGCGCGAGGCCTACACGCTCTCGACCAAGGTCGGCCGCCTGCTGCACCCCGACCCCGCCGGCGAGATCGCGGCACCCTTCGTATCGAGCCTGCCCTTCCGCCGCGTGATCGACTACACGGCCGACGGCGTCCGGCGCGCGGTCGAGGACAGCCTGCAGCGCCTCGCGCTCGGCCACATCGACATCGTCTACGTGCACGACCTCTCGCCCGACCAGTTCAGCCGGGCCGATTTCGAACATCATTTCGCCATCGCCGCAGGCCCGGGAGGCGCCTTCGAAGGCCTGGTGCGGCTGCGCGAGGAAGGCACGATCAAGGGCTGGGGCATGGGCGTGAACACGGTCGAGCCCTGCCTGCGCTGCCTGCGCCAGTCCGATCCCGACATCTTCCTGCTGGCCGGACGCTACACGCTGATGGAAACCACGCCGCTGGCCGAATTCTTCCCCCTGTGCGCCGGGCGCGGCGCCAGCGTGGTGCTGGGCGGCCCCTTCAACTCGGGCTTCCTGGCCGGCGGCGAGCATTACGACTACCAGCCCGCCAGCCAGGACAAGCACGCCCAGCGCGAGCGCCTGCGCCAGGTCGCCGCGCGCCACGGCGTCGATCTTGCGGCCGCGGCCCTGCAGTTCGGCGCCGCGCACCCGGTGGTATCAAGCACCATCCCCGGCGCCAGCAGCCCGGAACACCTGCGCCGCAACGCCACCCTGATGGCGATCGAGATCCCGCCGGCTTTCTGGCGGGCGCTGGTCGACGAGGGCCTGCTGCCGCCTGATGCGCCGCTGCCGGGGGCAGCGCCGGGCGTGTAATCTTCCGGCGCGGGGCGAGCTTGCCCTTTCGGCATGTACAATCGTGCAAGACAATCACCTAGCACGCCCATGCCGACGCCCCGCATCCTGGTCCTGTACGCCCATCCCGCGCCGCACCGCTCGCGCATCAACCGCCGCCTGGCCGATGCCGCGCGCGCGCTCGACGGCGTGCTGGTGCACGACCTCTACGAGACCTATCCCGACTTCTTCATCGACGTCGCGCGCGAACAGAGCCTGCTGGCGCAGGCCGAGCTGGTCGTGTTCCTGCATCCGATCCGCTGGTACAGCATGCCTTCGCTGCTGAAGGAGTGGGTCGACAGCGTGCTGCAGCCGGGATGGGCCTACGGGCCGGGCGCGACCGCGCTGCGCGGCAAAGGCTACTGGCTGGCCGTCACCACCGGCAGTCCCGAAGACGCCTATGGCCCCGGCGAACGCCACGGCCGCCCTTTCGAAGCCTTCCTGCCGCCCTTCGAGCAGACGGCGCTGCTGTGCGGGATGCACTGGTGGCCGCCGCACATCCTGCACGGCGCCAATGGCGCCGGCGACGCCGCCGTCGAAGCCCACGTCGCCACCTTCCGCGCGCGCCTGGAAGCCTTTTTGCTGACCACCCCGAAAGAGACGACCGATGGAGCATAGCCTACTCAGTAACGCCGTGGTCTACCTCGGCGCCGCCGTCCTCGCCGTGCCCCTGGCCCGGCGCCTGGGACTGGGCGCGGTGCTCGGCTACCTGCTGGCCGGGATGGCGATCGGCCCCTGGGGCCTCGGGCTGATCACGCAGGTCGAGACCATCCTGCACTTCTCCGAGTTCGGCGTGGTGCTGCTGCTGTTCCTGATCGGCCTCGAACTCGAACCGGCGCGCCTGTGGTCGATGCGGCGGCCGATCTTCGGCTGGGGCGCGGCCCAGGTACTGGGGGTGGCGGCCGTGCTGTCCGGCGCCGCGCTGCTGCTGGGCGTGGCCTGGCAGGTCGCGCTGGTCGGCGCCCTCGGCCTGTCGCTGTCCTCGACCGCGATCGCGCTGGCCACCCTGGGCGAGCGCAATTTGATGGGCACGCCCGCCGGACAGGCCGGCTTCGCCATCCTGCTGTTCCAGGACATCGCCGCGATCCCGATGATCGCCCTGATTCCTCTGCTCGGCGTGGCCGCGAACGAGGCCGGCGGCGGCGAAGGCTGGCTCGGCGCCGCGCGACTGGGCGGCGTGGTCCTCGGCGTGGTCGTCGCCGGCCGCTTCCTGGTGCGCCCGGCGCTGCGCATCATCGCCAAGTCCGGGATGCGCGAGATCTTCACCGCCTTTGCCCTGCTGCTGGTGATCGCGATCTCGCTCCTGATGCAATGGGTCGGCATGTCGATGGCGCTGGGCGCCTTCATGGCCGGCGTGCTGCTGGCCGATTCCGAATACCGGCACGCGCTGGAAACCGACCTCGAACCCTTCAAGGGACTGCTGCTCGGCCTCTTCTTCATCGCCGTCGGGATGTCGGTCGACTTCGGCGTCTTCGTGTCTCGTCCCTGGCTGATCCTCGGCCTGGTGCTCGGCTTCCTGCTGCTGAAACTGGCAGTGCTATTTGCGCTGTCGCACCGCTTCGGCATCGCGCGCGGCCAGCGCTGGCTGTTCGCCTTCCTGCTGTCGCAAGGCGGCGAATTCGCCTTCGTCGTGTTTGGCGCGGCGGGCGCGGCGCGCGTGTTCACGCCGGAAACCGGTTCGATCCTGGTCGCGGTGGTGGCGCTGTCGATGGTGACCACACCCTTGCTGCTGCTGTTTCACGACAAGGTCCTGGAACCGCGCTACCACGGCCAGAACCTGCGCGAGGCCGATGCCATCGACGACAACGAGGGCCACGTGATCATCGCCGGCTTCGGCCGCTTCGGGCAGATCGTCGGGCGCCTGCTGCACGCCAACCGCGTGCCGCTGACCGTGCTCGACCACGATCCCGACCAGATCGAGCTGCTGCGCCGCTTCGGTTTCAAGGTCTTCTATGGCGACGCCACCCGCATCGACCTGCTGCAGGCTGCCGGCGCGGCCAAGGCGCGCGCGCTGGTACTGGCGATCGACGACATCGAGGACAGCCTGGCCCTGGCCGACGCCCTGCGCGCGGATTTTCCGGACCTGCCGATCCTGGCGCGGGCCCGCAACGTCACCCATTACTACCAGCTGATGGACCGGGGCGTGAGCATCATCGAGCGCGAAACCTTCGAATCGGCCCTGCAGCTCGGACGGCGCGCCCTGTGCCACCTCGGCTACGGCGCCTACCGGGCGCGCGAGGCGACCCTGAAATTTCGCGAGCACAACAAGGCCAGCGTGGATGCCGTCTACCCCTACTACAAGGACCGCGAGCAGTACGCATCGATGGCCAAGCGCGCCCGCGACGAGCTCAACGAGATGTTCGCGCGCGACCTGAAGCGCGTCGAAAAGGAGTCCGAACAAGGTTGGGACTGAGCTAAATGTGTCAGCCGCACAACGCCCTTCGTCACATACATCGAATGTTTTCTGTAGGAAACCCTCGAAATGCCGTAGTATCGGCGCATGATCGAAATCGGCAAAAACGATAATGCGCCCTACGAGCGGGCGCCGCGGCAGACTGCCGGGCAAGGCGCCGCCCGCGATGTGTCCGCGGCATCTGTCGTTGCCGTCTCGTCAACGTGTGTAGAATATAAGGTTTTGCAGCCTGGGACGAATGTGAACAAGCAACAGAGCCGGACCGGTTTCCTGGACAACGGCGGCGCCATCGGCCGCCGTATCCGCAGCCGCGACTGGTCGCAGCATCCGCTCGGTCCGGTCGAAGACTGGGATGCCGCGCTGCGCACCAGCCTGGGCATCGTCCTGAGTTCCTCCTTCCCGACCTTCCTGGCCTGGGGCGAGGAGCTGACCCTGTTCTTCAACGACCCCTACGAACCGATGCTCGGCCAGAAGACCGGCTGCCTGGGCGCGCCCTACCCGGCTGTCTGGCACGAGGTCTGGGACAGCCTCGGCCCTTACGTGCGCCGCGTGCTGGCCGGCGAATCCTTCTTCTTCGAGAACTACGAGGTCAGGCTCGAGCGCCACGGTTATCCCGAGCAGACCTGGTTTACCTTTTCGTACAGCCCGCTGCGCGACGACCAGGGCGCGGTGCGGGGTCTGATCTGCACCTGCGTCGAAGTCACCGACAAGGTGCAGGCGCTGGCGCGCCACAAGGAAGCGGAAGAGCGCCTGGCGCTCTCGCTCGAGGCCTCCGGCAACATCGGCACCTGGTCTTACGACCTGGACGGCGGCGCCACCCATGTCGACGAACGCTTCGCGCGCCTGTTCCAGGTCGACGCGGCGCTGGCGCGCGAAGGCACCGAGCTGGAACGCTTTACCGACATGATCCACCCCGAGGACCGCCCGCGCGTGGTGGCCGCGATCGCCACGGCTATCCGCGAGGACAGCCGCTACGACATCGACTACCGTATTCCGCAGCGCGCCGGCCACGACGTCTGGGTCAACGCGCGCGGCAAGGTGTTCGCCGATCCGGCCAGCGGCCGCCGCCGCTTCGCCGGCATCGCGGTCGACATCAGCGCGCGCAAGACGGCGGAAGCGCGCGCCGAAGCGGCATCGGCGCGCGCCGAGGACAGCCGGCGCCGCCTCGACGCCCTGCTCGAAGCGGCACCCGTCGGCATCGCCTATGCCGATACCGAAGGCCGCTTCCTGATGACGAACGCCGCCAACCGCGCCATCTGGGGCGACTACATGCCCGCCGACGGCGTGGCCGGCTATGGCGCCTGGCGCGGCTGGGCCGAGGACGGCGGCGCCCCGCTTTCTCCCGCGGACTGGCCAACGGCGCGCGTGCTGGCAGGCGAAGAACACCACGAGGCCGTGCTCGAGATCGAGCCGGTCGGCGTACCGGGGGTGCGCAAGACCCTGCTGGTGCGCGCCCAGCGCATGCTCGATGCCGCCGGCACCCTGGTCGGCGCCGTGGCTGCGACCATGGACATCACGGCGCAAGTGCAGGCCGAGCGCGCGCTCAAGGAAAGCGAGCAGAAATTCCGCAGCATCGCCAACGTCATTCCGCAAATGGTGTGGTCGACCAACGTCGAGGGCACCGAACACTACGTCAACGAGCGCTGGCACGAGTACACGGGCATCGCCGATCCGAATCCGAGCTACAAGGTCTGGCGTGCGGTCGTCCACCCCGATGACCAGGCACCGGTGCTTGCGGCCTGGCACCGCAGCTTCGACGACAACACGCCGTTCGAGGCCGAGCATCGCCTGGCCCACCACGGCGGCGGCTACCGCTGGGTGCTGAACCGCGCCCTGCCGAGCTTCGACGAACACGGCCGCGCCAGCCACTGGATCGGCACGCTCACCGACATCCACGAGCAGAAGGCCGGCACCGAGGAACTGCGCGCCGCCTCGCGCCGCAAGGACGAATTCCTGGCGATGCTGGCGCACGAACTGCGCAATCCGCTGGCGCCGATCAGCAACGCCGCCCAGCTGCTGACCATGGCCGGCTCGAACGAAGCGCGCGTGCGCCAGTCGAGCGACGTGATCATCCGCCAGGTGCGCCACATGACGGCCCTGGTGGACGACCTGCTCGACGTCTCGCGCGTCACGCGCGGCCTGGTCACGCTGGAACGCGAGCCGGTCGACATCGACACGGTCGTTGCCGGCGCCATCGAACAGGCGCGCCCGCTGATCGAGGCGCGCGGCCACCGCTTCGTCCTCAAACAGGAGGCGCCCGGCGTGCGCATCCTCGGCGACCGTACCCGCCTGGTGCAGGTGCTGTCGAACCTGCTCAACAACGCCGCCAAGTACACGCCCCAAGGCGGATCCATCGCGCTGAACGTCGCGCGACGGGGCGCCGGCGTCGCCATCACCGTGCGCGACGACGGCATCGGCATCGCTCCCGGCATGCTGCCGCACGTGTTCGACCTGTTCTCGCAGGCAGAGCGTACGCCGGACCGTTCGCAGGGCGGCCTGGGGCTGGGCCTGGCACTGGTGAAAAGCCTGGTCCAGCTGCATGGCGGGCGGGTCGAGGCGCATAGCGCAGGCCTGGGACGCGGCAGCAGCTTCGGCGTGGTCTTCGATTTGCTCGACACGCCCGCACCCGCGCGCGCCGCCCACTCGGACGCCGGCGCCGTGCCGCAAACGCAGGCCGGCCCGGCGCGCCGCCGCGTGCTCGTCGTGGACGACAATGCCGACGCCGCGCAATCGCTGGCCGAGGTTCTGGGCGCCTTGGGCCACGCGGTCGCGACGCGCAACAGCTCGGCCGCGGGCCTGGCGGCGGCCGTTGCCGACTGGCCCGAAGTCTTCATCCTCGACATCGGCCTGCCCGACATCGACGGCTACGAGCTGGTGCGGCGCCTGCGCGCGCTGCAGGGAGAACGCGCGGCGCGCTACATCGCCCTCACCGGCTACGGCCAGGCGCACGACAAAGTACTGGCGCGCGGCGCCGGCTTCGACCACCATTTCGTGAAACCGGTCGATTTGGCGGCGCTGTGCGCCGTCCTCGACGAAAATGTCTCTTTTAATGCCGGTGCACAGGCCCCGGCGCCGAACAATCCGTAAAACATGCAAAAACCCGACGCACATTCCGACCTCGCTTACAACGCCGCCGACTTCTGTTCGACCAAGGATGCCGCCCGCCTGCTCGGCGTGTCGCACCGCACGGTCCAGCTGTGGGTCGAGAACGGCGCCCTGCAGGCCTGGAAGACGGCCGGCGGGCACCGCCGCATCACGATGGCGTCGGTGCGCAAGCTGGTCGACGAACGGCGCGAGATCACGGGCATGCCTGCCGCGGCGGCGCCGGAGCAGAAGAAGCTGCTGCTGGTCGACGACGACCGCACCCTCTTGCGCCTGTACGAGCTCGAGATCGCCGGCTGGAACCTGCCGCTCGAGGTGGTCAAGGCGCACGACGGCTTCGAGGCCCTGCTGCGCATCGGCGAGCAGCGGCCCGACATCCTGGTGAGCGACCTGAGCATGCCGGGCATGGACGGCTTCCGCATGATCCGCACCCTGCGCGCCGACCCTGCCTGCGCCAGCATGGCGATCGTCGTCGTCAGCGGCCTCGATCGTCCGACCATCGATTCGATGGGCCTGCCGGCCGACATCCCGGTGTTCCCGAAACCGGTGCCCTTCACCGAGCTGCGCGCCGCCGTCGAGGAAGCGATCGGCGCCTCCGCCGCCGCGCGCTGAGCCCCATGCAAGCCTCCCCGCCCCTGCCGCTCGCCGACCTCGAGCGCGTCGCGCGCATGGCGCAGCGCCTGTGCGGCGTCGCCGGCGCCGGCATCGCGCTCCATGAAGAAGCCGGGATCGGCCTGGCCGCGTGGCTTGGCGTCCGGCCCGACCAGGGCCGCCTGGCCGGATTCTGCGCATCCCTGCGCGATGGCGTCGCGCTGGCCGAAGACACGGCTGCCGGCGGTTTCCTGGCGGGGACGCGCCTGCCCGGCCCGAGCGGCATGCAGCCGGCGATCCTGTGCCTGTTCGATCCCGCGCCACGTGCTTTCGGCGACGACGAGCGCGCCCGGCTGGCCGACCTGGCCGCACTGGCCGGGCAAGCCTTTGCCGGCGCCGCGCAGCAGCGCGCAGGCAGCGAACGGCGCCAGCGCTACCTGACCCAGGCTTCGCACGAACTGCGCACGCCGCTCGCCAGCATCATTGGTTTTTCGGAACTGCTGCTCAAGCGCGAGTTCGATGCGGCCGGCCGCAAGGAGCTGCTCGAGATCGTGCATGCGCAGGCCGGGCGCATGCTCAAGGTGCTGAACGGGACCTTCGACCTGGCGCGCCTCGAAGCCGGCGGCCGCGCCGCGCTGCACATCGCCGCCACGCCGCTCGACAGCGCGCTGGTGCAGGCGCTGGGCATCGTCGCCCCGCTCGGACAGAACGACCGCCTGCGGCTGGAGCTGGCCCCCGGCCTGGCGCCGGCGGCGGCCGACCCGGCCAGGCTCGCGCAAGCGCTCGGCATCGTGCTCGACAACGCGCTGCGTTACTCGGCGCCCGGCAGCACGGTGCTGGTGCGCACCTGGGCGGCGCCCGGTCCCGCGCTCGGCATCGAGATCCACGACGCCGGCCCCGGCATGGCGCCGGAGGTGCGCGGGCGCCTGTTCGAATCCTTCTATCGCGGCCCGGGCGCGCTCGACACCGAGGGCACCGGCCTGGGCATGGCCATCTTCAAGGAAATCATGGACCTGCACGACGCGCGCATCGAACTCGACACCACCCCGGGCGCGGGGACCGCGCTGACGATCCTGCTGCCGGCGCTTGGAGAAAACCATGGCTGAACCGATCCTGGTAGTGGACGACCAGCGCGAGCTGCGCCTGCTGATCCGCCTCAGCCTGCTCAGCCTGGGACGGGTCGAGACGGCCGGCACCGTGGCCGAAGCGCTGGCGCTGGTGGCGAACGACCGCCCGCGCCTGATCGTGCTCGACGTTTCGCTTGGAGTGGAGAGCGGCCTGGAACTGTGCCGCAGCCTGAAGTCCGATCCCGCCACCAGCGGCATCCGCATCCTGCTGCTCTCGGCCTATGGCCAGGATGCCGACGTCGCGGCGGGCCTGGCCGCCGGCGCCGACCGCTACATGCTCAAGCCCTTCAGCCCGAAGGACCTGGTAGGGGCCGCCGCCGAACTGATCGCCTGACGGCGGCCCGCTTCACGCAGGCAGCGTGATCGTGAACAGGGCGCCGCCGCCCGGTGCGTCGCCAATCGCGATGCTGCCGCCGTGCTCTTCGACAATGCGCTTGCAGATCGCCAGGCCCAGGCCCGTGCCGCCGGCCGGCGCGGAGCCGCGCTCGCCGATCTGCACGAAAGGCTGGAACACGCGCTCGCGCAGCGCAGGCGCGATGCCCGGCCCGCTGTCGGCCACCGACAGGCTCGCCCCATCGGCATGCGGCGCCAGCGTCACCGCGACCCTGGATTCGGCGGGTGCGACGCGGATCGCGTTCGACAGCAGGTTCACCAGCACCTGCGTCATGCGGTCGTGGTCGAAACGCGCCCGCAAGCCCTCGTCCTCGGCCGCGAGTTCAAGTGTCACCCCGGCGGCGCCGGCCATGCCGCGCATGGTGCGCACCGCCTCGCGCGCCAGCGGCAGCAGCGGCTGCTCGCTTGGTGCGAAGCGCATCATGCCGGCCTCGATCTTCTGGATGTCGAGCATGTCGTCGACCAGGCGGTTCAGGCGGATGCAGTTGCTGTTGCAGATCTCGACCAGTTCCAGCACGTCCGGCGGCAGCGCGCCCAGCGCGCCGTCGGCCAGCAGGGCAAGCGAGGCGCGGATCGAGGTCAGCGGCGTGCGCAGTTCGTGCGAGACGGTGCCGACGAATTCGTTCTTCATGCGCTCGATGCGCTTGCGCTCCGTGATATCGCGGAGAAAAATGCTGAACACGGCGGCCTCGCCGCTGCCGGTCAGGCCGGTGCTCATCTCGACCGGAATCTCGACGCCATGGCGGTCCGCGACCACCCGCTCGACGCGCCGCTCATGGCCGGCCTGCACGGCGCCGGCAAAATCGGCCAGGGCCCCGCTGGCCGCTTCGCGCAGCTGGTCGAGGTGCACCAGGCTGGCCAGGTCGCGGCCGATGGCTTCCTCGCGACGCCAGCCGAGCAGGAGTTCGGCCTGGCCGTTCCAGTCGACGATGCGCCCTTTCAGGTCGACGCCGATGAAGGCATCCTGCGCCGTCTCGACGATCGCGCGGATGCGCGCCTCGCTGGCCTGCACGGTTTCCAGCGCGCGCCGCAGTTCGCGGGTGCGCGCTTCGACCAGTTCTTCCAGGCGGCCGTTGAGTCCTTCGAGCTGGCCGCGGCGCGACTCCAGGTCGCTCACCAGCGCGTTGAGCGAGCGCCCGAGCGCGCGGATTTCGGCATAATCTTCCGGCTGCGTTGCGATGCGCGCCGCGCCGCCCTGGCGCAGGCCGGTCGCCGCATCCGCCAGGCGCGCCAGCGGGCGCGTGATGCTGCGCGCCACCCAGATGCCAACCAGCGAGAACAGCGCGGCAAGGGCCGCGCCGCTCCAGAGCACGTAGTTGCGCAGGTCGCGCGCCGGCGCATACGCCTGCGCCACTTCCTGGCGCACCAGCACGGTCCAGCCCAGGCCCGGATAGTTCGCATGGCCCGCACCCTTCTGGTAGCCGACCACGTAGTCGCGCCCGTCCGGCCAGCGCTCGACCAGGTGCTGGCCGCGCCGCGCGTCCGCGCCCGTGCGGGCGCGGCGCACGCTCTCGAGATCGAGCACCCGGTCGGCCAGTTCCGGCGGCCCGAGCAGGACCCGGCCCGCGGCGTCCAGGATCAGGGCGTCGAGCGGCGCGCTGCGCGCGTTGGCGCCCACCACGGAATGCGCCACTTCGCGCGCCCAGTTCCAGGACACGTGCGCGCCAAGCACGCCCTGCACCTTGCCGGCGGTGTCGACGTAGGGAAAGGCGAGGTCGACGAAGCGGCGCGGCTCGGGCTGGGCCGGCAGCAGCCTGGCCAGCAGCACGGCTTCGTGTACGTCGCCCACAAAGCCGCCTTCCAGGCCCTGGCGGAACCAGGGACGCTTCGATACGTCGGCACCGACCAGCAGGCCGTTGCCGGTCGCCTTGACCTTGCCGTCGAGGCCGGCCACGCCGATCCATTCGTAGTAGTGGTAGGTTTCCTGCACGCGGCGCAGGGTGCGCGTCAGGCGCGCATTGTCGTAGGCCGGATCGGCCAGCGAGGGGCGGTCGGCGATCAGGCCGATTTCGCGGTAGCGCTCGAACATGCCGCGTTCGAGCTTGTCGGAAGCCTGGACCGCGAGATCGGCCAGGCCGGCGCCGATCTGCTGCTCGAGCTGGCCGATGGCGCGCCGCTCGACCAGGCCAAGCAAGGCCAGGGTCAGGATCACCGAGAGCAGAGAGAAGGCCAGCGCCAGGCGCGCGTGCAGGCCGCGTGGGAACAGCGCCTTCAAGCGGCCGTGCTCCGGGCAGGCCGCGCCGTTCTCGCGCCCGTGTGCGCGAGGACCATACCGAGGCGCAGCGCGGCGTCGGTCACCTGGGGCAGCGGCGGCTGGTAGCCGGCGTCGATCCAGCGCAGCGCGATGTGCATCACGCCGCCGACCACGCCGGCCTGGAGCAGCTCGTCGGACTCGCTGCCGGCGGGCGCGATCTGGCGCGCCACTTCGGCGCCGATCGCGCGCAGGGCGGCATCGAAGGCCTTGTCGACCTCGCGGCTGACGCCGCGGATCTCGACCAGGTAGACCCGCGCCGAGGCCGGCGAGCGCTGCAGCGCACCGAAATAGGCATCCAGCATGGCGCGCGCTTTCGCCACGCGGCCCCGTCCCGCCGCCTGGGCCGCGGCCGTGATCTCGCCGAACACGGCATAGGTGACCGCATTGAAGGAGGTGACCAGCAGCGCCTCGCTGTTCTCGAAGGATTCGTAGAAGTAGCGCTCGGTCAGGCCGGCCGCCTCGCACACGGCCTTGACGGTGGCATGGCGATAGCCGCGTTCGCCATAGACGGCGATGGCGGCGGCGATCAGCCTGGCGCGCCGTTCGGCGCGGCGCTGTTCGGTCGAGACGCCACGGTAGGCGCGGGAAGTCGATTCAACGGTCATATCGCTATTCTGACATATTGCGAACCTACCCCAGCAGGGAATGAGTCGTTGCTGACGCGCCTGACAAACGGGTGCTGCGTTGCTCGTCGTTGCATGGCGCAGCCATGCGGCCTCCTCGCGCCTTGCCCCCGCTTGCCAGTCATCGTCATCAACTTCCTCCTCCCTGCTGGGATAGGTTCGACTTGCCACCACGAATGTGACAATGTACAGTGTCAACAGCTTATAAAACAATCAGAGACACAATGCATACCCCCGTTTCGTCCGAAGCTCCCCTGGACGTATTGATCGTCGGCGCCGGCCTGTCCGGCATCGGCGCGGCCGCCATGCTGCAGGAACGCTGTCCCGGCAAGCGCTACGCCATCCTGGAAGCGCGCGCCGCGATCGGCGGCACCTGGGACCTGTTCCGCTATCCCGGCATCCGCTCCGATTCCGACATGTACACGCTGGGCTACGGCTTCAAGCCCTGGCTGGCATCGAAGGCGATCGCCGACGGCCCCGCGATCCGGGCCTATGTGCGCGAGACGGCGCGCGAGCGCGGCATCGACGCCCACATCCGCTTCGGCCACAAGGTGGTGCGCGCGTCCTGGTCGAGTGCCGAGGCGCTGTGGACGGTCGAGGCGGAAACAGGAGAAACCGGCGAGCGTGTCGCCATCCGCACCCGCTTCCTGCACATGTGCAGCGGCTACTACAGCTACGACCACGCCTACCGCCCGCGCTTCGAAGGCGAAGACGTCTACCAGGGCCGGATAGTCCAGCCGCAGTTCTGGCCCGAAGACCTGGACTACGCCGGCAAGCGCGTGGTCGTGATCGGCAGCGGCGCCACCGCCGTGACCCTGGTGCCGGCCATGGCCGCCACCGCAGCCCACGTCACCATGCTGCAGCGCTCGCCGACCTATGTGGTCTCGCGCCCTTCCGAATACGGCTTCGCGCGCCGCCTGCAGCGCCGCCTGCCGCCGAAGCTGGCCTACTGGGCGGTGCGCTGGCGCGTGATCGCCGAATCCATGCTGCTGTACCGCATCGCGCGCGGCAAGCCGGAGCTGGCGAAGAAGAAGATCGTCGAGATGGCCGCGCACCAGCTGGGGCCGACCGTCGACGTCGCCCACTTCACGCCCGACTACAAGCCCTGGGACCAGCGCGTCTGCGTGGTCCCGGACGGCGACCTGTTCAAGGCACTGCGGCGCGGCCAGGCCGAGGTCGTGACCGACCACATCGCGCGCTTGAGCGAGCGCGGCATCGTGCTGCAATCGGGCCGCGAGCTGGACGCCGACGTGGTGGTGATGGCCACCGGCCTGTCGCTGTCGGTGCTGGGCGGCGCCGAGATCGTCGTCGACGGCCGGCCTTTCGTCGCGAGCGAGGCGATGGCCTATAAAGGCATGATGCTGAGCGGGATGCCGAACAGCGTCATGACCTTCGGCTATACGAACGCCTCCTGGACCCTGAAGGCCGACCTGACGGCGGCCTGGGTCTGCCGCCTGCTGAACTACATGGACCGCAAGGGCCAGGCGATCGCCGTCGTGCAGCGCCAGGATGATGTGGCGCCCGAGCCCTTCCTGAGCTTCACCTCGGGCTATGTGCAGCGCGCCGCCAGCCTGCTGCCGAAACAGGGCAGCCGCCGGCCCTGGCAGGTGTACCAGAACTATTTGCAGGACATGTTCACCATCCGCTACGGACGCATCGCCGACGGCGTGATGCGCTTCGGGCAGAAAGGAAGCTTGCCATGAACGTTTCGAACCGCGTCGCCGTGATCACCGGCGCCGGCAGCGGCATCGGCCGCGCCACCGCCCTCGCCCTGGCCCGCCGCGGCTGCCACCTGGCCCTGGCCGACATCGCCGAGGAGGGCCTGAAGGAAACCGCCTGGATGCTGGCAAATCTCGGCGTGCGCGTCACGACCCACGTCCTCGACGTGGCCGACCGCGCCGCCGTACGCGCGCTCCCTGGCGTCGTGCTGGATGCGCACAAGCGCGTCGACCTGCTGGTAAACAACGCCGGCGTGGCCCTGGGCGGCAGCTTCGAACAGGTGGCCGAGGAGGATTTCGACTGGCTCATCGACATCAACTTCAACGGCGTGGTGCGCATGACCCGGGCGTTTTTGCCGCTGCTGCGGCAAAGCGACGAGGCGCGCATCGTCAACGTCTCCAGCATCTACGGCATCGTCTCGCCGCCGGGACAGGCCGCCTACTCGGCCAGCAAGTTCGCGGTGCGCGGCTTTTCCAACGCGCTGCGCCATGAACTGGAAGGCAGCACGGTGGCGGTGAGCGTGGTGCATCCGGGCGGCGTGGCCACCGCCATCGCACGCAATGCACGCGTCCCGGTCGATGCCCCGGCAGACGAAATCGCACGCGGACGCAAACTGTCGGAAAAGCTGCTGCGCATGCCGCCGGACGCCGCGGGCGAAATCATCGTGCGCGGCATCGAGCGGCGCGCCGCCCGCATCCTGGTCGGCAACGATGCCAAGTTCGTCTCCTTCCTGGAACGCCTCGCGCCGGTGGCTTACTGGCGCATCCTCAAGAAAGCGACTGCCCGATGAATACCCTCCTTATCGTGCTCGGCCTGCTGGCGCTGGTGCTGCTGGCCCTGGCCCTGTTCACCCACCGCACCGCGCGCCGCATCGAATCCTACCTGCCGGCGCGCGGGCGCTTCGTCGACGTGCCCGGCGCGCGCCTGCATGTGCGCGAAGCGGGCAGCGGCCCGGCCGTCCTGCTGGTGCACGGGCTGGGCGGACAAAGCGCCCACTTCGACTATGGCGTGTTCGAGAGCCTCGCGAAAGAGCATCGCGTGATCGCGGTCGACCGTCCGGGTTCGGGCCACTCCACGCGCGATGCGACGACCGCGGCCGACGTCTCGACCCAGGCGGCCGCGCTGTCTGCCCTCATCGACCAGCTCGAACTCGGCCGCCCGACGGTGGCCGGCCACTCGCTGGGCGGCGCCATCGCGCTGACCCTGGCGCTAGAGCATCCCGAGAAAGTCGGCGCGCTGGCCCTGGTCGCGCCTTTGACCCACCTGCAGGACACGGCGCCGGAAGCCTTCAGGGCGCTGGCGATCGAGCGCCCCTGGGTGCGCCGCCTGTTCGCCTGGACCCTGGCCACGCCGGCCTCGATCGCGGCCAGCAAGAAGGTGCTGGGCGCCGTGTTCGGACCGGAGGCCGCGCCGCGCGATTTCGCCGTCAAGGGCGGCGGCCTGCTCAGCCTGCGCCCGCGCCAGTTCCTCGCCTCGTCCGCCGACATGCAGGCGCTGCCGGGCAGGATGCCGGCGGTGCAGGCGCGCTATTGCGAACTGCGGGTGCCGACCGGCGTGCTGTACGGCCGCGAGGACGCCATCCTCGACTGGCGCAAGAACGGCCAGGCACTGGCCGACAAGGTGACGGGCGCGCGCCTGCAGCTGGTCGACGGCGGCCATATGCTGCCGGTGACCCAGCCGCAGGCGACGGCCGAATTCATCGCCGAGTGCGCGCGGCTGGCGGCACCGCTGCAGGTCGTTTCCTGACCCGCTTCCTGACCTGCGCACCTTCCCGCCCATGAACCGGTATCATCCGGGTTCACGAGATAAAAGGCGGAGCAGTTAAATGGTAGTGGTAACGCATAGCGGTAAATTTCACGCGGACGACGCATGGGCGGTGGCGGTCCTGTTCATCCTGTATCCGGACAGCCAGCTGGTGCGCACGCGCGACACTGCCACCATCGAGGCGGCCGACTTCGCGATCGACGTCGGCGGCATCCACGACCCGGCCACGGGCCGCTTCGACCACCACCAGAAAGGTTTCGATACGGCGCGCCCGAGCGGCGTGCCCTACGCCAGCGCGGGCCTGGTCTGGCGCGAATACGGCGCGCGCTGCGTCGCGGCCCTGGCCCTGGAACACACTGGACAGACGCTCAGTCCCGATGCGGCCCAGCAGATGGCCTACGCGATCGACGCCGACGTCGTCCAGTACCTCGATTTGTCGGACGTGGGCGCTGCCAAGAATGCGCCAGGCGGCTATGGCCTCTCGGCCGTCGTTTCCGGCTTCAATCCGAACTGGATGGACGAGCAGCGCCTCGGCTACGGCGAAGCGGCCGACGCCTACCGCCTGAGCCAGTTCCGCAAGGCGATGGCCCTGCTCACCGACATCATGATCAACTCGGTCAAGTACCGCGTCGGCGCCCTGCTGGCCCTGGAGCAGGTGCGCGGCGCCGAAGTGCTCGAAGGCGGGCGCCTGCTGTTCCTGAATAACGGCGCCCTGCCCTGGACCGCCGTGGTGCGCAAGGAGATGCCGAAAGTCCTGTTCGTGATCAGCCACAGCATCGCCGAGCAGCGCTACATGATCCACGCGGTCCCGGTCAGCGCCGACAGTTTCGATGCCCGGGCCGACCTGCCCGAAGCCTGGGCCGGCCTGCGCGACGCCGACCTGGAGCAGGTCACGGGCGTGCCGGATGCGACCTTCTGCCATAACGGGCGCTTCATCGCCGCCGCCAAGTCCTATGAAGGCATCCGCGAACTGGCGCGCCTGGCGCTGCTGGATGCAGCCCAGGGCGCGGTGGCCGACTGATGTTCTCGATCGTTCTGAATATTATCGGGACGCTGTTCCACTTCTACGTGGCGCACCGCATCTATCGGCTCGGTGCCGTCCGTTCCCGCGTGCTGGCCAAGGTCTGGTGGCTGGGCGCGCTGCTGGTCTGGATCGTCTACATCGTCGGCGTGCGCCTGGGCGACGAAGCGATCGGCTGGCGCTGGTGGCCGGGACAGTTCGCGCTGACCTGGCTCGGCATCCTGTTCGTGATGACCCTGCCGCTGCTGGCGGCCGATATCGCCACCGGCTTCGGCTGGTGGTGGAAGGCGCGCGCGCAGCGCCTGCTCGGAATCGCCGCCCTGGTGGGCGTGCTGCTGAGCGCCTTCGCGATCTTCCAGGGCGTGCGCGCCCCGGTCATCGTCGAATACGAGCTTGCGCTGCCGAAGCTGCCCGCCGCGCTGGACGGCATGCGCCTGGTGATGGTGAGCGACCTGCACCTGGGCGCCCAGCGCCGCGCCGACTGGATGGCCGCGCGCGTCGCCCAGATCAATGCCTTGAAACCGGCGGCCGTGCTGATGGTCGGCGACCAGGTCGAGGACAATCCGCTGGGCGAACCGGCGCTGGCCGAGGTGTTGCGCGGCCTGCAGGCGCCGCGCGGCGTCTGGGCCGTGACCGGCAACCATGAGTTCTACGGCGACGTCGAGACGACGGTGGCCGAGTTCGAGCAAGGCGGCGTGCGCTGGCTGCGCAATGCCAGCGTCGAACTGGCGCCCGGCCTGCGTCTGGCAGGCATCGAGGACGTGGGGCGGGCAATGCGGAGCGGGGGCGACATCACCACGGGTCTCGCGGGCGTGCTGCCGTTAGCCGCGAACGAAGCCACCATCCTGCTCTCGCACATCCCGGCCGCGCCCGTGATCGACATGGCGGCGGCGCGCGGCGTCGGCCTGATGCTGTCGGGGCATACCCACGGCGGCCAGATCTGGCCCTTCAGCTACCTTGTGCAGCACCGCTTCCCTCAGCTGGTCGGCCAGCATACCGTCAAGGGCATGAACCTGGTCATCAGCCGCGGCGCCGGCAGCTGGGGGCCGCGCATGCGCCTGTGGCAGCCGGGCGAGATCGTGCTCATCACCTTGCGCATGTCGTCCTCAAAGCCGTAACAGCCGGATACCGTAGGGTGGGCATGCCCACGCGTGAACGTCGCGCCACGTTGGCTTCGTTTTAAGAACGACCCCGCCAACACGCTGCAAGCGTCACGCGTGGGCATGCCCGGTGAACCTGTGAGCGAGGCCATTGGCCTCGCCCACCCCTACAACCCCTGCTGCTTCAGGGCCGCGATCTCGTAGTCGCCATCGTCCACCAGCCGTTCCCAGCCCTCGAATTTGCCGAGCCCCAGCGTGCGCGCCATCGACAGCAGCAGGCTTTGGCCGGGTGCGGCGCGCTCGGGCTGCAGGCGGTAGACCGGATCGGCGAATGCCGCTTCCGGCGTCACGATGGTCCAGCCCATGCTGCGGAACTGGGCCAGCACGTCGTCCAGCCACAGCGCGTTGATCAGGTTATGGTGCAGCAGCAGGACCTGGGGGTGCAGCAGCAGGACCTGGGCGATGTCGCGCCCCTGCAGCTGCTGCGACAGCGCGCGGTAGGCCAGCGCGCGCTGGCGGATGTGGGCCAGGTAGGCGGCCTTGATCGGCGCGACGTCGGCCGCCGGATCCTTTTCCAGCACTTCGACCAGCTTGTCGTTCAGACGCCAGTCGCTGGTGTCGAGCGAGACGTAGGCGTTGCGGTAGCCCTGGGTGCGCAGGAAGTCGCGCATGCCGTCGCGCTTCTCCGGCGTATTCCCCTCGCGCAGGTAGGTGAAGCGGAACCACTTCCGGTAACCCGGCAGCGGCCCGACGATGCGCTCGCAGTCGAGGATCTGCTGCTGGTACGCGCCCAGGCTCACATCCTTCGCATGCAGGTCGGGATGGGTCATCGTGTGGTTGCCGAGCGCGTGTCCGGCTTCGCCCCAGGCCCGCGCCAGCGCCAGGCCTTCGGGACGGGTGGCGCCGTTGGCGGCGGTGACGAACAGGGCGGCGCTTGCCTTGTGCCTCGCCAGCGCCGCCAGCAGGGCCGCGTTGCGCTCGGGCGGCGTCAGGCGCGGCGTGGCGGCCAGCGAGGGGCCGTCATCGAAGGTGATGGCGACCGTCTGGGCGAACGCGCCGGGGGCCAGCAGGCACAGGACGAACAGGCGCAGGGTAGCAAAGCGGAACATGCGGCTTCCTCGATACGAAACGGAAGCCGCAGTGTAATCGATGGGCGCGTCAAGACACCGGCTTCTTGCGATGCCGGTGCCCGTTCGGCAGGGCTCAGCGGCCCTGCCCGTCCTTCTTGTCGCCCTCGCGCCGGTTCTGCGGCTGGCCCGACTGGCGGTTGCCCTGCGCGCCGCCGCTCAGGTTGCCGATGCCTTCCAGCCCGGTCTGCACCTGGCCGCCGCTGCGCGAATAGCCGGCCTCGTTTTCCTGCGAGGAGCCGTCGTCGAGCAGGTCGTCGGTGCGGCTGGCCGATTGCTGGCTTCCCTCGCGCTGCAGCTTGCCGCTGTCGCCGGTCCCGCCCACGCCAACGCTGGCGGCGCTGCCGGTGCCGTTCTTCGTGATCTGGTCCCAGGATCGCCCTTTCGCGTCCTTCTTGTCGTCGTAAGTCGACATGCTGTTCTCCTTTGTCATTGGCACCCAGACATCATAGGATGCCGGCGCCAAAGAGCAAGCGGCGCACTGGAGGGCTGCGCGTAGGACTGGCCGCACAATGGACGAGCCGAAAAAAAGTCGCCATCGTTGGCGCCTTTTCATGACCGGTCCTGGCGATCAGTTCTGCAGGTACAGGACGGTGCCGTTCAGCTTGATGTTGCCGGTGCCGGTCGCCATGTCTTCACCGCCCGACAGGCTGCCGCCGCCGGTGATGCGGGCGAACTTGCCGGTGCCGCCGGTGACCTGGAAGGTCGCACCGGAGAACACATATTTCGTGCCTTCGCCGGTCGGCACGAACTGGCCGCTGTAGTTGGCGTAGATCTGGTCGCCCGAGGTGGTCATGACGATGAATTTGCCGCCGCTGAAGTTGAACAGTGGGCCGACTGGGGTGATGCAATCGGTCGCGATGAACACCACCTTGCCGCCCATCAGTGCGCTGTCGCCATGGCCGCTGATCGTGCCGCCGAATTTCGACAGGCAGCGGTCGGCCGGGCCGACGGCTTCCACGAGGGTGCCTTCGATCTGGATGGGCTTGACGACCCAGCCGCCTGCGGATGCCGTGGCCGACGCAGCCAGCAGGAGGGTCACGGCGGCTGGACGGGCGATCGTGCGCAGGAAGGAAGTGAACATGTGTTTCTCCGGAGTTAAGTAAGTAAGATTCAATAATATCGATTTTGCAAAATTTGGCGCGCACGCTCAGCAGTGCATGTGGTGCTCAAGATACATATATTTTCGGCAACATTGACAGCGATCCGTGCGCCCGTGACAAGCCGGCTGGGTTACAACATCGACTCATCGACAAAGGAAAAACAATGCGCATCGCCACCTTCAACATCAACGGCATCGGCAGCCGCCTCCCCGCCCTGCTCGAATGGCTCGAGGAAAAAAAACCGGACGTGGCCTGCCTGCAGGAACTGAAGGCGCCGCAGGAACGCTTCCCGCTGGCCGAGATCAACGCGGCCGGTTACGGCGCGATCTGGCAGGGGCAAAAGAGCTGGAACGGGGTCGCGATCCTGGCGCGCGGCCAGGACCCGGTGGAAGTCACGCGCGGCTTGCCAGGCGACGACAGCGACGAACAGAGCCGCTACCTGGAGGCCGTCATCGGCGACCTGGTCGTCGCCTGCCTCTACCTGCCGAACGGGAATCCGGCGCCGGGACCGAAGTTCGACTACAAGCTGGCCTGGTTCGAGCGCCTGATCACGCGCGCGCAGCAGCTGCTGGACACAGGCGCGCCGGTCGTGATCGCCGGCGACTATAACGTCATGCCGACCGAGCTAGATGTGTATAAACCGGAGCGCTGGCTGGACGACGCCCTGTTCCGGCCCGAGACGCGCGAGGCTTTCCACCGGCTGGTGAACCAGGGCTGGACGGATGCGCTGCGCGCCATGCACCCGGACGAGGTGATCTACACCTTCTACGATTATTTCAGGAACGCCTACGGCCGCAACGCGGGCCTGCGCATCGACCACCTGCTGCTCAGCCCGACGCTGGCGCCCGCCCTGCGCGCTGCGGGGACGGACCACGAGATTCGCGGGCGCGAGAAGCCGAGCGATCATGTGCCGACGTGGATCGAACTCGACATGAGCGCGCTGGCTGTGCAGAAGGCGGCAAGGAAGGCTTGACTCATTCCTCCGTAGGGGTGGGCGAGGCCAATGCCCTCGCCCGTGGTTTCATCGGGCACTCCGTGCCCACGCCGTACGTACGCATGCTTTTGCGCGCTTCGAGTGACGGACGGCCCATGCCACGTATGCCGGAGACGCCCGTAACGCGTGGGCACGGAGTGCCCACCCTACGGTCGGCCTCTGCCAACCATGCTTCCGATTGATCGATTGGCATTGGGCCGAGCGCGCATGCTTGGAATGTTGTTGAGTTATTACCCAGTCGGCGCATAATCGCTGCCATATTCGTCAGTATTTACGAGGACGTTCATGGCGACTCGACTCCCTGCGCAGCGGCTGCCCCACGCCGGTTCCTTATCCTGGCTAAGCAGCCTGCTGCTCGCGGCCGGCGTGGCCGGATGCGGCGGTGGTGGCGGCGACAGCGCCCCGGCAGCGGCGCCACCGTCTGCTCCGCCACCGGTTGCGGCACTGCCCGGCAGCTACGCCGATCCGGTGACCTACTCGGGTGCGGCCACGGCCTCGCTAGTAAGTGCCCAGGAGGGCGCGGCCACCGTGCAGGCGCGCGCCACACTCGATGGCCGGCCGCTCGACTACACTGCCACCACAGGCCATCTGACCGCCACCGACCTGCAGACCGGCCAGCCGGCCGCATCCTTCTTCTACATCGCCTACACTGCCGGGACCCAGCCGGCGGCGCAGCGGCCCGTGACCTTCTTCTACAACGGCGGGCCCGGTTCGGCCTCGCTCTGGCTGCACCTGGGCTCCTTCGGGCCGCGCCGCATGGCGACCAATTTCCCGTCCACCGCGCCGCCTGCCAGCCCGCCGCAGCTGGTCGACAACCAGGAAACGCTGCTCGACCATTCGGACCTGGTCTTCGTCGACGCCATCGGCACCGGCTATTCGCAGGCGATCGCGCCGCGCACCAATGCCCAATTCTGGGGCGTCGACCAGGACGCGGCGGCCTTCCGCGAATTCGTCCGGCGCTACCTCGCCGCCAACAACCGACAGGCCTCGCCGCTCTACCTGTTCGGCGAGTCCTATGGCGGACCGCGCAGCGCGGTGCTGGCCAACCTGCTCGAGAGCGCCGGGGTGCGCGTGGCCGGCGTGGTGCTGCAGTCGCCGGCCATGGACTACAACGCCAACTGCGGCGTGTTCAACCCCGGCCAGCTCAGCTGCGAAGGCTATATCCCGAGCTACACCGCCGTATCCGCCTACCACCAGAACGGCAGCCTGCCGACCGATTTTTCCACGGTGCTGGATCAGGCCCGCGCCTTCGCGGCCGGTCCTTACCGCAGCGAGGTCAAGACCTTCCTCGCCAACGGCACGCCGCCGGGCGATGCGACCGTGGCGCAGCTGTCCACCTGGACGGGACTCTCGGCCCTGACCTGGCGCCAGGATTTCTCGATGACGCCGGGCGCCTACCGCGAGCGCCGCCTGCCGGGACAAGTAATGGGCCGCTACGATGCCCGGGTGACCGCGCCCATCGGCAGCGCGCTGGCGGCCGGCGGCGACCCCTCGCTCACGCTGGTTGGCGGCGTCTTCAACAACAACATCAAGCCCTATCTGCAGAATGAGCTGCGCTATACCGCGACCACGCCCTACCTCGGTTCCAACAACGTGCTCGGCCAATGGAACTTCGGCCACGACGGCAAGGCGGTGCCGGACACGATCCCGGACCTGGCCGCGGCCCTGACGCTCAATCCCGCGATGAAGGTGCTGGCCATGGGCGGCTACCACGACCTGGCGACGCCCTTCTACCAGACCGAACTGGATCTGGCACGGCTCGGCGCCGGCTCCGCGATCCAGATCCGCAACTATGACAGCGGGCACATGGGCTACCTCGACGACCGCGTACGGCGCCTGCAGAAGGCCGACCTGCGCGCCTTCTACAACAGCGTATCGGTGGCACAATGAAGACCATGCTCTCCATTTTCCTGATCCTGAGTGCGGCGCAATTGGCAGTGCCGGTTGCCGCGCACGAGCAAATCGGCGTGGACGCCCAGGTGCCGGCGGCGCTGCGCAACCGTCCTGCCACGTCGCCGCCGGCGGCGGGCGCGGCCCTGCAGGCGCAAGTATTAAGCAAACTGGAAGCGCAGTTCCACGCCGCCGACCTCGACGGCAACGGCACGTTGTCGCCCGAGGAAGCGAAGGGCTTCGGTTTCGTCGCCACGCATTTCGATGCCATCGACGCAGGGCGCCGCGGCGCCGTCAGCTTCGCCGACCTGCGCGCTTTCCTGGCGCGGGCGAAAGCCGAGCGCCGCTAGCGTCCGCTGCGATCCGCGAGGAACTGCTGCGCGCGCGGATGGGTGGGATGGGTGAAGAATTCTCCCGGCGTGGCCTTTTCGAGGATGCGCCCTTCGCTCATGAACCAGACGCGGTCGGCCACCTCGCGCGCAAAGCCCATCTCGTGGGTGACGCACACCATGGTCATGCCCTGCCCCGCGAGTTTGCGCATCACCTGCAGCACTTCGCCCACCATTTCCGGATCGAGCGCACTGGTCGGCTCGTCGAACAGCATGATGGGCGGCCGCATCGCCAGCGCGCGGGCGATCGCCACGCGCTGCTGCTGGCCGCCGGAGAGTTCGTGCGGATAGGCGTTCGCCTTATGCGCAAGGCCGACGCCGTCGAGCAGTTCGAGCGCGTAGGCTTTCGCCTCGGCTTTTGTCGCCCGCTTCAGGTTGACCGGCGCCAGCATGCAGTTCTCCAGCGCCGTCAAATGCGGAAACAGGTTGAAGTGCTGGAACACGAAGCCGATACCGGCGCGCAGCGCGTTCACGTCGAGGCCCGGTGCGTGGATGTCGCGGCCGTCGATGGCGATCTTGCCGCCGTCGATTTCCTCGAGCCGGTTCAGGGTGCGGATCAGGGTCGATTTACCGGAACCCGAAGGACCGCAGATCACCACGACCTCGTTCTGCTCGACGCGTTCGGAGATGTCGGCGAGGGCGTGATACTGGCCGTACCACTTGTTGACTTTGTCGAGGACGATCATGCGGTTACCTTGATTGCAGGAGCTGCGCGCGCCGTCATGCGACGCTCGAGCAGGAAGGCCAGGCGCGAGAGGCCGAAGCACAAAATAAAATACGTCAGGGCCAGCACCAGGTAGACCTCGACCGCCTTGGTGAACACCAGGGTGTTGACCTGGGTGGCGATGAAGGAGACCTCGGACAGGCCGATGATGTAGCCGAGCGACGTGGCCTTGATGGTCGCCACCAGCTGGCTCACCAGCGAAGGCGACACATGGCGCAGCGCCTGCGGCAGGATCACCAGCCGCAGTGCCTGGGGATAGGACAGGCCCAGCGAACGCGCTCCCTCGAACTGCCCTTTCGGCAGCGCGCGGATGCCGGCGGCGACGATCTCGGCCAGGTACACGGCGTCGAACAAGACGAGCGTCATCAGCATGGTGGTGGCCTGGCCCGTCTTCACCCCGGTCACGGCGGGCAGGAAGAAGTAGGCCCAGAACACGACCAGCAGCAGCGGGACGGCGCGAACCACCTGCACCAGCACGGCGGTCGGCCAGCGCACGGCGCGCCAGGGGCTGACGCGGGCCACGCCGAGCAGCAGGCCGAACGGCATGGCCAGCAGCAGCGCGGCGGCGGACAGCAATACGGTGAGCGTGAGGCCGCCGAGCGGCCCGTTCGGGTATTGGCCGACCAGGAAGTACAGCCAGTAGTCTTGAATCAGTTCGATCATGTCCGCACCGGGAAACGGCGCGCATACAGCTGCGCGGCCAGCGAGATGACCAGCGAAACGGTCAGGTAGGCGAGCGTGGCGAAGGTGAAGGCTTCGACGCTGCGGAAGGTCGCCGTTTCGACGCGCGCGGCCTGGTACATCATCTCGGCCGCGCCGATGACGGTGGCCACGCTGGTGTCCTTCCACAGGTTGACCGTCTGCGACAGCAGCGGCGGCACGGCGATGCGGATCGCCTGCGGCAGCAGCACCAGGCGCAGGCTGGCGATGCGGCCGAGGCCGAGCGAACGGGCCGCTTCCATTTGCGCGCTCGGCACGGCGCGGATGCCGCTGCGGATGTCTTCTGCCATGTGCACGCCCGCGTACAGCGAGAGCGCGATGACGGCGCAGATGAATTCGGGATTGCTGTCGTAGAGCGCGAGTTTCACCGTTTCCGGCAGCAGCTCGGGAAAAGCGAAGTACCAGAACAGCAGGTGCGCCAGCAGCGGCACGTTGCGGATGCCTTCGACCAGGCCGGCGCCGATCGCCTTGAGGAGACGGCTGTTCGAGGTGCGCATCAGCGCGATAGCCACGCCCAGCGGCAAGGCGATCACGAAGCTGGCGCCCAGCAGCTGGAGCGAGGTGGTAAAACCCTGCACCAGCCAGTCGTGGTACTCGCCCGACCGGAGCAGGTTCGAATCGAAGAAGCTCAAACTCAGATCTTGTCGGTATTGATGGTGAAGGCGCGCTTGGCGATGTTCGGACGGGTGCCCGGACCATACCACTTGTTGAACAGCGCGTTCGCCGCGCCGCTCGATTCGAGCTCGCGCAGGGTGGCGTCGACTTGCGCCTTCAGGCTCTTCTCGCCCTTGCGCAAGCCGAGCGCGATCGATTCGACGCCGATGCTGTTCGGGAGGATGGTGAAGTTTTTCGCGGCCGGACCGAGCTTGCCGTAGTCGGCCAGCAGCGAGGATTCGTCGTTGACGTAGGCGATGCCCTTGCCTTGCTGCAGGGCCTGGAAGGCTTGCTGCGTATTCTCGAAGGTGACGACGGTCGCGGTCGGGACGGCGGCGCGGATGTTGGTTTCCTGGGTGCCGCCGCGCACGGTGACGACCTTCTTGCCGGCCAGCTGAGGCAAGGCGTTGATGCCGCTGGACGCGCGCACCATGACTTTCGAACCGGTGACGAAGTGGGTCAGCGCGAAATCGACCTGCGATTCGCGTTCCTTGTTGTGGGTCAGCGTGGCGGCCAGCACGTCGACGTGGCCCTGCTGCAGCTCGGGAATGCGCGCCGCGACCGACATCTGCTTGAACACGGGCTTGACGCCGATTTTCTTCGCCACGGCCTTGGCGATGTCGATTTCATATCCGACCAGCTCGCGCGTCTTCGGATCGATGAAGCTGTTCGGCTCGTCGGTGCCGAGCACGCCGAAGACGATCTCGCCCTTTTTCTTGATGTCGGCCAGCTGGTCGGCGTGGGCACCGTTGGCGAAGGCGAACTGGGCGGAAAGCGCGATTGCGCAGGCAAGCAAGGTGCGGCAGGTGGCCATGAGACTCCAAGGGCATGAATAAACGAACCGTGAAGTATATGCCATGTGAATGACAGGGTGAAGGATCGAATTCCTATAAGAACATGTCTAACTGGCATAAAGGCGCGGCGCCGGGTGCTCGGCGCCGCGCCTGCTCGAACCCTTCGGCCAGGCTTACTTGCCGCTGGCGCCCTTGCCCTCGGCCTGGCTGCTGCCGGAAACTGAACCGCTGACCGAACCCGAGACCGGCAGCTGGACGCCTTGCGCCTTCTCGGCCAGGCCGCGCGCGCTGCCGGCGGCAGTCGCTGCACTGGACTGGGCCGCGCCGCGGGCATTGGCGGCCGTAGCGGCGGCGTAGTCGCGGGTAGCGGCTACCTGGGTGCGGGCGGCCCCGGCTGCAGGCATTGCTGTCGCACGCGCACCGCCTGCGGCGCTGCCGGCCACGTCGCGTGCGCCGGCCGCGGCGCTGGCCGCGTCGACGCCACCGCCGATACTGCCGGCGCCGGAGGCATTGCCACTGCCACCGCCGCCCGCGGACGGCGCTGCCGCTGCGCCGTTAGCAGGTGCGCTGCGCGCAAGGCTGCCGGCCAGGCTCGCATCCCCATTGCCGCTGCCCCCTGCCTGCGCCGCGCCGCCGCCGAGGGCGCCGCTCAAGCCGCCGGTCAGGCCGCCCCGGCCGCTGCCCGATGCCTCGGTGCTCGCCGGACGGGCCGGAGCTGCGCGCTCAGCCGGCAGCGCGCGTTCGGCGCGGCGCACTTCCGGCATCGGGGCCATCGGACGCATACCGCCGAAGCCGCCGCCCATGCCGCCGCCTAACATCCCGCCGACGGCGCCGCCGAGGCCCCCGCCTCCGCCGAGCAACTGGGCCTGTGCCGACGCGGCGGCGGACAAGGCGAAGACGATGGCGATCTGGCGGACGATGTTTTTGGTGTTCATGATGGTTTCTCCTGTAAGTGGCGCGCAGTTGGCGCCGTTATCAGGAAAACGAACGGACTCGGCCGTTTATTCCATGCATCCGAAAATTTTTTTTAGAGGGTCTTCGCGTCAGCAGCGGATCGCCATGAACAGCCAAGGTATTTCCGTAAGCAAGCCCCTTCATGTGATCGCGCGGCACAAGGGATTTTGCTGTTACTGGCTGAGCTTCTCAAGCAGCCCGTGTGCCCTTGCGCACTACGTATGGGGCCGTCGATTTGAAGGGTATGACGAAACCTTAGCGCAAGCCACCTGTTTTACGGACGCGGCACCCGACTCCAAACTGTGCACTGCAGTTATCACAATCGTAGGCAGCACCTTAGGCTTTGAATAATCGAAAAATTCCCTGGGAGCGCGGAGTCTGAATTCCTGCTCCGCGGTGCCAAAGGCGTTGCTGCTAATCAAAGCAGGATAGGCGTCAAGACCCCACTCCCTGTCTATCAGGTCGGACTTCGCTAAATCATCCTGGCTACAAGTGGCCGAATTAAAGAAATGCATGTAGTAGGTACTGTCCATGCTCAACCAATACAGCTCGATCCTGATCCGGTATGCCGGGTCGTTGATCCCATATCCCATTACAACCGATCCATTGACCTTGCTATTATTTAAAGACTGCAGTTCGGTGGGGTCGTTCCTGTATTCAAAGCCCTTCTCGTAGCCACATCCCGCCAGGCTGGCTAGCACCACTAACAACAAAAATGAACGCCCGAAGCGGCCAAACGGAAGATGGACTGGCATTGCATGGTCCCCGCAGCGTAGAAGGTCTGCAGCGACAGGTAATATTGACGCCGCTGCAGCTTATTTAGTCGGTCGAGTCGGATTTTTTCGCATACCAGCTAAAGATCGAGTAAACCAGGAAGGTCAGCATCCACATCTTGAGGTTAAAAGAAGGAAAATCCTCCGAGCTCCCCCTGGTCTTCCCGAATAACACAAGAAGACCACCCGGAATGGGCAATGCACCGTGCCCACCCATGAACAAACCCGGACTCAGAACCGCGGAAAAACCGAGATTGTATAACGAAGTTTTAACCAGGCCGAATCGAGATATGAACCCCGTCCATAGCAAGTAATAAAAAATCAGAGCGATACTTAGCCAGATACCTATGGGTACAGCAAACATCATTAGCATACAGGCGAGCCCGATTCAAAGTGGAAAAAAATATTCTATGCGACAGGCAGGACTGACAGGTTGCCAAGCATCCCTGGTCGCTGCGTTCCAAGGATGGTAATTAGCTTTCGGAATGTTTTGCGTATTAGCCCCGCAAGGAATACCGCCCGCGTGGACTACATTTTTCACACTGTGTCAGCCCATGGGTCGAGATTCCGAAGTCCACATTTCGCCGAATGCAGAAGTGCCAGGTGGCTAAGCGTACGAGGATCGTTGTCATCTCAGCAAGGGATAGCTCGTGTTGTGCGTAGTTGCAGGAAGGGGCGCATCCTCCTAGCGGAACCGCCCCGGATCGGTCCGCAATCCCGCCCCAATCACCCCAAGGCCGATCGCATTGCTGACCGTATCCTTGTCGTGCACTGCTTGCGCGGCCAGCGCGGCGATGGCTCGTGCGGCGCCGGCGCGGTCGGGCCGGGGCAGCGCTTTGGCCAGCAGGCCCGCCACCAGCGGCGCCGCGAACGAGGTGCCGCGCACCTGGCGGTAAGGCGGCGTACCGAGCGCCGCGCTGACCATCTGGCTGCCGGGCGCTGCGAACATCACCTGCGGGCCGCGTCCCGCTTCCGGCAGCGGCCGGCCCTGGCGGTCCACGCCGCTGACGCCGATCACGCCCGGATAGCTGGCCGGATAGAGGGGCGGCGCGGCCGGTCCGTCGTTGCCGACGGCCGCCACCAGCAGATGACCGCGCGCGACCATCGCGCCCACGACGCGCTCAAGGGTCGCGTTCGGCGGCCCGACCAGGCTGATGTTCACCACGCCGACGCGCGAGCGCGCCATCCAGCCGAGGGCGGCGGCGATCTTGTCGGCCGAGCCGCCGGTCGGGCTGTCGCAATAGATGTCGGCGGCGAACAGGCGGGTGCCGGGGGCGGCGCCGCTAAAGCGTTCGGAGCGTCCGACCAGCAGGGCCGCCACCGCCGTCCCGTGCGGCGCCGGGTGGCGCCTGCCATCGCAGCCGAAGGATTCGATGGCAGCATCCTCGAACACCGGATGCGCGACATCGACGCCGCTGTCGACCAGGCCGACCGCCCCGCTGCCGTCCGGCTTGCCGCCTGCCGCCGGCCCCGCTGCGCCGCCGGACAGGGGCAGCGCGGCGCTGCCGGTGTACAGGTGGTTGAAATCGTAGGAGCCGGCCGGGTCGAGTGCGCGCAGGCGTGCAAGGGCGTCGTTCGTGTCGAGGCCGGCCGGTACGCGCAGCACGACCAGCGATTCGCCGAGCTCCTCGTAGCGCTCTTCGCGCAGGACCCGGAAGCCGAGGCCCGCCGCGGCGCGCAAGGCCTCCGGACTCGGCGAATTGGCCAGGATCTCGCGCCGTACGATGGGTGCGCCGCGCGGGTCGGCTTCCAGCACGGCGCCGTGGCGGCGCAACAGGTCTGCGACGGTATCCAGGCGCAGGCCGCGCAGGTCGCCCGGCACGGTGCGCTCGAGCAGGCGTTCGGCCGGGCGCACCACGCCGTCCAGCCCGGCTCCTCCGAGCGCTTGCGGAAGGTTCAGGCTGGGCAGGCGCAGCTGGGCCTGGGCGGCGCCGGCGCAGGCCAAAAGCAACAGGCAGGCCAGGCGCCTGGCGGGGAAACGGAGACGGTTCATGGACGCGATCATATAGGATGGCAAGTGTTCTATATGAAAAACGTTTGACGGATGGAATAAAATCCATGCCGCCAACGTTTTATTCATGTGAACCCTGAACAACCCATGCTTGCCAACGAACTTGCCGCCCTGTTGCCCCGGATGCGACGCTTCGCACGCTCGATCACTTTCCACCGGGAAGACGCCGACGACCTGGTCCAGGTCGCGATGGAGCGCGCGCTCGGCCGCAGCGAACAATATACCGACGGAACCCGGCTCGATAGCTGGCTGTTCCGCATCATCCGCAATGCCTGGATCGACGAGGTGCGCAGCCGGGTCCGGCGCGACGCCGTCTTCGCGCCCGAGGAGGAAGGCGAGCACGTCGGGCACGACAGCCTCGAGGCCCATGGCCAGAAGCTGGCCGTGCAGAAGGCGATGAGCCTGCTGTCGGAAGAGCACCGCGTCGTGATCGGCCTGGTGCTGGTCGACGGCCTGCCCTACAAGGAAGCGGCGGCGGTGCTCGAGATCCCGATCGGCACGCTGACCAGCCGCCTGGCCCGGGCCCGCGAAGCCCTGCAAAAACTGTTGTCCGAAGAAAGAGCCGCATGATGAACCGCATCTCCACCTATTCCGACGAAATGCTGATGGCTTACGCCGACGGCGAACTGGGCGAGCCGCAGCGCAGCGAAGTCGAACGCGCCGTGCGCGCCGATCCGGCCCTGGCCGCCGCCGTCGAACGCCACCGCGCGCTGCGCAAAGAGGTCTTCGACGCCTTCGCCGGCGTGCTCGACGAACCGGTGCCGGGGCGCCTCCAGCCCGCCGGCGCCGCCAAGGTGCTCTCGCTCGAGGCCGCACGCAGCGCCCGCGCCCGCAGCACGGCGGCCGCAAGCGCCCCGCGCCCGTCCGCCTGGCCGCGCTGGACCGCGCTGGCCGCTACCCTGGTGCTCGGCGTGCTGGCCGGCAGCGCCTGGTTCGGCGGCGCGGAAGGCGACGCGGGCTACATCAGCGCCGACGCCAGCGGACGCCTGGCCGCGCGCGGCCAGCTGGCCGGCGCCCTGTCGCGCCAGCTGGCGAGCGACCCGGCGCCGAACAGCCCGGTGCGGATCGGCGTCAGCTTCGCCACCCGCGACGGCGGCTATTGCCGCAGCTTCAGCGTCGGCGCCAGCGCCGGCCTGGCCTGCCGCAGCGGCGAAAGCTGGCGCATCCCGGTGCTGAGCGAAGCCGTCACGGCGCGCGGCGCCTACCGCCAGGCCTCCAGCACCATGCCGGAAGCCGTGCTCGACGCCATCGACGAGCGCATCGCTGGCACCACCATGAACGCGGCCGCCGAGCGCGCGGCGCGCGAACGGGGCTGGAAACGCTGAGCGGGGTTGCCGGCAAGGATCAGGCCCGTGCTATACAATCAATTCACCCGGCGCCCTCCATTGTCGAGCGGGCGCCGCATCGAACAGGAGAAGAATATGTCGGGCTACAGCATCAACATCGAACAAAAGACCCTCGCGGGCAATAACTTCCGCGAAGTCCTGTACACCACGCAGCGCAGCCAGCTGGTCATCATGACCCTGCAGGCCGGCGAGGAAATCGGGCTCGAGCACCACGAAGGGCATGACCAGTTCATCCGCGTGGAAGCGGGCCAGGGCGTGGCGATCCTGGACGGCGAAGAGCACCAGCTGGAAGACGGCGTCGCCGTTGTGATCCCGGCTGGCACCGAGCACAACGTCATCAATACCTCGAAGACCGAGCCGATGCGTCTCTACACCCTGTACACCCCGCCGGAGCATCCGGACGGCATCGTGCATGCGACCAAGGCGGAAGCGGACGAGTACGAGAAGCAGCACGGGCATTGATTCATCCGCGGCCAAACCCGCGTAGGGTGGGCATGCCCACGCGTGAAGCCGGCGTCGTGTTGGCGTGGTTTTTCTCGAAACGGCGCCAACACCGTGCGTCGTTCACGCGTGGGCGGGGAACCCGCCCACCTTACGCGTATCCGAGATCCTCTGTATCAGTTATGCGTGTTCGTTCGCGCCCGCTCCTCCAGTAAGACCTTTTCGCGCGCATTCGAGGCCATCCCCGCCGCGCGCAGGAATTCCGCAGCGGCTTCGTCGCGCCTCCCCAGCTTTTCCAGCATATCCCCCCTTACCGCCGGCAGCCACTGATAGCGCGCGAGCGCGGCGTCGCCGGCCAGCGCATCGACCAGCGCCAGCCCCGCCTCCGGCCCCTCGGCCATGCCGACCGCCACGGCTCGGTTCAGCTCGACCACCGGCGAGGGGCTGACCCGCGCCAGCTCGCCGTACAGCGCCGCGATGCGCCTCCAGTCCGTCTCCTCCGCCGTGCGCGCCCGCGCGTGGCAGGCGGCGATCGCGGCCTGCAGCGTGTAGGGGCCCGGCGGGCCGAGCAGCTCGGCGCGGGCCAGCGCCGCCAGGCCGCGCCGGATCAGGATGCCGTCCCAGCGCAGGCGGTCCTGTTCGAGCAGCAGCACCGGCCTGCCCTCGCGGTCGACCCGGGCCGCGGCGCGTGAAGCCTGCAGTTCCATCAGCGCCGCCAGGCCCTGGGCCTCGGGTTCGCGCGGCGCCAGCTGGGCCAGCATGCGGCCCAGGCGCAGGGCCTCGTCCTGCAGCGCGGGACGCATCCAGTCGCCGCCGCTGGTGGCCGTGTAGCCCTCGTTGAAGATCAGGTAGACCACTTCCAGGACCGAACCGAGCCGCTCTTCCAGTTCCGCCGCCGGCGGCAGCTCGAAGGGTACGCGCGCATGGCCCAGGGTGCGCTTGGCGCGCACGATGCGCTGGGCGACGGTCGGCTCGGGCACGAGGAAGGCGCGCGCGATCTCCTCGGTGCTGAGGCCGCCCAGCAGTTTCAGGGTCAGCGCCACCCGCGCTTCCGTCGAAAGCACCGGGTGGCAGGCGGTGAAGATCAGGCGCAGCAGGTCGTCCTGGATCGGGTCATTGCGGGCCGCATCCAGCTCGTCGACGAAATCGGGCACGATGTGAGCCTCCAGCGCTTCCAGGTCCTGGCCGATCTGCGCGCATTTTTCCTGGTACGACTTCTGCCGCCGCAGGTGGTCGAGCGCGGCGTTCTTGGCCGTGCGCATCAGCCAGGCGCCGGGGTTGTCGGGGATGCCGGACGCCGGCCAGTTTTCGAGCGCGGCGACCAGCGCATCGCCGGCGAGTTCCTCGGCCAGGCCGATGTCGCGCACCAGGCGCGCGACGCCGGCGACGATCTTCGCCGATTCGATGCGCCAGACCGCGCCGATCGCCTGGTCGACCGCGCCTCTCGTCATGCGTGCGGCGGCAGAGCGGCGGGATCCATCCAGGACAGTTCCCACACGTGCCCGTCCAGGTCCTCGAAGCCGTGTCCGTACATGAAACCGTGGTCCTGCTTCGGGTTCGGCGCGCGTCCGCCGGCCGCCAGCGCCTTGGCCACCAGCGCGTCGACCTCGTCGCGGCTCTCGCAGGACAGGCAGGTCAGCACCTCGGTCACTTCGCGCGCGTCGGCGATCGGCTTGCTGGTAAAACCCTGGAAGAAGCGCTCGACCAGCAGCATGGCGAAGATGTTCTCGCCGATGATCATGCAGGCCGCGTCCTCGTTGCTGAATTGCGGATTGAAGTCGAAGCCGAGGCTGGAGAAGAAGGCGCGGCTGCGCGCCAGGTCTTTCACCGGCAGGTTGACGAAAATATGCTTGTGCATGGCGTGATCCTTGTCTGTGATCGGCCTCAGGCCGCCTTGGCTGGAGCGGGGGCTTCGGCCTGGTCCCTGAGCGCCGCGAGTCCGGTTTCCAGCTCGCGTCCGACCATGCGGTCGGTATCGAACAGTAAACCCATCAGCTTGGCGACGAAGGGGCTGCGGCCAAGCATGATCCAGCTCACCCCGGTGCCCTGCACGCCCGGCGCCAGCAGGAATTCGATGGTGTTCTCGCAGCGCAGCGGCGCCGACATGGTCAACTGCATCGTCACCTTGCCTGGCGCCGCATCGAGAATCGCCAGCCTCCCTCTTCCCGCGGCGCCCGGCCCGGAAAAGTCGTAGGCGGCACCGGCGCCCTGCTGCGGGCCGCTGTAGTCCAGGATCAGCTTCTTGTCCCTGGCGAAGGGATTCCAGGTATTGAAGCGGCGCAGGTCGGCGATCAGGGCGTAAATGCGCTCGGGCGGCGCGTCGATGTGGATGCTGCGCTCGATGCGGAAGGCGTCCGGCCGGCGCCAGGCGGCGAAGGAGGCGGCGCCGAGCAGCACGGCAAGAATCAGGAAAATAGTCGTCATGCCGGGCTCCTCAGGCCTGGGATTGCGGCTGAACAGCCGACTGCGCCTCGAGTTCGCGGAAGCGTTCCAGCGTCTCGGTCTGCGGAAAATCCTCCAGCTCGAACACGCGCCGCACCTCGATCTCGGCTTCGAGCCCTTCCCCGCGCGGGTTCGGGAAGCGGCGCGCCCATTCCAGGGCTTCCTCGGGGCTGCGCACGCTGATCATGGAGTAGCCGGCGATCATTTCCTTCGATTCGGTGAACGGTCCGTCGATCACGCTGCGTTCCTTGCCCTGGTAGCGGATGCGCCAGCCCTGGCTGCTCGGATGCAGGCCGCTGGCGTCGAGCAGGACGCCGGCGCGGGCCAGTTCGCCGTGGTAGTCGGCCATGGCATTGAGCAGGTCTTCGCCCGGCATGCAGCCGGCTTCGGACTCGGGGGTGGCTTTCACGATGATCATGTAACGCATGCTGGTCTCCTTGGGATCGGGACGCGGCCCCTGCCGCGTTTCTACCGTCTACATGCACACGACGAAGGGCGCGGCGGGAAATCGACACACCGCGCAAAATACTTTCAGCTTTCGTAACAGGGAGCCAGCGCCCGCACCTCGACCGTCGCCCACTCGGCCGCCGGACAGCGCGCGGCCAGGGCGACCGCCTCTTCGTGGGTGGCGACGTTCACGTGGAAGAAGCCGCCAATCATCTCCTTGGCCTCGGCGAAGGGGCCGTCGACGGTGCTGGCCTTGCCGCCCGCCACGCGGACCCGGGTTGCCCGGCTCTGCGGCGCCAGCGATTGCGCGCCGATCAGCACGCCCTCCTCGCGCAGCGCGTCGCCGAAGCGCAGCATGCTGTCGTAGAGCGCGCGCCCTTCGGCCTCGCTGCGGGTGGCGCGCTGGCCGACGGGTTCGTGAATCAGCAACATGTACGACATCGGCGGCCCCTAGGAAAAGATGATCGGAAGAGCAAGCAGTATGCAACGCCCCGCCAGTCGAGTAAAGCATCCGGCGCCGCGACGCAAACCCGCTTCGCTCAATCGTGCGCGCCATGGCGAGGATGAGACCGCGTCCGACTGCTCCTACAAGCCCCCCTCCCATGCGCCTATTGTCGCTCCACAGTGGGGCGTTACCATCAAGGAACCAATCACCGACAAGCAGGAGGTAGCCATGGGCGAGAACAAAGGCAAGGGCACGAAAGGCCGCAACTACGACGAACTGACCGGCGTGGGCACGAGCAGCGCCGGCATCACGGGCACGACAGGCAACCTGAACACGGGCACGCGCGATGGCGGCATCGGCATGCCGTCAAGCGCCGACAGCGGCAACCGCGCCGGCAACCGCCAATCGGCGGACACCGACGACGGCGACACCACGCCGGCCCTGGGCCGCGGCACCCGCTCGAACCCGGGCCGGCAGCGCCAGGGCGGCCAAGGTAGCCAGAGTAGCCAAGGCAACAGCCAGGGCGGCAGCCAGCAGAGCGGATCGGGAGGCCAAAACTCCCAGGGGAGCCTCGGTCACAGCCTGGACCAGGACGTGATGGGCAAGGAGCAGTAATTTTTCGAGGCGCGCTCGCGGACGCGCCTGCAAACCCGGCGAGCGTCCCGTGTGAAGTGCGGGCGTTCGCCTCGTGACGTGCGGCGTCGAGGCGACTTCCCATGCGCATCCTGATCCGCGGCGCCCTCCTCGCCGTCCTGCTGCTGGGCGGCTACGCGCTGCTCGGCCCCTATATCAAGCAGATGCTGTACGCAATGCGCCTGGCGGCGATGCCGGTGCCGGCCGCGCTGCCGGTGCCCGTGCGCGGCGTCGCGCCGCGCCAGCTGCGCGACACCTGGCATGGGGCGCGCAGCGAAGGGCGCAAGCACGAGGGCATCGACATCTTCGCGAAACGCGGCACGGCGGTGCTGGCCGCGACCGAGGGCATCGTGCTGCGCGTCGGGACCAACCGGCTCGGCGGCCAGGTCGTGTGGGTACTGGGGCCGGGCGGGCAGCGGCATTATTATGCGCACCTGGACCGGTATGCGGATATCGACAAGGGGCAGCGCGTGCGGGCGGGGACGGTGCTCGGGTATGTGGGGACGACGGGGAATGCGAAGGGGACGCCGCCGCATTTGCATTACGGGATTTACGAGGTGGGTGGGGCGATCAATCCGTATCCGATGTTGCGGGTCGCAGCCATCCACGCGTACGACAGCGTGCGTATGAATGCGCATCGAATGGAGAGACGATGAAGCTGGATGACGATACCCTGGAATTTGCGCGGCGCGTGTTTCAGTATGCCCGGACGGGCGAGACGGCGCCGCTGGCGGAACTGCTGGCGCAGGGCCTGCCGGCCAACCTGCGCAACGAGCGCGGCGACAGCTTGCTGATGCTGGCCTGCTACCACGGCCACCTGGAGACGGCGCGCGTGCTGCTCGACCATGGCGCCGATCCGGAACTGCTGAACGACGCCGGCCAGACGCCGCTTGCGGGCGCCGCCTTCAAGGGCGACGCGGCCGTCGTCTCCCTGCTGCTGGAACGCGGCGCGGCGGTCGATGCGGCCGGACCGAACGGCAAGACGGCCCTCATGATCGCAGCGATGTTCAACCGTGTCGAGATGATGCGCCAGCTGATCGAACACGGCGCCGATCCGCGCGCCGTCGATGCGGCCGGCATCCCGATCCGCGAAGCGGCGGCGAAGATGGGCGCGGTCGAGGCCGTCGATTTCCTCAACAAGCTCCTCGATCCACGCTGAACGTTCAGTGCCGGCTACGTAGAAATTCGGTCGCCACCTGGGCCGACATCGGCTGGCTGAACAGGAAGCCCTGGAACAGGTCGCAGTCGCAGGCGGCCAGGGTTTCGTGCTGCTCGAGGGTTTCCACGCCCTCGGCCACCACGTGCATGTCGAGTTTGTGGGCCAGCGCCATGATGCCAGCGCAGAGGTCGGCGTCCTTCTCGTCCACCGCCACGTTGCGCACGAACGAGCGGTCCAGCTTCAGGTAGTTCACCGGCAGCTGGCGCAGGTAGGACATCGACGAAAAACCCGTGCCGAAGTCGTCGATCGACAACGCCACGCCGCCGCTGCGCAGGCGGTGCAGGATGGCGATCGCCAGGTCCGGGTCCGACATCATCATCGATTCGGTCAGCTCCATTTCCAGGCAGCCGGGGTCGATGCGGTGCTCGCGCATCAGGTCGAACACGTAGTCGGGCAGCGCCGCGCTGGTCAGCTGGCTGGTCGAGAGGTTGACCGCGACGGGTATCGTGCCGAGGCCCGCATCGCGCCAGGCGGCGATCTGGCGGCAGGCCTGTTCGATCACCCAGCGCCCCAGGTGCAGCAGGAGACCGAGCTGCTCGGCCAGCGGAATGAAGTTATCGGGCGCGACCAGGCCGACGCCGGGCCGGTTCCAGCGGATGAGCGCTTCGAAGCCGGCGATGCTGCCGTCGCGCCGCATCTTCGGCTGGTAGTGCAAGGCGAATTCGCTGCTGCCCATGGCCGCGCGCAAATCGCGTTCGAGTTCGACCCGGCGCGCCACCGTCGTGCCCAGTTCCGGCGAATAGAAGCGGTACTGGTCGCGTCCGTTGTCCTTGGCCGAGTACATGGCCGCCTCGGCGCGCCCGAGCAGTTCGGATGCACTGTACTGGCTGGCGTTCGACAGGCTGATGCCGGCGCTGAAGGTCAGGTGCAGGGGCTCGCGCAGCAGCGTGTAGGGCTGGGCCAGAAAAGCCCGGATCTGTTCGAGCTGGCGCGCGACTTCCTCGATCGTGGCCGCGCGCGGCAGCGTGAAGGCGAATTCGTCGCCCGACAGGCGCGCGAGGCTGCCCAGCGCCACGTTGCACTGCTGGAGGCGCTGGCCGACCACCTGGATCAGCTGGTCGCCGATGCCCTGGCCGTAGTTGTTGTTGATGTACTTGAAACCGTCGAAGTCGATGATGACCACTGCCAGCCGGGTGCCGTGCAGCGCCGCCATCACGAGCTGCTCCTCCAGCGAGGACTCGAACATGCCGCGGTTGGCCAGGCCCGTGAGCGAATCGGTGATCCGTTCGTGCTCGAGGCGCTTCCTCAGGCCGCGCAGCTCGGTGATCTCGGTCGAGAAGCCGATCAGGCAGACCGGATGGCCGGGCAGCTGCAGGGCCACCTTGCGCGACCTGAAATGGTGCTTGCAGCCGTCGGCGCCGATGATGGTTTCCTCGCGCACCTCGTCGCCCGCGCCGGCCAGCACCTCGGCATCGTACTCGGCCACGCGTGCGGCGATCTCGGGCGGCATCAGCTCGCGGTCGGTGCGCCCGATCAGGTCGGGCAGCGCGCGCGCGTACAGGGCCAGCACCGGGCCGTTGGCGTAGATGTAGCGGCCCTGCTGGTCCTTCAGGTAGATCGCCGCGTCGACGTTCTGCAGGATGGTGTTGAGCAGCTCGTTGCGCTCGATGAGTTCGTCCACCGCGCGGCGCTGGTCGGTGATGTCGGTCGAGATCCCGCACAGGCCGCGCACCCGGCCCGCCGGGTCGAACAGGGGAATCTTCACAGTGCGGAAAGTGCGGCAGCTGCCGTCGCGCAGGCAGACCACTTCCTCGGCGTCGACTTTCTCGCCGCTGGACAGGGCCTGGTAATCCGTGGCGGCGATGCCGGAAGCGGCCACGTCGACGAAGCGCGCATCGGTCTTGCCGATCACGCGGGCCGGGTCGGTCCCGAAAACGGCCGCCAGCGCCTTGTTGACGAACAGGTAGCGCCCTTTCTTGTCCTTCACGTAGAACAGGATGTCCAGGTTGTCGACCAGGGTCCACAGGTTCTGCAGCTGCACCGGATCGACGCCGTCAGCCTCGGCGGCGGCCGGTTCCTCCTGCGGGGCCTGCGGTTTCTTCATCCTGCACGTCCTCCAGCGCTGGGCGCGCCTGCCGTCCATCCCAGACGCATGCGCAGCCGCCAGTGTAGCGCCACTGGCGTCCATTTCGGCACATCCATACGACGCGGACGCAAAACGCTGCAAAGCCGCCACAAGCGTGAATGACTTGCAGCATTGGCAAGATATTTACGCTACTCTATTGCCTTCCCAAACTTTCAGGATGCCCATGCCCCGCATTTCCTTCGCCTCGCTGCGCCGGCGCTGCCTGTCGCTGGCCCTGCTGGCCGCGCTTTCCGCCTGCGCCGGGCTGCCCGTCCAGGACCGTACGCCCGAGCTCCTCGCCGCCACGGTGCCGGCCGACTACAACGGCGTCGTGCTGGTGCGCGCGAGCCGCTCGGCGGCGCCAGTCGTCCGGACCTGGGGCAGCGCGCAATTCGAGACGCCTGCCGCGGTCAGCGCCGATACGCGCTTCATGATCGGCTCGGTCTCGAAGTGGATCACGGCCGTGGCGGTGCTGCGCCTGGTGGAACAGGGCAAGCTGGCGCTCGACGAACCCGTGACGACCTGGCTGCCGGAACTGCCTGCCGCCAGCCGTGCGGTGACGCTGCGCCACCTGCTGTCGAACACGAGCGGCATCGAGAACGGACTGAACCTGGCCCTGAAGCGCGATCCCGGGACCGGCAGCCTGACGATTACGCCGCTGGAAGCCGCGCTGCGCTTCGGCGCCGGTCCGCTCGGCTTCACGCCCGGAACGAAGTTCGACTATGCCAGCATCAACTGGCTGCTGGTGGCCGGCGTGGTCGAGCGCGCTACCGGCGAGCCCTTCATGCGCGTCGTCACGCGCCTGGTGTTCGAGCCTGCGGGCGTGCGCGATACCGGCTTTGCCGATGCCGCAACGCCGGGCCTGCCGCGCATGGCCATCGGCTACGCGGCCGACCGCAAGGCACGCAAGATGGTGCCCTCGCCGCCGATGGCCGCGGCCGCCGGCACCATCTACAGCACGGCCAACGACCTGGTGAGGATGGCGGACACGGTCTACGGCGGCTTGCTGGGCGCGGCGGCGCGCCGCGAGCTGCTGACGGTGCAGCACGCACCGGAAGAGTATGCGCTGGGCGGACGGGTAAAACAGGTGAAGAACCGGGCGCTGGCCTGGGAAAGCGGCGTCAGCGGCGGCTACAAGACCCTGCTCGCCTACGCGCCGGCGGACGGGCGCGCCGTGGTCCTGCTGAACAACACGGACATGGCGCAGTCCGAGCAGGCCAGGATCGCCCTGGCCCTGCTCGAAGGCTTCGACAAGTGATTACTTGGTGACGGCCAGCACCGTGCGGCGCCCGCCCTTGAAGGTGTAGAGAGTGATGGTGCCGTCACGGATGTCGCCGCGCGCATCGAAAGCGATCGGACCGGTCACGCCCTTGTACTGGATCTTCGCCAGCGCCGGCAGGTACTGGGCCGGCGCGGTCGAACCGGCTTTCACCATTGCGTCCGCCATCGTCATCACGGCGTCGTAGGCATACGGCGCGTTGATCTGGACGTCGATGCCGAAACGCTTCTTGTAATCGGCGCGGAATTTATCTAGGCCTGCGCGGCCGGCTGCATCGACGCCGCCCGCCTCGGCGCAGAACACCTGGCCATCCGCCATGGCGCCGCCCGAGAGTTTATGGATCTCGTCCGAGCAGATGCCGTCGCCGCCCATCATCTTGACGTTCAGGCCGAGCTGCTTCATCTGGCGCAGCATGGGGCCGGCCACGGCGCTCATGCCGCCGAAGAAGACCAGGTCCGGTTTCGTTGCGCGGATCTTGGTCAGAATCGCGTTGAAGTCGGTCGCCTTGTCGTGCGTGAACTCGCGCGCCACCACCTGGGCGCCCTGCTGCTGCAGGCTCTTGCCGAATTCGGTGGCCAGGCCCTGGCCGTAGGCGGTGCGGTCGTCGATCACGGCGACGCGCTTGGCGCCCATGTCCTTGACGGCGTAATGGCCGAGCGCGCGGCCCAGCTGGATGTCGTTGGCCACCACGCGGAAGGCGGTGTTAAAACCTTGCTGGGTGTATTTCGGGCTGGTGCTGGACGGCGAGATCTGCGGGATGCCGGCCTGGTGGTAGATCTTCGAGGCGGGAATCGTGGTGCCCGAGGTCTCGTGGCCGACCACGCCATTGACGCGCGCATCGACCAGTTTCTGGGCCACGCTGGTCGCCTGCTTCGGATCGCCGCCGTCGTCCTCGGCCACCAGTTCGAACTTCACCTTCTTGCCCCTGATGCTGACGCCGCGCGCGTTCAGGGCTTCGACCGCCATGCGGGCGCCGTTCTCGGTGTCCTTGCCAAAATACGCGACCGGACCGGTCACGGCGGCCGAGTGGCCGATCCGGACGACTTCCTGGCTCGATGCCAGACCGGTGATGGAGAGCGCGGCGAGCGCGAACAGGGTCTTCTTCATGCATTCCTCGACGATAGCGGACGCCGCACACGGTCGCGGCGCCGAAACGGGCATGATAGCAAGGATGAGCAGGCCACGTGCGGCGCCGCCCTAGGCCGCGGTGGGCCGCAGCATGTACAGCGCCGGACCTGGATAGCTCGCAAGGGCATCCTTCTGGACGCAGTTGGCGGCGCGGTAGCCCAGGCCTTCCCAGAAGCCGCGCGAGTCCTGTACCGAGACCAGCGCGGACCAGGCCAATCGGGCGTCGCGTGCCTGCGTCAGCAGTTGGGCCGCGAGACGTTTGGCGAGGCCCTTGCCCGCAGCTTCCGGCGCCACGGCCAGGTCGTGCAGATAAAGCGTATCGCCTTCCGGATCGACATCGAAGCCGGCGTCCAGCGGCGTCACCGCACCCATGCGGCTGCGGTAGGCGAACGCATAGGCCAGGATCGCACCATTCTGGTGCACTGCGACAGTCGAGGTGTCGGCGGCCTGTTTGATACGCGTTGCCACGACCGCCGCCGGCTCCTGCATCGTGGGCGGATAGCAGGCCGCCTGCACGCGCAGGATGGCGTCGAGGTCGGCTGCGTCTATGCGACGCAGCGTGACGGGAGAAAGGTGGGACATACACCGAACGGCTGGGGCAAAGGCGCCATCCTAACCGAGCACGGCCTGGCTGCCCAGCGGGTCCGTGCGCGGCGCCGCGGCGGCTTGCGGCATACTGGAACGAAGCACACGGCGCAGCGCGCCGTTCGAAGGAGTTCCATGACCAGCGAGCACCCAAGGGGCGCCGGCGCCGAGCTGCGCTTTCGCACCCTGCTCTACCGCTTCATCTTTTTCGACTGGCTGTTCCAGGACGTCGGCGGCGCGCGCACGGCCATCGAACGCCATGCCGCGACCCAGCACAACCGCCGCATGAGCAAGTACCTGCCGGTCTACATGCGCCGCTGGTCCTTCCTCACCGTGCTCGATTTCGCGCTCGGCTTCCTCGTCGAACGGGCACTGCAGGCGACCCTGCTGTCGGCCTGGTTCTACACCTGGACCTGCATCACGGCCACCGGCACGGTGGTCATTGCGGTGGCCTGGATCTTCCTGACGCAGCCGCAGCAACCCTGAAGGATCGGCTTCACTGCAGTGCACAAATTAACGCTTGACAGGCCTGCATCTTCGCCTTTAGAGTCAAGTCAATGACCTCCCAACTGCATCTGTCGACTGTCCTACCGCTAACCGGCCTCCTAGCGCCGGCGCTACTACTACGCGCCTGATTTCCCCTCGCGTTCCGGCCCCGCCGGTGTTTAAAGTAGTCACAGGAAGTTTGCACAGATGTTCGAATTCTCGCACTCCATCTCGATTTTCCCTTCGCTGCCCGTTGCGGCGCGTGCTTACGTTCGTCTACTGCTAAAACTAGCGATCGGTTGCCGGGCCTAGCGTCTCGTGGCCCGTCCGGCAGCCTTCGCCACTCCCGCCCTTTTCGGCCCTTTCAGCTTTAGCAGGAGTACGAACATGATCACCAATCCATCCGCCAAATACCGTCCTTTCCCCGCCGTCGCGCTCGAAAACCGCCAGTGGCCGGCTAACACCATCACGCGCCCGCCGATCTGGATGAGCACCGACCTGCGCGACGGTAACCAGGCGCTGATCGAGCCGATGAGCCCCGAGAAAAAGCTGCGCTTCTTCGAGATGCTGGTGAAAATCGGCGTGAAGGAAATCGAAGTCGGTTTCCCTTCCGCCTCCCAGACCGACTTCGATTTCGTGCGCATGCTGGTCGAGGAAGACCGCATTCCCGAAGATGTCACCATCATCGTCCTGACCCAGGCGCGCGAAGAACTGATCCGCCGCACCGTCGAATCGGCCGCCGGCGCGAAGCGCGCCATCGTCCACATCTACAATTCGGTGGCCCCCGTATTCCGCCGCGTCGTGTTCGGCATGGAGCAGGATGAAATCGTGCAGATCGCCGTGAACGGCACGCGCCTGATCAAGGAGCTCGTCGCCCAGCATCCGCAGACGCAGTGGGGCCTCGAATATTCGCCCGAGTCCTTCTCGACCACGGAGCTCGACTTCTCGAAGCGCATCGTCGACGCCGTCAGCGCCGTCTGGCAACCGACCCCGGCGAACCCGATGATCGTCAACCTGCCCTCCACGGTCGAGGCGAGCACGCCCAACGTGTATGCCGACCAGATCGAATGGATGTGCCGCCACCTGGAGCGCCGCGACTCGCTCGTCATCAGCGTCCACCCGCACAACGACCGCGGCACGGCGGTGGCCGCGGCCGAACTGGCCGTGCTGGCCGGCGCCGACCGCGTCGAGGGCTGCCTGTTCGGGAACGGCGAGCGCACGGGCAACGTCGATCTGGTCACGCTGGCCCTGAACCTCTACACCCAGGGCGTGCACCCGGGGCTGGACTTTTCCGACATCGACAGCGTGCGCCAGCTGGTCGAGGAGTGCAACCAGCTGCCGGTGCATCCGCGCCATCCGTATGCGGGCGACCTGGTCTTCACGGCCTTCTCGGGTTCGCACCAGGACGCGATCAAGAAAGGCTTCGCCGTGCAGCCGAAGGACGGCCTCTGGGAAGTGCCCTACCTGCCGATCGATCCGGCCGATCTGGGCCGCAGCTACGACGCCGTCATTCGCGTGAACAGCCAGTCCGGCAAGGGCGGCATGGCCTACCTGCTGGAGCAGGAATACGGCCTGCAGCTGCCGCGGCGCCTGCAGATCGAATTCTCGCGCGTGGTGCAGCAGCTGGCCGACAGCAGCGGCCGCGAAATCGCCGCCGGCGACATCCACGCGCTGTTCGCGCGCGAATACCTGGAGCAGGATGCGCCCTACCGCTATTGTTCCCACCGCATGAGCGAGAACACGGCGGCGGGCGAAGCGGTGCAGGTCGAAGTCAGTGCCATCGACGGCAAAGTGCAGCGCGCGCTGCGCGGCAGCGGCAACGGCCCGATCGACGCTTTCGTGAACGCCCTCGGCCTGGACGTACGCCTGATGGACTACCACGAGCACGCGATCGGCTCGGGCGCGAACGCGCGCGCCGCCTGCTATGTCGAGCTGCGCGTCGGGAACGGGCCGACCCTGTTCGGCGCCGGCATCGACAGCAACATCGTCACCGCCTCGTTCAAGGCCGTGCTCTCGGCCGTGAACCGCCAGCTGGCCGCGGCCCCTGCCATGGCGGCCTGATCGCGGCCCGGGACATGGGTATAATCGGCGAAGCCGCGCATCCCCGACGCGGCACGCCTTTTTCTGGAACCCGCCGATGAAACAAGCCCTGTCCCTGCTGTTGTTCGTGTCCGGCGCCGCCCTCGCCGACGACGCCGCCGTCCTGAAATGCCGCGCCCTGCCGGACGCCGCAAGCCGCCTCGCCTGCTACGACGCGATGCCGGTCGGCGCCGCGCCCGCGCTTGCAGCCGCACCCGCTACGGCACCCGCTACGGCACCCATTGCCGCGCCGGCGGTCGCGGCCACGCCCGAGCAGCGCTTCGGCCTGAATCCCGTGGTGCAGAAAAAGCAGGAAGCGCAAGCCGACACGATCCAGAGTACGGTGGCCGGCAAGATCGACGGCTGGTCGGTCGGCTCGCGCATCACCCTGGCCAACGGCCAGGTCTGGCGCGTGATCGAGGGCGACGCCGTCCTGCCGGCACTGAGCAACCCGAAGGCCGAAGTCTCGCGCGGCCTGCTCGGCGCCTACTTCCTGCAGATCGTCGGCCACAACAGCACGGCACGCGTGAAGCGCGTCCAGTAAGGGCGCGATGAAGAAAACCGAAGCGCGGCGCGGCGCGATCCTGGCCGCGGCCGCCGAGGTCTTCCAGGAGTCGGGCTACGAGCGCTGCTCGATGTCCGACATCGGCGCGCGTACCGGTTTTTCGAAGACCACGGTGTACGGCTACTTCGCATCGAAAGAGACAATGCTGGCGGCGCTGCTCGAGGAAGCGGCGGAGCGCGGCGTCGGCGCGGTGCAGGCTGCACTCGGCGCGCCTGCTGCGCAGATCGATGCCCTGCTCGAACGCGTCGCCGGCGCCTATCTCTCCTTTGCGCTCTCGGCCTCCGTGTGCACACTGCGCCGCGTGCTGGTGGCCACGGCCGGACGCATCGAACTCGATGCGCGCTGGCGCGACCTCGGGGCGGCGCGCATCAACGGCGCGCTGGCGGCCTGCCTGCGCGCGCAGATGGATGCGGGCCGGCTGCTGCGCGGCGACGCGCACGGCGCCGCCCTGCAATTCAAAGCCCTGCTGGAAGCGCCCTGGTTCGAACGCGTGCTGTTCGACCAGGGCGCCGGACCGGGTCCGGGCCAGGTCGAAGAGGACGCGCACTTCGCGGTCGCCACCTTCCTGCGCGCCTGGGCGCCTTCATCCGACATGCGCGCCCTTTCGACAAACGGCGCTCCATGAAAACCATCGCCCTCTTCCTCCTCGCCTGCGCGCCCTTCGGCGCCGGCGCCGCCGACCTGGCCAACGGCCAGCGCCTGTTCGCCTTGCGCTGCGCCTCCTGCCACGCGGTCGGCCCGTCGGCGCGCGCCGGCTTCGGTCCGCAACTCAATGCCCTCAATGGCCGGCGCGCCGGCAGCACGCCGGATTTCCGCTACTCGCCGGCCATGGCGAAGTCCGGCATCGTCTGGAACGACAAGACGCTCGCCGCCTTCCTCGATTCGCCCGGCGGCCTGGTGCCGGGCACGAAGATGCGCTTCTGGGGCATGAGCGATGCGAAGCAGGTCGGCGACCTGCTGGCTTACCTGCGCAGCATTCCCGCGGCGCCGGCGCGCTGACTCATTCTTGATCCGCCGCGTCGAGGTTGGCGCGCACCCGTTCCAGCAAGACCGCCAGCTGTTCGCGCTCGGCGTCAGGCAGGCCCGCCAGCGCCGCCTCGGCCGCCGCAGCGCCCTGCCGGTGCCGCAATGCGTGCAGGGCCTCGCCGCCGCTCGATAAACGCAGGCGGGTGCTGCGCTTGTCCGCCGCGTCGGCGCGCGCTTCCAATAATTCCCTGTCGCGCAGCGCGCGGATCAGGCGCGTCAGCTGCGCCTTGTCGCGGCCCGAATGCGCCACCAGGTCGCTCAGGGTCGCATCCGGATTGCGGGCGAAGAATCCCAGCACTTTGCCTTCCATGTGGGTCAGCTCGGGCTCCGCATTGGCACCGGTATCGGCGGGCGTGCGCATCTGGCGCGCACGGTAGAGATGCATGATCGAATGGATGGCCTCGAACACGTCCTGGGCCGAGGGCGCAGGGTTTTGGTTGACTTTATCAACGGGTTTTTTCATAATAGGAGACATTATCAACCAAATTCAGGAATCACGATGGAACAAGCACGAACCATCCGGCGCGTACGCCACGAGCTGCATCGGCGCGAGGTGACCGTTACGCGCGTCGAGCCGCTCGGCGAGCACTTCGCGGCGATCACCTTCCACGCCGAATCGCTGAGCGGCTTCCTCTCGCTCTCCTTCGACGACCACGTGAAATTCATGTTCACGGCGCCCGAGGGCGAAGAGGTGCGGCGCGACTATACGCCGCGCCGCTTCGACGCACAAGCCCGCGAACTGACGATCGAGTTCGCGCTGCATGGCGACGGCGCTTGCGCGAACTGGGCCCGCCAGGCGCAACCAGGCGACCGGGCCGTGATCGGCGGCCCGCGCGGCTCGATGATCGTCCCGCTCGACTACGACTGGCACCTGCTGGTGGGCGACCTCAGCGCGCTGCCGGCCATGCGCCGGCGTCTGGAAGAACTGCCGGCAAGCGCGCGCACGATCGTGGTCGCCGCCGCGCCCGAGGGCGACCGCCTGCCCTTCCCCGGCACGGCCGAGTTGCACTGGATCGAAGACGGCGAGGCCCTGCCCGAGGCCGTGCGCGCTTTGGCGCTGCCGCCCGGCGAAGGCTTTGCCTGGGCCGCCGGCGAAGCGCAGGCCATGAAGCGCCTGCGCGAGGTGCTGGCAATCGACAAGGTGCTGCCGAAAGAAGCGATGCGGGTGTCGGCCTACTGGAAGCGCGGCGCCGCCGGTCACCACGAGAACCTGGAGTAGGCAGGACTCAAGGCAACGTCAGCGGCGCCGGCTGCGTGCTGACGCCCTGCGCGCGCGCCGCCGCTTCTTCCGCCGCCTGCGCGCGCCGGAACGCGGGCCTTTCCTTCAACCCGGCCAGATAGCGCGCCACCGCAGGCGGGAAGTCGCCGGCCAGGCCGAGATACTCCGCCAGCAGCAATGCATAGCCGACCGAGACGTCGGCCATCGTGAAGCGCTCGCCGCAGAGCGCCGCGCGGCCCTCGAGCACGGGTTCCAGCTTTCGCAGCCGGCCGAGGAACCAGCGCGTGTAGTCGCTCACCACCTGCGGCGAACGGCGCTCGGGCGCTTCGAAGCGGCCGTAGCGCAGGATCAGGGTCTGCGGGAAGGTCAGTGTCGCCTCGCCGAAGTGCAGCCAGTTCAGGTAGGCGCCGTATTCCGGCTCGCTCGGGGCGATCTCGAAGCGGCCATCGCCGTAGCGCACCGCCAGGTACTGGCAGATCGCGCTCGACTCCGTCATGCGGACCTCGCCGTCGAAGAATCCCGGCACGGTGCCCAGCGGGTTCACGCTCAGGTAGCTTCGGTCGAGGGCGCGCGGCGGGAACGGCAGCATCTTCACGTCATAGGCGAGGCCAAGTTCTTCCAGGGCCCAGAGCGGGCGGAAGGAACGCGCGGCGACGCAGTGGTACAGGGTGATCATCGGGCAGGCCTCGTGGATGGCTCGGTACGAAACGGTTTATACCATGCGGGCGTCAAGAAAAAAGGACGCCGCAGCGTCCCTTTCCCTGCTCCCGAGGGTGTTGGCGTATTACTTGCCGCAGCCCAGCGACTTGATACGGTCATAGGCGGCCTTGGCCTGCACCAGCCCGTAACCGTACTTGGTGTCGCGGCCGGCCGTGCCCAGGTCGAGCGCGCTGTTGTCCAGCGATGTACGCAGCTGGGCCGCCGTACAGGTCGGGAAGTAGCTCCACACCAGCGCGGCGACGGCCGAGACGTGCGGCGTCGCCATCGAGGTGCCGTCGTAATAGGCATAGTTGCTGGCCTTGACGGTGAGCGTGGCGCTCTGGCCCAGCTTGGCCTTCATCGCCGCGCCGTCGGTGTCCGAGGCCGTGACCGACGGGATGCCGGTGACGGTGGTGCCCAGGGTGCCGCCGTAGGCGCCGGCCACGTTGTTGTAGACGACCGCGCCGACGCCGCCGCTGCTCTGGCAGTTCTGCACCTTGACCGCGAAGTCGATCGTGCCGCGCTGGATCAGGCAGACCTTGCCCGAGACGGCGGTATTGACCTTGTCGCCGAGGCCGAAGTCGGCCAGCGGCGCGGTGGCCGTTTTCAGGGGCGAGCCTTCCATCGCGCCGGCCGCATAGTTGGTTCCGCCCACGGCCAGCGCGGCGTCGATGCCGGCGCCGGTCGGCACGGTGGAGAGCACGCTGACGCCGGGGCCGGAGAGTTCGACCTTGCTGTTGTATTGCGAGAAGTCGGCCCACTGCTTGTTCTCGTCGAGCGCGCCGACCATGACGACGCTGGCATAACCGGCCGGATAGGACACCACGCGGTTGCCGTCGTTGCCGGCCGCGGCGACGCTCAGTACGCCCTTCGCGTACAGCCCATCGAAGGCCTTCTGCTCGGTCGTGCTCTTGCGCCCGCCGCCCAGCGACATCGAGATCACGTTGGCGCCCGCCGCGCCGCACTTGTTGGCGGCCGAGGCCAGCGTCGACGAATACGCCCAGCCGTCGGCGCCGAACACCTTCACGATGTGCAGCTTGAGCTGCTTGTTCGCGTTGACGCCGACCACGCCCGTGCCGCTGTTGTTGATCGCGGCGATGGTGCCGGCGACGTGGGTGCCGTGGTGGTTCTCGTCGGTGTACCACCAGCCGGTGCCGGCGTCGTATTCGCCGGTGACGGGATTGCCTGACAAGTCTTCATGGCCGCGGTCGTAGCCGGAGTCGATGATGCAGACCTTGCGGTTGGCGGCGGCGCTGTCGGACAACTGGTCGGCCTGGACCAGCTTGATGCCGTAGGGGACCAGCTGGCCGCTGGCATAGGGCGTGCCGGTCGACGGCGTGGTCAGCGCGAAGGGCTTGCGCAGCACGTCTTCCTCGATGTACTCCACGTTCGGATTGTTCTCGAGACCTTTCAGGGCAACCGCAGGCACCTCGATCGCCATCGCGTCCATGCCGAAGATCTCGTGCTTGACCGCGCCCTTGGCCGCGCTGACGACGCCCCTCACCGCCGCTTTCGCGCCGGGTTTGAAGGCCACGATGACGCGGGTCGTGTCGGGGGCGGCGGCCTGGGCGCTGCCGAAGACGCCGGCGGCCACCAGGGCGGCCAGGCAGATGCTGAGGGATTGCGATGCGCGAGTGTGGTGACGTGCCATGAGTCTTCTCCGTATGAATACTTATGATGTCGCCCGCCTGGCCGCTGCGGGGCGTGTTCTCCGCTCACATTTGTAGGAATGTGATTGATCAAGTGTATTTGGAAAACTCAGGCGTTGGTAAACAACTCGTCTATTGTGTGAACGAAAACAGACTCGGCAGTCAGTAATGTTTTCGATTGGAAAAATCAGGGCTTCCTGCCATGCAGCGCTTTGCGCGATGCTTTGCGTTCCTCGGCCTTTTCGAAGCGCCGCTTCTGCTCTTCCGTCTCCGGCACCAGCGGCGGCACCGCCTGCGGCTTGCGGTTGGCGTCCACCGCCACCATCGTGAAATAGCAGCTGTTGGCGTGGCGCTGGGTGCGCGCCTGGATGTTTTCGGTGACGACGCGGATGCCGATCTCCATCGAGCTGGTGCCCGTGTAGTTGACCGACGCGAGGAAGGTCACCAGTTCGCCGACGTGGATCGGCTGCAGGAACATCACCTGGTCGACCGACAAGGTGACGACGTACGAGCCCGAATAGCGGCTGGCGCAGGCATAGGCGACGCTGTCGAGGAATTTCAGGATGGTGCCGCCGTGGACATTGCCGGAAAAATTGGCCATGTCGGGGGTCATCAGGACCGTCATCGTCAGTTCGTGGATGGGTCTTCCCTGGTGGTCGTTCATGTCGTTCCCGATGGGCTGTGGAGGAAAATGCAATCCATTGTACGAGGCTTTGCGCGTCTTTACTTTCAACCCTGCAATTTCTCAATCCAGCGTATAGGCACCCTCCGCCGCCAATGCCTCACCGCAGAACAGCGCGTAGCGCCCCGGTGCGCTGCCGCTCGTCAGCGTGACGGTCGAGCCCAGCGGCACCGGCGCCGTGAAGCGCACCGACATCGCGCTCACCCGCCGCTGCGCCGCCGCTTCGATTGCCGCGCAGCTGCGGGCCACCGAATGCATGCCGTGGATGATGGGTGCGGGCAGGCCCAGCAGGCGCGCGCTCCAGCGCGTCAGGTGAATCGGGTTCCAGTCGCCGGAGACGCGGGCGTAGGCGCGTCCGCTCGAAGGCGGCAGGGTCCAGCTGTCGATCGCCGCGCCCGGCTGCGCCGGCGCCGTCTCGCGCCTGGGCTTGCCGAAGCGGCCGCCGCGCACAGCCAGGTATTTACTGGTGCAGGTAAAGATGCGTTCGCCGCCGGCACTGCCGACCGTCTCGAGGGCGCAATACACGGCGCCGGAGCTGGTCGCAGGCAGGACGTCGATGCGGGTGTCGATCCGGATCGGCGTGTTGGCTGGCGGCGCGGCATGCGCCACCAGTTCGTTCTCGACGTGGACGATGCCGGCCAGCCGGTAGGGAAAGGCGTCGCCCAGCATGGTCGCCATGTGGGCGCGCTGCACCGGCAGATACCACCAGGTCAGCGGTACCGCGCCAGGCGCGAATCCGAGGGTCGCGCTGTAGCGCGCGACATGGGCGCTGTCGATGGCGGGCAGCGTGAAGCTGGAGGTCAGGGGGCCGGGCAGCTCCACCGGCGCGGCGCGCGCACGCTTGGACAAGACCCGGAGCACCAGGCCGGGGCCCATGGGCGGCAGGAGTGGCGCTGGAATTGGTTTGGTAGCGGCGGTCGTTTGAAGCACGTTTTCTCCCTGTGGACGCGAGTCAAGCGCAATCTTCCACCCGGCCGGATGAAGTTTGCGCTGCCAAAATGCCGTGTTTCATCGATAATACAGCCTGACGACGCACTAGCGCACTGTTGCGCACTTTCGTTTTTCGGAGATTGTATGAACAAATTTGGTCCATCGACCCTGTCGATCCAGCAAAGCCTGATGCCCCTTCCTACCCCCGAGCGCACCGCGCTGCTCGAAAACCCGGGCTTCGGCCGCGCGTTCAGCGACCACATGGTCACGATCCGCTACACCGAAGGCCGCGGCTGGCACGACGGCAAGGTCGAAGCGCGCGGCATGCTGCCGCTCGATCCGTCGACGATGGTGCTGCACTATGCCCAGGAAATCTTCGAAGGCCTGAAAGCCTACCCGCAGCCGGACGGCGGCGCCGCCCTGTTCCGCCCGGACGCCAACGCGCGCCGCTTCGCCAATTCCGCCACCCGCCTGGCGATGGCGCCGCTGCCTGAAGAGCTGTTCCTGGAAGCCGTGCACGCGATCGTCAGCACCGACCGCGAGTGGATTCCGAAGCTCGAGGGTGCCGCCCTGTATCTGCGTCCGTTCATGATCGCCACCGAAGCGGCCCTGGGCGTGCGCCCGGCCGCCGAATACCTGTTCTGCGTATTCGCTTCGCCGGCCGGCAACTACTTCAAGGGCGGCGCCGCCGGCGTGACCCTGTGGGTCTCCGAAAACTACATCCGCGCCGCGCCCGGCGGTACCGGCGACGCCAAGTGCGGCGGCAACTACGCCGCCAGCCTGGCGGCGCAGGCCGAAGCGACGCGCCAGGGCTGCGACCAGGTCGTGTTCCTGGACGCCGTCGAGCGCAAGTGGGTCGAGGAACTGGGCGGCATGAACATCTTCTTCGTGTTCGAAGACGGTTCGATCCAGACCCCGCCGCTGACCGGCACCATCCTGCCGGGCATCACCCGCGATTCGCTGATCGTGCTGGCGCGCGACATGGGCATCACCGTGCGCGAAGAGCCCTACTCGATCGACCAGTGGAAAGCGGACGCCGCCAGCGGCCGCCTGACCGAAGCCTTCGCCTGCGGCACCGCTGCTGTCGTCACGCCGATCGGCAAGGTCAAGGGCAATGGCTTCGAAGCCGCGATCGGCAATGGCGAAGCCGGCGCCGTCACCACCCGCCTGAAGTCGGCCCTGCTCGACATCCAGAACGGCCGCGCCGAAGACAAGCACGGCTGGATCCAGCGCGTGTTCTGATTCCGGGCGCTACCTGCGTCCACAAAGGCCACGAGCGATCGTGGCCTTTTTTTCGCCTTTTACTTCCCCGCTACTTGTACAGCACCCCGGGCAGCCACAGCCCGATCGCCGGAAACGCGTACAGCAGGACAATCCCAAGAATCTGGATTCCCATGAAGGGCAGCATGCCCATGAAGATCTGGTTCAGCGTCACGTGCGGCGGCGCGACGCCCTTCAGGTAGAAAGCCGACATCGCGACCGGCGGCGACAGGAAGGCCGTCTGCAGGTTCATGGCCACCAGCAGGCCGAAGAACAGCGGGTCGATGTTGAAGTGGGCCAGCAGCGGCACGAAGATCGGCATGAAGATGACGATGATCTCGGTCCATTCGAGCGGCCAGCCGAGCAGGAAGATGATCACCTGCGCCAGCAGCATGAACTGCACCGGGGACAGCTCCATCCCCAGCACCCACTCATTGATGATTTCCTGCCCGCCCAGCAGCGCGAACGCGGCCGAGAAGATGCTCGAGCCGACGAACAGCCAGCACACCATGGCTGTGGTCTTGGCGGTCAGGTGGGCCGAATCGCGCAGCAGGGCGAAGTTGAAGCGGCGGTAGGCAATGGCCAGCAGCAGGCCGCCGAAGGCGCCCATTGCCGCCGCCTCGGTCGGCGTCGCCAGTCCGAACACGATGCTGCCCAGCACCGCGAGGATCAGGATCGCCAGCGGAAACAGCGACCCGAGCAGCATCTTGAAGATCTCCAGGCGCGCGAAGCTGAAAAAGAGATAGAAGACGGCGAGCGCGGCGGCGCCGACGCCGAGCGCGATCCAGAAGCTGCGGGTGGCCGGCTGCGCCAGCGGCTCCCTTGCCGGAATGCTTGCAGCGGCGTCCATGCGCTGCGGCGAGGCCCCCGCTTCGGGGACCGCAGGGGCCACGGCGGCCGCGGGAACGGCGGCGCCGTCGGCGGCCGGCTCGGCCGGTCCACCCTCCGCCGGGGGCTCGGCCAGTCCGCCTTCCACCGGCGGCTCGGCCAGTCCGGCGTCGCTTGGGGGCTCCTGCAGGCCGCCGCTGTCGTCCGCCGGCGCGCTGTCGAAGGCCGGCCCGGCGCCCATTTCGACCAGTTCCGTGGGGGCTGCCTCGGGCGCGGTCACGATCCGGTAGCTCACGCCCATCACGGCGGCAAAAGCCAGTGCCGGCAGCAGCGCCACGAACAGGTTGACCGCCAGCGTGCGGGCCGGCACATTCGCGGCACGCCGTCCCTTGAAGGCGCCGGCCAGGCCGGCGAGCGCCATCCTGCCGTGGGCGTCGGGTATGGCCTCGGTGTAGGCCGGCAGCGTGACGATACGCTCGCTCGCAGGCAGCGGCGGCGCCGCCGACGGCCGCAGTTTCGCCACGAGCAAGACGTAGCCGACGTACAGGCCGGCCAGCATGATCCCCGGGAACAAGGCACCCGCGTACAGCTTGACCACCGAGACCCCGGCGGTGGCGCCGTACACGATCAGCAGCACCGAGGGTGGGATCAGGATGCCCAGGCAGCCGCCGGCCGTGATGCAGCCGCTCGACAGCTGCGTGCTGTAGCCGGCCTTGAGCATGGCCGGCAGCGCCAGCAGGCCCATCAGCGTGACCACCGCGCCGACGATGCCGGTGGCGGTGGCGAAAATGGCGCAGGTGACGATGGTCGCCACCGCCAGCGATCCTGGCACGCGCGCCATCGCAAGGTGCAGGCTCTTGAACAGCCGCTCGATCAGGTTGGCGCGCTCGACCAGGTAGCCCATGAAGATGAAGAGCGGGATCGAGATCAGGACGTCGTTGGCCATGACCGAATAGGCGCGCTGCACCATCAGCTCCAGCGTCAGGCTTGTTGCCTGCGCCGGGTCGCTGCTGTGGAAGGCGAACCAGGCGAACAGCACGCCCATGCCCATCAACGTGAAGGCAGTCGGAAAGCCGAGCATGATGGCGACCACCACCAGCGCCAGCATCAGCAGGCCCAGGTGGCCGTTGGTCATGTCGGCAGGCGCCGGCATGAGGGCGAACAGGCCGACCACGATCGCCAGCAGGATGGACAGGCCGAACCAGATTTCCTTCCTCATGACGGCCGCCCTTCGTCCGCATGCACCATCGCCTTGAGCTTGTCGACGTCGACTTCCTCGACGTCGGCCTCGCGCGCGGGCCAGTCGCCCTGGCGCAGGCAGAGCACGCAGCGCACGATCTCGACGCAGCCCTGCAGCAGGAGCAGGATGCCGGCCAGCGGGATGACCATCTTGAACGGATACAGGGGCGGCCCGTTGGCGGTAAGCGTGGAATGCTCGCGGATCGCCAGCGACTCGGCCGCGTAGGTGGTGCCGGCCCAGACCAGGGCGATGACGCCGGGGATGAAGAACACGATGTACAGCAGCAGGTCGAGCCCGGCCTGCAGGCGCGGCGGGAAGAAACTGTAGAGCACGTCGCCGCGCACGTGGCCGTTCTTGGCCAGGGTGTAGGCGCCGGCCATCATGAAGGCGGCGCCGTAGAGCATGATCATGAGATCGAAGGCCCAGGGGTTCGGGGTATTGAGCGCATAGCGCGCAAATACTTCCCAGGTGACGAGGAAGGTCAGCGCCACGATCAGCCAGGAAAAGGCCTGGCCGACCAGGGTACTGACCCGATCGACGAAGAACAGGATATTTCGCATGAGGGACTCCGGTCGCGAACTGGCGCGGCCCGGCCGGCGGACCGCGCGCCTTCCACTGCTGGCTTGTTACCGCCTTGGACGCTCAGGCCTTCTTGGGCGCGGGCGCCTTGCGGCCGAAGTAGTGGTTGTAGGCCATGCGGCGCGGATTATTCGTGTCCATGTCCCACTTCATGGCCCGCTCGGCGAACGCGCGCATCGAGGCCTCGACTTTCCGGAACAGCGGATTGTCGGCGCCCTTCTTCGCCACCACCTCGTCCCACACCTGCAGCTGCGCCTGCAGCACGGCGTCCGGCGTCTTGTAGAACTTGACGCCGTCCTTGGCCTGCATGTCGCGGTAGTCCTTCGAATAGCGGTCGACCGCCTTCCAGGCCATGTCGGACGAGGCGGCTTCGACCGCGTTCTCGATGATCGCCTTGATCTTCTGCGGCAGCGCGTTGTACTTGGTCTTGTTGAAGGTGACCTCGAACTGCTCGGAGCTTTGATGGAAGCTTTGCAGCATGCAGACCTTGGAGACGTCGGGGAAACCGAGCAGGCGGTCCGAGCTGGCGTTGTTGAATTCGGCGCCGTCGAGCAGCCCGCGGTCCATGGCGGGCACGATCTCGCCGCCGGGCAGCGCATTCACGGCCGCGCCCATGGCCGTGAACAGGTCGATGGCGAGGCCGTTGGTGCGGAACTTCATGCCCTTCAGGTCTGTAATTTTGCTGATCGGCTTCTTGAACCAGCCCAGCGGCTGCGTCGGCATCGGCCCCGTGAGGAAGGAAACCACGTTGGCGCCGATGCCGTTGTACAGCTCGGCCAGCAATTCCTTGCCGCCTCCGTACTTGTGCCAGGCGAGCACCATGTTGGCGTCCATGCCGTAGGCCGGGCCCGAAGTCCACAGCGCGATCGCGCTCTGCTTGCCGTAGTTGTAGCCCATGACGCCGTGTCCGCCGTCGAGCGTGCCCTTGGAGACGGCGTCGAGCAGGCCGAAGGCGGGAACCACGGCGCCGGCCGGCAGCACCTCGATGCGCAGGTCGCCGCCGGTCATGTCGTTGACCTTTTTGGCGAAGTCCTGCGCGTACTCGTGGAAGATGTCCTTGCTGGGCCAGGTGCTCTGGAAGCGCATCTTGGTCGCTCCCTGCGCACTGGCGACCATCGGGAAAGCCAGCGCGGCGCCCGCGGTGCCGGCGGCGCCCCCGAGGAATTTCCTGCGTTTCAACCGGGATTGCCCCGGCTCCTTGCCATCCTGCGCACCGGCATGCTGTACACCTTCACCCTTCTTCATGGTATGTCTCCTGTCTGGTTTTTATGAAAACGGACTGAATCGATACTGTTGAGGCTGAAAAGCTGGCACATCATTACGGAGAATGTGCCTGCTTCCTTACGGATTTCTTACACGGATGGGACGGGACATGTTTTTGCTTTGTCAGGCATCAAGCATTGTTCTGTTAGTTAAGCCAATCAATTGATTGTCATCAACTATCGAGCACGCCGTACGGGCTGCCGGGTTATCATGCCGTCATTCTTTCGATGCGATCGATCGCCACCCGCATGCTCAAACTCAGCCTGGACGCCCTCCTCACCGTCGACACCATCGCCCGCCGCGGCTCCTTCGCGGCCGCCGCCAAGGAATTGTTCAGGGTGCCGTCGACGATCTCGTACACGGTGTCGAAACTCGAGGAAGACCTGGGCGTGCAGCTGTTCGAGCGCTTCGGGCCGCGCGTGGAATTGACGGCCGCGGGGGCCGAGCTGCTCAAGGAAGGACGCTACCTGCTGAAGGCGGCGGGCGACCTGGAGCGCCGGGTGCGGCGCGTGGCCTCGGGGTGGGAAACGGAATTCACGCTGGCGATCGATTCGATGCTCTCGCCCTGCGCGCTGATGGACGACATCACGGCCTTCTACGGCGTGGCCGACCAGACACGCCTGCGCCTGGTGAAGGAAGAACTCTCGGGGACCTGGGAAGCCCTGCTCGAGCGGCGCGCCGACCTGCTGGTGGGCGCGGCCGGCATGGGGCCGCCGGGCGGCGGCTATACGGCCGAACCGATCGTCACCGTCTCCTTCGTCTTCGTGGTGGCGCCCAGCCATCCGCTGGCCGCGATCGAGCGGCCGCTGTCGAAAAGCGATCTCGCGCCGCATCGCGCCGTGTCGGTCTCGGATTCGGCGCGCCAGCTGCAGGCGCGCACCGTGGGCCTGCTGTTCGGCCAGGACACGCTGACCGCGCCCGACATGCAGACCAAGTACGATTTCCAGCGCGCGGGCCTGGGCTTCGGCTTCCTGCCCGAGGCCTGGGTGCGCGAGGACATCGCGCAGGGCCGCTTCATCGCGAAGCAGGTCGAGGAACCCAAGCCCGACGAGACGCTGTACCTCGCCTGGCGCACGGGCGAAGAAGGCGCGGCGCTGCGCTGGTGGCGCGAGCGCTTGCGTAAGTCGGATGCGCTTGCGCGGCTGATCCTGCCGCGCTGATGGTCATAGAATCAAAGCGCCCAAATTGTTCTGAAATAACAACAAACCGAGCGCTATCATTGCATCTTGGAAATTGTCACTTTACCATGTCGACTCACCGGCGGCTTGGATGCATGCCGGCCCACGCTCCCATTACCGATAACGACATGAAAAAAATCGCACTCGCCGCCGCTCTTGCCCTCGCCTCCCTCGCGGCACATGCCCAGACCTATGTGCAGGTGCCCGACCTCGCCGCCAAACCGCTGCGTTTCGTGATCGGCGCCGGCTTCACCTTCGGCGGCGACGACCTGGCAACGGCGGTCTATGACGACGGCAGCGAAATCACCCTGCGCGGCGGCGAAAGCATCGCGCTGCTCGCGGGCCTCGACTACCGGATCGACCCGCAGTTCTCGGTGCAGGGCACGATCGGCTACCATACCGATCGCGCCAACGCCCGCAACGGCGACCTGCGCTTCGGGCGCGTGCCGCTTGAACTGCTCGGCTACTACCACGTCAACGACAAGGTGCGCGTGGGCGGCGGCCTGCGCTTCGTCTCCAACATCACCCTGGTCGACAAGATCGATGGCGGCTTTGGTGACGTCGACTTCAAGGACACGACCAGCCCGGTCGCCGAAATCGAATACCTGTACTCGCCACGCATCGGCTTCAAGCTGCGCTACGTGAACGACAAATTCAAGGAAGTACGTAGCGGCATCTCGGTCAAGGGCGATCACGTGGGCCTGCTGGTCAACGCCTACTTCTGATCCAGGCAGCGCTTGTACTGAACGCGTGAACGGGAAACCCGTCCGGTAAAACCGTGGGCGAGGCCATTGGCCTCGCCCACCCCTACAGCTACTTACTGCGGCAGGTCGAACAGCAGCACTTCGGCATCCTGCGCACCGTCGAGGACGACCTGCTCCTCGGCGTCGATGCGCACCGCGTCGCCTGCCTTCAAGGCCACGCCGTTCACGTTCAGGCCACCGCGCGCCACGTGGACGTAGGCGATGCGGCCGGCCTGCAGCGGGAAGCTGACGCGGTCTTCGCCATTCAGGATCGCCGCGTACAGCGAGGCATCCTGCCGCATCGATACCGACCCGTCGCGGCCGTCGGGAGACGCCACCAGGCGCAGGCGGCCCGTTTTCTCGGCCGCGTCGAAGTGCTTCTCTTCGTAGCCGCCCGGCTCGCCGACCCGGTCCGGCTGGATCCAGATCTGCAGGAAGTGCACCGGCTCGGTCTTCGAGTGATTGAACTCGCTGTGCACCACGCCCTGGCCTGCGCTCATGCGCTGGACGTCGCCGTAGCGCAGGACGGAGCCGTTGCCCATGCTGTCCTTGTGTTCCAGCGCGCCGTCGAGCACGTAGGAGATGATTTCCATGTCGCGGTGGCCGTGGGCATCGAAGCCGCGGCCGGCGGACACGCGGTCCTCGTTGATCACGCGCAGCGGGCCGACGCCCATGTGGGCCGGGTCGTGGTAGTGGCCGAACGAGAAGGTGTGCTTCGAATCGAGCCAGCCGAAATTGGCGACGCCGCGGTCTTCGCTTTTACGTACTTTCAACATGATGCGCTCCTTTTGTTATCGGCCGTTCGAAGGATTCGAAGCTCGGCGCCTTCATCGTCTGGCGCTGGCCGTGTTGTGCATGGGTTGCATTATGCGCGGCGAAAGCGGGAACAAAAAGCGAGTAGTTTGCAGTCCTACCATCGAAATTTTCGAACGCCTTATTCCGACCTGGCCTGCATGGCCTCGCCGATGGCGTAGAAATGGCCGCCGGCGACGTGATGGATGCTGCGCCATTCCGGTCCCGCTTCCTCGAAGTGCCAGTGGCCATCGCGGAAGACGCGGTCGTCGGCCCAGGCGCCGATCACTTCGCCGATGAACAGGTCATAGGCGGCCTGGTTGTGCGGCTCGGGCACCAGGCGGCATTCGAGCCAGGCCGAGCAGCCCTCGACGAACGGCAGCGCATCGCCGGCCAGGCGCAGCAGGCGGACGCCGGCATCAAGCAGCTTGGCCGGTTCCTCAGCCAGGCTGCGGTTGCCGACCCGGTTCGTCAGCTCCAGCAGCGCCACCGTCGGCACCTGCACCACGAAGCGGCCGCTGGCCTCGATCAGGCCGCGCGTGGCGGTCTGCTTGTCGAGCACCACCGTGAGCTTGGGCGGCGCGAAGTCCAAAGCGCAGGCCCAGGCCGCGGCCATCACGTTGTCGACGCCGCCGTGGTGGCTCGACACCAGCACGGTCGGGCCGTGGTTCAGCAGGCGGTAGGCTTTTTCCAGCGCTACGGCTTGAATATGCGGGTTCATCTGTTCTCCAAAAAGGGGATCGCCAATACTTCCTCGATCCAGGCGGCGAAGGCGCGCAGCTTGGGCGTCGCCATGCGTCCCTGCGGGTGCACCAGCGAGACCGGCATCGGCACACTCGGGTAGTCTGCCAGCACCTCGACCAGCGCGCCGCGCGCCAGATGCCCGGCTACCATATAGGCCGCGGCCTGGATGATGCCCAGGCCCTGCAGGCCGCAGGACACATAGGCGTCGGCATCGTCGACCGCGATCGTGCCGGGCAGCTGGCGCCGCACTATTTCACCGTCGACGGTGAAGTCCCAGTCGAAAGGACGTCCCGTGCGGCCCGAGAAATGGACGACGCCGCGATGGCGGTCGAGATCGGCGACGCTGGCCGGCGTCCCGTGCGCGGCCAAATAGGCGGGCGATGCGCAGGTCACGAAGCGCATGCTGCCGACCCGGCGCGCGATCAGGCGCGAGTCTTGCAGCTCGCCCACGCGCAGCGCGCAGTCGATGCCGTCGCGCGTGAGGTCGGCCAGGCGGTCGGCCAGGCCCACCACGAGTTCGATCCCGGGGTAGCGCGCATGGAACTCGGCCAGGCGCGGCACCACCACGCGCCGGCCCAGCGCGCCCGGCAGCTCGATCCGCAGCCTGCCTTGGGGCGCTCCCGCGCCGCCGCGAAAGCGCCCTTCCGCCGCCTCGATCGCGGCCAGGATCTCGACGCATTCCGCATGGAAGTCGGCGCCATCGGTCGTCAGCGAGACCGAGCGCGTGGTGCGCTGCAGGAGCCGGGTGCCGAGGTAGGCTTCCAGGTTCTGCATGGTGGCCGTCATCGAGGCGCGCGGCAGGTCCAGCGACTGGGCGGCGCGCGAAAAACTTCCCGCTTCGACGATGCGCACAAAAGTCTGCATGGCTTTGATCCGGTCCACCGCGCCCCCGATTGTTCATAAAAAGTGAATTGTATAGCAGTCCTCGCGGGTAATTATCTTTACAATCGCTTGCCCTAGAATGGCTGCAACCCAACCAGGAGCCGTCATGACAACAACAACTCACCCCGCCGCCGACATCTCTCCCGGCACCACCCGCCTGCTGGCCGTGGCCGCCGGCCTGATCGTCGCCAGCCTGTACTACGCCCAGACCCTGGTCGGCCCGATCAGCCGCGCCACCGGCCTCTCGCTCGACGCCGCCGGCCTGATCGTCACGCTGACCCAGGTCGGCTATGCGCTCGGCCTGCTGTTCATCGTGCCGCTGGGCGACCTGCTGGAAAACCGCAAGCTGGTCTTCGTGCTGCTGCTGGCCACCAGCGCGATGCTGGCCCTGGCGGCGTTCAGCAGCAGCGCCGCCCTGTTCCTCGCCACCTCGCTCGGTATCGGCCTCGGCTCGGTCGCGGCCCAGGTGCTGGTGCCCTTCGCCGCCCATTTGTCGCGCGAGGAAACGCGCGGCCAGACCGTCGGCAAGGTGGTCAGTGGCCTGCTGGTCGGGATCATGCTGGCGCGGCCGCTGGCAAGCCTCGTGGCCGACCACTTCAGCTGGCATGCCGTGTACGGCGCCGCCGCGCTGGCCGTCGTCCTGCTCGCATTCGTGCTGCGCGCGCGCCTGCCGCAACGCGTGCCGCAAGGCGGCCTGCCCTACGGCCGCCTGATCGGCTCGATGTGGCAGCTGCTGCGCACGACGCCCCTGCTGCGCCGGCGCGCCGTCTACCACGCCGCGATGTTCGCGTCCTTCAGCCTGTTCTGGACCGTGACGCCGCTGGTGCTGGCCGGTTCCAGCTTCCACCTGTCGCAGACCGGCATCGCGATCTTCGCCCTGGTCGGCGTGGCCGGCGCCGTGGCTTCGCCCGTTGCCGGGCGCCTGGCCGACCGCGGCCACACTGTGTACGCCACCGCAGCGGCCCTGCTGCTGGGCGTGGCGGGCTTCGTCCTGCCCCTGGCCGCGCCGGATTCGCGCGAGCTGGCGCTGGCCCTGCTGGTGCTGGCCTCGATCGTGCTCGACATGGGTGTGGCGGCGAATCTGGTGCTGAGCCAGCGCGCCCTCTTCGCGCTCGGCGCCGAGGTGCGCAGCCGTTTGAACGGGATCTTCTTTGCGCTGTTCTTTGCCGGCGGCGCGCTCGGTTCGGCGCTGGGGGCCTGGGTGTATGCCCGCCACGGCTGGGATGCGGCGCTGTTGACCGGCATGGCTTTCCCTGCCGCGGCGCTGGCGTGGTGGATCGCGGAATGGGCCGGCCGCGGGATCACGCGAAGCGCGCAAGTTCCTCTTCAGTGAAGCCGGCGCGGCGTCGTGCCTCGAGATTAAATGGGCCCTTCAGCACCGGGGCCTTGTAGCGCACGACGAGTTCGTCGTAGGTGGCGCGCAGCGGCAGGCCGCGCGCTTCGCACAGGAAGCCGTACCAGCGGTTGCCGATCTCGACGTGGCCGACCTCGTCGCGCAGGATGATGTCGAGGATGGCCGCCGCCGCCATGTCGCCGGCCTGGGCCAGCTTGGCGCGCAGCGGCGGGATCGCATCGAGCCCGCGCGCTTCCAGCGTGCGCGGCACCAGCGCCATGCGCGCCAGCACGTCGCCCTTCGTTTTCTCGACCATCTCCCACAGGCTGTCGTGGCCGGGGAAGTCGCCGTAGGCATAGCCCAGCGTCTGCAAATGATCGGCCAGCAGCGTGAAGTGGTAGGCCTCCTCTTTCGCCACCTGCAGCCAGTCGGTGTAGTAAGCGTGCGGCATATCCGGGAAGCGCCACAAGGCATCGAGCGCCAGGTTGACAGCGTTGAATTCGATGTGGGCCAGCGCGTGGGCCAGCATGGCGCGGCCTTCGACCGTCGCCATCGAACGGCGGCCGACCAGGCGCGGCGAGACCAGTTCGGGACGGACCGGACGGCCGGGAATGGTGCCGGTTTCCTCGAGCGGCGCCGCGCTGTCGAGGCTCACGGCGCCATCGGCCCAGGCTTGCGCCAAAGCGGCCACGCCCTGGGTTTTTCCGAGCGGGTCGGTCTCGAGTAGGCAGCGCAGGGCCGCGGCCCGCAATTCCTGGGGGTCTTTCATGTCAATCTCGTGCGCGCATCTCGGGTGAATAAAGGCGGCAGTGTAGCAAACCCGCCGCCCTTTGAACGGCCTAGCGCAGGTTGCCGGTATGCCCGAGCGAGTAGCGCCCCGGCTGCGGCCAGACGGTCAGCCCGTGCGGTTCGCCGCCCACCTTCACCGAGCGTACGTCGCCGCTCTTCGTGTCGATTCGGTAGACGACGTCGTCGAAGCGCCCTGCCAGCCACAGCGACTTGCCGTCGGCGCTGACGTTGCCCATGTCCGGACTGCCGCCGTTCGGGATCGCCCAGTGCGCGACGATCTTCTCGCTCGCGAACTCCAGCACGTCGACGCTGCCCGGGCCCTTGCGCTTGCCGTGGATGCGGTGGGTGCCGCGGTTGGTGATGTACAGGTACTTGCCGTCGCGGCTCGGGTACAGGCCGTGGGTGCCGGGACCGGACGGAATGAAGCCGACTTTCGTGAAGCTGGCGCCGTCGACGATGTGCACGCCGTCGGCCATCATGTCGGCCACGTAGAAGCGCTTGCCGTCGGGCGAAATGCGGACGTCCTGCGGCATGCCCTTCTTGCGCGTGCAGATCTCGGACGCGCCGGGATTCCTCGGATCGAAGCCTTCGCGCACGCGGGTGGCCGGCATCGACAGCTTCAGGTAGCCGAGCACGCTGCGGTTGACGAGGTCGATCCTGGCGATCGCGCCGTCGAACTCGCAGGTGAACAGCGCATACCTGCCGTCGATCGAGAACTCGGCGTGGTTGATGCCGCCGCAGTTCGGCACGTCGATCTTGTACTGCATCGCCATCGTGTGCGGATCGCGGAAATCGAGCCGGCGCCGCGCCTCGGCGACGACAATGGCCGACTTGCCGTCGGGCGTGAAGTACATGTTGTAGGGGTCGTCGACGTCGACCTGCCTGCCTGGCTTGCCGGTGGCGGGGTCGATCGGCGTCAGGCTGCCGGTCTCCTGGCGCTCGGCATTGTTCGCCACCCACAGGGTGCGCAGGTCCCAGCTCGGGATCACGTGCTGGGGGCTGATGCCGACCTTGAAACGGTCCACGACCTTCATCGTGTGCGGGTCGATCACGCTGACGTCGTTCGAACGCAGGTTCGGCACGTAGACGCGTTCGAGGTCGCCCTTCACGGCGGAGCTGAGGTGCGCGGCGCCGATTTCGCTGTACAGGTTGTTCGGGTCGACGACCGGCGGCATGCCGCTCGCCGTGACGACGGGGACTGCCGCCGGCGCGGCCGCTTCCCTGGCGCGCATGAGAAAAGCGCCGCCGGCTACGACGGACACGGCGACGACAGCGCCAATCGCGCCGACTGTTTTTTTGGATGCCACGATGGGGTTCTCTAGGGTTTCCTGGATGGGTTCTCGGTTGCGTCTTTTGCCAGCTGGGCGCGGATCGCGGCGACGGACTCGGCGACGATGCGCTCGACGCCGAGCTGGCCGAGCGCCGCCGTCGCCCGCGTCGGATCGCCCGACACGCCGCCGCCCTTGCCCGCCTTCGCGCCGGCCGTCAGCAGCTCGGTACGCACCAGGGCCGGATCGAGCGCCAGGCTCAGGGACGTATCGGCCAGGCCGGCATGCAGTCCGATCTCGGCATCGCCATGGCCGCGCCGCTTCAGTTCCGCTACATAGCTCGTCTGGGTCGCCTCGTAATAGCCGAGCAGAGCGTGAACGCGGCAGTCCCCAATCCGGTTGACCCGAACCGCTGCCTTTTCCTCGTTCTTCTGGTAGCCGCCGTGGTCGCCCAGGAAGAACACTTCGCGTATGCCATGCCGGCAGAAGCTGCGCGCCGTGGCTTCCAGTACCGCCTCGAAGGCGCTCTCCGGAACCGAAACCGTGCCGGCGAAGCGCATGTGGCCGCTTGGGGGCGTGATCGATCCTTCCGGGACGTAGGCGACGACGGGCGCCACCAGCGTGTTGCCGAGGCTTTGCGCGATGCGGCCGGCCAGCAGGCGGGCGCGGACGTTGTGCTTGCCGAGGGCGATGTGCGGGCCGCTTTGTTCCAGGCCGCCGATCGGGACCAGGACGGTGGTGGCGCCTTTGACGATGCGGGCTTGCAGTTCGGGCGAGGTCAGGTCTTCGACGTAGACGCTCGCGGGTTCGCGCGCGGCTGCCAGGCCGGAGGCGGCCAGTGTCCAGGCAAGGATTGCGGCGGCAAGCGCCTTGCGCCGCCGGCGATAGTGCGGGTGAAGCATCGAGCTTGATTCCTTGACCATTTTCGGCGCGCGAAGCATGGCTTGCTGCGCGTCATCACTTTGCGATTGTAGAGCAAGCGCTCGGGGAACATCCGGTCTCGCGCAGGATTTGACCGAACCTGTTGCAAACGTGCATTCCACTCGCATCGGACGCACATCGGACATCTTGCTATGAACACAAATGCCCCCATGTGCTTCGGATGAACGACCGCGCCCCCGCCCAGCAGCTGCAGCACGACTTCCACCCCGCCGTGGCCCGCTGGTTCGCCGCCAGCTTCCCGTCGGCCACCGAAGCCCAGCTGCGCGCCTGGCCGCTGATCCAGGCCGGCCGCCCGACCCTGGTCGCGGCGCCTACCGGTTCCGGCAAGACCCTGACCGCCTTCCTCGCCGCGATCGACGCGCTGGTGCGCGAGAGCGAGGATGGCCAGCTGCCCGACGAAACCCAGGTGCTCTACGTCTCGCCGCTGAAGGCGCTGTCGAACGACATCCGCGTCAACCTGCAAGGCCCCCTGGAGGGCATCGACGAGCATCTGAAGGCCATGGGCCTGCCGCCGCACGGCATCCGCACCGCCGTGCGCACCGGCGACACCACCACGGCCGAGCGCAACGCGATGAGGAAGCGCGCGCCGCACATCCTGGTGTCGACGCCGGAGTCGCTCTACGTGCTGCTCGGTTCCACCAGCGGACGCAATATGCTCAGGACCGTGCGCACCGTGATCGTCGACGAGATCCACGCGGTGGCCGGCAGCAAGCGCGGCAGCCACCTGGCGCTGAGCCTGGAGCGGCTGGATGCGCTGTGCGGGCGGCGCGCGGTGCGGGTGGGTCTGTCGGCCACCCAGCGGCCGCTGTCGCTGGTAGCCGATTTCCTGGTCGGCCGCGCCGGCGAGGGTGGCAACGATGCGTGCGCCGTCGTCGACGTCGGCCACGTCCGGGCGCGCGACCTGGCGCTGGAATTGCCGCCGGTGCCGCTCGAAGCCGTGATGCCGAACGAGGTCTGGGAGCGCGTCTACGACCGCATGATGGAACTGAGCGTGCTGCACCGGACCACGCTCATTTTCGTCAACACGCGGCGCATGGCCGAGCGGCTCGCGCGTCACCTGGGCGAGCGCCTCGGCGCCGAGCACGTCGCCGCCCACCACGGCAGCCTGGCCAAGGAACACCGGCTCGACTCCGAACAGCGCCTGAAACGGGGCGAACTGCGCGTGCTGGTGGCGACGGCCTCGCTGGAACTGGGCATCGACATCGGCGACGTCGATCTGGTCTGCCAGGTCGGTTCGCCGCGCAGCATCGCGGCTTTCCTGCAGCGCGTTGGCCGCTCCGGCCACAACGTCGGCGGCACGCCCAAGGGCCGCCTGTTTCCGACTTCGCGGGACGACCTGATCGAATGCACCGCCCTGCTCGACTGCGTGCGGCGCGGCGAGCTCGATGTGCTGCGCATCCCGCGCGCGCCGCTCGACGTGCTGGCCCAGCAGATCGTGGCCGAAGTGGGCAGCCAGGAGTGGCGCGAGGACGCGCTGTACGCGCTGGTGCGGCAGGCCGCGCCCTACGCCGGCCTCGAACGCGGCAAGTACGACGCGCTGCTGCGCATGCTGGCCGAGGGTTACACCACCCGCAACGGCGTGCGCGGCGCCTACATCCACCGCGACGCCGCCACCGGCTCGGTGCGCGGACGGCGCGGCGGCAAGCTGGCGGCCGTCACCTCGGGCGGCACGATCCCCGAGAACGCCGACTACACGGTGCTGCTCGAGCCGCAGGGCCATTCGGTCGGTACGGTGAACGAGGACTTCGCCGTGGAGAGCCTGGCCGGCGACGTCTTCCAGCTCGGGAACACGTCGTACCGCATCATGAAGATCGAAGCCGGCAAGGTGCGCGTGGAAGACGCCGGCGGCGCGGTGCCGAACATCCCGTTCTGGCACGGCGAGGCGCCGGGGCGCAGCGACGAATTGTCGATGGGCGTGGCGCGCCTGCGGGCTGAAATCGAAGCCCGATTGGCGCGCAGTTCAGGTGAATCTGCGCTCGATGCGGGCGTCGACTGGCTGATGGAACACCTGGGGCTGAACGAGGACGCGGCGCGCCAGATCGTCGACTACCTGGCCCGTTCGCGCGCGGCGCTCGGGGCCCTGCCGACCCGCGACACGCTGGTGATGGAACGCTTCTTCGATGAATCCGGCGGCATGCAGCTGGTGCTGCACACGCCCTACGGCAGCCGCATCAACCGCGCCTGGGGCCTGGCGCTGAGGAAGCGCTTCTGCCGCACTTTCAACTTCGAGCTGCAGGCCGCGGCGACCGAAGACGCGATCATCCTCTCGCTCTCGACCAGTCACAGCTTCCCGCTGGACGAAGTCTGGCGCTACCTGAAGGCCGCCACCGCCGAGCCGATCCTGGTGCAGGCGCTGCTCGATGCGCCGTTGTTCAACGTGCGCTGGCGCTGGAACGCGACCACGGCCCTGGCCCTGCCGCGTTTTGCCGGCGGGCGCAAGGTGGCGCCCCAGCTGCAGCGCATGAAGAGCGACGACTTGCTGGCCTCGATCTTCCCCGACGGCGCGGCCTGCCTGGAAAACATCGTCGGCGAGCGCGAGCTGCCGGACCATCCGCTGGTCGAACAGACCCTGGACGACTGCCTGCACGAGGCGATGGATTCCGACGGCTGGCTGGCCCTGCTGCGCCGCATCGAGAACGGCGACATCCATCTGGTGGCGCGCGACCTGCCGGCACCCTCCCCGCTGGCGGCCGAAATCCTGAATGCGCGGCCCTACGCCTTCCTGGACGACGCGCCACTGGAAGAGCGCCGCACCCAGGCCGTGATCAACCGGCGCTGGAGCGATCCCGCCTCGACGGACGACATGGGCGCGCTCGACCTCGATGCGATCGCCGGCGTGGCCGAGGAAGCCTGGCCCGCCGCCCGCAACGCCGACGAGGTGCAGGAAGCCCTGGTGGCGCTGGCGCTGGTGACGCAGCAGGAAGCGCGCGCACGCGAAGGCTGGGCGCTGTGGCTGGAGGAACTGGCCGAGGCCGGACGCGCGACGCGCCTGCGCCGCGATGATCTCGGCCTGCAGGCCTGGGTCGCACTCGAGCGCCTCGATTGCATGCTCGCCGCCTATCCTGGCGCGCAGACCTCGCCGCAACTGCACATCCCCGCCAGCCACCGCGGCAACGACGGTGCCGACTGGATCCGCGACGATGCCTTGCGCGAGCTCGTGCGCGCGCGCCTGAGCGGCTTCGGGCCGCGCCCCCTTGCGCAGATCGCCGCCGACCTGGCCCTGCCTGAATCGGGCGTGGCGATCGCCCTGGCCGCGCTGGAAAGCGAAGGCTACGTCATGCGCGGCCGCTTTACGCCGGGCGTGGAGGAGGAAGAATGGTGCGAACGCCACCTGCTGGCGCGCATCCACCGCTACACCATCAAGCGGCTGCGGCGCGAGATCGAGCCGGTGGAACTGCGCGACTACATGCGCTTCCTGTTCGACTGGCAGCACCTGAGTCCCGACACCCAGTGGCAGGGCGAGGAGACGCTGCCCCTGCTGCTGAACCAGCTCGAAGGCTACGAGGCCGCCGCCGGCGCCTGGGAAGACGACCTGCTGCGCCTCCGGCTGCGCGACTATTCGATGCTCTGGCTCGACGAGCTGTGCCGCGCCGGCAAAGTGGTCTGGACCCGCATCGACGCGCCGCGCGCCGCCGCCGGCGGTCCGGTGCGCGGCACCCCGATCGTGCTGCTGCCGCGCCGCCAGGCGGGACTGTGGCATGCGCTGCCGCAGCCGGCCGGTCCGCCCGCGATCTCCCCGCGCGCGGACAAGGTGCTGCAAACGCTGCGCCGGCATGGGGCGATGTTCTTCGACGAGCTGCAGTTCGATGCGCGCATGCTGCCGGTGGAACTGGAGGCGGCGCTGGGCGAGCTGGTGGCGACCGGTTTTGTGAACGCCGACAGCTTCGCCGGCCTGCGCGCGATGCTGCTGCCGCAGGCCAAGCGCGCCAGCAACGATCGAAAAAAACGGCGCGGCGCCGGCCCGACGATGGAGGAAGCGGGCCGCTGGGCGCTGGTGCGGCGCGCGGAGCCTGAAGAGGAGTCGAGCGCGCCGCCGCGCCGCCGCAAGCTCGATCCCGAGACGCTGGAACACGTCGCCATGACCCTGCTGCGCCGCTACGGCGTGATGTTCTGGCGCCTGCTGGAGCGCGAAGCGGCCTGGATGCCGTCCTGGCGCGAGCTGCTGCCGGTCTACCACCGCCTGGAAGCGCGCGGCGAGATCCGCGGCGGCCGCTTCGTGGCCGGGTTCTCGGGCGAGCAGTTCGCGCTGCCGGAAGCGATTCCGCTGCTGCGCGAAGTGCGCCGCCGTCCGCTCGACGGTGCGCTGGTGCTGATCTCCGGCGTCGATCCGCTGAACCTGGCCGGCACCCTGCTGCCGGGCGAAAAGGTGCCGGCGCTGGGCGCCAACCGCATCCTGTTCCGCGACGGGGTGCCGGTCGCCACGGTGGTGGCCGGGAAGATCGGCTACCTGATCGATCCCGGCGCCGAGCGCGACCTGCTGCACGCGCGCCTGGTCGGCCGCCAGTTCTAGCACGGGACGGCGCTATTTCGGCGTGGTGGCCGCGGCGCAGTCCGGATAGGTCGTCAAAGGCGTCTGCGCCTTCCAGTACGACGCGCGCCAGAAGCAATAGGAATCGAAGTCGCCGTGTTCCTGCGGCCCCATCCCGGCTGCGCCGATCGGGAAACGCGTCAGATAGACACGCTTGCGCACCGGCTCCGGGAACACGTCTTCGGCGGTACGCACGATGTTCCACCAGCCGCCCACCGTGCGGTCCTTGAAGGAATTGACTTCGCCGAAGATGTTGTCGATCCAGTGCAGCAGGCTGCCGCGCGGGACGAAATCGAAGAACTCGTTTTCTCCGATCTCGCGGTAGGGATCGAGGCTGAGGTTGTAGAACTCCGAGCGGTCGTTGCCGGGCCGGCGCATCCACGGCACGACGCCGTTCTCGACGTCCTTGATGCGCGCGGCCGCGCCCATGAACACGACCTTGTCGATCGCCAGCGCGGGATGGCGCGCCAGGATGTTGTTGACCACGATCGCGCCCATGCTGTGGCCGATCAGGGTGATCGGCACGCCGCGCAGGCTCTCGTCGTTGATCCAGTCCTTCAGGAAGCGCGTGACGGCGGTATCGGCCAGTTCCCTGGTCTCCGGGACAAAGGCCGCCGGCACGCCCGGCATGGCCGCCGCCCGCGCGGCCGGTTCGAGTTCCTCCCAGCTGCGTTTCGGCTGGCGGCCCTCGTAGGCGATGGGTTTGCTCAGCACCAGGTCGGTACGGCGCAGCATCGAATCCCAGGCGCCGCTGCCGAAACCGTCGACCACCGGCGCGCTCAGGAGCTTGACGGGATTGAGGATGGTCCAGTAGCTGGCCCCCACGCCGCGGTAAGGCGGCTTGTTGCTGACGTTGATCTGCAGATGGTCCAGCACGCGGATGCGCTGATCGTATTCGAGCTCGACGCTGCGCGTGTACCAGGTGGTGACGCTGAGCGGGTCGGCCACGGTCCGGTACCAGGCGGTCGGGATGTTGACGATGGAGCGGGCGGCGTCGCCGATGACGACGATCGGCGAAGTCAGCAGCGCCTGGCGCGGCTTGTATTCGCCGGTGCGGATGCGGAACAGGTGGTCGAAATAATTCGTGTAGCCGCCCGAGTTCCAGCCGACGAAGAGCGCGTACTGGCCCTCGCGCAGCATGTCGGCGCTGAAGGCGGCGGCGCGGGCCCAGGCGGAGTCGGCGCGGTTCAGGCCGCCATGCACGAAGATGGTCAGGGCCAGGTTCGGCCTGGCCACGCGTTCGCGCTTGAAATTGGCGATGATGCGGGCGCTGTAGGCGTCGTCTTTTCCGGCGAGCGTGGGATCCTGCACCGCCGATGCCGAGGGCGGGCTTGGTGCCGCGCCCGGCTTTTCCTGCAGTTCGCCATGCTGGTCGATGTAGATCGCGTGCAGGTTGGGATCGACCGGCGGCGTGCCGGGACGCGGCTGGGGGCCGGCGGCGCAGCCGGTGAGGAGCATGACTGGAACCAGGCACAGGATGGCAAAGGATTTGGGCATGGCGGCACTCCACTCTGCGGCGACATCGCTGCCAACGACGCTACCAGCATCGCGACCCTGCACGGCAGCGCACTGCAGGGCGCGTTGCTCCTGTGCGGATTTTCGCGTGCAGGCGCTGTCCCAGCCGTCGATCGCGGCGGCGTGGACTGCCACGGTTGTCTGTCGTCTGACCATGAGCCAGCGTATAATCGGCTCGCCCGCCGGGCACCGCACCTATTTCGACCACCATGACCCCATCCACGCCTCCCGTCACTCCATTGAAGCGCCATCGCAACCTGGCCCAGGGCGTCGTCGCCCACCTGACCGACAGTATCAAGGGCGGCAGCCTGAAACCCGGCGACAAGCTGCCGACCGAATCGGAAATCATGCGCCTGCTGGGCGTGAGCCGCACCGTGGTGCGCGAAGCGATCTCGCACCTGCAGGCAGCCAGCCTGGTCGAGACCCGGCACGGCATCGGCACCTTCGTGATCGAACCGCCGGCCGCGCCCATGGGCCTGGATCCGGCCACGGTGGTGACGATGCGCGACGTGCTGGCCCTGCTGGAGCTGCGCATCAGCCTGGAGACCGAAGCGGCGGGCCTGGCCGCCGGGCGCCGCAGCGACGAACAACTCGCCCAGCTGCGCGCCGCCCTCGACGGTTTCGAACAATGCGCGCGCGCCGGCCAGGAGACGGTGGCGGCCGACATGGCCTTCCACCTGCAGCTGGCGCAGGCCTCGGGTAACCGCTACTTCCACGATATTTTGAGCCACCTCGGCACCAACATCATCCCGCGCGCGCGCCTGAATTCGGCGCGCATCGCGCAGGACGATCCCGCTCACTACCTGGAACGCGTGATCGGCGAGCACGAGGACATCTACGGCGCGATCGCGCGCCGCGACGCCGAGGGGGCCCGGGCGGCGATGCGTACGCACTTGAGCAATAGCCGGGAGCGTTTGCGCAAGGCGCAGGAGGCGGCCGAGGCCTGATCGGCGCCTGCCTCCATTCTTGCTTCGTCAACGCGTGGAGTCAGGACTCCACCCTACGTCCAGCCACGAATCGTAGGGTGGAGTCCCGACTCCACGCGTTTGCATTGCCGGCATCCACGCGCCGTAAAGAAAACAAGTTAACGCTTCAGTTCGAAGGGTGGGCACTGTTGCCGCGCGGTCGACCGTCCGCACACCGCACGGCGTCATCACAGGATCGCGCCCCGCGCACGTAGGGTGGAGTCCCGACTCCACGCATTCGCACGGCCGGCATCCACGCGGCGTAAATCCCACATCAATCGCTTCAGACCGCTTGCCAACTCCAATCTTAGGTTGTACGATGACTGATAACTGGTGAGGCAGGAGACGGCCTCATCCTCTCAACCCGACCTGAAAGCCATGACCATGTTCACTCCACAAGACGTCAAACAGATCCTCTCCTCCGGCCTGCTCTCCTTCCCGATCACCGACTTCGACGCGAACGGCGAGTTCAAGGCGGACACCTACGCCCAGCGTCTGGAGTGGCTGGCCCCCTACGGCGCGACCGCCCTGTTCGTGGCCGGCGGCACCGGCGAGTTCTTCTCGCTGACGCCTGAGGACTACACCCAGGTCGTGAAGGTCGCCGTCGAGACCTGCCGCGGCAAGGTGCCGATCCTGGCCGGCGCCGGCGGCCCGACCCGCATGGCGATCAAGTACGCGCAGGAAGCCGAGCGCCTGGGCGCCCACGGCATCCTCCTGATGCCGCACTACCTGACCGAAGCGAGCCAGGACGGCCTGGTCGAGCACGTGGCCGCCGTTTGCGCGTCGGTGAAATTCGGCGTCGTCGTCTACAACCGCGACCGCTGCAAGCTGAACGCGGCTTCGCTGCTGAAGCTGGCCGACCGCTGCCCGAACCTGATCGGCTTCAAGGACGGCCTGGGCGAGATCGAAACCATGGTCACGATCCGTCGCAAGCTCGGCGACCGCTTCACCTACCTGGGCGGCCTGCCGACCGCGGAAGTGTATGCCGCGGCCTACAAGGCGCTGGGCGTGCCGGTGTACTCCTCGGCCGTCTTCAACTTCATCCCGAAGACCGCGATCGAGTTCTACGAAGCCGTCCGTACCGACGACCACGCCACCCAGGCGCGCCTGATCGACGACTTCTTCCTGCCTTACCTGGACATCCGCAACCGCAAGGCCGGCTACGCCGTCTCCATCGTCAAGGCGGGCGCCGCGATCGTCGGCCACCCTGCAGGCCCGGTGCGCGCCCCGCTGACCGACCTGACCGGCGAGGAAACCGAACAGCTGGCGGCCCTGATGGCCAAGCTCGGCCCGCAATAAGCCGGACCGGCACGACTACCGGCGCGCCACGGCTGGCACAGGCCCTGGCGCGCCTTTCTTTATCCGAAGAGGAGAATCATCTTGACCATCACTATCAATGGCGACCTGCTGATCGGCTCGAGCGCCCTGCAAGGCAGCGCCGCGGCCTTCCGCGCCGTCAATCCCGCCACGGGCGAACAGTTCGAACCGGCCTTCGGCTCCGGCACCGCCCTGGACGTGGAACGCGCCTGCGAACTGGCGGCCGAAGCCTTCGACAGCTACCGCAACACCAGCCTGGAAGTGCGCGCCGCCTTCCTCGAACTGGCGGCCCAGAACATCCTCGACCTCGGTCCGCAGCTGATCGAGCGCGCGATGCAGGAATCCGGCCTGCCGCAAGCCCGCCTGGAAGGCGAGCGTGGCCGCACCGTGAACCAGCTGCGCCTGTTCGCCAAGGTCGTGCGCGACGGCCACTTCCTCGGCGCCGCGCTGGATTCGGCCCTGCCGGAACGCACGCCGCCGCGTCCCGACCTGCGCCTGCGCAAGATCGGCCTCGGCCCGGTTGCCGTCTTCGGCGCCAGCAACTTCCCGCTCGCGTTTTCGGTGGCGGGCGGCGATACCGCCTCCGCGCTGGCGGCCGGCTGCCCGGTCGTCGTCAAAGCCCACGGCGCACATCCCGGCACCTCGGAACTGGTGGGCAAGGCCGTGCAGGCGGCGGTCCAGGCCAGCGGCTTGCCGGAGGGCGTGTTCTCGATGCTGCACGGCGACGGCCGCACCATCGGCCAGGCCCTGGTCGCGCATCCGGCGATCAAGGCGGTCGGTTTCACCGGTTCGCGCCAGGGCGGCCTGGCGCTGGTGCGCACCGCCGCCGCGCGCGCGGAACCGATTCCCGTGTACGCCGAAATGAGCAGCATCAATCCGCTGTTCCTGCTGCCGAACGCGCTTGCCGGGAAGGCGGCGCAGATCGGCGCCGGCTTCATCGATTCGCTGGTGCTCGGCGCCGGCCAGTTCTGCACCAATCCGGGCCTGGTGGTCGCGCTGGAAGGCGCGGCGCTGGACGGCTTCCGTGAAGCCGCCGCCACCGCTCTTCAAGGCAAGGTCGGCAGCACCATGCTGACCCCGGGCATCCACGCCGCCTTCAACAGCGGCGTCGAGAAGCTTGGCAAGGAAGCGGGCGTGAGCCTGGTGGCGCGCGGCCAGTGCGGCAGCACCGTCTGCGCCGGCCAGGCCGCGCTGTTCGAGACCGACGCCGCCAACTTCCTCGCCAACCCGGCGCTGGAAGACGAGATCTTCGGCTCGTCCTCGCTGATCGTGCGCTGCGCCAGCCTGGAGCAGTTCACGCAAGTCGCCGAGCACCTCGATGGCCAGCTGGCCGCGACCATCTTCCTGAACGAGGCCGACAAGGACGCGGCCCAGGCATTGCTGCCGGTACTGGAACGCAAGGCCGGCCGCATCCTGGTCAACGGTTATCCGACCGGCGTCGAAGTGTCGCATGCGATGGTGCACGGCGGACCTTTCCCGGCGACTTCGGACAGCCGCACCACCTCGGTGGGCGCGAGCGCGATCGACCGCTTCCTGCGTCCGGTGAGCTACCAGGACCTGCCGGGCTGGCTGATTCCGGAGGCCCTGCAGGACGCCAATCCGCTGGGGCTGCATCGCATCCGCAACGGCGAACTGCTCAAGGCCTGATCGCGCCTACGGCGGAAGCAAGGCGGTGGCGGCCGCGGCCAGGACTGCCTTGCTCAATTCGTCGAGGAGGCTCGAGGCCGCCCGCGCATGCTGCCAGTACAGGGGGACGTCGAGCGGCGTGTCCGCCACCAGCTCGACCAGCGTGCCGTCGGCCAGCTGGGGCGCGATCAGCGCCTGCGGATGCATGCCCCAGCCCATTCCCGCCAGCGAAGCGGCCACGAAAGCCTGGGTCGACGGCAGCGTGTGGCGCGGCAGTTCGACGTGGCGGTGGCACAGGCGCCGCGCCCAGCGCGCCTGCAGCTCGTCCTTGGTATTGAAGACCAGGCTGGGCGCCTCGGCCAGGCTCCCGGCGCCGACGCCGTCGGCAAACCATCGTTGCATGAATGCGGGACTGGCCGCCGCCAGATAACGCATCGACCCAAGCGCGCGGCTGTTGCAGCCCGACGCGGGCCGCGCCACGCCGGTCACCGCCGCCACCACTGCGCCGCTGCGCAGCCATTCGCCCGTGTGGTCCTGGTCGTCGACCGCCACTTCCATCAGCACCGGCTGCTGCGCGGCGAAAGCTGCGATCGCCGGCGCCAGCCAGGTCGCCAGGCTGTCCGCATTCACCGCCACCGGCAGCCCCACGCGCGCGGTGCCGCCCAGTTCGAGTCCGGGCAGCGTGCCGCGCAGGTCCTGTTCGAGCAGGCGCACGCGGTCCACGTGCTGGCACAGGCGGCGCCCGGAATCGGTCGGACGGCAGGGCTGGTCGCGGATGACCAGGGCGCAGCCGACGCGCTCTTCGAGCTGGCGGATGCGCTGCGAGACTGCGGAAGGCGTCACGTGCAGCGCATGCGCCGCGCGTTCGAAACTGCCTTCGCGCACGACGGCGGACAGGGCGGACAGGGCGGCGTAATCGAGCATGGTTTAGGTACGCTTTAAGCTTGTGAAGGAAAGATAGTTTGCCTTCATCGAGGCAGGGTGACAAGATCTGCGCATGACTACCTTTCCACTGACACCTCTTTCATTTTCCGTCTTCCTGCAAGGCCTGCTGCTCGGCTTCGGCCTCATCGTCGCAATCGGCGCCCAGAACGCGTTTGTCTTGCGCCAGGGCCTGCGCCGCGAACATGTCGGCAGCGTCGTGCTGTTCTTCGCCCTGGCCGACGCCGTCCTGATCGGCGCCGGCGTGCTCGGCATGGGCCAGGCGCTCGGCCAGAGCCCGCTGCTGGCGCGCACCCTGGCCCTCGCCGGCGCCCTGTTCCTGGGCCTCTACGGCTGGCGCGCGTTGCAACGCGCCGGCCAGAGCAACCGGCTCGAAGCGGCAGGCGGCAGCGTACGGCTCGGCCGCGGCGCGGTGCTGGCGCAAGCCGCCGCCTTTACCCTGCTCAACCCGCACGTCTACCTGGATACGGTCCTGCTGGTCGGCAGCATCGGCGCCCAGCAGCCACCGACCCTGCGCGCCTGGTTCGTGCTCGGCGCCAGCAGCGCAAGCGTGGCCTGGTTCAGCCTGCTGGGCTTCGGCTCGCGCCGCCTGGCGCCCCTGTTCGCCAGGCCGCTCGCCTGGCAGGTGCTCGACGGCCTGGTCGGGCTGACCATGTTCGCGCTGAGCGCCATGCTGGTGCGCCACGCCCTGTTCGGCTTCTAGGCGCGCCCATGTACATCAACCGGCACCACCGCTTCGACGGTGAAGACGCGATGCGCGCACTGGTCGAGGCCAATGCGCTGGGGACCTGGGTGCTCGCGGGCCAGCAGGAGATCGTGGCCAACCACATCCCCTTCCTGCTCGAGCGCGAACGCGGACCGCACGGCAGCCTGGTCGGCCATGTGGCGCGCGCCAATCCCGTGTGGCGCCTGCTCGATGCGCAGGCGCCGTCTCTGGTGATCTTCCAGGGGCCGCAAGCCTACATCACGCCGAACTGGTATCCGGGCAAGGCGGAACATGGCAAGGTCGTGCCGACCTGGGATTACGCGGTGGTGCACGCGCACGGCGCCGCGCGCGCCGTCGAGGACCGCGACTGGCTGCTCGACATGCTGCGCCGCCTGGGCGCAACCCACGAGGCCGGCCAGCCCAGGCCCTGGACGCTCGAGGATGCGCCGCCCGGATATATCGACAAGCTGCTGCGCGCGATCGTCGGCATCGAGATCCGGATCACCCGGCTCGAAGGCAAGCTCAAGGCCAGCCAGGACGAAGACGTGCAGGACAGGATCGGCACCGTACACGGCTTGCGCAGCCTGGACTGTCCGAACGCCACGGCCATGGCCGAGCTGGTCGAGCGCGGCTTGCCAACGAAAGCGCGCTGAGCCGCAGCCGCCCGCGCTGGCGCAAACCCGCTGTCGGGCACGGGAACCAATCGCGGCTCGGCAGCGTCGCACCCGGACACTCAACGGGACCCGGCGCGCGCGATGCATCGATTCGACACCGAACGGACCACTGGCGCGGCCGCCGGACCGCAGCCCCTGCTCGGCCTGCGCGACACCGTCGCCCTGATCGTCGGCGTCGTGATCGGCGCCGGCATCTTCAAGGCGCCGGCCATCGTCGCCGGCCTGTCCGGCAGCGCCGAGGGCATGTTCGGCATGTGGATCCTGGGCGGCCTGGTCTCGCTCGCCGGCGCCCTGTGCTATGCCGAACTGGCCACCTCCTGCGCCCATCCCGGCGGCGATTACCACTTCCTGCGCCGCGCCTACGGCCGCCCGGTCGCCTTCCTGTTCGGCTGGGCGCGCTTTTCCGTGATCACCACCGGCTCCATCGCCCTGCTCGCCTTCGTGTTCGGCGACTACATGCAGCAGGCCTGGCCTTTGCCCGGACTGCCTGCCGCCTGGGGTCCGGTCGCCTATGCCGCCGCCGTGATCGCCATCCTGTCCCTGGTCAACCTGCGCGGCCTGCGCAGCGGCGCCGCCGCGCAGAGCTGGCTGACGCTGGCCGAAGTGGCCGGCCTGCTGCTGATCGCGCTGGCGGCGGCCGTGTTTGCCGATCCGGGGCCTGCCCTGTCGCCTTCGCCTCCCGCCACCGGTCCGCCGGCCTCTTTCGGCATGGCCATGGTCTTCGTCCTGCTCACCTACGGCGGCTGGAACGAGGCGGCCTACATCAGCGCCGAGGTGCGCGACGGTCCGCGCAACATGGTGCGCGCCCTGACGCTGTCGATCCTCCTGATCACGACGCTCTACCTGCTCGTCACCTGGGCCTGCTGGAAAACGCTGGGGATGGCCGGCATGGCCGCGTCCGAGACGCTGGCGGCGGACGTCATGCGGCGGACCATGGGCAGCGCGGGCGAGAAGACGATCTCGCTGCTGGTGGCGATCTCGGCCCTGACTTCGATCAACGCCACCATGATCGTCGGCGCCCGCTCGAGCTATGCCATGGGCCTCGACTGGCAGCGCCTGGGCCCCTTGAGCGCCTGGGACGGCGAGCGCGGCACGCCGGCGGCCGCCATGCTGGTGCAGTGCGCCGCCGCCCTGCTGCTGGTCGGGCTGGGCGCGGCCTTCGGCAGCGGCTTCAAGTCGATGGTCGAGTTTACGGCGCCCGTGTTCTGGCTGTTCTTCTTGCTGGCCGGGCTGTCGCTGTTCGTGCTGCGCCGGCGCGAACCCGCACTCGCGCGGCCGTTCCGGGTGCCCCTGTTTCCGCTGCTGCCGCTGCTGTTCTGCGGCGCCTGCGCCTGGATGCTGTGGTCCAGCCTGTCGTATGTGTACAGCCAGCAGCTCGGCGGCCTGAACGCCGCATGGATCGGCGTGGCCGTGCTCGCCATCGGCCTGCTGCTCCTGCCCTGGCTGCATACCCGGCCCGAGCAGGCGCCCTGAGCTTCCACTTTTCCTAGGAGATTGCCGATGAATCCGCTCATTCGCCGCCGCACCCTGCTCACCCTCGGCACCGCGGGCGCCGCCGGCGCCGGCCTGCTGCCGCTGCCCCTGCTGGCCCAGACGGCCACCGCACCCGCACTCGACGTGCCCTACGTGCCCACGCCCCAGGACGTAGTCGAACGCATGCTGCAGATGGCCAAAGTCGGCAAGAACGACGTCCTGTTCGACCTCGGTTGCGGCGACGGGCGCATCGTGATCACGGCCGCCAAACAGCACGGCGCGCGCGGCACCGGCATCGACCTCGATCCCGAACGCATCGGCGAGGCGCGCAAGAACGCCGAACAGGCCGGCGTCGCCGGCCGCGTCGACTTCAAGGTGGCCGACCTGTTCGAGACCGACGTCTCGGCGGCCTCGGTGGTAACCCTGTATCTGCTGCCGAACGTCAACACCCGCCTGCGTCCGCGCCTGTGGCAGCAGCTCAAAGTAGGTGCGCGCGTGGTTTCGCACGCCTTCGACATGGGGCCGGAATGGCCGCCCGAAAAGACCGAGACCGTCGACGGCCGCAGCATCTATTACTGGACCATCAAGGCGGCGCACAAGAAGGCGGCCAAGGCCTGAGCGCCGAGGGTACGCCATCTCCCGGAGGGCAGAACTGCAGGGCCAGGCCGGGCCAGGCGGGCGCAACGGCACAGCCGGCGCGCTGCCCGGTGGCGGGTTCTGGTATCGTGACTCCAAACATTTGCGGGGCGCATGCCACGCCGGCCAGGGCCGGGTCGCGTTGCGCCAACCGCAATTCCGGGAGAAACGATGCCGCGATCCATCCTGCGCATACTGCTGATCGCTTGTCTCGTCCTGCCTGCGCTGGCGCCGGCAGCGCCGCTGCGCGTGGTCATGGACCAGAACTACCCGCCCTATTCCTGGCGCAATGCGGACGGCAAGCTGGAAGGCTACACGGTCGACCTGTGGAGACTGTGGGAAAAGAGAACCGGGCGCCAGGTCACGCTGGTCCCGGCCAACTGGGCGCAAGTCTTGCCGGCGCTCGAGGAAGGCCGGGCCGACGTGATCGACCCCATCTTCCTGACGCCGGATCGCGCCGGGCGCTACGATTTTTCGCCCGCGTATGCCATGGTGTCGACCAGCATCTACGCCGACGCATCGATCGGCGGCATCCACGACCTGCGCAGCCTGAAGGGCTTCGTGGTCGGCGTGCAGTCGGGCGACGCCTGCGCCGAGCAGTTGCAGCGCGGCGGCATCGACACCGTGCGCGTGTTTCCCACCTACGAGGCCCTGTTGATAGCGGCGGCCAGCCAGGAAGTCAAGCTGCTGTGCCTGGACGAATACTCGGCCGATTACCAGCTCTACCGCCTCGGCCTGCACCGCAGGTACGTGAAATCCTTCGACATCGCGCGCGACCAGCTGCGGCGCGCCGTGCGCAAGGGCGACACGGCCACCCTGGCCCTGGTCGAGAACGGCATGGCGCGCATCACGGCCGCCGAGCGCGAGGCCCTGCGCGACAAGTGGATGGGCCGTCCGCTGGTCTCCGAGCGCTACGCCGAACGCCTGATCCAGGTGCTGGTCGGGCTGGGCATCCTGGTGCTGCTCCTGAGCGCCTGGCTGGCCTCGGTGCGGCGCGCGGTGCGGGTGCGCACCCACGAACTGGAACGCGAAAAGGCGCAGCTGCGCACCCTGGTCGAGAGCAGCCCCGACCTGGTCTGGCTGAAGGACTTGCAGGGCCTCTACCAGGCCTGCAACAACCAGGTCGCCAAGGTTTTCGGCTGGCCACGCGAGGAGATCGTCGGCCGCCGCGACAGCGAGCTGTTCGATGCCGCGACGGCCGAGCGGTTCCGGCGCGACGATGCCGCCGCCCTGCGCGCCGGCGGGCCGATCACCTTCGAGGAAGCGGCCCCCACGGGCCCGGACAAGACCTGCGTCTTCGAGACCATCAAGACACCCGTCACCCAGCCCGACGGCAGCGTGATCGGCGTGCTGGGCGTGGCGCGCGACATCACCGAGCGGCGCGAACAGGAACGCACGATCCGCGAACAGGACCGCATGCTGCAGGAGATGAGCGCGCTGGCCCAGATCGGCGCCTGGGAAATCGACGTCGCCACCGAAGCCTTCAGCTGGACCGGCGAGCTGGCCCGGATCTACGAGATCCCGCCCGACCTGCCCCTGACGCCGGCCACCTGCACCGCCTGCTATTCGGAAGAAGACCGGGCCGTGATCGGCAAGACCCTGGACGACGCCGCCAGACAGGGCAAGCCCTTCACTATCGAGCTGCCGATGGTCAGCGGCGCCGGCAAGCGCAAGTGGGTGCGCTCGGTCTGCAGCGCCGAAGTCGAGGATGGCCGCCCGGTCAAGCTGCGCGGCACGGTGCAGGACGTGACCCAGCGCCGCGAGCTCGAAGAATCGATGCGCATGGCGACCCTGATCTACCAGACCAGCCTGGAAGCGATCGTCGTCACCGACGAGGACAACCGCATCGTCGACGCCAATCCCGCCTTCACCCGCCTGGCCGGCGCGCCGCTGGGCGAAGTGCTCGGCACCCGGCCGGCGCTGTTCGAGTCGCGCGTGCACGACAGCTGCTTCTACGGCCGCCTGTGGGAGTCGCTGCTCAAGGACGATCACTGGGAGGGCGAGATCCTCGACCGCAACCGCGACGGCTCGCTCGCCGCCAACTACGTCGACATCCGCGTGATCCGCCACCCCGACGGCCGCGTGCACCGCCACGTGCTGCAGTTCCACGACATCAGCGAACAGAAACAGAAGGATGAGCTGATCTGGCACCAGACCAATTTCGACGCCCTCACCGGCCTGCCGAACCGGCGCCTGTTCCTCGACCGCCTCGAGCAGGACCTCAAGAAGTCCGGCACCGCCGCCCACGGCCTGGGCGTGCTGCTGCTCGACCTCGACCGCTTCAAGGAGATCAACGACAGCTACGGCCACGCCCGGGGCGACGCCGCCCTGGTCGAGATGACGCGGCGCCTGGCGCGCTGCGTGCCGCCGGACGCTACGATCGCGCGCCTGGGCAGCAATATGTTCGCGCTGGTGGTGGACGAATTCGACGGCCGGCGCCACCTCGAGACCACCGCCGACGCCGTGATCGTGGCGATCGCCGAGCCTTTGGCGCTGGGGCCGGGCATCGTCGCGTACGTGTCGGCCAGCGTCGGCATCAGCGTCTTCCCGGACGACGGCGGGGACGCGGCCGAACTGGTGCGCAATGCCGAACAGGCCGTCTACCTGGCCAAGGGCGCCGGGCGCGGCCGCTTCCAGTACTTCACGCCCGCGCTGCAGCAGCATGCGCGCGACAAGCTCAGCCTCACCAACGACCTGCGCGCGGCGCTGGCGCGCAACCAGCTGCAGGTGCACTACCAGCCGATCGTCGAGACCGCGACAGGGCGCATCCGCAAGGCCGAGACCCTGCTGCGCTGGCTGCATCCCGAGCACGGCATGATCAGTCCGGCGCGCTTCATCCCGCTGGCCGAGGAAGCGGGCCTGATCCACGAGATCGGCGAATGGGTGCTGGTCGAAGCCATCGCCAGCATCGAGCGCTGGCGCCGCCTCTACGGCATGGTGGTGGAACTGAGCGTGAACGTCTCGCCGGTGCAGTTCGAACAGCGCTCCGGCCTGCCCTGGCTGACCCGCGTCGTGAACGCCGGCCTGCCGCCCAACAGCATCACCATCGAGATCACCGAAGGCGTGCTGGTGAGCGACGCCGAGCAGGTGCGGCGCTGCCTCGACGCCCTGCACGCCGCCGGCGCCCGCGTCTCGATCGACGACTTCGGCACCGGCTTCTCGTCGCTGTCCTACCTGAAGCAGTTCGACGTCGACTACCTCAAGATCGACAAGTCCTTCATCAACCACCTGACCGAGGACGGCAGCGACAAGGCCCTGACCGAGGCCATCGTCGACCTGGCGCACCGGCTGGGGATCGAGGCGATTGCCGAAGGGGTCGAGACGGCGGCGCAGCGGGACATCCTGGCGGCGTTCGGGTGCGACTATATCCAGGGCTGGCATTTCTCGCCGGCCGTGCCGCGCGACGCATTCGAAGCGTTCCTCGAGCGGCAGATGGTGACTTAACGGCGCTTCCGTCGCCGCCTGTTATCGATTGATGCGGAACTGTGGTGCACCGTAGGGTGGACTCCTGAGTCCACGCGTTTACGCACGTGTGCCAATCGAAAACACATTTCGAACCACGACGGTTCACGCGTGGACTCGGGAGTCCACCCTACGTTCAACAATGTTCATGCTTTACGGGTCGGCATTTCATTTGATAAACTAGATAGATACCTATCCATTTGGTCTCTATCGATGTCGCCAGCTCCTCTCACCATTGAAGAACGCTTTTCCGCCGCCCTGCACGCCACCGCCCGCAGCTGGCGCCTGGCCCTGGACGCGCGCCTGAAGGACCTGGGCATCGGCCAGGCCGGCTGGATGACGATCGCGATGATCGCCAAGTCCAAGGAACCGCCCTCGCAGCGCGAGCTGGCCGACCTGCTCGGCATCGAAGGCCCGTCCGTCGTCTCCATGCTCGACCGCCTGGAGCGCGGCGGCCTGGTACGCCGTGAACCAAGCGCGAACGACCGCCGCGTGAAGCTGGCCCACCTGACCGACGATGGCCGCGCCCTGTACGCCCGCGTGCGCAAGGAAGCCGACGCCTACCGCCGCAGCATGCTGGACGGCGTGCCGCAGGAGACTTTGCTGGCCGCCGCCGAGCTGCTCGAAAGCCTGCGCGCGCGCATCGAGAGCGGGGAGTAAGGACGTGCAGGCTGCAACAGTAGCGGCGGTGCCGGAACAAGCACCGCTGAATCGCCGCATGATCACGATCTCGATCATGCTCGCCACCATCATTCAGGCCCTCGACGGCACCATCGCCAACGTCGCCCTGCCGCACATGCAGGGTTCGCTGTCGGCCTCGACCGACCAGATCACCTGGGTGCTGACCTCCTTCATCGTCGCCGCGGCGATCGCCACGCCGCTGAACGGCTGGCTGGTCGACCGCTTCGGCCTCAAAAAGGTGTTCCTCGTATCCGTGGCCGGCTTCACCATCGCTTCGGTGCTGTGCGGCCTGGCCGGCTCGCTGGCACAGATCGTCGGCGCGCGCGTGCTGCAGGGCGTGTTCGGCGCAGCCCTGGTGCCGCTCTCGCAATCGGTTCTGCTCGACATCAATCCGCGCGAGAAGCACGGCTCGGCGATGGCCGTGTGGGGCATGGGCGTGATGATCGGGCCCATCCTCGGCCCGACCCTGGGCGGCTGGCTGACCGACAGCTACAACTGGCGCTGGGTCTTCTTCATCAACGTGCCGATCGGGGCGATCGCCTTCTACGGCATCTGGCGCTATATCCGGCCGACGGCGTCGACCCGCCGCGTCAGCTTCGACGCCTTCGGCTTCATCACGCTGAGCCTGGCCATCGGCGCCCTGCAGATGCTGCTCGACCGCGGCGAGCAGAACGACTGGTTCGCCTCCCTTGAGACCTGGATCGAGGCCGTGCTGCTGGCGCTGTCGCTCTCGTATTTCGTGGCCCACACCGCGCTGCGTCCGGCCGGCCAGTCCTTCCTCGACTACCGCCTGCTGAAAAACCCGAACTACGTGACCGGCCTGTTCCTGATCTTCACGGTCGGCATGGTGCTGTTCGCCACGCGCGCCCTGATGCCGACCATGCTGCAGGGCCTGATGGGCTATCCGGCGGCGCTGGCCGGCCTGGTGACGGCGCCCTCGGGCCTGGGCACGATGCTGGCGATGCTGGTGGTCGGCCGCGTCACCGGCAAGATCGACTTCCGCATCCTGCTCGGCGCCGGTTTCGCGATCACGGCCTTCTCGCTGTGGCAGATGGCGCAGTACACCATCGTGATGCGCCAGGCCGACATCGTCTGGCCCGGCGTGATCCAGGGCATTGGCCTCGGACTCGTGTTCGTGCCGCTGTCGGCGGCGACCTTCGCCACGCTGTCGCCGCAGATGCGCGCCGAAGGCACGGCCCTGTACAGCCTGATCCGCAACATCGGCAGCAGCATCGGCATCGCGCTGGTGCAGACCCTGCTGGTCCGGAACAGCGCGACCATGCACGCCGAGCTCGCGGCCAAGGTGAACATCGCCAATCCGGCGCTGATGGACCCGGCCGGCGGCTACAGCCTGGCCAGCACCGCGGGCGCCGCCCTGGTCGACAGCGAGATCACGCGCCAGGCCTCGATGATCGCCTATACCAACGACTACTGGCTGATGATGATCCTGACCGCCGCCGTGATCCCGGCCCTGCTGCTGATCCGCCCGCCCAAGGCGCAGGCTGCGCCGGCCGCGGTCGACCACGCCGCCCTCGATTAACCCTGATGATGAACCACACCGTGCGACATTTACGATTGATTCCCCTGGCGCTCGCCCTCGCCGGCTGCGTGCACGTCCCCGCCGACAAAGGCGCGGCGCAGGCGCCCGACTTTGCCCGCGCCCAGCACGCCGCCGCCATCGACCTCGGGCGTGACGCCTGGCCGGTCGAGCGCTGGTGGCGCGACTACGGCGATGCGCAGCTCGACCGCCTGATCGAACAGGCCCTGGCCGGCAACCCGAGCCTGGCGGTGGCCGCGGCGCGCGTGAGCATCGCCGGCGCCCAGCTCGGTCTGGAGCGCGCCGCCGGCGGCGTCCAGGCGGGACTGGAAACCGGCATCAACCGCCAGCGCTATTCCGCCAACGGCTTCTTCCCGGCGCCGATCGGCGGCAGCTGGTACACCGACACCACGGTACAAGGCCGCATCAGCTACGACCTCGACTGGTGGGGCAAGCACCGCGCCCAGGTCGCCGCCGCGATCGGCGAAACGAACGCGGCCCAGGCCCAGGCCAGCCAGGCGCAGCAGGCGCTGGCGGCCGCGGTCGCCCAGAGCTACTTCCGCCTGCAGCTGCTGTGGGCGCGCGCGGACAACGTCGCGGCGCTCGTGCGGGTCGAGCGGCAGCTGCTGGCCGACCGCCAGGCGCGCCTGGCCCACGGCCTGGCCACGGTGGACGCGAAGCAGAACGTCGAACTGGAACTGGGCAAACTGGCCGAACAGGCGGCCCTGCTCGACACGCAGGCGGCGCGCGAACGCGAAGCCCTGCGTGCGCTGGCCGCCGCCGGCCCGGACGATCTCGCCGGCCTCGCACGCCGCCTGCCGCAGAATGCACAGGCCGCGCTGCCGCGCGTGCTCGGCATGGAACTGCTGGCGCGCCGGCCCGACCTGCAAGCGGCGCGCTGGCGCGTCGAAGCGGCGCTGGGGCGCGTGGCCGCCAGCGAAGCCGCATTCTATCCCGACCTGAACCTGTCCGGCGCGATCGGCCTGAATGCCGTCTCGCTCGGCAAGCTGCTGCGCGGCGCCAGCCGCACCATGCTGGCCGGCGCCGTGCTCGACCTGCCGCTGTTCGACAGCGGGCGCCTCGACGCGAACCTCGGCATCGCCCGCGCCGAGCGCGACGCCCTGCTGGCCGAGTACAACGAAGCGGTGCTGAACGCCGTGCGCGACGTGGCCCAGGAAGGCGCGACGCTGCAGGGCATCGAGCGCGAGCTGGCGGCCCACGCCCAGGCCACGCAGGCCGGCACGCGCCTCGTTGCCAGCGCCGAAGCGCGCCGCGCGCGCGGCCTGGCCGAACGCGCAGGCGTGCTGCTGGCGCAGCTGGAAGTGCTGCGCCAGCGCGGCGCCGCGCTGCAGCTGCGGGACGCCCAGCTGCAAACCCAGGTGGCGCTCATCAAGGCGCTCGGAGGCGGCTACCGCGCCGCCGCCGGGCAGACCGCATCCGTTCACGCATCGACCCGATAAACCATGACCATCGACACCAACTCCAACCCGAACAAACGCAAGGCCGTCCTGCTCGGCATCACCGGCGTATTCGCCCTCGGCGCCATCGCCTGGGGCGCCTACGCCACCCTGGTGCTGTCGCAGCGCGCCGAGACCGACAACGCCTACGTCGGCGGTAACCTGGTCACCGTCTCCTCGCAGGTCGCCGGCAGCGTGGTCGAGATCCGCGCCGACGAAACCCAACTGGTGCAGGCCGGCGCCGACATCGTGCGCCTCGATCCGAGCGACGCCGAGATCGCGCTCACCCAGGCCGAGGCGCGCTTAGGTGAAGCCGTGCGCCAGCAGCGCGAACGCTATTCCAACGTCGAACAGCTGCTGGCTGTGGTGGCGCAGCGCCGCGTCGCCCTGCAGACCGCCGTCGAAGACCTGGGCCGGCGCGCCCCGCTGGCCGGCGAGCAGGTGGTGTCGGGCGAGGATGTGGCCCATGCGCGGCGTGCGGTGGAAGACGCCCGCGCCGCGCTCGACGTCGCCCTGAAGCAGGTCGCGGCCGCGCGCGCCGGCACCGCCGGGGTCGACGCCGCCCACCATCCGAGCGTGCTGGCGGCCAAGGCCGAATACCTGTCGGCCTGGCTGGCCGCGCGCCGTAATGCGATCGTCGCGCCGGTCTCCGGTTATGTGGCGAAGCGCAGCGTGCAGGTCGGCAGCCGGGTGACGCCGGGCGCGCCGCTGCTGTCGGTGGTGCCGCTCGACCAGCTCTGGGTCGACGCCAACTTCAAGGAATCCGAGCTGCGCGACATCCGCGTCGGCCAGCCGGTCACCATCGAGGCCGACATGTACGGCGACAAGGTCACCTTCCACGGCAAGGTGCTGGGCCTGGCGGCCGGCACCGGCAGCGCTTTTTCGCTGCTGCCGGCGCAGAACGCCAGCGGCAACTGGATCAAGGTGGTGCAGCGGGTGCCGGTGCGCATCTCGCTCGACCCGAAGGAGCTGGCCGCGCACCCGCTGCGCGTCGGCCTGTCGGCGACGGTGGACGTGGACATCAGCCGCAAGGAAGGCGGCGCTTTGGGGGCGGTGGCACCGGCGCCGGCGCGTTATGTGACGACGGCCTTGAACCAGCCCTTGCAGCAGGCGCAGGCGGCGACGGATGCGATCGTCGCCAGGAACCTGGCGAACTGACGGCGGCCTTCCGTATGGTGGACTCCCGAGTCCACGCGTGATACGCACCGGCTCCGCTCTCGTGCGCGACGATCTTGCTGTCTCGTATCACCGCGTGGACTCGGGAGTCCACCCTACAACGACATTCCTCGGCCGCAGTCCCTTACCGCCTCACCTGCCGGCCAAAAAGCTGACCAGGCTATGCAGCTCCGCCGGCTTGGTCAGGTGATGATCGAAGCCCGATTCGCGCGAGCGCTGGCGGTCGGCATGCTGGCCCCAGCCGCTCAGGGCCACGATGCGGATCGCATCGGCGCCGTCTTCCCTGCGGATGCGGCGCGCGACTTCGTAGCCGTCCATGTCGGGCATGCCGATGTCGAGCACGATCGCGTCCGGACGGGCGTGTCCGACCGCCTCGATCGCGGCGTGGCCGCCGTACACGGCCTGCGCTTCGGCGCCGCGCGCCAGCAGGAGCTGGCATAGCGAATCGGCCGCGTCGCGGTTGTCGTCCACGACCAGGATGCGGCGCCCGGCCAGCGGCGCCGGATGCTCGTCGAGCGCCCCATCGTCGCGCCGCAGCGCCGCTTCGGGACAATCGTGCAGCGGCAGGCGCACCACGAATTCGCTGCCCTGCCCCGCCCCCCCGCTGTGCGCGTGCACCGCGCCGCCGTGCAGCTCCACCAGGCTGCGCACCATCGCGAGACCGATCCCCAGGCCGCCGTCGCTGTGCCCATCCCTGCCGTGCGGCTGGGAGAACATCTCGAAGACCATCGATAGCTGCTCCGGCGCGATGCCCATCCCTGTATCGCGCACCGACACCAGCACCTCATGCGCTTCGCGGCGGGCGGTCAGCCAGACCTGGCCGCCGGGCGCGGTGTACTTCGACGCGTTGTTGAGCAGGTTCGAGAACACCTGGGTCAGGCGCACCTTGTCGGCGTCGAGCGCGAGCGCTTGCGCCGCCGGCTCGACCGTCAGCTGTTGGCGCTTGTGCTCGAAGGCGGGCAGGCTGGTCTCGACCGCGCTGTCGAGGATCGCGGCCAGCGTCACGGGTGCGCGGCGCAGGTCGACCTTGCCGCGGCTGATGCGCGTCACTTCCATCAGGTCGTCGATCAGGCGCACCATGTGCCGCACCTGGCGCTCGACCATCGCGAGCAGGCGGTCGGCGCTGCGCTTGCCCTCCGGGTAGCGCAGGAACTGGAGCGCGTTGCTGATCGGCGCTAGCGGATTACGCAGCTCGTGCGCCAGCGTGGCGAGGAACTCGTCCTTGCGGCGGTCGGCCGCCTTCAACGCGTCCTCGGCCTGCACCGCCTCCTCGACGTCGATCGACATCCCGACCAGGCCCTGGAACTGCCCGTCGGCCGCGTACCATGGCAGCGCGTGCGACACGAACCAGCGGTAGCCGCCGCCGGCCGTGCGCAGGCGCACGCGGTGCTGCAAGCCGGCCTCGCCGATCAGGGCGCGCCCGACCGCGTCCAGGTAGGCGGGCGCATCGTCCGGATGCACGATGGCGTGCCAGCCGAGGCCGCGCAACTGCTCAATGCCGGCCCCGACCGCCTCGATGCAGCGCGCGTTCACATAGCTGAGCGCACCGCGGGCGTCGATCTGCCAGATCAGCGCGGGCGAGGCGTCGGCCAGCGCCCGGAAGCGCGCCTCGCTGGCGCGCAAGGCTTCCTCTCCCCGCTTGCGCTCGGTGATGTCGGCGCCGGCGCCGAACCATTCGACGATTTCGCCAGCTTCGTCGAACAGCGGGATCGCGCGCGACAGGGTCCAGGCGATGCCGCCGTCGGCGGCGAACACGCGGTGCTCCAGCTCGAAGGTGGACTTGCCCTCGATCGCCCGCGCAATGGCGGCCAGCACCGTCGCCCGTTCGCTTTCGGGGATGTACTTGTCGATCCAGCTGCTGGTCGGATCCTCGGTATCGGCCAGCACGTTCTTGCCTTGCAGGCTGCGCATCTCGGTCCAGTCCGGGCTCATCCTGTACACGATGTCGGAACTGGCGCTGACGAGGGCGCGCAGGTGCGCCTCGCTCTCGCGTAGGGCGGCCTCGCTGCGCTTGAGCTGGTCGACGTCGTTGACCACCACCAGGGCGCCGGTGATGGCGCCGTCGCTGTCGCGCAGCGGCGCCGAACGCACCTCGGTCCAGATTTCCCGGCCCTGCTCGTCCCGGTACAGCATCTGCACGCCGTCCAGGACGCTCTCCCCGCGCAGCGCGCAGGCGCCGGGGAAGTCCCGCGGCTCGACCTGCAGGCCGTCGGCACCCCAGCCGCGCCAGCGCGGCGCGCGCTCGGGATCGCGCGAGGGGATCGCGCCGGCCGGCATGAAACGGCGCATGATCTCGTTCATGAGCATCGTGGTGCCGTCCGTGCCGATGATGGCGAGACCGACCGGCAGCGCCGCAAAGGCGAGCGCCAGCCTTTGCTCGCTCTCGCGCAGCGCTTTCTCGGCCTGGCGCCGGCTCGTGATGTCGAAGAAGGTCAGCACCGCGCCTTCGATGCGGTCGTAGGCCGTGCGGTAGGGATGGACGCGCACGATGTAATCGTTGCCGTCGCTGCTGCGCGCTTCGCGTTCGAAGGGCTGCCCGCTGGCGAACACGGCGACCACCTCGTCGAGCAGGCTCCTGGTCTCGAGCTTGCTGGTGAGGTGGGCCAGCGGCCGGCCGATATCGGCCGGCATGATGTTGAAGATGCGCGCCACGCTCGGGGTGTAGCGCTGGATGCGCAGGCGCGGGTCGAGGAACAGGGTGGCGATGTCGGTCGAGGCGATCAGGTTGCTGAGGTCGTCGTTGGCCTGGGCGGTTTCCTCGGCGCGCGCCTGCAGCTCGGCATTGACGGTGTAGAGCTCTTCGTTGCGCGACTTCATTTCCTCGCGGTGGACTTCGAATTCCTCGTTTTCCGCACGCAGCTCTTCCAGTTTCGCCTGCAGGCGCGCGTTGTCCCGCACCAGCCCGGCGTTGGCGGCGTCGGCCTGCTCCAGCGTCTGCTGCAGGTTGCGGCGAGCGCGCAGCAGGGCTTCCTCCAGCTCGCGCACGCGTGCATCGGTTGCCGCCCCGGGCTCGCCGGCCGGCGCGCTTTCGCACGGCGCCACGTCGACCACGTCGAAGCGGACCAGCAGCAGGCCCTCGGCGGCGCCGTCCTCGCGCACCGGCGCCACCCTCAGTTCGACGGCGCGCTCGGCCCCATCTTGCCGGTAGCGGATCGGGCCGGACAGCGCCGGGTGGCCGCTCTGCTGGGCCTGGAAAACGGTCGTGCGCAGGTCGGCGCACAATTCCGGCAGCACCAGCGCCAGCAGCTGCGTGCTGGGCTCGCCGCCGGCGAAGCGCAAAAAGGCGCCCGCCCCTTCGGAGGCATGCAGGATGTCCCCTTTGGCGCCGATCAGCACGCTGGGCGGGGCGATCCGGGCCGCCGCCCGCTGGTGCAGCTCGGCCCAGGTGGGCGGCGCGGCCGGTTCCGGGGCCGGCGCAGCCTGGCCGGGCGGGATGGGCGGGCGCCCGATTTCCGTGCGCGGCAAGGCGATCGAGAGCCGGCGCGCGCCCTGCATGGCGGGCCTGGCCTGGTAGATCCGGTGGCGGCTGTCGACGGGGGCGAACAGGTCGGAAGCCAGGTCCGCGGATTCGGCGCTGCCCAGGAACAGGTAGCCGCCCGGATTGAGCGCGCAATGGAACAGTTCGAGCAGCTGGCGGTGCACTTCCCGGTTCAGGTAGATCAGGACGTTGCGGCAGGTGATCAGGTCCAGGCGCGAGAAGGCCGGGTCGTGCAGCAGGTCGTGGCGCGCGAACAGGATGCGGTCGCGAAGCAGCCTGCGCACCCAGAAGTGGCCGTCGTCGAAATTGAAATAGCGCGCCAGCCGCTCCGGCGGCACGTCGGCGGCGATCGCATCCGGATAGCGTCCGGCGCGCGCCACCGCGATCGCGCGTTCGTCGATGTCGGTGGCGAAGATCTGCATCGCCGGCGCCCCGTCGATGTAGCCGGCGCGCTCGGCCAGCAACATCGCCACCGAATACGCTTCCTCGCCGGTCGAGCAGGCCGTGACCCAGGCCCGCAGCGGGTCGCTGGGCTTGCGGTCCTTGAAGATGCGCGGCAGGACGGACTCTTCCAAAGCGACAAAGGCGGCGCGGTCGCGGAAGAAATTGGTCACCCCGATCAGCATCTCCTGCACCAGGGCCTCGGGCTCGCGCGGGTCGTAGCCGAGCAGGTGCTGGTAGGCGGGCAGGTCGGGCACGGCGCGCACCTGCATGCGGCGTTCGATGCGCCGCAGGATGGTCGCGTGCCTGTAATGGCGGAAATCCTGCCCGGTATGGGCGTAGAGCAGCGACAGGATCTCCTCGATGCGCTCGCGCGAGGGCGCGCGCATGGCGAACGGCGGCAGCGCGGATGCGCCATTGCCTCCCGCGCTACCCTTGTGGATGGCAAGCATGACGTCGCGCATTTGCGCCAGCCTGGACGGGATCTGGGCGGCCGGCAGCACGAAATCGACCATGCCGGAATCGATCGCCGCCTGCGGCATGCCGCGCTCCTCGGCATCGCCCGGCAGTTGCGCGATCGACACGCCGCCATGCTCCTTGATGCAGGCCAGTCCGGCAACGCCGTCCGAGCCCATGCCCGACAGCAGCACGCCGATCGCCCGCTCGCCGTGCGCTTCGGCCAGGGTGCGCAAGAAAATGTTGATCGTCATCGGCACGCCGAGCGTGCAGGGCGGCTCCTCGGCAATCAGGTGGCCGTCCTCCATTCGCAGGCTGCGCCCGGGCGAGATGACGTAGACCTGGTTCGGCCTGAGCGGCATGCGCTCCGCCACCTGCAGCACCGGCATGCTGGTCGCGCGCTGCAGTATCCGGTCGGCCACGCTGGGCGCATCCGGGGCCAGGTGCAGCACGACCACCAGCGCCATCCCCGGCGCCGGCGCGATGTTCTCCAGCAGCCGGATCAGCGCCGGCAGGCCGCCGGCGGAGGCGCCGATCCCGACAATCGGGAACAGCGCGTTGTCAATTGCAGGCGCGTCGGGCAGATCAGGTTGTTGCGGTTCGTCCATAAAGCCGGTGCATTATTCCGTTTGAGTGACGGAATAGGAGTGTAAACCGGATTTTGTGGTATTCACGACAATTTTTTGCCTGCCGTGTGCGGTAGCACGGGAGAGGGTGAAGCCCCACCCCCCGCGCAGGTTTTCACACCAGACCGGTCAGGTAATACACGGCGATCACGAAGAAGACGGCCAGCGTCTTGATGACGGTGACGGCGAAGATCTCCTTGTAGGACTGCTTGTGGGTCAGCCCCGTGACCGCCAGCAGGGTGATGACGGCGCCGTTGTGCGGCAGCGTGTCCATGCCGCCGCTGGCCATCGCCACCACGCGGTGCAGCACCTCCAATGGAATCTGCGCCGCCTGGGCGCCGGCGATGAACAGGTCCGACATCGCGGCCAGCGCGATGCTCATCCCGCCCGAGGCCGAGCCGGTGATGCCGGCCAGCGAGCTGACGGAAACGGCGGCGTTGACCAGCGGATCGGGGATGCTTTTCAGGGCGTTGCCCACCACGACGAAGCCCGGCAGCGCGGCGATCACGCCGCCGAAGCCGTATTCCGAGGCCGTGTTCATGGCCGCCAGCAGCGCGCCGCCGACGGCGGCTTTCGAGCCGGCCGCGAAACGGTCCTTGATGCGACCGAATGCGGTGAACACGACGAACAGGATGCCCATCAGCAACGCGCCCTGCACGGCCCAGATCGCGACCACGGTCTTGATCGGCGTGGTGACCGGGGCTTTGAGGCCCGGCAGGATATCCGGCGCGACGGTGAATTCGGCGCCGTACCATTGCGGGATCATGCGGGTCAGCACGAAGTTGGCGACGCCGACCACGATCAGCGGCAGCAGGGCCAGCAAGGGATTCGGCAGCGACGTGGCCTGCACGCGTTCCGGTTCGTTCTGCAGGTTACTGCCGTAGCCCTCGCCCGCGGCCATGGCCGCGCGGCGGCGCCATTCGAGGTAGGCCAGGCCGACCACGATCATGAACAGCGAGCCGATCGTGCCCAGCATCGGCGCGGCCCAGGAGGTGGTCTTGAAGAAGGTGGTCGGGATGATGTTCTGGATCTGCGGGGTGCCCGGCAGCGAATCCATGGTGAACGAGAAGGCGCCGAGCGCCAGCGCGCCCGGCATCAGGCGCTTCGGAATGTTCGACTGGCGATACAGCTCGGCCGCGAACGGGTAGACCGCGAACACGACCACGAACAGCGACACGCCGCCATAGGTCAGCAGCGCGCACACGGCGACGATCACGGCGTTGGCGCGCGAGCGGCCGATGTAGCGGACGGCGGCGGCCACGATCGATTCGCTGAAGCCCGACAGTTCGATCAGTTTGCCGAAGACGGCGCCCAGCATGAAGACCGGGAAATAGAGTTTCACGAAGCCGACCATCTTCTCCATGAAGATGCCGGAAAACACCGGCGCGACGGCGGACGGGTCGGTCAGCAGCACCGCGCCGAGGGCGGCGATCGGTGCGAACAGGATGACGCTATAGCCGCGGTAGGCGGCGAACATCAGGAACGCCAGGGCGGCGAGTACGATCAGGAATGACAAGGGTGCTCCTCTTCTCTTTTATGGCCCGCCCGCGTGTTGCGGGGCGGTGGTGTTGCACTGCGATGGCGCACGGCAAGGGTGGCCTGGTCTGCCGGAGAACGCACGTCGCGGTAAGGACGTGCGCCAGCGATGGGCGCGCGGATGGCGTCCGCACGGGCGGCATGATTATTGGCGATCGTTGCCGGATTTGAAATACGTAGAATTACCGTATTGCCCGGTCCGCCCGCTGAAGAACGTCCAGCGCCTGTTCGATGCGCGCGTCGAGCGGACCGTGGAGAAGCGTGTAGGGGATGCCTGCAAGCTCGAGCCGGTCCAGGTACCAGCGGTGCTGCCGATCGCGGAAGGCGGCGTCGCGCCGCGTGCCGTCCTGCACGAAGGGAAAATCGGGCGCGCAGACGAAGGTGTGGGCATAGGGCCGCAGCGCCAGCTCTCGCACCAGCGGATCGACCGCGCCGTAGTCGTGCCGGCTGTAGAACACCGTCGTCAGTGCGCTGCTGTCGCACACCAGCCAGCGCCGCGCCTGCTGCGCGAGACGGTCTTCGAGCGCCAGCTGGTCGACTGCGATGGCGCGCATGTCCGCATAGACGAGGCGACCGCCCTGCTCTTCCCAGCGGGCGCGGCCGACTTCGGGCACCCAGGCCGTTTCCAGGCGTTCGGCCAGGGCCGCGGCCAGCGTCGTCTTGCCGCTCGACTCGCCGCCCAGCAGGCAGATGCGTTCCACGAAGGACGCATACACGCGCGGGTCGAGGAATTCGCGGTGCGCGTGCGGATCGCGCCGGACCGCCGTGCCGGAGACGGGAATCCGGGTGCGCGCAGGATCGAGGCAGACGTGGGCGACGCGGTGCGGACGTCCGCTGCGTTCGCCGAGGTAGTCCCCGAGCGCGGCGGCAAAGCCGTCGCCATAGTCTTCGCTGGTGAATACGGCGTCTGGCGCCACGTCGCACAGGTCCCAGCACAGCCAGGACGCGAAGCGGCGCTGCACCGCATCCGGCGCATCGTTGTCCGGAAACGGCAGCAGAACGATACCGCGCTCGCGGCACAAGGCGGGCAGCATCTCTTCGTCGAGCACCAGCCGCCGGACGTCCGGATAGAGCGCGGCCAGCCAGGCCTCGCGCAGCGCGCGCTCGCAGCCGGCGAAACCGGGCTTCGTGTAGCTGAGGACGAGCACGTCGTCGCAGGCGGCCACGGCGGCGTCGATCAGTGCCATGTGCCCGCGGTGCAGGGGACAGAACTTGCCGACGACGAGGCCGTGCCGGAACCGCTTCGACGCCTGGCTCATGCCGCCGCGCGTTGCGGCTGCCCGTCTGCCTGCGGCCGGCGCGCCAGCGCGCGCCACCAGCGCCAGGCGACCAGCGCGTTGACCCAGTAGACGGCATACAGGCCGGCCGTCAGGTACAGGCCGCGGCTGGCGTAGAGCGGCACCGCGATCGAGTTCACGACCAGCCAGAACAGCCAGTTCTCGATCCGGCGCCCCATCAGCAGCAGCTGGGCGATGACGCTGAAGACCAGCACCGCGGAATCGAGGAAAGGCGCGTAGGCGTCCGTCCAGTAATGCAGCATGGCGCCGTAGGCCAGGCTGGCGCCCAGGCCCGCCGGGACTGTCCAGGCCAGGCTGCGGAAGTCGGCGGGCGCCACCGCCAGCGCCTCGCCGCGGTCGCCGTGCAGCCAGCGGTACCAGCCGACCGCGCTCGAGACCACGAAGAACACCTGCAGCACGACGTCGGCGTACAGCTTCGACTCGAAGAACAGCAGCGTGAACAGGCTGCAGCCGAGCATGCCGGTCCACCAGGTGTGGATGCTGTTACGTCCTGCGAGCAGGATGGCGATGGTGGCGGCCGCGTTGGCGGCGAGTTCGAGTGGTCCGATCATGAATGGGCGCCTGGAAAGACCGAGGTATCTTGCAGTATGACACTTCCGTCCGCTGTCTGGTGGGAAACCAAAGTGCCTTGTCAGGGGCGTGCGCCGCGCATCAGCCACACCCGGCTGCCCTCGCCCGGCACCAGGCTGCTGTTGACGAGCGCGATCCGTCCCGCGCCATCGACCGCCAGCTTCCGGCCCAGCAGCCCCTGCTGGCTGCCGTTGCTGCCGCCCGCCGGCGCGGCGCTGCCGGGCACGGTGGCGGGGGCGGAAAAGCTGCGGCCGGCGTCGCGCGAGACGGCCATGCCGAGCGATAGCGGACGACCGGCCGGCCCGAGGTTTTCCCAGGCGAGCACGAGGCCCGCCTTGCCGTCGCCGGCCAGCATGGGATAGGCGGCCCCGGACGCGGAGACCGTGCGGGCCGGGCCGAAACCGCCAGCATCCAGCCTGGCGTAGCGCACTTCCGCCCGGCGCCCCGGCGGGTGCAGCGCATACGCGAGGTGCAGCCGGCCGGCGCCGTCGACGGCCAGGGCCGGCGCATCGGCCCGCCCTTCCCCGCCGGCCAGTTGCGGCGTTCCGAAGCTGGCGCCGCCATCGAGGGAACGCGCGACCCGGATCCGCGCCGCCGGGTCTTCGCCCACGGTCCAGGCCAGATGGACGGTTGCGCCCGGACCGGCCGCCAGCGCGGGAGCGCGTGCCGGCAGCCTGGCGTCGCCCGCGATCCGGCGCGGGGCCGCGAAGCCGGCGCCGCCATCGACCGAGCGCGCGACCCACAAGGCGCCGTCGTATTCGGTCCAGGCCGCCACCAGGCTGCCGTCGTTCGCGGCCACCAGGTCGAGGCTGCCGTTCGACCAGACGTCGCGGCTGAGGCGGCCCTTGCCGTCGCCGCCGCGCGAGCGCGACAGGTTCAGGGGTTCGGAGAATGTCCTGCCGCCATCGCGGGAGCGGGCAAACAGGATGTCGCCGCCGTGCGAGCCGCCGGAGAAAATGATTTCCTGCCATAGCAAATAGAGATGGCTGGCTTGCCGCGGGTCGACGGCGATGCGCGGCAGCCACGAAAATGTGGCCGGGCTGCGCGAGACGTTGACGGGCGGACCAGGCTTGCCCGCGTCGGACACGGCGCGCAGCCAGACGTCCTTGCCGCCCTGCCCGGCCCAGGCAACCAGCTGGCCGCCGGGTGCGAAGGCGACGGTGGCGTCGTCGACGTAGTCGTAATGCGACGCGTTCTGGCGCCACGGCCCCTTTTCGCCACGGCCGGCGGCGATCTCGACGGTGTCGTGCCAGCCCGGGGCGGTGCCGAGCGCGAGTGCGGCAACGAGTATGCGCAGCATGATGGTCTCCGGCTTCCAGCCTGGCATCCGGCGCGCACGACAGGGCGCGCGCAGGACGCAAAAACCCGCATCAGGCTAATATGGATGAGCGTTTTAATAACTGGCTATTGCGGTTTTCCCTTAGTTGCCAACAGAACTATTTACTGGTACAACCGAGGCTGCGTACATACCTGTTAAACAACACCCGCATACGGGGGCACAGGTGGACGGCAGCACATAACGTATAAACAGAGACCGAGGAAGACACCATGAAGATCACCCTGATGCGCGCCGCCGCATGCCTGGCACTGTTCGGCAGCAGCTTCGCCCACGCCCAGAACTACCCCACCAAGACCATCACCATGATCGTGCCGTTCGCGGCCGGCGGCCCGACCGATACGGTCGCGCGCCTGGTGGCGCAGTCCATGGGCAACAAACTCAAGCAGCAGATCATCATCGAGAACGTCGGCGGCGCCGGCGGCACGATCGGCGCCGCGCGCGTCGCCAAGGCGGCGCCGGACGGCTACACGCTGTTCATGCACCACATCGGCCACTCCACCGCGCCGTCGCTGTACCGCAAGCTGCCGTACAACGCCCAGACCGACTTCGAGCCGATCGGCCTGGTCACCGACGTGCCGATGACCATCGTCGCACGCAAAGACTTCCCGGCCAAGGACATGCGTGAATTCCTGTCCTACGTGAAGGCCAACAAGGACAAGGTCACCTACGCCAACGCCGGCGTCGGCTCGGCCTCGCACCTGTGCGGCATGCTGTTCATGACCGCCATGGGCACCGACCTCACCACCGTGCCGTACAAGGGCACCGGTCCCGCGATGAACGACCTCCTGGGCGGCCAGGTCGACATCATGTGCGACCAGACCACCAACACCACCAGCCAGATCAAGAGCGGCAAGATCAAGGCCTACGGCGTCACCACCAAGACCCGCCTGGCCAACATGCCCGACCTGCCGACCCTGAACGAATCCGGCCTGCCGGGCTTCGAAGTGGCGGTCTGGCACGGCCTGTACGCGCCGAAGGGCACGCCGAAGCAGATCGTCGACACCCTCGCCGGCGCCCTGCAGACGGCGCTCAAGGATCCGAACGTCAAGACGCGCTTCGCCGACCTGGGCACCGAGCCGGTCGCGGAAAAGCGCGCCACGCCGGAAGCCCTGCGCGCCCACGTCAAGGCCGAGATCGAGCGCTGGTCGCCGATCATCAGCAAGGCCGGCGTCTACGCCGACTAGGACCTGACTCACGAAATCCAGGCCGCTGCGGGGAATTCTCCGCGGCGGCCTGGCGCCTGCGTGTGCGCCCGGGGGGAGACTGTGGCGCCGCGCGGACAGGCGGGACAGCATTCAAACAGCAATAAAAGGAGCGTGCAGTGCCTTCATTCATCCGCCATCCAAAGGACTTTTGGACCGGCATCATCTTTCTGTTCATCGGTCTCGCCGCCATCATCATCGGCCGCGACTACCCGATGGGATCCGCCGGCCGCATGGGTCCGGCTTATTTCCCCACCGTGCTGGGAGGGCTGCTGGCCCTGATCGGCCTGATCGGCGTGATCCGTTCGTTCCTGCACGACGGCGAGGCGGTCGGCAAGTTCTATATCAAGGAAATCATCCTGATCCTGCTGGCCGTGCTGCTGTTCGGCTTCCTGATGCGCGGCGCCGGCCTGGTGCCCGCGGCCCTGGTACTGGTGCTGATGAGCGCCTACGCCAGCCCGAAATTCACCTGGCGCGCCTCGATCCTGCTGGCGGTCGGCCTGGCCGTGTTCGCGGTCGTCCTCTTCGTCAAGCTGCTTGGCTTGCCGATGCCCATCCTCGGCCCATGGCTCGGCTTTTAAGAAGAAGAAAACATGGAAATCTTTACCAATCTCGGACTGGGCCTGGAAACGGCCTTCACCCTCACCAACCTGCTCTACTGCCTGATGGGCGTGTTCGTCGGCACCGCCGTCGGCGTGCTGCCGGGCCTGGGCCCGGTTGCCACCATCGCGATGCTGCTGCCGGCCACCTTCGGCCTGCCGCCGGTCTCGGCGCTCATCATGCTCGCGGGTATCTACTACGGCGCCCAGTACGGGGGCTCCACTACCGCCATCCTGGTCAACCTGCCGGGCGAATCGTCCTCGGTGGTGACAGCCATCGACGGCTACCAGATGGCGCGTAACGGGCAGGCAGGCAAGGCGCTCGCGACCGCGGCGCTCGGCTCCTTCTTCGCCGGCTCCGTCGCCACCGTCCTGCTGGCCCTGTTCGCGCCGCCGCTGGCCGACCTGGCCCTGAAGTTCGGCCCGGCCGAGTACTTCTCGCTGATGGTGCTGGGCCTGGTGGCCTCGGTCGTGCTGGCCAGCGGTTCGCTGCTCAACGCCGTCGGCATGGTGCTCGTCGGCCTGCTGCTCGGCCTGGTCGGTACCGACGTCAACTCGGGCGCCGCGCGCTACACCTTCGACCTGCCGGAACTGGCCGACGGCATCAATTTCGTGATCGTCGCGATGGGCATGTTCGGCATCGGCGAGATCATCCGCAACCTCGAGCACGACGAGGGCCGCACCCTGATGATGAAGAAGGTCAAGGGCCTGATGCTCACAAAAGAGGACTTCAAGCGCATCATCGCCCCGGTCCTGCGCGGCACCGTGCTCGGCTCGGCGCTGGGCATCCTGCCGGGCGGCGGCGCCATGCTGGCTTCGTTCGCTTCCTACTCGATCGAGAAGAAGGTTTCCCCCAACTCCGCCAACTTCGGCAAGGGCGCGATCGAAGGCGTGGCGGCGCCGGAATCGGCCAACAACGCCGGCGCCCAGACCTCCTTCATCCCGATGCTGACCCTCGGCATTCCATCGAACCCGGTGATGGCGCTGATGATCGGCGCGATGATCATCCAGGGCATCCAGCCGGGTCCGGCCGTGATGACCGAGCAGCCGGCCCTGTTCTGGGGCCTGATCGTCTCGATGTGGATCGGTAACCTGTTCCTGGTCGTGCTGAACCTGCCGATGATCGGCCTGTGGGTCAAGATGATCATGGTGCCTTACCACCGCCTGTATCCGGCGATCCTGATGTTCTGCGCGATCGGCGTGTTCAGCCTGAACAACAACGAGTTCGACGTCTACCTGATGGCGCTGTTCGGGCTGTTCGGCTACATCTGCGCCAAGCTGGGTGCAGAGCCGGCGCCGATGCTGCTGGGCTACATCATCGGCCCGATGATGGAGGAATACCTGCGCCGCGCGCTGCTGCTGTCGCACAGCGATCCGATGGTCTTCGTCCAGCGTCCGATCAGCGCCACCATGCTGGCGCTGGCCGCCATCGCGATGGCCGTCGTGCTGCTGCCTTCGCTGCGCAAGAAGCGCGAGGAAGCCTTCCACGAAGAAGACTGATCGAGTGATCGTCTCGAACGCCCCCGCCATTCTTATGCCGGGGGCGTTTTTCTTTGTGGGCGTGCGCAGAATCGGACCTTCTTGTCCACTTCTATCGCTTATTCAACACACTTCCTGTGCGAAAGTGCACAAAGGCTTCGCAAGTGGCATGAAGTTGTTGACAGTATTGATGCAAGAAAATACAGTTTCAGAATAGATGGCTGAGTTCCACCAAGAGAAACGCCGCCGCTATACATGCCATACCGAAGTACCCGCCATCCGGCCTCGTCGGGGCCGGAGCACCTTGAAACCAGGAGACCGCACTAATATGAAGAAGACCATCCTTGCAATGGCCGCACTGGCAGCTTGCATGTCGACCGCCTCCGCGCAAACCAGCGTCACCATCTACGGCATCGTCGATGCAGGCATCGCCCACATCACCAATGACGGCCCGACCGGCGACCGCACCACGGTCGAAGCTGGCCAGATGCAGACCTCGCGCTGGGGTTTCAAAGGCACCGAAGACCTGGGCGGCGGCCTGAAGGCCCGCTTCGCACTCGAAGGCACCCTGCTGAACGACACCGGCGCCGCCGGCGTCCCGACCGGCACGCCTGCAACGACCTCGCTGTTCGACCGTGAAGCCACCGTCGGCATCAGCGGCAACTTCGGCTCGATCGACATCGGCCGCCAGAACATCCTGGGTATCGGCTCGGTCGGCCTGGCCGACCCGATGGGCCTGGCCTTCGCCGCCAACAGCCCGAACGTGCTGTTCGGCGCAATGAACTTCGGCGCTGTCTACGGTGCCTACGGTGCCAACGGCGCCGGCAACAGCGCCCTGCGCCAGACCAACTCGATCAAGTACGTCTCGCCGACCCTCGGCGGCGTCGGCTTCGGCCTGATGCGCGCCTTCGGCGAACAGGCCGGCGGCATCCAGCGCGGCTCCTACCAGGGCGCCTCGTTGTTCTACAACGCTGGTCCGTTCGGTGCCGCCGGCGCCTACGCCCGCATGAAGAACAACCTGAACACCGACCTGCTGACCTCGTGGGGCGTCGGCGCCAAGTACACCATGGCACGCGCCGTGATCAAGGGCACCTACATCCGCAACGAAGTCGACAGCACCAACCGCACGATCGCCGTGGCCGGCGTGGGCGTGGACGTTCCGGTCGCACCGGCACTGACCCTGACGGGCGCCGTGTACAACACCAAGCGCTACGGCGACCAGTTCGACCAGGATTCGCAGCAGTACCACCTGATCGGCCGCTACGCGCTGAGCAAGCGCAGCACCGTCTACGCCGCCTACACCCGCGCCAACACCAGCGACGTCGTCGACCTGGCTTCGGGCACGGCAGCAGGCTTCGGCGCCGGCATCATCAACCTGGCGCAAGGCGTCGTCGCTCCTGGCAGCGACAAGGCCAACCGCTTCACGGTCGGCGTGATGCACATGTTCTGATCTCGGGCTCCGGCCTGACGATGTAAGATGATGTACCGCGGCGGCCTTCGGGCCGCCGTGTTTTTTTGTAGCACAGGATGGTATTGACATGACTCTTCAAGACGACAAGGTGCCTGCAGGTTTCGAACGCCTCAAGCGCGGCGGCCCCTACATGGCCAGCCTGGGCTCGCTCTACTGCAAGCGCGCAGACGGCCAGATCACGATCGCGATGCGCGTCGGCGAGCAGCACACCAACATGCGCGGCATCGTCCACGGCGGCGCGCTGGCCAGCCTGGCCGACTCCAGCCTGGGTCTGGGCCTGGCGCTCTCTTGCGACAACCGCCACTCCTTCGTGACCGTCAACCTCAGCACCGACTTCCTCGACGCCGCCCGTCCGGGCGACTGGGTCGAGGCCCACGTCAACATCAGCCGCATCGGCTCGCGCGTCGCCTTTGCCGACTGCGTGCTGATGGTGGGAGACAAGCGCCTGCTGCGCGCGAGCGGGGTGTTTGCGGTGATGAAGCCCTTGACGGCGGCGCAGCTGGACGCGGGGTACTAGGGCCTGCGATTGGCGCATGGCTAGCGGCGCGCGGCGTTCCGCGTGGGCTCGGGGAGCCCACCCTACGGTGCTAGAGGCTTATCGATCGACCCGGGGCCGTTGCGTAACGTAGGGTGGGCTCTCCGAGCCCACGCGTTTACAAGCCGCAGAATCGCCGCGACGCCTCCTACGACTCCAGCCGCCCCGCGATCTCGATCAGGCGCGGCCGCACTTCGTCCAGCAGGAACTCCTTCGACACGCTCGACGACGGCCCGCCGCAGTTGATCGACATGAGCTGGTTGCCGCCGATCGGGACAAAGCCCACCGCGATGCCGTTGACATCCTTCTGCCACTCTCCGAAGGAGGTGGTGCAGCCGTACTGCGCGTAATCGCGTTCGCCTCGCGCGATGGCGGCGAGGACGGCTTCGTAGGCGATTTCGTCGAGCTCGCGGTAGCGCGCCAGGATGTCGGCGCGTTCCTGCTCGCTGGCCTTGACCAGGTAGGCGCGGCCGATGGCGGAGACGGCCAGCGGCATGCGCGAGCCGACCTGCAGCGCCAGGGCCAGCGCCGCCGTGCTGCGGCAGACCTCGATGTAGATCATCGACAGGCGGTCGCGCACCGCGATCGAGACCGTGGTGCCGGAGAATTCGGCCAGCTCCTGCATCATCGGGCGCGCCAGCTGGCGGATGTCGAGGCGCGCCAGCATCGCGCTGCCCAGGCCCAGGGTCGCGGTGCCGAGGATGTAGCGGCCGCCCGTGTCCTGCACCAGGTAGCCGAGGCGCGTGAGCGTATAGGTGAAGCGCGTGACGGTGGACTTCGGCAGGCCGCAGCGCTCGGCAATCTGCTGATTCGTCAGGCCCTTGTCGGCCGAACGGAAGCAGGCCAGCACCTCCAGGCCGCGCGCCAGCGCCGTGATGAAATAGCGCTCTTCGTTCTTGCGCGCCGGGTCGAGGAGTTCCGCGCCCTCAGGGTCGTGCCCAACCCTGCCGGTGTCGATCGCTTGCATTCTGGTCCCCTGTCTGGACGTTGCGGATACGGGCTCGCCCCTCGCGTAAAAGAGGCTTTGCCGGGAAGCGCAAGGCATGGCACACTGGCCGTGCACTTGCAGCCGATGAGCACCGATGAGATGCCCGACGCTCTGACTCGTCGCCCCTACCCCGCGCTTTTCAACGCGATTTTCGGTATGAGAACAAATCGTTGCTACTCATCTGAAATTATCGTATCCTTTTTTTGTTCCATTTTACACCCTGCAGTTTTGCAGAGTAAAACTAAAATCGCTGAATCCACCAGGTGCGTTCCACGCGCGCCTATTCCGAGGAGTCGCATGTTCACGCATCATGTGCTGGCGAAATCGATGGCAACGCAGGCCGCATCCCGGCCTGCCGGCAGCGCCGTCCGCTCCTCTCTCCCACTTACCGGTCTACCGCAACGAGGTGCAGTCATGCAGTGAGACTCGCCACGCCCGCAGCATCCAAATCAAACACGATCACACCAATAATGGAGACACGATTTTGGAGCTTTTCCTGCAACAAGTCCTCAACGGGCTGACCCTTGGAGGGGTCTACAGCCTGGTGGCACTCGGGCTCACGCTCGTCTACGGCATCCTGCACGTGCCGAACTTCGCGCACGGCGCCTTCTACATGGCGGGCGCCTACTCGGCCTTCTTCATCATGACGAAGCTGGGCCTGAACTACTGGTGGGGCATGCTCGGCGCCGCCGTCGTCGTCGCGCTCATCTCCGTCCTGTCCGAACGCCTGGTCTTCCATCCGCTGCGTAAAGCGCCCTACCTGCACCACATGATCGCCTCGATCGGCATCCTGCTGTTCCTGGAAGCCGGTGCGCAGGCGATCTGGGGCGCGGACTTTCACCGGATGGATACGCCGTACACCCAGCTGCTCGAATTCGGCGGCCTGACCCTGCCGGCCCAGCGCCTGCTGATCATCGTCGCGGCATTCCTGCTGGTGGGCCTCTTGCAGCTGTTCCTGAAGAAGACCGTCACCGGCGCGACGATTGTCGCCATGGCCCAGAACCGCGAAGGCGCGGCCCTGGTCGGCATCGACGCCACCCGGGTGGCGATGATGACCTTCGCGATCGCCGGCGCGCTGGCGGGCATGGCGGCCGTGCTGTACGCGCCGATCAACCTGGTCTACACCTCGATGGGCAACCTCGTCATCACCAAGGCCTTCGTCATCATCGTGCTGGGCGGGATGGGCAGCGTGCCGGGCGCGATCGTCGGCGGCCTGATCATCGGCTTTGCCGAGGCCTTCGGCGCCTTCTACATCTCGACCGACTACAAGGACATCATCGCCTTCGCCCTCCTGGTGCTGATCCTGTCGGTACGGCCGCAGGGCCTGTTCGCGAAGGGAGCGCACTGATGAAACTCTTGAATTCCACCACCGGCTGGCTCGCCTTGCTGGCGCTGGCCGTCGCCTTCCCTTTCCTGGCCGGGAACGACTACCACCTCACCGTGATGTCGACCGCCTATATCTACGCCATCGCCACGATCGGCCTGAACTTGATCACGGGCTACACGGGCCAATATAACCTGGCGCACAGCGGCTTCATGGCCGTCGGCGCCTACACGGTCGGCATCCTGACGGTGGACCACCAGGTGCCGTTCTGGATCGCCTTCTTCCTGGCCGGCGTATTCGCGGCCTTCCTCGGCTTCTTCGTGGGCCTGGTGTCGCTGCGCCTCAAGACGCACTTCTTCTCGATCTTCACGCTCTGCGTCGGCTACATCATGTACCTCGTGATCGAGAAATGGGAAAGCCTGACCCATGGCACCGTCGGCATCATCGGCATCCCGGCGCCGCCCGACGTCGCCGGCATCGATTTTACTTCGCCGCGGCCGCAGTACTACCTGGTGCTGTTCTTCCTGGTGGCGAGCCTGTGGATCATGCACCGCATCGTGCGCTCGCTGCTGGGCCGCACCTTCATGGCGATCCGTAACGGCGACGACCTGGCCCAGGCGCTGGGCATCAACCTGATGCGCAACAAGCTGCTCGCCTTCATGCTGTCGGTGTTCTTCGCCGGCCTCGCGGGCGCCCTGTACGCGGGCTTCGTGCGCTTCATCGGACCGGGGGTGGCCAGCGTCGAGCACACCTTCGACATGACCATGTACATGCTGGTCGGCGGCATCGGCACCCTGCTCGGCCCCCTGCTGGGCGCGATCGGCGTGCCATGGCTGACCCAGTACCTGCAGGTGCTGCAGGATTACCGCTTCGTCGTCTTCGGCCCGCTGCTGGTGATCCTCGTGATCTTCCTGCCCTACGGGATCGTCGGCACCTACATGAATCGCAAACGCAGGAAGGAAGCACTGCGGGAAGCGCTGGCTGCCCAAGCCGCCGCACCCGCAGCGCCACGCAACGTCACCCCGATCTCCGGCGCGAAAGGAGCGACCCATGCTTGAGATTACTTCGCTCACCAAGCGCTTCGGCGGCCTGGCGGCCGTCAACGATGTCAGCGTCAGTTTCGAACGCGGCACCATCAACGCCATCATCGGCCCGAACGGCGCCGGCAAGACGACCTTCTTCAACCTGGCCAGCGGCGCGATTGCGCCCACCTCCGGCAAGGTGGTCTTCGACGGCCGCGACGTCACCGGCCTGCGCGCCGACCAGGTCGCGCGCCTCGGCATGGCGCGCACCTTCCAGTCGACGACCCTGTTCGACACGGCCACCGTGCTCGACAACCTGATCGTCGGCCACCGCCTGCGCACCAGATCCTCGCTGGTCGACGTCGTGCTCGGCACGAAGCGGCTGAAGGAAGAGGAACGCGTCTGTCGCGAAAAGGCGCGCGCCGCGCTCGACTTCGTGGGCCTGGGCCATATCGAGAACCGCATCGCCGGCGACATCTCGCAGGAAGAGCGTAAGCGCGTGGCATTCGCGCTGGCTCTGTCCACCGATCCGACCCTGCTGCTGCTGGACGAACCGGCCGGGGGCGTGAACCCGGAAGAGACGGTGGGCCTGGCGAACCTGATCCGCAAGATGGCCGACAGCGGCCTGACCGTCTGCCTGATCGAACACAAGATGGACATGATCATGAACCTCGCCGACAAGATCCTGGTGCTGAACTACGGCGAGAAGATCGCCGAAGGCACGCCCGCCGAGATCCGCGCCAATCCGGTCGTCATCGAAGCCTACCTGGGGAGCGAACATGCTGCGGCTTGATCAAGTCTCGCTGTCCTACGGCAGCTTCCGCGCCCTGCACGACGTATCCATTCACGCCGACGAGGGCGAGTTGGTGGTGCTGCTCGGCTCCAACGGCGCCGGCAAAAGCTCGATCTTCCTCACCATGAGCGGCCTGCAAAAGGCCAGCACGGGCAGCATCCGCTTCGGCAACCACGAACTGGTGGGGCGCAAGCCTTCGCAGATCGTGGCCGACGGCCTGGTGCACTGCCCGGAAGGCCGCAAGCTCTTTCCCGGCATGTCGGTGCTGAAGAACCTGACGCTGGGCGCCTACGTGCACCGCCGCGACAGCAAGGGCACGCAGAAGACGCTGGACGAAGTGTTCGAACTGTTCCCGATCCTGCATGAGAAGAAGGACCAGGCGGCCGGCTCGCTCTCGGGCGGCCAGCAGCAGATGGTGGCGATCGGGCGCGCGCTGATGGGCCGTCCGAAAGCGCTGCTGCTGGACGAACCTTCGCTGGGCCTGGCCCCGCTGGTCGTGAAGCAGATGTTCGAGGTGATCGCGCGCATCAACAAGGCCGGCACCACGGTGCTGCTGGCCGAGCAGAACGCGTATGCGGCACTGAACATCGCCAGCCGCGCCTACGTGATCGAACAGGGCCGCATCGTGATGGAAGGCGGCCGCGAAGAACTGCTCAACAACGAACAGGTACGCCGAGCCTATATCGGCGCATAAGCAACCCCACGTAGCACCTACAACAAGCAAAACCAAGGAGACGCAAGATGAAAGTGCAAGCCAAGATGTCCCGCCGCACCCTGCTGGCAGCCGCCGCTGCCACCCTCGCCTTCGCCACCGCCGGCGGCGCCCAGGCCCAGGAAGTCATCAAGATCGGCTACTCCGGACCGCTCTCCGGCGGCGCGGCCCTCTACGGCAAGAACGTCCTGAGCGGCATGGAAATGGCCGCCGCCGAGATCAACGCCAAGCCTCTGCAGATCGGCGGCAAGAACTACAAGGTCGAGATCGTCGCGCTCGACGACAAGTACAACCCGGCCGAAACCGGCATCAACGTGCAGCGCCTGGTGCAGCAGCACAAGACGGCCGCCGTGCTGGTTCCGCACTCGGGCGGCGTGTTCGCGGTGCAGGGCATGAACGAGAAAGCCAACCTGCTGCTGCTGGCCTATACCAGCCTGCCGCAGGTGACCGAGCGCGGCAACAAGCTGACCATCCGCATCCCGCCTGATTTCACCGGCTACATCGCACCGTTCACCAAGGCCATGATGACGCGCTTCGGCAAGAACGTCGCCATGGTGCAGGCCGACCACGACTACGCGAAAGCCTGGTCGGCCGCCTTCAAGCCGGTGTGGGAAGGTGCCGGCGGCAAGATCGTGGCCGAAAACCCAATGTCCTACAACAAGGCCACCGACTTCTACAGCGGCGTGAGCCGTGCGATCCAGGCAAAACCGGACGTCCTCTTCATCGGCGGCGCGTCCGAGCCGACCGCACTGGTGGCCAAGCAGGCGCGCGAGCTGGGCTTCAAGGGCGGCTTCATCGTGCTCGACCAGGCCAAGCTCGACGAGATGGCCAAGGTGATGGGCGGCATCGCCCCGCTGGAAGGCGCGATCGGCGTGATGCCGCTGGCAAACGACAACCGTCCAGAAGCCGTCGCTTTCGTGGAGCGCTATCGCAAGCTGAACCCGGGCAAGGACCCGAGCACCGAGATCAGCCTGAACTATTCGACCGTGCACGCGACCGTGGCCGCCATGAAACTGGCCGGCACCACGACCGACGCCACCGCGATCCGCGCCCAGATGGAAAAGGCCTTCACCACCCTGCCGGCGATGTACAACCCGAACGACATCGACGGCCTGGACAGCAAGGGCGGCACCATCGCCAACACCATCCTCGGTACGGTCGAGGGCGGCAAGATCAAGGGTCAGTTCCTGCGCGCCCTGAACGCCGGTAAATAAGTTGTAGCTTTACCTGATGACCGCCGGGAGCCGCATATCCTGGCGGTCGTTGTCATTGAACTGCGCCCGTTCGCTGTAGAGCGGACTCGGCGCGACGTACACCCGCACCGGGTGTCCCAGCGCCCCGCTCGGGGCCACCTGGTTCAGTTCGAAGGTCTGGACGATGGGGCTGACGTTGAAGCTCCAGGCGAATTCGCCGCTGCCGTTCACGAAACGAACGGTATCGCCGGCAACCACATTAATCGACTGCACACCCTGGTTCAGGTTAACGACACGGGCGGCGGCGTGCGCCGGCACGGGCGAGCCGAGCAGGTCGGCGCGCGGGGTGACGGCGGTGGCGGACATGCAGGCGGTCAGCAGGGTGAGGCTGACGGCCGGTAGTAGAGGACGAGTAGACATGATGAGCGCTCCACGAGGCTGATGGATCTACATTCACTCTAGCTTTTAGAGCGCAGAATAAAAGCGCGGCAGGAAGGAATAATTTCGCGCGTTGGCGGTGGGAATGTTGGCTGGTGGCAACCCACATGGTCACGCGGGCATGCCCGCCCTACGTCTCGCTACCGCCAACACTGGGGATAACCGTTAACCGGTGCGCACCGTAGGGCGGGCATGCCCGCGCGTTGACAGAGCCCGCACCGAGGCGGCCCCAACATCACACGACGCCGCGTTCCTTCAAGCCCTTCAGGGTGTCTTCCGACAGCCCCAGCAAATCCGCCAGCACCTCGTTCGTCCCTTCCCCCAGCGTCGGCGGCGCCTTGCGCACCGGCAGCCGCTCGCCATCGAAACGGTAGGGCGGCGCCATCACATCGACCTCACCTGCCACCGGATGCGGCATCTTGTTCACCAGCCCGGCCGCCATCGCGCGTGGCGAGGTCATCGCCTCGTACAATCCCGCCACTTCGCCGCAGGGAATGCCGACCTTGCTCATGCGCTCCAGCAGCTCCTTGCGCTTGCGCGCCCCCACGGCTGCGCGCAGCTGCGGCACCAGCTCCTCGCGGTGCTTGGTCCGCTCGAGATTGGTCTTGAAACGCGGGTCCTCGGCCAGGTCCGGTCTGTCGATCACCTCGGTACAGAAGCGCAGGTACTGGCTGTTGTTGCCGACCGCGATCACCAGCGGCCCATCCTCGGCCTCGTACACGCCGTAGGGCATGATCGACGGGTGCGCGTTGCCGAAGCGCGGCGGATCGTTCCCGCGCAGCAGCGCTTCCAGGCCGTAATAGGCCGTGATCATCAGGCCGCAGTCGAACAGGGCCATGCCGATGTGGCGGCCGAGTCCCGTCTTTTCGCGGTCATACAAAGCGGCCAGCACGCCCTGGGCCGCGTACATGCCGGTCATCATGTCGACCGCGGCGACGCCGAACTTCAGCGGCGGTTGCGTCGGTTCGCCGTTCAGGGCCATCAGGCCGGCCTCGCCCTGGATCACCAGGTCGTAGCCGGGCCGCGCCGCTTCCGGACCGGTGCGGTCGTAGCCCGTCACCGAGCAGAAGATCAGGCCCGGCTGCTCTTTTTTCAGCTCGTCATAGCCGAGGCCGAGCCGCTCGATGTCGCCGAACTTGAAGTTCTGGATCACCACGTCGCTCTTGCGGATCAGGTCGCGCGCGATGTCGCGGCCTTCCGGCGTTTTGAGGTCGAGGCAGACCGAGCGCTTGTTGCGGTTGACGCTGTTGAAGTAGGCGGTTTCGGTGTTCCCGACGCGCATGCCCCAGTCGCGGGTGTCGTCGCCGCGCTGCGGATGCTCGACCTTGATCACTTCGGCGCCGAGGTCGCCCAGCACCATCGCGCACCAGGGTCCGGCCAGCACCCGCGACAGGTCGAGGACGCGCACGCCGGCCAGTGGCAGCTTGGATGTTGTTGTCACGTTCAGTCTCCGTCTCTTATTGCTTGCGTCCGCGCAGGGACGCGAAATCGGCGGCGCGCTTCTCGAAGAAGGCCTTGATGCCTTCCTGCGCTTCGTCGTCGCCCTGCGACTCGGCCATCAGCGCGGCTTCGAGGTCGAGCTGCTCGTCCAGGCTATTGTGACCAGCATGATCGCACAGACGCTTGATGCGGGCGGCGGCGTTTGCCGGACCGCCGGCGATACGCCCGGCCAGTTGTACAGCTTCTTCGACCGCCGTTCCCGGCGCGACGAGACGGTTGACGGCGCCCAGCGCATGCAGGCGCGCGGCGGGAATGCGCTCGCCCAGCAGGCACAGCTCCATCATCTGCTGGCGCGGCAGGAACTCCGCTAGGCGCGCCGTCGCACCGCCATCCGGGCTCAGGCCGACCTTGATGTAGGCCATCGTGAAGAAGGCATTCTCGGCCGAGACCAGCATGTCGCAAGCCAGCGCCAGCGACATCCCGGCGCCGGCCGCCCCGCCCTCCACCGCCGCGATGACCGGCTTCGGACAGGCGCGCAGCGCGCGGATCTGCGCGTGCAGGCGGCCGATCTTTTCCAGCCGCTCCGGCACGCTCAGTTCGCGCCGCGTCGCCAGCTGACGCAGATCGCCGCCGGCACAGAAGAAATCGCCGTCGCCGGCAAAGACGATGGCGCCGATGCCTGGGTCGGCCGCGGCCTCTTCCAGCGCAGCCGGCAAGGCATCGTACAGCGCCGGCGTGATCGCATTCCGTGCTTGCGGATTGCTGTTGACGAGGACGCGCACGGCGCCCTCGGTACGCACTAACAGGCCGCTCATGCCGCGTGCCGGCCGAGCGCAATATAGCGCTCGAGGTGATGGTCTTCATCGCCCAGCTGGTGGTCGATCATCACCAGGCGCTTGGCGTAGTGGGCCAGCGGCAGCTCCCAGGTCATGCCGATGCCGCCGTGGAGCTGGATGCATTCCTCGGCTACCTTGGTCCCGATGCGGCCGATCGACATCTTCGCTGCCGACAGCGCGCGCTCGCGGGTGATGCGGTCTTCGCTATCGAGGGCGGCCGCCGCGTTGATCACGGCGGAACGGGCCTGCTCGATTTCCAGCAGCAGGTCGGCCATGCGATGCTGCAGGGCCTGGAAGCTGCCGATCGGGACGCCGAACTGCTTGCGGGTGCGCAGGTAGTCGAGGGTCGCTTCCTTGGCCGCTTCCATCGCGCCCAGCGCTTCGGCGCACAGGGCCAGGAGGCCGCGGCCGACGGCGCGTTCCAGCGTCGCGTAGCCGGCGCCCTCTTCGCCCAGCAGCGCGGCGCTGTCCAGCAGCACGTTCTCGAAGCGCAGCTCGGCCACGTGGCCGCCGTCGATGGTCGGCGTGCCCGTCACCGTCAGGCCCGCCGTGCCGGCCGGGACCAGGAACAGCGAAATGCCGTTCTGCTCGTCGACCGGGCCGGCAGTGCGCGCCGAGACGACGAAGACGCCGGCCTGCTCGCCCAGCGCCACGACCGATTTCACGCCATCCAGCGCCCAGCCTTCGCCTTCGCGGCGGGCGGTGAGGCTGACGCGCGACAGTTCATAGTGGGTATCCGGTTCGTCGTGGGCGAAGCTGGCGATGGTGCTGCCGTCGGCGATCGATTCCAGCACGGCGCGCTGGGACTCGTTGCCTGCGGTGGCGATCGCTTCGGCCGCCAGCACCGCGCTGGCCAGCAGCGGCTCCAGCACCAGGCCGCGCCCCAGGGCCTCGAAGACGACCGCGATGTCGAAGCCGCCGCCGCCGAAGCCGCCGTCTTCCTCGCGCATCAGGGCGCCGATGACGCCCAGTTCGGCAAAGTGGTTCCACATCTCGGGCGAATAGCCCTCGGCGCTGCCGGCGATCTTGTTGCGGACTTCAAAACCATAGCGCTCGGCGATGAAGCGGTTCAGGCTGTCGGCGAGCATGCGCCGTTCTTCGGTATGTTCAAAGTTCATGTCTGATACCTCTTACAGGCCCAGGATCATCTTGGAGATGATGTTCTTCTGGATCTCGTTGGAGCCGCCGAAGATCGACAGCTTGCGGTTGTTGAAGTACTGGGCCGAGGCGGCCGGCGCGAAGTCGGGGCCGAAGCTCGGGCCCTGGTAGTCGGCGTCGAGCATGTCCTGGGTGAAGGGACGCGCATGCACGCCCATCGCGCGCCGCGCCAGCGAAGTGATCTCCTGGCGGATCTCGGTGCCGCGGATCTTGAGCATCGAGCTTTCCGCGCCCGGCACGCCGCCGCCGGCCACCGCCGCGATCACGCGCAGGTTCGTCGTCTTCATGTTCTCGAGGTCGATCTCGACGCGCGCCAGGCGCGCAGCGAAGGCCGGATCTTCCGACAAAGGCTTACCGTTGCGGGTCTGGGTCGCGGCGATGCGTTTCAGGCGCGCCAGGGCCGCCACCGAGAAGCCGACGCCGGCGATATTCGTGCGCTCGTAGGTCAGCAGGTACTTGGCGCAGGTCCAGCCGGCGTTCTCTTCGCCCACCAGGTTCTCGGCCGGCACGCGCACGTCGGTGAAGAAGACTTCGTTGACCTCGTGCTCGCCGTCGAGCGTGATGATCGGACGCACTTCGACGCCGGGCGAATTCATGTCGATCAGCAGGAAGCTGATGCCGGACTGCTTCTTCGCTTCGCGGTCGGTGCGCACCAGGCAGAAGATCATGTTGGCGTGCTGGCCGAGCGTGGTCCAGGTCTTCTGGCCGTTGACGATGTAGTGTTCTCCTTCAGCGTCCGTGCCGCGCACTGCCATCGTCTTGACGGCAGCGAGGTCGGAGCCGGCGCCCGGTTCCGAATAGCCCTGGCACCACCAGTCGTCGCCGTTCAGGATGCGCGGCAGCCAGTAGGCTTTTTGCGCCTCGTTGCCGTACTTGATCAGCACCGGCCCGAGCATGTTGACGCCGAAAGGCACGATGCGCGGCGCGTGGGCGATGGCGCTCTCGTTCTCGAAGATGAATTTTTCGACGGCCGTCCAGCCCGGACCGCCGTACTGTTCCGGCCAGTGATTCGCCAGCCAGCCGCGTTCGTTGAGGATGGCGTGCCATTCCTCCATGTCGGCTTTCGTCAGGTGCTTGCCCTCGGCGACTTTATCGGAGAGGCGCTGCGGCAGCTTCTCGGCCAGGAAGGCGCGCACTTCGGCGCGGAAGGCTTCTTCTTGCGGTGTGAAATTCAGGTCCATTGGGGAATCCTCAGTAAATCTCGAACAGGCCGGCGGCGCCCATGCCGCCCGCGATGCACATCGTGACGACGGCATATTTCGCCTTACGGCGGCGGCCTTCCAGCAGCACGTGGCCGGCCAGGCGGGCGCCGGTCATGCCGAACGGGTGGCCGATCGAGATCGCGCCGCCGTTCACGTTCAGGCGCTCGTCGGGAATACCGAGGCGCTGCTGGCAGTAGATGGCTTGCGACGCGAACGCTTCGTTCAGCTCCCACAGGTCGATATCCTCCACCTTCAGGCCGAAGCGCGCCAGCAGTTTCGGCACGGCGAACACGGGACCGATGCCCATCTCGTCCGGCTCGCAGCCGGCCACGGCCAGGCCGCGGAAGACGCCCAGGGGCTGCAGGCCGAGACGCTCGGCCTCTTTTGCTTCCATCATCACGCAGGCCGAGGCGCCGTCCGACAGCTGGGAGGCGTTCCCGGCGGTGACGAATTTGCCTTCGCCCATGACGGGCGCCAGCTTGGCCAGGCCTTCGTAGGTGGTGCCGCGGCGGTTGCAGGTGTCTTCGCCGACGGTGACTTCGCGCTTGGTGACTTCCTTGGTTTCCTTGTCGGTCACGGCCATCGTGGTCGTGCAGGCGACGATCTCCTCGGCATAGCGGCCGGCCAGCTGGGCCTCTTCCGTCTTGCGCTGGGATTCGAAGGAGAAGCGGTCCTGGGCTTCGCGCGAGATGTTATAGCGCGCGGCCACGATGTCCGCGGTCTCGATCATCGGCATGTACAGGGCCGGCTTGTTCTCGAGGATCCACGGGTCCATGCCCGAGTCGCCGCTGTCGCGGGTGCGGATCTGCGAGATCGACTCGACGCCGCCCGCGATCACGGCCGGGGCGCCGTCGACCACGATGCGGCCGGCGCCGATCGCGATTGCCTGCAGGCCCGAGGCACAGAAGCGGTTGACGGTGGTGCCGGCGATGGTGATCGGCAGGCCGGCGCGGATGATGGTCTGGCGCGCGACGTTGCGGCCGGTCGTGCCTTCCGGGTAGCCGCAGCCGAGGATGGCGTCCTCGATCAGGTTCGGGTCGATGCCCGAGCGCTCGACGGCGGCGCTCACGGCGTAGGCGGCCAGCTGCGGACCGGTGGTGATGTTGAATTCGCCGCGGTGCGCCTTGGTCAGCGGCGTGCGGGCGGTGGATACGATGACGGCTTCGCGCATGGCGAGTCTCCTAATTTGTCTACTTGTTTGTTTACTTATTCAGGCTGGCGAAGTTTTCGCCGCGCTCGACCAGGTCCACCAGCAGCGGCGACGGCTTCCAGAACAGCGGGTCTTCTTTCGCGAATTCTTGGATGTCGGCAAGGATCTTCGGCAGGCCGACCGTGTCCGCGTAGTGCATCGGGCCGCCGCGGTAGCGCGGGAAGCCGTAACCGTGCACGAACGTCACGTCCACGTCCAGCGGACGCAGTGCGATCTTCTGGTGCACAACGTTTGCGCCTTCGTTGATCATCGCGGCCAGGTAGCGGCGCACGATTTCCTCGTCGGTGAAGCTGCGCGGCGTGATGCCGGCGCGCTGGCGTTCGGCGTCGATGATGGCTTCGACTTCCGGATCGGGTGTGCCGACGCGCGCACCTTCCGGATACAGGTAGTAGCCGCGGGCGGTCTTCTGGCCGAACCAGCCGCGTTCGCACAGGCGGTCGGGAATTTGCACGTAGCGTGCGTTAGGGTCGCGCGTGGCGGCGCGGCGCTTGCGGGTGGCCCAGCCGATGTCGCCGCCGGCCAGGTCGGACACCTGGAACGGGCCCATCGGATAGCCGAAGTCGCGTACCGCCTTGTCGATCTGGTAGGGAGACGCGCCGTCTTCCATGATGGCTTGCGCAGCGGCGCCGTACACGGCTAGCACGCGGTTGCCGATGAAGCCGTCGCAGACGCCGGCGCGCACCGCCGTCTTTTTCAGCTTCTTCGCCAACTCGAAAGCGGTGGCGACGACATCGGCCGACACTTTCGCCGGCACCACGATCTCGAGCAGCTTCATGATGTTCGCAGGCGAGAAGAAGTGGAGGCCGATCACGTCCTGCGGACGCGAGATGCTCGCTGCGATCTGGTCGATGTCGAGGTAGGAGGTATTCGTGGCCAGCACGGCGCCCGGTTTGCAGACGCGGTCGAGTTCCTTGAAGACGGCCTGCTTCACGGCCATGTCTTCGAACACGGCTTCGATTACCAGGTCCACCTGGCTCAGGGCGTCGTAAGACGTGCTGCCGTTGAAGCGGGCCATGATGGCGTCTTTGGCCTCAGGCTTGATGCGGCCCTTGGCGATCAGGCCGTCGTAGACCTTTTCGACATTCGCGCGGCCGCGTGCCAGCGCTTCGTCGTCGCGTTCGATCATGGTGACCGGCAGGCCGGCGTCCAGCACGGCCACCGCGATGCCGGCGCCCATGGTGCCGCCGCCGATGATGCCGACGCTGGCGATTGCGCGCGGCTGGGCCGAGCGGGTTTCAGGCGCCTTGGCCGCTTCGCGCTCGGCGAAGAAGGCGTGCACCAGGCCGGCGCGCTGCGGGCTTTCCAGGCATTCGATGAAGAGCTTGCGCTCCAGCGCCAGGCCCTCGGCGAACGGCAGGTCGAGCGCACCCTGCACGGCGTCGACAATTTTCAGAGGCGAGAACAGGCCGCGCGCCTTTTTCGCCGTCTCGGCGCGGGCGGCATCGATCGCAGTTTGCGTCGCGGCGCGGTCGGCCAGTGCGCCGCCTTCGCTGGTACGGCGCGGTGCGGCGCCGGATGCGACCAGTTCGCGGGCATAGCCCAGGCCGGCGGCGAGGACGTCGTCGCCCTCCGCCACGCGGTCGACGAGACCGAGTTTCGCCGCTTCTTTCGCGCCGATGTGGCGGCCGCTGAGCATGAGTTCGAGCGCCGCTTGCGCGCCGATCAGGCGTGGCGTACGCTGGGTACCGCCGGCGCCCGGCAGCAGGCCGAGCAGGACTTCCGGCAGGCCGAGCTTGGCGCTGCCCAGGGCCACGCGGTAGTGCGCGCCGAGCGCCACTTCCAGGCCGCCGCCGAGTGCGGCGCCGTGGATCGCGGCGACCACCGGCTTCGTTGCCGCTTCGATGCGGTTGCAGACGTCCGGCAGCGCAGGCGGCTGCGGCGGCTTGCCGAATTCACGGATGTCGGCGCCGCCGAGGAAGTTGCGGCCGGCGCCGAGCAGCACGACGGCTTTCACGGCCGGGTCGGCGTCGGCGGCCTCGATGGCCTCCAGCAGGCCGCGCCGCACGTCGACGCCGAGCGCGTTGACGGGCGGGTTGTCGATGGTGACGACCAGGATGTCGTCATGGCGGGTGCTGGCTACGGCGGCGGTTGCGGCGGTATTCATCAAGCCTGTCTCCTTGTTTTGGTGTTTCGCTGTGCGAAATGGTGTTTTGCAGATTTCAGCGAAATCAACCATACCGTATTTGTCACGGTCCTGTAAATCCCTCGATTACATCGTCTTTACGGTAAGTACGCCCTGCATTTCTCCAGCTCATCATGTACCGCGTTCGTACTCTCATAGGAGCACGCATCGACCGTTTCGCACTGCGAACGACCATTTCACGAAACAGTTGACACTCGACTTTCCGTTGTGTGAATATCCGCCCAGACCCAGCCGAGAACACGACAAGATGCCGGGCAACGAGACAACGAAGGAATTCATGCAACACGAGATCGAGTCATTCGAAGACGATGCAGCCAAGGACCGCCAGTTCGTGACGGCCCTGGCGCGTGGCCTGGAGATCCTGCGCTGCTTCCGCCCCGGCGAGACCTGGCTCACCAACAGCGAGATGGCCAAGCGCACCGCGATGCCCAAGCCGACGATCTCGCGCCTGACCTATACGCTGACGAAGCTCGGCTACCTCACCTATTCGCCCGACCAGGGCCGCTACCAGCTCGGCGCCGCCGTGCTGGCGCTCGGCTACACGCTGCTGGCCAACCTCGACGTGCGCAAGCTCGCCCGTCCGGCGATGCAGGAACTGGCCGAATACGCGCAGTGCAGTGTCGCCATCGGCATCCGCGACCGCCTGTCGATGGTGTACGTGGAAGCCTGCCGCGGCAGCGCAGCCGTGACCCTGCGCCGCGATGCCGGTTCGCGCATTCCGCTGGCGACCACCGCGATGGGCAAGGCCTATCTGTGCGGCCTGCCGCAGAACGACCGCGACTTCCTGATGGACCACATCCGCCTGCAGACCGAGACCAACTGGCCGAAGATCAAGGCCGACCTGGAACAGGGTTTCAAGGATTACCAGGACCGCGGTTTTGTTTTGTCCTCGGGCCTGTGGGACGCCAACATCAGCGCCGTCGGCGTGCCGCTGATCGATCCGGACGTGAACAAGACCATGGCCTTCAATTGCGGCGGCCCTTCCTTCCTGCTGCCGCAGGAAAAACTGATCGAGGACCTGGGCCCGCGCCTGGTGCAGCTGGTGCGTAACGTGGAAATGAGCATGGGACGCAACCTGGGTTGAGCCCGCGGCGGCGCCGCGACCCCGAACCGAATATGCAAGGCCGTGCACTGCACGGCGTTGCCACCGGCTTGTCCGGAGAATTGCAGCAAAGACCGTCTATATAACTGAACTGAAAAGGTGGAGACATGAAGAAGGCAACAAGCATCGCACTGGCAGTCATGGCAATTTGCGCCGGCGGCGTCCAAGCGGAAGAACTGCTGGTCGGCGTCCAGATCCCCCTCACCGGCCCGCTCGCGCGCGTCGGCATGGGCACCAACGAAGGCATCCGCGTCGCGGCCGAAGTCTTCAACAAGACCAACGGCAAGCACACCATCAAGCTGATCACCGTGGACGACGAGTCGGCACCTGCCAAGGCCGTCGCCGCGGTCGAGAAGCTGGCCAGCGAAGGCGTCGTCGCCGTCACCGGCGGCTACGGCTCGAACAACATCTCCCCGGCGTCCGACGCCGCGAGCAAGCTGGGCCTGGCCTACATCACCTCGGGCGGCGTCGACGACGGCCTGGTCGAAGCCGGCCGCAAGAACTTCTTCCGCATTAATAACACCGCCGGTTACCAGAAGGCCCTGGTCGGATTGATCAGCGACCTGGGCGTGAAATCGGTCTCGATCATCTACTCGACCAAGGACGCCACCGAAGGCCTGGCCACCGACGTCCAGAAGACCCTGGGCGCGAAAGGCATCAAGGTCGGCATGCACGCCTTCGATCCGGCCATCACCGACTTCAAGCCGATCCTGAACAAGGTCAAGCTGCAGGACCGCTCGGAATTCATCGCCATGGTCGGCTACGAGAACGACTACGTCGGCATCCTGCGCGCCGCGCGCGTCCTGAAGCCGTCCTCGGTAAAAGCGATCGCCGGCGTGTGGTCGCTGGCCACCCCGAAGATGGCGGCCGACTTCCCGGACCTGATGCCGAACGTATACGGCACCGCCGTCCTGCCATTCCCGGTCAACTTCACCACGGCTGAAGGCAAGACCTTCGGCGAAGGCTACAAGAAGCTGCACAACAAGGAGCCGGATTACCTGGGCCAGTTCGGCTACGTGCAGTCGATGCTGCTGTTCGAAGCGATCGCGCGCGCAGCCGACAAGGGCACCCTCAAGAAGGGCGGCGTGATCGAGGAAATGCGCAAGACCGACAAGCAGACCCTGATCGGCCGCGTCCAGTTCAACGCCAAGGGCGACAACCCGAACTTCGTGCAGCGCATGGGCCAGCACCAGGGCAAGCAGGTCGTGCTCGTGTGGCCTAAAGAGTCGGCGAACGGTAAACCGGTCTTCCCTGGTGTTCCTTGGTAATCGTACGACGGTAGTTGGAAACGCGGCCATTGGCCGCGTTTCCCCCGCATGAACTCGAATGGAATGCAGACATGACGGAATTAATATTGCAGGCCGTGTACTCAGGCCTGCTGCAGGGCGGCTCGTATGCGCTGATCGCCCTGGGACTGGCGCTGGTGTTCGGCGCCATGAAGGTGATCAACCTGGCGCATGGCGAACTGGTGCTGCTGGCGGCCTACATCGCCTACACGGTCGAAACGAAAATGGGCTGGAATCCCGCGATGGCGATTCCGATTGCAGTGGTGATCGTGTGCCTCACCTCCGCCCTCCTCTACTTCGTGGTCGGCAAGATCAAGACCAACCGCGAAATCAATTCCCTCACCCTCACCTATGGCGTGGGCGTGATCCTGACTAACCTGGTCCTGATGATCTGGAGCGCCGACGTGCGCGCGACCAGCTCGAGCTGGATGCAGGAAGCCTTCGTCGTCGGCGATCTGTACAGCATGCGCAGCGAAGTGCTGTTCTTCGGCGTCTCCATCGTGCTGATCGTGGCCCTGTGGTGGTGGCTCTCGCGCAGCTGGTATGGCCGCGCCGTGCGCGCCGTCTCCAGCAACCGCGACGCCGCCAAACTCATGGGCATCAACCCGGGCCGCACCGAACTGGTCTCCTTTTTGGTCGCGGGCATCCTGGCCGCCTTTGCCGGCGTCGCCCTGTTCAGCTACGGCACCATCACGCCGGCCACCGGCAGCGTGCTGACGGTGAAGGCCTTCATCATCACGGTCCTGGCGGGCATCGGCTCGATTCCCGGCGTGCTGATCGGCGCTGTGTTGCTCGGCATTGCCGAATCGCTGACGGTGACCCTGGCCAGCTCGGCCCTGCAAGAACTGGCCGGCATGGGCCTGTTCCTGCTCGTTCTGTTTGTAATGCCGAATGGCCTGTTCGGTGCGACCAAGAGGCGCGGATGAAACTCAATAAACTGTTGATCGCGGTCCTGGCGGCCGCCTACATCGGCGTGCCGCTCCTGCTGGGCGCGAACGCCTACGTCATGAGCCTGGTGATCGCCTCGCTCGTCATCGGCGGCATCGCCCTGTCCTGGGCGCTGCTCGGCAACCTGGGCGGCATGGTGAGCTTTGGCCACGCAGCCTTCTTCGGCGTCGGCGCCTATACCTCGGCCGTGCTGTCGATGCAGCATGGCGTGCCGGTCTTCCTCGGCGTGGTGCTGGGCGGCGTCGGCGCGGTGGTCGCGGCCATCGTGATGCTGCCGGTGCTGCGCCTGCGCGGCCCATACTTTGCGCTGGCCATCCTGGCCTACGCCCACATCTTCCGCATCCTGGCCACCGAATGGCAGTCGGTGACGGGCGGTTCGGGCGGCATCGCCAGCATCCCACGTCTGCCGGAACTGTTCGGCTACGACTTCAGTTCCAAGGTGGGCAACTACCTGGTGATCCTGACCATCGTGCTGCTGTTCGCCTGGGCCTACGATGCGATCCGCCGCAGCCCGCACGGCCTGGCCCTGCGCGCGATGCACGACAGCGAAGATGCGACGCGCGTCGTCGGCGTCAACAACACGCTGCTGAAAGGGCTGATGCTGATCGTCTCGGCCTTCATGTGCGGCGTGGTCGGCGCCTTCAACGCCCACTACATCAACTTCCTGGAGCCGGACTACGCCTTCAGCGCCGGCTGGGTGACGATCCCGATCGTCGCGGCCATCTTCGGCGGCTACCGCACGATCACCGGCCCGCTCGTTGGCGCGGTCGTCGTGTACCTGGTCGACCAGCTGTTCGTGAAGAACCTGATGCCGACCGGCCACCAGCTGGTGCTGGGCGTGGTGCTCGTCGCGATGATCATCGCCAGTCCCGACGGCCTGTTCGGCCTGGTGAAGAAGTTCATGAGGAAAAAAGATGCTACAGCTTGAAAACGTGACCGTGCGCTTCGGCGGCCTCACCGCCGTCAACGATGTGTCCCTGAACATCGGTACTGGCGACGTCGTCGGCCTGGTGGGCGCCAACGGCGCCGGCAAGACCACGCTGTTCAACGCGATCTCGGGCCTGGTGCGCCCGACCGCCGGCCGCATCGTCTTCGACGGCATCGACGTCCTGAAGGCGCCGATGTACCAGCGCGCCCGCATGGGCATCGGCCGGACCTTCCAGATCCCGCAGCCGATGCACGAGCTGACCGTGCGCCAGAACCTGCAGGTATCGCAGCGCTTCGGCACGGGTAAGCTCGACGAGAAGCGGATCGACGAGATCCTCGCCTTCACGGGCCTGGCTGCCAAGGCCGAACGCGACGCCTCGACGGGTCTCGCGCTCACCGAACTGAAGGCGCTCGAAGTGGCCAAGGCACTGTCCACCGATCCGAAACTGCTGCTGCTCGACGAAGTGCTGGCGGGCCTGGAGACCAACGGCAAGCGCAACTTCATGAAGATGCTGAAGGGCCTGCACGAGCAGTTCCGGGTCGGCATCTGCATCATCGAGCACGACATCGAGACCATCAGCAACCTGTGCGAACGGGTGGCGGTGCTGAACTTCGGCCAGCTGATTGCCGAAGGCACGCCTGCGGAAGTGTTCAGCAATCCGGAGGTGGTGAGGAGTTACACGGGAGCCGACCATGCTTGAGATTAGCAACCTGCGCGCCGGCTACGGCGCCATCAACGTGCTGTGGGACCTGTCCCTCAGCGTCGAGCCGGGCAAGCTCACCACGATCATCGGCCCCAACGGCGCCGGCAAGACCACCCTGCTGCGCGCCATCATGGGCCTGGTGCCGGTGAACCAGGGTTCGATCACCCTCAACGGCAAGCCGCTGAACGGCACCGCGACCTGGGACATGAACCAGGTCTCGATGGCGATGATCCCCGAAGGCCGCATGGTCTTTCGCGACATGACGGTCGAAGAGAACCTGATGATGGGCGCCTTCGCGCCGCAGCACCGCGCCAACGCCGCCGCCAACCTGGAAAAGTCGTACGTCATGTTCCCGCGCCTGCGCGAACGCCGCAAGCAGCTGGCCGGTTCGCTCTCGGGCGGCGAGGCGCAGATGCTGGCGATGGCGCGCGGCCTGATGAGCGACCCGAAACTGCTCATCATCGACGAACCATCGCTGGGCCTCGCGCCGGTGATGGTGAACGAATTGTTCGAGATCCTCGGGCGCCTGAAGGGCGACGGGCGTACCATCGTACTGGTGGAGCAGAACACCCAGCGCGCGGTCGGCGTCGCGGACCACGTGTACCTTATGCAAAGCGGCAAAGTCGTGCTGTCGCAGCCGGCTGCCGAAGTCAGCCTGGATCACCTGCACGACCTCTACTTCGCACGTTGATTACTTATATAAAGAGACCATCATGACCAAAGCCGCATTCCACTGGGACGATCCCCTGCTGCTGAACAGCCAACTGACCGACGACGAGCGCATGATCCGCGACGCAGCAAGCTCCTACTGCCAGGACAAGCTGCAGCCGCGCATCCTGGAAGCCTTCCGCCACGAGCAGATGGACACCTCGATCTTCCGCGAGATGGGCGAGCTGGGCCTGCTCGGCCCGACCATCCCCGAACAATACGGCGGCCCCGGCCTGAACTACGTCGCCTACGGCCTGATCGCCCGCGAAATCGAGCGCGTCGATTCCGGCTACCGCTCCATGGCGAGCGTGCAGTCGTCCCTGGTGATGGTGCCGATCTACGAGTTCGGCAACGAGTCGACGAAGCAGAAATACCTGCCGAAGCTGGCCACCGGCGAATGGATCGGCTGCTTCGGCCTGACGGAACCGAACCACGGCTCGGATCCGGGTTCGATGGTCACCCGCGCCCGCAAGGTCGACGGCGGCTACGCGCTGACCGGTTCGAAAATGTGGATCACGAATTCGCCGGTGGCCGACGTGTTCGTCGTCTGGGCGAAAGACGATGAAGGCGCGATCCGCGGCTTCGTGCTCGAAAAAGGCTGGGAAGGCCTGAGCGCTCCGGCGATCCACGGCAAGTTCGGCCTGCGCTCCTCGGTCACCGGCGAGATCGTCATGGACAACGTGTTCTGCCCCGAAGAAAACGCCTTCCCCGACGTGCGCGGCCTGAAAGGTCCGTTCACCTGCCTGAACTCGGCGCGTTACGGCATCGCCTGGGGCGCGCTCGGTGCGGCGGAGGCCTGCTGGCATACGGCGCGCCAGTACACGCTGGACCGCAAGCAGTTCGGCAAGCCGCTGGCTGCGAACCAGCTGGTGCAGAAAAAGCTGGCCGACATGCAGACCGAGATCACGCTCGGCCTGCAGGGCTGCCTGCGCCTGGGCCGCATGAAGGACGAGGGAACCGCCGCCGTCGAGATCACCTCGATGATGAAGCGTAACTCCTGCGGCAAGGCGCTGGACGTAGCCCGCACCGCACGCGACATGCTCGGCGGTAACGGTATCTCCGACGAGTTCGGCATTATCCGCCACATGGTCAACCTGGAAGTCGTGAATACCTATGAAGGCACGCACGATATCCACGCCCTGATTCTGGGCCGTGCCCAGACCGGTATCGCCGCGTTCTAAACCCTGCCGCGGGCGCGCGCCCGCGATTCCAGAAACCCTCCACAATGGTGTCATATAGACCACTGTGGAGGGTTTTTTCATGAGTCCGCAAGATTCCCAACTGCTGCAGGATTTCCTGAACCAGCTCGTGCAGGCACGCGGCCTGCCGAAAGATCCCGAGGCCGAGGCCATGATCCAGAAGGCCGTGGCCTACCAGCCCGATGCCGCCTACCTGCTCGTGCAGCGCGCGCTGCTGCAGCAACAGGCGCTCGACAATGCCAAGGCCGAGATCGCGCGGCTGCAGCAACAGCTGCAGGGCGGCTCGCAGCGCGGCGAATTCCTCGACCCGAATGCCTGGGGCAACAGCGCCGGGCGGGGCCAGCCGGCGCAGGCGTATGGCGGCCAGCAACAGCCTTATCCGCAGCAGCAGTACCAGCAGCCGCCGATCTCCAGCCGGCTCGGCGGCTTCTTCCGCGGCGGCGGGATGGGCGGCGGCATGGGCGGCGCGCTCGGCAACATCGCGTCGACGGCGGCCGGGGTGGCGGCCGGCGCCTTCCTGTTCCAGGGCCTCGGCAACCTGCTCGGCCACGGCAACCACGACGGCAACGGCTTCCTCGGCAACGACGAAGGTTTTGCGTCGCTGCGCGACCCGATCGCCGATTACGAGCGCAGCGCCGGCGCCGACGACAGCTCGAACAATCTGCTCGGCGACAGCAATACCGACCACGACTCGGCCAGCCTGCTCGACGATGCCGGCATGGGCAACGACGACTTCGCCGGCGATAACTTCGACGGCGGCTCGGACGACGGCCTGTTCAGCTGATATCGGGGGCGGCCGCGTGTTAACATGATGGATTGGCAGGGCCGCGCCCTGCCCGCCACCCTCACGACTCGTATGCCGCTTCACATCTCCCGGATTCTCCACGCCGGCTATCTCTTCGAATGCGAAGGCACCCGCATCGCCTTCGACACCATCTTCGAGAATCCCTTCAGCCGCAACTGCCAAGCCTTCCCGGAGCTAGCCTTCGACGCGGAGCGCATTCGCGCCCAGCGCTTCGACGCCGTCTTCATCTCGCATTTCCACGACGACCACTGTTCGCTCGAGAGCCTGGACCTGCTCGACCGCGCCACGCCCATCCACATGTACTGCGTGTTCGACGAACTGTTCGACATGGTGCGCGCGCTCGGCTTCACCGACGTGCGGTCCTTGCGGCTGGACGTCCCGGTACAGGTCGGCCCGTTCACGGTGACGCCGCGCATCGCCATGGACGAAGAGGTCGACTCGATGTTCCAGGTCGAGGCGGCCGGGCTGAAGGTGCTGAACGTGGTCGATTCCTGGATCGATCCCGATACATTGCCGGCGCTCGCGTCGTACGGGCCGTGGGACATGGTGCTGTGGCCCTTCCAGACCATGCGCGAGATCGAGGTGCTGTCGCCCTCGCGCGCGGCGCCGGCGCCCGCCCACCTGCCCGAGGAATGGATCGAACAGCTGCAGTCACTCAATCCACGCTTCGTCGTGCCGAGTTCCTGCCAGTTCCTGCAGGAGCCCTGGTCCTGGTACAACCACGCCTTCTTCCCGATCACCTACCGCCAGTTCGCGCAGGAGGTCGAGGCCGCGCTGCCTGACGTGCGCGTGGTGCGCATGAATCCCGGCGTGTCGCTGCGGCTTGATGCGGACGGACTCGCTCCTGCGCCTGCGCTCGACTGGATCGTGCCGGTGGGCGATCAGGATGTCGATTACGACTACGATCCCGCATTGACGCCGCCATCGACCGGCGACATCGCGCGCCACTTCGCGCCCTTGAGCGCCGAACAGTCCGAACGCGTGGCCGCGTACTGCCGCACCGGTCTGCTGGAGCGCTACCGCAGCATGGAACTCCCGGAAGACAGCTACTTCGAGCAGCCCCGCATCTGGCGCCTGTCCGTGTTCGACCACGAGGGCACCCGCCTCGATTACCACTACCGCGTGCAGGGCGACGACATCGAGGCGGTCGATGCCGGCCCGCTGTCCTGGGCCACCGAGATCCCGGCCGCGAAACTGTATGCCGGCCTGGAGCTGGGCGAATCGCTCACCTCGATGTACATGCGGATCAACGACCAGCGTTTCGACGACGCCACCGAGCGCGACCTGGAAACGGCCGAACTGGTCGACGATCCACTGATCCGCTGCCTCTTCAACGACGCCTTCGGCGCCTATCAGGCCGCGCAGCTGCGCCGGCTGAAAGCCTCTACATGACCATCACCGTACTGCCCTTCCGCGCCACCCTCGAACAAGCCTGCGACTGGCTCGAAGCGAACACTGGATCAAGCTGGACCCTGGCGCGCCTAATCGAGCACGAAGTCACGCCCTACGTCTGGCTCGACTACGACGCCAACTATCCGGAGCTGTTCGGCGCCGCCAACGGCGGCTACGCCGCACCGATCTTCTACGAAGGCGACACCGCGCGCCTGGCCGCCGGCAGCGCGGACGTGCTGATCACGATGACCAAGGACGCTTATAAAATCGTGGCCCGCCTGCCCGAGCCGGGATTCCGGCGCCGGCTCGACGAGCTGCGTTTCCAGAAAAAGGACCTCGAAAAGCTGGTCAAGACCCTGAAGCGGGCAGCCGAGCCCCAGCCCGAGCCGAAGGCGGCTGCCGAATCGACCGCCGGCATCTTCAAGGAGCAGGCGCTGGCCGCCTTCGGTCCGCTGGTGAAGATGAACCTCGACACGGCGCTCACTGGCGGCGGCATCTTCGGCGACGACGGCGCGCGCATCAAGGCCAGCACGAAGAAGGCGAAATCGAAGATCGTCTGGAACCCGGTGGTGCTGGCGCTCGGCCTGCACGACGTGTACCGGGTGCCGCTGCGCGGCTTGTCGCGCGCATTCACGGCGCACGATTTCCTCGACCCGTGGCGCGATGAATGGGAGCGCAGCCTACGGCTGCTGGGGCACTAGGACAGCAGCGCCACCGACTTCACCTGCACCCACGCGGGCGAACCGGCTTCCAGCCCTAATTCGGCCAACGCCCGGCGCGTGATTCGGCCTACGAGCGCGGTGCGCCCGCAGCTTACCCGCACCAGCACCTGCGAAGGATGCGTGTCCGCCGCGATCGACTCCACGACGCAAGCAAAATGGTTCTGGATGCTGGTGCCAAGCGGTTCGCGGTTCGCCAGGCTGACGTCGCGGGCCAGCACCCGCAGACGCACGGGCGTACCCAGGGCCAGGCCGCCGTCGCGCAGCCAGAAGGACCCGTGGTCGAAATCGACGCGCGCCAAGTGCCATTGCTCGCTGCGCTCGGCGATGACGCCGTGGACGAGCGCACCGGCCTCGTCGCCAACCACCGCTGGCGCATCGATCGCCGCCAGCACCGCATCGACCGGGCCCGCCGCCTTGACCCGCCCCTGTTCGAGCACGACGACGTGATCGGCCAGGCGCGCCAGCTCGTCGGCCGAATGGGTCACGTACAGCATCGGCAGCTTCAGCTCCGCATGCAGCTTTTCAAGCCAGGGCAGGATGTCCTGGCGCCGCGCCGCGTCCAGCGCGGCCAGCGGTTCGTCGAGCAGGAGCAGGCGCGGCATCGTGGCTAGGGCGCGCGCGATGGCCACGCGCTGGCGCTCGCCGCCCGACAGCTGGCCTGCTTTGCGTCCCAACAGGTGGCCGATCCCGAGCAGTTCCACTACCTCGCCCAGCCTCTGCTGCGCGCCGGGCGCGCGCGTGCGCCGCCTGCCGTAGTCGAGGTTGCCCTGCACGTCCAGGTGCGCGAACAGGCTCGCTTCCTGGAACACGTAGCCCAGCGCGCGCCGGTGCGTCGGCAGGAACACGCCCATCGCATCGTCCTGCCAGACCTCGCCGCCCACGACGATACGTGCCGCGCTCCCCTTCTCCAGGCCGGCGACGCTGCGCAGGATGCTGGTCTTGCCGGAACCCGAGCGGCCGAACAGCACCGTGATGCCGCTGGCAGGCAGGCGCAGGTCGACGTCGAGGATGAAATCGGCGCGCGGCAGCGCCAGGCGGACCGTCAGCGCGTCCGTCATGGCAATACCCGCGAGCCGTTGCGGCGCAGGCCGGCCAAGGCCAGCAGGACGACAAAGCTGAACAGCAGCATGCCGCCCGCGAGCCAGTGCGCGGACGCGTATTCCATCGCCTCGACGTGGCCGTAGATCTGGGTCGAGACGACCCGGGTCTGCCCCGGGATGTTCCCGCCGATCATGAGCACCACGCCGAACTCGCCGACGGTGTGGGCAAAGCTCAGGATGGCGGCGGTGAGCAGGCCGGTGCGTGCTTGCGGCAAGGCGACGCTGAAGAAGGCATCCATCCGCGATGCGCCGAGCGTGGCCGCCACTTCCAGCGGCCGCCGCCCCATCGCCTCGAAGGCGTGCTGCATGGGCTGGACGGCGAAGGGCAGCGAGTACACGATCGACCCGACCAGCAGGCCGGCGAAGGTAAAGGAGAGCACGCCGATGCCCAGGGCCTGGGTCAGGCGCCCGATCGGGCCGTCGGGACCGAGCGCCACCAGCAGGTAGAAACCCAGGACGGAGGGCGGCAGCACCAGCGGCATCGTGACCAGGGCCGAGATCGGGACGCGCCAGCGCGAACGGGTCCACGCCAGCCACCAGGCCAGTGGCGTGGCGAGCAGCAGCAGGAGCACGGTGGTGGACGTGGCCAGCTTGATCGTGAGCCAGATGGCTTGCAGCGCTTCCTTCTCGATGGGCATTGCGTGCGGACCCGCCTCAGTGTTCGTAGCCGTAGGCGCGCATCACCGCCCTCACCTTGTCGATGCGCAGGTACTGCATGAATGCGGCCGCCGCCTTGTTGTCCTTCGCTTTGGCCAGCAGGATGGCGTCCTGACGGATCGGCGTGTGCATCGAGAGCGGCACGATCCAGGCCGAGCCTTCCTTCAGCTTCCCGTCCGCCTGCACTTGCGACAGCGCGACGAAGCCCAGTTGCGCATTGCCGGTGGCGGCGAACTGGTAGGCCTGGCCGATGTTTTCGCCCTGGACGAGTTTGGGGCGCAGCGTGTCCAGCAGGCCCAGTTTGGTGAGGGTCTCGTACGCGGCCGCGCCATACGGAGCGAGCTTGGGATCGGCGACGGCCAGCCGTTCGAACTTGCCGGCCTTGAGCACGGCGCCATGGGCGTCGACCAGCTCCGCCTGCCGGCTCCACAACACCAGCCTGCCGACCGCATAGGTGAAGCGGCTCCCGCCCAGGCCTTCGCGCTCCAGCCGGGCGGGCGTCGCGTCGTCGGCGGCGAGCAGCACGCCGAAGGGCGCGCCGTTGACGATCTGCGTATAGAACTTGCCGGTCGAGCCGAAGGAGAGTACCGCCTTGTGGCCGGTATCGGCTTCGAACATGGGCGCGATCTTCCGCATCGGCGCCGTGAAATTGGCGGCCACGGCCACCTGCACCTCGGCCGCCTGTACGCTCCCCGCTACCGCCAGTGCCGCCGCCAGCATGCTCAAGCACTTCATGACCCGCCTCGCTATTCCAGATTCGAATAGCGCCACTCTAGCACATCCCGTCCGGCGCTATTCATTTCAGGAATAGCGCGCCCGCTTTCAGGCTGCTAATATGGGCCGATGAAAGCGCAACCTCTTCCTTTAAACGACGTGCTCGGCTTCGAGGCCGGCGACAAGCGTATCGACATCCTGCGCCGGGTCGGCGAGGCCGGTTCGATTTCGGAGGCGGCCCGTGCTGCCGGCGTGAGCTACAAGGCCGCCTGGCAGGCGCTGGAAACGCTGGCCAATCTCGCCGGCACCCCGCTGGTGGAGAAAGCCGTGGGCGGCAGCGGCGGCGGCGGCGCCAGGATCACGGCGGCCGGACGGCGCGTGCTGGAAGCCGCCGGCGAGATGGCGCTGGCACGGCGCCGCATCCTCGAACGCTTCGAACATGGCGACGCCAGCGGCCGTGCGGCGCTGGCCCTGCGCACGAGCATGCGCAACCAGTTTCCCTGCACGGTAGGCACGATCAAGGCCAACAAGGGGCAAGTGCGCGTCCAGCTGCTGCTGCCCGATGCCAGCGCCCTGTATGCGCGCATTACCCGCGAGAGCATGCAGTTGCTGGGCCTGGCGCCGGGCCTTCAGGTACTCGCGCTGTGCAAGGCCACGGCCGTGCGCGTGGCCGAACACATCGAAACGAAGGCGGAAGGCAACCAGCTGGCTGGCGAGATCGTCAGCGCCAGCCGCTCGGCCGCCGGCGGCGAAGCGACGGTGCGCCTGGCCAGCGGCGTCCAGTTGGTAGGCTTCGCAGCGGCCGGCGCGGGTCTGAAAGCCGGACGCCAGGCCATGGCCTCGGTCGACGAGGCCAGCATCGTCATCGGCGTGCTGAACTAGTCCGGCAGGCCTGGCGTCCCGGGCCTCAGTTGTGGATGTACTTCGTGAACACGTCGCTGAAATCGCGTTTCGTATGCGTGTCGAACATGGCCGTGTTCAGCGCCTTGAGCAGGTCGTTGAATTGCGTGACCAGCCCGCCCTCGCCCGGCGCGATGTTCAGCTTGTGCACCGAGGCCGTGGCGTCGAGCGTGCGCAGCGCGTTCTCGCGCGAGACCGCATCGCGCTGCTGCTGCTTGCCGATGCTGATCAATGCTTTGTAGATGTCCTTCAGCTGTTCGATGAAGGACTTCTTGACGTCGATCGAGAAGGCCGTGCCGTCCAGCTTGAACTTGAGCTCGATGTCCATGTCGAGCGTGCCGGCGGTCTCGATGCTCACGCCCGAGATCTGGTGCGAGGAATAGTCGTAGCGCTTGATGGTGCGCTTCGAGGACACGGCCGAGTCGCCGTCGACGTGGATCAGGGCCAGGTTGGTGAAGCAGTACTCGTCCTTCTTGCTCTTGATGAGAAAGAAGATCTGCTCGCCATCTTCATTGAACAGGTAATCGTCGGCATCGACCTTGCTGTAGTCGGCAGGACCGACGATGACGCCGATATCGCTGATGCCCAGCGCTTCCGCCGCGAGTTTCTTGAACATGTTCGTCCTCGTGTGATGAAAACAGCGACATTAGCACTGTTTAGTTAAGGAAAGTATCTAAAAAAGCCGGAATGGTCATGTGTCAAACGCCGGCCCGGCCAAGGATGTGCTTATTTCGCCACCCCGGCCCGCAGCGCCTCGATCCGGCCCATGGCGTTGAGCTGCTTCTTGTCCACCGCGACCGCCTTCTCGTAGGCCGCGATCGCCAGGGCGGTCTCGCCGAGCGCCTCGTAAGCCTCGCCCTCGCTGTCGTAGGCGTTGCCGTATTTCGGCTCGATGTGCGTGGCCAGCTTGAACAGCTGCACGGCTCCTTGCGCGTTCGTCGCGCCCAGCAGCTGGTAGCCCAGGGTGTTCAGGTTCAGCGGATTGAGCTTGAAGTCGGGCGAACGCGTCGACATGTCGGCGTAGATCGCCTGCGCATCCTTGTATCCGGCTTGCGCGAAGGCGCGCAGGAAGTCGCCTTCGCCCAGCAGTACGGCGCTGGCGGGACGGAATTCCATCGACAGGGTGTGCGGGCGGATTCCGTGACGCGCCGGCGACGCCTTCATGAAGGCCAGCGCATTCGCGTCTTCGTTCAGGTAGGCGTCGAGGAAGCGGTGCGTGTACAGCGCCACGCTGCGGTAGGCCTCCAGCACTTCCTCGCGCCGGTAGTCGCCGAAGGCCGCATCCGGCGAGAAGCGCAGCTGCCAGGAGCTGAAGTCCGGGTGCGTCATCGGCGGCGCCGTCGTGACGTAGAGGTCCGAATACTTCATGGTGTTGAGGTAGCTGGCGCCCAGCTTGTCGTCGCGCTCCATCCTCTCGGCCGTCGGCGCGCGGGCGCCCAGGAACAGCATCGGCACCGCGGTGCGCGCCGGCCGCACGTAGGTGGCGGCGCCCCAGATCTTCGGGTGGAAGCGGATCGAGCCGTCCAGGCTCACCAGCGCCTTGAAGCGGTTCGAGCGCGCGGCGGCGAACACGTTGGCCATGCCGCCCCAGCTGAAGCCCGCGGCCGCCATCTTCGTGATGTCGGCCTGCGGCAGGGTTTGCGCATAGTTGGCGAGGAAGGCGATGTCGGCGGCCTGCGCTTCGATGCCGTCGACGTCGTCGGTCATGACGGCGGTGCGTGCGCCCAGGCTGCGGCTGGCGATCACGACGTAGCCCTGGCTGGCCAGGTATTCGCACAGGTCCAGGTTTTCGTGCGCGAAGGAGTTGTAGCTCGGCGCGTAGATCACTACCGGAAAGCGCCCGTCCGCTGGCGCCGCGCCGCGCACCGCCAGCGTGGCCGCGCCGTAGACGGCCTTCTGCGGCCCTGCCAGCCAGGCCGCGCGCTGCTGCGCCGTTGCCGCGGCCGGCACGGAGAAATCGGTGTCGCTCAGGCTGGCCTGGCGGTAGTCGGCCACCAGCATCGGCGCGCCGCCGCTGCGCCTGGCCGGATACCAGACCAGGGTCTGGATCGGCCGTCCGGGCGCCGCGGGGGCCGCCTTGCCGAAGGCGTCGACCTTCGGTTCCAGCGCGCGGCTGTAGTCGTACTGTTGGACGATGCGCAGGCCGACGGCATGGGGGCCGGCCTCGGGAATCAGACCCGACGAGACGGACGAGGGAGCGGCCGCTCGGGCACTGCCGGCAATAGCGGCGAGGATCAGAAAGGAGCGGAAAACCATAGAAGTATTTCCTGTTAAGAGATGCTGAACAGTAAACTTCATTCGTTCTTGTATGCCGCACGGTGCGACAAACTGTCGAAATTAGGGAATGGACTGCGCTCTACCGGTACGTTGTCGAGCAATACTGAAGCGGAACTGCGCACGAACTGCTCGACTGGCACGACGAAGTGATCACCTTCTCTCAAAAATATGGTTCTGCAGAGAACTCTTGAAATAGCCATTTGGGACCGATTGCTCAAACGCCGCAGAAATACGGGCTGCAACCTGACATGACCATTCTCCGACGCGTTTGTCGCGTAGAACTTCAAGCCAGCTTTCGGAATTAGTCGGGCAGTCAATGACATTCCGTTGCCGCAATGCTCTGATGAACTTCGGGTAATCGTCAAGTGGGCGCTGAGGATCAGGTTTGTCTTCTTCCACGAAGCTCTCCCACCGGTCCGGTTTCATGTGAACGACGGCATTTCGAATCGCATTCAACAGCTTGAAGTCCTGAAATGCCTGGTCCCCCTCGTTCCATGTTGAGCCTGAAAACACGAGTAACCCCATGTGGTATTTTACCAAGAGGGATTCTTTGCGCTCTTCGAGTTCCCTCATAACTGCAGCGTAGCCATCGATTACAGGCTGGCGTTGCGCCGTCGGAACCAACCGAGCGAGTCCGGCAGACTCATTAATGAACGCTTCAAGTGCCGACACACTAAACATAATCGCGATAATCGCGTTGTCCGACCTTTGCCCCCTTGACTTCGCGGCTTTTTTAGCAATCTTGTAGAGGTCTTGCGCATGGAAGTAGCCCGTGATTTTTATCATTTAATCGCGATTCTAATAATCATTTCATCTAATGGGGAAATTACTTTTAATGCTCCTTGCATTCTGAACGTTCGGGTCATTTTTTGCCCATTCCGAAAAGGCCTCATAATTCTTGAACTCGCGGCCACGGACCCGGCGAGCATTGGAAAACGCAAATATTCCAATCGGAAATCCAGCTGAGCCGCCGCCCTTATCGCCCTCAATTAACCACCGGATATAAGCTGTGAACTGTTGCTCATCCAGCCCATTTTCAGCGTTCAAAGTACTTCGTATCAAGTTGATTGCAGAGTCAACAACGTTTTCATCGTCAAACGTGCCTTCGACGTGCTCACACGAAGCTAATACTTCTAGTCGACAAACTAATAACCGATAAATTCCAGCGAAACAGGTGAGATCCCCGTCTCTGGGCTTCACTCCCCACGCGGCGAAGTGACCCTTATCATGCAGCGCTCGGGCCTTTGAATTGCTTGCAAGGCGACCGCATAACGCGCAGGCCGAAGGCTTTCTATCCTCGCTTTTTAAACCGAACTTGTGAGATTTGAATTCAACAATAAAAAACCTGTCCCCAATGCCGAAAAATTCGTCAGCATTCCAATAACGGTCGGTGCCACTGGCTGGAGCATTCATATCGTCAACGTCAACCGCTGAACACTCGTCCCGCAATTCATGACGAAAAACTTCTGTAACGCTGTCTTCTCTTCCACTCATAGTCAGAACCTTTAACGACCACGTTATAATAACCAACACCAAAGTGTCGAACTTGCTTGTCGCACATCAATATATTGATTTTATCGACATTTGGCAATACGAATAGGAGAATCTTCGAAACGATTACGCTGATGATGGAGTATGACGTTTCTCGCACACCGTATGCTCTCAATCCTTTTCGGCTGAACAATGAAGTAGGGATCGGATCCAACATTCGGACACGACCTATACCGTATTTGCAGGCTGATGGTTAAGGCCTTGTCCAGATATCAACCCTGACTCTGGCTTGTGCTGCTGCCCGACACGCAGGCCGATTGCATGGGCCGGCCTCAGGAATCAGCCCGGATCAGGCAGTCGGGGAAAGGCCGCCTAGGCACTGCCGGCGACCACGAGGAAAATCAGAACGGAACAGAGCATCATGGGGCCTATTCTGTTATGTGATGCTCGACGGTAAACCGATGACAAGCTAATCGCCGGCGCCGCGCAACGGACTGCCGAAATGCAGGAATGAAACGTCAAGATGTCGAACAGCCTGGCCGGCTACGATGCCGCTACCTTCAGTCGCCTCTCTTATCATCTTCGTGCAATTCCTCCTCAAGCTCCTTTTCGAAGGTCTCGCGGTCGCGCGCATTCCGGCGCAGCACCCAGATGACCAGTAACAGGGCCAGCATCGCGCACAGCACGACCATGCCGGTCATGGCGCGGCGCCTTCGAATGCGGCCTTCGCGGCCAGGAAGCGCCGCAGCGCCGTTTCCGGATCGAGGCCGGCCATCACCAGGTTGACGACTTCCTTCTTGTCGCCTGATGTGATGCTCTTGCAGGCCTCGCGGTGCGCACAGAAGAAGGCGTACCACGCCACTTCCGCCGGCCGTTCCTTACGCGGCTTGAAGCGCACCGGCACCGCTGCCTGCGCGGCGCGTACGTACTCGGGCAGGGCCTGCGCGAGCGGCGACCAGTCGAAGCCGGCGGCTGCCCTGCGCTCGGCGTCCCAGTCGCCGCTGTCCGGACTTGGCCGCAGCGTCGCCGGATGCACGGCCAGCCGCGCCAGGTCCGGATAGCCCTGCGCGGCGCAGAAGCTCGAGACGAAGCGCAGCTTGGGAGCGATGCCGAGCACCTCGGCGCGGTCCATCGCCGCATCCTTCGGATCGAGGAAGCGGCCGAGTTCCAGCAGTTCGGCATACGCGATCGGCTCGGCGCCCTTCTTGCGCACGTGGTGCACCAGCGCCTCGGCCAGGCGCGCGCCGATCTCGATGTCGTTGAGCGTGAGCTGGAACGTCGCGTTGTCGGTGCCGGCCATCAGAACCATGCGTCCTGCATGTCGAGCGTGGTCGTGTCGATCGTTTCCAGCAGGTCGAGCTGCTGGGCCGACTTCGGCAGTTCCCAGTTGAAGAAATAGCGGCAGGCCTGCAGCTTGCCGCGATAGAAATCGTCGTCGCCCTTTTTCGCCGCGACGATGGCCTGCTCCAGCCACATCCAGGCGATCACGACGTGGCCGACCGCTTCCAGGTAGAGGCTGGCGTTGGCCAGGGTCTTGTTCATGTCGCCGGCGCCGTAGAGGGTTTGCGTGACCTGGCCGATGCGTGTCCACAGCGCTTCCAGCTGACCCGCGTAGGCATGCAGGTCGGCCGCGTCGGCCGCGCGCGCCTTGACGATCGTACCGGTCACCTCCTCGCTCACCGCCTTGAACAGGGCGCCCTGCTGGATCGATACCTTGCGGCCCAGGAGATCAAGGCCGTGGATGCCGTGGGTGCCTTCGTGGATCGGGTTCAGGCGGTTGTCGCGGTAGAACTGCTCGACATTGTATTCGCGCGTGTAGCCATAGCCGCCATGGACCTGGATCGCCAGCGAGTTCGCCTCCGTACACCACTGCGAAGGCCAGGACTTGGCGATCGGAGTCAGGAAGTCGAGCAGCATGCCGGCGCGGGCCTGCGCCTCGGGCGAGTCGCCGGTGCGCTGCTCGTCGACCAGGCGCGCGCAGTACATGATCAGCGCCAGCGCGCCTTCCGTATAGGCTTTCTGGGCCAGCAGCATGCGGCGCACGTCGGTATGCTCGATGATCGCGACCTGCGGCTTGGCCGGGTCCTTCTCGGCCGGATGACGGCCCTGCGGGCGGTTGCGCGCGTAGTCGAGCGCGTGCAGGTAGCCGGTGGCGCCGAGCACGGTCGCGCCCAGGCCGACGCCGATGCGCGCCTCGTTCATCATGTGGAACATGTTGGCCAGGCCCTTGTGCGGCTCGCCGACCAGGTAGCCGATCGCACCGGCGCGCCCTTCCGGCTTGAACCTGCCCTCGCCGAAGTTCAGCAGGCAGTTGGTGGTACCGCGGTTGCCCATCTTGTGGTTCAGGCCCGCCAGCGCGATGTCGTTGCGCTCGCCGATGGAACCGTCCTCATCGACCAGGTACTTCGGCACGATGAACAGCGAAATACCCTTTACGCCGGGGATCAGCTTGCCGTCCGGGCCAGGAATCTTGGCCAGCACCAGGTGCACGATGTTCTCGCTCAGTTCATGCTCGCCGGCCGAGATCCACATCTTGTTGCCGCGCAGCCGATACTGGCGCTCGCCCTCGGGGCCGTCCACCGGATCGGGCTCGGCGCGGGTCGTGATGTCGGACAGGCTGGAACCGGCCTGCGGCTCGGACAGGCACATGGTGCCGAAGAAGCGCCCGGCCAGCTGCGGGCGCACGAAGCGCTCCACCTGGCGCGGCGTGGCGGTCTTGAGCAAGGTATTGGCGTTGCCCATGGTGAGGAAGGTGTAGGCCGAGGTGGCCACGTTCGCCGCCGTAAAGTAGGCCGCGATCGCGCGGTCGACCACGTAGGGCAGCTGCATGCCCTCGTATTCGTAGTCCTGTCCGGCCGCCATGAAGCCGGCCGCGCAGAAGGCGTCGAGCGCGGTCTTCACCTCCGGGATGATCGTCACGCGCTCGCCGTCGAAGTGCGGCTCCTGGGCGTCGCTCTTCTTGTTGTGCGTGGCGAACAGGTCGGTCGCGATCTGCTCGGCGCTGTCGATGGCGGCGTTGAAGGTCTCGCGGCTGTGGTCGGCGTAGCGCGCGCGGCCGGTCAAGGACTCGACGTTCAGCCATTCGTACAGCAGGAAGTCGATGTCGCGGCGTTTCAGGATGGTCGATTCCATAAGTCCCCTGTTATTGTCGTTCGATTGACGAAAGCATAACCGATCCGCCGGGCGATCGTGCATTGCAATCTAGGCTATAGTATCCGCCACCGAAACTGCTTCGAGCCCAGACCATGACCCTCGCATCCGCCTCCGCACCCGACAATGCCCTCCCCCTCGACATGACCATCTTCGGCGGCATGGGCGACCTGGCCATGCGCAAGCTCCTGCCGGCGCTGTACATGGCTTACCTGCACGGTAACCTGCCGCCTTCGACCCGCATCCTGTCGACCGGCCGCCAGCACATCGACCGCGAAGCCTACCTGGCCCACGTGGAAGCGAATTCGCGCGGCTTCATCGCGAAAGAGAATTTCAACGACAAGACCTGGGACGGCTTCCTGCAGCTGCTGCACTACGTCGAGCTCGACGTCCAGAACGCGCCGGACTTTTCAAGCCTGGCCGCAGCCTCGCGCCACGGCGCCGAGCGCGTGTTCTACCTCTCGACCGCGCCTTCGCTGTTCACCACCATCTGCGACAAGCTGGCCGCCGCCGGCCTGGTCGACGCCAATGCGCGCGTGGTGCTGGAAAAGCCGCTCGGCACCGACCTCGCCTCGGCGATCGAGATCAACGAAGCCGTCGGCAAGCACTTCGCCGAGTCGCAGATCTACCGCATCGACCACTACCTCGGCAAGGAAACCGTGCAGAACCTGATGGTGCTGCGCTTCGGGAACTCGATCCTGGAACCGATCTGGCGCGCGCCGAACATCTCGAGCGTGCAGATCACCGTGGCCGAGGAAGTCGGCGTCGGCAGCCGCGCCGGCTTCTACGACGGCACCGGCGCGATGCGCGACATGGTCCAGAACCACCTGCTCCAGCTGCTGTGCATCGTCGCCATGGAACCGCCGACCTCGCTCTCGCCGGACGCCGTGCGCGACGAGAAGCTGAAGGTGATCCGTTCGCTGCGCCGCTTCGGCCTGGCCGACATCGCGCGCGATACCGTGCGCGGCCAGTACGGCCACGGCGTCAGCGGCAACCAGGAAGTGCCGGGCTACCTGGAAGAGAAGAACGTGCCGCCGGATACGCGCACCGAAACCTTCGTCGCCCTGCGCGCCCACATCGACACCTGGCGCTGGTCGAAGGTGCCCTTCTATCTGCGCACCGGCAAGCGCATGGCGCGCCGCTCCTCGAAGATCGTGGTCGAATTCGCGAATCCGCCCTTCCCGCTCTTCCCCGGCGCACCGGGCGGCGTGGCGAACCGCCTCGTGATCGAGCTGCAGCCGGAGGAAGCGATCAAGCTGCAGATCATGGCCAAGCAGCCCGGCAGCGGCATGCAGATGCAGCAGGTGGCATTGAACCTCGACCTGCAATCGGCCTTCCAGCAGCGCCGCGCCGAAGCCTACGAGCGCCTGCTGATCGACGTCGTGCGCGGCCGCCTGACCCACTTCATGCGCCGCGACGAACTGGAAGCGGCCTGGGAATGGGCCGATCCGATCATCGACGGCTGGGCGACGCTGGGCGAGAAGCCGCACGCGTATGCGGCCGGCTCGTGGGGTCCGCCGGAGTCGTTCGCGCTGCTGGCGCGGGATGGGTTCAGCTGGGTCGAATAAGGCTCAGCGCATGCGGGTGACGTGGGCGTCGCGGCGCGGCGTCCACCCCAGCCGCGCTGCGATCAGCTGGCGATAGCGGGTGTCGATGTGGGCCGGCGTGCTCCGAACGTATTCCTCGGCCAGCGCCCGCTGCTCCGGATCGAGCCCGTTCAGCCGCGTCACTACCTCGTCCGCCGTCGCGATGCGGCCGTTCTCGCCGCCGAACTTGGCCGGTAGTGCGGTCCACACGGCGGCATCGATCGCGCGCGCGCGCAGCCAGGCGGCGATGCGCGCGTCCACGGCAGCGCCGTCCACCGGCGGAATGCTGCCGATCCACTCCGGCCGCCCGGCCACGATCTTCTCGCGCGCACCCAGCATGGCGCGGGCCGCGTCAATACTGTCGGTGTCGAGATAAGCCCAATAGGTCGGCATCGGCGCCGCGCCTTCGCACAGCACCAGCGCCACCTCGGCGCTGTCGTCGCTGTCGCGCACGAACTCCAGCGGCAGGCGCGGCCCGCTCGGATGCCAGCCCGATGCCAGTTTCAACGGTTCCGGCTTCCACAGGAGGGAGCCCCAGGCGATGCAGACGATTTTCATGGCACACGCATAGAAAAAAAGGCCAGTCTAGCCCGTCGACCGGAAACGCCGTGCACGGCATCCGATCAGTACTATCCGATATTACAGGAATGAAATACTGCGCTTAAAATGATCCGATAAAACAAGATGGGGCGACCCGCACCCACCAGATGCAGCTGGAGACCACACCCCCATTTGCAATCAGAATTATCGGAAATCAGCTTCATGCGTAAATTGCTTCCAGTTGTAATCGCCTGCTCGATGCTCGCCTCCTGCGAGAAAGCGCCACCCGCCGGCAGCGACAAGCCGGCCGACGTGCTCCTGATCGGCGCCGGCGTGATGAGCGCCACCCTCGGCACCATGCTTGCCGAACTCGATCCCGGCCTGAAGATCGAGATGGTCGAACGCCTCGATTCCGTCGCCGCCGAAAGCTCGGACGCGATGAACAACGCCGGCACCGGCCACTCCGCGTTCATGGAACTGAACTATACGCCCGACCTCCCGGACGGCACGATCGAGACCAAGAAAGCGGTCGACATCAACGAGCAGTTCGAAGTGTCGAAGCAGTTCTGGGCTTATCAGGTCAAACAGGGCTACATTGCCGACCCACGCAGCTTCGTCAACAACGTGCCGCACATGAGCTTCGTGTGGGGCGACGACAACGTGAACTTCCTGCGCAAGCGCTACGCCGCCCTGCAGCAGGAGAACCTCTTCAAGGGCATGCTGTACAGCGAAGACCACGCGCAGATCGCCAAGTGGGCGCCGCTGGTCATGAACGGCCGCGACAAGAACCAGAAAGTTGCCGCGACCCGCATGGAGATCGGCACCGACGTCAACTACGGCACCCTGACCCGCACCATGGTCAAGAACCTGGCCGAGAACAAACACATGGGCCTGCACCTGCGTCACGAAGTGCGCGACATCAAGCGCGGCGTCGACGGCCTGTGGAACGTCACCGTCAAGGATCTGGCAAGCGACAAGCTGCAGACCGTGCGCGCCAAGTTCGTCTTCATCGGCGCCGGCGGCGGCGCGCTGCCGCTGCTGGAAAAATCGGGCATCCCGGAAGTGAAAGGCTACGGCGGCGTGCCGGTCGGCGGCCAGTTCCTGGTCACGACCAATCCGGATCTGGTGAACCAGCACCACGCCAAGGTCTACGGCAAGGCCTCGGTCGGTTCGCCGCCGATGTCGGTTCCGCACCTCGACACCCGCATCATCGACGGCAAGAAGACCCTGCTGTTCGGCCCATTCGCCACCTTCTCGACCAAGTTCCTGAAGAACGGTTCCTGGATCGACCTGCCGTCCTCGATGGGCACTGGTAACATCCGTCCGATGCTGCAGGCCGGCTATGACAACATCCCGCTGACCAAGTACCTGGTCGAGCAGGTGATGCTCAATCCGGAAGACCGCCTGGCGACGCTGAAGGAGTACCTGCCGAACGCGAAGCTGGAAGACTGGACCCTGGCCACCGCCGGCCAGCGCGTGCAGATCGTGAAGGATTCGCCGAAGGGCGGCCTGCTGCAGTTCGGTACCGAAGTCGTGGGCGCCGCCGACGGCAGCATCGTGGCCCTGCTGGGCGCCTCGCCGGGCGCCTCGACCGCCGCGCCGATCATGATCAAGGTGCTCAAGCAGTCCGCCTTCAAGGGCCAGCTCGAGACCCCGGCCTGGCAGGCGAAGATGAAGGAGATGGTGCCGTCGTATGGCCAGAAGCTCAATAACGACCCGGTACTCGCCAACCGCATCCGCCAGGGCAGCAGCGAAGCGCTGGGCCTGAAGGCGATCACGCTGGACGTCCCGGCGGTCGTCGCACAGAAGTAGGGTGCGCACTCTGTGCGCACGCGGTTGTACGTTTGCGTCTCGGTAAGCACCCGTTGTACCGCTACAAAACAAAAGCCCCTGTCCGCAGGGGCTTTTATTTTGTCCATACAGCGCGGCGCGTTATCATGGCGGGTTCCGCCCCGCGCCAATCCCACACCCAAGGCTAGTAATCGTGTTCGACGTCCTCTCCCTCGACATGGGAGCCGCCATGAAAACCCTGGTACTGACCCTCGACCTGGTCGGCACCTTCGTCTTCGCCCTGTCCGGCGCCACCGCCGGCGCGCGCCGCCGCCTCGACATCTTCGGGGTGCTGGTGCTCTCCTTTGTCGCCGCCAACTCGGGCGGCATCGTGCGCGACCTGCTGATCGGCGCGGCGCCGCCGGCCGCGATCAGCGACTGGCGCTACCTCGCCGTCTCGATGCTGGCCGGCGTCGTCATCTTCTTCTGGTACCCGCTGATCAACCGCCTGCACAGTCCCGTGCTGTTCTTCGACGCGGTCGGGCTGGCGCTGTTCTGCGTGGCCGGCGCGCAGAAGGCACTGGTTTACGGCCTGGAGCCGATGATGGCGGCCCTGCTCGGCATGCTGACCGGGATCGGCGGCGGCATCGCGCGCGACGTGCTGCTGTCGAACGTGCCGGCCGTGTTCCGCTCCGACATCTACGCGGTGGCCGCGCTCGCGGGCGCCGCAGTGGTCGTGATCGGCGACGCGTTCCAGCTGCCGACCACGCCGACCGCGATCGCGGGCGCGCTGCTCTGCTTCGGCCTGCGCATGCTGGCCGTGCGCTTCGACTGGCATTTGCCGCGGGCGCGCGTGCCGGAGCATACCGGCAGCCAGCGCGAAGTCGACGAGCGCGACGACAACCGTTAGGCTTTCGGGTTACATTGCGAAACGCGTGGAGTCAGGACTCCACCCTACGATTATCTCGATGCGTAGGGTGGAGTCCCGACTCCACGCGGCGCCGTGTCGAGCAGCATCGGCCCGGTGCGCGACCAACGGTTCGAGGACAGCGAGAAGCTCAGCGAACGCACCTGGTGGAACCACCCGGCCGGCACGTACAACAGGTCGCCCGGCTGCACCGTCAATTCCAGCAGCGCCGCCTGGCGCGCCAGCGGAAAGCGCTCGTAGTCGGGCGCTTCCGGATCGAAGGGGGAGCCGAACAGCAGCGCATTGGCTTCCTTCGGATACAGGAATTCATCGTGATGCGGCGGCGCCAGGATGATGCGCTTGCTGCCCCAGATCTGCACGAAGAGGTTGTCGTCGTAGTCGGCGTGCAGCGGCGTCACCGTGCCCGCGGGGCCGAGCCAGAAGCGCGGCGGGCCGGGTTTCTCGAAATACGCGGGCCAGTGGCAGTAGCGGTTCAGTTCGCGCAGTTCCAGGTTGCCGAGATAAGGCGGCAGGCCCTCCGTCCCGGCGGCGGCCAGGTCGAGGTAGTCGCGCATCGACATGTCCCGCATCGCGCGGTCCGGCGCAAAGGCGGTGTTGACGTAGTCGCCGACGCGGGCGCGCACCGGGAGTGCGGGAAAGCGTTCGCGCAGGGTTTGCGGCGTCAGCTCGGCCAGCGGCCAGCGCGCGGCCACGCCGGGAATCAGGAAAGGCAGGCCTTGCAGCGCCTGGAGGCGGAATGCGGCGGCGTCGAGCTTGCCGAGGCGCGGGACGGCATCGGGCACCGGCAGGTGCCGCGACGCCTCCTTGATTGCGGTGCGCATCGCCTCGATCGACTCCACGCCGCGCATCCGGGCGTCGCGGCGCGCCCTCGCTTCGAGCTTGCCGTTCACGTCGCCGTTCGAGAGGGTCGCCGCGAGCAGGGGCGGCAGGCGCTCCAGTGCGTTTGCGGGTTCCTGCGCCTCGTCTTTCTCTACCATGCTTCCTCGCCGCCTTCTGCCTTCGATCCGGGCAGCAGCATAGCGCATCGCGCGGCGATCATCCAGTCGTCATGGCCGCAATTAGGCTTTACGGGCACGCCGATCGCTTCTACCATGCACGGTTTGACCCTGCGCCCACCTCCGCCATGATTCTCGCCTCCCTTGCCCGCCGCCTGCTCGTCGTCTTCCTGCTCCTGCTGCCCTTCCAGCTGTCCGCCCGCGAGCCCAGCCACGGGGTGCACGGCATGGTGCTGTTCGGCGGCAGCGATGGCCTGTACGCCTCGCACCTGCCCCTGTTTCATGCGCCGCACGACAACCAGGTCGTCCTGAAAGTGCGCTTCGAAGACCCGGCACTGGATCGCGCCATGCGCGCGCGGCTGGACGGCAAGACCGCCCTGTGGACGCTGGAACCCGAAGCCTTTGCCCTGCATCGCCTGGCGCCCGGCAGCGCGGCGCCCCTGCGGGCTTTCCGCGCCAACGTGGTCAAGGGCCATTTCGAACGCGACGGCACCATCCGCGAACGCGGGGCCGCCTTGGTTGTCGAGCAGGTCGTCCTGTACCGGACCCTGTCGCCGCAGCCGGCCGTACATCCGGTCGCGCGCTACCTGCCAGTTGGTGGCTTCCTCGTGAAACTGATCGACAACCGCCCCGACTTCGAGCACATCGTGCTGCTCGCGCATCCCGCCAGGGGCCCGGTCGAGATCGCGAAGCATGGCGTCGAGGCCGACCTGCCGGCCCTGGCGCGCCAGGCCGCGGTGACCGGCACGGTGTACTACGAGACGGGTGACCTGCGCTGAGCGCGAGGCCTCAATGCAGGGCCGGCGGCAGGTCGCGCGCACGCAGCAGCTGCTCGAAGGGCGCGGCCGGCATCGGCTGGTGGAAGTAGAAGCCCTGCCCGTAGTCGCAACCGGCGTGGCGCAGCAGCTCGGCCGCCTGTTCGTCGCCGATGCCCTCCGAGATCACGCGCATGCCCAGCGTGTGCGCCATCGCGATGATGGTGCGGCACAGGGCCAGCTGGCGGCTGTCGGTCTGCATGTTGCCGACAAAAGCGCGGTCGATCTTCAGGAATTCGAAGCGGTATTGCTGCAGGTAGGAGAGCGATGAATAGCCGGTGCCGAAATCGTCCAGCGCCAGCGCCAGGCCCCGTTCCTCGAGTTCGCGCAGGCGCTCCTCGACGTTGCGGTCGTGCTGCAGCAGCGTGCCTTCCGTGACCTCGATGACGATCGCATGGCGCGGCAGGCGCTGCGAGGCCAGGAACTCCATGCAGCGCGCGAAGCTGGCGCCGCCCTTGGCGATCTGCAGCGGCGAGACGTTGATGCTGACCTGGATCTCGCATCCTTCGCCCCGCCAGCGCGCGGCGTCGCTCACCGCCGTGCGGAACACCCACTCGCCGATGTCGAAGATCAGGCCCGTCTCCTCGGCCAGCGGGATGAATTCCACCGGGCTGACCCAGCCGCGTTCCGGATGGCGCCAGCGCAGCAGGGCCTCGGCCTTCACGATCCGCCCCGTCGCCAGCTCGACGATCGGCTGGTAGTGCATCTGCAGCTCGCCGCGCGCGACCGCCTGGCGCAGCTCGTCGCTGGTGCGGCGCCGCTCCTGGGCCCGCGCCTGCATCGCCGGCGAGAAGTAGGCGAAGCGGTTGCGGCCGAGGTGCTTGGCCGCGTACATGGCCTGGTCGGCGTGCTTGAGCAGGCTGTCGGCGTCGCCGCCGTCGGCCGGGAAGTGCGTCACGCCGATGCTGGCCGACACGTGCAGGGTTTCGCCCTCGATCTGGAAAGGCTGCGACATGGCCTCGATGATGCCGTGCGCGACGCGCTCGATCACGTGCGGGTCTTCGTTATCCAGGCTGTCGAGGTCGACCAGCAGCACCGTGAACTCGTCGCCGCCGATCCGGGACACGGTGTCCGTTTCGCGGGTGCAGCGCAGCAGGCGCTGGGCCGCTTCCTTGAGCAGCTGATCTCCGACCGGATGCCCGAGCGTGTCGTTGACTTCCTTGAACTGGTCGAGGTCGATGTACAGCAGCGAGAAGGCCGGATGCTCGCCGCGGTGAGTGTTACGGATGGCCTGGCGCAGGCGGTCGAGGAACAGGTGGCGGTTCGGCAGGCCGGTCAGGCTGTCGTAGTTCGCGTGGCGCCAGAGCCGCTCCTCGTCCTTCTTGGCCTTGGTGATGTCGCTGGCGATCTCGATGTAGTGGCGCACGGCGCCGTCGGCGACCCGCACCGCAGTGAGCGAGCGCTGCTCGGCGATCGGGTGGCCGTCCTTGTGCCGGCTCCATACCTCGCCCTGCGCATGCCCGGTCCGTAGCGCCTGCAGGCGCAGCGCCTCGTGGCGGCCGTCGCGTTCCATGCCGGCGTCGTAGACCTCGCCGGTCTGGCCGATGATCTCGTCGCGCTCGTAGCCGCGCATGCGCGTGAAGCCGGGATTGACCATGACGATGCAGCCGGCGCTGTCGGAAATGGCGATCGCGTCGCTGCTGTGCGCGAACACCAGCGAGGCACGCTCCATCGCGTCTTCGGCTTCCTTGGCGCGCGTGATGTCGGAGCATGCGCCGAACACCCGTTCCAGCCGGCCGTCGCCATTGCGCAAGGCGCGGCCCTGGCAGCGCAGCCAGATCCAGTGGCCGTACAGGTGGCGCATGCGCAGTTCGAGCGAGAAGGTGTCGTCCACGCCCGCGCGCAGGCGCGCCAGCGTCCCGAGCGCCAGCGGCAGCTCGTCGGGGTGCACCAGGCGCGGCAGCCTCAATGTCTCGAGCTCGTAACTGTCGGACGCGAAGCCGAGCAGCTGGCGGCATTTCTCGGAAACGAAGACGCGGTCGCCGGCCGCATGCCAGTCGAAGGAACCCGAGCCCGAGGCTTCCAGCGCCAGGCGCGAGCGTTCTTCCAGCTCGGCCAGGCGCGCCTGGGCCTGGTGGCGCTCGGTGATGTCGTGCACGGTCCCGATCAGCAGGCGCCCCAGGCCGTCGGGCGCGGGGGCCGGCGTCACCGTCACCTCGCCCACCTTGCGGCCGGTCGGATACTCCGAGATTTCGTCCCAGTGCACGCTGGCGCCGCTGTCGAGGGCGCGGCGGTAGTTCTCACGCACCAGGTCGATCGATTCGGGCGGGATCACTTCCTCGACGAACTTGCCGACCACGGCCGCGGGCGGAATGCCGGTGGCGGCCTCGAAGGCCGCGTTCACGTAGACGAAGCGGTAGCGCCCGGACGGCAGCACCTCGAGCACGAACATGACGTCGCGGATGCGGTGCTGGAGGAAGGAGAAGACGCTGGCCTCGATCGCTTCGCCCGGGGTGGGAGCGGCGGGTGCGGCGTCGGCGGGCTCGTGCGGGGGCGAAGTCATCGGCAGTGTTCGAGAGGTTGGACGAGGTTCTGCCAATGGCGCATTGGATCCCGGCCGCCCCGCCCTTCTGGCCGATATGTCAATTATATAATCAACATCGCGCTACCGGCCAGAACCTATTCCAGCGCGCGGTTACGCGATTCCACGTCCACGCACAGGATCGCCACGGCCCCCGCCGCCAGGAAGGCGGCCAGCATCGCCAGCGACAGCGTGAACTGGGTCGCCATCACGGGCGCGACGATACTGGGGGCGAACAGGCCGCCGAAGCGCGCCACCGCCCCCGCCGTGCCCATGCCGCTGGCGCGCAGCTCGGTCGGATAGACCTCGGGCGTGAACGCGTACAGCGCGCCCCAGGTGCCGAGCAGCGCAAAACTCATCAAGAGGGTCGAGCCGACCACCACCGGCGTCGTGCTGCCCAGGCTGTAGCACAGGCAGCCCGCGGCGCTCAGCAGGAGGAAGCCGACCAGCGTCGGCTTGCGGCCCCAGCGCTCCACGCCATACGCCGACAGTGCGAAGCCGGGCAGCTGCACCAGCGCCAGCAAAATCAGGAATTCCTGTCCGCGCATGAAGCCGAATCCCTCGGCACTCAGGCGCACCGGCAGGTAAACGAACACGCCGTAATAGGCGATCGAGATCAGCGCCCAGGCCAGGAACAGGGCCAGGCTGCGCCGGCGCAGGGTGCCGTCGAACAGTGCGGACAGCGAGCGCTTGACCGGGTGCTCGGGCTGCAGCGCCGGAATCGGCTCGCTGCGTCCGTTGACGCGCGCGATCCGTTCCAGCACGGCACGCGCGCCTTCCGCATTCCCGCTGCGGTTCAGGTACATGGGCGACTCCGGGATCGACAGGCGCAGTACGACGCCGGCCAGGGCCGGGATGCCGGTGACGAAGAAGATCACGCGCCAGGCATCGTCTCCCCAGCGCAGCGCGACCAGGGCCAGCACCGCGAGGAAGATCGTGCCGACGGCCCAGAAGGATTCCAGCAGCACCAGCCAGCGCCCGCGCCGCTCGGCGGGCAGGAACTCGGCCATCATCGTGTAGTCGACCGGCAGCGTGCCGCCGACGCCGATCCCGGTGAGGAAGCGCAGCACCAGCAGCCAGGTGAAATCGGGCGCGAAGGCGGAGGCGACACCGAAGCAGGCATCGACCACGACCGCCGCCATCAGCACCGGGCGACGGCCGATGCGGTCGGCCAGGCGCCCGAACACGAAGGCGCCGATCAGCATCCCGACAAAAAACAGGGTCCCGGTTTCGAGCGCCTGCGGCACGGCGATGCCGAAGGTTTTGGCAATCGAGGGCGCGCTGAAGCCGATCGACAGCACCTGCATCGCGTCGGCCATCCAGACCAGGCCGAAGATCAGGAACAGCCGGTACTGGAAACGGCCGACGCCGGCGATGTGGATGCCCTGCTCCACGGTGGCGGCTGATGTGGACATCGTGTTGTTCTCCATGTGAATGCCGCCAGTGTCGCGTAAATATCCGGCTGGAACCGTGCAATGGGAAACACAGCGGCGCAAAAATTACAGGGGCAAGGCGGTCTCGTACTTCACTTCGCGCAGCGCGACGCTGGTATTGATCTGCGAGATGCCAGGCAGCTTGACCAGCACGTTGTGCAGGAAGTCGTGGTAGTCGTCCATCGAGGAAAACACCATCTTGACCGTGTAGTCGAAAGTGCCGGTGACTTCATAGCACTCGAGCACCTCGGGACGGACGTTCATCGCGTCCTCGAAGGTCTTGACGGTGCCCTCGGTATGCCCGGTCAGCGAGATGTGCAGGAAACAGATCACCGACAAACCTACTTTCCTCCGATTCACGAGTGCGACATAGCGCTCGATGACGCCGGTCTCCTCCATCTCCTTCTGGCGCCGCCAGCAGGGAGAGGTCGACATCGCCACCCGTTCGGCCAGCTCGGCGGAAGGAATGCGGCCGTTTGCCTGCAATTCGCGCAGGATTTTGATCGACTGCTTGTCGAGGGTAGGATTTGCCATTTTTGGTGCCCGCTTAGGAATGGTTTGCCTATTCTATCGCCCATAACGCAAAAACCGGCAAATTAATTCTGGCCGATTCACTAAGATGGTTCCCAGCCCCGCGGGCGCACGCGCGCATCAACAAGAACATACTGGAGACCCCATGGGAGACATCCCGAAGCACCTCGATCAGCCGCAGACCACCGACCTGGTGTACCCCGACTACCGCCTCGACGATAATCTCGTGCGCGAGGACGGCCGCGTGTTCATCACCGGCACCCAGGCCCTGCTGCGTATCGCCATCATGCAAAAACGCATGGACGCGCGCGCCGGCCTGAACACCGCCGGCTTCATCAGCGGCTACCGCGGTTCGCCTTTGGGCGCGGTCGACCAGGAAGCCTGGCGCGCGAGCAAGGTGCTGCAGGCGCACGACATCGAATTCCTGCCGGCAATCAACGAGGAACTGGGTGCGACCGCCGTGCTGGGCACCCAGCAGGTCGGCGCCGACCCGCAGCGCAAGGTCGATGGCGTGTTCGCGATGTGGTACGGCAAGGGCCCGGGCGTGGACCGCGCCGGCGACGCCCTCAAGCACGGCAACACCTACGGCAGCTCGCCCCTCGGCGGCGTGCTGGTCATCCTCGGCGACGACCACGGCTGCGTGTCGTCCTCGATGCCGCACCAGAGCGAGCAGGTGATGATGGCTTGGTCGATGCCGGTCATTAATCCCGCCAACATCGAGGAATACACGGCCTTCGGCCTCTACGGCTGGGCCATGTCGCGCTTCACCGGCAACTGGGTCGGCTTCAAGGCCATCTCCGAAACCGTGGAAGGCGGCGCGGTCATTGAAGCGGGCCTGCCTGCGCCCTTCGCGGCCAAGCCCGACTATGTCTATCCGGCCGACGGCCTGCACATGCGCTGGCCCGACCTGCCGAGCCTGGCATTGGAAGCGCGCCTGGAAGAAAAGCTGCGCGCCGTCGCCGCTTTTGCCGCCGTCAATTCGATCGACCGCACGGTCGTGGCTGCGCCGCACGCGCAAGTGGGCATTATCAGCGCCGGCAAGGCCTATCTCGACCTGATGGAAGCGCTCGAGCGCATGGGCCTCACCAAAGCCCGCCTGGAAGAACTGGGCGTGCGCATTTACAAGCCGGGACTGACCTATCCGCTGGAGCGCACCCGTCTGCTCGCCTTTGCGCAGGGCCTGAGCGAAATCCTTGTGGTCGAGGAAAAAGGCGCGGTTATGGAAGAGCAGCTGAAGAGCGCCTTCTACAACCTCCCAAGCGAATCGCGACCAGCGATCCTCGGCAAGACTCGCCTCGACGGCACGCCGCTGCTCTCCGCCCTGGGCGAACTGCGCCCCTCGCGCATCGCCCCGGCCCTGATCCATTGGCTGGCGCCGCGCTTCCCGGCGCTGGCGCTGGAACAGTTTCTGCCCGCCTTCTGCAAGGCCGAAGCCCTGTCGAACAAGGGCGACGGCGTCAAGCGCACGCCCTACTTCTGCTCCGGCTGCCCGCACAACACCTCGACCAGGGTGCCCGAGGGCAGCCGCGCGCTGGCCGGCATCGGATGCCACTTCATGGCGACCTGGATGGACCGCTCCACCGTCAGCCTGACGCAGATGGGTGGCGAAGGCGTGCCCTGGGTCGCGGCTTCGCGCTTCACCAACGAGAAGCACGTGTTCCAGAACCTGGGCGACGGCACCTATTACCACTCCGGCTACCTGGCCATCCGCCAGGCCATCGCCGCGCGCACCAACATCACCTATAAAATCCTGTACAACGACGCGGTCGCCATGACGGGCGGCCAGCCGGTGGACGGCAAGCTGACCGTGCCGCAGATCCTGCAGCAGGTCGTGAGCGAAGGCGCGGCCTATGCGGTCGTCGTCACCGACGAGCCGGAAAAGTACGAAGGCATCAAGCTGCCCGAAGGCGTCGAAGTGCATCACCGCAGCGAGCTCGATGCGATCCAGCGCCGCATGCGCGAGATGCAGGGAGTAACGGTGCTGGTCTACGACCAGACCTGCGCCGCCGAGAAGCGCCGCCGCCGCAAGAAGAACAAGAACGGCCATGTCGAATTCCCGGACCCGGCCAAGCGCATGGTGATCAACCCGGCCGTCTGCGAAGGCTGCGGCGACTGCGGCGTGCAGTCGAACTGCCTGTCGATCCTGCCGCTGGAAACGGAACTGGGCCGCAAGCGCCAGATCGAGCAATCGTCCTGCAACAAGGATTATTCGTGCGTCGAAGGCTTCTGCCCGAGCTTCGTGTCGGTGCTGGGCGGTAGCTTGAAGAAGCCTGCCGCCGCCACGATCACGCTAGCCGACCTGGAAACCATCCTCGTCAAGCACCCGCTGCCTGCGGCTCACGACTTCGCGCGTCCATTCGAGATGCTGGTGGCCGGCGTCGGCGGCACGGGTGTCGTGACGGTGGGCGCGCTGATCACGATGGCGGCCCACCTGGAAGGCAAAGGCGCCTCCACGCTCGACTTCATGGGCTTCGCGCAAAAAGGCGGCGCCGTGATGTCGCACGTGCGCCTGGCCGCGTCGCCGGCGCACCTGAACCAGGTCCGCATCGACCTGCAGCAGGCCGACGCCATCCTCGCCTGCGACCTGGTGGTGGCCGCGATGCCGGACGCCCTGGCAGTGATGCAGCGCGACGTCACCCGCGTGGTGGCCAATGAGCGCGAGATCCCGACCGCCGACTTCACCGGCAATCCGGACGCCATCGTGCCGAAGGAAGAACTGCTGGCCAAGCTGCGCGCCTCCGGCAGCGACGCCGGCACTTTCGTGCTGAATGCGCAGGACGTGGCGCTCGAGGTGCTGGGCGATTCGATCGTCGCCAACATCCTGCTGATGGGTTACGCCTGGCAGCTTGGCCTGATCCCGGTCGGCCTGCCGGCCATGATGCGCGCCATTGAACTCAACAACGTCGCCATCGACATGAACAAGCGCGCGTTCACCGTCGGCCGCGTGCTGGCCGCCGACAAGGACGCGCTGGCGCGCCTGAAGCGCTCGGATGCGAAGATCATCCAGTTCGCCGCGCCGAAGTCGTTGGAAGAGATGGTCAGCTTCCGCCGCGAGCAGCTGACGGCCTACCAGGACGAGGCCTATGCGCAGCGCTACGTGGAACTGGTCGGCGCGGTCGAACGCAAGGAACGCGAAGTCGCCGGCGACGCCTCGAAGCTGCCGATCACCCGCGCCGTGGCGCGCAGCCTGTATAAACTGATGGCCTACAAGGACGAGTACGAAGTGGCGCGCCTGCACGCCGACCCGGCCTTCCGCAAGATGATCGCCGAGCAGTTCGACGGCGACTACACGCTGCAGTTCCACCTGGCCGCGCCGCTGGTGTCGAAGAAGCGCCCCGGCACCGACATCCCGGCCAAGCGCACCTTCGGTCCGTGGATGATGAAGGGCTTCGAAGTCCTGCGCCACTTGAGGTTCCTGCGCGCGACGCCTTTCGACCTGTTCGGCTACACCGACGAGCGCCGCCTTGAGCGCGCGCTGCGCGACGACTACATCGCGCTGGTGCAGACGTTTGCGTCTACCCTGACGCTGCATAACCGCGAGGCGGCGTTGAAGCTGGCGCAGCTGCCGGAGAAGATCCGCGGCTATGGCCACGTCAAGCTGGCGAACCTGGACAAGCTGCGGGACGAGCAGAAACGCTTGGTGGAGGAATTCAAAGCCCCGGCGAATGTGATCCAGATCCGCCGCGCGGGCTAAGTGGGGGACGGCCGCTGCGGCACTCGCATCGGCCTTTCGTAGGGTGGGCACTCCGTGCCTACGCGGTACACCGCGTGTATCGCCCGCGGCCTGTCTAAAACAACTCGAGATTGGCTGACGGCGCCGGCGCCCTGCGCGCCGGCGCGCTCGGCGCCGCCCAATCACGCATCTTCTCCGCCGGATAATGCCGCAAAAAGCTGCGCGCCACCTCCAGATCGCTGCACCCCAGCCAATCCTCCACCTCATCCCGTGGCAAAATCACAAGCGACCGCTTCTCATCATCCGGCTTATGCATCCGCTTCATCAACGGATGCTCGTCCGCGTTGATCGTAATCTGCGTGAATGAAGTCGCCGCCGTCCCATCCTCCTCCGGCCAATCCCGCCACAGTCCCGCGACAAAAAACAGCGACTCGTCCGCCATCCCGATCCCATGCCGCACCGCGCGCCCACTCTCATAGCAAGGCTCATAAAACCACGCCATCGGGATCGCACACAGCTGCAAGCGCCGCCACGGGAGCGCAAACGACCGCCGCTCCCCGATCGACTCGGCCCGCGCATTCATCGTATCGAAGGGTTTGATCTCCGGCGGAATCCGCCGCCGCGGCACCATGCCATAGGTCGCCAGCCGCGCCTCGATCCGCCCATGCGCACCCCTGCGCAGGATCGGCGCGACGTAATCCTTCCAGGTCTCCTCCGGCCAGCGCCAGTCGTTCGGCAAGTCGCTGAACGCACCCAGCGTCCCGAACTGCTCGGGCGTAGGCGGACGATAATTCACGCACATGATTCAGAAGCCTTCCAGTACCGTCTCCAGGTGGCTGACATTCGGCGCCCCATCGAAGCAATGGCCGACCAGCCGCCGCCACTCCTGGAAATCCTCGCTGCCGCGGAAATGGACGTTATGATCTTCCACCGTCTGCCAGCGCACCAGCAGCCGGTAGGCACGCGGATTCTCGATGCCGCGCTGGAGCTGCATGCCTTCGCAGCCGCGGGCGCGCTGGAACAGCGGCGTGGCCTGGCGCACGCCAGCTTCGAATTCGGCTTCCATGCCGGGTTTAATCAGGAGTTCGGCGCTTTCGAGGACCATGGGGGTTCCTATGTTTAGCTGAGATGTAGGTGCAGATTCGATTACGATTATGCCATCGCGCGTCGACATGCGTCTGGCGCGGAGCCTTTAGCTCCTTCACTTGCCCTGACACCAACCCTCTCATACACTGAGCCTTTCCGAACGTCTGCAGCCGGCCAGGAGCGGACATTGAAAGACGCGACTTTAATGATGATTTCCACCAGTGTTATCGGTCTACCGTTCACGCGTGCTTCTGCCGAACTTTTGCTGCAGCATGGGGCGAATCCAGGCGCAAGCCCGTACAGCCACAAGCAAATTGCCGAGTGGTGTGATCGCTTCTGGTGCCAGTACATCGACATCGATGCTGAGGACGAGATAGAGCAATTGCTACCCGTGCTAACTGACGTTGAAACGCAATGGGATCTCTACCTCGCAAACAAATATTCGATCGAAGAACTCCACTCCGGCTCGTTCGACGATGAGCGCATGCCTGCAGAGTGGTTTGTTGAATGGCTCGACCAGATCAAGAAGTGAAGTCTATGAACGTCTGCAATGGGTCGATTGACGACGTACAAGGCGCAGACCTAGCGACAAGATTAGTGCGGCAGTGTCCGGAAACCAATGGAAGTAACGCTCTATGCGTTTTGCTGAGAAGACCGTTATCACATAGCAGATCCGATCCGAACTTCGTCGCTCACTGATGGCAAACGGCAAAGTATTGCGGTCGAGGTAGCGGATCGATTCTCTGCCGGGAATCTGCGACAATGTCGAACCAAGACAGCGAGCCCCATGGCTAACTCGTTATCGACGGGGCAGCCCTGATTGCACCTATTCCGAAGAAGCGCCCCATTCCAGCAAGCACCACCATGCACACCGAACCCACCCGCGACGCCATCGCCACCCTCGTCCACGACTTCTACGCCGACATCCGCCGCGACGCCCTGCTGCAACCGGTCTTCGACGGCGCGATCGGCGACCACTGGGAACCGCATCTCGCCCGCATGGTCGACTTCTGGTGCTCGGTGATGCTCTCCAGCGCCGAGTTCAAGGGCAATGTCTACGGCAAGCACATGGCCTTGGCTGGAATCGAACCCGAACACTTCCGGCGCTGGCTGACTTTGTTCGAAAGCCACGTGCGGCGCCTGTTCCAGCCCGAGGTCGCGGAAGAATTCATGGCGGCGGCGCGGCGCATCGCCGCCAGTCTGCAGTACGGCTTCTTCGGCCGTCTCGAAGTGGCATGAGCCGACGCACCATGCCCACCTTCCATCCCTCCCCCAACGACGACGGCCAGCCCGTCCTCATCCGCCAGCCCTCGACGCCCACCTCCCTGTTTGCATGGGACGATCCGCAGCAGGTCGCAACCGTCGTCCCCGGCGGCGCCCTGCCCGCGGTGCTGAACGGCGTTCCCCTCGCACCCTGGGACGAGGCACCAGTCACCGGCCAGGGCTGGAGCGCCTGCGCCGCCTACCCGGACCTGGACGAGCCGCCCTACGTACTCCCGCCCGGCTATGCAGCGGCGGCCGGCGCGGTGATTCTGGAAGACGACGGCCGCGTGTGGCTGGTGGCGCCCTCGAACCATTTCGGCGGCTATGCGGCGACCTTCCCGAAGGGCCGCGTCGATCCCGGCACCAGCCTGCCTTACGCCAGCGTGCGCGAAGCCTTCGAGGAGTCGGGGCTGCAGGTACGCATCGTCGGCTTCCTGCTCGACACGACGCGCACCCAGACCCACACCCGTTACTACGTCGCGCGCCGCGTCGGCGGCACGCCGGCGCGTATGGGCTGGGAGTCGCAGGCCGTGCACCTGGTGCCTGCGGCGCGGCTGCGCGAGCTTGCCGTCCATCCGAACGACGAGGCCGTGATCCGGGCACTGGAGCGCTGGCTCGCGAAGTGACCCGGACCCGCGTGCATTCGGCCCGCAAGTGTGGCAGCATCGTCCCTGATGCAGAGTCAGGGTGGCGTGTCCGATGCACCATCTTGGTGCAACCACAGCGGAGCAAGCGATGAGCCAGTTGTCCCACGTTGTCGGCAGCCATACCTACACCTTCTCCAGCCTGCGCGAGCTGCTGGCGAAGGCCTCGCCCGCCCGCTCGGGCGACTACCTGGCCGGTGTCGCGGCGGGCAGCAGCGAGGAGCGCGTCGCTGCGCAGATGGCGCTGGCCGACCTGCCCCTGACCACCTTCCTGAACGAGGCCGTGGTGCCGTACGAGAGCGACGAGATCACACGTCTGATCGTCGACAGCCACGACGACGCCGCCTTTGCGCCAATCCGTCACCTGACCGTCGGCGCCCTGCGCGACTGGCTCTTGAGTGACGAAGCTGACACCGCGGCACTGGCGCGCCTCGCCCCCGGCATCACGCCCGAAATGGCCGCCGCCGTGTCGAAGGTCATGCGCATCCAGGACCTGGTGCTGGTCGCCCGCAAATGCCGCGTCGTGACGCGCTTTCGCAATACCATCGGCTTACCCGGCACGCTGTCCACGCGCCTGCAGCCGAATCACCCGCGGGACGATGCGTCCGGCATTGCCGCCAGCCTCTTCGACGGCCTGATGTACGGCTGCGGCGACGCCGTCATCGGCATCAACCCGGCCACCGACAATGTGGCGCAGGTGGCGAAGCTGGTCACCATGCTGGACGAGATCATCGACCGCTACGCCATTCCCACCCAGTCCTGCGTGCTGACCCACGTAACGAACACGCTGGCCGCGATCGAACGTGGCGCGCCCGTTGATCTCGTGTTCCAGTCGATCGCCGGCACCCAGGCCGCAAACGCCAGCTTCGGCATCGACCTGGCCCTGCTGCGCGAAGCGCGCGCCGCGGCCCTGTCGCTGGGACGCGGCACCGTGGGCGAGAACCTGATGTACTTCGAGACCGGCCAAGGTAGCGCCCTGTCGGCAAGCGCGAACCACGGCCTCGACCAGCAGACCTGCGAAGCGCGCGCCTACGCCGTCGCCCGCGCGTTCGAACCGCTGCTGGTCAATTCCGTAGTCGGCTTCATGGGCCCGGAATACCTCTACGACGGCAAGCAGATCACGCGCGCGGGCCTCGAGGACCACTTCTGTGCCAAGCTGCTCGGCCTGCCCATGGGCGTGGACGTCTGCTATACCAATCACGCCGAAGCCGACCAGGACGACATGGACGTGCTGCTGACGATGCTCGGCACGGCCGGCTGTACCTTCATCATGGGCGTGCCGGGCGCCGACGACATCATGCTGAACTACCAGACGACCTCCTTCCACGACGCCCTGTATGCGCGCCGCGCGCTGGGCCTGCAGCCGGCGCCGGAGTTCGACGCCTGGCTGCGCGGCATGGGCATTTTCATCGGCGACGGCCAGGTGCAACTGGGACGCACCTTACCGGCGCCCTTCCAGCGCGCGCTGGCACAGCTGACCTGAGGAGCCTCCATGATCGCGCCTCCCGACCCCTGGCAGACCCTGCGCCGCTTCACATCCGCGCGCATCGCCCTCGGCCACACCGGCATCAGCCAGCCGACGCAGGTCCAGCTCGACTTCCAGCTCGCCCATGCGCGTGCGCGCGACGCCGTACACCAGGCGCTCGATACGGCCAGCCTTGCGCAGGCACTGGCCACGGCCTGGCCGGGTGAACCGCTGCGCCTGCACAGCGCGGCCGGGAACCGCAATGTCTATTTGCAGCGCCCTGATCTCGGCCGCAGGCTGGACGATGCGTCGCGCGCCCTCCTCGGCCCGCACGCGCAGGGATACGACCTGGCCATCGTCGTCGCCGACGGCCTCTCGGCCCTGGCCATCGAACAGAACGCCGCCCCCTTCCTGGCGGCGCTGCGCCCGTTGCTGCCGCGAGATGCGTGGACCCTGGCGCCCCTGTCCATCGTCGAACAGGGCCGCGTAGCCGTCGGCGACGAGGTCGGCGCGCTGCTCGGCGCACGCATGGTCGTGGTCCTGATCGGCGAGCGCCCGGGCCTGAGTTCTCCCGACAGCATGGGCCTGTATCTCACCTGGGCGCCGCGCGTGGGCCTGACCGACGAGCGGCGCAACTGCATCTCGAACGTACGGCCGGAAGGACTACCCTTGCAGGAGGCGGCAAACAAGCTGCACTACCTGCTGCAGGAGGCCCGCCGGCGGCAGCTCAGCGGCGTCGAACTCAAGGACGAAACCGAGCACGCACCGGCGTTGGCGCAAGCCGCCCCGGCATTCTCCCTCACCCGCCAATATCCCTGAACGGATCGAGCGCCAGGTCGATCAGCCTGCGCTCGCGCACGACGATTTCCGCCACCGCCGTCATCCCGTAACGCAGCGGGTAGACGGTCTCGCCTACCGTGTACTGGGTCCGGTCGAGCGACACCCGCCCCTCGTACACCGGCTGCTTGGTCTGCAGCGAAGGTTTGGTGGCCGGCGAGATGAACTGCAGCGTGCCGCGGATCAGGCCATAGCGCTGGTAGGGAAAGGCGTTGAACTTCATCTGCACCGGCAGGCCTTCGCGCAGGAAGCCGCGGTCGTGTTCGGCGATCTCGATCTTGAGGATCGGTTTAGCGTTCTTCGGCGCGATGCCGCCCAGCGGCGCGTTGGCCTGGATCTTGTCGCCCGGCTGGGTCGAGGTGACGTCGGTGATCACGCCGTCCACGGGCGCGACGATGCGCAGGAAATTCTCCTTGTCGATGTTTTCAAAACGGATGCGGGCGGCGGCGTCGGCCACCAGGCGCGCGGTCTGCACCTGCAGGCGCAGCTTGTCTTCGGCGTTCGCCACCTCGCGGTCGGCGGCGGCCGATTGCAGGCGCAGCTTGTCGAGTTCCTGGCCGCTGGTTTCCAGGCTCGAGCGGGCCTGGGTCGTCTCCAGGCTCTGCCTGGCGGCCAGCTCGGTCGTGCGCGCCTGCGCAACGCGCAGCGCATTCTCGGCCGCCTGCAGGGCATTCTTCTTGCCCTCCACCTGCAGCTGCGAGACCCCGCCGCCGCCCGGCAGGGCGAACAGGCGCGCGAACTTGTCGGCTTCGAGTTTGGCCGCATCGCGTGCGCGCCGCGCGTCCTCGATGTTGGTGCGCGCTTCCTGCTGCTGGGCGCTCTGGCCCTGGGCCAGCTGGCTGGTGCCTTCCGCCAGCCGGCGCCGGTGCTGGCGTTCTTCGACGGCGGCCGCTTCGCGCAGCGCGGCGGCGTTGCGCTCCAGGAGCGCTTTCTTCTCTGGGAATTCCTTCCATTCGCGCTCCGCGTCCTCGAGCTTCAGGCGGGCCTCGAGCGCGTTGCGCGCCGCCTCGATCGCGCCCCGCGCGTAGATTCGCGCCACGACGTCGCCCGCCTTCACCGGCTGCCCTTCGGCGATGTAGATGTTGGACAGCTCACCGTCGATCGGCGCGTACAGGCGCCGCACTTCGGAGGCCGGCGCCAGGCTGCCGTTGGCGGTGACCAGCACGTCGGCGTGCCCGAAGAAGGACCAGACCAGGCCCGCCAGCACCAGCGCCACCATCGAATACACCAGCGCCCGCGTAAAACGCCAGGGATCGGCAGTGAGAATCGAGATGCCTTCGGCGCTGTGCTCCTCCAGCGCCTCCGACAGCGGCGTCAGCGTGTGCGGCTTGATCCAGTCGCGTTTCACGGTCCGCTCCTGGCCAGCGCCAGCCGGCGTACGTCGCTGACGGCGTCGGCATAGGCGTCGCGATAGGCCGGCACATAGGCGGCGATGGTCTCGAAGGCGCGCTGGTGCGCTTCGCCCTGCTCGTCCCACTGGCGCAGGATCTGGGCGATCCGGGCGCCATCCTGCGCATCGCGCAGCGGCGCCTGCGCCCCGCCGCGCGTGGCGACAAAGGTTTCGAGCTTCAGCATCCAGTCGAGTTCATCCAGCAGCGGCGCCAGCCCCGGGTTGTAGCGCACCTGCTTGCGCATGCCGGCCAGCTGCTGCGCGGCGCGCGGAAACTGGCCGGCCTTGAGCGCCGCCATCCAGGGAGGCAGGTTCGCCTTGAGCAGCGCTTCCGTGTGCAAAGCCGCCATGTGCGCGTCGGCGGGATCGTTTGCCAGGGCGTCGCCCGCGACCACGGCCGCCTGCGCGTAAGCGCCGTCGTTCATCAGCGCCTCCACTTCGCGCCCGGTGCGGCCGATGCCGTACAGCGCCCAGGCCAGCACGGCCACGCAGGCCAGCGCGATTAGAGCCCAGCGGCGCAGGCGCGGCGCATCCAGCCGCCGTTGACCGCCGAAGGCCGCATACAGCCCGGCCAGCATGCCCTGGGGCGGCGGCTCCTCGTTCACCGGGGCCGCGGCGGGCGCATCGGGCGCATCGGCTCCCGGCGCCGCATCGGCACAGAAGATGTCGAGGAAGGAATCGGCCGCCGCAACGAAGGTCGTGCGGTCCGCGTCCAGCACCGGCGCCGGCTTCACGGCGCCGATGCGCGTGAGCGTCGGGTCGCGCGCGGGCGCTTCCCAGGCCAGTGCGACCCGGTAGACGAAATGGCGGCCCCCGAAGGCCAGCAGGTCGCCGTCGCCGAGGGCCACCGCGTGTTCGTCGAGGCGGGTGCCGTTCACGAAGGTGCCGTTGGTGCTGCCCAGGTCCTCGATGTGCAGCTCCCCGCCCTTCAGGAAGATGTGGGCGTGGCGGCGCGACAGGTAGTTCACCTGCGAGGCGTCGAGGTCGCGGTAGCGCGCGAAGGTGTCGTCGGCCTTGCTGACCATGAAGGGGAACTCGGTGACGACGATCGGCTGCAGGCCCGTGTCCCCGTGTTCGGGCAGCAGGGTCAGGCTCGCCAGCCTGGCATGCGGCGGCTGCGTGGCCGCGCGCTCGAACTGCACCCGGTAGCTCAAGGTTTTGCCGAGGCCGAGCAGGTCGCCGTCCTGCAGCGCGACGATGCCCTGGCGGACCGGCGCGCCGTTGACGCTGCTGCCGTTCTTGCTGCCCAGCTCCGCGAAGTACACGGCGCCGTGTTCGCAGAAGATGCGCGCGTGGCGGCGCGACAGGTCGGCCGCCAGGCCCTCGGGATAGCCGTCGAACGGCGCCTCGGTACGGCCGATGGCGAACAGGTTGTCGCGAATCTGGATCGGCGCCAGCTCGGGATGCGAGACCGGCACAAGCACGATCATCAGCCGGCTGGCCTGGGCTGAGCGCGGAGCGGCCATCGCACCGAGCGCCGTCACGGGCGGCTCCCGGTGCTCGCGTTGCGCACGTCCACCGCCGGCCAGCCGCCGCCCAGCGCCTTGTACAGCGTCACCGTATCGGACAGGATCTGCTGGTGGTTTGCCAGCAGCGCCAGTTGCGACGCCAGCAGCGTGCGCTCGGCCTCGAACACCTCCAGCTGCGACACCATGCCTTCCTTCAGCTGCGCTTGCACCTGCGCCGACACCACCGCCAGCCGTTCCGACTGCTGCTGCAGCTCGGCGCGCTGGCGCCGGTGGGCGTCGAGGTTGACCAACGCGTTTTCGACCTCCTCGAAAGCGGCCATGACCACGCGCCGGTACTCGTTCTCGGCCACCCCGGTGCGCGCCTCCGAGGTCTTCAGGCGCGCCTTGACGCTGGGGTCGAAGATCGGGAAGTTGATCGACGGGAGCAGGCCGAAGGTGAAGGATTTCAGCAGCGAACCGAGCGCGAAGCTGGCCGAGCCGCCGCGTCCCGTCAGGCTGACCGAGGGCAGCTGCGCCAGCTTGGCCTGTCCGACCAGGTCGTAGGCCACCAGCACCCGGTATTCGGCGGCGACGATGTCGGGACGGCGCTTGAGCAGCTGCGAAGGCAGCCCCTCGGGCACGATCGGCAGCTGCACGCGGCCCTGCAGCGCGCCCGGCGGCACCGTGAACTCGCCCGCCGGTATGCCCAGCAGCGTGGCGAGCGCATTGCCGGCCAGCGCGCGCAGGCGGCGCAGCTCGATCAGGTCGTGGCTCTGTCGGTTGATCTCGGCGCGCTGCTGCAGCACCCGCGTCTGCGGCAGCAGGCCCTGCCCCATCATCGCCTCGAAAGTGACCAGGATGTTGCGGTTCTTGTCCAGCGTCTGTTCCTGCTGGCGGATCTGCTCGTCGAACTGCAGGATCTGGAAATAGGTCGTCGACACGTCCGAGACCAGGCTCAGGTAGCCGGCGCGCCAGTCGGCCTCGGTGGCGCGGAACTCCGCCGTCTGCGCCTCCACGCCCTTGGCCACGCGGCCCCAGACGTCGATCTCCCAGTTGACCTGCGTGCCGAGGTTGAACTGCTTGCTGAACTTCTGGCCGGTGCTTTTTTCGAAACTCGCTCCGGCGCCGGCATCCAGCGTCGGCAGCGCGCCGGCCCGTGCTTCTCCGATCTCGGCGCTCGCGACCCTGATCCGCGCGGCCAGTATCTTGAGATCGAAGTTGGCGCCGAGCGCGCGCTCGACCAGGCCGTCGAGATAGGGATCGCGAAAACCTTTCCACCAGTCGGGCGCGATCATCTCGCTCGGCGCCACCGGCAGCGCCTTCTGGTTAGACCAGGCCGCCTTGCCGGGCGTGTCGGGCTGGCGGTAGGGTTTCATGCTGACGTCGGGGCAGCCGCTCAGCAGCGCCGCAAGGGCGAGCGGAAGCACGATGCGGGTCTTCATGGACCGCCTCCCGCGCGCGCCTCCCACGCCTTCGACTCGACGAAGACCTTGAACAGGCGCGCGTCGAGGTGGCCGATGCGGCATTCCTCGCCAATCAGGTCGAGCGCCCGTTCCCTCGGCACTGCTTCCTTGTAGGGCCGGTCGCGCGCAGTCAGCGCATCGTAGATGTCGCTGATGGTGAGAATGCGCGTCTGGATGCTGATCTCGTCGCCTTTCAAACCCATCGGATAGCCCGAGCCGTCGAGCTTTTCGTGGTGGCCATGCGCGATTGCCGGCACCCCGGCCAGCTCGCGCGTCCAGGGAATCAGGATCAGGAAGGAGTAGGAGTCGGCCACGTGGGCCTCGATCTGGCGCCGCTCGTCTGGCGTCAGGCAGCCCTTGCCGATGTTCAGGGCGCCGAATTCCTCGTCGCTGAGCAGCTTGAAACCCGGCTCTCCGGTGCCGTGGCAGGCGTGGTCGCGGATCGCCGCCAGTTCGCGTGCCGGTTCGGTGTGGGAGACCGAGGGCTCGTTGGCGCGCACGATGGCCGCGAAGAAGTCGTCCAGGCGCGCCCCCTCTTCCTCGATCAGCGCTTCGATGCGTTCGGCCTCGCGGCGGAAGGCCGCCATCCCCAGCTCCTCCTGCACATGGCGCCGCGCCAGGCTGCCCCAGGCATGCCGTTCGAGGCAGGCGCGCGCATAGCGGAAGCGCTGTTCCAGCAGGCGCATGTCGGCGTGGTGCAGCTTCTTCTCCTTGCGCAGCACGTGCTCGCGCACGCCGACCTTGCCGAAGTCGTGCAGCAGCGCGGCGTAGCGGATCTCGCGCAGCTGGGCGTGGGTGAAGGCGGCGCGGCGCAGGCCGGCGTCGCCGGCATGCTCGATCGCGCGCGCCAGGTTCTCGGCATAGGTCGCGACGCGGAACGAGTGCCCCGCCGTGACCGGGTCGCGCTCTTCGATCGCCTGCACCGAGGCGCAGACAAAACCGTCCAGCAGGCCCTTGATGCTCGAGTAGAGCTGGAAGTTCTTCAGCGCCACCGCCGTCTCGGCGCAGACGCCGCTGAGGATTTCGAGGTCGGCTTCCTGGAAAGCGCGCGGGTCGGACGAGGTATCGACCTGGATCAGCCCCAGCACATCCTCGCCCAGGATCAGCGGCACGCACATCACGGAGTGGATCGCCTGCGCCACGATCGATTCGTGGGCGGCGTAGTGGCGGTCGGCCAGGGTGTCGACCGAGAGGATGGCGCGCTTTTTCACCAGCACCTGGTCGACGATGGTGTGCGAGATGCGCACCCGGGCCGGATCTTCGGCCGTTCCCCCGCGCCTTCGCACCGCGACCGGCCGTGGCGGATCGCCGTCGGCGCCGCACAACATGATGAAGGCGCGCTCGGCTAGCGGAAACAGGTCGAAGATAAAATTCATGAGCTTTTCGACCAGGGTTTCCTGGTCGGTCACCGCGCCCAGCGCGATGCTCACTTGCGCCATCGCGTGCAGCTGGTGCACGGTCTTTTCCAGCTCTCCGCGGCCGGCGTGGGCGGCATCGACCACGGGAGCGAAGCGGGTGGCGTCGACCGAGCGCGTGATGACGGTGGTGGAAGCGCCGCCCTCGGGCAGCATCAGCGAATGGAACACCAGCTGGGCCGAAGCCAGCGTCAGCTCGTCGCCGTCGCGCAGCAGGTGCCAGGCGCCGGGCGCGAGCCGTTCGCCGCAGACAAAAGTGCCGTTACGCGAATGGAGGTCTTCCACGAAATAATTCGCGCCTCGGCGCCGGATGCGCGCATGGCGGCGGCTGATCGTCGCTTCCGGAATGCAGATGTAGCGGTTCGACGCCAGCGCGTCCTGCTTGTCGCGTCCGAGCACCGCCTCTTCGTGCAGGGGAAAGACGGCCGGGCCCGGCGTGCTCGCTCCCATCCATTCGATATAGGCCCGCACCGGATCGCTGGCGGCGGCCGTGTCGGCAAAGGGAGCGTTCGGTTCCATGACAGCTTCACTTGACGGTGATCGTGATCTTCTTCGAGGTCACGGGCGGTTCGTGGGGCACGTGGTTTTCGTCCCCCATCAAGAGCTGCAGCGTGTGTCTGCCGGGCGGGAGCTCGATCATGGTTTCGGTTTCGCCGGCGCCGTAGTGCAGGTGGTTGCGGTCGGACGGAATCGGCTGCCCGCCGGGCGGCAGTTCGGTGTCGATCAGCAGGTGGTGGTGGCCGGTGTTTTCGAACGCGACGCCTTTCGGCGCCACGCCCATGTGGCGCAGGCCGAACCAGACCCGGAACGGTTTCCCGGCCTGCAGCACCTGGCCGTCGTTGGGCCAGCCTATGTAGCAATAGGCGTTGGCGGGTGCCTTGGTCGCGGCGGCCGTCCCGGCGGCCAGCAGGGAGATGAAGGCGAAGGCGGCAAGGGTTGGGCGCATGCGGTTCTCCCAGGCGGTTCAGCGCACCGTGACGGTGATCCGCTTCGACAGCACGGGCGGCTTGTGCGGCACGTGGTTCATGTCCCCGAGCAGCAGCTGCAGCGTGTGCTTGCCGGGCGGGAGCTCGATCCTGGCCTCGGTCTCGCCGGCGCCGAAGTGCAGGTGGTTGCGGTCGCTCGGGATCGCTTCCGTCATCGACGGCAGTTCGGTATCGATCAGGAGGTGGTGGTGGCCGGTGTTCGGCACCGTCGTGCCCTTGGGTGCGACGCCCATGTTGCGCAGGCCCATGCGCACCCAGAACTTGCCGCCGTTGATGACGGTACCGTCGTAGGGCCAGATGAAGTAGACCTGGGGCGCCGACGGGTTCGGCGTGGCGGTCGTGGCGGGCTGGGCCGCCGGCTTGTCCTGCGCGCCCTGGCCGGCCGCATTTACCTGCACGGCTGCGGCCAGCGAGACAGCCGTCAACGCTGAAAGGACGATGGTGTGGCGCATGGTGCAAAACTCCCGTCAGGATCGAACGGAGGTGCGCATCGATACCTTCAAATCTGTCACACTCCCAGTCAGATCGCAAGTCAATTCCTATCAAACGCAAGACCTTAGGGAGCAGACATGTGGCAGAGGCTATTGATGGTTTGCAGCTTGACGGGAATGGCCTGCACCGGCCTCGCCCAAGCCCAGGAGCCTGCAACCGGGAACAAACCTGGGGGCATTGTTCCTAGGGCGAGTCCGGAACAGTTCGAGCTCGCGTTCTGGAATTCGATCAAGGACAGCAATCACGCCGGCGATTACGAGGCCTATCTGAAAGCCTATCCGAAGGGGCGCTTCGCGGCCCTGGCCCAGGCCCGGATCGCGCGCCTGCGGGCGCCCGCGCAGCCGCCTGCCGCTGCACAGGCACCGGCGCAGGCGCCAACGCCCGCGCCGGCACAGCGCCCGCAAACCGCGCAGAGCCCGCCTGCGGCGCAGCCCCCGCCCGCCGCGAAGCCGAAACCGCCGGCGGCGAAGCCCGCCTCGCCGGCGATCGCCGCGGCCCGGGCACGCGCCAGCGGCGAGATCCGCGATTGCCAGTCCTGCCCGGTACTGGTGTCCCTGCCCGCCGGCACCTTCACGATGGGGAACAATGCCAGCGACCCGAGCGAACGCCCTGCGCACCAGGTTGTCATCGATGCGCCCTTCGCGATCGGCAAGTTCGAGGTCACGGTCCAGGAATGGAATGCCTGCGTGACCGCGAACGGCTGCGCCCGCATCGCGCAGGCGGATGCCGGCCCGACCGCGCCGATGCGCGACGTCAGCTGGGAAGATGCGCAGCAATACGTGAAATGGATCGGCCTGGTCAGCGGCAAGCCCTACCGCCTGCCGACCGAGGCCGAATGGGAATTCGCGGCCCGCGGCGGCAGCGCCGCGCCCTACTGGTGGGGAGACAGGATGGCCGCCGGGAAGGCCAACTGCAAGGACTGCGGCCAGCCCTGGCATGCCGAGCGGCCGGCAAACGTGGGCAGCTTCGGCGCCAACGGCTTCGGCCTGCACGACACCAGCGGCAGCGTCTGGGAATGGGTCGCCGACTGCTGGCACAACAACTTCAAGGGCGCGCCCAACGATGGCGCCGCCTGGGAAGAAGCGGGTTGCCGCCAGCGCGTGATCCGCGGCGGCTCCTGGCGCGAAGGGGCCGCCTACATGGTCGCCTCCACCCGCTTCAAATACGATGCCGGCGTACGCCAGTCGCAGAACGGGTTCAGGGTGGCGCGTGGGTTCTGATCGGGCCGCGCAGGTCAGCGCTTGATCGCGACCGGGAGGAAGGCGATGCCGATCCGGCCGGGGCCGCTGTGGGCGCGCACCCGTTGCAGGCTGGCGCCGAGCTCGTTCAGGTAGGTGGAGGACGGCTCCGACTCGCGCCGCAGCGTATCGAACAGGGGCGTCGGCGTCGTCACCAGCACCACCAGCAGGCTGGACCCGGCCGACTTGCCGATCTGCCAGTCGCCCGGCCGGCCGATGGTCGCGCGGTGCTTCGGCGGCGCCCGGTTGTCGAGCGCCAGCGCGTTCGGCAGCAGGTGGATGACGCTGCCGTCCGGCAGGTAGGCGTCGACCGTCATGAAGGAGTCGAGGCCAGGCGTGCTGACGTCGACGATCAGCGAGTCGCCCTCGGCCAAGGTCGGGACTGGATTCGCCCCTGCGCCCGCCAGGCGCAAGGCGGCCCCCCCGCCGGCCTGGCGGTGCGCGAACCAGTATGGCGCCAGCGCCGCGACCAGGCGGCAGTCGGCGGCGGCGACCTCGCGCACTTCGCTCTTCACCACCGCCACGCCCGGCAGCGCCGCCAACTGGTTCTGCACGGCGGCCGCCCCGGGCGACTTGCCGACCACGCCTTCGATGCGCACGGTATCGCCGTGCACCTGCGCCGCCAGGGCCGAACAGGGAATCCGCCCGAGCGCGGCCGCAATCGACTGGGGCGACGGCGGCGCCAGGATGGGTTCGACGGGCGGCGCAGCTTCCGTTGCCGCCGTCGCGGGCGGCGCCTGCGCCGTAGCGGCCGGGGCCGGGGCCGCCTGCTCACGGCCGAGATACAGCCAGCCGCCCACGCCCAGTACCCCGACCGCCAGCAGGGCCACGCTGGCCGCCACCAGCCCGGCGCGCGACTTCAGGCCGCTGGTGGCGAAGCCGGCCAGGAAGCGCGCCACGGTCGGCGTGCGCGCATCGCGCTCCAGCGCCAGGCCGCAGCGCAAGGCATGCCACTGGGTGCGTCCCAGGTTGGGCGGACGCAGCGGCTTCATGCCGGTCCCGCGCGCCTGGGCCGAGGACAGGCGGTTGAAGGGATGGCGTCCGGTCAGCAGCTCGTAGGTGATGCAGGCCAGCGCGTAGATGTCGTCGCGCGGGTCGGGGTCGCGCTGTTCCAGCATTTCGGGACTGGCATAGGCCGGCGTCAGCGCGCCCAGGCTGCCCGGATCGAAGACGGTGGCGTCGACGTCTTCCTCGGTCTTCTGGAACACGCGCGCGATGCCGAAATCGATGACTTTTACGACACCCGATTCAAGCAGGATGACGTTGCCGGGCTTGAAGTCGCAGTGCACGAAGCCGCGCCCGTGCGCGTACGACAGCGCGTTGGCCATGCCGGTGACGATGGGCAGCACCTGCGCATAAGGCAATCCCTTGAAGCCGGGCGCGCGCAGCACCTGGCTCAGCGGCTTGCCAGGCAGGTACTCCATGGTGAGATAGACCATCGGGCCGTCGCGGTCGAAATCGTAGACCGAGACGATGTTCGGATGGGCCAGCGCCTGCGCCTTGCGCGCTTCGCGCTGCAGGGCGATCAGCGACTTCGGATGGCCGCGGAACTGGACGTTCAGCACCTTGATGGCGATGTAGGGCTTGCGGTCGGAGGCCTCGAGCTTGCGCAGGTCGAGCGCCTTGTAGACCGTGCCCATGCCGCCGAAGCCGATGCACTCTTCCAGCACGAAGCGGCCGTTCAGGGTTTCGCCCACGCCCTTCATGCGCTCGGGCTCGGCGCCAGGGGACACGTCGGCGCGCGGCGGCGGGGCCGGCTGGCCTTGCACCGAAGTCGCGGCGCCGGGCTCGGTTTGCACGAAGGTGTCGTCGCCGCCCTGCTGGCGGCGCGCGGCCAGCATGCGCCCGATGCGCTGCTGTACCTGCGCATACAGGTCGGCCGGCAAGGGATGGCGCGCATGCTCTTCGCTCAGCATCTCGAGCAGGCGGCCGGGACTTTCCGGGGCGCTGGCAAGCACCCGGTCGAGCTGAGCGAAAAACTCGGGATGCTGCAAGGCGCCACTCTGCAACTGGTGAATCGCGTTGGCGAAACTGTCCATGGTTCGACGATATAAAAATCCCAAGCCGCTAGCGTGAGACTAGCATGATGCGGCGATTGATCAAGCCCTTGCGGCACCTCAATCCGGCCGGACCACGGCGCGTGTTGGGCCGCGGCCGACACCATGCCATCTGCTGTTGGAATGGACCCATCACCTACGGCGCCGACGACTGTGGCAGGCCCAGCCATGCAGCCCGGCGTGCCAGCGAAAATTCCCTTTGGACTCAGAAGCTTGCGCCCGCATCGACCGGTGCGGCACAGACCTGGCACGCCTCTCGCTATATGTCCATCGAGCGCAAACCAAATGCCTCACTCAAACCACTTACCACTTAAGGAGAATCACCATGAAAACCTTGATCATCACCGACCTGGCCCGCACCGAGCAACTGGATCGCAGCGCAATGACGCAAGTGCGCGGCGGCTTCAAGATGGGCACCCCAGGCTACCCGCTCGGCAACGTGAACTACGCGCCCTCCTTCGACTCGTCGATCACCGCGACCCAGAACCTGGCGCAGATGCAGGAGGTGGTGACCGCCACCGCCAACGGCTCGGCCTTCCTGGGCGGCGTGACCGTGCACAGCGACGTCGACCAGCATGGCGAAAACAAGATCGTGCGCCGTCCTTCGCTGGCCGCCTGAACCTAACCCACCATCACGACATCCAAGGAGCACTACCATGAAAACCCTGACCATCAAGGACCTGGCCCGCACCGAACAACTCGATCGCAGCGACATGGCGAACGTGCGCGGCGGCTGGAGCATGCTGGCACCGAACTACAAGCCGGGCGACTTCACCTATGCGCCGAAGACCGACTCGTCGATCACGGCGACCCAGAACCTGCTGCAGCAGCAAAGCGTGGCCACCGCCACGGCGAACGGCTCGGCCTTCCTTCACGGCGTCGACGTGCACAGCAATGTGCACCAGGACGGCGAGAACAAGATCGTCGGCTGAGGGAGACGCGATCATGTCTTCCATCATCGTCAAGGACCTGGCCCGTGTGGCCGAACTCGACGGCCACACGATGGCCCAAGTCGAGGGCGGCTTCGCCTTCGGCAAGGACGTCAACGTGAACGTCAACGTGAACCAGCAGATCGGCCAGTTCCAGCAGATCGGCATTAACGTCCTCAACAACAATGGCGTGATCGGCGCCGGCTTCAAGGGCCCGGACATCGATGTCGCTGCCGCGCTGTTCGCGGAGAACAAGGTGCTGGTCTGAACCTCGTGACGCTTCGCTCTCTCACCTCCATCCCGGCAACGGGATGGAGTCCGTTAACGTTTCAAACCACAGGAGGCTATATGGCCAACATCGTCATCAAGGATTTGCAGGAAAACACCGAGCTCGATCGCCAGGCAATGCATGCGATCGCGGGTGGGGCGCGCTTTCGTGCCAGTGCGGGCGTGCTGCGCCCGGTCGTGCGCAGGGTCCGCCTGTACGACCCGGCGCCCGGACGCAGCGCCGCCGGGCAGGCGACGCCAAGGCCGCCGGCGCGCTGAGCGTCACGCGCCCCGCCCAGAGCCGTCCGGCCGCAAGCCGGACGGCTTTTTCATGTCCGCGGACGCGGCGGCGTGACGGCCGGAATCCAACATGTCGGCCCCTCTGTCGCTCCCGGTCCAACACTTTACGGGCTTTCTGCTCCACTTCCCCCGTGCCGGCGGCTGGCACGCCTTGTGCTCAATGATCTGCGTGGGCGATGACCAGCGCCCCGCACTTTCGACACCATCCATTCAAGGGGAACATCATGAACCTGCACAAGCACATGGAAGCCATCTTCGTCGTCACGCTCGTCGTCGTTACCTCCGGCACCTTCGCGTACGACAGCCTGCGCGAAGCCGACGAGAGCGTGGCATCGGTGGCGCGCGACAACCCGGCGCGCGAGGCGCGGACCGTCGTCGTGCGCGCACCCACGCTGCCGCAGCGTGCATGAGCGCACGTGGGCGGCCGGAGGCACGGCCGCCCACATCCCGCTCGGAATCAGCCCGCCTTACCGGGCCGATAATGTACTTCGATCGTCGCGTGCACGATCTCTTCGTGTATCCCCAGCTGCTCGCGCACCTTCGCCGGCGTCAGCGACGGATCATCCGTCACCAGGCTCAGGGCGCAGGAATAGAACTGCTTGCCGACGCGCCAGACGTGCAGGTCGACGAGCCTGGCGTAGCCGGCGGACGACGCCCCCGCGATGACTTCGCGGATCTCCTCGACGACCGGCGCATCCATCTCGCGGTCGAGCAGGACTTTCCCGGTCTCGACGATCAGGTTCTTCGCCCACACGGCCACCAGCACGGCGCCGACGATCCCCATCACCGGGTCGAGCCATGACCAGCCGAACGCCCAGCCACCGGCCAGCGCGCCGATCGCCAGCACCGAAGTCGCCGCGTCCGCGATGACGTGGATGTAGGCCGACTTCAGGTTCAGGTCGTGATGACCGTGTCCGTGCTCGTGTCCGTGATGATCGTGGTGGTGATGCCCATGGCCGTGATCGTGATCGTGGTGCGCATGGCCAAGGATCAGCGCGCAGACGACGTTCACCACCAGACCGACCACGGCAATCACGATCGCTTCCCGGTAGTGGATGGGTTCGGGCGCGAAGATGCGCTCGACGGAACCGACGGCCATCAGGGCCGCGATCCCGAGCAGGAAGACGGCGCTGGTGTAACCGGCCAGGATTTCGATCTTCCAGGTGCCGAAAGCGAAGCGCGGATCGCGCGCATACTTGCGTGCGGCCGAGTAGGCGAATGCGCTCAGGCCGATCGCCAGCGCATGGGAACTCATGTGCCAGCCGTCGGCCAGCAGCGCCATCGAGTTGAACCACCAGCCGGCGGCGATCTCCACCACCATCATCACTAACGTGATCCACATGACCACGCGCGTGCCGCGCTCGGCCGCGTTGCTGCCCTGGTCGAAGATGTGCTCGTGCGCCAGCTCGTCGCGGCTGGCCTGGTGCGTCAGGTCTTGCATGGGTTTCCTCCGTGGCGGCGCTAGCGGCCGGCCAGTTTTTTCTCGCGCCGCGCGCGTTCGTTGACGATCTGGTGCCTGCGGTGATCGCTCATCTTCCTCCACTCGCGCGCCTCGGCGAGCGTGCGCAGGCAGCCGCTGCAGAAGCCGGTCTTGCCGTCGAACCGGCACAGCTCGACGCAGGGTGATTTGACGGCCATCGCTGCCTACTTCAGATATGTCCGGATCACGTCGAGCAGCTCCTCGGCGCCTTCCGCGCGTGCCGCTTCGCCGATGTCGCCTGCCACGAGATGTTCCCTGACGTGATCCTCGAGCACTTCGGCCATCAGGCCGTTCATGGCGCCGCGGGTGCCTGCCAGCAGATGCAGGACTTCGCTGCAGCCGGCTTCGGACTCCAGTGCGCGTTCGATGGCGTCGACCTGGCCGCGAATGCGGCGGACGCGGGCGAGCAGCTTCGCCTTTTCTCGTGTGGTGTGGGACAAGGGATTCACTTCACAGATAGGGTACCCCCCTATGCTAGCAGACCCGGCCAGACTACTCAAGGATCGGCCAGCATGCCCAACCTGTTGCGGCATCCCGAACACCTCCCGGAATCTGTTGGATCGCGCCCGTCACCCGTCCACTACTCCTCCATCAGCGAGCCCATCCGCGCCCTCCGAGAAATCCTTTTTGATTCAATCACTTGCACTGAAAAAGCCGGAAGCCAGGCCACCTGGCACGCCTCTCGCTATATGTCCATCGAGCGCAAACCAAATGCCTCACTCAAACCACTCACTACTTCAGGAGAATCACCATGAAAACCTTGATCATCACCGACCTGGCCCGCACCGAACAACTGGATCGCAGCGCAATGACGCAAGTGCGCGGCGGCTTCAAGATGGGCACGCCCGGCTACCCGCTCGGCAACGTGAACTACGCGCCCTCCTTCGACTCGTCGATCACCGCGACCCAGAACCTGGCGCAGATGCAGGAGGTGGTGACCGCCACCGCCAACGGCTCGGCCTTCCTGGGCGGCGTCAGCGTCCACAGCGACGTCGACCAGCACGGCGAAAACAAGATCGTGCGCCGTTCCTGATTCGTCCTTCACTTATCCACTCTTTCAAGGAGCAAGACCATGAAAACCCTGACCATCAAAGACCTGGCCCGCACCGAACAACTCGATCGCAGCGACATGGCGAACGTGCGCGGCGGCTGGAGCATGCCGGCATCGAACTATAAATTAGGCGACGTCAGCTACATGCCGAAGACCGACTCGTCGATCAAGGCGACCCAGAACCTGCTGCAGCAGCAAAGCGTGCTGACCTCGACCGCCAACGGCTCGGCCTTCCTCCACGGCGTCGACGTGCACAGCGATGTGCACCAGGACGGCGAGAACAAGATCATCGGCTAAACCCGGTGGCTGCGCGGCGTACCCCCAAGCCCGCCGCGCAGCACGGCATCCACCCCATCGAGGAGAACAGCATGACTTCCATCGTCGTCAAGGACCTGGCGCACAGCGCCCGTCTCGACCAGCACGCCATGGCCAAGGTAGCAGGCGGCAACGCCTTTGGGCCGAACGTCAACGTCAACCTGAACGTCAACCAGCAGATCGCGCAGTTCCAGCAAATCGGCATCAATGTCCTCAACAACAACGGCGTGATCGGCGCCGGCTTCAAGGGTCCAGACATCGACCTGTCCGCGCCGCTGCGTGCCGACAACCTGGTCGCCTTCTGAGCCCCAAGGGAGAAACCACCATGAAAACCCTGACCATTACCGACCTGGCGCGCAGCGAACAGCTCGACCGCCCGACCATGGCTGCCGTGCGCGGCGGCTGGAAAATGGGGCCGACGCCCTGGGTACCCGGCGACCTGAAGTTCGCCGGCAGCGAGGACTCGTCGATCACCGCCACCCAGAACCTGGCGCAGATGCAGGAAGTCCTCACTGCCACCGCCAACGGCTCGGCCTTCGTCGAAGGCGTACGCGTCGACAGCGACGTGGTCCAGCGCGGCGAGAACAAGATCGTGCGGCGCTAAGCGGCACCAAGCCTCTCGATTTCGTCTACACTGGAGAGACCACCCGCTCTCTCCAGTGCAGACCTACTCTTCAATACGGAGATGCATCATGGCCAGCATCCGCATTCGCGACCTGCCCCGCAGCGCCACCCTCGACCGCAAGGCGATGGCAGCCGTGCGCGGCGCCGGCGCTCCCTGGGTCTTCGGCTGGATCCAGCCTTTCGTCGAGGCCGGCCCGCGTTTCACCCCGGTGATCAACTTCTACCAGATCAACAACTTCGCCGACCAGATGATCAACCAGTTCCAGTCGGTCTCGGTGAACAATGCGGGCGCGAATTCCACGCTGAACGTGGCCGTGGATGCGAATAGCCTGAACAAGGCGCTGCTGTAGCGGACGAAAGAGCCAGCCTGGACGCTGCGATGGGCTTCGACAGCACACTGCACTGGACCTGCGCCGCACGCACGGACGTCGGCCTGGTCCGCAGCCGCAACGAGGACGCCCTCCTTGCGCAGCCCCAGCGCGGCCTGTGGGCGGTCGCCGACGGCATGGGCGGCCACGCCTTCGGCGACCTGGCCAGCGGCGCCGTGGTCGACGCGCTCGCCAGCCTGCCGCCGGCGGACACCCTCGACGAACTGGTCTCCCTCGCCCGCGCCCGCCTCGCGGAGGTCAACGAGACGCTGCGCATCGAGGCCAGCACGCGCCAGGTCCCGGTCATCGGCAGCACCGTCGCCGCCCTGCTGGCCTGCGGCCACGAACTGGCCTGCCTGTGGGCCGGCGACAGCCGCATCTACCTGCTGCGCCAGGGCCGCCTGCAGCAGCTCACGCGCGACCACAGCCGCGTCGAGGACCTGAAGGCGCGCGGCGACATGGCGGCCGCAAGCGTCAGCCCGAACATGATCACGCGCGCGGTGGGCGCCGCCGACAGCATCGGATTCGAGGTGGCGACGCTGGACGCGCGCGACGGCGACATCTTCCTGCTCTGCAGCGACGGCCTCAGCACCCCGGTCGAGGAAGGCGCGCTCCTGGCCGCGCTGGCGCCGGGCGACTGCACCCAGGCTTGCGAGCAGCTGCTCGCGCTGGCGCTTGCGAGCGGCGGGCGCGACAACATCACGGTGATCGTGCTGCGGGTGGACGATCTCGGAGCCGACAAGACGGTCATCAATCCGGCGCTGTGACGAATGCCGGTCCCTTGCCATCACCACGCCGTTTCCGTAGGGCTGGCATGCCCGCGCGTGCACGATGCGCCAACGCGGCGCATGCTCCGCACGCGGGCATGCCCGCCCTACGAAAGCGATACCGGCGCCTCCAATCGACATGCTGCGCTCAATGCTCCTTTCGGAAGTCCTTCGAATGCAGCCCATGCTTCTTGAGCAGGATCTGCAAATGCGAGCGGTTCATGTCCCAGCGCCGCGCCAGCTCCGCCACCGTGCCGCCGACCTCCTGCAGGCCGCGCTCCAGGCAGCCTCGTTCGGCCTCGTCGCTGGCAACGCGCTTGGCCTCGGCCAACGACAGCTCCGCGCCATCCGCCTGCGGAGCCGGCGCCGCCGATGTCGACGACGGCCGGATGTCTTCCGGCAGGTGCATCAGGTCAGCCGTCTGACCGGCCAGGCAGGACAGCCGGTACAGGATGTTGCGCAGCTCGCGGATATTCCCGGGGTAGGCATAGCGCAGCAGGAAGCCGCGCAGGCGCGGCGTCAGGGCCACGGGCGCCCGCTTCAGGGCCTCGGCCGCCTCGTCGCCGTAGTAGGCAATCAAGAGCGGAATCTCGTCCTTGCGCTCGCGCAGCGGCGGCAGGGTCACGTGGATCACGCTGAGGCGGTAGAACAGGTCTTCGCGAAAGGTCCCCTGCTCGATCAGCTTGCGCAGGTTCTTGTTGGTCGCGGCGACGATGCGCGCGTCGACCGAAATCGTCTCGTCGGAGCCGACGCGCTGGATCTCGTGCGACTGCAGCACCCGCAGCAATTTGACCTGTCCGGGCAGCGGCAATTCCCCGATCTCGTCGAGGAAGATGGTGCCCTTGTGGGCGCTTTCGAACTTGCCCTTGCGGTCCTTGTCCGCGCCCGTGAACGCGCCCTTCTTGTGGCCGAACAGTTCCGATTCGAGCAGGCTGTCGGGAATGGCGCCGCAGTTCACCGACACATAGGGCTTGTCGGCACGCGAGCCGTTGGCATGGATCACCTTGGCCATCAGCTCTTTGCCAGTGCCGCTTTCGCCGTCGACCAACACCGGCAAGTCGGTTGGCGCGGCTTTCTCCGCGATCTCGAGGGCGTCGAGCAGCTTCGGATTGTCACCGAAGGTGCCCTCGAAGACGAAGCTGCGCGCCAGCAGTGCCCGGCGGCGCTCGCCGGTCGGCGGCTCGACCACGGGTTCGGCAGCAGCTTCGTGACGCCGCTCGACCGGAACGTCGCCGCTGACCGCCTGCACGAAGCGCTCCTTGTGCGACAGGCCCATCACTTCGTCGCGCAGCGTGTTCGCCTGGCGCAGCAGTTTTTCCACGTCCGGGCGCTCGAGGCGGGTGGCCCAGCGCAGCGTCGAACGCATGATCTCGATCTTTTCCAGCAGGGCCGCATAGGACATGGCCGAGCCGCGTTCGCCGCCGGGGTTATACAGTTTCATGCCGCGGCTCCGAGCTGCTTCTGGACCAGTTCGTAGTACATGCCACGCCGGGCCAGCAGCTCCTCGTGCCGTCCCTGCTCGACTACTTTCCCTTCGTAGAGCACTACGATCTTATCGGCCCGCATGATTGTACTCAGGCGGTGGGCAATGATGACGGCCGTGCGTCCCGCCAGGATCGCCTCCATGTTGGCCATGATGTTGCTCTCGGACTGGGTGTCCAGCGCGGAGGTCGCCTCGTCGAAGACCAGCAGCCGAGGATCGTGGTACAGGGCGCGCGCAATGCACAGGCGCTGCACCTGCCCGCCCGACAGGCCGAGGCCGCGCTCGCCCACCACCTGCTCGTACCCAAGCGGCATCTTGCTGATGAAGGCATGTGCATCGGCCATCTTCGCCACTTCCTCGATCCGCCGCCGGTCCGGGCTGTCGTCGCCGCTGGCGATGTTCTCGGCGATCGTCCCCGAAAACAGCAGGTTGCTCTGCATGACATAGCCCACTTGCGCCCGGTAGTAATCCTTGTCGATCGCCGCCATCTCGTAGCCGTCGACCACGATCCGGCCGTCGCTGGGCGGATAAAAGCCGACCAGCAGCTTGGCCAGCGTCGTCTTGCCCGAGCCGCTGCGTCCGACGATGGCCACCAGTTCGCCCGGCTTGATGTCGATGCTGACGTCTTCCAGCACCCAGGGCGTGTCCTCGCCGCCGTAGCGGAAATACAGGCGCTCCAGCTTCAGCTCGCCCTGCAGGTCGGGCAGCACCACGCGCGATGCCAGGTCGCCCGGCTTCTGCTCCGGCTCGATGTCGAGCACGTCGCCGAGGCGCTCCATGGCCACCGTCGCATCGGCCATCCGGCTCCACAGGCCCACTAAACCCATCAGCGGTCCCAGCACGCTGCCCATCAGGGCGTTAAAGGCCATCAGCTGGCCGATGGTCAGCTCGCGCGCCAGCACCAGGCTGGCGCCGGCCCACAGGATTACGATCGTGGTGGCCGAGTTCAGGATCTGGCTGGCCAGTCCGACCAGGATATTGAAGGACTGCGAGCGGTACTGCACCTCCAGCGCCTTGACGTACTTGCGCTCCCATTTCAGGCGCACCGGCCGCTCGCTGCCCATGCCCTTCACGGTCTCGATCCCGCCCAGCGCCTCCATCAGGAAGGACTGGGCATCGGTCGAGGCATTGAAGACCTCGCGCGCGTAGTCCTTGATCTTCGGCGTCACCACCACGGTCAGCGCGATGATGGGAATCACGAAGCCGATCAGCAGCAGGGTCAGTTTGACGTTGTAGAGGAACAGGATGGTGAAGTAGATGAACACCATCAGCAGGTTGAGCAAGGTGGTGACGGTCGACTCGGTCAGGAAGGCGCGGATGGTCTGGTTCTCGGAGAAGCGCGCCATGATGTCGCCCGTCTTGCGCTTGGCGAAGAAGGAGTAAGGCAGCGACATCGTGTGCTTGAAGAACTGCGCCATCATCGAAAAATCCAGGTTGCGCACCATGTAGTTCGACAGGTAGGCGCGCACCGTCGTCATGACCTGGCTGAACACGGTGGAGATCACCAGGCCCAGGATCAGCAGGTGCAGCAGCCCGATATTCTGGTGCACCAGCACGCCGTCGAGGATGTTCTGGATGATCATCGGCGGCACGATGCCCAGCATCTGGATGACGAAGGTAGCGAGGAAGAGCTGCAGCAGGATCTTGCGGTAGGGCCGCAAGTACCCGACGAAGCGCAGCCAGGGCGAGCGCGCCACGTCCTGCTGCGCCAGCTGCTGGCCGGGCGTGAAGACGAGGCAGGTGCCGCTCCAGCCCTTTTCGAACTCCTCCACGCTCATCTTGCGAAAGCCCACCGCCGGATCGGCCAGCCAGACCTGGTCGCGCGCCACGCCGTAGACGATGACGTAGTGGTAGCCTTCCCAGTGCACGATGAAGGGCAGCTCGAAGCCGAGCAACGCATCGAAAGTGCATTGCACGCCGCGCGCGCCGAAGCCCAGCGCCTCGCCCGCGCGCGCCAGGCTGTCGAGCGTCGCGCCCTGGGTCGTGACGTTCGCCAGTTCGCGCAGCTTCCCCAGTGTCATATTGATGCCGTAGTGACGGCACAGCATGGCCAGGCACGCCGCGCCGCAATCCATTTCCTCGGCCTGTTCGACCAGCGCAAAACGCTTGATGATGCGTTCGCCCGCCTTCGGTTTCGACGCCAGGTCGAGGATCACGGGCCGCTTGCGACGCTCGGCCAGGCGCTTCTGGCGCTGCAGTTCGCGCTCGAAGAAGCGCACCCGCTCCTCGATCACTTCGCGGAATTTCGCATTGCGCTCGAGGATGAAGTGGGCCGACTTTTCCGGAATGACGAGCAGGGTCGCTTCCCCGGCCGCGACGACCGAGGCCGGCTGCTCCTGGCGCATCAGACACGCCTTTTCGCCGAAGATCTCGCCGGGGCCGAGCGTGGCCAGCACGAACTCGTCCTCGCCGTCGCGGCGCAGCACGCGCACCTGGCCCTGGCGCACCACGTACAGGCGGCGGTCGTCGCGCGTGTCCTGCTTCAGGATCTCCTTGCCGGGGCCGACGCGTTTCACCCCGACGCTGCGCACGAATTCCTCCAGCTCGGGCTTGTCGACCTTGCCGCGCAGGTCGAACAGGCGCGCCACCAGGCCGCCCGCCGAACTGATCGCCACATAGTGGTTGATGAAGTCGAGCGCCGCGCTGTTGCGCGCCAAAACCGGCTCGATCGCGCTGCGCGGGATGATCCACAATTCGGTCTTGAGCGCCGCCCGCGCCGACAGTTCGTGGCGATAAGGACGCAGCATGGCGACTTCGGCGAACACCTCGCCGCTCTTGCGCACTCCCATGCTGATTTCCTTGCCGTGCTCTTCGCCGAACACGCGCACCGAACCGGACTTGATCACGGCCAGGCCTTCGGCCGCGTCGCCTGCGCTGCAGATGGCGTCGCCGAAAGCATAGGAGCGCGTTTCGACGGCCGCGGCCAGCTGTTCCAGCTCGTCGGGCGTAAAGGCCGACAGGATCTCCACCGTCGCCAGGAAGGCGCTCGCGCCCTGCTTCTGTTCCGTCGAGACGTCCATGGATGGGCAGCCGGGCGGCGCCGGCGGTCAGCGCACCGTGACGGCTTCGATGATGTGTTCCTGCGCCCGTGCCGCCAGCCATTCCTCGCGCAGCAGGCGCCGCACCTCGACCGCCGTTTCCTCGTCCAGCGCGGCCGGATGGCGCGCGTTCACGGCGTAGATCTCGAACAGCGTGCGGTCGGCGGATGGAAAGGGTCCGAGCAGGTCGCCCGGCGCGGCATTGAAGACGCGCGCCTCGAGATCGGGCTTCAGCGAACCGCGCAGCACGCGACCGATCACCCCGCCGTTCTCGCGCGCCTCGCCGACCGAGTGCTCGGCCACCATCTCGGCGAAACTGTCCGGGTCTTCGCTCAAGGCCGACATCATCTCCTTGGCCTTGCCTTCGGAGTCGAGCACGATGTGGCTGATCTCGACGCTGTCGAAGCGCGGTGAATTGAGCTTGAAGTACTGCTCGACGGCCGCCTCGCTGCAGACCTGTCCCATCATCTTCTCGTGGACCAGGCCGTTGGTGACGAAGTCCTCGAATTCGTCGAGGCTGATGCCGAGCGCGTCCAGGTAATGGTTCATGTCCGCCGCCCGGTGCAGGCCCTGGATGCGGCGGAACTGGTCGGCGCGCTCCTGTATTTCGTCGGGCGCCGGGCGCACGCCGCTCTTCCTGGCCGCCAGCACGGTCAGCTTCTCGCGCACCAGCTGCTCGACCAGTCCTTCGAACTGCCCGGTGAGTTTCAGGGTCCGGATGAAGTAATCGGTATCGATGACTTCATCGTCGATGCGTACGATCCCAGCCATGGGTTCTCCTCTACATGTCTCTTCGATTCCCCCTTTGCATGGGACTTCCATTCGGGGGATTTGTTCCGCCCGCACGGCCGGCCGCGCGGGAGGCTTTCGGTGCCGGGCTAGACCACGCGTACGCCGATGTCGCCCTTGAAGATGGCCATCTCCAGCTGGAAGTCGTCGACCACGCCGCCGGGGCGGCCGTCGACCAGCACGGCAATCGCGCGGCCGCCCTGTACGCGCTGCATGTCGGCGCGCGTCAGCGTACGGGTGGGGTTTGCCTCGGCCGTGGTACGGACCAGGTCCTTGATGAGCAGGGTTTTCATGATGTGGCTCCTCGATGCAGTGATGGATGGAAGAACGCCGGATCGGCGCTCGCCATCAGCGATGCAGGGAGCGTGCCAGGCGACTGGCAGAGGACGGGATGCGTTGGCCTGCCGGGTCCGGACCAACAGTGCGCCTTGAAGTGGTGGGCGCCGGCCAACAGGGACGCTAGCGCATCTGCGCGGCCTGGTACACGAGCTTGCCGCCGACGACCGTCTGCAGCACGCGGATGTTGGCGATGTCCTCGGCCGGGATGGCGAAGAAATCGCGGTCGAGGACGATGAAATCGGCCAGCTTGCCGACCTCCAGCGACCCGAACTGCGCTTCCTGGCGCAGGGTCCAGGCCGCGTCGATGGTCGCGGCGCGCAGTACGGCGGCGCGCGGCATGCCCGGCTGCGCGGTCAGGCGGCCTGCAAACTCGGGGCCGGCATCGGGCGCGGCGGTGCGAGTCACGGCCACCTTCAGCGCGAACCAGGGATTCAGCGGATCGACCGGCCAGTCGCTGCCGTAGGCGATGCGGGCGCCGGCGTCCAGCAGCAGCGCCTGCGGCTCGACCAGGGCGTAGCGGGCGGGACCTAGGTAGTCGCGCAGCGCGCCCACGGTGTCGGGCGCCGGCTTGGCCCATTGGAAGGAAAGAACGGGCGTCACCCCGAGCGCGGCGAAGCGTGGATAGTCAGGTGGCGCGACGATCTCGGCATGGGCCAGGGCCGGGCGCAGGTCGCGGCCTTGTCCGGTCGTTCGCAGCCATTCGATCGCATCGAGCGACTCGCGTACCGCGCGGTCGCCGTCGGCATGGACGTGGGGATCGATCTTCGCCCGTGCCAGCTCGGCCAGCGTGGTGCGCAAGGCTGCAGCATTGAAGTAGCTCTCCGGCCCGCGGCTCTCGCCCGGCTGCCAGTCGGGCTGCTCCGCCGTTCCCTTGTTGACCAGGTAGGGTTCGAGCATCGCGCCGGTGAACGCGGGCGCGGCGATCACGCCGTCCATGAAGAGCTTGGCGTGGCGAACCTGCATCGTGGGCGCCTCGCGGACCGGGCCCTGGTCGAACCTGCTCTTTTGCTCGAGTAGATCGGCCACCGCGCTCTTCGGCGTCGCCCCCTTGTCGAGGTCGATCAGCACGGCGAAGTGGGCGCGCGCGCTCAAGCTGCCCTGGCGCTGCAGCGTCCGGAACGCCGTCATGGTCTCCGGATCGGTCCAGGCGTCGAGGAAGCTGGTGATGCCTTGCTCGCGCATCGCCGCCAGCGCCTTGCGCGAAGCGGCCAGGTTTTCCGCCACGCTCAGCGGCGCTAGCTGCCGCATGGCCAGGTCCTGGGCGGCGTCTTCCAGCAGGCCGGTCGCGCGCCCATCAGCATCGCGCACGATCCTGCCGCCCGCCGGGTCGGGCGTATCGCGCTTGATGCCCGCCACCGCGATGCCCTTCGAATTGAGCTGGACGGAGTGGCCGAACGACGAGCGCACGAGGATGGGACGGCGCGTCCCGAGCGCGTCCAGCGTCGCCGCGGTCACCATCGCGCCTTCCGGCCGCATCCCCTGCTGGAACCAGTTGACCACGACCAGCCAGCGGCGCGGGTCTTTGTTCCTGTCGCGTTGGAGGCAGGCCCGGATGCGTGCCTGGAACTCGTCAATCGTCAGGCGCTGGTAGTCCAGGCTGCAGTTCAGCAGCCGGCTGCCGCCCGACTGCGGGTGCATATGGGCGTCGACCAGCCCCGGCATCAGCATGCGGCCCTGCAGGTCGACCACGCGCGTGCGCTTGCCGACCAGGGTGGCGGCGCCGGCATCGTCGCCGACGTACACGATGCGCCCGGCGCGCACGGCCAGCGCCTGGTGCACGCTGTCCGCGCTGTCGATCGTATGGACGGCGCCGTTGCGGTAGACCAGGTCGGCCGGTGCCGCGTACAAGGCTGCGCTGGCGAGCAGCAGCCACGCGAACAGGGCCCGCCGCAGCATCTCAGGCGGCCCGGCGCCGGCCGAAGTCGCGCAAAACCTCGCGCGCCGCATTGTGGCCCGGCGCGCCGGTGACCCCGCCGCCGGGATGGGTGCCCGAGCCGCAGGTGTAGAGGCCGGCGATGGGTCCGCGATAATCCGCATGCCCCAGCATCGGCCGCGCCGCGAACAGCTGGTCGAGCCCCAGCGCGCCGTGGAAGATGTCGCCGCCGACCAGGCCGAAGGTGCGCTCCAGGTCCAGCGGACTCATGATCTGCCGGCCGAGCACCGAGCGCTTGAAGTTCGGCGCCCAGCGGTCCACGGTATCGATCATCAGGTCGGCCACCTGCTCGCGATGATCGTCCCAACTCGATCCGTCGGGCAGCCGGGGCGCCACGTGCTGGCAGAACAGGCTGGCCACGTGCCGGCCCGGCGGCGCCAGGGTCGTATCGAGCGTGGACGGAATCAGCATCTCGACGATGGGCTCGCGCGACCAGCCGAGACTGCGCGCGTCGTGGTAGGCGCGCTCCATGTACTGCAGGCTGGGCGCGAGGATGATGCCGCTGCCGTGGTGCTCGGCCGGTTCCAGGCCGGGCAGGCAGCGGAAACTGGGCAGCTCGGATAGCGCCACGTTCATGCGGAAAGTGCCGGAACCGCAGCGCCAGGCCTGCATGCGGCGCAGGAAATCGCCGGGCAGCGCGCCCGGATCGACCAGCTTCGTATAAAGCAGGCGCGGATTCAGGTTCGACACCACCACCCGCGCATCGAGCCGCTCGCCCTTGCGCGTGACGACACCGGTGGCGCGGCCCTGCGCCAGCAGCACTTCGTCCACCGCGCAGCCGGTGCGGATCTCGACGCCGAGCGCCTGCACCGCCTTGGCCATGGCCTGGGTGATCGCGCCCATGCCGCCGATCGCGTGGCCCCAGGCGCCCTTCTTGCCGTTGACCTCACCGAACACGTGGTGCAGCAGCACGTAGGCCGAGCCCGGCGCGTAGGGACTCGCGTAATTCCCGACCACGCTGTCGAAACCATACACCGCCTTGATCGGTGCGCTCTCGAACCAGCCGTCGAGGTAGTCGCCGGCCGACTTGGTGAACAGGTCGAGCAGCTCGCGCTGGGTCGACAGCGAGAGCGCGCGCATGCGATTGCCGAGCCGGCCGGCCTTGATCAATTCCGGCAGCGCGGCGAGCCAGCTGCCCTGCACCCGGTTCGGCGGCGTCTGCAGCACCAGCTCGCGCAGCAGATCGGCGGCGGTGTCGAGGTGGCTGCCGTAGGCGTCGAGACGCTCGGCGTCGCGCTGCGAGAATTTCGCCACCTCGGCCTGCGTCCGTCCTGCGCCTATCTTGAGGTAGCGGCCGTCCTCCAGCGGCAGGAAGTTGGACAGCGGCCGCTCGACGACGCGCAGGCCGTGCGCGGCCAGGTCCATGTCGCGGATCACCTTCGGGTTCAGCAGGGAGACCGTGTAGGCGGCCACCGAGTTGCGGAAACCCGGATGGAACTCCTCGGTGACGGCGGCGCCGCCGACGACCTGGCGCGCCTCCAGCACTGTTACCTTCAGCCCGGCGCGGGCCAGGTAGAAGGCGCACACCAGGCCGTTGTGGCCGCCACCGATGATGATTGCGTCGCGCATCCGTTTCCTCCTCGGGTAACACAGGCATTATGCGCCGATGGAGCGGGCCGCGCACCTGCCAGTGTGAAGAGGTAGCGCGATCACTCCCCGCCCTGCACCTCCAGCGCCCGGCGCACCGCATCGGCTTCCGCATCCCCCGCCTCGATCGCCTTGTAATACTGCTCCGCCTGCGAGCGCGTGATGTGCGGCGGCAGCGGCGGCATGTTCGGGTCGCTCAGCACGTCGATCACGAAGGGCCGGTCGCTGCGTAAAGCCGCGTCCAGCGCCGCTGCGATCTGCTCCGGCTGTTCCACCCGCACGCCGTCCAGCCCCAGCAGCTTGGCGTAATCGGCATAGGCCACGTCCGGCAGTTGCTGCGATTCCTCGACCTTCGGTTCGCCTGCCATCCCGCGCTGTTCCCAGGTCACGAAACTGAGGTCGCGGTTGTTCAGCACCAGGATGACGATACGCGGGTCGGCCCAGTTCTTGTAGTCGCGCGCCATGGTGATCAGGCCGTTCATGCCGTTCATCTGCATGGCGCCATCGCCGACCAGGGCGATCACGGGACGGTCGGGATGGGCCAGCTTGGCCGCGTAGGCATAGGGCACGGCCGAGCCCATGGTCGCCAGGCCGCCGGACAGGGAACCGAGCATGCCGGACTTCGCCTTGATGTCGAGCGCGTACCAGGAAGCCACCGAGCCGGAGTCGCCGGCCAGCACCGCATTGTCGGGCAGGCGTTCCGACAGTTCCCAGAACACGCGCTGCGGATTGACCGGCGGCGCCTCCGGGTTCATGGCCTTGCGTTCCAACAGTGCCCAGCTCTCCTTCACGCTGGCCTCGATCTGCTCGCGCCAATCGCGCTTCTCCTTGCGTTGCAGGAGCGGGATCAGGGCCTGCAGCGTCGCCTTGCTGTCGCCCACCAGGCTGCATTCCATCGGATAGCGCAGGCTGACCATCTTGCCGTCGATGTCGATCTGGACGCCGCGCGCCTGTCCTTCCTTCGGCAGGAATTCCGAATACGGGAAGCTGGAACCAACCATCAGCAGGGTGTCGCATTCGTTCATCATCCTGAAGCTGGCCTGGGTGCCGATCACGCCGATCGACCCGGTCACGAAAGGCAGGTCGTCCGGCAGCACCATTTTCCCGAGCAGCGCCTTGGCGACGCCGGCCCCAAGCAGGTCGGCGACCTCGATCAATTCGGCGGCGGCGCCGTGGGCGCCTGCACCGGCCAGGAGCGCGACCTTGCCACCGGCATTCAGGATGTCGGCCGCAGCTTGCAGCGCATCCGGCGGCGGCACCAGGCTGCGCGCGACCATGCCGATGCCCGACAGGACGCTGCCATGCTCGCGCGGCGGCACCGGCACCGCATCCAGGTCCTGCAGGTCGTGCGGGATGATCACGCAGGTCGGGCGGCGCTCGGTCTTCGCGATGTGGAAGGCGCGGTCGATCAGGTGTCGGATCTGTTCGGGACTGGCCGCCATCTGCACGTAGGCGCCGGCCACGTCCTTGAACAACGTAACCAGATCGACTTCCTGCTGGTAGTCGCCGCCCAGCGAGGCGCGCTTCTGCTGGCCGACGATGGCGACCACCGGCTGGTGGTCGAGTTTTGCGTCGTACAGGCCGTTCAGCATATGGATCGCACCCGGGCCCGAGGTCGACAGGCAGACCCCGACCTCGCCCGTGTACTTGGCGTGGGCGCAGGCCATGAAAGCGGCCAGTTCCTCGTGGCGCGCCTGGATGAAGGCGATGTCATCCTGCTTGCGCATGGCCGCGAGGATGCCATTGATGGCGTCGCCGGGGTAGCCGAAGATGCGGTCCACGCCCCATGCCCCAAGGCGCTCGAGCAGGAATTCGCCGACCGTCTGTTTGCTCTCTTCTTCCGCCATGCTGCCTCCTCAGCCGACGCGGCCGTCGCGCGATTCGATCAGTTCGACCTTCAGCCAGCCCGGGCGGCGCAGGTCGAATTCCTTGTAGGCGTCGATCACCGAATCCATCTCTTCGCGCCTGGTGACGATGGCGGTCGGGTCGATGGCGCCGGTGCGCACCAGCTCGACCAGGTCCGGCACGTACTTGCGGTGATTGCAGTTCCCCATGCGGATGGTGAGGTTCTTGTTCATCGCCGCGCCGATCGGGAAGCTGTCGTCGGCCGGCGGATAGACGCCGATGATCGACAGCGTGCCGGCCTTGGCCAGCGCCTGCACCGCCCATTGCAGGGCCTGGGAAGGCGCGTCGCCCGGTATCCAGTTCTCGCCGTCCGGATGCTGCTCGGGCGCGACCTTCTCGACCTCCTGCTGGAACTGCTCTTTCTTCTTGGCCGCCTCGGCCGCCGCAGGCCCGTGGTGCGGACACTGGGCGTCGACGCCGACGGCATCGATCGCGCAGTCCACGCCGATCCCGCCGGTCAGCTCCATGATGGTCTTGACCGGGTCTTCCTCGTCGAAGTTGATCACCTCGGCGCCCTGGCGGCGCGCCATGTCGAGGCGATCCGGCACGTGGTCGATGGCAAGCACCCGGCTCGCGCCCATCAGCTTGGCGGACGCGATCGCGAACTGGCCGACCGGGCCGCAGCCGAACACGGCAACCGTGTGGCCATGCTCGATGTCGGCCATGTCGGCGCCAAAGTAACCGGTCGGGAAGATGTCGGAAAGCAGGATCGCCTGGTCGTCCGTGACTTCGTCCGGCAGTTTTACCAGGTTGACGTTGGCGAAGGGAACCCGCGCCTTTTCCGCCTGCAGGCCGTTGAAGCCGCCGGCCGCCTCCGGGCCGCCGAAAAAGGCCGTGCCCGCGGTCGGCCCGCCAGGATTGGCGTTGTCGCACTGGGCGTAGTAGCCGGCGCGGCAGTAGGAGCAATAGCCGCAGGCGATGGTCGATGGAATCACGACGCGGTCGCCCACCGACAGGTTGCGTACGTTGGTGCCGAGCTGTTCCACGATGCCGACCGCCTCATGGCCGAGGATGGTGCCCTGCTTCATGCCGCTGAAGGTCCCGCGCACGAAGTGCAGGTCGGTGCCGCAGATGGCGCTGGTGGTGATGCGCACGATCGCGTCGAAGGGCTGTTCGATCTTCGGTTCGGGGACGTCGTCGAGGCGGATGTCGCCAATATCGTGGAATACAACGGCTTTCATCGTGGTCCTTTCGCTGGTTGGATGGCGCCGCGCCAGTGCTGGGGCGGGCATAGAAGGCCAGCTTAGCATCGGGATTTGTGGTCGAGCCGCACGTTACTTCTGGTAATTGGGCGACCTTTATTGTGGTCAACAGGGCGCCACCGGCACGCAATTCGCGGAATCATGCCAGCGTACGCGGCGGTCGGCCGCCGTCCTCCTGACTCGAGAAAGGTATGCACGCATGGATACGTCATCGCTGTGGCAAGGCACCGCGGCCAAGACCGCCTGCCTGCCGACCCTGCAGGCCGACCTGAAGGTCGACGTCGCCATCGTCGGCGGCGGGATTACCGGCCTGAGCGCGGCGATGCTGCTGGTCGAAGCCGGCAAGCGGGTTGCCATCCTCGAAGCCTACAAGGTCGGCGACGGCAGCACCGGCAACTCGACGGGCAACCTGTATGCGACCCTCGATCTGGGCGTGCATACCCTGGAACAGGCGCACGGTGCGGATATCGCGCGCCAGGTGCTGGCCTCGCGCGCCGCCGCGATCGACCTGATCGAGTCCACGGTCGGCAGGCTCGGAATGGATTGCGGCTTCCAGCGCGTGCCCTGGCACCTGCTGGCGGCCGATGCCGCCCACGTCAAGGACATCGAGGAGGAAGCGGCGGCCGTCCAGCGCGCCGGCCTGGACGCCGCACTGGTCGACAGCATCGCCCTTCCCGTCCCCTGCGCCCGCGCCCTCCGGGTGGCGAGCCAGGCCCAATTCCAGCCCTTCGCCTACGTGCGTCAGCTGGCCCAGGCCATCGGCAGTGAGGATTGCCTGATCTTCGAGCACACGCGGGTACTTGCGGTCGACGACGCCACTGGGCTGGTGCGCACCGAGCACGGCACCGTGCACGCCGAGCACGTGATCCTGGCGACCCATAGCCCGATCGGCATCCATCTGGTGCAGGCCAAACTGGAAGTCGTACGCGAATACGGCGTCGCCCTGCAATGCGACGATGCCGTCCCCGCACCGGGCATTTACTGGAGCATCGGCGAGGAACGCCATTCGCTGCGCGGCTTCACGCAGCACGGCCAGAGCTATCTGGTGGCGGTCGGCAGCGCGCATTCGACGGGCGACGAAGACATCGGGCGCGACCGCTACCAGAACCTGGAGCAGTACGCGCGCGAGCACTTCCAGGCCGGCGCGATCGAATACCGCTGGTCGGCGCAGCGCTACCGGGCGAAGGACAAGCTGCCGTATATCGGTCTCAATGTGGATGCGACCCGCACTTATATCGCCACCGGATTCTCGGGCGACGGCCTGACTTACGGTACCCTGGCTGGCATGCTGCTGGCCGACGCCATCCTCGGTCGTGACAACCCGTGGGCGGCGCTTTATCAAGTCGAGCGGCTTGCCACGGAAGAGCGCCCGGAAGGCTTCGAGCAGAAAAAGACCGGGCCGACGGAATCCGATTCGGGGCCTCCGCTGGACGCGGCGCAGCAGGCCGGCTTGGAGAACCTGGCGCCCTGTCAGGCGCGCAAGATCGAGGTCGCCGGCAAGCCGATTGCCGTCTACCGCACGGCCGATGGCGCACTACAGGCGGTGGCCGGGAAGTGTACGCACATGGGGTGCGACATCAATTGGAACGATGCGGAGCGCAGTTGGGATTGCAATTGCCATGGGAGCCGGTTTGCGCCGGATGGTCGCGTGCTGGAAGGACCGGCATTGGAGCCGTTGCAGGCGGTTGCGCTGGACAGGGACGCGCGCAACTGACCCACATCCGTCTGGGCGAGCTGCAATCGGGTCAGCCGTGCTCATATATAGTTGAGATGGAGCTCAACTGTCAAACTGATGCTGGTTCATTACTTCGTCTCGCTCGCTTGAAGTTTTAACGCTCGCCCTAACTGTCAAAACGTGCGAGCGCACACCAAACTTCTACTCGTTGAAGGAGAGTCGAAATGAGTAAATTTCCACGAATTCATGTGTTTGACGGCGAAGGCCTAGTAGCGCATAACCGGAACATAGCGTCGAAGGTTCATCAGGCTACCGTTGCATACACACTGCGACAGGTAAACCGGATGAATCCAGGTCAAGTGCTAAACGCATCGAGGCATAACGGAAAGGATCTTTATTGGTCCCAAGATAAGCTTGACAAAGTCCTTTCTCACCTTGACGACGATTGATCGCCGAACGAGTGTGGCATCGAAGGTTAGTAGAGCCACTTTCACAGCAACGTGTTCCATGCACTTGCAATAATGAGCCCCCCTGACCTCGGGGGGGCCGAACTCTACCTCGCGGTTTGCTAATTAATGCCGAACCGCACAGCAATGCCTTACTACTCCGGCACCACCGCCGTCACCTCAATCTCCACCCGCGCCCTATCTTCTACCAGTCCCGCCACCTGCACCGCAGTCATGGTCGGAAAGTGCTTCCCAATCAGCTCGCGGTAGGCCACCCCGATCTCCGGATACGCCGCCACGTACTCCTTCTTGTCGAGCACATACCAGGTCATGCGCACGATGTGCTCCGGCTTCGCCCCGCCTTCAGCCAGTACCGCGACGATGTTCTGCAGCGCCTGGCGCACTTGGCCGGCGAAGTCGTCGGTCTGGAAGACGCCGTCGGCGTCCCAGCCGATCATGCCGCTGACGAAAACCATGCGGCCCGAGGCGGCGATGCCGTTGGAGTAGCCGCGCGGGCGGGGCCAGCCTTCTGGTTGGAGGAAGTCCATGGGGTTACCTTTCTTGATCAGATTGTTCTGCCGGCTCGAACGCGGCGATGCGCGCGCGCAGGGCATCGGGGATACGCGTGGCGCGCATCGCCTTCAGGTCCATCAGGACGAGCACGAGGGTCGCCAGCACGCGCTCGGCGCCGTTCTCGCCCAGCAGCCGGATCGCTACCGTGATCGAGGCGCCGCCGGTTTCGAGGACCGACAGTTCGGCGCGCAGCACGTCGCCGAGCCGGCTGGGCGCGACGAAGTCGGTCTGGATGCTGACCGTCGGGATGCCGAGTCCTTGTACTTCGTGCAGCTCGCGAAAGCTCGTGCCCAGCCCGGACGCGCACCAGTCTTCGACCAGGTTGTTGAACATCTCGAAGTAGCGCGGATAGAACACGATGCCGGCGGGGTCGCAGTCGCCGAAGCGCACCAGCACCTCGCGCGCGAACGTGCGGTTCTCAGCCACGCGGCACCGCCTCTGCCAGCAGCTCACGCGCGATGATCAGCTGCTGCACTTCGGTCGCGCCCTCATAAATGCGCAGCGAGCGGATCTCGCGGTACAGGCGTTCGACCGGCTGTTCGCTCACGACTCCCAGGCCGCCGAACATCTGCACGGCGGCGTCGATCACCTGCTGCGCCGTTTCGGTGGCGGTCAGCTTGGCCATCGCGGCTTCCTTGGTCACGCGCCGGCCCTGGTCGCGCTGCCAGGCGGCGCGGTAGGTGAGCAGCGCGGCGGCGTCGATGCCGGTGGCCATCTGCGCCAGCTTGGCCTGGGTCAGCTGGAAGTCGGCCAGGGTCTTGCCGAACATCTTGCGGCTCGTGGTGCGGGCAAGCGCTTCGTCCAGCGCGCGGCGGGCGAAGCCGAGGGCCGCGGCGGCGACCGAGGTGCGGAAGATGTCGAGCGTCGCCATCGCGACCTTGAAGCCCTGCCCCGCTTCGCCCAGGCGCTTCGAGACCGGCACGCGGCAATCGGTGAAGCGCAGGCGCGCCAGCGGGTGCGGGGCGATCACGTCGATGCGTTCGGCGATCTCGAAGCCCGGCAGGCCGGCGTCGACGATGAAGGCCGAGATGCCGCGCGCGCCCGGCGCTTCGCCGGTGCGGGCGAAGACGACATAGACGTCGGCGATGCCGCCGTTCGAGATCCAGGTCTTTTCGCCGTTCAGTACATAGTGGTCGCCGTCGAGCGTGGCGGCGCAGGCCATGGCCGCGACGTCGGAGCCGGCATCCGGCTCGGACAGCGCGAAGGCGGAAATCGCCTCGCCGCGGCCGACGCGGGTCAGGTATTCCTGCTTGTTCTCCTCGCTGCCGTACAGCGTGATGGCGCCGCTGCCCAGGCCCTGCATGGCAAACGCAAAGTCGGCCAGGCCCGAATGGCGCGCCAGGGTCTCGCGGATCAGGCAAACGGCGCGCGTGTCGATCGCATCGCTGGCGCCGCCGTAGGCCATGCCGCCGATGGCGTGCTGCAGCCAGCCGGCCTTGCCCAGCTGCTTCACCAATGCGCGGCAGGCGGCGTCTACGTCGTGGTCATGCCCTTGCGCGATGTGCTCGGCCGCCCAGGCGTCGAGCGACTGCGCCAGCTCGCGGTGGCGGCCTTCCAGGAAAGGCCAGTTCAGGTAATCGATGTCGGCCATGCTCAGTTTCCTTCGAATTGGGGTTTTTCCTTCGCCACGAACGCGTGGTAGGCGCGATGGAAGTCATTGGTGGCCATGCAGATCGCCTGCGCCTGCGCTTCGGCCTCGATGGCTTCGTCGACGCCCATGTTCCATTCCTGCTGCAGCATCTTCTTGGTCATCCCATGCGCGAAGGTCGGGCCGGATGCCAACGATGCGGCAAAGGTTTGCGCGTCCGCCAGCACGCTCTCGGGTGCGCACAGGCGGTTGAAGAAACCCCAGCGCTCCGCTTCCTCGCCACCGAGGCTGCGTCCGGTGTAGAGCAGTTCGGCGGCGCGGCCCTGGCCGATCACGCGCGGCAGCAGCGCGCAGGCGCCCATGTCGCAGCCGGCCAGGCCGACGCGGGTGAACAGGAAGGCCGTCTTGCTGCGCGCGGTGCCGTAGCGGATGTCCGAGGACAGCGCCAGGATCGCACCGGCGCCGGCGCAGACACCATCGATGGCCGCGACGATCGGCTGCGGACAGGCGCGCATGGCCTTTACAAGGTCGCCCGTCATGCGCGTAAAGGCCAGCAGGCCCGGCATATCGAGTTTGGTGAGCGGCCCGATGATGTCGTGGACGTCGCCGCCGGAGCAGAAGTTTTCGCCGGCGCCGGTGACGACGATGGCTTTCACGTCGTCGGCGTAGGCCAGCGCACGGAACAGGTCGCGCAGCTCGGCGTAGGAATCGAAGGTGAGCGGGTTCTTGCGCTCGGGACGGTTCAGCGTGATGGTAGCCACGCCGGCATCGACCGCAAACAGGAAGTGCTGCGGCTGGTGTTGGCTGAAGCTGGCGCGGTTGCCCGGCAGCTGCTGCGCTTCGCTTGGTAGGTAACGCATGGGATCTCCTGATTTTCTGATTATTCGAGGGCGCTCAGGCCCCGCTTCAATGTGGACAGCGTCGCCATCAGCGCCGCGCGTTCGTCTTCCTGCAAGCCGGACATCAGCTCGATGATCCAGGCTTCGTGGCGCGCCGCCATGCGCTTGAAGCTGCGCCGCCCGGCCGGCGTCAGCCGCACACTGTAGGCGCGGCCGTCGCCCGGCACCGCGTCGCGCGCCACCAGGTCTTCCTGTTCGAGCAGGTTGACGATGCCGGTGACGTTGGCGCTGGTGACCATCATGCGCTTCGACAGTTCGCCCATGCGCAGGCCTTCCGGATGGCGGTCCAGCTGCGCCATCAGGTCGAAGCGCGGCAGCGTGATGCCGAATTCGGTACGCAGTCTCGTGCGGATCTCGGTTTCGATCAACGTCGTACACGAGAGCATGCGCAGCCAGAGTTTCAGCGACTGGTGATTGTCGTCGGTCAGGCGGCTCTCGACGTCGAGCACCTCCTCGCCTTCATTGGTGGCGACCGCGAGCGCGGCCTGTTTTCGTGGCATGGCTGCTTCCTCGTTCTACATGACTTCACCGCCGGCGACGGCGATGGCTTGTCCATTCATGGCGCCCGCGCCCGGCATGCAGAGCCAGGCGACGGCATTCGCCACCTCGTCCGGCTGCACCAGGCGCCGCTGCGGATTGCTGGAAGCGAGTTCCGCCAGCGCCTGTTCTTCGCTGCGGCCGGTCTTGGCGACGATGTTCGCCACCGCGTCGCGCACGATATCGGTCTCCGTGTAACCGGGGCAGACGGCGTTGACGGTCACGCCCTTGGTCGCCACTTCCAGCGCCAGCGAACGGGTCAAACCGACGACGCCGTGCTTGGCCGCGCAATAGGCCGAGACGTAGCCGTAGCCCGTAAGCCCCGCCGTGCTGGCGACGTTGACGATGCGGCCCCAGCGCGCTTCCAGCATCGCCGGCAGCGCGGCGCGGATGCAGTGCCAGGTGCCGGTCAGGTTCACGGCCAGCATCTGGTTCCAGACTTCCTCGCCGGTCTTCAGGAAAGGACTGGAGGCGGCCTGACCCGCATTATTGACCAGCACCATGACCGGCCCGAAGCGGGCTTCGGCGGCGGCAAAGGCCTGCGCCACCGAGGCGGCACTGGTGACGTCCATCTCCTTGCTGTCGATCTCGCCCAACGCAGACAATTCCGCTACGGTGACGGCCAACGCTTCGCGGGCACGGCCCGTGATGGTGACGCGGGCGCCCTGTTCCAGCAAGGCCCGCGCGATGGCGGCGCCGATGCCGCGCCCGCCGCCGGTGACCAGCGCATGGCGCCCGGCCAGGCTGTCCTCGTTCGCCATCTCAGCCCTCCAGCAGCTTGGCCGCGACCTGCTGCGGCGTGAGGCCGCTGCTGGCAGCCGCCAGCTGGCGTTCGCGCTCGAGATTGCGCTCGAGCTGCAGCTTGCCTGCGTAGTACTGCTTAGGCCACGCCACCGGCGTGTAGCCCAGCTTCGCAGCTTCGTGCAGGGTCCAGGCCGGGTCGGCCAGGTGCGGGCGCGCGATCGCGCACAGGTCGGCGCGGCCGGAGGCGATGATGCTGTTGGCGTGATCCGCCTCGAAGATGGCGCCCACCGCGATCGTCGGAATGCCGACCTCGTTGCGGATGCGGTCCGCGAACGGCGTCTGGAACATGCGTCCATACACCGGCTTTTCCTTCTTGCTGACCTGGCCCGAGGAGACGTCGATCATGTCGGCGCCGGCTTCCTTGAACAGGCGCGCCACCTCGACCGCATCGTCCGGCGTCAGGCCGCCCTCGACCCAGTCATGGGCCGACAGGCGCACGCTGATCGGCCGGTCTTCCGGCCAGGCGGCGCGGATCGCATGGAAGACTTCGAGCGGATAGCGGCAGCGGTTCTCCACGCTGCCGCCGTATTCGTCCTGGCGCTGGTTCGTCAGCGGCGAGATGAAGCTGGAGAGGAAGTAACCGTGAGCGCAGTGCAGCTCCAGCCAGTCGAAGCCGGCCTTGGCCGCTTCGCCGGTGGCGCGCACGAAGTCGAGCTTGATGCGTTCCAGGTCTTCGCGGGTGGCTTCGCGCGCCACCTGCGACACGCCTTCCAGGTACTGCTGGGGCGAGGCCGACACCAGTGGCCAGTTGCCCTCCTCCAGTGGCTGGTCGGTGCCGTCCCAGGCCCGCTTCGTGGAACCCTTGGCGCCGGCGTGGCCGAGCTGCAGGGCGATCTTCGCATCGGTATTGGCGTGGACGAAGTCGACGATGCGGGTCCAGGCGGCCGTGTGCTCGGGCGTGTACATGCCGGGGCAGCCGGGCGTGATGCGGGCGTCGGCGGAGACGCAGGTCATCTCGGCGAACACCATCGCGGCGCCGCCCATCGCCCGTGCGCCCAGGTGCACCAGGTGGTAGTCGCCGGCGACGCCATCCACCGCCGAATACTGCGCCATCGGCGAGACCACGATGCGGTTCTTCAGCAGCGTATCGCGAAGGCGGAAAGGCGTGAACATCGGCGGGATGCTGCCGGCATTCGCCGGGACTGGCACGCCCGCCTGCTCGAAGGCGCGGCTGGCGATCCATTCCTCGAACTGGCCGACATAGGCGGCGTCGCGCACGCGCAGGTTTTCATGCGACAGGCGCTGGCTGCGGGTCAGCATCGAGTAGGCGAACTGCTCGGCTTCCATCGCCGTGTAGCGCTCGACGTTCTCGAACCACTCCATCGAATTGCGCGCCGCGCTCTGGATCTTCAGTACCTCGACCGCGCGCACGGCCTGGTAATCCTCCAGCACCTTCTCGATGCCGGCGGCACCATCGCGCTCGAAACAGCGCGCCAATTCGATCGCATCTTCCAGCGCCAGCTTGGTGCCCGAGCCGATCGAGAAGTGGGCCGTATGGGCTGCGTCGCCCATCAGCACCACGGGCACGCGGCGGCCGTCGATGGCGTTCCAGTGCACCCACTCGCGGCAGACGATGCGCGGGAACTTGATCCACATGGCCGAGCCGCGCAGGTGCGAGGCATTGCTCATCAGGGAGTGACCGTCCAGGTATTTGGCGAACAGCCGCTCGCAGAAAGCGATGCCCTCTTCCTGGCTCATGCCTTCCAGGCCGGATTTACGCCAGACGTCTTCCGGCGTCTCGACGATGAAGGTCGAGGTGTCGCCGTCGTACTGGTAGCAGTGGGCCTGGAACCAGCCATGCTCCGTCTCCTCGAAGGCGAAGGTAAAGGCGTCGAATTTCTTTTTCGTGCCGAGCCAGACGAAGCGGCAGTTGCGGGTGTCGATGTCGGGCTGGTAAGTATCGACGTAGCGCGTGCGCACACGGCTGTTGAGACCATCGCTGGCGATCACGAGGTCGGCGCCGTATTGCGCGGCCAGCACCTGGTCATCGGCCACGTCGGTCTCGAACACCAGGCGCACCCCCAGCTCCTCGCAGCGCGCCTGCAGGATGTTCAGCAGGCGCTTGCGGCCGATGCCGCAGAAACCGTGGCCGCCCGAGGTGACGGTGCGGCCCTTGAAATGGACGTCGATGTCGTCCCAGTGGTTGAAGGACTGCAGGATGGTGCGCGCGGTCTGCTCGTCGGCCGCGACCAGGTTGCCCAGGGTCTGGTCGGAGAAGACCACGCCCCAGCCGAAGGTGTCGTAGGGACGGTTGCGCTCGATGACGGTGATCTCGTGCGACGGGTCCTGCTTCTTCATCAGGAGGGCGAAATACAGCCCAGCCGGGCCGCCGCCGATGCAGACGATGTTCATGATTGCTCCGAGATTTGCTTGGCTTCCTGGCGCAGCTTGAAGCGCTGCAGCTTGCCGGTGTCGGTACGCGGCAAGGCGGCGCGGAATTCGACCCTGCGCGGGTATTTATAGGGGGCGACGGTTTGCTTGACGTGGTCCTGCAGCGCCTTCGCCATCTCCGGACTACCCTCATGGCCCGGCCGCAGCACGACATAGGCCAGCACCAGCTGTCCGCGCTCCGCATCGGGCGCGCCGACGACGCCGCATTCGGCCACGGCCGGATGCTGCATCAACGCGTCCTCGACCTCGGGCCCGGCGATGTTGTAGCCGGCCGAGATGATCATGTCGTCGGTCCGTGCCTGGTACCAGTAATAGCCGTCTTCGTCCATCCGGTAGGCGTCGCCGGTCAGGTTCCAGCCCTTGCTGATGTAGTCGAGCTGGCGCGGATCGGCCAGGTAGCGGCAGCCGGTCGGGCCCTTGACGGCCAGGCGCCCGACGACGCCGGGGTCGACCGGATTGCCGTCGTCGTCCAGGATGCAGGCGCGGTAGCCGGGAATCGGGCGGCCGGTGGCGCCGGGGCGGATGTCGTCGCCGGCGGCGGAGATGAAGATGTGCAGCATCTCGGTCGAGCCGATCCCGTCGATCATGGCGAGACCCGTCGCTTCCTGCCAGGCCTGGCGCGTCTGCAGCGGCAGTGCTTCGCCGGCCGAGACGCTGCGGGTCAGGCTGGACAGATCGTACTTGCTGGCCAGCGGCGCCATCTGGCGATAAAAAGTCGGTGCGGTGAAGCAGATCGTGGCGCGGTACTGGGCGATGGCCGCCAGCAGCGCGTCGGGCGTGAGCTTCTCCAGCAGCACGGTCGACGCGCCATAGCGCAGCGGGAATAGCAGCATGCCGCCCAGGCCGAAGGTAAAGGCGAGCGGTGGCGTGCCGATGAAAACGTCGTTCGCTTGCGTGGCGAGCAGCGAGCGCGGGAAGCAGTCGCAGATGGCCAGCACGTCGCGGTGAAAGTGCATGGTGCCCTTGGGGCGGCCGGTGGTGCCGGAGGTGAAGCTGAGGAGGCAGACGTCTTCGGCTGCCGTGTCGACTGTGTCGAAGCGCGGCGGCATCGCGGCCATCAGGGCGTCGAGCGAGCCGGGCGCGCCGTCGTTAAACGAGAGCACGCGCGGCGGCACCTCGGCTTCGCTGCAGGCCTGGTCGAGTTCAGCGCGCAGGTCGGCCGCGCACAGCACCGCATCCACCCGCGCCAGCCCGATGATCGTGCTCAGCTCCTTCGCCCGCAGCAGCGGCATGGTCGGCACCGCGACATAGCCCGCCTTCCAGACCGCCAGCACGCAGGCGGCCATCATCGGATTGTTCGCGCCGCGCAGCAGCACGCGGTTGCCGGTCACTAGCTTCAGTTCCTTCTGCAGCACGCCGGCGATGCGGTCGACCTTTTCCAGCAGCTCGGCATAGGTCCAGCTGACGCCCGCGCCGCGCACGGCAAGCGATGCGCCATGGCCCTTCCCGACCATTGCGTCGAGCAGCTCGTGTGCGCAGTTCAGGCGCGCGGGATACTGCAATTCGTCGAGCTCGAACAGCAGCTCGGGCCACTGCTCGCGCGGCGGCAGGTTGTCGTTCGCAAAAGTGTCCAGGTACGCGGTTCCGTTCATGGGGTCTCCGGGCAGTACAGGCAAAGCAAAAGGGCTTGATGTCACATGCAGAATATACTTTAAGCCTAAACTAGTTTGGCATGCAAGCGATTCCGTCGGTGTGCTGCTACACTCGCGCTCTTCGTCTTTCACGCAGCGCACATCATGAAAAGCAGTTCCAAAGGCGGCCTCGTCTATTCGACCGAACACGGGCGCATGTGCCCGGCATGCGGGCAGCCCGCTGCGGCCTGCGCATGCAAGGCGCAATCGGCCGTGGTAGGCGACGGTGTGGTGCGCGTATCGCGCCAGTCCAAAGGACGGGGCGGCAAGACGGTTACGCTGGTGAAGGGTGTCGCGCTCGATGCGATCGCGCTCGCGGCTCTGGGCAAGCAGCTGCGCACGGCTTGCGGTTCAGGCGGGACGGTGAAGGATGGGGTGATCGAGATCCAGGGCGATCATTGCGACCTGGTGATGGACGTGCTCGAGAAGCAGGGCCACAAGCCCAAACGCGCGGGCGTTTGACGTCTGGCGTCAGGCAGGCGGGTCCAGCTTGAACATGCTGGTCGCTTCCAGGTCCAGCACCTCCTGGCCGGCGCCGTTACGCATCATCCACTGCCAGCGCACGATGCCGAGCTCCGGCCGCGAGGCCGAACGCCGCGCGTCGAGCACCGTCAGGTGCAGGGTCAACTGGTCGCCGGGACGCACCGGATGCGGCCAGCGCAAATAAGCCAGCCCCGGCGACGCGAAGGATTCGGACCCGGCCAGCAGCTCGCGCGACACCAGGCGCATCGCCAGCGCGCAGGTATGCCAGCCGCTGGCGATCAGGCCGCCGAAGGGGCCGCTTGCCGCGGCTTCGGGATCGGTATGAAACCACTGGTCGTCGAAGCTGGAGGCGAAGGCCATGACCTCCTCGTCATCGAGCGTGACCGGCCCGAGCACGAACCCCTTGCTGGCCGCGATCTCCGCGAATTTCATCGGGCGCCGCCGAAGACGGGACTGCGCTTTTCCTTGATCGCCGCCACGCCCTCGCGCGCGTCGGCACCGCCGAAGTCCATGAACTCCGCGCCCAGCGACGCCTCGAAGGCCGGCCAGGCCGCATGCAGCCAGCCGTTCAGCGCGCGCTTGGTGCCGGCCAGCGCCGACGCGCTGCCGCTCGCCAGCCGCTGCGCGATCGACATCGCTTCGTCCAGCAAGGATTCAAGCTCGACCGCCCGGCTCACCAGCCCGATGCGCTCGGCCTCCTCGCCGCTGACGGCGTCGCACAGCAGCAGGTAGTACTTGGCCTTGGCCATCCCGCACAGCAGCGGCCAGATCGCCACCGCATGGTCGCCGGCGGCCACGCCCAGTTTCGTATGCCCGTCGATCAGCTTGGCGTTGCGGGCGGCGACCGAAATATCGGCCATCAGCGCCACCGCCAGGCCGGCGCCCACGGCCGCACCGTTGATCGCCGAGACGATGGGCTTGCCGCAGTCGATCATGCCGCGCACCAGGTCGCGCGCTTCGCGCATGACGCGAGCACGGGCCGCTTCCGATTCCAGCATTTGTTCGACCATCGCCATCTCGCCGCCGGCGCAGAAGCCCTTTCCCTCGCTGCGCACGAGGATGACTTTTACCTCGGGATCGGCATCGAGTTCGCGCCAGATCGTGCCCAGCGCGGCGTGGCCGGCGATGTCGGTAACGGGCATGGTCCCCTCGGGACCGAAGACCAGGTGGGCGATGCCCTGCGGGTCGACGAACACGCGAAAGCTCCTGGTATCGACGGCGATGTCACGATTCATGCGGATTCCTCATCAATAAGTGGCTTTATTCAGTACGTTTCGACATGAAAGCGCCCTTCCGCCACCATGCGCGCCTGCAGGGCCGGCCAGTCGATGCCGGCTTGCGCGCAGACGTCGCTCAGGGCTTCGAGCACGCCGGTCTCCATGCCTTTCAGGCCGCAGATATACAGGTAGGTGTCGCTCGCGAGCAGCTGCGCGACCGACGGGCCGGCGGCGCGGATCTTGTCCTGCACGTAGGCTTTCGGCTGGTCCGGCAGGCGCGAGAACGCAAGATGCATGTCGATGAAGTCGGCCGGCAGCTTCAGCAGCGGGCCAAAATACGGCAGCTCGGCGGGGTTCCTCGCGCCGAAGAACAGCATCAGCTTGCCGTCATGCGGCTTGCCGGCCGCGTACATGCGGCGCCGGTGTTCGGTCATGGCGCGCATCGGCGCCGAGCCGGTGCCGGTGCAGATCATCATAATGTTCGAGCCGGCGTGGTTCGGCATCAGGTAATTCACGCCGAAGGGACCGGCCACCTGCACGGTCGCGCCCTTGGGCAAGTCGCACAGGTAGTTGGAAGCGACACCCTGCACCGGCTGGCCGGCGTGGTCTTCGGTCACGCGCTTCACCGTCAGCGCCAGGTTGTTGTAGCCCTCGCGCTCGCCGCCGCGCGCGCTGGCCACCGAGTACATGCGCATGTAGTGCGGTTTGCCGTTTTCGTCGACGCCGGGCGGGATGATGCCGATCGACTGGCCTTCCAGGATCGGGAACATCTGCGTGCCGAAGTCGAGCACGATGTGGTGGACGTCGCTGGCGGCGTCCGGCGCCGTCAGGCGGTAGTTGCCGGCGACCGTCGCCTGCACGGGGTTTTTCAAGGTGTACAGGTGGGCGTATGGATGCGCGGCGGACCAGGGCGGAATCGGCGAGGAGACCGAGATCGCGGCATTCGCCTGCACGGTCTCGTCGAGCACGGCGCCGGCCGCTTCGTTGGCCGCTTCCATCTGCTCCAGCAGCGGCTCCGGATGCGACTGCTGCGGCGGAAGCTCGTCCCAGCTGAACTGCTCGGCCAGCGGATAGGCGGCGGCCTTCGGCACCATGTGCCAGTGGTCGATGGCGCCGGTTGGGCAAGGCGAGACGCAGTTGCCGCAGGCGTTGCAGATGTCGGCGTCGACCACGTAGTTGCGGCTGTCGTGGGTGATCGCGTCGATCGGGCAGGTCTCTTCGCAGGTATTGCAGCGGATGCAGACTTCGGGATCGATCAGGTGCTGGCGGATCAGGGCGATCGGTACGGGTGCGTTCATGGCTGGCTCGCTTCGAAAAAACGGACCGGGTCGCGCCCGGTCCAAAACAGACACTTCAGTTGAAACGGACGTACTCGAAGTCGATCGGCTGCTTGTTGATGCCCACCGGCGGCGGCGCGATCCAGTTCGCCATCTTGCCCGGCTCGATCACGCGGCCCATCAGCGAGGCGACGTAGGCGCGGTCTTCCTCGCTCGGCAGCCAGTTGCGCTCGTTCGCCGCCCATTCGGCTTCCGACAGCACGCGGCCGTCCGGCGAAATGCGGTGGCCGGCAAAACCGCCGATGTGGCGGTTGAAGGCTTTATTTGGCGCGCTGAGGCGGAACGGCAGGCCGGCCTTTTCGATCACGCGGTTCCAGCGGCCAATGCCGGCGATCGAATCGCGGATGAAATCGTCGCGCAGCACTTCGTTCAGCGAGTTCAGCATCGGCACTTCGCGCTCCTGCAGCTTGTCGTCCTTGACTTCGAGGATGCGGTAGTGCTGGCCCTTGAGCAGGTGGTCGTCGTCGCGCTTGGTCTCTTCGTAGCGGCCCTTCAGGCCCGAGCTGTAGAAGGTGGCGGCGTTCGAGGACTGGTCGGCGCCGAACAGGTCCACCGTCACGCTGAAGTGGAAGTTCAGGTAGCGCTGGATGGTCTGCAGGTCGATCACGCCCAGCGCCCGTACCTGGGCCGGGTCTTCGACGCCGTGCTGGCGCATCACGTCGACCGTACGCTGGATCACGCGCGCCACGCCCGATTCGCCCACGAACATGTGGTGCGCTTCTTCGGTCAGCATGAAGCGGCAGGTGCGCGAGAGCGGATCGAAGCCCGATTCGGCCAGCGCGTTGAGCTGGAACTTGCCGTCGCGGTCCGTAAAGTAGGTGAACATGTAGAAGGCCAGCCAGTCCGGGGTCTCCTCGTTGAAGGCTTCCAGGATGCGTGGGTTGTCCTGGTCGCCCGAGTTGCGGTGCAGGAGCGCTTCGGCTTCCTCGCGTCCGTCGCGGCCGAAGTATTTATGCAGCAGGTACACCATCGCCCACAGGTGGCGGCCCTCTTCCACGTTAATCTGGAACAGGTTGCGCATGTCGTACTGCGAGGGCGCGGTCAGGCCCAGGTGGCGCTGCTGCTCGACCGAGGCCGGCTCGGTGTCGCCCTGGGTGACGATGATGCGGCGCAGGTTGGCGCGGTGCTCGCCGGGCACGTCCTGCCAGGCGGCGCGGCCCTTCTCTTCGCCGAAGTTGATCTTGCGGTCGTTCTCGGCCTGGGCCAGGAAGATGCCCCAGCGGTAGTCCGGCATCTTCACATGGCCGAAATGGGCCCACCCGTCCGGCGTGGTGCTGACCGCGGTGCGCAGGTAGACGTCCATCTGGTTCGAGCCGTTCGGGCCCATGTCGTTCCACCATTGGAGGTAGTTCGGCTGCCAGTGTTCCAACGCGCGCTGCAGGGTCTTGTCTTCCGAGAGGTTGACGTTGTTCGGGATCTTGTCGGTGTAGTTAATCGAGCTCACGGTGGTTTCCTCAGATTGGTTTTCAGACGCGGTTGAAATCGAACTGGGCCTTGTTGCCCGAACCGTAGACCTTCAGGGCGCCCAGCTCGCCGACGGCGTTGGGGCGGATGAAGATCCAGTTCTGCCATGCCGACAGGCGCCCGAACACGCGGGTCTCCATCGTCTCGCGGCCGTTGAAGCGCAGGTTCGCCTCCATGCCGGTGAGTGCGTCGGGCGACATGCTGGCGCGCTCCTCCAGCGCGATGCGGGTTTCGTCCGGCCAGTCGATGTCGTCGCTCGCGAAGGTCACCAGGCCGATGCTTTCCGCCTCGTCGGCGTCGATCAGGCGGCCCTGGGTTGCGCGCACGGCGGCGATCGGCGCTTCCTCTTCATAGAAGCGGCGCGCGATGCGCGACTGTGAACTGACCATCGGCAGGCGGCCGAAGTTCATCTCGCTCACGCCGATCTTTGGCGCTTTTTCCGGATCGTCCGGCAGCGCCAGCATGTAGATGCGGTCGGCGGCCAGGGCGATCTCCAGCAGCGAACCGGCGAAGCAGGAACCCTCTTCGATAAAGGCGAACAGCGAGCGCGAGGACACGTCCAGGCGCGCCAGCGTGCGGCGCATCAGGCCGACCGTTTCGCGCACCAGCCAGTGGTCCGCGTTGGCGACCAGGGTTTCGTCCACGGCCAGCACCGTTTGCGGGTCGCCGCTGCTTTTCAGGATCCAGGCACCGATGTCGGTCTCGTTGGTGCGCAGGTGCAGGATGGCGTCGTCGAGTTCGCGCGTCATCTGCAGCGGCCACCATTTGATGCCTGCCGCTTCGATGCCGGCGGCGTCAAGCGGCTGGGGCGCTTGCGGCGCGCGCACGGTGAGCGTGGCGTTGCGGGCGGCGCGGTCGATCCTGATGCTGACGAATTCGTAGTCGATGCTGTCCGGCGTCTGGGTGCGCTCCAATGGCGTGAGCTTGACGCCGGTGGCCTGGCCTGGGCGGCTGCTGGACGCTGCCAGGGCCTGCGCACGCTGCTGCACGGTCTGCGCGAACTGGGCCGGCTTGGCCACTTCGTCGACCAGGCGCCAGTCCTTGGCCTTCTGGCCGCGCACGCCCTCGGAGGTGGTGCAGAAGATGTCGGCCAGGTCGTGGCGCACCTTTCTCTTGTCGGTCAGGCGGGTCAGGCCGCCGGTGCCCGGCAGGACGCCCAGCAGCGGAACTTCGGGCAGGCTGACGGACGAGGAGCGGTCGTCGACCAGGATGATCTCATCGCAGGCCGCCGCCAGCTCGTAGCCGCCGCCGGCGCAGGCGCCGTTCACGGCGGCGACGAACTTCAGGCCGTCGTGGCGGCTCGAGTCTTCCAGGCCGTTGCGGGTCTCGTTGGTGAATTTGCAGAAGTTGACCTTCCAGGCGTGGCTGGATTTGCCGAGCATGAAGATGTTCGCGCCCGAGCAGAAGATGCGGTCCTTGCCGCTGGTGACCACGACCGTCTTCACCGTCGGATGCTCGAAGCGGATGCGCTGCACGGCGTCGTGCAGTTCGATGTCGACGCCGAGGTCGTAGGAATTGAGTTTCAGCTTGTAGCCTTCCTTCAGGCCGGCATCCTCGTTGATGTTCATGGTCAGGGTGGCGATCTCGCCGTCGACTGACAGGGTCCAGTGCTTGTACTGCTCTGGCGAGGTGGCGTAATCGATCTGCGGCGAGGTGCTCATTGGATATGTCCCCTAGTGAAATATGGTGCATTCTTGAAGCGATAGATGCACTTTATTGCAGCTAAAACGACAAGTCAAGAAGAAAACTGCATTTGTTGGCAGGCGTGTACCGTAGGGCGGGCATGCCCGCCGTAATATGCGGCGCCGAGATCATCGCGCACGACATCGGGGCCTGGTGCGTATCCGGCGGGCATGCCCGCCCTACCAAGGCAAAAAAAAAGCCGGCTCAAGGCCGGCGTTTCAGGTAGCAAATAGCTTCAGCGCATCACGTTATCGCGCAACTGCTCCAGCAAGGCCACATACGCCGTCTCCTGCGTCATATCGCTGGTATCGAAGGACAAATCCGCTTTCGAATAAAACGCCGCCCGGCTCTCGAGAATGCTTTTGAGGTCTTCCATGGCCTCGCGATTGCCCATCATCGGCCGCGTATCCCCCTGGGCCAGCACGCGCGCCATGTGGTCTTTCGGCGCGGCCTTGACCCAGACCGTGTAGCAGTGCGACAGCAACAGGTTATAGGTCGCCGGATCGGACACGATCCCGCCCGGGGTAGCAATCACGGCGCGCGGGTAGCGCGTGACGATGTCTTCAAGCGCGCGGCGTTCGTAGCGGCGGTAGGCGTTGGGGCCGTAGAGCGCGTGGATCTCGGCGATGCCGCAGCCGGCCAGGGTCTCGACTTCGCGCCCCAGCTCGACGAAGGGCACCATCCAGTAATCGGCCAGCATGCGGCCCAGGCTGGACTTGCCCGCCCCGCGCAGGCCGATCAGGGCGATGCGCTGGCGCCGCGCGCCTTCGCTGGTCGGGGCGTCGAAGATGTTCGCCAGCGCCGCGCGCGCCTGGGCCAGCTCCTCGTCGCTGCGGCCGCGCAGGATCTCGCGAATCATCAGCCATTCCGGGGACGTGGCCGTTTCGTCGCCGATCATCTCGGCCAGCGTGCAGTTGAGGACGGTGGTGATCTGGCGCAGCAGCTGGATCGAGGCATTCCCGACGCCGGACTCGACGTTCGCGAGGTGGCGCTCGGATACGTCAGCCAGCTTGGCCAGGGCCTTGCGCGTAAGGCCGCGCCGCGAGCGCAAGGCGCGCAGGCGCTCGCCGAGGGCAATCAGAAACGGGTCCTTTTCTTCTTCGGGTCCTCGGCTTGTACTGAGCGGGGCGGTGCTGAGCTGTGCTGCTGTCATTCTCGATTCCATGGAAGAGGCAATGTTCCGCAAGAGCGAAACAGGTTGCCGATTATCGCAAAAGGCAGTGCATGTGACGAGGCCGCACATGAAATATAACTCAAACAAGGCTTGACGTATGCAAGATATTACACCTACACTCCGATCAAAAGCACTATATCTCCGCTTCTTCCGACATGCAGTTTGTTGCACTCAAACTTAGGGGTTGTCGATGGACGTTTCAGCTTTTCAGCAACTGGTGTCACGGGTGACGGAAGAAATCGCCGGCATTCCACTCGGCTCCGCACTTGAATCCCACCTCAACGCCCAGCACGGTGCCGGCACCGATCTGTACGAACAGCTGTTCGACGCCTGCAAGCTAGGGGTGCGCGACGGATGGCTGTGCAATCGCGAAGGCGGCGGCATCCGCTACGGCCGCGTCCTCAAGGCCAGCGAGGCGACCCACGGTTTCAGCGTCGACGTGGTCGACATGCAGGACATCGCCGGTCCCCACCACGTTCATCCCAACGGCGAGATCGACCTGATCATGCCTTTGAGCGCCGACGCCTGCTTCGACGGGCGCCCGGCCGGCTGGTGCGTCTACGAAGCCGGCAGCGCCCATGCCCCGACCGTCACGCGCGGCCGCGCGCTGGTGCTCTACCTGCTGCCGCAGGGCGCCATCCAGTTTTCACCCGTCGCGAAACCCGACACCGCCGCTGCCTGAAGCGCGCGCTGCAAGACCAGATTCACCCGGCCACGGCCGGCATGCTATTCCATACAAGACACGGGACGCGCAGCAGCGCGATCCCGCTGAAGGAGACCATGATGGATTACGACAGCAGCCCAGGTTCGCAGCAATTGGCGCAGCAGTTCAACTTCGCGCAGCACATCCTGGCCCTCAACGCGGGCCGCGCCGACAAGCTCGCCTACATCGACGACAGGGAAAGCATCACCTACGGAGAACTCGACCGCCGCGTGCGCAGCTTCGCGGCCGGCCTGCTGGCGCGCGGCATCCAGCCCGAGCAGCGCGTACTGCTGGTGATGCAGGATACCGTCGACCTGCCGGTGGCCCTGCTGGGCGCCATGTTCGCCGGCGTGATCCCGGTGCCGGTGAATACCCTGCTGCCGGCTACCGACTACGCCTACATGATCGACCACAGCCGGGCGCGCGCCGTGATCGCCAGCGCCTGCCTGCTGCCCTGCGTACGCGAAGCGCTTCAAGCAGCACGCGGCAAGCCCGAACTGATCGTCGCGGGCGAGCATGACGAGGCCGAGTTGCCGAGCGTCCGTGCGATGCTCGACAGCGCCCCGCTCTCGCCCGACGCCTACGCCGACACCTGCGGCGACGACTTCGCCTTCTGGCTGTACTCGTCCGGCTCGACCGGCCGCCCGAAAGGCGCCGTCCACTCGCACGCCAACCTATTCTGGACCGCCGAGCTGTATGGCAAGCCGGTCCTCGGCGTGCGCGAGGACGACGTCGTCTTCTCCGCCGCCAAGCTGTTCTTCGCCTATGGCCTCGGCAATGCCCTGACCTTCCCCTTGAGCGTGGGCGCGACCGTGGTGCTGATGGCCGAGCGCCCGACCCCGCAGGCCGTCTTCAAGCGCCTAACCGGGCAGCGCGCCACCGTGTTCGCCGGCGTGCCGACCCTGTACGTGGCGATGCTGGCCTCCCCCGACCTGCCGCCGCGCGAGCAGACCGCCCTGCGCGTGTGCGCCTCGGCCGGCGAAGCGCTGCCGCGCGAAGTGGGCGAAGCTTTCAGGAACCACTTCGGCTGCGACATCCTCGACGGCCTCGGTTCGACCGAGATGCTGCACATTTTTGTGTCGAACCGCGCCGGCGACGTCCACTACGGCAGCTCCGGCCTGCCGGTGCCGGGCTACGACATCGAGCTGCGCGACGAGGACAACCACCAGGTGGCCGCCGGCGAGATCGGCGATCTCTATGTGCGCGGCCCCAGCGCAGCCCTGCTCTACTGGAGCAACCGCGAGAAGAGCCGCGGCACCTTCCAGGGCGAATGGCTGAAAAGCGGCGACAAGTACAGCCGCGACGAGCAGGGCTATCTGACTTACGCCGGCCGCAGCGACGACATGCTGAAGGTGAGCGGGCAGTACGTCTCGCCGATCGAAGTCGAGGCGGCGCTCACCGCCCACCCGGCGGTGCTCGAATGCGCGGTGGTCGGCAAGATCGACGGCGACGGCCTGACCAAGACCGCCGCCTACGTGGTGCTGGGCCAGGGCCGCCAGCCCGAGGACAGCCTGGCCGACGAGCTAAAGGCTTTTGTGAAAGGCCGGCTGGCGCCGCACAAGTATCCGCGCGAGCTGGTCTTCGTGCCGGACCTGCCGAAGACGGCGACCGGCAAGATCCAGCGCTACCGCCTGCGTAATGCTGCGGCCTGAGGCTGGCATGTCCGCGTTCGCGCACCTGGGCCTCGGCGGCGCCGCGCTGCGCCTGGAATACCAGTGGGTCGGCGTCGCCGATTCGCCGCATCCGACCCTCGTGTTCCTGCACGAGGGCCTGGGCTCGATCGCGCTGTGGAAGGATTTTCCGGAACAGCTGTGCCAGGCCGCCGGCATGCGCGGCCTGGTGTTCTCGCGCGAAGGCTATGGCCGCTCGACGCCGCGGCCGCACAAGGAACGCTGGCCGGTCGGCTTCATGCACCGCCAGGCCTGGGAAGTGGTGCCGGCGCTGCTGCAGGAGCTCGGGATCGAACGCCCCTGGCTGTTCGGCCACAGCGACGGCGCCTCGATCGCGCTGCTGCATGCGGCGCGCTTCGCGGTCAGCGGCGTCATCGTCGCCGCGCCGCATATCATGGTCGAAGACATCTCGGTAAGCTCGATCGCCGCCGCGCGCGAAGCCTATCTGGAAGGCGGCCTGCGCGCGCGTTTGGCGCGCTACCACGAGGACATCGACTCCGCTTTCTGGGGCTGGAACGACGTCTGGCTCGATCCGGCCTTTCGCGCCTGGGACATCCGCGACCAACTGCCCGCGATCGCGGCGCCGCTGCTGGCAATCCAGGGCGAGGACGACGAGTATGGCACACTGGAACAGATTTACGGTATCGCGAGACTGGCGCCCCAGACGCAACTGCTCGTGCTGCCGCAATGCGGTCACTCGCCCCACCGTGACCAAGCCGGGAGGCTGATCGACGCGGCCACTCGATTCATGACCGGTACCAACCGGTCACACTAAAAACATCAGGAGACAACGCCATGACCCTTTCAGCTACCTTGCGCACCACCGCCGCCGCGGTCGCCCTGTTCACCGCCGGCTTCGCCGGCGCCCAGGGCAATGCCCCTCTCAAGGTCGGCTTCATGCTGCCGGCCACCGGCACCTACGCCAACCTCGGCACCATGATCGAAAACGGCTTCAAGCTGCACGTGCAGGAACAGGGCGGCAAGCTCGGTGGCCGCGAGGTCCAGTACTTCAAGGTCGACGACGAATCCGATCCGGCCAAGGCCGCCGACAACGTGAATAAACTGATCAAGCGCGACAAGGTGGACGTGCTGGTCGGGACCGTGCACTCGGGCGTGGCGCAAACCATGGCCAAGGCGGCCAAGGAGAGCAACACCATCCTGATCGTGCCGAACGCGGGCGCCGACCTGATCACCGGCCCGATGTGCGGCCCGAACATCTTCCGCACCTCCTTCTCGAACTGGCAGCCGGCTTTCGCCATGGGTAAGGTCATGGCCGAGCGCGGCCACAAGAAGGCGATGACCGTCACCTGGAATTACGCGGCCGGCCAGGAGTCCGTTAAAGGATTCGCCGAAGCCTTCGAAAAAGGCGGCGGCAAGGTGGTGGGCAACCTGACGCTGCCCTTCCCGAACGTCGAATTCCAGGCGCTGCTGACCCAGATCGCTTCCGAAAAACCGGACGCCGTCTACGTCTTCTTCGCCGGCGGCGGCGCCGTCAAATTCGTCAAGGACTACGTGGCAGCTGGCCTGAACAAGACCATCCCGCTGTACGGCGCCGGCTTCCTGACCGACGGCACGCTGGAAGCGCAAGGCGCCGCCGCCCAGGGCCTGTACACGACCCTGCACTACGCCGACAAACTGAACACCCCGAAGGACAACGCCTTCCGCCAGGCCTTCATGGCCGCCTACAAGAGCGACGGCGACGTGTATGCCGTGCAGGGCTACGACGCGGCCCAGCTGCTGGCCACCGGCATGAAGAGCGTCGGCGGCGACTTCAGCGGCAAGCGCGACGCCATGCTGAAGGCCATGCACACGGCTACCATCGACAGCCCGCGCGGCAAGTTCACGCTGTCGGCCGCCAACAACCCGGTGCAGGACATCTACCTGCGCCAGGTGGCGGGCACCGACAACGTCGTGAAAGGCGTGGCGATCAAGGGCCTGGCCGATCCGGCGCGCGGCTGCCGTCCGTTCTAAAGCCTGTTGTTTCCGCCGCCGCGCCAGCCGCGGCGGCGCCGCTTCAACCCTTGCAAGAAGAACGCGATGGATATCTCGACTTTCCTGGTGCAGTGCCTGAACTCCGTCCAGTACGGCCTGCTCCTGTTCCTGGTCGCCAGCGGCCTGACGCTCATCTTCGGCATCATGGGCGTGATCAACCTGGCGCACGGCAGCTTCTACATGATCGGCGCCTACATGGCCTATGTACTGGCGCCCCTGTTCGGCGACAACTTCATCACCATGCTGCTGGCGGGGATGCTGCTGTCCGCGATCTTCGGCTTCCTGCTCGAATGGGTGTTCTTCAGCTTCCTGTACGGGCGCGATCACTTGCAGCAGGTCCTGATGACCTACGCGCTGATTCTTGTCTTCGAAGAGCTGCGCAGCATTTTGGTCGGCAACGAGGTGCACGGCGTAAAGGCGCCTGAATGGCTGTCCGGCGGCGTCTCGCTGGGCGGCGTGATGACCTATCCCGTGTATAACCTGTTCGCATCAAGCGCCTGCCTGGTGGTCGCCTTCGCCCTCTACTGGGTAGTGAACCGCACCCGCCTGGGCATGATGATCCGCGCCGGCGCCAGCAACCGCGACATGACGCGCGGCCTCGGCATCAACATCCGCCTGCTGTACCGCGCCGTGTTCGCGGGCGGCGTGGCGCTCGCCGCGCTGGCCGGCATGATCGCGGCGCCCGCCGCCTCGGTGTATCCGGGCATGGGCGGAAGCGTCCTGATCATGTGCTTCGTGGTGGTCGTCATCGGCGGCATCGGCTCGATTTCCGGCGCCCTGATCGCGGCCCTGCTGGTCGGCTTCGTCGACACCTTCGGCAAGGTATTCTTCGCCCAGCTGGCCGGAATCGGCGTCTACGTGCTGATGGCGGTGATCCTGATCTGGCGTCCGCAAGGCTTGAGAAACAAGGGATTCTGACCATGCATACTTCCGCCCTTCCCCGCGTCGCCGGCGCCCAGCCTGCCGTACGCCGTTCGCACGGCTGGCTGGTGCCGGTGCTTGTGGCCGTGCTGCTCGCCTTTGCGCCGCTGGTGCTGGAGACCTATTACCAGGACCTGGTGATGAAGATCGTGATCTACGCGATCTTCGCCCTCAGCCTCGAACTGCTGGCCGGGACCACAGGCCTCGTCAGCCTCGGCCACGCCGCCTTCTTCGGCATCGGCGCGTATGTCACGGCGCTGGCCGCGCCGCAGTACGAAGCCGGCAATCCGGTGCTGCTGCTTGCGCTGTCCATGGCGGCCGCCGCCGTGTACGCCCTTTTCGTCGGGGCCCTCAGCCTGCGCACGAAGGAGGTCTACTTCATCATGGTGACGCTGGCCTTTGCCCAGATGGCCTATTTCGTCTTCCACGACACCCCGATCGGCGGCGGCAGCGACGGCATGTACCTGATGATGCGTCCCGTGCTGGCAATCGGCGGCACGACGCTGATCGACTTCGAACAGCCGCGCCAGCTGTACTTCGTGGCCCTCGGCCTGCTGGTGCTGTGCTACGCCTTCCTGGCGCTGGTGCTGCGCTCGCGCTTCGGTCACGCGCTCACCGGCATCCGCATCAACGAGCAGCGCATGCGCGCGGCCGGCTTCCAGACCTACCGCTACAAGCTGGCCGCTTTTGTCCTGGCCGGCGCGCTGGCCGGCATGGCGGGCTTCCTGTACGTGGCCAAGAACGGCGTCGTCAATCCCGAGCTGCTGTCCTGGCACGAGTCGGGCGCGGTGCTGATGATGATCATCCTCGGCGGCCTCGGTTCCCTGCGCGGCGCCGTGATCGGCGCCGCGGCCTTCGTGCTGCTGAAGGAATTCTATTCGTCCGAAGCGCTGCTGGGACCGGCGATTGCCGGGCGCTGGCAGCTGACCCTGGGCCTGACCATGATCGCCTTCGTCGCGCTGATGCCGAAGGGCCTGATCGGCATCGGTCGCAGCTTCAACCTCAAGCGGAGAAAAGCATGAGCAGCACACCCCTGATGCAGGCGACCGGCCTGACGCGCCGCTTCGGCGGCCTGGTCGCGGTCGACGGCGTCTCGATCGACCTGCACCGCGGCCAGGTGCACGCCGTGATCGGCACCAACGGCGCCGGCAAGTCCACCCTGATCAACCTGCTGTCGGGCGAGATCCCGCTGTCCTCGGGCGAGATTCGGCTGGCTGGCCAGGACATCACCGCCCTGTCGCAGCCGCGCCGCGCCCGTTCCGGCGTCGGCCGCAGCTACCAGCGCACCACGATCTTTCCGACCCTGCCGGTGCTGGAGAACTGCCGCCTGGCCGCCCAGGCCGCGCGGCAGCGGCCCTGGACGCTGTGGGAAGGCGCGCAATCCTGCCGCGCCAGCCTTGAAGCGGCGCGCGCCGCGCTCGACGCCGCCGGCCTGGCGGATGCCCACCAGCTCCCGGCCGGCAGCATGAGCCACGGTAAAAAGCGCCAGCTCGAAATCGCGATGTGCCTGGCGACGAACCCGCAGGTGCTGCTGCTCGACGAACCGCTGGCCGGCATGGGCGCCGAGGAAAGCGAACGCATGCTGTCGATGCTCGAGCGCCTGCGCGCCGACCACGCGATCCTGCTGGTCGAGCACGACATGGACGCCGTGTTCCGCGTGGCCGATTGCATCACGGTGATGGTCAACGGCGCCGTGATCGCCAGCGGCTCGCCCGAGTCCGTGCGTTCCAGCCCGGAAGTGCAGCGCGCTTATCTCGGCGAAGGCCACGCATAACCATTGAAGAGACGAGGTTCGCTTTGCTGCAGATTAGCTCACTCAATACGTATTATGGCGACAGCCACATCCTGCAGGGCGTGGACCTGGCGATCGCGCCCGGCACCGCCGTCGGCCTGCTGGGCCGCAACGGCATGGGCAAGACCACGCTGATCCGCTCGCTGATGGGCTATGTGCCGGCGGCGTCCGGCAAGGTCGCCTGGCAGGGCCGCGACGTCACCGGCTGCCCGCCCGAACGCATGGCGCGCCTAGGCATCGGCTACGTGCCCGAGGGACGCGGCATCTTCCCCAACCTGTCGGTGCGCGAAAACCTGGTGATGAGCGCACGGCGCGGTCCGACCGGCCGCAAGGACTGGACTTATGAGCGCGTATTGGACACCTTCCCGCGCCTGGCCGAGCGTCTCGACAACGGCGGCAACCAGCTGTCCGGCGGCGAGCAGCAGATGCTGTCGATCGGCCGCGCGCTGATGACCAATCCCGACCTGATGATCCTGGACGAGGCCACCGAAGGCCTGGCGCCGCTGATCGTGGCCGAGATCTGGAAGGTGATCGCCCGGATCGGCACCACCGGGATCAGCACCCTGATCGTCGACCGCAACTACCACGCGGTGCTGTCGCACACCGATTCGGCGGTGGTGCTGGAGAAGGGACAGGTGGTGGCGGGCGGCAGCTCGGCCGACCTGCTGGCACAGCCGGAGACGCTGGCGCGCTATCTAGGTGTCTAAACAACAGCTTCCGGCGAGAAATTCACCAATCGCATGTCTGGCATTCCAAATGACAATTGGACGAATATGCTGTGCCGCAGCATACTGCACCTGTCTCCTCCAACTCTCCTCAGAAAAGAATTGGATTTAAGCCCACCCGCAACGGTGGGCTTTTTTTTTGCCGCTAGCGCTTCCTGGACGCTGCATCCTTCGCGCGCGTCGCCATCCAGCACAGGATCGCCCCGCCGCAGACCATGGCCGCGCCCTGCCAGAAGGCGCCGGACAAGGGCGCCCGCAGCAGCAGCGTGGACAAGGCCGCGGAGAACACCGGGATGAAATAGGAGGCGCCCGCCAGCACGGTGACGTTCCCGTGCAGGATGCCCACATTCCAGGCGCCGTAGCCGAAGCCCATGGCGCCGGCCGCCAGCACCAAGTAGATCACGGCCTCCATGCTGAACTCCATGTGGCCGCCGCCTTCGAGCAGGTACTTGATCCACAGGCTAACCGACACCAGGATGAAGAACAGCGTCACCCCGTTCTTGCCGCCCGCGATGCGCGCCGTGACCGTGCAATAGGCCGCCCAGATCAGCGCCCCGGCAAAAGCTAGGCCGTAGCTGAGCGGGTTATCCCGCACATTGGCCAGCATCCCCGCCGCATCGAAACCCTGCTCGCCGCCCAGCACCCGGCAGATGCCGGCGATCGACAGCAGGAAGCCCGGAACGATCAGGAGGTTGGTCGGCTGGCGGTTGAACAGGATGGCGGCGACGATGGTGAACGTCGGCCACAGGTAGTTGACCATGCCGACCTCGATCGCCTGCCGGGCCGTGTTGGCGTAGCCGATCGAGAGCGACAGGCACAGCTCGTAAGTCACGAACAGCAGGCTGCCCCAAACGAGGTAGCGGCGCGGGAACTCGCGCAGCTTCACGTGCCCGACCGACAGCAGCAGGAAGACCGAGGCCACGCTGTACATCATGGCCGCGCCGCCGGTGGGGCCGAGGTGCTCGCTGACGCTGCGGATCAGGCCGACGATGGAACTCCACAGCAGAACGGCGACCATCCCGATCAAGGTGGCCTTGTTCGGGCGCATGGCGGCGCCCGGCCGCGCTGGCGTCACGCTTGCTTCGTCGCGGCAGCCTTGGCCCGCGCCGCATGCAGCTTGCGGTAGCTGTCGATCAGGCGATGATGGCGGTCCAGTCCTTCCAGCTGCATGCTGGTCGGCGTGAGGCCGTGGAAACGCACGCTGCCGTCGACCGAACCCAGCGCCGCGTCCATGCGCTCGTTGCCGTACATGCGGCGGAAGTTGGCGACGTAGTCGTCCAGTTCCATCTCCTCGTCCAGCGCCACTTCCAGCACCACGTTCAGCGCCTGGTAGAACAGCTTGCGCTCCACGGTATTGTCGTTGTACTGCAGGAAGGCGCCGACCAGCTCGTGGGCCGCTTCGAATTCGTTCAGCGCGAGGTTGATCAGGAGGCGCAGTTCGAGCACGGTGAGCTGGCCCCAGACGGTGTTTTCGTCGAACTCGATGCCGATCAGGCTGGCGATATCCGAATGCTCATCGAGCTCGTTGTTTTCCAGGCGATCGAGCAGGTCGGACAAGGCGTCGTCGTCCAGGCGGTGGATGTTCAGGATGTCTTCGCGGAACAGCAGGGCCTTGTTGGTGTTATCCCAGACCAGGTCTTCCACGGGATAGATTTCCGAGTACCCCGGCACGACGATGCGGCAGGCGACGGCGCCCAGTTCGTCGTAGACGGCCGTGTAGACTTCCTTGCCCATCTCTTCGAGGATCCCGAGCAGGGTCGCGGCTTCCTGCTGGTTCGAGTCCTTGCCCTCGCCCGAGAAGTCCCACTCGACGAAATCGTAGTCCGACTTCGCGCTGAAGAAGCGCCAGGACACCACGCCGCTCGAATCGATGAAGTGCTCGACGAAGTTGTACGGTTCGGTGACGGCTTCGCTGGCGAAGGTCGGCTGCGGCAGGTCGTTCAGGCCTTCGAAGCTGCGGCCCTGCAGCAGTTCGGTGAGGCTGCGTTCCAGCGCCACTTCGAAGCTCGGGTGCGCGCCGAAGGAGGCGAACACGCCGCCCGTGCGCGGGTTCATCAGGGTCACGCACATGACCGGATACTGGCCGCCCAGCGAGGCGTCTTTTACCAGGACCGGGAAGCCCTGCTCTTCCAGTCCCTTGATGCCGGCCACGATGCCCGGGTACTTCGCCAGCACCTCCTGCGGCACGTCGGGCAGCGCCAGTTCGCCTTCCAGGATCTCGCGTTTGACGGCGCGCTCGAAGATCTCGGACAGGCACTGCACCTGCGCCTCGGCCAGCGTGTTCCCGGCGCTCATGCCATTGCTGGCGTAGAGGTTCTCGACCAGGTTCGAAGGGAACCAGACGGTCTCGCCGTCCGACTCGCGCTTGAAGGGCAGCGAGACGATGCCGCGCGCGGCGTTGCCGGAGTTGGTGTCGACCAGGTGCGAGCCGCGCAACTCGCCGTCGGGATCGTAGATGCCGAGGCAGTATTCGTCGAGGATCTCGCCCGGCACCGCATCGTCCGGGCCCGGCTGGAACCAGCGCTCGTTCGGGTAATGCACGAAGTCGGCGCGGGCGATGTCCTCGCCCCAGAACACGCCGGCATAGAAGTGGTTGTTGTTCAGGCGTTCGATGTATTCGCCCAGCGCCGAGGCGAGCGCGCTTTCCTTGGTCGCGCCTTTACCGTTGGTGAAGCACATCGGCGAATGGGCGTCGCGGATATGCAGCGACCACACGTTCGGCACGATGTTGCGCCAGGAGGCGATCTCGATCTTGATGCCCCAACTGGCCAGTTTCGCGGACATGTTCGCGATGGTCTGCTCCAGCGGCAGGTCTTTGCCGGGAATATAGGTCAGCGCATCGGCCGCCGGGTTCAGGGTCAGCAGCGCCTGGGCGTCGGCGTCGAGGTTCTCGACTTCCTCGATCACGAATTCCGGGCCTTCCTGCACCACCTTCTTGACGGTGCAGCGCTCGATCGAGCGCAGGATGCCCTGGCGGTCCTTGTCCGAGATATCGTGCGGCAGCTCGACCTGGATCTTGAAGATCTGCTTGTAGCGGTTTTCCGGGTCGACGATATTATTTTGCGACAGTCGGATATTCTCGGTCGGAATATCGCGCGTATTGCAGTACAACTTCACGAAATAGGCCGCGCACAGGGCCGAGGAAGCCAGGAAGTAATCGAAGGGACCGGGCGCCGAGCCGTCGCCCTTGTAGCGGATCGGCTGATCGGCGATCACCGTGAAGTCGTCGAACTTGGCTTCCAGGCGCAGTTTGTCGAGGAAGTTGACTTTGATTTCCATGGGAGAATTCCAAATAAATACATAAAACATAAAGCCCTGTCAGGACAGGGCTTTATGGATCGAAACGGGCGTCTCATGGAAAGTCGCGTTCCCGCGATGCTGGGCGGCTGAGCCGATGCGGCGATTTTCCGGCGCTAGACCGGGCATTGTCTCACATCGCGCTACCGCCTGTCTCGCCGGCGCGGCCGGCGCCGCAATCAGTTCTGTGCGGCGGCGCGCAGCTTGCGGATCACGGCTGGGCGCACGGAGTCGGAACCGCGCGACAGCAGGTAGAGTTGCAGCAGGTCGCTGCCGCCGCTCGTTGCGTCATGCGCGAACAGGCGCTTGATCGAGGTGGCGAAGGTCGACAGGACGGTGTTCGAAGCTTCTTGTTTTTGAGTGTTCATGATGTTCCTCGCTGTATGTGATGCCTCCAGTATGGACTCTTTCAGATAGAAAGCTAATTGTGGTTTCGGATAATCAGCATTCACAGAACAGATAACTGTCTGAACGATATCGATTAGCCCGCACCCGTTCCAGGGGCGCCCCAGCCTCTTCCTGCGGTAACCAGCAGCAAATCGCAGTCTGTGGCCACCAGTGCTTCGCGCGCGGCCGAGATCCCGAGCCAGCGCCCCAGCACCCCATCCTGTGGTTTCCGTACGACAACCAAGTCCGGCTTCTCCCGCGCGGCATGCACGCGCAGGGCGACGCGTTCCGGATGCGGCGTCATCCGCAGCGAAAATTGCACTTCCGGCAAGCGCAGCCTGTAGACGAAGCGCCGGAATGCCGCGCGCGCCTCCGCCTGCAGCCGGCGCCGGTGCCGCTTGATGAAGCGGCTGGCCACGGCGGCGCGGCGCATATAGCCTTCCATGCCGGTGTCGAGCGGATGCAGCAGCGTGAAGCGTGCACCGGGGGCGCAGCGCACGGCCGCGCGCACGGTCTCGAGCGCGGCGTCGGAAAAATCGACGGCGACCAGCACCCGCGCATACGGACGTACGGGCCGGTTGCGCAGCACCAGCACTGGTTCCCGGGTGCGCCGCGCGATCGCGCCGAAGCTCCAGGCATTGCGCAGGCGCTCCAGCCAGGATGGCGCATGCCAGCCCTGCACGACCAGGCCGGTCCATCCGGGCGCCGTCTGCAAGTGATCGATGGTGTCCGTTCGCGCTGGATCGACGGACCGGCCGGACAATGCGGTCGCCACCAGGATGCCGTGTAACACAGGCCTTCTCCTTGTCGAATGTGTTCCAGTCAGGTCTCGGCGTCGGCATCGTCGTGCAGCGTGTCCCGGCGTCCCTTGGCCATGCCGCGCCGGCCCCAGCGTTCGAGCGAGCGCCGCTGCATCACCGCCTGGCGCACCTTGTAGGCGGCGCGTTTCACGGCGCGGTCGATCGCCGTGTACAGGTTGTCCTGCACGTCGCGCACGACCAGCGTCGGCCGCCCCGGCACGGCCACCAGGATGTGGCACTGCATGTCCTGCCCGCCGCGCGGTCCGTTGATGTCGCCGAGGCGCACCACGATGTCGCCCACCTTGTCGCGGGCGAAGGAAAACGCGTAGCGCAGGCGCCGCTCCGCATAGCTGCGCAGGGCCGGCGTGAGGGGGAACTGTTTTGCAAGCAGATGGACTTCCATGGGACTCTCCTGTCGTCGTTCGCTTCAGCCACCACGTCGGTGGCATGGCGCCAGTCTCGCCCGCCGCGCGCCGCCTGACAATTCGCCAAGTCCCCTACGGGTTTCGCTTACTTGACGGGCTTTTAAGGCGAAGCGGCGATAATGCGCTTGTCCGCTTCTCCATTACTAAAAGACGCCATGTCCGGTCCCCGTCCACTCCCGCAAGCCCTCGCCTTCGTCGCGGCCTACGTCGCCTGCGACATGCTGAGCGGTCCGGAAGCGCGCTACCAGGCGATCGCCCCGGTCTGGCATCCGGCCGCGGGCCTGGCCTTGTACGCGGCGATGCGCCACGGCCGGCGCGCCCTGCTGCCGCTGCTGGCCGCGGCCCTGCTGGCGGCCAGCATCACGCCCGCCCTGCCTTCGCAGCCGGCGCTGTCGCTGCTGGGCGGCCTGCTGCCGGTTCCGGTCTACCTGGCGCTGGCCCTGTTCACGCGCCGCACGCTGCCGCGCGGCGCCTTCTTCGCCAGCCACCGCGGCATGCTGCTGTGGGCCGCCGTGGTGGCGCTGGGCAGCCTGGCCAGCGGCCTGCTGTATGCGGCGATGCTGCGCGCGCCCGCCGGCGCTGCGGGCCTGGCCTGGATCGAGGTGCTGAGCCGCTATGCGATCGCCGAGACGGCCGGCATGCTCGCCATCGTGCCCGCCGCCTGCTTCGTGTTCGACCCCGAGCTGCGCGCCGGCTTCCTCAAGCGCGTGCGCAATTGGGACACGGCCGCCTACACGGCGGTCATCGCCCTGCTGCTGGCGGTCGCCCTGCAGAGCCCGGCCCCCGCCTCGCTCGCCTACTACCTGCTGATGCTGCCGCTCGCCTGGGCCGCCTCGCGCCAGGGCATGGCGGGCGCCGTCAGCGCCGCCATCGTGCTCGAAGCCGGCGTGACGGTGGCGGCGCTGTGGCCGGTGTCGGACCTCGAGCACATGCCGAACGTGCAGATGCTGGTGCTGACCCTGATCCTGTCCGGCTTCCTGATCGGGATCGCGGTCGACGTCGCGCGCCGCGCCAGCCGCGAATTGCGCCACTCGCTGCGCATGGCCGCCGCCGGCGAGATGGCCGCCGCCGTGGCGCACGAACTGAACCAGCCTCTGACCGCCCTCTCCGCCTATGGCAGCGCCTGCCAGCGCCTGGTGCTGCGCGAGGGCGGCGATCCGCTGCTGCACAAGACCATCGACGCCATGGCGGCCGAATCGCAGCGCGCCTCGAACGTCCTGAAACGCCTGCGCGAATTCTTCCGCAGCGGCGCGATCGCGCTCGACGCCCTGTCGCTGGCGGAACTGGTGCAAGGCAGCGCCGCCGCCTTTGCCGGACAGGCGCGCGATGCCGGCGTGGCCCTGCAGGTCGGGGAGATTCCCGATGCGCCGCTGCTGGGCGACCGCATCCAGCTCGACATCGTGCTGCGCAACCTGCTGGCGAATGCCCTGCAGGCGCTGGCGGCGGCGCCCGCTGATGCGGGGCGCCGCATCATGGTCGACGCCGGCATCGAGGGCGGCCAGGTCTGGATCCGGGTGGCCGACACTGGGCCCGGCATCGCCGAGAAGATCCGCGACCGCCTGTTCGAGCCTTTCGTCTCGCTGAAATCGAGCGGGCTCGGACTCGGGCTGGCGATCAGCCGTTCGATCGTCGAGGCCCACGGCGGCACGCTCACGCTGGCGCCCGGACCGCACGCGGTCCTTGTCATGACATTGCCCGCACGGGCTCAAGGGAGGAATGAACGTGAGCAGTGAAAACACCGTCTACATCGTCGACGACGACGCCGCCGTGCGCGACGCGCTCGGCCTGTTATTGAGCCTGAACGGCTACCGGACCGCCTTCTTCGCCGATGCGGAGGCCTTCCTGCAGGCCTGGACGCCGGCGATGCGCGGCTGCATGCTGCTCGACATCCGCATGCCCGGCATGGACGGCCTGACCCTGCAGAAGACCTTGCGCGAGATGGGCAGCCGGCTGCCGGTGCTGGTGATCACCGGCCATGGCGACGTCGATTCGGCGCGCGAGGCCTTCCGCTCGCAGGCCGTCGATTTCCTGGAAAAACCGCTGCAGGAAAAGCAGCTGGTGGCGGCGATCGAAGAGGCCTTCCAGCGCCAGGCCAGCGACGCCCGCGCCAGTCCGGCGCACGCCGCCTGGGCCCGGCGCTACGCGAGCCTGACCCCGCGCGAGGCCGAAGTCATGGGGCTGGTCGTGGCCGGGCGCCACAACCGGGAAATCGCGCGCGACCTGGGGATCAGCGTGCGTACCGTCGAGGTGCACAAGACGCGCATGATGGAAAAGCTGGAAGCGGCCAGTGTGGCCGACCTCGTGCGCCAGCACCTGCTTTACGGCGAATAGGCCTCGCGCTCCGGCTGCGCAACGACTTCGAGCACGTCGACGCGCAGCATCCCGCCGCGCGGCTTCGGCCACTCGATCGCGTCGCCCACGGCCAGGCCGAGCAGCGCGCTGCCGACCGGCGTCAGCACCGAGAGGCGGTCGGTGCCGTCGGCGTCCTCCGGGTAGACGAGCTTCAGGCAGAATTCCTTGGGCGGCACGGCCATCGCGAAGCGCACGGTCGAATTCATGGTGACGACGTCCGGCGGCATTTCGTGCGGCGCGCGGATGTCGGCCCGGTCCAGCTCCTCGATCAGGGCGCCCTTGCCCGGCAGCGTGCGCTCGGGCGTGGCGTCCAGCAGCGCCTCGATGCGATCGAGGTCGCGCGAGGACACGATGGGGCGATTCGGGTGATACATGGCGTCTCCTTCCTGCGCGCTACCAGAGCGCGGCTTCGAACAGCGAGGCGGCCCCGGCGAGCGCCGCGACGGCGCCGCCGGACAACACAATGCGCGCCAGCCCGCGGCGTTGGCGCACCCCGCGCGAGACGACGTGCTTGACGAGACGGCGCTTGCTGCGGCGTTCCATGCGCGCTTGCGCGTGGTTGCCGGCGTCGCGCTCGAATGACGGGCTGCGGCGGTTCATTGGACTCTCCCTGTTGGTGTAATCGGGCCAGGCGGCCCGTCAGGAAGAAGTATGGCCGGCTGTGCGGCCAGGCGCATCGGGGGCTTGCGTAAGGGTTACCCTGATGGGCAACGCGCGTCAGTCGCGGCCGAGGGCGGCGCCGATCGCGGTCCGGCTCTGCGCCACTTGCGCGGCGTCGCGCTGCAGCAGGCGCAGGCGGCGCTGCAGCGGCGCCCAGCCGGGCCAAGCAGCGATCCAGGTGCTCTGCCCCGCCGCCTGCGCCGGAACGGCTTCGTGCGCCGCGCCCAGGCTGGCGCGTACTTCCGCGAACATGGCCTCGAGCGCCGTCTCGACTTCGCGGGCCGGCAGGTTCTCCGCATAACGCTGCATCAGCAGGCGCAGCGCCGCCATGTGCGCCACCAGCAGGTAGTTCTGCACGGTGAAGCGATTGAGTTCGTCGGGCGCGCGCCGCTTGTCGGCCGGCTCGTCGAGCATGCGTCCCAGCGCCGCGCTGAGGGTGGCCAGGCTGTCCATGAAGCGCTTGCGGCTGACGCGGTACTGGACGTCGTCGCCCGTACGCTTCAGGAGCAGGTCGGCGGCAGCGTCGATGTACTTGCGGTTGGCGTCCAGTACCGCATCGACCAGGCGCGGCAGGTTATGGTATTCCCAGCTCGGCAGCACGTAGCTGAAGAAGGTGGCGATCAGGGTGCCGAGCAGCGTGTCGAGCAGGCGTTCGCTGACGCCGCTGCCGCCGTGCGGCACGGTCAGGCCGATCAGCAGCAGCGCCTGCACGCTGGCGGCCACCGCCGTGTAGCGGTATTTGATCGACAAAAAGGCCGGCGCCGCCGCGGTGGCGACGAACAGGAAGCCGATCAGGATGGCGGGCGTGTGCACGAAGTGCAGGATCACGGCCGTGATCATGCAGCCGATCAGGGTACCGATCAAACGGTCGGCGCGGCGCTGCTTCGTCAGGCTGAAGCTGGGTTTCAGGATCACGGCGATGGTCAGCGCCGTCCAGTAGCCGTGCGAGGTGTACGGCAGCCAGCGCGAGAGCACCAAGCCGGCCAGGATCGCCATCGCCACCCGCAGCGCGAAGCGGAACACGGGCGAGGACCAGCGCAGGTTCGACACCAGGATGCCGAGGCTGTAGCGCTGCTGGGTGAGGAAAGGCGTCATGTCGGTGTGCGGCACCAGCGGCAAGGCGCCGTGCGAGGCCTGGGTGGCCGCGTGCAGGCGCCCGATCATCGCGATCACGTCGCGGATCTTGTTGGCCGTGGCGCGCAGCGCCGCCTGGGCGTCGTAGTCTTCGCCCTCCCCGACCGGCACATCGCGCAGGACAGCGTCGAGCGCGGCCAGCTCGGGACCGTAATCGACGTTCGAGCGCGAAGGCTGGTTGCGCGTCATTGCATAGGCCACCGCTTCGATGTCGCGCGCGGCCTTGCCGATCAGGTCTCCCAGCAGCGGCAGGATCGTGCCCTTGGCAAAATGCTGGCGCAGCAGTTCGTAATCGGTGTGCGTGGCCAGCACCAGCTCGTAGAGGTCGAACATCGCGTAGTGCACCTGCACCAGGATTTCCTCGTCTGGCGTCGGCCGGCCGCGCAGGATCAGGTCGCGCGAGGCCTGCTGGCGCTCGGCCAGCACGCTCTGACCGCGCACCAGCTTTTCCATCTGCGCCGGCAGGCCGGCTTCGATGTCGTAGCAGCCGGCCTTCATGTTCGTATAGTTGGCCAGCTCGTACAGCGCTTCGGCCAGCACCTGCTGCTTGAGGCGGCGCTGCAGGCGCCAGACGACAACCATCGCATACGCCATGTAGCCGGCGCCGCCCGCGAAGAACAGCGCGGCGTGGCGCAGCGCCTGCAGCGGCGTCGATGGCGCCTCGCTCGACAGCATCATCACGAACAGCGCCGCGAATTGCAGCGGCATCGCCTTGCGGCCGTAGACCACCATCATGCTGGCCAGGAAGGAGACCAGCACGATCACGGTAAACAGCAGCCACTCGACCTGCGAGGACAGGCTGACCAGCAGCGCCACCACGGAACACAGCAGCACGCCGGCCAGCATCTCGTTGAACTTGTGGCGCAGGGGGCTGGGCATGTCCATCAGGCTGGTGCACAGCGCGCCCATGGCGACGGCGACCGCGGTCGGCAGGTCGGCGATGAAGTAAGCGAGGAAGGTCAGGCCGATGATGCCGGTGGCGATGCGCAGGCCGGTTGCGAAGTAGTGGCTGAAGAGGAAGGTGCGGGGAGCGAGGGCGTAGTGCATGGGTTGGATCGCTCGCTTTCCGGACGGGTCAGCGTGTAGGGAATGATGAGCGAATTATAACGCCGCTCCCGGCCGGACCCGCGCGCAGGAAGCGGTGGATTGAACCGGAAAATGGAACAGTGTTATCCAATCCAGGGGCTTACTCTCGCTTTGCGCAACAGTTAAAGTCGTGGCTGTCAACAACTGAACCAACAGGAAAGCACAGCATGCAGATCAAGCACCTCGTCGCCGTCATCGCAACTCTCAGCGCCACCGCCGGTGCCTTCGCCGCCGACACCTACACCATCGAGCCGAACCACACCTATCCGAGCTTCGAAGCCGACCACATGGGCGGCCTGTCGGTCTGGCGCGGCAAGTTCACCAACACCAGCGGCAGCATCACCCTCGACCGCAAGGCGAAGACCGGTACGGTCGACATCACCATCGATGCGAATACCATCGACTTCGGCCACGCCAAGATGAACGAGCACGCAAAGAGCGCCGACATGTTCGACGTCGCCAAATTCCCGACCGCGACCTACAAGTCGAAGTCGATCACCTTCAAGGGCGACACGCCGGTGTCGGTCGACGGTGAACTGACCCTACACGGCGTCACCAAGCCGGTGAAGCTGACGATCAACCAGTTCAAGTGCATCCAGCACCCGATGTTCAAGCGCGAAGCCTGCGGCGCCGATGCGACCGCGACCTTCAACCGCAGCGACTTCGGCATCGACTACGGCGTGCAGATGGGCTTCAACCCGACCGTCAAGCTGGCGATCCAGGTCGAAGCGCTCAAGCAGTAATCAGCCGACGTAGTCGGGCTGGTTACTGGGCGCGGCCGCGATGAAGGCCGGCTGCGCCATGCAGTGTTCGACCACCGCCATCACCCGTTCGAAGCGCGACAGGTCGCAGCCCATGCGCTGCGCGTTCGCCACCTGCGGCACCAGGCAGCAGTCGGCCAGCGTCGGCGCCTCGCCGACGCAATAGCTGCTGCGCGGCCGCGCCGCCAGCAGCTGCTCCACCGCCCCCAAGCCTTCTTCCACCCAGTGGGCGTACCAGGCCGACTTGTCGGCCTCGCTCACTTTCAAGGGGCCGCTCAGGTACTTCAGCACGCGGATGTTGTTGATCGGGTGGATTTCGCAGGCGATGGTCTGCGCGATTTCCAGCACCCGCGCGCGTTCCAGCGGATCCTGCGGCACCAGGCGCGGCGCCGGGTACGTCGCATCCAGGTAATCGATGATGGCCAGCGACTGGGTCAGCTTGACCTCGCCGTCGACCAGGGTCGGCACGATGGCGGCCGGGCTCAGCGCCCGGTATTCCTCGGCACCCTGCTCGCCGGCGCGCAGGTTCACGGCCGCGTACTCATACGGCAGGCCCTTGAGGGCCAGCGCGATGCGCACGCGGAAGGAGGTCGAACTATTGAAGAAGCTGTAGAGTTTCATGGGTCTCTTGGTTGATCAGGCGGCGACGGTGCGCACCTGCTGGTTGGCGTATTTGCCGTACATGGCATAGATCGCGACCGAGGCCAGCAGGGCCGGAACGGCGAGCAGCATGATGATGGTCGAGAAGCCGAGGCCCGCGCCGAGCAGGGCGCCGCCCATCATCGAACCGAGGATCGCGCCGCAACGGCCGATGCCCAGCGCCCAGCTGACGCCCGTGGCGCGGTTGCTGGTCGGGTAGAAGGAAGCGGCCAGCGCGTTGGCGCCGATCTGCGAGCCGCTGATGCAGAAGCCCACGCCGAAGACGGCCACGTTCAGGATCAGCAGGTCCGTGTACTGGAAGCTGATCAGGGCGATGAACAGGATCGCCGTGAGATAGGAAATGCCCAGCACCTTGTAGGCGTTGTAGCGGTCCATCGCCCAGCCCAGCACGATGGCGCCGACGGTGCCGCCGACCTGGTACATGGCGGCGACCATGGCCGCTTTCGCGATCGGGAAGCCGGCGTCCTTGAACAGGGTCGGCAGCCAGTTGGTCAGCAGGTAGACGATCAGGAGGCTCATGAAGAAGGTGGCCCACAGCGCCATGGTGCCGAAGCTGAGCTCCCTGGCGAACAGCTGCGCCACCGGGGAACGCTTGACGGCTGCCGGCGACTCGGGGACGTAGAAGGAAGCGCCTTCGAGCCTGGTGGTCGGGGTGATGCGGCCGATGATCGCCTTGATCTTGTCGCTGTCGGGACGGCGCAGCACCAGGAAGCGGACCGATTCCGGCAGCAGGAACAACAGCACGACGGCGAAGGCCATCGGTACGTAGCCGCCGAACAGCAGCACGCTGCGCCAGCCGTAGGCCGGGATCATGTGCGCGGCGAGCACGCCGCCCAGGCCGGAGCCGAGGGTGAAGCCGCAGAACATGATGGTCACGACCACGGACTTGGTGCGCGTCGCCGCATACTCCGAGGTCAGCGTGATCGCATTCGGCATCGCCCCGCCCAGGCCCAGGCCGGTCAGGAAGCGGAAGAAGGCGAGCATGGCCAGCGAATCGGTGTAGGCCGAGGCCAGGCTCCAGATGCCGAAGAACAGGACCGACAGCACCAGCACCATCTTGCGGCCGATGCGGTCGGCCAGCGGGCCGGCTACAAAGGAGCCTGCTGCCAGGCCAACCAGGCCGGCCGAGAGCAAGGGGCCGAGCTGGGTCGGCGACAGGCCCCACTCGCTTTTCAGCGACGGGGCGATGAAGCCGATGATGGCGGTGTCGAAGCCGTCGAGGGCGATGACGACGAAGCAGAGGAAGGCGACCAGGAACTGGTAGCCGGTGAAGCGGCCGGAATCGATCAGCTGCTGGACGTCGATGCGTTTTGTGCTGCTGGTGCTGGACATGTGTATCTCCTGATGTTGTTTTGGGGTGCCGCAGTCTTGTGCTGCTTTGCGCTGGTTTTGATTTTGTAGGGTGGACTCCTGAGTCCACGCGTTTGCTGCGGTTGATTAGTGTTGCAACGGCCGTAAGCACGAGGCGCCGGCGTGCATACCGTGAACCGCGTGGAGTCAGGACTCCACCCTACGTCTGCGGGTTTTGTAGGGTGGGCACTCTGTGCCCACGCGGTACACAGCTCGCATATCGAATCGCCGATCTCAGGCGGTGCGGTATGCACACGCACGGCCGCGTGGGCATGGAATGCCCACCCTACTTAACTGACGTCGACAAAGACTCTGCCGCCTTCGATCTTCACGGGGTAGGTTCGAACCGCCTCCGTGACCGGTTCGCACATCGGCCTGCCGTCCCGGATATCGAACTTCCCCTGATGCAGCGGACATTCGATCTCGAAGCCGTCCAGGAAGCCGTCGCACAGCCGCGCATGGCCGTGGGTGCAGATGTTGTCGGTCGCGTAGACCTGGCCGTCGACGCTGTACAGGGCCAGGTCCTTGCCCGCCGTCTGCACGCCCATCACGTCGTCTTCAGGCACGTCGTCGTGCGCCGTCACTTCAAGCCAGTTGCTCATGTTTGCCTCTTAAATCGGGTAAATCAGGGAATTCGGAATCATCTCGGTGTCGTACACGCAGACCCGCGCCTCGAACTTCAGGCCCTCGGGCGTCACGCGCACGCGGTCCAGGTAGCGGCCGACGTTGAACACGGTCGTTTCCTGGCTCAGCTTCGTGCGGAAGACGGCGTAGTTGGTCTCGGCCTCGATCAGGTCACCGTCCACGCGCAGGATGCGCGGCAGGCTCACCACGTGGCGCTGGTAGTACGGGTCGTGGAACAGGGTTTCCTTGATGCCGTAGGCGCGGTCGCGCAGCATGCCCTTGCTGATCAGGGCCAGGGTGCACAGCGGGAAGCCGCGTTCGTGGTTTTCGCGCGGCTGGACTTTATAGGTGCAGTCGTCGACGAAGAAGTCGATCCAGCGCTCCCAGTCCTGGGCGTCGATCGCGGCGGTGTAGTCGGCGTTCAGCTGCGCCAGCTGCAGCAGTGCTTGCAATGGGTCGTTCATCGCTCAGTCCTCCATCACGCTGCGCCAGTATTCGTACATCCCGCGGATCAGGGTCTCGGTCACCATGTGGTCGGTGTTGCCGACCTCGTGGCCGCCCAGTTCCGCGACCGCCCGGTGGAAGGGCTTCTGTTCGAAGCCCTGCTGCGACAGCTCGATCACCTCGCCGTCGTCGGCCGAGACAAAACCCGCCGGTCCGAACAGGTTGGCCTGGATCAGGCGCCGCTCCGTCATCTCGGGCGTGTCGTCCTCGAAGCCGAAATGGGTCCAGACGAAGTCGAAGGAGCCCTTGCCGTCCGGCTGGATGTGGCGCGTCGATACGCTGTTCACCTGCTGCTGGAAGATCACGCTCGGGAACACGGTCATCATCACGGCCGTCGGACCGCCCCACCAGGCTTCGGGCACGATGTCGAGCAGGCGCTTGTCCTGGATCTCCATGCTCTCCTTGAAGCTGGTGACGCCGGCCGTGACTTCCGACTTGGCGCCGCCCGTGCCGCGGGTCGAGATCATGGCCGCGTGGCGGTGGCGCTCGTCCATCACGAGCTGCGACTTGTTATCCGCGCGCCAGAGGCCATAGGTGACGAACCAGGTATGCAGCAGGCCCGGGTGGTAGGGGTCCTTGATATTCTCCTGCATCAGCTTCCAGTTGCCGGGAATGCGCTGGCGGTTGTAGCCGAGGATTTTCAGCTGGCGCCCGTTGAACAGGCGGTCGAAGTAGCCGAGGATGTCCGGACCGAGATAGTCTTCCAGCGATTCGACCTCATGGTCGAAGGAGGCGAACACCACGCCGCCGCGAACAGCCACCTTCAGCTTCGTGAGCCCGTGCTGGGAGGTGTCGAAGTCCTTCGGCATCCCGCCCTGCACTTTGCCGTCCTGCTTGACGCCGCGCCGGAAGGGCACGCCCTGCAGGTCGCCATTGAGCTTGTAGTTCCACTGGTGGTAGGGGCAGACGAATTCCTTCTTGTTGCCGTGGCGCTCGCGGCAGAACTGCATGCCGCGGTGGGCGCAGACGTTCTCCACCACGTTGATGGCGCCGTCGCTTGCCCTCACCATGATCACCGAGCGCTCGCCGATGACGGTGCGCTTGAAGTCGCCCTCGTTCGGCACCTCGGCTTCCAGGCCGACGTAGCACCAGTGGCCGTGGTAAAACAGGCGCTCGAGTTCGCGCTTGTAGATGGCGTCGTCGGTGTAGACCGCGAACGGAATGCGGCTGCTGGCTTCTTTCGATTCCCACTCGGGGCGAATCGGGAATACGACTGGATTGTCTCCCATGTCCGTCTCCTCTTGCTGTATTTAGCCGGCCACGCGCACGCGGATCGCGTCCAGGTTCGCCACCGATCCCACCATCAGGTCGCCGCGCTGGACCGCGTTCACGCCTTCCGGGGTGCCGGTCATGATGATGTCGCCCGGCTCCAGGGTCTCGTACTCGGACAGGTAGGCGATCGATTCGGCGACGGACCAGATCAACTTGCTGACGTCCGACTTCTGGCGCGATTCGCCGTTGACCGTCAGGGCGATCTCGCCTTCGACGACGTGGCCCACTTCAGACGCGCGGCGGATCGGGCCGATCGGCGCCGACTGCGCGAAGGATTTACCGAATTCCCATGGGCGGCCCTTGTCGCGCGCTTCGAGCTGGATGTCGCGGCGGGTCATGTCCAGGCCGACCGCATAGCCGTAGACGTGTTCCAGTGCCTGCTCGACCGGGATGTCGGCGCCGCCCTTGCCGATCGCGACGACCAGTTCGATCTCGTGGTGGAAGTTGGCGGTCTTCGGCGGATACGGGATCGTGACTTCGCCTTCACCCGCGACGACGACGGCGTTGGCCGGCTTCATGAAGAAGAACGGCTTTTCGCGGTCCGGGTCGCGGCCCATCTCGCGCGCGTGGGCGGCGTAGTTGCGGCCGACGCAGAAGACACGGTTGACGGGGAACTGCTGCTCGCTGCCGGCTACCGGCAAGGTGTACACCGGGGCCGGCGCAACTGCGTATTCCATGATGATCTCCAGTTAAAAGTGATTAGATTTTTTCTTCGCGCCACAGACCGAGGGCCTGCTGCATCGGACGGTCCGAGAAGCTGAACAGGATCGTCTCTTCGCTCGCGCGCAGGTTCAGCGTGTGCCAGGACGGCACGACGAAGACGTCGTTCGGGCCGAAGGTATAGGTGGTGTCGCCGATGGTCGCGCTGCCCGCGCCTTCGAGGCAAACGTAGACGGTGGCGTCGGTGCAGCGGTAAGGCTGCGTTTCGAAACCGCCCGGCAGCAGCTGGGCGAAGGCGCCGATGGTCGGCATCGGCGAGGCGCCGGTGGCCGGGTTCACGTAGCGCAGCTTGTGGCCGAAGTGGGCGTCGGGCGCGGTGCGGGCGATCCCGGTCAAGGCTTCCTTGGTCTGCGCGAACGGATAGACGAAGACCTTGGTCGGCTCGGAAGCTTTCTGGTCGAGGTCGAGCGGCACCATGTTGTGGCCGTAGCGCGCCAGCGAATCGCCTTCCGGGCGTGCCGTCTGCTGCAAAGCGGCCGCGCCGTGTTCGGCGAAGCCGGCGTCGAAGAAGCGCACCGTCGGGATGTCCAGGCCGTCCAGCCAGACCACCGGCTCGCTGCCGAGGTTGCCGTGGTCGTGCCAGGTCCAGGACGGCGTGATGATGAAGTCGCCGCGGCGCATGGTGGTGCGCTCGCCGTCGACCGCCGTGTAGGCGCCCTCGCCGTCCAGCACCAGGCGCAGCGCCGATTGCGTATGGCGGTGCGCCGGGGCGACTTCGCCCGGCATGATCAGCTGCAGGCCCGCGTACAGCGACTGCGTGATCGAGGAATTGCCGCGCATGGCCGGGTTTTCCAGCACCAGCACGCGGCGCTCGGCTTCGCTGGCCGTGATCAGGCGGCCCGCTTCCATCACGTGTTCGCGCACTTCGCCATAGCGCCACAGGGCTGGCGCCACCGGAGACTTCGGCGCCTTCGGCACCAGCGCGCCGAGCACTTCCCACAGGGGCGTCATGTTCTGGCCGCTGATGCGGCGATAGTACTGGGCGCGCTCGTCTTTTACCGCGTCCTGTGCACTCGCGTTCATGTCCATTCGGTCTCCTCCGTTTATCTCAAGCCGCCCTGGCGTAGAAGGCGTCGGCGTAAATGTGCTCGAACGCGATGCCGCGTTCGCGTGCGACCAGGGTCGCGGCATCGACCATCGGCGGCGCGCCGCACAGGTAGGCGCGCCAGCCTTCGAGCGAGCGCCAGTCCTGGGCAACGGCGTCGGTCACCAGGCCGCTGCGCATGCCGTCTGCGGCCGCGCCGTCTGCGACGACCACATGCAGGTGCAGGTTGCGGTGCCCTGCCGCCAGCCGTGCCAAGGTGTCGAGGCCGTAGACGTCGCGCGGACCGCGCACGCCGAAATATAGGTGAATGTCGTTGCGCATGCCGGCGTCAATCGCGCCGCGCACGATGGACAACACCGGCGCCAGCCCCGTGCCGCCGGCGACGCACAGCATCGGGCCTTCGTGTTTCCGGCGCAGATAGGACGTACCGAGCGGGCCGCTGACGCGCACCGTGTCGCCTACTTTCAGCTGGCGGTCGATGTAGCCAGTGACCCGCCCGTCCGGGACGACGCGCACGTGGAATTCGAGTTCCTCGTCCGTCATGAGGCCGGCCATCGAGTAGGGACGGATGTGCTCCGGCGTGAATTGCAGGGTCGCGTACTGGCCGGGCGAGAATGCCAGCGGCTTGGCGGGACGCAGGCGCAGGCGGCGCACGTCGTGGGTCAGCTGGTCGACGGCGGTGACGGTCGCCTTCAGGATGCGCGCCGGGTGGGTGATGACTTCGTCGGGTTCAGGCACCTCGATGGTGCAGGTGTCGAGCAGGACGCTGGTGCAGGCGAGCACGTACTGGCCGCCCACTTCCTTGTCGTCGGTGCTGCCGAGCTTGCCCTCGATGAGCTTGCAGCGGCAGGTGCCGCAGCGGCCGGCGGTGCAGCTGTAGGAGATGGGTACGCCATGCTCGCGCAGTGTGGCGAGCAGGTTGGCGCCCGGTGCGGCGGGTAGCACCCGGCCGAGCGCGGGAATGTGCAGCTCCATGCTTGTCTCCGAATCTTATGATTTCGTTGTTGGAGTCGATTATAGGAAGCGGAGTAAAATAAAAATATAAAATCTCGTGAATCGACGATATAGATTTGGTGAATGTAGAATGCTTAATCTCAGAGACGTGGACCTGAACCTGCTGGTGGTCTTCCTGGAGCTGTACCGGGAACGCCGCGTGTCGGTCGTGGCCGAGCAGCTAGGCCTGACCCAGCCGGCGGTCAGCAATGCGCTGGCGCGCCTGCGCAAGATGATGAACGACGAATTGTTCCTGCGTAGCGCGCGTGGCATGGAGCCGACGCCCTACGCGGTCCAGCTGGCCGAACCGATCGCCGAGGCGCTGACGCGCATCCGCGATACGCTCGAGCGCCAGCTGGAATTCGATCCGACCACCAGCACCCGCAAGTTCACGGTCGCGATGACCGACCTCGGCGAAATCCACTTCCTGCCGCGCCTGATGCGGCGCCTCGGCGAGGTGGCGCCGGGGGTCACGATCAGCACGGTCAGGAACACCGCCGTCAACCTCGCGGACGAGCTCGAGGCGGGCCGGGTCGACCTGGCGCTCGGACTGCTGCCGCAGCTAAAAGGGGGATTTTTCCAACGCCTGCTGTTCCGCCAGCGCTATGTGTGCCTGTTTCGCGAAGGGCATGCGCTGGACAGGGAATCGATGTCGCTGGACGACTTCGAGGCGGCGCAGCACATCGTCGTGGTGGCCGGCGGCACCGGCCACGCCATCGTCGACGACACCATCGCGCGCCGAAACGTCAAGCGCGACGTGCGCCTGAGCGTGCCGCACTTCGTCGCGCTCGGCCACATCCTCTCGACCACCGACCTGATCGCGACCGCGCCCGAGCGCTACGTGCGCGAAGGCATGAAGCCGTTCAAGCTGAAGTACCTGCCGCATCCGGTGCCCTTCCCCGAGTTCGACGTGAACCTGTTCTGGCATGCGAAGTTCCACAAGGAGCCGGGCAGCCAGTGGCTGCGCAATGAACTGGCGGGGCTGGCGGAGACGCATTGAGCGGGCGTATTCTACGGCGGCTTCACCAGATGCGGCCTCCTTCCTGAATGCTTGCTCGGTTTGTGTTGGTATCTCCGAAGTTGTTAGCGTCGAGTCAGGTTAGCTGTTTAAATTAATTCGTTGGTTAGTTACTTTTTTTAGATCGACGCGCAGGTCCTGCTATCGTTGAATGCATGGACCGACACCGCCCGGCTTACTCTAGCTGCGCATGAACCGCCGTCGCGACAGCGGCCAGCTCACCCCGGTTGGCACTGGCCGACAAGGCATAGCCGAAGTCCCCATCGATCCAATAGAAGACGCCGACCTTCCCCTCCTGGGCGAAGCGGAATCCCGTGTCGGCGGCGCCACCCTGTTCGGTCGACACATACAGGGTCAGGCGTTTGCCCGCCCCATCCTGGTACATGAACTGGGCCACCGGCCCGCTCTGGCCGGGCAGCAGCCGGCCGCCGATCAGGTCGTAGCCGAGCTTGCCGAGGTGCGGCGGATGCACCGGCTTGCCGAGCCGCTTGGAGAGCCAGGCGACGAGGTGGTCTTCCTGCTCCGCGCCGACTTCGACCGGGTGGCGCAACTCCGGGCTGTAGACCACGTGCGCAATGGCGGCCCGGCGCGCCAGCCCTGCCGCCGGCCCCGCCTTCGCGAGCAGTACCTGGCCCGGCGAGTCCGCCCCGCCCGGCATCGCCGTACCGCGCGCAAGCCAGCCTGCCACCCCGCCGAGGACGGCGATCAGGACGCCCGCCGCAACGCGCTTCGCCGCACCGCTCCACCAGGCGGGCCGCTCGGGCAGGCGGATGGCCGGCGGCACCGCCTCGTCGAGCACCGGATCGAACAGCTGGTGCAGCGCCAGGTTCTGGCTGCGGTAGGCCGCGATGCGCGCGGCTTCTTCCGGCCTGGCCGCCAGCCATGCCTCGATCTCGGCCTGGCGCGCCAGCGGCAAGACGCCGTCGACATAGGCATGCAGGTCGGCTTCGGTAATCGGCAAGGAATTCATTTGACCACCTGTAGGGGCAGCACGGGCGCCGCCCTTCCCTCCATCAAGGTACGCAGCTTCTCGCGGCCGCGCGACAGCCGCGACATCACTGTCCCCAGCGGCATGCCTAGCGCAGCTGCCACCTGGTCGTAGCTCATGCCCTCCAGGCCGACCAGCAGCAGGATCTCGCGCTGCTCGACCGGCAGCAGGTTCAGGGCCGCCTGCATGTCGCGCACTTCGAGTCCGGCCGCTGGGTTCGATGAAGAGGCCGCATCGGGCATGTCGTCGTCAAGCGCCGTCGTCTGCAGGCGCCGCGCACGCAGGTCGTCCACGTGCAGGTTGTGCATGATCCCGAACAGCCAGGCGCGCATGTCGCGGTCGCGGCGCCACTCCGCGATGCGCGACCAGCCGCGCTCGACCGTGTCCTGCACCAGGTCGTCCGCGCTTGCCGCGTCGCCGACCAGCGCCCGCGCGTAGCGGCGCAGGCGCGGAATGCAGGCGATGATCTCGGCTCCGGGATCGGACATGGCGTCAGGCTGGCGGCAGGGTCAGTCGGTCACGACGTGCCAGACGTCCTTGACCTTGTCGCCCTTGCGTTCGCCGGGACTGGTGTCCTGGGCGTACAGGTAGAGCGGCTTGCCGTTGCGCGCCAGCTGCTTCGTGCCGTCGTCGCGGGTGACCACCGAGTACGGCGCCGAATACGACGCGGCAGTCGCCGGCACCGCCGGCCACAAGGCGAGGCACGGTCCGTTGCAGGCGCTCTTGCCGCTGCCGGCCGTGTCCTTGTCGAAGGTGTAGAGCGTCATGCCGGCGTCGTTGACCAGCACGCCGTCCGCCATCTTCACCGGCGGATTCGACATCGATGCGCAGGCCGAGACGAGGAATACGGCGGCGGCTGCGCTTGCGAGGGAACGGATCGGGACCATGGCAATCTCCTGGTTGTGGTTGGAATACCGGCGTATACGCAAACGGCGGCCAGTTTATTCCCTCAGAGTCCGATTTTTTTCGCGGCAGCCGGCAAGCGAGCTTACTTTAGCAGCAAGATTGCGTTAGCACTCAGGGTTTCGCCGCCGCCCGCGCCTGCGCGATCCAGCCATCGAACAGCTGCTGGTGAAATTTGATCCACCCCGCCGTATGGCGCGCGATATCGGCCTGCGTGTTTTCGCCGGCGCGCATGCGCTCGTTTTGCGCGCTGATGTCGGCGATCGGCAGCCGCATCACCTCGAACAGCTTGACGGCCGCCGGATTTTTCTCGGCCCAGGCGCGGTTCACGACGATCCGCGTCGTGTTGACGGAAAATCCGTAGTCGCTGCCGTCGGCGAGACGGGTATTGGCCTTCTGCGGATTGGCGGAGAACGGCACCTGCAGCCAGACCACGTCCTTGCCCGGCACCAGTACCCCGCTCACCCAGTAGGGCGTCCAGGTGTAGTACAGGATCGGCTTGCCGCGCTTGTTGCGGCCGATGGTGTCGGCGATCAGCGCGGCATAGCTGCCCTGCACATGCTTCACCGTTGAGCGCAGCTTGTACGCGTCCAGGTGGTGCTCGATCATCGCCTCGCAGCCCCAGCCCGGATTGCAGCCGGTCAGGTCGGCCTTGCCGTCGCCGTCCTGGTCGAACAGCCTGGCGATGGCCGGGTCGGCCAGTTGGCCGATGTTGGTAATCCTGTACTTCTCGGCCGTCGCCTTGTCGATCAGGTAGCCCTGCGCGGCGGGACCTGCGTACTGGCCGGTGCGCAGCAGCTTGGCGTCGCCGCCCGCATTGTCGTAGTAGTCCTGGTGCAGCGGGTCCCAGTGCACCGCGAGGAAGGTCGCGTCGCCGTTGGCAATCGCAATGTGCGCGGCCGGATAGTCGACTTCCTTGATCGGCTGCGGCGCGTAGCCCAGCTTTTCCAGGGCAGCATCGACCAGCATGGTCTGGAAGGTTTCTTCCGCGACCGAGCTTTGCAGCGCCTGCACCTTGATGCCCTTGCCGGGCAGCCCGGCATCGGGCGTTTGCGCCATCGCGAGGCTGGTGCTCAGGGTGAGTACGGCCAGCGCCATGGCCGACAGCCATTGAAAACGGCGCTTGGTGCGAGAGGTAGATTTAAAATTTTCAGTTTGATTCATCAGTTTCCTTTTTCATTTTTTAGTGGGCGCCGGCGCGCGTGGCCGGTGCGGACGCCGCGCGTCCCGCTCCGCCGCGCACCAGGCGCAGGATGAGACCGGCTGGGCCCGTCTGGTACCAGTGGCGCACGCCGCGGCGCGGCTGTCCCATGGCCTGCGTCAGGCGGTCCAGCGTGATGGCCAGCAGCACGATGCCGAGACCGCCCACGGTGGCCAGGCCCATGTCGAGGCGGCCGATCCCGCGCAGCACCATCTGGCCCAGGCCGCCGACCGCGATCATCGAGGCGATCACCACCATCGACAGCGACAGCATCAGCGACTGGTTGATGCCGGCCATGATCGACGGCATCGCCAGCGGCAGCTGCACGCGGCTCAGCAGTTGCCAGGGCGAGGCGCCATAGGCGCGCGCCGCTTCGACCAGGTCGGGACGGACCTGGCGGATGCCGAGATTGGTCAGGCGCACCAGCGGCGGCAGCGCGAAGATAATGGTCACGATCACGCCGGGCGCATTACCGATACCGAACAACATCACCACCGGCACCAGGTACACGAAGGCCGGCGTGGTTTGCATCGCGTCCAGCAGCGGACGCAGGATGTTCTGTGCGCGCTCGCTGCTGGCCAGCAGTATCCCCAGCGGCAGGCCGATCGCCAGGCAAAAGGCCAGGGAGGTCAGTACCAGCGACAGCGTGATCATCGCCTCCGGCCAGACGCCCAGCATCGACAGCGCCAGCAGCGCCAGCACCGTGCCGGCGGCCAGCGTGCGGCTGGTGAACTGCCAGGCCAGCAGGCCGATGATGGCGATCACGACCGACGAGGGCGCGGCCAGCAGCACGTGGCCGGCGCCGCTCAGGGTCGCGTCGATCGGCGCGCGCACGGCCTGGAAGAAGGGACGGCAGTGAGCGACGACCCAGCCCAGGCCCTCGTTGATCCAGGATTCCAGCGGCAGCGAGCCGTCGAACAGCTGCCCGAGCTGAAAGCCCGCGTCCTGCGCCGACGCGGCGGCCGGCCCTGCCGCATCGAGCCAGGACGTATCGCCCGGCGGGGTCGGCAGCCATGGGTTGACATCGGCCGCGGCTTCTACGGTAGTGGTGGCGCTGGAATTCATGCTTGTCCTTTCTGTGCTTGTTGTTCTGGAATGGCGGGCGTATCGCGGTCGAGGAATTTCAACAAGGTCGTCTTGCTGATGGCCCCGCGAAAGCGCCCGTCGCCCGCCACCACCGGCACCGCATACGGCAGCTGCGCCACCTGGCCGAACAGGCCGGCGACGGGTTCGTCGGCGTCGATGGTCTGCACGTCCGGCAGGTAGGCATGCGCCAGGCCCAGCGGACCGACATGGCCGTCGAGGGCGCTGCGCAGCGAATCGACCGACACCAGGCCGAGATACTGTCGCTCGGGATTGACGACATAGGCATAAGCCCGGTCCTCTTCTTCCAGCATCGAGAGCGCCGCGCGCGAACCACGGGCGGGCGATTCCGACACCACGATCTGGCTCTTGCGGGCGATGTCGCCGGCCTTGAAGACGGCCGCCGCATCGACGCCGCGCACGAAATTGCGCACGTAGTCGTCGGCGGGCTTGCGCAGGATTTCTTCCGGCGTGCCCACCTGCTTGACGTGCCCGTCCTTCATGATCGCGACGCGGTCGCCGATGCGCATGGCTTCGTCGAGGTCGTGCGAAATGAAGACGATGGTGCGGCGCTTGATCTGCTGCAGGCGCAGCAGCTCCGATTGCATCTCGGTGCGCATGATCGGATCGAGGGCCGAAAAGGCCTCGTCCATCAGCAGGATCGAGGGATCGCAGGCCAGCGCGCGGGCCAGGCCCACGCGCTGCTGCATGCCGCCGGACAGCTCGTCCGGATAGCTGGCGCCATAGCCCGCCAGGCCGACCTGCTCCAGCGCTTGCGAGGCCAGCGCGTGGCGCTCGGCCCTGGGGATGCCGGCCAGCTCCATGCCGAAGGCGGTGTTGTCGAGTACGGTCAGGTGCGGCAGCAGCGCGAAGGACTGGAACACCATGCTGATGTCCTTGCGGCGCAAGGCGCGCAGCTGCGCGTCCGGCAGCGTATTGATGTCCTCGCCGTCGACCAGGATGCGGCCGGCGGTCGGCTCGACCAGGCGGTTGAGCATGCGCACCAGGGTCGACTTGCCCGAGCCGGACAGGCCCATGATGACGAAGATTTCGCCTGCTTCGATGGTGAAGCTGGCGTCGAACACGCCGATCGTGCATTCGGTCCTGGCCAGGATCTCCTGCTTGCTGGCGCCCTCGTGGACCAGCTTAAGCGCCGCTTCAGGCTGCTCGCCGTATACTTTGAAGACATGGTCGATGATGATTTGTTTTGCCACTTCGTGGTTCTCCTTCGTTTGGCGAATGGAACGACACCCTGAGGCCAGCGGCCTTCGAAGGGAATCGACGAACCCCGCGCCGTCGGCAATGCCAGGGCGTACGAACGCACGCGGGCGACGGCAAGGGGTGAGAGACGTGTCCGGTGCGGCGCGTGCCGCTGCCGGGTGTCGTGGGCGCGTTAAAAGAGGCTGGGTTTCAGGACTTTTAAGCGCGCGGGCTTGGAGCCCGGGAAAAATGCTTCATGCGCAGCGCGTGGAAACATCGTGCAGCAGAGAGTTTACTGAGGGTATTTCGTATATAGAGGCAGCAATTATATTCCAAAATGATATGAAAGTCAATTGCTCATCTATTCTGGAGTGTGCTAGTAAATACGGATAGCCCGCTCCGTGCGCGCATTTCAGCCCCTGTCAGGGCCGGGCGGCGCGTCGACGATCAGCTCGGGCTGCAAGGCCCGGATCCGGATTTCCGTGAAGTAGCCGCCGGCCTCGTTATAACGGAGATAGTGCCGCTGACAGTCGAGACAGCGCACGACGGCGCAACGGTTGTAGGGGTAGAAACGGGGCGCGATCGGCGCGGTGTCGCTCTCGTAGCGCGTCCCGGCCGGATGGTATTCGGCGAAGGTCGGCTCGTCGTAGGGATCGTCGAACAGGAAGCCGACCTGTTCGAGGCGCTCCGGCTTCAGCGTGAGCGGCACCGCCCGCCAGGCCGCGAGCGATACGGCCGTGCAGCTGCAGGGAAGCGTGACCGCGGCGGACGCCTCGGCCAGACCTACCAGTGTGTCGAAATCGATTCTTTGCATAGTCGGCCTGTCAGTGTGCTTGACTCGATTGTAAGCGACCCGGCCAGCCGCGCGTCCTTAGCGCGACGCCTGCGCTTCCTCGCCCGCATCGCCCTCTTCCAGCGCCAGCCTGCCCTCGATGCGCCGGTCCGGTATGAACCATGCAATGGCAACGCCGACATAGATCGCCAGGCCGAGCCAGGCGTGCACCAGTCCCAGCGCAATCCCGCAGGCGTACGCCGCCAATGAGAGCCAGCCCTTGCGGTCGGCGCCGATGGCCCGCGCCAGCGTGGCATTCGCACGGTCCAGGCGCAGCAGGCCGTGTTCGAGCATCGCATAGCCGACCGCGCACATGAACAGCACCGCGCCGTAGGCGGCGACCGGCACCGTCTCCACCCCGGCGTGGCCCATCCAGGCCGTCACGAAAGGCAGCAGCGACAGCCAGAACAGCAGGTGCAGGTTCAGCCAGAGGATACGGCCGTCGACGCCGCGCACCGCCTGGAACAGGTGGTGATGATTGTTCCAGTAGATGCCGACGTAGACGAAGCTGAGCGTATGCCCCAGGAGGACCGGCAGCATCGGCTCGAGGACGGCCAGCGTCGCGCCATGCGGCACCTCCAGTTCCAGCACGAGGATGGTGATGACGATGGCGATCACGCCGTCGCTGAAGGCTTCCAGCCTGGCTTTGCCCATGCCCATGACTATGCCCATGCAGCGCTCAGCGGTTCTGGTAGCCGCCGTACGCCGCGACCGGACTCCAGCCCGGGGACACCGGCGGCAGCTGCGGCGCCAGCGGCGCATATGGCCCGGCGCCGTAGACCACCTTGCCGTTGACGACGGTGAGCACGCTCTCCAGGCGCTTGATCTTCTCGGCGTCGATGCTGAAGTAATCCTGCGGCAGCACGACGAAGTCGGCGTACTGGCCGCGCTTGATGGTCCCCTTCAGCTTTTCCTCGCCGCTCATCCAGGCCGAACCCGTCGTCATCAGGCGCAGCGCCTGGTAGCGGCTGAGCACATCCTGGTCCTGCCAGATCCGCATGCCGCCGGCGGTCTTGCCGGTGGCGGCCCAGTAGATCGACGGCCAGGGGTTGTAGCTCGACACGCGGGTGCCGTCGGTGCCCAGGCCGACGGGCACACCCATCTCGAGCATCTTGCGGATCGGCGGCATCTGGCGCACCTGCTCGCCATAGCGCTTCCAATACGCCTCGCCCTGGAAGTGCATGCGGTCCTGTACCGCCACGCCGCCGCCCAGCTTCCTGATGCGCGCCAGCTGGCCGTCGGTGATGGTCTCGGCATGGTCGACGATGAAGCGCAGGCCGTTCAGGGGCGTCTTCGCGTTGACCTTCTCGATCGCGGCCAGGTCGCGGTCGATGCTTTCGCCGTAGGTCGCGTGCAGGCGGAAGGGCCAGCGCTTCTTGACCAGCAGGCTCACCACGCCTTCGAGTTCGCCCTCCATCGATTCCGGCAGCTCCGGACGCGGCTCAAGGAAGTTCTCGAAGTCGGCGGCGCTCGCGACCAGGTTCTCGCCGCCGCCCTCGGCCGAAAAGCCGTTCGGGTAGAACATGTGGTCGTTCTTCTTCGGATGGGTCATGGTCGTCCAGCGCTGGAAGTCTTCGAGTTCCTTGCCGGCGCGCTGGGCGAACAGATAGTAGGAGGTGCGCACGGTCAGCTTGCCGCCGCGCGCCAGTTCCAGCGTCACGCCGTAGTCGTCCGGGTAGTTCTGGAAGCCGCCGCCCGCGTCGATGGCGCTGGTCACGCCGAGGCGGTTCAGTTCCCGGTAGTAGTGCAGGGTCGAATTGAGCTGGTCGTCGCGGCTCAGTTTATTCGTCTTCGCCAGCGTCGAATACAGGATCAGCGCGTTCGGCTTCGCGATCAGCTTGCCCGTCGGTCGGCCTGCCATGTCGAGCTCGACCTCGCCGTCCTTGAACTTCGTCTCCTTGGTGTAACCCAGGGCCTGGGCGCCCTTCTGGTTCAGGAAGCCCAAGCCGTACAGGTAGAGGATGAAGACCGGCCGGTCGGATACGGCGGCATTGATCTCTTCCAGGGTCGGCAGGCGCTTTTCCTCGAACTGGTACTCGTTCCAGCCGCCGACCACCTTGACCCACTCGCCTTCCGGCGTGCGCGCGGCCTGCTCCTTGAGCATCTCCAGCGCGCGCTTGAGCGAGGTGACGCCGTCCCAGCGCAGCTCCATGTTGTAGTTCAGGCCTTCGCGGATCACATGCAGGTGCGAGTCGTTCAGGCCCGGGATCACGGTGCGCCCGCCGGCGTCGATCAGCTGGGTGGACGCCGTCTTGAGCTTGAGGATGTTTGCGTTGCTGCCGGTCGCCAGCACCTTGCCGTCCTTGACGGCGACGGCCTGGACGAACTCGCCCTCGCGGGCCATGGTGGCGATCTTGCCGTTGGTGAGGATCAGGTCGGCCTGGGCCAGTGCCTGTCCCTGTGCGGCAAACAGGCTGGCGGCAAGGGCCGTCGACAGGAGCGCGCTGCGCTGCATGGGGGTGCGGGTGATCATGGTCGTGGTCTTTCGTTGTTTGCGAGGCTGTGCAGCCTGGTGGACGATAGCGGCTGGCATCCGATCCGTCCCCTGCCTTATGGCCGGGGACGGATCGGCGCCGGTCAGACGGCTTCGGTGGTGATGGCGATCTGGCCGGACAGGGTCTTGTGCACGGGGCACTGGTTGGCGATCGCGGTCAGGCGTTCCTTCTCGGCGGCGCCGAGTGCGCCGACATACTCGATGCGGCGGTGGAAGGCATAGGCTTGCCCTTCCTGGCCGTGGCTGACCGCCACCCGCACTTCCTCCAGCGGCCAGCCCTTGCGGCGCGCATACAGGTTCACGGTCAGGGTGGTGCAGGCCGCCAGGGCCGCCGCCAGCAGGTCGTGCGGCAGCGGACCGCTTCCTTCCCCGCCTGCCTCGACCGACGCATCCGTCAGGAGCGTGTGCGGTCCGATCTGGATCACTTGCTGCAGCGGCCCGGCGCCGCGGTGGGTTCTCACTTCCATGATGTTCTCCTCGTTCCGGCGCTCGATCAGGCGGCCTGGGCGCGCAGACCGCGTGCGCCCTGCCGGCTGGCGGCCTGGCGCGCGCCTTCCGCGGCGAAGATGGCCAGCATGCCGCCCAGGATCGCCAGGTTTTTCAGGAAGTGGTTGAGCTGGTTCTGGAATTCGGCCGCATCGGCGCTCCAGAAGCCGTGGAAGATCAGCGTGACCGGCACCAGGAACAAGGCCAGCGCCGCAGCGGCCAGGCGCGCCTGGAAGCCAGTGACCAGGGCCAGGCCGCCGCCGACTTCGAGCAGGATGGTCAGCACCAGCAGCAGGCCGGCAGCCGGAATGCCGGCGCCATTCATCCAGGCGGCCACGCCGGCAAAGCCGAGCACCTTGCCGATGCCGGAGACGACGAAGAGGACGCCGGCGAGCGCGCGGCCGATTGGGTAGAGTTTGCTGTTTTCCATCTTGCTTCTCCTTCAGGTGTGAAATTGGGCAGAGGCCGTTCGAACGATTCGAACCTGCGAAGAGCGGTGCTTTCGTCCAGCACGCTGTCGTTGGCTTCCATGGAAATCATTATGGCTTTCGCATCGGCGAAAGAAAAACGAGTAATTGGGCCGTCCATCATCGAATTCTTCGATGGTCCATGGGACAGCCTCGCCTTGCCAAAGGGTGGGGGTCGGCAAGCGGTCCGATTGCTAGGATCGGCCTTTCCTCACTCCAGACGAGCTCCATGCAAGCCTCCCTCATTCGTACATCCCTGCTTGGCCTGCTGGCCAGCCACGGCCTGGCCCAGGCCGAACCGCCGCAACTGTATGGGCGCCTGAACCTCGGCATCGAACAGATGGGCGTGCACGGCGGCACCTCGTCGGCGCGGTTGTCGAACTACCGCTCGGTGTTCGGCGTGCGCGGCGGCGAAGACCTGGGCGGCGGCCTGCGCGCGCTGTTCCAGGTCGAAGGAACGCTCTCGCCCGACACGGGCGCCGGTGCGGTCGCGGCGCGCGATACCCGCGTCGGACTCGCCGGACGCTGGGGCACGCTATTCGCCGGGAACTGGACCACGCCCTACAACAGCGCCAGCGCCGGCCTCGATCCCTTCTACCCGACCACGGCCGGCTACATGAGCATCATGGGCAACGGTTCGGCGGCCAGCGCCGACAATGCCAGCGACACCAGCTCATTCGACCGCCGCCAGCGCAACAGCCTGCACTACTGGAGCCCTTCCTGGCGCGGCTTGTCTCTGCGGCTGGCCCGTGGCCTGAGCGAAGAGTTCCCGGCCAGCGGCGCCCGGCCGGCGCTGGATTCCGGCGCCCTGCTGCTCGAGCAAGGCGCCCTCTACGCCGCTCTCGCCTACGAGCGCCACCACGCCTACCGCGGTCCCGGACTGGACGACCACGCGCTCAAGCTGGCGGCAACGTACGACTTCGGCGCGGTGAAGCTGGCCGGCGCGGTCGAGCGCCTGCACTACGAGACGGCCGGCGGCGTACTGGAACGCAGTGCCTGGTTCCTGGCGCTGACGCGCCAGTTCGGTCGCCATGGTCTACGCTTCGCGCTGGCACGGGCGGGTGACGGCAAGGGGGCCGGCGCGCAGCGCGTCGGCTTCGTCACGGCCGGCAGCGATACGGGCGCCTTCCATGCGACACTCGGTTACGACTATGCGTTGTCGAAGCGCAGCAGCCTGTTCGCCTTCTACACGCGGCTGCGCAACGACCGCCGCGGCGTCGCCGATTTTGCGATCAATGGACTCGATGGGGGAATGGGTGCGACGGCTTCCGGCGCCGCGCTGGGCATGCGCCACGCCTTCTGAAAGCTCGTTACCGGCTGCGAGTCTTTGAGACTTGCAGCCGCTCGGCGTCGCGCACCAGGTCGGGCAGCGAGCGCGCCGCCATTTTTTCCATGACCTTGCGCTTGTGGGTCTTGGCCATGATTTCGCTGACGCCGAGTTCGTCGGCGATCTGCTTGTTCAGCAGGCCGCCGATCACCAGGCGCAGGGTTTCGTGCTCGCGTGGAGTCAGGCTGGCGTGGCGCCGCCGCAGTTCGGCCAGCTCGCGGCGCGCGGCCAGGCCGGCCGCGTCGAGGGCCAGTGCGTCGCGCACGGCCTGGAGCAGCGCTTCCGGGGCCACCGGCTTGGTCAGGAACTCGACGGCGCCGGCCTTCATGGCGCGTACCGAGAGCGGGATCGAGCCGAAGCCCGTCATGAAAATGATGGGAAGTTCGTTGCCGAGGCGCGCCAGCTCGGCCGCCACGTCGAGCCCGCCGATCTCGGGCATATGGATGTCGCAGACCAGGCAGGACGGGGCGTCGAGACGGGCCTGGGCGACGAAATCGAGGCCGGTCGAGAAACCGCGCGCTTCGATGCCTTCTGCCTGCAGCAGGTTCAGCACCGAGGCGCGCACGCCGTCGTCGTCGTCGAGCACGAAGACGACGGGCGCCATCGTCCTGCCCGCCTGCCGCCCGCCTTCCTGTTGCACGTTCATCCTTGCTCGCTCCTCTGCTCCTTGCTAGGCGGCCCGGTCGTCCTGCTTCGCCAGGGGCGCCGGCCTTGCCTCGACGCCGGTGATGCGGGCCACGCACTCGGTCCGCAGCCAGCCGACGGTAATCGGCTCGCGCGTCACCAGCTTGCGGATGACCGGGCCGGCCTGTTCGCCGATCAGCATACCCAGCAGCCCGACCAGCGCAATCGCCGGCGGCGCCGGCGAACGCACCTGCATCAGGGCGTAAATCAGGCCGACCAGCACGCCGGCGGCCAGCGACACGATATAAACTTTCATGGCATCTCCGCTGGTCCGGCCAGGCGCCGTGCGCCCGGACCGGACACTCTGTCTCGATTACTTCGCCGCTACCGGTGCGAGCGTCTCATGGCTGCCGCTGATGCGCTGCGGTGCCTTGTGCACCATCGTGTACGCGTAGTCGACGCCCATGCCGTAGGCACCGGAGTGCTCGCGGACGATTGCCATCACTTCATTATACGTATCGCGATGGGCCCAGTCACGCTGCCACTCGAGCAGCACCTGCTGCCAGGTCACCGGCACGGCGCCGGCCTGGATCATGCGCTGCATGGCGAAATCATGCGCATCCTTCGAGGTGCCGCCCGAGGCGTCGGCCACCATGTAGATCTCGTACTCGCCTTCGAGCATCGCGCACAGGGCGAAGGTGGTGTTGCAGACTTCGGTCCACAGGCCCGACACGATGACCTTCTTGCGGCCATTGGCGGCCAGGGCGTCGCGCACCTTCTGGTCGTCCCAGGAATTCATCGAGCTGCGCTCCAGGATGTCCTTGCCGGGGAAGACGTCCAGCAGTTCCGGGTAGGTGTGGCCCGAGAAGCTCTCGGTTTCCACGGTGGTGATGGTGGTCGGGATATTGAAGACCTTCGCCGCCTTGGCCAGGCCGACGGTATTGTTCTTCAGGACCTGGCGGTCGATCGACTGCACGCCGAAGGCCATTTGCGGCTGCTGGTCGATGAAGATCAGCTGGCAGTTGTCGGGGGTCAGGACTTCGAGTTTTGGATTGCGCATTGGCTGCCTCTTTGTTTGTGGGTGGTTGGGTAAGATGAAAACGATCGTAGCGAGCCGGGACTTCTTCCGACAGTATCCGAAGGGATAGGGCCGGCTACGAAGGGATAGGGCCGGCTACGAAGCTTTGGCCTGCGCCGCCGGCTGGCTTGCGGCTGCCGGTTTTTCCGACACCAGCAATCCAACCAGGATCAGCGCAGGGAGCACCAGCGCGGCAAAGCCGAACCAGTGGAATGCGAATGCGGCGGCCACGCAGCCGGCGGCGAAGGCCAGCAGCGGCCACAGGAACTTGGCGAAGCGGGTTTTCAGGCCAGGGTCGTCGGCGCCGCGCAGCAGGTCGACGATGTCGATCACGATCTGCGTCACGTTCCCCGTCATCATGGAGGTTGGCACCAGGTGGCCCAGCAGCAGGCGGCTGGTGGCGCTGTGGGCGCCCATGCCGGCTGCGCCCAGCAGGCCGGCCGCCATCGCCAGCGGCCCCGCCTCCGTACCGACCGGCGTCGCCGCGATGCCGAAGCCCATGAAGCCGAGCAGCAGCACCAGCTCCAGCAGCAGGGCCGGACGCAAGGCCGGGCCATGGCGCCGTTCCACCAGCACCACCAGGATCCGGGCCAGCGCCACGCCGGCGATAAAGGCCGGGAAGGCGAGCCACTTCAGCAGGATCGAGTTGCGTGAGGAATCCGCCAGCGCCGCGCCGATCAGGATGAAGTTGCCGGTGACATGGGCCGTGAACAGGCCGAACAGGGCCAGGAAACCGAGCGTATCGACATAGCCGGCCAGGAAACCGAGCGCCGTTCCCTGCGCCTGGCTGCGTTTTTCATTCATGCGTTTCTCCTGTCGCTGCACGATGCTGGGGCGGGTGCAGCCCCAGTCCACCGTGCGTGCCGCCATGCTAGGACGGGCCGGCCGGCGCCGCCCCTCCCATTCGGCCAGTTCGGGAGCGACCCGGTCTTTTGACGGGGGCCGTGGCGGTGCTCCCTGCCTAGACTGGCCGCACCCTGCCATCGAAGCGCAGGACCCACATCCTGAAAGGACATCCATGCAAGAACAATCGCTCTCCCGCCGCTCGCTGTTGACCGGCGCCGTCGCCTCCGCCGCCGGTGCCGGCCTCGCCGCCGCCGGCAGCGCAGCCGCCGCAACCGGCGCCCGCCCTTCCGCACCCGTCCAGCCCGGCGGCCGGGCCGGCAACTTCCTCACCGTGGCCGACGGCACGGTCATTCATTACAAGGACTGGGGCAGCGGCCAGCCGGTCGTGTTCAGCCATGGCTGGCCCCTGCAGGGCGACGCCTGGGAAGACCAGATGTTCTTCCTGGCCTCGCACGGCTACCGCGTCATCGCCCACGACCGCCGCGGCCACGGGCTCTCGAGCCAGCCCTGGAGCGGCAACGACATGGATACCTATGCCGACGACCTGGCGGCCCTGATCAGGCACCTTGGCCTGAAGAAGGCGGTGCTGGTCGGCCACTCGACGGGCGGCGGCGAAGTCACCCGCTACCTGGCGCGCCACGGCAGCGCACGCGTCGCGAAAGCCGTGCTGGTGGGCGCGGTGCCGCCGCAGATGCTCAAATCCCCGGGCAACCCGAACGGCTTGCCGATGGAGGTGTTCGACGGCATCCGCAAGGGCGTGCTGGGAGACCGCGCGCAGTTCTTCATGGACCTGACGCTGCCCTTCTACGGCTACAACCGTCCCGGCGCCAAGCTATCGGAAGGCGTACGCGACACCTTCCGCGCGCAGGGCATGCAGTGCGGGATCAAGAACGCCTACGACTGCATCAAGCAGTTTTCGGAGACCGACTTCACGGCCGACCTCAAAAAGATCGACGTGCCGACCCTGATCGTGCACGGCGACGACGACCAGATCGTCCCGATCGACGCCTCGGCACGCGCCGCGGCGAAACTCGTGAAGAACGCCAGCCTGCTGGTCTACGAAGGCGCGCCGCACGGCCTGCCGACCACCCACAAGCAGCGCCTGAACCAGGACCTGCTGGCCTTCATCCAGGTCTGAGCCGGCCGCGCCTATCCTTTGGTATAGCTAGACCCCGGGCCGGCCGGCGCCGAGAATGGCACGGCCGGCCCAACATGCGCCGGCGCCCATCCCAGTTGCCCCCGCAGGAGCCCACCTTGGACACGCCCACGATTTCGGTCGTCATCGCCGACGACCATCCCCTGATCCTTGCCGGCATCGCCACCCTGATCGAATCCGAGCCGGACCTGGTCCTGCTCGGCCAGGCGGCCGACGCCGATGGCGCCGTCGGCCTCTACGAACGGCTGCGCCCGGACGTGCTGCTGGTCGACCTCAACATGCCGGGCAGCGGCCTGGAGGCGATCGCCCGCGTGCGCGGGCAGGACCCCGACGCAAAGATCGTGATCCTCACCACCTTCGAGGGCGACGAGGACGTCCACCGCGGCCTCGCGGCGGGCGCGGCGGGCTACCTGCTCAAGCAGTCGTCCTTCGACGAGATCGCGCTCTGCCTGCGCCAGGTCGTGCGCCACGGGCGCTACCTGCCGGCCCGGCTGGCGCACAAGCTGGCCGCGCGCATCGATGCCGGCGCACTGTCGCGGCGCGAACTCGACATCCTGGCGCACGTCTGCGCCGGCAAGAGCAACAAGCTGATTGCGCGCGATGCCGGCATCGGCGTCGGCACCGTCAAGTACCACATCAACAACATCCTGTCGAAACTGAACGTCTCGTCACGTACCGAAGCAGCCTGCGTCGCCCAGCAACGCGGCCTGCTGCATTCCTACTGAACCCGCAAGGAGCAAGCATGCAAGCACCAGCACCCGCCTCGGCGCCACAGAAGCCGCCTCCCCTGATCCTCTTCAACGGCTGCTTCCACACGGTCGACCGCGAAAATCCCCAGGCCAGCGCCGTCGCCATCCAGGACGGCAAATTCCTCGCCGTCGGCGACAGCGACGACGTCATGCGCCACCGCGCGCCCGGCAGCCAGGTGATCGACCTGAACGGACGCACCGTCATCCCCGGCCTGAACGACTCGCACCTGCACCTGATCCGCGGCGGCCTGAATTACAACCTCGAGCTGCGCTGGGAAGGCGTGCCCTCGGTGGCCGACGCCCTGCGCATGCTGCGCGAACAGGCGCAGCGCACGCCGAACCCGCAGTGGGTGCGCGTGGTCGGCGGCTGGAACGAATTCCAGTTCGCCGAGAAGCGCATGCCGACCATCGAGGAAATCAACTGCGCCGCGCCCGACACGCCGGTCTTCGTGCTGCACCTGTACGACCGCGCCCTGCTCAACCGCGCGGCCCTGCGCGCGGTCGGCTACGACCGCAACACGCCGAATCCGCCGGGCGGCGAAATCGTACGCGACGCCGACGGCAATCCGACCGGCATGCTGATCGCCCGGCCCAACGCCATGATCCTGTACGCGACCCTGGCCAAGGGCCCGACCCTGCCGCACGACCTGCAGGTGAACTCGACGCGCCAGTTCATGCGCGAACTGAACCGCCTGGGCGTGACCAGCGCGATCGACGCCGGCGGCGGCTTCCAGAACTATCCCGAGGACTACGCCGTCGTCGACGAACTGGCGCGCCAGGACCAGCTGACGATCCGCATCGCCTACAACCTGTTCACCCAGAACAAGGGCCGCGAACTGGCCGACTTCGAACAATGGACGGAGATGGTCAAGCCGGGCGACGGCAGCGATTTCTACCGCCATAACGGCGCCGGCGAGATGCTGGTGTTCTCGGCGGCCGACTTCGAGGACTTCCTGCAGCCGCGCCCGGACCTGGCGCCAGGCATGGAGGGCGAACTGGAGAAGGTCGTGCGCCACCTGGTGCAGAATCGCTGGCCGTTCCGCCTGCATGCGACCTACGACGAATCGATCTCGCGCATGCTCGACGTGTTCGAACTGGTGAACCGCGAGATTCCCTTCGACGGCCTGTCCTGGTTCTTCGACCATGCGGAAACCATCAGCCCGCGCAACATCGAACGCGTGCGCGCGCTCGGGGGCGGGATCGCGATCCAGCACCGGATGGCCTTCCAGGGCGAATTCTTCGTCGAGCGCTACGGCGCGGAAGCGGCCAAGGCCACGCCGCCGGTGGCGCGCATGCTGGAAATGGGCGTGCCGGTCGGCGGCGGCACCGACGCCACCCGGGTCGCCAGCTACAACCCGTGGACGGCCCTGTACTGGCTGGTCTCGGGCCGCACGGTGGGCGGCCTGCGCCTGTACGACGCGGGCCAGCGGCTGCCGCGCCAGACCGCACTGGAACTCTGGACCAGCGGCAGCGCCTGGTTCTCGAGCGAGCAAAACAAGAAGGGCCGCATTCGCGCCGGCATGCTGGCCGATCTCGCCGTACTGTCGGGCGACTTCTTCCGCGTGCCGGAAGAAGAGATCAAGGCCATCGAGTCGGTGCTGACGGTCGTCGGCGGCAGGATCGTCTATGGCCAGGCGGAGTTTGCGTCGATCGCTCCGCCGCCGATTCCCGTGCTGCCCGAGTGGTCGCCGGTGAACAAGGTGAGCGGTCATTACCGGGCCGCGGCGCCGCAGCCGGCGCTGGCGCACCAGTGCCAGGGTCCGTGCGGCGTCCATGGCCACGGCCACGACCGCGCGCGCCGCTCGAACATGCCCGTCTCCGACCACCAGGGCTTCTGGGGCGCGTTCGGCTGCAGCTGCTTCGCGTTCTGACACGCGTTTTGATCCTCAGTACGACTATCGTATGAATGGATAAGGGAGAGTCGCTCCGATAATGGGATCGAGCGCCGCGCCGGATAGGAGTGCGCGGCACCACGTTCGCATTGAAGAAGGTACTCTCCATGACCCTGGTCCACCCGTCCGGCGCCCTCGCGCGCCGCCTGCCCCAGCGCCCGCCGCCTGGCGTTCCACGCGAGGCCCCTGCCCGCACCGGCTCCCGGCCGCCCCCGGCCGCCGTTCCCTACGCCGGCGGCATCGCTTTCGTGGCCGGCCGATCGGTCCCCGAACTGATGCGCCATCTGGAACGGGCGCGCCAGGAGGCCCGCGCCGCCGGCGGTGCGGCCTATGCACGCGAACTCGACACCCGTTTGCGCCTCATACGCGGCCTGCTGCAACCCGGCGGCGCAGCCGATCTGCGCCTGCTGTGCGCTGCCACGGAAGCGGGTCCGAATGAGCGCTTCGGCTATTGGGTGACCTGTCTCGGGGCCGCGTGGTACGCCGACGCGCCGGACGCCGCACTGCGCGCACTGGGAGCCGCGCCCAGCCCGGACGCGCTGGCCTCGGCCGGCGACCTGATGCTGTTCCACCTGTTCGCCACGCTCGCGCTGGCCCGCTGGGCGCCGGCCGCCCCGTCCGCGCAGCTGGCGGCGCACTGCGCCAGCCTGCGCGACCTGGACGCGCGCTGCCAGGCGACCGGCGGCGCCATGCACGCCCTCGCGCTGGCCGCCTGTGCACGCAGGCGCGGCGAGGCCATGGCCGCGCTCACCGGCTTCGAATGCGCCGCTGCCGATGCGGCGCGCCTGGGCCTGCACTGGCTTGCCACGCTGGCCTGGGAACAGGCGGTCCTGCAGGCACAGGAGGCCGGCCTGCATGCCGCGGCGCTGCACTACCGCCAGCAGTGCCTGGAACATTACCGCTGCTGGGGCGCGCTCGGCCGCCTACAGGCCATGCAGCTTGCCTGGGGCTGTACCGAGGGCGCCGCCCGCTTCGACCTGGCCATCGCCCACGAACTTAACCAGCCGCTGGCGGCGATCGCCCTCCATGCGACGGCGGCCGGCAAGTGGCTGCAGCGCGCCACGCCCGATCTCGGACGGGCGCTGGACTCGCTCGCCCAGATCGGCGCCGCGGGCCGCCAGGCCGGCGAGATCGTGCGCGGCCTGCAGCGCGCGGCCGCGAACCTGCCGATCGAGACGGCCGCGGTCGACCTGGACGCGCTGGTACGGGAAGCCGTGCAGCCGCTAGAACCCCGGCTGCACAGACACGGCACCGCGCTCGAACTGGCACTAGGCCTGCACGGCTGCACGACCGCGGCGAACCGGGTCCAGCTGCAGCAGGTCCTGACCAACCTGGTGGTGAATGCGATCGAGGCGCACGCCGGCCATCGAACTGAGACGCCCTGGATCCGCATCGAGACCCGGCGCGGCGCGGACGGCGCTGTCGAACTGACGGTCAGCGACAACGGCCCGGGTATCGCGCCGGCCGACCGCGATCGCGTGTTCGCCTGCCGCTTCAGCACCAAGCCGCGCAAGGCCGGCAAGGTATCGGGAATGGGACTCTCGCTCTGCCTGTCGATCCTCGGCGCCCACGGCGGCGACCTGCGCTTCGAGCCCGGCCCGGACGGCGGCGCCTGCTTCCGGGCGCGCCTGCCGGATGGCGCATCGCAGGGGCCGGCGCGATAGCGGGTATCATTGCCGAAATCCGACCGCACACTCATGCATACTCCTGTCCGCTCCCCAATCCGCGTCATGGTCGTCGACGACCATCCGATGATGCGAGAAGGCATATCCGCCGCCCTGCTGGCCGAGGGCGGAATCGAAATCGTCTGCACCGCCGCCAACGGCAGCGAGGCGATCGCCGACTTCGCGCGCCACCGGCCCGACGTCTCCCTGGTCGACCTGCAGATGCCGGTCAAGGACGGCCTGGAGGCCATCATCGGCATCCGCGCCCTGCACCCGGATGCGCGCATCGTCGTCCTGACGACCTACCGCGGCGACGCGCGCGTGGTGGCGGCCCTGAAGGCGGGGGCCGCCGCCTACCTGCTGAAGGACGTGTCCAGCGCCACGCTGGCGCAGGCGGTCCGCAACGTCTACCAGGGCGCCAGCGTGATCGCGCCGCTGGCCCAGCACGACGTCGACAGCCATTACCAGGCCGACGCGCTGTCGCCGCGCGAACTCGACGTCCTGCGCCTGGCCGCCAACGGCAATTCCAACCGCGTGATCGGCGAGGCGCTCAGCATCAGCGAGCCGACGGTGAAAACCCACATGAGCACCATCCTGGTCAAGCTCGGCGCCAGCGACCGCACCCACGCCGTCACGCTGGCGACCAGGCGCGGCTACATCAGTTTGTGAGCGCCGCGTATCCCTTCGTATAGCTAGGCCGCGACCGTCATCGCCTCCACAATGGACGCAGCGCCGCAGGCCCGCGGCGCCCACTCCTGAAAGGATCGCAGCATGACCCATACCCGCACCATCGACTCCGTCACCACGCACGACGGCACCGTCATCCACTTCACCGACTGGGGCCACGGCACGCCGGTCGTCTTCAGCCACGGCTGGCCGCTGTCGGGCGACGCCTGGGAAGACCAGATGCTGTTTCTGGCCGAACACGGCTACCGCGTGATCGCCCACGACCGCCGCGGCCACGGCCGCTCGAGCAAGGCCTGGCACGGCAACGACATGAACACCTACGCCGACGACCTGGGCGCCGTGCTGGACGCGCTCGACATCACGGGTGCAACCCTGGTCGGCCATTCGACCGGCGGCGGCGAGGTGGCGCGCTACATCGGCCGCCACGGCACGAACCGCGTTGCAAAGGCGGTGCTGGTCGGCGCCGTGACGCCGCAGATGATGACCTCGCCGAATAATCCGGACGGCGTGCCGATGTCGGTCTTCGACGGCATCCGCGAAGGCGTGCGCAGCGACCGTGCGCAGTTCTTCCTCGACCTGACCATGCCCTTCTTCGGCTTCAACCGCCCCGGCGCCAAGGTGTCGGACGGGATGCGCCAGTCCTTCCTGATCCAGGGCCTGCAATGCAGTATCAAGAGCGCCTACGCCTGCGTCAAGCAGTTCTCCGAGACCGATTTCACGGAAGACCTCAGGAAGATGACGATCCCGACCCTGGTCATCCACGGCGACGACGACCAGATCGTGCCGCTGGCGACGACCGCGCGCCGCGCCGTCGAGCTGCTGCCGCAGGGCCGCCTGTCGGTCTACGAAGGCGCCGGCCACGGCCTGCCCTCGACCCACAAGGACCAGCTCAACGCCGAGCTGCTGGCCTTCCTGCGCAGCTGATCCAACATCGATGTGCCGCAAGCCGGCACGGGAGGGGCGCAGGCCCCTCCTCTTCCCTTACTTATCCAGACGCTCGAATGCCGCCCGGACGCCGGCGCCGTAGGCAGGATCGGCCATGGCGCAATGTGCCGCATGGCGTGCCTTCACTTCCTCCGACACCCCGCGCATCGCGCGCGCCGTGTTATCGAACAGGACCTGCTGCTGAGCGGTCGTCATCAGCCGGAACAGCGCGCCGGGCTGCGAATAATAATCGTCGTCGCTGCGGTGGTTCCAGTGGTCGGCCGCGCCTTCGAGCGCCAGCGGCGGCTCGCGCAAGTCGGGCTGCTCGCGCCATTCGCCGCGGCTGTTCGGCTCATAGGGCGTGGTGGCGCCCAGGTTGCCGTCGATACGCATCTGGCCGTCGCGGTGGTAGCTGTGGAAGGGGCAGCGCGGCGCGTTGACCGGGATCTGGTGGTGGTTCACGCCGAGCCGGTAGCGCTGGGCGTCGCCGTAGGAGAACAGCCGCCCCTGCAGCATGCGGTCGGGCGAGAAGCCGATACCGGGCACGATGTGCGCCGGATTGAAAGCCGCCTGCTCGACTTCGGCGAAGAAGTTCTCCGGATTGCGGTTCAGTTCCATGACGCCCACTTCGAGCAAAGGATAGTCGGCATGTGGCCACACCTTGGTGAGATCGAAGGGATTGATGTGGTAGGCGGCCGCGTCGCGCTCGGGCATGACCTGGACATACATGGTCCAGCGCGGGAACCGGCCCGCCTCGATCGCTTCGTAGAGGTCGCGCTGCGCGCTTTCGCGGTCGCGGCCGATCAGGTCCCGGGCTTCGGCGTCGGACAGGTTCTCGATGCCCTGGGCCGTCCTGAAGGTGAACTTTACCCAGTGGCGCTCGTTGGCGGCGTTGATGAAGCTGTAGGTATGGCTGCCGAAGCCGTGCATGTGGCGGTAGCCGCGCGGCAGGCCGCGTTCGCTCATCAGGATGGTGATCTGGTGCAGGGCTTCGGGCAGCAGGGTCCAGAAGTCCCAGTTGCTCTCGGGACTGCGCAGGCCGCTGCGCGGATCGCGCTTGATCGCATGGTTCAGGTCCGGGAACTTGAGCGGGTCGCGCATGAAGAACACGGGGGTATTGTTGCCGACCAGGTCCCAGTTGCCCTCTTCCGTATAGAACTTCATCGCGAAGCCGCGGATGTCGCGCTCGGCATCGGCCGCGCCGCGCTCGCCGGCGACGGTCGAGAAGCGCACGAACATCGGCGTCGTCTTGCCGACCTCGCCGAACAGGCGCGCCTTCGTATAGCGGCTGATGTCTTGCGTCACGGTGAAGCTGCCCCAGGCGCCGGCGCCCTTGGCGTGCATGCGGCGTTCGGGGATCACTTCGCGGTCGAAATGCGCGAGCTTTTCCAGGAACCAGACGTCCTGCAGCAGCATCGGGCCGCGCGGCCCGGCCGTCTGCACGTTCTGGTTGTCGGCAACCGGCGCGCCGGCCGCGGTGGTCAATGTCTTCATCTGTCCTCTTTCAGTGTTGTGGAAAGCTGGACAGCGTACTGGCGGGCCGCGTGCTTGCCACTACCCTAAAGATCAGGCGCCAGGTGCGGCCTGCCCTCGCTGCAGATCGGTCCAGGCGACGATCAGGAAGGCGCCCACCAGGCCCAGGTGCTCGAAGAAGCCGTTTTCCGACATCGTGCGCACCATCCCGTCCAGCAGCCAGAAGCGGTTGGCGACGCAGTTGGCGGCGAGGGTGAACAGCGCCAGGTACAGGGCACCGAGCCAGCGCAGCCTGCCGCTCAGAATCAGCAGCGAGGCGCCGAGCTCGCCGGCGATGACGAGGAGCGCGAACGGCAGCGCCGGCGTCAGGCCGAAGTGGCGCATCTCGGCCAGCGCGGCCGGAAAGTCCCATGCCTTGACGAGCGCCCCTTGCAGGTAGGCGGAACAGAGCAGCAGCAGGAAGCACCAGTAAAGCGCCCTGGGCCGCTGTTGCGGGCGCCGGGTCGGGATGGAATGGACGGAGTGCAGGTACATGAAGCGGTCCTTCGGCAGATAAAGATGGTTGACCTGGGAGCGGCTTTCGCTCAGCGCGGAATCAGGTAGCGTCCCGGCAGCGCGCCGGCCGCGCCGCGTCCCGCCCCGGCGTCCGCCTCCGACATCAGGCTGCGCACATGCGTGGTGAGCAGGCACCTGCGGCGTCCGTTGTGGAAGAATTCGTGAGAGCCGCGCAGCACGTGGCCGTCGGCGAAGCGGATTTCGAAACTGACCTGGCCACGCTTGGAAGCGCTGCCCCAGTCGGCCAGCACCCGGTCGGCGCAATGGAATTCGCTGAGCAGGGCCATGGCGTTGGCCGCGTTCCAGAGACGGATCTGCTCGACGTCGACTTGCTCGTCCATGCGGGGCGTGGACGCCGAGGGTCGGATGATTGAAAGCGTCATGGTCAGGGGACTGGTTGGATTGGGAGGCAGCATACGCAATCGCCGTCCCCTGCGCCCCTGCCGAAATGCGGGGCCGGCGTCGCGCTTGTTCGTGTCTTTGGCACGCCGTACGACCGACGTTCGGCGCCAGGACCATCCTTCCTGATTGCCGGTCCGAAGGATTGTTACTTGTTCCGCCGCCGTTGGCGCAAGGTTTGTTAGCTGGTCTGTGCTCACCTGTTGGTTAGTTACATTTAATGCGGACAAGCCGATGCGCTACGCGCGCACCGGCTTAGCCATGCTACAAATCCAGTACCAGCTCCGGACTGCATGCACGCGAACAACAGGGCGTGAACCGGTCGTTCGCCGCCCGCTCCTCATCGAGCAGGTAATGGTCGCGATGCTCGGGCGTCCCGCTCAGCACGCGGGTCACGCAGGTGCCGCAGATGCCCTGCTCGCACGATACCGGGATCTCGATCCCGTGTTCCTGCAGCACCGCCAGCACCGTCTTCCCGCTCGGGACGGTCAGCGCCCGGCCGCTGCTGGCGATGCGCACGACGAATTCGCTGTCGGCGCCCTGCCCGCCCGCCGGCTGCGCCGGTGCGCCAAAATATTCGCGATGCACCCTGCCCCCGGCCCAGCCCTGCGCGGCGGCCAGGCCTGTTACCGCATCGATGAAGCCGGCCGGACCGCACACGTAGACATGCGTCGCCGGTTGCGCGGCCCGCAGAAGCCCCTCGAGGTCGAGTTTCGAGTCCGGATCGGCATCGAAATGGAAGCGCACGCTGTCGGCAAACGGCGAGCCGGCGAGTCGTTCGGCGAAGGCGGCGCGTTCGCGCGAACGCGCGCAGTAATGCAGGCGAAAGCGCGCCCCCGCCTGCGCCAGCCGCTCGGCCATGCACAGGATCGGGGTGATGCCGATGCCGCCCGCCAGCAGCAGGTAGTCCTCGGCCGCTTCGAGCGCGAAGTGGTTCTTCGGTTCGCTGATCGTCAGCACGTCGCCGGCCTGGACGCGCTCGTGCATGGCGGCCGAACCGCCGCGCGAGGCCGGATCGCGCAGCACCGCGATCAGGTAGCGGTGCCGTTCGGACGGGTGGTTGCAGAGCGAGTACTGGCGCGTGAGTCCCGGCGCGATCGCGACGTCGACGTGGGCGCCGGCGGAGAAGGCCGGCAAGGGGCCGCCGTCGAGGCTGGCCAGTTCGAAGCTGGCGATGCCCTCGGCCTCGCGCGTCTTCGCCACTACCCTCACCTGCAATGGCAGCGGCGTGCTCATGCCGCGGCCGCAGACAGCGCGGCTGCGGGCGCCGCGTTGTCCCTGATCAGGCGCTCGATCACCCGGCGCGCCCGGTTCGGGCCGACGTCGACGTGGATGTCGATCTGCGGCGCGTTCGGATGCTTCTTCATGTTCTCGTACTGGGCTTCGATCACGACCTTGTCCTCGTAAAAGGTCAGCGCCGTCTGCTCGTACACGAGGTCGATGACGTTCGCGCGCTCGGGATGGTGGTTGGCCGCCATGGTCCACAAGTAGTGCGCGGTGGTGTCGGTCTCCGGCGTGATCGCATGGAAGCCGCGCATGTGGAAGCCCCCGCGTTGCGGGTCGTTCATGTCCTCGGTGCCGACGTCCGCGCCGCCGGTCCAGATGTTCAGGTGGCTGACCTTGAACTCGACTTCCTGCCAGCGGTCGATCCTGCCCTCGAAGGGCCAGGCGCCGAGATAGGTCGGCGGCGGCACGGAATCGGGCATGTAGCGCAGCACGCGCACCTGGTCGCCCGCCGCTTCCACCTTCAGCTCGGCGTTCATGTGCACCGCCGCGTTGCCGCCGATGGTTTTCAGGTGCACGTAGCCGAGATGGCTCAGGTCGAGCAGGTTATCGTGGATCAGCTGGTAGGGCGCGTCGTAGTGGAAGACGTCGCCGCGGAAGGTGTAGCGCGGGTCGCTGTGGATCGGGTAATCGGGCGCCTCGCAGGTCGGCGCCGCGCCCTCCTCCTGCGGCATCCAGATCCACAGGATCTGGTCCTTCTCGACCAGCGTGTACGACCTCACGCGCGCCTTGACGGGAATGCGCTCCTGGCCCGGCACCTCGAGGCAGGCGCCGCTCGGGGCGAACAGCAGGCCGTGGTAGCCGCAGCGCACCCCGCTGTTTTCGACCGTGCCGCAGGACAGCGGCAGCGACTTGTGGCAGCAGCGGTTCTCGAGCGCGGCCACCTCGCCGGAGCCCGTGCGGAACAGGACGATGTTCTGGTTCAGCAGCGTGCGCGCGAGCGGCTTGTCGGCCAGCTCCCAGGCAAAGCCAGCGACGTACCATCGATTCAGTGGGAACATGATGAATCTCCTTTATTTGCCGGCTTCCTTGGCCGGATCCTTGACGCCGTCGAAGCGGTCGATTTCGGTGGCCACCAGCTTGGTGCCCTGCTTGTCGATGCGGCGGATGTACATGGTCTGGACGATGTCGCGCGTGGCCGGATCGATCGTCACCGTGCCGCGCGGGCTGCTGCTGGTATAGCCTTTCAGCGCATTCATGAAAGTCGCACCGTCGGCATTGCCCTTGGTCTTGACGAGCGTATTGGCAATCAGCGCCATGCCGTCGTAGGAGGACGCGGCGAGAAAACTCGGCTGCATCTTGCCGCCCACGGTCTTGCCGAAAGCTTCGACGAACTTCGCGTTCTCCGCGCCCGGCCGGGTATAGGAATAGAAGCCCGAGGAATAAATGCCGACCAGGGCGTCGCCGCCGGCTTTCAGCACATCCTCGTCGCCCCAGCCCTCGCCGCCGAGGAAGCGGATGTTCGCCTTGTCCAGTCCCTTCTCGCGGTAGGCCTTGGTAAAGGAGACCATCGGCTGGCCGTTCGGCAGGAACACGTGGATGGCGTCGGGCTTTTCGTCCTTGATGCGCTGGACGAAGGCGCCGTAGTCGACGCTCCCCATCGGCATGCGCACCGAGCCGACGATCTTCCCGCCCAGCGCCGTGAAGGTGTTGTTGAACCAGGTTTCGGCATCCAGGCCCGGCGCGTAGTCGGCCACCACCGTGTAGACGCGGCGCGCGCCGGTCTTGTAGGCCCATTCGGCCAAGGGTTTCGCGGACTGGGCGATCGTGTAGGAGACCCGCGTCACGTAGGGCGAACGCGCCGTCAGCGCGGAGGCGGCGGCATTCATGACCACCATCGGCTTCTTGCCCTGGTCGGCGATCGCGGCGGCGGCCATCGCGTTCGGCGTGAACACGAAACCGGCGAGCACGTCGACCTTGTCGCGGGTGATGAGTTCCGTCGCCAGGCGCTTGGCGATGTCGGGCTGGGTGCCGGTATCGTCCTTGTAGATGACTTCGATCTTCTTGCCGGCCACGGTGCTGCCGTGCATGCGCAGCCAGGTGTCGATGCCCGCCTTCATCTGGGCGCCGCTCTCGGCGGCGTGGCCGCTGAGCGAGGTGATGACGCCGATCCTGACCGTGTCCGACGCTGCGAAGGCGGTGGGTGCGGCGAACGATGCGGCAATGCACATCGATACGATCGAAAAACGATTCATGCCTGTCTCCTTTGTTGTGTGGCGCCGTCTCGTTCTATCGGCGACCTGCACACAATCTTAGAGAAACTGTGTTATAAAACAAGCCAATCTACTGCATAACGTTTATTCGATTTTTAGATATGAGCGAAGCCTCCGAATTCGACCTGAACCTGCTGCCGGTGGTCCTGGCGATCGCCGAGGAGCGCAGCGTCAGCCGCGCGGCCGAGCGGCTCGGCTGGAGCCAGCCGAAAGTCAGCATCGCGCTGAACAAGCTGCGCGCGGCCCTGGACGACCCGCTGTTCATCCGCTCCTCGCACGGCATGGCGCCGACGCCGCGGGCACTGGCCCTGATGGCGCCGACGCGCGAGATCCTCGACCGGATCAGGAACGAAGTGCTGGCCGGCGCCGCCTTCGACCCGGCCACCACCACGCGCCGCTTCACCTTCGCCCTGTCCGACATCGGCGAGATGACCTTCCTGCCCAAGCTGCTGGCCTACCTGCAGACCCACGCGCCGAGCGCCACCGTGCGCTCGGTGACGCTGCCGCCGGGCGACATCGCGGCCGGGCTCGAAGCCGGCGAGATCGACCTCGCCGTCGGCTACTTCCCCGACCTCAAGGCACGCAACTTCTTCCAGCAGCGCCTGTTCACCCACTCCTTCATCAGCCTGCTCAACGCGAAACACCCGATCCGCGGCAAGCGCATCTCGATGGAAGATTTCCTGCGCATCGGCCACGCCGTGATCAGCGCCGAGGGACGCAGCCAGGAGGTCTTCGAGCAGCTGCTGGCGAAGCACCGGATCGAGCGCCGCATCGTGCTGTCGACGCCGCACTTCATGTCGATTCCCTTCATCATCGCCTCGACCGATCTGCTGGTGACGGTGCCGTATGCGGTGGGCGAGTCCTTCGCCAAGATCGCGAACATCCGCCTGATCGAGCCGCCGCTGGAGATACCGCAGTTCGACCTGAAGCAGCACTGGCACCGCAAGTTCCACAAGGACGGGGCGAACGTGTGGATACGGTCGGTGCTGGTGAAGCTGTTCGCGGGCTGATCCCGTCCGCCCGCGCCGAGGCGCCCTGCCGGACGCCCCGGCTCAGCGCTTCCAGGCCCGGCCCGCGCGCCGTCCGCCATCCGCATAGGCCAGCGCCGCCTTGATCTGGATCCGCCAGCGCGTGCCGGCGCCAGGTGCCGTCTCCAGGCGCGCATCGGCATGGATCAGCCGGGCGCGCTCTTCGATGCCGCGCAGGCCCCAGTGGCCACGCTTTTCGCCGGCGCCGGCGTCGAAGCCGCGTCCGTCGTCGCGCACGGTCAGCACCAGCGCGCCCGCGCCGTAGTCGACGATTGCTTCATAGTGCGTTGCCTGCGCATGGCGGAAGGCGTTGCGCAAGGCTTCGCGTCCGATGGCGCACAATTCCTGCTCGACGACCGGATGAAGCGGGCGCGCTTGCCCGACGCAGCGCAGGATGAAGTGCTGGCCGGGCCCGGCGTCCTGCTCGCCCGCGCTGCGCAGGAAATCGTGCAGCGCGGGCTCGTGGCGCGCGCCGTCGCGCAGGCTCGCGACCTTGTCGCGTCCTTCCGCGATGGCGGTCTTGGCGTCGCGCAGGCTTTGTCTCAGCTTGTCCCCCAGCGCCGATTCGGATGCGGGCAGGATCGCCGTCACCTTCATCACGAATCCCTGGAAGGTCTGGAGCACGGTATCGTGCAGGTCGCGGGCGATGCGCTCGCGCTCTTCGATCTGCGCGGTCAGGCGCTCGGTCAGCGCCCGGGTCAGGAAGCGCAGCCGCAAGCGATAGCCCAGCCAGAGCAGCAACAGGCCGGCCAGCACGCAGCCCAGCTTGAAGTACACGGTCTGGACCAGGGTCGGCGCCACGCGCAGGTCGAGCGTCTGTTCGCCTTCGGTCCACACGCCGTCCCAGTTCATGGCGCGCACCCGGAAGCGGTAGTCGCCCGGCGCCAGTCCCGTGTAGGTGGCGCTGCGTTCGCTGCCGGTCTGCCAGGCCGTGTCGACGCCGTCGAGCCGGTAGCTGAACATGACGCGTTCGGGGCGGCCCAGCGCCGGCGCGGTGAAATCGAAGCGCAGGCGCGTGGTGCCGGCGCGCACGAGCGGCGGCTGCGTCAGCGGGTAGCCGAGTTCGTCGCCGGTGAGCGCCACCAGTTCCGGCTTCGGCGCCAGCGGATTGCGTTCGCGCAGCGACGGATCGAGTTCGAAGATGCCGTCGGTCGTCGTCACCCACAGGCGGCCATTCACCATTCGCAAGGAAGCCACCCGCGCGGCCGAACCGCTGTAGCCGTCGCGCGCATCGAGCAGGACGTAGCGCAGCGGCGCACCGGAATCGACCGCGCGGCGCCAGTCGCCCGCCTCGACACGCAGCAGGCCGGTGTCGCCGTTCAGCCAGCGGGTGCCGTCGGCGCCGACGAAGACGCCGCTCACCCGCCGCAGCACCGCGTCGCGCTGCGTGTGCAGGCGCCGGAAATGCCCATCGTGCAGGACCGCCACGCCCGCCTCGCCGCACACGACCAGTTCGGGCGCGCCGGATACGCAGCTCGCCTCGCCGATCCCGACCAGGGCGGCCTGGTCGTATTCGGTCCGCACCTGTCCATGCTCGAACAGGACCAGGCGCCCGTCGGCCAGCGCGCGCCACATCTGGCCGCGCTGGCCGACCGCACTGAAAACGAACTCCGCCCCGGGCAGCGCATCCAGCCGCCGCCATGCGCGGCCGTCCCACAAGCGGACCGGCACATTCAGTCCGCCGAGCCAGACGCGTTCGCCGTCGCCGCGGGCCCAGGCGGCAGGCGGCAGCGGTCCCGGCGGACCGATACGGGTCTCGACCCCGTTGCGGCGCACGCTGATGCCGTCGTCCCTGAGGAAGACGATCGCGCCGTCGGGCGCGGTCATGGCGCCGCGGTAGGTTCCCGGCAGCGCCGTCGCGCGGCCCGCGACCGGATCGTAGTGCCATCCGCGCCGCTCCTGGGGCGCGACCAGCCACACGCTGCCGTCCGGGTCGGGCGCGATATGGAAGTCTCCCTTGATGCCCGGCAGCCCGACGGGACGCAGGGTATTGCGGCGAAAGCGCTCCACGCCGGTCGGCAAACCGAGCCAGATGTCGCCGTCGCGGTCCTCGAATATGACTCCCGGCGCCAGCGAACTCAGTTGGCCGAGCCGGTCGAGCCGGCTGGTCGCGGCTTCGGCCACGTCGATGCTGACGCGCGCACCCATGCCGGCCGATGCGGCGAGGCAGACGCCGGTCGGGCAACGCAGTGCCCACAGGTTGCCGCCACGGTCGAAGATGACGCTGCCGCCGGCGCCCTGCCTGAGGTAGGCAGGGCGCTCGCCGTCCACGGCCGGCGCCGCGACGAGCGCAAACTGGCCGTCCGCACCGGCCCAGAGCCGGCCGTCCGGGGAACTGGTGAACTCGACCATCTTCTTCGGCATCGCGCCGACCGAGGCCAGCGCCTCGGCGGGAACGCAGCGGCCGGCAGCCCGGTCGATGCGGAACAGGTGATCGAAGGAGGCGCCCCACAACTGCCCGCCGCGGTCGAACGCGACCGTGAACGGCGCGTCGGGACAGCCCCGGGCCGGCCCGAGCTTCGACCAGCGCCCCTGCTTCAGCTGCCACAGGCCGAAGGAAGTGCCGACCCAGAGCGTCCCGTCGCTGTCGCGCACGACGTCGTTGGTCTCCTTGACGGGACCATCCTTGCTTGCGGGCGCGAGATGCTCGAGCCGGCCGTCCGCGCGCAGCACGCTGAGGCCAGGCGCTTCGTAGCCGATGTACAGGTCGCCGTTGGCCTGGGCCGACAGTTCCCAGATACGTGCGTTCAGCAGCTGCGCGCCGTTCGTCGGCGCCATGGGATGGAAACGCACGCCGTCGAAGCGGTACAGGCCGTTATCCGTGCCCAGCCAGAGCCAGCCGTCGGGCGTCTGCGTGATGCTGCGGACGTGCAGCGGCGCGCCGTCGCTCGCGGTCCAGGCGGCACGGTTGTAGTCCGCCAGGGTCGGACCCTGTTCCCGGGCACAGGCGACGGCACTCAATACGAGTCCCAGCAGCATGCCGCACAGCCTTTGCCACCGAGTCATCGTCGCAATCCGCCCCATCTATCCATCCCGCTCGGCCATCCAGTTGACATAAGGCCGAGAGTCTATAGAAAAATTGTCTCTAGTAAAAGATTAACTGAATGGCAGCGATCCCGGCCCTGCCACCCTTTTATCGCGAACGCACGGGCTCTTACAAATCGTTTCGATTGAAATGTTTTCGCGCTATCGTGCGCGCCCTCGCAGCAAGTAGGCTATCGGGCTCGGCATTAGCCGACTGCAATTTTCTTCAAACGGAGTCTTCCTTGTCCGAGTCTAAACTTCCCCATCCCACCACGGTCATCAAGATCATCGGCGTCGGCGGTGCCGGCGGCAATGCCGTCAACCACATGGCAGCCTCCGGACTGTCCACGTTCGAATTCATCTGCGCGAACACGGACGCGCAAGCCCTCTCCAACACCCGCACCGAAAAACGCATCCAGCTCGGAGAAAGCGGCCTGGGCGCCGGCAGCGACCCGGCGGTCGGCCGCGACAGCGCCACCCGCGAACGCAGCCTCATTGCCGACGCGCTCAAGGGCGCCGACATGGTCTTCATCACCGCCGGCATGGGCGGCGGCACCGGCACCGGCGCCGCTCCCGTGATCGCGGAAGTCGCGCGCGAGCTGGGCATCCTGATCGTCGGCGTGGTCTCCAAGCCCTTCGAATTCGAAGGCCCGCGCCGCATGCGCGTGGCCGAGGAAGGCATCGCGACGCTGGCGCGCTGCGTCGACTCGCTCATCATCGTCCTGAACAGCCGCCTCGAGGAAGTGCTGGGCGAGGACGTCACGCAAAAGCAGGCCTTCGCCGCCGCCGACGAGGTCCTGAGCAAAGCGGTGACCGGCATCGCCGACATCATCGCCGTGCCGGGGATGGTCAACGTCGATTTCGAGGACGTGCGCACGGTGATGCGCCAGACCGGGATGGCGATGATGGGCACCGCCCAGCACGCCGGCGAGGACCGCGCCGTCAGGGCGGCCGAAGAGGCCATCGCCTGTCCGCTGCTCGACGGCGCCAACCTGCGCGCCGCGCGCGGGGTGCTGGTCAACATCGCCGCATCCGAGGACACGCTCAAACTGCGCGAAACCAAGCAGGTGATGAACACGATCTGCGAGCAGACCAACGAGGACGCCGTCATCAAGTTCGGCGCCGTCTACGACGAGACGCTGGGCGACGCCATGCGCGTGACGGTGGTGGCGACTGGCCTGAACCGGCCTAGCGACTTCACGCTCGGCACGCGGCGCTCGTCGATTTCGGGCGCGCGCGGCCAGCCGCAGTCGGTCCTGCGCCAGACCCCGATGCACGCGCCGGTGCGGCAGGGTTCAAACCAGCACGAGTCGCGCTCCGCGCCCATGTCGCGCCAGTCCGCGACGCCGCCCGGCGAGGAGTCGCAGTAAAGCCGAGGGCGGGCATGCATGAAAGCGGTGCGCTGCCGCCAGGACGGCGCACCAAAACAGCCCGCTTTCTCCTCTTCCCGCCCGATCCGCCCGGACCGGGTGCACCGGGCCGCGTCGGCGCCGCGGCGCTGCACTACGACGAAACGCCCATCCTCCCGTCAGTGGCACGGAAAGTGCTAAGCATGAACACATGCGCGACGAACCGACCCACCACATCGACTCCCCTGCCGGCTGGCTGGCCAGGCTGGAACTGGAGCTGGCCTTCCAGGGCGGCGCCAGCGTGGTGGTGCGCAAGCGCCACCAGGGTCCGCTGCGGGTGCAAAAGCCGCTCTATCCGGAAGGCGCCCAGACCGCGCATGCGATCCTGGTGCACCCGCCGGGCGGCATCCGCGCCGGCGACCGGCTCGAGATCGAGACCCGGGTCGGGCCGGCGGCGCATGCCTTCCTGACTTCCCCGGGCGCGGCCAAATGGTACCGGGGCGATGACGGCCCGGCGCAGCAGTCGGTATGGCTGTCGGCCGGCAGTGGCGCCGCGCTCGAATGGATGCCGCAGGAGACGATCTACTTCGACGGCGCGCGCGCGGTGCAGCGCCATACCGTGCACCTGGGCGCCGGCGCCCGCTACATCGGCTGCGAGGTGATGTGCTTCGGCCGCCAGGCCAGCGGCGAGCGCTTCGAACGCGGCCAGCTGCGACTGCATTCCGAGATCTGGCGCGGCAGCGAGCTGCTGTGGTACGAGCAGGCGCGCATCGACGCCGGTTCGGAAGCGCTCGCCGGTCCCTTCGGGCTCGATGGCGCGACGGTCTGCGCCACGCTCACCGCGGCCGGACCCGCGCTGCCGGCCGCATTGCAGGCGCAGATCCGCGCACTCGACCCGCTGCTCGCCGCCAGCCAGCTCAAATCCGTTTTCATCGCGCGCCTGCTGTGCAGCGACAGCGAGCGTGCGCGCCGCGTGATGACGCGCGCCTGGCAGCTGCTGCGGCCGCACCTGCTCGGCCGCCCCGCGCATCATCCCCGCATCTGGGCCACCTGACTTACCTGCATCGTGCCGCCATGGACCTGACACCGAGAGAAAAAGACAAGCTGCTGATCTTCACCGCCGCCCTGCTGGCCGAGCGGCGCCGGGCGCGCGGGCTGAAGCTCAATTACCCGGAGTCGGTGGCGCTGATCTCGGCCGCCATCATGGAGGGCGCGCGCGATGGCCGCAGCGTTGCGGAGCTGATGTACGAAGGCACGCAGATCCTCGCGCGCGGCGACGTGATGGAGGGCGTGCCGGAGATGATTCCCGACATCCAGGTCGAAGCCACTTTTCCGGACGGGACCAAGCTGGTCACCGTCCACCACCCGATCATGTAAGGAGCACGCCATGATCCCCGGTGAATACCTGCTGCGCGCCGAGGACATCGTCCTCAATGCCGGCCGCCCCACCCTCACGCTACGCGTGGCCAACAGCGGCGACCGCCCGGTGCAGGTCGGCTCGCATTTTCATTTCGCCGAAGTCAACGCGGCGCTGCAGTTCGACCGGGCGGCCGCCCACGGCATGCGCCTGAACATCGCCGCCGGCACCGCCGTGCGCTTCGAGCCGGGCCAGCACCGCACGGTCGAACTGGTGGCGCTCGGCGGCGCGCGCGCAGTCTACGGCTTCAATGGCCAGGTAATGGGCGCGCTGCCGCCCCTGGAGAACTGAGATGGCGAGCATCACGCGGCAAGCCTATGCCGAGATGTACGGCCCCACCGTGGGCGACCGCATCCGCCTGGCCGATACCGGGCTGTTCATCGAAATCGAGCACGACTACGCCGCCGCCCACTACGGCGAGGAAGTCAAGTTCGGCGGCGGCAAGGTGATCCGCGACGGCATGGGCCAGTCGCAAGGGCTGCATGCGCAGGTCATGGACACCGTCATCACGAATGCCGTGATCGTCGATCACTGGGGCATCGTCAAGGCCGATATCGGGCTCAAGGACGGGCGAATCGCGGCCATCGGCAAGGCCGGCAATCCCGACATTCAGCCCGGCGTGACGATGAGCATCGGCGCGGCCACCGAGATCATCGCGGGCGAAGGCAATATCGTCACGGCGGGCGGCGTCGACACCCACATCCATTTCATCTGTCCGCAGCAGATCGAGGAAGCGCTGACCAGCGGCGTGACGACCATGATCGGCGGCGGCACCGGGCCGGCGGTGGGCACGGCGGCCACCACCTGCACGCCCGGCCCCTGGCATATCCATTCCATGCTGATGGCGGCCGACGCCTTTCCGATGAACCTGGGCTTCCTGGGCAAGGGCAACGTCAGCCTGCCGGGGCCGATCGAGGAACAGATCCGGGCCGGGGTGGTCGGCCTGAAGCTGCACGAGGACTGGGGCAGCACGCCCCAGGCCATCGACAACTGCCTGGCCGTTGCCGAGCGCTTCGACGTGCAGGTGGCGCTGCATTCGGACACGCTCAACGAGGCAGGGTACCTGGGGAGCACGCTGGGCGCGTTCAAGGGCCGCACCATCCATACCTTCCATACCGAAGGCGCGGGCGGCGGCCACGCACCGGACATCATCGCGGCCGTCGGCGAAACCAACGTGCTGCCCTCCTCGACCAACCCGACCCGCCCTTACACGGTGAACACGCTCGACGAGCACCTGGACATGCTGATGGTCTGCCACCACCTCGACGCGTCCATCGCGGAGGACGTGGCCTTCGCCGAGTCGCGCATCCGGCGCGAGACCATCGCCGCCGAAGACATCCTCCACGACCTGGGCGCGATCTCGATGATGTCCTCCGACTCGCAGGCGATGGGCCGCGTGGGCGAAGTGATCATGCGTACCTGGCAGACCGCGCACAAGATGAAAGTCCAGCGCGGCCACCTGGCGGAGCCGGGCGCACAGGAAGCCACCCATGACAACTTCCGGGTCAAGCGCTACATCGCCAAGTACACGATCAACCCCGCGATCACCCACGGCATCGCCCACGTCGTCGGCTCGATCGAGGCAGGCAAGCTGGCCGACCTGGTGCTGTGGAAGCCGGCCTTCTTCGGCGCCAAGCCTTCGATGATCCTCAAGGCCGGCATGATCGCGATGGCGCAGATGGGCGACCCGAATGCGTCGATCCCGACGCCGCAGCCGGTACACTACCGGCCCATGTTCGGCTCCTTCGGCGGCGCACTGAAGAAGTCCGTCACCTTCGTTTCGCAGGCGGCCTTCGACGACGGCATCGCCGAGCGGCTGCAACTGGCCAAGACCGTGCTGCCGATCCGCGCCACGCGCGGCCTGTCCAAGCCGGACATGATCCACAACGGCGCCACGCCGGTCATGCAGGTCGACCCGGAAACCTACGACGTGCGTGCCGACGGCGAACTCCTGCGCTGCGAACCGGCCACCGCGCTGCCGCTGGCGCAGCGCTATTTTCTGTTTTGAGGAGCTTTCATGCTGACCCTGCATACCCGTCTGGAGCGGGCCGACCGGATCGACGATGAAGCCGTACTGGCCTACGACCAGCGCGAGCGCTGCCGCCTGCGCCTGACGCTCGCATCGGGCGCGACGGCGGCGCTGTTCCTGCCGCGCGGCTCGGTGCTGCGCGACGGCGACCTGCTCACCGGGCCGGAAGGCGCGGTGGTGCGCATCCGCGCGGCGCTGGAAGCGACCTACCGCGTCAGTGCACAGGATGCACAGGCCCTGGTGCGCTGCGCTTTCCACCTCGGGAACCGCCACGGCCAGGTGCAGATCGGCGCCGACCATCTGCGCATCCGTGCCGATCCGGTGCTGCGCGAGATGCTGGCCGGCCTGGGCGCGACCGTGTTCGAACAGCAGGCGCCGTTTCACCCGGAACCCGGCGCCTACGGCGGCGGCCATGGCCACGGCCACGATCACGAACCGCGCCACCTGCTCGCGCCCGTCCCGCTGCGCCAGAAGATCCACCGTCCCGGCGACGCGGAGCGCGCGTGAACGCGGCCGCCCTGCTGCACCTCCTGCAGCTGGCCAGCCCGTCGCTGCCGGTCGGCGCCTACAGCTATTCGCAGGGACTCGAACCCGCCATCGAACGAGGTCTTGTCGGCTGCGCGGATAGCGCCGCGCGCTACCTGGCGCGCCAACTGGCCGACGTGCTGGGCCCATGGGACGGCGCCGTCTTCTGGCGCCTGCTGGCCGCCTGCGCCGATGGCGACAGCGCCGCATTCGAACGGTGGAATGCGCGCTACCTCGCCTCGCGCGAAAGCGCGGAGCTGCGTGCGGAAACGGTGCAGATGGGCTTTTCGCTGACGCGCCTGCTGATCGAACTGCAGCTGCTGCCGGCGGCCGCGATGCGCGACACCTGCCTGCCCGCCGCGCTGGCGCAAGCCGTGCATGCGCTGGGGGTGCCGCATGAGGAAGCCCTGCTGGCGATGCTGTTCTCGTGGGCCGAGAACCAGGTGCTGGTGTGCGTGAAATCGATTCCGCTCGGCCAGGTGGCCGGGCAGCGCCTGCTGCTCGGGTTGCGGCCGGCGATCGAGCGGGCGGCCGCGCAGGCGCGCGCGCTGCCTGACGACGACTTATCGAGCTGGGCGCCGGGACTGGCCCGGCTGTCCATGTACCACGAAGTCCAGAGCGGCCGGCTGTACCGGTCGTGATCATGAAAGGAGAGAGCATGCAATCGAATCCCCTGCGCGTGGGCATCGGCGGCCCGGTCGGATCGGGCAAGACGGCGCTGTGCGAGCAGCTCTGCAAGGCGATGCGCGACCGCCACGACATGGCCGTCATCACCAACGACATCTACACCCGCGAAGACATGGAGATCCTGCTGCGCGCCGGGGCGCTGCCGCCCGAGCGCCTGATGGGGGTCGAGACCGGAGGCTGCCCGCACACGGCCATCCGCGAGGACGCTTCCATCAACCTGGAAGCCATCGCCCGACTGCAGGCGGACTTCCCCGACCTCGAGCTGATCCTGGTCGAGTCGGGCGGCGACAACCTGGCGGCCACCTTCAGCCCCGAACTGTCGGACCTGACGCTGTACGTCATCGACGTGGCGGGCGGCGAAAAGATCCCGCGCAAGGGCGGGCCCGGCATCACGCGCTCGGACCTCCTCATCATCAACAAGACCGACCTGGCGCCGCACGTGGGAGCCGATCTCGGCATCATGGCCCTCGATGCGCGCCGCCAGCGCGGCGACCGGCCTTTTGTCTTTACCAACCTGCGCACCGGCGCCGGCGTGGACGAGGTGACCGCCTTCATCCGCGAACAGGGCCTGCTGGACGCGGCACGACTGGAGCACTCGACATGAAACAGCGCACGCAATATGCAAGCACCCTGATCCTCCTCCTGTGCGCGGGCAGCGCCTGGGCGCACCCGGGCCACGCCGGCGGCGGCTTCGCCAGCGGCCTGGTCCACCCGCTGCTCGGGCTGGACCACTGGCTGGCCATGCTGGGGCTGGGCCTGTGGAGCGCCGCGGCCCGGGTCCCGCGCGCGGCACTGGCCACGGTGTGCATCAGCCTGGCGGTGGGCGCCTTCGCGCCGCTGGCGCTGCCCGCGGTGGAGCCGCTGCTGGCGGCCAGCGTGCTGGTGGCAGGCCTGATGGGCCTTGGCGCCAAACGGCTGCCCGCAGTCCTGGGCCTGGTTCTGGCCGGCGCGTTCAGCATCGTGCACGGCAACGCCCACGGACGGGAAATGGCCGGTTTCGTGGCCGCCGCCGGCGCCATCGCCACCAGCATGGCGCTGATGGCCCTGGGCTGGATCGCCGCAAGGAGTGTACGCGTGCAGAAGCTGGCGCCGGCGCTGGTCGCGCTGGCCGGCGCCGGCATGCTGGGCTTCGCCTGACAGGCAAACACGCAGGCATCCCGCCGCCTGCGCCAAAAAAAGGGACCGATATCGCCTACGCGCGGTTTCGGTCCCTGTGATTCGATTTACATATCACTCTACTCTCCCTCGCATTTGATACACTGCCGCCTTTGCCGCGGTGGAGCGCACCGCCCCACGTAGAATCCATGAGTGACACAGCAAGACAGGGCTTCCTGCTGACCCGCCACTGGCGCGATGCCGACATCCAGTGCGGCGATGGGATCGGCGGCGTCGAGGTCGAGCTCTGGCTCGCCACCGACGACGGTCCCTGCCGCCTGCGCCTGCCGGCGGCGGAGGCGGTCGCTTTTATCCCGGCCGAGCAGGAGGCGGCGGCGCGGAGCCTGCTGCAGCGCGAACGCGGTGTCGACTTACGTCCGCTGGCCTTGTGCGACTTCCGCGGGCGTCCTGTGCTCGGACTGTACTGCCGCCACTACCGCCATCTGCTGCGGCTGGAGAAACGCCTGCGCGAGCACGGGATCGACGTCTACGAGGCCGACATCCGCCCGCCCGAGCGCTACCTGATGGAGCGCTTCATCATGGCGCCGGTGACGTTTACGGGCACGCCGGCCCCTGGCGACCCCGCACTGCTGCTGGACGCACACCTGAAACCGGCGCCGGACTACCGCCCGCGGCTGCGCACCGTCTCGCTCGACATCGAAACCACCATGCAGGGCGAGTTGCGCTCGATCGGCCTGGAAGGCTGCGGCCAGCGCCAGGTGTACATGCTGGGGCCGCCGAACGGCGATCCGACGGGGCTCGACTTCGACCTCGAGTATGTCGACACGCGCCTGGCCTTGCTCGAGAAGCTGGAAGCGTGGATGGTGCGCCACGATCCGGACGCGATCATCGGCTGGAGCGTGATCGGCTTCGACCTGCGCGTGCTGCAGGAGCACGCCGAACGCCTGCGGCATCCGCTGCGCATCGGCCGCGGCGGCGCGTCGATGGAGTGGCGCACCAATGCCAAGGCGAGCACGGAACGCGAGGCGCGCTATTTCGCATGCCTGCCGGGCCGGCTGGTCATCGCCGGCATCGAGGCGCTGCGTTCGGCTACCTGGAGCTTCCCTTCGTTCAGCCTGGAGCACGTGGCGCAAAGCCTCCTCGGCGAGGCTAAATCGATCGACAATCCCTACGACCGCATGGCCTCCATCGACCGCATGTTCGCGCAGGACAAGCCGGCCCTGGCGCGCTATAACCTGAAGGACTGCGAACTGGTCACCCGCATCTTCGAGAAGACCGGCCTGATGGCCTTCCTGCTGGAGCGCGCCAGCGTCACCGGCCTGGCGGCGGACCGCAGCGGCGGATCGGTCGCCGCGTTCGAGCACGCCTACATTCCGCTGATGCACCGCCTCGGCAGGGTCGCGCCCAACATCGGCGACGTGCCCGGTGCGGACAGCCCGGGCGGCTTCGTGATGGATTCGCGCTCGGGCCTCTACGATTCGGTGCTGGTGCTCGACTACAAAAGCCTCTACCCGTCGATCATCCGCAGCTTCCTGATCGATCCGGTGGGGCTGGTCGCAGGGCTGGAGGAGCCCGAGCTCGAGACCGTGCCGGGCTTTCGCGGCGCGCGCTTTTCGCGCACCCGGCACTGCCTGCCCGGCATCGTCACGCGCGTGTGGGAGGGCCGGGAGGCGGCCAAACGCGCCGGCAACCAGCCGCTGTCGCAGGCGCTGAAGATCATCATGAACGCGATGTACGGCGTGCTCGGGACCACCGGCTGCCGCTTCTTCGATGCGCGGCTGGCTTCCTCGATCACCATGCGCGGCCACGAGATCATGCACCGCACGCGCGCGCTGATCGAGGCGCGCGGCTACCAGGTCATCTATGGCGACACCGACTCCACTTTCGTGTGGCTCGGCGCGGCCCACTCCGACGCCGACGCGCTGCGCATCGGCAGCGAACTGGTCGAGCACGTCAACGGCTGGTGGCGCACGCAGCTGCGCGAGGAGCTCGGGCTCGAGAGTGCGCTCGAGCTGGAGGTCGACACCCATTTCCGGCGCTTCCTGATGCCGACCGTGCGCGGCTCCGACGAGGGCAGCAAGAAGCGCTATGCCGGCCTGGCCGGCACGCCCGGCGGCGGCGAGGAAATCGTCTACAAGGGCCTGGAGACGGTGCGCACCGACTGGACGCCGCTGGCGCAGCAGTTCCAGCAGGGCCTGTACGGCCGCATCTTCCGGCGCGAACCCTACGAGGATTACGTGCGCGACTACGTGGCGCGCACCCTGCGGGGGGGCTTCGACGAGCTGCTCGTCTACCGCAAGCGCCTGCGCCGGCCCTTGCAGGAATACGAGCGCAACGTGCCGCCCCACGTGCGCGCCGCCCGCATCGCCGACGAGTTCCATATCGCCCTGGGCCGAGGCGCGCAATACCGCAACGGCGGCTGGATCCGCTACCTGATGACGACCGCCGGTCCTGAACCGATGGAAGCGGTACGGTCGCCGATCGACTACGAACACTACCTGGTCAAGCAGCTGGAACCCGTCGCCGACGGTATCCTGCCCTTTGTCGGCGACAGTTTCGCGCGCCTCACCAGTCCGCAGGGCGCGTTGTTCTGACGCCGTTCACGATAAAAAAATAACATCTGAAAACGCTACTTGTCATATTATCGTTGCAGGACCGTCACGGTTCTTTTCAAAACAAGAATCAGGAGACTTCAACGATGAACGTGCGTGCAAGTTTCAGCAACATGAAGGACAGTACCCGCGAGGACTGGCAGCTGATCGGCCAGGAATTCGTGCCCTATTCGAAAGCCCTGCCCGACCGCATCATGGCCCACCTCAGGATCCTCGAGGGCGACTATGGCGGCTTCCCGGTCGACCGCTATGCGCATTCGCTGCAAACCGCGACCCGCGCCCTGCGCGATGGGCGCGACGAGGAATACGTGATCTGCGCCCTGCTGCACGATATCGGCGACACGCTCGGCAGCTTCAACCACCCCGATATCGCCGCGGCCATCCTGAAACCTTTCGTCAGCGAGGAAAACCACTGGATGGTGCAGAACCACGGCATCTTCCAGGGCTACCACTTCTTCCATCACCTGGGCCTCGATCGCGACATGCGCGAGCAGTTCGCCGGCCACGCCCTGTACGGCTACACGGCCGAATTCTGCGACCTGTACGACGCGCCGGCCTTCGACAAGCATGCGGAAACGCTGCCGCTCGCCGAATTCGAGCCGATGCTGCGCCGCGTGTTCGCCAGGCCGAAGCGCAGCATCTACAGCCCGGCCAAGCCCGCCGAACAGAGCGCCTGACCCCACTCATCGAAGGAACCGCCATGCACATCCCCTCCATGAAAGACCAGGTCAGCGCCGAGGAATGGCAGCTGCGCTGCGACCTGGCCGCCTGCTACCGGCTCGTCGCGATGTACGGCTGGAGCGACCTGATCTTCACGCACATCAGCGCCCGCATCCCCGGGCCCGAGCACCACTTCCTGATCAACCCCTACGGCATGATGTTCGACGAGATCACGGCGTCCTCCCTGATCAAGGTCGACCAGGACGGCAACAAGCTGTCCGAGTCGGCGCTGCCGGTCAACCGCGCCGGCTTCGTGATCCACAGCGCCATCCACGCCGTGCGCGAGAACGCGGGCTGCGTGATCCACACCCATACCCGCGCGGGCGTGGCCGTCAGCGCCCAGAAGGACGGCGTGCTGCCGATCTCCCAGCAATCGATGTTCGTGCTCGCCTCGCTGGCCTACCACGACTACGAAGGCGTCGCCCTGCACGACGCCGAGAAGCCGCGCCTGCAGGACGACCTCGGCACGTCGAACTTCCTCATGCTGCGCAACCACGGCCTGCTGACGGTCGGCCCGAGCATCGCCGACGCCTTCCTGTCGATGTACATCTTCGAGAGCGCCTGCCAGATCCAGCTGGCGGCACAGTCGGGCGGCGGCGAACTGCGCATGATCGCGCCGGAGATCCTGAGCAGCACCGCCGAATCGATGAAGGTGCAGACCTCGGGCCAGGGCGGCGCCTTCGCGTGGCCTGCGCTGCTGCGCAAGCTGGACCGCGCCGACGCAAGCTACAGGAGCTGAGCTGAGCTGATCCATCCCGAAAATAAATAAAAAGGAGACATGCATGAACGGTTTCATCACGCTGTTGCCAACCCTGCTGATCGGCGCCCTGGCCCTGATCATGTTCGGGCTCGGCCTGTCGCTCACCGTCGGCGACTTCCGCCGCCTGCTCGGGCATCCCAAGCCGGTGCTGCTGGCGCTCGTCCTGCAGGCCCTGGTGCTGCCCGCGGTCTGCTACGGCCTGATCGTCGCGCTGGACGTGTCGCCGGTGTACGCGGTCGGCCTGATGCTGCTTGCCGCCTCGCCGGGCGGCGTATCGGCCAACCTGTACAGCCATCTGTTCGGCGGCAACGTAGCGATGAACATCTCGCTCACCGCCATCAACACGGTGCTGTCGATCGTCAGCCTGCCCCTGATCGGCAACTTCGCGATCAATACCTTCGCCAGGACCGGCCAGGTCGTGCCCATGCAGACCGGTAAGGTGATCGAGGTGATCGTGATCGTGCTGGTGCCGGTCTTGATCGGCATGTTCGTGAAGAGCCGGGCGCCGGGCTTTGCCGCCCGCTCGGAAAAGCCGATGAAGATCTTTTCGATGGTGGTGCTGGCCGCGCTGGCGCTGATCGCCATGGCCAAGGAGTGGAACGCGCTGAGCACCTCCTTCGCCTCGATCGGCCTGGCCGTCATCGCCTTCAACGCCCTCAGCCTGGGACTGGGCTACTACGTCCCGCGCATGATGGGGCTGGACAAGCCGAATGCGATCGCGATCGGCTACGAAATCGGCATCCATAACTCGACGCTGGCGATTTTTGTCGCGGTATCGGTGCTGGGCGACTTCCAGCTGATGGTACCGGCGGCGATCTATTCGGCCAGCATGTACGTGCTGGCGACGGCCTTTGGCTTCCTCGTGCTCGGCAGGCAGCCGGCCGCAGTACCGGCGCGGGCCTGATCCCTACAACAAGGACAAGAAAAGGAGCAAGCGTCAATGACAGATACGAAATACCAGCGTGCGAAAGCCGTCATAAGCCGCGCCGCCGGCGCGCCGGTCGTGGTCGAGGAGATCGAAGTCGAGTTCCCGCGCCGCGGCGAAGTGATGATCAGAATGGCGGCTTGCGGCGTCTGCCACAGCGACCTTTCCGCCACCAACGGCACCATCCCGATGCCGGCGCCGCTCGTGCTGGGCCACGAGGGTGCGGGCGTCGTCGTGGCGCTCGGCGAGGGCGTGACCGGGTTCGCGCTGGGCGACCACGTCCTCAGTTCCTTCGTGAGCATGTGCGGCAAATGCCGCTATTGCCAGACCGGCCGCCCGCAGCTGTGCGACCAGGCGGCCAAGGCCGCGATCTCCCTGCCCGACGGCAGCGTGCGCACGCGCGGCCTCGACGGCCAGCCGCTGCACGTGTTCTCGGGCTGCGGCGTGATGGCCGAATACGCCACCATGCACGTCGATAACGTCGTCCGGATCGACGCCGACGTGCCGCTCGACCGCGCCTGCCTGGTCGGCTGCGGCGTCATGACCGGCGTAGGCGCGGCGGTGAATACGGCGAAGGTCGAAGCCGGGTCGATCGCGGTCGTCTTCGGTTGCGGCGGCGTGGGCCTGAACGCGATCCAGGGCTGCCGCATCGCCGGCGCCGCGATGATCGTCGCCGTCGACATGTCCGACGCCAAGCTCGAACTCGCGAGGGAATTCGGCGCCACCCACACCCTGAACGCCGCCACGCCCGACCTGGTGAAGGCCGTGCGCAAGCTGACCGGCGGCGGCGCCGACTATGCCTTCGAATGCGTCGGCAAGGGCGACATCGTGGCCCAGGCCTACGGCGTGCTGGCCAAGGGCGGCAAGGCGATGGCGGTGGGCGTGGCGGCGCCGAAGGACAGCACCACGATCCGCACCGGCAGCCTGACCTTCGACGAAAAGACCCTGACCGGCAGCTACTTCGGTTCGGCCCGGCCGCGCCAGGACTTCCCGCGCCTGCTCGCCCTGTATCGCGACAAGCGGCTCAAGCTGGACGAACTGGTCACCCGCCGCTACCGCATCGAGGAGGCCCCGCAGGCCTTCGCCGACCTGGCCGAGGGACGCAATGCGCGCGGCGTGATCGTGTTCGGCGAATAGGGCCCCGGGCGCTTCAGAGAGGCGCCATCTCCACCGCGACGCCGGACAGGACCGCGTTACCCGACAGGGGGTCGCGCAGGTTCTCGTCCAGCAGCGCGTTCAGGTTGACGCCGGGCCGTTCGGCCGCCACGCCGAGGCGGACGCCGGCCAGGTCGTGGCCCCAGCCATGCGGCAGGCTGACCACGCCGGGCATCATCTCCTCGCTCACTTCCACCTGCACGTCGATGCGCCGGTCTCCGTTGCGCAGTTGCGCCATGCCGCCGTCGACCAGGCCGAGCCGGGCCGCGTCGCCCGGGTGCACCAGCGCCGTGCAGCGGTAGGCGCCCTTGGCCAGTACCGGCAGGTTGTGCATCCAGCTGTTGTTCGAGCGCAGCTGGCGCCTGCCGATGACGACCAGGTCCGGCGCCGGCGCCGCCAGGTCGGCCGCAACCCTCGCCAGGTCGTCGATCAGCATCGGCGGGGCCAGTTCGATCTTGCCCGACGGCGTGCGCAAGGCTTCGGGAATGCGCCGGCTCATCGGTCCCAGGTCGATGCCCGACGGAGCCTGCCTGATTTTCTCGAGCGTGAGCCCGCCGGGCACCCGGCCGAAGCCGTCGCCGTAAGGGCCGGTGCGCAGGCCCAGGTCGAGCAGGCGCTGCGGACCGCGCTGCGGCGCCAGCGCCGCCATCACCTGCGCGCCTGCCGCACCGAAGCCCTTCTCCAGTTCCTGTTCCAGCAAGGCGTCGTCCAGGGCCCCGATGTTGGCCCGGGCGCCCCGCCCCTGCACGATCGCGGCGATGCGCAGCAAGCTCTCCCACTCGTCCGGCTGGCCGGGCTGGCGCGGCAGCACCGGCTCGCTATAGCGCGCGTGATTCCGGTGCGAGAACTGGGTGAAGGTGACGTCGTAATGGGCGTCTTCCAGCGGCGACGGCCCGGGCAGGATCACGTCGGCGTGGCGCGAGGTTTCGTTGAGATAGATGTCGAGGCTGACCATGAACTCCAGCCCGTCCAGCGCGGCGGCCAGGCGCGGGCCGTTGGGAGCCGAGAGCACCGGGTTGCCGGCGATCGCGATCAATGCCTTGATCTGCCCCGGGCCGGGCGTATCGATCTCCTCGGCCAGGCAGGTGATCGGCAGCTCGCCCGCTACCTCCACCGCGCCCGATACGCGCGAGCGATGGCGGCCGCTGACCACGCCGCGGCCGGCGCCCGGCTTGCCGCGCGTGTTGGCGCCGAATGCCGCGGCCTTGGGGAACATGGCGCCGCCCTCCTCGTCCAGGTGGCCGGTCAGCACATTGATCACGTCGATCAGCCACGAACACAGGGTGCCGAACTGCTGGGTGCAGGTGCCGATGCGGCCATAGATGGCGGCGCGCGGCGTGGCGGCGAGGGTACGGGCCAGGCCGCGGATGGTGGCCGCATCGATGCCGCAGCGCGCGGCCACGCGTTCGGGCGCATAGTCCTGCACCGCGGCGGCGAGCTCCTCGAAGCCGTTGCAGTGCGCGGCCAGCCGGCCCGGGCGCACCAGCCCTTCCTCGAAGAGCGCCTGCACCATGCCGAGCAGGAAGAAGACGTCGGCGCCGGGACGGATGAAATGGTGGGCATCGGCCACCTCGGCGGTCTCGCTGCGGCGCGGGTCCACGACGACCATCCTGCCGCCACGCGCGCGCAATGCCTTGGCCTTGCCGCGGAAGTCCGGCACGGTCCACAGGCTGCCGTTCGATACCATCGGGTTGGCGCCGAGGACCAGCAGGAAGTCGCAGCGTTCGATATCGGGGACGGGGACGGACAGCCAGGTGCCGAACATGAGGCCGCTTGACAGCATCTTGGGCACCTGGTCCACGCTCGATGCCGAGAACATGTTGCGGGTACCCAGCGCCTTGGCCAGGCGCGGGAAGTAGAGCATCAGGCTCATCTTGTGCGAAGTCGGATTGCCCAGGACGGTCGCCACCGCGTCGGGCCCGCCTGCCGCGATGATCGGCGGCAGGCGCCGCTCGATTTCCGCGTAGGCCTCCTCCCAGCTGGCTTCGACAAATTTGCCATCGCGCTTGATAAGGGGCACGCGCAGGCGGTCGGGGTCCTCGTGCAGGTCCTTGAGGCCGACGGCCTTGGGGCACAGGAAGCCCTTCGAGAACACATCATTCTGGTCGCCGCGAATGCGGACGACGCGCCCCTCCTCCACGTCCAGTTCAAGGCCGCAACTGGCCTCGCAGAAGGGACAGATACGGTAGGCGACTGCTGTCGGACTTGTCATGGCGACCCCTGGTGAAGGAAAAGCGAACGATCGTTCGATTGTGCTCAGGGGTGGTGCGAATGTCAAGCAGCCGCTGAAGGGAGGGTCGATGCCGCCATCCAAGTCCGTGCTGCAGCCCGTCGTATGCCCAAAGGAAATATCTCACATCACTACAAAGAATTGGCGCTCGATGGTGCGCTGCACAATAATTCAGCATCCACACCGATATCGAAAGACTGATCATGAAGAAATCGATCGCACTTCTGTGCTTCGCGCTCTGCACCGGCGCCGCTTCCGCCGCCCAGGCAGCGGACAATGGCGACGCCTTCTGCACCCAACTCTCGTCCGACATCGCTGCCCGCAGCGCCCTCTTCGCGAAGGTCGCCGGCGCTGCGCCGGCGCTGGCCGACACCACGCCGTCGACCGATGCTGCCGCGCTGCAACGCATTCACGACAAGGAAGTTGCGCTGCAAAACATTGCCAATGAAATCTGGTCGCTGCGTGCGCGTATGGCCTACCACGATTGCAGCCAGGCCAGGACCTTCGCTTACTGAGCGGTGCGCTGAGACCACAGCAGCCCTGGCGGACGCTGCGGCCCACTCCTTGAATCCGTCGATTTACAGGAGTGGTGCGGATGAGCCTGCCCCACCGGCTTCACGCTGCGTCCGTTCCCTATTTCATAGGTAGGGACCGTGGCACCCCCGCTACACTCGGCCGTTTTCGGCAAGGCAGGCGCTACCGGCCATTCCTCTTGTTCTCATCCATATCTATAATGGAGATCGGCAGTTCTGCCAGATTTTCCATTGATGTCGACGACAGCATCGCTCGCCGGGGCCGTGGCGGCATAGCCATCCTACGTTCGAAAAATCAGCATGACACTGGCTACTGACCAACTCCCCGACAGCGGCTGCCTGTCCCCGACCGCGCAACAATTCGTCTCGATCCGCGACGCGGTCATGGAGCACTGGGAACGGCAGGTGCGCGAGCGCGTGGACGGCGCACGCCAGCTGTTGCGCCCGGTGCTGACGAATACCCTCCCCGCCTTTCTCGACAATATCGCGGAGGCCCTGAGCCCGGACCATCCGCGCGAACAGGGCGCGAGCGGATCGAATTCGGCAAGCGCCCACGGCGACGAACGCGCGCGCATGACCCCGTACGGGCCCGACCAGGTGATCCACGAATACCAGATCCTGCGCGAGTCCATCGCGGTGGTGGCCAAGGGGCGCGTGGACCTGGACGAAGCCGACTGGCTGATCATCGAGCGCTCGATCGACGCGGCCATGCGCGAAGCCGTTCGCTCCTTCACGCGCATCCATGAAGACCTGCGCCACAAGGTGGCCGCCGCCCTCTCCCACGACATGCGCACGCCGCTGTCGGTGGTCGCCAACGGCGCCCACGTGCTCGGCATGACCTCCGACCTGTCGAAGGTGCGCGCCGTCGCTTCCCGGATCGGCAGCAACGCGGACCGGCTCGAGAACATGATCGCGGAACTGCTCGACGCCCTCACCTACCAGGGCGCGGCGAAGATTCCCCTGCACCTGACTCGCTTCGACATCCTCGACCTGATGCAGGAAGCAGCGGTGGAGTATGTCCAGGACGGCGACCAGGACGTCGCCATCGAACTGTCGGGCGAATCCGTCGTGGGCTACTGGTGCCGCGCCTCGATGCGGCGTGCGCTGGAAAACCTGATCAACAACGCCATCAAGTACGGCGACCGCCATACCGTCAAGGTCGTGGCGCACCAGACCCGCGGCCGCCTGATGCTCAGCGTGCACAACGAGGGCAACCCGATTCCCGCCGAGCAGCACGAGCGCATCTTCGACTACCTGCGGCGCGAAGCGGGACCGCTGTCGGCGACGGGCTGGGGTATCGGCCTGCCGTTCGTGAAAGCCGTCGGCGAAAGCCATGGCGGCAGCGTCGTCGTGGACAGCTCGCCGGAGCTCGGCACCACCTTCCTCATCGACGTGCCGGTCGACTGCCGGCCCTTCGTCGGCCAGCCGGGAGAGCAGCTGGCCGCGTCGTAAGCGGCGACGGCATATGACGCCGATCATGCCGGACCGCCGGCGCCATGTCATACATGCGTACAGCGCGCGATCATCCGCGCGCCATCCTGTCACTCCTGTGCGGAGGCAAAAATGGACTACGCAAAACTGCTGTTTGCCGTCGAGGTAAGGAAACTAGCCATCAGCATGCACCAGAGCGCCCGCGCCGAATTCATCCAGTCCGGCCCGAGAAGCTTCGACGATGTCGCAACCTATGATGCCAAACATTGCCTGACGTCTTACGTCAGCAAGGCGCTGGCCGAGATCGAACTGACGGCCTATCACATGGAACACCCGACCGCATACCGAGCGGGTCACCCACTGCTGACGGTTCCCGACAAGGGCTGACGCTTCACCCAGGCCGGCGCCGGTGGAAGGTCAGCGGGCTGTACGATACGGCCGACGGCGGCGGCATGCGCAGGATGCCGGGCTTCATGGCCCCGACGACGTGCATCTCGCAAGGCTTGCAGTCGAAGCGCAGCGTGTAGGTGTCCTCGCCCGTACTCAAGGTCATCGGCTCGGCCTTCACCTGCCCCTGCACACCCTGCACGCCCTTGGCCTGTTTCGGGCACAGGTTGAACGAGAAGCGCAGGCAGTGCTTGGTGATCATCAGCGACACCTCGCCCGCTTCCTCGTGCGCCTCGTAGGCCGCGTCGATCAGGCCCACGCCGTGCTTGTGGTAGAAGGCGCGCGCCTTTTCGTTGTAGACGTTGGCGAGATACGACAGCTGGGTCGAAGGATAAACAGCAGGCGGCTCGACCGGCGCCTTGCGCTCCGGACGTTCCCACACGGCCAGGCGCGCCGCCTCGTGCGCCGCCACGGCATCGCGCCGCAGCGCATTGATGACGCCCGCGGGCACGAACCACGGCTGCGACAACTCCAGCGCGATCCCATCGGCTTCGAACATCGTGTTGCCCAGCTTGGTCAGGCTGGTGCGCAGCGACGCATCGGCCTGTTCGGCGTTGTGAGCCGGCTGCAGCGCCAGCTGCGCGGTCGTCGTCGTTTCGATGCCGTCCTCGTCGCGCAAGGTCAGCTTGAGGCCGCCCTCACGCTCCGACAGCGTCAGGTGCAGCGCCACCTTGCGGTCGGCCGAGCGTTTCGTCAGCGCCGCTTCCCACTGGTGGTCGCGATTGCGGTGGACCTGCTTGCCGGCTTTCAGGCCGGGCAGGCTGCTCACGGGCTCGTTCGGGAACACGCGCCAACGCTGGCCCTCCTCGCTCTCGCCCAGCTTCTGCACCGTGTTGGCCCCGATCCCGACGCTCTCGCGCTTGTTCATGTAGTTCAGGCCGTCGCCGTTGGCCAGCGGCGTATCGGTCATCATCTCGAAGTGGTCTGCGCCAACCTTGGTCACGGTGCCGACCTCCACGCCCAGGTACTTCGGCGAATCGAAGGCGCCGATGTCGTCCTGGCGCCCCGTGGCGAAATAGTCGGTGTGGCCACGGTTGAAATTCTTGTCGACGTCCGGCGTGAAGAATATCTGCGTGTGCCCGCTGGCGGCCCGAACGAAACCCGCGCGGCGCTCCAGGATCTCGTCGAGCAGCAGGCGATAGTGGGCCGTGATGTTCTTCACGTAGCCCATGTCCTTGTAGCGGCCCTCGATCTTGAACGAGCGGATGCCGGCGTCGATCAACGCTTCCAGGTTGCGGCTCTGATCATTGTCCTTCATCGACAGCAGGTGCTTGTCGAAAGCGACGACGCCGCCCTTGTTATCCGTCAGCGTATAAGGCAGCCGGCAGGCCTGGGAACAGTCGCCGCGGTTGGCGCTGCGGCCCGTGTCCGCATGCGAGATATAGCACTGCCCGGAAAACGCGACGCACAGGGCGCCATGGATGAAGTATTCGAGCGGCGTGTCCACCTGCGCGCGGATCTTGCGGATCTGCTCGATCGTCAGCTCGCGCGCCAGCACCAGCTGGGAGAAACCGACGTCACCCAGGAACTTCGCTTTCTCCACCGTGCGGATGTCGCACTGCGTGCTGGCGTGCAGCTGGATCGGCGGCAGGTCGAGCTCCAGCAGCCCCATGTCCTGGACGATCAGCGCATCGACGCCCGCCTCGTACAGCTGCCAGACCTGCTTGCGCGCCAGATCGAGCTCGGCGTCGTGCATGATCGTGTTCATCGTAACGAAAATGCGGGCGCGGTAGCGGTGCGCGAACTGCACCAGGCTGGCGATCTCTTCCAGGGAGTTGCTGGCATTGTGGCGGGCACCGAAGGCCGGGCCGCCGATATAGACGGCGTCGGCGCCATGTAGGATCGCCTCGCGGCCGATCTCGGCGGTTTTGGCGGGGGACAGCAGTTCGAGCTGGTGGTCTAGTAGAGACATTGGGGTGTTCCTCGTCGACGAAGGCTTGGATTATAGCGATCCGGGCAGCGCATGTCATGGTTGCGGGGCCGTAGGGAGCGTCTTCGAATGTGAGACGTCAGCACGTAGCGCGCTTCGCTGCCGAGCTGGTTTGCACTTTGGCGAATACGCTGTCGGTTACGAGCGCGTCTTCATGCCCCAGTTACGGACCAATTACTCCGACCGGCGCACAAGCTCGCGTCGGTGACAGCGATGCAAACGAGATTGCGACTAAATCTTCGGAATGAGAATTACCGAATGCGCATCGATTGTCTAACGGAAAAAGCTACGGGCGTGGCTGTATCTAAATGTCATGCCTAACACCTTGGCGGCTCAGTAATGACAAATCTTGGGATTAAACCTTATACCCAACCTGCGGTCGGCGCTCAATCTGAATGGCTAACTTAACGTCCGAAGCTAACCCCAACCCCGGAATAATGGTAACTGCAGCCCGTGTATATTAGACCTCAATTCGGTTAATGTATCAGGGCTGCTTCGCGTGCTCACAGCTTTGCATTGACAATAATCGAGGAAGTACCGCTCGGCTCACACCCAATTTCGCCCAACAGCTTCAGTCACCGACCTTCCCACCATTTACGACGCGAAGCGGGGCCTTTAGACGGCGGTGGCTTCTTCAGGAGACGAGGTTTCCACACATCGCTAATTTTCTTAGTCTTCGTAAGTTTGGTACAGCCAATGTCAACCAGTTTTATAAAATCGCGAGCGTCTGAAAAGTAGTTTTTGAATGCTAGCCGAACCTCATCCCCGGTCTCGGCCCTGACTAATACAATGTCCCATTCTGGGTGGTTGTTCTCTAACTGAAAAAGCGCGCGTAAGGCGTCAGGCGCATCTCGATAGGCCTGTGCTTCCACAGGTTCGCCGTCTTTAAAAATAAGAATCGTGTTTTTGTTTTTCGTCTCAAAGAGATCAGATGTATTTAATCCACGAAGCATTCTCAAAAGACCAATTTCCTTATCAAGCGTTAGAAACTGCTCGACCAGATCTCGATTATCCAACTCCGGAAACGGTCCAAACATTCCTTCATGCGCGCGAGCGAGTATTTCGCTGGATAGCGCCATGGCGTGCTCAATTTTCTTATCGCCTCGCCCAAACTTGGGCTCATTCTCCGTCACATGTCCGATAACCTCATTGGCCGTGCTCCACGAATGCTGAACGCGTGTCCTGTACTGTATCTCAACATACAAACCGGTCAATCGCTTCCCAACCGCAGAATTCACGTCATACTCATAGACATCATGTATGCCACGATATCCAGTGGGTTTAGGACTCGCGATATAATTATATTTGTCGACGTCATTCCTGCGTTTATGGCGAAATCTAGCGTTATGAAAACTCTCACGAAATTCGTGAAGCTCTTCGATCGTCCTAAAGATGAGCCTGCAACCTGCCACGTCATCCATTCGACTCAAATTCATTCGTTGCTGACGTGCCAGCTTGTCGAATACTGTTCGCTTCCTTTTGTGGCGTTGAGCAACAATAATATCTCTACCACGTGCACGCTTATGCAAAATCGCCTGAAAGGTATTTAGCACTGCGCGGTGCGCCGCACGCCATTCATCTATGACCCAATAATCCTCCTCGGATGCGCTGCCCATACGAACGTTCTCTCCGGCCTTATTTACTCTAGACTTAGACCCGCCTGGGAACATGACTTCTACGTTTTCTGAACGCACCATTTCTCACTTTATAGTTTTCAGTTGAAAGAAAAAGAGTCCTGCTCGGAGCTCGACTTCATCATTACGCTGCGTCGCCCAAGAAGGACCGAGGAAGGGTCACTCTGCCCTTTAGTCCGCGTCTGAAAACCAGATCTGCCCCTGGCCCGTTCCTTGGGTCGGCCTGGCGCTGAGCTTCCCGTTGATGGACGCGATGCGTAGTCTAATTGCTGGTTTCGCGCAAAAGCAAATTGATCATTGGCGCACTAAGATAAAAAATTCTCTATGTCACTTTGAAGCTTCGTTATCTGATTTCCGTTCTTCTTTACGATAAAGCCAAAAATTTCAGAACTAGCATATATCTTGTTATCTATTAGGTGCTTGTACAATCGCTTCCCGGCAAATTTAAAATCCTTCTCCGAGGCAGGGAGTCCTCGCGCCACAGTAACTTTCCGCCGCAAAAGTGGACGCTTTCTGAATATTAGTAGGAAACTAAAAAAAGCTAAAGCAAACGGATTTTTCCTTGCAACAAAGGAATTCTTTTGCAAGTAAGCCAGAAGACGCTCATGGTCCTCTATCAAGGCCTGGAATTTTTTAATATCCCAAAACTCCCCCAAGAGACATCTAGACAACAGCTCCTTCTCGATACTTTCCACCGGAATACAAAATACATTTAGATCTCTGGCGTGGCGCTTATTGCGTTGATCACCGTCTAGCACAACGATTACGTCCTGCGCCTCCTTCGAAAAGAATTTCTCTGTTGCATTGCGTTGCATGAGACTCGTTGTGTTAGTTCCGCCACCAACGAAGATCGTCTTAAACTGAAAAAATGACGGTTTGCAGAACTTGAGGATAAAGAAATCCAGAAACTCTTTTAAAACCGTGTCTTCTGTAAGGATATATTTATCCCAACCAGTGAAGCCAAACAACGTGCTTTTGATGTAAGCGTACGACCTGGGCTCAATGGTTGTGGCACCGCTACCGACTGTGGCCATGTAATACAGCTCATCGGAACTGAGCATCCTCATCATAGCTAACGAATGCGTAGTGAAAACGAAAGTTGTTTTGTACTTATAATGAAACTTCCGCAACCACTCAACCAATCTGACCTGAGCTGCCGCGTCAAGGGATATATCGATTTCGTCGATGAATATCGCCGAATAACCGGCTGTTATCCGGCGGTACAAATTTATGAGAAAGTATTCGCCCGAGCTGAAATAATCTTCGCGCAAATAGTAGCTGTCGGGGAATGCTATTACGTAATATGGAACGCTTTTTACGTTCACTTGCACGAGATCGTTGAACTTCTGAGTTTCATAAACATTCGACAGGAATTCAATTAACTCAACAGGTCGACTGAAGCGCTGCATAACAATTTGGCTTCGTATTGCCGTATCCATTTCGCGAATCTGCTCAAAGAAATTGAATCGATCGCCATGTGGAATCGGCAGTTCTACCGAGATAGCGCGGCGTAATCTGTACGGCACTACATCCCTCGATTCTAATTTCCTTTTTTCGCTATCATATTTGAATACTACATTTGTTCCGTCGACACGGTAACTAATACTGCTGCCCTCGCGAAAGATTCGGCTTGCACTAGTCTTTACAAATGTGTCCGCACTGATTAAGTTCTTGATCACCTTTACTAAGGTTGTTTTGCCAGAACCGTTTCGTCCAGCAATACAAACAATCGGTCGATCAGAAAGGTCAACGCTGTATGCAAGATTTCGTATTTGCTGCACATTGTTGATAGATATCTCTAGCTTCATTTTCTCTTGGCGAAGCCTTTATGGATTAGCGAATCAATGGTTGTAGTTCCAAATTTTTTCCTGAGCTTATCAGTGTAATCCTTATCAATGGAATCAACATAGTTCAAGTGCCCACTTAGAAAATCTTCGTAGTCATCCTCACTAAGATTAGGCTTCTTTTTTTCCATGAGCGAACGGAATCGAGCACGATCAGTAGAATAATAGTGAAGCATAACTTCGAGATCTGTTTTCCTTCTTGTGTCTGGACTGATTTTTCCGTTTGGCAATATCATCATTCCTAACAGAGAAATGCGGCCACCAACTTTGAAAAAACGTGTTTTCGCTCGATTAATGTCGAGCCTTGGGGAAACCAGCTCACGCAAATTCCGCGCAATCACATCGACGATATTGAATATCTCGTCGGGGCTTTGTGCCGATACGATGATGTCGTCAGAATATCTTGAGTAAACGAGTTCATGCTCATCGCAATATTTTTCGAGAGCGTTATCGAAATCAAATAGAACGCAATTACTCAATGGCGCCGATGCCGGGAAACCGATTGGCAACGAGTCATCAATACAAATCATTTCGATAATCCGATCAATATATTTTTCTATATCGGAAATCGGCGAATACTTTGCACCTTCGCATATTATGCGACGCGTCAACGACTGGTCTATTGAGCCGAAGAACGACACTATATCGGTCTGAAAAAAATGTCGACCTCTTTGATGTTTCTCGACGGCGTTTAGTGGGCCAACGCCTTTTCGGTACGAAAAAACAACGCGCTCATTAACTGGTAAGAATTCGATTAAAAAAAGATTCAGAAATCGATGAAATTCCTTAAACTTGTCTTTAGGTTTTAAAATTCTACGTTTCCCGTTTCCGCCTTCTGAAATCACTTCGTAGTTCTGGGCCAACGGACTTGTCAGAAACTCATCAAATACAAGCTTCCCATGGTACATCGCATCGAATAATTCCTGGAGCGGCTTTTTTGTCATTTTGCAATTTTTTTCAAGAGGAGTGAGAAGCGAGGTCATAACAACTATGTTGCATCTCCAACCGATGTATTGTAATATGGTTGCATGTCAGTGACTAGGAGCATCTCCGGTCGAAAAGCTGACCTCTACCCCGTCTGATTCTACCTTTTCGGTTGCGTGGCTTGACACTAGCCAAGCCACGCAATAGTAGATCTCATTTAGGCATCCCCTCTTCTTGCTCTCCCCTACCGGTTCGATCACATCCCGATAATCATGCTTCGGCTGGGCAGCTTGGTCTTAGTCAGCTTGCCGACTTCGATCTGGGACACTTTGACAAACTCACCGCCGATGTTGTTGAGTCTCTGCTTCGAGTCACTCGCGGTGGGCACGACACGGTGAAATTGCTTTTTCATATCAATGTATAAAACATTGATGCAAGTGCTCGTTGAGCCCCGGTTGCCAAGATCAATCAGGCTCTTCGTTTAACTTACCCCAGGACCGTGCCCCAACGTCAGTCCTAACCTCTCGCCTGACTCGCTCACCCATCTCGGCGATCAGCTACTTATGGCGGAAATATACAAACTCTCCGGACACCGTTATTCTTACCCCATAGCAAGGATTTCTGAGAACTTGAGCGCGAATGGCTTTCGTATGAAGTGATATTGGGGTACTCGAATTAGGCGCTCTTGCTGCCGGCGTACGCACTCCGTGCCCACCCTGCTGGCTACGAGTACGTCAGCCCTGCTAGCGGACGCGTGCCCAATGCCAGCCACGTAGTCAGCCAGTAGCAGTAAAGGGTCTTGCTGCTCGGTCATTAGTCGCACGTCCACAAAGTTGCGCCTAATGCCCAGCGATTCGGTCAGCAGTTGTTGTCCGTTCATGCGTTCCCAAATACTCTTGAAGACGGCAACATTGTCGACCCCATCGATCTCGTCATCGAGAACTAGAATTTCAGCCGTGGAGAGACCCCGCTGCCGAGCCGCAGAGCGCACCACGTTTCCGCTTTTGATTGCCATTGCGCACGCTAAGGTCGTCGACCTACCGAACATAAGGCACTTGATTTGGTACGGCGCTTTAATGAAGCTGATCTTACCGCGCGTCTCCGCCCGCATGTGAAATGCCTCCGCCCAAAAAGTGTCCCACGCAGGAGCAGTTTTCTCGACTGAATAGACACCCACACCAAGAGCTTCCCGAAGCACAACGTCTACAACGAGGCGCACGTCTTCGTCCGTAGCGTTTCGCCACTTCGGCAGTTCCTTAGGCACCTGTTTCCGAATATGGTCGAGCGCCCCTCCTGGTAAACAAATGGCAGCTGCGGTGATCCGATCAGCTTCTCGCGCGTCTTGGCTGATTCTGCCGGCAATGTCAACGAACGTGGTAAGTTTCATGCCCTGCCCTCTCTTAGGTTGAGTGTGCTGGCAAAAGAACGAAAGATGTGCTCAATAATTTAACCCGCATACGTATGATGTCCAACTATGTCACTTTGAACAAGTCAATTTCGCAAGTGCAAAAGTATACGTCTAGGCATAGAATATCGGTTTCGCTTTGCGAGGCTTCCTAAAGAACATCGATGACGTTCGATTCTACGGTTTTAGTGTTTTTGCTTGGCATTCCTGTTGCATTGATTTCGGCCGCATATCTTCGACCAGAGACCTATGACGACCTTATGGAACCGGTGCTTAAATTGGTAAGCAGACTCTGTTACGTGGTCGGTTTACGGTCGGCATGACCTCATTATTTTTACGCGAAGCGATCACATTCTGCATAGCAGAGGACAAAATTGCCCAGGCGGGAAACGTATTCAGCAATTATCAAACCGGAGGATGGCTGACCTTCGGGCTTGGAGCCAGTTTGGCGGGATTGGATATTGCACTGACGGTAGTAGCCGCAAAGAGCAGAGCGCACGGCAACGGAAGTTGAGCCGACCGAGATATCGCAGGAGATTCTCGTCTTGACGCGGCGTCACTACCAAGGCCTCCCGCGTTAGAAAGCGCAAAAGCCCCTGAAATCAGGGGCTTTCGATCGATCTAATGCTTGAGCTTGCTAGCTACTGCCGGGCTTATAAGCTATTCCCACTCAATCGTCGCCGGCGGCTTCCCCGAAATATCATAAACAACGCGATTAATCCCGCGCACCTCGTTGATGATCCGGTTCGACACTTTGCCCAGCAGCGAGTGCGGCAAATGCGCCCACTGCGCCGTCATGAAGTCCAGCGTCTGCACGGCGCGCAGTGCAACCACGTACTCGTAGGTACGTCCGTCGCCCATCACGCCCACCGATTTCACCGGCAGGAACACGGCGAAGGCCTGGCTGGTCGCTTCGTACCAGTTCACCGGCGCCTTGCCAGCGTCGATGCCGGCCACCGGCGGGAGTTCGAACGGGGTGTTGCGCAGTTCTTCGATGAAGATGGCGTCGGCTTCGCGCAGCAGGTCGGCGAATTCCTTCTTCACTTCACCCAGAATGCGCACGCCCAGTCCCGGGCCCGGGAACGGGTGGCGGTAGACCATGTTGTGCGGCAGGCCCAGCGCGACGCCGAGCTTGCGCACTTCGTCCTTGAACAGTTCGCGCAGCGGTTCCAGCAGTTTCAGGTTCAGGGTTTCCGGCAGGCCGCCCACGTTGTGGTGGCTCTTGATGGTTTGTCCCTTCTTGCCCTTCCCTGCCGATTCGATCACGTCCGGGTAGATCGTGCCTTGGGCCAGCCACTTCGCATTGGTCAGCTTGCCTGCTTCCACCTGGAAGACTTCGACGAATTCGCGCCCGATGATCTTGCGCTTCTGCTCCGGATCGTTCACGCCGGACAGGTGGCCGAGGAACTGCTGTTCGGCGTCGATGCGGATGACCTTGACGCCCAGGTTCTTCGAGAACATGTCCATCACCATCTTGCCCTCGTCCTTGCGCAGCAGGCCGTGGTCGACGAAGACGCAGGTCAGCTGGTCGCCGATGGCGCGGTGGATCAGGGCTGCGGCGACGCTGGAGTCGACGCCGCCCGAGAGACCCAGGATGACCTCGTCGGTGCCGACTTGCGCGCGGATCTTCTCGACGGCTTCGCCGATGTAGTCGGGCATGTTCCAGTCGGATTTGCAGCCGCAAATCTCGTGCACGAAGCGGCCGATGATGGCTTCGCCTTGCGTGGTGTGGGTGACTTCCGGGTGGAACTGCAGCGCGTAGAAGCGGCGCTCTTCGTCGGCCATGGCGGCGATCGGGCAGCTGTCGGTGGAGCCCATCAGCTTGAAGCCTTCCGGCATGTCCAGCACCTTGTCGCCGTGGCTCATCCAGACTTTCAGCATGCCGTGGCCTTCGCTTGTCACGAAGTCGTTGATACCGTTCAGCAGTTTGGTGTGGCCACGGGCGCGCACTTCGGCGTAGCCGAATTCGCGGACCTTGCCGTTTTCGACCTTGCCGCCGAGCTGGGCGGCCATGGTTTGCATGCCGTAGCAGATGCCGAGCACCGGCACGCCGAGTTCGAAGACGGCTTGCGGGGCGCGCGGGGAGTCGCCTTCCAGCGTGCTGTTGTGGCTGCCGGAGAGGATGACGCCGGAGGCGCCGTAGTTGCGGACGAATGCTTCGTCGACGTCGTAGGGGAAGACTTCGGAGAAGACGCCGGCGTCGCGGACGCGGCGGGCGATCAGTTGGGTGACCTGGGAGCCGAAGTCGAGGATGAGGATTTTGGAGTGCATTGAGGCAGTCAAAAAGTAGTAATTCTGTGGTCGCGGAAGGGTGATACGTCGCGGGCATTCATGTGGTGATACCGCGTGGACCGAGTCCGGTAAACACGTCATTGATGCCATTGGCATCAATGACCCCATACGATTCGTGGCCGATCATCATCAGCCACAAAAAGCATATGTAAAAAAGCGGCCCGCGAAGGGCCGCTTTTTGCTTATTCCGAACGGTAGTTCGGCGCTTCCTTGGTGATCTGGACGTCGTGGACGTGCGATTCGCGCATGCCCGCCGAGGTGATCTCGACGAATTCCGCCTTTTCGCGCAGTTCGTCGATCGTCGCGCAGCCGCAGTAGCCCATCGACTGGCGTACGCCGCCGACCAGCTGGTAGATGATCGCGAGGACGCTGCCCTTATAAGCAACGCGGCCTTCGATACCTTCCGGCACGAACTTCTCGGCTTTCGCCTGCGCGTCCTGGAAGTAGCGGTCGGCCGAGCCTTCGGCCATCGCGCCCAGGGAACCCATGCCGCGGTAGGATTTATAACTGCGGCCCTGGTAGAGGATGACTTCGCCCGGCGCTTCTTCGGTGCCGGCGAACATCGAGCCCATCATGACGGTCGAGGCGCCTGCTGCGAGCGCCTTGGAGATGTCGCCCGAGAAGCGGATGCCGCCGTCGGCGATGCAGGGGACGCCCGTGCCCGCCAAGGCTTCGGCCACGTTCGAGATCGCGGTGATCTGCGGCACGCCGACGCCGGCGACGATACGGGTGGTGCAGATCGAGCCAGGACCGATGCCGACCTTGACAGCATCCGCACCGGCCTCGACCAGCGCCTTGGCGGCGGCTGCCGTGGCGATGTTGCCGCCGATGACTTCCACTTGCGGGTAGGTGTCCTTGATCCATTTCACGCGGTCAAGGATGCCTTGCGAGTGGCCGTGGGCGGTGTCGACCACCAGCACGTCGACGCCGGCATTGACCAGCAGCTCGACGCGTTCCTTGTCCTTCTCGCCCACGCCGACGGCGGCGCCGACCAGCAGCTTGCCCTGCGCGTCTTTCGATGCGAACGGGTGCTCGTGCGATTTGAGGATGTCTTTCACAGTGATCAGGCCGCGCAGCTCGAAGGCGCTGTTGACGACCAGCACGCGCTCGAGGCGGTGCTTGTTCATCAGGCGCTTGGCTTCCTCGGTGTCCGCTTCCTCGTTGACGTAGACGAGTTTTTCGCGCGGGGTCATCTTGGTGCGGGTTTCGGCGTCGAGGTCTTCTTCGAAACGCAGGTCGCGGTTGGTGATAATGCCGACCACCTGGTTGCCTTCGACGACAGGGAAGCCGCTGAAGCCGTGCTGGTGCTGCAGGGCGATGACGTCGCGGATCTTCATGTTCGGCGGGACCGTGATCGGGTCGCGCAGCACGCCGGCTTCGAAACGTTTCACACGCGCCACTTCGCGCGCCTGGTCCGCAGGCTTCAGGTTCTTGTGGACGATGCCGATGCCGCCCTCCTGCGCCATCGCGATGGCCAGGCGGGCTTCGGTCACGGTGTCCATCGCGGCGGAAAGCAGCGGGATGTTGAGCGTGATGTTGCGAGTCAGCTTGGTGCGAAGGGAGGTGTCGGCCGGAAGAACATTGGAGTAGGCCGGGACGAGCAGCACATCATCGAACGTGAGTGCTTTTTGGAGTAGACGCATAGCATTTTCCTATAGGCGCAAAAGCGAATTATACAGAAAGCAGCGAAAGGCGACGCACGTTGGCTAAAAAAGACCATTTGGGCGGGTTTCATTGACAGGCCGGACGAATCGTGAGGAAATCTCAGATCGTACCCACAGGAAACTTTTTGAATATGCTTCGCTCCCGTTCATCCCGCCTTGCCGCCCTGCTCCTGTTCTGCTGCGCGGGCGCCGCGCAGGCCCAGTTCGTCTGGATCGGGCCGAACGGCACGCGCCAGTATTCCGATCAGCCGCCGCCTCCTGGTACGCCGGCTTCCAAGATCCTGAAAGCCCCGGGACGTGCGGCGCCCGCGCAGGAGTCGCCTGAAGCGACGCCGGCGGACAAGCCGAAGACGCCGACCCTGGCCGAGCGCGAGGCCGACTACCGCAAGCGCGCCAAGGAACGCGGCGAAGGCGAAGCGAAGTCGCAGGCCGAAGCGCAACGCGCCGCCGCACGTGCCGAGCAGTGCGAAGGGCTGCGCAAGAACCAGCGCGTTTATCAGTCGGGTATCCGGGTCACCGAAGTGGATGCAAAGGGAGAGAAACGCTACCTGAGCGATGCCGAGCGCGCTGCTGCGGCCGAACGCACCGCGCGTCAGCTACAGGACTGCCGTTAGTAGGGTGGGCACTCCGTAGTGAAGCCGCCGTTGAGGCCATTGGCCTCAACGGCCCCACGCGGTCGTGCCTTTGCACACCACACCGTTGAATATTGCGTTTCGATGTGCATCGGGTGTACCGCGTGGGCACGGAGTGCCCACCCTACCGCCACTCGCGGCGCTCGGGCACCGGCACCAGGCGCGGCGGCATGGGCGCGCTGACCACCCGGTTGCGCCCGTCCGCCTTGGCCACGTAGAGCGCTGCGTCGGCGCGCGCCATCAGCTCGGCCAGGGTCTCGCCGGGCGCCAGCGTGGCCACGCCGATGCTCACCGTATAGCCGACCGGCAGGGTCGAGGGCGCCAGGTGCAGCGAGCGGTCGAGCGCCGTACGCAGGCGCGCGGCGACGTCCATTGCCGTCTGGTGATTGGCGTCGGGCAGCAGTACGGCGAATTCTTCTCCCCCGAGCCGGGCGCAATAGTCGATCTTGCGGATCACTTCCTGCGCGTGGATCACGATGTCGCGCAGCACGCGGTCTCCCGTGGCGTGGCCATGGGTGTCGTTGACGCGCTTGAAATGGTCGGCGTCGAATACCAGCAGCGACAGGCTGCTGCCGATGCGCGCCGCCCGCGCGTGCTCGTGCTCGGCGAAATTGAAGAAGGCGCGGCGCGACCAGGCGCCGGTCAGGTGGTCGTGGTCGGCGGCATAGGCCGTCTCGCGGATTACGCGCGCGTTCGCCATCATCACCGCGCCCAGGGTCAGGGCCGGCAGCGCCAGCGTGCCGATGGCGAAGAAGGCCAGGTTGTAGGGAGCCGGCTCGAGGAAGCGCAGCGTCTCGCCGACCTGCAGGGCGTAGAAGATGCCGCGGCAGGCGTGCACGGTGCCGAGCACGAAGGCGGCGCGCCGGGTGAACAGGTAGGGATAGCGCAGGCGCGGCTCGGGCGAAGCGGGGATGGTGCGGCCGATCGCCACGTACACGCTGAAGTGGTATATCGACACCGCCACCGTGCGCATCGGCAGCGAGTCGACGCCGTGGTGGAAGAAGACGAGGCAGGCCATGGCCGCCGCGCCGCCCAGCAGCAGCGGCCGCGTCGGCACCCGCTGGCCGAGGTGGCGCCGGAAACCGGCCAGCATCAGCGCGACCGAGGCGATGAACAGCAGGTTCGCGCCTTCGATCGAGAGCACATCCGGCAGCACGCCGCGCGAGGCGAACAGCAGCAGCGCCAGCACGGCCATCGCGTTGCCCTGCCCCCACTCGCGCACGCCTTCGACGCCGCTGCCCTTCAGCGAGGACAGGACGAACAGCATCACGACGGACAAGGCGGTGGTTACCAGCAATAGACTCAGGGCACTCAGCATCGGCGGCGACAATCAGGATGAACGGCAGCGCGGACGCCGGCTCCCTCCGATGACGCGCACGGTCCGGACGCTTGCGTTTCGTTCGATGCGAAATGCCGGATTTGATGGGTTCAGAGGCTCGGCTGGGATAGTAGCAAACAAAAACGGGCTTGCGCCCGCTTTTTTGCTGTATTGCAACAATTATGTGAGTTGCATAGACATTTTTCCCGGCTTAGGCGGGTTCAGGCGGCCGGCCTGGCTGCCACCGCCTCTTTTTTCGCCGCGCGCTTGCGGCGCGAATCCTTCGGGTCGGCAATCAGCGGACGGTAGATTTCGATGCGGTCGTTGGCACGCAGGACCGTCTCCAGCGTCTTCTTCTTGGCAAAAATCCCGACCGGCTGGGTCACCAGGTTGATTTCCGGAAAGGCGGCCAGCACCCCGCTGGCCTCGATCGCCTGTCCGATGGTCGTGCCCGGCGCCACCTGCAGCGGCTGCAGGAATTCCTGCTGCGGCCTGGCGTAGCAGATCACGACCGGGAACAGATCATCCATAGATCGCCTCGGCGCGCTTGGAGAAGGAATCGACCATGGTGTTGGCGATCATGCCGAACACGGGACCGACCAGCTGCTCGAGGATGATGCTGGAGAACTCGTAGTGCATGTCGAAATCGATCTTGCAGGCATCCTCACGCAGGGACTTGAACGTCCAGGTCGCTTCCAGCACCTTGAAAGGGCCGTCGACGAGGTGCATCTTCATCTGCGTCGGCCGCATGTTGTGGTTCGAGGTGGTAAAGCTCTGCTTGACGCCGTGGAAATTGACGCCGAGGGTGGCGACCAGCTTGTCCTCCGTGCGTTCGAGGACTTTCACGCCGCTGCACCAGGGCAGGAACTTCGGATAATCTTCCACTTTCGCCACCAGATCGAACATCTGTTCAGCGCTGTAGCCCAAGAAAACTGATTTGTGCACTACTGCCATTGGTCAACCGTTTGTTATGATGTTGGATAAGTTGCATTTTGCGCCAAGAGGGTTAAAAACCCGGGCGCGGCAGCGCTAGTTTAACCGACCCGCGGATTTTCGCTATTTCATGAGCATCGCTGACAATAAAAAAGCATTTTTCGACTACTTCATCGAGGACCGTTACGAGGCGGGCCTGGTGCTCGAGGGCTGGGAAGTCAAGGCCATCCGCGAAGGACGCGTCAACATCAAGGAAGCCTACGTGGTCGTGCGCGGGGACGAGCTGTTCCTGTTCGGCTGCCACGTCAGCGCCCTGACGACGGCCTCCTCCTTCAGCCACCCCGAGGCGCTGCGTACCCGCAAGCTGCTGCTGCACCGCGCCGAGATCGACAAGCTGCGCGGCAAGGTGGAGCGCTCGGGCTATACGCTGGTGCCGCTCAATCTGCACTACAAGGGGGGCCGTGTGAAATGCGAAGTCGGCCTTGCCAAGGGCAAGAAGCAGCACGACAAGCGGGCGACCGAGAAGGATCGGGATGCCAAGCGCGAGGTGGCGTCGGCGATGAAGACGCACCGGCGATAATCGCACGTACGTAAACGCGTGGAGTCGGGACTCCACCCTACGATTCATTGCTATTCGTAGGGTGGAGTCCCGACTCCACGCGGTACACCGTCCAAGCAGCTACCTGCTTCAAGCCAGCTTACTGGCCCTCCACGCCCCAAAACTCAGCACCAAGCCCACTCCCACCCCGCACGCCAGTTTGAAAGCGCTATCGAACAGGATCGGCGCCACCAGCCCCGACACCAGCGCAAACGACATCATCTGGATAAACCCCAGCATCGACGAGGCCAGCCCGCGGTTATCGGGAAACAGCCCGAGCGCCGTCATCTGCACCGCCGGCATCGCGACGGCCAGACCGAAGGTATAGACGGCCAGCGGCAGCACCGCCCACGGAATCTCCGCCTTGAAGAAGGCGTTGTAGCCGATGTTCAGCACGCAGGCTGCCAGCATGGTGCCGAAACCGATCCACTTCAGGCGCCCCGCCGGCATGTGCGCGGCACGCTTGCCGCCCCAGGCCGACCCAAGCACCATGCCGCCGATCAGCGGAATGAACATCCAGGCAAAGGCCGTCTCCGGCAGGCCCAGGATCACCATCACGAAGTTCGCGGCGGACCCGATGTACAGCGACAGACCGCCGAAGGCGAGACCGACCGACAGCGACAGCAGCAGGAACTGCGGATGACGCAGCACCTTCATGTAATTGGCGGCGATCGTCCCCGGATGGAAAGGCTGGCGCTTCTCGACCGGCAGGCTCTCCGGCAGCAGGCGCAGGGTCATCACGATCAGCAGCAGGCCGAAGCCGGCCAGGAACCAGAAGGTCGAGCGCCAGCCGAAGTGCACGTGCAGCCAGCCGCCGACGATCGGCGCGATGGCCGGCGCCAGGCCGAACACCATCATGATGTTCGACATCATCTTCTGGGCCTCGTGGCCCTTCAGGCGGTCCTGCACGATGGCCTGGCCGATCACGGAACCGGCGCCGGCCGACAGGCCCTGCAGCGCGCGGCAGGCCAGCAGGAAGCCGAAGCTCGGCGCAAAGGCCGCGCCCACCGAGCCGATCGTGTACAGCACGAGCGCGACCAGGATCACGCGGCGGCGGCCGAAGGAATCGGACAGCGTGCCGTAGAACAGCATCATGAAGGCAAAGCAGAACAGGAAGACCGACAGGGTCTGCTGGACGGCCACGTTGCCGACGCCGAAGTCGCGGCCGATGGCCGGCATCGAAGGCAGATAGGTGTCGATGGCAAGGGCCCCGGCCATGCCGAGGCAGGCCAGGACGACGGTAAGAACTCTGTACATCGGGGACTTTCAGTGAAGCGGGAGAGGCGGGATTGTACAGAGATTTGCGTCAGGGCATCGGCGCCCCCTCTTCCCGGCCGGCGCCCCTCATTCCGCCTCGATCTGCCTTCGGCCGAATCGAGACAGTTTCGTGATGCTGCACTGCCGCAGCTTGTGAACACGGGGCGCCGCCCTAGACTGAATTGTCCAAGGCTTTTTCACTTTTTCATGGAGAAACCATCATGCGCCCCATGGCTTTGCTGCTTCCGGCCACGCTGCTCCTGCCCCTCTCGAGCGCGCAGGCCCAGACCACACCCTACCCGCCGGCCGACACGGCGGCTATCTCCACCGTCCAGGTGACGGCTCCGGCCAAGATCATGCGCATCCGGCCCGAACAGGCTGAGAAGATCGGCGGCAGCTATGAGATGTCGAACGGCTGGTACCTGAAGGTGCGCACCACGTCGCGCTACATCGACGCGACCATCGATGAGCAGCGGCCGATCCGCCTGGTCGCGGTCGCGCCCTACCGCTTCGCCTCGGGTGACGGCAACGTCCGCATGGACTTCAACCGCGGCGAATATGGCGACGATATGCTGATGAGTTATCTGCCCGCCCCGGGCCTGGCCTGGGTCGTCGTCGGCTCGGCGCCGATCGCGCAGCGCTGAGTAAAGCCCGCGTGGAGTCCTGACTCCACGCGTAACAGCTCAGTCGCGCAGCGACATCCCGAAGCGGTGGAAGCGCGGCGCCCAGTTGGTGAGCGTGTCGGCCGACACCAGCACGCGTTCGGCGCGGCCGATCAGGAGATTGCGCGGCACGAAGCCGATGTAGCGCGAGTCGTGGCTGTTGTCGCGGTTATCGCCCAACATCATGTACTGGCCGGGCGGCACCGTCACGGGGCCAAAGTTGCGGGCTTGCGTGTCGATCTTCGGGATGAACTGGACGCGGCGCTGGCGTCCGTCAAGGTGCTCGCTGATGCGCAGCGCCGGCACCTCGACCTGGCCGATCGGCTCCATCACCTGCTGCACGGCGTCGTACTGTGCCTGTTTGCCGTTGATGATCAACATCTCGTTGCGCAACTCGACCACGTCGCCCGGCAGCGCCACCAGGCGCTTGATCAGGCGCGTGCCGTCCGTGGGCGAACTGAAGGTGACGACGTCGCCGCGCTGCGGCTCGCCGGTGTGGGTGACGATGGTGTCGGTCAGCGGCATCTTGAGGTCAAAGGCGAGGCGGTTCACGAAGACGACGTCGCCCTCGAGCAGGTTGGGCCGCATCGACGACGAGGGAATCGGGTTCCAGTCCGCGACCGCCGTTCGGAACACGCCGAACAGCAGCAGGAAAGCGATCAGGCCTTTGTTGTCGCGGATGAGTTTTTTCACTGGCGTCTCCCGATGGGTGGTGGTTGGTATGGCCACCGTTATACGGGCGAATCCTTTGGAAAGACTTAAGCTTCAGTCAACACGAACATGACTTCAGCGCGGCTTAAGCTTCCAGCCGCGCAGGCTGTGCCAGAGCCCCAGCAGCACGGGAATGCCGAGCGCGAAAGCGGACACGATGTCCCAGATCCCGTCGCCCAGCAGCGCGCTGACCAGGCCGACGGTGGTGAGCACGCCCAGCAGGATCGGCATGCCCCAGAGTTTCATGAATGCTGCGTTCATCGTCCTTCTCCACTGCGCGCCAGTGCCGGCGCGGCCTGCTTGATTTCCGGAGTCTGCTGCGCCACAGCCTGCGCGTGCCGCTTTACGGCGCGTCCACGCTGGACCCACAGATACAGGCCGCTGCCCAGCACCACGATGGTGGCGACGTCGAGCAGCGCCCACAGGAGCTTCATCCAGCCGCCTCCGTAGTCGCCGAAGTGCAGCGGCTGCGAGATCAGCAGCGCCGTCAGGTACCAGGGCAGCTCGCGCTGGTCGGTGATCGCCCCGGTCTGGGCGTCGATCAGCACCGGCTTGTACAGGCGCGAACTGAAGGCCTCGTTGCCGCGCATGTAGACGCCGTAGTGATGCGGACTGGCGAAGGGCGTGCCGGGGAAGGCGACGAAGCCAACCTGCATGCCGGGCGAGACCCGTTCGGCCAATTTGACCGCCGCGTCCATCGAGGCCAGCGTCGCGGGCGGCGGCGCGCCTTTGTAGGGCGCGAGCATGTCGGCGATCTCGGTCGCCTGCCAGTATTTCAGCAAGACGTCGGCCCAGGTGTTGACCATGCCGGTCGCGCCGACCACCAGCGCCCACACCAGCGTGACGATGCCGAGCAGGTTGTGCAGATCGAGCCACTTCAGGCGCTCTGTGCGGCCGTGGCGCACCGTGCCGAAATCGAGCTTGCGCATGAAGGGCGCGTACAGCACCACGCCGCTGACGATCGCAACCAACAGCAGCAGCCCCATGAAACCGAGGAAGAGCTTGCCCGGCAGGCCCGCGAACAGGTCCACGTGCAGGCGGAACATGGTCGACATGAAGGCGCCGCCCTCGAAGGCCGGTTCGACGATGACTTTCGCCGTGCGCGCATCGACCGCGATCGGCTTGTAGTGTTCGTCGTTCGGCGTGTCGCCCAGGGTCACGTTCCAGATCGCCGGCTCGTCGATCTCCTGCGAGATGTACATCGTCAGCTTGTTCGGATACAGGGCGCGGGCGGCGCCGATCACCTCGTCGATGTTCGCGCGCGGCGGATTCGCAGCCAACTCCGACGACAAGGCCGGCGCCTCGACGTCGTTGCCCAGCAAATGGCCGATCTCGTGGTGATAGATCAGCGGCAGGCCGGTCAGGCACAGCAGCAGCATGAAGACGGTGCAGACCAGGCTGCTCCATTTGTGGATCCAGGACCAGCGGCGTAGGGAATGCGATGACATGGGGATGTTTGTGATGTTGAGTCCAGATAATAATGGTTCTCATTTACAGCCGCAAGCCATGCGTGCATAATAATGATAATTATTCTCATTTCAAAAAGAACAAGGCTTATGACTCAGTTTCGTTTGACTCCTCTCGCCCTCGGCGCCCTCCTCCTGTCCGCCGGTCATGCTTCCGCCCAGACCACCCAGCCAGAGACCACCGACCAGCCCATCCAGACCGTCGTCGTCACCGCCTCTGCCGACGCCTCGGCGCAAGGCCTTCCGAAAGACTACGCCGGCGGCCAGGTCGCGCGCGGCGGCCGCATCGGCCTGCTGGGCAACGTCGACATGATGGACACGCCTTTCAACACCACCAACTACACGCAAGCCCTGATCCAGGACCAGCAGGCGCGCAGCGTCGCCGACGTGGTGCAGAACGATCCGTCGGTGCGCGTCGCGCGCGGCTTCGGCAATTACCAGGAGCTGTATGTGATCCGCGGCTTTGCCGTGAATTCCGACGACCTGGCCTACAACGGCCTGTACGGCCTGCTGCCGCGCCAGTTCGTCGCCTCTGAACTGCTGGAGCGCGTGGAAGTCTTCCGCGGCGCGAACAGTTTTGTGAACGGCGCGGCGCCGGGCGGCGGCGGCATCGGCGGCATGATCAACCTGGTGCCGAAACGTGCGCCGAACAAGCCGCTGAACCAGGTGAGCGTCGGCGTCGAGAGCGGCGGCCAGCTGTACGGCGCCTTCGACCTGGCGCGCCGCTTCGGTCCCGAGGACCGCGTCGGCCTGCGCATCAACGGCGTGCGCCGCGACGGCGAGACCGCCATCGACCGCGAAGAGCGCGAACTGAGCGTATTCTCGGTCGGCGCCGACTACCGCGGCCGCGGCTTCCGCGTGTCGGCCGATGCCGGCTACCAGAACCACCGGCTGGACAATGCACGCCCGAGCGTGACGGTGGCCGCCGGCCTGCCGATCGTCGAGGCGCCGGACTCCGACAGCAACTGGGCCCAGCCCTGGACCGTGTCGAAAGAGCGCGACGTCTTCGGCACCCTGCGCGCGGAAGCGGACCTGCCCGGCGGCGCCGTCGCCTGGGCGGCGCTGGGCGCTCGCCGCGGCAACGAGTCGAACGTCCTGTCGTCGGCCACCGTCACCGGCATCGACGGCAGCGCGACCATGACCCGCTTCGACAACGTCCGCGTCGACCGCGTGCGTACCGGCGAAATCGGCGCGCGCGGAGAACTCCGCACCGGCGCCGTCAAGCACGGCCTGTCGGCCACGGCCTCGGGCTTCTACATGGAGCAGCTCAATGCCTACGCGATGAGCGACTTCAGCGGCTTTGCCACCAACATCTACCGCCCGGTCGACTCCGCGGCGCCGTCGAACGCCTTCTTCACCGGCGGCGACCTCAATAACCCGGGGCGCGTCCAGCGCAGCATCCTCTCGAGCGCCGCGATCGCCGACACGATGTCCTTCGCCGGCGACAAGGTCCTGCTCACGGTGGGCCTGCGCCACCAGCGCATTCGCGACGCCGCCTATGCCTACGGCACCGGCGCCGCCTCGCCCGAATACGATTCGACCGCCAACACCCCGGTCGCTGGCCTGGTCTACAAGCCCGTTGCCGGCGTGTCGCTGTACGCGAACTATATCGAAGCGCTGCAACGCGGCACGGTCGCCAGCAGCGGCGGCTTCGGCCCGCCGCTCGCCAACGAAGGCGCCGTGTTCGCGCCTTACGTCTCGCGCCAGAAGGAAGTGGGCGTGAAGGTCGATGCCGGCAAGTTCGGCGCCAGCGCGGCCCTGTTCACCACCGGCCAGCCGCAAGCCTATGTCGCCAATAACACCTTCGGCCTGTTCGGCGAACAGCGCAACCGCGGCCTGGAGCTGTCGGTGTTCGGCACCCCGGCGCGCGGCCTGCGCCTGCTGGGCGGCGCCACCCTGCTGGACAGCGAACAGCGCCGCACCCTGGACGGCGCCTTCGACGGCTTCGAGGCGATCGGCGTGCCGGAGATGCAGTTCAACCTCGGCGCCGACTGGGACGTCCCGGGCGTACCAGGCCTGTCGCTGAACGCGCGCACCCTGCACACCTCGACCCAGTTCGCCGACGCGGCCAACCTGCAGAAGGTGCCGTCCTGGACGCGCCTGGACCTCGGCGCCACCTGGAGCACGCGCTTCATCGACCGCAACCTGACGCTGCGCGCGCGCGTCGACAACGTCCTCGACAAGAACTACTGGGCGTCGGCGGGCGGCTATCCGGGCTTCGGCTACCTGGTGGCGGGCGCGCCGCGCACGGTCAGCGTCACTGGAACGATCGACTTCTGATCGACGGGCTTTTCCGCTTGCTGACGTAGGGGTGGTCCAGGCCAATGACCTGGACCACGGATTCACCGGGCGCCCCGTGCCCACCGAAATGATGAGCTAACGCGAGGCCGATCTTGGTGGGCACGGGGCGCCCACCCTACGCACTGCACACCACCGAATCGCATACAGACGGGCTATGCGGCCTGTGAGACGGCGTGGGCACGGAGTGCCCGGTAAAACCGTGGGCGAGACTATTAGTCTCGCCCACCCCTACGCAAGGACCACGCGCAGTACGGCGCCGGCCATGGTGGCCAGCAACATCAGCACGAAGAAGCCGGCATAGCGCAGCAGCGCCCGGGCGCGCTGTCCGCGCGGGCGGGTGCGCAGCAGGTAGATGGGCAGCACGAACGGCGTCAGCGTAACGACGCCCGTGCTCATCCAGCGCGAAGGCAGGAAGAGGCGCGCTTCGCTGTCGAGCCGGTACCAGTAGAAGGGCAGGAAGCTCGACAGGAAGCCGGAAAGCAGGATCCACCACAGCGGCGACACGGCGGCCGCCGGCTCGACCGGCTCCACCAGTCCGGTCACCAGCATCAGCGCCAGCAAGGCAATCAAGACGGTTTTGGGGCGCATCGTATTCGTTCCTGTCCACGCCACCTAGTGCGGCTTGACGTCGTCCTTCAGCGCCGCCAGCGCGATCTTCTCGACCACGCCCGGCGCCAGCAGCTTGAGGAAGCGTCCCAGCTTGCCCTTCGCCGTCATCACCACTTCGCGCTTGCGCCCGTTCATGCCCTCGATGATCAGGCGCGCGCATTCTTCGACGCTCATCGCGCCCTCTTCCTTCAGGCCGCTCACGCCCGCCGCCTCGCCTTGCGCATTGAAGCCGCGGTAGCGGATCTTCGTGTCGACCACGCCCGGATAGGCCGTCGTCACGCTGACGCCCGCGCCTTTCAACTCGGCCCGCAGCGCTTCGAAGAAACCGGTCATCGCGAACTTGGTGGCGCTGTAGGCGGTGCGTCCCGGCACGCCGACCAGGCCCGCCAGCGAAGACACGGCGACGATGCTGCCGCGCGTGCTCTTCAAATGCGGCAGCGCGGCCTGGGTGCACCAGACGCTGCCCCACAGGTTCACGCGCATCAGTTCCTCGTACCAGCCGAGGTCCTCGACTTCCTCGAACAGCGCGTGCGCCGAGCGGCCCGCGTTGTTGACGAGGACATCGATGCGGCCGAAGCGCTCCACCGCGCCGATCACGAGCCGGCGGCACTGGATCTGCACGCCGACGTCGGTCGGCACCGTCATCGTTTGCGCGCCAAGCGCGGCGCATTCGGCGGCAACCGCGTCCAGCTGGGCCGCGTTGCGCGCCGCCAGCACCAGCGCAATGCCTGCGCCCTCTTTGGTCGCCAGCTGGCGCGCCATCTCGGCGCCGATGCCGTCGGAGGCGCCGGTAATGATGACGACACGGGTCATTTCTGGGTCTTCACGATCTGCAGCGCGCTGGCGATCAAGCCGCTCATCTCGCCCAGGTTCGCCGGCACGATGATCGAGTTGTTCGTCTTGGCGAGGTTGCCGAAGGCGTCCACGTAATGCTCGGCCACGCGCAGGTTCATCGCGTCTTCGCCGCCCGGCTCGCGGATCGCGGCGCCGACCTGGCGCAGCGCCGAGGCGCTGGCTTCGGCCAGGGCGACGATGGCGCTGGCTTCGCCCTGGGCGCGGTTGATCGCGGCCTGGCGTTCGCCTTCGGAGCGTGCAATGGCCGCCTCGCGTTCGCCGCTGGCGATGTTGATCTGTTCCTGGCGCCGGCCTTCGGACGCCGCGATCAGGGCGCGCTTTTCGCGTTCGGCCGTGATCTGGCGCTGCATCGAATGCAGGATCTCGGCCGGCGGGGTCAGGTCCTTGATCTCGTAGCGCAGCACCTTCACGCCCCAGTTCGCGGCCGATTCGTCGATCGCGTTGACGATGGTGGTGTTGATGTGGTCGCGCTCCTCGAAGGTTTTATCGAGCTCCATCTTGCCGATCACCGAGCGCAGCGTCGTTTGCGCCAGCTGGGTGATGGCCTGGATGTAGTTCGAGGAACCGTAGGACGCACGCATGGCGTCGGTCACCTGGAAGTACAGGATGCCGTCGACCTGCAGCTGCGTGTTGTCCTTGGTGATGCAGACCTGGGGCGGCACATCGAGCGGGATCTCCTTCAGGCTGTGCTTGTAGGCGATGCGGTCGATGAAGGGAATTACGATGTTCAGGCCCGGCGCCAGCGTCGCGTGGTACTTGCCGAGGCGCTCGACCACCCAGGCGTGCTGCTGCGGTACGACGTTGATCGTCTTGAAGACGAACACGATGGCGATGATGAAGATGACCAGCGCAACGGTGCCAAACGAAAATTCCATGAGCATCCCTTATAGATGAGTACTAGTTATTAGTTGTTCTTATGAATTCGAGACGATCAGGCGGTTGCCCTGCACCTCGACGATGCGGTACTCACCCGCTTCCGCCAGCGCGCCGGGCCCCAGCTCCACGTCCCACAGCGCGCCGCGGTACATCACGCGCGCGCGGCCGTTCTGCCAGCTCGGGACGCTGACGCGCCCGCCGATGTCGAGGTTCACGTTCTGGTCGCGGCTGGCGCTGATCTTCGCCGGGCGGCCGAAGCGGCTGCGGTGCAGGATGCTGGTGGCGACCAGGCCGGTGGCGGCCGCGATCAGGGTCTGGATCGGCCCCGACAGTCCCAGCAGCGCGGCGATGCCGCCGCAGGCCAGGCCGATGGCGATCATCAGCAGGTAAAAGGTACCGGTAAAAAGTTCGGCGATCACCAGGATCCCCGCGCCCACCAGCCAGTTCATCCAGTCGGACATGGCCCTCTCCTCAACCGCTCTTGCGCGGCGTGAAGATCGGCGAGGCCGGCGCCTTGGCCTCGGGTGCTTTGCACGAACGCTCGCAGCGCTTGAAGGTGGTGTCGCAGGCGGCCATGCGCCCGGCCCGCCGGTTGCTCAGGGCCGTGCGCTCGGCGGCTTGCGCGGCGACCGGCGTCGGCGCCCCGGTCCGCGCGGCGGTACGCGCCATCGGGTTCTTGTCCGCTGTCGTGATCAGGTCTTCGCGGTCTTCCATGGCAAGCTGCTGGGCGTCGGCCTTGCAGGCGCGCAGCTCGCTGTCGCAGACGGAGTGGCAGAAGCTGGGGTCGGCGGCGAGAGCGGCGGCGGATGCCAGCCAGCCAGCGAGGGCAAGCGTCAGGGATGCAAGGCGCATGAAAGTCTCCAGTCGATATGAATAACCCCTGCCGCCGCAAGGTGACGAGGGTTTCCAAAAGTCTAACTTGTTCTGACAACGAGTCAAGTCATTTGTTGCCATTAGGCTATTAGCTCCAGAGGCCAACGCGCAGGCGCGTCGAAAATACTTACAAAGGCACGGCCGGAACTTCAGTCCGAGCCACCTAAGGCTTTGAAAATTATGGTTATTTTCCCCTGAAGTACTGCGGGTACGGAATTTGCATTATCCGGATGCCATGACGGCATCGGCAAAAATAAGGAGATGATCTTGCAAAATCACAAAGAAAATACGGGCTCAGTTCGATCGAAACAGGGGCACGCGACCTTGAATCGCTTTCCCCTGGTCGGCCTGGCGATGATCCTCGCTTGTGCAGCGATTGGATACGGCATCCTCTACCTTTGTTTTTCTCTCGCAAGCTCGTAACCGCGACCAAAATACTCGAATAATTCGTTGCCATTCTTAACTCAATATTGCGCTCGGCAATATGAAGGTCTTTCACTTTCGATGCATTTTTATAATCATTTTCGACATCGCAATTGAGCGCCAGTACAATCAGAATTGCTCTACCATGAGTCGCTGAAGATACGACGTTTAGCTGACTCATTCCGGTCGAACACGATCCGCGAAGGGACACTACACATCGTCCCTATGTTTGCCGTGCGCACATCGTTTCCGCGATGAGCAGCGCGGCGTCAACTCAGCGCTTCGGTGAACTACAGTTCGACTGAAAGACCAACCATGTTAATGAATGAGCTATCGAGGGCCCTTGACACTGTCAATGACGCCTCTGCAGTACCCCTGTCTCCGAGCGCACATGCTTACGTTCGAAAAAACGATCTCTTGACCAGGACTGTGTACAGGGCACAACTGATCCGCCGCTTCGCCGGCGCAAGCGCAGCGCGCACTTTCCTGACATGCATGGGCGTCGGGGCCGCCTTGACCGAACGTGTTGTCTCCGCATCCTTTTCCGACCTGAGACGTTAAACGCTCTCCGAACAAAAGAAAAACCCCGCGCCCATCAGGGCGGCGGGGTTTTTTGCCGACCAGCCTGCCGCGGCAGGCTGTCCTGTCTTACTTGGCTGCCAGCTTCTGCCAGGTATCGATCACCGAGTCGGGATTGAGCGACATCGACTCGATGCCCTGCTCCACCAGCCACTCCGCGAAATCCGGATTGTCCGAAGGACCCTGGCCGCAGATGCCGATGTACTTGCCCTGCGCGCGGCAAGCCTTGATGGCCAGCGACAGCATGGCTTTCACGGCCGGGTCGCGCTCGTCGAAGTCCTTGGCCAGCAGCTCCATGCCGGAATCGCGGTCCAGGCCCAGGGTCAGCTGGGTCAGGTCGTTCGAGCCGATCGAGAAGCCGTCGAAGTGCTGCAGGAACTGCTCGGCCAGGATCGCGTTCGACGGCACTTCGCACATCATGATGACGCGCAGGCCGTTCTCGCCGCGCTTCAGGCCATATTTCGCCAGCAGCTCGATCACCTTCTCGGCCTGGCCGAGCGTACGCACGAACGGGATCATCAGCTCGACGTTGGTCAGGCCCATCTCTTCGCGCACGCGTTTCATGGCCAGGCACTCCATCTCGAAACTTTCAGCGAAGTCCTCGGCCAGGTAGCGCGCGGCGCCGCGGAAGCCCAGCATCGGGTTTTCCTCGTCCGGCTCGTAACGCGAACCGCCGATCAGCTTCTTGTACTCGTTCGACTTGAAGTCGGACAGGCGCACGATGACCGGCTTCGGCCAGAACGCGGCAGCAATCGTCGCCACGCCTTCGGCCAGCTTGTCCACGTAGAAGGCTTTAGGGGAAGCATGGCCGCGGGCGACCGATTCGACCGCCTTCTTCAGGTCGGCGTCGATGTTCGGGTACTCGAGGATGGCCTTCGGGTGCACGCCGATGTTGTTGTTGATGATGAATTCCAGACGCGCCAGACCCACGCCGCCGTTCGGCACCGACTGGAAGTCGAAGGCCAGCTGCGGGTTGCCGACGTTGAGCATGATCTTGGTCGGGATCGGCGGCAGCTCACCGCGCGAGACTTCGGTCACTTCCGTTTCCAGCAGGCCGTCGTAGATCTTGCCTTCGTCGCCTTCGGCGCAGGAAACGGTGACAAAAGTGCCGTCCTTCAGCGTCTCGGTCGCATCGCCGCAGCCGACGACGGCCGGCACGCCCAGTTCACGCGCAATGATCGCCGCGTGGCAGGTGCGGCCGCCGCGGTTGGTGACGATTGCCGAAGCACGCTTCATGACCGGCTCCCAGTTCGGGTCGGTCATGTCGGCCACCAGCACGTCGCCCGGCTGGACGCGTTCCATTTCCGACGGGTCAGTAATCACGCGCACGGGACCGGCGCCGATCTTCTGGCCGATCGCGCGGCCGTGGGTCAGCACGGTGCCGGTGCCCTTCAGGCTGAAGCGCTGCTGGGCGTCGGTCGCCTTCTGCTGCGATTTCACAGTCTCGGGACGCGCCTGCAGGATGAAGAGCTTGCCGTCGCGGCCATCCTTGCCCCACTCGATGTCCATCGGACGGCCATAGTGGTTCTCGATGATGACGGCATACTTGGCCAGCTCGACCACTTCGGCGTCGGTCAGCGAGTAGCGGTTGCGCATCTCGATCGGCACGTCGACGGTCTTCACCGAACGGCCGGCCTTGGCTTCGTTCGTGAACTCCATCTTGATCAGTTTCGAGCCGATGTTGCGGCGGATGACGGGCGACTTGCCCTGCTCGAGCATCGGCTTGTGGACGTAGAACTCGTCCGGATTGACCGCGCCCTGCACCACCGTTTCGCCCAGGCCGTAGCTGGAGGTGATGAAGACCACGTCCTTGAAGCCCGATTCGGTATCGATCGTGAACATGACGCCGGCGGCGCCCACGTCCGAGCGCACCATGCGCTGCACGCCAGCCGACAGCGCGACTTCGGCGTGGGTGAAGCCCTTGTGCACGCGATAAGAAATGGCGCGGTCGTTGTAGAGCGAAGCGAAGACGTGCTTCATCGCTTCCAGGATGTTGTCGATGCCGACCACGTTCAGGAAGGTCTCCTGCTGGCCTGCGAAGGATGCGTCCGGCAAGTCTTCGGCGGTGGCCGAGGAGCGCACGGCGAAGGACATCTCGGCGGTGGAGTCGGCCACCAGGCGCTCGTAGTAGCTGCGGATTTCCTGTTCCAGGCGCGGCTGGAACGGGGTCTCGACGATCCACTGGCGGATCTCGGCGCCGGCCGCGGCCAGCGAACGCACGTCGTCGATGTCCAGGCCTTCGAGGCGCGTCGCGATGCGCGCGGCCAGCGATGGGCCGCCGTCGACGGAATGCTCGAGGAAGTCGCGGAAGGCTTGCGCCGTGGTGGCGAAGCCGGTCGGCACGCGCACGCCGGCGCCGGCCAGCTGGCTGATCATTTCGCCGAGCGAGGCATTCTTGCCGCCGACCGATTCGACATCGGTCATGCGCAGGTTTTCGAACGCGGCAACGTACACGCCGCTGCCCTGCTCGGGTTCTTTCAATGCTGCATTAGACAGGTTAGTCATGGTAAAGCACCTTACTTGATGATGGAAACCTTTGGGCGCGGCTGCCGGCGTGTTCTTGTTATTCTTGGAGCGGTGCAGCACAATGCAAAAATCCGTTGCCGAGCATTCTACCCCGTGCGGCCCCGATTCACATCGCACAACACTGCAAACCCGACAGCATTTATTAAAAAAATACCATGACGCTCGACGCCCGCCCTCCGCTTCCCGCCCCGACCCGCACCGTTTTCTTCGTTTCCGACGGCACCGGCATCACCGCCGAAACCTTCGGCCACGCGGTGCTGAGCCAGTTCGAGATGCGTTTCCGCCAGATCCGGATTCCCTTCATCGACACCATCGAGAAAGCCAAGGACGCTGCACGCCGCATCAACGAGGTCTATGCCGCCGACAACCAGCGCCCGATCGTGTTCTCGACCCTGGTCAAGCACGACCTGTCCGGCGTGATCCGCGCCTCGAACGGCATGCACATGGACTTGTTCCAGACCTTCGTTGCCCCGCTGGAAATGGAACTGGGCGTGAAATCGACGCACACCATCGGCCGCATCCACAACGTGGTCGACTCCGAGGAATACAAGAACCGCATCGAGGCCATCAATTTCTCGCTGGCGCACGACGACGGGCAATCGCACAAGAACCTGGCCGAGGCCGATGTGATCCTGGTCGGCGTCTCGCGCTCGGGCAAGACGCCTACTTCGCTCTATCTCGCCATGCAGTACGGCATCAAGGCGGCCAACTATCCGCTGATCCCGGACGATTTTGAACGCGGCAAGCTGCCGTCCTCGCTGCCGCCGTTCAAGCATAAGCTGTTCGGGCTGACCATCACGCCGGAGCGCCTGACGGAGATCCGCAACGAGCGCCGCGCCGGCAGTAAATACGCGTCGATTGAGAACTGCCGCTACGAGGTCAACGAGGCGGAGATGATGATGAAGCGCGAAGGGATTCGCTGGCTGTCGTCGACGACCAAGTCGATCGAGGAGATTGCGACGACGATCCTGCAGGAAATCAAACCCGACCGGCGCGAGTATTGAGCGGAGCCTTGCATGCCTGAATTCTCGTGGGAGCCCCTCGATTTTCTGGAGGCGCTGGAGGTCGTGCCGATCGAAAAAGAATATGGCATTTCGTTTCGATATCTCTTCGCGCGGGAAGCGTATTCGCTGGACCTGACGATCCATCCGATGGCGGGCGATGTGGCGCTCCTGATCACCTGTGCCGGCATGACGGAACCTCTGGTCCGCCTGGATTTGCTGGACTGTCCGGGGGCACGCGTGATCCAGGATAAGCGCGGCACTGCGATCGAGTTCTCCGCTGCGAAACTGCTGGAACGACGCTACGACCATGCCGACGCCCCGCCCTACGGCTTTCGCTTGCAGCTCAAGCCGTTTGTCCAGTTAACGACCTTCAACTACCCGCGCTAGCCTCGGCATCTCGCGCAGAACTGTAGGGTGGACTCCTGAGTCCACGCGTTTCGTACCTACGCGCACCACCAGCACAGGGTGCACTCATGCGTATCCGTGCCTGTCGAAGGTGACGGTGCTCGAACCTTGTCAACGCGTGGACTCGGGAGTCCACCCTACGAACCGCGCCATGCCGGCGCCCGGGCCGTCTCACCCGGCCGAACGTTCCCGCACCGTCCCCAGCACCTGGCCCAGCCTGTCCGTATCCATCGGCTTCACGAAGTGATGCTCGAACCCGCTCGACTTCGACAGGATGCGGTCGTGCGCCTGGCCATAGCCCGTCAGCGCGATGAACAGCGCCGAGGAGGTGACCGGGTCGGCGCGCAGGCGGCGCGCGAGTTCGTAGCCGTCCATCTCGGGCAGGCCGATGTCGAGGATGAAGACCTCGGGTGGGTCGCGGTGGGCGTTCGCGAGCGCCGGCACCGGATGCGCTTCGACCCGCACCTGGTGCCCTTGCGCTTCGAGCAGTACGGCGAGCGACTCGGCGGCGTCGACGTTGTCGTCGACGATCATGATGCGTAGCGAGGAAGGACCCGTCAGCATGCCTTCGCGCGCCGTGTCTTCGATGTGCTGCTTGAGGCGCTGGGTGATGGCCGGCAGGCGGATGGTGAAGGTGCTGCCCTTGCCGGGACCGGCGCTGTCGGCGGTGACGGTGCCGCCATGCAGGGCGACCATGGTCTTGACCAGGGCCAGGCCGATGCCCAGGCCGCCCTGGGCGCGGTCGGGCGTGCGTTCGGCCTGGGTGAACAGTTCGAAGACATGCGGCAGCAGCACGGTGTCGATGCCGATGCCGTTGTCGATGACTTCGATGTCGGCCCAGCTGTCCTGCGCGTGCACGGCCAGCGTGATCTCGCCGCCCTGGGGCGTGTACTTGGCCGCGTTGTTGAGCAGGTTGGCGATCACCTGCACCAGGCGCGTGCGGTCGCCCAGCACGGTGGCCTGGGTGGCGTCGGTGCGCACGGTCAGCGCGTGGCGGCGCGCCTCGATCAGGGGCCGCGCCTGCTCGACGGCGCTGGACACCGCGCCCTTGATGTCGACCAGTTCCTTTTCCAGTTCCACCAGGCCGCGCGTGACGCGCGAGACGTCCAGCAGATCGTCCACCAGCGCCGTCATGTGCCTGACCTGGCGGCTGATCACTTCGCTCGCCTTTTTCGTGCGCGCGTCCGCCACCGTGGTCAGGCGCAGCATCTCGGCGGCGGTGCTGATCGGCGCCAGCGGGTTGCGCAGTTCGTGCGCCAGCATGGCGAGGAATTCGTCCTTCTTGCGGTTCGCTTCGCGCAGCTCGAACTCGGCCTGGTAGCGGTCGGTCACGTCGACCGTCACGCCGCGCATGCGCGCCGGCTGTCCATCGGCATCGAACTGCACCTTGCCGCGGCTGTCGAGCCAGACCTGGCGGGCGTTGTCGGGACGGATGAAGCGCACGATTTCCTTGTAGGCGCCGGCGCCTGCAATGGCGCTGCGATGCGCATCCGCGATCTTCTGGCGGTCGTCGGGGTGGATGTGCGCGCCCACGGCGCCCATCTGCACGGGAGCGAAGCCGAAGACGTCCGACACGTTCTCCGAGTACGCCAGCTGGCCGCTGGCGAGGTCCCAGTCCCAGACCACCATCTTGGCCGCATCCATGCCGTCGCGCAGCCGCTCCTCGCTTTCGCGCTTGGCCATCTGGGCCTCGACCGATTCGGTCACGTCGTAGCCTTGCGCGAAGATGCCGATCGTCGTGCCGTACTGGTCCTTGTACGGCTGGTACATCAGATCGATATAACGCTGTACCAGCGGCCCGCCGCGGTCGTATTGGACGGAAAGCGGCATCGCGTGGGTGATCCAGGGCTCGCCCGTGCGGTAGACGCGGTCGAGATATTCCTCGAAGCCCTGGCCCGCCACCTCGGGCAGCGCATCCCACACCGCCTTGCCGACCAGTTCGCGGTGCCCGACCAGCTGGTAATAGGCCTCGTTGACCATCTCGAACACGTGCTTCGGTCCCATCAGCACGGCGACGAAACCCGGCGCCTGGTTGAACAGGCTGCGCAGGTGTTCGCGCTCGTTGTTCAGGATGCGCGAGAGCGCCTCGTGCATCTGGGCGCGGTTGAAGTTCTCGGTATTGTCGACGCTCGGCGGCGCCAGCTGCAGGCTCGCGACCTCGGACTGCTGGTCGTAGCGATACAGCTCGGTGACGTCGACCGGATTCTGGAACAGCAGGAAGGGCTTGCCCTCCGCGTCCAGCACCGGCGTATGGACGGTGCTCCAGTAGCGCTCCTCGTACTGCTTCCCTTCCGGCGTTTCGACCTCGACCGCGTAGCGCACGAAGGCCGTCGTATCCGGCTGTCCCTTGGCCAGCGCGCGCAGCATCGAGGCCTTGACCTCGGTGATGTTGGTCGCCTCGACGTTGCCTTCCTCCGCCGGGAAGGCCTCGAACACGTTGCGTCCGACGATCTCCGCTTCCGTGCGCTGCACCGAGCGCAGGTAAGCGCCGCTGGCGCCGACGATGGTGAGGTCGGGCGTCATCACGAGATAGGGGTAAGGCGTGACGCGAAACAGCGCCTGGTAATCCGAAAGGGTCATCATGCGCGCGATTGTCGCACGGATGGAACCGAAGGACTATCGGCCAGCCGTGCGGCCGCCTGCCGCGCGCCGCGCCAGGTCCGCCTCGACCGCTTTCAGCAGGGTCGCGCCGGTCCAGGCGACGTCGCGCACCTCGATCTGCGGCTTGTAGATCTCGCCGTTGGCGCGCTTGCGGTTGACGTACACCTTGTTCGGGACGATCACGGCGGCGCGGCCCGACTCCAGTTCGGCGACGCGCACGTCCATGTAGGTCGAGTCGGCCGAACTCGGCGCGCCGACCAGCACCGTGTTAGGGAAACGGGTGAAGACATCGAGCGCGTCGAGACAGGCGCTGGCGCAGTTACCGGGCACGATTACGTACACGGGGCGGGTGAAGGCGGGGCCGTCCGGCGTGGCGGCGGCATCGGGCGCCGGGTCTTCCGGCTCGACGTAGAACGGCTTGCCGGCCGCGAGCGCGTCGCGCATCCCCTGGGCGTAGACGGCGATGCGCGCGGCGACTTCAGTGCTGCCCTCGCGCGCCAGGCGCTCGGCCAGGCTGGCGACGTAGCTGGTGTTGTCCGGCGACGCGCGCCACCAGACCTCGACACCGGCATCGTAGGCGGCGCTTTCCTTCCTCACGCGTTCCTTGCCCCACAGGGCTTCGGCGAAGCCCTGGCTCCAGCTCGAGGAGCCGCCCTGGTTCTTGCGCAGGTCGACGACGACGGCGTCGAGGCTCAGCCAGCGTGCGCGCTGCGCTTCCAGTTCGGCGGTCATGGCACGGTAGGCGGCGCGCTCGGCTTCGTTCGGATGGAAGGTCGGCATCGAGACCCAGAACAGGTTCTTGCGCGGCTCGCTTACACCGACCGGACCGGCGTCGCCGCCGTTGCTGTCGTCCAGCCAGCGCTCGCCCTCGGCGTCGATTGCGCGCCAGGCCAGCACATGTTCCTGCACGCGGCCTTTGGACTCGAACCGGCAGCGCCGCGGCAGGGCGATGAAGGGATTGCCATCGTCGAGGAAGACGCGGCGCGCGCGCGACCACCACTGCCCCGCCTCGTCGACCCGGCCCTGGAAGCTGAACACGTTGTCGCGAATGAGCTGCCCGGCCGCCTTGCCGTCGCAGGAGCGCAGCCTGCTGCCGACGGCCGGCTGACCCGGCTGGGCGCTGTGCACGTAGAGGCCATCGCCGCGCCAGACGGTGACGAAGCCGGGCCAGCGCAGCTGCGCAGCCTTCGCGTCCCCCAGCCGCGCGAACATGCCGGCGTGGCCGTCCTTGATGCGCACGTTGAAGCCTTCCACCGCGGCCGTGTAGCTGCGGGCATCGGTCACCTGGCCGGCCAGCGCCAGGCCGTGGCGGCGCGCCGCTTCCAGGTTGGCCGCGAAGCCAGGATTGCGCGCGTCCAGCACGCCCGGATGGTTCTCGCGCGTGATCCTGACGGCCGCCTCGATGTCGGCATGGGCCGCATCGCGCCAGGCCGCCGGCGTCGCGGGCAAGGCCGCGGGCGCGGCAGCGGAGAGCCCGCAGGCCAGGGCGGCCAGCGCGGCGGCGCCGAACTGCAGGGAGAAACGCTTGCGCAAAGCATGGAACATCGGGCTTACCTCGTCATCGATCGGTGTTGGAAAGGGCTTGTGCATGGGCCCGGCGCTGCGCCAGGTCCCGTTCGACCGTCTCGAGCAGCGTCTCGCTCGACCAGACCAGGTCGCGCACTTCGATCGCCGCCGGATAGAACTGGCCGTTGGCGCGGCCGCGGTTCACGTACATCTTGTTCGGGACCATCACCCGCGCCAGCTTCGATGCGAGCGGGTGGCGCCGCACTTCCATGTAGGTCGAGTCGGCGGAACTGGGCGCGCCGATCAGGGTCGTGTTCGGGAAGCGGGTGAAGGCGTCGAGGGCGTCGAGGCAGGAACTGGCGCAGTCGCCCGGCACGACCACGTACACGGGCCTGGTGAACGGCGGCGTGGCATCGGGCGCCGCGGCTACGGATGCGCTTGCGTCCTTCTTCTGCACGTAGTAGGGCTCGCCCCGCGCCAGCGCGGCGCGCATGCCCGCTGCCTGCTCGCGGGCCCAGGCGGCCTGCCCCGGCTGCCCCTGCCGGGCGAGCACCTGCACGATCAAATCGACATAGTCGGTGTTGGCAGGCGAAGCGCGCCACCAGACCTCGGAGCGTGCGGAAAAATCGGCCAGCGCACGGTCGACGCGCTCGCGGCCCCACAGGGCACGCGCGAAATCGTGGCTCCAGGCCGAGTTGCCGCCGCCGTTCTTGCGCAGGTCGATCACGACCGCGTCCAGCGCCAGCCAGCGCGCGCGGTTTTCCGCGGCATCGCGGGTCATGGCACGGTAGGCACTGCGTTCGGCCTCGTTCGGGTGGAAGGTCGGCATCGCCACCCAGACCAGCTTCGGACGCGGCTCACTCATGCCGACCGGGTGCACGTCGAGGCTCTCGCTCTCCTGGCGCCAGCGCCGCGCCTCGGCATCGAACGGGCGCCAGGCCAGGGTGTGCTCGAAGGCCTTGCCCTGCCCCTCGAAACGGCAGCGCTGCGGCAATGCTACAAAAGGATTATGGGTATCGACGAACAGGCGCGGCGCTTCGGTCCACCACTGCCCCGCCTCCTCGACCCGGCCGCCGAACGCGAACACGTTCTCGCGGATCAGCTGTTCGCCCGGCCTGCCGTCGCAGCCGAGCAGCTTGCTGCCGACCGGCGGTTCGCCGGGACGGGAAGCGTACACGTACAGCGCATCGCCGCGCCAGGCGCTCACGAAACCGGGCCAGCGCGGCGGCGGCAGCGCCGCCTCGTCGATCATCACCCGCATCCCCGCATGACCGTCGCCGATACGCGCATTGAAGGCCTCGACGGCGGCAACATAGCCGGCCGCATCCTCTACCCGCGCGGCCAGCGCCAGTCCGTGGCGCCGTGCGTCCTCGATCCGCGCCAGGAAGGACGGGTTGGTGGGATCGTGCGCGCCCGGATGGTTCTCACGCGTGACCTGCACGGCCGCTTCGATGTCGCCCCGGGCAGCGGCACGCCAGGAGTCGGGCGTGGCCGGCAGGGTCGGGCCGGCGGCAAAGGCGGCGCCGGCAGCCAGGCCGGCCAGGCAGGACACGAAGCGCGGGAAGCTGGGCACGGATACTCAGTGACGAATATTGAAAGATTGCAAGAATACCATCCGGCGCCGCCCTGTAAAGTCATCAATTGTCACCGGCGCGTTCCGTCCGCGCCGCGGCGCCTCATGTAAAATCCTGCGGTGGCATTCAACGTGGGCAGCGGGTATGGGTTGGTTCGGTAAATCGAAAGGCGGGGCGGACGCCCCCAAGGCGGCAGCGGCCGTGCCGGCGCCGGTGCAGGACGCGCCCGATCCCGCCACCGCGCGCGAGCTCGACCTCGCCTGGTACCGCTGGCTGGCGGCCGCGCCGCCGCCGCGCGCGCCGGCCCTCATCGAAGGCCGCATCCTCGAGGAACTGGCCGGCCTGGCGCAGGCGCCCGTGGCCGGCGCGGCCCTGGTGCCGCGCGTGCCGGACATCATTCCGCAACTGATGCGCACCCTGCAGGCCGAGGATATGAACGCGGCCGAGCTCTCGCGCCAGCTGAGCCAGGACACCCTGCTGGTGGCCGAGGTCTACCGCGAGGCGAACCGGCCGGCCTACCTGCCGCGCTACCACTCCGGCCCGCCCATCAACAGCATCCAGTCCGCGATCATGCTGCTCGGCCAGAACGGCATGCGCATGCTGCTGGCGCGCGTGGCCTTCCGTCCCATCGTCAGCATGCAGAGCGGCGTGCTGGCGCGCCGCGTCGCGCCGGTGGTCTGGCGCCAGTCCGAAAAGGCCGCGCTGGCCGCCAGCCTGCTCGCGCCGGGCCTGCGCGCGAACGCCTTCGACGCCTATCTCGCCGGGCTGATGGAAAACGTCGGGCTGGTGGTGGCCTTCCGCCTGCTCGACCAGATCTGCGGCGACCAGGCGCTGCCCTGGTCGGAAGAATTCGTGGACGGACTGTTCCGGCATGCGCGCGCGCTGTCGGCGCGGATTGCGGCGCTGTGGGAGTTTCCGGAGGCGGTGGCCGCAGCGATCGGGGCCGCCGGCAGCCCGGATTCGGCGTCGCTGGCGCAGGCGCTGGCGCTCGGCGACCGTCTGGCCAAGCTGCGCATGCTGGTCGATGGTGCGCAGTTTGCACCGGACGATCCCTTTGTCACCGATGGCTTGAGCGAACAGGCGCTAACAGTGTTCGACAAATTACAGGACGAAGAATAACGTAGGGTGGGCACTCCGTGCCCACGCGGTGCAAGGTATGCATGTCGAAACGCAAGTTCAGTCGGCGCGGCACGCATAAGTACGACCGCGTGGGCTCGGAGAGCCCACCCTACGTTATGCCGCCGCCAAAGATCGTAACCGCTCCGGGTGGCTATACACGACGTGTCTCCCACCGCGCACAAAGCCGGCCAGCGTCAGCCCGGCCCCTTCCGCCATCTCCACTGCCAGCGCCGTCGGCGCCGAGATCGCCGCCAACAGCCCGATGCCGGCGCGCGCCGCCTTCTGCACCATCTCGAAACTGGCGCGGCTGGTGACCACCGCGAAGCCCGCATTCACGTCCGTTCCCGAACGTGCCAGCGCGCCGACCAGCTTGTCGAGCGCGTTGTGGCGGCCGACGTCTTCGCGCACGCACGCCAGGCTGCCGTCGCGCCCGGCCCAGCCGGCGGCATGCACGGCGCCGGTGGCCTGGTGCAAGGTCTGGCGCGCGGCCAGCTCGCCCATCGCCCGGTGCAGCGCGGCGGCCTCGAATGGCAACTGCGACGGCCGCGCCAGGCACGGGTCGGGCGTACACGCGTCCTGATCGAAGTACTCGAGGCTGTCCACGCCGCACAGGCCGCAGCCGGTCTTGCCCAGGCGCGCCATGCGCGTGCCCTTCAGGCGCGCCATCGCGCCGGAGGCGATGCGCAGCTCGACGGCGATGCCGCGCTCCGTGTACTCGACCTCGATGTCGTAGACGTCGCGCGCGCTGCGCACGATGCGTTCGCCCAGGGTAAAGCCGAGCGCGAAGTCTTCCAGGTCGAGCGGCGAAGCCAGCATCACCGCGTGGTTGACGCCGTTGTAGCTGAAGGCGACCGGCACTTCCTCGGCCACCAGTTCGCTGTCCTCTTCCACACCCGCCGGCGTGCAGCGGCTGGCCGGCAGGCGCCGCGTGGCCTCGGGCGCTTCGAGGAAGGGTTCGACGGCGTTCATTGCGCGCCCCCGCTCAGTTGCCCACTTCGCTCGATCCGCACGTCGATCGCCTTCGCGGCCGGCACCTTGCTGTCCTTGGCGTGGTGCCAGAGCGGGATCAGCGGATTACATTCGGGGTAGTAGCCGGCGATGGTCCCCGGCGGAATATCGTAGGGCACCAGCACCAGGCCCTCGACCCGGCGCACGACGCCGTCCTCGGCCGCGCAGCTGAGGGTCACGGCATCGCCCGGCGCCAACGCGCGCGTGGCCATGTCGGCGCGGTGCATGAACAGCACCATGCGGCTGCCGTACACGCCCCTGAAGCGGTCGTCGCGGCTGTAGATGGTGGTGTTGAACTGGCCGTCGCTGCGCACCGTGAACAGGCGCAGCGTGTTTTCCCGCGGCTGCAGGTCGGGGTCGCCGGCGAGCGCCTCGGGCACGCCGAACTGCGCCTTGCCGCTCTCGGTCTTCCAGACCCGGTGCGCGGCGCCGACGGGTTTACGGAAACCGCCCGGGGTCCACATGCGCGCATTGAAGTCGTGGAAGATGTCCGGGTAGGTCTCGGCGATCGCTTCGCGGATGCGGCCGTAGTCGGCCACCCAGGCATCCCAGTCCAGCTTCGGATTCGGGTCCAGCGTCGCCTTGGCGATGCCGGCGACGATGGCCGGTTCGGACAGCAGCGTGTGGGCAGCCGGCTCCGCCATCCCGCGCGAACCGTGGATGCAGGCCGTGCTGTCCTCGACCGTGACGGACTGCTCTCCGCCCGCCTGGCGGTCCACTTCGATCCGCCCCAGGCAAGGCAGGACGTAGGATGCCTTGCCGTGGACGATGTGGTTGCGGTTCAGTTTCGTCGCGATCTGCACGGTGAGCGGGATCTCGCGCCAGGCCGCTTCCATCAGCACGGTCTCGGGCACGGCGCGCAGGAAGTTCCCGCCAAGCCCGACAAAGGCCGGCACCTTGCGCGCCAGGATCGCCTCGCAGGCCTCGACCGTGTTCATGCCCTTTTCCCGCGGCGGCTCGAAGCCGTACTGCTCCTTCAGTTTATCCAGCGGCGCCAGCTCGGGCTTTTCGGTGATGCCGACCGTGCGCTGGCCCTGCACGTTCGAGTGCCCGCGCACCGGGCAGACGCCGGCCCCGGGCTTGCCGATGTTCCCGCGCAGGAGCAGCAGGTTGACGATCATTTCCACGTTCTGCACGCCGTTGCGGTGCTGGGTCAGGCCCATGCCGTACACGCCCAGCACGGCGCCGGCGCGCGCATACACCGCGCCCGCGCTTTCCAGCGCCGCCCGCGTGAGGCCCGACTCGCGCTCGATCGCGCTCCATTCGCAGGCGCGCACGGAAGCTTCGAATTCGGCGAAGCCGTGGGTGTGCTCCATGATGAAGACGGTATCGAGCACGCGCGGTTCTCCGGCCGCGACGGCCGCGTCGTCGAGCGCGAAGACCGTCTTGCACAGGCCCATGATGGCCGCCGTGTCGCCGCCCGGTTTCACCTGCAGGTAGTCGGTGCTGATGACGGTTTCGTGCCTGGTCAGCATCTCGACCGGGGACTGGGGGTTGGTGAAGCTGACCAGCCCGCGCTCGCGCAGCGGATTGAAGGTGACGATGGGGACGCCGCGGCGGCGCGCCTCCTGCAGCTGGTGCAGCATGCGCGGGCTGTTCACGCCGACGTTCTGGCCGAAGAAGAAGATGCAGTCGGTCTGCGCGAAGTCGTCCAGCACCACGGTACCGACGCCGTCGCCGATGCTCTTCTGCAGTCCCACCGAGGTGCTCTCGTGGCACATGTTCGAGCTGTCGGGCAGGTTGTTGTTGCCGTACATGCGCGCCAGCAGGCTGTACATGTAGGAGGTCTCGAGCGAAGCCCGGCCCGAGCTGTAGAACACGACCTGCTCGCGCTCCATGGCGCGCAGCGCCGCGCCGATCTCGGCGAAGGCCGTGTCCCAGCCGACCGGCCGGTATTTGTCGCTGGCCGCGTCCCAGCGCAGCGGCACGGTCAGCCGCCCCAGGTCTTCCAGCTCGTGGTCGCCCCAGGCTTCCAGCTCGGTCACGGTATGACGCTCGAAGAACGCGGGCTCGAGACGCTTGCTGGTGGTTTCCCATGCCGTGGCCTTGGCACCGCTTTCGCAGAATTCGAAGGGATGCGGGTTGGCCGGCTTGGCCCAGGCGCAGCTGACGCAGGCGTAGCCGTCGGGCTTGTTCTGCCTGGCCAGCAGCGGAGCGTCCTTCAGCGCCGTGCGCTGGTCGAACAGGATATGCGCCACCTCGCCCACCGAGCCCCAGCCGCCGGCCGGCATGTTCGCCGGCTTGACGCGCAGATTGTCCGAGTCCTTGCTCATATTGCCCCCTTGCTGGTCAATGCTGCACCGTAGCCCGGGCACCGCCCGGGTTCTGTGCGCTTGCGCACCCTTGCCGCGCATCGGGCGTACGCTACGGGACGGAGCCGGGTCAGGCTATACTGCCGCCATGCGCATACAGCTGTTTTCCGACCTCCACCTCGAACGCTATCCGGCCTTCCAGCCCGCGCTGGCGCCCGATGCCGACGTCATCGTCCTCGCCGGCGACATCGGTTCCTACCAGGGCGGCTCGCGCCTGACGAGCACCGACTTCGGCCTGGAGCGATTCTCCCCTGCCCTCGGGATGACCGGCGCCCGGGTGCTCTACGTGCCGGGCAACCACGAATACGACGGCCTCGACTTCGACGAGACGCACGCGCGCCTGCGCGCCACCTGCGAACGTCTCGGCATTACCTGGCTGGACCGCGAGACGGTGCTCATCGGCCATGTGCGTTTTGTGGGCAGCACCCTGTGGGCCGACTTCGACGCCCTCGCCGGCGGACACGAATTGACGCGGCAGCTGCAGCTGCGCGAGAAGGCCTTCCGCGCCGCGAATTTTTATCTCAACAAGAACACCACCCTGCGCGGCGGCGAACCGGTGCTGGCCGAGGGCTGGCGCGCCATGGCGCTCGACTGCCAGGCCTGGCTGCGGTCGGCATTGGCCGCACCCTTCGACGGCGTCACGGTCGCCGTCACCCACTTCGCGCCCAGCCTGAAAAGCGCCGACCCGCGCTACGGCGTCACGCCCGGCACCGCGGGCTTCTGCAATGCGCTCGACGCGCTGCTGCCGCTGGCCGACGTGTGGATGCACGGGCACCTGCACTGCATGAACGATTACGTGGTCTCGGGCGTGGAAGGTGGCCGATCCTGGTCCTGCCGCGTGGTGGCGAACCCGCTGGGTTACCTCAGCAAGGGCGAGCAGGAGAGCTTCCGGCCGGAGCTGGTGATCGAGCTCTGACCCCTCAAGGCGTGACGGCGGCGCGCTCCTCGCGGCTCAGGACGCGCGGGGTCCGCACCGGCGCGCCTGCGGCGTCGAAGAAGGGATTCTCGCGCCAGCCGCCGCCGATGCGCGCCCCGACCAGCATGGCGCCAAGCCTGGGCACTGCGCGCAGCACGGCGAAAGGCGTCGCCTTCACGGGCGCCCGCGCCGACTCGGTATTCGCCGTCATGCGCCCGCTGCCCAGCTGGCGGTCCAGCTCTTCGGGCGTCGCGGCCAGGCAGGTGCGCACCAGGCCGAGATAGGAGGCTTTCGGCGTGCGCGGCGTGTTCCCGACCGGCGTATTGCAGCAGGACGCATACCAGCGGTAGATCCCCTTCGGGCTGAGCGACATGCAGGCCAGGTGCTCGAGTCCTTTGGTGAAGCGCAGGCCGGACGGCAGCATCGCCTCGACCTCGGTGCCGCCGGCGCTGTCGAGGACATCGCCTTCCGCTTTCAGGAAGCGCGCAAAGGCCTGGCAATCCTTGCAATAGCAAACGGCGCGCGCTTTCACGCGCGATGCATCGACCTCTCCTTCCAGCTTGCCGCAGCGGCAGCGCAACTGAATCGTCATCGTTCCTCCGTTCCTTGTTTGAGATGCTGCTTGGAGCCGGTCTGCGGCGGCGCGCCGATCCACTCGCGGATGGCTGCTACCGCGCTCGCATTTTCCTCCAGTGTCAGCAGCACCGGCACATGACGCATGCCGGCACGCCGCAGGAAGAGGATAATTCCCCGAAAATCGTCCCCTTCATCCGAGGCCTCGGCCCGCTCGATCTCGCTCCATCCATAATGTGCAATCCTGCCGGCCGGGTCGTCGCCCTCGATATGATGGACTCCTGCGCTGTCGAGCCAGCAGCAGCGGAAACAGACGCGAACCGGAGCAGCACGCAGCAAGTATGCATACATGCAGATCCCGGCGCCGGCGCCGGCCGCGCCGACAGGCAAGGCAGCGGCGCTGCGCCAGCACAGCATCGCCAGTACGCCGCCAACCACAAGAACGAGCGCCCAGAAATACAGGCCATCTATCCGCCTGGAGGACGCTGCTTCCCTTTCGAACGCAAGCTCGGCCGGCATCGTCGGGCGCCGGTCAGAAGAAGTGGCGCCAATCCTCGAGCCAGCCCGGGAAGGCCGTGGCTTCCATCGGATTGGCGATGTGATAGCCCTGCGCATAGGTGCAGCCCAGCCCTTGCAGGAAATCCCAGTCCTGGCGCGTCTCCACGCCCACCGCGACCGACATCCGGTCCAGGCTGTGCGCGAGGCTGAGGCAGGAGCGCAGCACGGTGCCGAGCGGGCGCCGTTTCGAGGCGCCGTCGACGAAGCTGCGGTCGATCTTCAGCTCGGTGAAGGGAATGCGCGCCAGCAGCTGCAGGTTGGAGCGGCCGGTGCCGTAATCGTCGATGGCGAGGCCGAAACCCATCATGCGCAGGCGTACCAGGCGTTCGATGAAGTTCGGGTCGGTGTTCAGCACCGAGGATTCCGGCATTTCGAAGGTGATGTAGTCCGGCAGGACCGCGTGGCGGCCGAGCACGGCGCCGATCTGGCGCAGGAAGGCCGGGTGCGCGATGGTCTCGGGCGCCAGGTTGATCGAGATCGAGATTGGCGTGCCCTGGTCGTGGAACCAGCGGCAGCGTTCGACCGACAGCTCTATCATGCTCCAGTCGAGGAAGTCGATGCGGTTGTTCTGCTCGAGCGCGTCGATGAAGGCCGAGGGGCCGAGCAGGCCGTGCTCGGGATGGCGCCAGCGGGCGAAGGTTTCGAGGCCCTTCACCTGGCCGGTGGCGAGCTCGATCTTCGGCTGGAAGAAGGGTTCGAACTGGCGTTTCTGCAGGCCGGTGCCGATCTCGGCGAAGGAGAAGCGCGGCGTGCTGTCGGCTTCCGGGTGCGCGGGCGGCGGCGCGTAGTTGTCGAGCAGGGGTTTGAGTTTGGCGGCGGTGACCGGCTTGGAGATGGAGCCGAGCAGATCGATGCCGTAGACCTGGGCCAGGGTCTCGACCGAGAACAGCAGATTGGCCGGCTGGGCGCCGGTGACGATCAGGCTGATGCCCGAATCCAGGCTGGCCAGGTTGCGGATCAGTTCCAGCCCGTCCATGCCAGGCAGCGCCAGGTCGACGATGGCCACGTGCACGCGGGGCGTGAAGCCGGCCTGGAAGGTGCGCAGCGCCATGTGCCCGTCGGGCACCTCGGTGACGCGGCTGGCGCCGAGGCGGCCCAGCATCTCGACCAGCCCGGCGCGCTGGGCGCTGTCGCCTTCGGCTACCAGAAAATGCAAATGCGCGATGTCCATCTCTGCTGCTCCACGGGTTCGTTAGCCGGAGCTTACCTTACCGCCCCCACCGCCGTCTATTATCCCCGCTGGCGCAGCTGTTCGAAGAAGCAGACCGCGGCGGCGGCGGCCACGTTCAGCGACTCGACCTGGCCGGCGTGCGGGATCACCACCTGGTGCGTGGCGCGCGACATCAGCTCGTCCGCCACGCCCTGCCCTTCGTGGCCGAGCAGCCAGGCGACCGGGCCGCGCAGGTCGACCTCGTACAGCTTTTGCTCGGCATAGCCGCTCATCGCCAGCACCGGGATGCTTGACGCGTCGATCAGCGCCGCGAGGTCGGCGTTCTCGAAGATCTCGAGCACGAAATGGGCGCCCATGGCCGCGCGCAGCACCTTGGGCGACCAGCAGAAGGCGGTGCCGGGGCTGCAGAACACTTGCGTGATGCCGGCCGCGCCGGCGCTGCGCAGGATCGAGCCGACGTTGCCCGGATCCTGCACGCCGTCGAGCAGGACGGCGGACACCGTCAGGCTCGAAGGCTGGGCGGCGCCCGGGGTCTCGACCAGGAACAGCAGGTTGACGCCGTGCTCGACCTGGCTCAGGGCGCCGAACAGCGCGTCCGGCACGCTTGTGACGTGGGCGCGCAGGCCTTCGCAGCGGGCCACGATCTCCGCCACTTCGGGATTGTGCAGGGCTTCTTCCGAGACCACGCAGTGCGCAGGGGCGCCGCGCAGGTCCAGCCAGGACTGGCACAGGTGGACGCCGTCGAGCAGCGTGCGGCCGGCCTTGCGCCGCGCCTGCGAGCTCGATGCCAGCTTGACGAGGTCCTTGTAGAAGGGATTGTCGCGCGAACTGATTGTCTTCATGCGCAGGCCACCGCGTCGATGGCCTGCGCGAACAGCTCGACCTGCAGCAGGCTGCGCACCGGCGCGAAGGAGCGGCGGTGCACCGGCGACGGGCCGTGCAGGCGCAGGCGCTCCAAATGCAGCGCGGTCGAGTAGCCCTTGTGCTGGTCGAAGCAGTATTCGGGATACAGCGCGTGCAGGCGCACCAGCTCGGCGTCGCGCGCGGTCTTGGCCAGGATCGAGGCGGCCGAGATCGCGTGGCACTTGTCGTCGCCCTCGATCACGGCGTGGGCGCGGATCTCCATCGGCGGGCAGCGGTTGCCGTCGATCAGGGCGATGGTCGGCACCGTTTGCAGCGCTTCCACGGCGCGGCGCATGGCCAGCATGGTAGCGTGCAGGATGTTCAACGTGTCGATTTCCTCGCAGCTGGCCTGACAAATGGCCCAGGCCAGCGCGTTCTCGCGGATCTGCGGCGCCAGCTCGTCGCGGCGCGCTTCGGTCAGCTTCTTCGAGTCGCGCAGGCCGTCGATCGGACGCTTCGGGTCGAGGATGACGGCGGCGGCGAATACCGGGCCGGCCAGCGGGCCGCGGCCGGCCTCGTCGACGCCGCAGACGATGTCGAGGTCGGTGAAGGGGCGCAGGCGGGGCGGCAGGCCGGGGTAGAAGTTGACGCGTTTTTTGCTCATGGTGCTTGTTTGTTTGATTCGATGGTTCCGAGAAACGCGTTTCGATTGGGACGCGTTGTACCGCGTGGGCATGGAATGCCCACCCTACGTAGGGTGGGCACTCCGTGCCCACGCGGTTACGGGCGGATGATCCGCAGCACGGCCTCGGCACTCAGCGCGCCGCTGTCGCGCAGGAGGCTATGATGCATCTCCGTGAAGCGCGCCGCAAGCCGCTCGCGTCCCGGCGCGTCATTCAGTTGCTTCCACACCGCATCGGCCATCGCCTCGGGCGTGGCGGCGTGCTGCAGCAGTTCCGGCACCAGGAATTCGCGCGCCAGGATGTTCGGCAGGCCGATCCAGGGCTGGTAACCCATGTGGCGCATGATTTCCCAGGACGCGCGCATGACTTTATAGGCGATCACCATCGGCTTCTTGAACAGCGCCACTTCCAGCGTCGCCGTGCCCGAGGCCACCAGCACCGCGTCGGCGGCGGCGATCGCCGTGTGCGAGTTGTCGACCAGCCGCACGTGAATGTCCTGCAAACCCGCTTTGGCGATGATGTCGTTAAAGTAAACGCGCTGCTTCTCGCCCGCCATCGGCACCACAAACTGGAGGCCGGGATCGCGTTTTGCAAGCAGCCCGGCCGCGCGCACGAAGGGCTCGGCCAGGTATTTCAGTTCGCCCATGCGGCTGCCGGGCATCACGGTCACCACGCGCGCATCGGGCGCGAGGCCGAGCGATGCGCGGGCGGCGGCCACGTCGGGCACCAGCGGAATCGTCTCCGCCAGCGGATGGCCGATATAGGTCACCGGCACGCCGGCATCCTGGTAGATTTTTTCCTCAAAAGGGAAGATCACCAGCATGTGCGACACCGCGCGCTGGATCTTCTTGATGCGCCCGCCCCGCCAGGCCCAGATCTGCGGCCCCACGAAGTGCACGGTCGGGATGCCGGCGGCGCGCAGCTGCTCTTCCAGGCCGAGGTTGAAGCCCGGGTAGTCGGCGCCGATGAAGGCGGCCGGCCGCTCCTGCAATAAGCGATCCCGCAGGCGGTTCTGGATGCCCTTGATCTCGCGGTAGCGCGGGATGACCTCGAACAGGCCGCGCACGGTGAGCGTTTCCATAGGCACGTCGGAGACGAGGCCCTGCTCGATCATGCGCGGGCCGCCGATGCCGTGGAAGCGCGCGTTGGGGAGATGGGGCCGCAGCCCGGCCAGCAGGCGGGCGGCGAGCATGTCGCCGGACACCTCGCCGGCGACGAGTGCGAGGTTCACTTCAGCGGACGATGCCACGGGTGGCGATGCCGAGGAAGTCGCGCATCGCGCGGATGCCGTCGGCCGCTTCGGGCAGCCTTGCCTCGTCCTCGGCCAGCGCGGCCTTGGCCTCTTCCAGCGTCAGGTTTTCGCGGTAGATGTGCTTGTAGGCGGCGCGGATGCCGTCGATCTGCGGGCGGGTGAAACCGCGGCGCTTGAGGCCCTCGATGTTCACGCCGCGCGCGCCGGCCGGATTGCCCGACACGAGCACGAAGGGCGGCACGTCCTGGGTCAGACTCGTGTACATGCCGATGAAGGCATGGGCGCCGATCTTGCAGAACTGGTGCACGCCGGCGTAGCCGGACAGGATGGCGTGGTCGCCCACGTGGACGTGGCCGGCCAGCTGCGCATTGTTCGAGAAGATCGTGTGGCTGCCGACCTGGCAGTCGTGCGCCAGGTGAACGTAGGCCGAGATCCAGTTGTCGTCGCCCAGGCGGGTGACGCCCTCGTCCTGGGTGGTGCCCAGGTTGAAGGTGACGAATTCGCGGATGGTGTTGCCGTTGCCGATTTCGAGGCGGGTCGGCTCGCCCTTCCACTTCTTGTCCTGCGGCGCGGCGCCGATGGACCCGAACTGGAAGAATTTGTTGTCCTTGCCGATCGTCGTATGGCCTTCGATGACCACGTGCGGACCCACCACCGTGCCGGCGTCGATGCGCACGTTGGGGCCGATGATCGAATACGGGCCGACCTCGACCGAGCTGTCCAGCTCGGCCTTCGGATCGACGATCGCGCTAGGATGAATCTTGCTCATTTACTGCCCCGTGCTGTTTTCGTTTGCGCGGATGGTGCACATCAGTTCACCTTCCACGGCGACCTTGCCGTCCACGCTGGCGGTCGCCTTGTATTTCCAGATACCGCGCGCCACGCGCAGGATCTCGACGTCCATCACCAGCTGGTCGCCGGGACCGACCGGACGCTTGAAGCGCGCGTTGTCGATGCCGACGAAATAGACGACCGAATTCTCGTCCGGCTTCACGTCCATCGTCATGAACGAGAGGATCGCGGCGGTCTGCGCCATCGCCTCGATCATCAGCACGCCCGGCATCACCGGCTGGTGCGGGAAGTGGCCGTTGAAGAATTCTTCGTTGACGGTCACGTTCTTGATCGCAGTGATGCGCTTGCCGACCTCGACGTCGAGCACGCGGTCGACCAGCAGCAGCGGATAGCGGTGCGGCAGGTATTCCTTGATCTCGTTGATGCCGAGGGTACGCTTGGCTTGGGTATCAGTCATGTTGTTCACTAATCGTTTTAATTGTTTTCTCGAGTGCGCGGATCTTGTCGCGCATCGAATTCAGGTTGCGCACGATGGCCGCCGATTTCTCCCATTCGGCGTTCTTCGCCAGCGGATAGAAGCCCGTGTACTGGCCCGGTTCGAGCACCGAGCGCGAGACCATCGAGCCCGACGAGATGTGGACGTTGTCGGCGATCTCGAGGTGGCCCAGCACCATGGCCGCGCCGCCGAAGGTGCAGCGGCTGCCGATCTTGGCGCTGCCGGCGACGCCGACGCAGCCGGCCATGGCGGTGTGCTTGCCGATGTGGCAGTTGTGGCCGATCTGGATCTGGTTGTCCAGCTTGACGCCGTCCTCGATCACGGTGTCGGCCAGGGCGCCGCGGTCGATCGAGGTGTTCGAGCCGATGTCGACGTCGTCGCCGATCACCACGCGCCCGGTTTGCGGAATCTTGATGTACGCGCCGGCTTCCATGGCGAAGCCGAAGCCGTCGCCGCCGATCACCGCGCCCGAGTGGACGATGCCGCGCGCGCCGATGACGCACTTGCGATGGAAGGTGACGTTGGCGAAGAAGTGCGTGCCCTCCCCGACGACGGCGTCCTTGCCGATGAAGCAGCCGTGATCGATGACCGCGCCGGCTTTCACCACTGCGCCGGCTTCGATGGTGACATGCGGGCCGATATGCGCCGTCGGGTCGATCTCGGCCGACGGCTCAACCACCGCGCTCGGATGGATGCCCGGCAGCGGCGCCGCTTCTTCCAGCGACACGAAGTACTGCGCGGCGCGGGCGAAATAGGCGTAGGGATTGGTGGTGACGATGCGCGCGCCCGTGTAGGTGGCGGCGACCGAGGGGTCGTCCAGCGGCGACAGGATCAGCGCCGCGGCCTCGCTTTGCGCCGCCAGGGCGCGCAGCTTGCTGTTGCTGAGGAAGCTGATCTGGGTGGGACCTGCGCTGTCGAGCGGCGCGATCGAGGCGACCACCAGGTCGGGGTCGCCCGTCAGCTGGCCGCCGAAACGCTCGACCAGGTCGCCGAGGCGCACGCCCGGCCGGGTTTGTTGACGTTGTTCCAAAATTACTTGTCCAGCAGTTTCAGGATGCGGTCGGTGATGTCGATGCGCGGGCTCGACCACGCCGCTTCCTGCAGCACGGCGTCGAGCTTTTCCTGCTCGGCGATCTGTTCGATCAGTTTATAGGCCTTGGTGGCGATGGCGGCGCGCTCTTCGCTCTTCCTCTGCATGAGGTCTTCGGTGAACTCGCGGTTCATGCGCTGCACGTCCTTCTCCATGTCGAACAGTTCGCGCGCACGGCGGGTGCGCTCGATGTCGGTCAGGCGCGGCGCGTCGGCGTCGAACTTCTCGCTCATCTGCCGGAACTTGGCCATCAGCTCTTCGTTCGTCTTCTGGCGCTTCGAAAACTCGGCTTGGATCTTGGCGTCGGCCGCCTTGGCCATTTTCGATTCGGTCATCAGGCGCTCGGTCGTCACGAAGCCGATCCGGCTCGGCGCCGTCTGCGCCGTCGCCAGCGGAGCGGCGCACAGGGCTGCCAGCATCAGGACGGTGGGCAGCGTGGCTATCGGATTTTTCAACATAATTCTCCGCGATGAAAGGGTAAGTGCCGATGAAGGCGCGGTCAGAAGCCCGTGCCCATCTGGAACTGGAAGCGCTCGAGCTGGTCGCCCGGTTTCGCGTTCAAAGGCTTAGCATAACTCAAGCGCAGCGGGCCGACCGGCGAAATCCAGGACAGGCCGATACCGGCCGAGTAGCGCAGCTCGCCCAGGAAGATCTTCGACTTCTCCTGGTAGACCTGGCCGCCGTCGGCGAAGGTGAACCAGCGCAGGGTGCGGTCCTTGGTGTTGCCCGGGAACGGGAACTGCAGTTCGACGTTGCCGATGATGCGCTTGGAGCCGCCGATGGCGTCGCCGTAGACCGGATCGACCACGCCCAGGGTCGAGCTCTCGTAGCCGCGCACCGAACCGATGCCGCCCGCATAGAAGTTCTTGAATACCGGGTAGGAGCTGCCGCCGATGCCCTTGCCGTAATCGAGTTCGCCGCGCAGGGCCAGCGTCATCCAGGTGGTCAGCGGACGGTACCACTGGTGTTCGTAGATGACGCGGAAGTACTTGGCGTCGCCGATCGCGTCGACTTCGAGGTTGGCGCGCTGGTAGCGGCCGATGCTCGGGGTCAGCGCGCTGTCGCGGCTGTCGCGGCCCCAGGCCACGGTCAGCGGGATCGAGATGCTCTTGCCGGTACCGATGCCGTTTTCCGGGCCGCCGTTCTGGGCCACGAAGTTGCGGTACAGGGCCGGGCTGGTGGCGTCGGTTTCGAGCGAGGTGCGCTCGAGGCCCGCGCCGAAGTAGACGGTGTCGGTTTCCGAGAACGGCACGCCGAAGGTCAGGTTGCCGCCGGTCTGGCGCACCGTGTAGGAGCCGATGTTCGACAGCGGCGGACGGGTCGTGCGCAGGTAGAGCTGGAAGGCGCGCGAGATGCCGTCGTCGGTGAAGTACGGATTGCTGTTCGAGAACGCGATCGTGCGGCTGTACTTCGAAGTGTTCAGATCGATGCCGACGGTCTGGCCCGAGCCGGCGAAGTTCGCCTGCTGGATCGAGGCCGTGAAGGTGAACTTCTCGGCCTGCGAGAACGAGCCGCCGACGGTGAAGTTACCGGTCGGGCGCTCTTCGACCGACAGGTTGATGTCGACCTGGTCGCTGGTGCCCGGCGACTCCGGCGTATCGACCTTCACTTCCTTGAAGTAGCCGAGGCGGTCGACGCGGTCGCGCGAGAGCTTGACCTTGTCGGCGTCGTACCACGAGCTTTCGAACTGGCGGAATTCGCGGCGGATGACTTCGTCGCGGGTGACCGTATTGCCCGAGATGTTAATGTGGCGCACGTAGGCGCGCTTGCCCGGATCGACGACGAAGGTGAAGGCGACTTCACGCTTCTCGCGATCGAGCTGCGGGTCGGCGTTGACGTTGGCGAACGCGTAGCCGAACTGGCCGAGGCGCGCGGCGATGCGCTTGTTCGACGCTTCCTGCAGCGCGCCCGAATAGGTTTTACCGGGCTGCAGCAGGATCAGCTGGCGCAGTTCTTCCTCGCGCCCGAAGGTCTCGCCTTCCAGCTTCACGCTCGAGACGGTGTACTTCTCGCCTTCGGTGACGTTGATGGTCAGGTAGATCTGCTTCTTGTCCGGCGTGATCGCCACCACCGTCGATTCGACCTGGGCTTCGAGGTAGCCGCGGTCCAGGTAGAAGGACTTGACCGCTTCGAGGTCGCCGGTCAGCTTGGTCTTCGAATACTGGTCGGCCTTCGAATACCAGGAGAACCAGCCGGAGGTCTCCAGCTGCAGCACTTCGCGCAGCTGCTTGTCGCTGAAGGTCTTGTTGCCGACGATGTTGATGCCCTTGATGCGCGCGATCTCGCCTTCGTCGACGTTGAACATGACGTTCACGCGGTTGCGTTCGATCGGGGTGATCGTGGTCGTGATCTTCACGCCGTACAGGCCGTGCGACAGGTACTGGCGCTTGAGTTCCTGCTCGGCGCGGTCGACCGCGGCCTTGTCGTAGATCTTCGCTTCGCCGACGTTGATGTCCCTCAGTGCCTTGACCAGCATGTCCTTCTCGAATTCCTTGGTGCCGGTGAAGTCGACCGTGTTGATCGCCGGGCGTTCCTCGACCAGCACCACCAGCACGCCGTTTTCTTCCTCGAGGCGGATGTCCTTGAAGAAGCCGGTGGCGTACAGGGCCTTGATCGCGGCGATGCTCTTGGCGTCGTCGAAGGTCTCGCCCACGCGTACCGGCAGATAGCTGAACACGGTGCCGGCTTCGGTGCGCTGGATGCCTTCGATGCGGATGTCCTTGACGACGAACGGATTGACGGCAAGCGCTTGGCCGGCGCACAGCGCCAGCACGGCCGCGCCGATCAGGCTGCGGCGAATGAACGGCAGGGCAAAACGATCTGGTTGTGATTTCATTGGCTAATTAGTCATTGGACAACGTACGTACATATTCTTGTTTGCCGGCGGCGAGCGCCTGACAAAACCTCCATGGCAGCGTTGCACCGTCTCGCCGTACAGTCGTACTGTCTTCGACGGTGCGCCTTGCCCTGAAGGTTTTGTCAGACGCTCTGCGCGCTGCGCGCTAATACTGCTAGAGCCGCTGCGACAGGTCATTGAAGATGGCGAGCGCCATCAGCATGAACAGCAGGGCCACCCCTGCGCGCTGCGCGAATCCCTGGATTCGCTCGGACAGGGGACGCCCGGTCAAAACTTCCAGCGAATAATACAACAAATGCCCCCCATCCAGTACTGGGATTGGTAACAGATTCATTACACCCAGGCTCACGCTGACCACCGCGATGAAGCCCAAAAAGGTCGCCAGGCCCATGCGTGCGGTCTGTCCGGCGTAGTCGGCGATCGCGATCGGACCCGTGATGTTCTTCAGCGAAGCCTGGCCCGTGACGATCTTGCCGATCATGCGGAAGGTCAGCGCCGTCATCTCCCAGGTGCGCTGCGCACCCTTGGCGATCGCTTCCAACGGGCCCGACTGCACGGTGACGCGCTCGATCGCCGGCGCCAGCTGCACGCTCGCCAGGCCCTGCCCTTTCGCGTCCTTCTGCGGCGTGAGCGGCAGCGTGATGACCTGGCCGGCCCGGCGCACCTGCAGCTGCAGCGTGCGTCCGGGCGCGGCGCGCACGGCCTGCACGAAGTCGGCGGCATGCAGGAAGGCCTTGCCGTCCGCGCCCAGCACCACGTCGCCAGCAAGCAAGCCCGCACGCGCGCCGGCGCCGCCTTCGGCCGCCTGTTCCACCTGCGCCATGCCGATCCAGACGTCCAGGCCGAGCGCGGACATCGGATCGCTGTCGGGCCCCGGCTCCTTGAAGGACGTGGCCGGAATCGTGGCCGCGTACTGGCCGCCGTCGCGCCCGCGCATGGTGAGATGGGCGTCCTGCCTGTCCACCGCCGCATGGGTGATCTGCCAGCGCAGGTCGGACCAGCTCGTCACCGCTTCCCCATTCACGGCCACAACGCTGTCGCCGCCGCGCACGCCCGCCACATAGGCCGGGGTATTCTGCGCCATCGGACGCAGCTTGGTGGCCGGCTCTTCGATGCCGTGCATGAACAGGGCCGCGAACAGGACGATCGCCAGCAGGAAGTTGGCGGTCGGGCCGGCGGCGACGATGGCGATGCGCTTCCAGACGTTCTGGCGTACGAAGTCGCGCGCCTGCTCCGCTTCGTCCTTCGGCGTCGTGTTCGGGTCGCGGCTGTCCAGCATCTGGACGTAGCCGCCCAGCGGCAGCGCGGAAAGAGCCCACTCGGTCTGGTCGGGGCCGAAGCGGCGCGACCAGACAACCTTGCCCATGCCGACCGAGAAGCGCAGCACCTTCACGCCGCAGGCGCGCGCGACCCAGTAGTGGCCGAGTTCGTGGAAGACGATGAGCGGCCCCAGCGCCAGGATGAAGGCGACCGCGGTGTAGAGGAAGCTCATGGTTTTACCTTGAGATAGAACTGACGATACTGGAAGCGGCCTCGCGGGCACGCGCATCTTGCGCCATCACGGCCTCGATGTCATGCGCGGCGCCGTGCTCGTTTTCGTCCATCACGCGCCGCACGACGCGGTCGATGTCGCGGAAACCGATGCGCTCATTGAGAAAGGCTTCGACCGCGATCTCGTTGGCCGCGTTCAGCAGGGCCGGCGCGGTACCGCCTGCACGCAGGGCGTCGAAAGCCAATGCGAGACAGGGGAAGCGTTCGAAGTCGGGTTTATAAAACTGCAGCGCGCTCATTTGCGTCAGGTCGAGCTGGGCGACGCCCGAAGCGATGCGCTCCGGGTAGGCCAGCGCGTGCGCGATCGGGGTGCGCATGTCGGGGTTGCCGAGCTGGGCCAGCACGGAACCGTCCACATACGAGACCATCGAGTGGATCACGCTTTGCGGATGGATCACGACCTCGATCAGCTCGGCCGGCGCGCCGAACAGCCAGTGCGCCTCGATCACTTCCAGGCCCTTGTTCATCATGGTCGCCGAATCGACCGAGATCTTGCGGCCCATCGACCAGTTCGGGTGCTTGCAGGCCTCCGCCGGGGTGACGCGCTCGAGGGTCTCGACGGTGCGGTGCAGGAAGGGGCCGCCCGATGCGGTCAGCAGGATCTTCGCCACGCCCGACTCGCTAGGGGTGCGCGCGTAGTCGCCAGGCAGCGACTGGAAAATCGCGTTGTGCTCGCTGTCGATGGGCAGCAGGGTCGCCTTGTGCTCGCGCACGGCGTCCATGAACAGCTGGCCCGACATGACCAGGGCTTCCTTGTTCGCCAGCAGGATTTTTTTACCCGCGCGGGCCGCGGCCAGCGCGGGCGCCAGGCCGGCGGCGCCGACGATGGCGGCCATCACGGTGTCGGTGTCCGGGCTCGATGCGATCTCGCACAGGGCCGCTTCGCCGTGGGCGACGTCGATGTCCAGGCCGTCCAGCAGGCGCGCCAGTTCGGCGGCGGCTTCAGGCGTGCCGACGACGGCGCGCTGCGGGCGGAACTGGCGGCACTGTGCGGCCAGTTCCTCGACGCGGCTATGCGCGCTGAGGGCATAGACCTGGTACTGCTCGGGATGACGCGCGAGCACGTCGAGGGTCGAGACGCCGATCGAGCCGGTGGCGCCCAGGATGGTGATGCGTTGCATTGTAAAACTCCTTACAGCCAGGCGCCGATCAAAGCCGCCAGCGGCAGTACCGGAACCAGGGCGTCGATCCGGTCGAGCACCCCGCCGTGGCCGGGCAGCAGGTTGCTGCTGTCCTTCATGCCGGCGCGGCGCTTGAGCTGGGATTCGAAGAGGTCGCCGACGATGCTGGCGGCGACGATCAGGATCAGGATGGCGTACGTGGCGGCCCAGCCGAGGCTGGCCTGCACGCGGACCGGGAAGGTGTTCGCCAACGCGTCGCCGGCGAAGACGATTACCAGCGTCGCGATCACCAGCACGGCGATGCCGCCGCCGATCGCGCCTTCCCAGGATTTACCGGGCGAGATCGACGGCGCCAGTTTGCGCTTGCCGAAGGCCTTGCCGGAAAAGTAGGCGAAGATGTCGGCGGCCCAGACGATGGCCATGACCGACAGCAGGTAGAGCGGCGAATACGAAAACAGCGTCACGATCGCCGCGAAGCAGCCGACGAGGGCCACGGCATAGGTCAGGCTCAGGAGCGTATTGGCGGTGCTGTCGAGGGCCGGCAGGCCGACTTTCAGCGAAGGCGCGAAACGCAGCGCCCACAGCAGGATGCTGATCGCGAACCAGAAGGTCTGCGAAGCGCCATTGCCGCTGAAGAAGAAGGTCCAGGCGAAGGCGGCGGTCCAGAACAGGGCCACCACGACCGCCTTGCCCGACTTGGGGTTGAACAGGCGGAAGGTTTCCCAGATCGCGGCGCCGAAGAAGGCGGTTGCCACCACCGCGAAGGCCGTGAAGTTGTTGGAATACAGGACCGGCAGCAGGACTGCCAGCAGCACGAGCGCGGTGAGGATCCGGGTCTTGAGCATCAGTTGTTATTTGTCTTGTTGGCCACTTGTTCGCCGGTGCGGCCGAAACGGCGCTCGCGGCTCTGGTAGGACGCGATCGCCGCGTCCAGCGACTCGACCGAGAAATCCGGCCAATAAGTGTCGGTGAAGTACAGCTCCGAATAGGCCAGCTGCCAGAGCAGGAAGTTCGAGATGCGCTCTTCCCCGCCGGTGCGGATGAACAGGTCGGGTTCCGGCGCATAGGCCATCGCCAGGTGCGGCGCCAGCATGTCTTCCGTGAATTCGGTCACGCCGGGGTTGGCGGCGACCATCTTGCTTGTCGCCTGCATGATGTCCCAGCGGCCGCCGTAGTTGGCGCAAACGGTGACGGTCAGGCGGGTATTGTTGGCCGTGCGGCGCTCGGCGTTCGCGATCATCTCGCGCAGCTTGGCGTCGAAGCGCGACAGGTCGCCCACGACTTTCAGCCGGATGTTATTCGCGTGCATCTTCGAGACTTCGCGCTCGAGCGCGGTGACGAACAGGCGCATCAGCAGCGAAACTTCTTCTTCCGGGCGGCGCCAGTTTTCCGAGGAAAACGCGAACAGGGTCAGGTATTCGACCCCGCGCAGCACGCAGGCCTCAACCACGCCGCGCACCGCCTCCACGCCCTTGACGTGCCCGGCCACGCGCGGCAGCAGGCGCTTGGTCGCCCAGCGGCCATTGCCGTCCATGATGACGGCGATATGGCGCGGGACGGTCGGCACATCGGGAACTACGGTCGTCGAACTCTTAAAGATCATAAATCCATTGCCATCATGGCGAATACGGGGAAAACGGTGAAAAGCGGGGCCCAGCGGATTGTGGACCGCGGGCGCCCGCTTGCTGCTTTCAATTACTTATTGTTACCAATTGAGCCAAGAAGACCCGCCATCTTACACGGTCAGGATCTCTTTTTCCTTTTCCACGACCAGCTTGTCGATGTCGGCGACGAACTTGTCGGTCAGCTTCTGGACCTCGTCCGATGCGCGGCGCTCGTCGTCTTCCGAGGCGGTCTTGTCCTTGACCATTTTCTTCAGCTGTTCGTTGGCGTCGCGGCGGATGTTGCGCACGGCGATCTTCGCATCTTCGGCTTCCGACTTGACCAGTTTCACCATTTCCTTGCGGCGCTCTTCGGTCAGCGGCGGGGTCGGCACGCGGATCATTTCGCCGAAGGACGATGGGTTCAGGCCCAGGTCGGCATCGCGGATCGCCTTTTCGACGGTAGTCAGCATCTTCTTTTCGAAGGGCTGCACGCCGATGGTCCGGGCGTCGATCAGGGTGACGTTGGCGACGCCCGTCAGGGGCGTCGGCGAGCCGTAGTATTCGACCATCACGTGGTCGAGGATGCCGGTGTGGGCGCGGCCGGTACGGACCTTGGCCAGGTCGGCCTTCAGGGTCTCGATCGACTTGTTCATGCGCTCTTGCGCATTTTTCTTCACGTCAGCTAAGGACATGCTGCTCTCCTGTTATTTACGATTTACTAGATTTAAACGTGCACCAGGGTACCTTCGTCTTCGCCCATGATGACGCGCTTGAGCGCGCCGGGCTTGACGATCGAGAACACCTTGATCGGGAGTTTCTGGTCACGGCAGAGGGCGAACGCGGTGGCGTCCATCACCTGCAGCTGCTTCGAGATCGCCTCGTCGAAGGAGATCGACTCGTAGCGGGTGGCGCTGGCGTCCTTGGCCGGGTCGGCGGTGTAGACGCCGTCGACCTTGGTTGCCTTGAGGACGATCTGGGCGCCCACTTCGGCGCCGCGCAGGGCGGCCGCGGTGTCGGTGGTGAAGAAGGGATTGCCGGTGCCGGCGGCGAAGACGACGACCTTGCCCTCTTCCAGGTACTGCAGCGCTTTCGGGCGCACGTAGGGCTCGACCACCTGGTCGATGCCGATCGCCGACATCACGCGCGCGGTGATGCCCTTGTGGCGCATGGCGTCGGCCAGTGCCAGCGCGTTCATGACGGTGGCCAGCATGCCCATGTAGTCGGCGGTGGCGCGGTCCATGCCCTGCGCACCCGGCGCGACGCCCCGGAAGATGTTGCCGCCGCCAATCACGACCGCCAGCTCGACACCCAGCTCCGCCACTTCCGCGACGTCGGCGACCATGCGGTCGATGGTGGCGCGATTGATGCCGAACTGATCGTCGCCCATCAGCGCTTCGCCAGACAGTTTGAGGAGGACTCGTTGGTAGGCTGGTTTTGTCATGATGAAGCGCTCTCCTAAAAATGTATGGTTCGAATTCGGGTCTGGCTGCAGGCTGGGCCTGGAGCCTCATCTGCAAATGTACAGATGGCGGCGAAATCGTGTCGCCGTCGTACGGCGCGCACGCCGTACGAACCCGTCGCGTATAAAACGACGGGTTAAAAAAACGGGCCTTGCGGCCCGCTTTCACATTACTGCTTGTTGGCAGCCATCTGGGCTGCGACTTCTGCTGCGAAGTCGTCGACCTTCTTCTCGATGCCCTCGCCCACGACGTACATCGTGAACGACTTCACCGTGGTGTTGGTCGCCTTCAGCATCTGCTCGATCGACTGCTTGTCGTTCTTCACGAACGCCTGGTTCAGCAGCGACACTTCTTTCAGGTACTTCTGGACCGAACCTTCGAGGCGCTTGGCCAGGATTTCCGGCGACTGGGCCGGCTTGCCTTCGGCAGCTGCCTTGTCGGCATCTTCCTGGGCCTTCAGCTGGGCGACCGAACGCTCTTTCTCGATCAGTTCAGCAGGCACTTGCTCCGACGACAGGGCGACCGGCTTCATCGCGGCGATGTGCATCGCGACGTCCTTGCCGACTTGCTCGTCCGCGCCTTCGTATTCGACCATGACGCCAATACGGGTGCCGTGCAGGTAGGAAGCCAGCTTGCCGGTGGTGTCGAAACGCTGGAAGCGGCGCACGGTCATATTCTCACCGATTTTGCCGATCAGCGCCGAACGCAGCGCGTCGAAGGTCTGGCCGCCGGCGTCCAGTTGCGACAGGGCAGCGACGTCGGCCGGGTTCTGCTCGGCGACCAGCTTGGCTGCCAGGTTGGCCATGGCCAGGAACTCGTCGTTCTTGGCGACGAAGTCGGTTTCGCTGTTGATTTCGACCAGCGCGCCGACGTTGCCGGCGATGTAGGTCGCGACGACGCCTTCGGCGGTCACGCGCGACGATGCCTTCGATGCCTTGCCGCCCAGCTTGACGCGCAGGATCTCTTCGGCACGGCCCATGTCGCCTTCGGCTTCGGTCAGGGCCTTCTTGCATTCCATCATAGGCGCATCGGTCTTCGCGCGCAGTTCACCCACCATCGCTGCAGTAATCGCTGCCATGTTTTTCTCCCAAAATGTGTTCAGTGTCGCGTACGTCCAAATAAAACGTCCGCACGATAATTTCTTGCTAATTCGGTGTTTAAAAAAAGGGGTGCGCAGCCACGGCCCAGCACCCCTTCTTTCAGCGGACCGCAGCCCGCCTTTTCAATTACGCCTGCTCGGAGACTTCGACGAAGTCGTCGCCGCCGGCCTTGACCATCTCAACGACTTCGTTGGTGGCGTTGGCGCGGCCTTCCAGGATCGCATCGGCGACGCCGCGTGCGTACAGGGTGATGGCCTTCGACGAGTCGTCGTTGCCAGGGATCACGTGGGTGACGCCTTCTGGCGAGTGGTTGGTATCGACCACGCCGATGACCGGGATGCCCAGCTTGCCGGCTTCGGTGATGGCGCCCTTGTGGTAGCCGACGTCGACGACGAAGATCGCGTCAGGCACGCCGCCCAGTTCCTTGATACCGCCGATCGACTTCTTCAGCTTTTCCATTTCGCGCGAGAACATCAGCGCTTCTTTCTTCGACAGCTTCTCGACCGAACCGTCTTCCACTTGCGCTTCCATGTCCTTCAGGCGCTTGATCGAGGTCTTGATGGTCTTGAAGTTGGTCAGCATGCCGCCCAGCCAGCGCTGGTCGACGTAAGGAACACCAGCGCGCTGGGCTTCAGCGGCGATGATGTCGCGCGCCTGGCGCTTGGTGCCGACCATCAGGATGGTGCCGCGGTTGGCCGAGATCTGCTTGATGGTCTTCATCGCATCCTGGTACATCGCCATGGTCTTTTCCAGGTTGATGATGTGGATCTTGTTGCGATGACCGAAGATGAACGGTGCCATCTTTGGGTTCCAGAAACGGGTCTGGTGGCCGAAGTGAATACCGGCTTCCAGCATTTCGCGCATAGTAACGGACATGTAATTCTCCAGGGTTAAGTCTTGAATAACGGCCAGTTACCCGCAGTTTTCCTGGCAGGCACCCTTGTCGGCCGCATTCGCGATTTCGTTAAGATAAATAGATTACTTTGACAACATTGCTGGACCTCAGCCCAAGCAACCCGAGATTCTAGCGGGATTCGGCTCGTTTTTCAAGCGTAACAATGCATGCGGGGCGGGTGACGGGCCCAAGGCTCGGCGGGAGCCGTGGCGATCCCTTATAATGACGGCATCATGGCCTGGGCCGCGAATGTCGGACCAGCCCTCACCGAACAGATATCAATCACATATGTCCATTTCCATCAAAACTCCGGAAGAAATCGAAGGCATGCGCCTGGCCGGCCGCCTCGGCGCCGAAGTGCTCGACTACATCACGCCTTTCGTGAAACCGGGTGTCACCACCGGCGAGCTCGACCGCCTGTGTCACGAATACATGACCAACGTGCAAGGTACCGTGCCGGCGCCGCTGAACTACGCGCCGCCGGGCTACCCGCCCTTCCCGAAAGCCGTCTGCACCTCGGTCAACGACGTGATCTGCCACGGGATTCCGGGCGACAAGGTCCTGAAGAGCGGCGACGCCGTCAACATCGACGTCACCGTGATCACCAAGGATGGTTTTCATGGCGACAACAGCCGCATGTTCCTGGTCGGCGAAGCCTCGATCCTGGCGCGCCGCCTGTCGGAAGTGACCTATGAATGCATGTGGCTGGGCATCTCGAAAGTCAAACCGGGCGCCCACCTGGGCGACATCGGCCATGCGATCCAGCAGCATGCCGAAAAGAACGGCTACAGCGTGGTGCGCGAGTTCTGTGGCCACGGCATCGGCAAGGTCTTCCACGAAGAGCCGCAGGTGCTCCACTACGGCAAGCCGGGCACCCTGGAAAAGCTGGAAGCGGGCATGATCTTCACGATCGAGCCGATGATCAACGCCGGCCGCCGCGACATCAAGGAAATGCCGGATGGCTGGACCATCAAGACCAAGGACCGCAGCCTGTCGGCGCAGTGGGAACACATGATCCTCGTGACCGAGACCGGCTACGAGATCCTGACGCAGTCGGCCGGCACCCCGCCCCCGCCGGCCATCGTGGCTGCCAAAGACGCCGTCCCGGCGTAAGCGATCATGAGCGCCGCGCAGCTCGAACAGGCCCGCCCCGAACTCAAGGGCCGCCTGAAATCCGAACGGCAAGCCCTGTTCCACGCCTTCGGCCAGGACGGCAAGCCGGAAAAGCTGCTGCGCGGCCTGCGCCAGAGCGTCGACGCCATCCTCACCGAAGCCTGGCAGGCCGCGCGCCTGCCCGCCAATACGGCCCTGGTCGGCGTCGGCGGCTACGGGCGCGGCGAACTCTTCCCCTATTCCGACGTCGACCTGCTGATCCTGCTCGGCGCCCCGCCCGACGCCATCACCCAGGCCAAGCTCGAAGGCCTGGTGCAGCTGCTGTGGGACCTGGGCCTGGAGATCGGGCACAGCATCCGCACCGTGGACGAGTGCATGCAGGAATCAAGCGCCGACATTACGGTGCAGACTTCGCTGCTGGAAGCGCGCCTGGTGACCGGAGACGCCGGCCTGTTCGCGCAGCTGGAAGAGCGCTACCGCGAAGCCCTCGACCCGCAAGCCTTCTTCCAGGCCAAGACGGCGGAGATGCGCCTGCGCCACGCGAAGTACGAATACACCGCCTTTGCGCTGGAACCGAACTGCAAGGAGAGCCCCGGCGCCCTGCGCGACCTGCAGGTGATCCTGTGGGTGGCCAAGGCCGCAGGGCTCGCCAACTCCTGGGGCCAGCTCGCCACGCGCGAACTGATCACCCAGGACGAGGCGCGCCAGCTGATGGAAAAGGAACGCGCCTTCAAGGACATCCGCATCCGCCTGCACCTGCATACCAAGCGGCGCGAAGACCGCCTGCTGTTCGACGTGCAGACGGCGATCGCGGAATCCTTCGGCCTGACGGGCGATGCGCCCGGCCCCGGCGCGCGCCGGGCATCCGAATACCTGATGCAGCGCTACTACTGGGCCGCCAAGACGGTCACCCAGCTCAATACCATCCTGCTGCAGAACATCGAGGCGCGCCTGTTCCCGCAGCCGACGGTGCCGAAGCCGATCAACGCCTGCTTCAACGACGTCAACGGTTTCATCGACATCGTGCGCGACGATACCTTCGAGACGACGCCATCCTCCATCCTGTCGATTTTCGTGACCATGACCGAGCGTCCCGAGATCAAGGGGATGACGGCGCGCACCACGCGCGCGCTCTGGCACGCACGCAACCTGATCGACGAGGACTTCCGCGCCGATCCGCACAACCGCGCCAACTTCCTGCGCGTATTAAAAGCGCCGCAAGGCCTGGTGCACGCACTGCGCCGCATGAACGACTTCGGCGTGCTGGGCCGCTACCTGCCGGACTTCCGCAACATCGTCGGCCAGATGCAGCACGACCTGTTCCACGTGTACACCGTGGACCAGCACATCATGATGGTGGTGCGTAACCTGCGCCGCTTCACGATGTCCGAACACGCCCACGAATACCCCTTCTGCAGCCAGCTGGTCGCCAATTTCCGCGACCGCTGGCTGCTGTACGTGGCCGCGCTGTTCCACGACATCGCGAAAGGCCGCGGAGGCGACCACTCGGAACTGGGCAAGCATGACGCCGAGGCCTTCTGCCGCGACCACGGGCTCTCCGAGCTTGATACCGAGCTGGTAGTCTTCCTGGTCGAACAGCACCTGACCATGTCGCAGGTGGCGCAGAAGCAGGACCTGTCGGACCCGGACGTGATTCAGGCCTTTGCCGCCGTGGTAAAGGACGAGCGCCACCTGACGGCCCTCTACCTGCTGACCGTGGCCGACATCCGCGGCACCAGCCCCAAGGTGTGGAACGCCTGGAAGGCCAAGCTGCTGGAGGACTTATACCGCATCACCCTGCGCGTGCTCGGCGGCGAGCCGCATTCGGCCGATCGCGAACTGAGGATGCGCCAGCAGGAAGCGCTGGCGACCCTGCGCCTGTTCGGCCTGCCCGCGAACGCGCACGAAGCGCTGTGGGACCAGCTCGACGTGGTCTATTTCCTGCGCCACGATGCCTCCGACATCGCCTGGCAGACGCGCTGCCTGCACGACAAGATCAAGAGCACGAAACCCGTGGTCAAGGCGCGCCTGGCGCCGGCCGGCGCCGGGCTGCAGGTGGCCGTATTCGTGAAGGACCAGCCGGATTTGTTCGCGCGCATCTGCAGCTATTTCGACCGCAAGAACTTCAGCATCCTCGACGCCAAGATCCACACCACGCGCGACGGCTATGCGCTCGACAGCTTCCTCATCACCGAAGAAAACTTCGCGAAGAACTACCGCGACATCATCAGCCTGATCGAGCACGAGCTGTGCGAACTCCTGACCTCGAACGCGCCGCTGCCGCCGCCCACGCGCGGGCGCCTTTCTCGCCTGTCGCGCCACTTCCCGGTGGCGCCGAGCGTGGAACTGCGCCCCGACGAGCGCGGCCAGCACTACCTGCTGTCGATCGCCGCCAACGACCGCACCGGCCTGCTGTACGCGGTCGCCAATGTGCTGACCCGCTACCGCATCAACCTGCACACGGCGAAGATCATGACCCTGGGCGAGCGCGTCGAGGACGTGTTCCTCGTCGACGGCCCCAACCTGAACAACCCGCGCGTGCTGGTGCAGCTCGAAACCGAGCTGCTCGACGCACTGGCGATCTGAAACACACTGTCTCACTTATTAAAAGCAAAACCAATGACCGAACCGCTCCGCCTCTCCAAACGAATGTCCGAACTGGGCCTGTGCTCGCGCCGCGAAGCCGATGAATGGATCGCGCGCGGCTGGGTGCGGGTGGACGGCAAGGTCGTCTCGGAGCTGGGCAGCAAGGTACTCCCAAGCCAGCGCATCACCGTCGAGCGCCAGGCCGCGGCCGAGCAATCGAAGCGCGTCACGGTCCTGATCAACAAGCCGGTCGGCTACGTGTCGGGCCAGGCCGAGGACGGCTACACGCCGGCGGTTGCCCTGATCAAGCCGGAAAACCGCTGGGCGGACGACCCGTCGGGCGAACAGTTCCACCCGACCCAGCTGCGTTCGCTGGTGCCGGCCGGGCGCCTCGACATCGACTCGGTGGGCCTCTTGGTGCTGACCCAGGACGGCCGCATCGCCAAGCAGCTGATCGGCCAGGACACCAGCATCGACAAGGAATACCTGGTGCGCGTGGAATACACCAAGCCGGGCAAGCTGCCCGACAGCGACCTGAAAAAGCTCAACCACGGCCTGTGGATGGACGGCAAACCGCTGCTGCCGGCCAAAGTGCGCTGGCAGAACGAGGACCAGCTCAGCTTCACCCTGAAAGAGGGCAAGAAGCGGCAAATCCGCCGCATGTGCGACATGGTCGGCCTGAAGGTCGTCGGCCTGAAGCGCGTGCGTATCGGGCGCGTCAAGCTGGGCGATTTGCCGGTTGGGCAGTGGCGCTACCTGCAGCCGGACGAGCAGTTCTGACAGGGTGGCCGCACTCGCCCGCGCATGAGCATTCTGTTAAGCTTGTCGGATTGCTCATCAAGGAAGCCATCATGACCATATCCCGCCGTACCGCGCTCGGCGCACTTACCGCACTCGCCACTGCCGCGCCCGCCGGAGCGGCCGAATCCGGTCCGCCGGCAGCCGCAGGCGGCATGTACGGCGTGATCGGCAAGATGCGCGTCCAGCCGGGCCAGCGCGACGCATTGATCGCGATCCTCGCCGAGGGAACCAAGGAGATGCCCGGCTGCCTTGCCTACATGATCGCAAAGGACAAGGCGGACCCGGATGCGCTCTGGATCACGGAAACCTGGGACAGCGCCGCCAGCCACAAGGCCTCGCTGGCGCTCCCGTCGGTACGCGAGGCGATCACAAAAGGACGGCCGCTGATCGCCGGCTTCGAACGCTTCGAAACGGAGCCGGTGGCAGGCGTGAAAACGCGCTAAAACAAGTTCGCATGATGTCTTTACAACAGAGGGAAGTTGCCTTGCAGTATTAGTCGTTCCCTTCTGGTATAGTCTCGATCTTCGCGCGTCCGCGCCCGTATCCCGTTTTTCACCATCATGCGCATGTTTCGCCCAGCCGGCCTCGCCCTGCTCCTGGCCGTCCTGGCCGCCGTGGCCATTCCTGCGGTTGCTGCTACCGAGGCTCCGACCTACAATTTCTCGCCGGTCAACCAGTACAACCTGCAGGTTTCGGCCAGCTTCTGGAACCCGATCGTGCGCTACGTCTCGCAAAAAAGCGGCGTGCGCCTGAACCTGAAACTCGGCCGCACCTCGGCCGACACCACCAGCTACGTGCTCGCACGCGAAGTCGATTTCGCCTTCACCAACCATATGTTCAGCCCCGAGCGCATGAAGATGGGCTGGACCGTGTTCGGCCGGCGCGACGCGGCGCCGGTCCAGGCGCAGATCGTCGTGCCCGCCGATTCGCCCGTGCACAGCCTGGCCGAGCTGGCCGGCAGCACCGTCGTCTTTCCCGGCCCCGAAGCCCTGATCGCTTACAAGGTGCCGTATGCCCAACTGCTGCGCGACAAGGTGGCCGTCACGACCGTCTTCGCCGGTAATATGGACGCCGCCTTCACCCAGCTCTTCAGCGGACGCGCCAGGGCGGCCGGCGCCAATTCGCAGCTGGTGGAAAATTATGCCGGCCGCGAAAACAAGGCCTTCCGCGTGCTGTGGAGCTCGGCCCCCTTCAACGACCTGGCGCTGATGGCCTCCAGACGCGTGCCCCCAGGCCACCTGCGCGCCGTCGCCCAGGCCTTCCTCGGTATGGACAAGGACCCGGAGGGCCGCCGCATCCTGCAGGCCGCCGCGGAACTGGTGCACGCGCCGGAACCGGTGCGCTTCATCGCGGCGACCGACGCCGACTACGCGGCCTACCGCCAGTTCTACCAGACCGCGCCGGCGGCCTTGCGCTGATGCCGGCGCCGATATTGCGGCTCCTGCTGCGCCTCCTCCACCGGCTGCTCCCGCGTTCGCTCGTCGGCCGCGTGTTCGCCCTGTTCGCCATGAGCATGCTGGTGTTCGTCGGTGTCGGCATGGGGATGTTCTACCGCCACCAGTACCTGCAGCACATCGAGGAGACCCAGGACAGCGCCGCGACGCTGGTCGAGCTGGCGGCCCAGGCGGTCGAGGACAGCGCCCTGATCGGCGACTACGACACGGTCAAGCGCACCCTGGCGACGATGATGGAACAGTCGCCCTTCGCCAGCGCCGCCTTCATCGACGTCAACGGCGGCGCCATCCGCGTCGAGGCCGCGCACGACGCCAGCCTGGCGCCGGCGCCCGGCTGGCTGCTCGACCACGTCGGCGGCGAACTGTACGACGTCAACCGCGTGGTCGCCGCCGGCGGCAAGGACTACGGCGTGCTGCGCCTGCACTTCGACGAACGCAAGCTGGCTTCGCAATTGTGGCTGCTGCTGGTGCAGTCGACCAGCCTGGCGGCCCTGGTGCTTGCGATCAGCCTGCTGCTTGCGCGGGCCCTGCTGGCGCGCTGGCTGAAGAACCTCGACAGCCTGCGCTTCCACGGCATCGATGCCGCCATCCATCCCGACGCCCCGCTCGAGATCCAGGCCGCGATCAAGGCCATGAACCGCAGCGCCGCCAGCATGCGCGACGAATACGGCCAGCGCATCGCCGACCTGATGAATTCCCTGGTCCAGCACAAGAGCGCGCTCGACCAGGCGGCCATCGTCAGCGAAGTCGATCGCGACGGCATCGTCACCGCGGTCAACGACCAGTTCGTGCGTCAGTCGGGTTACGCGCGCGAGGAACTGGTCGGCCGGCCGCTGGCCCAGGCCGGCGGCAGCTGGGCGCCCTCGAACACGGTCTGGCGCGGCGAAGTCGCGGTGCCGGGCCGCGACGGCGAGCGCCAGTGGTACCGCACCATCGTCCCCATCCTCGATGCCGAGAACAGCATCGACAAGTACATCTGCATCGATTTCGACATCAGCGAGCGCAAGGAATTCGAGGACGCCATCGTGCGCAACGCGATGCGCCAGGGCCTGCTCGCGCGCCTGGGCCGCAAGGCGTTGGAAGCCGGCCCGCTGGTCGAGCTGTTCGAGATGGCGGCGCGCCTGGCCTGCGACGGTTTGCATGCGCGCCATGCGGCGCTGTTCGCGTTCGACGCCGATTCAGGCACCGCCTGCCTGCAGGCCTCGCGCGGCTTCCCGGCCGACACCCGCGCCGTCCCCTTCCCCTGCGGCGCAGGCCCCGAGGCCAGCGACGCCCTGGCGCGCTGGACCACCGGCCTGCTCGGCTTCGACGATGCCGGCAGCAGCATCGACGCGGTCGTGGTCTGCGCCGGCCGTCCCTTCGGCGCGCTGGCCGTGTACGGGCCCGAGACGCGCACCTTCCAGGAAGACGAAGAGGCCTTCCTCAACGGCCTCGGGAACATCCTGGCCACCGCCGTGGAGCGCGAAGAATCGCGCAAGCGCCTGACCTGGCTGGCCCAGTTCGATACCCTCACCGGCCTGCCGAACCGGCACCGCCTCGGCGTCTGCCTGGAAGCGGCGATCATCGGCGCTGCCGCCAGCCGGCGCCGCGCCGGCGTGATGTTCATCGACCTCGACCGCTTCAAGAGCGTCAACGACATGCTGGGACATGGCGCCGGCGACGAGCTGCTGGTGCAGGCCGGCGCCCGCCTGCAGGACTGCGTACGCGCCGGCGACGTGGTGGCGCGCCTGGGCGGCGACGAATTCGCGGTCGTGCTGCCGCAGCTCGGAGGGGGCAGCGTCGCCGAGGACATCGCGCGCCGCATCGTCGAGGCGCTGGCCCAGCCTTTCGTGCTGCAGGGCCAGCAGCTGTTCGTCTCGGCCAGCGTCGGCATCGCGGCGTATCCGGAGGACGGCATCGACGCCGCTACCCTGCTGAAAAGCGCCGACACGGCGATGTACAGCGCCAAGCAGAACGGCCGCAACAACTACCAGTTCTATCTCGCCGAAATGAACGCCGACGCCGCGCTGCGCCTGCAGACCGAACACCAGCTGCACCTGGCCCTCGAGCGCGGCGAGTTCGAGCTGCACTACCAGCCCAAGCTCCGGCTCGCGGCCGGCGCGCAGATGGGCAAAATCAGCGGCTTCGAGGCCCTGCTGCGCTGGCGCCATCCGGAGCGCGGCCTGGTCGCGCCTTTCGAATTCATCTCCATCCTCGAGGAAACGGGCCTGATCCTGCCGGTCGGCGAATGGGTGATCGCCGAAGTCTGCCGCCAGATCGGCGTGTGGTCCGCGCAGTACGGCAGCGTGCCGCCGGTGGCGATCAACCTGTCGGCGCGCCAGCTCGGGCACGCCGGCCTGCCGCAGGCGGTGCGCGCGATCGTCGATGCAGCCGGCGTCGACCCGGGCCTGCTCGAATTCGAACTGACCGAATCGATGCTGATGGAAGATCCGGAAGCCGCGGTGCGCATCCTCGGCGACCTCAAGTCCCAGGGCATGCGCCTGTCGGTCGACGATTTCGGCACCGGCTATTCGAGCCTGGCCTACCTGAAGCGCTTCCCGCTGGATGCGCTGAAGATCGACCGCACTTTTGTCCGCGACCTGCCGGGCGACAGCGACGATGCGGCGATTACCAAGGCGGTGATCAGCCTGGCGCACAGCCTGAACCTGAAGGTGGTGGCGGAAGGCGTGGAGACGGTCGCGCACGTGGATGCGTTGCGCGCGTATGGATGCGACGAGATCCAGGGGTATTACATCGGGAAGCCGTCGCCGGCGGCGGAGTGTTCCGCCCTACTCCAACCGGAATCGTTGGCTGCGGCATAACGTACGGCGGGCATGCCCGCCATGCGCACCTTTGACGCGATCCGGAACGCACGGGCTCCATTCCCGTGAATATTGCCTATTCCCCCGCCCTCGCGTAGCATGCAACGGCTTGCTCCTGGTCACGAGCTGGGAACGACAGTCAATATATCCAAGGAGAAAACTTGAAAACGGAAATCCTCCCGTACAGCCAGACCCGCTCGTTCGTGACCGTCTGGATGATCGAGCTGTGGGAACGCTTCGGCTACTACGGCATGCAGGCGCTGATCGTCTACTTCATGGTCCAGCGCATGGGCTTCGAAGACAGCCGCGCCAACCTGGTCTGGGGCGCCGCGGCGGCCCTGATCTACGTCGCACCGGCCATCGGCGGCTGGATCGGCGACAAGGTGCTCGGCACCAAGCGCTGCATGGTGCTGGGCGCCATGATCCTCTCGCTCGGCTACGCCCTGATGGCGGTGCCGACGACCAATACCTGGTTCCTGTTCTCGGCGCTGGGCGTGATCGTGGTCGGCAACGGCCTGTTCAAGCCGAACACCGCCAACCTGGTGCGCAAGATCTACGAAGGCGACGATTCGAAAATCGACAGCGCCTTCACCATGTACTACATGGCCGTCAACGTCGGCTCGACCTTCTCGATGCTGGCCACGCCGGCGATCAAGGATTACTTCAACGCGGCCCACGGCAGCGAAATCGGCTGGCACGTCGCCTACGGCGTCTGCAGCGTCGGCCTGATCATCGGCATCTTTACCCTCCTGATGATGCGCGCCACCATCCGCCACGTCGGCTCCCTCCCCGACGAGCGTCCCCTCGACATGGGCAAGCTGGCCATGGTGCTGGGCGGCGGCGTGGTCGCCGTCGGCGTCTCCGCCGTGATCCTGCAGTACCAGAGCATCGCCCGCGTGTTCGTGTACCTGGCCGGCGTCGTCGTGCTGGGCATCTTCGTGCACCTGATCCGCAAGAGCGAGCAGAGCGAGCGCGCCGGCCTGATCGCGGCCCTGGTGCTGACGCTGCAGACCGTGTTCTTCTTCATCTTCTACCAGCAGATGTCGACCTCGCTGTCGCTGTTCGCCCTGCGTAACGTCGACCTCGAATTCAACGTGCTGGGCGCCCACCTGTGGACCTGGTCGCCGGCCCAGTTCCAGGCCCTGAACGCGATCTGGATCATGGTCCTGAGCCCGGTCCTGGCCCTGGTCTACACCCGCGCCGGCCGCACCGGCAAGGACCTGTCGATCGCCGGCAAGTTCGCGCTCGGCTTCACGGTGGTGGCCGCCGGCTTCTTCACCTACGGCTTCGCCGGCCAGTTCGCCGTGAACGGCCTGACCTCGTCCTGGATCATGATCGCCGGCTATGGCCTGTATTCGCTGGGCGAACTGCTGGTGTCGGGCCTGGGCCTGGCCATGGTGGCGCGCTACGTGCCGGCGCGCATGGGCGGCTTCATGATGGGCGCCTATTTCGTCGCGACCGGCATCTCGCAATACCTGGGCGGCGTGGTGGCGAACCTGGCCAGCGTCCCGCAGGGCATGACCGATCCGCTGCAGACCCTGCCGATCTATACGAGCCTGTTCAACAAGCTGGGCATCGCCGCCGTGATCTGCACCCTGATCGCGCTGGCCGTGCTGCCGATGATGCGGCGCCTGACGGCGACGCACAACGCGCACCAGTAAGCGCATCACGAAGGGCCGGCGCAACGCCGGCCCTTTTTATTTGGGACTACCGATGACGATACTGACGACCGACCGCCTGCGCCTGGAGCCGATCGACGACCAGCACTTCGACGGCTTGCAGGCCATGAACCGCCTGCCGGAAGTGATGCGCTTCATTACCGGCACGCCCGAGACGCCGGAACAGACCGGCCGCATGATCGAACTGGTGAAAGGCCGCTGGGCGCAGTATGGCTTTTCGTGGTGGGCCTTCATCGAACGCGACTCGGGCCGGTTGATCGGCGCCGGCTGCATCCAGTACCTGGGCCGCGCCCCGGCCAATCCGCACGAAATCGGCTGGCGCCTGGTGCCCGACAAGTGGGGACAGGCGCTGGCGCTGGAGGCGGCACAGGCGATGGCCGGCTGGGCGTTCGAGACCTTGCGGGCGTCGCTGCTAGTCGCGGTCTGCCTGCCCGAGAATGCGAATTCGGCGCGCGTGATGCAGAAACTCGGGATGCGCTACCGCGGCGAGGAGACCTGGTACGAACGGCCGCACGCCGCCTGGGAGATCACGCGCGCGGCGTGGCTGGCGCGGCTCCCGGCAGCGGCCCAGGGCTAGCTGCGCAGCGAATCGCGCAGCGCCTTGCGGTTCATCTTGCCTACCGCGGTCTTCGGCAGGCTGCCCGCGAACAGGATGCGCCGCGGCTTCTTGTAGGAGGCGAGCGCCGCGCCGACGTGGGCAATCAGCTCCGCCTCGCTCGGCTGGTGCCCCGCCCGCAGCACCACCACCGCCGTCACGGATTCGACCCACTTCTCGTCCGGCATCCCGACCACGGCGCATTCGCGCACCGCCGGGTGGCTCAATAGCGCGTTTTCCACTTCGCTCGGATAGACGTTGTAGCCGCCGCTGATGATCATGTCCGAGGTCCGGTCCTTCAGGCGCAGGAAACCCCGTTCGTCGAACACGCCGATGTCGCGCGTGCGTACCCAGCCGCCCTCGATGAAGGTGCCGGCGTTCAGTTCCGGCGCATTGTAGTAGCCGCCGATCGCCGAGGGCGCGCGCACCGTGATCTCGCCGGGCTCTCCGGGCGCGACGTCGCGGCCCTCCTCGTCCAGCAGCCGGATCTCGACCTCGCTCGCGGGCTGGCCGCAGCTGTCGAGCAGCGCGTCGACGTGGTCCTCGGGCCGCAGCACCGTCAGGCACAGCGGCACTTCGGTCTGGCCGTAGTACTGCCAGAAGCGTTCGCGGCCCCAGGCCGCCATGGCGCGCTCGATCACGGCGCGCGGCATCGGCGAAGCGCCGTAGATGACGTACTTCAGCGAGGCGACGTCGAGAGCGGCGGCGTCCGGATGCTCGAACAGCATCTGCAGCATGGTCGGCACCAGGTTGATGGCGGTGGCGCGGTGCTGCCCGATCGCGCGCAGGAAAGCACCCGGCTCGAAGCCGGGCAGGATCACGGTGCGTCCGCCGCGCAGCCAGAAGGGCAGCACGAACACGCCGCTGGCGTGGATCAGCGAGGCCGCGTGCAGCATCACGTCGTCGGGGGTCGCATTCAGCAGGTTGTTCAGCACGTTGCGGCAGATCGCCGCGAAGGTCGACTGGGTGTGTTGGGCCGCCTTCAGCGTGCCGGTGGTGCCCGAGGTGTACAGGGTCAGCACGACGTCGTCCGGATCGATCGCGATGCGCGGCGGCTCGCTCGGGAAGGCGTCGAGGTGCCCCAGGAAATCGGGGGAATCCGCGCCGCTCGCGCCGATGCCGAAGCAGCGCAGGCCCGGCACCGCCTTGGCCAGGGCCGTGGCCTGTTCGCCCAGGCCCGGACCGAAGACCAGACAGCTGCAATCGGCTTCCTGCAGCATGCGCGTGTGCTCGGCCAGCGACAACCGGGTATTCAAGGGCACGCGGTTCATGCCCGCCTTCACGCAGGCGAAATCGACCGGCACGCTGTACAACCCGTTATTCAGCAGCAGGCCGATGCGGCTGCGCTGCGGCGTCAGCCCGAGCAGGGCGTGGGCCAGGCGGCTGCTGACGGCGTCGACCTCGGCAAACGTCATGCTCTCGTCGCCGAAGACGATCGCGGTCCGCGGCCCGTGCTGCAGCGCGCCGCGCCGGATCAGTTCGCGGTAGCTCGGGCCTTGGGCCCGGCCGGTCTGCTTCGCTTTCACTTGCATCGCTGTCTCCTCTCTATGTGGATGTCGACCCCGTCAGGCCGGGTAACTACCGTGGCGCCCCGCGCCCGCCACGAATTCGCCGGCGCCGGCCAGCCCTTCGGCAAACACGACCGGCGTGCCGCGCACGCCTTCCTGGCGCAGGGCCTCGGCAAGCGGCAAGTCCCACTGCGCATAGGCCGAGCTGCGGTCGGCCAGCATGCAGGTCTGCGGGAAGGCGGCAATGGCATGCGCCAGTTCGCAGGCGCGGTCGAGCGCCTTGCCGGGCGCGGCGAGATAGTTCACCAGGCCCATGGCGAGCGCCTCGGAGGCGCCCACCGGGCGGCCGGTGAGGATCATGTCGAGCGCGCGCCCCATGCCGACCACGCGCGGCAGGCGCACCGTGCCGCCGTCGATCAGGGGCACGCCCCAGCGCCGGCAGAACACGCCGAACACCGCCTCTTCTTCCGCCACGCGCAGGTCGGCCAGCAGCGCCAGTTCGAGGCCGCCGGCGACGGCGTAGCCGCTCACCGCCGCGATCAGGGGCTTGGACAGCGCCATGCGCGTCGGCCCCATCGGACCGCCGCCCCCGCCGCAGGGATCGAGTTCGTTGCGCAGGGCCGGATTGCCGACCGCGGCGAGATCGGCGCCGGCGCAGAAGTTGCCGCCCGCGCCGGACAGCACCGCCACGCGCAGCGCCGGGTCGCGCTCGAAGCGCTCGAAGGCGGCGCGCAGTGCGACCGCGGTGGGGCCGTCGACGGCGTTGCGGCAGTCGGGTCGGTTGATCGTGATCGCGCAGACCGCGCCATCGGTCGTGAACAGGATGTCTTTCATTGCTTTCCCATCGGTAATGGAGAGATACTATGAATTGTTTCTTTATTACGCAACTATGGACACCACCTGTAATATCGCGCACCGCCCCTTGCGGGCGCCGGAGCTGATCCTCGACCTCCTGATCGCCAACGGGACCGCCCTGTCCTCGCAGGTGCTGTGCCGCGCCGGCGCCGTCATGGACCTGAGCGAAACGGCCGTGCGGGTGGCCCTGAACCGCCTGTGCGAACAGGGCAAGCTGCGCCAGCCGGCGCGCGGGGTGTATGCGGTCAGCCCGGCATCGCGGCCGCTGTTCGGCGACGTCGACGCCTGGCGCCGCAAGGGCGCCGGCATGGTGGCGTGGAACGGCGACTGGGTGGCCGTGCACGACAGCCTGGTGCAGCGCTCGGACAAGACCGCGTGGCGCCATCACTGCCTGGCCCTGGCCCTGCGCGGCTTCGCCCAGTTCGAACCAAGTTTGCACCTGAGGCCCGACAACCTGGAAGGCGGCATCGAGGCGCTACGCGCGAACCTGCCGGGCCTGGGCCTGGCGCCGCAGGCGACGCTGTTTCGCCTGACCGGCCTGGACGCGACGCGCCAGGCGCAGGCCCGGGGATTATGGAATGTGGATGCGCTCGAACGGCAGTATGCGGCCCTGGCCGGCGCGCTCGAGGCCCACACGGCGCGGATGCGCGACAAGGGAGTGGTCGATGCCTTGCGCGAATCGCTGCTGCTGGGACGCGAAGCGATAGGCCTGCTGGTGCGCGACCCGCTGCTGCCGCCCGAGCTGATGGCCCTCGACGCGCGCCAGATCCTGATGGCGGCGGCTGCGCGCTACCAGGACGCGGCGCGCAGCCTGTGGCGCAACTGGATACAGGAAATCGGCGGTTCGGGACCGACGCCCGCTGCGAATCCGGAGATCCACTGACGTAGGGGTGGGCGAGGCCAATGGCCTCGACCACGGTTTCATCGGGCGCCCCGTGCCCACCAAAACGATGAGCAAACGGAGCACGTAATGGTGGGCACGGAGCGCCCACCCTACGCGCCTGGATACTGGAAATCGGCGGCTAGTGCCGGCCGCGAGCGTGGATCAGGCGCGCGCCGCCACCAGCGCCAGCAAGGCGTCCGGGCTGACCGGCTTGACCAGGTAGTGGTCGAAGCCGGCCGCCGCGGCGCGCGCGCGGTCTTCGAGCTGGCCATAGCCGGACAGGCCGATCGCCACCGGACGCGCGCCGCCGCTCGATGCGCGCAGGCGGCTCATGACTTCCAGCCCGTCCATGCCGGGCAGGCCGATGTCGCAGACGACCACGTCGTAGTCCTGGCCGAGCAGCGCGTCCAGGCCCGCCTGGCCGTCCTGCGCCATCGCCACCTCGTGCCCTTCCATGTCGAGGAAGGCTTTGAGCATCTCGCAGGCGTCGGGATTGTCTTCGATGATCAGCACCCGGCAGCGGCGGCCGGACAGGCTTGCCGCCGGCGGCTGCGCGGGCGCCGCGGCCGGCAAGGCGCAGCTCGGGAGGCGCAGCGTGAAGCGGCTGCCCTGCCCGACGCCCGGGCTGTCGGCCGTGATCGTGCCGCCGTGCATGCTGACCAGGTTGCGCACCACGTTCAGGCCCACGCCCAGGCCCCCTTCCGAGCGCGCCAGCGAGCGTGGGCCCTGGGTGAACAGGTCGAAGATATGCGGCAGCACCTCGGGCGCGATGCCGGTGCCGTTGTCGGCGACGACGGCGACGATGTCCTCGCCTTCCTGCCGCACGCTTAGTGCGATGCGGCCGCCGTCGCCCGTGTACTTGGAGGCGTTGCCGATCAGGTTGGTGAACACCTGGGTCAGGCGCACCCGGTCGCCGCGGGTGGCAAGTTGTTCCGGCGGGAGCTCGAGTTCGAAGTGCTGGCTGCGCTCGGCGATGCGCGGCAACACGGTTTCCAGCGCCTGGTCGATCGTCTCGGACAGCGACAGCGGCTCCAGGTGCAGGGTGATCTTGCCGCTGCTGATGCGGGCGGCGTCGAGCAGGTCGTCGAGCAGGGCCGCCATGTGGTCGACCTGGCGCCGGATGACTTTAGTGAAATTGAGCAGCTGCGGGGAGGCGTCGGCCGAGCGCTCCAGCAGCATCGAGGACATGCTGATCGGTACCAGCGGGTTGCGCAGTTCGTGCGCCAGCATGGCGAGGAATTCGTTCTGGCGCCGGTTGGCCGCTTCGGCGTCGTCGCGCAGGCCCTGGGCGCTGATCGCGGCCAGCACCAGGTGTTCGTTGGCTTCGCGCAGGCGGGCCACGCTTTTCTCGAGTTCCTCCTTGCCGACCACGGCGGCGCGCAGGCGTGCCACTTCCTGTTCCAGGCTGCCGATGTGGCGATGGAGGGCGCCGGTATAGGCGTCGGACGGGACGGTATCGTCCATGGGATCAAGGGAACGCTGCATCGAACCGGATTCGTCTTCGTTGAACATTCCCTGTGCTCCTCATGTCGATCCAGGCTTGCGCACGCAGCCGCCGGCCAGCACGCCGGCCACCTCGGTGGCATCGCTGTCGACCTCGAGCCCGGCGTCGGTGATCCGGTAGGCGCGCAGGTCGGTACTGTGCTCGCAGCCGCGTACCTTCACGACCGACATGAATTTCTGCAGCCTGCCGTCGACCTCGGCGTAGCGTAGCGCCACGACCGCATCGGTCAGGTAGGAGATGTTCGCTTCGCTGAAATGCAGGCCGGTGAAATCGTCGTCCAGGCCGATCGTGACCAGGGCCGTGACGCCGTGCTTGGCCACCACCGTCAGCAGGCGGAACACGGCCTGGCGCAGGTCGGCATGGAATTCCGGCGCCATGTAGAGCGCGAACTCGGACAGCGAATCGATCACCAGGCGGCGCGCGCCGGTGCGCTGCAAGGTGGCCTGGATCTCGTCGATCAGTTCGTCCACGGTCAGATCGAGCAGGCGGCTCTCGACCACGGTAACGTCGCCGCCCTGGACCAGTTCCGCCAGCTCGGCATTGCGCAGGCGCGGCGTGCCCTTCTCGAAGAACACGGCCACGCCCTTCTCGCCCTGGCGCACGCCTTCCTGCAGGAAGCGGGTGCCGATGATGGTTTTACCGGAGCCGGTCGGGCCCGACACCAGCATCGTGTGGCCCTGGGGCACGCCGCCGAGCAGCATGGCGTCGAGCCCCGGCACGCCGGTCGGGATGCGGTCCGGGTCGCGGTTGATCGGCGCACCCGGCTGGCGGTCGGCGGCCAGCGGCGGCAGGATGCGCGGGTAGGCGCGCAGGCCGTCGTCGGTGATGCGGAAGTTGTGCGAGCCGGCCAGGTGGGCGCGGCCGCGCATCTTGACCACGCGCATCTTGCGCACCACGGTGCTGTGCTCGTGGGCCTGGGTCAGCGACAGCATGCCGTCGGCCACCGTCATGATCGGATTCGCTTCCGGATCGTTGTTCATGTACTCGCCGATCAGGAAGGTGGTCGCCTGCCAGCTCGTCATGCGCGTGCCCAGTTCCTGGATGAAGTACTGCAGGTCGGCCACGCCCTCGTTGCCCGGCTTGGCGGTCTGGACCACGGAGCGGAAGGAATCGACGAATACCAGCGAGGGCGAAAAGGCCTCGACCTCGGCCATGATACGGTCGAGCACGCCGCTGAAGTCGCCGGTGCGCAGGGTCTCGCCGAGGTTCACGTAGCGGATCGCCGGCCCTACCTTCTTGACGTCGAAGAAGGAGAACTGCTGCTGGTAGCGCAGCATCTTGAGGGGCGGTTCGCCCAGCACGGTGAAGAACAGCGCGCGCCGCTCGGGCGTGGCCAGGGCGAACATGATCTGGTGCGCCAGCGTCGTCTTGCCGCTGCCCGGCGGACCGGCCACGAGGTTGAACGAAAACTCGGGAAGGCCGCCGCCGAGAAGCGTGTCCAGTCCTGGCACACCGGTTTGCAAGAGCCCCAAGGCTACTTTATCGCTCATTTACTTCTGCTCCTGTCCATGCTTCTGCCCGTTTGCGCTTTCTTGTGCGACGTGTATTAGCTGTTGCGTTAGCGCTTCACCGATCAAGTTACCCAGCAGCGTGGTGAAAGTGCCGAGCAGGACGCCATTCGCTTGCGCGGCGTGCCCGGGTCCGATCTCGTTCAGGGTTCTTGTCAGGGACATCAGCAGGTCGGCCACGGGCCGGGCGCTGTCGCAGCTGCCCAGGCGCTCGAAGCGCACGGCCGACAAGCGCAGAGCGCGCCCGAACAGGGCGCAAAATCCGCTTTCGCCGATCAGCGGGGTGAGCTGTTCGCTCAGGAGCAGCCAGGGCTCCACGAGGGCCGCGGTGCCGTTGCTGGTGGTCTGGCCGGCATCGCCGGGCGACCTTGGCCGCTGGCCTTCGTTGTGGTCCATGCTCGCTGTTCAGCTGTCGGTTGTTATCTGTTGCATTCGCCGTCTGGCCGGCTGAACCTGGATTATAAAGGTAATACAGGCAATTTCTATTTTTTCACATGCAGAAGGGGCAAATTCCTACGTCGGCGCCCGCTTTCCGAGAAGTTTTCTGGCGACCGTATTCCTCGTGCGACATAATGCCAATCAGAAAAACGAACACGAGGATGGGAGATGAGGAAACAGACCGTGGCCGCTGCGCTGTGCGCCGCCAGCATCCTGATGGGCGCACCGGCGCAGGCGGCCCCTGCCCGCGCCGCCGTGGCGCCGGGCGCAGCCGGCGCCGACGCGCGTTTCGCGGCGATCCACCGCGCCGAGTGGCAGTGGCGCATCAAGCAGGGCCTGGCCCACGACGAGGCCAGCCGCGACCAGGTCGAGGGCGATTATCCCCGCGTGGACGCCGCCTCGCAGGCAGCGCGCCTGGCGTACTGGCAGGACGTGCTGCGCCGGCTCGGCGGCATCGACGCCGCCGCCCTCTCCGCGTCCGAGAAAATCAACTACCAGGTGTACCGCGCGCAGATCGCCGCGTTCGTCGAGGAACTGCGTTTTCGCGAGTACGAGCAGCCGGTGAATGCCGACAGCGCCTTCTGGACCGACGTCACCTACGGCGCGCGCCAGCCGATCGCCACCGCTGCCGGCTACCGCCGCTACCTGGCGCGCCTGGCCCACCTGCCGCGCTACTTCGACGAGCAGCTGGCCAATATGCGCGCCGGTCTGGCGCGCGGCTTCACGCCGCCGCGCGTGACCCTGGCCGGGCGCGACGCGGCGCTGGCCTCGGTGGCGGAAAGCGCGCCCGAAGCCACTGTCTTCTACCAGCCCTTCAAGGACATGCCGGCCGCGATTCCCGCCGCCGACCAGGCGCTGCTGCGCGCCCAGGCCGTGGCCGCGATCCGCGAGCACGTGCAGCCCGCCTATGCGCGGGTACTCGCCTTCATGCGTGCCGATTACATGCCGCGCGCACGCGAAGCGCTGGCCGCAACGGGCCTGCCGGACGGGCAGGCCTATTACCAGTCGAAGATCCTCGAGTTCACCACGACGAACATGAGCGCCGACGCCATCCACCGCATCGGCCTGGCCGAGATGGCGAAGATCCGCGCCGAGATGATGGAGACCATCCGCCAGTCGGGCTTCAAGGGCGACCTGCCCGCCTTCCTGGCCTTCCTGCGCTCCGACCCGCAGTTCTACGCGAAGACGCCCGACGAACTGCTGATGCGCGCGGCCTGGATCGCCAAGAAGTTCGACGCCAAGGCCGGCCAGTACTTCGGCTACCTGCCGCGCCAGCGCTTCGCGATCCGCCCGGTCCCGCTAGATCAGGCGCCCTACTACACGGCCGGGCGCGGCGGCCCCGGCGTCTACCTGGTCAACACCTGGAACCTGCCGGCGCGCGCGCTCTACAGCCTGCCCGCGCTAACCCTGCACGAATCGGCGCCGGGCCACGCCTTCCAGATGCCGGTAGCGCTGGAACAGAAAGGCGTGCCGCCCTTCCGCCGGGCCTACATTTCCGCCTTCGGCGAAGGCTGGGCGCTGTACACCGAACGCCTCGGCACCGAGATGGGCATCTACGAGACGCCCTACGAAGTCTTCGGCATGCTCAGCTACCAGGCCTGGCGCGCCTCGCGCCTGGTGGTCGACACCGGCATCCACGCCAAGGGCTGGACGCGCGAGCAGGCACAGGCCTACCTGCGCGAAAACACGGCGCTGTCGGAGCACGAGGTGACGACGGAAGTGGACCGCTACATTTCGTGGCCGGGACAGGCGCTGTCGTACTACCTGGGGCAGATGGCGATCATGGAGGCGCGGGCGAAGGCGGAGAAGGCGCTGGGGCCGAAGTTCGATATTCGGGCGTTCCACGATACCGTGCTGCAGCTGGGATCGGTGCCGCTGCCCGTGCTGGCGGCGCGGATTGACCGGTTCATTGCAGAAGGTGGAAAGAGTCCATATCCGAAGGACTAGCTTTCGTAGGGTGGGCACTCCGTGCCCACGCGGATACAAAATGAGAGTAGCGGCAAAGGGCACAGCACTCGAAACGCTTGCCGATCGGGGATCTGCATCCGCGGCCACGATGCCAGCGCCGTACCGCGTGGGCACTCCGTGCCCTGCCCGGTCGGGCAGGGCGCTCCGCGGGCGGGCAGCATGCTGCCCGAATTCCCCGCTACGCCCCACCCTACGGTACGGCGGACGTTCCGGATCAGTTCTCGCGCAGCCAGGCGCTCGCCGCTTCGACATCGTCGTAGAAGACCCGGTCTTCGCCTTCGAAAAACGCGATGCGCGCCAGGTAGGCGATGCGCGTATCCGGCACCACGATCGCGCGGCGCAGCATCAGGCCGCCGAGTTCGTCGTCGAGCGCCTGCTGCATCAGCGCCATCTCGGCCGCAGGCGGGATCATGCCGCGCGCGTCGTACAGCACGCGGCGCAGGCCCGTCTCATGCGCCAGTTCCAGCACACGCAGCTGGCAGTCGCGCAGCATCGTTTCGTTCATCTCGCCTTGGGTCTCGACCAGCAGCAAGTCGCCACTGACGCGCACGTCGAGCATCTGTTCCTGCATCGCCATCAATCGTCCGCCGCCGGATCGAGCCCCGGGAACATCACCTCCGTAAAGCCGAAGCGCGTAAAGTCGCGGATCCGCATCGGATACAGGATCCCCAGCAGATGGTCGACCTCGTGCTGCACCACACGCGCATGGAAGCCTTCGGCCTCGCGCCGGATCGGCTTGCCGTACTGGTCGACGCCTTCGTAGCGCAGGCGGGTATAACGCGGCACGCTGCCGCGCAGGCCGGGGACCGAGAGGCAGCCTTCGAAGCCCTCTTCCATCTCGTCCGAGAGCGGCGTGAGGACGGGATTCAGGAGTACCGTCTCCGGCACTTCCGGCGCGTCCGGGTAGCGCAGGTTGTTCTTGAAGCCGAAGATCACCAGCTGCAAATTGACGCCGATCTGCGGCGCGGCGAGACCCGCGCCGTTGGCGGCGTGCATGGTGTCGAACATGTCGGCCACCAGGGCTTCCAGCTCCGGCGTGCCGAATGCGGTGACGGGTTCGGCCACGCGCAGCAGGCGCGGGTCGCCCATCCTGAGGATCTCACGTACTGCCATGTCCGTTCTCCTTTGCCAGCCCGGCCAGGAAGGCCTGGAAGCCGGCGGCCGTTTCCGGGTGCTTGAGCCCCATCGCCGTCATCGCCTGCAGGTAGCCCAGCTTCGAACCGCAATCATAGCGCTGTCCGGCGTAGCGGTAGGCGAGCACGCGTTCAGCGCGCATCAGCGAGGCGATGCCGTCGGTGAGCTGGATCTCGCCGCCGGCGCCAAGACCAAGGTGTTCCAGGTGGTCGAAGATCGCGCCCGACAGGACGTAGCGCCCGACCACCGCCAGGGTCGAGGGCGCCTCTTCCGGCAGCGGCTTCTCGACGATGTTCGAGACCAGCTCGAGATTGCTGCGGTAGGTGTCGGCCTTGACGATGCCGTACTGGCGCGTGTTCTCGCGCGGGACATCCTGCACCGCCAGCACGCTGCACTTTTCGTACTCGTAGACCTCGGTCATCTGCGCCAGCACCGGCTTGGTGCCGTGGTCGGTGTCCATGAAGTCGTCGGCCAGCAGCACGGCGAAGGGTTCGTTGCCGACCACCGGACGCGCGCACAATACCGCGTGGCCCAGGCCCAGCGGCGCCGACTGGCGGATGTAGATGCAGTTGACGTTCTTCGGGATCACGCCGCGCACCAGTTCGAGCAGGGCCTGCTTGTTGGCCGCCTCCAGCTCGGCCTCGAGTTCGTAGGCCTTGTCGAAGTGGTCCTCGATGGCGCGCTTGTTGCGGCCGGTGATGAAGACCATCTCGGTGATGCCGGCGGCGACCGCCTCCTCCACCGCGTACTGGATCAGCGGCTTGTCGACGATCGGCAGCATCTCCTTGGGTTGCGCCTTGGTGGCCGGAAGGAAGCGGCTGCCCAGGCCTGCGACAGGAAAGACGGCCTTGCGGATCTTGTTCATCGTTTGTTCTCTAGTTTGTTATTGTGCCTGCGCCAGCAGCGCCAGCAGGCCGGCCTCGTCGAGCACGGTCACGCCGAGCGACTCGGCCTTGGCCAGCTTGCTGCCCGCGTCCGCGCCGGCCACCACGTAGGAAGTCTTCTTCGATACCGAGCCCGACACCTTGCCGCCGGCGGCCTCGATCAGCGCGCCCGCCGCATCGCGCGACATGGTCGGCAGCGTCCCGGTCAGCACGAAAGTCTGGCCGGCCAGGCCGCCCTGCACTTCCTCGCTTTGCTCCGGCAGCTGCACCAGCAACTCGGCGCGCAGGCTCGAAAGGGCCTGCAGCGTCTCGCGCCTGCCCGGCTCGGCCATCCAGGTTTCGAGTGCCGCGACGTTCGCTTCCGGCAGGCCGAACACGCTGAACACGCGCAGGTGCGCCAGGTCCTCGAGCGTACGCCCGGCCAGCAGCTGGCGCGCGCGCGGCTCGGTCAGTTTCGGGATGCCCAGCGCGGCCAGCAGTTCCACTTCGCCGAGGCGCTCGCGCAGCGCGGCCTTGGGCGCATGCTCGCCGCTTGGCGCCACGCCGGCGTCGAGCAGCGCGTCGAGCGCGGCCTGGTTCTTCGGCTCGGCAAAGAAGTCGGCGATCGATTCGGCGACCGTACCGCCGATGTCGGGCAATACACGCAGCAGCGCGGCGGGTGCGCGCCGCACCAGCGCCAGCGATCCGAGCCAGTCGGCCAGGGTCTTCGCGGTCGACTCGCCGACGTGGCGGATGCCGAGCGCGAACAGCAGGCGTTCCAGCGGCGGATTCTTGCTGGCTGCGATCGCGTTCAGGAGATTGTCGGCCCACTTGGTCGGCACTTTCCCTTGTTTGACCGTCTCCGGCACCGTGCCTTCGCGCTCGTCGGCGAGGCGCTTCATCTTGAGCAGGTCATCCAGCGTCAGCTTGTAGAGGTCGGCCACGCCGTGAATCAGGCTGCACTCGACCAGGCTGTCGATGTAGCGGTCGCCCAGACCCTCGATGTCCATCATGCGCCGGCCCGCGAAGTGGCGGATCGCTTCCTTGCGCTGGGCGGCGCAGCTGAGGCCGCCCGAGCAGCGCGCGACCGACTCGCCCTCTTCTCGCACCACGTGCGAGCCGCATACCGGACAGGTCGTCGGCAGCGTGTAGACCATCGGTTCCGGCTGCGGACGGCGCTCCAGCACCACAGCCAGCACTTCGGGAATGACGTCGCCGGCGCGGCGCACGACGACCGTGTCGCCCACGCGCACGTCTTTCCTGCGCACTTCGTCCTCGTTGTGCAGGGTCGCATTGGTGACGGTCACGCCGCCCACCGACACCGGCACCAGGCGCGCCACCGGCGTGATGGCGCCGGTACGGCCGACCTGGACGTCGATCGCGGAGACCACCGTCAGCGCTTCCTCGGCCGGGAATTTATGGGCCAGCGCAAAACGCGGCGCGCGCGAGACGAAGCCGAGCTGGCGCTGGTCGGCGAGGCGGTCGACCTTGTAGACGACGCCGTCGATCTCGTAGGGCAGATTCGGACGCTTTTCGCCGATGCTGCGGTAGTAATCGAGCAGGCCGTCGCGGCCTTTCACGACCGCGCGTTCCTTCGACACCGGCAAGCCGAGCCGATCGAACCAGTCGAGCACCGCCGAATGCGATTCCGGCATCTCGGCGCCTTCCAGCAGGCCGATGCCGTAGGCGAAGAAGCGGAGTCTACGCTGGGCCGTGATGCGGGCGTCGAGCTGGCGCAGGCTGCCGGCAGCCGCATTCCTCGGATTGGCGAATTCCTTCTGGCCGGCGTCGCGCTGGCGCTGATTCAGTTTTGCGAAGTCGTCCTTGAACATCAGGACTTCGCCGCGCACTTCGAGGATGTCGGGGATGTCTCCCCCGTTCGGCCCCCCGTGCAGGCGCAGCGGGATCACACGCACCGTGCGGATGTTGGCGGTGACGTCCTCGCCCGTGTAGCCGTCGCCGCGCGTCGCGGCCTGTACGAACACGCCCTTCTCGTAGCGCAGGCTCATGGCCAGGCCGTCGAATTTCAGTTCGGCGGCATAGGCGACGCCGCCGGCCTTGGCGTGCAGGTCGAGGCCTTCGCGCACGCGGCGGTCGAAGTTGTCGACGTCCTCGTCCTGGAAGCCGTTGTTCAGCGAGAGCATCGGCACCGCGTGGGTGACCTGCTTGAACTCCGGGATCGGCGCCGCGCCCACGCGCGAGGTCGGCGTGTCGGGCGAGACGGCTTCCGGGTGCTCGGCTTCCAGCGCCTGCAGTTCGCGGAACATGCGGTCGTACTCGGCGTCCGGAATCGTCGGCGCGTCGAGCACGTGGTAGTTATAAATATGGCGGTTCAGTTCCTCGACCAGCGCTTTCATGCGCGCCAGGTAGTCTTCCTGTTCGCTCAGGTTCGTACTCACTGCGACCTCAGCTGAACAGGCGCAGCGCGCGGGTCGAGCCGGCCGGGATGTCGGCCGCTTCCATCTCGGTATAGAAGTCCTTCACCTGGCCGGCGATTTCTTCGAGAGTCGAGTCCAGCAGCGGCTGCTCGAAGTCGTCGACCATCGTTGCATCCAGGCGCAGCATCAGGTCCTTGGCGCATTTGACCATCGCGCCGAAGCCGTCGCGGCTCGGCGCCACGCAAGGCACGTCGAGCAGCAGGGTCAGGCGGTCGGTGGAATCGGCGCCCATGTTGACGTTGGTCGAGAGCGTGAACAGCACGCCGTTCGCGCCGTCGGGCATGGCGAAGCGGCCGTCCGGACGCACGTCGAAGCCGGCGTTTTCCAGCGCCCCGATCAGGGTCGACATCGCCCACGGCGCGCCGTTCGACTTCAGGTTCACGCCCAGCTGGGCGTCGTGGCCCGCCACGAACTTGTGCAGGGTGCGCGCTTCGCTCATCACCTCGATCATGTCCGGCACTTCCGGCTCGGCGCCGATCTCGTCGGCCACGGCGCGCAGGCGCGTCACCAGTTCCGAGTATTCCAGCTCGTTCAAGGCAGTCGTACGCGTCGCCATCTGCACGCCCGCCTGCAGCTTGGTGTAGACGCCGCCATGCACGATCGGTTCCCAGTCGCCGTTGACGGCCAGGCCGATGTAGTGGATCGGCTTGTTGCCGACGCGGCGCAGCTTTTGCAGGGCCGGCAGGATCTTGTCGCCGCGCGCCGCGCCTTCCAGCGCCAGCGGGACCATGCAGTCGATCAGCGGGTCGACCAGGTTCTCGGCTACTTCGGCGGGTGGCGTCTCGGCGCTCATGCCGGGCAGCGGCGCGGCGGGCGCCAGCGTGGCGGCGGCCTCGCTGGAGCCGGTGTCGCCGGAGACGCCGCTGGAGGCGCCGGTGCCGAAGCCCGGCTCGACCGGTCCCATCGATGGCGTGGAACCGATGTCGAGCACCGGTTCGCTGCGCTCGCTCGGGGTGCCGTCGGGACGCATCAGGACATCGTCATGGTCGGATGCGAAGGCGCGCTCGACGGTTTTACGCGCCTTGTGCTCCTGCCACTTGTTGTAGGTGATGACGCCGACGACGAATACGCCGCCCGCCGCGATCAGGCTCATTTGGAAGTCTGTCATGCTGCTTGTGCCTCTTGTGCGAAGTGGGCGGCGGACTCCATGTCCACCGCCACGATGCGCGATACGCCCTGCTCCTGCATCGTCACACCGATCAGTTGATTGGCCATCTCCATCGCAATCTTGTTGTGCGAGATGAAGAGGAATTGGGTATGGTCCGACATGCGCTTCACCATGCGGCAGAAGCGCTCGGTATTGGCGTCGTCCAGCGGCGCGTCGACCTCGTCCAGCAGGCAGAACGGCGCCGGGTTCAGGCGGAACATCGAGAACACGAGGGCCGTCGCGGTGAGCGCCTTTTCGCCGCCCGACAGCAGGTGGATGGTCGCGTTCTTCTTGCCCGGCGGCTGGGCCATGACCTGCACGCCGGCATCTAAAATCTCGTCGCCCGTCATCACCAGCCTGGCTTGCCCGCCGCCGAACAGGATCGGGAACAGTTCCGAGAAGTGCGTGTTGACGCGCTCGAAGGTGTCCTGCAACAGGTCGCGCGTTTCCTTGTCGATACGGCGGATCGCGTCTTCCAGCGTGGCGATGGCCTCGTTCAAATCCGCGTTCTGCGAATCGAGGAAGCGCTTCCTTTCGGTGGCGGTCGCCAGTTCCTCGACCGCGGCCAGGTTGACCGCGCCCAGCGCGGAGATCGCGTTGGTCAGGCGCGTCACCTCGCCCTGCAGGTACTGCGGTTTCAGGTCCGGATCGAGCTTGGTGGCCAGCGCAGCCTCGTCGGCGCCGGTGGCGCTGAGGGCCTCGGCGAACTGCTCCTGGTTCAGGCGCGCGGCCTGTTCCTTCAGCTGCATCTCGGTGATGCGGTCGCGCTGCGGCTGCAGGTTGCGCTCGGAGCCCATGCGCGATTCCTCGGCATGGCGCAGCTGCTGGGCTACCTGGTCGAGTTCATGGCGCGCATCGGACAAGGCTTTTTCCTGGCTCGTGCGGCGATCCAGCAGTTCCTGCAGGCCTTCGTGGGCGGTACCGCTTTCCAGCGCCGCGAGTTCGGCCTGGCCATCCGCCAGCGACTCGGCCACCTGCTGCGCCTGTTGCGTGGCGGTGGCGATGCTGCGCCGCAGTTCCTCGATACGGGCACGCGCCGTCTTTTCGGCGAACAGGGCTTCCTGGGCGCCGCGTTCGAGCTCGCGCAGCTTGTCGCGCGCCTCGGCCAGCGCCGCTTCGCGCTGCAGGAACAGGGTCTGGCCATCTTCGAAGCTGCCCTGCAGTTCGGCCAGTTCCATGTCGAGCTGTTCGAACTGCTGCTCGGCCTCCTGCTGCACCATGCGCTGCTCTTCTTCCTGGGCGGCGATCTCCGCGAGATCCACGTCGATCTGGCTGCTGCGCTGGTTGAAGCGCGATTCGACTTCGTTCTGGCGCACGACCTCGATCTGCAGCGCGTGCGTTTCGCGCTGCAGGGTGGCGATGCGGGCGCGCGCGTCCTGCAGGCGGCGCGTCAGTTCCGTCACGGCGGCATCGGCACGCACGGCGCGCGTGCGCGCATCGTCCGTCAGCAGGGCCTGGGCGCGCAGCTGCGTCGTCGTGTGGTCGATGTCGTGCTGGCGCTGCAGCATGCCGTCCTGCTCGGCGTCGGCCGCGTAGAAGCGCACGCTGGTGCCGGTCACGACGTGGCCCTGGCGGGTGACGAAGGAGCCGCCCTGCGGCAGGCGCGCGCGTTCCGCGAAGGCCTCGGTCACTGTTTCGGCGATGAACACCAGGTGCAGCCAGTCGTTCAGGACGCCGCGCACGCCGGGGTCGTTCAGTTTCAGGAGCGTGGCGAAGGATTTGAGGCCGACGACGTCGGGCGCCGGCGGGGCGCTCGGCGCCGGTGCGTACAGGGCCAGACGCGCGGGCGGCGCATCGCCGGCAAAGGCCTTGGCCCACTCGATGTTCGAGAGTTCGAGGGCGCCGGCGCGTTCGCGCAGCACGGCTTCCAGGGCGGTTTCCCAGCCTTCCTCGATCTGCACCTTTTGCCACAGGCGCGGCAGCGCATCGAGCTCGTGCTTTTTCAGCCAGGGCGCGACCTTGCCCTGGGTCTGCACCCGCTCCTGCATCTGCTTCAGCGCGGACAGGCGCGCTTCCAGCTGGGCGTTCTTCGCGGCCTCCGACTGCGCCGCGGCCTGGGCTTCGCGGCGCTCGGTCTCCGCAGCGTCCTGGCCGGCCGCGGCTTCTTCCTGCATGAAGGTCTGTTCTTCCAGCGCCTGCTGCTTTTCTTCGAGCTGCATGCGCAGGTTGGCGAGGTGCGCGCTGTCGGGCGGCGCCAGCGATTTTTTCTCGGCCTGCAGGCGTTCGCGCCGCGTGGCGAGGCCGCTCAGGATATTGCCGGCATTGCGGCCGTGGGCGGCGGACAGCTCGATGCGCTGGCGCACTTCGCCGATGCGGGCGCGCGCTTCGTCGCCGCGGCGCTGGGCTTCGCGCCAGGCTGCATCGAGTTCCGGCAAGCGCTCGTTCTGCGCTTCGACCGCGATCTGGGCGCCTTCGGCGCGCGCGGCCAGTTCCTCGACTTTATAGGTCGCTTCCTCGATCTGCTCTTCGTATTCCTGGGCCTGCGCCAGCCACTGGTCGCGCTGGGCGGCCAGGGTGCCGAGCTGGTTCTGCAGGCGCGTGCGCGACTCGATCACGAACTTGATCTGCGCCTCTAAACTGCCGATCTCGGAGTTGGTCTGGTACAGCGCGCCCTGCGCCGTGTGCAGGCGGTCGCCTACCGAAAAATGGTGCTGGCGCAGGTGCTCCAGTTCGAGTTCGACGTTGCGCAGCTTGGCCGTCTGCTCTTCCAGGCTGTTCTGCGCTTCCTCCATCTCCTTGAAGTAGCGCGCCTGTTCGGCCTTGGCTTCGTTCTTGCGCAGCAGCCAGAGCAGCTTCTGCTTTTCTTCCTGGTCGGCCTGCAGCTGGTGGAAACGGTTCGCCACCGCGGCCTGCGCTTCGAGCTTTTCCAGGTTGGCGTTCAGCTCGCGCAGGATGTCTTCCACGCGCAGCAGGTTTTCGCGGGTGTCCGACAGACGATTCTCGGTCTCGCGGCGGCGTTCCTTGTATTTCGAAACGCCCGCCGCTTCTTCGAGGAAGACGCGCAGTTCTTCGGGGCGCGATTCGATGATGCGCGCGATCATGCCCTGGCCGATGATGGCGTAGGCGCGCGGACCCAGGCCGGTGCCGAGGAAGATGTCCTGGATGTCGCGCCGGCGTACCGGCTGGCCGTTGATGTAATAGGTCGAGGTGCCGTCGCGCGTGAGGGTGCGCTTGACCGCGATCTCGCCGTACTGGCCCCACTGGCCTGCGGCCTTGCCGAGGCTGTTGTCGAACACGAGTTCGACCGAGGCGCGGCCGGAAGGCTTGCGGTGGGTCGAGCCGTTGAAGATCACGTCCTGCATCGACTCGCCGCGCAGCTCGGACGCTTTCGATTCGCCCAGCACCCAGCGCACGGCGTCGATGATGTTCGACTTGCCGCAGCCATTCGGACCGACCACGCCGACCAGCTGCCCGGGGACCTGGAAATTGGTGGGATCGACGAAGGACTTAAATCCCGACAATTTAATGGAGGATAGTCGCACCTTGGTTCGGCTATGAGGGAATCGATAAAGCACGCATCATACCATCTGTTGCTTGCTTTTCGGCCAAGTTTAAGGCCGGCGCGCCCGGGCACGCGGGCCATTTACGGCAAGCGGCCGGGCAAGCGCGCGCGGCGGGCCCGGCCCGGCGACGGCCTCGGAGCGAACTTCCGGTGTCGACAATATTTACAGTGCAGGACACAGCATGACAGTTTTGGAAAACTTGCAAAATTTAAATCATTGATTTCATGTGGAAATTTTCCCATTGGAAACTCCAGGCACGAAGTTTGCTATGCCCGATAGCACAACAACCTCCTGAAAGAGTCCACATGAAAAAACTTGCCCTTGCAGCTAGCCTTGCCTTCGCCTTCTGCGCCAGCGCCCAGGCCGGCGTCCTGACCACCACCTTCGCCAACAACAACGGCCAGAACGGCAACATGTTCGACGTCGTCACCAAGGGCAATGCCTTGACCGTCACGGGCTTCGACCTGAACCTGAGCTCCGGCCACCACACCCTCGCACTCTACAAGCTGGACGGCAGCTGGACCGGCGCCGCGACGGACGCCGGCGCCTGGACCCTGGTCGACACCGCCAGCCTCACCGGCAATGGCGCGGGCAACGCGACCTTCTTCGACGTCGCCGACTTCGGCCTGAATGCCGGCGCCACGACCGGCCTGTACATCACAATCACGACCGGCGGCACCATGAATTACACGGACGGCTCGGGCATCGGCAACGTGTATGCACAGGATAACTACCTGCAGATCCTGGAAGGCGCCGGCAAGGCCTACCCGTTCAGCAGCACCTACGCGCCGCGCATCTGGAACGGCAGCATTTATTACCAGGTCGCCGCCAGCGATGTGCCGGAACCGGCCTCGCTGGCCCTGTTCGGCCTCGGCATGGCAGGCCTGGGCATGCTGCGTCGTCGCAAGCAGGCTTGATGCTCAGGAAATGAAGAAGCCGGCGCCGCGAGCGCCGGTTTTTTTTGGGAGGAAGCTCAGGCGCGCAGCGGCGCCGGATCGTTGACGGCGTCCTGCAAGGCTTCGGTCAGCACGCGCCCCACCACACCCTCGAGCGCGACGACCCGGACCGCGCCACTGCGCAGGCCCTCGAGCAGCTTTTCGGCCGCCAGCGAAAACGCCTCCTGGCGCAGGCCACCCGAGAAAATGAAGAGCGTACGCAAGGGGCTGACCCAGGCCAATTTGAGCTTGCGGACGCTGCCATCGGGCTGCCTGAACTCCAGGCGCGCGCCGCGCTCCAAAGTATCGACGAGGCTGGCGGCGTCGTCCGGCTCGCTTGCCTCCTCCTCGGCAGCGGCCTGTTCCTGCGCGATGCGGCGCAGCGCGTCCTGCTGGGCGGCCTCGACCGCCAGTTCGAGCTGGCGCTCCGGCGACAGTTCCAACGGCGCGCGCACGATCGAGAGGTGGCATTTCGCCAGCTCGGCAAAGAAGTCCAGGCGCTCGGCGTCGCGCCACTTGATGGCGTCGAGCCATTTGTTGAGGGCGGTGAGCAGGCTCGGCAGCTTGGCGAGCAAGGCCTTGCGCTGTTCCTGCGTGGCTTTCGGCTTCACGGTCCAGACCAGTTCGTCCATCGTCTGGGTGGCGTTGTCGATCGCGCCCGGCCGCTCCTCCTCGATCAGGTAGGCGAAGGTCAGCACGTCGACCCAGCGCTGCTCGAGGAAGCTCGAGACCACGCCGACCAGTTCGCCGTCGAGCACGCGTACCCGCACGGCCTGGCGCGCCGACCGCGCGGCCACTGTCTGCCTTTCGATTTTTGTCGCGCGCGCGATCGGCGCGGCGATGGCCTCCTCGGCCGCGCGCTCTTCGACCGCCAGCTGGGCTTCCAGTTCCGCCACCGCTTCGGCGAACACGGCCGGCTGGGCGTCGCCTTCGCGCCCGATGCGCTCGACCCCGCGCTGCATGGCCTGCAGCACCGGATCGTCGACGCCCTTGCGCCCCTCCCAGCCCATGTTCGACAGCAGGTCGATCATGCGCCGCGCCGGGTGCGCTTCCTCGAAGAAGAAGTTCTGGTCGAGCAGCGCCGCTTTCAGCACCGGCACCTGCAGGAAGCGGATCAGCTCGCGCGTCTCGGTCGGAATGCTATCGTCCAGCAGCACGGTCTCGAAAATGCGCGACAGCAGGTCGAGGGTGTGTTCCTCGCCGCGCGGCAGCGCGCCCTGGGGCAGGCTTTGCTTGAAGCGCGGCAGGTAAAACACGTTGTGCGCGTTATGTGAACCTGCGATGGCGGCCTGGCCGGGCTGGGCGGCAGCTTGCGCCGGCAGCGGCAGTCCTGCCAGCAGTTCGAGCAGCGCGCCGGGCTGGCCGAAGGAGGCCGGCGACGGCATCACGCCGGGCTGGCCGAACGCGGTCGCGGATGGCATGGCGCCGGGTGCGCCCTCGCCTGCCGGCGCGAAGCCGGAAGCGGCGCTGGCAGTGCCGGACTGGTTTGGTGCGAAACCGGCGGCCGGACGGACACTTCCCGGCATTCCGGGAGCCTGACTTGCCGCGGCGGCCGCCGGTCCATCCTGGGAGAACCCGGCTGCCGAACTCGGCCGCCAGCCATTCCCCTGCGGCATGTTCGGCAGGTCCGGCACCAGGGGCGCGCCCTCGCCGTCGGCGCCGAGCAGGCTGCGCAGCTGCTGCGCCAGCGCCGCATCCATGCCCGGTCGGCGGCCTCGGCCCGTGTCGCTGGTCTTGCTGATATGAAAACGTTCGCGCGCCTGCTTGCTGCGCGCGCGCAGGGCCGCGTCCGCCGCTTCCAGCAGCGGCGCCAGGTCGAGGAAGAGCTCGGGGCGCAGCAGCGGCAACAGCAGCGGATGGTCGTCGGCCTCGGGCGCGAAGGCGCGCCAGGCGTCGTGGATGGCGGATACGAAGACTTCGGGGCGGAAGGGATTCTGGCCGGGACGCAGCAGCGCGCGCCCGAGCAGCATGCCGATCCGCACGCATAGGCTGGCCAGCACCTCGGAATGGGCGATCTCGAAGGGCCGGCACAGGGTGCCGAAGGCGATCCGGTTGTCGATTTCTTCCAGCGGCACTAGGCTCAGCGAGACGGCATCGGCCCGGCTTTTAGCGCCCGGCACCAGTTCGTCGACGGCTTCGCGCAGTGCGCGCTCGATCGCTTCGCCGGCCAGGTGCACGAAGGCGTAGCTGTTGTTTTTAAGAAGCGTGCCGGCCTTGGCGCGGCGGTAAGCGGCCTGCGGATCGAGGCCGCCCGTCGTCATGTCGCCCAGCGCCGCCGCCAGGCGGTTGACCATGGCGCCCAACTGCTCGTTGGCAGCCGCGCTCGCATCGCGCACGAGCTCGGCCAGCACCTCGCGCGGGAGCGCGGGCGGCTTGGCTGGAGCGTGATCGTTGGCGGCGTGGCCCATGGTCTGGTTCTTCCTGTGGCGCAGCGGCGCCGACACCGTATTGTTGCACATTATTGCCGCATGGCAATAGTAGGGCGCAAAATTATTCGCCTCGCGCCGGCGCACGCGCCCCCTCTCCCCGTTCACGGCAGCCCGGCCGGACTCTTTAGCTTGCGATGACGCAAATGCCAGGCTTTTTGTTTCCCTAACATAACAAAGTCCCCTCCACTCCATCCCCTCCGAGGAAGCTTCCATGAAACAGATTCGTCAGCTCGACACCCGGTTCAAGATCGTTGGCGCCTTCGCGCTGCTGTTCCTGCTGGGTTCCGTTTGTGTGCTGTGGCTGATGGCGCAACTGGGCCAGGCCGCCGAGCCGCTGCGCGGGGGCATCCTGCTGTGCCTCGCCGGCGGCCTGGCCGCGACCGGCCTGCTGGCCGCCTGGATCGTGCGCGAGGCGCAGCGGCCGCTGCGCGACGCCCTGGCGCTGGCCCAGCGCATGCTCGATGGCGACCTGCGCGTGCGTACCTCGAACAGCGCGGCCGGCGACGCCGGCCGGCTGATGGCGGCGTTGAGCACGATGGCCGCCAAGCTGACGGCCATGATCGGCGACGTGCGCACGGGCGCGGCCGGCATCGCGACCGGGACCACGGAAATCGCCAGCGGCAACATGGACCTCTCGAAGCGCACCGAGCAGCAGGCAGCCTCGCTCGAGGAAACGGCCTCGTCGATGGAAGAACTGACCGCCACCGTGCGCCAGAACGCCGATTCCGCGCACACGGCCAGCAAGCTGGCGCTGTGCGCCTCCGAGGTGGCCGTGAAAGGCGGCGCCGTGGTCAGCGACGTGGTCGGCACCATGGCCTCGATCAACGATTCCTCGAAGCGCATCGCCGAAATCATCGGCGTGATCGACGGCATCGCCTTCCAGACCAACATCCTGGCCCTGAACGCGGCGGTCGAAGCGGCGCGCGCTGGCGAACAGGGGCGCGGCTTCGCGGTGGTGGCCTCGGAAGTGCGCAGCCTGGCCCAGCGCTCGGCCGCTGCCGCCAAGGAAATCAAGGCCCTGATCGACGATTCGGTGGCCAAGGTCGACGCCGGCACCCAGTTGGTGGACAAGGCCGGCCGCACGATGGACGAAGTCGTCAGCAGCGTCAAGCGCGTGACCGACATCATCGGCGAGATCGCCGCCGCCAGCGCCGAGCAGACCGCCGGCATCGAACAGGTGAACGGCGCGATCACGGCGATGGACCAGGCGACGCAGCAGAACGCCGCCCTGGTCGAGCAGTCGGCCGCGGCCGCCGCCGCCGTACGCGAACAGGCTGCCAGCCTGGGTCGCGCCACCGGCGGCTTCGTGCTCGCCGGCGACGTTCCGGCAGCAGCTCCCGAGGCGCCCGCCGCCGTGCGCCAGCTGCCGGCCGCAAAGCTTGCCACGAAGCCGGCGCCGCGCAAGAGCGCGAAACCGGAGCCGGCCGCCGCGAAAACGGTCACGCCGATCCGGCGTCCGGCCAGCAAACCCAGTATGGATTGGGAGGAGTTTTAATTCGGCGCGCCTAAATAGATAACGAAAAACATTGACGTATTCAGGGCATCGTTTATTTTCAATATGTAGGAACCCATCCTACACAGGCTCAGGCGGTCATCCGATACCGGTTCAACAGTATGGCTCGCATGATTGCATCACCGAAAAAACTGCTGAACAAAAATCAGTAGTCCGGAGAGCAGGCATATTTCTCACACATTGAAAGGAAATAAACATGGCCTCGAATCAGAGAAAAGGTAAGCAGGGCGGCACCCCCGAGCAGCACGCCGAAGCCGGCCGTCAAAGCCACAAGAACGACGGCAACAAACAGTCCGGCTCGGGATCGGGTTCGCGCTCGAGCTCCGGTTCGGGCTCGCGTTCGGGCGCCCAGCGCTCGGCCCAGGAAGACAATCTCGAGCTGGGCCGCCAGGGCAACAAGCAGTCGGGCTCGGGCTCCGGCTCGCGTTCCGGCTCCGGTTCGGGCACCCGCGGCGGCACCCCGGAGCAGCACGCCGCAGCCGGCCGCCAAAGCCACAAGAACGACAAGCGCTGATGCACTTCATACCGTCGCCGAGGCGGCGGTCAAATAAAAGCCTGGACGCGAATGTGCAGCCAGGCTTTTTTATTATCTATTGCATCGCAGATTATTGCTGAATTAACTCGACAATATAATCGGGTGCGATATTGATGAATTAACCCGGCCATATCGTTCGATCCGATGCCGGTTAAATCCATGCAAATACTATTTGCATCCAGCGCTTAATCGGCTCATTTAATTTGCACCGATTTTTAGCGCGCAAATAAACAGGCCGGCACCGCGCTCTGCCGGTCGAATCCGGAAAAGACAGATGCCGGCCCCGGCCGGACTGGCGCGCTCAGATGTTGCGCAGGATCGCACCCTTCGGCGGCGCGAAGTCGACGACGTCGTTGATCATGCCGGCCGTCTTGGCGTCGCGCGAATTCAGGTGCAGGTCGGAATACTGGTGGATCGCCCACTGCTCCGGCGTCAGCTCGACATGCTTGCGCAGGATCGATTCGGTGCGGGCGTCGTCCGCGCGCAGGCCCTCGACGATGATGTTCAGCGCGTCCGGGCGCGAACCCGGGGAGGCCGTCGCATGCGACTTGTGCACCATGAAGCGCGCTGTTTCGCTGGCGTAACGGCGCGTGCCCGACAGGTACATGATGACGGCGATCGAGGCCACCGCCCCGCCGTTGTACATGACGAACTCGATCGGCGACTTCGACATGAAGTTGTACAGGCACAAGCCATCGCTGACATAGCCGCCGTTCGACTGCACCAGCACGTGGGCCGTCTCGATGCCGTCCTCGGTCATGTGGCCGACCGCTTCGAATACCCGGTGCACCATGTCGCTGTTGACGTCGCCCGACAGCGTGAACCAGGCCTCCTTGCTTTGTTTCGCTTGATCTTCGCTCATAGTCTTGTTTTGCCCCGCAAAGTGTAGGTTCCAGTGTAACAAATCGAGAAAAAAGCCCGCGCGCACGCCCTCCAACGGTGCGCGCGTGCCCACCCTGGCTGGACAGTCGATGCAGGCTGCTTATTCGCCCTGCCAAGATTGACAGGGAACCAAGGAAGACATATTCTCCACAGTCTTGACCGGGAGAGCGCAGCACAGGCTGCCGCCGAAGGGGCATCACCCAAAAACTCTCAGGCAAAAGGACCGGTCAGGGGTCGACGCGCGGCGCGCGAAGGCCACACTCTGGAGAGCGGCCAAGGTTGGCCCACCGAAGGGGCAGGCGGCGGTGTTGATACACCCGTCCGCTATCTCTCAGGTACCAAGGACAGAGGGGCGCGCAGCACACGTTCGGTCCGCCGGCGTGGCAGCTCCCCTATACACTGCCCTGAGGATTCCATGACGCTCAAAGCGACCCCGCTCAATTCCGCACACCGCGCACTCGGCGCCAAGATGGTCGATTTCGGCGGCTGGGACATGCCCGTCAACTACGGCTCGCAAATCGAAGAGCACCACTCCGTGCGCAGCGACGCCGGCATGTTCGACGTCTCGCACATGTGCGTGGTCGACCTCGAAGGCGCGAACGTGCGTGCTTTCCTGCGCGGCCTGCTGGCCAACAACGTCGACAAGCTGCAGGTACCGGGCAAGGCGCTCTACTCGGCCATGCTCAATCCTGAAGGCGGCGTGATCGACGACCTGATCGTCTACTTCTTCCGCGAAGACTGGTTCCGCCTTGTCGTCAACGCCGGCACCGCCGAGAAGGACGTGGCCTGGATGCGCCAGCAGAACGACGCCACGGGCAGCGGCCTGACCATCACTCCGCGCCGCGACGGCGACAATGCGATCGCCCTCGTCGCAGTGCAGGGCCCGAACGCGCGCGCGAAAGTCTGGGAAGTGCTGCCGACCGCGAAAGCCGCGTCACAGGACATGAAACCCTTCAACGTCGTGATCGTCCCCGACACCGCCTTCGGCGAAGCGATGGTCGCGCGTACCGGCTACACCGGCGAAGACGGCTTCGAGATCGGCGTCCCGGCCACTCAGGTCGAAGCACTGTGGAACGCCCTGGTCGCCGCCGGCGTCAAGCCTGCGGGCCTGGGCGCACGCGACACGCTGCGCCTGGAAGCGGGCATGAACCTCTACGGCCAGGACATGGACGACAACGTGAACCCGCTCGACGCCGGCCTGGCCTGGACCATCGACCTGGTCTCCGAGCGCGACTTCATCGGTAAAGCTGCCCTGCAAGCGAAGGGCCAGAACGCCCAGTTCCTGGGCCTGATCCTGCGCGAGAAAGGCGGCATCCTGCGCGCCCACCAGAAAGTGATCGCGGCCTCCGGCGCGACGGGCGAGATCACCAGCGGCACCTTCAGCCCATCGATGCAGCAGGCGATCGCCCTGGCGCGCGTGCCGATGGACGTTGCCGTCGGCGACACCGTGCACGTCGAGATCCGCGACAAGAAACTGGCCGCCACCGTCGTCAAGCTGCCCTTCGTCCGCAACGGCAAAGTTCTCGCTTCCTAAGATTTATAATACCGCCACCTATAACCTGGAGCTTCATACATGAACATCCCAACCGACCTGAAATACACCGAGTCCCACGAGTGGGTCCGCCGCGAAGCGGACGGCACCCTGACCGTCGGCATCACCGACTTCGCACAGGACGCACTGGGCGACATCGTGTTCGTCGAACTGCCGCAGGTCGGCAAGACCTTCACGGCCGGCGACGACGCCGCCGTGGTGGAATCGGTCAAGGCGGCCAGCGACATCTACGCTCCAGTGAGCGGCACCGTCACCGAAGTCAATCAGGCGACCGCCGACGCGCCGGACTCGATCAATACCGACGCGTTCGCGGCCTGGCTGTTCAAGCTCCAGCCAAGCGACGCCGGCGCCTACGACGGCCTGATGGACGCCGACGCCTACGGCAAGTCGACCGGTAACTGATCCTGAAGTAAACGCTGGCGGCGCGCAGCTTGCGCCGCTGGCCGCAGTCCCCATATTCCCTCTTTAGTCCGGCCGGCACCGCCCGCCACCGTCTCCTCTTTTTGGCCACCACCATGACCCGCACCAGCCTCACCCAACTCGAAGCCCGCGATTCCTTCATTCCGCGCCACATCGGCCCTTCGACCTCCGAAGAAACCGCGATGCTGGCGACCCTCGGCTACGAATCGCGCGCCGCGCTGATCGACGCGGTTGTTCCCGCCAACATCCGCCGCAAGGACAAGCTCGACCTGGGCCAGTTCTTCGAACCGCTGCCCGAGCAGGCCGCCCTCGCCAAGCTGAAAGCGATCGCCTCCAAGAACAAGGTCATGAAGTCGGTGATCGGCCAGGGCTACTACGGCACCCACACGCCGCCCGTCATCCTGCGCAACATCTTCGAGAACCCGGCCTGGTACACCGCCTACACGCCGTACCAGCCGGAGATCTCGCAGGGCCGCCTGGAGGCGATCCTGAACTTCCAGCAGATGATCACTGATCTCACCGGCATGGGCATCGCCAACTCGTCGATGCTGGACGAAGGCACCGCAGCCGCTGAAGCGATGACGCTGATCCAGCGCGTCGGCAAGTCGGCCTCGAAAGTGTTCTATGTAGCCGACGACGTGCTGCCGCAGACGCTGGAAGTGATCCGCACGCGCGCCGAGCCGATCGGCGTCGAAGTCCGTACCATCGCAGCAAGCGACATCGACACGCTCGACGAGACCTGCTTCGGCGTGCTGCTGCAGTACCCGGGCGTGAACGGCGAAGTGCGCGACTACCGCGCAGCTTGCGAGAAGCTGCACGCGGCCGGCGCCATGATCATCGCCGCCGCCGACCTGCTGGCCCTGACCGTGCTGACGCCGCCAGGCGAATGGGGCGCGGACGTGGTCGTCGGTAACAGCCAGCGCTTCGGCGTTCCGCTCGGTTTCGGCGGCCCGCACGCCGGCTACCTGGCCACCCGCGACGAATTCAAGCGCTCGATGGCCGGCCGCCTGGTCGGCGTCACCGTCGACGCGCAAGGCCAGTCGGCCCTGCGCCTGGCGCTGCAGACCCGCGAGCAGCACATCCGCCGCGAAAAGGCGACCTCGAATATTTGCACCGCCCAGGTGCTGCTGGCCGTGATGGCCGGCATGTACGCGGTCTACCACGGCCCGCAAGGCCTGACCCGCATCGCCCGCCGCGTGCACCGCATGACCGGCATCCTGGCCGCCGGCCTGCAGCAGATGGGCCTGGAACTGGCGAACACGACCTGGTTCGACACGCTGACGGTCAAGACCGAGCGCGCCGCCGAACTGCACGCCGCCGCCAACGAGGCAGGCGTCAACCTGCGCCGCGTCGACGAGCAGCACGTCGGCCTGTCGCTGGACGAGACCACGACCCGCGAAGACATCGCCCTGCTGTTCTCGATCTTCTCCAACGGCGGCACGACCCCTGACGTCGAAACCCTGGACAAGGATGCCGTCGAGGCCTTCCCGCAAGCCCTGGCCCGTACCAGCGCCTTCCTGACCCACCCGACCTTCAACCGCTACCACGCCGAGCACGAGATGCTGCGCTACCTGCGCGGTCTGGCCGACAAGGACCTGGCGCTCGACCGCACCATGATCCCGCTCGGTTCGTGCACGATGAAGCTGAACGCGACCTCGGAAATGATCCCGGTCACCTGGCCCGAGTTCTCGAACATCCACCCGTTCGCACCTGACGAGCAGACCGTCGGCTACCGCGAAATGATCGCCCAGCTGGAAGACATGCTGTGCGCCGTCACCGGCTACGCCGCCATCTCGCTGCAGCCGAATGCCGGCTCGCAGGGCGAATACGCGGGCCTGCTGGTGATCCAGAAGTACCACCAGTCGCGCGGCGAAGGCCACCGCAACATCTGCCTGATCCCGTCCTCGGCGCACGGCACCAATCCGGCATCGGCCAACATGGTCGGCATGCAGGTGGTCGTCACCGCCTGTGACGAGAACGGCAACGTGGACCTCGCCGACCTGAAGAAGAAGGCCGAGCAGCACAGCGCGAACCTCGCCTGCGTGATGGTGACCTACCCGTCCACGCACGGCGTGTTCGAAGAAGGCATCCAGGAACTGTGCGAGATCGTCCATGCGCACGGCGGCCAGGTCTACATCGACGGCGCCAACATGAACGCGCTGGTCGGCGTGGCGGCGCCGGGCGCTTTCGGCGGCGACGTCAGCCACCTGAACCTGCATAAAACCTTCTGCATCCCGCACGGCGGCGGCGGTCCCGGCGTCGGCCCGATCGGCGTCGGCGCCCACCTGGCCCCGTTCCTGCCGAACCAGCGTTCGACCGGTTACGTGCGCAGCGAAGACGGCATCGGCGCGGTCAGCGCGGCGGCCTACGGCTCGGCCTCGATCCTGCCGATCTCGTGGATGTACATCGCCATGATGGGCGCGGAAGGCCTGACGAATGCGACCGAGACCGCGATCCTGAACGCGAACTACATCGCGCGCCGCCTGGCTCCGCACTACCCGGTGCTGTACACGGGCCACGACGGCCTGGTCGCGCACGAGTGCATCATCGACCTGCGTCCGCTGCAGGACAAGACCGGCATCAGCAACGAAGACGTGGCCAAGCGCCTGATGGACTTCGGCTTCCACGCCCCGACCATGAGCTTCCCGGTGCCGGGCACGCTGATGATCGAGCCGACCGAGTCGGAATCGAAGGTCGAGATCGACCGCTTCATCGAGGCGATGATCACGATCCACGCCGAGATCGTCAAGGTCGAGCGCGGCGAGTACGACAAGATGGACAACCCATTGAAGGGTGCGCCGCACACCGCGGAAGTGGTGACGGCCGACGACTGGCAGCACACCTACTCGCGCGAAGTGGCGGCCTTCCCGGTGGCCTCGCTGCGCAAGAAGAAGTACTGGCCGCCGGTTGGCCGTGCGGACAACGTGTATGGCGACCGGAATCTGTTCTGCGGTTGTGCGCCGATCAGCGATTACGAGTAATCCTTTATCGGTAAAGTGAACGGCGGCGCAGAGAGCGATCTCTGCGCCGCCGTTGTCGTTTTGGGCTTGCTGTGCGGCTGCGGAACCGCTGCACCGCGTGGAGTCGGGACTCCACCCTACGATTCATTGCTATTCGTAGGGTGGAGCGGGCGGCGAACCGCTCCCGACTCCACGCGTTTCGAACCTCAATCCCTCCGCGACGCCAAGCGCAAATGCGGCCGCGACGCTTTTCTACGCTCCACCTTCGGCGCAATGCTGGCATCGCGCCGCCCATCCTTCAACACCTCGCGCATGTCCATCTCGGCCACGCTCGACGGCTGCGCCGGCTCGGGCGCCAGCATGGCCTCGTCGAGGCGGAAGGTCGCCACCGCTTTCGAGAGCGTCAATGCCTGCATCTGCAGCGTGCGCGCCGCTTCCGCCGCTTCTTCCACAAGCGAGGAATTGCGCTGCGTGACCTGGTCCATCTGCACGATCGCCTCGTTCACTTCCGACAGCCCGCTGGCCTGCTCGAGGCTGGCCGTGCTGATCTGGTTGATGATGTCGCCCACCTGCTGCACCGAGACGGCAATGGTCGCCATGCTGGTGCCGGCCTGCGCGGCAAAGGCCGTGCCGCCCTCGATCTCGGCCACCGACTGGTTGATCAATTCGCGGATCTCGCGCGCCGCCGCGCCCGTGCGCAGGGCCAGCGAGCGCACCTCGCCGGCCACCAGCGCGAACTCGCGCCCGGCGTCGCCACCGCGCGCCGCCTCCAATGCCGCGTTCAGCGCCAGCGTGCCGGTCTCCACCGCGATCGCGTCGATCTGCTGGGTGATCTCGCCCACGCGGCAGGCGCTGCCCTTGACCGATTCCATCGTCGTCACCAGGCGCTCGGCGACGGTGCCGCCCTGCTCCGCCACGCTCGATGCCGAGGCGGCCAGCAGGTTCGCCGCCTGCGCGCTGTCGGCGGTCAGGTTGACGGTGGCCGCCAGTTCCTGCATCGAGGACGCCGTGTGCTCGAGCGAGCTGGCGCGGAACACGGCGCGCGTGGTGAGGTTCAGGTTGCCCAGCGCAAGGTCGCGCGAAGCCGAGCCGATCGAGCGCGCCGATTCCAGGATGGTGCGCAGCGTGCCGTTCAGGTTGCGGATGCTGGCGTTCAGGGCGCGCGAGGTTTCCGCGATCTCGTCGTTGCCGTAGACCCGGTCCTTGACCGTCAGGTCGCCGCTGGCCAGGTCGACGGCGGCGGCGCCGATGCCGCGGATCTCGGCCAGCAGGGTGCGCCGCACGGCCACCGTGATCCCGAGCGAGACCGCGATCGCCAGCAGGATCACGCAGGGCATCAGCCAGGCCATGGCGCGGAATTCGGCTTCGGCGCTGCTGGACGCCGCCTCCGACAGCGACTGCTCCAGCTGCGCCAGCGCATTCAGGCGCTGGGCGACGTCGGCAAAAGCGGTGTCCGCCTTGCTCATCGCATTCGCGCTGATCGACTGGTCGTCGCGCGCGATCTCGATCACGTCGCGCACCGCCTGGACATAGCGCGCATAGGCCGACGCGGCGCCATCGACCAGGCCGCGCTCCTCGCCGCCCGCCGGCGTCATCCGCGCCAGGCGCTCCAGCCCGGAGGTGGCCAGCGCGTGCTGGCGGTGGATGTCGCGGATCAGGGGTTCGATCCGGCTTTTCGGGAAGCTGCCGCCGATCCAGCTCTGCAGCTGGTAGATCTCGGCGTGGCCGCGCTGGGCCGTGAACACCAGTTCGCTGGCGGCGCGCATGTGCACGGCGCGCCGGCCGACGATGTCTTCCAGCGAGGCGTTCTGGCGCACCATCGCATACCAGGCGCCGCAGGACAGCATCACCAGCAGCACCAGCACGGTGACGGGGGCGAGCAGGAGCTTGGGACCGATCTTCAGGCGGGCCAGCATCTCAGCGCCCCTTCAGGAAGAAAGTGGATGTGGCAGGAGCGTGGTGGAGCGTGTGCATGATGGCCTCGCAAGTCGACAATGCGCGATATTTCTTTAACGCATTCGACCAATCTAAGCCATCGGCCCGGCTACGCATTTGAGCGGTGTCAACACCATCCCGAAGGTGGACAATTCGAGACGGCTCGGACACACTAGCGCCATGATGATCGCCGTCCACCTGGCCCGGCACCGGCGCCTGGTAGCGCTCGGCGGGCTTTCCCTGCTGCTGCACCTGCTTGCCCTTGCCCTGATCGATGCCCTCGTCGCGCCGCCGCCCGCGCGCATCGGTGCGCCGATCGCGCTGCGCCTGGTCAACGATGCCGCGCCGTCAGGGAAAACGGCAGCCGCACCGACGGCCCCGCCACCGGATGCGCCGGCTTCGGCGCCTGCCCCGCCCTCAACGGAGACACGCGCGGAACTGCCCGCCATGCAGCCACTGCTGCCTGCCTCCGAGACGCCGCCCGGCACCCCTGCGCCCTCCTCCAGCGCCGCACCCGGCCTCGCCCCGCTCCAGATGCCCGGCCGCTACCGCGTGCACCTGCCCCCGTCTTCGCGCGTGGCCTATGCGGTCACGCGCACAGCCCCCGGACGGCCTGCGGCTGAAGGCGAGCCGGCGGAACTGGTGTGGGAGCGCAGCGGCGGCGCCTACCGCCTGCGCCTGGACGGCGTGCTCGGCGAGCTGGCCAGCGCAGGCGGCGAGGACGACGCCGGTCTCGCCCCGAACGAGGCGAGCGAAGCCGGCCCCGCCGGCGGCGCGCAGATCACCCGTTTCAACCGCGCCGAGGGCCGCATCGAACAAGGCCTCAACGCCAGCGAAGCGCTGACCCAGGGCAGCCAGGACCGCGCCTCGGTGCTGCTGCAGCTGTCCGGCATCGGCCTGGCCGACCCCGACCAGGTGCAGGACACGGTCGACATCGTGGTGGCCGGCAGCGGCGGCGCGCGCATCGCGCGCTGGCAGGTGGTCGGCAAGGAGGAGCTGAGGACGCCCGTCGGCCAGCTGGCCAGCGTGCATCTGCTGCGGCTGGCGCCGGCCGGCGAAGCGCGCGTCGAAGTATGGCTCGCGCCCGATAAAAGCTGGCTGCCGGTCCAGCTGCGCGTGACCCAGCCCGACGGCACGGTCGCCAATCAACTCGTCAGGGCGATCGAGACGGCCGCAAGCCAATAAAAAAGGCCGGCAATCAGCCGGCCCCTTTGCGATAAAACCGGCTTACGCCAGCTTCGCCGCGTGCTCGCGCGTCGCGTGGAAGGTCAGCTTCGGCCAGCGTTCCTGGGTCAGGCGCAGATTGACGCCGGAGGTGGCCAGGTAAGCCAGGTTGCCGGCCGCGTCGTAGGCGACGTTGTGGCCGAGCTGGGTCTCGAAGTCGGACAAGGCCTTCTTGTCGTCGCTCGACACCCAGCGCGCGCTGCTGATGCTCGACGATTCGAACACCGCATCGACGCCGTACTCGTTCAGCAGGCGGCTAGCCACCACCTCGAACTGCAGCACGCCGACCGCGCCCAGGATCAGGTCCGAACCCAGCACCGGCTTGAACACCTGCACCGCGCCCTCCTCGCCCAGCTGCTGCAAGCCCTTGTGCAGCTGCTTCATCTTCAGCGGATTGCGGATGCGCACCGTGCGGAACAGGTCCGGCGCGAAGTACGGGATGCCGGTGAAGGTCAGCATCTCGCCTTCCGAGAAGCTGTCGCCGATCTGCATGTTGCCGTGGTTCGGCAGGCCGATGATGTCGCCCGCGTAGGCTTCTTCCACCTGCTCGCGCGAGGAGGCCATGAAGGTCACCACCGACGACAGTTTCACCTCACGGCCCAGGCGCAGGTGCCTGACTTTCATGCCCTTGTCGAAGCGTCCCGAGCACACGCGCAGGAAAGCGATGCGGTCGCGGTGGGCCGGGTCCATGTTGGCCTGGATCTTGAACACGAAGCCCGTGAACTTCGGCTCTTCCGGCTTCACGGAACGCACGGTGGCGTCGCGCTCGCGCGGGCCCGGGGCCCAGTCGACCAGCGCCGAGAGGATCTCGCGCACGCCGAAGTTGTTGATCGCCGAGCCGAAGAAGACCGGGGTCTGGATGCCGGCCAGGAAGCGCTCGAGGTCGAAGGGGTGGCTGGCGCCGTGCACCAGCTCCACTTCCATCTTGAGCTGCTCGATCTCGAGCGGGAACATCTCGGCCAGCTTCGGGTTGTCGATGCCCTTGATGATCTCGAAGGCGCCGTCGGCTTTCTCTTCGCCGGCCTTGAACAGCATGATGGTGTCGTTCAGCAGGTGGTAGACGCCGCGGAAGTTCTTGCCCATGCCGATCGGCCAGGTCACCGGCGCGCATTCGATCTTCAGCACCGATTCGAGTTCGTCCAGCAGTTCCAGCGGGTCGCGCGTTTCGCGGTCCAGCTTGTTCATGAAGGTGACGATCGGCGTATTGCGCATGCGGCAGACGTCGAGCAGCTTGATCGTCTGCGCCTCGACGCCCTTGGCCGCGTCGATCACCATCAGGGCCGAGTCGACGGCGGTCAGCACGCGGTAGGTGTCTTCCGAGAAGTCCTGGTGGCCCGGCGTGTCGAGCAGGTTGATGACGTGGTCGCGGAACTCGAACTGCATCACCGAGGAGGCGACCGAAATGCCGCGCTGCTTCTCGATGTCCATCCAGTCGGAGGTGGCATGGCGGCCGCTCTTGCGGCCCTTGACGGTACCGGCGAGCTGGATCGCGCCCGAGAACAGCAGCAGCTTCTCGGTCAGCGTGGTTTTACCCGCGTCGGGGTGGGAAATGATGCCGAAGGTGCGGCGGCGCGCCACTTCGCGAGCGATGGCCGCAGGCGCGCGGCTCACTGCAGGAGCGCCTGCGTCGGCCGTGTCGTCTGTTGCGAGGATGTCAGGATCGTTGGACATAGTCGAGCCCCAGTGGCCCAGATGAAGAAAACCCTCGATTTTACCGATTCCCGGGCCGGCCGTGTGAATTGAATGCGGCCCGGCGGGAGCATCCCTGCTCCGGCCGGGCCGCGCGGCGGTGGATCGCGATCGCTTACTCGCGCACGCGGCGCCAGCCCGCGCGCATCGCGGCCGGCGACTCGGCAGTGGGCACGCTTCCGTACTGCTTCTTGCCGGTGGCATCGACGAAGATCGCACCGCCATTGCCGTTCGAGGTGGTAATCACGGTCGCACCGACCACCACCGCCGAGTTGGACAGGGTCATGCCGGCAGCCATTGCAGTCGTGCTGTCGCCGGTGCTGCTGTCGACCGTGACCGAGATCAGCGGTTCGCCGGTGCAGACGTTGAGCTGGTAGATGTTACTGGTGCCGCCCACCTTGCAGCTCGACGAGGAACTCGGCAGGTTGGTCACCATGTTCAGCGTGCCGAAGAAGAGCTGGGGATCGAGGTTGACGCGCTCGCCGCCGTTCTGGTTGAAGTCGAGGTACCAGCCCTGCTGCGTGTTCAGGTCGATCTTCACGCCGTTGATCGAATAGGCCGTGCTGGTGCCCGCGATCTTCGCCAGGCTCTGGCGCGCCATCGTGGACGAGCGCCACTGGGCGGCGCTGATCGCCGTGCCCGAATCCTTGAGCACGTAGGCGCTCTGGACGTCGACGTTGCCGATGTCGGTCAGGTCGAGCAGGCGGCCGGTGCCGAAGGCGACGACGCGGTGCACGGTGTTGGTTTCGGTGCCGTCGGCGGCCACGCCGCTCTGGCGGCACATCGTCACTTCCGGACGGGTCGTGATCGGCTGCTTGACGCCGGCGTCGCCCATCTTCAGCACCTTGGCGGCGCTCTTGTCGGTGAAGTCGAAGCGCCACATCTGGCCGAGGTTGTCGCCGCCGTAGACATAGGTCACCAGCGGGTCGGTCTGCGGGTTCTCGGAAATGGCCGAGATGCGCGCCAGACCCGAAGGCGTCGTGGCGTCGCCCGAACCGGTGCCGACCTTCGCGAGCACGCGTCCGGTGGCGATGTCGACCACATAGATATATCCCTTGCCGTTGCCGCCATTGACGCCGTCGGTGCCGGGGATGTTGTTATAACCCGAGGACAGGAAGGCCACCCAGTGGGTGACGTCGGCGCTGTCCTTCCAGGTGCCGATCTGCGCGGCGCCGAAGCTCAGGCCGATGTCGGCGTCGTAGTTGATGCCGCTGCAGACGGCCGGGTCGGCGCACAGTTCCCACAGCGCCTGCGGGTCGTTCGGGTCGGTGATGTCCAGCGCGAAGTAGCCGCGCCCGCCGGCATTCAGGCCGCTGACCAGCACCGAACGCCATTTGTCGCCGATCTTCACGTCCGCGACTTCAGGCGAGCCGTCGACCGTGTACTGGTGGCTGGTCGAATACGTGGTGCTGGCCTGGGCATACAGCTTCTTCATCGTGATGCGCGGCGCGTAGGCCCACAGTTCCTCGCCGGTCGTGGCGTCGAAGGCGTGCAGCATGCCGTCGTTGGCGCCCACGAACACGGCCGCCTGGCGGTCCTGGTTCTCTTCCTGGAAATCGAAGTAGCTGCTGTCGGTATAGGCCTTGCGCGACTCGCGCTGGTAGGCCGGCTTGGACGAGGCGATATCGCCCAGCACGATCGGCAGCGGCGCCGTCAGGCCCGCCGGGATGTTCGACGTCTTGGTATAGGCACGCAGCACGCTGTCGTTGGCATACTGCTGCTGGCCGCGCAGCCAGTTGACGATGGTGGCGCCGTCGTCGACGGTCTTGCGCTCGGCCGTGCTCAGGGTCGGGCACTGCGCCAGCAGGCTGCACTTGTTGCGGAACCAGTCCTGCTCGGCCGCTGTCATGTCGCTGAAGACGAAATTCTTCAGGCCGCCGTTCTCGACGTCGAGCATCAGGATGCGGCGCGTGTCGCTGGACGCGCTCACCTTGCGTCCGACGATGTCGGACGAATTCCAGGTCACGCCGGGCAGGACCGCGCCGCTGAGGATGTCGATCTTCTGGTCCTGCAGCTCGCCATACCAGCGCACCGTGGTGAAGGTGGCGGCAAAGATGTCGTTGTCGGACTGCGATACGTTCGGGGTCGAGGTCGCGGCCGCGGCGGCGGCGCCGATCTTGACTTCGATGTTGGACAGGGCCGAGCGCAGGCCGTCGATCACCTGCAGCGGATCGGAGGCGCTGAAGTACTTGCCGTGGCCGTTGATGGCCGCGTGCCACAGGTCGTCGACGCGCGACTGGTAGGCGGCGCTGCCGGATTCCTCGCCGGTGATCGGGTTCGGCCAGACGTAGGCGCCGCCGCCGTTCCACGGGCATCCGGTCGCGACGCCCGTGATCAGCTTGTGGAAGTCGCCGCCCGGGATCGGCGCGGTATCGTATTTCGGCTCGTAGTTCATGATGCCGTCCACGCCCAGGCCGAGCGCGTAGGTGTTCATGTGCAGGCGCGTGTTCTCGCCGGCGGCTGCCGCCACCAGGCCGTCGCGTTCGTTCCAGTTCTCGAGCGAACTGCGCAGCGAGGCCAGCTTGTCGTTCGAGCCGCCGTTGTACCAGTAGAGGGCGACGTCGGCCAGCGAGTTCAGGGATTGCGCGCTCGGATCGACGCAGCCCTTGGCGCGCGAGCAGAAGCGCGACGCGCTCTCGACGTTGTCGTTGTTGACGACGTCGGCGGCGGCGGCGCCGTTCCAGTAGCCGTCGGTGGTGACGAAGGTGAAGTTCTGCTGGCAGGGGAACTGGATCACCTCGTTGCCGGCGCTGTAGTTGTAGGGCGAACGGTTGGCGTACATCTTGCCGATCGCGTGCAGGGCCTGGCGGATCGGGGTCGAGCCGCTGGTCGACATGCCGTACAGGGAGCTGTACCAGCTGCTGCGGGCCGAGCCCTCGAAGGGCTTGGGCGCCTTCATCGCGCCCTCGGCGGCCGCGACCGACAGCGACACGATGCCGACGTTGTAGTTGTTGCCGATCGGCTGGAAGGCCTGGCCGACCGCCGTCTTCATCATCTGGTTGCGGGTCTTGTAGTAGGCGTACCAGTTGGCGAAGTTGGTCATCTCCTCGTCGTAGGTGCAGGTCGAGCCGGCGCAGTCGCTGCGCGCCGGCACCTTCGGATAGCTGGTGCGGGTCGAGACGATGTCGGTGCGGACGAACACCGAGGCGCCCAGCGGCGTGACGTCGGTCGGCACGCCGTCGGCGGCGGCCGCGCTGGCGCCGAAGCTCAGGTAGGTGGTCTTGCTGGCGGTGTTGTTCGAGAGCGAACCGAGGGCGATGTTGTCCCCTTCCGCGTCGAGCGCGGTGGTGACCAGGCAGACGGTGTTGCTGCCCGCCGCTTCGCACAGGGGCGTGGTGTTGCTGGTGCCGCCGATGTAGGCCTTGATGCTGCCGTTGGTGCCGATCTTGTTCTTGATCGCGGTCGCCACGGCGCTGGCGTTGACGCCGCGCGAGAAGCTCAGGCTGCTGGAAAAGAGCTGGGTGCCGCCCAGGGTCAGGCCGCCCAGTACCTGGGTCTTGTTCGGATTGGTGCTGCCGCCGATGCTCAGCAGCGCGGTGACCGAGCTGCCAGAGGCGACGATCAGGTCGCGCCCGGCGCGGCTGCCGTCGTTGGCCAGGGTGCAGGGACCGACCGCCTTGCTGGTGGTATTGGCCGGGCAGTTGATCGGCACCACCGCCACCACGCTGTTGCTCTCGAGGGTGATGCCGAAGCTCGAGCAGGCCGGCACGCCGGTCACGCTCGGCGTTTTCACGCAGGCGGTGTACTGGGCGGCGAGTCCGGTCCTGGCGATGATCGATGCGGCCAGGCTGTTCGCCAGCGCCGCCTGCCTGGCCGCCGTGCCGGTGCCGTTGCTGGCGGTGACGGCCGTGTTGGTCAGCACGAAGGTGCCGTTCGGCTCGACCACCGAGACGCTGTCGATCTTCATCGAGGTGCTCGTGCTCGATGCGCCGATGCTGATGGTGCCGAACCAGTCGGGATTGCGGTTCGGGTCGGAGAAGCGCGGATACTTGAAGTTGCCGACGTACTTGGCCTGGCAGTTGGTGAGCGCGCGGCTGTCGCACCAGCGCACGCGCGCAGGTATCGGGTAGCCGGCCGGCGCCGGGGCGTTGACGGCGGTGACGCGGCAGTTGGTCAGCGTGCTGTCGGTGCAGTATTCGGCGACGTTGATGGTGTAGTAGTAGGGGTTCGCGGTGAAGCTCTGCGCCGTATAGCGCACGTCGTTCGGATAGGCGTAGCCGCTGGTGTTGGCGCTGCAGTTGCCGCTGCCGTCGCACCAGCGCAGGTCCGGAAAGCCCGTGGCCAGGTTGGTCTTGTCGACGTTATTGCCGAGCAGGTCGGTGTTGTTGATGTTGAAGCCGTCGGTCGTGACCGAGGTCCAGGTGCTCGTGTTCGCGCGCGTCATCGAGTCGAAGGACAGGCCGGCGCTGGTCACCGGCGGCAGGTAGCGCACCTTCGGGTTGTAGTACTGCTTGTTGAAGTCGGCGCTGGCGAACGGCGGGTCGCCGATGCGGCAGGCCTTGGTACCGCCGCTCATCGTCGCGCGCGAACGGCAGGTGCTGGTGTCGTCGACGTAGTCGGGCGTGAAGGTGCTCGTCATCGAGCCCGAGTTATCGTACAGGAGCATCAGGTTCGGCTTGACCGTGCCGGTACCGGTGATGTTCAGCAGCGGCAGCTGGGCGATGGCGGTCGGCGCGGCCTGCGCGCCAGGGGCCAGCAGCGCAAACACGAGCAGCGAGAAGAAGCGGTTCATAAGGCGATCCATGCGTAATTCCATTCTATCGGCCGCCAGGGCCCTGGGTTCGGTGCGCGGCGCGGTCAGCCGCCGATCAGCACCATCATCTGGTTGACCACGTTGCCGCCGCGCGCGCCATCCATGCGCGCCGTGACCTGGTAGTGAACGCGCGGGACCCCGTTGTAGTTCGGGGTCGTGACCACCATGCTCGACCCCGGCGCCAGCGTGGCGCCCGTGGCGAACGGGTTGGCGCTGGTCTGGACGCACACGTTGTCGTCGTTGTACGCGCGCTGCTGCAGGCACATGCGGTGGATCACGTACTGGATGCGCTGGCCGCCCACGGTCACGACCGCGGAGCCGTTCCAGAAATCGGGATTGCGCACGCCTTCGGCCGGGACATAGGTGGCGACGTAGCCGGCGCCCGGCTGGTTCGTGTTCAGGCGCGACCGACTGGCGGGCGAGGACGAGGTCGCGGCCAGCCACTTGAAGGCCTCGTTCAGGCCGTGGTCGACCGCATGGCTCTGGGCCGCGTCGTAGGCCAGGTTCGAGGCCGTGAGCGTGGTCGTGTTGCTCGACTTGAGCAGGTAGATGCTGGAGATGAGCATCACCAGCAGGATCACCAGCATCACCGGCAAGGCGATGCCGGCCTGGCGCGTGGAAGGCTTGGTCATGGCAGGCTTCATCATGGATTCCAACCCGCGTTGCGCAGCGGGACGACGGTTTCGAATACGCGGTAGCTGTAGCAGCGCCAGTCCACGGTCTCCCCCGCCACCGCCACGTCGACCGTCATCGGGACCGGGGTCACGCCTTCCGGCTCCTTGCTGGCGAAGACGACCGGCTTGTTGACGGTCGTGCTGCAGGCGGCGCCGTTGACAGGACGTTCGCGCGTCTTGCTGCGCGCGACGACGGCGATGCGCAGCGCCGACACGTGTTCGTAATCGCCCGCGTCGCCGGTCTCGCCCTCGCCGTCGGCGTTGATCATCTGGGTCGACCAGCGCATGATGCCCAGGCCCTTGCGGTTCTCGAACGCCGAGCCGGTGCGGGTATCGAAGCCGTACTGCGCCTTGATCGAGACGATGTTGTCGGCCACCGTGGCCGGGGTCGCGCTTGAGCCGGCCATGTCGGTCGAGCGCAGGCGCAGGAAGCCGTTGGCGACCGACCAGGTGTGCAGCGACAGGGTCTTGGCCGGCCCGAGGTTGAAGATGCGTGTCTTGCCGCCCTTGAAATTGAGGCCCAGTTCGCCCGAGTTGAAGCGGAAGCTGGTGCCGCCGACCGTGACCGAGGCCGCGGCGCCCGGCTGCGCCGAGAGCTGGGCCAGCGCGCAGTCGCCGCCGCGCTTTTCCGGGGCCACGACGACGACGTCGCCCATGGCGAAGCCGTAGGACGGCAGCCGGTCGACGTTCAGGCGGGTGCCGCCGAAGTAATCGGTCACCAGGCGCAGCGTGCCGGTACCGGTCGGCGAGCTGCCGGCATACAGGCTGATGACGTCGGGCGCGCTGCCGTTCGATTCGATGACGGCCGGCGCCAGCGGGTGCACGGTGGCGGCGCCGCGCGTCGCGCCGGCCAGCTCGTAGCCCTCCCTGTCGCTGAAGCGGGTATTGCAGCCGATGATGATCGGGTCATTCAGGCCGAAGCCGGCCTGCTGGGCGTCGTTACTGATCGAGAACATCGCCAGCATCCCGTTCTGCATCGAGTCCGAGCTGCCCAGCGCCGACTGCTTGCTCTGTTCGGAACCGGTGATCAGGCGCGTGGCGAAGACCAGCGCCAGCAGGCCGATGGCCACGCTGACCAGCAGTTCGACCACCGAAAAGCCCCGCGAGCGGTTGCTGGACAATCGCATGGCCGCTCCTAGATGTAGCCGCGCACGGTGTGCGTGTTGGCCGGCTCGCCGGTCTTGCGCTGCCAGCTGATCGCGACCGTCACGGCGGCGGCGCCGCCGGCGCTGCCGGGTACGACCGTGACCGTCACTTTCGCGCCCGGGATGCTCTTGCGGGTGGCGTCGTACCAGGGCGCGAGGCGCGCGCCGGGGCTGCCGCCGCTGTCGAGCTTGTAGTCGGACAGGCGCTCGGAATCGGCCGTCATCACGCCGAGCAGGCGTTCGGCGGCGATCGTCGCCTCAGCGCGCATGCTCGCTTCCGACAGCGCCGAGTAGGCGCGCGCCTGCAGGCCGATGGTGCCGAGCAGGCCGATCGCGAGCAGCACGGCGGCCAGCAGCGCCTCTAACAGGGCGACGCCTTCCTGGCGGCGCGGCATGGGACGCAGCATCATGGCGGGCACCTTTGTAGATCGCCGGCGGCGGCCAGCGGATTGCAGCGGATGGCATTGCCGGCCATGGTCAGCACCACGGCGAGCGGGCGCGCCGCGGCGGCGCGCTTGGTGCCGGGGGTGAGTGCGATGCGCTCGATGCGCGGGCCGATGGCCGGGTCGACCCAGCCTACCGGCGTGAAATAGACGGCATTCGCGCCTTCTGGTCCGAGCGCCGGAACCAGGTCGGCGGCCGGCGGCAGGGCTTCGGCGCTGCGCTGCAGCGACTTGAAACCCTTGGCGCCGAGCGGATCGCGGGTGGCGGGATTGGCCGCGCTCGACCAGTTGGGGCTGATGTCGTTGCAGGGTTCGTCCGAGCGCGGGAAGCAGAGGTCGATCTGCCAGTCGTACTGGCCGTTGCCCGCGTTCTTGCTGAAAACCAGGCGGCTGACGCCGTTCTGGGTCAGGGCCTGGTTGCGCGCCAGTGCGAAGGCCTCGGCGTAGAACTGGCCGGCGGCGGCGACCTTGCTGGCGTAGATCCAGTCGGCCATGCGCGGCATGCCGACCGACAGCACGACGCCGAGGATCGCCAGCGCGATCAGGGCTTCGAGCAAGGTGAAGCCGCGGGCGACGAGCATGCGCATGCGGATCGGCCTCATTGGCTACACTGGCCGCTCTTGTCGCGCACCCAGCATCTGGTGCTCGTGGCCCAGCCGGTCGGCACGCTCGTGGTGGCGCGCTGGCCGTTCTGGTCGATCGTGAACACGAAGCCCGAGGTGGCGTTCTTGCCGGTCGCGCTGATGGTGTAGGCGCTGTCGGTCGCGCTCTCGAGCTTGTAGGTGAAGTTGTCGGAATTTGCCGGCAGATTCGCGAAGCCGCTATAGGAATTCGTGTTGGACCAGTGCTGCTCGAGCGCCGGCTGCACGCCCGCCAGGCCGGAATAGGCGTCGGTCAGGCGCGTGCGCAGGACGTAGCTGCCATAGGTCGGCACGGCGATCGCGGACAGGATGCCGATGATGGCGACCGTGATCATGAGTTCGATGAGCGTGAAGCCAGCCTGAGGTTTCATGTCGGTTCCCGAAGGTGGGACGCGCCGCTGGGAAGCATCGCGCCAGAAAGAAAAGTTGCCTTGGGAGAATAATACCGCAGGAAGCTTGCATTACCCTGAGGAAATGCTGACGGGAAGCTGACAATGAGTGGGCGAGCGGGTGCAGCAGTCAAGCCGTTCAGATATCCGGCACGATCCGGATCACCGGCACCCGGCGCAGCGCCTGTGCCTGCAAGACCCCGGGCTGGTGGGCCGCCGCCTGCGACAGCACGCGCAACTGTTCGACCAGCAGTGCGATCTTCTGCTGCCGCTCCTGCGCGGCCGCATCCGTCTCGCCGCGGGCCGCCCTGGTGGAGACCAGCGCCTGCCAGGGCCGGGCGCCGGGCACCGCGGCCTCGAGCGCGCGGTGGAAGTTCGCCAGGTCCTTTTCGATGACCCCGGTCAGGTTCTGCAGGCGCACCGCACGGTGGTTATCGAAATTCATCCTGTCGCTACTGCCGGGCGCAAACTGCCTGGCCAGCATGGCGGCGCCTTGTTGTCCGGCGCGCGTCAGTTCATCCAGGACCGGTGGCGGCATGTTGAGGTTCAGGCCGCCCTCGTCCTTTTTCAGGTAGACCCGGACCACGCGGTCGCGCACGCCTGGCGCTCGCACCAGCATGTGGTTCTGCCAGTGGCGCGCGGCGTTCAGGATGCCGAGCCCGAATCCGGCTAGCCGGCCCGCCCCCGAGGCGCGCTCGTCGAAGCGCAGGAAGCTGTCTCCCCTGCCCTCGTCGTTGCGGTCCGGCAGGAACCAGCGGTTGTCCGCCGTCTCGGGCGTGGCGCCGATCGGGCGGTGCTTGCGCTCGGCTTCCAGCTTGATGCCGAAGGTGGGCCACAGGGGCAGCGGGGCATCGAACAGGTGAATGGGGAAATTCGAACAGATGCCGCCGTCGGAAAACCAGCAGCGTTCGAAGCTGCGCCGGGCATGGTGCGGCTCCTCGAAATCGACCGCGTACAGCGGGACGGCGCTCAGCAGGACGGGGAAACTCAGGCTCAGGCGCGCCGCGAACACGACCGGCAAGTCGCGCGCGGCCGGCAGCATCAGCATGCCTTGCGGCAGCGTGGCGGGGTGGGCCTCGTGGGGCTGGGCGGCGTAGTCGGGGGCACTGCGCACCATGTGTTCGATCACGTTCGGCGGGAACCAGGCCGCCAGTTCCGCAGGCTTGAAGAACAGGGCCTGGTCGCGGTCTTCGCTCGGGAAGCGGTAGGGCCGGCTATGGGTGACATTGGTCGACATCACCTGCAGGTCGACGTAGCGCCAGGCGCGCGTGCCCGCCGCCTGCAGCCAGTCGGGCGGATCGGAACGCGCGTCGTCGGTCGGGCGCCACAGCTCGCCGAAGGTGAGCGGATCGCCGTCCGCCGCCTTCCCCGCGCATTCGTTGATGAGCCTGGACAGCCAGAGCGTCAGGGGTTCGCGCGGATCGCAGGGCGCCATGCGCTCGCTGCCGGGCACATAACCGGTGCACAGGCCGAAGCCGTTCTTCACAAGCGGCCCCGTCGCCACGCGCCAGATCGCGAAGCCGACCGCGCCGATCCCGCACAGGAGGCTGAGCAGGACGGCGGCGAGCCAGCCGGCGCCGCTCGCCAGCCCGAGCAGATACAGGCCGGCCAGCACCAGCACGACGCTGCCGCCGAAGGCCAGGCCGAAGTTCGGGATGATGGCCAGCAGCAGCCTGCCCAGCAGTTTCTTGCCTTTCAGGTTGAGGCCGGAAGCGAGGAGGTTGAACAGGGGCCGCGTGGCCGGCTCGGGCTGGAACAGGTCGAACAGCCGGGTGGCGTTCGGGCGCGAGAAGCCGGCGGCCTGCAGCTCGTCCGGCAGGCTGGCCAGGCGCTTGAAACCGGGGTCGGCGGCCGGGTCGCGCACCCTTCCCACTTCAGCCGCGGCCGCGACCGCCGCCGCCAGCGCGCCGACCGAGGTGCCGCCGATGTTCTTGAGGCGGAAGGTGGCGGCCAGCTCGACGACCGCCTTCGGATAGATGACGCCGCTGGTCACGCCGCCTTCCATCACCATGTCGCATAGGGGCATGGCATGCGGCGCCTGCGCCTGGGGTGTCGACTCGTCGCTCATGGTCCGGCTCCTGGCAGGTTCGCATGCGGGCTGGACAGGCGGCCGTGTCAGGCCATGCCGTCCGGTCTACTGATGACTATCGCGCAGACGCATGAACGCGTCAACAGGAATCCCCGGCCGGCGTGCTCAGGGAAACGCGACCGTGAACACCGCCCCGCCGCCCTCGGCATCGAGCAGTGTCAGCTCGGCGCCGTGCAGGCTGGCGATGTCGCGCACGATGGCGAGACCCAGGCCGCTGCCGTGGGTGCCCTCGTCCAGGCGCACGAAGCGCTCGAACACCTGGTCGCGCAAATGCGGGGGGATGCCGGGACCGTTGTCTTCGATGCGCAGCACGCTGCCGCCGCCCCCCAGCGCGGCGCAACCGACCGTCACGCGGCCGCCGCGCGGGGTGTAGCGCAGGGCGTTGTCGACCAGGTTGTCGACCAGGTCGCGCAGCAGGAAGCGGTCGCCTTCTACTTGCGCCGGGGCCAGCTCGAAGCCGAGGTCGATGTCGCGGCTGGCGGCCTGTTCGACGAAGGCCTGGATGCTCTCGGCCACCAGGTCGGACAGGTCGAGCGGCGCCAGGCGCGCGCGGGCAAAGCGGTTCGGCTCGGCGCGCTCGAGCGAGAGCAGCTGGTTGGTTTGCCGGATCATGCGCTCGTTCGCGCCCAGCATCAGCTCGAGCGAGCGGCACGTCTCGGGATCGTCCGCGTGGCGCGCCGCCAGCCATTCGAGCTGCAGGCGCAGCCCGGCCAGCGGCGTGCGCAGCTGGTGCGCGACGTTGGCGCGGAACTCGTCCTGGGCACGGGCGCCGGCGTCGATCCGGCCCAGCAAGGCATTGAAGGCGCCGACCACGGGCAGCAGCTCGCGCGGCATGCCGGCATCGATGAGCGGCGCGAGGTCGGCGCTGCCGCGCGCATCGAGCCGCGCGCGCAGGCGCGCCAGCGGCGACAGGCCATTCCCGACCGAGAACCAGACCAGGCCCACCAGCGCCAGGCTGAACAGCACTTCGAGCAGCACCAGCGAGCGCACGATGGCCGCCTGCACGCCCTGGCGCGCGCGCGTGGTGCGCGCCAGGCTGACGCGCATGCCCCCGCCCGCCTCCGCCACCGCGACCCGCACCGGCTCGCCGTCGAGGCGCGCGTCGAGCAGGCCCGTGCGTGGCGGCGCCGCCAGCTGCGGCGCGCCTGCCAGCAGGCGCCCGGCGCCATCGTGCAAGGCGGCCCAGCTCGCTTCGCCCGCGCCGTTGTCGGGCGCGACCGTCCCCATAGCGCCCGCCCCGCCGCTGCGCACGCGCGCGGCCAGCGCCGACGCATCCTGGCGCAGGCCTTCGTCGAAAGCGAGCTGGGCCGGCGTCCAGGCCAGCAGGTAAGTGAGGGCGGCGGCGCCCAGGTTGACGACCAGGATCGGCCCGACCAGCCATTTCAGCAGCCGCAGCCGAATGCTGGGAATGCCGCTCATGCGGCCGGCGCCGCTTCCAGCAGGTAGCCGAAACCGCGGATGGTGCGCAGGGCGAGACCGGCGCCTTCGAGTTTCAGGCGCAGGCGCGAAACATAGACTTCGACCGCGTTCAGGGTCAGGTCTTCGCCCCAGGGCGCGATGGTGTCGATGATCTGCTGCTTGGAGACGACCCGCCCGGCCTGCTGCAGCAGGTATTCGAGCACCGCCCATTCACGTGCCGACAGCTCGAGCGGACGATCGCCGATGCGTGCGCGGCGCGCGCCGGAGTCGAACACCAGATTGCCGAGCGTGAGAACGCCTGTCTTGGGTGCATTCCTGCGGCCCAGCGCGCGGATGCGCGCCACCAGTTCCGGGGTGGCAAAGGGTTTTACCAGGTAGTCGTCGGCCCCGGTCTCGAGGCCGCGCACCCGGTCTTCGACGGCGTCGCGCGCGGTCAGCAGCAGGACCGGGGTGGTGTCGCCGCGCGCACGCAGGCGGCGCACGACTTCGAAGCCGTCGATGCCGGGCAGGCCGATGTCGAGCACGGCGACTTGCGGGGGATTGCGCTGCAACTGCAGGTCGGCCTGGAGGCCGTCGCCGGCCAGTTCGACCTGCATGCCGTGACCCTGCAGGGTGCGGGTCAGGCCGTCGGCAAGGACGGCGTCGTCTTCGACGAGTAGGACATGCATGCGCTGGACAGTGGAAAAATGGCTGAAGACTCGGCCATTATGCGGAAAAAGTTGCTTTTTGAGAAGAAAAGCCCCGGAAAAAGCCTGATTTTCAGCATCTTTCCCAGTAGGACTGGACTGACACGACACCATGCATACAGCCTACATGGGGGCAACCCCTAATCTTATGTTCGGCAACAGACGGAACCATTATCGTACACACATCGCGATTGAGAACTTGTCAACTAAGTCACAGTCTCCCAAGAGTCGCACTCCATGCAGTACGTTAGATAAGAGGACAGAAAATGAACAACGCTCAACTCGGTGGTGTCACGCAAAAAGCACAATCGGTCAACCAGCTTCTTTCGACCAAAGAGGATATCAAAGCGGCGTCCCGTCCAGTTGTCAGTTTCAGCGGCACCCAGCAAAACGAACTGCTGGCAGCCCTCCCCCGCCAAGACCTGGAAACCCTGTTCGAGCACCTGGAACTGGTTCCTATGCCATTCGGTAAGGAACTGTTTGAGTATGGCAGCAAATTGGAATACGTGTATTTCCCGACGACTTCAATCGTGTCGCTGCTGTATGTGATGGAAGACGGCGCCACTACCGAGATCGCCGTGGTCGGCCACGAAGGCGTGGTCGGCGTGTCGCTCTTCATGGGCGAGCGCGCCATGTGCAGCGCCGTGGTGCAGAGCGCCGGCTACGGCTACCGCCTGAAGACGCAATACCTGCGCGATGCCTTCAACCGCGGCGGCGCCCTGCCCCAGCTCTTGATGCGCTACACCAACGCCCTGTTCGCCCAGATGGCCCAGAACGCCGTCGGCGGCCGCCACAGCTCGATCGAACAGAAACTGTGCCGCTGGCTGCTCGACCGCCTGGACCGTTCGCCAGGCAACGAGCTGAAAGTGACCCAGGAACTCATCTCCATCATGCTGGGCGTACGCCGCGAAAGCATCACGGCCGCCGCCGGCAAGCTGCAGGATGAAGGCCTGATCCAGTACCGCCGCGGCAACATCACCGTGCTCGACCGTGCAGGCCTGGAAGAGTATGCGGGCGAATGCTACAAGGTCGCCAAGACCGAGTATGACCGCCTGCTGATGGACGTGGCACGCTGATCGTAAGGTGGACGGCTCCACCCTGGCGCTTGAATGATGGCGGCCTAAACGCCGCCCACGCGTTCAACGCCCGCCCGCATCACCCCAACGCATCACGAAGCAATACGAATTTCAGGCAGCAAACCTTCCCAGATCGTCGTTCCCCACCGCCGGCAGGACCGGCGATGGGCTCGGCGGCATCAAGGCAATATGGGCCGTCGCTGCGGCCGGCGCCGGAATCCGGGCCCGCACGCAAGTCCCCACCCCATTCACCCCCGCTTCGACATCGAGTTTGCCGCCCAGCAGCAAGGCGCGCTCGCGCATGCCCAGCAAGCCATGCGACTTGGAACGGGTGAGCGCATCCGGCGCGATGCCGATGCCGTCGTCCGTCACCTCGAGCGCCAGGGCATCGTCCTCGCGCGCCAGGTGTACGATCACGCTGCGCGCCTGCGCATACTTGGCGATGTTGTTGAGCGACTCCTGCACGATACGGAACAACGCGATCGCATGCATGGGGCCGGCCGAGTCGACTTCGCCGTCGATCAACACGTCGCAGTCCAGCCCCGTGACCCGGGCGTAATCCTCGCAATAGCTTTGCAGGGCGGCGGCGAGGCCCAGGTTGTCGAGCAGGCTCGGGCGCAGGTCCTCGACGATGCGGCGCTTCAATTGCACCGTGTCGACCAGGGTCGCACGGGCGCGCGCCAGCATCGGCGCCAGGTCCGGCCGGCTGGCGCGCAGTTGTTCGCTGAGGCTGGCGAGGTCGAGGCCGATGGCGGTCAGGTTGGCGCCCATCTCGTCGTGCAGCTCGCGCGCCAGTTTCGACTTCTCTTCTTCCGACACGTGGATCAGGTGGCGCGACAGCACGGACAATTGCTCGGTGCGGCGCGCCACCGTCGATTCGAGCTGTTCGTTGGCCAGCTGCAAGGCGTGCTCGGCGCGCGCCCGGGCGGTGAAGCTGCGCTGCACCAGCTGGTAGAACAGCAGCAGCACGACGATCGCGGCGGCATTGATGCCCATGCCCAGGATCACCGCATGCCGGTACTGGCCGTAAAAGGCGGCGCTGCGCGCGTTCAGCAATTCGTTTTGTTCGCTCAGCATGATCACGACCTGCAGGCGGATCTCGTCGCTGTCGCCTTCGCTGGGCGCGCCGGTAATGGTGAGGATTTCCTTCAGGCCACCATCGCGATAGATGGTGAGGGCTTCGTTCATCATGCGCAGCTGGCGCTCGACGAGCGTGCGCAGCTGGGCCAGGTTCTTTTGCTGCGAGGGGTTGTCGGCCAGCAGCACGCTAAGCTTGCGCAATTGCTGGTCAATCTGGACCGGCGCGCCCTGCACACTGCCCAGGTAGCTGGGCGAATCGGAGAGGAAATAGCCCCGCAGATTGCTTTCGGCATCGGTGACAAGCAGGTTCAAATGCTGCAGCTCGTCGGTGACTTTGGTGGTCTGGTCTTGCAGCGAATTTGCTGCCTTCAGGCCGTCCAGGTTACGCAGCAGAAAAATACCGTTCACGAGCAGGATCGCCACGCAGGCGAAGCACAGCAGCGTCTTGTACAGAGGGAGGGAGCGCGTGTGTTTCGGAAGGGGATCGGTGGAAAAGTACATCTGCGGGTTCCTTTCGCGCAACTTGCCGGATCGCACTGATTATAGTCGCAGACGGACTTTAATGCAGCGCAGCAATGAGGCCGAGTTGAAGGGATGAGACAGAATGTACTTGCGGACAAGACTCCTTGCCGCCGCGCCAACTGACGCTTTGGCAAGGATGTACGCCGACTTTTGATGCACTACTTATTGCACTGCGGCAAACCCGCGTTGCCGGTCATCCGGCAAGGGCAGGCGCCAGGCGGCGCCCGCGAACTGCTCAGTCGAGCAGGTTGTTTTTCATCGCGTAATAGGTCAGGTCGCTGTTCGACTGCAGGCCCATCTTTTCCATGATGCGGGTCCGGTAGGTGGACACGGTCTTGATCGAGAGCGACAGCGCGTTGCCGATATCGGACACGGTCGCGCCCTTGGCCAAGCGCAGGAACACCTGGAATTCGCGGTCCGACAGCTCGGTGTGCAGGGCCGTATTCGGATCGCGGTCGAAGCTTTGCGCCAGCAGTTCGCCGACGGTCGAGCTCACGTAGCGGCGGCCCTGGAACACAGTACGCACCGCGGTCTTGAGTTCGTCGGCGTCGCACTCCTTGTTCAGGTAGCCGTTGGCGCCCATCTTGAACAGGTTCAGTGCGTACTGTTGTGCCGGGTAGCCGGAGAGAATCAGCACCGGCAGGTTCGGCTGGCCCTGGCGGATGGTACGCAGAATGTCGATCCCGCTCTGGTCGGGCATGGCGATGTCGAGCAGCAGCACGTCGCAAATTTCGCGACGGGCGATGTCCAGCGCCTCGCGGCCGGTGGCGCCTTCAGCGACGACTTCGAAATCGCCGGACGAGGAGAAAATCTGTTTGAAACCTGCTCGAACTATCTGGTGGTCGTCACAAATGGCAACGCGTATCATTGTCTTCCCTTAAATTTTCCTGGCACAGGAAAGTGCCGGGGAAAGCGTCCCCCGGCTATCAGGCGTTGGATTACCTAAGCCGCATGTAACATTTTAGCACTCATGCGCCCTTCTACAACAGCGCACGACTGCCCAGTTAACACTACATTAAGTCGGCCGCACGCTCTGCTTGCACAAAGCGAGAATATCGAGCAGATCCGCACGCAATTTGGCCGTGTCGACGACAGGCGCTTCCTCGACCTGCACTTCCTCGACGCCGCCGGCCAGGTTGCTGGCGCGGCTGTCGAGCTTGTTGCGTGCCCCGCTGATCGTGAAACCTTGTTCGTACAGCAGTTCGCGGATGCGCCGGATGAGCAGCACCTCGTGGTGCTGGTAATAGCGGCGGTTACCTCGGCGTTTGACCGGCTTCAGCTGAGTAAATTCCTGTTCCCAGTAGCGCAGCACGTGCGGTTTGACACCGCACAATTCGCTGACTTCGCCGATCGTGAAATAGCGCTTCGCCGGGATCGGCGGCAGCGCGGTCAGTTCAATCTTGTTCGGGCGATCGTTCATAATTCACTTATCAGCATCAGGCCGCACGCGCCAGCGAGGACGGTGGCGGGCTGGTCTCTTCGACCATGCCTTTCAGTTTCTGGCTGGCGTGGAAAGTCACGACGCGGCGCGCCGTGATCGGGATCTCTTCCCCGGTTTTCGGATTGCGGCCCGGCCGCTGCGGCTTGTCGCGCAACTGGAAGTTGCCGAAGCCGGACAGCTTGACGGCCTCGCCGCGCTCGAGCGCGTTACGGATCTCGTCGAAGAAGGTTTCGACCATGTCCTTGGCTTCGCGCTTGTTCAAACCGACCTGCTCGAAGAGCAGCTCGGCCAGCTCGGCCTTGGTCAGGGTCGGCAGGTCCTTCTCGGCTTCCTTCCGTACCCGCGCCACCTGCATCGCGCGATGCAGATCGGCCGCCAGGGCCTCCTGGAATACGGCCGAATCAACGTCGTTGTTATTAATTTTGAAGCCCTGCCTTCAGATGGACATGTTTTGGATGTAAAACTTAGCCGCGCAATTTTGCGCTGTGTTTTTCTCTTGCGGACTCGGCCACGGCAGCCATCACGGACTCCACGACATCGTCCTGCAAGGTCGATTGAGTATCTTGCAAGCTAAAGCGGAAAGCAAGCGATTTTTCGTCCGTTTCCAGGCCCTTGCCGCGGTATTCATCAAACAAAACAACGGCTTGCACGATCTTGCCGTTCGGGTGGGCGGCGACTGCCGCCTCGAAGGCGTCGATCACGGCCTGGGCCGGAACGCTCTGCTTCACCACCAGCGCCAGGTCGCGCGTGGCGCCCGGGAACTTCGAAATCTCGCTATAGCTCGGGACTTCGCGCGCCAGCAGCGCGCTTGCATCGACCTCGAACAGCACAGGCGCCTGCGGCAGGTCGTACTTCTGCAGCCAGCGCGGATGCAGTTCGCCGATGAAGCCGACCACGCGACCGTCGAGTTCGACATGCGCGCAGCGGCCCGGGTGCAGCGCCGGATGCTCAGCCTTGACGAAGCGTACCACACGCGGCGAAAACAGCGCTTCCAGATCGGCCTTCACGTCGAAGTAGTCGACGGCACGCGTCGGCGCGCCCCACTGCTCCTCAATCGCCGGGCCGTAGGCCATCGCGCCCACGCGCTTGGGCTGCTCGAAACCGGCCACGCTCAGCGGACCGTCTTCAGTCGTGTCGGCGCGCTGGAACACGGCGCCCACTTCGAACACGCGCACCCTGCCCGCCTTGCGGTTCAGGTTGTAGCGCACGTTGGCCAGCAGGCCGCCGATCAGGGTCGAGCGCATCACGCTCATCTGGCTCGCGATCGGGTTCTGCAGCTTGATCGGATTCTCGTTGGCGGCGAAATCCTGCTCCCAGACGCTTTCCACGAAGCTCATGTTGACGACTTCCTGGTAGCCCAAATCAGCCAGCTGGTGGCGCACGGCGAACAGCGAGCGGGTGTTTTCCGGCTCGATCAGCATCGCGGAAGGCGCCACCGGCGGGTTCGCAGGAATGTTCTCGAAGCCATACACGCGCGCGACTTCCTCGATCAGGTCTTCCTCGATCTCGATGTCGAAGCGGTAGGACGGCGCCGTCACGAAGAATTTACCCGCCTCATGCGTGAACGGCAGGTGCAGGCGCGTGAAGATGTCGGCGACGATCTCGTCGGTGATCGGCACGCCGATGACCTTTTGCGCGCGCGCGGTGCGCAGCATGACCGGCTTGCGCTCCGGCAGGTTCGCGACCTGGTCGTCGATCGGGCCAACCTTCGTTGCGTCGGTGCCGCAGATTTCGAGGATCAGCGCAGTGATGCGCTCGATGTGCTCGACGGTCGTGGCATAGTCGACGCCGCGCTCGAAGCGGTGCGCCGCATCGGTCGAGAAATTGTATTTGCGGGCACGGCCCTGGATCGCGTTCGGCCACCAGAAGGCCGCTTCCAGGTAGATGTCGGTCGTGTCCAGCGTGACGGCGGTCGAATCGCCGCCCATGATGCCGGCCAGCGATTCGATTTCCTTGTCGTCGGCGATCACACCGACCCACTCGTCGACTTCGATGGTGTTGCCGTTCAGGAGCTTCAGGGATTCGCCCTTCTTGCCCCAGCGCACGTCCAGGCTGCCGTGGATCTTGTTCATGTCGAACACGTGCGAAGGACGGCCGACTTCCAGCATGACGTAGTTCGAGATATCCACCAGTGCCGAGACCGAGCGCTGGCCCGAGCGCTCCAGGCGCTGCTTCATCCAGTCCGGCGTCGCCGCCTTCGCGTTCAGGCCGCGGATCACGCGGCCGGTGAAACGGCCGCACAGGTCCGGCGCCGAGATCTTTGCCGGCAGGACTTCGTCCATCGTGACCGGCACCGGCACCGTGGTCGGCAGGTGCAGCGGGGTGCCGGTGAGCGCCGACACTTCGCGCGCCACGCCCAGCACCGACAGGCAATCCGCCTTGTTCGGGGTCAGCTTGATGGTGAACTTCAGGTCGTCCAGGCCCAGATAATCGCGGATGCTGGTGCCGACCGGCGCGTCGGCCGGGAGTTCCATCAGGCCGCTGCTCTCTTCCGAAATTTTCAGCTCTTTCGCCGAGCACATCATGCCCTGCGACTCGACGCCGCGGAGTTTACCGACCTTGATCTCAAAGGGTTTGCCGTCGGCGCCAGGCGGCAGCACGGCGCCGGCCTTGGCGCAGATCGCCTTCATGCCGGCGCGCACGTTCGGGGCGCCGCAGACGATGTTCAGGAGTTCGCCGGTGCCGACGTTGACCTGGCAGACGTTCAGGCGGTCCGCGTTCGGGTGCTTGGCCACTTCGACAACTTCGGCCACGACCACGTTCGAGAACGGCGGCGCGACCGGCTCGACTTCTTCGACTTCCAGGCCGGACATCGTCAGCAGGTGGGACAGTTCTTCCGAAGTCATCTTCGGATCGACCATGGAACGGAGCCAGTTTTCGGAGAATTGCATAATCTTTTACCTTGTCTATTCGTGCTGCTCTTCGCGCACCGCAATCTGTAGGGTGGACGGCTTGCCGTCCACGCGGTGATCGTTAGCGTTCGTTGAACGCGTGGACGGGATAACAGTCCCCCGGACTGTTATCCCCCGTCCACCCTACTTAGTTAAACTGCTTCAGGAATCGCAGGTCGCCTTCGTAGAACAGGCGCAGGTCGTTGATGCCATATCGCAGCATCGTCAGGCGCTCGAGGCCGGAGCCGAACGCGAAGCCGATGAATTTTTCCGGATCGAGGCCGAAGTTGCGCACGACGGTCGGGTGCACCTGGCCGGCGCCCGAGACTTCCAGCCAGCGGCCCTTCAGCGGACCCGAACCGAAGGCGATGTCGATTTCGGCCGACGGTTCCGTGAACGGGAAGTAGGACGGACGGAAACGCACCTGCAGGTCGTCGGTCTCGAAGAAGGCCTTGACGAAGTTCAGGTAGACGCCCTTCAGGTCGGCGAAGGAAATATCCTCGCCGATCCACAGGCCTTCGACCTGGTGGAACATCGGCGAGTGGGTGGCGTCGCTGTCGACGCGGTAGGTACGGCCCGGCGCGATCACCTTGATCGGAGGCGTGTGGGTGCGCGCATAGCGCACCTGCATCGGGCTGGTGTGGGTGCGCAGCAGCAGCGGCTTGCCGGTCGTGTCATTGCCTTCGATATAGAAGGTATCCTGCATCGAACGGGCCGGGTGGTTTTCCGGGCTGTTCAGCGCCGTGAAGTTGGTCCAGTCGTTTTCGATTTCCGGGCCGTCGGCCACGTCGAAACCGATCGAGCGGAAGATCTGCTCGACGCGCTCCCAGGTGCGCATCACCGGGTGGATGCCGCCGATGCCGCGGCCGCGGCCCGGCAGGGTGACGTCGATGGCTTCGGCGTTCAGGCGCGCTTCGAGCTGGGCGTTGGCGAGCGCATCGCGGCGGCCAGTCAGTGCCTGTTCGATTTTTTCTTTGGCGGCATTAATCAGTGCGCCCTGCGCCTTGCGCGCGTCAGGGTCGAGCTTGCCGAGGCCCTTCATCAGTTCGGTAACCTGGCCGGTCTTGCCGAGGTATTTTGCTTTTGCGTTTTCCAGCGCGGCCGCGTCAGGGGCGGCGCCAAAGTCAGCCTGGGCCGAGACGACGAGTTCTTCGAGCGAGTTCATGTGTGTTCTGTTCCTGGATTGGGTGGCAGGAGCCACGGGTGCTGGTCAATTGTCGCGGATCTGCAACGCGTTGGCAAATTCACAGCATCCCAGAATCAAAAACGGGGCAAAGGTCTGCACCGATGCCCCGCTCTTTTCACGCTACGTTGCCGCAGCGTTGTTTGCTAGCAGTCTGCTATTAGGCAGCCAGCTTGGCCTGGACGGCAGCGACGATCGCAGCGAAAGCTGGCTTGTCGTGCACGGCCATGTCGGCCAGGACCTTACGGTCCAGTTCAATCGCGGCTTTTTTCAGGCCGTTCATGAACGCGCTGTAGGTCATGCCGTGCGAACGCGAAGCCGCGTTGATACGGGTGATCCACAGTGCGCGGAAGACGCGCTTCTTGTTGCGGCGGTCGCGGTATGCGTACTGGCCAGCGCGCATGACTGCTTGCTTGGCAATACGGAATACTTTGCTGCGACGGCCACGGTAGCCTTTAGCAAGCTCAAGAACTTTCTTATGACGGGCACGTGCAGTAACCCCACGTTTTACTCGAGGCATATTCGCTCCTTAGTGTGAGATTAAGCAGATGGCATCATGCGGTAGACGCTGGTCACGTCCGACGCATTGATGTTACGGGTGCCGCGCAGCTGACGCTTGTTCTTGGTGGTCTTCTTGGTCAGGATGTGACGCTTGAACGCCATACCCGATTTCACAGTACCGCCCGGACGCACGCGAAAACGCTTCTTCGCGCTGCTTTTGGTTTTCATTTTTGGCATAGTCATCTGTCCTTGCGGACAGCCTCATATGTGACAGGATTGCAGGTGGCAGCAACGCTGCTCTTGGATGCCTACTTTCACTTGTCTTGCAGCAGGAGCGAGCCTGCTACAACCTGCTTCGAAAAACAGGAACCGCAGATTCTAACACAGGTTCAGGGGGAAAGTGTTGCTGAGGGGCGGATTTTGAATGGTGGGCACGGGGCGCCCACCCTACGACTATCACCGCGTGGGCGGGAGACCCGCCCACCTTACGATCCTTCGGCATACGCTGCTCAGTTCGTAGGGTGGGCGCTCCGTGCCCACCAACATCGAAGTCGCAAACGACACAAGGCCGGGCCCGGTGTCAGCATCGCTGCAACACCGGGCCCGGCCCTGCTCTCACCCAAATCGAAGAATTACTTCTTCTTCTTCGGCGCGATAATCATGATCATCTGGCGGCCTTCCATCTTCGGGAACTGCTCGACCTGGCCATACGGCTCCAGGTCACCCTTCAGACGTTCGAGCATGCGGAAGCCGATGTCCTGGTGCGCCATTTCGCGACCACGGAAACGCAGCGTGATCTTGGTCTTGTCGCCGTCTTCCAGGAACTTGATGAGGTTACGCAGCTTGATGCTGTAGTCGCCTTCATCCGTGCCTGGACGGAATTTGACTTCCTTGACCTGGATGATCTTCTGCTTCAGCTTGGCTTCGTGGGCCTTCTTCTGCTCCGAGTACTTGAACTTGCCGTAATCCATGAGGCGGCAGACCGGTGGAGACGCGTTCGGCGCGATCTCGACCAGGTCGACGTTCTTTTCCTCGGCCAGACGAAATGCCTCAGCCAGGCTCACAATACCCAGCGGCTCGTTGTCCACCCCGGACAAACGCATTTCCGGGTAAGTGATTTCGCCATTGATGCGATGCGACTTGTCAGTAGCTATGTTGTTTCCTTTTAATGTCTGAATAACCGGCCGGCTTATTTTTGGTTATTTGGCCTTGGAGGCCACTTCGCCAACGAGGCGCTCGATCAGGGCATCGACGGACATCACGCCCAGATCGACATTGCCCCGGGCGCGCACGGCCACGGTGTTTGCTTCACGTTCCTTGTCGCCAACAACTAGAATATATGGCAATTTTTGGACGGAATGCTCGCGTATTTTATAGGTAATCTTCTCGTTCCGCAAATCAGCGTGAACGCGCAGACCGGCCTTCTTGAGCTTCTGTTCCACCTCTTTCACATACGTTGCCTGGGCGTCAGAAATGTTGAGAACAGCCACTTGTACCGGCGCCAGCCAGAGCGGCAGCGCGCCGGCATAGTTCTCGATCAGGATGCCGATGAAGCGCTCCATCGAACCGACGATCGCGCGGTGCAGCATGACCGGCACCTTGCGGGTATTGTCTTCCGCCACATACTCGGCCCCAAGACGGCCCGGCATCGAGAAGTCGACCTGCATGGTGCCGACCTGCCATGGACGGCCGAGGCTATCCTTCAGGTGGTACTCGATCTTCGGACCGTAGAAGGCGCCCTCGCCCGGCAGTTCCGTCCACTCCACGCCGCAGGCGCGCAGGGCCGAACGCAGCGCTTCTTCCGCCTCGTCCCAGATCTCGTCGGAACCGATGCGGCTGTCCGGACGCAGGGCCAGCTTGACGTCGATGTTGTTGAAGCCGAAGTCGTCATACACCTGCATCGCCTGCGAGTGGAAGGCGGTCACTTCCGCCTCGATCTGCTCTTCGGTGCAGAAGATGTGGCCGTCGTCCTGGGTAAAGCCGCGCACGCGCATGATGCCGTGCAGCGCGCCCGAGGACTCGTTGCGGTGGCACTGGCCGAACTCGCCGTAGCGCAGCGGCAGGTCGCGGTAGCTCTTCATGCCCGAGTTATAGATCTGCACATGGCCCGGGCAGTTCATCGGCTTCAGCGCATACGAGCGGTTCTCCGACTCGGTCGTGAACATGTTTTCGCGGTAGTTGTCCCAGTGGCCGGTCTTCTGCCACAGGGTGACGTCCAGGATCTGCGGCGCCTTCACCTCGTCGTAGCCGTTGGCCTGATATTTCTGGCGCATGTACTGCTCGACCTGCTGCCAGACGGTCCAGCCTTTCGGGTGCCAGAAGATCAGGCCCGGCGCTTCTTCCTGGAAGTGGAACAGGTCCAGCGCCTTGCCGAGTTTACGGTGGTCGCGCTTTTCCGCTTCTTCCAGCATGTGCAGGTATTGCTCCTGGTCTTCCTTCTTGGTCCAGGCGGTGCCGTAGACGCGCTGCAGCATCTCGTTATTCGAGTCGCCGCGCCAGTAGGCGCCGGCCAGCTTCATCAGCTTGAAGACCTTCAGCTTGCCGGTCGAGGGCACGTGCGGGCCGCGGCAGAGGTCGGTGAAACCGCCTTCCGAATACAGCGAGACATCCTCGTTCGCAGGGATCGAGGCGATGATCTCGGCCTTGTAGTCTTCGCCGATCGACTTGAAATAGGCCACGGCTTCGTCGCGCGGCAGCACCTTGCGGGTGACCGGCTCGTCCTTCTTGGCCAGTTCCTGCATTTTCTTTTCGATCTTGGCCAGGTCGTCCGGGGTGAACGGGCGCTTGTACGAGAAGTCGTAATAGAAACCGTTGTCGATGACCGGGCCGATCGTGACCTGCGCTTCAGGGAACAGTTCCTTGACGGCGTAGGCCAGCAAGTGCGCGGTCGAGTGGCGGATCACGTCCAGGCCTTCGGGATCCTTGTCGGTCACGATGGCGAGGTCGGCGTCCTGTTCGATCAGGAAGGAGGTGTCGACCACCTTGCCGTCGACCTTGCCGGCGAGCGCCGCCTTGGCAAGGCTCGGGGCGATGCTGGTTGCCACCTGGGCGACCGTCACGGGGCCGTCGAACTGACGGCTGGAGCCATCGGGAAGTCGCACGTTAAGCATAGTGATCTCCATGTTGGCGCGAACGCCGGAAAAGTTAAAAATTTATAAAGCTGAATTCGCTGGACGAAAAAAAACGCGCACCAGGCGCGTTGATTTCGTTGTGTTGAGCAAAAGCACACCCGACCGCGTCTAGCGATTCCCCCACAACATAGTCGTAGTTCGCGGTGTCATAACCGTCGGTGCCTTTCTCGCTCTTACAGGTGGTGAGCGAAGGGACTTCGCTGCACTGAAACTCTGGTGGGCGGTGCAGAATTCGAATCTGCGACCCCTTGGATGTCGACCAAGTATTCTAACCAGCTGAACTAACCGCCCAATGACGTGCATTATAGGGGCAGCGCCGCCCTCGCGCAAGGCTTGCACGGAATTAAGTAGCGAGCTGGCAAAGTTGGCGCGGCTATCCATTACACTGCCGGCTGTTTCACTTTATCGACGCCCATGCCTTCCGAACACGCCGCCCCGACTTCCGAACACCTGCACGCCCACCTCGACGGCGACGCCAGCCATGGCCACTTCATCGAGGCGCGCAGCCAGAAGGCGCTCGGCATCGCGCTGGCGATGACCTTGTTGTTCGCGCTGATCGAAGTCGTCACCGGCGTGATGTCGAACTCGCTGGCCCTGATTTCCGACGCCGGCCACATGGTGACCGACGCCGCCGCCCTCGGCCTGGCCCTGCTGGCGCAGCTGATCGCCAAGCGCCCGCCCTCCTCGCGCCACTCCTTCGGTTTCGTGCGCGCCGAGGCGCTGGCCGCTTTCGTGAACTGCCTGGGCATGCTGGCGCTGGTTGCCTGGATCGTCTGGGAAGCCGTGCAGCGCCTGACCCATCCGGAACCCGTGCAGGGCGGCGTGGTGCTGGTGGTGGCCGCGATCGGCGCCGCCATCAACCTGCTGGTCGCCTGGGTGCTTTCGCGCGACAGCGACAGCATCAATACCCGCGCGGCCCTGGTCAACGTGCTGGGCGACCTGCTGGGCTCGGTGGCCGCGATCGCCGCCGGCGCCATCATTTATTTCACCGGCTGGGTTCGCATCGACCCGATCCTCTCGATCTTCGTCTCGCTGCTGATCCTGAAGTCGACCTGGGGCATTCTGCGCGAGTCCTATCACTTCCTGATGGAAGGCGTGCCGCACGGAATCGATTACCTGCAGGTGGGCGCCGACCTGGCCGAGGTCGAGGGCGTGCTCTCGGTGCACGACCTGCACGTCTGGGACATGTCGCCCGGCCATCCTGCCCTCATCGGCCACCTGGAGATTCGCGACCTGGTCGAGTGGCCGGACGTGCTCAAGCGCGTGCGCGCCATGCTCCTCGACAAGCACGGCATCGACCACGTGACCCTGCAGCCGGAAGCACTGGACGGCATGCCGCTCGATCCGCACTGTAAGCCCGCACTGTAAGCATCTTCCGACCCCACGTGGGCACGCGCGCCGATAGTCTCAGGCCGGCGCTTCCCGATAATAAAGGGATGAGCGAACTCACCGATCACGTCTTCGACACCCTGGTCATCGGCGGCGGCCCCGGCGGCCTGACCGCCGCCATCTACCTGCGCCGCTTCACGCGCAACATCCTCGTCGTCGATAAGGGCAACAGCCGGCTGTGCCTGATTCCCGTCTCGCACAACTATCCCGGCTTCCCGGAGGGCGTGCCCGGCGGCCAGTTGCTGGTCAACCTCACGAACCAGCTGAAGAACTACGGCGGCGAGGTGCGGCATGGCGAGATCACCGACCTGCGCCTGGAAGACGGCCACTTCGTCGGCGACTACCTCGACGACGAAGGCGTCACCCACGAAGTCCGCGCCTTGACCGTGCTGCTGGCCACCGGCGTGGCCGACGCCGGCCTTCCGATCGAGAACTGGCGCGAAGCCGTGGCCTGCGGCGCCGTACGCCTGTGCCCGGTGTGCGACGGCTACGACGTCATGGACCGGCGCATCGCCGTCGTCACCAACGAAACCAACCCGGTCGGCCACGCCCTCTTCATGCGCTCCTTCAGCGCGCACGTGACGCTGTTCGACCGCGGCGAGGAATCGATGCTGAACGAGGACGAGCGGCGCCAGATCGAAGCCGCCGGCGTGCGCTACATCGAGTCGCCTTTATTGGGCGTGAGCATGAGTGCGGACATGAAGCCGGTGCTGAATACGGCGGACGGCGAGAGCCGCGAGTTCGATGTGTTCTATCCGATGCTGGGGGAATCGGCGCGCTCCGGGCTGGCGGCAAAGCTGGGCGTGGAGACGGCGGAGTGCGACAAGATCGTGGCGGACGATCACCAGCGGACCAGCGTGCCGGGGTTGTATGCGATCGGGGATGTGGTGCGCGGGCTGAACCAGATCGCGGTGGCGGCTGGGCAGGCGGCGATCGCGGCGACGGCGATTCATAATGCCTTGCCGTGGGCCTTGCGGCCGCAGAAGACGGCGTAGCGAGGATTCATAGGCTGGCTGGACGCGTGGGCGGCAGAGCCGCCCACCTTACGGGTATAAGCACACGTAAGGTGGGCGGTACTCCCGCCCACGCGTTCACCGCCTGCTTACCTGGCCCCGGACGCCAAGGCGATCCGGCGCTTGATCTGCTCGGCCACCGCTGCATCACCCGCCGCTTCCGCCCGCTTCTGCTGCACACCCAGCCACATCAGCAAAGGCCGCCGCCACCCTTGTGTTGACGCCGTCTCGGTCGCCGCCTCGATGTCGGCCGGCTTGATGCGCCCTGCCTTGAACAAGGCACCCGCCGCGACCAGCTTCGACAGCGGATCGGCCACCGTCGTCAGCGAGCCGGTGCCGACCACCGCCCGATGCTGCTCCGGCAGCGCCGCCACATCGATCCCTTCCCAGCGTCCGGCCAGGTAAGCCGCGTACGCCCGCTGCTGCGCCGTCGCATCCGCCGCCAAGGAAGCAAACCCCGGACACTCGTCGAATTCGAGCGACGCCGCCAGCGCCGCGCAGCGCACCAGTTCCACCTGCGCCACCAGATCGGGCCGGCCGGTACTCGTCGTCTCGCGCCGCGCCCGCGCGAATTCCGCGTTGGCCGCAGCCGTGTTCCCGCGCAGGTAGTCGTCGGTGAAGCCGTCCAGTGCATCCTTGGCATTCGGCTGCCAGCTCGGCGGTGCGGGCTTGCTGGCGCAGCCGGCCAGCACCAGCGCAATCGTCAACATTGCGATTCTCATGGCAGCTTGATCTCCTCGTTCTTGCCGGCGAACGGCCACTTGCGGTTGAGCTGGTCGACCAGGCGGTTCACCTTGCGCAGGCTGGCGTCGACCTCGCCGCGCAGCGCGCCCAGGTCCTCGGTCGCCACGCGCGCATTCGCGCCCACGGCCTGGGCCTCGACCAGCACGGCGTCCACTTTCTTCAGCGTGCCGCGCGCATCGGCCAGCACGCCCTGCAGTTCGACCACGGCCGCCTGGGCGTCGTCGGCGATTCCCTTCTTGCCGTACAGGCGCTGGTCGGTCTTGGCCAGCAGGGTATCGAGGCGCGCCAGGGTCTGCACGAACTTCTTCGCCTCGTCGTCGCCCAGCGCGCCGCTCAGGAGGCCGTACTTGCCGGACAGGCGCCCGGTCAAAGTCTGCACATTCTCCAGGCTGCCCGCGACGCTGCCGCCTTCGGCCGTCATGCCTTCCAGGTTGTTCAGCAGCGAGCGCGCCGTCGCCACCAGGCCGGGAATTTCGGCCGTGACGTCGCCGCGCAGCACCGGGCGCACCGCGCCGTCCGGCAGCGGCGCGTCGTCGAGCACGCCGGTGAAGGCGCGCAGGCGCGTCTCGCCGACCACGCTGCGCTCCAGCGTGAAGACGGAGGACGCGCGCAGCCACTTGGCGTCCGACTTCGAGACGTCGATCACGATCTGCACCTTGCCATCCTTGGCCAGGTCGACCAGGCGCACGCGTCCGATCGGGAAGCCGGCGAAAGTCATGTCCATGCCGGGAATGACGCCCTCGGAATTCTCGGTCGTCAGCACCAGCTTCTGTGTCGCCTCGAACACGCCGCGCGCGTACATCACGTACAGGACAAACGCGATGATCAGGGCGGCCACCGCCGCCAGCAGGATCATCGCCTTGGTTTCGACATGGGCAGGTTCGTCGTGGGTCGGTTCGATCATGGGTTCTTAGATGTATTTGAGGGCAAGCGAGGCGCCTTCGATCAGCAGCAGCACGAACAGCAGGCGCAGCGCGCCGGGTTGCACGCTCGACGCCAGGCGGCGCGGATAGCGCTGCAGTTCGAGGATGGCGGCGGTCGGGATCACGGCCACTGCCAGGCCGAACAGCACGGTCTTGAGCACGAAGCCGATCGCGACGACCGGCTCGAATACCCGGCCCACCGTGCGCGTGTAATCGGGCAGGCCCCAGGGCGAGAGGCCGTAGACGTTCAGGTAGGCCAGCACCAGCACGATGGTCGAACTCACCATCGCCAGGCTCAGGACCGAGACGGCGTTCGCGAACAGCTGCGGCACCAGGTCGCGCCGCAGGCGGCGCAGGGCTTCGGCATTCACTTCTGCGGTCGGCAGGCCGGCGCGCGCCAGGCCCAGGGCGCTGGCGTCGAAGGCCATGCCGGCGCGCAGGGCCGCGAACAGCGCCGCCGACAGCGGGATCAGTTCCAGCACCAGCACCCGCACCACCATCTCCAGCGCGTAGCGCGACAGGCCGTAGCTCAGGGCGGTGACCAGCACGATGCGGATGATGACGAGGCTGATCAGGGCCGAGAGCAGCGTGAACCAGGGCAGCACCTGCCAGCTGCTGGCATGGATGTAGCGCGCGGTCACCAGGCGGTTCGTCCGGTTGTAGGTCGAGGGCGAGAGTGCGGTGACGATGGCGACGGCGCCGAGGAAGAACATGTACCACCAGCTGCGCAGGTAGCGCGCGAAGGCGAGGCCCCAGAGGCTGGGGCGGGCGGCGAGGTGGAGGGAGCGGCGCATGGTTATATGATACGGTTTTGATGAGCAGACATCGCAGTTTGTATCACGTTACCGAACGGGCGATCGGCCAGCGCTCGTAGGGTGGACTCCCGAGTCCACGCGTTACGGCGCCGGCACATCGGTTCAGCATCGATCAATCCGCAACGCGGGCGTTCCGAGTCATGTCGACCATTCGCGCGAGGCGAGCCGTGCACCGCGTGGAGTCGGGACTCCACCCTACGACCTGCGTGCCTCTTGGACGCCACCGACTTCGGCAATGGCGCTCAAGGCCTTCTGCAACTGCGCCGTCGCCCCGATCTCCGCCGTGAACACCATGCGCGCCTGCCCCTTGGTCGACTGCGTGTTAACGCCGATGACGTTGATCTTCTCGCGCAAGAACGCGTCCGAAATGTCGCGCAACAGCCCCTGACGGTCGGCGGCGAGGATGAAGATGTCGACCGGGTACACGGTCTCGGTCACGCCCTTGCCCCATTCCGTCTGGATCACGCGCTCCGGCGCCTTCGACCGCATCTCGGCGAAGTTTTTGCACGAGAGCCGGTGAATCGACACGCCCTTCCCGCGCGTGACGAAACCGACGATCGGGTCCGGCGGCGCGGGCTTGCAGCACCTGGCCAGCATCGTCATCAGGCCTTCGGTACCGACCACCAGCACGCCCGACTTGGCGCCCTGTTCCACGCTGGAGGCGCGGCTCTTGTTGACGACCGCCGTGTCGTCCGGCGGCGGCGCTTCCACGGTTTCGTGCAGCGCCGCTTCCACGTGGCGCAGGCTGAACTTCTCCTTGCCGACGGCGACAAACAGGTCGTCGACCTTGGCAAAGCCGAGTTTATGCGCCAGCGCTTCCAGGTTGACCGCCGTCTTGCCCTCGCGCTGCAGGGACTTTTCGACCAGCGCCCGGCCCGAGGCCAGGGTCTCGGCCAGTTCCATCGCATGGAACCAGGCGCGGATCTTCGAGCGCGTGCGGCTGCTGACCGTGTAGCCGGGACTGAGCCAGTCGCGCGACGGCCCCTGGCTGCCGGCCGGGCCTTTGGCCGTGATGATCTCGCAGGTCTGGCCGTTTTTCAGGGGGGTATTCAAGGGCACCATCACGCCGTCGATCTTGGCGCCGCGGCAGCGGTGGCCGACCTCGCTGTGCAGGTGGTAGGCGAAGTCGATCGGCGTCGCGCCCACCGGCAGTTCCAGCACGCGCGCCTGCGGCGTCAGCACGAAAATGCGGTCGTCCAGCGTGGTGGCCTTCAGCTTTTCGACCCATTCCTTCTGGTCTTCTTCCGGCGCCACGGCATCGGAATGGTCGGTGACGTCGCTCTTCCAGGCCAGCAGCTGGCGCAGCCAGGCGATCTTCTCGTCGTACTTCTGGCTCTTGAAGTTCGAGCCGCCCTCTTCCTTGTAGCGCCAGTGCGCGGCCACGCCGTACTCGGCGAAGTTGTGCATTTCCTGGGTGCGGATCTGTACTTCCAGCGGGCGCCCGTCTTCGGCCGTGACGACCGTGTGCAGCGAGCGGTAGCCGTTGCCCTTGGGGCGCGCGATGTAGTCGTCGAATTCGGCCGGGATCGGGGTCCAGATGTTGTGCACCAGGCCCAGCACCGTGTAGCAGGTCTTCTCGTCCTGGACGATCACGCGGAAGGCGCGCACGTCGTAGAGCGAGGAGAAATCGAGGTCCTTGCCGCGCATCTTGTTGTAGATGCTGTAGATGTGCTTCGGCCGCCCGCTCACTTCGGCCTTGATGCCGGCCGCATGCAGCTCGCGCTGCAGGCGCTCGATGGAGGACGCGACGAAACCTTCGCGCGCCATCCGTTTTTCTTCGAGCATCTTGGCGATGCGCTTATAGGTCTCCGGCTGCAGGAAGCGGAAGGCCAGGTCTTCCAGCTCCCACTTCAGCTGCCAGATGCCGAGCCGGTTCGCGAGCGGCGCGTACAGGTCCATCACCTCGCGCCCGTAGTCGTGCGTCAGTTCGTCGAAGCGTTTCTGTTCGGCGAACCAGCGCAGCGTCGTGACGCAGGACGACAGGCGGATCAGCACCACGCGCATGTCGGTCGCCATCGCGAGCAGCATCTTGCGCAGGGTTTCCACCTGCGCCCCCGCCTGCTGGGCCGCGTTCTTGCCGCGCCCGACCGCCTGCTGGCCGACCGTCAGGTCGCGCAGGCGAATCAGCTGCTGCACGCCGCGCACCAGGCTGGCCACTTCGGGGCCGAACAGGCGCTCGAGCGTCTCCACCAGCGGCGGCTCGAACAGCACCAGCTCGAACAGCAGGCCGGCGATGCGCGTCTCGACGTCGCTGCGCAAATAAGCCAGTGTGCCGGCCACGCCCAGCGAGAACTCGAAGGCGTTCTGGCCGGACGAGCAGGCGCGCTCGCCATAGGCGACCGAGGCGTAGTCGAGCGCGTCCTGCACGCGCACGCATTCTTCAGGGCTCAGGCCCTGGATCAGCTGTGTGGTGGCGTCGCCGAGTGCGGCGGTGGAAACCATCGAAAATCAGCGCAGTGCCGCGGTGATCACGATCTCCACCAGGCAGGCCGGATTGGCAAGCTTCGCTTCGACGGTGGCGCGCGGCGGCGTGTGGCCCGGAGCGACCCACTCGTCGTAGACCGCGTTCATGCCGGCGAAATGGGCCATGTCGGCGATGTAGATCTGGCACATGAGGATGCAGGTCTTGTCGCTGCCCGCTTCCTGCAGCAGGCGGTCGACGTGGCCCAGCACTTCGCGGGTCTGGCCTTCGATGTCCTGGGTGGTGTCTTCGGCGATCTGGCCGGCCAGGTAGACGGTGCCGTTGTGGATGGCGGTTTCGGAGAGGCGCTTGCCTACGTGGAGTCGTTTGATTTCCATGTTCTCTTTCGTGTTCAGGATGCCTTGGCACCCGTTAAAAATTCGCGTGCGATCGCGATCTGGTCCGCGTGCACGAAGGTCGGCGCATGGCCGACGCCGGCCAGTTCGACCAGGCGCGGCTTCGGCCCGCGCGTCGTCATCTCCTGCGCGACAGCGTGCGACAGCAGGTCGGAGAGTTCGCCGCGCACCAGCAGCGTGGGGCATGCAATCGCGTCCCAGCAGCGCCACAGCACCGCCTCGTCCTGCCTGGCGCGCTCGACGCCCATTTTCTTGAAGGGCTGGGCCAGCGCCAGGTCGTAGTGGCGCACCCATTGCCCGTCGGGCTGGCGGCGCAGGACGTCGCGCGCCAGCTTGTCCCATTCCTCGTCGCTGTGCGGCCCGAAGGAGGCCGAGACCTCGCGCACGAAGCGCGCGCCGCTTTCGTAGTCGGGAAAGCGCAGGTCCTGGCCGATGTAGTCGGCGATGCGGTTCAGGGCGCTGCCATCGAGGGCCGGGCCGATATCGTTCAGCAGCAGGCGCGTGATCGGGGTGCCGGGCAAGGATGCCAGCACCATGCCGATCAAGCCGCCCATCGAGGTGCCGAACCAGTGCACGCTGCCGTCGCCGTTGGCGGTGACGCGGGCAATGAGGGTCACCATGTCGGCCACGTACTGCGGCAGCGCGTACAGGTTCGGATCGGCCAGCCGGTCCGAACGCCCGCGTCCGGCGACGTCGGGGCAGACGACGCGGTATTCGCCACACAGGGCCTGGGCCAGCGCGTCGAAATCGTCGGAGACGCGCGTGACGCCGTGCACGCAGACCAGCACGCGCGGGTTGCCCGGGTCGCCCCATTCCTTGTACGCGATCCGGTGCAGGCCGGCGGGCGAGCTGCACTGCACGCTTTTCAATCTCGCTTCCATTCCTGCTCCCGCTGACAATATTGATAGGCCGTTAAGGGTCGGCCGACATTTTAACCGCCCAAGCGATTAGAATTCTACCAATTCTGCAGAACACCCCCGCTCACCCACCCTTCAGAGGAAACAATGAAATCCAACATGCTCAGTGGTAAAACCGCCCTCGTCACCGGCTCGACCTCGGGCATCGGCCTGGGCATCGCGCGCTCGCTGGCCGGCCAGGGCGCCAACATCGTCTTCAACGGCTTCGGCGACGCCCAGCAGATCGAAAAGCTCTACACCGACATCGGCCAGGAGTTCGGCGTGCAGACCGCCTACCACAACGCCGACATGTCCAGGCCAGAGCAGATCGAGGCGATGATGGCCTTCGCCCAGGAGAAGTTTGGCGGCGTCGACATCCTCGTCAACAACGCCGGCATCCAGCACGTCGCCGCGGTCGAGGACTTCCCGGTCGAGAAGTGGGACGCGATCATCGCCATCAACCTGACCTCGGCCTTCCACACCACGCGCCTGGCCCTGCCCGGCATGAAGCAGAAGGGTTGGGGCCGCATCATCAACCTGGCCTCGGTGCACGGCCTGGTGGGTTCGGCGCAGAAGTCGGCCTATGTCGCGGCCAAGCACGGCCTGGTCGGCTTCACCAAGGTCACCGCGCTGGAGACGGCGCAGACGGGCGTCACCTGCAACGCGATCTGCCCGGGCTGGGTGCTGACCCCGCTGGTCCAGAAACAGGTCGACGACCGCGCCGCGCGCGAAAACCTGTCGAACGACGAGGCGCGCCGCGCGCTGCTGGCGGAGAAGCAGCCGTCGGGCGAGTTCGTGACGCCGGACGAGCTGGGGGCGCTGGCGGTGTTCTTCTGCTCGCCGGCGGGTAGCCAGGTGCGTGGCGTGGCGTGGAACATGGACGGCGGCTGGGCCGCGCAATAAGCTCAACTGCCCGCTTTGATTACGCGGCGGGCGTTATCTATACGTAGGGTGGACTCTGTCCACGCGGTCTTTCGTGTCGGTGCGCACCCGACGGCTTGCGGTCAATGCGCGGCTGAATTACCGGTGATACCGCGTGGGCGGAGCCCACCCTACAACATCAAACCCCATGCAAAATTTTGAAAAGCGGCGCGACCGCTTCGAGCTCTTCGACCGCATGGACAGCCCGGCGGTCAACCTCTGCTTCACCCTCGACCTGCCCGACTACCGCCCCTGGTGCAAGCAGCACGGCCTGCCGCCCTTCCACGTGCTGCTGTGCGCCGTGCTGCGTTCGACGCTGGCGATCGAGAACTTCCGCTACCGCGTGTTCGAGGGCGAGGTCATCGCCATCGAGCGCCTGATGCCTTCGTTCACGGTCGTCAACCAGCACAATGACCTGAACTTCGCCCTGTTCGACTGGTCCGACGACCTGCGCACGTTCTGCGAACGCGGCATCAAGGCGCGCGAGCAAGCCTGCGCGATGACGGCGCTGAACAATCAGTATGCCGCCCTCTCTCCGCGCCAGTGCAAGGACCAGGTCTTCGTCACCTGCATTCCCTGGCTCGACTTCACCTCGATCCAGCATCCGATAGCCAGCATCAAATCACCCGACATTCCTTCGCTGGCCTGGGGCCGTTTCAGGGACGCGCCGAACGGCCGCCTGCAGCTGCCGTTCTCGGTGCAGGCCCACCACGGCTTCGTCGACGGCTTCCACATCCATCAGCTGGCCGAGCGGATCGCGGCCGAGCTGACCGGCTTCATGACTTCAAGGCCTTGAAACGGCGTTCGTCGAAGCGCAGCACGCAGGCCTGCAGGCCGCTGACAAAACTCGACGCCGCCCAGTACAAACCGAGACCGGCCGACAGCTTCCACAGGATGAAGGCGGTGACCACCACCTGCACCAGCATCATGACCATCGCCTTGTCCGGCGCGGCCGATGGCATGTAGTACGCCGACAGCGCCGTCAGCGCCAGCACGATGCCGGTGAGCGCCGCATCGGGCGTGGCCAGGCTGCGCATCCACAGGAAGGGACCGGCGCCGAGGCTGGCATTGCTGATCGCCTTGTACAGCAGTCCGAAGACCGGCAGCTGCAGCAGCGCGCCCATCAGGCTGGAGCGGTCGAACATCGACGCGCCGTTTTGCTTGTACAGGTTCGAGATGGCCGCGAACATCTCGGCCGGCTTGTCGGCCAGGCGCTTGCGGATCTCGGCGACCTGGGGTTCGAGCGACGCGACGATCTTCTGGTTGGCGCGCATGCGGCGCGCCAGGCGCAGGGTCAGCGGCAGCAGGGCCAGCCGCACCGCCAGGGCCAGCACCAGGATGGCCCAGCCCATGTTCCCATCGAACACACCAGCCAGGCCAGACATGATCGACGCCAGTATCTCGTTCATTGCACTCGCTCCTTGATTGACAAAAATCTAATGCAAGAATTCTAACGACGACATTGCTTCCGAAAAACATACAATTTTCGATGGATGACTTCGGTTTTTTCGAAGTCATCCGTGAAGCCTATTCCAGCACCCCTTGCACATCGACGATGTCGACGCCCTGCAGCTGCCCCAGCCAGCTGTCGAACCAGGGTTTGTGCGAGGCGCCGACGATGGTCAGCACGCGCGCGCCCGGCTGCTCGCGGAAGGTCTCGCGGATGTTGGCGACCATGCGCAGGTTGCGGATCTCCCAGCCGCCGACCCAGATCTGCGGATAGCCTTCCTTCGATTGCGCGCGCATGGAAGGAACGATGTTCGCCTCGGCCAGGGCGCGCAGGGCCTGCGGATCGTTGATGGCGCGGTAGAGCGGCACCAGGTCGGGCGCCACGCCGAGCGCTTTCTCGCGCTTCTTGAATTCCTCGAAGGTGGCGCCGCCGGAGGCCCACGCCGCTTCGATCGAGCGCACGAAGGCCTTGATGTCCGGGACCTCGATCAGGTCGCCCGTATGGTTGTCCACCGCATGCACGCGCGCGAGACCCAGGCGCGCAGCCAGGCGCGCGGCGATCATGATGGTCTCGTCCTTGCGCACGGCCAGCTTGCCGAGCTGTTCGACCAGGGCGGCGTCGAGGCCGTCGCCGGCGCGGCGCTCGCTGGCGGGCAGCTGCAGCCACTGCACGTAGGCCGAGGCGCGGTCGTAGGAAGCCAGGAACAAGGCGGCGAGATGGCGCCGCTGTGCGGGCGTGGGCTGCGCGGGCCAGGTTTTCAGCAGCCTGTTCGCCTCCCGCATCGCCGCCGCCGCATCGAGTCCCGTCGCCTTGCGCGCCGCCTCCACCGAAGGGCAATAGTCGGCGCCGTATTTCGCGGCGTGGCGCGCGGCCAGGTCGCACTCTTCGCCGTTCTCGTTCTCGATGGTGACGATGCCGGGCTTGAAGGCCGCGAGCTTGTCGATCAGCTTGTCGAGCGAAGCCGGGTCGAAGCTGTCCGGCATCTCGCGCAGGTGCACCGTGCCGAGCACCGCTACCTGCGCGCGCGGCCCCGCCATGTCGCGGTCGAGATTGGTGAGATCGACCTGGGCCCTGCATGGCAACGCGAGCGCGAGCAGCGGCACGAGACAGGCGGCGGCCAGGCGGCCGGGCAAACGATTCACCATCGGATTTCCTCCAGAGCGTTGATTGAGCGGAACAATGTAGGGGAGCGCAAATCTCAGCTCAACCGACATCGGACGGAACGCGGAAATTGCGGCATGGAATGTCAAAAAAACAGCTTGACTCTGAAATATGATGGACATAATATGAAGTCCATCATATATCGGGCCTGACGCCATGAACGCCGACACCAAGCAGAGCCGCCGCGAGCAATCGCATGCGCGCATCCTCGATGCCGCAGGCCGCGCCCTGCGCCGCCAGGGCTATGCCGGGGTCGGCGTGGCCGAGGTCATGAAGGAAGCCGGCCTGACCCACGGCGGCTTCTACGCCCACTTCAAGTCGCGCGACGCCCTGCTGGCCGCCGCCATCGAGCATGCGGCCGCCGACAGCGCCGCCTCCCTCACGCGCCGCATCGCCAAACTGCAGGAAGCCGGCGCCGGCCCGGTGCGCGCGCTGGTCGAGGCCTACCTCGCCGACCTGCATGTCGGCAGCACCGAGCGCGGCTGCGTGGTTGCGGCGCTCGGTTCGGAAATGCCGCGCCAGAACGAGGAATTGCTGGAGGTCTCGCGGCGCCGCGTGGCCGCCCTGGTCGAACGCGCCCGCGCCGCCCTCCCCGCCGACGCAGCACCGGAGCGCGCCTTCCTGCTTGCGAGCAGCCTGGTCGGCGCCCTGCAGATGGCGCGTGCGCTCGGCGCAGAAGGCCGGGCACTGCTGCCAGCCACGCGCGACGCGCTCATCGCCCAGTACGACGCACACTGAACACCGGCCGCAGTCCGCCTGCGGCTTTTTTTGAGCACAAAATATGATGGTCATCATATTCCCCAAAACCTGAAAGGACACACCATGAAACTCCAGAACGCCACCGTCTTCATCACCGGCGCCAACCGCGGCCTTGGCCTCGCGTTTGCCCGCCACGCCCTCGCCCATGGCGCGCGCAAGGTCTACGGCGCCGCGCGCGATCCCAACACGATTACCTTGCCCGGCCTGGTGCCGATCGCGCTCGATGTCACGAATCCCTCGCAGGTCGCAGCGGCAGCAAGCGACTGCGGCGACGTTACCCTGGTCGTAAATAATGCGGGCATCGCGAGCGTCAAAGGCTTGCTGGAGGAGGACAGCATCGCCGCCACCGCGCGCATGATGGAGACCAACGTCTACGGCCTGCTGCGCGTCAGCCAGGCCTTCGCGCCCGTCCTGAAAGCGAACGGCGGCGGCGCCCTGCTCAACGTGCTGTCGGTGGGCAGCTGGCTGAGTTCCCCGATCCTGGCGGCCTACGCGGTCTCGAAAGCGGCCGCCTGGAGCGCGACCAACGGCCTGCGCAACGAACTGCGCGCGCAGGACACGCAGGTGCTCGGGCTGCACGTCGGTTTCATCGACACCGACCTGACCAACGGGCTGGAAGTGCCCAAGCTCTCGCCCGCATTCGTCGTCGAGCGCGCTTTTGCGGCGCTGGAAAACGGCGACAGCGAAGTGGCGATCGACGAGTTCACGCAGCAGATCAAGCGCGGCCTCTCGAAGGAGCCGGGCATCTACATCGATTTCGCACGCTGATCGGGAGCCTCCATGACCACGCCTACCCTTGCCCCCAGCGTCGATGCCGCACCGCGCGTGCATGCCTCGCCCTGGCCGACCTTCTGGATCGCCTGCATCGCCGTGTTCCTGGTCTCGATCGACAGCACGGTGCTGTTCGCGGCCTTCGGCGCCCTGAGCGCCGCCTTCCCCGCCGCCACGCCGGCCGATTTGTCCTGGGTGCTGAACGCTTACACGGTCGTCTACGCCACCATGCTGGTGCCCGCCGGCGGCCTGGCCGACGCCCACGGCAGGAAGCGCGTGTTCCTGTCCGGCGTCACCTTGTTCCTGGCCGCGTCGGCCGCCTGCGGCATGGCCGACAGCGTGCCGCTGCTGATCGCGGCGCGCGTGGTGCAGGCGCTGGGCGCGGCCCTGCTCACGCCTGCCTCGCTCTCGATCATCCTCGACGCCTTTCCGAAGGAGAAGCGCGCGGTGGCGGTCAGCCTGTGGGGCGCGGTCGGCGGCCTGGCCGCGGCCATCGGCCCGAGCCTGGGCACGAGCATCGTCGAGCACCTGGGCTGGCAGTGGGCCTTCTACATCAACCTGCCGCTGGGCGCCGTGTCGCTGTACTTCGGCGCGCTGCGCTTGCGCGAGGCGCGCATCGAAGGCAGGAAGGCGCGCATCGATGTCGTCGGCATGCTGCTGCTGATCGTGGCCGTCGGCGCGATCGCGATGGCGATCACCCAGCTCGACTCGCCGCGCTGGAGCCGCCTGGAACTGGGCGCACTCAGCGCCACCAGCGCCATTGCCTTCGCCGCTTTCATCGCCTGGGCGCGCACCAGCGCGGCGCCGCTGGTCGACCTGGCCCTGTTCGCGAACCGGACCTACAGCGCCGTCAACCTGGCGACCCTGGTGTTCGGCGCGGCGTTTGCGATGATGTTCTTCGCCTTCTTTTCCTACATGACGCGGATCTGGCATTTCAGCCTGCCGCTGGCCGGCATTGCGGTGACGCCGGGGCCATTGATGGTGGTGCCGACGGCGATCGTCGCCGGCCGCATCGCGGCGCGTACGGGCCACCGTCCGATCCTCGTTATCGGTTCGCTGGTGTACGCCGCCAGCGGCCTGTGGCTGCTGCTGGTGCCGGGTACGGAGCCGGCCTACGCGACGCACTGGCTGCCGGGCCTGTTCCTGAGCGGGATCGGCGTCGGCATGGTGCTGCCCTCGCTGTCGGGCGCCGCGGTGGCGGGCCTGCCGCAGGCGCAGTACGCGGTCGGCAGCGCGGTCAACCAGGCCACGCGCCAGCTGGGCGCAGTGCTGGGCGTGGCCGTCACGGTGCTGCTGGTCGGGCACGCGCAGCTGACGCGGTCGGATTTCATGCCGCTCTACGGCATGCACGTCGTCCTGGCCCTGCTCACCGGCGCATTGTGCCTGGCGGTGAAGACGCGGCCCGCTCCACGTTGATCAGGCGGCGCGCAGCACCAGCAGGTGGCCGTCGATATCGGCGCCGTGCTCGCGGCGCACCATGGCACGCTCCGCTTCGAGAACCGTAAAACCGTGCCGCGTCGCGAGGCGCTCGAGGTAGGCCAGGCTGTGGGCGTAGCGCTGCGATGGCAGCAGCGCGAACTCACCATCGTCCAGCGCCTCGGTCGAGAAGCAGAACACGCCGCCTGGCCGCAGCGCCGCGCGCACCTGGCCGAACAAGGTATCGAGCTCGCCGAAATAGACCAGCACGTCGGCGGCGACGGCCAGGTCGAAGACCTGCGCATGCTGCTCCAGATACGTTCCGATGTCGGCGCACACCAGTTCGTCGTACAGCCCGGCCGCACGGGCCTGGTCCAGCATGCGCTCGGACAGGTCGACCCCGGCCAGGCGCTGCGAACGCGGACGCAGGAAGGGCGCGCACAGGCCGGTGCCGCAGCCTAGGTCCACGGCCATGAGATCGACGCCGACGTGGCGTGCCAGCGCAGCCTCGATCAGGGCCGGCGTGCGGTAGCCCAGCACCTCGGTGAGATGGCGGTCGAAGTGCCCGGCGTACTGGTCGAACAGGGCTTTCACGTAGGCCTCCGGCGCCTGGCCCGGCGCCGTGCCCGCGCCGAGCGCGCCAAGGACGAAATCGAGTTCGCCCGTATTGGCGCCCGCATCCAGCGCGAGCGCGCGTGCGTGCAGGTAGGCGTCGATCGCGTCCTCGCGCCGGCCCAGCGCCAGCAGCGCGTCGCCCCGTTGCCGGTAGCCCTGCGCGTGCTGCGGCCGCATAGCCAGCGCCGCGTCGAAGCTGGACAAGGCCTCGCCCGGCCGCTCCAGCTTCATCAGCGCCAGGCCGCGTCCGGCATGGGCCTCGGGTGCGCGGGCGTCACTGGCGATCGCTTCGTCATACGCCCGCAAAGCGGCGTCGAAAGCGCGCAGCCCGAACAGGGCGTTCGCGCGCACGCAGGCCGCCTGCGCGTAGGGCCGCTTCTGGTGCAGCGCGCGCTCGGCGCTCTCGAGTGCCGCTTCCGGCTGGCCCAGATCGAGCAGCGCGATCGCGCGGTTGCACCAGGCTTCCGGATAGGAGGGGCGCAGGCGCAGCGCCTGCTCGTAGCTGTCCACCGCTTCCGGCAGGCGGCCCAGCGCCCGCAATGCGTTGCCGCGATTGTTCCAGGCGAGTGCATAGCCGGGGTTCAGCTGCACGGCCGTGTCGTGGCTGGCGAGCGCCTCGCCGCTGCGGCCGAGGTCCTGCAAGGCCGCGCCCAGGTTGCAGTGCGCCGTCGCCTGCGCCGGGTTGAGGGCCAGCGCATCCGAAATCAGGCGCACCGCTTCCTGCGCATCGCCCTGCTGGCGGTACACGACGCCGAGCAGGTGCAGCGCGTCGAACTGACGCGGCGCCTGCGCCAGCACCTGCCGGTAGCGTGCGGCGGCATCCGTCAGGTGGCCCGCCTGGTGCAGGGTCAGCGCTTCCTTCAGCAAGGCGCCGATCTCTTCCATGTGTTCTCCGTGTGTGAATCCGGCCGCCAGCATACCGTACCCGGGCCCGGCAGGCTCCGCTATGATGGCGGCTTCACAACTGAACGGAAGCCGCCATGCCGACCTGGAGCCGCACACTCGCTTTGCTGTCCTTTACCGCCATCGCCTCCGCCCACGCGGCCGACCCGCGCAGCCTGCTCCTGAGCGCGGACCGCGTCTGGACCGGCGAAGGCAAGCCGCACGCCGGCTGGGCGGTGCTGGTGGTCGATGGGCAGGTCAAGGCAGTGGGACCAAGCGGCAGCATCGATGCCCCGGCCGACGCCGAGCGCGTTTCCCTGCCCGGCAAGACCCTGATCCCGGGCTTGATCGACCTGCACTCGCACGTGCTGCTGCACCCGTATAACGAAACCACGTGGGACGACCAGGTGATCAAGGAGCAGGTCGAGTACCGCACCCTCCTCGCCGGCAAGCACGCCGCCGACACGCTGCAGGCCGGCTTCACGACCCTGCGCGACCTCGGCACCGAAGGCGCGAACTATGCCGACGTCGGCATCAAGCGCGCCATCGAACAGGGCGTGGTGCCGGGTCCGCGTCTCCTGATCGCGACAAAAGCCATCGTCGCCAGCTACAGCTACGGCCCGGCCGAGCGCAGCTACCGGCCCGACATGGAGATTCCCTACGGCGCCCAGCCGGCGACCGGCGTCGACGAGGCGGTGAAGGCGGTGCGCGAGCAGAGCGCGCGCGGCGCCGACTGGATCAAGATCTACGGCGACTACCGTACCGGCGTCGACGGCACGAGCCGCCCGACCTTCACGCTGGACGAGCTGAAGGCGATGGTGGAAGCGAGCCACGTCACCGGCCGCAAGGTCGCGGTGCACGCCAGCACCGACGCGGCGATCCGCCTGGCGACCCTGGCCGGCGCCGACACCATCGAGCACGGCTACGGCGCCTCGGAGGCGACCTTCCGCCTGATGAAGGAACGCGGCACGGCCTACGTGCCGACGCTCACCGCGCCGGAAGCGATCGGCGAGTATTTTCAAAAGCACGTGCGCGGCGGCGCGCCCACTCCCGCCATGCAGGAAGCGGCGCGCGCGTTTGCGTTGGCGCGCAAGGTCGGCGTCGTGATCGGCAACGGCAGCGACGTCGGCGTCTTCACCCACGGCACCAATGCGCGCGAACTCGAGTGGATGGTGCGCCTCGGGATGACGCCGACGGAAGCACTGCGCTCGGCCACCGTCGTCGCGGCCGGCATCCTCGGCAAGGACAAGCAGCTGGGCCAGCTGGTGCCGGGCGCGCTGGCCGACGTGGTGGCGGTCGAGGGCGATCCGACGGCCGACATCACGGCGCTGCGCAAGGTCGCATTCGTGATGAAGGGCGGCAAGGTCTTTCGCCGGCAATGATCCGACCGGCGTGGGCTCGGGGCGCCCACCCTACGTCATTCACGACAGCAATATGCGCGATAAAAACACAAGCTAGCGTCGCGTTGCGCATATCACGCAAGCGCATGACCGGCATTCATGGGGTTGGGGATTTCCACAATAGCGACTACAGTGAGAATTCGTGATGATGGCAACACCATCAATCTCATGAAGCCTTGTCATGAAAAAGCCTTTCTATAAAATCCTGTACGTCCAGGTGCTGTTCGCCATCGTGCTCGGCGTGTTGCTCGGCGTCTTCTACCCCGAGCTCGGCACCAAGATGAAGCCTTTGGGAGACGGCTTCATCAAGCTGATCAAGATGATCATCGCCCCCGTCATCTTCTGCACCGTCGTGGCCGGTATCGCCGGCATGCAGGACATGAAGAAAGTCGGCCGCGTCGGCGGCAAGGCCCTGCTCTACTTCGAAGTCGTGTCGACCTTCGCCCTCGTCATCGGCCTGATCGTCGCCAACGTCGCCAAGCCGGGCGCCGGCTTCAACGTGGATGTGGCGCACCTCGACACCAAGGCGATCGCCCAGTACACGGAAAAGGCCCAGCACCAGAGCACGGTCGACTTCCTGATGAACATCATCCCGAACACCTTCGTGGATGCCTTCGCCAAGGGCGACATCCTGCAGGTGCTGCTGATCGCGATCCTGTTCGGCGTGGCCCTGTCCATGCTCGGCGAACGCGGCCGTGCAACGACGAAGATCATCGAAGACTTCTCGCACGTCATCTTCGGCGTGGTGAACATCGTCATGAAGGTCGCACCGATCGGCGCCTTCGGCGCGATGGCCTTCACCATCGGCAAATACGGCCTGGCCTCGCTGATCCCGCTGGCCAAGCTGATGGGTTCCTTCTACCTGACCTGCGGCCTGTTCGTCGTCGTCGTGCTCGGCACCATCGCCAAGCTGACCGGCTTCTCGATCTTCAAGTTCATCAGCTACATCAAGGAAGAACTGCTGATCGTGCTCGGCACCAGCTCCTCGGAATCGGCCCTGCCGGCCCTGATGCGCAAGCTGGAAAAGCTCGGCTGCTCGAAGTCGGTGGTGGGCCTGGTGGTCCCGACCGGCTACTCGTTCAACCTGGACGGCACCAACATCTACATGACCATGGCTGCCCTGTTCGTTGCCCAGGCAACCAACACGGAACTGACCCTGATGCAGGAACTGACCATCCTCGCCGTGGCGATGCTGACCTCGAAGGGCGCCTCGGGCATCACCGGCGCCGGCTTCATCACCCTGGCTGCGACGCTAGCCGTGGTGCCGACCATCCCGGTCGCCGGCATGGCCCTGATCCTCGGCATCGACCGCTTCATGAGCGAATGCCGCGCACTGACCAACTTCGTCGGCAACGGCGTGGCCTCGGTGGTGGTGTCGAAGTGGGAGAACGAGCTGGACAAGGAACGCATGGAGGCGGTGCTGTCGGGGCATTTTGTGGAAGAGCATGCGAAGCATGCTGCCCCGATCCGCGAAGCTGCCTGATTGCTTCCTTCCCGATGAAAACCGCGCTTCGGCGCGGTTTTTTTTCGCCGGAACGCATACTTTGAAAACGCGTGGAGTCGGGACTCCACCCTACGTCTAATCGTTGCCCGTCTTTTAGCGCCGTGCTACGCTCCGCGCCACACCAACACGGAGACCCCACGATGCGCCTGTCCACCCTCGCCCTCGCCGCCCTGCTCGCTTTACCACTAGCCGCCGCGGCCCAAACCGCACCAAGCTACGACGCCGAACTGGCCAAATCCCTGGGCGCCGACGAACGCGGCATGCGCCAATACGTGCTGGTCATCCTGAAAACCGGCCCCAACAAGATGCCGGCCGGCGAGGCCCGCACGAAGATGTTCGAGGGCCACTTCGCCAACATGGGCAAGCTCGCCGGCGAAAAGAAACTGGTGCTGGCCGGCCCGCTCGACGGCAAGGAAGGCCGCCGCGGCATCTTCGTCTTCAACACGCCCGACATCGAGGCCGCGAAAACCTGGGTCGCGACCGACCCCGTCATCATCAACGGCGAGATGGTCGCCGAGTACCACAAGTTCTACGGCTCGGCGGCGCTGATGATGGTGAACGAGGTGCACGGCAAGATCGAGAAGAAGTGATCACTCCAGCTTGAACACCACATCCACCGGCTGCATCAGCTTCAGGGCATCGACCGACAGGAAATCGCGTGCGCCCACGTTGCCTGGGCGCGAACGCTGGTAGCTGAAGTCGGTGCGCACCACGCCCATCGCGGCGCCCAGGTTTTTCACGCCGCCCGGCGTCACGCCCGTGACGGCGCCGAGCTTGCGGCGCGCTCCCTTGGCGATGATCTCGGCGCGGCGGCGTGCTTCGCGCAGGGCGTCGGCCATCAGCTCGGCTTCGAAGGCGTCGCGCTCGGTCAGGTCGAAGGAGGTGGCGAAGCCGCTCAGGTTCGGCTTGTCGAGCAGCGGCGCCACCACGGCGCGCCACTTCGACAGGTCGCGCACGATCAGGTGCACGCTGACCCGCAACTCCTGCGGCGTCGCCTCGGCGGCCTTGTTGCTGCCCGGCTCGCGGCGCACGTCGCGCGTTTCCAGGTCTTCCAGCGGCACGCCCTGTTCCTGCAGCAAAGCCCGCACCTCGGCCATGCGCGTCTCGATCGTCGCCTGCGCCTGTCCCGGCTCACCCTCGACCGCACTGACCAGGAAATCGATGGTGCCGATGTTCGGCGTCGTGTAGCGCGTGGCTTCCGCGCTCACGTGCACGAAGGGGTAAGTCGGCAGAGGCGAAGCCTGGGCCGCGACGGGGGCCGCCAGGGCGGCTGCGAGGGCGAGCTGTTTCAGCATGAAGTCTCCTGTCGATGTTATTGAACAGAAAGAATAGGCTGATATAGACAATCTTGTCTATTTATTTCGGCGCGAGGCCGCACGGTTGGAAAATAACCTAGACAATCCTTTCTAGACAAGATAATCTAGATTCAATCACCCTGCATCGACGAGGAACCGCCATGAGCGCATCTGCCGACACACCCAAGCCCACCGCGGCCGAACTCGACCTTTTGCAGGTGCTGTGGCCGCTCGGCTCCGCGACCGCGCGCCAGGTACACGAAGCGATGCAGGCAACGCGTCCGGACGTGACCTATGCCACCGTGCTGCGCCTGATGCAGATCATGCACACCAAGGGCCTCCTGATCCGCGACGAGAGCGAACGCTCGCACGTGTATGCGCCGGCCCAGCCCCAGGATTCGCTGCAGACCAACCTGATCCGCGACCTGATGCAGCGCGCCTTTGCCGGCTCCGCCAAGGCGCTGGTGCTGGCGGCCCTGAAAAGCGGCATCTCGAAGAAGGAGCGCGCCGAGATCGAGAAGCTGCTGAAGGAGGACGACAAATGACGGGCGCCGAACTGATCGGCCACGTCGGCGCCACCCTGCTCGATTCGGTCTGGCAGGCGGCCCTGGTCGGGCTGGAAGCCTCGGTGGCGCTGATCGGCCTGCGCCGCGCGCGTCCCGAAACGCGCTACCTGACGCTCTGCCTCGCCCTGCTGCTGTGCCTGCTCTGGCCGATGGCGGAACTGATCGCGCGCCTGCATGGCGGCGCATCGGGCGCAAGCGGCACGCCCGTGCTGGCCCAGGTGCTGGCCGGCGGCGACGGCCTTGCCGGCGGCGGCTGGCGCGGCTTCCTGCAAGCTCACCTGACGTGGCTGGTGGCGGGCTGGGCGGCCTGTGCCGGCGCGCTCGGCCTGCGCCTGGCCCTGGGCCTGGTCTGGGTGAGACGGGCCGCGCAGGGCCGCCGCACCGATCCACACTGGAATGCGCGGCTGGCCGGCATGGCGGCCGGCTTCGGCATCACCCGCGCCGTCCGCCTGCGCGTGGTCGACTCGCTGGCCAGCCCGGTCACGGCCGGCTGGTGGCGCCCGGTGGTACTGGTGCCGGCGTCTTTGCTGACCGGCATGCCGCCGCAGCTGCTGGAAGCCCTGCTGGCCCACGAGCTGGCCCATGTGCGCCGCTGCGACTACCTGGTCAACCTGGCGCAGCGCGTCATCGAAACGATTTTGTTCTACCACCCCGTGGTCTGGTGGCTCTCGCACCGCATCCGTGTCGAGCGCGAGCAGATTGCGGACGATATCGCAGCAAGGCAGCTCGGCGAACCGCGGCGTCTGGCCCTTGCGCTGTCCGAACTGGAACGTCTCCAGTTCGCAACCCACGACCTGGCCCAGGCGGCCAACGGAGGAGATCTCATGTCACGCATCAAACGATTGCTACGTCCCGAAACACAGGCAACGAGCTGGAAGGCCGCGCTTCCGGTCCTGGCCATGGCGGCGGCCTGCATCGCCGGCTGCGCGCAGACCGCGACGCGGGGCGCCGCCCCGCGGCAGGAAGCGCTCAGCACCAAGCCGATTGCCCAGTTCGCTTCCTGCGCCAAGCCCGAGTACACGCCCGAGGCGCTGGCGAAACGCGCCGAAGGCACCGTGACCCTGCGTTTCCTGGTCGACACCGACGGCAGCGTCGCCGACGCCCTGGTCCTGAAGTCGAGCGGCGACCGCTCGCTCGACGAGGCGGCGCGGGTCGCAATCGCCAAGTGCCGCTTCACGCCCGGCACCGCCGGCGGCCAGCCGGTGCGCGCCTGGGTGCCGGTCCAGTACGTCTGGTCCCTGGGCTGAAAAGCAACAGCGGCGCACATGCTTCCGTTCCCGGCAGTGTGCGCCGGCGCGCCCGCGCTAGAATCGAGATGCGACGGCCGATCGTCGCGCACCGGTCAGCGGGGGCCCCATGCAAGACGGCGAAAAGCTCAACACCCTCACCCATTTCGGCGGTGCCGTGCTGGCCTTCGGCGCCAGCATTCCCCTGCTCGGGCGCGCCTTCTACGCCAACGGGCACCTGGGCCTGTTCAGCACCGCCGTCTACGCCGTCTCGCTGGTCCTGATGTATGCCTGCTCGACCGCCTACCACGGCGCCAGCGGCCAGCTGAAGCAATTGCTGCAGCGTTTCGACCACCTCAGCATCTACCTGCTGATCGCCGGCAGCTACACGCCCTTCTGCATGCTGATGCTGGACGGCAGCGAAGCCTGGATCCTGCTTGGCGTCGTCTGGGGACTGGCCATCGTCGGCATCCTGCAGGAAGCCCGGCCGCACTCCGGCGCGCGGGTGCTGTCGCTGCTGCTCTACCTGGCGATGGGCTGGTCGGCGGCGACCATGATCGGGCCGCTGCACGAGGGACTCGGCGCGGACGGCTTCGCCTGGCTGCTGGGCGGCGGCATCGCCTACACGGTCGGGATCGTCTTTTATGTGCTCGATGCGCGGCTACGGCATGCGCACGGAATCTGGCATCTGTTCGTGCTGGCGGGAAGCGCCGCGCACTACGTCACGATTTACTGGTACGTGCTCTAGCTTGTCCTGCACCGCGCACACGCCACCACAGAAGTGCCGCGCATGCAGCGAACATCCCGATCGCAAAGAGGTTGAGCACCAGCACGGCGTTCGGCAGGTAGACGACGGCCCCCAGGTTCAGCCCGCCGCGCACACGGTAAGCGAAGCTGGAATCGAATGCGTGGTAGGTGGCGAGCTGCAGGCCATAGAAGGCCAGCGCGGCAAGGTGCCCGGCTGGCCGCCCGCGCCAGGCATTTATTCCGGCAAACAAGGCCAGCAGCGAGAGCAGCGCCAATGCGCCGCTCGCACTGCCGGCAAGCATCCAGACGGCAAGGCCGAGCAGGCCGTCGAGGATGGTGAGGCCGGCCAGGATGCGCTCGACGCGAATCCATCGCACGTGGCTTGCGTTATCGAATGGGACGGCTGAAGTCGTGTCGGGATGAAGCACAGTGTTTCCTCGATAGTCAAACCACGGCAGCACTGAACGGCTCGGGCCGCCGCGCGAGCAGGTCGGACAGCCGCTGAAGCCCCGCCTGCAGGCGTCCACGGTCCTGGATGCTGCCCAGGGAGATCCGGATTGCATTCACGAATGCGCCGCCGGTTGCGAATGCCTCCGCCGGCGTGACGGCGATGCCCTCGTTGTCGGCTGCACGCGCCAGCTGCGCGGAGTGCCAGTACGCCGGCAACTCCAGCCAGACATGCAAGCCGTCTCCCGCGCCGCTGTAGCGTCCCGCCAGGATATCGCGCGCCATCCGGTGGCGCAGGCGCGCCTCCTTGCAGACGCCCGCCAGTAAGCCGTCGGCCGAACCGTCGAGGATCCACTGCGTGGCCAGGGCGGCCGTCAGCGGAGCGGCCATCAGCGCAAACGACCTGAGCGCGGCCAGGAAGCGTTCGCGTTCCTGCGGGTCGCGCACGAGCACGAAGGCGACGCGCAATCCGGGCGTCAGGCATTTCGACAGGGTCGAGATGTAGAGCACCTGGTCCGGGGCAAGCGCGGCAATCGGCGGCGGCGGGGCATCGGCAAGGAGCCAGTAGGGATCGTCCTCGACAATGCGTACATTGCAGCGCTGGGCGATGGCGGCGAGCTCCTTGCGCCGGCGTTCCGGCACGGTGACCGCGGTCGGGTTCTGCAGGGTCGGATTGAGGTAGACCAGCCCGGGCTTGTGCCGGCGGCAGGCTTCCTCGAGCTTCTCGGGCAGCATCCCATGCCTGTCCGCTTCCACCGCAAGGACCTGCCGGCCGAACTGGGCCGCCGCGGCGCGCAGGCCCGGATAGGTCGCCGGCTCGGCGAGGATAACGTCGCCAGGCGCCGTCAGCGCCAGGATCAATGCGGCGATCGCCGCCTGCGCGCCCGGACAGACGACCAGTTGCCCGGCATCCAGCTGCCCGAACATCGGTTCCAGCCACCTGGCGCCGGCCTTGCGGTCGGCGTCGCTGCCTCCGCCAAGGTGGTAGGTCATCAGCGATGCGTTATCCGCCCTCATCAGTACTTGCGACAGACCCTGTTTCAGCATGTCGTCGAAGTCCACGCCGTCCGGCGGTGGCGGCGTGTTCATGCTCAGGTCGAGGACCGCCGTCAACTCGACCTTCGGCGCCGCGACGTAGGTGCCGCGCGCGCCGCGGCCCTCCAGCAAGTTGCGGCGCCTGGCTTCGTCGTAGGCGCGCGTGACCGTCGTCAGGTCGACCTCCAGCTGCGCCGCCAGCTGGCGCTGCGGAGGAAGACGGTCGCCCGGTCTCAGGAATCCGTCCGCCACCGCCGCCTGCAAGGCATCCGCAATCTGCAGGAAACGCGGCCCTTTGTGCGCGGCCAGGCGCGGCAGCCAGCTTGGCAGATCCTCATCTTGTATGGTTTTCAACTGGGACATTTTGTCTCAATGTATGGATTTTGCTTTTGAGTAGAATGCCTCAAAACGGGTAGCAACACCATCCATGCATGGAGGCCGCTGACGTTTTCTCCTCTCTCATCTGTATCGGCAAAGCAAATCATGGAATGGTTCCCTATCGTCGCCGTGACGTTCAAGTTTCTCGTGCTGGGCACGGGGATGTTCTTTGCCATCAAGTGGCATTATGACCAGGGGAAGAAGGGAAAGGAGAAGGAGCGTCGAGCCGTGCTGCGCGCGAGCGCCAAGGTGGCTGTAGCCTTCGTGCTATTGCTCGTGGTCTTGGTGTACGGGACCTTTTTCCTTGCCAAGAGGCTCGGTATGGACCTGGGCTTTTGATCAAGGAAAAGATTGGTCGGCCGATAAAAACAAAAAGCCCGGCACACGCCGGGCTTTTTTGACTACTGCAAGCCTGGTCGCCTGAGTCAGACCGCCGACACGTCCAGCTCGGCAGCAGTGGCTTCCACAACTTGCTCCTTCGTCACGCCCGGCGCCAGTTCCACCAGCTTCAGGCCGCTGTCGGTCACATCGATCACACCGAGGTCCGTGATGATGCGGTCCACCACGCCGACGCCGGTCAGCGGCAGGTCGCATTTCTTGAGGATCTTGTGGCTGGTCGAGCCGTCCTTGGCGGTGGCGACGTGTTCCATCACGACGACCACGCGCTTGACGCCGGCGACCAGATCCATCGCGCCGCCCATGCCCTTCACCATTTTGCCCGGGATCATCCAGTTGGCCAGGTCGCCGCGCTCGGAGACCTGCATCGCGCCCAGGATGGCGAGGTTGATCTTGCCGCCGCGGATCATGCCGAAGGAATCGGCCGAGCTGAAGTAGGCGGCGCCCGGCAGCGCGGTCACGGTTTGCTTGCCGGCGTTGATCAGGTCGGCGTCGACCGCGTCGTCGGTCGGGAACGGGCCGATGCCGAGCAGGCCGTTTTCCGATTGCAGGAAGACTTCGATGTCCTGCGGCACATAGTTGGCGACCAGGGTCGGCAGGCCGATGCCCAGGTTCACATAGAAACCGTCCTGCAGTTCCTTCGCCGCGCGCGCGGCCATTTCATCACGAGTCCATGCCATGTTCTGTCTCCGGTCGATATTAGTTGGCCGCGCGCACGGTGCGCTGTTCGATGCGCTTTTCCGGCGTTGGATTGTGGACGATGCGGTGCACGAAGATGCTCGCGGTGTGCACCTGGTCCGGATCGATCTCGCCGATCTCGACCAGCTCTTCGACTTCGACGATGCAGACTTTACCGGCGGTGGCGACGTTCGGGTTGAAGTTGCGCGCGGTCTTGCGGAACACCAGGTTGCCGGCCTTGTCGGCCTTCCAGGCTTTTACCAGCGAGACGTCGGGCACGAGCGAGCGTTCCATGACGTACTGTTCGCCGTCGAATTCGCGGGTTTCCTTGCCGTCGGCAACGATGGTGCCGTAGCCGGTCTTGGTGAAGAAGGCCGGGATGCCGGCGCCGCCGGCGCGCAGCTTCTCGGCCAGCGTGCCCTGGGGCGTGAATTCGAGCTCGAGTTCGCCGGCCAGGAACTGGCGTGCGAATTCCTTGTTTTCGCCGACATACGAGGCGATCATCTTCTTGATCTGGCGCGTTTCCAGCAGCTGGCCGAGGCCGAAGCCGTCCACGCCCGCGTTGTTGGAAATCGCGGTCAATTGCTTCACGCCGGAGTCGCGCAGCGCCGCGATCAGCGCTTCCGGAATGCCGCACAGGCCGAAGCCGCCGACGGCGATCGTCTGGCCGTCTTGAACGACGCCGGCCAGTGCCGATGCCGCGTCAGGATACACTTTGTTCATACCCGTCCCTTTTGTAGATTGGCTGAATTGCCGTTTATGTACCGCAGAGTAGAATGCCAGCATAAAATAGGCCGATTCAAAGCACAATACCGTAGAACTACCGGCCATGGCCCTGCCTCAAGACACGCGTCCCGCGAATCCATCCTACACCATCGATTACGAGATGATTTTCCAGCATGCGCCGGTGGGCATGTGCATCTCCGTCAATCGCGTGATCCAGTCCTCGAACCAGGCGCTGGCCGCCATGTTCGGCTACGAGCGCGACCAGCTCGACGGCCAGTCCTTCGCCGTGCTGTATCCGACCATGGACGAATTCCTGCGCACGGGCGACCGCATCGTCCCCATCATGAATGCGAAGGGGCGCTATTCGGACGAGCGCATCATGCGCCGCGGCGACGGCGAGCTGTTCTGGTGCCACGTGACGGGGCGCGCCCTGAACGCCAGCGAGCCGCTCGGCGCGGGCGTCTGGACCTTCGAGGACGTGAGCGAGAAGCGCCCGGTGACGGCCGAGCTGACGCCGCGCGAACGCGAGATCGCGGCTCTGCTGGTGGAGGGCAAGACCAGCAAGATCATCGCGCGCGAGACGGATCTGAGTCCGCGGACGGTGGAGATGCATCGGGCGAAGCTGATGCGCAAGTTTTCGGCATCGACCTCGTCGGAATTGGTCCACAAATTGGTGGGGGTGGCGCGCTAGCGATGTAACGCGTGGAGTCAGGACTCCACCCTACGATCCGTGGTGTACGTAGGGTGGAGTCCTGACTCCACGCGGTTCACCGTATCCCTTATTGCGGCACCGGCAACAGCGCGCGCACTTCTTCAGGCAGCGGCACCGACTTCTCGACCGCGAAATCCACCCACACGATCTTCGCCGCACCTTCGGCGTGCAGCGCTCCGGCCTGCCCGTCCTCGCCAACGAGGCGGATCTCGTGCATGACCTCGAAGCTCGAGCGCCCCGGCGCGGCCGCGTACGACGTGACTTCGATCTGGGCCGGATACTTCAGCTGCTTGAGGAAGGAACAGCGCGCGTTGATCAGCACCGGGCCGACGCCGCTCGGATCGGGCAAGGCGCCGATCTGTTCGAGCCAGGCGATGCGGGCCGTTTCGATGTAGCGGAAATAGACGGTGTTGTTGACGTGGCCCATGGCGTCCATGTCGCCCCAGCGCACGTCCATGCGCATCGTGTGGATCAGTTTTTTGTCGCTCATGCTTCAGACTCGTTACGTTAAAAAAAATGGCGCCGCTTCCGGCGCCACTTCCGCTATTTTACGACGCGCGTGACTACTGCGCCGTCATGCCGTCGTCCGCCGTGATGATGGCGCCATTGATGAAGTGGGCCTCGTCGGCCGCGAGCAGCAGGAGCAGGCCGTCCAGGTCTTCCGGCTTGCCGGGACGCTTGCGCGGCAGCAGGTCGATCAGCTTGCGGCCCTGTTCGGTCTCGAAATAGTCCTCGTTCATCTCGGTGGCGATGTAGCCGGGGCAGATGGCATTGACGTTGATCCCGTACTTGCCCCACTCGACCGCCATCGCCTTCGTCATCTGCACCACGCCGGCCTTGCTCATGCAATAGACGCCGATCTGCGGCAGCACGCGCAGGCCCGCCACCGAGGCGATGTTGACGATGCGGTGCTGTTTTCTCGGGTCGCCCTTGGCGCGCTGGATCATACGCTTGGCGGTCTGCTGCGCAACGAAGAAGGCGCCGCGCAGGTTGGTGTCCATGATGTACTGGTAGTCGTCCTCGGTCACATCGAGCAGGCGCTGGGTGCTTTGCACGCCCGAGTTGTTGATCAGGATGTCGATCGGGCCGGCCTCGGTTTCGGCGTGGGCGATCGCCGACTTGATGCTGGCCATGTCCGTCACGTCCAGGTTGACCACGTGGGCGGCGCCGCCGTCGGCCTCGATCTCGGCGCGCAATTCCTTGAGGCGTTCGGTGCGGCGCGAGGCCAGTACGACCTGCGCCCCGGCCCCGGCCAGGGCTTTCGCGAAGCGCGCACCGAGCCCGCTGGAGGCGCCGGTGACCATCGCAATCTTTCCTTCGTAATTCACTTCGATGCCCACGTTCGCTCCTGTCCTGTTGTGCTCCGACACGGTTGATGTCGAAGGCATAATGATGTCATAAATCGCCGGTATTAGATTACTGACCCTAATATTCCGCCTAAAATGGCGCCCGACATTGCATTCGCGCGGAAAAACCCGCACACTCGTGCTTAAATTTTTTTGACCATACCAACACCATGACAGAGACAACCAACATCCTCGAACAATACGGCCCGCGCGAAGCGATGGAGTACGACGTCGTCGTCGTCGGCGGCGGCCCGGCCGGCCTGTCGGCAGCGATCCGCCTGAAGCAGCTGGCGGCTGAAAAAGGCCAGGAAGTCTCGGTCTGCGTCCTGGAAAAAGGCGGCGAAGTCGGCGCCCACATCCTCTCGGGCGCGGTCATGGATCCGATCGCCCTGAACGAATTGTTCCCGAACTGGAAGGAACTCGGCGCACCGCTCAACACCGAAGTGACCGAAGACCGCGTCCTGTTCCTGACCGAGACCAAGGCGACGGCGACGCCCTCGTTCATGGTCCCGAAGATGCTGACCAACCACGGCAACTACATCATCTCGCTGGCGAACGTCGTGCGCTGGCTGGGCCAACAGGCCGAAGCCCTGGGCGTCGAAGTCTTCCCCGGCTTCCCGGCGGCGGAGATCCTGTACAACGAGGATGGTTCCGTTAAAGGTGTCGCGACCGGCAACATGGGCGTGGACCGCGAAGGCAATCCGACCGACGCCTTCCAGCTGGGGATGGAACTGCACGCGAAGTACACCTTCTTCGCCGAAGGCTCGCGCGGCCACCTCGGCAAGCAGCTGATGGCGAAGTACGACCTGAACCGCGGCAAGGATCCGCAGACCTACGGCATCGGCATCAAGGAACTGTGGGAGATCGACCCGGCCAAGCACAAGCCGGGCCTCGTGATCCACACGGCCGGCTGGCCGCTGGACAAGGACACCTACGGCGGTTCCTTCCTCTACCACCTGGAAAACAACCAGGTCGCGGTCGGCTTCGTGGTCGGTCTCGCCTACCAGAACCCCTACCTGTCGCCGTACGAGGAATTCCAGCGCTACAAAACGCACCCGGCGATCCGCGGCTTCTTCGAAGGCGGCAAGCGCATCTCCTACGGTGCGCGCGCGATTACCGCAGGGGGTTTGCAATCCTTGCCGAAGACCGTATTCCCGGGCGGCGCCCTGATCGGCTGCGACGCCGGCTTCCTGAACACCTCGCGCATCAAGGGCAGCCATAGCGCCATCAAGACCGGCATGCTGGCCGCCGAAGCGGCCTTCGAGGCCCTCGGCGCGAACCGCCAGCACGACGAACTCACGGCCTACCCGGCAGCCTTCGAGAAATCCTGGCTGTACGAGGAACTGCACCGCGCGCGCAACTTCAAGCCGTGGATGAGCAAGGGCCTGTATCTCGGCACCTTCATGACCGGCGTCGACCAGATGCTCTTCCGCGGCAAGGCGCCATGGACCCTGCGCCACAAGCACGCCGACCACGAATGCCTGCGCCCGGCCTCGGAGTTCAAGCCGATCGTGTATCCGAAGCCGGACGGCAAGCTGACCTTCGATCGCCTGTCCTCGGTCTTCATCTCGAACACCAACCACGCCGAAGACCAGCCGGTGCACCTGACGCTGAAGAACCCGAGCATCCCGGTCGACGTCAACCTCGCCAAGTACGCCGGCCCCGAGCAGCGCTATTGCCCGGCGGGCGTGTACGAGTTCGTGAAGACGGACGCCGGCCAGGACCGTCTGCAGATCAATGCGCAGAACTGCGTGCACTGCAAGACCTGCGACATCAAGGATCCGACGCAGAATATCGTGTGGGTGACGCCGGAGGGTGGCGGCGGGCCGAATTATCCGAATATGTAAGTCTGGCGGGCGCTTCTGGCGCCCGTTTTTTTAGGGTCTATTTGGCGCACGTAAACGCGTGGAGCCGGGACTCCGGTGAACCCGTCATTGAGGCCATTGGCCTCAATGACCCCTACGATTCATTGGTATTCGTAGGGTGGAGTCCTGACTCCACGCGGTACGGCGTTTGAGCAGACGTTGTTTTGCGGCAACTCCGCGCTTCCGATGAGATTACTCGCATGTGATAATCCTGCTTTGCAATCTCACCAATTCTCACCGATGCCACGTTCCACCGCGCTGTACCCCGCCCTGCTCTGCACCCTCCTCGCCGCTCTCCCCGCTTCGGCCCAGAACCAGTCCTTCCTGATGTCCCGCATGTCCCAGCTGCCCGAATATGGCAACACGGGCGACAGCGTGCGCATCTACGGCACCGTCGATCTCGGCATGATGCACACGAAGACCGACCACGCGGCCGGCCGCTGGCAGCAGCAAAGCGGCGGCGCCTATACCTCCAAGCTCGGTTTCTACGCGTCGGAAGACCTGGGCGGCGGCCTGAAGGCGGAAGCGAAGCTGGAAGCGGGCTTCAACGCCGATACCGGCACCCAGCAAAGCAGCGCCCTGTTCAACCGCGAATCCTGGGTCGGCCTGAAATCGAGCACCTTCGGCACGCTGCGCTTCGGTAACCAGATCAATGCGATGCTGCCGCTGTTCGTCGATCCCTTCGTGCTGGTGCCGACCAATTCGGTCTACACCTGGGTCGGCGGCGGCGCCATGCAGGGTCCGCGCGGCGTCGGTGCGAATACCGACCTCGGCCCGGGCGCCGCAACCATCCCCGTGCGCGTGCCGAAGTCGCTGACCTACGCCACCCCACGCGTGATGGGCTTCGGCGCGCAGGCGATCTACGCCACCAACCCTTACGGCACGAGCGAGCCGAAGGTCGGCACGCGCGGCGGCGTGCTCTCCTTCACCGATGGCCGCGTCTACCTGGCGGCGAGCATGACCCAGGTCTGGAGCAGCCCGGTCACCGTCAATGTCGGTCAGCCGGCGCAATCGGTACGCACCGACATCCCGGCCGTCGGCGCCCTCTACGACACGGGCAAGCTCGTGCTGTCGGCCTCGTACGCGCGCACCACGCCGCAACTCGCCGGCGCCGGCGAAGCACAGATCTCGACGCTGGGCGCGATCCTGGTCCAGGACCGCCTCAGCTGGCGCGCCTCGCTGGTGCACCGCGACACCGACGGCGCGCGCAATGCGGCCGGCAGCCCGGTCGAATCCTCGGCCCTGGGCCTGATGCTGGGCGTCGACTACGACCTGTCGCGCCGCACCGGCCTGTACGCGCGCGCCGGTTCGGTGCGCAACTTCGGCGCCTCGACCATCATCCTGAACAGCGTGGCCCTGCCTTTCGAGGCCGGCAGCACGGCGCCGCAACTGGGCATCGAGACCCGGACCCTGTCCTTGGGTGTGTTCCACAACTTCTAAACAAAAACGGCGCGGGTCCGCAGACCCGCGCCGTTTTTCATCCAGCGGCCGTCTTCAGTCGAGCGTGATCTTGCCCACTTCGATCACGTTCTTCCAGCGCGCCTGTTCGGCGGCCAGGAACTGGTCGAACTGTTCGGGCGTATTCGCCACCACCTCAAAACCCTGCTCGACCAGCTTGGACTTCAAGTCCGGTTCGTTCAGCGCGGCCACGATGGCGCCGTGCAGCTTCGCCTTGACGTCCTTCGGCAAGCCTTTTGGCGCGGCGATCGCCTGCCAGGAATAGATTTCCACGCCCGGCACGCCCGATTCCGCCAGCGTCGGCAGCTTGGGCAGGACGGCGGAGCGCTGTTCGCCGGTGACGGCCAGGGCCTTCAGCTTGCCGCTCTTGATGTAGGGGAGCGCGGCATTGATGTTCACGAACGAGACGTCGGTCTGGCCGCCCAGCAGGTCGGTGATCGCCGGCGCGCCGCCCTTATACGGCACGTGCAGGCCGCTGGTGCCGCTCTTCTGCCAGAACAGTTCGGCCGTCAGGTGGTCCGAGCTGCCGTTGCCGGAGGACGCGAAGTTGACCTTGCCCGGGTTCTTCTTCAGGTAGGCGACGAAGTCCTGGATGTTGTTCGCAGGGAGATCGGGCCGCGCGACCAGCACGTTCGGCGCGCGCACGGCCACCGTCAGCAGGTCGAAATCGCGCTGCGGGTTATAGGCCAGGCCCTTTTGCAGAAACTGGTTGACAGCATACACGCCGATCGAGGCCACCATCACCGTGTAGCCGTCGGCCGGCGCACGCTTGACCAGGCCGGCGCCGATCGCACCGGTGGCGCCGGGACGGTTGTCGACGACCCAGGGCTGGCCGAAGCGGGTCGAGACCTTCTGGCCGACGGCGCGCGCGATGGCGTCGGTGGAGCCGCCCGGCGGGAACGGCACCACGGCCGTGATCGGCTTCTCCGGGTAGGCGGCGTGTGCGCCAGTGATCAGCACCATGCTCGACAGCACACCGAGCAGCAACTTCTTTGCATTCATTTCGTGTCTCCTGATTATTGTAGTCTAGGGCGTTGAAAGTGATACAAGCTGTCTCGCTTGGGCGGATGCCCGGCGAGACTTAATGAACATGCTCAACGGACCAGGCAAGGCCCCTTGGCGTCGAACTTCCAGTTCGGCACCAGGAACTGCATCGCTGCCGCGTCGTCGCGCGCGCCCAGGCCCATGTTGCGGTAGGCCTGGTGCGCCTTCTCCAGTTCCACCATGTCGAGTTCGATGCCCAGGCCCGGCTTTTCCGGAATCCGGATCATGCCGCCCTCGATCTTCATCGGTTCTTTCGTGAGGCGCTGGCCGTCCTGCCAGATCCAGTGGGTGTCGATCGCCGTGACCTTGCCCGGTGCGGCGGCGCCGACGTGGGTGAACATGGCCAGCGAGATGTCGAAGTGGTTGTTCGAATGCGAGCCCCACGTCAGGCCGAACATCTGGCACAGCTGGGCCACGCGCACCGAACCCTGCATGGTCCAGAAGTGCGGATCGGCCAGCGGGATGTCGACCGACTGCAGCTGGATCGAGTGGGCCATCTGGCGCCAGTCGGTGGCGATCATGTTGGTCGCGGTCGGAAGGCCGGTGGCGCGGCGGAACTCGGCCATCACCTCGCGGCCCGAGAAGCCGTCCTCGGCGCCGCACGGGTCCTCGGCATAGGCCAGCACGCCGTGCTTGTCGCGGCAGACGCGGATCGCGTCTTTTAATAACCAGCCGCCGTTCGGGTCGAGCGTGCAGCGCGCTTCCGGGAAGCGCTCGTGCAGCGCGACGATGGCTTCCATCTCGGCGTCGGCGCTGAGCACCCCGCCCTTCAATTTGAAATCGTTGAAGCCGTAGCGCTCCCTGGTCGCTTCGGCCAGGCGCACGATGGCTTCCGGCGTCAGCGCTTCCTCGTTGCGCAGGCGGAACCAGGCGTTGTCGGCGTCCGGCTCGGCGCGGTAGTCCAGCGGCGTCTTCTTGCGGTCGCCGACATAAAAAAGGTAGCCCAGCATCTCGACCGCGTCGCGCTGCATGCCTTCGCCCAGCAGGCTGGCCACCGGCACGTTCATGAACTGGCCGAGCAGATCGAGCAACGCCGATTCGACCGCGGTGACGGCGTGGATCGCCACGCGCAGGTCGAAGGTCTGCTGGCCGCGGCCGCCCGCGTCGCGTTCGGCGAAGGCGCTGCGCATGGTGTTGAGGACATTGTTGTATTCGCCCAGGGTCTTGCCGACCACGAGCGAACGGGCATCCTCGATCGTCTGGCGGATTTTTTCGCCGCCCGGCACTTCGCCCAGGCCGGTGTTGCCGGCGCTGTCGGTCAGGATCACGATGTTGCGGGTGAACCAGGCGCCGTGGGCGCCGGAGAGGTTCAGCAGCATGCTGTCCTGGCCGGCGACCGGCACGACGCGCAGCGAAGTGATGGTTGGGGCGCCCGAGGCGTTGCCGGCGGCGGTAGTCCGGGCCTGTGCTTGTTCCACGTATGTCTCCTGGTGCGGTATGCCTGCCGCCGGGGCGGCGGTCAGGGCTGAACTGTCTGGTGTCTGGTGAAGGCCATCATAGGCGTGCCACGATGGCCGAACAAACCAAACACTGTCCTGATCGATCCACCCTTTGTATCGATAAGTGGAATCGTGATGCGGGATCAGAACGTGTGGCGGATGCCGAGGTTGTAGCCGGTGTCGCCGGTACCCGACTCGGTGTTGTTGGCAACCGTGTAGCCGGCGCCGTTGCGGTTGTCGATGTGGCCGTAGGCCGCGTACAGGTTGGTACGCTTCGACAGCGGATACAGGTAGCCGACGCCCCAGGCGTTGGCGTCCTGGTTGAAGGCGGTGCGGTCGTCCTTGTGCATCACCGAGGCCAGCAGCGTGCCGCCCGGGACCGGTGCGCTCAGGCCGAGCAGCACTTCGCGTCCGTCGGTCGAAGCGGTCGGCCTGACGCCGCCGTAGGGATTGTTCGGGTTGCCCAGTGGCGCCGCGTTGAAGCCCTTGTCGACGTTGAAGGCGCCGTACAGCTTGATGAATTTGAGGTCGTAGTTGGCGGCCAGCAGGGTGTTGCGGCCACGGCGTCCGCCCGGTTGCGGCGTCTCGGCGTTCTTGCTGTTGTAGGCCAGGCGTGCGTTCAGCGGACCGCGCGCGTAGCCGATGGCGCCGCCGTACTGGCGGCCGTCGGCGCTGCTGGCGCCCTCGCCCAGCGCATAGGCCAGTTCGAACCAGGCGCCGTTCACGTTCGGGAAGGCGTAGGTGATCGTATTGCTGCTGCGGACGTTCGCGCCATTGTCGGCGAAAACGTTCTTCGAGCTGCCGGCATAGCCGGTGCTGAACGGGTCGCCGACCTGGGCCAGCGCATTGTGCCAGGGCGTGTACTGGCGGCCGAGCGCGACGGCGCCGGCCTTGCCCTTCAGGCCGACCAGGGCCTGGCGGTTGAAAATCGTGTTGTTGGCGTCGAGGGTGCCGGTATCGATCTTGGCGCCGGTTTCCAGCGTGAAGAAGGCGCTCAGGCCGTTGCCGAGGTCTTCGGTGCCACGAAAGCCGATGCGCGAGGCCGAGGCCGCGCCGCTGGTGATCTTGGTGGTGCGTCCCGCCGTGCCGCCGTCCTCGACGACGAGGGCTGCGTCCATGATGCCGTAGATCGTGACGTTGGTTTGTGCCTGTGCCGCTGCCGCGCCGAGCAGTCCGAGCGCAAACAGGCCGAACTGAGGGCCGAGCTGAATACGTGCCTTCTTCATGATGGTCTCCTTTGTGGGGATGCAAGGCCGGGCGCGGTCGACGCCGCGCTTTGCCGGTGCTGCGCGTGGGCGTCAGCTTTCTTGCACTAAAACAATCATAGAGGGGGAAGGATTCAGCAACAAACCAAGCTGTGACGTGTCCGATTCACGAATTGAATGGATGAGTTCGCTTCAAACCTCGTGGAAGGTCGGCAGGATGTCGCGCTTGAAGAGCTGCAGGATGGGATTGTCGTTGTCGCGGCGCCAGGCGCAGACCATGCGCACCGGCTCGGTCTCGATGCGGCGCACGACGATGCCGTCGAAGTGCAGGCGCGTCGCGCCTTCGGCCACCAGCGCGGCGCCGATGCCGGCGTTGACCAGCGCCAGCATGGTGTGCACCTGCCCGATGTGCTCGACGATGTCGGGCACGATCCCGGCGCGTTCGAAGCGTTCGCTCAGCATCTGGTGGAAGGGCCGCGCCTCGTAGGGCGAATACATGACGAAGGGTTTGCCGTGCAGGTCGGCCAGGGTCGGCGCCAGCGGCCAGCGGTCGGCTTCGCCCTTCGGGATCGCCAGCATCAGCGCCTCGGTCGCCAGCAGCGCCGATTCGAGCTCGGCGTTCAGCGCGTGCGGACGCAGCAGGCCGAGGTCGAGCTGGCTCGCGTTCAGGCCCTCGACCTGCTCGGTGCTGACCAGTTCCTTGAGCGTGAGGACGACGCCCGGCGAGTGCTCGCGCAGGCGCCGCACGACCTCCGGCAGCAGGCTGTAGCCGGCGCCGCCCGTGAAGCCGATGGCCAGCGTGCCCTGCTCGCCCTTGGCCACGCGGCGGGCGGTGAAAGTCGCCTCTTCGGCCATGCGCAGGATGCGCGCCGCTTCGGGAAAGAAGGCCTTGCCGGCGGCCGTCAGGCGCACGACGCGGCTGTTGCGCTCGAGCAGGCGCGCGCCGACGTGGTGCTCGAGCAGGCGAATCTGGCGCGAGAGCGGCGGCTGGGTCATGTTGAGGCGCTCGGCCGCGCGGCTGAAGTGGAGTTCCTCGGCCACCGCCACGAAGCAGCGCAGCTGGCTGATTTCGAACATCGTCTTTCCTTTATCGGTGCTGGGCGTGCGGACGGTTCAGCCGGCGCTCGGCCACGCGCTGCAGCTGCTCGAACACGAGACTGAGTATCCAGTAGATCGCGGCCGCCGCCAGGTAGAGCGGCAGCGGCTGGAAGCTGGTCGCGATCGCCTCTTTCGTCGCCAGCATCAGTTCCGTCAGGGCGATCACCGACACCAGCGAGGTGTCCTTGATCAGGCTGATGAGGGTATTGCTCATCGACGGCACCGCCACCCGCAGCGCCTGCGGCAGCACCACGTGGGCCAGGGTCTGGCCGTAGCCGAGGCCGAGGCTGAAGGCGGCGCGCCATTGTCCTTGCCCGATGCTGGCGATCGCCCCGCGCAGGCTTTCCGACAGGTAGGCGCCGCTGTTCAGGGACAGGGCCAGCACCCCGGCCGTCACCGGCGTGAACTCGATGCCGACGCTGGGCAGGCCATAATAAATGACGAAGATCTGCACCAGCAGCGGCGTGCCGCGCATCGCGCTCACGTACAGGGTGGCGGGCCAGCGCAGGAAAGTCCAGGGCGCGATGCGCAGCAGCGCGACCGGCACCCCGATCGCCAGGCCGCCCACCATGGCCGCCAGCGCGAACAGCAGCGTGTAGCCGGCGCCCGTCAGCATGGTGGGCGCCGCATCGCGCAGCAAAGTCGGCAGGTCCATTCAGCGCGCCGGCCGCGAAGCATCGCTGCCGAACCAGCGGGTCGACATGCGCGCCAGGCTGCCGTCACGCTGCAGCTCGGCCAGCGCCCTGTCGACCGCCGCCTTGAACTTCGGATTGCCCTTGCGGAAAGGAATTCCCATGCGCTCGACCGCGCCCACGCGCGCGCCGGCCTTGATCGGCAGCTGCGAGTTCTTCAGGAGGTAGGCCACCATCAGGCTGTCGTTCAGGGCCGCGTCGACCCGTCCGAAGGCAAGGTCCTGCAAATTCTCGGGCGCGGCCGGATAGCTTTTCACCACGATGCCGGGCACCGCCTTGGCCTGCTGCTCGAACACGCTGCCCTGCCCCACGCCCAGGGTCTTGCCCTTGAGGTCGGCCAGGGTCTTGTACTGCAGGCTCTCGTTGCGGCGCACGATGAGTTGCGGCGACGAATAGGTATAGGGCTGGGAGAAATCGAAGGCCTGCTCGCGCTTGGGCGTGATGGCGACCTGGCTGACGATGACGTCGTACTTGCCGGCGGCGAGGCCCGCCAGGATGGCGGACCACTCGGTGCTCACGAATTCGGGCTTCAGGCCCAGCTTGGCGGATACGGCCTTGGCGACCTCAACGTCGTAGCCGGCCAGCTGGCCCGTTTTCGGGTCCTTGAAGTTAAACGGAGGATAGGTCCCTTCCATCGCGATGCGCAGGGTGCCGCGCGCCTTGACCGTGTCGAGCAGGTCGGCGGCCATTGCCGGCCCCATGCAGCCGAGCGCAAGGACGATGGCGCCGAGCCGGGCGGCGCGGCGGCGTGAATCAGAAAGGGACGGCGTGGGCTTCAAGATTGCTCTCCGTTAAAAAAGCGAATATCGCTTTTATAACCGAAAAGCGCGAGGCCCGGGCGGGAAAGCCTTCTCAGTAGGCCCGTGCGGCATTGCCCAGGCCGCCGCGCGAACCGAAGCGGTGGCCCACCACCAGGGTCGTACTGGCGACCAGGCTCGACAGGCCGATCACCAGCTGGATCAGCTTGTCGGCCGGCAGCAGCCAGTAAGAGCCGCGCGGGGGCTCGACGCCGGACGCGGCAGAGATGAGCGGCGTCACCCAGCTCGCCTCGTCGTCGACGTCGAGCTGGATCGCATCTTCATGGGTCTGCATGTAGATGTTGCCGCCTTCGGCCAGCGTGAAGCAGACGCCGTAGCCGGTTTCCTGCGGCTTGATCAGTTCCTGCAGCGCCTGGTCGTGCTCGGCGATCCAGAGTTCGACGTCCTGCGGGGTTTCGAGGTGGATCCAGGGACGGGGACGGAAGCGTGGCGGCGTATCGAGTGGAGCGGTCATCGGGTGCTGAGCGAGATCAAAAGCAAAGGAGCTATCCTACGGCATTTCCGGCGCCGCGTCAGCGCGCGTCGGGTCCCACGAGCGTGACGATGCGGGGCCGCAGCGCGCCCGCCTCGATGATCAGTTCGGCCGCCGAGATCGGCAGGCTGAAGCGGCGCCGCCCTGCGCTGCCGGGATTGATATAGAGGACACCGTCGCGCTCGATGCAGGCCGGCTTGTGCGAGTGGCCCGAGACGACGACGCGCACGCCGGCAGCAAGCGGGTCGATGTCGAGTTCCTTCAGGTCGTGGATGGCGTGCAATGCTACCGTGCCGATGCGCAGCGTGGCGCTGACGGGAATGGCGCGCGCCCAGGCTTCGCGGTCGTTGTTGCCGCGCACGACGGTGAGCGGCGCGATCTGCGCCAGGCGTTCGAGGATGGCGGCGTTGCCGATGTCGCCACCGTGGACGATGTGGTCGCAGCCGGCCAGGAAGTCCAGTGCTTCCGGACGCAGGAGTCCATGCGTGTCGGAGATCAGTCCGACGCGCACGGTCTTGTTTGCTAAGGGCTTAGTGATGGCGCTTCGCCCCGGCCATCTTCGCCGTCGTGTAGATCGAGTACAGCGCGGCCAGGCCGACCAGTACGTAGACCAGGCGCGCCGCCGGGCTGCCGGGGCCGAAGATGGTGGCGACCATGTCGACCTCAAACAGGCCGACCATGGCCCAGTTCAGGCCGCCGATGATCAGGAGCGCCATCGCCAGGTAATCGAGTGCCGACATGGCCGAGCGGCCGCCTTCGCGCATGGCGCTGCGGCGCTCGGTTCCCATGCGGCGATCCATCGGTGCGTTCATCGTTGCCATCGCGTTCTCCTTCGCAAGATCATTCGGGATCGGACTCCGTGGATCTTACGATAGCAAAAAGCGGCGCGATGATGGCGCCCGCAAGCCTATCAACCTTTCCAGGTGCGGTTCAGGCCGGTATCGGCATGGATCCAGCCGCCCTTCGGACCGGAGCGGTAATAGTAGCCGACGCCGCCCTGGCGGAAGCTGCGAATCAGGCCGCCCAGCACTTCCTCGTTCAGGCTGGCGATGCGGATGTCGGCCGCCTTGCCCGACATGTGCAGCGACTTGCGCGCGGCCGGGATGCCCTGCTCCAGCAGGCGCGCGTTCGAGGCCGGCGTGCGGTAGCCGGACAGGATCTCGAGCGGCTGTTCCATGCCGTAGCGGGCGATGAAGGCTTGGGTGCCCCACAGCATTTCGAGCAGCTTGGGATCGATGGGCGCGGTCTCGCGGCCGTTGACGTCGCGCAGCAGGTGGCACAGTTGCTGGTAGGCGGAATCGATGACTTCGCCGTCCTTCCAGTACAGCACCTTGGCGCGCTCGCCGCTTTGCGGACGCGTCACAGACAGGGTGCGCGGCTTGACCCAGAAGTCGAGGTCGAGCAGCTGGGCGTCGAACAGGTCGGGAGGCGGCGTCAGGTCGGCCGGCGCCGCTTGCGGAGCGGCATTGGCCTGGCCAATCAGCGTCGGCGCCACGGTCGTGGCCAATGCGCCGAGGGCGGACAGGCGCATGCCTTGTTGAAGGAATTCTCTACGGGAAGACATAAAGCACTCATCTTTGCGAAGCCCGTACTATAGCCTAAGGAGATCTTGCACAAAAGACGTAGTTTGTTGCTAAATGCCCGCAATTAAGGATGAGTTAAGTTTCTGGCAAGCGGAAGCAGCGTTTTATTCACTGCAGTTGCAGAAACGCTTGCGGGCGGCGGCACCAGCGGCCGGATCGGCATCCAGCTTCTTCCACATCAGGCTGCATTCGAGGCCGAAGCAGGATTTTTCGATGCCGGCGTTGGCATAGCCGTGGCGTTCGTAAAAGCTGGCGCAGCTTTCCGGGCTGTGCAGGTGCAGCTTGCGGATCTCCCAGGCGCGCGCCTGGTCCTCGACAGCGGCCAGCAGGGCACGGCCGACGCCGCTGCGCAGGGCGCCCGGCTCGACATAGCACAGGGCCAGCTTGCCGGCCTGGGTCAGCAGCGCCAGCCCCAGCAGCTCCCCGTCGCGCTCGGCGACGATGGCGTGGTTGCTGGGGGAGCCGAACCAGGCGGCGACGGTGGCCGGCGTCTTGTTGCCCAACCAGGCGTCGAGTACCTCGGGCCGGCCGCGGTGGTCAGGTTCGCAGACCTCCTCGATCGAACGGCGCAGCAGTGCGCAGGCAGCAGCGGCGTCGGTGGGGGCTGCTTTGCGAATATCGATACCCATGAACTTCTATCCAGTATTCCGTAAAAACTGTTGTCTCTTGCTCTACTGCACGTTTTTTGACGTGCGCGGCGATGTGCGGACTATACACCGAAAGCCGCAGAGCTTGCCGAAGCCATGCATACCTCGCGTCGCTTCTAAGCATATGACTATTCTGTTCTTCCGTTTTTCTCCGAATAAATGGAACATCCACGCTGTTCCCATTGTATTGAAAGAGCGAGAAAAATATGCCACATACCCAAGTCCGTTCCCTGCGCCGCTGGATCCTCGCGCTGGCCGTCGGTGCAGCGCTGCCTATGTCGGCAAGCGCCGCGAACGTCGAGCTGCTGAACGTCTCCTACGACGTGGCGCGCGAATTGTACAAGGACGTCAACCCGGCCTTCATCGAGAGCTGGAAAAAGAGCAGCGGCGAAACCGTCACGATCAAGCAGTCGCACGGCGGCTCGAGCAAGCAGGCGCGCGCCGTGGCCGACGGCCTGGAAGCGTCGGTCGTGACCATGAACCAGGCCAACGACATCGACATGCTGGCCGACCGCGGCCTCGTGACCAAGGACTGGGCCAAGAAGTTCCCGAACAACGCGGCGCCCTACTACTCGACCATGGTATTCCTGGTCCGCAAGGGCAACCCGAAGGGCATCAAGAATTGGGACGACCTGGCCAAGCCGGGCGTGCAGGTCATCATCCCGAACCCGAAGACCGCCGGCAACGGCCGCTACACCTATCTCGCGGCCTGGGGCTCGGTCCTGAAGAAGGGCGGCAACGAGGCGCAGGCGCGTGAGCTGGTCGGCAAGATCTTCAAGAACGTACCGATCCTGGACGCCGGCGGCCGCGCGGCGACCACCACCTTCACCCAGCGCCAGATCGGCGACGCCCTGGTTACTTTTGAAAACGAAGTGAGCATGGTGCGCGCCGAGTTCGGCGACAACTTCGAAGTCGTGTATCCGACCGTCTCGATCCTGGCCGAATCGCCGGTGGCCGTGGTCGATAAAGTCGTCGACCGCCGTAATGTGCGCAAGCAGGCCACCGCCTACCTGAACTTCCTGTACACCCCGGCGGGCCAGGAAATCGGTGCCAAGCACTACCTGCGCGTGCGTAACGAAGCGGTGATGAAAAAGTTCGCCGGCAACTACAAGCCGATCACCCTGTTCTCGGTCGATGAGCTGTTCGGCGGCTGGCGTAATGCCCAGAAACGCCACTTCGACGACGGCGGCGAGTTCGACAAGATCTACCAGGCGAAGTAAACACAGAAGCCGCATTCCGTATTTATCCAAACAACGGAATTGTCGCTCCACAAAGGCCCTGCAACAACGCAGGGCCTTTTTTTGTCACGAAATAGTACAGATGGGGCTCGTTTTTGCTTGTGCGCCATAGACATGCGGAAATGCGAATGCTAACCTTCATTCTTTGGTGTGCCCTGAAGCAATACTACGCGCTGCCCTCCCCTGGCCAACCTGACACCTACCCGACACCCATGATGAAAAAACTGTTCGCCGCCGTCCTGTTGTCGATCTCGTCTGCTGCCGCAATCGCGGTGCCCTTCGGTTCGCAATCGGTGCTGGTGGTTGAAGACGACACCGGCAAGGTATTGCTGGAAAAGAATGCCGGCGCAGTCGTGCCGATCGCCTCACTGACCAAGCTGATGACCGCGATGGTCATCCTCGACGCCAAACAGGATATGAACGAGCTGATCGAGATCGACCGCAGCGACGTCGATACCCTCAAGCACAGCAGCTCGCGCGTGCCGGTCGGCGCCAACATCCCGCGCGGCGACGTGCTGCAGCTGGCCCTGATGTCCTCGGACAACCGCGCCGCCGCCGCCCTGGGCCGCACCTATCCGGGCGGCTTGCCGGCATTCAAGGCCGCCGTGCGCCGCAAGATCGCCGCCCTCGGCATGAGCCATACCGTGATCGAAGAGCCGACCGGCCTGTCGCCGAACAACCGCTCGACCGCGGCCGACCTGGTCAAGATGGCCCAGGCCGCTTCCCAGTACAAGGAAATCACCGACCGCACCACCGACGCCAAGAACCTGGTCAGCATCAACAGCCGCGAAGTCGAGTTCCACAACACCAACCGCCTGGTCGGCGCCAAAGGCTGGGACATCGGCCTGTCGAAGACCGGCTACATCCAGGAAGCGGGCCGCTGCCTGATCATGAGCATCAAGGCCGGCGGCAAGAACGCGACCATGGTGCTGCTGAACGCTGGCGCGTCCTCGGCCCGTATCCTCGACGCCCTGAACATCCGCCGCTTCATGACCGGCGACGAAGCGCAGCCTGCCCGCGTCGCGCGCGTCGCCCGCATTTCGCGCGCGGGCGGCCCGATCAAGGCCAGTGCCCGCGCCCCGCGCATCAAGACCAGCGCGCCTGCCCTGCGCGCCAAGTCTAAAGGCGGCGTGCGCGCCAAGGCCAAGGTCGTGCCGACCAAGAAGAAGGCTGTGGTGGTGCGCAAGCGCCGCAATTGATACAAGCCGCCGTCTGGCGGCCGAGTGAATAAAAAAGCCCCGCATTGCGGGGCTTTTGTTTATCTGCTGCGTGCTTACAGCGGCGGCAGCGCGCCGTCCGCGTACGGGGCGCCCGAGAGCTCGAAGGCGCGGCGCAGCTCGGCGCCGACCTTGCGCAGCCAGGCCTTGAAGCCGGCCTTGAAGCCGGCCTTGCCTGGCGTTGCGGTGGTGCTCGGGGTGGCGGTCATCGTGGTCATCTGGGCTCCTGTGTATTCGTTGGCGTTCTTCAATGATGAAAGCTTACGCGGCGTTGAGATATAAATCCAATTTTGGTTTCGGATTGTCGACATAAGCGTTCTCGATATCTATGATCCGGCTCATCATTACTACAAGGGAACAGGTATCACGGGACTGTATATGCTGCGCGACAGCTGCGTGCCCCGGCCGGTAGAATGCGGGACATTCCATGAGGACCTCCCACGATGAAAAAGACCGACCTTGCCAAGAGCGACGCCAAGAAGATCATGAACCAGATGGCGCGCGGCCCCGCCTTCGGCAGCGGCGCCGCGCCGGCGGTCGACAAGCGCGAACAGCGTGAACGCGACCGGGCGCTTGGCCTGGTGCCGTTTGCCGTGAAGCTCAATGGCGACCTGGTGGCGCGGCTGCAGGTGCTGGCAAAAGAGCGCGGCGTCGACATGAACCAGCTCGTCGATGAACTCATCCGCAAGGGGCTCGGAGAGTAAGGTCACGCTCGTGGGCCACGCGATGTAGGGTGGAGCGGGCGGCGAACCGCTCCCGACTCCACGCGGTGCAACGGTCGAGCAATCGAAACGCAAGCTCGGTAACGCGTGGACTCGGGAGTCCACCCTACGTTACTTGGAGAGTAAAGGCGGGGCCCGCGTACTACGAATTGTAGGGTGGGCACTCTGTGCCCACGCGGTACGGCGCTGGCTCACCCGAACCATGACATCGTGCGGCAAGATTGAATCGTCCGGGCGATGGTTTCGTCCGTGGAGCGCAAGCACCGTACCGCGTGGGCACGGAGTGCCCACCCTACGAAACCCAAAGCGATCTAGCGCTCGATCAGATGCCGCAAGCCACTCGCCCGGTGCGTTCTCCGCGCCACCGCTTCCGCCAGCACCGAGCCGTTCGGCGTCACCAGCGTGAACCGGGCGCTGGCGCGCGTGATGCCGGTGTAAACCAGCTCGCGCGTGAGGATGCCGTGGCGGTCTTCGGGCAGCACCAGCACGGTGTGGCGGAACTCCGAGCCCTGCGATTTGTGCACCGTCATCGCATACGCCGTCTCGACGCTGCGCAGGCGCGTGGCGAGCACGCTGCGGACCTCGTCGCCTTCGAGGAAGTAGACGCGCAGCGAACCGGGACGGGCCGGATCGGCGAGCGTCAGGCCGATGTCGCCGTTGAAGACGCGGGTGCCGTAGTCGTTGCGGGTCACCATCACGGGACGCCCGACATACCACTCGCCGGCGCGGCGCAGCAGGCCGGCCGTCTGCAGGCTGGCCTCGATCGCCGTGTTCAGGCCCGACACACCCCACTCGCCCTCGCGCACCGCACACAGGATGCGGAAGGCTTCGAAGCGCTGCAGCACCGCGCGTACCCAGTCCTCGTGCGCGCCTGACGGTCCTTCACGCAGCAGTTCCAAATAAGGCTGGTAGCCGGTCAAGGCCAGGCTCACCACCTGGTGCTGGTGGGCGCCGTCGATCCAACCCAGCGCACCCTCGCTCTCGCCACGCAGCACGGCTTCGGCGGCGTTCGCATCGCCCGCGTTCACGCTGAGCGCCAACTGGCCGATCGGACCGCCGAAACGGCGGCTATGGCGCAGCATCACGGTCTGCTGGGCCAGCGGCCCGGCGCCGCCCAGGTATTCGGGCGGCAGCTCCTCGCCGCTCGCCTCGAGCACGTAGGCAGCCGTATCGAGGCTGTAGCCGCCGGCCTGGGCGTCGTGGCACAGGTCGCCCAGCACGGCGCCCGCCTCCACCGAGGCCAGTTGATCCTTGTCGCCCAGCAGGATCAGGGTCGCGCCCGGGGGCAGCGCGTCGAGCAGGCTGGCCATCATCTCCAGGTGCACCATCGAGGCTTCGTCGACGATCAGGACATCGACGTCGAGCGGGTTGCCGGCATGGTGGGCAAAGGCGCGGCTGTCGGGACGCGCGCCCAGTAAACTGTGCAGGGTACGCGCGGCGCCCATGCGGCCGGTCAGTTCGCGCAGCGGCAGCGCGTCGCCGACACGATCGGCCAGGTCGGTGAGCGCCTTGTCGATCGACTGTTTCAAGCGCGCGGCTGCCTTGCCGGTCGGCGCGGCCAGGGCGATGCGCTGCTGCTCCGCACTCGGCGCGGTCGCGAACAGCAGCGCCAGCAGGCGAGCCACCGTATAGGTTTTACCGGTACCCGGGCCGCCGGTGATGATCGCGACCGAGCCGCGCAGGGCCACCGCGCAGGCCAGCTTCTGCCAGTCCGGTTTCTGCTCGGCGCGCTGCGAGGCGAACAAGAGGTCGAGCCAGCTGCGGACGCCCTGCGACTCGACCGGCCGCGTCGCCGCGGCGCGCGCGCGGATGCTGTTGGCGACCAGGGTCTCGTCGCGCCAGTAGCGACGCAGGTAGAGGCGCTCGCCGTCGAAGACCAGCGGCGCGCCGAAGTCGAATTCCCCGACCTGCCACACTTCCTCGCAGGCGGCCAGCTGCGCGGCCCATGCCCTGGCGTTCTTGGGGAGCGGCGCCACCGTCCCGGCCAGCCCCTGCCACCCCTCCTTCGTCCAGCCCAGCAGGCCGGCCGGATCGTGGGCCAGGTCGGCGATCTGCAGGCAGCTGTGGCCATGCCCTTCGAGTTCGGACAGCACCAGCGCCGCCAGCAGCACAGGCGGCGCGACGGGTCCTAACGAGTCGACGAAGCGGGCGAACGCCAGCGACAGGCGGCGCAGCTCGCCGGCGTCGACCAGGCGCGCCGCTTCTTCCCACAAAGCCGCGGGCGACGTCATCATGGCATTGGACTTCATGCCGTCCTCCCCAGCAGCTGGTCCAGGCCGTCGAGCAGTTCGACGTCCGGTTCGAGCAGGCAGCAGCCGTGCGTCGAGGTGTTGGCGATCCCGCGCAGGAACAGGAACACGGCGCCGCCAAGCTGGCGGGCCGGATCGTACTCCTCGCCGAGCCGGCTCTTGAGCAGGCGGTGCAGCGCCAGCATGTAGATCGCGCCCTGGATGTCGTAGCGGTGGCCGGCCATGCCCTCTTCCATCGCGCGTTTCGTGTAGGCCGCGTCGTTGGCCCCGAGCGCGTTCGACTTGTAGTCGAGCACCCAGTACTTGCCCTCGTGTTCGAACACGAGGTCGGCGAAGCCCTTGAGCATGCCGTGCAATTCCCGCTCCGGCAGCGTCGGACGCGCGGCCTTGCCCAGCAGGCGCCGGCGGCAGAGGCGGTCGAGCGCGGACAGGTCCAGGCCCTCGCTCGGGAACCAGAATTCCATCTCCGGCACCGTGTTCGACAGTTCGCTCAGGCTGGCGCCGATCGGCGGCAATCGCGTCGCCGCGACCAGGCGCAGCCAGGCCAGCGCATCCTCCATGCGGTGGCCCCAGCCGGCGCGCTCGATGCGCTGTCCAAGGCGGGTGTCGAAGTTCGGATCGTCGATCAGGTCGAAGCCTTCCTGCCCCATCCATTCGAGCTGCTCGTGCAGGAAGTTGCCCGGCACCGAGCCGCGCGGGAAGCGGTGCCAGGGCGCGTCCTCGACCCTCGGCGCCGGCGCCGGCTCCTCGTCTTCCAGCAGGGTTTCCTCGGCCGCGCGCATCGGCGGCGCCGTCGTGTGGCGCGTGATCGAGGTGAAGGAGCCGACCGTCCAGTTGCGCTCGAAGTCGGCCCCGAAGGGCGCCGCCTCCACCAGCGCGGGCCGCTCCTCGACCCGGTCGAGCATGGTGCAGCCGTCCAGCGGATCGAGCGTGTGCAGTTCGATGCCGGCGCAATTGCCGCGCAGGCCGGCCAGGCGTTCGCGCAGCACGGTCGCCGGCACCGGTTCGCCGCCGCTGAGCAGGTAGCCGAGCGCCGATTCGTGCAGCAGGTTCTCGTTCTTCTTGCGGCTCGCCACCGCCGCCACGCCCAGCCACAGGAAGTGGCGCGCGCGCGTCAGGGCCACGTACAGCAGGCGCAGGTCTTCTTCCAGGCGCGCCCGGTCCACCGCCTGCAGCGCTTCGTCCGACAAGGCGAGATCGATGCGGCGCCCGCCGTCCTCGTCGACGTACTCGAAGAAGCTGCGGTTGCGCCTGTCGGTCTTGCGCGCGGTGACGGCAAAGGGCAAATACACCAGCGGGTATTCCAGGCCCTTCGACTTGTGTACGGTGATGACTTTCACCAGCTCGGCATCGCTTTCCAGGCGCAGCACGCGCTCGTCGCCGCCTTCGCCCAGGCCCTCGACCTGTTCGGCGAACCAGCGGATCAGGGCCTGCTCGCCGTCGAGCTGGGTGCTGGCTTCCTGCAGCAGTTCGGCCAGGTGCAGCAGATTGGTCAGCCGGCGCTCGCCGCCGGGTTCGCGCAGCAGGCGCGCCGGTAGGCCGAGTTCGTGGATGAAGCGGCGCAGCATGGCCAGCACGCCCTGGCGCTGCCAGGTCGCGTGCAGGGCTTTCAGCTGCTCGACCCGTTCTTCCCACACGGTTTCGTCGCCCGACAAGCGGGCCAGTTCGCCCAGCGGCAGGTCGGCCGTGCGCGTGGCCAGGGCCGCGCGCGCCAGCGTGCCGTCCAGGGGACTGGCGACCGCGTACAGCCAGCGCAGCATGTCCTGCGCCTCCTCGCTCTCGACCACCGAATCCTTGTCGGAGAGGTAGACGCTGGCCACCTTGCGCCGCGCCAGCGCCTGGCGGATCGCCGCCGCCTCGCGCCGGTCGCGCACCAGCACCGCGATGTCGGCCGGCTGCAGGCGCTTGAAGCGTCCGCCCAGGTTCTCGGGATCGGGCTCGGCGAAGCCGACCTGCGGATCGTTCAGCAGCGCGACGATGTGCTCGGCGCAGTGATTCGCGAAGAAGCTGCGGTACTCCTCGGCCTTCATCTCTTCCTGCGCGCTGGTGCACATCGCCAGCGCCTGGTAGGGGCCGTCGACGCCGACCAGGTGCGCGCCGCGCCCGGCCGCGCGCACCGATTCGAAAGGCAGCGGATTGATGTTCCCGCGCCGGAAACGGAAGGCGCCGGCCGCGTGGCCCGGATGCTCGCCATGCCCTTCGGCGTGGCGGAACAGCTGGTTCACCGCATCGACCAGGGCCGCGGTCGAACGGTAGTTGGTGCCGAGCTGGTAGTGGCGGCCCTCGGTCGCGCGGCGCGCCGCCAGGTAGCTGTGGATGTCGGCACCGCGGAAACCGTAGATCGACTGCTTGGGGTCGCCGATCAGGAACAGGCCCTGGGCAGGATCGTTGTCCTCGACCCGGTACAGCAGGTTGAAGATGCGGTACTGGTCGGGAGAAGTGTCCTGGAATTCGTCGATCAGCGCCACCGGATACTGGTTCACGATGCGCTGGCGCAGGGCCTCGCCGTTGACGCCTTCCAGCGCTTCCTTCAGGCGCGCCAGCATGTCGGCAAAGCCGAACTGGCGCTTGCGCGCCTTCAGTTCCATCATGCGCTGCGCGATGTGGCCGGCCGCGTGGCGCAGCAGCGCATGCGAGAGCGGCGCGATCTTCGACACGGCCTCGCGCAGGTCGTCCGTGCAACCGAAGCACTCCGGCACCACGGCATGGAAGTCCTTGCCGAAGGCGTCTTCCAGGCCGTGCGGGCTCAGGCGCTTCCAGGCCGTCTCGTTCAGGTCGGGCGAGACCTGTGCCGGGTCGCCGGCCCAGGTGCGCAGCGCCTCGAACCACTTCGGCACCGAATCGACGCGCATCTTGCTGCCGTTGAAGGCCTTCGGATTGCGCTCGCGGTGGCCGGCGATCCAGCGTTCCATCTCGTTGGCGCGCTCGAACCAGCCTTCCTTCAGTTGGGCCAGCTCCGCCTGCAGGCTGCGCTGCACGCGCGTGACCAGCTGCACCAATGGTTCCGGATCGGGCATGCCGAGCGTGGCCGTGCGGCCCACCAGGTCGCGCACCGCGCCCTTCATCGCCTCGACGTCGCGCCAGCAGCCGAGCACCGCGGCCAGCGCCCCGCTATCGAGCGGATACACGTGCTGGCGCCAGTAATCGTGGGCGGCGTCTTCGAACAGCGCGCGCTCGTCGCTGACCAGTTCCTCGTCGAACAGGCTGCCGCTGTCGAAGGCGTGCTCGCGCAGCATGCGCTGGCACCAGGCGTCGATGGTGAAGATCGCCGCCTCGTCCATGGTCTCCGCCGCGAGCACCAGGCGATGCGCGGCGACCTGGCGCTCGGATTCCGTGTCATAGCTGCTCGCCAGCGCTTCCAGGTAAGGATCGGACTCCTTGCCCTCGCCGCGGAAATAGGCGGCGGCGCCGACCAGGCGTTCGCGCACCCGGTTGGCCAGCTCGCGCGTGGCGGCGCGCGTAAACGTCATCACCAGGATCTGCGACGGCAGCAGCGGCTGGGCGAACGCGTCGGCGCCGCCGTGGTCCAGCACCAGGCGCAGATACAGCGCGGCGATGGTCCAGGTTTTGCCGGTGCCGGCGCTGGCCTCGATCAGGCGCGAGCCGTGCAGCGGGAAGCTGAGGGCGTCGAGCAGCTGGCTCATTGCTCGCCTCCGGCATGCGGCGTCACCTGGATGTGCTGACGGAGCCAGGTTGCCAGGCCTCCGTACAGGGCATCGGCCAGATCCGGCCAGCCACCGGCCGCGACCAGCAGCGAGAACTCCGGCCACAGGCGCGCGAGACAGGGTTCGCGTTCGACTTCGCCCGCGATCTCGTAGCCGCCGTCGTAGGCCGCGCGCGGGTCGCCTTCGGCGAGGTAAGCCAGCGCGGTCCTGGCCGCGACCGGCAGCGGCGCGTTCAGGTTGTGGCGCCACAGTTCGGCCAGCTCCTTCAGCTGCGCCAGCGACAGTTCGCGTTCGATCGGCGCCATGGTGACCACCGCGTCGCGCGCGACCAGGTAGCCGGTCACCGCAGCGCCGGCGGCGCTGGCCGCGAGCTGGCGCAGCCAGGGATCGATCAATTTATCGCCGCGCGGCGCGCCGGATTTATCCAGCACTTTGGAGGAGATCTGCATCAGCCAGGCCGTGCGCTCGCCGTCGCTGCGCAGACGGTCGATCCAGTCTTCCAGCACCAGGCCGTCCAGGTCCAGCGTAACCGCCAGCTTCGGCGCCGCCTGCGGGAAGCGCCGGCCCAGTTCCAGCCAGGCGCGCCGCACCGGCACCAGGCCGTCGACCAGCTGCTGCTGCCACTGGCGGCCGACCAGGCCGATCGGCAGCACCCCTTCGCGCGCCAGGCGTTCGGCGCGCACGTTCAGGGTCTGCCGCACTTCGTCGGGTTCCTCGGCCGTGCCCGAATCGTCGAGCAGACTGTCTTCCAAAAAGTAGCGGTCAAGCGCGTCGAGCGAGAACGGTTCCTCGTCCTCGCCCAGCACTTCGGCCGCGTTGAAGATGACGCCCAGGCGGCGCCGGAAGAAGTAGCGCGAGGGCTGTTTCAGGAAGCTGGCCAGCTCGGACAGCTTCAGGCGGAAGTCGGGTTCCAGTTCGTACGGCGGCAAGGCGTCTGCGTCTTCCGCACGTTCGCTCTCGCCGTGCGCGGTGCGCCATTCGCGCGCATAGGTCAGCAGCCCGCCTTCCTCGAAATAGCGGCGGCTGAAGGGCTGCAGCGCGTGTTCGGTCGTGATGTCCGCGAGGTCCAGGTCCCAGCCGGCGTGCAGATAGTCGCGCAACTGCGCCACCAGCACCGAGGCCGGCTGCTCGCTGTTGTCGCGCACGTTGCGGCCGACCCAGCTGACGTAGAGCCGGTCGCGCGCGGCGAGTAAAGCTTCCAGCATCAGGTAGCGGTCGTCGTCGCGGCGCGAGCGGTCGCCCGGGCGGCTCATGCCCGGCAGCGCGAGCAGGTCGAAATCGTTCTGCGGCGAGCGGCGCGGGAAGTCGCCGTCGTTCATGCCGAGGAGGCAGACCGCGCGGAAGGGCACGGCGCGCATCGGCATCAGGGTGCAGAAGGTGACGCCGCCCGAGACGAACTGGTGGTTCAGGGTCGGCTGGTCGATCTGGCCGAGCCAGGCTTCGCGCAGCACGGCGAGCGGCACCGGCTCGTCGAAGCCGCCCGCTTCCGTCATCTCCATCCAGCAGTTCAGGGCTTCGTTCAGCTGGGCCAGGGTGATGCGGTCGTTCTCTTCGCGGCCGTCGAAGAAGGCGGCCAGCAGGGCGCGCGCCTGCACGCCCCACTCCGCCGGGGTGCGCGCCTGTGCCAGGCGCGCGCGCCAGTCCAGCAGGCTTTCGACGAACTGGGCCAGCGAGCCGGCCAGCGCGGCATCGAGCCCGCCGACTTCGGCGTAGGGCTCGATATCGCCGAAGCGTGCGCCGGCGCCGCTGGCGTAACCGAGCAGCATGCGCCGCACGCCGAAAATCCAGGCGTTCTGTTCGCCCGCCGCGCCCAGGCCCAGGCCGGCGCGGTGCTCGCGGTCCAGGCCCCAGCGCACGCCGGCGCCGTCGATCCAGGCGCCGAGGGTATGCAGATCGTCTTCGCGCAGGCCGAAGCGCGTGGCGACCGCCGGCACGTCGAGCAGGTCGCGGATCTCGCTCTGGCGGCAGCGCTGCTGCGGCAGGCGCAGCAGCCACTCCAGCGCCACCAGCAGGGGATTCACGCTGCGGTCGCGCGTGTCGCCGATCTCGAACGGGATGTGGCGCGGGTCGCTGCGCTTGTGCTGGTCGAAGACGGCGTGGATCGCGGCCGAGAAGCTGTCGATGTCCGGCACCATGACGACGATATCGCGCGGACGCAGCGTCGGGTCTTCTTCGAACCAGGACAGCAGCTGGTCGTGCAGCACCTCGACTTCGCGCTGGGTGCTGTGCGTGACGTGGAAGGCGATCGACTGGTCTTCGATCGGCGGCGGCAGGTGCGGATGCTCGGACAAAGGCAGCAGGTCGCGCACGGCGGCCTGCACCTGCTGCAGCAGGGTCTCGCCCTCGCCGTCGGAGAACAGGTCCACGCGCAGCTTGGCGATGCCGGCGACTTCCGGACGCCCTGCTTCGTTGTCGAATTCGTCGAGCATGCGCACGAAGTCGCGCCCCTGGCGGCCCCAGCTCGCCAGCAGCGGATGGCTGTGCGCGTGCAGTTCCTCGATCGGCAGCGTGGCCAGGTCGACGCCGCCGCGCGCCGGCTGGCGTTTATGGGCGGCCCTCAGGAGTTCGCGCCCCTCGATGATGTCGCCCCAGTAGAACTGGCAGGGATTCGGCACCGCCAGCAGCACCTGCGTGTGGCGCGAGAGCGCGGCGATCGCCTGCAGGGTCTGGTACGGCAGGGCCGACATCCCGAACAGCACCACGCGGCGCGGCAGGCGCCCGCTGGGCGGGTCGCCCGACAGCACCTTGGCCACGAAGACTTCGTGGATCGCGGCGCGCCCGGTACCACGCTGCATCGGCGGCACGCTTTCGTGCACGGCGCGCCACAGGCGTGCCTGCCAGCGCTGGTCCTGGGCGAGCGGTACCGGGTCGCCGCCGGCGCGGCGCAGCTGGTCACGCCCGATTTCCCAGTCGGTCAGCCAGTCGGCGCGGTAGACCTGGTACTGGTCGTAGAGGTCGGCCAGGCGCTCGGCCAGCTGCAGGCGCCGTTCCGGGCAGCCGTCGCCGAGGAAGTGGCTCAAAGGCGCGAACACGGGTTCGTCCAGCAGCGCGGGCAGCAGGCGCATCAGGCGCCAGGTCAGCGGATCGCGGTCGAAGGGAGAACGGGCGGGCACCCGCTCGCGTCCCAGCATGGCGCGGTAGGCCTCCCACAGGAAGCGGCCCGGCAGCGCCACGCGGGTCGCGGCGCAGACCCCGAGCTCCTCGGCCAGCGCGATTTTCAGCCACTCGGCGAAGCCGTTCGACTGCACCAGGATGGTTTCCTGCTCCAGCGGCCCGAGCGGATGCCCGCGCAGCCAGTCGAAGACGGCGGCGCGCAGCATTTCCATCTGGTTGCCGTGCAAAATCAGCAAGCCGGGCGTGATCGTGGAGGACATTGGGAGGCGGTGCGGTCGTTTGGGCGGTTCAAGCCCGACAGGATACTCTTTTTGCCGACCCGGCGGAAGGCGCAGGGCGCGACCGGCCCCGCTCAGCGGCCGTCTGTCGCGCGGGCGCCAAGTTCGGCTGCGACCTGGCGCTCGAGCCGCGCAAAGATGCTGCGAAGACGTGCACTCAGGGCTTTTGCCTGGGAGCTGCTCTGACCCGCGCCCGCACGCTCGAGCTCGGCGCACAGGTCGGCGAAGCTGAACGCGCCCACGGCCCGCGCCGAGGATTTCAGGCGGTGGGCGACCGATCCCGCGCGCGCCAGGTCGCTCGAGGCCAGCGCGATGTCGACTTCGGCCAGGCCTTCGCGCGCGCTGTCGAGGAACATGAAGGCGAACTTGCGCATCTTGTCCGGATCGCTGCCGAAGGTCGCGGCGAGCGCGCCGCTATCCAGCAGGGCCGCCGCCGCCGGCGCCTGGGACGCCGGCTGAGCCTTGTGCGGTGTGGCCGCAGGCTGCGCGGGACCAGGCTGCCGCCCCGCCCCCGCCCGCTCGATGGCGCGCGCGATCGTCGCCGCCAGGTGCTCCGGCGCCACCGGCTTGGTAAGGAATTCGTCCATGCCAGCCGCCATGCAGCGCGCCTGGTCCTCGATACCGGCATTCGCCGTCATCGCGATCACCACCGTGTCGCGCAAGACCGGATCGGCGCGGATGCGGCGCGTGGCCTCGAAGCCGTCCATGACCGGCATCTGCACGTCCATCAGCACGCAGTCGAAGCGCCGCCGCAGCATCTGTTCGAGCGCCTCGCTGCCGTTACCCGCGACCACCACCGCCGCGCCGGCGCTTTCCAGCAGCTCGCGCCCGACCTGCTGGCTGAAGACGTTGTCCTCGACCAGCAGCACCGCGATCCCGTCGAGCCGGCGCGCCGGCGTACTCGGCGCGGGCGCCGGCGCGCCGCTGCGCGCCGCGCGTGCGCCCTCGGCGCCACCCTGCCCCAAGCGCGCCGTGAACCAGAAGGTGCTGCCGCGTCCCGGCTCGCTCTCGACCCCGGCTTCGCCGCCCATCAGCTCGGCCAGCTGCTTGCTGATCACCAGCCCCAGTCCCGTGCCGCCATAGCGCCGCGTGGTCGAGGGATCGGCCTGGTGGAAGGACGTGAACAGCTGCGCCATCTCGCCGGGCTCGATGCCGATGCCGTGGTCCTCGACTTCGAAACGCACCAGGGTGTCGTGCCCGATCGGGCCCAGCGCCCGCGCGCGCACCTGGACACTGCCCTGCTCCGAGAACTTGATGGCATTGCCGACGAAATTGAGCAGCACCTGCTCCAGGCGCAGCGGATCGCCGCGCAGCGGGCGCGCCAGCTCCGGCGCGATGTCGAACGCCAGGCGCAAGCCCTTGGCGGCCGCCGTTTCGCCCAGCTGCGTGTCGATGTTGCGCATCAGGGCGTCGAGGCGGAAGTCGAGCAGCTCGAGTTCGACGCGTCCGGCCTCGATCTTCGAGAAATCGAGGATGTGGGTGATGATCCCGAGCAGGTGCTGGCCCGAGTGCCAGATCTTTTCCAGGTAGCCGCGCAGCTTCGGCTCGTGGACCGACTTCAGGGCCAGATGGGTCATGCCGATGATGGCGTTCATCGGCGTGCGGATCTCGTGGCTCATGTTCGACAGGAAGTCGCTTTTCGCCTGGTTGGCGGCATCGGCGGCGGCCTTCAACTGGTGCAGTTCGGTGACGTCGGTGGCCACGCACAGCACGCCGCTGATGTTGCCGCCAACCTCGCCATCGAGGCGCACCGGCACCTTCACTTCCCACAGCTGGCGCACGCCGTCTTCCAGCCTGATCTCGACCTGGCTGGCGCGGCGGGTGCCGTCGAACACCGCGCGCTCGCGCTGCCAGGCGGCGTCGGCCAGCTCGGCCGGCATCACGTCGACATCGGGCCTGCCGACGATGCGCTCGGCGCTGCGGCCCAGGATCAGCGCCGTCTTCGCGTTCACGTAGCGGAAGCGCCGGTCGCGGTCCTTCATGTACACGAAGGCGTCGATGTTGTCGAGCACCGTGTCGAGCAGGGTGCGCCCCTCGATGGCGACCCGGCGCGACCAGTACAGCGACAGGAACAGGCTATACACCAGCAAGGTCGCGGCGAAGCCGGTGGCCAGCGCCAGCAGCGGCAGGCGCCGGTCCAGCGGCAGGTACAGGGCCGCCTTCGGAGCGCTGAAATGCGCCTTCCACAGGCCGCCGCCGAAATCGACCGGCAGCACGGTAGTAAAAGTGTCGGCCCCGTCGAAGACGCGGGTGCGCACGGCGCCGTCGCCATACAGCAGGCGGTCGGCCGGATGCACGGCCAATGTGGCCCCGGCCGCCGGCCTGGCATCGGCATTCGCCGCGAACAGCGCCAGCGACACCGGATCGTCGGCGCGGCCGCCGAGCGCGCGCTCGACCAGGGCAGGCACCGAGAAGGCGATGCCGACGCCGCCGATGTACGCCGCGCGCCGTTCGGCCACGGTGGCGGGCGTGACGCCGCCGCGGTACACGGGAGCGCGCATGTTCAGCGCCAGGTGCGGCACCGGGCGCTCCACCTGCAGCGGCGCGCCCGAGGCGCTGATGCCGCCGCTGTCGCGCGCGCGATCCAGCGCCTCGGCCACCGCCGGCCGGGCGGCGATGTCCATGCCGAGGCGGTCCAGCATCATCTCCGGCGGCTCGATATAGGTCAGCACCGTGTAGCCGGGACGGCGTCCGGGTGGGCGAATGCTGAAGTCCGGGTAGCCGCGCGGATCGAGGCTGCGGTCGGCGCGCACCTCGGCCTCGAAGGCGGCGCGCCCGGCGTCAAGCACGACCCGGGTGTAGGAGACGGCGTCGATCGCCGGGTAATTCGTCTTGAGGTCGAGCGCGGCGACGTAGCGGTGGAACTGCAGGCGGGTGACCGGCGTATCGTTGGCGGCGAACAGCGAGACCAGGGCGCGGGTGGCGTCGGTGTAGGACTTGATGGCGCCGGCGAGGCGCTCCTGGGTGGCGCGGGCCCGGTTCTCGAAGCGGCGCAGCGCTTCTTCCTCGACCGCGCGGGTCGCCGCCATGTGCAGCAAGGCGCCGACCAGCAGGGACAGCCACAGGCCCGCGCCCCACAGCACGACGCGGGTGGTGCCGCGCGCGCCGGCGGCTGCGCCTATGCTGCGGGTGATCGACAAGGCCATCGCTGTGTCATGCTCAGTGTTATGTATTCTCAACAAGGAAACGTTGTTGATAATATACGCTATCGGGCCGCCATTGGGGCGCCCGGCAAGCGGGGACTTCGATGCAGAAAACGGCGGCAAAACTGGTGATGGGACTGGCGGCATTGGCAGGCGGCGCGGCGGCGCAGGACAAGACCGATCCCTATCTGTGGCTGGAGGACGTGGGCGGCGACAAGCCGCTGGCCTGGGTACGCGAACACAACGCCGTTTCCGAAAAGGCCCTCGGCGGCCCGGCGCACGACGCGCTGCGCGCCCGGCTGCAATCCATCCTCGATGCGAAAGAACGCATCCCCTACGCCAGCCGCCACGGCGACTACCTGTACAACTTCTGGCGCGACGCCGATCACGAGCGCGGGATCTGGCGCCGCACCACGATGATTGAATACCGCAAGGCGGCGCCACGCTGGGAGACCGTGATCGACCTCGACGCCCTGGCCCGCGCGGAAAACGAGAACTGGGTCTGGGCCGGCATCACCTGCCTGGAGCCGCGCGGCACGCGCTGCCTGGTCTCGCTTTCGCGCGGCGGCGGCGACGCCGACGTGGTGCGCGAATTCGACCTGGAGGCAGGCGCTTTCGTGAAGGACGGCTTCGCGCTGGCCGAAGCCAAGAGCAGCGTGGCCTGGGTCGACCGCGACACCCTGTTTGTCGCCACCGACTTCGGCCCCGGGTCGATGACGAGCTCGGGCTATCCGCGCATCGTCAAGGAATGGAAGCGCGGCACGCCGCTGGCAAGCGCGCGGCTCGTGTACGAGGCCGGCGCCACCGACCTCTCGGCCTCGGCGCGCAAGGACATGACGCCCGGCTTCGAGCGCGAATTCGTCTCGCGCCAGATCGGCTTCTACAGCAGCGAACTGTTCCTGCGCCGCGAGGGCCGCCTCCATAAAATCGAGAAGCCCGACGATGCGAACGCGTATGCGGTGCGCGACCAGCTGCTGATCGAACTGCGCTCGGATTGGTCCGTTGCCGGTCGCAGCTGGCCGCAAGGCAGCCTGCTGGCCATCGACTTCGAGCGTTTCATGAAAGGCGCGCGCGACTTCGAGCCCCTGTTCACCCCGAGCGCCACGACCTCGCTCGACGGCGTGACCGTGACCCGCGGCGCCCTGCTGCTCACCGTGCTCGACAAGGTCAAGAACCGCCTGTTCGAACTGCGCCGCGCAGAGGGCAGCTGGCAGCGCCGCGAAGTCGTCACGCCCGGCATCGGCACCCTGGGCGTGGCCGCCCTCGACGAGATCGAGTCGGACGACTACTTCCTGACAACGAGTAGCTTCCTGACGCCGACCACGCTGTATCTTGGCCATGCGGGTACGGACACGCGCGAGCAGCTCAAGGCGATGCCGGCCTGGTTCGACGCGAAATCGTACACGGTGTCTCAGTTCGAGGCGAAGTCGAAGGACGGCACGATGGTCCCCTATTTCGTCGTCATGGACCGGCGCGCGAAGTTCGACGGCAAAAATCCGACCGTCCTGTATGGCTACGGCGGCTTTGAGGTGTCGCTGAAACCGTCCTACAGCGGCATGATCGGCGCCGGCTGGCTCGAGCGCGGCGGCGTGTACGTACTGGCGAACATCCGCGGCGGCGGCGAATTCGGCCCGCGCTGGCACCAGGCGGCCCTGAAAGAACACCGGCAGCATGCCTTCGACGATTTCCTCGCGGTGGCCAAGGACCTCATCCAGCGCAAGGTCAGCTCGCCGCGCCACCTCGGCATCATGGGCGGCAGCAATGGCGGCCTGCTGGTGGGCGCCGCGCTGACCCAGCGGCCCGACCTGTTCAATGCGGTGGTGTGCCAGGTGCCGCTGCTGGACATGCGGCGCTACCACACGCTGCTGGCTGGGGCGTCGTGGATGGGGGAATACGGCGATCCGGACGATCCGAAGCAGTGGGAATTCATCGGCAAGTACTCGCCTTACCAGAACGTCTTCAAGGACAGGCACTATCCGCGTGTCTTATTTACAACATCTACCCGCGACGACCGTGTGCATCCGGGCCACGCGCGCAAGATGGCGGCGCTGATGGAAGGCCAGGGACACGATATTCTGTACTGGGAAAACATGGAAGGCGGGCATGCGGGGGCGGCCAACAACACCCAGCAGGCGCGCATGTGGGCGCTGACCTGGTCCTTCCTGTACAGCCAACTGAAATGAGCACGCACTATATAGAAGAGGCTTGCGTACGGCGGCTGGCCGCGCACGAGTGGCCGCTGTACCGCGCGCTGCGCCTGCGCGCATTGACCGATGCGCCGGACGCCTTCGGCATGACGCTGGCCGAGGCGCAACTGCGTACCGAGACCGACTGGGCCTGGGTGCTGAACCTTGGCGCGAGCTCGAACCGCGACCTGCCGCTGGTGGCCGAGGTGGCCGGCAATGCGGCCGGCATGGCCTGGGCCAAGGTCGATGCGCACGACGCTGCGCGCGTGAACCTGTACCAGGTCTGGGTCGCGCCGGAATACCGCGGGCATGGCGTCGCCGCTGCCTTGCTCGATGCAGCCCTGGCCTGGGCGCGCGCTACGGGTGCGCGGGCCATGCGGCTGGGCTTTGTGTGCGGCAACGAGGCTGCGCGCAGGCTGTACGTACGCGCGGGCTTTCGTGACCTTGGCGAGCCGGAGCCGCAGCGGCCCGATTCGAGCCGCATGGAGCAGATGATGCAACTGGTGTTGTAGGGTGGGCATGCCCACGCGTTTTCATGCTTCTGCACACCCGAACGCCTAATTCCCCCTGTTGCGGCCGAAAAGGCGTTCGGTCATTCGACGCACTGTCCCGCGTGGGCATGCCCGGTGAAGCTGCCGTTGAGGCCATTGGCCTCAACGGCCCCGTACGGTGCGCTACCGCCCGTAACCAGGCCCACGTTGTTGGCCAGCTATGGGCGCCGTCCTATTGCGGCAAGCCACGCGTACGCTGCTTACCCGCCCCATACCGCACGACCGCCGGATAGCTGGCGTCGATGTCGACATACAGCGCCACCGCCGTCTCGATCCCGATCACGACCGGGTCGCCGAGGCGCTCGGTGACGATGCCGGCGCGGCGCAGCAGGCGCTCGATGGCGGTCGTGGTCACCGTCACGTACTTTTCGATGCCGTGCTCGTAGCCGTAGCGGGTAATCGCGGCGAAGGATTCCATCGTGATTTCCGAGAAGCCGAACTGGCCGCTGCCGCCGGTCTCGATGGCGAAGCGCGAGAGTTCCCAGATGTGTTCGTCGCTGGGCGCGTCCTGCCCGTGCAGCAGCTGCGGGAAGGAATCCTTGAGCATGTAAGGGCCGGTGGTCGGCAGCAGGCGCCAGCAGCCGCGCAGGATGCCCTCGCCCGGCTCGCGCATCATCATGTAGTGCGGCTCAAGAGCATCGTAGCCGTCGATCTCCATACCCGACAAGACCGGCACTTCCCAGCCCAGGCGGCCCTGGAATACCTTTGCGCGCAACGTGTGCATCTCGCGGAGATCGCGGGATTGGAATTCGCGCCGTGCTGCGATATCGATTTGCAGTGCCATGTCGTTCTCCCTGTTTGTTGATGAAAATATCTATGCGACAGGCATGAAGCGTCATGCAATCCGGGCATGAGCGGTACTAGCAAGTCTGCTAGGTGGCTAGGAAGTGACACAGTGGAATACTAAGTTTTTCACTCGTTCAACAAGGAGAGGGGCCATGCCAAACGACTTCATCAGTGAATCCATGCTCGCCCGTCCGGGCCTTCAGCCGGGCATGCCGATGCCGATGCCGATGCCGGTGCGGGCGCCGCACGCGGACCTGCGCCAGTTCCGTATCAGCAAGCGTGAAAGTCAGGAGAAATTCTGGGGCCGCTTCGGCGTGACCCAGTCGAGCGGTAGCCGTTTCGAGACCGGGCTGGCGATTCCGGCGCCGGTGGCGATCCTGTTGAAGCTCTACGTTGCCGGCAAACTCAACGATGGCGATCTTCAGGGTTGAGCAGCCCGAGCGCGATGGCCTTCACGACCGCCTGCTGGCGTGTGTTGACGTTGAATTTCTGACGCACGTTGGCCAGGTGGAAGTTGACGGTGGCCTCGGAACAACGGGTGATCATCGAGATCTCCCATGACGACTTGCCCGCCATGACCCAGTTGAGCACTTCGAGCTCGCGCCGGGTCAGGCGCGGCACCTCCTCGCCCCCGCTCGGATGGGCGAAGGGCATCGAGGCGGCAAAGGCATAGTCGCGTACCAGCGTCAGGTCGGCCATGCTCTGGCTGATCTCGCGCGTAAATTTCTCGCCGGGCGCCGTGTCGGACGCCAGGCTGAGCAGACCCACCTCGCCGTTCGGCCCGTGGATCGGCAGCGTCACCCCCGTACGCATGCCATAGGCGCAGGCCTCCTCGTACAGGATGCGCCCGCCCGTGGTGGCAAAGGCGCCCGGCTCCCAGACGATGGGCAAATTACTGATCAGGCAATGGCCGACCGTCGGATCGACGTAGGCGAAGCGTTCGGTATCGTAGCGTTCGCGCCATTCGGGCGAATAGTTGGTCTGGACGAAGGCGTTTTCGTACTGGGCGTGACGCGAATGCACCACCGCATACATCACATGCTCGAAGCCGACCTCGCCGGCGATCGCGAGCAGGGCCCGGCGCCAGGATTCGGCGTCCTTGGATTCCAGCAGCTGCACTAACTGTGCAGTTTCAATCATGGCGCTTGGCTCGCGTAGAAGTAGGGATCGACTATGCTAGTGGCATACTGCAAAGAAAGCATGCGGCCTAGCAATTCTAGCAAGTAAATTGCATATTTAGTTAGCGATTTTTGTAGTAATTTCGCGACGACTTTCGGTTAAGCAATTCAATCGTGCGCTCCGAAAATATTGTTTCCGCTACCCTCCCCCGCTCGCTTGCAAAAATTCCCAGGTTGCAAGTTTTATTCCGCTGTAGAGCTTGACTTGATATCGCACAAGAGTATCGTTTCATATTTCCATGTAACAGTTTCTCCTGCGCGCGACACAAGCCTGCCGAACGCATAACAAGAACGCCGTACCCATTTTCCAAAACAAGGATGACACGTCGATGAACACAATGACCGACATGGCCGAACAGCTGGACGTCAAGCTCCTGCTCGCAACGCTGATGGCCCTGAAAAAGGGTGACTTCTCGGTACGTATGCCTTCCGACTGGACGGGCGTCTCGGGCAAGATCGCCGACACCCTGAACGACATCATCGAGACCAAGTCGAAGATGGTCGAAGCCGTGACCGAAGTGTCGCGCGTGGTCGGCCGCGAAGGCCACCTGACCCAGCGCGCCGACGTGCCGGGCGTGGTCGGCGGCTGGAGCACCCTGATCAGTTCGGTCAACTCCCTCATCGACGACCTGGTGCGCCCGACCACCGAGATGGCGCGCGTCATCGGCGCCGTGGCGAAGGGCGACCTGTCGCAGACCATGGCGCTCGAAGTCGACGGGCATCCGCTGAAAGGCCAGTACCTGCGCGCGGCAACCACCGCGAACACGATGGTGGAACAGCTTTCCTCCTTCTCTTCCGAAGTGACGCGCGTGGCGCGAGAAGTCGGCACCGAGGGCAAGCTGGGCGGCCAGGCGCAGGTGAAAGGCGTGGCGGGTACCTGGAAGGACTTGACCGACTCGGTGAACTCGATGGCGGGTAACCTGACCTCGCAGGTGCGTAACATTGCGGAAGTGACGACCGCGGTGGCGAACGGCGACTTGTCGAAGAAGATTACGGTGGACGTGCGCGGCGAGATCCTGCAGCTGAAGGACACCATCAACGTCATGGTGGACCAGCTGCGTTCCTTCGCATCCGAGGTGACCCGTGTGGCGCGTGAGGTGGGTACCGAAGGTAAGCTCGGCGGCCAGGCCTACGTGCCGGGCGTGGGCGGCACCTGGAAGGACTTGACCGACAACGTGAACTTCATGGCCTCGAACCTGACGGGCCAGGTGCGTAACATCGCGACCGTGACGACGGCGGTGGCGAACGGCGACCTGTCCAAGAAGATTACGGTGGACGTGAAGGGCGAGATTCTCGAGCTGAAGAACACGATTAACGTCATGGTGGACCAGCTGTCCTCGTTCTCCTCCGAAGTGACGCGCGTGGCGCGAGAAGTCGGTACGGAAGGTAAGCTGGGCGGCCAGGCGCAGGTGAAGGGCGTCGCAGGCACCTGGAAGGACTTGACCGACTCGGTGAACTCGATGGCGGGTAACCTGACGGGCCAGGTGCGTAACATCGCGGACGTGACCACCGCCGTGGCGAACGGCGACTTGTCCAAGAAGATTACGGTGGACGTGAAGGGCGAGATTCTCGAGCTGAAGAACACGATCAACGTCATGGTCGACCAGCTGAACTCCTTCGCATCCGAGGTGACCCGCGTGGCGCGAGAGGTCGGTACCGAGGGCCGCCTGGGCGGCCAGGCGAACGTGCCTGGCGTTGCGGGTACCTGGAAGGACTTGACCGACGGCGTGAACTCGATGGCGGGTAACCTGACGGGCCAGGTGCGTAACATCGCGGACGTGACGACCGCGGTGGCGAACGGCGACCTGTCGAAAAAGATTACGGTCGACGTGAAGGGCGAGATTCTCGAACTGAAGAACACGATTAACGTCATGGTGGACCAGCTGTCCTCCTTCGCATCCGAGGTGACGCGCGTCGCGCGCGAGGTGGGTACCGAAGGTAAGCTGGGCGGCCAGGCGTATGTTCCGGGCGTGGGCGGCACCTGGAAGGACTTGACCGACAACGTGAACTTCATGGCGTCGAACCTGACGGGCCAGGTGCGTAACATCGCGGCGGTGACGACCGCGGTGGCGCGCGGTGACTTGTCGAAGAAGATTACCGTGGACGTGAAGGGCGAGATTCTCGAACTGAAGGACACGATCAACGTCATGGTGGACCAGCTGTCCTCCTTCGCATCCGAGGTGACCCGCGTTGCGCGTGAAGTGGGTACCGAAGGTAAGCTGGGCGGCCAGGCGAACGTGTCGGGTGTCGCGGGTACCTGGAAGGACTTGACCGAGAACGTCAACCAGCTGGCGGCAAACCTGACCAACCAGATGCGCGCGATCGGTGAGGTGGCAACGGCGGTGACGCGTGGTGACCTCTCGCGTTCGATTCAGGTCGAAGCACGCGGCGAGGTGTCCTACCTGAAGGACAACATCAACGAGATGATTCGTAACCTGAAGGAGACCACGCAGAAGAACGCGCAGCAGGATTGGCTGAAGACCAACCTGGCGCGCTTCACGCGACTCCTGCAAGGCCAGCGCGACCTGGGCGCGGTGACCAAGCTGATTCTGTCCGAGCTGGCACCGCTGGTCTCGGCGCACCACGGCGTGTTCTACATGATGGACTCGCAGGAAGCCGATGCGCGCCTGCGGATGATCGCCTCCTACGGCTACCGTTCCAGCCGCAAGCTGCCGACCTCGTTCTCGCCGGGCGAAGGCCTGGTGGGCCAGTGCGCGCTGGAGAAGACCCGCATCTGGCTGACCGACGTCCCGCGCGACTACATCGTCGTGTCCTCGGGCCTGGGTTCGGCGCCGCCGAACAACATCGTCGTGCTGCCTATCCTGTTCGAACAGCAGGTCAAGGCCGTCATCGAGATCGCCTCGCTCGACCGCTTCACGGAGACTCACCTGTCCTTCCTCGACCAGCTGATGGAATCGATCGGCGTCGTTCTGAACACGATCGAGGCGAACAGCCGTACCGAATCGCTGCTGACTCAGTCGCAGTCGCTGGCGCAGGAGCTGCAGCAGACCAACCAGGAGCTGGCGGAGAAAGCGCGCCTGCTGTCCGAGCAGAACATCGAGGTGGAACGCAAGAACCGCGAGGTGGAACAAGCCAAGCTGGCGCTGGAAGAAAAGGCGACCCAGCTGGCCCTGTCGTCGAAGTACAAGTCCGAGTTCCTTGCGAATATGTCGCACGAACTGCGTACGCCTTTGAACTCGCTGCTGATCCTGGCGCAGCAATTGTCGGATAACCCGGAAGGCAACCTGTCCGGCAAGCAGGTGGAATTCGCGAAGACCATCCACGGCTCCGGCTCCGACCTGCTGACCCTGATTAACGACATTCTCGACCTGTCGAAGATCGAGTCCGGCACCGTCACGCTGGACGTGTCGGAATACCGCTTCGCGACCCTGCGCAACTACGTGGACCGCACCTTCCGCCACATGGCCGAAGCCAAGCACCTCGGCTTCACCGTCGACCTGGCGGACAACCTGCCGACCGCGGTGATGACCGATACCACGCGCCTGCAGCAGGTTCTCAAAAACCTGCTGTCGAACGCCTTCAAGTTCACCAGCCACGGCCAGGTCGCGCTGAACATCAGCCTGGTGACCAGCGGCTGGACCGCCGACCACCCGCACCTGCTGCATGCGGACGCGGTGCTGGCCTTCTCGGTCAGCGATACCGGCGTCGGCATCCCGTCCGACAAGCTGCAGCTGATCTTCGAGGCCTTCCAGCAGGCCGACGGTTCGACCGCGCGTAAATATGGCGGCACGGGTCTGGGCCTGTCGATTTCGCGCGAACTGGCGCGCCTGCTGGGCGGCGAAATCCGCGTCGAGTCGACCGTGAACATCGGCTCGACCTTCACGCTGTACCTGCCGTACAACCGCGCCGGCTTCATCAACTACGAAGCGACGCGCCAGCCGCAGCCGGCCCGCCTGGTGGCGCCGAGCGCCGCGCCCGTATCTTCCTCGATCTCCGCACCGGTGGTGTACGCCCTGCCGGACGCGGCCGAGAACGGCAACGTGGCCACGATCGAAGTCCAGGCGCCGACCAACAGCAACCTGGTCGAATACGCCTCGATGCTGGACGACCGCGGCCTGATCGCCCCGGGCGACCCGTCGGTGCTGATCGTGGAAGACGACGACCGCTTCGCCAAGACCGTGCTGGAATTCGCGCGCGAGAAGAACTTCAAGGGCATCGTCACCCACCGCGGCGACTCGGCCCTGTCGCTCGCCCGCGACTACCTGCCGTCGGCGATCCTGCTCGACATCGACCTGCCGGACATCGACGGCTTCACGGTCCTCGACCGCCTGAAGCGCGACCCGAGCACCCGCCACATCCCGGTGCACGTGGTGTCGGCGCTGCGCGAGCGCGAACGCGCGCTGCGCCAGGGCGCGATCTCCTTCATCAGCAAACCGGTGGACCGCGACGCCCTGAACGAGGAATTCACCCGCATCCAGAAGTTCCTGGTCGGCGGCAAACGCACGCTGCTGGTGGTGGAAGACGACATGGCCCAGCGCGAATCGATCGTCTCGCTGATCGGCGACGCCGACATCGACATCAAGACGGTCGAGACGGGCAAGGCGGCGATGGAAGCGCTGGAAGCGCAGCACTTCGACTGCATGGTGCTGGACCTGACGCTGCCGGATATCTCGGGCTTCGAGCTGCTCGACGAAATCGGCAAGAAGCCGGCCTTGCGCGACCTGCCGATCGTGATCTACACGGCGCAGGAACTGAACCGCAAGGAAGTCACGAAGCTCAAAAAGTACGCCAAGACCATCGTCATCAAGGACGCCCGTTCGCCGGAGCGCCTGCTGGACGAGACGGCGCTGTTCCTGCACCGTTCGCACGCTTCGCTGCCGGAACTGCAGCGCCGGATGCTGGAAGAGATCCACGCGGCCGACGGCGGTCTCGCAGGCCGCAAGGTCCTGATCGTCGACGACGACCTGCGTAACATCTTTGCGCTGTCGTCCCTGCTCGAGCGCCAGCAGATGCAGGTGCTCTTCGCCGAGAACGGCCGCGACGGCATCGAAGTGCTGGAGAAGGATCCGACCATCGAGATCGTCCTGATGGACATCATGATGCCGGAGATGGACGGCTACGACACCATGCGCGCCATCCGTCGTATTCCGAAGTTCAAGTCGCTGCCGATCATCACCCTGACCGCGAAAGCGATGAAGGGCGACCGCGACAAGTGCATCGCCGCCGGCGCTTCCGACTACATCACCAAGCCGGTCGATGTGGCGCAGCTGCTGTCGCTGATGCGAGTGTGGCTGCATTGACCGCCTTCGCCGCCTTTGCTCAGTTGGCCCCACCATCGCTGGCGGTCGAGGAGCTGGAGATCGACCTGCTGCTGGAAGCCCTGTTTCAGCGCCATGGCTACGATTTCCGCGACTACGACCGCCAGCTGGTGCGCAGGAAGCTCCTTGGCGTGCTGGCCGCACGGGACCTGAAGACCGTCTCGGCGCTGCAGGAACGCGTGCTGCACGAACCGGGCGCCGCGTCCGGCGTGCTGCGCGCGCTCGCCGTCGCGCCGTCCGGCCTGTTCGACGATCCTGCCTGGGCACGGGAGGCGCGTGAGGTGCTGGGAAAGTCGCTGCCGTCGGCGGCCCTGCCGAAGATCTGGCTGGCCGAATGCGCCGGCATCGGCGAGGCCTGGACGCTGGCGATCCTGCTGCAGGAAGCGGGGCTGCTGGCGCGCACCGAGATCTTCGCCACCATTGCCAACGAGGAGATGCTGACCGAGACGCGGGACGCCACGCTGGATGCGACTTCGCTTCCTGCTCTGCAGGAGAGATACGCCGAAGCCGGTGGGTCGGGCACGCTGGCTGACTGGTTCGAGCTCAGGGACGGCCGCGCCCTGCTGCTGCCGCGCCTGCGTGCACGCATCACCTGGGCCGGGCACAACCTGGTGACGGACGCGTCGTTCAACGAGTTCCAGGCCATCCTGTGCCGGCGCGCCCTGGCCGACTTCGGCCCGATGCTGCGCCAGCGCGTGCTGCGCCTGTTTCACGAAAGCCTGGCGCGCTTCGGGGTGCTGGGGGTCGATCGGGAACTGGCGCCGGGGGATGCGCATGCGGGGGCGTACAAGCCCTTGCTGGGCGAGGCGCCGTGGTATCGGCGTGTGGAGTAAATCCTGTGTGAGGGCGGCGATTGCCGCCCTTTTTTATGTGATTGCTCGCACGGCGTCTGGCATACACGTAGGGTGGGCGGGTCCCCCGCCCACGCGGTGATCGTTTGCGGCGAGATCATCCGGCCCGAGAGCGGAGCCGCAATCGATCACCGCGTGGGCACAGAGTGCCCACCCTACTTGGATTGAATCGCGCTCGGCCGCTCGGCGATCCGGTCGCGCCACGCCTGCAGGTTCGCCATCCCCTCCTCGCCCGGCCGGAAGCGCAGCAGGCCGCGGCCGAATTCAAGCGCGCAGAAGGCGGTGATGTCGGCAATCGTGAAGCGCTCGCCCGCGACATAGGGCTGGCGCGCCAGCACCTGGTCGAGCCAGCGCGCGGTGATGCGCATCTTGTCGGCCTGGGCCGCGCCGTAGTCCTTGAACTGCGGCTGTTCCAGCGGCGCCAGCGCCGGATGGGTGTGGCGCGCGCTGTGCGCCGTTTCCAGCAGCAGGTGCAGTTCCATGCGCCGGTCCGCCATCTCGATGAAGGCCCGCTCCTCGAAGTCCACGCCCATCAGGTTCGGTTCCGGATAGCGGCCTTCCAGATACGTGCAGATCGCGCGCGTTTCGCTCAGCACGCGGCCGTCGTCCAACTCCAGCGCCGGCACCCGCCCGAGCGGATTCTTGGCGAGAAAACGCTCGCTGCGCTGTTCGCCGGCGAGGATGTCGACCATCTCGGTCTCGATCCCGGCGATGCCCTTCTCCAGCATGAACATGATCACCCGGCGCGGGTTCGGCGCGTGGCCGCTGATATAGAGTTTCATAGGTCTCCTTCGATTTGTTGTGGTGAGGTGCCGAGGGAATCATAGCCGCAAACGCCGGGCGCGGGCAGCTCTCCTTGGCAGATTGACATGCCGCGGGCGGGAGGCTAGATTGGCGCATTCACTTGACGCCCCACGACGAAAGAACCCCATGCACCGCAGCCTGCTGTCCGCCGCCCTCGCACTCGCCTTCGCCGGCCTCCCTGCCCTTCCCGTAATCGCCGCGCCCAAGGCCGTATCGAAGGCGGTGGCCGAAACCACCACCCAGCTGCCGCGCGGCGTGCGTCCGCTGCACTACGACATCGCGCTGGTGCCGGATGCGCCGAACGCGCGCTTCAGCGGCCAGGCTGCGATCGATCTAGAGGTCACGGCGCCGACCGGCAGCATCACGCTGAACGCGGCGGACCTGAGCTTCGCGAAAGCCACGCTGGCGCCGAAGTCGGGCGCGGCGCAGGAGGCCCGCATCGCCGTCAACGAGGAGGCGCAGACCGCCACCTTCCGCTTCGCCAAGCCGCTCGCCAAAGGCCGCTACACGCTGCGCCTCGACTACACCGGCATCATCGGCACCCAGGCCGTCGGCCTGTTCTCGCTCGATTACGACACACCCGAGGGCAAGCGCCGCGGCCTGTTCACCCAGTTCGAGAACTCGGATGCGCGGCGCATGATCCCGTCCTGGGACGAGCCGGCCTACAAGGCGACTTTCGCCCTGCGCGCCACGGTGCCGGCGGGCGAGATGGCCGTCAGTAACATGCCCGTCAAGTCCAGCACCGCGCTGCCCGACGGCCGCGTCGAACTGCGCTTCGCCGATTCGCCGAAGATGTCGACCTATCTGCTGTTCTTCGCGCTGGGCGACTTCGAGCGCGCCACGGCGACTGTGGACGGCACGGAACTGGGCGTCGTCACGCGCCGCGGCGGCCTGCCGCAGGCGGCCTTTGCGCTGGAATCGTCGAAAGCCATCCTGCGCGAGTACAACGACTACTTCGGCGTGCGCTATCCGCTGCCGAAACTGGACAACATCGCCGGTCCCGGCCGCAGCCAGTTCTTCGGCGCGATGGAAAACTGGGGCGCGATCTTCACCTTCGAATACGCGCTGCTGCTCGATCCGGCGATTTCGACCCAGCGCGACAAGCAGGAAGTTTTCGCCACCGCCGCCCACGAGATGGCGCACCAGTGGTTCGGCGACCTGGTCACGATGCGCTGGTGGGACGACCTGTGGCTGAACGAAGGCTTCGCTTCCTGGATGGAGTCGCGCATGACGGCGCGCCTTCACCCGGAATGGAACACGGCGCTGGAAGCCGTGGGCAACCGCGACGGCGCCATGCGCCGCGACGCGCTGGCCACCACGCACCCGGTGGTGCAGCACGTGAAGACCGTCGAACAGGCCAGCCAGGCTTTCGACGAGATCACCTATCAAAAGGGCGAAGCCGTGATCCGCATGCTGGAAGCCTATGTGGGCGAGGATGCCTGGCGCCGCGGCGTGCGTGCCTATATGCGCGAACACGCCTACGGCAATACGGCCTCGAGCGACCTGTGGCGCCAGGTCGAGCGCGCGGCGGCGAAACCGGTGACGGCGATCGCCCACGATTTCACGCTGCAGCCGGGCGTGCCGCTGATCCGCGTCGGCGAGCCGGTGTGCAAGGGCGGCAGCATGACGGTCGCGCTCACCCAGGGCGAGTTCTCGCGCGACCAGCCGAACCGCAAAGCCCTGAGCTGGCGCGTGCCCGTGATCGCGCAGGCGGCCGGCGGCACGACGCAGGCGCGCACGCTGGTTGCCGGCGGCAAGGGCAGCCTGTCCCTGCCCGGCTGCGCGCCGGTCGTCGTCAACGCCGGCCAGAGCGGCTACTACCGCACCCTGTACAGCCAGGCCGGCTTCGCCCAGCTGGCGCAGCAGTTCGCCACGCTCGCCCCGATCGACCAGCTCGGCATGCTGGCCGACAGCTGGTCGCTCGGCATGGCGGGCCTGCAGCCGGCCTCGAACTTCCTCGACCTGGCCGAGGCCGCGCCCGCGCAGGCCGATCCGCAGGTGTGGGCGCAGGTCGCGCGCGGCCTGGGCAGCCTGCATGCGATGTACGGCGAAGACAAGGCCGGGCGCGCGCGCCTCGATGCCTACGCCGTCAAACGCCTGGCGCCGGTGATGGCGCAGATCGGCTGGACCGCGAAAGCCGACGAGCCGACCTCGCACGCGAACCTGCGTACGCAGCTGATCTCGACCCTGAGCGATTTGGGCGACGAGGCCACGATCGCGGAAGCGCGCCGCCGCTACGCGCTGAGCGCCAGCGACCCGGCCGCGGTCCCGGGTCCGCTGCGCAAGACCATCCTGTCGGTCGTGGCCGAACACGCCGACGCCGCCGGCTGGGAAGCGATGCGCCGCAGCGCGCAGGCCGAAAAGTCGCCGATGATCAAGGACACGATGTATGCGCTGCTGGCGTCGAGCGAGGACCGCGCGCTGGCCGAACGCGCACTGGCGCTGGCCCTGACGGACGAGCCGGGCGCGACCAACGGCGCGGCGATGATCGCCATGGTCTCGCGCAGCCACCCGGAACTGGCCTTCGACTTCGCCCTCGCCCACATCGACGCCGTCAACGCCCGCGTCGACGCCACCTCGCGCAGCCGCTACGTGCCGGGCCTGGCGGGCAGCGCGAGCACGCCGGCGATGATCGGCAAGGTGCGCGCCTACGCCGAGGCCCATATCGCCCCCGAGGCAAGGCGCGATGCCGAGACGGCGGTCGCGGCGATCGAGGACCGCATCAAGGTGCGCCGCGAGCGCCTGCCGGAGATCGATGCCTGGCTGGCGCAGCACGCGCGCTGACGGACAGGCAAACAAAAACCCCGCTTGCGCGGGGTTTGTTCATGGGGCGGATTCGATTCACTTGCGCGCCGGCGCGTCCACGTGCTCATAGCTGTAGATGCGCGCAACGCGCCACTCCTTGCCGCTCAGACGCATCAGGTGCGAGAAATGCGCGCGGCCGACAAAGGCTTCCTTTCTCCCGGGTTCACGCGCATAAAAGTTGTGCTCCCCCGTCACGACGGCGCCATAGACTGTCTTGCCCTCGCGCATCGGGAAGAAACGGAGCGTGCCCGGCACGGCCTCGCGCCGCAGTTTGACGGGATTCGTCTTCATGACGTCGTTCGCGGCCGACAAGGCCTTCTTGCCGATCAGCTTGCCGCCGCGGTCGTGGTAGAACTCGACGTCCGGCGCCAGCCAGGCATTCATGGCATCGGCATCGGCACGGTTGTAGGCGGCCCAGTAGGCCTGGTCGGCCGCACGGGGGCCCGCCTCCCAGGCAGCGTTGCCGCCCTGCTGGGCGAGCACGCCGCCTGCCTGCGTGAATAAGAACAGGCTGGACAGCATGACGATAGGGATCTTGAACATACGGCGCCTCGGGTAAGCGGTGGGAGGAGCAGTCTATCCAGAAGGTTGCAATTACGCAATATCAGGCGATGATCAAGCGCTCTCGCCAAAAAAAACCGCGGCTGCAGCAGCCGCGGTTTCTCGTTCAGGCTTCGGCGATTACCAGCCGATATCCTTGAACAGTTCCATCGTCAGGTCGGTCGGCGCCGTGACCGCATGGGTCAGGTCGGCGCTGATGGCCGGTTCCATCAGCTGGTTGCGGGTGGCGGTCGTGTTGTAGTGCGAGACCGAGGAACCCGGCTGGTACGGATCGGGCGTGAACATCGTGATGCGGCCCTGGGCATCGGCGCCCGACAGCTGGGTCTTCGAACGCTGCATCTTGGCCACGGTGCCGTTCGTATTGCCGTTCGGCTTGGTCAGGCTGGCGGCGAGCAGCGCGCCGTCGGCTTGCGTCACGCGCACCGAAGGGATCGTCACGCTCGGATCCGCGCCGCCCATGCCGGTCACGGCGCCGGGGGCGTTGTCGGCCACGATCACGCCGATCGCGCCGGCGTCCTGGGCGTTCTTGACCTTGACGGCGAAGCCGCAGGTGCCGCGGCTGACCAGGGCGATCTTGTTGCGCACCGCTTCGGCATTGGCCGCGTTGAACGCGGTGCAGGCCGAGCCCGGGCTGTCAGGCTGCAGGGCCACCTGGGCGACCTGGCCGGTCAGCGGCGACTTGTCCAGCTTCGGTCCGAAATCGGCTTCGCCGACCTTGTACATGTCGCCGCTCGGGGTGCGGGCACCGGCGCCGACGACGCGCAGTTCGGCGGTGGCGGTCAGCACCGAGGGCACGGCCGCGGTCACGCGCGGACCGGTCCAGGACAGGCCCGAAGGCTTGAGCGAGGAGGCGGCGCGCTCGGCGTTGGTCATGTTGACCCACAGCTTGCCGGTCGTGTTGTCGAGCAGGTAGTGGTCCCAGGCCGACGGATAGCCGGCGAAGGTGGCGCCGGTCTGGCCGTTGGTGAAGGTCTGGAAGCCCAGGCCATGGCCCATTTCGTGCAGCAGGGTGGCGACGAAGTCGATGTTGCTGCCTTCGTTGGCGTCCAGGCCCAGGTAGAAGCTGCTGCCGGACAGGCAGTTGGCCTTGCCCAGTTCGGAGTTGAAGCGGGCGTTGATCTGCGGACCCGGGGAGTCGGAGATCTCGCTGCCGTATAGTTTATTTGCCAGCGCGTACGAATATAGGGTGCCGGCCTTCGGGGCGCCCGGGAAGTCGGCGAACACCTGGGTCGCGCCGGCGCTGCCCAGCACGGCGCTGGTGGCGGTGCACGACAGCGGAACGAACTGGGCATTGATGACGATCGGCACATTGCTGGTCAGGGTCGCGCCCCAGATGTTGGCCGCGTGGGTGAACGCGATCAGGCGCTGCTGGCCGATGGTGGTCCCGGTGTTGCCGCCGACGGGGGTAGCCGGGGTCGTGTCGTTGAAGCCGACACCGGCCGCGTTCAGGTTGTTGATGACGATCTTGGCAGCTGCGTGAGCGGAGCCCATGCCGGCACAGGCAAGCGCCAGGGCCGCGGCCACCAGGGTCAGGCTTGGGCGCTTATTGGACTTCATGCTGGTGCTCCTCGGAATGCTTGGTCACTGGGGTGGTCAGGGCGGCTTCGGCGGCGGTCTTGCCGTGGATGCAGTCGGCTTCGAGCTTGCCGTCGGCGGTACGGTGCACCACCGAGTAGGACACCGACTCTTCGTCGACGTGGGCGGCGGCGATGCCGTTCTGCTGCAGGCGCACGACACCGGTAGCCGGGGCACCGGCGGCCTGGCGCGCGGCCTTCTGCGCGGCGCGGTCGGCGGCGCGCAGTTCGTTCAGCTGCTTGGCTTCGGCGGCGGTGGCATTGCGGATCTTGCCCGTCTTCTGGTCCTTGGCGACGACCTGGCCCTCCTGGCCGGCGGCGAAAGCCGAACCGGCGAGCGCCAGCGCCCCAATGGCGACGACGCTACGCAGCGTAATTGCTGGGATGTGCATGTTTTCTTGTCTCTCGGAAAAATGTACTTCGATCGGTGTTTCCTATCGTTCCGGTCTTGGTGCCGGTTGCCAATAAGAATAGCCGAGGCAACAATCCGGCGGGCGAAATATTGTTAAAAATATTATATTGTTATGGACCTAAAACGGCATATATTATTTGGCTCATACTCTGAAAAAGCAGAGGCTGTTATATGCACTAGACGTGTTGTTTTTGCCCAAAGTTATGCAGGACAGTGCCTAGGATGAGCATCAGAGCGCCAGCGCCCCTTGCTTCGCCGCAATCCACTCGTCCAGCAGTGCCGCGCTGCCCGGCGCCAGGTGCAGCCCCAGCTTGGTGCGGCGCCATAGGATGTCGGCGCTGCCGCGTGCCCATTCGTGGGTCATCAGGTAGTCGATCTCGGCGGCGTACAGCCCGGGCACGACTTCCTGCCCCATGTCGGCCAGGCTGTTCCTGCGCGCCAGCAAGGTGTGGACGCGGGTGCCGTAGGCGCGCAGGTAGCGTTCCAGCAGCGGCGCCGGCAGCCAGTGGTAACGGCCGGCCTGCCGCGCGCTCCATGCGGCAAATTCCAGCACGCTGCGCTTGTCGGGGCGCGGACCGTAGAGGTCGCCGCCCGGCAGGCAAGCCAGTTCGGTCCAGGCCGGAACGGCACGGCCGAGCGCCCGGCAGATCCAGTCCACGGCCTGCTCGGCCAGCTTGCGGCTGGTGGTGATCTTGCCGCCGAAAACCGACAGCAGCGGCGCCCCGGCCAGGTCGGGCTCCAGCCGGAAGTCGCGCGTGGCCCTGGCCGCGCTGGCGGCCGCATCCTCGACCAGCGGACGCACGCCGGCATAGCTCCACAGCACGTCCGCAGGCGTCAGCTGGCGGCGGAAATAGCGGTTGACCAGCCGGCACAGGTAATCGATTTCTTCAAGGCTGATCGCCACCTTGTCGAGCTCGCCCCGGAAATCGACGTCGGTGGTGCCGACCAGGGTGAATGCGCCCTCGTAGGGCAGCGCGAACACGATGCGTCCGTCCGGATGCTGGAAGATGTAGGCATGCGGATGCTCGAACAGGCGCGGCACGACGATGTGGCTGCCCTTGATGAGGCGCAGCGCCTGCCCGCCCGAGGCGTTGGTCGCGCCGAGCAGGAAACGCGCGGCCCAGGGGCCGGCGGCGTTTACCAGGCAGCGCGCCGTCACGTGCAGGTGGCGGCCTTCGGTTTCCAGGGTGGCGCTCCAGCCGTCCGGGTGGCGCTGCGGCCTGTTGCAGCGCGCATGGGTGAGGACGACGGCGCCGCGTTCGTGCGCATCGAGCGCATTCAGCACCACCAGGCGGGCGTCGTCGACCCAGCCGTCGGAATACATGAAACCGTGCGTGAACTGCGGCTGCAGCGCGTCGCCGGCGGGATGGCTGCGCAGGTCGAGCCCATGCGAGCCGGGCAGGAATTCGCGCCGCGCCAGGCGGTCGTAGAGGAACAGGCCGGCGCGGATCAGCCAGGCGGGCCGCGCCCCGGCGTCATGCGGCATGATGAAGCGCAGCGGCCGCATGATGTGGGGCGCGCTGCGCAGCAGGGTTTCGCGTTCGAGCAGGGCCTTGCGCACCAGGCCGAATTCGTAATGCTCGAGGTAGCGCAGGCCGCCGTGGATCAGCTTGCTGGAGGCCGAGGAGGTGTGCTGGGCGAGGTCGTCCTTTTCGCACAGCACCACGCGCAGGCCGCGCCCGGCGGCGTCGCGCGCGATGGCGGCGCCGTTGATGCCGCCGCCGACGATCAATACGTCGCATTCGTAGCGGGTAGCCTGTTCGTCCACGGGGCCTCCTTTGGAATCGCAAACCGATCCAGTGTATGCCGCCTCCATTCGCCCATGTTCGCATGGATCAAGGGCCTCCGCTTGCGCCTGTCCCCATCCATGCCGGCCGCAACGGTTCGGCTGCCCTGTGTAGAATTGGCCCTATGAGAACGACGAACCGACTTTCCTGATGGCCAGCCAGCGCGCCTGGGTGCGCATGCCCTCGGGCAAACGGCTGGACTTGCTGAACCCGACCCCATTCGACTGGGACGACGCCGACCTCGCGCTCGGCCTGGCCCGCACCTACCGCTGGGGCGGCCACTCGGCCTGGCCGCTGCCGCTCTCGGTGGCCCAGCACTCGATCACGGTCATGCTGCTGCAGCGCGCCGCCCTCGGCCGCATCGATCCCCTGCTCGAACTGCGCGAACTGCTGCACGACGCCGAAGAAGGCCTGCTCGGCTTCGATGCGCTGTCGGTGATCAAGCCCTTCCTCGGCGAAGGTTTCAGGGAATTGAGCAAACGCCTGGAGCAGGCGGTCTTCCTGCGCTACGGTCTGCCCTCGTGGACGGCGCTCGATCACGCCCGCCACAAGCGCGCCGACCGCCTGGCCGCCGCCAGCGAAGCCGTGCACGTGGCCGGCTGGTCGCGCGAGGAAGTGCGCAGCACCTTGAAAATCCAGGCCGCCGTGCTGCAGGACGATCCGCTGGTCGCGCTGTACGGCGGCACGCCCTGGGAACCCTGGCCGCCGGCGCTGGCCTGCGAACGCTTCCTGGAGCAGTTGCAGCGCCTGACGGCGGCGATGCGCTAGTCCCTCTTCGACCCACAGGAGACACCACCCTGATGAAACGCCTGTCCAGTCTTGCCGTAGCGCTCGTGCTCGGATTCAATCTGCCGGCCCAGGCCGCGTGCCCGGCGGCCGAGCAGCTGATCGATGCCTACGACATCTCGTTTTCCGGTTTCGGCAAGCCGCTGCCGAAAGCCGAGCGTCCGCAGCTGCACGGCGCGCGCACCGCGGACCTGGTCGTGGTGCGCCTGCCGAACCGGAAGGGCAAGGTGCCCGACGGCTTCCAGCATTCGGCCTTGCTCGACAAGGGCAGCGGGACGGTGTGGATCCGGCGCAAGGGCGGCTTCGTGCCGGTCGACGAATGGTATGGCCCCGTGAAGCTGAAGGCGCCGGACCTGGCGGGCTGCGCTGTCGAAGCCTACCGATGACGCAGGAGGCCCTGTCCCAGGCCGCGCAGTTGCTGCGCGATGCACAAGCGCTGCTGGTCTGCGCCGGCGCCGGCATGGGCGTCGATTCCGGCCTGCCCGACTTTCGCGGCAGCCAGGGCTTCTGGCGAGCCTATCCGGCCCTGCGCGCGTCCGGCATCGACTTCCACGAGATCGCCAACCCGGCCGCTTTTGAGACCGATCCCCTGCTCGCCTGGGGTTTCTACGGCCACCGCCTGCAGCTGTACCGCGACACGGTGCCGCACGCCGGCTTCGCCATCCTGCGCGAGCTGGCGGCAAAGATGCCGGGCGGCGCCTTCGTCTTCACGAGCAACGTCGACGGCCAGTTCCAGCGCGCCGGCTTTGGCGGCGACCGCATCGTCGAATGCCATGGCTCGATCCACCACCTGCAATGCACGCGGCCCTGCTCGGATGCAACCTGGGCGACCGATGCCTTCGTTCCGGACGTCGACAGCGCCGCCTGCCGCCTGCGCTGCGCGCCGCCCGTCTGCCCGCACTGCGGCGCCCTGGCGCGGCCCAACATCCTGATGTTCAACGACGGCGCCTGGATCAGCGACCGGACCGACGCCCAATTCGAGCGGCTGCGGCGTTGGCGCCAGGCCGTGCGCAAGCTGGTCGTGGTCGAAATCGGGGCCGGCGTCGACATTCCTTCGGTGCGGCGCGTGAGCGAAATGCAGGGGGTGCCCATCGTGCGCATCAACCCGCGCGCGTCCCGGCTCGGCGGCCATCAGGGTGTTGCAATTTCGCTCACAGGACTGGCGGCGCTCAGCGCACTGCAGAGTTTGATCTAGCGCAAACTCCGGCACTCAAGTCTTTGATTTCAATAGAAATGCCTCACTATCCACAGGATTTGTGGATAACTATGTGGAAAAGCACCACTTGACAAGCCGCAAGCGCAGTATTGATGCGGGTTTCAACAAAATGCCCATTCTGCAGGCAGAAATTGTGCCCTTTAAAATCAATGGCTTGCACGAACTAGCGCCGCGTCTACAGCAGGGTTATCAGTAAATTCCTACAAAGTCCTACAACGGGGGATAAGTCAGCCTTGGCCGGGCTTCCCGCTCTACTTCCACGCATTCCTTGCCCGGTCGCGCACCAGCATCCTGACGCTGTCGGGCATCGGTTTTTTCGACTGCGCCTTGTCGGCCGTGATCCAGACGCACTCCTCGAAATGCTTGAGCATGGCCGGCGTGAGGAAGCGCGTGCGCGCGGCATATACGTGGCGGTCGCCCATCTGCGCCTGCTGTTTGATGAAGAAGCGGTTCGGCACCACCAGGTGCAGGTGCTCCTTGGCGCGCGTCATGGCCACGTACAGCAGGCGCCGCTCTTCCTCGATTTCCTCGGCACTGCCGGTGCTCATGTCCGAGGGAATGCAGCCGTCGACGACGTTCAGCACGTGCACCGATTTCCACTCCTGCCCCTTGCTCGAATGGATGGTCGAGAGGATCAGGTAATCCTCGTCCAGCAAGGGCGGGCCGGCGCGGTCGCTGGTCGCTTCCGGCGGATCGAGCGTGATCTCGGCCAGGAAATTTTCCCGGCTGCCGTGGCCGCCCGCCAGTTGCGCCAGCTGGGCGACGTCGGCCGCGCGCACGGCGGCATCGTCGTGCAGGCGCTCCAGGTGCGGCAGGTACCAGTCGCGCACCAGCTCGATGTCCGCCGGCCAGCGCAGGCCGGGCGTGCGCAACCTGCGATACAGGGTGACGAATTCCTGCCAGTCGCCCTGGCTTTTTCCCGGCGGCGTGAACGCCTCGACCGCATCGAGCGCTTCCGGCGCCTCGGCCACCGCGTCGAGCAGGCGCGTGGCCGTGGCCGGACCGATGCCGGGGATCAGTTGCAGCACGCGGAAACCGGCCATGCGCCCGTTCGGATTCTGGGCGAAACGCAGCACGGCCAGCACGTCCTTGATGTGCGAGGCTTCCAGGAATTTCAGGCCGCCGAATTTCACGAAGGGGATGTTCCGGCGCATCAGTTCGAGTTCCAGCGCCGCGCTGTGGCTGGCCGCACGGAACAGCACGGCCTGTGTGGTGAGCTTGATGCCCGCCTCGCGGTGCTCGAGGATGCGGTTGCAGACCCAGCGCGCCTGCTCCGCCTCGTCGGGAATCAGAACCATCTGCGGCAACTGCGTTGCCACCTTGTCCGTCCACAGCGTCTTCGCATGGCGCTCGAGCGCGGCCGCAATCACCGCGTTCGAAGCGTCGAGGATGGGCTGCGTGGAGCGGTAGTTGCGGTCGAGCGTGATCAGCTGCGCCGGCTGGCTGAACTGCTTCGGGAAATCGAGGATGTTGCGCACCGTCGCGCCGCGGAAGGAATAGATCGACTGGGCATCGTCGCCGACCACCATCACGCCGGCGCCGTCCGGCTTCATGCCGCTGATGATGGCCGCCTGCAGGCGATTGGTGTCCTGGTACTCGTCGACCAGCACGTGGTCGAACAGGGAACCGATCTCGGGACCGAGCTCCGGATCCGAGGCCATCTCGGCCCAGAACAGCAGCAGGTCGTCGTAGTCGAGCACGTTCTGCTCCTGCTTGGCGTCGACATAGGCGCCGAACAGGCGCTTCAGCTCCGCTTCCCACTCCATGCACCAGGGGAAGGTGCTCTTCAGCACCAGGTCGAGCGGCTCGCGCGCGTTCACCACCCGCGAATAGATCGACAGGCAGGTGCCCTTCAGGGGAAAGCGCTTGGCGGTCTGGGTCAGGCCGATCTCGTGCCGCACCAGGCCCATCAGGTCCTCGGAATCGCCGCGGTCGTGGATGGTGAAGGATTCGTCGAGTCCGATGCGGCCCGAAAACTCGCGCAGCAGGCGTGCGCCGATGCTGTGGAAGGTGCCGGCCCAGGGCAAGGTCGGCGCGCCGGCGCTGCTGCTTTTCAGGATGCGCTGCAGCACGTTCCCGGCGCGCTGGGTCATCTCGTTGGCGGCGCGCCGCGAAAAGGTCAGCAGCAGGATGCGCTGCGGATCGGCGCCCGAGAGGATCAGGCGCGCCACCCGGTGCGCCAGCGTATTGGTCTTGCCGGAGCCGGCGCCGGCCACGACCAGCAAGGGGCGGCTGCTCCCGGCACCGATGTCGTGCTCGACCGCCGCGCGCTGTTCTGGGTTCAGGGTGGCGAAAGGATCATCGACAAGGGGGACGGCAGCGGCAGCGGACATGAGCAAATGGCAAGGGTAAACAACGCAACTGTACATTTGTCCAGTAGGGCTCCGCAAGCCTATTTTGCACTCGGACTTTTGTACCCTGTAGCATTTAAGTTGCGAATGCGTGGAGAGGACTTCGCGTACTACACGATCCTCTTGGGCTAAGTGGCCGTAACTAAAGAACTTTTCCGGATATCCACAAAGTCTGTGAATAACTTTGTGGAAAAGGCGGGACTTGACAGCCCGAAATGCTGTCCGCATGCGGCTTACAACAACTTGCCCATTCGACGGGCAATGCCGAACTCACGAAAAATCAATGACTTGCGAGATCGTGCGCACAACCATCCCGCATAGGCTCAAAGATAAAAAAAAGAAATTAATGTGCATAAGCGCAGCGCATGTTTTGCAACAAACGTGCAGTTTTGACATCGAAAAGCGCTAACAGTAGGAAACATTCAGGCGCGCGCGCGGCGCCGGTGCGGTTCGAGCAGCACGCGCTCGATGACGTCGCGGCCGATATCGCGCCTTCGCAGGTACTCGACGGCGGACATGGTATTCATGCTGCCCTGCACTGCGATGCCGGCGTCGACGATGCGGCGCTGGCGCAGATTGGTCCGGGCTTCGTCCATGGCCAGCACGGCCGCTTGTTCGATTGGGGCTTTCTCCATCCTGACCTCGCCTTGTCGGGTTTAGTTCCCTAACGAGTATTCATCAATATCAAACAATGTCAATGTCAACTTCCTATCTAAAAGTGTAAAAAACCGAAATAGTCGCTCGGCAAGAGAACGCCGCCGTAGCCGGGATCGTCCTAGAATGGCCGTGTTCACCTTCCACCTGCGAGGCATCCATGGCGACGACGAACGAACCCGACCTGAATCCCGGCGACGAAGCCACTCCCGGCACGCCCGGGGCCGGCGAAGACATCTGCGAAGCCTGCTCGGGCAGCGGCAAACTGTCCGACGGCAAGTCCTGCCCGCAGTGCGGCGGCAGCGGCCGCGTAATGCGCGGGATCGGCGGGGGCTGACTAAGGGAAATCACGGATGAGCGGTCCGTGACAGGAAGACGCCCGAGGGCGATAATGGCTGGATGACATCCCCGCCTAGCACTGAGCAGCTGCACGACCGTCCGCGCCCCACATCCCTGCCCGACCTGTTCGTCGCCTTCACCGTCCTGGCCCTGCAGGGCTTCGGCGGCGTACTGGCGATCGTCCAGCGCGAACTCGTCGAGCGCAAGCGCTGGCTGACCCAGGACGAATTCATCGAGGACTGGGCGGTCGCGCAGATCATGCCGGGGCCGAACGTGGTCAACCTGTCGATGATGATCGGCGCGCGCTATTTCGGACTGCGCGGCGCGCTCACGGCCCTGGCAGGCATGCTGGCCGTGCCGCTGGTGCTGATCCTGCTGCTGGCCGTCGTGCACGCGCGCTTCGCCGACAACACCTACGTCGCGGGCGCCCTGCGCGGCATGGCGGCCGTCTCCGCCGGGCTGATCGCGGCGGCCGGGCTCAAGCTCTCCACTGCGCTGGCGCGCAGCCCCGTGCCCCTGCCCTGGTGCCTGGCCATCGTGGCCGTCGGCTTCGTCCTGGTCGCCCTGCTGAAATTCCCGCTGGCCTATGTGCTGCTCGGGCTCGGCAGCCTCGGCTGCATCCTCGCCTACAGGAAGCTGCGATGAACGGCGCGATCCAGATCACCCTTGCATGGCACGACTGGCTGAACCTGTTCGGCCACTACCTGCTGCTGTCGCTGATGTCGCTCGGCGGCGCCATCTCGACCACCTCGGAAATGCACCGCTTCCTGGTCGAACAGCATGGCTGGCTGACCCAGGCCCAGTTCAACGACTCGATCGCGCTGGCCCAGGCCGCGCCCGGACCGAACGTGCTGTTCGTGGCGCTGATGGGCTGGAAAGTGGGCATGAACGCCGGCAGCACCACGGCCGCCTTCCTCGGCGTGGCGACCACCATGATCGGCATCCTGCTGCCCTCGACCATCTTTACTTACCAGGTCGCGCAATGGGGCCACCGCAACCGCGAGCTGCGTGCCGTACGCGCTTTCAAGCAGGGCATGGCGCCGGTCGTGATCGCCCTGCTGCTGTCGACCGCCTGGATTCTCGCCAGTTCGGCGGGCGGCAGCAGCGAGCACTGGCCGCTGTGGCTGCTGACGCTGGCGAGCTGCATCGTCATCTGGCGCACGAAACTGCATCTATTATGGGTATTAGGCGCGGGCGCACTGCTGGGGGCGCTGGGCTACGTATGAGACAGTGCGTCTCGCTTGCTGAACTGGCATACTTGCGTTACCACTTCTCCCGGACACTTCCATGACCACACTCATCAGCGAGCACGCCAGTTTCGGCGGCGTCCAGCGTTTCTACCAGCACGACTCGAGCGCGATCGGCCTGCCGATGCGCTTTTCCGTCTACCTGCCACCAGGGCACGAGGGCAAGCGCCTGCCGGTGCTGTTCTACCTGGCCGGCCTGACCTGCACCGAAGAGACCTTCGCCATCAAGGCCGGCGCGCAGCGCGTTGCGGCCGAACTGGGCCTGATCGTGGTCGCGCCCGACACCAGCCCGCGCGGCGCCGGCGTGCCGGGCGAGAGCGAGAGCTGGGACTTCGGCGTCGGCGCCGGCTTCTATCTCGACGCCACCGCCGAACCCTGGGCGCGCCACTACCGCATGGCCAGCTACATCCTCGAACTGCGCGAACTGGTGCTGCGCGAATTCGGCGCGGACGAGGCCCGCTGCGGCATCTTCGGCCACTCGATGGGCGGCCACGGCGCGCTGGTGCTGGCCTTGCGCCATCCCGACCTGTTCCGCTCGGTCTCCGCCTTTGCCCCGATCGCCGCGCCGAGCCGCTGCCCCTGGGGCGAAAAAGCCTTCGGCGGCTACCTCGGCACCGACCGTTCCAGCTGGGCCGCCTGGGACGCCACCGAACTGGTCAGCCAGGGTGCGGTGCGCTTCCCCGCCGGCATCCTGGTCGACCAGGGCCTGGCCGACAAATTCCTGCCAGACCAGCTCAATCCGCACCTGTTCGAAGAAGCCTGCCGCGTCGCCGGCCAGCCCCTGACGCTGCGCCGCCATGAAGGCTACGACCACGGCTACTACTTCATCGCCAGCTTCGTCGAAGACCACCTGCGCTTCCACGCCGGCCAGCTCGGCTGAGTACTTCCATCGACCGCCGGAACCGCTTTCGGTTCCGGCTGCCTGCACCGTTTCTGCCCTCTCGCAAAGCCGCCTTGAAGCGGACTCGCGCCGCCTCGTGCGCCCCTTGAAAACGCCTTTTCCCTGCCCTATAAAACAGGTGCGGCGCCATGCCGCGCCTGTTCATCGTGTGTAGAAAGGAGGCTTACCATGAATCTCGTCAGGAGAGGAACGACGCCCCTGTCGGCCTACCGCCCCGGCACGGTCGAGGACGGGTTTGGCCGCCTCGTGGAAAGCATGTTCGAGGACTTCTTCGCACCCATGGCTTTGAATGCGGGACGCCGGCTCGACGAGGGCACGGGCGTGCCGCGCCTGGACCTGGTGGAAACCGACCAGGCCTACGAACTGCAGGCCGAAATGCCGGGCGTCGAGAAGGAAGACCTGAAGGTCGCGATCGATCGTCAGCGCGTCACGATCGAAGGAGAATGCCGCAAGGCAAACGAGCGGCGCGAGGGCGAAAACGTGGTGTATTCTGAACGTTCAGCACGCAAGTTCATGCGCAGCTTTACCTTGCCTTCCGAGGTCGACGATGCGGCCGCGCAGGCGAAACTGGAGAACGGCGTGCTGCACCTGACGCTGCCGAAGAAACAGGGCAGCACGGTGCGGCGTATCGATATCCAGTGAGCCGCCGGGCAACACCGCGGCAGCGTGAGAGCGTGCATGCAGATGCAGTTTGCATGCAGGTGTCGAGGTGATCGCGATGGCCGAAGTTCGCCGTTTCAAAAATCGCGCGCAGGCCGGCAAGCTGCTGGCAAAGGCCTTGGCGGCCTATGCGCACCAGCCCGACGCGATCGTGCTCGCGTTGCCGCGCGGCGGCGTGCCGGTGGCTTTCGCCGTCGCGATGACGCTCGGGCTCGCGCTCGACATCCTGCTGGTGCGCAAGCTGGGGCTGCCCTACCAGCCCGAGTACGCGATCGGCGCGGTCGGCAGCGGCGGCGTGCGCATCCTGCAGGCCGGCGTGCCCGGACTGATGGGCGTGACGCAGGAGCAGGTCGACGCCATCACGGCGCGCGAACTGCTCGAAATCGAGCGCCGTACCCGCCTCTACCGGGGCGGGCGGGCGCAGCCGGAACTGGCGGACCGCACGGTGATCATCGTCGAGGACGGGATCGCCACCGGTTCGACGGCGCTGGCAGCGGTCGAGGTCGCGCGTGGGCACCGTGCCCGGCGCGTCGTCGTGGCCGCACCGGTCGCCCCGCCCGACACGCTGGCAGCGTTGCAGGCGGTGGCCGACGAAGTGATTTGCCTGGCCGCGCCGCCGCTGTTTCGCGCCGTGAGCCAGTGGTACGACACGTTCGACCAGACGAGCGACGAGGAAGTGCAGGACTTGCTGGCGATGGCCTGGCGGAACCAGGCCGATCGCCCGCTCCATACGCAACTGAAGCCACTTACAAGAGAGGACGGAACATGAGATACCCCACCACCACCGAGAAGAACCTCGAGGCAGCCGATCTCGCCAAGCTGCTCGGCGGCGCCGCCGCCGGCGCCCTGCTGATGTACATGCTCGACCCCGACCGCGGCAGCGCACGGCGCGCCACCTCGACCACGGCGCTGCGTAACGCGGGCTCGCGTACCGGCAGTGCGCTCGGCAATGCCTGGCACGGCATTGGCGAGCGCATCGGGCTGGCAGCGCGCCAGGCCGGCGACGCCGCCAGCGACCTGCTCGAAGACGCCGGCAAGACCGGCGGCAAATACCTGGACGAAGCCGGCTCGCGCGCCGGAAAGTACATGGACGACGCCGGCTCGCGCACCCGCGACTACCTCGACGAAGCCGGCACGCGCGCCAAGCGCATGCTCGAATCGGCCAAGCCGAACGGCTCGGCCCGCCGCAGCTACGAAGACGCCATGGATGGCGCCTCGCGCATGCTCGACGATGCGTCCAGCAGCGTCGGCGCCGCCACCTCGCGCTATGCCCGCATGGCCAGCCAGGCCGCCGGCAGCGCCGCGCGCGCCCTGCACCTCGACAACCGCGAAGACCTGTCTTCGCTGCTGCGCAACCCGGCCGTCGTCGGCGGCGGCCTGCTCGGCCTGATCGGGCTGTTCCGCCGCTCGCCGGTCGCCGCGGCGGTTGCCCTGGGTGCGGTGGCGCTGGCCGCACGCAGCAGTGGCGGCGTCGCTGTCGGCAATGGATCGATCCTGTCGAACCTGCTGGGCAGCGGACGCGGCAAGAGCATCGACCTGGAAAAAAGCATCCGCATCGATGCCTCGCCCGACGAAGTCTACGAGATGTGGAGCAAGTACGAGAACTTCCCGCGCTTCATGTCGCACGTGATCGAAGTGCGCGACATCGGCCGCCGCCGCTCGCACTGGGTGGTGCAGGGTCCGGCCGGCACCCAGTTCGAATTCGATTCGATGCTGACCGAGCAGAGCAAGAACCGGCGCCTGGCCTGGCGCAGCGAACCGGGTGCGGAGATCCCGAATTCCGGCTCGGTCGAATTCGAGCCCTACCGCGGCGGCACCCGCGTCACCGTGCGCTTCTCGTACTCGCCGCCGGCGGGCGCGGTGGGCCACGGCCTGGCCGCCCTGCTCGGCTCGGACCCGAAGCGCCAGATGGACGACGACCTTGCGCGCATGAAGCACTTCATCGAGCGTGGCGCCATCCCGCACGACGCAGCGCAACGCGAGAAATCGGGCAGCCGTTTCCTGCACTGACGCCATGACGGCCGCGATCGACATCAGCGCGGCCGCCCTGGCGGCTGCCGCCCGTCCGCTCACCGGCGGACCGGGCGACTACGACGCCCTGATGAAGCTCGTGGGCGACGCCCGCTTCGTCCTGATCGGCGAAGCGACCCACGGCACCCACGAGTTCTACGAGGAACGGGCGCGCATCACCCAGCGCCTGATCCGCGAGAAGGGATTCACCGCGGTGGCGGTCGAGGCCGATTGGCCCGACGCCTACCGCGTCAACCGTTATGTACGCGGCGAAGGTCATGATGCCGACGCCAATGCCGCCCTGTCCGGCTTCGAGCGCTTCCCGGCCTGGATGTGGCGTAACACCGACGTGTCCGCCTTCGTCGACTGGCTGCGCACGCACAATGCGGGCGTCAAGGCCGGCCCCAAGGTCGGCTTCTACGGCCTCGACCTGTACAGCCTGTTCACCTCGGTACGCGAAGTGCTCACTTATCTCGACAAGGTCGACCCGACCGCGGCCGAGGAAGCGCGGCGCCGCTACGCCTGCTTCGACCACTACGGCGAAGACAGCCAGCACTATGGCTACGCCACCGGCGTCGGCCTCTCCGAATCCTGCCAGCAAGGGGTGCTGACCCAACTGCAGGAACTGCAGCAGCGCGCCTTCGACTACATGCAGGCCGACGGCGCCTCGAGCGAGGACGCTTTCTTCTACGCCCAGCAGAATGCGCGCCTGGTCAAGAACGCCGAAGAATACTACCGCACCATGTTCCGCGGCCGCGTGTCCTCATGGAACCTGCGCGACAGCCACATGGCCGAAACCCTGGACGCGCTCGCGCGCCACCTGTCGAAAGACGGCACGCCTGCAAAAATCGTCATCTGGGAGCACAACTCGCACATCGGCGACGCCCGCGCGACCTATATGGGCAACCTGGGCGAATGGAACGTGGGCGAACTGGCGCGCAAGGCCTATCCGGGCCAGACCTGCCTGGTTGGCTTTTCCACCTACGAAGGCTACGTGACGGCCGCCTCCGAATGGGACGGCCCGGCCGAGCACAAGCGCGTGCGTCCCGGCATGCCCGGCAGCTACGAGGAGTTGCTGCACCACGTCGGCATCCCGCGCTTCTATCTGAACCTGCGCGACGAAAGTCCCGCCCGCCGCCTGCTGCTCGAGCGCCGCCTGGAACGCGCCATCGGCGTGCTCTACCTGCCGCGCAGCGAGCGCCAGAGCCATTACTTCGACGCCCAGCTGGCCCAGCAGTTCGATGCCATCATCCACATCGACAAGACCGAAGCCCTGGTGCCGCTCGATGCGACCAGCGGCTGGCATTCGGGCGAACCGCCGGAAACTTATCCGGAAGGGATGTAGGGGTAGGCAAGGCCAATGGCCTTGCCTACGGTTGCATCGGGCATGCCCACGCGTGACGCTCGCGTCATGTTGGCGGGGTCTTTCTCCAAACGAAGCCAACGAAATGTGACTTGCACGCGTCGGCATGCCTACGCGAATGGGATTAACCGATAGCGCCACAAGCAACAGCCCATGTAACGCCGCGATTCACCCCTGCCGCTCGCCGCACTCCGTACAAAACTTGGTCCCCGGCTGCAGCATCGTCGAACACGCCCGGCACGCCACCTGCTGCGCCGTCCTGTGCCCGCACTCCGGACAGAACTTGGCGCCATGGGTCTCGGCGCGGCACTGCGAGCACACCAGCTGCATGGTCTGGGTCACGTCGTGGCGCCCGCCGCGCACCTGACCCTCGGCATTTGCCTTTTCCGATGCGGCCGATACTTCGCCCTGCGCCCGCGCCTGCGTGATCTTGACCTGCACATTGGGCGCGCAGTCGAAGCACAGGCCGCTGGCGGCGTCGAAACATTGGCCGCAGGCATAGTCGTGGCAATTGCCGCAGCGGTTGAAGTGGGCCTTGCCGGCGGCGACCGCTTCCGTAAACGCTTCGTCGCGCGCCGAGTGCCAGCCCGCTTCCGCCATGCTGCCGAGCACGCTGCCGGCATTGCCCAGCAGGCCGCCGAACATGTTGGCACCCTTTTGCAGCCAGCCCGAGGCCTGGGCGCTGCGGTAGGGCTTGAAGTGGGTACGCCAGCGGTCGCTGCAGCGCTCGCAATAGAACTCGAACTGGAAACCGGCGTCGACGCCTGTCGAATTGCTCAGGTCGCGGTAGTTGTTGGCAAACTGCATGTCGGACATGGCGCGCACTCGCGGTAGATGCGGAACAGGGATTATAACTAGTTAGCAAAAAAACACCATCGACCTGCCGCGACAAGAAGACGGTCGTCGCGCCTGCGCCACGCTTCGTCCGATCCACCAGGGCGGCGTCGTCGCCCCAGCAACAAATCTCTAACAATAATCTTTCCACAAGCCACTTCCGGCCCTGCCCTTTTTGATACGATGCTCGGATTTACAGCCAGGCAAGGAAGAGCCGATGACGAAGTACACGCTGAACATCAATGGCAAGCGCCAGGACGTGGATGTCGAACCCGACACCCCGCTGCTGTGGGCACTGCGCGACGGTCTCGGACTCGTCGGCGCCAAGTACGGCTGCGGCGCCGGCCAGTGCGGCGCCTGCACCGTCCACCTCGACGGCGCGCCGACCCGTTCCTGCCTGCTGCCCGTGTCCGCCATCGGCAAGGCCAGGATCACGACCATCGAAGGCCTGCACAAGACGCACCAGCATCCGCTGCAGCAAGCCTGGCAGGAACTCGACGTGCCGCAGTGCGGCTACTGCCAGTCGGGCCAGATCATGAGCGCCTGCGCCCTGCTCAAGCAGCATCCCAAGCCGACCGACGCCCAGATCGACGACGCCATGGCCGGCAACCTGTGCCGCTGCGCGACCTATACCCGCATCCGCGCCGGCATCCACCGCGCCGCCGAGATCGCGCAAGGCGCCAAGACCGGAAAGGGCAAGGCATGAACGCTCCGGTCTCCACTTCGCGCCGCGGTTTCCTGCGCGCAGCCGGCGCCGGCGCCCTCGTCATCGGCATGGGCCCGGGCGGCGTGCTCGCCGCGCAGAACACCAATGCCACCAGCGCGGCTACCGAATTCTCGCCGAACGTCTTCATCCGCATCGGCCGCGACGGCGTCGTCACCCTGGTCTCGAAGCAGCCGGAAATCGGCCAGGGCATCAAGACCTCGCTGCCGATGGTGATTGCCGAAGAGCTGGAAATCGACTGGAAAGACGTGCGCATCGTCCAGGGCGGCCTGAACCCCGCCTACGGCAGCCAGGGCGCCGGCGGATCGACCTCGACGCCGACCAACTACAACGATTTCCATCGCCTGGGCGCGACCGCGCGCACCATCCTGGTGCAGGCTGCCAGCCAGGCCTGGAATGTGCCGGCCACGGAATGCCGCGCCGCCCACGGCGCTGTCCACCACACCCCGAGCGGACGCAAGCTCGGCTACGGCGCCCTGGTGCCGGCCGCGGCCAAGCTGCCGCTGCCGGAAGCGGCGCAAGTCCAGCTGAAGGATCCGGCCACCTACACCCTGCTCGGCACCCGCATCGGCGGCGTTGACAATGCCGCCATCGTCAGCGGCAAGCCGCTGTTCGGCATCGACGTGCAATTGCCGGGCATGCTGTACGCGGTCTACGCGAAGTGCCCGGTCTTCGGCGGCAAGCCGCTCAGCGCCAACCTGGATGCCATCAAGGCGCTGCCGGGCGTGAAGGATGCCTTCATCGTCGAGGGGTCAACTAACCTGAACGGCCTGCGTCCGGGCGTGGCGATCGTCGCCACCTCGACCTGGGCGGCCTTCAAGGCGCGTCGTGCGCTCGAAGTGAAATGGGACGAAGGTGTTGGCGCCGGCCATAGCTGGGCCGATTTCGCGGCGCAGGCCAAGGCCGCCGCCGGCAAGCCGGGCACGACCGTACAGCGCAAAGATGGCGACGTCGCCGCGGCCCTCGCCGGCGCGGCCAAGACCGTGGAAGCGAGCTACACCTATCCCTTCATCTCGCACGCGAGCATGGAGCCGCAGAACTGCACCGCGCTGTTCAAGCCGGCGGACGGAACGCTGGAACTCTGGGCCCCGACCCAGAATCCGGGCGCCGGCCAGGCCCTGGTCAGCACCACCTTCGGCATCCCGAAGGAAAAGATCCAGCTGCACATCATCCGCAGCGGCGGCGGCTTCGGCCGGCGCCTGAGCTCGGACTTCATCGTCGAGGCGGCGGCGATCGCGCAAAAAGTCAATGCGCCGGTGAAGCTGACCTGGACCCGCGAAGACGACTTGCAGCACGACCATTTCCGCGCCGGCGGTTTCCACCATCTGCGCGGCGGCGTCGATGCCCAGGGCAAGCTGGTCGCCTGGCACAACCACTTCGTCACCTTCGCCAACCGCGTCGAACGCGACGGCAAGAGCATCCTGCAGCCGGGCAGCGGCGGCAGCCTCTCGGGCGACGAATTCCCGGGACGCTGGCTCGCCAACTGCCTGCTGGAACAGACCGCCCTGGAATGCCGCATCCCGATGGGTCCGTGGCGCGCACCGGGCAGCAATGTCTTCAGCTGGGTCTTCCACAGCTTCATCGACGAGCTGGCCCATGCGGGCGGGCGCGACCCGGTCGAGTTCCGCCTGGAACTGCTGGGCGACAAGGACATCGTGCCGGGTACCGGCGAACGCGGCCAGCCTTACAGCGTCGCGCGCATGCGCAATGTGCTGAAGGAAGTGGCCGACAAGTCGGACTGGGGCAAGAAGAAGTTCGCGCGCGGCCAGGGCGCCGGCGTGGCCTTCCACTTCAGCCACCGCGGCTATGTCGCGGAAGTGGCCGAGGTGACGGTTTCGAAGACGGGCGAGCTGAAGGTGGACCGGGTCGTGGTCGTGACCGACATCGGCGCCCAGATCGTCAACCTGTCCGGCGCCGAGAACCAGGTGCAGGGTTCGGTCATCGACGGCCTGTCGACGCTGCTGCATCCGGAACTGAATATCGAAGGCGGTCGCGTCGTGCAGAGCAACTTCCACGAGTACAAGCTGCTACGCATGCCGGAGACGCCGACCAACATCGACATCCACTTCCTGAAGACCGATTATCCGGTCACGGGCCTGGGCGAACCGGTGCTGCCGCCGCTGGCGCCGGCGGTCTGCAATGCGATCTTCGCCGCCACCGGCAAGCGCGTGCGCGAGCTGCCGCTCAGCAAAACCGATCTGAGCTGGAGCTAAGAAAAGCGCCGCCGATTCAGGTCTTGACCTGCTTCGGCGGCAGGTGCGCCGGATCGGCGTCGAAGCCGCCGTTGTGCTCGAGGATGGCCTTCGCGCGTTCCACCTGGGAGGCGTCGGCCACCGTCACCGTCATCACGCACAGGTCGCCCCGGTCGGCGGGTTTATAGACGTTCTTGTAGTCGGTGCCGCCCTTGACGGCGGGCGAATCGCCGACATAGAAGTGGCTCTCGGCGGGACCGGCTTCGTCGCTGGTCACGTTGATATCGATGCCGTTGCCGTCGAAACCTTCGGCCAGCAGGCCCTTGCGCGCCGCTTCGGCGGCCTCGAAGCTGGGCAGCATGCGTACGATCTGATGGTTCATGTTTGCTCCATTGTTGCAGTTGTGGCCACCGTACCAGAAAGCCCGTCCCTGCGGCGCTCGCCCGTATCGCGAAGGCGCGTAGCATGGCCGGAGCTGCCTGTGCACCGGCATGTAACGGAACGGCCCAAAAAGAGTTTCTTCAAATCCATTCGCGCTCGCCCCCGGACAAATATTTAGTACAATCAGGAAATGTTGTGGCATGCGGAAGCCACACGGAGACACATTCTTGATTATTTACTTACCAAGCAAAATAAGATGAAGATTTCGCAGCGCATCGCCGCCTCCCGCCCTCTCGCCACGACCGCCATGCATGGCCGCGTCGAAGACTTCCGTAACAAGAGCATGGGCATCATCGATTTTTCGATCGCCATTTCCCACTTCTCGCCGCCTGCCTCCGTGCTCGACGCCGTCGCGCGCGCCATGCAGGACGAGCGCACCATGCCCTACACCGGCGTGGCCGGCGCCCTCGACGTGCGGCGCAGCCTGTGCGGCAAGCTCGAGCGCGAGAACGGCCTCGCGGCGCAGCCGAACGAAGTCATCGTCACCAATGGCGCCAAGCAGGCTTTATATCAGGCGCTGTACGCGATGACCGATCCGGGCGACCGCGTCCTGATCTTCAAGCCGCACTGGCCGGCCTATGTCACCACCTGCCAGCTGCTCGGCCTGGAGCCGGTGCTGGTCGACCTGCCGGACACGGTCACCCCCGCTTTTCTGGCCGACTGCCCGCAGGCCGACCTGGTCATCGTCAACAACCCGCACAACCCGACCGGCAAGGTCTACACGCGCACCGAGCTCGAACACCTGTGCGCGTGGGTGCACGCGCGCGGCGCCCAGGTCATCGTCGACGAGAGCTATGAACACCTCAGCTTCGGGCCGGTCCACACCAGCTTCGCCACCTTGTGCGACTGGCGCGCGCTGGGCGTGGTGACGATCTTCTCGGCCTCGCAAAGCTATGCGATGATGGGCTGGCGCCTCGGCTTCGCGCTGGCGCCAGGCGCGATTGCGAGCGCGATGCAGACCCTGCAGGGCCCGATCACGGCCGCTTGCTCGCACCTGGCCCAGGTGGCCACCGCGGCCGCCTTCGACAGCGGCCCGCAGCAGCACATGATCGACGAATACCGCGCGCGCCGCGACCAGGTGCTGCGCCAGGTAGCCGACGTCCCCTGGCTCGACATGCATTGCCCCGACTCCGGCCCCTACCTGTGGGGCGACGTGCGCAGCCTGAGCTCCGACACCGTCGCCTTCGCCGAAGACTTGCTGGCCGAGGAAGGCGTGGCCATCATGCCGGGCGACGCGCTCGGCGTGCCCGGCTTCATCCGCATCGGCTACATCTGCGACGACGTCGACACCCTGGTCGAAGGCGTGCGCCGCCTGGTAGCCTTCGGCGACCGGCTGCTCGAGCAGCGGGCGGCGGCGTAATGAACAGCGGCCGCCCACTCTTCAAGCTCAACAGCCTGCGCAGCAGGCTGATGCTGCTGGTCGCGCTGGCGATCCTGCCGCTGGCCCTGATGACCATCCTGGGCGGCCTGCGCGAACGCGAGCAGGCGGTCGAAGCCTCGCAGGAAAACCTGCGCCGCCTGACCAACCTGGCCGCGGCCAACGAAGCGCAATCGGTCGAGCGCGCGCGCCAGATCCTGGTGGACCTTGCCAGCGTGCCCGACCTGATGGGCGATACGCCGCGCTGCAATGCGCTGCTGGCGGACGTCCTGGACCGCAACGAAGGCTATGTGAACTTCGGCCTGATCCAGCTGAACGGCGACGTCACCTGCAGCGCCGTGCCCATGCTCCATCCGGTCAACCTGGGCGACCGCAGCCACTTCAAGCGCGCCATCGCCGAACGCCGCTTCATCGCCGGCGACTACGTGTTCGGCCGCGTGATCCGGCGCCACACGATCAACCTCACCTATCCCGTGATCGACCGCGCCGGCAAGGTCGTCGCCGTCGTCTTCGCGGCGATGGACCTGGCCGGCCTCGACACCTTTGTCGCCGACATCAACCTGCCGCCCGGCTCGGTGCTGGTGACGACCGACGCCAACGGCACCATCATCTCGCGCCGCCCCGATCCCGAGCGCTGGTTCGGCCACAAGGTCTCGAACACCATGCGCGACGCGATGCGCGAATCGATGAAGGGCAGCGGCCGGCGCGCCGTGGTGGTGCGCGACGACGACGACGTCGAACGCCTGCACACCTTCGCCCGCGTGGGCGCGCCTTCGCTGTCGGACTACACGGTCACGATCGGCATCCCGGTCGACACCGTGACGGCCGGCGCGCGCCGCGCCCAGCTGATGTCGCTGATCGGCCTGGCCGCCACCACCATGCTGGCCCTGCTGGCCGCCTGGCTCGCGGGCGACGTCTTGATCGTGCAGCGCGTGCGCAAACTGATGGACACGGCGCGCCGCATCGCCGCCGGCGACCTCGATGCCCGTTCCGGCATCGCCTACGACCGCGAAGAGATCGGGCGCCTGGCACTGGCCCTGGACGAGATGGCCGCGACGCTACAAAAGAAGGAAGCGGCGCGCGGCTTGGCCGAGCGCGAACTGCGCGCGGCCGACCAGCGCAAGGACGAATTCCTGGCCATGCTGGCGCACGAGCTGCGCAACCCGCTGGCGCCGATCAGCACCGGGGCGCACCTGCTGAAACTTCTCCACTCGGACAATGCGCAGATCACGCAGACCTGCGCCATCATCGCGCGCCAGGTCGAGCACATGACCGGCCTGGTGGACGATTTGCTGGACGTCTCGCGCGTGACGCGCGGCCTCGTTTCGATCTCGACCCAGGTGCTCGACCTGCGCAAGGTGATCGACGACGCGGCCGAACAGATCCGGCCCCTGATCACGACCCGGCGCCACAGCGTCGTGCTCGACCTGCCGCCGAATGCGGCCACCGTCAAGGGCGACCACAAGCGCCTGGTGCAGGTGGTGGCCAACCTCCTGAACAACGCGAACAAATACACGCCCGAGGGCGGGCACATCGCGCTGCAGCTGGTCGAGGACGGTCCGGACTACGTGCTGACCGTGAGCGACGACGGCATCGGCATGGAGCCGCAGCTGGTGGCGCGCGTATTCGACCTGTTCACCCAGGCCGAGCGCACCCCGGACCGCTCGCAGGGCGGCCTGGGCCTGGGCCTGGCGCTGGCGAAAAGCCTGGTCGAACTGCATGGCGGCACGGTGCAGGCACAGAGCCCCGGCCTGGGCCAGGGCAGCACCTTCACCGTGCGCCTGCCGCGCCACACCCAGGAGGTGCTGGCGCCGGTAGCCCAGACCAGCGGCCACACCCAGCTGGTGAAGCCGCTGAAGGTGCTGCTGGTCGACGACAACCTGGACGCCGCGCACACGCTGCAGCTGTTCCTCGCCGCCGGCGGCCACCATGTGGAGATCGCGTATTGCGGGGCCGACGCGGTGGACCTGGCGCGCGTGTTCGTCCCCGACGTCTGCCTGCTCGACATCGGCCTGCCCGACTTCGACGGCAACGAACTGGCGCGCCGCCTGCGCCGCCTGCCGCAGGCCACCGGCGCCATCCTGATCGCGATGACCGGCTACGGCCGCCAGCAGGACCGCGACGCGGCGATGGATGCGGGCTTCGATCATTACATGGTCAAGCCGGTCAATACGGTGGAGTTGTCGGATTTGCTGGCGGAGGCCGGGGCGGAGAAGCATCCGCGGTGATACGCCGCGTATCGCCGCGCGGGCATGCCCGCCCTACGGTGCACCGCCGTTCGTAGCAAGTTCACGGAACCGTGGCGTAACGTAGGGCGGGCATGCCCGCGCGGACGTACCGATGCGCTGCCCGTCCGACGCGCTCTGCCGCATTCCCGTATCATGCCGTTTCGACATGAAGGAGAATGAATGGAATCGGTAGGCGTCGTCCTCGCAATGCTGCTGGCGGTCATCGGCAGCGGTTACCTGGTGCGCCTGCTGCCCTTTGCGGTGCCGCTGCCGCTGGTGCAGATCGCCCTCGGCGCCGTGATTTCCGGGGTGTTCGGCCACGGCGTGGCGCTCGATCCCGAGATCTTCTTCCTGCTGTTCCTGCCGCCCCTGCTCTTCCTCGACGGCTGGCGCATCCCGAAGGTCGGCCTGTTCCGCGACAAGGGCACGATCCTCGAACTGGCGCTCGGCCTGGTCGTGTTCACGGTGCTGGGCGCCGGCTTCCTGATCCACTGGCTGGTGCCGACCATGCCGCTGCCGGTGGCCTTTGCGCTGGCCGCGATCGTGGCGCCCACCGATCCGGTGGCCGTGTCCTCGATCGCCGCGCGCGTGCCCATCCCGCACCGCCTGATGCACATCCTGGAAGGCGAGTCGCTGCTGAACGACGCCACCGGCCTGGTCTGCTTCCGCTTCGCCGTGGCCGCCGCCATGACCGGCGCCTTCTCGCTGGCCGACGCCTCGCTGACCTTCCTCTGGGTGGCCCTGGGCGGCATCGCCTGCGGCGTGGCGATCACCGTCAGCGTCGCCTTCATCCAGCGCGTGGCCGGCCAGCGCCTGGGCGAGGAGCCCGGTTCGCCGATCCTGGTCAACCTGCTGATTCCCTTCGGCGCCTACCTCGCGGCCGAACACCTGCACGCCTCCGGCATCCTGGCCGCGGTGGCGGCCGGCATCTCGATGAGCTATGTCGAACTGTCCGGACGGGCGCTCGCCACCACGCGCGTGCGCCGCGCCGTGGTCTGGGACACGGTGCAGTTTTCGCTGAACGGCGTGATGTTCGTGCTGCTGGGCGAACAGCTGCCCGACATCGTCGCGCGCGCCCTGCACGACGCCCGCCTCGACGAGAACATGACCGAATGGACGCTGCTCGGCACCGCGCTCCTGATCAGTCTCGGCCTGATCGTGCTGCGCCTGGTGTGGGTGTGGGTCTCGCTCAGGCTCACCATCCTGAAGGCGCGCCGCCACGGACGCCAGATCTATCGGCCTAACTTCCGGCTGGTGGTGGCGACCTCGCTGGCCGGCGTGCGCGGCGCGATCACGATGGCCGGCGTGCTGACCCTGCCGCTGGCGCTGCCGAACGGCGCGCCCTTCCCGGGCCGCGACCTCGCCATCTTCTACGCCAGCGCCGTGATCATCGTCTCGCTGCTGGTGGCCAGCATCGGCCTGCCGCGCGTGCTGCGCAACCTGGAAGTGCCGGAGGAATCGGCCGAACTGGCCGAAGAAGACCGCGCGCGCCACGACGCGGCGATTGCCGCCATCAATGCCATCGACAAGGCGGCGCACCTGCACGCCGAGCACCAGGAAGACGCCGACGTCCACGCCAGCGCCATCGACCACGTGCGCGGCGTGTACGAGCACCGCCTCGGCGTGGGCGGCCTGTACGACCCGTCGCGGGTGCGCGTGGCGGAACAGGCCGAGCGCGAATACCGTCTCGCCGCCCTGCAGGCCGAGCGCAAGGCGATCCTGGCGCTGGTGCACGGGCGCGAACTCTCGGACGAGATCGCGCGCAAGCTGCTGCGCGAGATCGACCTGGTCGAAGCGCGCTATGGATGAGGACTAGCGCGCCACGCCTGCCAGGATCGCCGCCAGCGCTTCGAGATCGACCGGCTTGACCAGGTGGTGGTCGAAGCCGGCGGCCAGCGTCGCCTTGCGGTCGTTCTCCTGGCCGTAACCGGTGACGGCGACCAGCACCGCGTCCGCCGTTTCCGGCTGGGCGCGCAGGCGCCGCGCCAGCTCGTTGCCGTCGATGCCGGGCAGGCCGATATCGAGCAGGAACACGTCCGGCGCCTCCGCGCGGCTGCGCGCCAGCGCCTGGAAGGGATCGTGTTCGACCGCCACCCGGTGGCCCGAGGCCTCGAGCAGCATCGCCAGCATGGCCGCCGCGTCGACGTTGTCGTCCACCACCATCACGCGCAGCGGACCGGCCGCCGGCGGCGTCTCTCCCGCCTCGTCGGCCGCATGGGCGCCGGCGCCCTCTTCCTGCACCAGGCGCGGCAGGCGCACCGTGAAGCGGCTGCCCTTGCCGATACCGGCGCTGCTGCAGGTGACCGCGCCATGATGCAGCTCGACCAGGCTGCGCACCAGCGCCAGCCCGAGCCCCAGTCCGCCCGAGGCACGGTCCGAGCTGCGCCGCGCCTGCGCAAACAGCTCGAAGGCGCGCGCCGCCAGTTCCGGCTCCATGCCGATGCCGTCGTCCTCGACCGCGATCACCACCTCGACGCCCTCGACGGCGACGTCGAGCTCGATGTGGCCGCCCTCGGGCGTGTACTTGGCCGCGTTGTTGAGAATGTTGACGATCACCTGCACCAGGCGCTTTTCGTCGCCCATCACCATGACCGTCCCGGACGGCAGGCGCAGCTTCAGCGTGTGGCCGCGCGCCTGGATCGGCGGCATGGCCTGTTCGACGGCATTGCCGGCGATGGCGCGGATGTCGAGCGCCTCGTTGCTGAGTTCGACCAGGCCGCGCGAGACGCGCGAGACGTCGAGCAGGTCGTCGATCAGGCCCGTCATGTGGCGCACCTGGCGGCTGATGATCCGGCTGCTGTGCTGCACCCGCTCGGCGTCGAGCCGGGGCGCCTGCAGCAGCTGCGCCGCCGCGCTGATCGGCGCCAGGGGATTTCTCAGCTCGTGCGCCAGCATGGCCAGGAACTCGTCCTTGCGCCGGCTCGATTCGCGCAGCCTTTCCTCGGATTCCTTGCGGGCGGTGATGTCGCTGGCGGCGCCGATCCATTCATAGATCTCGCCGGCCGCGTCCAGCATGGGAACGGCGCGCGAAAAGGCCCAGCCGTAGCTGCCGTCGAGGCGGCGTACGCGGTGCTCCAGTTCGTAGACGGTCCGGGTGCACATCGCCCGTTCGATCGCTTCGTGGACCAGCGCATGGTCCTCGGGCGGGATGTAGGCGTCGATCCACAGGCGGCGCGGATCGCTCGTGTCCTGCAAGAAGCCGCGCCCTTCGAGCTGGTGCAGTTCGGTCCAGTCCGGGCTCTTGCGGTAGACCACTTCGGCGCTGGCGCTGACCAGGGCCCGGAAGCGCTTTTCGCTCTCGCTCCTGGCCACCTCCGCGCGCACCATGGCCGTGACGTCGCTGGTGCTGTGCGAAATGCAGACCAGCTGCCCGTCGGGACCGAAGATCGGCGTGCTGACCGCATTCCAGAAGCGCTCCTCGAAGCGCACCTCGCCCGAGGGCAGCTCGACGCGGATCGGGTAGCGGATCGCCGGCAGGATATCGACCTGCCCGGTCGCGGCGACGCGCGCGAGCGAACGGCGCAAGTCGTCCTCGCCGGTATCGTTCGGGTCCTCGGCATTGCGCGGAAAGGCGACGAACAGGCTGGTGCCGACCAGCTCCTCGCGCCGCCGTCCGGATGCGTTCAGGAAGGCGTCGTTCACCGCGAGGATCGTTGCCTCGGGCGTGGGCGAAAGCAGATAGTGCCCGGTCGGGGAGGCATTGAAGACTGCTTCGTAGAGCGCTACTGGAACCATCGGCGGGAATACCCTGGGTAATGAACATTCGAACAACACGTCATCGGGCATCTTATCCGATTCCCGTGCAGCGGGGAACGTTAAATCGTGCCGGGAGAATGTCACAGCCGGCCTCGCCCCCATGCATGCGCCTGCGTTAGCTCCCGAACGGTGCGCGCCCGTGAGAAGCGTAAGATCGGCCGGGCCTGTTTCCAAGTTTCCACTGCGAGCCTCCTATGACCCTCGACGCCCAGACGCCGCAAGACCCGGCCCCGCTCAGCGATCCGCCCGCCGCCGCCAAGGCCGCCGGCCTGCGCTACGTCCACGACGACCGGCCCGGCATCCGGCGCGAGCCGGCCAAGGAAGGATTCGATTACTTCTCCTCCAAGGGCGAACCCGTCGAGGACGAGGCGACCCTGAAACGCATCAAGTCGCTCGCCATCCCGCCGGCCTGGACGGAGGTCTGGATCTGCCCCCAGGCCAACGGCCACCTGCAGGCCACGGGACGCGACGCGCGCGGACGCAAGCAGTACCGCTATCACCCGAAATGGCGCAGCGTGCGCGACGAGGTGAAGTACGAGCGCATGATCAATTTCGGCAAGGCCCTGCCGGCCATCCGGGCCGAGGTCGACCGCGCCCTCAAACTGCCCGGCCTGCCGCGCGAAAAAATGCTGGCGACCATCGTCTACCTGCTCGAGGCGACCATGATGCGGGTCGGGAACGAGGAATATGCGCGCACCAATAAATCCTTCGGTTTGACCACATTACGCAACCGCCACGTGAAGGTCGACGGCAGCGACGTCGAGTTCAAATTCCGGGGCAAGAGCGGCGTGTACCACAAGATCCACGTGCACGACCGGCGCCTGGCGCGCATCATCCGCAGCACGCGCGACCTGCCGGGCCAGGAACTGTTCCAGTACATCGACGAGGACGGCGAGACGCGCAGCATCGATTCGGCGGACGTCAACGATTACCTGCGTTCGATCACGGGCGAGGACTACACGGCCAAGGACTTCCGCACCTGGTCGGGAACCGTGCTGGCGGCGCTGGCCCTGCAGGAATTCGAGAAGTTCGATTCCGAGACCCAGGCCAAGAAGAACGTCGTGCGCGCCATCGAATCGGTGGCGCAAAAGCTCGGCAACACGCCCTCGGTCTGCCGCAAGTGCTACGTGCACCCGGCCGTGCTCGACGCCTACATGGAAGGCGCCGTCATCGAAGCCATGCGCGAGCGCACCGAACAGGAACTGGTCGAGGACCTGCACGCCCTGCAGCCCGAGGAAGCGGCCGTGCTGGCCATGCTGCAGCAGCGCCTGGCGCACGAAGCCGAAGCCGCCAACGGGACCCAGAAGAAAGCCGCATGATCCACCCAACCATTCGAAAGAACTTCATGACCGATAAAAACACCGTCGATTTCCAGGAAGGCCGCTGCAGCATCGAGTGCGTGGCCCAATTCGAGCACCAGGTGACCGGCGTCACCGTCTCCGAAGACAATCGCATCTTCGTCAACTTCCCGCGCTGGACCGAGGACACGGCGGTGTCCGTGGCCGAGCTGCTGGCCGACGGCAGCGTCAAGCCCTACCCGGACGAGGAATGGAACGCCTGGCGCAACGCCCGCAAGGACGAGCTGACGCCGGACGACCACTGGGTCTGCGTGCAGAGCGTCGTCGCCGACGGCCGCGGCAGCCTGTGGGTGCTCGATCCGGCCGCCCCGGCGCAAAGCCACGTGGTCGACGGCGGACCGAAGCTGGTGCGCATCGACCTGGCCACGAACAAGGTCAAACAGACCATCGCCTTCGACGAGGAGGCAGCGCCGCAAGGCTCCTACCTGAACGACGTGCGCTTTTCGCTAGAGGGCGACTATGCCTACATCACCGATTCCGGCGTGAAGGGCGCGCTGCTGGTCGTCGAGGTCGCGAGCGGCAAGGCGGCGCGCGTGCTCGACGGCGACGAGTCCACGCAAATGAAGAAGGGACTGGACGTGAAAGCCGACGGCAAGGTGCTGCGCCGTCCGGACGGACGCGGCGTCGAGTTCTCGGCCGACGGCATCGAGCTGTCGAACGATGGGCAATACCTGTACTGGCAGGCGATCAAGGGCGACACGCTCTACCGCATCAAGACCGACGCACTGCGCGGCGCCGGCATGCGCGGCGAGGATGTCTCGGGCGAAGTCGAGAATTACGGCACCAACGGCGTCAACGACGGCCTGCTGATCCCGCGCGGCACGAATCGCATGCTGCTCACCAGCGTGGAAGAGAATGCCGTGCGGATGCGCGACCTCGACAAAGGCCCGCAAGCGCCGATCCAGACCCTGGTCCAGGACGAACGCCTGCGCTGGCCCGACACCTTCAGCCAGGGACCGGACGGCACCGTCTACGTGACGACCTCGCACATCCAGGATTCGGCTTTCTTCAAGCCGGATGCGCCGCCCGCTCTGCCGACGCAGCTGTGGAAACTGCAGCCGGCCTGAGGAAGCCGTGAGCGAGGCCCTTGGCCTCGCCCCCCCCTACGACCCCGTGTGCTGGAACACCTGGCGCAGGTAGGCCATGAAAGTCTCGTCGGTGCACATCGACTTGCCGGGCGTGTCCGACAGCTTGGCCACCGGCTGGTTGTTACAGCGCGTCAGCTTCATGACGATGTTCAGGGCTTTATATGGCGTGTCGTTGGTGAGCTGGGTGCCGATGCCGAAGCCGGTCTGGGTGCGGTCGGCGAAATGGCGGTACAGGGCCAGGGCCTTCGGCACCGTCAGCGCGTCCGAGAACACCAGGCGCTTGGTTCGGGCGTCGATGCGCAGCCTGGCGTAATGCGCCAGCGCCTTTTCTCCCCACTCGGTCGGGTCGCCCGAGTCGTGGCGCAGGCCGTCGAAGAGCTTGGCGAAATACAGGTCGAAGTCGGCAAGAAAAGCGTCCATGCCGACCACGTCGGTCAGCGCGGTGCCGAGGTCGCCGCGGTATTCCTGCACCCAGTCCTCGAGCGCCGCCTTCTGGAAGTCGCGCAGGCGCACCGGGAAGGCCTGGAAGGCCTGCATGTACTCGTGTGCCATGGTCCCGATCGGCACCAGGTTGTATTTTCTCGCCAGGTGCACGTTCGAGGTGCCCTTGAAGAACTGCGGCAGCTCGCGCGCCAGCGTCGACACGACCTCGTCCTGCCACTCGCCCGAGAAGCGGCGGCGCACGCCGAAGTCGAAGAATTCGAAGGGATTGGCCCGCTTCGGCTCCGCATCGAAAGCGCGGAACTGCTCGACCTTCAGCGCCAGGCGCTTGCGCGCCTCCTCGATCGCGGCTTGCTGGTCGAAGCGGCGGAAGTACAGCTCGTTGACGATGTAGAGCACGTAGATCTCGAAGCCCATCACGTGCACGATCGGGCCGGTGGCGCGGATGCGCAGGTGCGGGCCGTCGGTCTCCACCGTGATGAACTTGCGCTGGAAGCGGAACACGGTCAAAAAGTCGGCGAAGTCGCTTTTAATGAAGCGCAGGCCGCGCAGGTAGGCGATCTCCTCGTCGGTGAACAGCATCTCGCACAGGTGGTCGAGTTCGCGTTCGACTTCTTCCTTCAGCTCGGCCAGCGGATACTCGGGCTGGTTCCGGCACAGGAATTCGTACTCGCCGTGCGCGTTCGGATGGCGGTGCAGCAGCGCCTGCCACATCGTGAATTTGTAGAGATCGGTTTCCAGCAGGCTGCGGACGATGGGCTTCATGGGTCTTCCTTTACGCCTTTTTCTTTGCGCGTTTTTTCGGCGCCAGCATGGTGCCGGTGCAGCCGGGCGTGCCGCAGCGGCACTCGAACAGCTTTTTCAGGGCCGGCGTGTGACGTTCGTCGTAGACGAGCGCGTAATTGTAGTTCAGTTCCTGGCCCGGCTCGATCGGATGCAGGGCGTGGATGTAGACCCGGCCCTCGTCCTCGTAGGCTTCGCAGTTGGGCGAGCAGGCGTGGTTGATCCAGCGCGCATCGTTTCCGCGCTTGCCGCCGTCGATGACGCGGCCGTCGTGCAGGCTGAAGTAGAAGGTGTGGTTGACCGGACCGCCGCGGTCCTCGGCGCGCTGGGTCGCCTCGTCCCAGCTGATGCGTTCGCCGCGGTATTCGATGATGCGTTCGCCGGGATCGATGTGGCGCCGGGCGAAGACGCCGTTGCCGTGGACGGGGGATTTCTTCACTTCATAGGCCGGCTCGGCCTTGGCTGCGGTTTTGGTGGGCATGTAGGGTTCGTTGACGGTCGATGCACGGATTGCATCCTTACTATTATGGTACGTTTTTACCGTCTGTGCCGCACATCAGTATCCACCGCAGTACAAATAAAAAGGCGCGCGCCGCGGACTGCATCCGCGACGCGCGCCGAAGTACCACTGCCGATTACTGGAGTTCGATCTTGCCGTACTGCCCGTGCGTCTCGTTGGCCGGCCCGGCCGTATAGAACAGGGTCGTGGTGGGCTGCTGCTGCACCCCGTTGCCGAAGGCGATGCCCCACAGGCCGTCGATGACGATCGGCGACTTGTCGGCGCGGCTGAGCGTGCCCATCAGCGCGCCGGTGGTCGGGTTGTAGGCATTGATCTTGCCGTCGCCGAAGTTCGCCACCAGCAGGCTGTTGCTGAAGTCGCCAAAGGCGGCGGGCGCGATCGCCATGCCCCATGGCGCGTTCAGGGCGCCGCCGGTAGCGACGCGGGCCACGAAAGCGCCACTCGTATCGTAGGCGTCGATCACGCCCAGGCCGGCGCCCTTCACCTCTTCCGTGCCGGCCGCGTTACGCTGCGCGTAGGAGACATAGATACGGTTGCCGGCCGCCTGGATGCCGAAGGGCGCGTAGCCGGCCGGCAGGTTCGGATCGACGAAGGCGCCGCCGGGCAGGGTCGCGCGCTGGAAGTTGGCGTCGTAGACGTCGATGCGGCTGTTGCGGAAATCGGTCGCGTAGATGAAGTTGGCGCCGTTCGCGCTGGCGATCGCCAGGCCCTTGTAGTTCGAGGCGCCGCCCGTGTCCACGGTCGTCACCGCATTGGTGCGGTTCACCGTCGGCGACCAGCCCGACACGGTGCCCGCTTCGCCGACAAAGATGAAGGGGCTGGCGCCGGTGACGCCGTTCTGGGTCACCTTGAAATCGGTGCTGGCATTGAAGACGATGCCGGTCGGCTTTGCCGGCCCGGCGCTGCCGGCAGGGATCGCGACCACCAGGGTCTGCGGCACGCCGGTGCCGTCGTACAGGGTCGAGGTCGACGTGCCCTGGTTGTTGATCCAGACGAAGCCGGTCGGGTTGAAGGCGATGCCCCAGGCATTCACCAGGTTCGGGTCGACGTGGGCGGCGGGCGCAGTGTCGGCCACCAGCACGGTCGCGGCATAGGCGCTGGTCGCGACCGGCGGCGTGACGACGGGCGGCGGCGCCGGGTCGTCGTCGTCGCCACCGCCGCAGGCAACGATGCCGGCGGCCAGGACGGCGCCGGCCAGGACGGCCCTGAACCAGGCGGCCGCTTTCGGATGAATGCTCATGGCTGCTCCTCGCGTGATGGGGTCGGGAAGATGACGTCCCGTTGATACCCGTGCGGCGCGGCGCGGTTCAAGAAGATGCGGAAAAATCGGGCCTGCTCAGAAGCCCAGGCTGGCGCCGGCGAACAGCGCGCGGGCGCGTGGGGCGCCGAGGCCGGGATCGCGCTGGCGGGCTTGCAGGCCGACTTCGATGCTGACGTCGCCGCTGCTTGTTGCGATATCGGTCGCGAGGGCGGCGCGCAGGTCGATGCGGCTGCGTGCGGCGGCCCCGTAGCCGCTCAGCCAGTGCAGCAGGCCGGCGTGGCCGGTCAGGCGCCAGCGTTCGCCGAGCGGACGAAAGCCGTTCAGTTCGAGGTAGGCGCTGCGGCCCGCGCCGTAATACGAAGGCGACAGCGACAGCCTGGCGCTGGCGTGGTCGGCGCTGATGCCGGCATAGGCCTCGACGTAGCTGTTGCGGGCGTCGCGCAGGAAGACGGCGCGGCTGACGCCCGCGTCCCAGCTCCAGCCCGAAGGCAGGCGGCGCGCGTAGCCGGCGTAGCCGATCGCCAGCGCCGTGGCGGAACTGGCGCGCAGGCGCACGCGCGAGGCGAAAGCGCCCCAGTACCAGCCGCTGTCCGCGTCGTGATCGATGCGCAGCTGCGGCGCGGGATGGCCTTCGCTCAGCGACAGGCCGCGCAGGCTGTATTCGGAGACGAGGCTGACGGTCGTACCGGTTTGTGCCTGCGCGCCGCCGCCGAGGGCAGACAGGGCGACAGTAAGGCCGGCAAGGGCTAGGGAGAGTGTTCGGCGGTCGTTGCGGCGGTCGGGATACATTGGCAAACGCAGGCTCCGGCGGCGCGCCCGAGGACTGCGCATGCTCCTATGCTACCAGCTTGTCCCGCTTGCAGGGCGAGCGTGCGCACGGTTCGCTGCTCCCCCTCCTCTTCTCCCAGGCGGCTGCGCAGCTGGGCCGGCGTGATGGCGGGCCGCAGTTCGGCCAGCAGGGCCGCCAGACCAGACACGTGCGCCGCCGCATACGAGGATCCCGTCACCAGGCCCCAGCGTGCTCCGGGCAGGCAAGTCGGCACGTCGGCGCCGGGTGCGCGCAGCGTGCCGGCCGGCGCGGCAGCCGCGCTGCCCGCCTGGGCGACCGCGATCACGCCCGGATGCGAAGCCGGAAAGCCGCCATCGAGACGGCGCGGGTCGAGCGCCCCGACCACCGCGATGCCGCGCGCCAGGGCCGCGTCCAGCAAGGCCTGCAGCAGGCGGTCGGGCGGCCCGCTCAGGCTCAGGTTGATGATCTTCGCGTCATGCATCAGCGCGTAGTTGATCGCCCGCCCCAGCGTAAAACTGTTGCAGCGCACCGGGGCGCCAGGCCGCTCCCAGCAGGCGCGCAGGGCCAGCAGCCGGGCCTGGGGCGCGACGCCGGCGATGCCGACGCCGTTTCCCGCGCGCGCGGCGATGATGCCGGCCACCGCGGTGCCATGCGCTTCCGGCACGTCGGGCGCGCCGTCGACGAAGTTCTCGTGCAGGGCCACCTGCCCAGCCAGGTCCGGGTGGGCCGGGTCGACGCCGCTGTCGATCACCGCCACCGCGACCTTGCGGCCGGTGCTGGCGCGGTGCAGCGCCGCCAGCTGCCAGTCGCGCCCGGCCGGCTGCACGCGGTAGAGCGGGTCGCCGGCGTCCATGCCTTCGTAGAGACTGACCGGCTGCGCCCACAGCACGCGCGGATCGCGCGCCAGCGCCGCCAGCGCGCGCTCGACCGGACCGCCGCCCGCCTCTTCCATCACGAAGCAGTCGACGCCGATCGCCGGCATCGGCCAGGCGTGCACCAGCTTCAGGCCGTGGCTGCCGGCCAGTTCCGCGGCCAGGCGCTTGCGCGCGGCGCGCGCCGCATCGCCGGTGTAGCCGCCACCGTAGGCGCTGTCGGGGCGGAAGTGCTGGGGCGGGAGGCGCAGCATCACCAGCACCTGGCGTGATGGTTCAGCTTGAGATGCTGCGGCCTCAGATGCTGCGGCTTCGGGCGCCGGCGCTTCCTGCTCGGCGCGGCAGGCGCTTGTGCCCAGCAGCGCCCACAGCGCCAGCGCGGCCAGGGCCAGGCGCATCACGGCCGGCCTTCGGCGCCGAGCGGCTCGGCGAGCAGCACCGCCGGCTCGGCGCGCAGCCGCGCCAGCAGCTCCGCCGCGTCTTCCTGCGGCAGGGCCAGCACCCAGGCATCGGTCACGGTCGGTCCGTCGACGATGCGCGCGCCGCTGGCCTGCACGATGCGGCGCAGTTCGCGCTCGCTCGTCTCCGGGCGGAACACGACCACGGCCTGGCCCTGCACCGCCGGCGCCGCACCCAGGCCGCGATACGCATCGCTCGCGTCGCCGCGCCAGATCAGCAGGGCCGCCAGCAGGACGATCACGCCGCACTGGGCCAGGGCGGCGCGGCGCAGCCAGCGGGGGTCGTTGGCGGCTGCCGGCGGGCGTCCAACGACAGGCGCGTCGATGCGGTCGAATAGCTTTGTCAGCGCCGCATCCGGGTCGCAGGGCGGGTCCGGCAGCTCGGCGGCAGCGCGCAGGCGGCGCAGCGTTACCAGGTCGGCGCGGCAGGCGGCGCAGTCGGCCAGGTGGGCCTCGGCCAGCGCCCTGTCCTCCCCGCCCAGGCGGCCGCTCAGCAGCCAGGGCAGGTTTTCCTGGGTGGCGCGGTGGGCGTCGTCCGGATTCGCGCGCGCGTTCATGGCCGCCCCTCGAGCTGGCCTTCGAACAGCAGCGCCAGGCGGCGCCGCGCGTGGAACAAACGGGTTTTCACGGTGTTGACGGGACAGTCCATGATCTCGGCAATCTCGGCGCAGCTCATGTCGTGATAAAAGGCCAGCTGGAAGGCGGCGCGCTGGGACAACGGCAGCGCGTCGAGCGCCGCGCCCAGCGCGTGCGCGAGGCACAGCTGTTCGAAGCGCTGTTCGGGCTGGCAGTCGGCCTCGCCGGCCAGGGCGTCGGGAAAGGATTCGAGCGGATCGTCGAGCCGGTGCAGCATCTTGCAGGCGCGCCGGTAGGCGATCGCGAACACCCAGGTCGAGACCTTGCAGCTGCCGTCGAAGGTGTCGGCCTTCTGCCAGACGACGAGCATGACGTCATTCACGATCTCCTCGATCAGCGGCGCGCTGCGCGTCATGCGCTGCAGGAAGCGCGTCAGGCGCGGGAAGTAGCTGCGGTACAGGACTTCGAAGGCGTGCCGGTCCCCGCCCGCCACCAGGCCGACCAGTTCGGCGTCCCGCTCGACCACCAGGGCGATCGGCCGCGCCGCAGGCTGCGTTTCATGGGTCCGGCAATCCACGCCTGCATCTCCGCTGTTTTCGGTGAATACCCTGCCGCGCCAAGCCGGTTCACATGCCGACCGCTTTTCATTCTACCGCCAACACACCCGATTACCTTGGAGGTAATCGCCAGGCGCCCTGCCTGAACGGAGAATTGCTTCCGTCGACACGACATTCAACCAACGGAGGAGATCATGGAACACGCTTACAGTCTCGCCAAGCAATACCTGGCCGCCTGGAACGAACGCGATACGCCCGCCCGCCGTGCCCGGGTGGCGCGCCTGTTCACGCTGGACGCCGAATACCTCGACCCGATGATGCAGGGCGCCGGCCACGACGGCATCGACGCCATGATCGCCGCGGCCCAGCACCATTTTCCGGCGCACCGCTTCGCCCTCGCCGGCACGCCCGACGGCCACCACAACGTGCTGCGCTTCGGCTGGACGCTGCACGGGCCCGACGGCGCGGAGGTGGTGCGCGGCTTCGACGTGGCGACCGTAGACCAGGATGGGCGCCTGGCGCGGGTCACCGGTTTCCTCGACGGACCGGCGGCTGCTTGAGTTCGCGGAGGGGATCGGACACAATCGGCGGCAACCCACTCAGGAGGCTCGATGGACACCTGCGCGAACGCCGCCGCCAGCGGCATTTTTCGGGACTTCGCCGCGGCCCTACGCTACTGGCGCGCCAAGCGCGGCTTCAGCCAGCTGCGCTTGTCGACCGAGAGCGATATCTCGCAGCGCCACCTGAGCTTCCTCGAAACGGGACGCGCCCAGCCGGGGCGCGAGCTGATCCTGAAACTCGGCCTCGTGCTCGACATCCCGCTGCGCCAGCGCAATGCCATGCTGCTGGCCGCCGGCTTTGCGCCGGCCTACCGCGAGCGCGCGCTGACGGACCCTGAACTGGACGCCGTCAAGCAGGCGCTCGACTTCATGCTGGCCCAGGCCGCGCCTTATCCGGCGCTCGTCGTGGACCGCCTGTGGAACCTGCTGATGCACAACGAGCCGGCCGCGCGCATGCTGCGCTTCTTCCTCGGCATGCCGGTGGACGCGCCGATTCCCGGCGACGGCGCGGTCAATGTATTAAAGATGACGCTGGATCCGAACGGGCTGCGGCGCTGGATCGTCAACTGGGAAGACGTGTGCACGGACTTGCTGCACTGGGTGCAGCGCGAGGCCATGGGAGATGGGCCCGAGAGCGAAGCGGCGGTGCTGCTGGACGAGCTGATGGGCTTGCCCGGCATCGAGGCGGCTGCGCGCCAGCCGAATCTCGATCGGCGCGCCCTGCCCTTCCTGCCGGTGATCTTGAGCCGCGACGGCGTGGAGCTGAATCTGTTCACGACCATTACCACGCTCGGGACGCCGCACGATGTGACGGTGCACGAGCTGCGGCTGGAGTCCTTCTTTCCGGCGGATGAGGCGAGCAGGCAGTGGTTTCAGGCGCTGTAGAGTCGACGCGGTCGTCATGGGGAGTCGCCGCATTCGCCGCATGCACCTGTTTGGGTGCTTGCGTTGGCGTTGATTGCTGGAAAGCCAATATCATGTCAGGATAGACATTTTTTTTGGCGCTGCCATGACAGATATAGTCGTTCTCTTGCCTGCCCTGCTCGGAATTCTCTTCATCGCCTGGTCCTTACGCCTGGCTGCGCGATTGCTGGGTCTACGAAATTACGTGTCCTGGAAACTCTGTTTCATATTTTCCTTGATCCTCTTTTCGCTCGCCCTCGCAAGAAAAGCCAGTGGCCTGGTCTTGAGCGACCATATGCCGCCATTGCTGGGTATGCTTATCGGCGTCGCGTTTTCGCTGGCAATCGGTAGCTGGTTCTTCGGCAAGTATGCAAAGGGCCCAGCCATGCATCCTCTTGGATGGCAAACGGGCGCGAAACTAACCGCTTGCTCGTTTGCGCTTGTCGGCCTTCCCGCGCTCGCCCTGTTTGCCTTGGGGCGACTCCTGGTCGGCTGAGCCTTGCAGACGGTCACACCGAGCGAGGACGCCGGCGTCAATCAATATCATCAGCCGCCCAGGTCTTCCTCGCGGAACTCGATCCCCATTCCGGGCGCACTATCCCGGTCCGCTTCCTGCTTGCGCAACTCCACCCGCCGGATCTTCCCCGAAATCGTCTTAGGCAACTCGCGGAACTCGATGCGACGGATCCGTTTATAGGGCGCCAGCCGCTCGCGCGCAAAGGCGAAGATCTCCTTGGCCAGCTCACGGCTCGGCTCGACGCCCTGGCGCAGGGTAATGAAAGCCTTCGGCACCGACAGGCGCAGCGGATCGGGGCTCGGCACGATGGCCGCTTCCAGCACCATCTCATGCTCGATCAGCACGCTCTCCAGTTCGAAGGGACTGATCCGATAATCGCTCGACTTGAACACGTCGTCGTTGCGGCCGACGTAAAAATAATAGCCATCCTCGTCGACCTGGGCCGTGTCGCCAGTGTGGTAGTGTCCGGCGCGCATGACGTCCGCGGTCTTTTCCTCATCGCCTTCGTAGCCCAGCATCAGCGCCAGGGGCCGCGCATCGAGCTTCACCGAGATCTCGCCCTCCTGCGCCGGCTGGTCGTCCAGATCCAGCAAGGCGATGCTGTAGCCGGGCAGCGGGCGTCCCATCGAGCCAGGCTTGACCAGCTGGCCCGGCGGATTACCGATCTGGGCCGTCGTCTCGGTCTGGCCGAAGCCGTCGCGGATGCGGATGCCCCAGGCGCGTTCGACCTGTTCGATGACTTCCGGGTTGAGCGGTTCGCCCGCGCCCACCAGTTCGCGCAGCGGCGGTTTCCACTGGCTCAGGTCTTCCTTGATCAGCATGCGCCAGACCGTCGGCGGCGCGCACAGCGAGGTGACGCCGCAGCGCTGCACGGTTTCCAGCGCCGCTTTCGCGCTGAAGCGCTCGTAGTTGTAGACGAACACGGTGGCGCCGGCGTTCCAGGGCGCGAAGAAGCAGCTCCAGGCATGCTTGGCCCAGCCGGGCGAGGAGATGTTCCAGTGCACGTCGCCCTTCTGCAGGCCGATCCAGTACATGGTCGACAGGTGGCCGACCGGGTAGCTCTGGTGGCTGTGCAGCACCAGCTTGGGGCGCGCCGTGGTGCCCGAGGTGAAGTAAAGCAGCAGCGGATCGCTGGCGCGCGTCTCGCCTTTCGGCGTGAACACGCTCAGCACGCGGCGGCACTCGTTGAAATCGTGCCAGCCGTCGATGCTGCCGCCGACGGCGATGCGCGTGTAGTTGCCCTTGACGCCTTCGAACTTGTGCGCCTCCGATACCTGGGCGATCACGTGGCGCACGCGGCCGCGCGCCAATCGGTCTTCCAGGTCGGCGGTCGAGACCAGCATCGTGGTCGGCACCAGCACGGCGCCGAGCTTGATCCCGGCCAGCATGATCTCCCACAGCTCGACCCGGTTCGGCAGCATCAGCAGCACGCGGTCGCCGCGCTCGACGCCGCATTGCTGCAGGTATTGCGCGACCTGGTTCGAGCGCGCGGACATGTCGGCAAACGAGATCTTCTGTTCGCGGCCGTCCTCTTCGACGACCCAGAGCGCGGGTGCGTGATTGTCCTTCGCTTCCTGGTCGAAGAAGTCGAGCGCCCAGTTGAAGGTGTCGAGCTTGGGCGCCTGGTAGTCGCGGTAGGCGGTGTCGTAGTCGGTGCGGTGCTGTTGCAGGAAGTCGCGTGTCTGGACGAAACGCTGGTATGGGGTCATGTTGTCTCCTGTGCGGTTACGGGCCGGCAGCGCGCAGGCCGGGACGCCTGCCCGGCGCGGCCTTGCGTTTTTATTATCGATAGGCGCACCCATTGTGCCATGGCTTGGCGCCTGCCGGCAGCTGCGCCGGCGCGATGAAGCGTACGCTCAGGGCCGGCGCCGCAAGGGTACGGCGAACTCGTCCTGCGGCTGCATCATGTCGATCACCCGGCAGTCGCCGCACATCTTGAGGCGGTCCAGGTTGCCGGCAAAGGCGCCGTGCTGCGACAGTTTCGAGAGCATGGTCTCGATCATGTGCAGGGTGCCGAAGGGCTTGCTGCAGCGGATGCAGTGGAAAGGCTGGGATTCGTTCAGCACCACGGTCTGCTTGCGGGTCTCGCCGAAGGCCATGCGCGGCACCAGGGTGATCGCGTTTTCCGGGCAGGTATTGGCGCACAGGCCGCATTGCACGCAGTTCTGCTCGACGAAGCGCAGTTGCGGGGCGTTCGGCGTGTCCATCACGGCCGAGGACGGACAGGCGCCGACGCAGGCCATGCACAGGCTGCAGGACTGCTTGTTCACGGCGATGGCGCCGAAGGGTGCGCCGGCCGGGAGCGGCACGCTTTGGGGCTGCCGGCGCGCGTGGCGGAACAGGTGGTCGAGCGCGTAGTCGAGCGTGTTGCGCTTGTCCTGGGCCAGGTTGAAGGTGGCAGGCTGGGCCGGGGTCTCGCCGCGTGGCGCATGCTGCAGCGCGAGCGCCAGTTCCTGCGGAGTGCTCACGCGCAGCAGCTGGAAGTGCGGGCCGGCGTATTCGAGGCCGTCGAGCACGGTCTGGGCGACGCGCATCTGGGTGTCGAGCGCGGCGGCGTATTGCGGTGCCTCAAGCTCCGTCATCAGGACCGTAACGCCGGCCGCGCCGTAGCACAGGCTGGTCAGCCACAGGTCGATGCCGGTCGAGGCCGTGTGATGCAGGGCCAGCGGGATCACGCGGCCGGGCAGCTCGTCGGCTTGCGCCGCCAGGAGCGGCGCCCCGCCCTCGCCATGGAACAGCAGCACCGGATCTTCTCCGCCGGCTTCGAAGTAGGCGCGCAGGGCCGCCTTGATGCGGCTGCCGGTGTGCGCGGGCGACGGATAGTTGTAGCTCATCGCCCCGGTCGGGCAGACCGTGCCGCAGGCGCCGCAGCCGGCGCACAAATACGGGTTGACCTTGATGCGGTCGCCGTCGCCGGTAATCGCCTTGGCCGAGCAGACGTCGATGCAGGCGTTGCAGCCGGTCAGCCCGTTGCGGCTGTGGGCGCACAGGCGTTCCTTGTAGGCGAAGTATTTCGGCTTTTCGAAGTCGCCCGTCATCTCCATCATCTCGGCGGCGGCCGCGCGGCGCGCGCCTTCATCGAGGCCCGGCGCGTAATAGCCGTGCGGATGCTGGTGCGTCGAGATCAGCGGGCTCGGTGCCAGGTCGAGCACGAGGTCGAACTTGCCCTGCTGGGGCGCCTGCCCGGGCGCCTGCCAGCGCGCCTCGAAGGCGCCGAGCCAGCCGGCGACGGCCACCGCGCGCGCGGCGAAGACGGGGTACGGGCGCTCGCCGACTTCAAACTCGTCGAGCAGCACCAGGGTGACCGGCAGGCTGGTCGCCAGGTGATCGGCCCAGGCCAGGGCCTGCGCCGCGCTGCCGACGACCAGGGTGCGCCCGCTCGAGCGGTAGCTGACCGTGGACGCGGCCTCGAAGGGAGCAATGGCGTCGGCCGCCAGGATGGCGGCGGTCTTGGCAAGGGCGTTGCGGCGTTCCTGCAGCGGATCGCCGGCCTGCCCTTCCATCAATCGGATATTCATGCGTGGCCTTGGGTGAATTGCATTCGGGTGAATTGCGGGTAATACCTGCCGTGGACTGCCATGCCGATCAAGCCTTCGTCTCCGCATTGTGCGCGTCCGGGCTGTGGAGCGCAATGGGGGCGGGATGCTCGTCGGTGGCGGAGTTTGCCGGCAGCGGGAACGGGACGGGCGCGGGCTGGAACTGGACAACGCTGTCCGGATCCGCCGCTTCTTCGATGGCGGCGGCGCCCTGCTCCGGCTCGGCCCTTGCCAGCGCCGCGTCTTCCTCGGCGCTCGCTTCCTCCGGAGTCGGGGCAGTGCCGGCGGCCAGGCGCGCCAGCTCGGCCTGTACCTCCTCGGGACGGCGCAGCACGCCGCGCGCATGGTCGAGCGCGGCGAGCATGGTGCTCGAAACCGGATCGGGTTTGTTGTAATCGTCCATGTACATGTCGAGCCGGTCCAGCACCTTGAAATGCGGATCGGCGAACAGTTTTTTCAGCGCCAGGCGCCGCACGTCCTTGTCCACGCCCTGGCTGACGAAGGCGGAAAAGTCGGACTCGTGGGTCAGCCGGGCGGCATCCTCGAGCGTGGGCAGCGCCTGCTCGGAGGCGGCGGGCCGGGCCGCATCGGCAGTCGGGACGGGCGCAGCGGGTGCCGGCGGCGGTGCAGGTGCCGGTGCTTCGGCGACGGCTTCGCCGCCGCTTGCCTCGCTGCTTGCCTTCATGCGCGCCCAGCGGCGCAGGAATCCTTCTTCGGGCATCAGTCGTCCTTACCCGTGCTGGCGGCCGCGGCGCGGCTTGGGCGTGTAGTGCTCGCGCAGGTAGCCGGCGACCCAGGCGTAGATCTCGGCCGGCATCGTGACGCCGTCCGCCGATTCGCCGGAATCGAACATGCGCGTGCCCTCGACATAGCTGACCGAGGCGCGCGCGGGAATCGCGCGGCCCTCTTCCATGCGCCACAGCACGAAGACCTTCGACTCCGGCGCCATCATGTTCTCGTAATAGCCCTCGTTCTCGTCGGTATAGAGCTCGAGTTCGAGGCCGGAAACGAGGTAATAGTCGCGCTCCGGGCTTTCGCCCAGCACCTGCAGGCGCGGCAGGTTACCGCGGTCGGGCACGACGCCGACGGCGGACCAGGCCTCGTCGGCCCAGCGGTGCTGCAGCGCGCGGCGCTGCATGATCACCGCGATCGGCATGCTGGCCATCTTCATTGTTTCTCGACCTTCACTGGTTCTTCACTTCCTTCGAATTGCCCTTGTCGACCGCCGGCGAGGCGCCCTTCGGCATTGCCTGGGTCTGCTGTTTCTTGACGTCCGGGCTGGGCGAGGCCGTGCCCAGCTTTTCGCTCTTGATCGGCACGTTGGCCGACTGCAGCGCCTGCGGGCTGCGCGGCGCGGCGCCGCCGCCCGGCGAGGCGGCGGCGTTGCCGGCCGGGGTGCCGGTGATCGTGTTCGCCGAGACGCCTGTGGCGCGCGGCGACACACCCGGCATCGGCGTGCCGGTGACGGCCACGCCGGTGGTCTGGACCGCCTGCGGCTTGGCCCCGCTCAGGGCGGCGCCCGCCGGCGCGCCGGTGGCCGCGGGTCCCGGCGCCGGCACGCCGGCCGCGGCCGCACCTGCCGTCGGCGCCCCGGCAACAGGGCTTGCGGCCGGCGCCGGCGCGGCCGCGATCGCCACCGGCGCATGCGTCTTCCAGCCCTGGCTGGCCGCGCGCGAACGCCAGCGCGCGCTGACCGCGTCCATCGAGGCTGCCAACTGTTCTTTGGCCTTTGCGGCATCCGCGTCCGCCGCCGCCTTCTTGGCCGCAGCGGCCTGCTGCTGCGCCGGCGTCGGCGCCGGCAAGGCGGCCCAGGCGAAGCCACTGGCGCCGGCACAGGCCGCAGCCAGCACAATGTGCATGGTTCGATTCAGCATCATTTGCCCCCCGTCAGCGTGCCTGGCGCCGCGGCCGGCTTGCTGTCCTGATTGGTGGCGCTGCCCGCACCCACCGGCGTGATGCCGGCTGCCGGCGCATTGGCCGGCATGTTGCCGCTGTCGCCGGGCGGCTTGTTGCCGGGCTGGGCCGCGCTGGCGGGCGGCGTAGCCCCCTGCGAGGGCCCCTGTCCGGTTTCGGTGACGGTGCCGCCCAGGGCCGCACCGCCAGTGGTGCCGCCGGCGCCGCCGGCAATGCCCGGCGTACCGCCGGCATAGGCCGCATTCGTTTCCGGCTTGGGGCTGCGCGCCATCACCTGGCCGCTGGTCAGGCCGCCGGCCGTCACCTGCCCGGGAAACTTGGTCTGGATCACGCCATCCTTCGGATTCGTATGGCCGCGGTCGCAGCCGGTCAGCGCCGTACAGGCAGCGACCAGGCTGAGTGTAAGTAGGGATGCTTTCATCGATGACCTCAGTGTGCGGGACCCGGACGCGGCGCGCTCGGCGGCACCGTACCCGGACGCTGGTTCGTGCTGCCAGGCGCGGCCCCCGATTTGGCCTCCTCGTACCACAGCGCGTGGTGCGTCTTCGCCCAGTTCTCGTCGACGCTGCCCTCGCGCATGGCCTGGTAGGCGCCGGGCGAACCGAGGGTGCCGAGATAGATGTGACCCATGGCCCCGACCATGTACAGCGTCGCGCCGATGATGTGCAGGTAGTTCGCCATCTGCAGCACGTAGCGGGTCTGGCCGAAGGTGACGAAGTCCAGGATCAGGCCGGTGATCGACATCACCAGGCCCAGCATCACGACGCCGCCCCAGAACCAGGTTTTTTCGCCGGCGTTGAAGAAGCCGGCCGGCACGTGCTTCTGGTTCACCAGTCCCCCGCCCGACTTGACCCACTGCCAGTCGATGCGGTTGAAGAAGTTGCGGCGCAGGAAGGTGAAGAACATCAGGATCGAGCACAGGATGAACAGCGGGCCGACCACGTTGTGCACGTACTTGCTGATGATCGCGATCCATGAAAACACGGTATGCCCCATCCACGGCAGCAGGATCTTCTTGCCGAACATGATGATGATGCCGGTAATCGCCAGCGCGATGAAGGTATAGGCCGTCGCCCAGTGCACGTGGCGTTCCCAGCCGGTGAAGCGCTGGATGCGCCGGCCGGTCGGCGACGGCTCCAGCGCCGCCGGGCGGAAGGCGCGCCAGAACACGAAGATCAGGAAAGGCACCACCAGCAGGACGGTGCCCGTGATCAGCGCGATCGGGCCGTTGCGCAGCAGGCGCCAGGTATTGCCGCCGCGCTGGACGATGACGTTCGCTTCGGTGCTGCCGTACTGCCCCAGGTAGTGGCGGTCGACGTGCACGCGGCCGGAGGCGGCGTCGCCGAGGCCGGGCTCGCGCACGGAGGAATCCCCCTCGACCTGCAGCATGGTCTGCTCCTCGGCATAGGCCGGTTTCGCATCCTTGTTCGGCACCCCGGCCCAGCTCGGCGCCATCAAGGAGAAGGACAACAGCGCGCACATCAGCGCAAGGACCGCGCGCAAGGCGGTGAAATGAGCTCGCATGGCGCTCTCCTAGGGATTGGCGCGGTTGTACTCGTTCTGCTGGGCGTTGCGATTGATGATCGCAGCGGACCAGGAGAGCTTGTCGTTGTGAAACAGCGTCTGGTAGTGGCGCGGATCCTTCTTGCCCGCGTACTGGCCCTTCATCCAGGCCGGATGCTGTTCGACTTCGAGGCAGCCGGACAAAACGAGAACCAGCGGCAGCAGCAGGATGAGATGGATTTTTTTCATGTCGGCAGGCTCCCCGGATCGTTCTGGGTGTCCCCGGGCTTCTGGTTCACGCGCGGCAGGTCGCCCAGGGCCTTGCGCTGGCCGCCGCGCTTGTTCGGGCCGTAGGCGATCTTCCAGCCCCACAGCTCCGGACCGTAGCCGCGGGTTTCGACGCGCTGGCGGTAGATGTCGGCGATCAGGTTGGCCTCGCCGCCCAGCAGCGCCTTGGTGCCGCACATCTCGGCGCAGGCCGGCAGCTTGCCCTCGGCGATGCGGTTGCGGCCGTATTTCTTGAATTCGGCTTCCGAGGTATCCGGTTCCGGACCGCCGGCGCAGAAGGTGCACTTGTCCATCTTGCCGCGGTGCGCGAACAGGCCCGTTTCCGGGAACTGCGGCGCCCCGAAGGGGCAGGCGAAGTGGCAGTAGCCGCAGCCGATGCACTGGTCCTTGCTGTGCAGGACGATGCCGTCCTCGGTGTGGTAGATGCAGTTGGTCGGGCACACGGCCAGGCAAGGCGCGTCGGTGCAGTGCATGCAGGCGATCGAGACCGAGCGTTCGCCGGGCGCGCCGTCGTTGATGGTGACGACGCGGCGCCGGTTCACGCCCCAGGGCGTCTCGTGTTCGTTCTTGCAGGCGGTCACGCAGCCGTTGCAGTCGATGCAGCGCTCGGTGTCGCAAATGAATTTCATCCTTGCGGACATGGTGTTCTCCCTGTTTCCGTTACCGCAGTGTCACTCAGGCGCGCACGACGCGGCAGAGCGATACCTTGGTTTCCTGCATCATCGTGACGGCGTCGTAGCCATAGCTCCAGCCGGTATTGATCGCTTCGCCGCGCACCGTCGGCGCCCCGTCTTCCGGATAGTGGCGCTCGAGATCCTCGCCCATCCACCAGCCGCCGAAGTGGAACGGCGCCCACACCATGCCGACCGGCACCCGCTCGGTGACCATCGCCATCATCTTCAGGCGCGCGCCGGTCGGGGTCTCGATCCAGACGTAGTCGCCCAGCTTGGCGCCGATCTGGATCGCGTCCTTCGGATTGACTTCGACGAACATGTTCTGCTGCAGCTCGGCCAGCCAGGGGTTGGAACGGGTTTCCTCGCCCCCGCCCTCGTACTCGACCAGGCGGCCCGAAGTCATGATCATCGGGAAGTCCTTCGAGAAGTCGACCTCCTGCACCGACTTGTAGAGCGTCGGCAGGCGCAGGAAATTGGCCTTGTCGTCGTAGGTCGGGTACTTGGCGACCAGGTCGCGGCGCGGCGACATCAGCGGCTCGCGGTGGGTCGGGATCGGGTCCGGGAAATTCCACACGTTGCAGCGGGCGCGCGCATTGCCGAAGGGCGAGCAGCCGTGGGCGATGACCACGCGGATGATGCCGCCCGAGTTGTCGGTCTTCCAGTTCTTGCCTTCGGCCAGGGCTTGCTCCTGGGGCGTCAGTTCGGACCACCAGCCCAGCTTTTTCAGGAACACGTGGTCGAATTCCGGGTAGCCGGTATCAAGTTCGGAACCCTTGTTGGTCGAGCCGTCGGCCGCCAGCAGGGTCTGGCCGTTGTGCTCGACGCCCCAGTTGGCGCGGAAGGCCAGGCCGCCCTCGGCCACGCTCTTGTTGAGGTCGTACAGGATGGGCGTGCCCGGGTGCTTCATTTCCGGCGTGCCCCAGCACGGCCACGGCAGGCCGTAGTAGTCGCCCTTGCAGGGACCGGACTCGGCGCGCAGCGTGGTCGGGTTGAAGGTGTGCTTGTTCTCCATGTGCAGCTTCAGGCGCTCCGGCGAACAGCCCGTGTAGCCGATGGTCCAGCAGGAGCGGTTGATCTCGCGCAGGATGTCCTCGATCACGGGCTCGTTCTGCACGACCTTGATGTTCTTGCACAGTTCGTTGTGGAAGCCGAACTTCTTGGCGAACAGGTACATGATCTCGTGGTCGGTCTTGCATTCGAACAGCGGCGCGATCACGCGTTCGCGCCACTGGATCGAGCGGTTCGAGGCGGTGCAGGAACCTTGCGTCTCGAACTGCGAAGCCGCAGGCAGCAGATACACGCCGTCGGTACGGCCGTGCATCGCCGCCGTCATGCTCGGATACGGGTCGATCACGACCAGCATGTCGAGCTTCTGCATGGCCGCCTTCATGTCGGGCAGGCGGGTCTGGCTGTTCGGCGCGTGCCCCCAGTAGATACAGGCTTTCAGGTTGGCCGGCTGGTCGATGTACTGGTTCTGCTCGTTCACGGCGTCGAACCAGCGCGAGACCGTGATGCCCGGCTTTTCCATCAGCTCCTTGGAGCCGAAGCGCGACAGGATCCAGTTGTAGTCGACGCCCCAGACGTTGGCGAAGTGCTTCCAGGAGCCTTCGGCCAGGCCGTAGTAGCCGGGCAGCGAGTCGCCGTTGGGGCCGACGTCGGTGGCGCCCTGCACGTTGTCGTGGCCGCGGTAGATGTTGGCGCCGCCGCCCGGCACGCCGATGTTGCCGAGCGCCAGCTGCAGGATCGACAGCGCGCGCACGTTGGCGGTGCCGACGTGGTGCTGGGTGATGCCCATGCACCAGACCACCGAGGAGGGACGGTTCTTGGCCAGCATCTCGGCCGCCATGCGCACCGAGGCTTCCGGCACGCCGGTGATGTCGGAGACTTTATCCGGCGTCCATTTCGCCACTTCCTTGCGCACGTCGTCCATGCCGTAGGTACGCGCGGCGATGTATTCCTTGTCTTCCCAGCCGTTGTTGAAAATGTGCCAGAGGATGCCCCAGACCAGCGGGATGTCGGTGCCGGGGCGCACGCGCACGTAGTGGTGGGCGAAGCGTGCCGTGCGGGTGAAGCGCGGGTCGACCACGATCATCTTCGCGCCCAGCTCCTTGGCGTGCAGGAAGTGCAGCATCGAGATCGGGTGGGCCTCGGCGGGATTCGAACCGATGAACATCACGGCCTTGCTGTAGTGCAGGTCGTTGAAGGAGTTCGTCATGGCACCGTAGCCGAAGGTCTGGGCCACGCCGGCGACGGTGGTCGAGTGGCAGATGCGCGCCTGGTGGTCGCAGTTGTTCGAGCCCCAGAAGGACATGAACTTGCGCAGCAGGTAGGCCTGCTCGTTGTTGTGCTTCGAGCTGCCGATGAGCATCAGGGAGTCCGGACCGGACTGCTGGCGCAGCTGCAGCAGCTTGTCGCCGATCTCGTTGATCGCCTGGTCCCAGGAGATGCGGGTGTACTTGCCGTTGACCAGCTTCATCGGGTAGCGCAGGCGGTGCTCGCCGAAGCCGTGCTCGCGCACCGAGGCGCCCTTGGCGCAGTGGGCGCCCATGTTGAGCGGCGACTCGAAGGCCGCCTCCTGGCGCACCCAGACGCCGTTCTGGACGATGGCGTTGACCGAGCAGCCGACCGAGCAGTGGCTGCAGACGGTGCGTTTCAGTTCGGTCTTGACGGGGTCCGCCGCGACGTCGGCATCGGCGGCCGTGGCCGGCTCGATCACGTTCAGCGGCAGTTGACGCGCCAGCGCCCCGGCGCCGGCCGCGACGCCGGCGCCCACCAGGAACTTGCGCCGTTTGAGGCCCTTGTCGGATGAACTCTTAACTAAAGACATGGCTGGTCTCCGGGGTCGCTCACCAGTAGGCGGCGGTTTTGTAGTAGGTACGGATGTGCTCGGTCTCATGGTAGCCGCGCTTTACTTCAGGCTGCGCGGCTTCCGCGGGCTTGAGCTCGGGCTTGGCTTCGGCGCCGCCGGCCACCGCGGCAAGTGCGCCCAGCGGCGCCGCTTTCAGGAAGCTGCGGCGCGCCGGATTCGGCTGCTTGGTTTGTTCGTCCATTGCATCACCCTCGCTACGTGTTTGCTCAAACATCGACGCCCTCCTCCACGGCGAAGGCTTCGGCTTCGATTGCCAGCAGCGCCGCAACGAATGCCGCGACCAGCCGGTAGAAATTGGCGCCCTCGGCGTTCTGCATGTCCTTCAGGCAGCGCGCGTACCAGGGCGCGATGCGCGAATCGAAAAAGCGCTTCTGGCGGCCGAGCGGCTGGCGTGGAATGCCGCCGCCGCCCGCGATCAGGACCCGCATCGTCTCGCACAGGGCGCCCAGATGGTCTTCCGATTCGGCGACGCCGCGCACGCGCCCGATGCCGAAGGCGGCGAGATCGGTGCGCAGCTCGGCCAGCGGCGTGTCGTTCATGAAGCCCGACAGGTAGAGCGAACCGTAGGGATTCAGGGCCGGCGTGCCGCTGCTGACGAAGAGCGCGTCGAATTCCTCGGCGACGGCATCGGCGTCCATGACGCTGGACGCCAGCACCAGCTTTTCCCAGGCGTCGGCCAGCTGGTGGTCGCCGCCCTCGGCCAGGATCGGGTCGGCCGCGGCCAGGCCGGCCAGCAGCGCCGCGTCGGGCGGCGCCAGCAGCAGGCGCGCCGCGAGGGCGTACAGATCGCTTCTTGCCTGGTCTTCGGGTGGGAGCGGCAATGCTACGGTAACCGCCGCAGCAACGGCGGCGGCGACAGGAGCGCCGGGCCGGACGACTTCGTGCGCCGTCATGGGAGAAGTACTTGGTGATGCTGACTGCATAGACACTGGCGCTCCGTTAATAAATCTTCATCGAAAGTGTAGTCTCTCGTCCGTCGAAGGCGCGCACGTTTGGAACACTCGTGCATAAGCGGCACAGTCGGCTCAGCGCATCCCGGCCGCATGCATGAGGCCGCGGATGAGCGTGGCCACCAGCCAGAGCGTTGCCACCCCGCCCGCCCACAGCACGAGCAGCCAGCCGAGCCTGCGCAGCCAGGTGCGCTCGCGACGCATCAGTGGTACCCCGCGTCGGCCTTGACCTTGCCGCGAAACACCCAGTACGACCAGACCGTGTACATCAGGATCACGGGCAGGATGAAGAGCGTGCCGACCAGCGCGAAGCCCTGGCTGCTCGGAGGCGATGCAGCCTCCCAGATGGTGATGAAGGGCGGCACGATGTGCGGCCAGATGCTGATCGCCATGCCCGTATAGCCGAGGAAGACCAGGGCCAGCGCGGAGACGAAAGGCAGGCGGTGCGGCCTGCCCTTGAGCGAGCCGAGCAGGACGATAATCGAAAGCAAGACCAGCACCGGCACCGGCATCAGGAAGGCGATGTTCGGGAAGCTGAACCAGCGCGCGGCCACGGCGGCGTCGCGCAGCGGGGTCCAGATGCTGACCACGACGATGGCGCCCAGCAGCATCAGGGCGAAGGGCTTGGCCACCTCGATCATGCGCTCGTGCAGCTCGCCTTCGGTCTTCATCACCAGCCAGGTGCTGCCCAGCAGGGTGTAGGCGATCATCACGCCGAAACCGGCCAGCAGCGGGAACGGGGCGATCCAGTCGAGCGGGCCGCCGGCATAGCTGCGTCCCGAGACGGTGATACCGTCGAGGAAGGCGCCGAGCGACACGCCCTGGAAGAAGGAAGCGACCACCGAGCCGCCGATGAAGGCCTTGTCCCACAGGTGGCGCCGGTGGTCCTTGGCCTTGAAGCGGAACTCGAAGGCCACGCCGCGGAAGACCAGGCCGATCAGCATGAAGATCAGCGGCAGGTAGAGCCCGGACAGGATGATCGAGTAAGCCACGGGAAAAGCCGCCAGCAGCCCTTCTCCGCCCAGCACCAGCCAGGTCTCGTTGCCGTCCCAGACCGGCGCGACCGTGTTCATCATGGTGTCGCGGTCGCGCTTTTCCTTGACGAATGGAAACAGCATGCCGATGCCGAGATCGAAGCCGTCCAGCACCACGTACATGAAGACGGCAAAATAAATGATGACGGCCCAGATGACCGAGGTGTCGATGCCCATCTCACCCTCCCTTGCCGTCGCGGTCCAGCGCGGCGCCGCGGCCGATGCCGTCCGGATTGTCGTCGCCATCGCCGTCGCTATCGTCGTCATTGCCGACGTCGGCCGCCGACAAGGGCCGCATCGGCGTGCGCCCTTCTCCCGGTCCGCCGGCGGTAGCCCGGTGCAGCTCGAAGGCCTGCGGCCCCTTCTTCATCATGCGCAGCACGTAGACCGTGCCGGCGCCGAACACGAAGAAATAGGCGATCACGAACAGCCCGAGCGTGAGCGCCAGCGCGCCGGCGCCGTGCGGCGAAACCGCGTCCGCCGTGCGCAGCACGCCGTATACCACCCAGGGCTGGCGCCCGACCTCGGTGGTGACCCAGCCGGCCAGGATGGCGACCAGGCCTGCCGGACCCATCCACAGCGCGGCGCGCAAGAAAGGCCGCGTGGTGAAGATCCGCCCACGCCGCCGCAGCAGCAGGCTCCAGGCGCCGAGGGCGATCATCAGGAGGCCCAGGCCCACCATCAGCCGGAAGCTCCAGAACACGATCAGGGAATTCGGCCTTTCCTCGCGCGGGAACTCCTTCAGGCCGCGGAACTGCCCGTTCCACGAGTGCGTGAGAATCAGGCTGCCCAGGTGCGGGACGCCGACCGCATAGCGCGTTTTCTCGGCCTCCATGTCGGGAATCCCGAACAGCAGCAAGGGCACCGCCTCGCCGGGCTCGTTCTGCCAGTGCCCTTCCATCGCGGCCAGCTTGGCCGGCTGGTGCTCGAGCGTGTTGAGGCCATGGAAGTCGCCGATCACGGCCTGGATCGGCGCGACCAGCAGGATCATCCACATCGCCATCGACAGCATCTTACGCACCGCCGGGTTGTCCCTTTTACGCAGTAATTGCCACGCACCGGTGGCACCGACGATCAGGGCGGTGGTCAGGTAGGCCGCCACCACCATGTGCATCAGGCGATACGGAAAGGAGGGATTGAACACGATCGCCAGCCAGTCGGCGGGCACCATGCGGTTGCCCTCGATGGCATAGCCTTGCGGCGTCTGCATCCAGCTGTTGGCGGCCAGGATCCAGGTCGCGGAAATCAGCGTGCCGACGGCGACCATGCAAGTGGCAAGGAAATGCAGGCCGGGGCCGACCCGGGTCCAGCCGAACAGCATCACGCCAAGAAAGCCCGCTTCCAGGAAGAAGGCGGTCAGCACCTCGTAGGCCAGCACCGGCCCCATGATGGAGCCGGCGAATTCGGACATGTAGCTCCAGTTGGTGCCGATCTGGTAGGCCATCACGATGCCCGAGACCACGCCCATGCCGAACATGACGGCGAAGATCTTCAGCCAGAAGTGGTAGAGGTCGACGTAGACCTGGCGCCTGGTGCGCAGCCAGGACAGTTCGAGCACGGCCAGGTAGCTGGCAAGGCCGATGGTCACCGCCGGGAACAGGATGTGGAAGGACATCGTAAACGCGAACTGGATGCGTGCCAGGTCCAATGCCGACAGGCCGAACATGTGTTCTCCTCTGGATGCGGTGTCCGGAATCTAGCACGACAGTGGGGGCGCACGATTGCCCGATTGACCAGAGCAGAGCTTCGTCTAGCCGGATGCGTGCGCGCTCTTGCACCGTTGTATCAACCTATTCCAAGCGGATAACAATGTCCGGAACGCTGGGAGCGCGCCGCTGACCGGTCTATAATCCGCTTAACCATTCAATGTCTTCGAACCGATGAGCCAGGCCATCCACTTCCCCAACAGCGCACCGGTCAGCCTGGGCGCCATCAAGGCCAGCTGCGCCGCCTGCAGCATGCATCAGCTGTGCCTGCCGATGGGCCTGGACGATGCCGACATCAACCGCCTCGACCAGATCATCGGCAGCCGGCGCCGTCTTGTACGCGACGAGCGCCTGTACGCCATGGGCGAGCCTTTCCGCAGCCTGTACGCGGTGCGCTACGGCCATTTCAAGACCTACCAGATCAACGCGGCCGGCGAGCAGCAGATCACGGGTTTCCAGATGGCCGGCGAACTGCTGGGCATGGATGCGATCAGCGGCGACCGCTACCACTGCGACGCCGTCGCGCTGGAAGACAGCGAAGTCTGCGAAATTCCGTTCGCGCGCCTGGAAGAACTGTTCGGCCACGTGCCGACCCTGTTGCGTCACTTCCACAGGATCATGAGCCAGGAAATCACGCGCGAGCAAAACGTCATGCTGCTACTCGGCAATATGCGCGCCGAGCAGCGCTTTGCCGTCTTCCTGGTCAATCTGTCGGCCCGCTATGCCGCGCGCGGCTACTCGAGTACGGAATTCGGCCTGCGCATGTCGCGCGAAGACATCGGCAATTACCTCGGTCTGACCATCGAAAGCGTCAGCCGCCTGCTCTCGCGCTTCAAGAAGCAGGGCTGGATCGAAGTGGACAAGCGCGAAGTCAAGCTGCTCGACCCGGCCAAGCTGAAGGCGATCGCCGCCGGAACCGACCAGTGCGCTCCGATGTCCTGAAGCGTTTTTTCAGAAGGTAATCTGCACCGAGGACGCGCTGCGTGTAGCCGCGCCGTGGAACACGGCTTCGATGTTGTTACCGTCCGGATCGAGCACGAAGGCGGCGTAGTAGCCCGGATGATAGGGACGCTCGCCGGGCGCGCCGTTGTCCTTGCCGCCGGCGTTTAATGCTGCCTGGTAGAAGGCATCGACCATGGCGCGGCCGGCGGCCTGGAAGGCCAGGTGGAGGCGGCCGGTCAGCTTGCCCTGGGCGGCCTGGCTGTCGGCGGTGGAGACGAACAGTTCGTCGTACCAGAAATAATCGTCGCCCTCGCCGCCCAAGGGGATGCGAAGTGTCTCGAAGATCGCGGTGTAGAAGCTGCGGGAGGCTGGCAGGTCCTTGACCACCAGCTGGATGTGGTCGATCAGGCGGCCGCGGTGGAGTTGCTGGGTTTCCATTGTTGTGCTCCTGGTGAAAACACACTGGATGACCGCGCAGCTTCGCCATTATTCGTGACAGCCGCGCACCGTAGGGTGGGCATGCCCACGCGTTTTCGTACTTTACCTCACCCGAAAAACAATCGAATCCGATACGGCGCGAGGCCAGCAAGACCTTGGGGCAGCACCACAGCACGAACGCGTGGGCATGCCCACCCTACGTTACACCGCAGCCAACGACTGTCGGCGGCGGTGCGAACAATTAGGCCTTCGCCTTTTCCTTGGCGATCCAGCCATCCACCAACTGCCCCAGCACGTCCAGCGGCACCGAGCCGGCGCCCAGCACCATGTCATGGAATGCCGGCAGCGAGAACTTCGGTCCCAGTTCCGCCTTCGCCTTCTCGCGCAGTTCGACGATGCGCAGCATGCCGATCATGTAGGCCGTGGCCTGGCCCGGCCAGACGACGTAGCGGTCGACTTCCTCGACGTTGATGCCGTAGTCGACCGCCTGCTGGCGCGTCCAGCCCTTGGTATGCAGGCCGGTGTCGACGACGAGGCGCCGCGCGCGGAACAGTTCCGAGCCGAGGGCGCCGAGCAGGCCGGGGACGTCATTCTCGTACCAGCCCTGCTCCACCGCCAGGCGTTCGGTGTACAGCGCCCAGCCCTCGCTGTGCGCGCTGCCGCCGCTGAAGATGCGCTGGCTGCGGTATTTCGGGATGCCGGCCAGCTCCTGCTGGATCGCCAGCTGGAAGTGGTGGCCCGGCACGGCCTCGTGGTAGGACAGGCTGCGCATGCGGATCATGTCGAACTTCGGACCGCGCAGCGGCACCCAGAACACGCCCGGGCGGCTGCCGTCCGGCGCCGGCAGGCTGTAGTGGGCGGCGGCCGAGGCTTCGGTCAGCGGCGGCTCGCGCAACACGTCGACCGGCGCGCGCGGCTTCAGGTTGAACAGCGACTCGCTGCGCGCCTGCGCATCCTTCACCATTTCCTTGTACTTCGCCAGGATGGCGGGACGCGGGTCCTCGTCTGCCTTCGGCTGGAAGGTCGCGTCGAGCGCCTTCATGCGTGCCTCGATGCTGCCCTCGTTGAAACCGAGCGCACGCAGGTGCTTGTCCATCTCGCCTTCCAGGCGCGCCACCTCGCGCAGGCCGATCGCATGGATCTCGTCGGCAGTCAAGCTGGTGCTGGTGAAGTTGGCGATCGCGCGGTCGTAGGCGGCGCGGCCATTCGGCAGGCGCGAGACGCCGGCCGTGTCATTCGTCTTCGGATGCAGTTCGACCATGAAGCCCTGCACCCGCACATAGGCCGGGCGGATCTTGTCCTCGACGATGCGGGTGGCGCGCGCGATCGCCGCCGTGCGCGCCTCGGGCGTCAGGTCCTTCAGCTCGGCGCTGCGCTTTTCCAACGAGGCGACCAGTACGTTCTGGCTTGCCGCCGGCTTGAGGAAGGTATCGACCTGGTACTGGGCGCGCTCGAGGATGAAGCGCGGCGGGATCAATTTACGTTCGGTGGCGCTGCGGGCGCGCGCCAGCGCCTCGTCCATGCGCGTACTCACCTGCTCCAGGCGCGCCAGCCAGGAATCGACGTCCTGCGCGTTGCGCATCGGGTGGGTCTGGGTGAGGAAGTTGACCAGCCCGACCTGCGGGCCGCCGAACTGCGAGAACACGAAGTTGTAGTCTTCGAAGGGCTCATTGGCGATCACGTTCGAGAGCGACCAGCGCATGACCAGGGCCGAAATCCTCTGGGTTTCGTCCAGCGAACCCGCCAGGAACTTGTCGAGGCGGGTCATGCCGGTCTTCGCCACGGCGACCATCTGCTTGCGCCGGGCCGGGGTCTGCGGCGTCAGCTGGCGGTCGAGCGCGGCCTGTTCGGTTCCGCTGAAGTACTGGGTGCTGCTGGCCAGCTGCGGGTTCATGCGCACCCAGTCGTTGGCGAAGCGCTCGGCCCAGGCGTCGAAGGCCGCGTTCGGCTTGACGGCGGCGGCCTTCGGCACTGGCGCAGCGAGCGCGGCGTCGGGGGCGACGGCGGCTGCGAGCGCGAGGGGAACGAACAGGGTGGCGAGGGCGGCGCGCAGGCGGCGCTGGGAGGAAATCGGCATGGTCTCTCTAATCGTTATCATCTGGCGAAGTGCCGCGCCAAATCTAACATGGATGAGCCGTACCGAACAGCCTCCCCCTGCCGCTCGCGGCGAGGCGTATTTACGGGGCCGTGTCGGCGAGAATCGCAAGCCGTGCGTCGCGCGCCGGGCTCCAGCTGCGCGCCAGGCGCCATTGCCGCCCCTCGTCCTCGATCACGACCTGCCAGTGGGTCATCTCCAGATTCGGGATGGGCACCACAAAGCCGCCCTGCCCGTCGGGAAAGGCATCCAGCACCAGGTCCTTCGCCGGCTGGGTCGGGTGGGCCAGGTGGATGCGGAACGGCGCCGCCATCGGCCGGGCGAAACTCGACAAACGCCCTGCAAGGCGGCCGTCCTCGTAGCGCGCATCGAACTGCAGGCGCAGCGCGCCGGCCATGCGGTCGCGCCGCAGGTCCTGGTTGATCGCCTTGCCCTGCTTGTAATAGTCGTCGACCACCATGGCGTCGGGCTGGCGCACGGCCAGCAGCACCGTCACCAGGGTCGCGAGCATGACGGCGGCCGGGCCGAGCATGATGAACCACGGCCAGCGGTGACGGTACCAGGGGGCTCGCTGCATGATTGTCTGCATGGTGTTCTCCTCAATGCGGCACGATGAAGGCCGCTTCCTCGCGCACGGTGACGGAGTCGTCGTCCAGCGCCGTAACGGAAAATGTGATGCGATGCGAGCCCGCCTTGCCGCCAGCCTCCGCGCGCACGCGCACCGGCAGCGCGCGCGTGGCAGCGCCGCCGATCTCGACCACCTCCTCGTCGACGATGACCGCGCCGGGCAGGCCCGCCACCGCGATGCGCAGCAGGCGCGGCTCCTCGCTGGTGTTCATCAACTGCAGCCGGTAGACGTTCTCGATGCGGCCATCCTCCACCTCGCGTCCCATCGAGCCGCGGTCTCGGATCACGTCCACTTTCAAGGGCACGCGCAGCGCCAGCGAGGTACTCATCCCCGCCACCATCAGCGCCAGCACGGCTGCATAACCGAGCACGCGTGGGCGAAGAAGGCGGTGCTTTACCTGCGCAGCGCTCCAGCCATTGGCGAGCGCATTCTCGGTCGCGTAGCGGATCAGTCCCTTCGGCTTCTCCACCTTCTCCATCACCGTGTCGCAGGCGTCGATGCAGGCGGCGCAGCCGATGCATTCGTACTGCAGGCCGCGCCGGATGTCGATCCCGGTCGGGCAGACCTGCACGCACAGGGTGCAGTCGATGCAGTCGCCCAGCTTGTCGCCAGGTTGACGCGCACCGGGACGACGTGGTTCGCCGCGGGCGCGGTCGTAGGTGACGACCAGGGTGTCCTTGTCGAACATCGCGCTCTGGAAGCGCGCATACGGGCACATGTACTTGCAGACCTGTTCGCGCAGCCAGCCGGCGTTGCCATAGGTGGCCAGGCCGTAGAACAGCACCCAGAAGGATTCCCAGCCCCCCAGGTCCAGGTGGCGCACGCCTGCCAGCAGCGATTCGATCGGCGTGAAATAGCCGACGAAACTGAAGCCGGTCCACAGCGCCAGCGCCAGCCAGGCCGCGTGCTTGGCCGCCTTCTTGCCGACCTTTTCCCCGTTCCAGGGCTGGCGGTCGAGCCGGATGCGGGCGCTGCGCGCGCCTTCGATGCGGCGCTCGATCCACAGGAAGAGTTCCGTGTACACGGTCTGCGGACAGGCGTAGCCGCACCAGATCCGCCCCGCCACCGTGGTGACCAGGAACAGGCCGTAGGCGCAGATGATCAGCAGGCCGGCCAGGTAGATGAAATCCTGCGGCCAGAGCACCAGCCCGAACAGGTGGAACTTGCGCGCGCCGAGGTCGAACAGCACGGCCTGGCGCCCGTTGTATTGAATCCACGGCAGGCCGTAGAACAGCAGCTGGGTCAGCCAGACGCAGGCCCAGCGCAGCGTCGCGTAGCGGCCCTTCACCTCGCGCGGGTAGATTTCCTCGCGCGGGGCGTACATCTTGATGACCGCTTCCTTGGGGGCGTTCATTTTGCGGCCACCGTTTTATCAGCGACGGGATTCGACAGGCTCCACACATAGGCGGCCAGCACGTGTACCTTGGCGTCGCCCAGGAATTCGCCAAAGGCCGGCATCGTGTTGGTACGTCCCTTGCGGATCGTCTCCATGACCGTCTCGGCGCTGCCGCCGTACAGCCAGACTTTATCGGACAGATTCGGCGCACCGAGCATCTGGTTGCCCTTGCCTTCCACGCCATGGCAGGCCACGCAGGCGGCGAATTTCGGCTTGCCGAAGGCGACCTGGATCGGGTCGGCGGTGAGACCGGACAGGTTGCGCACGTAATGCGCCACGGCTTCGACGTCCTTGTCCGATCCGAGCGCCGCACCCATCGGCGGCATCTGGCCGATGCGGCCGGCCATGATGGTCTTCTTGATCGTGGCGGGATCGCCGCCGTGCAGCCAGTCGGCATCAAGCAGGTTCGGGAAGCCCTTGTTGCCGCGTGCGTCGGAACCGTGGCACTGGGCGCAGTAGTTCATGAACATGCGCTCGCCGATGGCGCGCGCCTGCGGATCGGCCGCCACCGCCTCGATCGGCTGGCCGGCGTAGCGCGCGAACAGCGGGCCGAAGTCGGCGTCCGCCTTTTTCAACTCGGCCTTGTATTCGGCGCCCGAATTCCATCCCAGCTTGCCGGCATAGCTGCCCAGTCCCGGATACAGCACCAGGTAGCCCACGGCGAAGACGATCGTCAGGTAGAACAGCACCATCCACCAGCGCGGCATGGGCGTATTCAGTTCGGTCAGGTCCTCGTCCCAGACGTGGCCCGTGGTCTTCTCCGGCTGGCCGTCAACACCGATCTTTGCCTTGTGGGTCGATTGCGCCCACAGCAGGATGCCGCAGCCGGCGATCGACAGCACCGTGATCAGGGCGATGTACCAGTTCCAGAAGCCGCTCGTAAAATCACTCATGGTCGGCCTCCCTGTCCGCGAAAGGCAGGCTGGCCGCGGCGTCGAAATCGGCGCTGCGCTTGAGCAGGAAGGTCCACAGAATGATGCCGACGAAAGTGGCAAACGACACCACGGTCATCACGCTGCTCGCGCTGTCGAAAAGTCGTTGGATGTTCATCTCTAATTCCTCGTCTTGATTTGCGTGCCCAGGCCCTGCAGGTAGGCGATGAGCGCGTCCTGCTCGCTCTTGTCGGCCAGTTCGGCCGGGGCATTCCTGATATCGTCTTCCGTGTAGGGCACGGCCAGCAGTTTCATCGCGCGCATTTTCGGCACGATCTCGTCCGGCTTCAGCTTCGTGCTCGCCAGCCACGGGTAGCCGGGCATGTTCGATTCCGGCACCACGTCGCGCGGGTTGTCGAGGTGGGTGCGATGCCATTCGTCGCTGTAGCGTCCGCCCACGCGCGCCAGGTCGGGACCCGTGCGCTTGCTGCCCCACTGGAAGGGATGGTCGTAGACGAACTCCCCCGCTACCGAATAGTGGCCATAGCGCTCGGTCTCGGCGCGGAAGGGGCGGATCATCTGCGAGTGGCAGTTGTAGCAGCCTTCGCGAATGTAAATGTCGCGGCCCGCCAGGCGCAGCGGCGAATACGGCTTCAGGCCAGCGACCGGCTCGGTGGTCGATTTCTGGAAGAACAGCGGCACGATCTCGACCAGGCCGCCAAAGGAGATCACGAGAATCACGAGGCCGATCAGCAGCCAGGGGTTCTTCTCGATCCATTCATGGGTAAAGTTTTTCATGGTGCGTTCTTTCAGGCTCAGGCGGGGTTCGGCACATGGGCTTCCACGTGCGCACTCTTGTGCGGCTGCGGGATCGGGACATCGACGTTCACCGTGCCGGCCAGGGTCTTCCAGGTATTGAAGGCCATCATCGCCATGCCCGACAGGTAGAGGAAGCCGCCCGTGAAACGGATCACGTAGTAGGGATAGGTCGCCTTCACGCTCTCGGCAAAGGTGTAGGTGAGCGTGCCGTCGGCATTCACCGCCCGCCACATCAGGCCCTGCATCACGCCGGCAATCCACATCGAGGCGATGTAGAGGACGATGCCGATGGTCGCCACCCAAAAGTGGGTTTCGACCAGCTGGGTGCTCCACATCTCCTTTTTGCCGGCCAGGCGCGGGATCAGGTAGTAGATCGAACCCATCGTGATGAAGCCGACCCAGCCCAGCGCGCCGGCATGGACGTGGGCGACGGTCCAGTCGGTGTAGTGCGACAGCGAGTTGATGGTTTTAATCGACATCATCGGGCCCTCGAAGGTGGCCATGCCGTAGAACGAGAGCGAGACGATCAGGAATTTCAGGATCGGATCGGAACGCAGCTTGTGCCAGGCGCCCGACAGCGTCATCACGCCATTGATCATGCCGCCCCAGCTCGGCGCCAGCAGGATCAGGGAAAACACCATGCCCAGCGACTGGGTCCAGTCCGGCAACGCGGTGTAATGCAGGTGGTGCGGTCCCGCCCACATGTAGGTGAAGATCAGCGCCCAGAAGTGGACGATCGACAGGCGGTAGGAGTACACGGGACGCTCGGCCTGCTTCGGGATGAAGTAATAGACCATGCCGAGGTAGCCCGCGGTGAGGATGAAGCCGACCGCGTTATGGCCGTACCACCACTGGATCATCGCGTCCTGCACGCCGGCGTAGACCGAATAGGACTTGAAGGCCGAGACCGGGACCACCGCGCCGTTCACGATGTGCAGCACGGCCACCGCGATGATGTAGGCGCCGAAGAACCAGTTGGCGACATAGATGTGCTGCACCTTGCGCTTGACGATGGTGCCGAAGAAGACCACCGCATACGCGACCCAGACCACGGTGATCAGCAAGGCGATCGGCCACTCGAGCTCCGCGTACTCCTTCCCGCGCGTAAAGCCCATCGGCAGCGTGACGGCGGCCGCCACCAGCACGGCTTGCCAGCCCCAGAAGGTAAAGGCGGCGAGCCGGTCCGAGAACAGGCGGACCTGGCAGGTACGCTGCACGACGTAGTACGAGGTGGCGAACAGGCCGCAGATGCCGAAGGCGAAGATGACCGCGTTCGTGTGAAGCGGACGCAAGCGTCCGTAGGACAGCCAGGGAATGTCGAAGTTGAGCGCCGGCCAGGCAAGCTGGGCGGCGATGAAGACACCGGCGGCCATGCCGATCACGCCCCAGACGACCGTGGCGATGGCAAACTGGCGCACGATCTTGTAGTTATAGTTTAGACTGCTTTTCAAGATACTCTCCCGAGTGGATTGCTGCGATGACACAGGGAGAGTAGATTTCTGGACCTTAAAAATCCTTGATGTGAATCAAAATGTTCAGTTTCATTGGATATGGAGGGAGATGTTGGCGCCCCGCTACGCCGGCCTCGATCAGAGTTTCAAGGAAACCGCATTCGAATCCATCAAGGGCTGTAACGGACAGCCTGTCTTGATACCGGGCCGGCTGTCCCAACCAAATCAGGAAGCCACCATGCCCATCTCGCAATCCCTCCACGACGAAGTCGCCAAGAAACTGCAGGACGCGCGCGAAGCCGCCCTCGCCACTGTGCGCACCCGCACCGATAGCCCGGGCGACGAAGCGCCGAGCATCTCGCCGATGGCCCACGCCGGCCAGAACGACGATGCGCCGACCGCCGAAATGATCGCCCACAACGAAGAACACTTCGCCGACCACGAAACCGCCCTGCTGCACGAAATCGACGCCGCCATCGGCCGGCTCGAATCCGGCGGCTACGGCATCTGCGAATCCTGCGGCTGCGAGATTCCGGAACAACGCCTGCTGGCCACGCCGACCGTGCGTACCTGCGTGCCCTGCCAGGAGCGCATCGAGAAGGAAGAAGGCACAGGGCGTGGGCCGACCATGTGATACCTGCTCAACCCGTGCTGTCGTCGTCCCTCAGGATGCGTAGCGCGGGGCCCTCGAGGTCCTCGAACTGGCCGCTGTCGGCCGCGCCGAAGAAGACCCAGACGGCGAGCGCCACCAGAACCAGGCTCAGGGGAATCAACAGGTACAAGGCTTCCATTTCACTTCCTTAAACGGAGTGCATTGAGCACGACGATGGCCGAACTGGCGGCCATGCCGATGCTGGACAACCAGGGGTTGAGCAGGCCGCTCGCCGCGGCCGGAATCGCCAGCAGGTTGTAGGCGCTGGCCCAGGCCAGGTTCTGGCGGATCACGCGCAGCGTGCGCCTTGCCGTGTCCGCGGCGTCGAACAGCGGGGCCAGGCTGTCGCCCAGCAGTACGCCGTCCGCATGCAGCTGGGCCAGCGCCGCGCCCTGCCCCATCGCGAACGACACATCGGCGCCGCGCAGCACGGCGGCGTCGTTGACGCCATCGCCCACCATCGCCACCACCGCGCCTTCCTCCTGCAGGCGCCGCACGTAGGCCAGCTTCTCGTGCGGCAGCTGGCCGCCGACCGCGCGCTCGATGCCCGCCTGGCGGGCCAGCGCCTCCACCGCCGGCGTGGCGTCGCCGCTGAGCAGGATCACGGACTTGCCGGCCTGCTCGAAGCGGCGCACCAGTTCGCAGGCTTCGGGACGCAGCGTATCGGCGATATCGAAGCAGGCCAGCCAGGCGCCCGCGCGGCCGAGCCAGACGGTGCCGGCGTCAAGCCGCGTATCGGGCAAGCGCGCACGTCCCGCCAGCGGCGCGACGAAGGCGGCGCTGCCCAGGCGGTAGGCGACGCCGTCGACGCTGCCCGCGATCCCCTGCCCCATCACATAGTCGATGCCCTCGGCCGCCACAAGCGCCGGCGCCGCCGCCCGGACCGCCTCGGCCAAGGGATGCGCATTGCCGGCTTCCAGCGCGGCGGCGATGCGCAGGCAGGCTCCCTTATCCAGCCGGCCCAGCACGTGGGTGGCGCGCACGCGCGGCCGGCCCAGGGTCAGCGTGCCGGTCTTGTCGAACACGACATGGGTGGCGCGCTCCAGGGTTTCGAGCGTATGTGGGCTGACGGCCAGCACGCCGCGCCTGAGCAGGCTGCCGGTGGCCGCGGCCAGCGCGGTCGGCGTGGCCAGCGACAGCGCGCACGGGCAGGTCACGACCAGCACCGCGATCGTCGCCGGCAGCGCGCGCGCCGGGTCAAGGAAGGACCAGCCCAGATAGACAAGCGCGGCCAGCACCAGCAAGCCCGCCACCGACCAGGCGGCGACGCGGTCGGCCCACAGCGACACGACCGGCTTGCCCTGCCCCGCCTGTTCCACCAGGCGCATGAGAATCGCCAGCGTGCTCTCGCCCGCGGCCGCCGTCACCCGCAGCACGACGGCCTGGGCCACGTTGACGGCGCCACCGGGCAGCGTATCGCCCGGCCCCATGCGCCGTGTTGCGCTCTCTCCGCTCAGGAGCGACAGGTCGGCCTCGGTTGCGCCCTCCACAATGACGCCGTCGGCCGGCACCGCCGCGCCGGGCGCGACCAGCACCAGATCGCCCGCACGCAGGCGGCTTGCTGCGATCAGTTCGGTGGCGCGCCCCTGTGGGTAATCGAGCAGGCGCTGGGCGGATGCCGGCAAGGCATCCTGGAGCGCGGCCAGCGCGCTTGCGGCGCGGCGACGCGCGTCCAGCTCGAGATAGCGGCTACCCAGCAGCAGGAAGATGAACATCGTGACGGAATCGAACCAGATCTCCCCCTCCCCGCGCAGCAGCGCCACGGTGCTGCCGATGAAGGCGGCGCCGATGCCCAGCGCCACCGGCACGTCCATGCCAGGCAAGCCGCGGCGCAGGTCACGCCAGGCATTCGCGAAGAACGGTCGCGCCGAGTACAGCACGGCGGGCAGCGTCAGGAGAAAGGATGCCCAGCCCATCAGGGTGCGCATGTCGGCATCCATCGTGCCGTCGGCAGCCATGTAGACGGGGACGGCGTACATCATCACCTGCATCATCGCCAGGCCGGCTACGAACAGCTGGCGGAACAGGGTGCGGCGCTCGCGCGCCAGGTGCTCGCCGTGGCGGCGCGCATCGAAGGGATAGGCCGTGTAGCCGATCGCGCGCAGCGCGCGCAGGATGGTGCTGATTCGGCACCCGGCCGGGTCCCAGCGCACCTGCAGGCGCGCCGTACTCACGTTCAGGGTCGCTTCCAGCACGCCCGGCAAGGCCGCCACGCGGCGTTCGATCAGCCAGACGCAGGCGGCGCAGCGGATGCCCTCCACGCTGAAGCCGCCCGCGCCCGTATTGCCCGCTTCGTCGAACAGGTCCAGTTCCGCTGCGCCCGCCTCCTCCACGCGCGCGCCGAAGTCCGCGCGGGTCGCGTAGTAGTCGTCGCAGCCGGCATCGACGATGGCCTGGGCCGCGGCGGCGCAGCCGGGGCAGCACATGTCCTGTTTGACCCCGCCGATGCGCGCCTGCCAGCGCGGCCCGTCGGGCAGCGGCAGGCCGCAGTGAAAGCAGCCGGTCAGCTCGCGCGCGATCGCGTTCATGGCGCCACACACAAAGCCGAGAGCCAGCTGGCGGGCAGCCCACCAGCTGCGCGCGCGAGGCCCAACAGGCCGAAGCCGAGCACGATCGCGCCGCAGACCAGGCGCACGGCCCGCTTCTGCAGCCAGCCGCGCAGGCGCGCGCCGGCCAGCCCGAGCGCCATCATCATCGGCAGCGTGCCGAGGCCGAAGGCCAGCATCACGGCTGCGCCATGCGCGGCCGAGCCGCTCAGCATCGCGGTCACCAGCACGCTGTAGACCATCGCGCAGGGCAGCCAGCCCCACAGGGCACCGGCCGCGAACATGCGGCCGCCTGTGTCGGGCGGCCCCACACGGCGCAGCAGAGGAGCCACATGCTGCCAGAGACGGCGGCCGCCGTCCTCGATGCGGGCCACGCCGCGCCAGAGATCCATCAGGTACAGGCCGAGCGCGGCCAGCATCAGGTTGGCCGCGATATAGGCCGCACCCTGCAGCAGCGGCAGCGCGCTCCAGCGCGCCGCACCGCCGGCCAGCCCCCCAGCCAGCGCACCGGCGGCCGCGTAGCTTGCGATCCGTCCCGCGTTATAGGCCAGCGTGCGCGCAGCCGGTGTCGCATCGACCGCGTGCAGCGCAATCACGGGAGAACCAGGACGCACACGCGGCGGCGCCAGCGACAGCGCGCCGACGATCCCGCCGCACATGCCGGCGCAGTGGACGCTGCCCAGCAGGCCCACGACGAACAGCGGGAACAGGGAGACGCTCATGTCAGACACGCATTTCAAACAGTCTTCGAGTAGCGCGGCGCAGTGTCGGGCACGGCAAGATAGCGGTCGAACACCATGCACAGGTTGCGAATCAGCAGGCGCCCGCGCATCGTCACCGTGATCCACTCGCCGTCCATCGTGAGCAACCCGTCGCGCGCGTAATGGCGCAGTACGGCCAGTTCGGGCGCGAAGTAGGTAGCGAAGGCGATCGGGAAGGCCTGTTCGATAGCGGAAATCGACAGCTCGAACTGGCACATCAGTTTCTGGATGATGGCGCGGCGCAGCAGGTCGTCCATCCCGAGCGCGACGCCGCGCACGACGGGCAACTCGTTGTTGTCGAGGGCTTCGTAATAGGCTTCCAGCGTCTTCGCGTTCTGGCTGTAGGTGGCGCCCACCGCGCTGATGGCCGAGACGCCGCAGGACACCAGGTCGCTGTCGGCATGGGTCGAATAACCCTGGAAGTTGCGGTGCAGGCGGCCCTGGCGCTGGGCGATGGCGAGGTCGTCGTCGGGCTTGGCGAAATGGTCCATGCCGATGTAGACGTAGCCGGCTTCGGTCAGGCGCTCGATGCACAGCGCCAGCATGTCCAGCTTCTCGCCGCTCGATGGCATGTCCGCTTCCAGGATGCGGCGCTGCGGCTTGAAGACGTGCGGCAGGTGGGCGTAGTGGTAGAGCGAGATGCGGTCCGGACTGGCGTCGATGACCTTCGCGATGGTGGCGGCCATGGTTTCCAGGTTCTGCTTGGGCAGGCCGTAGATCAGGTCGATGCTGATCGAACGGAAGCCGGCGTCGCGCGCGGCGGCGATGATGGCGCGCGTCTCGGCCTCGGGCTGGACGCGGTTGACGGCCTTCTGCACGTCCGGATCGAAGTCCTGTACGCCCAGGCTGATGCGGTTGAATCCCTGGCGCCGCAGGCTGTGCACGCGCTCGGCTGACACGGTGCGCGGATCGACCTCGATCGAATACTCGCCCACCTCGTCCGGCGCGAAACGGAAGCTGCGGCGCAGGTGCACCATCAGGTCTCCCATCTGTTCATCAAGCAGGTAGGTCGGCGTGCCGCCGCCGAAGTGCAGCTGCTCGACCTCGTTCATGCCGGCGAACAGCGCGCCCTGCATCGCGATCTCGCGCTTCAGGTAGCCGAGATAGGTGCTCGCCTTCTCGCGGTTCCTGGTGACGATCTTGTTGCACGCGCAGTAGTAGCAGACCGTGTCGCAGAACGGGATGTGCAGGTAGAGCGACATCGGCCGCGCCGCACCGCGCGTACGCACCGCCGCCACCGCGTGCAGGTAGTCGCGGTAGCCGAAGCTGTCGCTGAAACGGTCGGCCGTCGGATACGAGGTGTAGCGCGGACCGTTCTTGCCGAGACGGTTGATCAGTTCGCCGTCGAACTCGACCTTGCTGCGCAATGGAACCGGGGGAAGCGGCGCCGTGCGGACCGCCGGGGTGGAAAGCTGCTGCTGATGCATGTGGACTCCTGCTGCCTGCCGCGTCGCGGGCTGCGAGACGGCTTGATGAGGAGGAGTCTATTGAGGCGGGTCAGCGAAATCCTTGATTTGGATCAAAATTGGCTGAGCTGGGCGGCGAAGCTCAGGCCGCCACCCCGAACTTGAACACCGACAGCGCCTGCGCCAGCCGCTTCGCCTCCTCCGCCACATTATTCGACGCCGCCGCCGACTGCTCGACCAGCGCCGCATTCTGGCGCGTGATCGCATCGAGCGCGGCCATGGCGGCATTCACTTCGCCCAGCTCGCCGCCCTGGGCGCGGCTGGCCTCGGTGATGTCGTGCATGATGCCGGCCGCGTCCTGCACCGAGGCGACCACTTCGCGCATGGTCTGGCCCGCTTCGCCGACCAGCAGATTGCCCTGCTCGACCTTCTCTACCGAGTCCTCGATCAGGGCCTTGATTTCCTTTGCCGCGCCGGCCGAGCGCTGGGCCAGGCTGCGCACTTCGCCGGCGACCACCGCGAAGCCGCGGCCCTGCTCGCCCGCGCGCGCCGCTTCCACCGCCGCGTTCAGGGCCAGAATATTGGTCTGGAAGGCGATGCCGTCGATCAGGCCGATGATGTCGACGATGCGGGTCGCCGAGGCGCTGATCTGGCCCATGGTCGCGCCCACGCGCTCGACCGCGTCGCCGCCGCGGCCGGCCACGCCCGCCGCCGCACCCACCAGGCCGTCGGCGCGGCGCGCGCTGTCGGCATTGCGGCCGGCGGCGCCCGCTACCTGACCGATGCTGGCCACCGTCTGCTCAAGGCTGGCGGCCTGGGATTCGGTGCGCCCGGCCAGGTCGAGGTTGCCGCTGGCGATGTCGCGCGTGGTCTGTTCGATCTCGCGCACGTTGCTGCGCACGTCGCCGACGATGGCCTGCAAATTGATGTTCAGCTGGCGCAGCGCGCGCAGGAGGTGGCCAAACTCGGGGCCGAATTCGTCGCTGCGCCCGGTGTCGGGCATGTGCGACAGGTCGCCGCCGGCGAGCGCATGCACGGCCTCGATCGCTTCGCCCAGCGGCGCGACGATGGCCCGGCGCAGGGCGGCCCAGGCTGCCAGGGTGCCCAGGACGCCGAGCGCGGCCAGGCCCTGCCAGAGGGGACCGCTTGCTACCAGGCCGAGCGCGGCCAGCAGCAGCGCCTGGCCGCCCATCGCCACGCCCAGGCGGCGTCCCAGCGGCCAGTGGCGCAGGCCCTGCAGGCGCGCAGCCAGGCCGGTACGCACGGCGCGGCCGCCGCGGATCGTCAGCGCGCCCTGCTCGCCGGCGCGGAACTTGCGGTACAGCTCGGTCGCAGCGGCAACCTGTGCGCGCGTGGGCGCGGTGCGCACCGACATGTAGCCGACGATCCGGCCCGCTTCCTTGACCGGCACCACGTTCGCCACCACCCAATAGAAGTCGCCGTTCTTGCGGCGGTTCTTGACCATGCCGGTCCAGGGCCGGCCGGACTGCAGCGTTTGCCAGAGGTCGGCGAAGGCTTCGGGCGGCATGTCGGGATGGCGCACGATGTTGTGCGCCTTGCCCAGCAGCTCGTGTTCCTCGAAACCGCTGACCTCGATGAAGCTGGGGTTGACGTAGGTGATGCGGCCCTTGGTATCGGTCTTCGAGACGATGGACTGGCCTGCTTCCATCCGGTATTCGATGCCGGTGACCGGCAAATTAGTGCGCACTGCGTTCTCCAGTATTGCCGTAAGGCAAAAATCAAAGACGCGATTTTAGGTCAGGCGCATTCACGGAATCCTTGATCTAGGTCAAATATTTCTGCTTGACTGTTCGAAACCGCGAGTTTGTGCTGGGCCCGCTACAAGCGCGGTCGATGCTAATATTGTCGAATGGACAATCTTACCCATTCCCTGGTCGGGCTTGCGCTCGGCGAACTGACCCATCGCCTGCTGCCGGCGCCGCCCGACGCCTCCGCGGCCAGCACGCGCCGCCGCCTGCTCCTGACCAGCGCAGCACTGGCCAGCAATTTCCCCGACCTCGACCTGGTGCTGACGCCGCTCGCCCCGGCGCCGCTCGGCTACCTGCTGCACCACCGCGGCCACACGCATACCCTGCTCTACGCGCTGCCGCAGGCCTTGCTGCTGCTGGCCGCGCTGTGGCTGTGCTGGCCGGCGGCGCGCGCCCTGCTGCGCACGGACGCGGCAACCCGCCGCGGACTTGCCGCCGCGATCGTGGCCGGCCTGCTGCTGCATTTCGGCATGGATGCCCTGAACGTGTACGGCATCCACCCGTTCGCGCCGTTCGACCCTCGCTGGTACTACGGCGATGCCGTGTTCATCGTCGAACCCGTGTTCTGGGTGGCGCTGGGCACGCCGCTGGCGGCGCACGTCGCGCGGCGCGGCTGGCGCCGGCTGCTGCTGGGCTTGCTGCTGGTGGTGCCGCTGCTGTTCACATTGAAAGGCTTCCTGCAATGGGGTTCGTATCTCCTGCTGGCGGCATTGTGGGCGCTGGCGCTGGTGCTGACACGGCGCCTGGGCGAACGGGCGGCGCTGCTGGCCGGGGTCGCCGTGACGGCCGGCTTCGTGCTGCTGCAGGGCGCGATGGCCGGCCAGGCGCGCGAGGCCTTGCGCGCGGCGCTGCGCCAGCACGACCCGGCGGCGCAGATCCTTGACCTGCCCCTGTCCGCGTTTCCGGCCAATCCATTGTGCTGGGGCGCGATCGCCATCACGCGCGAGGGAGCGGACGCCTACCGCATCCGCCGGGGCGTGCTGAGCCTGGCGCCGGGCATCGCGCCGGCCGCTTCCTGCCCGCCGGCAATCGGCGGCGTGCAGGTGACGGAAGGGACGGCCCCGGTCGCCTGGGCCTGGGAAGAGCAAGGCTCGATCGCGGCGCTGCGCGGGCGGATGGCGCGCGACTGCCGCTTCGAGGCCTGGCTGCGTTTTGCGCGCGCGCCCTCGCTGGCCAAGGGCGGCGCCACCGACGTGCGCTTCGGCATTCCGGGTGCGCCGAATTTCTCGACCCTGCCCATCGATACCGGCGCCGCCACAGCCTGCCCGCGCCATGTTCCGCAATGGGGTTTTCCGCGCGCCGACCTCCTCGGCCTGCACTAGCTTCGGCCCGCGGTCAAGCCCCGCGCATTGTCGAGTTGGTAACAAAACACGGCCATTTCAATTGTCGGGCAGACAACGACATCATGCGGTATGCTTAACCCACAGTTACAGTCTCGTGAAGAGTAGCCAACGGGGCTGTTCGCTGCGGCTGGCCTGACGCGAGGAGATTGGATGATCCCGAAACGATTACTCTGCATTTCGCCCGACGACCTGGTGGCAGTCGACCTGCTGCGGGCGGACATGCCCGACTGGCACATCCGCACCGTGCGCAGTTTCGACGAGGCGCGCTCGGAACTGCGCCAGGAGCCTTACCTGGTCGGGTTGTTGATGCAGGTGATCGGCGGACGGCCGCATCTCGAGGTCGAGCGCTTCCTGCGCGAGCACAGCCAGGTGCACTGGGTGGGAGTCGCCAAGGCCGACACCCTGGCGGCGCCGGCCTGGCGCGACCTGGTGGCCGACTACCTGTGCGACTACCACACGCTGCCGCTCGACACCCGGCGCCTGGCCCACACGCTCGGCCATTCGCATGGGCACGCCCTGCTGCGCCGGCCGCGTCCGCGTCCGGGCACGGCGCCCTCTTCCCTGATCGGCAGCTGCGACGCCATGCTGCGCCTGCGCAGCCAGGTCGAGCGGGTCGCCAAGGTCGATGCGCCGGTGCTGATCTGGGGCGAAAGCGGCAGCGGCAAGGAACTCACGGCCCAGGCCATCCACCGCCAGTCGCTGCGCTCGACCGGCCCCCTGGTGCCGATCAATTGCGGCGCGATCGCCCCCAACCTGATCCACTCCGAACTGTTCGGCTACGAGCGCGGCGCCTTCACCGGCGCGGCGCGCGACAAGGTCGGCCTGATCGAGTCGGCCAACGGCGGCACGCTCTTCCTCGACGAAATCGGCGACCTGCCGAAAGACCTGCAGGCGAACCTGCTGCGCTTCCTGCAGGATAAAACCATCATCCGGCTCGGCGCCACGCGCACCATTCCCGTGGACGTGCGCGTCATCTCGGCCTCGCACGTGGACCTGCAAAAGGCGGTGGCGCGCGGCGATTTTCGCGAAGACCTGTACTACCGGCTCTCGGTGCTGCCGGTCACAGTGCCCTCGCTGCGCGAACGGCGCGAAGACCTGGTCGAACTGGCCGAACACTTCTTCCAGCTGCATGCAGCCGACAAGTCGCCGCGCCTGAAGGGCTTCAGCAGCAAGGCCCTGGCGGCCATCGCGGCCCACGACTGGCCCGGCAATGTGCGCGAGCTGATCAACCGGGTGCGGCGCGCCCTTGTCATGGCCGACGGCAAGTGGATCGAGCCGGACGACCTCGACCTCACCGTACCCTCGCCGCCGATCGAGGCCGTGCTCGACGACGCGCGCTGCAGCTCCGAGCGCCTCGCGATCCGCGCCTGCCTCGACCGCACCGGCCAGAACGTCAGCCGCGCCGCGCGCGACCTCGGCGTCTCGCGCACGACGATGTACCGCCTGCTTGCCAAGCACGGCATGCGGCCCTGAGCCACCCCGCTTCCCTCCCGCCTTTCCGTTTCCCTCTTGTTAGCCGGCCCAGGCGGCGCAGCGCGCTGCTCGCCTGCGTTCGCCTATCGCGGCACTTAGCTCAGGCACAACCCCTCGACTATCCGCCCCGGGCAGCGTCACGCGCCAGGAAGCGGCAACTAGGCCGTTCTCCCCCAGCCGGGTGCCGCGGGCGCCGTACCGCCGTGTCAGCTCAAGTGCGACAGTGTCCGCGTCCAGCTCGGCAAAACGGTACACAAATGTTCCGAATCCGGTACACCTCGCATCCGTTAGATTCCTAACAACAATTCTCACGCGCAATTTCGTCATTTCGTAGAGGAATTATGCTTTTGTATCAAGGATTTGAGAATACTCATCCGCAGCCTGGCATCGCTCTTGCATATACCCGAGTTCAGCTGGTCCGCATGCCAGTCGAACTCAACCACTTACACCCTAGGGGAATTTGCATGAACAAGACTTTGCTCGTTACCGCCCTGTCGCTCGCTTTCGGTCTGAATGCCCAAGCCCAGACGACGGATCCGACCACCGACAATTCCGACAATTCGACTGTCACCCGTACCGTGACGCGTACCACTGACAATTCCAACCAGGGGAACAATTCGTCGACCAACGACAACTCGAATCAAGGCAATAATTCGTCGACCAACTCGACCGACAATTCGAACCAGGGCAACAATTCCTCGACCAACACGGCTGACAACTCGAACCAGGGTAACGATTCGTCGTCGCGCGACAACTCGAACCAGGGCAACGATTCGTCGACCCACACGGCCGACAATTCGAACCAGAACAACGATTCGTCCTCGCGCGACAGCTCGGGCCAGAACAACAGCAGCGGCGCATCGCGCGCCGCCGGCACCGGCGCTGTCGCCGCCAACAACGGCGGCTCGGCAACGTCGACCTTCTCGAACTCCTTCAACACCTCGAGCGCCACGGCGAACAGCACCCTGAACGGCACCGTGACGGGCAACTCGATCAGCAACATCGGCAACATCGCCAACAACATGGGCAACGCCAACGGCGGGCGCGCAACCGGCGGCGCAGGTGCAGCCGGCATGGGCGGCAATGCACGCGGCGACGGCGGCGCGGGCGCGGCCGGCAGCGGCGGCCAGGCAGCATCGGGTTCGACCGGCGGCAACGCCTCGAGCGGCGGCGCCAACGGCGGCAGCGCCATGGCCGGCGCGGCGACGGCAGGCTCCGGCGGCGCCGGCGGCCTGGCTTCGAACGCATCGAGCGGTTCGGGCGCCGAAGGCGGTGCGGGCGGTTCGGGTGGTTCGGGCGGCTCGAGCGGCAATGCCGGCGGCGGCACGGCCGGTGACGGCGGCAACTCGGGCCGTACCGTGGCAGGCGCCGGCGGCGCAGGCGGCGGCACCGGCTCGGCAACGGGCGGCGCAGGCGGCAACGGCGCAGCCGGTGCAGCGGGCGGCATGGGCGGCGCAGGCGCGGCCGGCGGCCGTGGCGCGGCTGGCGGCATGGTGAGCACGGGCGGCGCGACCGCGACCGGCGATACCTCGGGCGCGGGCTCCTCGGCCGGCGGCAACATGGCATCGAGCGGCAGCGGCGCATCGACCCCGGATTCGACCGGCGGCGCCAGCGGCGCGGCTGACGGCGGCGCATCGACCAGCACCGGCGGCACCAACACCGGCGCGTCGAACACCGCATCGACCGGCACCGGCACGGGCGGCGCAGGCGGCGCGGGTGCGGCAGGCGGCGCAGGCGGCGCGGGTGCTGCAGGCGGCGCAGGCGGCACGGCAGGTTCGGGCGCCACCGCTTCGAACACCTCGGGTTCGGGCGCAGCGGGCGGCACGGCAACGGGCGGCACCGGCGGCGCAGGCGGCTCGGCAACGGCCGGCACCTCGACCGGCGGCGCAGGCGCGGCAGCCGGCGCGGGCGGTGCGGGCGGCTCGACCGGCCTGGCATCGAACACCGGCGGCGCAGGTTCGTCGGGCGGCGCAGCGACCTCGGGCAGCGCCACCAGCGGCACGGCGACCTCGGGCACGGCAACGGGCGGCACCGGCGGCGCAGGCGGGGGCGGCGGCACCGGCACCGGCGCCGCGGGCGCCGCCAGCGGCGCCAACACCGCGGGCACCGGCACCGGCGGCGCCGGCGGCGCGGCCACCGGCGGCGCGGGCGGCACCAACATGGTCGACGCGGGCTCCTTCGACATGTCGAACGCCATGACCAACGTCGGCCAGTCGGCTGCCGGCGTGATGGTCGTCAGCCAGAACAACGGCTTCTCGTCCCTGATCCAGCAAAGCGTCAACGTCCAGAGCAACCTGGCCGTCGGCCCATAAGCTGACTCACGCAATGTAGTACCGGACTGCCGCGCCCTTCCCCGGCGCGGCAGTTTTCCGGATTCAGGGAGAGACGATGAACACGATTTTTGTATTGCGCAGGCCGTTCCAGGCTTGCACCCTCGCGCTGGCAGCCGCCCTGGCGGGCCAGGCAGGCGCCGCCGAACCGGCCGCACTGACGGCGGAACAGATCGGCACCCCGGCCATCGCCGGCATCGAACAGCTGTTCGCGGCGACGCCCGCACCGCTGCAGGAGAAACACACCCTTTCCATCGGCGGCGCCCAGGTCGAGGCCGTCGATCTCGGCACGCTCGAACACGAACGCGGCCGCGAAGATACGGTCCGCCAGGACACCAGGCTCAACGGCGACGTGGCGAACAACAGCGCCGTCAACGTCCAGACAGGATCGAACTCGATCGATTCCGGCTCCTTCGCCAACATGTCCGGCATTCCGGTCGTGATCCAGAACAGCGGCGCCAATGTCCTGATCCAGAACGCCACCGTCATCAACTTGCAGTTCCAATGAGACACCGTCTGTTTGCCTGCACGCTTGCACTCCTGCTCGGCACGGCCGGCATGCAGGCTGACGCGCAGGCTGCCGAACTGTCGCTGCCCAGCGGCATGCGCGTCGGCAGCATGCCCGTCAAGAGCATGAAGGACCTGCGCTTCCAGGCCACCCTGCGCCAGCAGTACGACTTCAGCTGCGGCTCGGCCGCGCTGGCCACGCTGCTGACCCACCACTACGGCACGCCGACGACGGAACAGGACGCCTTCCAGGCGATGTTCACGACGGGCGACCAGCAAAAGATCCGGCGCGAGGGCTTTTCGCTGCTCGACATGCAGCGCTTCCTGAAAAGCCGTGGCTTCACGGCCAACGGCTTCCAGCTGCCGCTCGACAAACTGATCGAAGCGAAGCTGCCCGCCATCGTGCTCGTCTCCGACAACGGCTATCACCATTTCGTCGTGGTCAAGGGCGCGCAGGACGGGCGCATCCTGCTGGGCGACCCGTCGCGCGGCACGCGCCTGATGGCGCGCGAGCGCTTCGAATCGATCTGGGCCAACCGGATCCTGTTCGTGATCCACGAAGCCCCCGTCAAACCCGGCTTCAACCTGGCGGCCGACTGGCGCAATGCGCCGCGGGCACCGCTCGACGAAGGCGCGCTGCGCTCGCTCGACAGCATCTACGGGTTGCCGAAGTTCGGCCCCGGCGAATTTTAAGGAATTTGTATGCGCCTACTCCCTTCCCTGCCGCTCCTCCTGCTGTCGATGGCGGGCGCGGTACCGGCAGCAGCGGCAGCACCGGACGAAGCGCCGCCCACGGCCTTCGACGCCGCCAATGCCGTCGACAGCGCCACCCTCGGCGAAGCGCGCGGCGGCTTCCTGACCGGCGACGGCCTGATGGTCAATCTCGGCCTGGAGCGCCTGGTCAGCATCAACGGCAACGTTGTCGAACGCACCGAATTGCAGCTGGGCGACATCGGCAAGCTGGCCCGCGGCGAAGCAAGCCTGCCCGCCGAAGCGCTCGGCGAGCTGCGCCTGATCCAGAACGGCGACGTGCGCAGCCTGGCCGGCAATGCCCAGAACCTGCTGGGCGGCACCATCATCCAGAACTCGCTGAACGACCAGCTGATCAAGAACCAGACCTCCATCAACGCCACCGTCAACACCGCTGGAATGTTACGTGCGCTCAATTTTGGCACAAGCCTGAATAATGCTTTGTCAACAGCCGTCGCACCCCGCTGACGGCTCAATATCATGGAGAGATGTATGCAGAAATTCCCGGCGCTATGTGCTGGAGCACTCGCCGTCAGTGCTGCCTTCTGCGCCTTGCCGGCGCAGGCGCAATCGGTGGAGGAACTGGTCGAGCAGGTCAAGGCGATGCGCCAGCAGCTCGACTCGCAGCGTGCGCGCATCGACGAACTCGAGCGCGACGTGCGCACGGCGCGTGCCACGGCACCGCAGCCTGTGCCGGTCCCGGCTCCCGTTCCGGCGACCCGGAACGCCCCGATGCTGGCCGGCGGCGCCGTCTCGAAAGAAGCGCTCGAAGGCGCGCGCGGCACCGGCAATGCGCCGCTCGATCCCGCCGCGGGTTCGCCACTGGCCGGCGGCCTGACCGTGCCCGCATCCGGCAGCCAGCTCGACGCCATGCGCGGCACGGGCGGTACACCGCAGCAGCCGGCCGCACCGGCCGCACCCGTGGGCGGACCGGCCAGCGCACCGACCGCGCCGACCAACACCGCCGCCGTCGGCCGTGCCCCGAGCGAGAACGGCCGTCCGCGCGAAGTCGCTCCGATCTTCGAGCAGCCCGGCGTGCTGACCCCGCGCGGCAAATACGTCTTCGAACCGGCCTTCCAGTACGCCTACTCGTCGAGCAACCGCGTGGCTCTGGTCGGCTATACCGTGATCCCGGCCCTGCTGATCGGCCTGGTAGACGTGCGCGAAGTGAAACGCAATACCAGCACCGCCACCGTCACCCTGCGCCGCGGCCTGACCAACCGTTTCGAGGTCGAGGCCAAACTGCCTTACGTCTACCGCAGCGACGCCACCGTCAGCCGCGAAGTCTTCACCGGCACCGCGGTCGAGCGCGCTTTCGAGACCAGCGGCAAGGCGGTCGGCGACGTCGAACTGGCGGCGCGCTACCAGCTCAACGACGGCGGCGTCGACAAGCCCTTCTTCATCGGCGGCCTGCGTTTCAAATCGCGCACCGGCAAGGACCCGTTCGAAGTCACGACCGACTGCCAGCGCCGCTGTGTCGGCGAAAACATCACCGGTTCCGGCCTGCCGCTGGAACTGCCCACCGGTTCCGGCTTCTACTCGCTGCAGCCGAGTTTGACCTGGCTGTTCCCGTCGGATCCGGCCGTGTTCTTCGGCAGCTTCAGCTACCTGCACAACTTCAAGCGCGACGTCTCGCGCACCGTGCTGAACGGCGAACAGGAGTCGCTCGGCGAAGTCGCGCCGGGCGGCGTGTTCGGCTTCAATTTCGGCATGGGCCTGGCGCTCAACGACAAGGCCTCGTTCAGCGTCGGCTACGACCACAACTCGGTCGCCCGTACCAAGCAGAACGGGGTGACGGTGCCGGGCTCGGTGCGCATGCAGCTGGGCACCCTGCTGATCGGCTACTCCTACCGCCTCGACAACAAGAAAACCCTCAGCGTGGCCGTCGGCGCCGGCCTGACGCGCGATACGCCGGACGTCACGCTGATGGTGCGGGTGCCGATGTCGTTCTGAGTTTTCTTCCGTCTCAACGGGCACGCCTGGCCGGCTTCGGCCGGGCGCGGGCCCCTGAACTGTTCAGTTGTTGACCGTGAGCTTTTACACCGATTTACGCTAGCGCGCCGGCCTTCGCCAGTCGCGCTGGCCCAGGTCCGCGCTAGACTTTCCCCGGACACCCGTTCAGCGACCTGAGGAAATCGTATGGAAACGCCCGCGCTCGTTGCAACCCTGATGGAACGCGCCCGCCTGGTGATGCAATTCGGCATCTGCCACGCCTACGACCTGTTCGTCCGGCCCCATGTACCCGCCCCTCCCAAATACGATCCGGCAGCGGATCGCGCAGCGCGACGCCGCGCGCTGCGAGCGCGGCGGCGGCTAGAACGCCCCCACATAGTTCTCGGCCAGCGCCGTGCGCATCGCCCGCGAGGCCACGACGTTCTCCAGCTCCGCGCGCTGGATGCGGCGCTCGAAGGGAGACGCGTCGGCAAAGGTATGCAGCAGGCGCGTCATCCACCACGAGAAGTATTCGGCGCGCCAGACACGTTTTAAGGCCGCTTCCGAATAGCCGTTCAGCCCGTCTTCCGTACCCTGCTTGTAGAAGGCGTCCAGCGCCCCCGCCAGGATGCGCACGTCCGAAATGGCGAGATTCATGCCCTTGGCCCCAGTCGGCGGCACGATGTGGGCGGCGTCGCCGGCCAGGAACAGGCGGCCATGGCGCATCGGGGCGCACACGAAACTGCGCATGCCGATGATCCCCTTCTGGAAGATCTTGCCCTCCTTCAGTTTCCAGCCGTCGTTGTGCTCCAGGCGCGCGTGCAGCTCGGACCAGATGCGGTCGTCCGACCAGTGCTCGACCTTGTCGTGCGGATCGCACTGGAAATAGAGGCGCTGCACCGTGGGCGAGCGGGTGCTGACCAGGGCGAAGCCGCGCTCGTGCTGGGCGTAGATCAGCTCGTCCGACGAGGGAGCAGACTCGACCAGGATGCCGAACCAGCCGAACGGATACACGCGCTGGAAGTCCTCGCGCGTCCCGGGCGGGAACATCGGGCGCGAGACGCCGTGGAAGCCGTCAGCGCCGATCACGAAGTCGGCATCGATGCGCTGCGCCTCGCCGCCCTGCACGAAGGTGACCGACGGCGTGGACGTGTCGATGTCGTGCAGCGCCACCTCGCTGACTTCGAAGCGCAGGTCGCCGCCGGCCGCCAGGCGCGCCGCCACCAGGTCGATGATGACCTCGTGCTGCGGATAGACGGTAATCGCGCGGCCCGTCAGTTCGGTGAGGTCGATGCGGTGGCGCTCGCCGCCGAAGGCGAACTCGAAGCCGTGGTGCAGCGCCCCTTCGCGCCGCATGCGTTCGCCGACGCCGGACTCGTTGAGGATGTCCATGCTGCCCTGTTCGAGCACGCCGGCGCGGATGGTCGCCTCGATGTCGGCGCGGCTGCGCAGCTCGAGCACGATCGATTCGATACCCTGCAGGTGCAGCAGGTGGGAAAGCAGAAGGCCGGCGGGGCCGGCGCCGACGATGGCGACCTGGGTGCGCATGATGATGTCTCCGTTTCTAGGTTGTTGACATCATCCTATTCCCGGCGCGGCCCAATATGAATGGATCAAACCCGAAAAAACTTGTACTATTTTTTCATTCGCCTTCTGTTCACCGCTTACCCGCCATGCCAGCCACCTCCGCCGCCCTGCCCTCGACTGTCCCCGAATTCGCCCTGTACGGCGAGGCCACGCGGGGCAAGGATGCGGAAGCGGTCCACATCGAGCTGATCGAGACGCGCAGCCGCAAGTACGACTGGCACATCGGCACCCATACCCACGCCGGCCTGTTTCAGGTACTTTTTTTACTTGGCGGACAGGTTCGCGCGAACATCGACGGCGACCTGTGGGAATGCGACGGACCGGTGGCGCTGACCATCCACCCGTCCCTGCCGCACGGTTTCGATTTTTCGGAGGAAGCCCACGGCTACGTGCTGACGGTGGACCAGAACATGCTGTTCGCCGCCAGCGGCCACGAGGGCGACCTGTTTTCGCCGCTGTTCGTGCAGCCGCTGGCGATCGGCCTGGGCGCCGCGCCCGAGCTGCTGGCGCGCATCGAGGCCCTGCTGCAAAACCTGATCCACGAGGCCGCCTGGCCGCGCCACGGCCACACCCTGATGCTGGAATGGCTGGCGCGCAGCACCTTGCTGATGCTGGTCCGGGTGCAGGCCGAACGGCGCATCCTCGAGAACTCGGGCCGCGGCGACTTCGAACTGTTCACGCGCTTCCGCGTCGAAGTCGAGCGCCATTACAAGGAACAATGGCAGGTGGGACAGTACGCCAACCTGCTGCGCGTGGCGCCGGCGCGCCTGAACCGGCTGTGCCTGAAACTGGCGGGCAAGTCGGCCTTCGAGATCACCCAGGAGCGGCTGATGCTGGAAGCCTGCCGCAAGCTGACCTATGTGCCGGCAGGGGTGGCGAGCATTGCCTACGAGCTGGGGTTCCAGGATCCGGCCTATTTCAGCAGGTTGTTCAAGAAACTGGTGGGGGTGACGCCGAAGGAATACCGGCAGCAGGCAGCCGGCAAGGCCGAGGGCGGCGGCGCCGCCCCCTGAACACGCCGTCCGTCAGGCCGCCTGCGCGTCGAGCCGGGCGCGTGCATGCGCGGCCACGTCCGCCAGCCAGGGATTGTCCTCGCGCCATTTGGTGGCGAAGGCTTCGATGGCGGTCAGGTGCTGCAGCGAAGCGCCCAGCATGTCGAGGCCGTCCATGAACATGCGGCGATGACGTTCGCTGAGCGTGAAGCGCGCCGTGCCGACGACGCTCGTCACTTCCAGCCGCTCGACGTCGATCCGAACGTGCAGCGGTCCTTCCTGCGCGAACAGCTGCTCCATGTAGGCGGGCGGCACGGTCGCCAGCATCAGGCCGTTGTTCATGGCGTTGGAGTAAAAAATCTCGCCGAAGCTGGATGCGACGATGGCCTTCACGCCGAATTGCTGCAAGCCCCAGACCGCGTGCTCGCGGCTCGATCCGCAACCGAAGTTGGCGCCGCCCAGCAGGATCGGCGCATGCGCATAGACCGGCTGGTTCAGCACGAAGTCGGCGCGTGGTTGGCCGGCCGCGTCGAAACGCAGGTCGTACAGGACGCCGCGGTCCAGGCCCGCCTTGTCGATGCCGCGCAGGAACTGCTTCGGCATGATCTGGTCGGTGTCGAGGTTGGCGATCGGGAGCGGCGCAGCGACTCCCTCGATGATGGTGTGCTTCATACTGCTTCCTCCAGCAGGCTGCGGACGTCGGTGATCTTGCCGGTCACCGCGGCGGCGGCGGCCATGGCCGGGCTCATCAGATGGGTGATCGCTCCCCTGCCCTGGCGGCCTTCGAAATTGCGGTTGGTGGTCGAGGCGCAGCGGGTGCCGGGAGCCAGTACGTCGTCGTTCATGGCCAGGCACATCGAGCAGCCGGGTTTGCGCCACTCGAATCCGGCGGCGATCAATTGCGCCGCGATGCCTTCGCGCTCGGCCTGCTCGCGCACCGCGCCCGAGCCGGGCACGACCATCGCGCGCACGCCTGGTGCCACCTTGCGCGTGCCGACCACGTCGGCTACCGCACGCAGGTCCTCGATGCGGCCGTTGGTGCAGGAGCCGATGAAGACGTGCTGGACGTCCACGCCGGCAATCGGCATGCCGCTGGCCAGCCCGGCGTACTGCAGCGCCCGCGCGTCGGAGGCGTCGCGCGCGGCCGGCACCAGGCTCGTCACCGGCATCGCCTGGTCGGGACTCGTGCCCCAGGTGACGATCGGCGCCAGCTCGGCGGCGTCAAACACGTGTTCGACGTCGAAACGGGCATCCGGATCGGAGGCCAGCAGGCGCCAGCGCGCCTCTGCCCGTGCGCGCAGGTCGGCGTCGCCGGCCAGGTCCGGGCAGTGCTCGAGCACGTAGCGCAGCGCCGTCTCGTCGGGCGCGATCAGGGCGCCGCGCGCGCCTGCTTCCACCGCCATGTTGCAGAGGGTGAAGCGCGCCTCGATGCTGAGCGCGTCGATCGTCGAACCGCAGAATTCGACTACATAACCACGCGCGCCCTGGGCGCCGATGCGCGCGATCACCATCAGCACCAGGTCCTTGGCCGTGGTGCCAGGGGGCAGCGCGCCGTCAATGCGGATGCGCATGTCGCCGGCCAGGCGGTAGACCAGGGTCTGCGTCGCCAGCAGGTGCTCGACCTCGGTGGTGCCGATGCCGAAGCCCAGCGCCCCGAGTGCGCCATAGGTCGTCGTATGGCTGTCGCCGCAGATCACCACCATGCCGGGACGGATCATGCCGTGTTCCGGGGCGATCACGTGCTCGATGCCCTGGAAGCGGTCGTTGGTGTCGAACAGCGGGATGCCGTGGCGCTCGCAGTTGCGCTTGAGGTTGCTGGCCTGGAGGGCCGAGTCGCCATCCGCGATGATCCGCAGCTTGTCGGCATGGGTCGGGATGATGTGGCTGACGGTGGCCACGTTCTGGCCTGGGTATAAAGTCTTCAGGCCGCGCTCATGCAGGCCGGCAAAGGCTTGCGGGCTGGTGTACTCGTTCATCAGGTGCAGGTCGGCGTACAGCAGGACGTTGTCGGCGTCCAGTTGCACGACCGTGTGCGCGTCCACCAGCTTGCGGTATAGGGTCTTGCTCATGTCGGTCTTCTCGATGCTTAGTCGGCGGTAATGCCGCGGTCCTTGATCAGCTTGCCCCAGGAAACGAGTTCCTGCGACAGGCGCCCCTGGGCCTGGGCGGGGGTGGAGGGAATCGGATCGAAGCCGTCCTTGACCAGCTTGTCCTTCAGCTGCGGCGAATTCAGGGCTTTATTCAAGGCGGCGTTCAGCTTGTCGAGGATCGGCTGGGGCGTGCCGGCCGGCGCGAAGGCGATGAACCAGGTCTCGAAGCTGTAGCCGGTCGCGCCCGACTCCTGCAAGGTCGGCACGTTCGGCAGCAGGGGCGAACGCTTCGGCCCGGTCACGCCGATGGCGCGCAGCTTGCCGCCGTTCACGTGCGGGACGACGGCCGACAGCACCGGGAAGCTCATGTCGACCACGCCGGCCATGGTGTCGACCAGGGCCGGGCCGCCGCCTTTATACGGAATGTGCGCGATGTCTGCGCCGGTGACGTCCTTGAACAGCTCGGCCGACATGTGGAAGGTGCTGCCGGGGCCGGCCGAACCGTAGGTGTACTTGCCGGGCTTGGCCTTGACGGCGGCGAGCAGTTCTTTCGTGTCCTTGCCCGGGAAGGCCGGATTGACGACCAGCACGTGCTGCGAAGTGGCGATCATGCCGATCGGCGCCAGGTCCTTGAGCGTGTTGTAGGGCATCTTCGCGAACAGCGAGGGATTGATGGCGAGCGACACGGTCTGCACGCCGATCGTGTAGCCGTCCGGCGCGGCCTTGGCCACGGCATCGACGCCGATGTTGCCGCCGGCGCCCGCCTTGTTCTCGACGTACAGGGTGCCGCCCAGCGCTTTCGCCCATTCGTCGCCGATGCGGCGCGCCACAATGTCGGCGCTGCCGGCGGGCGCGTAAGGCACGATCAGGCGGATCGGGCGCGCGGGGTAGTTCTCGGCCTGTGCGAACGTCGAAACAGCGGCGGCAAGGGCTAGCAGGGCAAGTTTGATCTTCATGGTCTCCTCCAATGGATGGAATGCGTTCGTTTCCGGATCGCTGCCGGATGAAGACATGATATTCAATATTTGGACACGTATAATGAAGATTCAATCACTTGATTCGGTCGCCCCGGTTACGAATGGATTACGAATGGATGGACTCGACGATTTGTCCTTTTTTGCCGTGGTGGTCAAGCGCGGCAGCCTGGCGGCGGCGGCCCAGGAACTCGGCATTACTCCGCCGGCAGTGAGCAAGCGCCTGGCCACGATCGAGGCGCGCCTGCGCGTGCGCCTGCTGAACCGCACCACGCGGCGCATGAGCCTGACGCCCGAAGGCGAAACCTACCTGGGCGAAGGCCAGCGCCTGGTCGCCGAACTGGAAGCGCTGGAACGCAAAATCTCGGGCGGCAGCGTCGTGCCCCAGGGCCTGCTGCGCATCAACGCCACGCTCGGCTTCGGACGCAAGCACATCACGCCCGAACTGTCGCGCTTCGCCCTGGCCTACCCCGAGGTCGAAGTGCAGATGCACCTGAGCGACCGGCCGGTCAACCTGGTCGAGCAGGCCTTCGACCTGGCGATCCGCTTCGGCGAGCCGCTCGATTCGCGCATCACGGCGCGTAAACTTGCCGACAACCGGCGCTTCCTGTGCGCTTCGCCCGCCTATCTCGCGGCCCACGGCACGCCCGCCGCGCCGCGCGATTTGCACGCCCACAGCTGCATCGTGCTGCGCGAAAGCGACGAGATCTACGGCAGCTGGACGTTCCGCTCGGGGACGCGCCAGGAAACCGTCAAGGTGCGCGGGCCGCTCAGCACCAACGACGGCGAGGCGGCCCTGTCCTGGGCGCTCGACGGCCACGGCATCGTGCTGCGTTCGGAATGGGATGCGGCGCCCTACCTGCGTTCCGGGCGGCTGCAATTGGTGCTCGAGGACTGGGACGCGCCGCCGGCCGATATCTACATCCTGTTTCCGACCAAGAGCCATCTGCAGGCGAAGACGCGGGCGATGGTGGATTTCATGCTGGAGGCGTTCAAGGATCGGCGGCGCAGCGAGAGGATGCGCGGCACCGGGGAACTGCTCTGGTAGGTGGCGAGATGTGCCTATGATCCCTGCCGGGCTCACCGGCTGCAATACGGCAGCACGTCTTTCTGGTAGCTGTCCGCCCCTGGATACCCAACGGTGTGGCGCGGGTCCAGGCTCGCCCGTTCGGCGTCGGAGAGGAGCGCATCGGTGGCACGCAGGCGCTCGCAATAATGCGCCCGCACCCAGGCGTCCAGTTCGGGCGTGCCAGCAATCTCCCGCGACTTCATGAACGAGACGTACGTGCCGGTAAAGTGGCGCAGCGCGTCCGGGCCAGCCTGAAATTCGTACAGTGGTATTTCACGCTCGATCGAACGCAGCGTCAACATCGGTACATCGCGATCGTCGATGAGATAGACGATCTCGGGGATCCGGTTCAGTTCCTCGGAGACATTGCTCAGCGAGGTGTTGTTCGGTGCATAGCCCGGCTTTGCCGCATTTGCCCAGATATCGCCGCAGCGACGGAAGTCGACGGGGTCGACAAAGAAGGCGCCGTCCGGTGCGCGCGACATGGCCGTGCGCGTCTCGGTGTACGAGCGATGGGAAAATTCATAGGTTGCGCACGTCACCTTGACGGTCGCGCCGGGCACGGGTTGCCTGCTGAGGGCATCGAGCACCCGTCCGTGGCCGCTGCCGGGGCGTGGGTAGCAGCCTGTGGCGAAGACCAGCGCCATCGCAAAGGGAACAAGTCGCAAGATGGGTTTGATGGTGTGTCCTTACAAATTGATCGACAAGGAGTGCGACTCTAGTTGAACCAAACGTGCATAAACGTGTCCAACTGTGATCATGGAAAACACGATGGGAACAGGACAGGCCGCCAGGCTGCTGGGGATCACGGTGAAGACGCTGCAGCGCTGGGAGCGCGAGGGCCGGCTCGTGCCGGCGGCGCGTACCGCCAGCGACCGGCGCCGATATACCGAGAGCCAGCTGCGCGCCTTCCTGCGCCTGGCGCCGGCGACGCCGCGACGCATCGTTGCCTACTGCCGGGTCTCCAGCGCCGCGCAACGCCCTGATCTCGTCAACCAGCGCCATGTCCTGGAGCAGTTCGCCGCCGCGCGTGGCCTGGCCGGGGTCGAGTTCGTCGAGGAAGTCGGGGGCGGCCTGAACTTCGGGCGCAAGCGCTTCCTGGCCCTGATGGACGCCATCGGGCGGGGCGAATTGGCAACGCTCATACTGGCGCACCGCGACCGTCTCACCCGTTTTGGCTTCGGCTGGTTCGAGCACTGCGCTGCGCTGCACGGCTGCGAGCTGCTGGTGCTGAATCAGGAACGGCTGTCGCCAGAGCAGGAGGTCGTGCAGGACCTGATGACGATCGTGCATTGCTTCTCGAGCCGGCTGTACGGCCTGCGCAATTACCGCCGCCAGCTGCGTGCTGCCCTGGAAAGCGATCATGCTGCTGGCGCACCGGATCAGGCTTGAGGCGAGCCCGGCACAGCGCGACTACTTCGCGCGCGCGGCCGGCACCGCCCGCCGGGTCTGGAACTGGGCGCTGGCCGAATGGCAGCGCCAGGCCGCCGCCGGTATCAAGCCGAATGCGATGGCGCTGAAAAAGCAGTTCAACCGCATCAAGTATGCCGATCCGACCTGGCTTGACGAACAGGGCCAACCCTGGCTGCGTTCCATCCACCGCGACGCGCATGCACAGCCCTTCGCCAACCTGGCCCGGGCCTGGAACCGCTACTTCGAGCAGCGCCGTGCCGGCGCACCGGCGCACCCGCCGGTCTTCAAGAAGAAGGGCCGCTGCCGCGATGCGTTCTACCTGGCGAACGATAAATTCAGGCTCGATGGGTGCGCAGCCGTGCTGCCGAAGGTCGGCCGGGTAGCGCTGTGCGAAACGCTGCGCTGGCCCGGCAAGATCCTGGGCGCGAGCGTCTCGCGCGAAGCCGGTCACTGGTTTTTATGCGTCCAGGTCGACGTACCCGACGAGACCGCGCGCCTGCCGCGCAGCCGCGACGGCATCACCGGCGTCGACCTCGGGGTGAGCGCCGCCGCCACGCTGTCGAACGGAGAGAAGATCGCGGCACGACGTCCTCTGACCGGCGCGCTGCGGCGCCTGCGCATCCGCGGCCAGCGGCTGTCGCGCAAGCTCGAAGCGGCCAAGGCAGCTGCTGGCATCGCGGGCAGGATACCGAAGGGCACCAGCTTGCCCGTGTCGGAGAACCGCACCAAGGGTGCGCAGGCGCTGGCGCGCCTGCAGGCCAGGATCGCCCGGGTGCGCCGGGACTTCACCCACAAGCTCACAACCCGTCTCTGCCGCGAAAATCAAGCGGTGGCGATCGAGGACCTGAATGTGAGCGGCATGCTGGCCAATGCGCGCCTGGCGCGTGCCATTGCCGACGTCGGCTTCTACGAGATCCGGCGCCAGCTGCTGTACAAGGCGGCGCGCTACGGAACAAACATCGTGCTGGCCGAGCGCTGGTACCCGTCCAGCAAGCTGTGCTCGAACTGCGGGGCGAAGCATGCCTCCCTGGGGCTGGGCGAGCGTTCCTGGACCTGCGCGGCCTGCGGCGCGCATCACGACCGCGACATCAACGCGGCCATCAATCTACAGCGGCTCGCCACCGGCGCCCTTGCGGCGGAAACGGCGCTACCCGTGGCGAGTCCGGCGGCGACGCCAGGCACTGCCGCCGGCCCTGGGCTGGCGGGAGGCGGGAAAGTCACGCCTGTCAAGTACGAGCACGGTCAGCAAGACGGTTCGGGACAGGAAGAGAACGCTGCACACTTTTGTGCACGTTTTTGCTAGCAGGACAGTAGCGCACAAACGCTGCACTCGACAAGCCGTGCCGGCGGCGCCTTGCGGGCGGCTTCCCGCACGGTCGTCACAACAATGCCCCCAGTTCGACCTGAATCTTGATCATCGCCGGCAAACAGCGCTCGACCATCTGCCCGATCGGCAAGCGTCCGGCATGCACGCTGACATTCATCGCCGCCACCACCTCCCCCCGGAAATTCTTCACCGGCACGGCAATCGTGCGCAGGCCCAGCTCCAGCTCCTGGTCCACCAGCGCATACCCCTGTGCCCTTGCGCGCGCGATTTCCAGCGCCAGGCGTTCGCGGTTCACGATCGTGTGCTGGGTGACTTGCTCGGGATGTGCCCGCTCCAGGAAAGCCTCGATCTGCGCCTGCGGCAGACTGGCCAGCAGCATGCGCCCATTGGCGGTGCAGTAGGCCGGCACACGCGTGCCCGGCTGCAGGGTGGCCGACACCAGCTGGCCCGCGCTGACGGCCGCCACGCAGACCAGCTGGTCGTGATCGAGCACGCCGACCGAGGCCGCTTCGCCCAGCGAGTAGGCCAGCCGGTACAGCAGCGGCTGGGCGATGCGCGGCAGGCGCGCGGAGTGCAGGTAGCTCTGGCCCAGGCGCAGCACCGCCGGCGTCAGCGAGAACAGTTTGTTCTCGTGGCGCATGTAGCCGAGATTGGTCAGCGTGATCAGGTAGCGGCGCGCGGCGGCGCGGGTCAGGCCGGTGGCTTCGGCCACTTCGGCGATCGTCAGGCGCGAGCGTTCCTGGTCGAAGGCTTCGATCACCTTCAACCCCTTTTCCAGGCCGGCGACGAGGTCGCGTTCCAATGGCAGATCGGTTTCTGTAGGCATTGCGGCAAATAGTCGGGGATTTGTGCGAGTATCGCACACATTGTGCGCACTGCGGACGAAGCAGTACCGAGGCCGCTTGTAGCGACGATAAGGCTGGCCTACCATTTTCGGCATCGACCAGATCCACCTGAGGAGACAAGCCGTGAAATTCGATGCCATCGAGCCGGGCATTTATCCCGAACTCATCTATCCCGCCTACAAATCCACCGTCAAGCGCGGTCCCACTCAGCCGGCCCTGCGCATCGAGGCGCCGGTGCCGACCAGCCAGAACATCGTCGCCACGCCGCGCATCCTGCTGCCGCACGATACCGACCTCACCGCCCATGGCGAGAGCGAGCCGCTGGGCGAGAAGATCGTCGTCACCGGCCGCGTCGTCGACGAGGACGGCAAGCCGGTGCGCAATTCGCTGGTCGAAGTCTGGCAGGCGAATTCGGCCGGCCGCTACTGGCACAGCCGCGACCAGCACGCCGCGCCGCTGGACCCGAATTTCTACGGCCTGGGCAAAATGCTGACCGACGAGGACGGCCGCTACCGCTTCGTGACGATCAAGCCCGGTCCCTACCCCTGGGGCAACCACGACAAGGCCTGGCGTCCGGCCCACATCCACTTCTCGCTGTTCGGTAACGTCTATGCCCAGCGCCTGGTGACCCAGATGTATTTCCCGAGCGATCCGCTTTTCGACTACGATCCAATCTTCCAGAGCGTGCCGGATGAGGGGGCGCGCCGGCGCCTGATCTCCCGCTTCAGCCTCGAAGAGACGGTCGGCGGCGAGATGCTCGGCTACGAATTCGACATCGTCCTGCGCGGACGCAACGCCACGCCGATGGGCCTGTAAGGAGACGCAACATGAGTAAAATCACCACCTCGCAAACCATTGGTCCCTTCTCGCACGAAGCCTGGCAATGGGCCGTCGACGCCTGCATCCCGGGCCACCTGAAGACCACGGGCGAGACCGTCCTCGTCACCGGCAACATCTTCGACGGCGACGGCGCCCCGATCAACGACGCCCAGATCGAAGCCTGGACGCCGGACGGCGCGGCGCTCGAACCCGAGCAGATGATTCCGGGCTTCCGCCGCGTGCCGAGCGGCGCCGACGGTGAGTTTTCGCTGCGCGTGTCGAAGCCGGAGACAGTCAAACCGGGCGAGCCGCTGATGTACGTGACCGTGTTCGCTCGCGGCCTGGTGCTGCACCAGTTCACCGCCGTGTTCCTGGAAGACGATGCGGGCCTGGCGCAGTCCACTATCCTGAACCAGGTGCCGGAAGCGCGCCGCGCGACCCTGCTTGCGCGCCGCACGGGCGACGGGCAATATCACTGGGATATCCGGATGCAGGGCGAAGCGGAAACCGTCTTCTTCGACTACGCATAAGCAGCCAATTCAGGAGTCTTTGTGAGCGTATCGATCTTCGACAGCTTCCTCACCACCTCCGAGATGATCGCCGTGTTCGACGACGCGGCGGTCGTCGATGCCATGTTCCGCTTCGAGGCGGCGCTGGCGCGCGCCCAGGCCGACGAGGGCATGATTCCGGCCGCCGCCGCGAGCGCCATCGCCGGCGTCTGCAAGGCCGAGCTGTACGACATCCCGGCCCTGATCCACGCCGGCCGCCGCGCCGGCAGCCTCGCGATCCCGCTGGTGAAGGAATTGACGCGCACCGTCGCCCTCTACGACGAGGAGGCGGCGCGCCATGTGCACTGGGGCAGCACCAGCCAGGACGTGATCGACAGCGCCATGGTGCTGGTCACGCGCGATGCCTTGCAGTTGCTGGATGACGGCTTGGCGGAACTGAGCGGGCACCTGTTCAAGCTGGCGCAGGACCATCTCGCCACGCCGGTGCTGGCGCGCACCCTGATGCAGCCGGCGCAAGTGACCAGCTTCGGCTTCAAGCTGGCCGGCTGGCTGGCGCCGCTCGTACGTGCCCGGACTGCCCTGCGCGCCGCCGCCGAACGCGCCCTGCAGCTGCAGCTGGGCGGCGCCGTCGGCACCCTGTCCGTGATGAAGGACAAGGGCGCGCCGGTCGCCACGCGCGTGGCTGCGCTGCTCGGCCTGCGGGTGGCCGACGCCGCCTGGCATACCCAGCGCGACGAGTGGGTGCGGCTCGGCATGGAAGTGGCGGTCCTGACGGGCAGCCTCGGAAAGCTCGCCACGGACCTGAGTCTGATGGCCCAGGGCGAGATCGCCGAACTGGCCGAACCTTCGGGCAATGGCCGCGGCGGCTCCTCGGCGATGCCCCATAAACGCAATCCCGTGTCGTCGATGATCGCCCTGGCCGCATCGCGCCGCACGCCGCAGCATGCGGCGGCGCTGCTGGCCTGCATGGACCAGCAGCACGAGCGGGGCCTGGGCAACTGGCAGGCGGAGCTGGCCGAGTGGCCGCCGCTGTTCCTCTCCGCGCACGGCGCCCTGCGCGCCCTGAACGATGCGTTCGCAGGCTTGAATGTCGACCGCGAGCGCATGCTGGCGAATATCGCGGCCCTGCACGGCCTCGTGTCCGCCGAAAGCGCGTCGAGCTACCTGGCCGGCGCCATCGGCCGGCCGAAAGCCCACGCGCTGCTCGAAGGCCTGACCCGGCGCGTGACAAGCGAAGGCAAGCCGCTCGATGCCCTGCTGCGCGAGACCATCGAGGCCGATCCGCAGCTCGCCTCGCAAGTCGATCTGCACAAGCTCGCCACCCTGTTCGACCCGGCCGCCGCTGCCGAACCGGCACGCCGCCTGGCCGACAGCCAGCTGCAGGCCCTGCGCAGCCGTATGGCCGAGCTGGATGCCACCCAACCCTACAAGGACTAGCACACGCATGAGTTTCGATCCGCTCCACCACGATTTCGAACGCGGCCTGCAAAACCGCCGCAGCGTCCTCGGCGACGCCTGGGTCGACCGTTCGATCAACAACGCCAACAGTTTTAACGCCGACTTCCAGAACCTGATCACGCGCTTTGCCTGGAACGAGATCTGGGGCCGGCCCGGCCTCGAACACAAGATGCGCCGCGCGATCGTCCTCTCGATCACGACCGCGCTGGGCCGCTGGGAAGAATTCGAGCTGCACGTGCGCGCGGCATTACTCGGCGACGCGGACAGCCGCCTGACGCCCGACGAGATCAAGGAAATCCTGATGCAGTCGGCGATCTACGCCGGCGTGCCGGCCGCGAACACGGCCTTTGCGCATACGCTGGCGATCCTGCGCGAAGTCGGCGAACAGATCGGCTACACGCTGGAACCCACGGCGCCCGGTTCGGTCGCCCATTCCGGCATCGGCCGCGAAGGCCGTACCGCCAGCAGCCCCGCCCTGCACTACAGCGTGCGCGAGCCACGCAACGGCAAGGCGCCGCGCCACACGGTCGTGCTCAGCCACGCGCTGGGCTGCGACCTGACGATGTGGGATGCACTGGCCAATCAACTGGCCCAGGACTGCCGCGTGATCGCCTACGACCACCGCGGCCACGGCAGCTCCGATGCGCCGGATGCGCTGTACGCGATGAGCGATCTCGCCGACGACGCCGCGCGCCTGCTGCGCGAACTCGATACGGGACCCGTGGTCTGGGTCGGCCTGTCGATGGGCGGCATGGTCGGCCAGGAGCTGGCGCTGCGCCATCCGTCGCTGGTGCGGGCGCTGGTGCTGGCCAATACCACCAGCGGCTACCCGGAAGCGGCGCGCGCGGTGTGGGAGCAGCGCATCGCGACCGTGCGTGCGGACGGGATCGAGGCGATTGCGGATGCGGTCATGGGGCGCTACTTCCACGATGCGTTCCGTGCGCAAAAGGCGGCAACGGTGGCGCGTTTCCGGCGCCGGCTGGTGACCACCGACGCCGTCGGCTACGTCGGCTGCTGCGAGGCGGTGGGCAAGGTCGATACCGGTTCACGGCTTGGACAGATCGGCGTGCCGACGCTGGTGATTGCGGGTGAACTCGATCAGGGGACGCCGGTGGCGATGGCGCAGGCGCTGGCGGACGGTATTCCCGGCGCGCGGCTCGAGGTGCTGAAAGAGGCGTCGCACTTGAGTGCGGCCGAGCAACCGGCAGCATTTGCCCGCCTGGTCACGGACTTCGTCTCCGGCCTGTAGATCGGGCATTCCGTAGGGTGGGCGCCCCGTGCCCACCGGATCGGACGCGTCCATTCGAACGCACCGACGATGAATCGCTCGCAATGCGGTGGGCACGGAGCGCCCACCCTACACGTGGGACGTTCGTTGAACGCGTGGACGGGGAACCCGTCCACGCGTTACGCGCATCACAAATCCAGCACCAGCACCTTCGACTTCGAGCGCGAACAGCACGGCGTAAACTGATCGTTCGCCGCCTGCTCCTCCTCCGTCAGATACATGTCCCGGTGATCGGGCACACCTTCCAGCACGCGCGTCAGGCAAGTCCCGCACACACCCTCCTCGCACGAATACGGCACCTCGACGCCCGCATCGAGCAGCACCTTGATCACGGTCTGCCCCGGCGGCACGGTCACCACCTTGCCGCTGGACGCCAGCTTGACGTCGAAGGGCTGGTCGCCCGTGGTGTCCACCGCCGCCGCGCTGAAGTACTCGACGTGCAGCTGCGCTTGCGGCCAGCCCTGCGCCTTGGCGGTATCGAGCACATAGCCGATGAAACCCTGCGGACCGCACACATACAAATGCGTGTCGGGCTGCGGATTGGCCAGCAGCGCCGCCATGTCGAGCTTTTGAAGAGCGTCGCCACTGTCGTAGTGGAAGTGGACCAGGTCGCGCAGGTGCGATTCGCCGAGCCGCTCCTTGAACGCCGCCTTTGCCGGCGAGCGCGCGCAGTAGTGCATCTCGAAGGCGGCACCCTTGGCCGCCAGGCTTTCGGCCATCGCCAGGATCGGCGTCACGCCGATGCCGCCGGCCAGCAACAGCGTGCGCTTGGCCTCGACCAGCGGGAAGTGGTTCTTCGGTTCCGAAATGGTAAGCGTGGAACCGACGTCGATGCGGTCGTGCATCGCTTCCGAACCGCCGCGCGAATCGGCGTCGCGCAGCACGCCGATCTGGTAGCGGTGGGTCTCGCCCGGCGCATTGCAGAGCGAGTACTGGCGGATCAGATTATTAGGCAGGTGGACGTCGACGTGGGCGCCGGCCTCGAAACCGGGCAAGGCGGCGCCGTCGACGCGCACCAGCTCGTAGCTGCAGATGCCGTCGGCTTCATTGTGCTTACTTGCTACGCGAACTTCGATGGTGCTCATGGCGCGAACTCCTTCATCTGTTCTTTCGACAGCCACTGATCGATGATGCGGCGCGACTGCACGCCGCCTGCGTCGATGTTCAGCATCAGCAGCTTGCGCTCGGGGTGGCGCAGGATGTTCTGCTGCTGCAGTTCCAGCATCTCGCGGTCTTCGCCGAAGATCTTGCCCTGGCCTTCGCGGATGGTATTGGTCAGCTCGGCATCCTGCGGCTTGAAGTTGCGCGCCATGCCCCAGAAGTACCAGTGCGAGGTTTCGGTCTCGGGCGTGATGAAGTCCACCACGATCGACGAGGCTTTATGTTCGGCCGGCGCGTGATAGCCGCCCTTGCCCGCATGGGCGACGCCGACTTCGATCATCACGTGGCTCGGCGCGTTGAAGCGGCAGATCTGCCAGCGGTCGACGGGCACGTTATCGGCCAGGCCGTTGCCGCGCAGGGCCGCCTGCCAGAACGGCGGCGGCATGATGTTTTCCATGAAGCGGCTCGTCACGACCTGTTCGCCTTCGACCTTCGTGGTCACCGGCGCCTCGTCGATTTCCTTCTGGCCGATGCTCGATGCGTGGACGTAGGTCTCGTGGGTCAGGTCCATCAGGTTGTCGACCATCAGGCGGTAGTCGCAGTTGATGTGGTACAGGCCGCCGCCGTAGGCCCACTCGGGATTCTCGGCCCACTCGAGGTGGTGGATGGTGGCCGGGTCGGCCGCCTCCTTGTCGCCGGTCCAGACCCAGATGAAGCCGTAGCGCTCCTCGACCGGGTAGCTGCGGATGCAGGGGAAGCCGCGCACGCGCTGGCCCGGCATGCTGATGGCCTTGCCTTCGCAGCCCATTTCCAGACCGTGGTAGCCGCAGACCAGGTTGCCGTCGCGGACGAAGCCGAGCGACAGCGGCGCGCCGCGGTGCGGGCAGAAATCCTCGACCGCGGCGACCTTGCCGCCCTGGCCGCGATAGAACACGATCTTTTCGCCGCAGATCTGGCGACCCAGTGGCTTGCCTTCGATCTCATCCGGCGTGCAAGCAACATACCATGCGTTTTTCGGGAACATCCTTGTCTCCTCCATGTTTTGTGTGCGATATTCAGTGTACTGAATGTGAGAAAAGTATCACGCGTTTGCGGCACGAAGTAAACTGTATTTTCAAACTTTCTTGATGGTGCAGCGCACCACATTATTCGAAGAAATATGCCTGCAGAAAAAGCACATGAGAGCCCGGGCGCGATGCTCGATTTGTACAATCATCCCGGCCACTTGCTGCGGCGGGCCCAGCAGATTTCGGTGTCGATTTTTTACGACGAATTGGGGAGCGAACTGACTCCCGTCCAGTACGCGATCCTGAGCCGGCTGGCCGAGCATCCGGGCATCGACCAGGTCTCGCTGGCGGGCCTGGCGGCGATCGATACTTCGACCGGAGCGACCGTGTGTGCGCGGCTGGAGGAAAAGGGATTGCTGGAGCGGCGCGTGATTCCGCATAACCGGCGGCAGCGGGCGCTCAGGATTACGGAGGCGGGGCGCGCCCTGCTCGATCAACTGGTGCCGGGCGCGCAGCGGCTCAGGGAGCGGCTGCTGGAACCCTTGAGTGCGCAGGAGCAGCAGGTGTTTATGGGGCTGCTGGCGAAGCTGGTGCACGCGAACAATGAGCAAAGCCGGGCGCCATTAGCAGTGCCGGTAGCGGACAAGTGAATTTGTAGGGGTGGGCGAGGCCAATGGCCTCGACTACGGTTTCATCGGGCATTCATGCCCACGCGGTATGACCGTTCGATCGTTCGCATCGTGTCCAGCATACGGATTGCATCCGCACGTGGGGCTGTTGCCTGTGCCGTTATCGGCCCGCTCGATCCGCATGGGCATGAATGCCCATCCTACGGGAGGTGTCAACAATCGCCGGGGACTAGGCCCCAGCAAGCTTGCTCTTACTCCACGCCCGGGTCCTTGAACTTCTCGACCTTGTCGAACTCGACGTTGTACACGCCGCCGTCGACCTGCTCGGCCTTGCGGATGTAGACCGTCTGCACCATGTCGCGGGTGGCCGGATCGATCGTGACCGGACCGCGCACGCTGGTCCAAGACTGGCCCTTCATTGCTTCGAGCAGGGCCGGGCCGTCGCTCTTGCCGCCGGTCTTCTTCAGCGCCGCATACAGCAGGTGCATGCCGTCATAGGCGCCGACCGCGTGGAAGTTCGGGCGCATGTTCTTGTTCGCCTTGGTGAAGGCGGCCACGAAAGCCTTGTTTTCCGGCGACGGGTGGGCGGCTGAGTAGTGGTGGCTGCTGACCACGCCCAGCGCCGCGTTGCCGATGCTCGGCATCAGGTCGTCGTCGAGCACGTCGCCGGTGGCGATCAGCTTGATGCCGGCTTGCGCGAGGCCGCGGTCGGTGAACTGCTTCAGCACGGCGGCGCCCTCGCCCGACGGCACGAACACGAACAGCGCGTCCGGCTTGGCATCCTTCACGCGCGCCAGGAACGGCGAGTAGTCGGGATTGCGCAGCGGTGCGCGCAACGAGGCGACGATCTTGCCGCCGGCCTTGGTGAAGTCCTTCACGAACACCTTCTCGGCGTCGATGCCCGGACCGTAGTCGGAAACGAAGGTCACGACCGACTTGATCTTGTTCTTGGCCGCCCACTGCGCCATCGGCGCCGTCACCTGCGCCAGCGTGAAGCCGGTGCGCACGATGTAAGGGGAGCGCTGCGGGATCACCGAGGTGGCCGCGTTCATGACGATCATCGGCACCTTGGCCTGGGTCGCGACCGGGGCGGCGGCAAAGGCCAGCGGGGTCAGGCCGAAGCCGGCCAGCACCTGCACCTTGTCGCGTGCGATCAGCTCCTGGGCCAGGCGCTTGGTGACGTCGGGCGAGACGCCGCCGTCGTCCTTGAGGATGATCTGCACTTCGCGGCCGGCGACGGTGGCGCCGTTCTGCTGCATGAAGAGTTTCACGGCGGCGTCGACCTGGCGGCCTGTGGAAGCGAAGGGGCCGGACATGGGGACGATCAGGCCGACTTTCAGGGGCTCGGCGGCGGAAGCGATGCCGGCGGAGAGCAAGGCGGCGCCGAGCAGGATGGTGCGGCGGGTGGTGTTCAGGTGGTTCAAGGTGTGTCTCCTATTGTTATGTCTGCGTCACAGGGACGCTTTTGTAGGGTGGGCTCTCCGAGCCCACGCGGTGATACGCGGCGGCGAGAACATCGCGCACGACATCGGAGCCGTTACGTATCACCGCGTGGGCACGGAGTGCCCACCCTACGCAACTGCTACCAATCGATCGAGCTTCTCGCCATCGGCCAGCAGACTGGCGCTATCCGAGTCGTGGACGATGCGGCCACGATCGAGCACGATCGCCCGCGAGGTCAGCGACAGCGCCAGACGCGCATGCTGCTCCACAACGATGACGGACATGCCCTCCTCCGCCACCAGCTTGCGAATCACCCGCACCAGCTCCTGCACGATGATCGGCGCCAGTCCTTCCATCGGCTCATCCAGCAGCAGGATGCGCGGATTCGTCATCAGCGCACGGGCGATCGCCAGCATCTGCTGCTCGCCGCCCGACAGCTGGTTGCCCATGTTCGCGCGCCGTTCCTGCAGGCGCGGGAAGATCTCGTAGATCTTGGCCAGGTTCCAGGGACCGGGACGCGCGACGACGGTCAGGTGTTCCTCGACGGTGAGCGACGGGAACATGTGCCGCTCCTGCGGCACCCAGCCCAGGCCCGTACGCGAACGTTTATAGGTCGGCACGCGCGCGATGTCGGCGCCGCCCCAGCGGATCGTGCCCTTGTGCAGGCGCGTCAGGCCCATCAGCGTGACCAGCAGGCTGGTCTTGCCGACGCCGTTACGCCCCAGCAGCGCCAGGCTGTCGCCCTCGTTCATCGTGAACGACACGTCCTCCAGCACGATCGATTCGCCGTAGCCGGCGGTGACGCCGTTCAATGCCAGCAGTTCAGCCATGTTCAGCCTCCCCCAGATAGACTTCTTTTACGCGCGGGTCGGCGGCGATTTCCTCCGGCGTCCCTTCGGTCAGCACCTTGCCGCCCACCAGTACCGTGATGCGGTCGGCGAAGCGGAACACGAGGCCCATGTCGTGCTCGATGAAGAGCACGGTCACGTCGCGCGGCAGCGCGGCGATCACCTCGAACAGTTCCTTGCTCTCGGCCGAGGGAATGCCCGCCGCCGGCTCGTCCAGCAGCAGGATCTTCGGCTTGGTCGCCAGCGCCAGCGCGATCTCGACCAGGCGCTGCTTGCCGTAGGCCATGCTGCGGGTGATCGAATTCGCCTCTTTCGTCAGTTTCAGCGTGGCCAGCAGCTCCATCGCCTCGGCCACGACCTCGTCATGGTTCTCGACCGTCTTCCACCACACCTTCTGCAGGCCGCGGCGCTCGCAGATCGCCAGCACGACCGATTCCAGCACCGTCATGCCCGCGAACAGGGTGTTGATCTGGAAGGTGCGCGTCATGCCCATCTTCACGCGCTCGTGCTGCGGCAGCTTCGTGATGTCCTCGCTGCCCAGGTAGACCGCGCCGCTGGTCGGCGGGAAGCCGCCGGTCAGCAGGTTGATGAAGGTGGTCTTGCCGGCGCCGTTCGGGCCGATCAGCGCATGGCGCGCGCCCGGCTCGAAAGTCAGCGAGATGTCGGTGTTCGCCTTGAAGCCGCCCCACTGCTTGGACAGGCCTTCGGTACGCAGGGTATTTGTCATGCTGCCTCCTTGCGTTTGAAACGCGCAATGATTTTCTCTGCGCCGCCCATGATGCCGCCGCGTGCGAACAGCACGATCAGCACCAGGAACAGGCCGATGTAGAACTGCCAGTAGGCCGGGTCCAGGCCCGAGATCTTGTCCTGGGCGACCATGAACACGGCCGCGCCGATCAGGGCGCCGTACAGGCGGCCGGTGCCGCCCAGCACCAGCATGATCAGGAGTTCAGCCGAACGCGGGAAGCCGAGCACGTCCAGGCCGACGAACTGGGTGGTCTGGGCTAGCAGGGCACCCGCGATGCCGGCGATCGCCGCGGCGACGGTGAAGATGGCTTTCAGGCGGCGGTCGACGTGGGCGCCGATGGCCGGCATGCGGCGGCCGCCTTCGCGGATGCCGCGCAGCGACATGCCGAAGGGCGAATTCACCAGCCGGCGCAGCGCCACGAACAGGATGAACAGCACGCCGAAGCTGTACCAGAAGGCCGTCTTGCCGAACAGGTCGAACTCGAAGACGCCGAACAGGTTCCCCATCACCATGCCCGACAGGCCGTCGACACCGCCGGTGATGAAGGCCGCTTTATTGGCCGCTTCGAACAGCATCAGGCCGATGCCGAGGGTGACCATCAGGCGCGCCAGGTCCTGGCCGCGCACGACGAGGAAGCTAACGATGAAGCCGGCCACGCCGGCCACGATCGCCGCCGCCAGCAGGCCCGAGATCGGCTCGCCCCAGCCATGCACCGACAGCAGGCCGGCCGTATAGGCACCGAGCCCGAAGAAGGCCGCGTGGCCGAGCGAGACGATGCCGGCGTAACCCAGGATCAGGTCGAGCGACAGGGCGAACAGGCCGATGATCATGATCTGGCTGATCAGGACCAGGTAGTCCGGGAAGAAGAAGTAGGACGCCACCGGCAGCAGCCAGAAGACGATCTCGAGCGGCTTCCAGCGGTCGTTCGGCAGGCGCAGCGCGGATTTGTCCATGGCAGGCACAGGTTGGTTGTCGGTTGCGCCGGCGGCGCTCTTGGCTTTCAGAGCCGAGCTGGAAAAGGCACTCATGCTTTCCTCCGTACCAGGCCAAACGGGAACAGGATCAACAGGACGACCATCAGCGTGTAGATCACGAAGGCGCCCACTTCCGGCACATAGTATTTGCCGGCGACGTCGAACACGCCGAGGATCAGGGCCGCGATCAGCGGACCCTTGATGGAACCGGCGCCGCCCACGGCCACCACCAGCAGGAAGTAGACCATGTACTTGACGGGGAAGCTCGGGTCCAGGCCCAGCACGTCGATGCCGAGGCCGCCGCCGAGGCCGGCCAGGCCCGAGCCCAGCGCGAAGGTCAGCGAGAACACGCGGCTGACGTTGATGCCCAGACCGGCCGCCGCCGTCTGGTTGTCGACGGAAGCGCGGATCTGGGCGCCGAAGCGGGTGCGCTCGATCAGCAGGTACAGGCCCAGGGTGATCAGGATCACGACCGCGATCAGGAACAGGCGGTAGCTGCCGAGATCCAGGCCCAGCACGTGCACCTGGCCGCGCAGCCAGTCCGGCAGGTTGACCGGCTGCTGGGTCGGGCCGAACAGGAAGGTGGCGCCGGCCACCGACATGAAGGTCAGGCCGATCGAGAACAGCACCTGGTCGAGGTGGGTCGCCTGGTAAAGCTGGCGGTAGAGGGTACGTTCCAGCACCAGGCCGATCGCGGCGGCGGCGAAGAAGGCCAGCGGCAGCGTGGCCAGGAAAGGCAGGCCGAGCTTTTGCAGCAGGGTCACGCAGACATAGCCGCCGACCATCGCAAAGGCGCCGTGCGCCAGGTTAATGAAGTTCATCAGGCCCATCGTCACCGAGAGGCCGACGCTGATCAGGAAAAGCAGGCTGCCATAGGCGATGCCGTCGAAGAGCACGCCGATGAAATTACCGATCATGGCCGCCTCCCTGTCTCGTAGTGCTTGTTCATACTGTGTCTCCTGCTAATGTTCTTATGAAGCCGGACCGGCTCAGACGCGTTCGATCACCATCGCGATCCCCTGCCCCACGCCGATGCACATCGTGCACAGCGCGTAGCGCCCGCCGGTGCGGTGCAGCTGGTACATCGCGGTGGTCACCAGGCGCGCGCCACTCATGCCCAGCGGGTGCCCGAGGGCGATGCCGCCGCCGTAGGGGTTCACCCTTGGATCGTCGTCCGCAACGCCGAGTTCGCGCAATACGGCCAAAGCTTGCGATGCGAATGCCTCATTGAGCTCGATGATGTCCATCTGGTCGATGCTCATGCCGAGCTGGGCCAGCAGCTTCTTGGTAGCGGGCGCCGGGCCGATGCCCATCACGCGCGGCGGCACGCCGGCGGTGGCCATGCCGACGATGCGCGCGCGCTTGGTCAGCCCATACTTTTCCGCGGCTTCGCTACTTGCGATCAGCACGGCGCAGGCGCCATCGTTCACGCCCGAGGCGTTGCCGGCCGTGACCGAACCTTCCGGATGCACGACGCCCTTCAGCCTGGCGAGCGCCTCGATGCTGGTTTCGCGCGGATGCTCGTCCTTTTCGAAGGAGATGTGGTCGCCTTTCTTCTGCGGGATCAGCACCGGGACGATCTCGTCCGCGAACCGGCCTTCGGCCTGGGCGCGTGCCGTCTTCTGCTGGCTGGCCAGGGCAAATTTGTCCTGGTCTTCGCGCGAGACCTTGTAGTCGACGGCGACGTTCTCCGCCGTCTCCGGCATCGAATCGGTGCCGTACTGGTGCTTCATCGCCTTGTTCGGGAAGCGCCAGCCGATGGTGGTGTCGTAGATCGTGGCCTGGCGCGAGAAGGCGCTGTCGGCCTTGCCCATCACGAACGGCGCGCGCGTCATCGATTCGACGCCGCCGGCGATCATCAGCTGGGTTTCGCCGGCCTTGATGGCGCGCGCGGCGATGCCGACCGCGTCCATGCCCGAGCCGCACAGGCGGTTGACGGTGGTGCCCGGCACGTCGGCCGGCAAGCCCGCCAGCAGCGAGGACATGTGGGCGACGTTGCGGTTGTCTTCGCCGGCCTGGTTGGCGCAGCCGAAGATCACGTCGTCGACCTGCGTCCAGTCGACGCCCGGGTTGCGGCGCATGAGTTCGCGCAGGGGCATGGCGCCGAGGTCGTCGGCGCGGACATCCTTCAGGGTGCCGCCGTAGCGGCCGATGGGCGTGCGGATGGCATCGCAGATGAATGCGTCGGTCATGTTCGTCCTTTCAGGTCGCCAGAAGAGGCGCGGAGGTGACGGCTTGCAGCTCGTCGAAGGTCAATCCCGGCGCCATCTCGAGCACGCGCAGGCCGTCGGGCGTGACGTCGAGCACGGCCAGGTCGGTATAGATGCGATTCACGCAGGCCACGCCCGTCAGCGGGTAGCTGCATTCGCGCACGATCTTGCTCTCGCCGGTCTTGGTCTGGTGGTCCATCATCACGAAGACCTGCTTGGCGCCGATGGCGAGGTCCATCGCGCCGCCCACGGCCGGAATCGCATCCGGCGCGCCGGTATGCCAGTTGGCCAGGTCGCCCTTTTCCGATACCTGGAAGGCGCCCAGCACGCAGATGTCGAGGTGGCCGCCGCGCATCATGGCGAAGGAATCGGCGTGGTGGAAGTACGCCCCGCCCGTGAGGATCGTCACCGGCTGCTTGCCGGCGTTGATCAGGTCCTCGTCCTCTTCGCCCTCGGCCGGGGCCGGCCCCATGCCGAGCAGGCCGTTTTCGCTATGGAGAAAAACTTCGCGGTCGGCCGGCAGGAAGTTGGCGACTTTCGTCGGCAGGCCGATGCCGAGGTTGACGTAGGCGCCCTCAAAAATATCCTGGGCGACGCGGGCGGCAATCTGGTCGCGAGAGAACTTGTTCATGCTGCCTCCTTCACCACGCGCTGCACGAAAATGCCCGGCGTGACGATGTTTTCCGGATCGAGTTCGCCCAGTTCGACGATCTCGTTCACCTGCGCGATCGCGACCTTCGCCGCCATCGCCATGATCGGACCGAAGTTGCGCGCGGTCTTGCGGTACACGAGGTTGCCCCAGCGGTCGCCTTTATAGGCCTTGATGAGGGCAAAGTCGGCGTGGATCGGCGACTCGAGCACGTAGTGGCGGCCGTCGATCAGGCGCGTTTCCTTGCCTTCGGCCAGCAGGGTGCCGTAGCCGGTCGGCGTGAAGAAGCCGCCGATGCCGGCGCCGGCCGCGCGGATGCGCTCGGCCAGGTTGCCCTGCGGGGTCAGCTCGAGTTCGATTTCGCCGGCGCGGTAGAGCGCGTCGAAATGGTGGGAGTCGGTCTGGCGCGGGAAGGAGCAGATGATCTTGCGCACGCGCTTGGCGGCCAGCAGTGCAGCCAGGCCGGTGTCGCCGTTGCCGGCGTTGTTGTTGACGATGGTGAGCTCGCGCGCGCCTTGCGCGATGAGCGCATCGATCAGCTGGGCCGGCATGCCGGCATTGCCGAAGCCGCCGATCATGACGGTCGCGCCATCGTGCACGTCCGCTACGGCTTGCTCCAGCGATTGAAAGGTTTTGTCGATCATGTCTCCACCTAGGTGTGCACGATTGATCGTGCTTGAAATATGGGAGGTGTTGTTCGATAATCGAACTAATGTTTGATTACCGACCAACCAAGTGTATTAGCATGCTGGCCGAAAGGTCAAGAAAAAAGACCAATTGGATCGCCCTCCCCTGCATTAAAATCGCGCCATGACAAAATCGACAACGCATACCGACGGGCCGGAGAGCCTTGATTCCGCAGAAGAACGTGAACCGACGATCGCCGAGCAGATCGACGCCCTGACCGACCCCAGCTTCATGACCTCGCTTGCGCGCGGGCTGGCCGTGGTGCAGGCCTTCAGCGATTCCCGCAAGCCGCAGACCATCGCGCAGATCAGCCAGAAGACGGGCATCCCGCGCGCCGCCGTGCGCCGCTGCCTGTACACGCTGCAGCAGCTCGGCTATGTCGATGCCGAGCTGAACAATTTTTCGCTGCGCCCGAAGGTGCTGACCCTCGGCTACTCTTACCTGTCGTCGACGCCGCTGACGGTGTCGAGCCAGCCCTACCTGAACGCCATCAGCCGCGAGCTGGGCGAATCCTGCTCGCTGGCCGTGCTCGACGATGGCGAAGTGCTGTACGTGGCACGCTCGGCCGCCTCGCGCGTGATGTCGGTGGCCCTGAACACGGGCAGCCGCCTGCCGGCCTACTGCACCTCGCTCGGCCGCGTGATGCTGGCGCACCTGGCGCCGCACGAGCTGGATGCGTATTTCGAGAAAGCCCGGCTGAAAGCGATGACCGACAAGACGGTGACCAGCCAGAAACGCCTACGCGAGATCCTGGTGCAGGTGCGGCAGGACGGCTATGCGATCAACGACGAGGAACTGGAACTGGGGCTGCGTTCGATCGCCGTGCCGGTGCGCGGGGCGTCGGGGCAGGTGCTGGCGGCGCTGAACGTCGGGGCGCAGGCCGGGCGTGTGAGTGCCGAGCGCATGCGTGCGGAGTTCTTGCCGGTATTGCAGAGAGGCGCGCAGGAGCTGGCGGTGCTGCTGCCGTAAGGGTCATTGATGCCAATGGCATCAATGACGGGTTCACCGGGCGCCCACGCGGTGATACGTAACGACTCCGCGTTCGTGCTCGACGATCTTGCTGCCGCGTATCACCGCGTGGGCACGGAGTGCCCACCCTACAAATTCACATCAGTAAACGTAGGGTGGAGTCCTGACTCCACGCGGTGATACGCGGCGGCAAGATCATCGTGCACGATATCGGAGCCAATACGTATCACCGCGTGGAGTCGGGGACTCCACCCTACGTTCAATCAGAAGTGGTGACGCAAGCCGACCATGACGCCATTCTGGGCCATGCCGGCACCGACGCTGCCGCCCGCATCCAGCGCCACCGCCGAGGCGCCCTTGTTGTCCATGCGGCCGACCGCGCCATACACGAAGGTCCGCTTCGACATCGCATAGGTCAGGCGCGCCACCAGCATGTTGACGTCGTTCGGCGAATCCTTGGTATCGCGGCGTGCTACCTGCACGTCGCCCACGAACGAGCCGAACGGATGGCTCACGCCCAGGTAGTACAGGTTCGATTCCGAATCGCCCACCGTCGCGTTGGCATCGGTGTCGCGCGCGATCACGCCGCCGCCGAGCTTGGTCGGGCCGAACATCACGTACGCGTTCACCGTCTTGCGCACGTCGGTGTTGTCGCTGCTGGTCAGGCCGCCGGCCGCGCCGACATTGCCGCGCAGCTGGTCGTAGGAGGCGTTCAGGCCCCAGGCCTTGGTCTCGTAACCGATCAGGCCGGTGACCTGGCGGCAAGCCTTCGAGTCGCCGCCGACTTCGCCGGCGCAGTTGGTGGCAGCCGGTCCGCCGGCGTTCGAGGCGTCGCGGCCGAAGCTCCAGGTCGCGCCCAGCACGAAGCCGTTGAAGTTGCCCATGTAGCCGATCGCATTGTCGCTGCGCGCGTTCGGCAGGTAAGGATCGATCGAGCCGATCGCGAACAGGTGCGGACCGAGCACGTCGGTCTTGAGGCCCGAGATGTAGGTCATGTTCTGCTGGCGGCCGAGGGTGATCGTGCCCCAGGCGCCCTTGATGCCGACGTTGGCCTGGCGGCCGAACAGGCGCCCGCCCTGCTGCTGGGTGCCGGTATCGAGTGCCAGGCCGTTTTCCAGCACGAAGAAAGCCTGCAGGCCGTTGCCCAGGTCCTCGGTGCCGCGGAAGCCGATGCGTGAGGGGAAGGAGCTGGTCAGCGACGGGACCTTGGTGATCGAATCGCCCGCACTATTGACGTTGGTCAGGTGGGCGATGCCGCTGTCGACGATACCGTAGATCTGGACCGCGGTCTGAGCGTTCGCTGCCGACGCGGCCAGGCCGCACATCAGCGCCACAGCGCTGCAGATGGTGTTCTTCATGTTGTCTCCGTGTTTTATGGATAGAGCTTTAAAGCAGGCTTTTCAAGCATTGTGTTCGATTACCGAACAAGAGGTTGTTAATCGAACACAAAGTCGATACTATGGTTGTCACGGAAGCTTGTCAACAATATGCTTGCGAGGGCGTTGATGCAGTTGTGATAAGGACACGGCCGCGCCGCGCTGCCCCGAGGCTTCCGACAAGACCAACCACAGGAGACAGAGATGAAGTTCACGACGATTGCCGCGGCCCTGGCCGCCACCGCTTCCATCGCCTTCGCGCCCGCCGCGCTGGCCCAGGACACCATCAAGGTCGGCGTGATCGCCGCCTTCTCCGGTCCCTTTGCCGACTATGGCAAGCAGATGGAAGGCGGCATCAAGGCCTGGATGGCGCAGCACGGCGACACGGTGGCCGGCAAGAAGATCCAGATCATCTACAAGGACACCACCGGCCCGGCGCCGGAAGTGGCCAAGCGCCTGGCGCAGGAACTGGTGGTGCGCGACAAGGTCGACTTCCTGGCCGGCTTCGGCCTGACGCCGGAAGCCCTGGCCGTGGCGCCGATCGCCCAGCAGGCGAAAAAGCCGATGATCATCATGAACGCGGCTACCTCGGTGATCACGACCAAGTCCGACTACATCGCGCGCTTCTCGATGACGCTGCCGCAGATCTCGGCGCCGATGGCCGACTGGGCCGTCAAGAACAAGGTCATGAACGTGGCCACCGTCGTGGCCGACTACGGTCCCGGCATCGACGCCGAGAAGGCCTTCAGCGACCGCCTGGTGAAGAGCGGCGGCAAGATCGTGGAAGCCATCCGCGTACCGCTGCGCAATCCCGAATTCGCCCCCTTCATCCAGCGCATCAAGGACGCCAAGCCGGACGCCGTGTTCGTCTTCGTGCCTGCCGGCGAGCAATCGATCGCCTTCATGAAAGGCTACCGCGAGCGCGGCCTGGCCGCTGCCGGCATCAAGGTCATTGCCACCGGAGACTTGACCGACGACCACGTGCTGCCGGCCATGGGTGACGCGACCCAGGGCGTGATCACCACCTTCCACTACTCGGCCGCCCACAAGTCCCCTGAGAACGAGGCCTTCCTGAAGAGCTTTGCCTCCGCCAACCCGCAGGGCGGTCGTCCGAACTTCATGGCCGTGGCTGCCTATGATGGCATGAACGCGATCTACCAGGTCAGCAACAAGCTGAAAGGCAAGATCGACGGCGACGCGGCGATGGGCGTGCTGAAAGGCATGAAGATCCAGAGCCCGCGCGGCCCGATCAGCATCGACCCGGCGACCCGCGACGTGGTCCAAACGGTGTATGTGCGCAAGGTCGAGATGGTCAACGGCCAGCCGTACAACGTGGAGTTCGACCAGTTCACGAATCAAAAGGATCCGGGCAAGTAATTGCCGGAACTGGATGTAAAGATACGTAAATACGGCTGTAGGGGTGGGCGTGGCCAATGGCCGCGCCCACGGTTTCATCGGGCGCCCCGTGCCCACCGAAATAATGTCGTGGGCGCGCCCGGTGGGCACGGGGCGCCCACCCTACGGGTATCGTTCCGTCGAAGCAAACGCGGCCGCGAACCGGCCGCGCCTGACCTTGCTTGACATTCATCTTTCCCGATCGATACTGAGGCCTTCAACGTTTGTCAGCGTCAGTGTCCGTTTTGCTATTCCCTCGGTTCTTCACCTCGCTGCAGCCCGTCGTGGCGGCACGCATCTGAACAGTATCCCCAGCTTGGAATTGCCAGCCGTATCCCCGCGCACGTTGAAATTTTGAATCTTTCAGGAGTCGTAGATGAGAAAGCACCTTATATCGGCGCTTGCGCCGCTGGGCCTCTGTTTGGTCGTCAATTCCACGGAAGCAGATACCGTCACCGCGCGCCAACCGGCCCGCGCTCCCCACCCCGACAATGTGTTCACCCGCATGTACCCCGACCTGCCATCGTTCGCGCCGCAAACCGCCGCCGCGCGGACGGCGATGCAGCGCATGGGCGCCCGTAACGACCTGATCGACGCCGGCGACAACCTCACCAACCCGATCCAGTCGATCCTGAACCCGGCCGTGTTCAGCCCGCACAACCCGGACAATCCGAACATGACGGCCGGCATGACCTTCCTCGGCCAGTTCCTCGACCACGACATCACCTTCGACCGCAAGTCGATCCTGAACGCGAACGCCAACCCGATGGCGACCGTGAACTTCCGCACGGCCGCCTTCGACCTCGACTCGGTCTACGGCAACGGCCCGGCCGGCTCGCCCGAACTCTACGACAGCAGCTCGGGACGCATCAAGTTCCGCCTCGAACGCATTCCCGGTTCCGAAGCCGTCTCGCGCCATGGCGCGGTGCGCTTCGACGTGCCGCGCGACCGCCAGAACAACGCCATCGTGGCCGAAAGCCGCAACGACGAGAACGTGGTCATCGCCCAGATGCAGGTCGCCCTGCTCTCCTTCCACAACGCCATCACCGACTACCTGGCAGCGCAGCCGGCCTACCGCGGCGCCAGCGCCCAGCAGCTGTTCGCGGATGCGCGCCGGCTGGTGACCTGGCATTACCAGTGGATCATCCTGCACGAGTTCCTGCCGCTGACGATCGGCCAGGAGCGGCTGGACGACATCCTGCGCAACGGCCTGAAGTACTACCATCCGGAGGCCGCGCTGAACCGCTTCCGCGCCGGCGACGGTCGCGAGACGCCGCGCATTCCCATCGAATTCAACGCCGCCGCCTACCGCTTCGGACACTCCCAGGTCCGTCCCAGCTACCGCGCCAATTTCGGCCCGACCGGCGGATCGCCCTTCTTCGCCTTCATCTTCGACGACACGGAAAATCCTTCCGCGGCCGACCCGAACGACCTGCGCGGCGGCAAGCGCGCGGCACGGCGCTTCGTCGACTGGCAGACCTTCTTCGATTTCGGCGACGGCAACGTGCGCCCGAACAAGCGCATCGACATTCGCCTGTCTTCGCCGCTGATGCAGCTGCCGGGCGCGCGCGGCCCTTCTCCCGGCCTGCCGAACGACGGCGTGCAGTCGCTGCCGGCGCGCACCCTCACGCGCCACATCAACTTCGGCATCCCGTCCGGCCAGGCAATCGCCCGCGCCATGCGCATGCCCGTGCTCGCGCCCAGCCAGCTGAGCGAGCTGACGCCCTACGCGCTCGATCCGAAGAACACCCTGGCCAGCTCGACGCCGCTGTTCTTCTACATCCTGAAAGAAGCCGAGGTGATGGAGCACGGCCTGCGCCTGGGACCGGTGGGCGGGCGCATCGTCGGCGAAGTCTTCGTCGGCCTGCTGCGCGAAGACCCGGGGGCCTACCTGCGCGCGGCGCCGCAATGGCGTCCGACGCTGCCGACCAGCCACCCGGGCGACTTCCGGATGGCCGACCTGCTGCGGTTCGCGGGCGTAGTGCCGCCGCTGTAGTTCACTTTTAAAAACTCAGCACGAAACGGGCGCCGCCCGTCACAGGCCGCACGTGACGGACGGTGCCGCCATTGCCGTGCACCAGCTGGCGCACCAGCGCCAGTCCGATGCCTCTTCCACCCTTCTTCGTTGTGAAGAAGGGCGTGAAGACATGCGGCAGCAGCTCCTCCGGCACGCCGGGACCGTTGTCGCTGACCTCGATGCGCAGCCGTGCGCCGCGCACCAGGCGCGCATGCACGGTCGCACAAGGCGCCGCCACGCCGGCGGTGGCCTCGAACGCGTTTTTCAGCAGGTTGATCAGGGCCTGTTCCAGCTGGCCCGGATCGGCCACCAGCACCGGCGCCCCCGGTTCGACCAGCACGCGCAGCGCGCCGCCGCGCGCCTGCCAGGCCGGTTCCAACAGCAGGGACAGGCGCGCGAACAGCGCCTCGAGATCGATCTGCTCGGGCCGCGGCTCCGGCATGCCGGACAGGCTGCGGTAGCTGCCGACGAAATCGGCCAGGCTGGTGGCGCGGCGCGCGATGGCGTCCAGCGCGGTCGTCAGGTCCATCGCCAGGTCGGCCGCGGCTTCGCCCTCCAGCTGGGGCTGCAGCTCGAGCAGCATGCCTTGCGCCGTGCTGGAAAGCGAGGCCACCGGGGTCAGCGAATTCATGATCTCGTGGGTCAGCACCTGCACCAGCTGGCGCCAGGCATTCAGGGTTTCCGATTCGAGTTCGCTTTCGAGCGGCAGCAGCGCCGCGATGCGCTGCGCCTTGCCGTGCACGGTGAGCGCGGACAGCGCGACCATGGCGCGCTCGGTGCCGCGTTCGGTATCGAAGGCGAGCAGCGCGCGGCCTTGCGCCGGCTGCGCAGCCAGCTGGGCGAACAGCTTCGGGCGATCGAGCACCCGGCCCGGCGCCAGCAGCTGGCGCGCGTTGGCGTTCAGGGCCGCGACCTCGCCCTGACCGTCGATCACGAACAGGGCCACCGGCGCATGTTCGAGGCGCGCTTCCAGCGCCAGCGCATCGGCAGCGGAACGCAGCGGAACCGGATCGCCCGCCGTTGGACGGGGCAGCTCGGGCGCCAGCCGCAGCAGTGCGTAGCAGACGAACCAGGCCGGCGCGCATGCCGCCAGGCCGCACAGCACCAGCAGGCGCGGCGATCCGATGCAGGCCTGCGCGGCGGCGGCCAGCGCCATCAGGACGAGGACGGCCGCGCCGGCGCCCGACTGCAGCATGCGCCTAGAGGCCATGCTTCTCGAGCTTGCGGTAGAGCGCAGCGCGGCTCAGTCCCAGGCGGCGCGCCGCTTCGCTGATATTGCCCTTGGCTTGGGCCAGCGCGGCGGCGATCGCGCCGCGCTCGACTTCGCCCAGGGTCTGGTCTTCCAGCGCCGGCGCGGCCGCTGCCGGCGCAGCGCCTGGCGCGACGAGACCGAAGTCCCCGATCGCGTAGCCCTCGCCCGCGGCGAGGATCACCGCGCGCTCGCAGGCGTGGCGCAGCGCGCGCACGTTGCCGGGCCAGGTCCACTCCAGCAGCGCCGCCTGCGCGGCGGGTAGCAGCTGGCGCGCCGGCCGCGCATACTGCGCTTCGTAGTGGGCCAGGTAGTGGCGCAGCAGGCCGGGGATGTCGCCGCGCCGCTCTCGCAGCGGCGGCACCCGGATCACGATCGTATTCAGGCGAAACAGCAGGTCGGGGCGGAACACTGCCGGGTCGAACAGGCTCGCTTCATCGAGGTTGGTGGCGCTGACGATGCGCACGTCGACCGCCTGCGGCCGGTCGGCGCCCAGCGGCGTCACTTCGCGCCGTTCCAGCGCCGCCAGCAGCTTGGCCTGGGCCGGCAAAGGCGTATTCCCGACTTCGTCGAGGAACAGGGTGCCGCCGCGCGCGGCCTGGAAGCGGCCGTCGCGGTCGGCCTTGGCGTCGGTGAAGGAACCCTTGCGGTGGCCGAACAGCTCGCTCTCGAAGGTCGCTTCCGGCAGCGCGCCCATGTCCACCGCGAGGAAAGGCGCCGCTGCGCGCTTCGAGGCGAGGTGGATGGCGCGCGCCACCAGTTCCTTGCCGACGCCGTTCTCGCCCAGCACCAGCACATTGGCCTCGGTCGGGCCGACGCCGGCCACCATCGCGCGCACCGCGGCCATGGCGGTCGATTCTCCCATCAGGATCGAGCCGGCGGGCGGCGCCTCCCTGCGGCGCGCCAGGGCGCCATCGACCGCCGCCAGCAGGCGCGCATTGTCCCAGGGCTTGGTGATGAAGTCGCCGGCGCCGCGCTTGAGCGCTTCCACCGCCAGCGGCACGTCGGCATAGGCCGTCAGGGCGATCACGGCCGGCGGCTGCGCCTGTACGCGCAGCAGATCGAGCACGGCCAGGCCCTCAGTCCCGTCGGTGCGGCCCGGCGTGAAGTTCAGGTCGAGCAGGACGACGTCGAAGCTGCCCGCGGCCAGCGCCGCCGGCAGGCGCGCCGGGTCGTGCAGCACGGTGATCTCGCCATGGCGCCGGCGCAGCAGCATCCGCGCGGCGAAGGCGACGTCGGCGTCGTCGTCGAGGATCAGGATGCGGGCGGTGGTCGGGTCCATGGGGCGGCTGTGCTGCGTTGAAGTCGGGGGCATTCTAGCAGCGAAGATGAGCTGGCGAAACGGCATTTGCCCCCTTGCCGCACACCTGTGCGGAAACGGACACCTGCCCTGTTCGGGAGTGGACAAGGCGTCCGCCAAAGCGCGCAATCCGGGCCTGAAAACGGCATGGCACGGCGCTTGCAATGAGAGCGTTCATCATCACTCATCGAGCATCGCATGTCCCTGAAACCGATTCCTACTCCTGCCACCGGCGCCGCCATGGACACCATCGTTCCGCGCAAACGCGGCAGGAAGATGCTGCTGGCCGGCGCCGCTGCCGCCCTGCTCCTCGCCATGGGCGCCACCCTTTGGCAGCAGATCCCGCGCGGCCTGCGCGTGCAGCGCGCCGACATCCAGCTCGCCCCCGTCGAACAAGGCGTCTTAAGCGACGAGCTGCTGGTGCGCGCGAACGCCGAGCCGCTCGATTCGGTGATCCTCGATTCGGTCGAGTCGGGGCGCATCGAGGAAGTCTTCGTGCGCGACGGCGACGTGGTGCACAAGGGCCAGCTGCTGTTCCGGATCGCGAACCCGCAGCGCAACCTGGAACTGCTGGCGCGCCAGGCCGAGCAGGCGCAGCAGCTCTACAACCTGGCCAACCTGCGCCTGGCCCAGGAGAGCGACCGCAGCACGCGCCAGCGCCGCCTCGACGAACTGGCCTTCAGCCTCGAACAGGCGCAGAAGCGCCACGCGCGCAACGAGCGCCTCGCCGCGCAAGGCTTCATCTCTCCGGTGGCGCTGGAAGAGTCGCGCGACGCCTATGACAAGGAAGCGCGCGCCATCGCGCTGGAGAAGCGCAGCGCCGCCGCCGACAGCCAGGTGCGCGCACCCGCCCTCTCGCAACTGGAAAAAGCGATCGGCGGCCTCGATAGCGGCCTGCAGCTGGTCCAGGCGACGGTCGACGCGCTGGTGGTGCGCGCGCCGAGCGCCGGGCGCCTGACCGACTTTCGCATGCAGGTCGGCGAATCGATCGTCACCGGCAAGAACGTCGGCCGCATCGACGATCCGAGCCGCTTCAAGCTGGCCGCGCGCATCGACGAGTTCTACCTGAACCGCGTGGGCAGCGGCCGTTCCGGTTCGGTCGAACACGACGGCCGGCGCTATCCGGTGCAGGTCGCGAACGTCTACCCGCAGATCAAGGACGGCCGCTTCCTGGCCGAGCTGCGCTTCAGCGGCGAGCAGCCGGCCTCGCTGCGCCCCGGCCAGAGCCTGGACACCCAGCTCACGCTCGGCCAGCCCGCGCGCGCCCTGGTGCTGCCGGGCGGCGCCTGGGTCGGCGACAGCGGCGGCGCCTGGGTCTACGTGCTCGGAGCCGATGGCCGCACGGCGCAGCGTCGGGAAGTGCGCACCGGACGGCGCAGCAACGCCCAGGTCGAGGTGCTGTCCGGCCTGCGGCCAGGCGAACAGGTCATCGTGTCCGGCTATACGGCCTTCGGACAGTCGACGCTACTGAACATTTCGCAGTAATCTCTCACTCCAGTAAAAAGGATAAGCATGCTCAAGCTTTCAGGCATCAGCAAGACCCACGTGGCGGGGGAAGTCCACACCACGGCCCTCGACCGCATCGACCTCGAGATCGAGGCCGGAGAATATGTCGCCATCACCGGCCCTTCGGGCTGCGGCAAGTCGACCCTGCTCGGCCTCCTCGGCCTGCTGGACGTGCCCAGCACCGGAGAATACTGGTTCGAAGGTGAGAACGTGGCGGGATGGAGCGAGGCGCGCCTGAACCGGCTGCGGCGCGGACGCATCGGCTTCATCTTCCAGAGTTTCAACCTGATCGATGAGTTGAACGTGTTCGAGAACGTCGAACTGGCGCTCGAATACAGCGGCATGAAGCCGGCTGAGCGGCGCGAACGCGTCAACGCCATGCTGGACAAGCTGGGGGTGGCGCACCGCGCGCGTCATAAACCCTCGCAGCTGTCGGGCGGCCAGCAGCAGCGCGTCGCGATCGCGCGCGCCCTGGTGGCCGGCCCCGCCCTGCTGCTGGCCGACGAACCGACCGGTAACCTCGACACGGCCCACGGCGACGAAGTGATGCGCATGCTGCGCACGATTAACCTCGAGGGCACGACAGTGGTGATGGTCACCCACTCCCCGGCCCACGCGGCCCAGGCATCGCGCACGCTGAACCTGCTCGATGGCCGTATCGTTGTCGACGCGTTGAGGGCAGCATGAAGATCAACTTCGGATTCGCCCGGGACTTTCGCATCGGCTGGCGCCAGCTGGTGCAGGAACCGGGATATTCGGCGGTCACGGTGCTGGGCCTGGCGATCGCGTGTGCCGCCTGCTTCCTGCTGCTCGGCTTCGTCACCTACTGCCTGAACTATAACAGCCATGTGCCCGACGGCGAGCGGGTGTATGTCGTCAAGCAGCGCATCAACTTCTTCCCGCGTCCGGACTGGAACACGCGCGCCATGCTGTCGCTGCGCGACACGGCGCTGGCCAGCGGGGTTGTCGAGCAGGCCAGCAAGGCGCAGCAGATCCAGCATCCGCTGCGCGCGGGCAGCGAACTGCACGCAGTCAGGATGTATGCGGTCGACCCGGACTTCGGCGCCATCTTCGGCATCCAGCCCCTGAGCGGCGACCTGCGGGCGGCCCTGACCCGTCCCGACGGCCTGGCGCTCACGCGCGAGACGGCCCTGCGCCTGTTCGGCCACACCGGGGTGCTTGGCAAGACGGTGGGCGCGGGCGACGAGCTGCTGCAGGTGCTGGCCGTGATTCCCGACCTGCCGGCCAACACCACCGTGCGCTGGGAAGCCCTGGGCGGGCCGCTCAGCCGCGCGCTGAAACTCGAGGACCGCACCCTGCATCCCGCGGGCCAGATGCGCGGCCAGCTTTTTCTCAAGCTGCGGCACGGAGCCGATCCGGCCCGGCTCGACGCCTTGCTCCAGGAAGCCGTCGAAGCCTCGCCCATGAACGAGCCGATGCGCACGGGCGCCATGGGCCGCTCGCTCACCGGACCAGGCATCGAGGTGCGCCTGGCCGCCCTGCCCGACGCCTATTTCGATCCGGACCTGGCCAGCGGCCGCGACAAGCGCAACTACGGCCAGCGCGATTCCACGCTGGCGCTGGCCGGCGTCGCCCTGCTGATCCTGGCGCTGGCCATGACCAACTGGATCAACCTCGCCACCGTGCGCACGCTGCGGCGCCATCGCGAAATCGGCATGCGCAAGGTGCTGGGCGCGAGCGCCGCGCGCGTGGCCGCCCAGTTCCTGGCCGAGTCGGGTCTGGTGGCCCTGCTCGCCACCGTGGCCGGCATCGTGCTCGCCTGGCTGCTGCTGCCGGTTTTCGCCGACCTGGTCGACCGCAAGCTGGAAGGCTTCTTCACGCCCGCGCGCCTGGCGCTGGCCATGCTTCTGGGCCTGCTGGCAGGCCTCGCGGCCGGCGCCTGGCCGGCCTGGACGGCGCTGCGGGTGCGCGCGGCCACCGTACTGGCGGGACGCGACAGCAACAGCGAGACGGTCGGCAACCTGTGGCTGCGGCGCACGCTCACCGTGCTGCAGTTCGCCACCGCGATGGCGCTGGCCGGCGTCACGGTGGCTGTCGGCTGGCAGACCTGGTACGCCACCCATGCCGATCCGGGCTTCGATCCGCGCGGGTTGACGCTGCTCGACATGCCGCTGGCGAAGAACGAACAGGTCGCGGGCTTTGCGCGCGCCGTCGCCCGCGTGCCCGGCGTCGAGGGTGCGGCCATTTCGGCCGAAGCGATCGGGCGCGACGGCAACAAGATCACCGGTAATTTCGACCTGCGCAGCGGCGGCGAGATGCGCATGGAGGTCAAGCGTGCTTCGCCCGAGTTCTTCGACCTGTACCGCATCCGCCCCGTCGCCGGCCGCCTGTTCAGCGCGCAGCGCGACCAGCCGACGGCACGCGTCGTCGTGCTGAACATGGCCGCGGTGCGCGCGCTGGGCTACCGCACGGCCGAAGAGGCGGTCGGCAAGATGCCCTTCGCGCCGGGTCCGAACGGCTCGGACATGCTGGTCGTCGGCGTCGCGCCCGACGTGCGCCACCAGTCGCTGCGCGAGCGCCCCGGGCCGATCCTCTACATGGTGACCGATGCCGACGGCGTCGTCACGCTGCGCTCGCAGCTCGACCAGCAGGCGCTGGCCCAGGCCATCGGCCCGACCTGGCGCCAGTACTTCCCGAACGGGAAGCTGTACATGAAAAGCGCGGCCAGCGTGTTCGGCGACAGCTACCGCCAGGACCTGCGCATGGTCAAAATCCTGGGCGCGGCCAGCCTGGTGGCGCTCGCCCTGGCCGCCTTCGGCATCTACGTGCTGTCGGCCTACACGGTGCAGCGCAGCCGGCGCGAGATCGTGATCCGCAAGCTGTACGGCGCCAGCAACGGCGCCATCGCGCGCCGCCTGGGACGCGAGTTCGGACTGACGGTGGCGGTGGCCGGCCTGATCGGCCTGCCGGCGGCGGCGCTGGCGATCCGTTACTACCTGGACGGTTTTGCAGAACACGCGCCGCTGGGCGCCTGGCCGCTGGCGGCGGCGGTGGCGCTGGCCCTGCTCGCGGCGATCGGCGCCACGGCGAAGCATACGGCGGCGGCTATCCGCATGAGTCCCGTGCAGGCGCTGCGCAGCTAATCCTTGGGCAGCGCAGCGTACCAGTCGGCGTAGGGCGTGCTGGCGGCGAGCTTGCGGTTGTAATCGGGCGCGCCGTCGGTCCACCAGACCGGGCCGCGCTCGCCGAGGCCGCGCTTGGCCGCGTCGACAGCGGCGCGGGCGCCGCGCTCGGCGTCAAGATCGCCGGACCGCTTGGCGACGCCGACGTGGCGGCGTGCGCTCATGAGTTGATTGACCAGCCGCTGCCTTTCGTCCGGCGCCAGTGCGGGATTACTGGTGCGCCAAAGCCGTCCCCTGACGACGAAGTAACGGCCGTCAGGCGTGGTCGGGTATGTTGGAGAGTCGGGCATGCCCCGACTGTACCCGACGACGCCGGCCAACGGCGTACGGCTTACTGCATCGTCACCTTCGCATCCTTCACCAGCTTCGCGTAACGCTCGGTGTCGGTCTTGATCTGGCTGGCCATCTGCGCGGCGCTGTTGCCGACCGGGACGGCCCCGATCTCTTCCATCCGCTTCCTGAATTCGGCCGAATTCACGATGTTCACGACTTCGGTATTCAGGCGCGTCACGACCTCCTTCGGCGTCGCCACCGGCGCCAGCACGCCGAACCAGGTGCCCTGATCGAAGCCCTTCAGCCCGGACTCGTCGAGGGTCGGCACGTCGGGCAGCGCGGCCGAGCGCTGGATGGTCGTCACCGCGAGCGCGCGCAGCTTGCCGGCGCGGATGTGCGACAGCACCGGCGTCACGGTATCGAAGGACATGTCGATCTGCCCGCCCAGCAGGTCGATGGTGAGCGGGCCGCTGCCCTTGTAAGGCACGTGCATGATGTCGGTCCCGCTGGCGATGTTGAACTGGGCGCCGATCAGGTGCTGGCCGGTGCCGTTGCCGTTCGAGCCGAAGGTGAGTTTGCCCGGCGTTTTCTTCGCCAGCGCCACCAGCTCCTTGACGTTTTTCGCAGGGACGTTCGGGTTCACCACCAGCACGTTCGGCACCATGGCGACCGTCGACACCGGCGCCAGGTCGCGCTGGAAGTCGTAGGGCAGCTTCTTGTAGACGCTGGTGGCGATCGTGTGGTGCACGGCGCCGACCAGCAGCGTGTAGCCGTCCGGCTTGGCCTTGGCGACGTAGTCGGCGCCGATGGTGGCGCCGGCGCCCGGCTTGTTCTCGACGATGACGGGCTGGCCCAAAGACCTGGACAGCTCCTGGCCCAGCGTGCGTGCGATCGCGTCGGTGGTGCCGCCGGTCGCGAAGGGCACGACGATGGTGATGTTCTTGGCGGGCCAGGCCTGGGCCATCGCATTGGCGCCGCTACCGAGTAAGACTGCCAGCGCAAGGGCTTTCGCCATGCGCCGTACCTGCCGTGGATGCTGTTGCATGCTCGTCTCCTGAATTGTTATGGGTCTTCGCTGTCGTGATCCGGTTGCCGGGTCATGAGCGAATATACGGCTTGCGAGCACTTAAATATGGCGCTAAAGTTGAACCATTATTAATCTTGGATTAACAATGTCCACACCCGTCAACGCCCAGTCCGAGATGGCCTTCTTCAGCCTGCTGGTACGCGCCGGCAGCCTGTCGGCCGCGGCGCGCGAACTCAACGTCACCACGGCCGGGGTCAGCAAGCGCCTGTCGCAGATGGAGGCGCGCCTCGGCACCCGTTTGCTGCACCGGACCACGCGCCGCATCGGATTGACGGCCGAAGGCGAGATCTACCTCGAGCATTCGCGCCGCATCCTGGCCGACATCGAGGACATGGAGCAGATGATCACCAGCGCCGCCACGGCCCCCAAGGGCCTGCTGCGGGTGAACGCCACGCTCGGTTTCGGCCGCAGCCATATCGCGCCGCTGATCTCGGCCTTCCACAAGCGCCATCCGGACGTGCACGTCCAGTTGCAGCTGACGGTGAATCCGCCGACCCTGATCGAGGATGCCTGCGACGTCTGGATCCGCTTCGGCGAACCGCCCGATACGCGCGTGATCGCGCGCCGCCTGGCCTCGAACCGGCGCCTGATCTGCGCCGCCCCGGCCTACCTCGAACGTCACGGCACGCCGCGCGTGCCGAACGACCTGACGCACCACAGCTGCATCGGCATCCGCCAGGGCGCGGAAGGCTACGGCATCTGGCACCTGACTTCGGGCCAGCGCACGGAAACGGTCAAGGTGCGGGGCGAGCTCAGTACCAATGACGGCGAGATCGCCGTCAACTGGGCGCTCGAAGGACACGGGCTGATCATGCGGGCGGAATGGGACGTGGCGAAGTACCTGCAGAGCGGCAGGCTGCGCCAGGTGCTGGCGAACTGGGAGACGCCGGGCGCGGACATCTATGCGGTGTATCCGCACCAGCTGCAGACGGCGGCGCGGGTGCGCTCCTTCGTCGATTTCGTGGCCGGCGCCTTTTCCTCGGCCACGCCGGTGGGACAGGAAGTGGCCAGGTGGCCGTCGAACGAGGCGTCGACGGCCGCGTGAAGCCACGTCAGAAGGTGTGACGCACGCCCAGGTTGAAGGCGCTGTCGCCGCTGCCGGTTTCGGAGTTGTTGTTGACCGTGTAGCCGGCGCCGTTCCGGTTGTCGACCTTGCCGTAGGCCGTGTACAGGCTGGAGCGCTTCGACAGCGGATACACGTAGCCGATGCCCCAGGAGCGGGCGTCCTGGTTGAAGGCGGTCTTGTCGTCCTTGCGCATCAGCGTGGCCAGCACGGTGCCGGTGCCGACCGGCGCCGACAGGCCGAGCAGGATCTCGTTGCCATCAAGCGAGGCGGTCGGCGCCACGCCGCCGAACGGATTGCCGGTATTGGCCAGCGGCGCGCTATTGAAACCCTTGTCGACGTTGAAGGCGGCATAGGCCTTGAGGACCTTGAAGTCGTAGTTCGCCGCCAGCATGGTGTTGCGCCCGCTGCCGCGGTTGACCGGGGTGACGCCCGGCGCCGCCGCGACGTCGTTGTTCTTGTTGTTGTAGGCCAGGCTCACGGTCAGCGGACCGTTCGCGTAGTTGATCGCCGCGCCGACCTGGCGTCCGGCCGTGGAATCGCCAGCCTGTTCGCCCAGGCTGTAGGCCAGCTGGCCGCTGAAGCCCGCGGTCGTCGGTGCGCTGTAGACGATCGTATTGCTGGTGCGGACGTTGGCGCCCGAATCCGGGAACAGGTTCTTCGAGCCGCCCGCATAGCCGGTCGCGAACGGGTCGGCGACCTGGGCGAGCGTGTTGTGCCATGGCGTGTACTGGCGGCCGAGGGTGACCGTGCCGGCACGGGTCTTCAGGCCGACGAAGGCCTGGCGGTTGAACAGGGTATTGGCCGCGTCGAGCGTGCCGGTGTCGAGGCGCACGCCGGTTTCCAGCGTGAACAGGGCCGACATGCCGTTGCCCAGGTCTTCAGTACCGCGAAAGCCGATGCGCGAGGCCGAGGCGGCGCCGCCGACGATCTTGTTGGCGTTCCCGGCGACGCCGCCGCGCTCGGCGACGAAGGCTGCATCGGCGATGCCGTAGATTGCGACCGCGGTTTGTGCCGAAGCGCCGGCGGCGCACAGTGCCAGGACCGCGCCGGCGATGATGTTCTTCTTCATGTGACTCCCTTGTTATGCGGGCCGATGCCCGTTTGTTGGAAATGCAGGAACTGCTCCATCACTCGCCGAGCCGCGCGATGCGCAGCAGGTTGGTGGTGCCGGCCGCCCCGAAAGGCATGCCGGCGGCGATCACCACCGTCTGTCCAGGCTGCGCCAGGCCCTCGCGTCCGGCCGTAGCGCAGGCGAATTCCGTCATCTCGGTGACCGAGGCCACGTCGTGGATCAGCACCGCGTGCACGCCCCAGGCCAGCGCGAGGCGGCGCGCCGTGGCCAGCTTCGGCGTCATGCCGATGATCGGCGCACGCGGCCGCTCGCGCGCCACCCGCAGCGCCGAGTGGCCGGAACTGGTGTAGGCGACGGTCGCGGCCACGTCCAGCAGGTCGGCCACGTTGCGCAAGGCCAGGCCGATGGCATCGGCGATGTCCGCGCGCGCGGGGCTTGGCGCTGCCTGGATGCTTTCAGTGTAATACGGATCGGACTCGGTCTGCTCGATGATGTTGTTCATCATCCGGACAGCTTCGACCGGAAAGCGCCCCGAAGCCGATTCGGCCGACAGCATCACCGCATCGGCGCCGTCGTACACGGCGGTTGCCACGTCCGAGGCTTCGGCGCGGGTCGGCACCGGCGCGGCCACCATCGATTCGAGCATCTGGGTGGCGACGATCACCGGTTTGCCGAGACGGCGGCAGCTGCGCACGATGCGCTTCTGGATCGCCGGCACCTGCTCGGCCGGCACCTCGACGCCAAGGTCGCCCCTGGCCACCATGATCGCGTCTGCCGCCTCGACGATGGCGTCGAGCTGGGCGATCGCGGCCGGCTTTTCCAGTTTGGCGATGATGCCGGCGCGGCCCTGAACGATCTCGCGGATCTCCTGGAAGTCCTCGGCGCGCTGCACGAAGGAGAGCGCGATCCAGTCCACGCCCAGAGAAAGGCCGAAGTCGAGGTCGCGCCGGTCCTTCGCGGTCAGCGCCGACATCGGCACCACGACACCGGGCACGTTGACGCCCTTGCGGTCGGACAGCACGCCGCCGTTGATCACGAGCGTGTCGGCATGCTCCGCCGAGAAGGCCTGGACCTGCAGTTCGATGCGGCCGTCGTCGAGCAGCAGGCGCGCGCCGGGTTCCAGCGCGGCGAAGATCTCGGGATGCGGCAGCGCGACGCGCTCGACGCTGCCCGGCCGGTCGCCGTGCAAATCCAGGCGGAAGGCCCCGCCCTGCTCCAGCCTGACCGAACCGCCGGCGAAGCTGCCGATGCGCAGCTTCGGGCCCTGCAGGTCGAGCAGCACGCCGATCGGGCGGCCCAGGCTGTGTTCCAGGCTGCGCAGGATGGCCAGGCGCGCCCTGTGGTCTTCGTGGGTGCCGTGGCTGAAGTTCAGGCGGAAGACGTCGGCGCCGGCGCGGAACATCGCCTCCAGGGTGGCGGCGTCGCTGCTGGCGGGGCCGACGGTGGCCACGATCTTGGCCTTGCGGTTACGGTTCATGCTTGGGTTCCTGGAGATGCCGGGTCGATGAGGATGGCCCGGAAGTCGTTGACGTTGGTGAGGGTCGGCCCGGTGACGATCGAGTCGCCCAGGGCCTGGAAGAAGCCGTGGCCGTCGTTGCGGTCCAGGCTCGCGAGCGGGCTGATGCCCTGGGCGAAGGCGCGCGCGATCGTCGCCGGAGAAAAATAGGCGCCGGCGATTTCTTCGATGCCGTCGACGCCGTCGGTGTCGCCCGCGAGGCCGTGCACGCCCGGTTCGCCGCGCAGGGCAATCGCCGCCGACAGCAGGAACTCGACGTTGCGCCCGCCCCTGCCCTCGCCGCGCAGCGTGACCGTGGTCTCGCCGCCGGACAGCAGCACGCAGGGTCCGGCGAAGGGCTGGCCGCGCCGCGCCGCCTGCAAGGCGATGCCGGCCATGACTTTGCCGACGTCACGCGCCTCGCCTTCGATGCTGTCGCCGAGGATGTAGGCCTTGACGCCGGCCTCCTCGGCCACGCGGGCCGCGGCTTCCAAGGCCATCTGCGGCGTGGCGACCATGTGCACCGTATGCCCTTCCAGGCGCGGGTCGCCCGGCTTCACCGACTCGCCGGCGCCGCTCTCGAGCACCGCGCGCACCGGTGGCGGCAGCGCGATGCCGTAGCGTGCGACGATGGCGAGTGCATCCGCGCAGGTGCTCGGGTCGGCCACCGTGGGGCCGGAGGCGATGTCGCGCGGATCGTCGCCGGGTACGTCGGAGATCAGGAGCGTGACCACCCTGGCCGGATGGCAGGCCGCAGCCAGGCGCCCGCCCTTGATGCTTGATAAGTGGCGCCGCACGCAGTTCATTTCGCCGATGCTCGCGCCCGAAGCGAGCAAGGCGCGGTTCACGGCCTGCTTGTCCTCGAGCGTGATGCCGGGCAGCGGCAGGGGCAGCAAGGAGGAGCCGCCGCCTGAGACCAGGCACAGCACGGTATCGTCGGCCGTCAAGCCGCTCACCAGTTCGAGCATGCGCGTGGCGGCGTCCAGTCCGGCCTGGTCGGGCACCGGATGGGCCGCCTCGACGATCTCGATCCGCTCGCAAGGCACTGCGTAACCGTAGCGCGTGATGACCAGTCCTTCCAGCTTGCCCTGCCAGTTGCGTTCGACCGCGCGGGCCATCTCGGCCGAGGCCTTGCCGGCGCCGATCACGATCAGGCGTCCGCGCGGTGCCTCGGGCAGCCAGGCCGGAATGCACAGGGCCGGCTGCGCCGCGGCGATCGCGGCCCTGAACAGGCTTTCGAGAAAGGCGCGTGCGTTATCCATCACGCCCTCCTTCAAGCCGATGCCTTGTGCACGCCGGGCAGGCCGACCACGTTCAGTTCGACCGGCACCGGCGTCTCTTCGGCCGGTTTGACCAGCGGCGCGACTTCATTCCCATCCAGGATGCGCTGCATGCGGGTGCTGTCGACCCCGCCCACCCATTTGGCGATCGCCACGGTGCCGACCGCATTGCCGATGGTGTTGGTGATCGCCCGGGCTTCGGACATGAAGCGGTCGACGCCCAGCAGCAGCACCATGCCCGCAACCGGGATGTTGCCCATCGAGGCCAGGGTCGCGGCCAGCGTGATGAAGCCGGAACCGGTGACGCCGGCCGAACCCTTCGAGGTCACCATCAGCACGCCCATGATCACCAGCTGGTCCACCAGCGACAGCGGCGTGTTGGTGGCCTGGGCGATGAAGATCGCGGCCATGGTGTAGTAGATGCACTGGCCGTCCGGGTTGAAGGTGACGCCGGCCGGCACCACCAGGCCGACCACCGGCTTCGATACGCCCAGGTGTTCCAGCTTGTGCATCAGCTGCGGCACCACCGACTCCGAGGAGCTGGTGCCGAGCACGGTGAAGATCTCGTCCTTGATATAGCGGAGGAACTTCCACAGGCTGAAACCCGAGGCGCGGGCGATCGCGTTCAGGACCACGAAGACGAAGGCGACGCAGGTCAGGTACATGCAGGCCATCAGCTGGCCCAGGGACAGCAGCGAGCCCAGGCCGTATTTGCCGACCGTGAAGGCGATCGCGCCGAACGCAGCGATCGGGGCGATGCGCATGACCATCCGCACTACCACGAACATGGCGTTGCTGAAGGCTTCCAGCACGTCGACCACCGGCTTGGCGGCGCGGCCCATGTGCGACAGGGCGACGCCGAACATGGTCGCGAACACGAGGATCTGCAGGATGTCGTTCTTGGCCAGCGCCTCGACCACGCTGGTGGGCACCATGTGCAGCAGGAACTCGACGAAGCCACCGGATTTCGCCGCGGCGGCCGTGTAGTTGGAAATGGCGTGGGTATCGAGCGCTTTCGCATCGACGTTCATGCCGGCGCCCGGCTGGAACACGTTGACGACGACCAGGCCGAGCAGCAGTGCGAAGGTCGACAGGACCTCGAAATAGATCAGGGCGCGTACACCGACGCGCCCCAGCTCCTTCATGCTTTCCATGCGCGCGATGCCGAGCACCACCATCGCGAAGATGACCGGTGCGAACACCATCTTGATCAGGCGGATGAAGACGTCGCCGAGGGGTTTGAGGTCGGTGCCGAGCTGGGGATAGAGGAAGCCGAGCAGGCCGCCGGCGACCACGCCGATCAGGACCTGCACATACAGTTTTCCGAAAATGCGGGTTGACATGATGTCTCCTTGATGTGTGCGGCGTCCCCTTCCCGCTCTGCGGCGGGTGGCTTTTACGGGGACGTCCGCTGTGCTGCGGAAGCTGCGCTGGACCGGCGCAGGACCGGGCCGCGCGTGGCGGCGCCGGTGAATCGAAGCCTTGTTACGCTGCGGCGCGCTCGCGGCGGGCGCCCAGGAAGTTGCATACGGCCTGCGTGACGTCCGCGGTGGTGGCCGTGCCGCCCAGGTCGCGCGTGTGCAGCGACGGGGTGCTGGTCACGCTTTCGATCGCCGCCATCACCTGCTTCGCCGCTTCGAATTCGCCCAGGTGCTCGAGCAGCATGACGACCGACCAGAAGGTGCCGATCGGGTTGGCCAGGCCTTTGCCCATGATGTCGAAGGCGGAGCCGTGGATCGGCTCGAACATCGACGGATAGCGGCGTTCCGGATCGATGTTGCCCGTCGGGGCGATGCCCAGGCTGCCGGCCAGGGCCGCGGCCAGGTCGGAGAGGATGTCGGCGTGCAGGTTGGTGGCGACGATGGTGTCGAGCGTGGCCGGACGGTTGACCATGCGCGCGGTGGCGGCGTCGACCAGTTCCTTGTCCCACTTCACGTCCGGGAAGTCCTTCGACACCTGCACCGCCACCTCGTCCCACATCACCATCGCGTGGCGCTGGGCATTCGACTTGGTGATGACGGTCAGCTGCTTGCGCGGACGCGAATGCGCCAGCTTGAAGGCGAAGCGCAGGATGCGCTCGACGCCGACGCGGGTCATCATGCTGACGTCGGTCGCGGCCTCGATCGGGTGGCCCTGGTGCACGCGTCCGCCCACGCCCGAGTACTCGCCTTCCGAGTTCTCGCGCACGATGACCCAATTCAGGTCTTCCGGCGCGCAGCGCTTCAATGGACCGTCGATGCCCGGCAGGATGCGGGTCGGACGCACGTTGGCGTACTGGTCGAAGCCCTGGCAGATCTTCAGGCGCAGGCCCCACAGGGTGATGTGGTCGGCGATGTCCGGATCGCCGGCCGAGCCGAACAGGATCGCGTCCTTGTTGCGCAGCGCGTCGAGGCCGTCGGCCGGCATCATGACGCCGTGCTTGCGGTAGTAGTCGCCGCCCCAGTCGAAGTCCTCGAAGGCGAACTGGAAGCTGTTGCTGCCGGCCGCCAGGGCCGCCAGCACCTGCTGGCCCGCGGGCACGACTTCCTTGCCGATGCCGTCGCCTGGGATGGTTGCGATTTGATAGGTTTTCATTGCTGCTGTCTCCGTCTGGTAGGTGATGTCGTGCATGCACTGTACCGGGCGGCGGGGAGGCTGCGGCGATGTGTGGCTCAATCCATTATTAACTCACGATTAACAATGAATCGGGCATGAGCCGGAATGTTGAACGCGGCTAGTAGGGTGGACGGCTTCGCCGTCCACGCGTCGATAGGTAGCCGCTCCGCTTTCGTGCCGGATGATCTCGCTGCGAACTATCAGCGCGTGGACGGCAAAGCCGTCCACCCTACTTTAACTAGTCCGCGAGGAAAGGCAGCACCCGCTCTAGCAAAGCCTCCGGTGCTTCTTCCGCAATGTAGTGCCCGCACGGCAGCGTCCCGCCCTGCACATCAAGCGCCACGTCTTTCCACTCCTTCAGCGGATCGAAGCAGCGATGCACCACGCCCTGCTCGCCCCACAGCACCAGCAGCGGCATGGCCAGGCGCCGGCCGGCCACGAGGTCGGCGCGGTCGTGCTCGAGGTCGATGCCGGCGGCGGCGCGGTAGTCTTCGCAGATGCCGTGCGCGGTGCCGGGCAGCGCCAGGCAGCGTTGGTATTCACGCAGCGCGCGTGGATCGAATACCTTCAGGCCGCCGCTGCGGCGGCCCATGACGTCGACCGCGTAGGCGGCCGGGTCGGCCTCGATCAGGCGCTCGGGCAGCGGCGCCGGCTGGATCAGGAAGAACCAGTGCCAGTAGGCGCGTGCGAAGTCTTCGCTCGTCTGCGCGTACATGGCCAATGTCGGCGCGATGTCGAGCAGGGCCATTTTGAGGACGGCCTGCGGATGGTCGGCCGCCAGCCGGTGCGCGACGCGGGCGCCGCGGTCGTGGGCCAGCACGCGGAAGGTGTCGAAGCCGAGCGCGCGCATCACGGCCAGCATGTCCGCCGCCATGGTCCGCTTGCTGTAGTTTGCGTGGTCTTGGTCGCCCGCCGGTTTCGAGGAGTCGCCATAGCCGCGCAGGTCGCAGGCGACGACCGTGTAGCGCTCGGCCAGCTTTGGTGCGACGCGGTGCCAGATCGCATGGGTCTGCGGGTGGCCATGCAGCAGCAACAGGGGCGGGCCGGAGCCGCCAACGATGGCCTGGATGGTGATGCCGGGCGCGGTCGTGATGCGCTCGGGGCGGAAGCCGGGGAAGAGTTCGGAGGTCGTCATGGTTATGCATCCTACCAATTTCTGCGCGGGCAGATGAAGAGCGCGTAACAAAGCTGTCAGGGCAAGGCGCCGAAGACAGTACCAGGGTACGGCGAGGCGCTGCAACGCAGCCCTGGCAGTTTTGTTACGCGCTCCCTGCAACGCAAACGCGGGAAGCGACATCTAATGGGGTGCAAGAACAACATCCACCTGACAGAGGAGCACACCATGACGCACTTTTCTCGCAAGCTGCTATCCACCACCCTCGCCGGCCTGTTCGCGCTGGCCGGCAGCGCCTGGGCGCAAACGACGCCCGACGACGCCCAGATCGCCGGCATCGTCGTTGCCGCCAACCAGGTCGACATCGACGCCGGCAAGCTGGCGCAGAAAATGACCAAGGAAAAGGAGGTCAAAGCATTTGCCAAGCAGATGGTTACCGATCACACAGGCGTCAATAAGCAGGCGAGCGCGCTGGTGAAGAAGCTGAAGGTGACGCCGCAGGAAAGCGAGACCAGCAAGAGCCTGAAATCGGGCGGCGCCGAGAACATCGCCAAGCTCAAGACGCTCAAGGGCAAGGAATTCGACAAGGCCTATATCGACCATGAAGTCACTTACCACCAGACCGTGATCGACGCGCTCGACAAGACCCTGATCCCGAACGCGAAGAACGCCGAGCTGAAGGACACGCTGGTCAAGACCCGTCCGGCTTTCGTCGCCCACCTGGAGCACGCGAAGAAGCTGCAGGCGTCGATGCAGTAAGGCGGCGGCCGTGAAGTTCCACCTGACAAGGGCGGGCTGCGCGCTCGCCCTGCTGGCCGCGCTCGCCCCGCCGCTACAGGCGGCCCCGGCCGTGCACACGATCCTCATCGACGGCATGCGTTTTATCCCGCAAACTGTCGAGGTGAAGCGCGGCGATACGGTCGTGTGGCGCAACAAGGACCCCTTGCCGCACACGGCCGTCGCGGAGACCGTCAAAGGCGGCCCCGCCTCGCCCGTGATCGCCGCCGGGGCCAGCTGGCGCTACAAGGCGACGAAGGCCGGCACCTATCCCTACCTGTGCACGCTGCACCGCACGATGACCGCCACGCTGGTGGTGAAATGAAGGAAACGTCGATGAAAGCACACGGCAAGCCGGATCCGTTAAAGGCCAGCGACCTCGACCTGGCCGGCATGGTCGCGGCCGGCGATCCGGGCGCCTTCGAGGTGCTGATGCGGCGCCTCAACGGCGTCCTGTACCGCACCGCGCGCAGTATCCTGCGCGACGATGCCGAAGCCGAGGACGTGGTGCAGGAATCCTACCTGCTGGCCTACCGCAAGATGGCCAGCTTTCGCGGCGACGCGAGTCTTTCCACCTGGCTCACGCGCATCGTCGTCAACGAAGCGACCGGACGCCTGCGCAAGGCGCGGCGCCGGGCCGACATCGTCGAACTGGTGCCGGGAGCGGCCGGGATCGATTTCGAGGAGGAGGATGCCATGAGCAGCGAGCGCAGCGCGCCCGAGACGCCCGACGACGCGGCCCTGCGGGCGGAGGCGCGGCGCCTGATCGAAGCGCGCATCGACGCCCTGCCCGACAGCCTGCGCACCGTCTTCATGCTGCGCGCGGTGGAGGATTTGTCGGTGCAGGAAACGTCGGCGGCGCTGGGCATTCCCGAAGCCACCGTGCGCAGCCAGTATTTTCGGGCGCGGGGTTTGCTGCGCGAGGCGCTGGCGCGGGATTTCGACCGGGCGGTAGACTCGGCGTTTTCCTTCGATGGGGAAAGGTGCGACCGGATCGTGGCGGCGGTGCTGGGGCGGCTGTAGAGACAGGTCGCTAGCGCAACTGGCTGTCGATTCGGCTTCCCATGTTCGACTAAGGTCCCGCACGGTCGCTTTGAAGCTGCAAAAAGTTGTCGTGACACAACTTCGGCAGTAGCGTACGATTTGGCAATAACTTGAACTCACTTTGCCGAGGTCCATTCGATGCGCCTGATTGCACACCGCTCCAAGTTTGTCCGCCATGTTGCCGCCGCTTTTATTCTTGGCATGACGTATGTGGGAATCCAGCTTCCCGCCTCTGCAGGAGAATGCGCGGCGCCCGTCATCAGCAAGACCACGCTCGCCGAGGCGCGCGAGATGTGGGCCGCATGCGACGCGAATATCGTCAGCGCCGGGAACCTGGCAATCGGCGGCGGCAGCGGCAAGGATGGGATGAGCACGGTCGGCCTGGAGCAGGTTGTGCTGGTCACCGTGGCAGGTGTCGACTTCGAAGGGCTGCCGGTGGCGCGCTATGCCTTCGTCGACGAGGTGCTGTACGCGATATCGGTCCAGCTCCGCAATTCGTTCTCCAGGGATAAGCCGCTGTTCAAGGAGCTGAGCGACGCCGATCTCTCCCAGCTTGAACAATCGCTCACGAGCAAATACGGCAAGCCCCGCGCGCTCAAGGATATGGGCGCGGGGAAGAAACCGAATATTTTCATCTGGGATCTGCAGGACAGTGAAATGACGCTGACAAACACCATCATCCCGGGTTATCGGCTAAGCCTCGTGAACAAAACCTTGGCGAAAAAGGTCGACGCCTACAGGAAAACCGAATGCAAACGGCACCGGCAAAAAGGCGAGACGCCAACGCCGGTAACCTCGGTGTGCCTGTAATTCCAGCGCCTGTTCCGTGCGAGCGGCCCTCCGGTGCAATCGATGGCTATGCCGGCGGCCGCGACCGCTTGCTGGCCAGGCTTTTTCATCTTGGCCAAATCGTTGGTTAGTTACGTTTTATAAGCCTGCCAGATCGGCAATGATGAGTCCTGTGACCGATGTGGCTAACATCACTTATTTCAAATAATTAATCTGAAGGGACGATGCATGCTCTTGATCCTGTTCTGTTTCGTTTGCGTCTGGTTGCCGATCTCCGCAGCGCTCTACACCTTGCTGTGGTTCGCATTCCTGCGACGGACCGGTCCGATCGCGACTGGCGTATTCAACCTGTGCGCCTCGGCGATATTAAGCCCAGGCATGGTAGGCGGACATGGCGCCCTTCCCTTCCCCGGCGGCCTCGCTTTCCTGTTTGGAAGCCATGGTCCGGGCGACAGCGGCGCCCTGACCCTGAACTTCGCCATGTGGATGCTGACTTTGCTGGCTTTCTTCATGCTCGACCGGGTGTTGAAGGCCAGACGAGCGCGCCGCACCTGAGCCTTTTTCAGTAATCCAGCACCTGAATCACCCCCTCCATTCATGAACCACATTCATAAACCCAAGTAATCCCCGCCCCGTTTCCCCCCCGTGTTTGCCCTTACCATGGCGACCTGTCCCGCCACGCCCGCCTCGTCCGCGTCAGTGGCGCAACGCAAACAAAGGAAAACACATGACCGTCAAAGCCTACGGCGCCCACGCCGCCGACAAACCCCTCGAATCGATGGACATCGCCCGCCGCGCACCGGGCGCGCACGACGTCCAGATCGACATCGCCTATTGCGGCGTCTGCCACTCCGACCTGCACACCGTGCGCGCCGAGTGGGCCGGCACCCTCTTCCCCTGCGTGCCGGGCCACGAGATCGTCGGCCGCGTCGCCAGCGTCGGCGCGCACGTCACCCAATACAAGGTCGGCGACCTGGTCGGCGTCGGCTGCATGGTCGACAGCTGCCGGCACTGCGCCGACTGCGAGGACGGCCTGGAGAACTACTGCGACGGCATGGTCGGCACCTACAACGGCGCGACCACCGATGCGCCCGGCCACACGCTGGGCGGCTACTCGGAGCAGATCGTCGTCCACGAGCGCTTCGTGCTGCGCGTGCGCCATCCGGAAGAACAGCTGGCCGCCGTCGCGCCGCTGCTGTGCGCCGGCATCACCACCTGGTCTCCGCTGCGCCACTGGAACGCGGGTCCCGGCAAGACGGTCGGCGTCGTCGGCATCGGCGGCCTCGGTCACATGGGCATCAAGCTGGCCCGCGCGATGGGCGCGCACGTGGTCGCGTTCACTACTTCCGAAAACAAGCGCCAGGACGCCGAGGCGCTGGGCGCGCATGAAGTCGTCGTCTCGCGCGATGCCGATGCGATGGCCAGGCAGGCGAAGAAGCTCGACCTGATCGTCAACACGGTGGCCGCGCCGCACGATCTCGACGCCTACCTCTCGCTGCTGAAACGCGACGGCACCATGGTGCTGGTCGGCGCGCCATCGTCGCCGCATCCGTCGCCGCAGGTGTTCAACCTGATCATGAAGCGCCGCGCGCTGGCCGGCTCGATGATCGGCGGGATTCCGGAAACCCAGGAGATGCTCGACTTCTGCGCCGTACACGGCATCGTCGCCGACATCGAGATGATCCGGGCCGACGAGATCAACGCCGCCTACGAGCGCATGCTTCAGGGCGACGTCAAGTACCGCTTCGTGATCGACAGCGCGACCCTGGCGGCGTAAAACGATGCAGAGTCCTGTTACAAGCACCGCCGGCGCAGCGAATGCGTCGGCGGCCTGGGGCGGCGTGTTCGCGCTGTCTCTCGGCGCCTTCGTGCTGGTCGCCTCGGAGTTCATGCCAGTCAGCCTGCTCACCGCCATCGCCGGCGACCTGCACGTCAGCGAAGGCCAGGCCGGGCAATCGATCGCCGTCTCCGGCGCCTTTGCCCTGGCCACCAGCCTGTCGCTTGCCAGGCTGGCCGGCAGGCTGGATCGCAAGGTCCTGCTGCTGGCGCTGACGCTCCTGATGATCGTCTCGGGCAGCGTCGCCGCGTTCGCGCCGAACTACTGGAGCTTCATGGCGGGCCGCGCCTTCATCGGCGTGGCCATCGGCGGCTTCTGGTCGATGTCGGCGGCCATCGCCATGCGCCTGGTCCCGAGCGAGCAGGTGCCGAAGGCGCTCGCCATCGTCAACGGCGGCAACGCGCTGGCCACCGTCGTGGCGGCGCCGCTAGGCAGCTTCCTCGGATCGCTGGTCGGCTGGCGCGGCGCCTTCTTCGCCTTGATTCCGGTGGCGGCGCTGGCGCTGGCCTGGAAGTGGGTCAGCCTGCCCTCCATGCCGGCCGAACGCGCGGCAGGCGGCGCCAACGTGTTCACCCTGCTCAAGCGGCCCGCGGTCGCCCTTGGCATGGCGGGCGTCAGCCTGTTCTTCATGGGGCAGTTCGCGCTGTTTACTTATTTGCGGCCCTTCCTCGAGACGGTGACGCACGCGAGCGCGGCGACGACCTCGCTGATGCTGCTCGTGATCGGCGTGGCCGGTTTCATCGGCACCAGTGTGATCGGCGCCTTCCTGAAGGATGGGCTGTACAGGACGCTGGTGGCGATTCCGCTGCTGATGGCGGCGATTGGCCTCGCACTGATGCTGTTCGGCGCATCGACTTTTGTGACCGCCCTGCTGCTTGCGGTCTGGGGCCTGGTCGGCACGGCGGCGCCGGTCGGCTGGTGGACCTGGCTCGCGAAAACCCTGCCGCAGGACGCCGAAGCCGGCGGCGGGCTGATGGTGGCGGTGGTGCAGCTGGCCATCGCGCTCGGTGCGACCGTGGGCGGGCTGCTGTTCGACGGCTTCGGCTATCGCGCCACATTCAGTGCGAGTGCCGTCGTGCTGCTTGCCGCGGCCGGCGTGGCATTGCTGGCCGGACGCGCCGCGCGCGCTTAAACCGTTTCGAGGAAGCCGCGCACCAGGTCCACGACCTGGCTAGGCGCTTCGCGGTGCGGCAGGTGGTGCGCCTCCTGCATGATCTCGACCCGCACCTCGCCTCGGCTCCATTCGGAGATCAGGCGCGGGTGCAGGGTCGTGCCGTATTCGTCGTCGCCGCCGTGGATCGCCAGGGTCGGCGCTGCGACCTGCGGCAGCACGTCGCGCAATGTCCAGGATGCGAACGGCGCAGACAGCCAGGTGCCGGTCCAGGCATCGAGCACCCATTGCGCCTTGCTGCCGTGGTACTTCTCCAGGCGGCCCAATTGCTCGGGATCGGCGAACTGCGCCTTCGCCACGCGAATGCCCTCCAGGGTCGTCTCCTCCGCGAAGACCTGCGCCGATTCCGTGATCAAGGCCTCGCAATCGTCCGGGTAGCGCGCCGCGCAGTGGATCGCCATCGCGCCGCCGACGCTGTGGCCGAAGACGACGAACTTGCGAATGCCGAGCTGCGCGCGTACGGCTTCAAACACGGTGGCGGCTTCGTCGCCGATGAAGGAAGTCGTCAGCACGTCCGCGCGCGGACTCGATTCGCCGAAGCCCAGGCGGTCGTAGGCGAGGACGGTGCGTCCCGTACCGGCCGCCAGCCGGGCCGGAAAGTCGCGCCACAGGGCGACGCTGCCCAGGGAATCGTGCAGGAGGACGATCGGCGCGCGTCCGTGCGCCTGGCTGTTCCAGACGCGCACGAAGATGCTGCCGCCGCCGTAGGCGACCCGGTGATCGGTCGCGTCGATGTGCGCATGCGGTGCAGTTGACATGAGGTTCGCTGAATTCGAAGACGTTCCAGCATAGCAGACGCGCCTCCTGAGCGCTTCAGCCCATCCCGGCGCGCCCGAGCTGCATGCGCGCCAGCGACGGATACAGCGGCGGACTGATGATGCGCGCGATCATGCTCGCCACCAGCGCGCAGGCCATCAGGCTCAGGACCATGGCGTGGCCATCGACCATCTCCATCACGATGATGAAGGCCGTCAGCGGCGCCTGGGTCGCGGCCGCCAGGAAGCCCACCATGCCGAGTGCGATCAGGGCCGGCGCCTGGGTCTGGAAGAAAGCGACAGCCACGTCGTTGCCCAACGCCGCGCCGATCGCCAGCGAGGGCGCGAAGATCCCGCCCGGTACGCCCGACCAGGTGCTCAGCCAGGTCGCCAGGAATTTAAAGAGCGCGTACATCATCGGCATGGTCGCGACGCCGTCGACCATGGATTTGGTCGGCGCATAGCCCGAGCCGAAAGTCGCGCCGGCCGTGACCAGGCCGATCACGGCGACGACGAAGCCGCACACGCCCGCGAACAGCACGGGCCGGCGCGCGCGCAGGCGGCTCATGAAATCCAGGCCGGTGCCGGCGGTCGAGGCGATCATCAGGCGCGAGAACAGGCCGCCTGCCACGCCCGTGCACAGCGCCACCGTCAGGCCCGGCAGCAGCAGCGCGGTGCCGAGCGTGCCGATGTGGATGAAGCCGAAATAGGTGGCGTTCCCGTGCGCCGAGACGGCAACCAGGCCGCCCAGCACGATGGCGCTGATGATCAGGCCACTGTTTCGCTGCTCGGGCGCGCGCGCCAGCTCCTCGATCGCGAACATGACGCCCGCCAGCGGCGTATTGAAGGCCGCCGCGATACCGGCCGCCCCGCCCGCCACCAGCATGCCGTGCACGTTGACGTGGACCTGCGCACGCCGCGGCAGCAGGCGCCGCGCCTGCAGCATCACGCCGGCCGCGATCTGCACCGACGGGCCTTCGCGTCCGATCGAGAGACCTGCCAGCAGGCCGCCCGCGGTCAGCCCGACCTTGGCCAGGCTGAGCTTGAGCGAGACGAACAGCCCGCGTTTTTCGGGCGGGAGCGCCGGATCGAGCGCCGCCATCACCTGCGGAATGCCGGAGCCGGCCGCGCCGGGCGCATAGCGGCGCGTCAGCCAGACGATGGCGGCGGTGCACAGCGGCGTCCAGACGAGCGGGCTCCACCAGAGGACCAGGCGCATGATGTCGAACAGGTCGGCCGTAAGCTCGGACAGCCAGGTGAAGGCGACGATGGACAGGCCGGCCAGTACGGCCAGGGCGACGACGACCGCGCGGCCCGACCAGAGATGCAAGTCGGAGAATTCGACGCGCATGCGGTCGCGCCAGTTATGGGAGTGTTTCATGGATGTGGATGTGCTTGCAGGACGCCGGGCGATCCATGATTTTCGCCGGGAATCTTCATTTGTACAAATATTTGTTGTGCGGCATGCAGGCCAAGGCCTGGCCCGCATGCACGCAGGACGACTTTACACCGCCTTGCGCCGGCGCCGCGGCGCCAGCAATGCCGCCAGTCCGAGTCCGGTCAGCGCCAGCGTGGCGGGCTCAGGCACCTCCGCCGGGTTGCCCGGCGTACCTGGGTTGTCAGGATTGCCGGGATTATCCGGGATATCCGGGTCGTCCGGCAGGTCAGGCACGATTGGACGGCCCGGCGTAAAACTGCCCAGCGTAATGTTGTCGAAGCCGATGTTGTTGGTGGCGCCGCGGAAATCGACCGAATGGGCGATGCCGGCGAAGCTGACGCCGATCGGGCTCCAGCGGCAATATTCTCCGGTCGGATCGCCCGCGCAGGCGTCGATGTTGTCGTCGAGTTCGATCGAGGCAAGCAGGTTGCCCGTTCCATTCAGGCCGTCGTAGACGTCGATGAAGCCGTTTTCCTTGCTGCTGTAGAAGAAGGAAAACCCGGTGTCGAAACCGGCCGCCACGTTCATCGTCACCGCGTTCCCCTGCAGGAAGGCGACCACGGTATTCGCCGACGGTTCGTTGGCGAAGTTGCCGGTGCCGCCGGCTTCGGCGTCGATGGTCGCCAGGCTCAGGCTAGAGAAATTGATTCCGTAGTTGGTGCCGCGCCGGCCGCTGGAGTCGGTACCGCCGTTATAGAAATCGTTGACCGAGGCGCGGTCGGCGATTCCCTCGAAAGTAAGGACGATCGGGTCGGCTGCTGCATGTCCGGCGACCGACAAGGCGATCGCGGCGGCACAGGCAATTTTTTTCGTTTTTGACACGCTTGTCTCCCTGTAGTTGTATGCCAATGCTGGCCTCGACAACGCAGCAATACTCATGCCACTTGTAAATACGGGGCATATGCGAGGCGGGTAAGAGTCAAGTCCGACTAGCTGTAAGTTTTTCCGACAGTTGGTTACTCTTCAGTAAATATTTCCGGTATTTATCAGCCTTTTCCGGGCGACACGAAGGAACACCCATTCGACGTAAAATAGGCGTATGAAATACGACCATGCTGTCTTTCGTTCGATGAGCGCGCCGGCCCTCGACGCCGCACTGCAGGATGCGCGCCGCCGCACGCGGGCGCTCTTCGACGCCCTCGCCGCAGCCGGCTACGCCGACGCCGCGCAGGTGCCGCGCTTGGCCGTCCTCAATCCGCCGCTGTGGGAACTGGGACATGTCGCCTGGTTCGCCGAATGGTTCGTCCTGCGCGCGGCCAGGGGCACGCAGGCGATTGATGCCGACGGCCCTTCCCTGCTGGCGCATGGCGACGGCTGGTTCGACTCGAACGCGGTGGCCCACGACGCGCGCTGGGCGCTCGGCCTGCCGGCGCCGGACGCGATCCTCGCCTACGGGCGCGAGGTACTGGAGCGGATACGCGCGCGGCTGGCGCGCACGCCGGACGACGATGCCGCGCTCTACCCTTACCGGCTGGTGCTGGCGCACGAGGACATGCACGGCGAAGCCTTGCTCTACACCATGCAGACGCTGGGCGTGGCGGCGCCTTTTGCCTTCCCGGCCGAGGCGCCGGCGGCCGGCGAGATCGCCTTCGCCGGCGGCGATTTCCTGCGCGGCGGAGAACAATCGCGCGGCTTCGTGTTCGACAACGAGCGGCCCGCGGCGCCCTGCCGCGTCGCGCCGTTCACGATCGACGCCGGTCTCGTCACCAACGCGGATTACCTCGGCTTCGTGCGCGCCGGCGGCTACGGCCAGCCGCGGTACTGGAGCGAAGCAGGCCGCGCATGGCTGGCGCAAACGGGTCGCGCGGCGCCGCGCTACTGGCGGCAGGAAGCCGGCGGCAGCTGGCGCGAGCTCCGTTTCGGACACGACGCCGCGCTCGCCCCAAGCGCGCCGGTGCGCCACGTCAGCCTGCACGAAGCGCAGGCGTATTGCAGCTGGGCCGGGCGCCGCCTGCCGCTGGAGGAAGAATGGGAATTCGCCGCCTGCGCCGGCGATCCGGACTTTTGCTGGGGCCAGCTGTGGGAATGGACGGCCTCGCCCTTCCTGCCCTACCCGGGCTTCAGCGCCGACCGCTACCGCGAGTATTCCGCACCCTGGTTCGGCACGCACCAGACCCTGCGCGGCGCCTCCTTCGCGACGCCGCCGCGCCTGCGCTCGGCCCACTTCCGCAATTTTTATACGCCCGAGCGGGACGATATCTTCGCGGGCTTCCGTACCTGCGCCGTGGACTGATAGGATGGCCCTACCCGCCCCTGCAACCGGAGCTCCCATGCCCCTGCATCCCCAAACCACCTATGTCCGTCTGGCCGACGATGGCCAGGCCCTGGAACTGCCGGCGGACAGCTTCTGGCAGCTGCCCGCATCCGAACTGGCACAGCACGGCCAGGGCTGGCTGGTCAGCGAATACGCGTTCACCGAGGATTGGCCGAGCTGGGAGATGCATCCGCAGGGCGACGAATTCGTCTACCTGCTGTCGGGCGCCGTCGACCTGCTGCTCGAGCAGGGCACGAACCTCGTCACGATCGTCCTGGTCGGCAGCGGCGCCGTCGTGGTGCCGCGCGGCGTCTGGCATACGGCGAAGGTGCACGCGCCGAGCCGCATGCTGCACGTGACGCGCGGCGCGGGTACCGAAACCCGGCCGGCCTGACAACGCACGCAGAAAGCCTTTCATGTCCGACAGTCTCATTCCCCGAAGAGTCCTGCTTGCCGGCGCCACCGGCCTGGTTGGCAGGGAAATCCTGCGCGCCCTGCTGGCAGACAGTGCGGTGACCGAGATCCACGTGCTCAGCCGGCGCGCGCTCGATCGGTCCGATCCAAAGGTGCAGGTCCACGTCGTGGATTTCGCTCGTTTGCCCTCCTTGCCGCGCGTCGATGAAGTCTACCTGGCGCTCGGCACCACGATTCGGGTGGCGGGCAGCGAACAGGCGTTCCGGGCAGTGGACCTCGAGGCCAACCTTGCTGTCGCCACGCAGGCCGTCGCGGCCGGTGCTACGCGCGCCGGCCTGGTCAGCGCTGTCGGGGCGGATGCGCAATCGTCGGTGTTCTACAACCGTGTCAAAGGCGAACTGGAGGCGGCGCTGAAGCCGCTGTTTCCGACACTGGTGATCGCGCAGCCCTCGCTCCTGCTCGGAGACCGGAGCAGTTTGAATCAGCCGCTGCGCTGGGGCGAACGAATCGCGGCGCCCATTGCCCGGCTGGTCTCGCCTTTGCTGCCGGGGCGCTACCGGCCTGTTGCAGCCGCCTCAGTCGCGGTCGCCCTGGTCCGGACAGTGCCTGCGGCACGCGGAATGCAGGTGCTCGCTTCCGATCAACTCGCCATAATCGGAAGCGGATAAGAGCGTCGCGTCAGGGATGCGGATGTCACCCAAGCAGACGATGACGTGATCACTCCAGCAGCAGTCCTGTATTGCACGCTCGTCTCACTTCATTTGTCTGGGTCAGCCAAAAATCGGGATAAAAAATCCAGTAGTCGCTCGCGACACGCGAGTCCTGGCCAATCTTCAACGTCAGCACCCCGGAACGCGTCAGGATGAGGACATCGTGCTTTGTTTCAGGATGAGAGCGATGAAACCCGGTAGCGCACGGATTCGCGAGCGCCTTGACGAAAGTTTCTGGCTGCTGGAGGGCGACATCATCGATGAGTACGGAAACAACACCACTGTGCAAGGCTGCGTCGATCTCCCGGTTTGCAGCGTGTTTGACGCACGCGAACACGATGAAAAGGCTTACGACTAGTACCCCTACGCAAGCCATTGCGAACCGGCGATACCTTTGGCCCGCCCCCTCGTTATCCTCACTCGGGCTCTGCCTTGGATGCACACTTGCGAAAAGCGCGCCGCCAACTCTGATCAGCCCAAACGCGAAGAACGCCAGCTGCCCCAAGGGCGAGCCGAAGATGCGGTTCACTGTCGCAGCAAGTTCAATCATCGGTAAACCATACACGCCGGTGGAGAAAGTGAACAGCATAGCAGGGGCAGTCGCACGGGTCGCCGGCAGTTGCAGCAGGGGTCTGGTCCGGCGTGTGGACAGGACCGCTGTCTTATTCGCTCCTGGAATGTCGATCTCGTGTCTGAAAGTCGGCTTACTCCCAATACTCACCATCCCCGGCGGGAACCGGATATGCATAGCTATATCGCCCGGTTTCGAGCCTTGAAACGATGTTCGACGGTGCCATAAGCACGCCGATAAACGATTTTCGCAACTCGCCCTCGATCGGGCCGACCTGCCGTGCAGGACCGTTAGGCTCCCACATCCACCAATAGTTGGAGCAAGTTACTCCAGGCTTTCCATAATCGTCAGTATCGCGAAATCTTATTGCCCCATGATCAGCTACTTGTTCGTGGGTCACGCGTCGCCAGCACTTCATTTTTATTCCCAGACTGATGGATACGTGCGCGAAAAATTCCACGGACTCCCCTTTCAGCGCAAGAAAGTCAACGGACTGCCCCTTAGGAAATTTTTTTGCGAAGACCGCTATCACGTTAGCGCCGAGCTGGCTGCTGTCATCCATCACGTATTGAAAATACCGGTCTCCTCCAGCGCACTCAACGACATAGATATCGCCAATTTTCGCGCTGATTGTGCGCTTACGTGATTCCATAGCTACCGAGCGAAAGTCCTGGAGAGAGCTGGCCATCGAGCCTCATCAAATCCCCTGCACGCTCAAAGCCCTTACCGCTCCTCTCAGCTGTCCCAATAACGCCACCCTCCCCTTCTCGTCCAGCTCCGGAAACATCGCCCGCTCCACCTCGGCCACCTTCGCATCGCACTCCGCCAGCGCCGCCTCGCCGGCCGCCGTCAGGCTGATCTGGATGATCCGCCCATGCGCCGGATCGGGCGTGCGGGCGATCCATTCCTTCGCTTCCATCTGCTTGACCATCTCGTTGGCCGACTGCGGCGAGATCATCGTACGCGTGGCGAGCTGGGCGTTGGAGAGCGAACCGTGGGCGCGGAAGACGGACAGGGCCGTGTACTGCGGCACGGTCAGGCCGGCAGGTGCGAGCGCGTCGCGCAGGCGCTGGTTCAGGACGTGGTCGAGGCGGCCGACCAGGTAAGCCAGGCCCATCGGCTTATGCGCCGGGGATGCGGCTGCGTTCGCTGTCGAAAGTTTTTTTGAAGTCGTCATGAAAAAGTACTTGTCACCGGAACGGATTCAGGCATAGTATAAGCCACATATCAGGCAGCCTGATAACATTCTTACTAAGAGGAGACATTGTATGTCCAAATACGAAGCGCGCTGGAAGACCGTCAAAGTGGATGTCGAGAACGGTATCGGCTGGATCACCCTGAATCGTCCGGAGAAGCGCAATGCGATGAGCCCGACGCTGAACCGCGAGATGATCGACGTGCTCGAAACCCTCGAGCTCGACGACGACGCGCAAGTAGTCGTGCTGACCGGCGCCGGCGACGCCTGGACCGCGGGGATGGACCTGAAAGAATACTTCCGCGAGACCGACGGCAAACCCGAGATCATGCAGGAACGCATGCGCCGCGACTGCTCGCAGTGGCAGTGGAAACTGCTGCGCATGTACAGCAAGGCGACCATCGCCATGGTCAACGGCTGGTGCTTCGGCGGCGCGTTCTCGCCGCTGGTCGCCTGCGACTTGGCCATCGCCGCCGACGACGCCGTGTTCGGCCTGTCGGAAGTGAACTGGGGTATCCCGCCGGGCAACCTGGTCAGCAAGGCCGTGGCCGACACCATGGGCCACCGCCAGGCGCTCCATTACATCATGACCGGCGACACCTTCACCGGCAAGGAAGCAGCCGCCATGGGCCTGATCAATAAGAGCGTGCCGAAGGAGCAGCTGCGCGAAGCCGTGATCGAACTGGCGAACAAGCTGCTGGAAAAGAATCCGGTGGTGCTCCGCTTTGCGAAGATCGGTTTCAAGCGCTGCCGCGAGCTTACCTGGGACCAGAACGAGGACTACCTGTACGCCAAGACCGACCAGTCGAACCAGCGCGATCCGGAAAAGGGCCGCAAGGAAGGCCTCAAGCAGTTCCTGGACGATAAGACGATCAAGCCGGGCCTGCAGACTTATAAGCGCCCAACCTGAGCACAAGCGCGACAACAAGACAATAATGGGAGGCGGCATCCGGTGACGGATAGCCGCCCCTTCCAAATCCTTCGACAGAGGAGACATCTGATGTTCCAAGCAGACTTGCTACTGAACGGACAAACCCGTCCGGCCTCGAACGGCGCCACCTACGAGCGCCGCAATCCCGGCACCGGCGACGTCGCCACCCGTGCCGCATCCGCCACCATCGAAGACGTCGATGCGGCGGTGGAGGCCGCGAAAGCCGCCTTCCCCGCCTGGTCGGCGATGGCCCCGGGCGCACGCCGTGCCTTGCTGTTGAAAGCCGCCGACAAGATGGAAGCGCTGCGCGGCCAATTCGTCGAAGCCGCCGTCGCCGAATGCGGCGGCGCGCCGATGTGGTACCAGTTCAACGTGACGCTGGCGGCGAACATGCTGCGCGAAGCGGCGTCGATGACGACCCAGATCGCCGGCGAAGTCATCCCGTCCGACGTGCCCGGCTCGCTCGCGATGGGCGTGCGCCAGGCCTGCGGCGTCGTGGTCGGCATCGCGCCATGGAATGCGCCGATCATCCTCGGCACGCGTGCGGTGGCCATGCCGCTCGCATGCGGCAATACCGTGATCCTGAAAGCCTCCGAGCTGTGCCCTGCCCTGCACCGCCTGATCGGCCAGGTGTTCGTGGATGCCGGCTTCCCCGAAGGCGTGGTGAACGTGATCACCAACGCCCCGGACGACGCGGCCCAGATCGTCGAGCGCCTGATCGCCGCGCCCGCCGTGCGCCGCGTGAATTTTACGGGTTCGACCAAGGTCGGTCGCATCATCGCCCAGACCGCGGCCAAGCATTTGAAACCGGTGCTGCTCGAACTGGGCGGCAAGAACCCGGTCGTGGTGCTGGACGACGCCGACCTCGATGCGGCCGTCGAAGCGGCTGCCTTCTCGGCCTTCTTCAACCAGGGCCAGATCTGCATGTCGGCCGACCGCATCCTGGTGGACCGCAAGGTCGCCCCGGCGTTTGTCGAAAAGCTGGCCGCCAAGACCGCGACCCTGAAGGCCGCGCGCTCGGACGCGCCGCTGGCCGGCATGGTCGATCCGAGCGCCGCCGCGCGCGTCGAGAAGATGCTGGAAGATGCGCGGCAGCGCGGCGCGCAAGTGACGCAATCGGGCACCAGTGTCGACGGCAACATCATGCAGCCGGCGATCGTCGACAACGTCACGCCGGAGATGCTGGTCTACCAGGAAGAGTCCTTCGGCCCGATCGTCTCGGTGCTGCGCTTCGACAGCGACGAGGAAGCGATCCAGATGGCCAACGACAGCGAATACGGCCTGTCCTCCGCCGTCTTCTCGCGCGACATCGGCCGCGCGATGGCGGTGGCCCAGCGCATCGAATCGGGCATCTGCCACATCAACGGCCCGACCGTGCACGACGAGGCGCAGATGCCCTTCGGCGGCGTGAAGGGCAGCGGCTATGGACGCTTCGGCGGCAAGGCGGCGATCGCCGAGTTTACCGACCTGCGCTGGATCACGGTGCAGACCACCTCACGCCACTACCCGATCTGAATGGGGGCCGCCATGAACGATGTTTCGATGGCGGCCGGTGGGGCACAGCGGCGCCAGGTCGCCCTCGGTAATCCCGAGATAGCGGCCTGGCAGGAAGACGGCGTCTGGCATGTCGACGCCGTCACGCCGCTGGCGCCCTTCCCGGCACGCTTTACCGACCGCCTGGTCTCCGGTGCGCAGGACCATCCCGAACGCACCCTGGTGGCGCGGCGCGGACCTGACGGCGAATGGATCCGCCTCTCGTACGCCGACGTGCTGCAGAGCGCGCGCCGCATCGGCCAGGCCCTGCTCGACCGCGGCCTGTCGGAAGAGCGTCCGCTCGTCATCCTGTCCGGGAACGACCTGGAGCACTTCCAGCTTGCGCTGGGCGCGATGTATGCGGGCGTACCCTATTCGCCGCTGTCGCCGGCCTACTCGCTGGTGGCGACCGACCCGGCCAAGCTGCGCGACCTGATCGAGCAGCTGACGCCGGGCGCCCTGTTCGCCTGCGACGGAACCGCATTTGCGCGTGCCATCGAAGCCGTGCTGCCTGAAGATACAGAGCTGATCCTGGCGCGCGGCGAAGTGCCTCGCCGTGCCGCGACCACGTTTGCCTCGCTGCTCGCAACCGAGCCGACTACGATCGACGCCCGCAACGAACAGGTCGGCCCGTCGACCATCGCCAAGTTCCTGTTCACCTCGGGCTCGACCAAGAAGCCGAAGGCGGTGATCACGACGCACCAGATGCTGTGCTCGAACCAGCAGATGCTGCTGCAGACCTTCCCCTTCTTCGGTGAAGAGCCGCCGGTGCTGCTCGACTGGCTGCCCTGGAACCACACTTTCGGCGGCAGCCACAACGTCGGCATCGTGCTCTACAACGGCGGCACGATCTACCTCGACGACGGCCGGCCGACGCCGAAGGATTTCGCGACCACGCTGCGCAACCTGCGCGAGATCGCGCCGACCGTGTATTTCAATATTCCCGTGGCCTGGGAGATGCTGGCCGAAGCGCTGGAGACGGACGACCAACTGGCGCAGACCTTCTTCTCGCGCGTAAAGCTGTTCTTCTGCGCGGGCGCCGGGCTGTCGCAATCGGCCTGGGAGCACCTGGACGAAGTGGCGTTGAAACGCTGCGGCGAATCGATCCGCATCATGACGGGCCTGGGCATGACCGAGACTTCGCCTTCCTGCACCTTCGGCACCGGCCCGATCAGCCGCGCCGGCTATGTCGGCGTGCCGGCGCCGGGCTGCAAGGTGAAACTGGTGCCGATGAACGGCAAGCTGGAAGCGCGCTTCCACGGGCCGCACGTGACGCCGGGCTACTGGCGCGCGCCTCATCTCACGGCCGAGGCCTTCGACGCCGACGGCTACTACTGCACCGGCGATGCGTTGCGCTTCGTCGACGGGAACAAACCGAAACTGGGCTTCATGTTCGACGGGCGCATCGCCGAGGACTTCAAGCTCAGCTCGGGCACCTTTGTCAGCGTCGGCCCGCTGCGGGCGCGCGTGATCAGCCAGGGCGCGCCCTATGTGCAGGACGCGGTGGTGACGGGCCTGGACCGCCACGCGATCGGCCTGATGATCTTCCCGCGCATGGACAACTGCCTGGCGCTGTCGAAGCTGCCGGCAGGGACGCCGGCCAGCGAGGTGTTGGCGAGCGAACCGGTGCGCGCCTTCTTCACGCAGCTGCTGGCGACGCTGAACGTGAACGCGAGCGGCTCTTCGACCCGGGTCGAGCGCATGCTGCTCTTGAGTGAGCCGCCCTCGATCGATGCGCGCGAGCAGACCGACAAGGGTTCGATCAACCAGGCGGCGGTGCTGAACCGGCGCGCCGCCCTGGTCGAGGCGCTGTATGACGGAACGGATTCAAGCGTGATAGTTGCAGCATAAAGAGCAGCATAAAACCTAAAAAGGAGACAGCATGAAACTGAAGACCCTCGCCTGCCTGACCGTGGCCGTCCTGCCCTTCGCGGGCGGCCAGGCCTATGCACAGGACACGATCAAGATCGGCGTCATCGCCGCCCTGACCGGCCCCTTCGTCAATATCGGCAAGCCCTTCGAGGACGGCATCAAGACCTGGATGAAGCTCAACGGCGACACCGTCGCCGGCAAGAAGATCCAGGTGATCTACCGCGACGACGGCGGCAGCAACGTCGAACTCTCGAAGCGCGCGGCGCAGGAGCTGATCGGGCGCGAGAAGGTCAACTTCCTGGTCGGCTTCTCGCTCACCCCGAGCGCGCTGGCCGTGGCCCCTGTCGCCACGCAAGGCAAGGTGCCGATGATCGTCATGAACGCGGTCACCACCGGCATCACGGCAAAATCGCCCTACATGCTGCGCACCTCGATGACGATGCAGCAGATGACCGAGCCCTTCGGCACCTGGACCGCGCAGAACAAGATCGGCAAGGTGTATTCGCTGGTCTCCGACTACAGCACCGGCCACGACGCCGAGAAGCTGTTCGCCAAGGGCTTCACCGAAGGCGGCGGCAAGATCATCGGCTCGTCGCGCACGCCGCTGGCCAACCCCGACTATTCCCCCTTCATCCAGCGCGTCAAGGACGAGAAGCCGGACGCCCTGTTCTTCTTCGCTCCGGGCGTGGAAGACGGCACCGCCTTGCTGAAGGCCTACAGCGACAAGGGCCTGGACAAGGCCGGCATCAAGTTCCTCGGCGTGGGCGACATGACGAGCGATACGCCGACCCTGGAAGCGCTGGGCGAACGCGCCCTGGGCGCGGTGACTGTGCTGAACTACTCGACGGCGCTGGACAACGAAGCGAACAAAACCTTCCTGAAAGCGTATGCGGAAGCGAACCCGAACCGTCCGCCGCCAACCTTCGTCACGGTCGCGGCCTATGACACGATGGGCATGATCTACGAGACCGTCAAGCGCCTGAACGGCAACGTCACCGGCGAAGCCGCGGTCAAGACGCTGAGCGGCATGAAGTGGAACAGCCCGCGCGGCCCGATCAGCATCGACCCGAAGACCCGCGACATCGTGCAGAACATGTACATCCGCGAGGTCAAGCGCGTCAACGGCAAGCTGGTCAACCAGCCGATCAGCACCCTCAAGGACGTGATGCCGGACTAAGCGCCGCCTTCACCGACAGATAGTCCCATGCGGCTCGCAAGGAGCCGCATGTGGACCACCCTTCCATCGTTTTGTCATTCATCTGTTACTTTGCAGAGGAGTACGCACGCATGAACACCTTGAAACTCACCGCCGCTACCCTGGCCATCCTCGCCCTCGCCGGCTGCAGCGACAACGACGACGATCCCGTCGTCGAGACGCCGCCACCGGTGCAGCCGGCACCCGGCCTGCCGCAGCTGGCTCCGGCCGTCGGCGCCACGCTCGCCAGCTGCACCGACCTCGCCACCCGCATCAGCTATCCCGAGGCCGTGATCACGGCCGCCACCTCGGTCCCGGCCGGCACCTTGAGCATCGCCGGCAAGCCGGTGGCCCAGCATTGCCTGGTCACCGGCCAGCTGGCGCGCCGCACCAGCCCGGTCGATGGCCAGGCCTATGCGATCGGCTTCGAGATGCGCCTGCCGACCAATTGGAACGGCCGCTTCTTCTACCAGGCCAACGGCGGCGTCGACGGCAGCGTCGTCACCGCGACCGGCCCGGTGGGCGGCGGCGGTCCGCTCGAGAATGCACTGAACCTGGGCTTTGCCGTCATCAGTTCCGACGCCGGCCACCAGGCGCCGACGCCCTTCTTCGGCATCGACCCGCAGGCGCGCGTCGACTACGGCTACCAGGCGGTCGGCAAGCTGACGCCGATGGCGAAGAACATCATCCAGACCGCCTACGGCAAGGGGCCGGACCGCTCGTACATCGGCGGCTGCTCGAACGGCGGGCGCCACGCGATGGTGGCTGCGGCGCGCTACGCCGAGCAGTACGACGGCTTCCTGGTCGGGAACCCGGGTTACCGGCTGCCGCTGGCCGCGATCGCGAACATCGCCGGCGGCAAGACCTATGCCTCGCTGGCCTCGACGCCGGGCGACCTGACGACCGGCTTCACCCAGGCCGAACGCGCGCTGGTGTCGAATGCGGTACTGGGCAAATGCGATGCGCTCGACGGCAGCGCCGATGGCCTGATACAGGATACGGGCGCCTGCCAGAAAGCCTTCGACCTGAACCGCGACGTGCCGACCTGCACGGGCGCGCGCGACGGCACTTGCCTGAGCGCGGACCAGAAGACCAAGATCGCCGGCCTGTTCGCGGGCGCGAAAACGGAAAGCGGTACGACCATCTACACCAGCTTCCCGTACGATTCCGGCTTCGGCACGGCCGGCTGGGCGTCGTGGAAGTTCGCTTCGCCGATCGACCGCGATTCGGGCGCGGCCGCCTTCATCTGGTCAGTGCCGCCGGAAGACCGCGCGACCTTCAACGGCCGCGACTACGTCCTGAACGCCAACCTGGACGCGCTGCTCGCGCGCATCAACGCCACCAGCGCCACTTATCCGGAGAATGCCCTCTCCTTCATGGTGCCGCCGAACGCGAGCAATCTCGGCACGCTGAAGAACCGCGGCGCCAAGATGCTGGTCTACCACGGCACCAGCGACCCGATCTTCTCGAGCGACGACACGACGAGTTGGTACGAGTCGCTGCGCGCAGCCAACAGCGGTGATGCCTCGAACTTCGCCCGCTTCTTCCGCGTGCCCGGCATGAACCACTGCTCGGGCGGCCCGGCCACCGACCAGTTCGACATGCTGACGCCGCTGGTGAACTGGGTCGAGAAGGGGCAGGCGCCGGACAGCGTGACGGCCAGCGCGCGTGGCGCCGGTAATGCGGGCGGCGTGAATGCGGACGTGCCGGCCGGCTGGGCGGCGAACCGTACGCGTCCACTGTGCGCCTATCCGAAGGTGGCGCGCTACAAGGGGAGCGGCAGCATCGAAGACGCCGCCAATTTCAGCTGCCAGTAAAACGGTGGGCGGGTCCTCCGCCCACGCGGTGATACGCGCCATCGAGATCGTCGAGCACGACATCGGAGTAAGTAGGGTGGGCGCCCCGAGCCCACCTTACGGCGCGGAGGCATCGATGGCGGCCTGGCGCGCCGCCATCTCGCGCAAGCGGCGCCGGGTATCGCGCTCGCGCCGGTTCTCCGCGGCCCAGTCCTCGCGCAGCGCGCGCCACAGGGCAATCACCATCAGCACGATCACCAGCGCGAACAGGATGGTCGCCGTCTGCAGCGCGTCCAGCCCACCGGCCAGCAGCAGGCTGATGGCGATGCCGGCGATCAGGCCGCCCCAGATCAACTTGGTGCGCGTCGGCGGATTCGGGTCGCCGCCGCTGCTCATCATGCCCAGCACCAGCACCGCCGAGTCGCCCGAGGTGACGAAAAAAACCACCACCAGCAGGGTCGCGACGATCGACATGATCTGCCCGAAGGGCATCGCGTCGAACATCCGGAACAGGGCCGTGGCGATGTCCGCCCTGACAGCTTCGTCCAGCGGCACGTGCTGCCATATCTCCATGTAGAGCGCGGTGCCCCCGAAGATCGCGAACCAGACGAAGGCCGCCAGCGACGGCGCCAGCACGGTGCCGAGGATGAATTCGCGGATCGTGCGGCCGCGCGAGACGCGCGCGATGAACCGCACCGTCCGCCAGGGGGGTGCACCGGAGGACCGGGGCGCGCAATGGATGACCGGGCCGGCCGGGCGCGCGGCGCCATGGAAACCGGCAGTGGGAACGGCGGCAGCGAAGCTGCGGCGGCATGCTTCGTGATGACACTCGCCTGCTCAGCAGTAAGTGAAAGCGAAATTGTATCAGAAACAACACATTTGCCCAAATGTACGCTCACTCGGTATCATGGCGCTCCTGCTTCTTCCCTTGCGCCCGCCCGGCTATCCACATGAGCACCAACGACACCGAGACCGCCCTCCCCACCGCGGCCCCAGCCACCCTCGCCCACCGCTTCAGCCTCCTGCACGACAAGGCCGACGACGACGTCATCGACAGCACCTTGCGTGCCGGCGTCGAGCTGCGCGGCGCGACGCCCTGGATCCTGATGTTCGCGATCTTCGTCGCCTCGATCGGCCTGAACATCAATTCGCCGGCCGTGATCATCGGTGCGATGCTGATCTCGCCGCTGATGGGGCCAATCGTCGGCATCGGCTACGGCATCGGCATCTTCGATTTCGCGCTGGTGCGCCGTTCCTTCGTCAACCTCGGCATCGCGGCGGCGATCAGTTTGGCCGCGTCGACCCTGTACTTCCTGCTCACGCCGCTCGACGAAGCCCAGTCCGAACTGCTGGCGCGCACCACGCCGACCCTGTGGGACGTGCTGATCGCGCTGGCCGGCGGCCTGGCCGGCATCATCGGCATGACGCGCAAGGAGAAATCGAACGTGATTCCGGGCGTGGCGATCGCCACCGCCCTGATGCCGCCGCTGTGCACGGCGGGCTACGGACTGGCCAACGGCGACTGGAGCATGTTCGGCGGCGCCTTTTACCTCTTCTCGATCAACTGCGTCTTCATCGCCGCCTCCACGGTGATCGTGATCGAATACCTGCGCCTGCCGCACCGCAAGTTCGTCGACCAGCGCGTCGAGAAGCGCGTCAAGCGCACCCTGCTGGCAGTGGTGCTGCTGACGGCGCTCCCCAGCATTTATCTCGCGATCCAGCTAGTCGACAACGAGGTGTTCGGCAACCGCGCGCGCCAGTTCGTGCGCCAGGAATTCGGCACCGGCACCACCCACGTGGTCGATACCCGCCTCGATCCGCTGCGGCGCCAGATCGAACTGACCCTGATCGGCGCGCGCATGCCGCAATCGGCCATCGACGCCATCGGCAAGCGCCTGCCGCAGGCCGGCCTGGCCGGCGCCAGCCTGGTCGTGCACCAGGCCGAGGACAGCAAGGTCGACGTCGGCCTGCTGAAGGCCGACATCCTGGCCGACATCTTCCGCGACACCCAGCAGGGCCTGCGCGAGCGCGACGGCAGCATCGTTCAGCTGAAGCAGGAACTGGCGCAGGAAAAGGCGAAGCACGACAGCTGGCGCCAGACGGCGGCCGACGTCGCCGCCGAATTCGCCGCCCAGTTCCCCCACTGCGGCGACCTGCTGATGGGCCGGGCGCTGGTGGCCGCGCCGGAGGCGAAACCGGCCGAGGAAGTGCCGACCCTGAGCGCCACCTGCAAGACGGCGCTCAAGCCGGCCGAGGTCGAGCGCGCCCAGGCCTGGCTGGTGACGCGCACCAAGTCGCCGGGCGCGCGCCTGGTGCTGATGGCGCCGCCGCGCCGGCGCTGACTCAGGCCGCGCGCCGCGGCGCCTGCTCGGGTTCGGCTGCCCGCAGCGCCGCCGGTGCCGCTTCCGCCAGCTGCACCACCTGGCGCGGCTGGGCGAAGGCGATGCCGGCTTCGGCGAAGCGCTCGAAGAGGATCAGGTTGATCTCCTGCTGGACGTCCATGTACACGTTGTAGTCGCCCGTCTGCACGTAGTAGACCACCTCGAAATCGATCGACGAGGGGCTGTAGGACTTGAAGTGGGCACGGTCGAACTTCGCTTGCGGCTGGGCTTCGACCGCCTCGCGCAGGATCGCCGGCACGCTCTTCAGCTGTTCTTTCGAAACCGCGTAAGTAATCCCGATCCCGAACACGATGCGCCGCGTCTGCATGTGCTTGTAGTTGCGGATGCGGCTCTTGAGCAGGTCGCTGTTGGAAAACACCACCTGCTCGCCGCCCAGCGAGCGGATGCGCGTCGTCTTCAGGCCCACGTATTCGACGGTGCCGAGGACGTCGTCGACGATGATGAAGTCGCCCACCACGAAGGGCTTGTCGAGCACGATCGAGAGCGAGGAAAACAGGTCGCCCAGGATGTTCTGCAGCGCCAGCGCGACGGCGATACCGCCGATCCCGAGGCTGGCGATCAGGGTCGTGATGTTGACGCCGAAGTTATCGAGGATCATCAGCACGATCACCAGCCACAGGGCGGTGCGCGCGACGAAACCCAGGGCCGCGGTCGAGGTGGTGCTGGCCGCGTCCTCGGCGCTGCGCCGGATGCGGTAGAAGTGCAGCCAGCCGTGCACGCCGACGTCGCCCCAGCGCGCCGCCTGCAGCAGCAGCGCGGCGATCGCGAGTTTCGCCAGCAGCGCGGCGCTGCGCTCGCTCAGGTTGAGCAGCTGCGAGCCCGCGTACAGGCCCATGGCAAGGATGAAGACGGCGTGGGTCGCCGACAGCACCCGCAGCGCCAGGTCGTCCATGTAGGTGTCGGTGCGCGCGGCGTAAGCCGACAGACGGCGCACCAGGATGCGCTTGACGGCGTCGAGGCCGACGCAGACGGCCAGCGCGATGGTGGCGGCGACCAGCCAGGTGCCCAGGTCGTTATTCCATACAACGTAATTCACAACTCAGCCTTTCTCGTATTGGTGTGCTCAGGCCGCCTTCGGCAGCGCGGCCGGCGGCAGGGTCGCCGCATCGACGGCTTCCAGGAAGTCGGCGCCCCAGCGCGCGACGTCGTGCTCGGCGGCGATCATCGCCATGCGCGCCGTTCGGTAGGCGCGCTCGTCCTCGCCCATGGTCAGCGCCTGGTGCAGCGCGGCGGTCATCGCGTTGGCGTCGTAGGGATTGGTCAGCAGCGCGCCGTGCAGTTCGACGGCGGCGCCGGCGAACTCGGACAGGATCAGCACCCCGTTGGTGCTCGAGGCCCGCTTGGCGGCGACGAATTCCTTGGCCACCAGGTTCAGGCCGTCGCGCAGCGGCGTGATCCAGGCGATGTCGCAGGCGGCGTAGTGGGCCACCACTTCCTCGAAAGGCAGCGAGCGGTAGAAGTAGCGCACCGGTACCCAGTCGAGCGTCGAGAAGCGGCCGTTGATGCGGCCCACCGCGCGGTCCACTTCGACGCGCAGGCTTTCGTAGATCTCCATGCCGGGCGCCGCCGGCGTGACGATGTTCAGCAAGGTCGCCTTGCCGATGTGCTCGGGATGCCGTTCCAGCAGGCGCTCGAAGGCCTGCAGCTTTTCCAGCGTGCCCTTCACGTAGTCGAGCCGTTCGATCGAGACGATGCCGGTCGCCTCGCCCAGGTAGTCGCGCAAGTCCGCGGCCTGTACCTGCACGGCCTCGTTCGACACCAGCTTTTCGATCAGCGCGACGTCGGTGCCGACTGGATGCGCGCCCAGGCCCACGCGCCGCCCGCCCGCCTCGATCGCGGTGGTGACAGTGTCGACGCCGAGCGCACAGCCATAAGTGAGAAAGCGCGGCGCGCACGGGGCGCTGCCGAGGACCTCGACCGGCGCGAAGGAACGCACCGCGTCGACGAAGTTCTCGACATAGCGCGGAATGTGGAAGCCCACGTAATCGCACTGCAGCAGGCTGCCGACGATGTCGCGCCGCCAGGGCACGATGTTGAAGACGTCGCTGGACGGGAAGGCCGTGTGGTGGAAGAAGGCGATGCGCAGGTCGGGACGCAGCGGGCGCAGGAAGGCCGGCACCATCCACAGGTTGTAGTCGTGTACCCAGACCACGGCGCCCTCGGCCGCCTCGCGCGCGACCTGCTGCGCGAACAGTCGGTTCACCTCCAGGTAGCGTTCCCAGTGGTCTTGCCGGAACACGGCCTTGTCGGGGAAGGAGAAGATGATCGGCCAGAAGGCTTCCTTCGAAAACTTCTTGTAGAAGATGTCGATGTCCTCGCGGGTGAGCGCGATGCGCGCCGCCTGCAGCTGCGGGTAGCGTTCGGGGTCGACCGCCACGCGGGCCTCGAAATCGTCAGGCGTGCGGCTCGGCTGCTCGGTCCAGGCGACCCAGGAGCCGGGCCGGTCGTCGGCGAAGAAGCGCAGCAGGGTCGGGATGATGCCGTTCGGGCTGCGCGGACGGCGCCGCTGCAGGACGCCCTCCTCGACCACTTCGTCATAAGGCAGGCGATGGTAGACCATGACCAGGTCGGCCTGCCCGGGAGTGGCGGCCGCGCGCGGCTTGATCGGCGTGGCATCGGGGCGCAGCGCGCCGTGCTGCGCCAGGCCCTCGAGGATGCCGTCGCAGCCAGGGCCGGCCGCGATGTGCACGAGCGGACGTTTGCGCACGCTCTCCACCAGCGCCGGCTCAGCGCCGCCGACCACCACGCCGTGCAGGCCGGTCTCGAACATCGACAGGTCGTTCAGGGTGTCGCCGGCGACGACGATGCTGGCAGGGTCGAGCCCGACGGCCTGGGCCAGCGCCAGCACGGCCGCGCCCTTGCCGACGCCGCGCGGCAGCACGTCGAGGTAGCAGCCGGCCGACAGCAGCAGGTCGCAGCCGAGGGCGTCGACGGCCGTGCGCAGGGCCGGCGTGACGGCGCCCTCGCCCGCCAGGAAGGAACAGCGCCGCTCCTGTGGCACGCTCTGGCGCGTCAGGCCGGGAAAGCCGGCCAGCGCCCTCAACACCGCCTGCGAGCCGGGCCAGCGCGCGGCGATCTCCTGCTGCAGGCTGCCGACCGGGCGCAGCTCGCGGTCGACGATGGTGGCGCCGACGTCGGCGATGATGTAGTCGGGCGCCGGAATCGTCGGGTCGCTCAGCAGCGGCAGGATCGATTCGATGGCGCGGCCGGTGACGAACACCAGGCAGGCGCCCTCGTTCGCTGCGGAGAACAGCGAACGCACGCGGCGCCGCGCGGCGAGGCTGCCGGCCAGCAGCGTGCCGTCGAGATCCGTGGCGAGTACGAATTTGTGGGGTTGCGGGCGGGTGGCCCGATGCGGAGGTACTGCTGCAGTCATCGTCTTCGTCCTTTCAGAGCGATGCGTCCGGCGCGGCGGCGCCGGCCTGGTGGCGTGCGGCGCATGGCCGCACAAGGCGAACACAAACGGCAAGCAGGTAGTAACCCGACGCTAGCCGTTTGCCAGGAGGAAAAGGAGCGCGCCGGGGGCGGACGCGTCCGGGCAGGCGCCACGCGGCGCCGACAGGTCAAAATTGTATCATGGGCAATACATTTGTACAAATGCAGATTTCGGCATGCCGCTACGATGCACGCGGCGGCGCTCTGCCCTAGCGCCCTGCCCTAGCGCCCTTTCCTGCGCCCCGCCCCGCTCGCGAAGAGCTCGATCTTGCGGGTCGGTCCGGAGACGATCAGGACGTCGGCCGGCAGGATGCGCGTCTCGGGCAGCGCATGCTGGAAGTCCTCGTTCGGACGCTTGACGCCGACGATGGTGACGCCGTGGCGCGAGCGCACGTGGGCCTCGGCCAGGGTCTGGTTGTGGGTGTCGGCCGGCGCGTTGATCTTGGCGATCGCGAAGCCGTCCTCGAATTCGATGAAGTCCATCATACGGCCCGTGATCAGGTGGGCGACACGTTCGCCCATGTCCGCTTCCGGGTAGATCACGTGGTGGGCGCCGATGCGCTGGGCGATCTGGCCGTGCTCGGGCGACATCGCCTTGACCCAGATGTCCTTGATGCCCAGTTCCGTCAGCACCATCAGGGTCATCAGGCTGGCCGCCAGGTCGGAGCCGATGGCGACGATCGCGTGCGAGAAGTCGGCCACGCCCAGCTGCAGCATGGTGTTCTCGTTGGTCGAATCGGCCTGCACCGCGTGGGTCAGGCGATCGCCCCAGAACTGCACCAGGTCTTCCTTGTGGTCGATCCCCATCACGTCGTGCCCGAGCCGCATCAGCGACTGCGCGACGGCGCCGCCGAAGCGGCCCATGCCGATGACGACGACGCTGTCGCCGGCGGAAAAGGCGAACTGTTCCGTAAAAATTCTACCCAACAATTGGATGCTCCTCGGGATAACGGTAAGGCATGCGCCGCTCGCCCAGCACGAGCGAGGTGGCGAGCGTGATCGTGCCGACCCGGCCGAAGAACATCAGCAGCGCCAGCACCAGCTGGCCGGCGGGCGGCAGCTGCGGCGTGATGCCGGTCGACAGGCCGGCCGAGCCGAAGGCGGCGATCACTTCGAAGATGACCTGGTCGGTCGGGAAATCGGTCAGGCGCAGCAGGGACAAGGTGCCCAGTGCGACCAGCACGCTGCCCAGCACCAGCACGGTAATCGCCTGGCGCTGGGCCGGCGCGCCGACGCGGCGTCCGAAGGCTTCGGTGTCGGTGTGGCCGCGCGCCTCGGCCAGCACCAGCAGGAACAGCACGGCGACGGTCCCGACCTTGACGCCGCCGGCCGTGCCGGCGCTGCCGCCGCCGATGAACATGAGCAGGTAGTGCAAGGCCCAGGTCTCGTGCGTCAGGGCGCCGATATCGACCGTATTGAAGCCCGCCGTGCGCGCCGACACCGACATGAACAGGCTGTTGAGGAGCTTGCGCGCCGCGTCGAAGGGGCCGAGGGTGCGCGCGTTGTCCCACTCGAACAGCAGCACGGCGCCGAAGCCGAGCAGCAGCAGCACCCCGGTCCCGGCCAGCGTCAGCTTGGTGTGCAGCGACCAGTGGCGCGGATCGTGCCAGCGCAGGCGCAGGTCGTGCAGGACCGGGAAGCCGATGCCGCCGATGACGATCGCCAGCATCAGCGGCACCAGCACCAAGGCGTCGCCCGCATAGCGGGTCAGGCTGTCGGCATGGATCGAGAAGCCTGCATTGTTGAAGGCCGATGCGGCGTGAAAGAGTCCCGACCAGCCGGCCTCCTCCCATTCCAGGCCGTGTCCAAGGCGCAGGCGCACGGCCAGGATCGCGGCCAGCACCGCCTGCGAGACGAGCGAGGCGACCAGCACCACCCGCGCCACGCTGGACACATCGCCCAGGCCGATCGAACGCGTCTCGGTCTGGGTCATCAGGCGCGTGCGCAGGCGCGTCGAGCGGTTCACCATCAGGCCGAGCAGGGTGGCCGCCGTCATCATGCCGAAGCCGCCGAGCTGGAACAGCAGCATGATCGCGCCCTGCCCGAAGCCCGTCCAGTAGGTGCCGGTATCGACCACGGCCATGCCGGTCACGCACACGGCGGAGACGGCGGTGAAGAAGGCCACGCCCGGCGGCGCGGACAGGCCGCTGCTGCTTGCCTGGGGCAGCATCAGCAGCAGCGTTCCGAGCAGGATCGCCGCCAGGAAGGCCAGGGCCACGGCCCGGGCCGGATGGATGATGGCCTTCATCGGCCGCGTCCTTGCAGGCGCATCACTCCGGCTCCTCCTCGAAGTCCATCGTATCGAGGTCGGGATCGGAAGCGAGCGGCGCCCCCATCAGCTTGAGCCAGGCGAAGCCGATCAGGCCCGCCACCAGCGACGCGCACAGGATGGCCATCTTCGAGGCGTCGACCGTTGCCGGCTGGCCGGCGAAGGCCAGGTTGGTGATGAAGATCGACATCGTGAAGCCGATCCCGCCGAGCAGGCCCGCACCCAGCACGTGGCGCCAGGCCAGGTCGAGCGGCAGGCGGCACAGGCCGGCCTTCACGGCCAGCCAGCTGAACAGGACGATGCCGGCCGGCTTGCCGGCGACCAGCCCGAGCACGATGCCGAGGCTGTTGAGGGTGAGCAGCTCGCCGGCCCAGCCGGCGCCGATCACGATGCCGGTATTGGCCAGCGCGAAGAGCGGCAGGATCAGGAAGGCGGCCGGCTTGTGCAGCGCATGTTCGAGCCGGTGCGACGGCGATTCGGCATCGTCTTCCTTCGCCGAATATGGGATCGCGAAGGCGAGCAGCACGCCGGCGATCGTCGCGTGCACGCCGGATTTCAGCATCAGGAACCACATCAGGGCGCCGCCCAGCAGGTAAGGCAGCAAGGCCATGACGCGCCCGATGCGGTTCATCGCCAGCAGCACCCCGAACACGGCCAGCGCGCCCAGCAGGTAGGCAAAGGAGAGTTCCGCGGTATAGAACACGGCGATGACGATGATCGCGCCGAGGTCGTCCATCACCGCCAGGGCGGTCAGGAAGATCTTGAGCGAGGCCGGCACCCGGTTGCCGAGCAGGGCCAGCACGCCGAGCGCGAAGGCGATGTCGGTGGCCATCGGGATGCCGACGCCGGCCTGGGTCGGCGTGCCGCCGTTCAGGCCGAAATGGATCAGGGCGGGCACGGCGATGCCGCCCGCCGCCGCCAGCACCGGCAGCATGGCATTGCGGAGGTCGGACAGCTCGCCGTTGTACAGCTCGCGCTCGAGTTCGAGGCCGATCAGCAGGAAGAACACCGCCATCAGGGCGTCGTTGATCCAGTGCTCGACGCTCAGGCCCGCCACATGCAGGCGCCAGAAGCCCAGGTATGCCTCGCCTGCCGGCGAATTGGCGAGCGCCAGCGAGGCCAGCGTGCAGAAGATGAGAACGATGCCGCCGGCCTTGCCGGATTCGAAGAAGCGTTTGAAGGTATTCGAGAGTTGTCGCTGGATGCGCATGGTGGTCTCCGGACGCAGGATCGGCGCATGGCGGCCCGACCAGCGCAATCCTGCCGTACCTGAGCGGTACGGCACCCTGCGCGCATTATATCGGGACACTTGCAAGAGTGGCCACACGGTCGGGGTGCGCAGAAAAACGCGCATGTACTACACAAATGAACTATTCAGGAGTAAAATAGATTCATCGCGCAAATTCCTGCGCCCATTTACGACCTCAGGAGTCTTCCATGTCCGCCAAATACCTCATTCCCGCCCTCCTCGTTTCCCTCGTTGCCGGCAGCGCCAGCGCCGCGCCCGCATCGGCCGATCCGGTCCGCGCCCGCGTCGTCGCCGAACTCGAACAGGCTAAACAGAGCGGCAACTATCCGCCGTCGGAAGCCGACTACGTGTATCCGAACTGGGTCAAGATCGCCAATCCGGCCGGCGTCGTGATGACCGATGGTCATCTGGACAATGAAGGCGTTCAAAACGTCGCCGCACGCGGCGCCGACACGGCAACGCCGGTCGCGCTGATGAGCGACGGCCATCCCGAACTGGAGAACCGCGCCAGCGCGCCTGCGGCACGTCCAGCCGCCGTCGCCAAGCCGGCTGTCGCCCTGATGACCGACGCCTCGCAGGGCACCGTCAAGGGCGGCGATTCGGTTCAATAAGTAGAATCAGTAAGCAGCGCGGGCGGCTGCCTGCGCTGAAGCTCTACCGCTAAGCAGCCGACACGGTTACAATTTGTTATTACTTAGCGGGAGCGTTCATGAGCGATTTCGAGCCGACGGAAAAACGATTACGCAATATCCAGGCGCGGGTGCCTGATTTTCCGTACGAACCGATCCTGCTGGTGCGCCTCAATCACCACCTGCAAAAGCGCCTGCGCGACCGCACCAACGCCGCGCTCAAGCCGCACGACCTGGCCGACACCGGCTACATCGTGCTGGCGATCCTGTACGGCAGCCCCGACGAAACCTCGACCGCATCCGAGTTGAGCGAGGCCTGCCACGAAAAACCGGCCAACCTGACGCGCGTCTGCGACGACCTCGCCGCGCGCGGCTTGATCACGCGGGGCACGCGCGCGGGCGACCGCCGCAGCGTGACCATCACCCTCACCGCGCAGGGACGCGCCCTGCTCGAAGGCGTGCTGCCCGAGGTGTCCACGAAACTGAGCTGTGCGTTTTCGGATTTCACGAAGGCGGAGATGGCGCAGTTCGCGGGCTTCCTGGCGCGGGCATTGGGTAATCTCGACAAGGGTTCTTAACGTAGGGTGGGCTCTCCGAGCCCACGCGTTTGCGATGCGTGCGTAATGGCGCAGTCACTGACCACAGTTAACGCGTGGAGTCGGGAGCGGTTCGCCGCCCGCTCCACCCTACGTTTAGATTACTCCCGCCACAACCAACGCAGCGTCTCGGCCAGCATGGCCCCGCCATGCTTCAGCGAGTGCCCACCCTCCCCCGTCACCAGCCAGTGATCGTAGCCACGATAGGCCAGCGCCGACGCCATCTCCCGATTCGCCAGCAGCCAGTTCCCGTACAAGATATCGAGATCGTGTTCTCCGCTTTGCAGGAACACCCGCAACGCTTTCACCTCCTCGCGCCGGATCCGCTCCGCCCAGACGTGCCCACCGCGGATATCGACAAAACTGCCGCAATGCGTCAGCACCTTGCCGAATGCGTCCGGCCGCTCCCAGGCCGCATTGAACGCGCACTGCCCGCCCGAACTGATGCCCGCGATCGCGCGCCGCGCCGGATCGCCTGAGATCCGGTAGCCTTCCAGGGCCTGCGGCAGCAGTTCCTCCAGCAGGAAGCGCACATAGTCCGGACCCGTGGCGTCGTATTCGACGCTGCGGTTGCCGCCTCCCCCATACACCGGCAGCCCCGGCCCCTGCTCGCCGGGTTCCACAAACAGCGCGATCGTGACCGGCATGCTGCCGTCCTCGATCAGCGCATCGAGCACGCGCGCCGCGTTCGCCTCCGGGCCGAGATAGCGGGCACCGTCCTGGAACACCATCAGGGCCGCCTCCATCCCCTCCTCGTACTGCTGCGGCACGTACAGCGTGTAATTGCGTTCGACGCCGGGATAGACCTGCCCCGAGCGATGGCGCGCCTGGGTCATGCGGCCCGCCGGCACGCTCGGCGCGACCACCGGTGCCACATAGGGTTCGTCGACGCTCAGGCTGGCCGCGAAGCGAGGAAGGTCGCGCTCGGGCATGCCGGGCATGTGCTCGCGCAGGATGGCGTACAGGGGATTCTCTTGCATGGTCAGTCTCCGTATGGCTCGTATTTACCACACGAGCATCTGATAATTATGACCTGTCATACAGGTTGCTATAAGATTGGCAGAAATTGCTCTAAATCACAAGAACAGCCATCTTACCTATCCAACAGGATCATGCACATCCCTGACAACCTCATCCTCCACCTGGGGCTGGGCGCCTTCCATCGCGCCCACCAGGCGGCCTGCCTGCAAGAGCTGATCGAGCGCGGCCAGAAAGACTGGCGCATCGTCGCCGCCAACATCCGACCCGACCCGCTCGACGTCAGCGCCGCGCTGATCGAACAGGGCTGCGCCTACACGCTCGAGACGATCAGCCCTGCCGGCGCCCACGCCTACCGCAGGATCGAGGCCATCGCGCAGGTGCTGCCCTACACGTCCGATCTCGCCGCGGTGATTGCGGCGGGCGCCGACTCGCGCACGCGCATCGTCTCGTTCACCGTCACCGAAGCCGGCTACTGTTTGAGCGCCGACGGCCGTCTCGACCCGACGCTGCCCGAGCTGCAGGCCGGCCTGGACGCCGCAGGCCGCAACGAAGCGGGCAGCACGATCTACGGCGTGCTGACGGCCATCCTGCGCGCTCGCCGCGCCGCCAAGGCCGGCCCGCTTACCCTGCTGTGCTGCGACAACCTGCGCCACAACGGCGAGCGCGTACGCGCGGGACTCGCGGCCTTCCTCGCGCTGGCGGACGACCCCGGGCTGCTGGCCTGGACCGGCGAGCATACGCGCTTCCCGAACTCGATGGTGGACCGCATCACACCGCGCGCCGGTCCCGAGGTGCGCACCCGCGTGCTGGCCGCAACGGGCCGCGACGATGCTGCAGCCGTGAGCAGCGAATCCTTCCTCCAATGGGTGATCGAGGACGACTTCTGCAACGGCCGACCACGCTGGGAAGACGCCGGCGCCGAACTGGTGGCCGACGTCGCGCCCTACGAGGAAGCCAAGATCCGCATCCTGAACGCAAGCCACAGCTGCATCGCCTGGGCCGGCGCGCTGGCGGGCTACCGCTATATTCATGAAGGCATGCGCGACGCGCGCATTCGCACGCTGGTGCACGACTACGTGACGCACGCCGTGTTCGACTGCCTGCGTCCGAGCCCGGTCGACCTGGAAGCCTATCGCGACACCGTCATCGAGCGCTTCGCCGGCGACGCGGTCCGCGACACCATCGACCGCGTGCTGGCCGACAGCCTGGCCAAGCTGCCCGGCTTCATCGTGCCGACCATCCGCGAACGCGTCGCGTGCGGCCTGCCGCTGGACGCCGTCGCGGTCCTGCCGGCCCTGTTCCTCGCCTTCCTGTGCCGCTGGCAGGCCGGCCTGGCCCGCGCCGATTACCGCGATGCGGCTCTGGATGCGGAACTGCTGCGGCGCGTGTGCTGCAGCCGCGACGTGGTGGCGGCCTTCTGCGCCGAGCCTACCATCTGGGGTGATCTGGCGAATTCGGAGAGGGTGACAAGCGCCGTGCGCGCCGCGCATGCACGCGCGCTGGCGCTGACCTATCCGCCGGTGTGAGGCTAGTAGCGTCTGACAAAAACCGCTTCTTGCTGCGATGGGAACGAGCTCGTACACTGAGCCATTCTGGAAGTCTGCCATCGGCCAGGAGCGGACATAAATCTGCTCGTTAAGCGGAGTGGAGAGTTCTGGCGCCTGAAGGCAGTCAGCATCTGGCGTACACCCTTATCTATCGTTAGGTGAACACATTACATGTGGCGCATTGAATTTACCTCGTCAGAATTTCTTCCATCCCTCCCTGAGGAATGCCAGGGCAATCCCGGAGTGTATGGCTTTGAGCTAGCTTTTTGGCTTTCCAAGATGCTTGCTAGTGAAGGCATAGTCACGGGCTATCCTCTTGGGGAAGACTGGGGCTGGATGATCGAATATTCGAATCCAGCAGAGGTGGAATTCACTATCGGTTGTTCCAGCATGGCTGAGGAAGGCGAAGGGTATCGCGGTGTGCCAATTCAATGGTCCGTCTTTATTCGACCGCACACCTCAATCAGACAACGGTTCAAAGGTGTTTCTCACAACGCTGAGGTGCAACGTCTTGGGCAAGCTATCGTTGCAGTGCTCATCAGCGCGGGCATAACTGTCGCGTCAGTCGAGGCGGCGGAACTAGGCTGAGGTCCGCTTCGGGTCGTTAGCGGAAATCGAGTTCGCCCAAAAATCTGTTCTTTGGCCGCCAACGTACGCCAGCAAATGAGCAAAAAGCCGAATTTCAGTATATTGCGGTATAGCCCCGTGTCGTCGCGCGCAGGGGCCGCTCACGTCAACCAGGAACTTCATGCTCGCCCTCGACAAGAAAACCGCTAACACCGCCACCGTCCCGTTCACCGGCTACCAGAAGTTCGTGGCCGGCCTGCTCGCCTTTCTGCAGTTCGCCGTCATCCTCGACTTCATGGTGATGTCGCCGCTCGGCGCCGTGATCATGCCGTCGCTCGGCATTTCGCCGGCACGCTTCGGCATCGTGGTGTCGGCGTATGCGTTCAGTGCCGGCCTGTCCGGCTTGCTGGCGGCAGGCTTTGCCGACCGCTTCGACCGCAAGAAGCTGCTGTTGTTCTTCTATGCCGGTTTTCTATGCGGCACGCTGTGGTGCGGCCTGGCGCGCTCATTCGAAGCGATGCTGGCGGCGCGCATCGTCACCGGCCTCTTCGGCGGCGTGATCGGCTCCGTGTTGCTGGCCATTGCGACCGACCTGTTTGCGCCGAATCTGCGCGGCCGCGTGATGGGCATCATCCAGACCGCGTTCGCCGCAAGCCAGGTGATGGGCATCCCGGTCGCGCTGTATTTGTCGAACCATTTCAGCTGGCATGCACCGTTTTTCCTCATCGTCGGCATCGGCGCCATTGGCGGCGTCGTGCTCGCCTGGCGCCTCCAGCCGGTTGACGCTCACCTGGAAGGGCAGTCGCGCTCGAACGCATTGCAGCACCTGGTCGCCACCGTGACCGATCGGCGCCACCTGCCTGCGCTGGCCACCACGTGCCTGCTCGCCACCGGCGGCTTCATGCTCATGCCATTCAGTAGCGTGTTCACCGTCAACAACCTTGGCATTGGCCTGGACCGCCTGCCGACGATTTATCTGATCACGGGGCTGTGCACGATTTTCGTGGGTCCGCTGATCGGCAAACTGGCCGACAGATTCGGCAAGATGCCTGTGTTTTATTTCGGCACCGCGGTGACGATCGTCATGGTGCTGACCTACACGCACCTGCCGCCTGTACCCTTGCCGGTCGTGATCGCCGTGAATGTTGTCATGTTCCTCGGCATTTTCTCGCGCATGATTCCGTACCAGGCCCTGGCGGCATCGGTTCCCGAGCAGCATATGCGCGGCTCGTTCAATGCAATCAGCGCGTCGCTGCAGCAATTGTCCGGGGGCCTGGCCGCCATCATCGCCGGTCACCTCGTCAGCACCGGTGCAAACGGCAAGCTGCAAGGCTTTCCGCACGTCGGCTACGTGGTCGTCGGCACCACCCTCGTGGCCGCGTTCCTGGTCACGCAAGTCAACAAGGAACTCCAGGGGCGCCAGGCTGCGGCGGCCTGAGTTTTACGTAGGCGCCCTCAGGAAGCTTCCTGCCGCCGCTCCGCCAGCGGCAGGACCTGCTCCGCGAAGCCATTCAGCAGGCGTGCATAGTCGCGCGCGCGGTGCAGGCTGACGCCGTGGGGGCAGTCCGCAAACCGTTCGATCCGGGCATTGCGGGCGGCGGCAACGTAATCCGCTTCGCCGCGCACATGCGGCTTGTCGATATCCCCGTTGATGAACAGCGTCGGCTGCGTAATCTGCGCCAGCATGCCGCGAAAGTCCTGGCCGGTCAGAGCGCGCACGGCCTGCGGGAAGGCCTTCAGGCTGACGCCCGCCGCCAGCGTCGCGCCGGCATCCTCGCCATTCATTCCCACCTCGCTCAGCACGCCCGGGATCTTGCCCTCGACGAGCTTGCGTTCGCCCATCAAGGCAATCAGCACCCGGAACATCAGCGCCTTGGCGCGGTAGGCATAAGTCGGCGCGCCCCGGAACTCGTGGCTGGCGCCGCCCAGCACCAGTCCCATCAAACGATCCTGCGGCAGGCGCGCGGCGGCGGCTTGTGCGGTGTAGCTGCCGAGCGAATCGCCGGCCAGGATGAAGGGCGCGTCGCCCAGCGTACGGGCCGCGGCCAGCACGGTCTCGACGCCGCCCTCGAGCGTATAAGTCTCGTGCTGGCGCGCGCCGTGGCCCGGCAGGTCGGGCGCGAGCACGCGCAGGCGCGGGTCGATCAGGCGGCGGACGGGATCCCACGAGCGGCCGTTGAGCGTGGCGCCGTGGATCAGGATGACGGCTGGCTGGTCCATCGATGTCTCCATTTTTATCGTGTAAACATATCATACAGGTCTATGCTCGTTGCGGCGATACCCGGACAGATAGGCCATTCCCGCCACAGATCCTATACAACATGTTTGACAGGTTAAAAAGCCGGGCGTATTCTCGGACGCACTGAGACACCTTGCCAACAAGGATAATTAAAATGACTTCGAGACATCCCCTTTCCAGCTTCGGCCCCGTCGAGGCCGTGATCGCTCCCCTGCAGGACTTATTGAAAGACCGCGTCAGCCTGGCCCGCGCCGTCCGCGAGCAGCATGCGCGCGGCGAAGGCCTGGCCACCAGCTTGGCACCCGACGTCGTCGTCTGGCCGCTCGACAAGCAGGAAGTCTGCGCCATCCTTGCCCTGTGCAACGAACACCGCGTGCCGGTGATCGCGTTCGGCGCCGGCAGCTCGCTCGAGGGCCACGTCAGCGCGCCGCACGGCGGCGTCTGCATCGACATGTCGCGCATGGACGCGGTCATTGCGATCAATCCGGAAGACAGCGACTGCATCGTCCAGCCGGGCATCACGCGCGAGGCGCTGAACGGTCATTTGAAAGGCACCGGCCTGTTCTTCCCGGTCGATCCGGGCGCCAACGCCACCATCGGCGGCATGGTCTCGACCCGCGCGTCCGGCACCACCACCCTGCGCTACGGATCGATGGCGCACAACGTCGAGGCGCTGGAAGTGGCGCTGGCCGATGGCCGTCTGGTCAAACTCGGCACGCGTGCCCGCAAGTCCTCGGCCGGCTACGACCTGGTGCACCTGATGACGGGTTCCGAAGGCACGCTCGGCGTCATCACCGAGATCACGCTGCGCCTGCACCCGCTGCCGACCGAAGTGGCGGCCGCCAGCTGCGCCTTCCCGACCCTGGAAGCAGCCGTCGATGCGGTGACCGAGCTGTCGATGTCGGGCGTGCCTTTCGCACGCATCGAATTCCTCGACGAGACGCAAGTGCGCGCCTGTAATCTGCACTCGCAACTGGGCCTGGCCGAGCTGCCCACCCTCTTCCTCGAATTCCACGGCACGCCGCTGGCGGTGAAGGAACAGGCCGAGCTGGCCCAGGAAGTCACGGCCGGCCATGGCGGCACCAATTTCGAATGGGCGACCCGCCCCGAAGACCGCTCGCGCCTGTGGCATGCGCGCCACCTGGCTTACTTTGCAGCGCTCGCCCTGCGTCCGGGCTGCGTGAGCGTGGTGGCCGACATCTGCGTACCGATGTCGGCGCTGGCAGGCAGCGTCGCCCAGGCGCGCGCCCTGATCGACGCCGAAGGCCTGGTCGCACCGATCCTCGGCCACGTCGGCGACGGCAACTTCCACGTGCTGTTCATGCCGATGCCGGACCAGCCGGAAGAACACGCGGCGGTCGACCGCGTGTATGCCTCGATGATCGAGCACGCGCTGTCGGTCGGCGGCACCTGCACCGGCGAACATGGCATCGGCATGGGCAAGAAGTCCAAGCTGCTGCTCGAATACGGCAGCGAGGTCGTCGACCTGATGCATGCGATCAAACAGGCCTGGGACCCGAAAGGGATTCTGAACCCAGGGAAGATTTTCAGCTAAAAAAACCGCAGCACCCGCAGTACACAATAAAACACAAAATCCATAAAAACTTGGAGACACATATGTACCACGCACCTCGCTTCGCCCGTACCGCCACCGCCACCGCCGCCTCGCTCCTGTGCGCCTTCGCCTCGCTTTCGGCGCAGGCCGAGGCCCAGCAGGCCAACACCGAAGAACGCATCGAGAAAGTCATCGTCACCGCGCAAAAGCGCGAGCAGGCGGCGCTCGACGTGCCGGCCTCGGTCACCTCGGTCAATACCGAGCAGCTCACGCGCGACGGCAAGGTGCGCCTGGAAGACTACGTGGCGCAGGTGCCGGGCATGTCCCTGTCCTCCTTCCGCCAGGGCTTCACCCAGGTGGCCCTGCGCGGCATCACGACCGGCGTGAACCAGTCGGCGTCGACCACCGCCTTCTACATCGACGAAGCGCCGATCGGCTCCGTCAACGCCTACGCGGCCGGCAGCGCCGTCACGCCCGACATCGACCCGGCCGACCTGCAGCGCGTCGAAGTGCTCAAGGGTCCGCAGGGCACCCTGTACGGCGCCGGCGCCATGGGCGGCCTGGTGCGCTACGTGACCTCCGCACCGGACTACCGCAAACTGCGCGGCAGCATCACCCTGGGCGGCAACAGCGTCACTGACGGCGGCAACGGCAAGACCGCGCGCGCGTCGCTCAACGTCCCCTTCGGCGACCAGAACATGGCGCTGCGCGTGTCGGCCTTCAGCCGCACAGACGCCGGCTACATCGACCGCACAAGCGGCCGCGAAGACGTCAACGAAGCCAAGGTCAAGGGCGGCCGCATCGCCTTCAACTGGATGATCAACCCGGACTGGAAGCTGTCCGCCTTTGCGCTGACCCAGAAGGTCGAGTCGCAGGGCAACGGCCTGGTCGACGTCGACCCGGTCACGCTGGCGCCGCTCTACGGCGAGCTGAAACAGCGCCGCTTCACCGAAGAGCTGTCCTCGGCCGAGCTCGACGTCGTCAACCTCACCCTCAACGGCCGCCTCGGCAACTTCGACCTGGTGTCCTCGACCACGGTACAGGACGTCGACGCCTCGCAGGGCCTGGACGGCAGCTTCGGCTACGGCGTCGCGCTCGGGGCCGCCTTCCGCATTCCGGACCTCGGCATCGGCTATGCCCAGGGCACGAGCACCCACCGCGTGTCGCAGGAACTGCGCCTGCGCTCGAAAGCCCTGGACGACAAGCTCGATTACGAAGCCGGCGTCTACTACACCAAGGAAGACAACACCAATCGCATCCCCGGCTTCTCGACCTTCTCGACCACCACCGGCGCGGCCTACCTGCTCCCGTCCATCGTGAAGGCCTCGATCGACACCAGCTACAAGGAATACTCGGTCTTCGCCAACGCCACCTATGCGCTCACGCCGCAGGTCGACCTGATGGCCGGCATCCGCCACGGCAAGGACGACCAGGTCTATGCCCAGGACTACAGCGGCCTGCTGGTCGGCCCGGCGCCGGTGCTGATCAACGCCGGCTCCACCGAGCGCAAGACCACTTATCTGGCCAGCGCCCGCTACAAGCCGTCCGAGAACGACGCGCTGTATGCGCGCGTCGCGACCGGCTTCCGTCCGGGCGGCCCGAACGCCGTGCCGCCGACCGGCCTGACCAACGCGCCCTTCACCTTCGCACCCGATACGCTCACCAGCTATGAGCTGGGCTACAAGTCGATGATGGACGGCGGCCGCGTCTCGCTGGAAGCGGCCCTGTTCGCGACCAAGTGGAAGGACATCCAGATCCAGACCAGCGCCGCCGGCTTCAACTTCATCGTCAACGGCGGCGCGGCCACCAGCCGCGGCGCGGAACTGGCGCTGTCCTACTTCCCGCTGGCCGGCCTGTCGCTGCGCGGCGCGCTCGGCTACACCGACGCCACCCTGAGCGAAGACGCGCCGGCCGCCGGCGGCCTCGATGGCGACCGCCTGCCCTTCGTGCCGAAGCTGACCGCCTCGATCGGCGCCAACTACCGCTGGTCGGTGGGTTCGGGCTGGGCCGCCTACGCCGGCGGCACGGTCAACCACACGGGCGAGCGCCGCTCCGACTTCAGCGAGCGCGCCGTGCGCGACGTGCCGGCCTACACGACGCTGAACCTGTCGGGCGGCATCGAGAACGCCAACTGGCGCCTCGCGGTCTACGCCAAGAACCTGAACAACAGCGACGGCATCACCTTCCTCAAGTCGCAAAGCCTGACGCCGGCGGGCAGTCCCTTCGGCGCCGGCGTGATCGCGCCGCGCACCATCGGCGCCGACCTGAGCTACCGCTTCTGATCGAGGCAGCCATGAGTGAGCTTCATACCTTTACGGGCCCGGACCTGCGCCTTGCCAGCGGCAAGGTGCTGGCTGAGCCGACAACCGCCTACCGCAGCATGGGCCGGCTGAACGCGGACGGCAGCAACGCGGTGCTGGTCCTGCACGGCTATACCACCGGCCCCACGATGCTCGAATCCGGCGCCAACGTCGCCGAAGGCTCGTGGGCGGAACTGGTCGGTCCGGGCAAGCCGATCGACACGGATCGCCACTTCGTCGTCTGCCCGAACATGATCGGATCGAGCTACGGCTCGACCGGGCCGGGCAGCATCGACCCAGGCACCGGCGCGCGCTACGGCACGGCATTCCCGGACCTGACGGTGGCCGACATCGTGGCGGCGCAGAAGGCGCTGCTCGACGCCCTCGGCGTGAGGAAGCTCGCCGCCGTGACCGGCCCCTCCTTCGGCGCCTACCAGTCCTTCCAGTGGGCGGTGCAGTACCCGGAGATGGTCGAGCGCGTCGTGGCCGCCGTCGGCGCACCCTGGCATCCAGGCGCGCCGGGCATGGCGGACGCGGTCCTGGCCGACCTGTCCGCCGATCCGGGCTGGCCGGCCTGGTGCGCGGGCGAGCGCCAGGCCATGTTCGCCAAGCTGACCGCGATGCGCACGGCGACCCTGACGCGCTACGGCGTCGACGCCGAACTGGCGCCGCGCATTCCCGACCCGGCCGCGCGCGCGGTCGAGGTGGCGCTGCTGGCGCGCGAGTGGGCGGCGGAGTTCGATCCGATGTCGCTGGTGGTGCTGATGCGCGCGGCCGAAGCCTTCGACGTGCGCGCCCAGCTCGACACGATTCGCGCGCCGGTGCTGTACGTCCTCTCGCGCACCGACGAAGTGTTTTCGCCGGCGCTGGCGCGGCAAGTGGCGCAGCTGCCCGGCACCGACGGCTTTTCGTACGTCGAACTCGACAGCGAAAAGGGCCACTTCGCTTCCGGCGCCGATGCGGCGCTGTGGGCCGAGGACCTGCGCCGATTCATGAATACCGAAGCGGACGCGTGGGTGGCGGCCGGCTTCGACACACACAACACCGAGGTCGCGGCATGAAACCAATGACGAATACCTTTGAACCCGGCACCCTGCCGGCGACGCCCGCGATCCCGGCCGAGAAACCGATCAGCAACGCCTACCGCACCTACGTGCTGGTGGCGCTCGCCGTAGTCGGCTTCATGTGCTCGGTCGACAAAGTGGTCATCTCCATGTTCATGGAGCCGATCAAGAAGGAATTCCTGCTGACCGATACCCAGCTCGGCCTGATGACGGGCCTGGCCTTTTCCCTGCTGGGCGGCCTGGTCTCGGTGCCGCTGGCGCGCATGGCCGACCGCGGCAACCGCAAGTGGATCATCTTCCTCAGCTTCGCCGTCTGGACGCTGATGACGGGCGTGTCCGGGATGGCGACCAGCTTCATGTTCCTGCTGGCGGCGCGCATCGGCGTGGGCGTGGGCGAAGCCGGCTGCGTGCCGGCCACCCACTCGATGCTGGGCGACTACTACCCGCGCGCCCTGCGCGGCCGCGCCTATGCGGCGCATTTCTCGGGCGTCTACCTCGGCATGCTGGGCGGAATGCTCGGCGGCGGCATCCTGGTGCAGACCGTGGGCTGGCGCCTCGGCTTCATCTGGCTGGGCGTGGCCGGCATGATCATGGCCCTGATCTTCCACTTCACCGTGCGCGAGCCGCTGCGCGTGGACCAGCCGCCGCCAAGCACGCTCGGCAAGAGCATCTGGACCCAGCTGGGCGACCTGCGCTGCTTCTTCATGCTGGTATTCGCCTTTGCCTTCGTCGGCCTGGCGGGCGCGGTGGCGGCCTGGCTGCCCAGCTATTTCGAGCGCGCCTTCAAGATGACGCCGATGGCGATCGGCCTCGGGCTGGGCCTGGGCATCGGCCTGGCCAGCGGCATCGGCGCCCTGGTCGGCGGCCAGCTCACCGTGCGCTATGCCAAGGGTTCGCGCACCTGGGGCGCGCGCTACTCGGCCTGGGTGAGCTGGGGCGTGCTGATCCCGCTGATCGGCAGCTTCTACGTGCCGAATCCGATCGTCGCCATGGCCCTGCTGTTCGTCGCCTTCGGCGTCGCCGGCACCCTGGCCGGTCCGGTGTTCGGCACCGTGCAAGACCTGGTGGCACCGCAGGCGCGCGCCACTGCAGTCGCCATCATCGGCGTCGTCGGCGTGGTGATCGGCCAGGGCATGGGACCGCTTTGCGTGGGCGTGCTCAGCGACATGCTGCAGACCGGCGGCGACGTCGGCGGCCTGCGCCTGTCGATGACCATCGTCGCGCTGATCAACCTGTTCACGGGCCTGTTCTTCTGGCTGCTCTCGCGTCGGATCGGCCGCGTGTACGGGGACACGCCGGCTTGACAGTCGCCGACATAAAACTTAGGCTGACCCGATGAACCAGATCGCCCCGCTCCCTTCGCTCGAACGTCCCACCCTGTCGGCCCAGGTGGCGCGCCACCTGCTCGCCCTCGTCAACGACCGCCAGCTGCGGCCGGGCGACACGGTGCCGAGCGAAGTGCAGATCGGCCTGGAGCTGAAGGTCAGCCGCGGCAGCGTGCGCGAAGCCTACCGCACGCTGGCGGCGCTCGGCATCCTCGAGATCGAGGGCGGACGCAAGCCGCGCCTGAAAGCCATCGACCCGCACGTGCTGGCGCAGGTGTTCGACTATGCGCTGATGACCTCCCAGGTCAGCGTGGCCCACGTGATCGAGACCCGGCGCGCGATCGAATTGCAGACCGCCCAGCTGGCCGCGCGCTACGCCACGCCGGAACAGCGCAAGACCCTGCGCGAGCTGGTGGCGCAGATGCGCTCGGCCGGTTCCGACCACGCGCGGCGCGTGGCCTGCGACACCGCGATCCACACGGTGATCGCGGAAGCGAGCGGCAATCCCCTCAACAGCATCCTGTTGGCGGCTCTGCGCACGCCGGTGGAAGCTTCCTCGGCCATCCACTTCGACGACCGCCGCAGCGAGAGCGAGCTGATTCGCGTGATCGACGCCCACGAAGCCGTGGTCGACCGCATCTGCGCCGGCGATGCGATGGGCGCGGTGTCGGCCATGTCCTATCACTTCGACATGTCGATCCTGCACGTCACCCGCCGCGAGGCGGGCGACGAGCCGCTGGCCGTCGGCGCGAATTGATCGGGGTCGCGCCCTCGTACCTGTAGGGTGGAGTCCTGACTCCACGCGTTTTCACCGCGCGCACACCGGCGCCTCACCTCACGAACGAAGTCCAAGCTTGGCGATACCCCTGAACAAACGGAGCGAACGCGTGGAGTCAGGACTCCACCCTACGTGCAGATTCAGGCAGCCATCGCGCGGCAGGCCTCGGCGCAGCGCCGGCAAGCGGCGGCGCACTGCTGGCAATGGTCGGCATCGTGCTTGCCGCACTCCTCCGCACAAGCCGCGCAGACTTCGGCGCACAAACGGCACAGCTCACGCGCGAAGCGGCTGCCGCGCGCCATGTAGCCGGCCGCCAGGCGGCACAGCTGGGAACAATCCATATCCAGCGCAATGCAGCCGGCCATCATCTTGACGTCGTCTTCCTGCAGGCAGGAAGCCGCGCAGTGATCGCAAGCGGCGGCGCAGGCGTTGCAGGCGTCGATACAGTCCTGGAAGCGGGTCGTATCCATGGTCTCTCCTCAATGGTGATCCTCAAGGGTACCTGCATGCCTGCGCCGGGCGGCGCACGCTACTTGCGGTTGACGAGCTTGGCCGGCACCGTAAATACCAGCACGCTGCCGACCACCAGGCATACCGCCAGCACCAGCACGCCGCTGTTGGTACTGCTGGTGACGGTTTTCACGACGCCCAGCAGGTAGGGCGCGATCAGGCCCGAGACGCTGCCGACCGAGTTGGCGATCGCGATGCCGGCTGCCGCCGCCGCGCCGCTGAGGATGGCGGGCGGCAGGGTCCAGAATTGCGAGATCGTCGTCATGATGCCCATCGTCGCCAGCGTCAGCGCCAGCATCGCTACCGGCGTGTTGTCGGCATAGGCGACGCTCCAGGCCAGGCCCACGGCGCCGGCGATGCCTGCCAGGGCGAGGTGCCAGCGGCGTTCGTGGCGCGCGTCCGAACTGCGGCCGGTGAGGATCATCGCCAGGGTCGCGAACGCGTAGGGGATCATGGTCAGCAGGCCGATGTCGAGCGGATCCGACACACCGCTGGCCTTGACGATCGAAGGGAGCCAGAAGCTGACGCCGTACAGGCCCATCGTGAAGAACAGGTAGATCACGCTCAGCAGCCAGACCAGCGGCTTGGTGAAGCCGTCGCGCAGCGAATGCTGCTTGCCGTGCTGGTCCTTGCTCAACTCCTGCTCGAGGATGCCCTTCTGGCGCTCGGTCAGCCATTTGGCGTCCGCGATGCGGTCATTCAGGAAGAAGTAGGCGACGATGCCCAGGATGACGGTGGGGATCGCTTCCAGCACGAACAGCCACTGCCACGACGCCATGCCCTGCACGTTGTCCATCCTGGCCATGATGAAGCCCGAGAGCGGGCCGCCGATCACGCCCGACATCGGAATCCCGGTCAGGAACAGCGCGGTCACCTTGCCGCACTTGGAGGCCGGGAACCAGTAGGTCAAATACAGCAGGATCGCCGGAATGAAGCCCGCTTCGGCCACGCCCAGCAGGAAGCGCAGGATGTAGAAGCTGGTCGGCGTCGTCACGAACATCATCGCGCCGGAGATCAGGCCCCAGGTGACCATGATGCGGGCGATCCAGATGCGCGCGCCGACCTTCAGCATGATCAGGTTGCTCGGCACCTCGAACAGCAGGTAGCCGACGAAAAAGACCCCGGCCCCCAGGCCGTAGACGGCTTCGCTGAAACCGAGGTCGCTCATCATCTTGAGCTTGGCGAAGCCGACGTTCACCCGGTCGAGATAGGCGAAGACGTAGCAGATGAATAGAAAGGGCAGTAGCCGCCATGTGACCTTGGCATAGGCGGCAGCCGCCTCGTCACGGGTGGCGGCGCCACCGACCAGCGTAGTTGTGCTTAACATTGTTTGTCTCCTGATGGTTGTCGGACTCGCCGGGTTGGCGCGGCAGCCACTGCCGCTTCCCGGTCTGGCGTCCTGAATGGCCGCTTGTGACGGCCTGGAACAATGCGGTGAAGCGTGGGGCGTGCTCCTTAGTCGAACATGTCCGGTTGGGTCTTGGAGAGCTGGTCCCAGATGGTCTGGAAATGCAGCCAGCCGATGTATTCGCTGCCGACGTGCTCGCGGCTGTAGCGCGAACGGTCCGGCGGCACCATCACCGGCTTGATGCCGGTCGCCTCGACCAGCAGCTGCTGCTGGCAGCAGCGTTCGAGCGCGATGAACCAGAAGGCGGCCGACTCGATGCTGTGGCGGCTGGCCGTGAGCAGGCCGTGGTTCTGGTGAATGGCCGCCTTGACGTCCTTGAACCAGTCGCACACCGACAGGCCCGCCTTTTCCTCGACCGCGACCTGGCCCGCCTCGTCCTTGATGACGATGTGGTCCTCGAAGAAGGCGGCGGCGTCCTGGCTGATCGGGTCGAGCGGACGTCCGAGCGCGGCAAAGGCGGTGCCGTAGACCGTGTGGGCGTGACACATCGCCATGATGTCCGGATGCGCCTCGTGCACGGCCGCATGCAGCACGAAGCCGGCGCGGTTGATCGCATAGTCGCCCTCGACCACCCTGCCCTTGTGGTCGGCCAGGATCAGGTTCGATACCTTCACTTGCGAGAAATGCACGCACATCGGATTGGTCCAGTACAGCTCCGGATGCTCCGGATCGCGCACCGTCAGGTGGCCGGCGAAGCCGTAGTCGTAGCCCTGCTGTGCGAACGCGCGGCAGGCGGCGACCAGGCGTTCCTTGCGGTGGCGGCGCTCTTCCTCAAAAGTGGCGAAGGCCGGGATCTGCGGGAAGATCACGCCTTCCTGCTTCGGGTAATAGATCGAACGCTGCGCGTCCTGCTGCAGGGCGCTCGGCGTGTGTTTTACTTTGTCCAGCATGTTGGTCTCCTCAGGGTATGCAATTGAATGGGCTACAGGTCGAGCACCAGGGTGCCGCTCGTTGCGCGCGATACGCAGGCGGTCAGCCACTGTCCTCGTTCACCGTCGTCCAGGATGTAGTCGCGGTGGTCGACCTCGCCCTCCAGGAAGCGGATCTTGCAGGTCGCGCACAGGCCGGCCTGGCAGGAGGTCTCGATGTGGACGCCGGCTTCTTCCAGCACGTCGGCGATGCTGCGCTCGGCCGGCACTTCGAGCAGCGCGCCGGTACTGGCGATCTTCACCATGAAGCTGCCGGGTGCGATTGCGTCAAGCGCAGCGGGCGGCGGCTCGGGCGCCTTGAAGTGCTCGAAGTGCACGGTGCCCGCCGGCCAGTGGCTGGAGGCCTCGGCGCAGGCTTTCATGAAGCCGCCCGGGCCGCAGTAGAACAGGTGGGTGTCCTCGCCGGCCGTGCGCAGCAAGCCGGCGATGTCGAGCCCCCGGGCCGGGTCGCCATGGTCGAAATGGAAGTGCAGCTTGCCGTGCTCCCAGCTTGATTCAAGCTGCTCGCGGAAGGCGACGCAGCCGGCGTTCCTGGCGCAGTAGTGCAGTTCGAAAGGCACGCCGGTCGCTTCCAGCGCATGCGCCATCGATTTCAGCGGCGTCATGCCGATGCCGCCGGCGAGCAGGATCACCTTCTTCGCCGCGGGCGCCAGCTTGAAATTGTTGCGTGGGGCGCTGACGGTGACGATGTCCTGCACCCGCAGAGAGTCGTGCAGGGCCTTCGAGCCGCCGCGCCCCTTCTCGTCGCGCAGCACCGCGATCACGTAGCGGTGGCGCTCCATCGGCGAATTGCAGAGCGAGTACTGGCGCACGATGCCATTGGCGAGATGGATGTCGATGTGGGCGCCGGCCGTGAAGGGCGCCAGTTCTCCGCCCTCCGGGTCGGTCAGCTCGTACGAGTTGATCCCGCTGGCCTCGTAACGGATCTGGCGCACCACCAGCAACAGGTTCGTCTGCGGGCGGCTGACGCCGATAAAGGTCTGGTTCATTTCCATGTCTGTCTCCTGCTCGGCCAGTGCATCAGCTCTTGGTCGATTGTTCGAGCTCGTCGAAGCGGCGGCGCACGAAAGCGGCGCGCTCGTCGCCCTTGAGCTGCTCGCTCTCGGTGAGGATGGCCACGATCTGGCGCGTCACGTGGCGGCGGCGCTTCACCTCTTCTTCGACCGTCGCGCCTTCCGGCACTTCCAGCACGTTGCCGGAGCAGTAGCTGTTCGGCGCGGCGCCGTTTTCGCGCAGCCATGCGGCGAACTGCTCGGGGCCGGCGGCCGGATTGGTGCCGCGCACGGCGTCGCGCAGCATCTTGCGGAACTGGAAAACGCCGGCGTCGAACTTGGTCGGGTTTTCCAGTGCGTGCACCGCGATCGGACGCTGGCTGATGATGGCTTCGTAGTCGCCCGGCGCGTACTGGCACTCCTTGTAGTTTTCGCGGGCGCGGTGGTCGCTCGGGATCGGCGGCAGGTCTTCCAGCTTGTATTTTCCGAAGCGCTCGGGGCGGCGCATCGCGACCTGCCCTTCGAGGAAGTCGATGGTCTCGTAGCCGACCATCTCCTTGTTGCCGACGCCGCGGGTGTCGATGCCGGGACCCATCACGCGCCAGCCGATCATCTTGCTGTTGACGTCGTCGACCGGCACGGTCCATCGCACGATGTGGAAGCGCGAGAACAGCTTTTTATTGGAACCGTCTTCCGAGGTATAGGCGTGCAGGCTCAGGTTCGGCAGCACCTGGTGCTGGACGCGCACGAAGAGCTTGTCCTTGTTCACGCGGCGCGCGCCGGCACAGGCCAGGCCGCGGCCGCCGTGGATCGGGATGAACTGCATGTCGGGCGCCACTTCCATCGAGGCTGCGCCGACCTCGTCGAAGGTCGTGCCCTGGAACTGCTTGTTGACGACGTTCTTGGCCGAGTGCAGCGCGGTCGGGTGGAAGTTGTCGGCCGCGTTGTCCTGCACCTGCAGCCAGTTACAGTGCTGGAAGTTACTGTAGGGGACAAGCTCGTCGCCTTCGGCCACGGTGAAGTTGCCCTCCCACTCGGGGAAAGGCGGCTCTTCTTCCGGCGGCCCCATATAGGCGAACACCAGGCCGTTGCGCTCGAAGGCCTTATAGGCGCCCTGCTTGATCGAGCAGGCGTACTTCTCGCCTTCCTTCTCCTCGCCTTTCGGGAAAGGCACGTGCAGGCAGGTGCCGTCGATGTCGAACACCATGCCGTGGTAGCAGCACATGATGCCCTTGTCCTGGATCGCGCCGTATTCGAGCGAGGCGCCGCGGTGCACGCAGTGCGCATGCAGCAGGCCGACGCGTCCCGAGCCGTCGCGGAAGGCGACCAGTTCCTCGCCCAGGATCTTGAGGAAGTGCGGCGTGTCGGTGAGCTCCAGCGACATGCAGACCGGATGCCAGAAGCGGCGCATGTACTCGCCCATCGGCGTGCCGGGACCGACCTCGGTCAGCTCGGGATCGTGGCCGGGCACCTTGTTGGTGTGGTAGCCGCCGAAGGGGATCAGCTTCTTGACGACAGGCTGGGCGGCGGCTTGGCTTGCGACTTCGGCGGTCTTGTCTCGGGTGTTCATGGTGTCTCCTCTGGTATCGATTGGCTGCGGCTTTCTGTGTTCGGTATTCTGTATACAGAGTTCATTCTTCGCCGGTTCGGAATGAATGTCAAGCGTTTTCCTGAAACCTGTCCGCACGTCCGCGGCGAACTCGACACGGCAAAATTGACTTCGTTGCCATTCGACGTATACTGAATACAAAGGTGAAACCATGCTGACCAAACTCTCGAAAATTCAGGTACGTCCCGATCTGGTCGACGAGGTCTACAAGACCCTGCTCGACGCCATCAGCGACGGCTCGCTGCCGCCGGGCACCCGCATCACGCAGGAAGAGATCGCCGAGCAGATGAACGTATCGCGCTCGCCCGTCCTGCAGGCGCTGCGGCTATTGAAGAAGGATGGTCTGGTCCAGGACGCGCCCGGCCGCGGCCTGCTCGTGGCCGAACTCGATCCGGAATGGATCGGCAACCTGTACCAGGTGCGCGGCGCCCTCGACACCCTGGCCGCCAAGCTCGCCGCGGAACGCAAGGCCGACATCGGCGCCGACATCATCGCGGCCGGCCGGCGCGCCGCGCGCGGCAAGGACGTCAAGGCGATGGTCGAGGCGGACATCGCCTTTCACAGCGCGATCTACCGCGCCTCGGGCAACCCGCTGATTTTCGAGACGACCCAGCTGCACTGGGTCCACCTGCGCCGCGTGATGGGCGCCGTGCTGCAGTCCGCAGGCCAGCGCGAAGCGATCTGGGACGAGCATGAGACGATCGCCAAGGCGATCAAGGCGGGGGACGTGAAGCTGGCGGTGAAGCTGACGGACGGCCACGCGGTGCTGGCGCGGCAAAACCTGGTGGCGCGCCTGAACGAAGTGCTGGGCAGCGATGCCCCGACAGACAAGCAGCGCGCGCAGCGCCGCGCTTCCTGACTCTTCAGCGCGCTGGCGCACGGCCGGCGGCGCGCGGCGCCCGGCGAAACCTGTTATCGTCGCGGGCTCCGCGTTCCCTTCCTGGAGCCGTCTTGCAGCACACCCCTTCGCAACACCGCTGGTCCACCCGTTTCGCCTTTCTCGCGGCCGGCATCGCCATGTCGGCCTGGGCCGCCCTCGTCCCCTTCGCCAAGGCGCGTTTGCAGCTGGAAGAAGCGCAGCTCGGCCTCCTGCTGCTGTGCCTGGGCGTCGGCTCGCTGGCCGCCATGCCGCTCACCGGCATGCTGGCCTCGCGCTTCGGCTGCCGTCCCGTGATCCTGTGTTCGGGCGCCGTCGGCTGCCTGGTGCTGCCCTTGCTGGCGCTGGCGCCGACGCCGCTGCTGCAGGGCCTTGCGCTGCTGGTCTTCGGCGCGCTCGACGTGGCGATGAACATCCAGGCGATGATCGTCGAAAAGGAACAAGGCGGCGCGCTGATGTCGGGCTTTCACGGCCTGTTCAGCGTGGGCGGCTTCGCCGGCGCGGGCGGGATGGCGCTGCTGCTGGGAGTGGGCATGTCGCCCCTTCTTGCGTGCGGCGTCGTGGCGGCGCTGGCCGCGGCGGCGCTCGTACTGGCCGCGCCGCATCTGCTGCGCACGGCGCCGGCCGCGGAGCGCGACGCACCGTTTTTCGTCATGCCGCACGGCGCCGTGATCCTGATCGGCCTGCTGTGCTTCCTGATCTTCCTCGCCGAAGGTGCGGTGCTCGACTGGAGCGCCGTGTTTCTCACCGGCGTGACCGGACTGGCGGCCGACCTGGGCGGGCTTGGCTACGCGGTGTTTGCGGTGGCGATGACGGCCGGACGCCTCACGGGTGACCGCGTCGTGCGGCGCTGGGGCGGCATGCGCGTGCTACTGATCGGCGGCCTGGCTACCGCCGCCGGCTTCTTCACCGTGGTGCTGGCGCCCTTGCCGGCCATGGCCCTGCTGGGCTTCCTGCTGGTCGGGATCGGTGCCTCGAACATCGTGCCGGTACTGTTCACTGCGGCCGGCAAGCAGAAGGACATGCCGGTGGGCCTGGCTGTCAGTGCAATCACGACCATCGGCTACGCCGGCATCCTGGCCGGCCCCGCGCTGATCGGCTTCATCTCGCACGCGGTAGGCCTGCACCTGGCGTTTGCCGGGCTGGGTGTCGCCGCCCTGCTGGTGGCGGGCAGTTCGCGCCTGCTGGCTACGCGCTAGCCGGGGCGACGTTGGCGCGCGCGATGGCGAAGGCTTCGCGCAGCACGGCCAGGTCGCCGATGTGGTTCGACAGCAGCAGCACCAGCTGGGCGTTGAGCATGCCGCTTTGCTCGTTGCTCAGGTCCTGGTGGGTATCGACCAGCAGCTCATAGAACGCGTCTGGCTCGGCAACGTTAGGTTCGACGTTCAATCGGGCGTTCATGCATGCTCCATCTGAAGGACGGGTTGTTCGATCGCGCGCGGTGCGGCTGTGTTACTAGTAGCGCGGGCCACGGCGGCGCGCACGGCCTGGACGTTGAAGCTGCGCCAGCGCGCGCACACGTGCTGGTCGGGACGCAGCAGGTAATAACTGCCCGGCGTCGCGTCGAAGCGCGCCGCGAACAGGCCTTCGGCGTCTTCCAGCATGCCGGGGCCGCCCTGCCCTTGCGCCGCGATGACCAGCGTCTTCACCGGGATCGCCTCGCCAGCCAGTGCCGCCGCCTGCGCCGCCACCTCGGCATCGCGCACGCTGCCGGCGAAATAGATGCCGGTGAAGTCGCCGCCCGTGTGGCGCAGCAGCCAGTCGCGCTGGCCCGCGTTCAGCAGCGGCGCATCCGCGGCCGGTGCGCCGGGACGCATCGCTTGCGCGAAGCCGTCGAGGTCCGGCGTGTTCAGCGCCGAGTCGGCATAGGTCGAAGGCATCGACAGGCGGCCGCTGTTGACCAGCTTGCGGGCGAAGGGTTGCTCCTTTGCCAGCTGCAGCACGGCGTCGCGGAACATGCGGCTGGCGTCGCTCTTGGGCGTGATGAAGTCGGTGGCGCGGGTCGAGTTCAGGATGTTCTCGTCGGCCGCGACTTCACGTTCCTTCGCATAGCTGTCGAGCAGCGCGTCCGGGGCCTTGCCTTCGACCACCAGGCGCAGCTTCCAGGCCAGGTTGTCCGCATCCTGCACGCCGCTGTTGGCGCCGCGGGCGCCGAAGGGCGAGACGCCGTGGGCCGAATCGCCCGCGAACAGCACGCGGCCGTGGCGGAAGTCGTCCATGCGCAGGCAGCAGAAGGTGTAGATGCTGACCCACTCGAGTTCGAACTGGGCGTCTTCGCCCAGCAGGGCCTTGATGCGCGGGATGACGCGTTCGGGCGCCTTCTCCGCTACCGGATCGGCGTCCCAGCCGAGCTGGAAGTCGATGCGCCAGATGTTGTCAGGCTGGCGGTGCAGCAGCACCGACTGGCCGCGGTGGAAAGGCGGATCGAACCAGAACCAGCGCTCGGCCGGGAAGTCCGCCGTCATCTTGACGTCGGCGATCAGGAAACGGTCGCGGAAGCTGCGGCCGTGGCTTTCCAGGCCGAGCAGGCCGCGCACCGTGCTGCGGCCGCCGTCGGCGGCAACCACATAAGCCGCTTCCAGCACGTACTCGCCTTCCGGCGTCTCCACCGTCAGCGCTACGTGGCCGGGGTGCTGGACCAGGCCGGTCACACGCGAACGCCAGCGCAGGTCGAGATTCGGCAGTTCCTGCGCCCTGTCGTGCAGGTAGCCTTCGACGTAGTACTGCTGCAGGTTGACGAAGGCCGGACGCTGGTGGCCCTCTTCGGGCAGCAGGTCGAAGTTGTAGACCTCCTCGTCGCGGTGGAAGATGCGGCCGACGTGCCAGCTGACGCCTTTATCCGCCATGCGCTGGCCGCAGCCGAGGCGGTCGAAGACTTCCAGCGTGCGCTTGGCGAAGCAGATGGCGCGCGAGCCGGCGGAGAGTTTGTTGTCGTCGTCGAGCAGAACGACCGGCACGCCGCCTTGCGCCAGGTCGATCGCGGTGGCGAGGCCGACCGGGCCGGCGCCGACCACGACCACCGGGTGGCGCTGGTGCTCTTGCCCGCTGCCCGGCCTGTACGCGAATTCGCAGCGTTGGTAATCGATGTCCATGATCGCGCCCTGCCCCGTCAAGCCTGCAGCGAGTGCCACATTTCCTGGTCGCGCTCCGCGGTCCAGATGCGCGGATGCTTGATGCCCTTGGCTTCGTCGTAGGCGCGCGTCACGTCGAAAGGCAGGCAGTGCTCGTAGATGAAGACCTGGCTGAACTTCGGGTCCATCTTGCTGCGCACGTGGACCATGGCTTCCTTCAGCGTCATCTGCGCGGCCACCGCTTCCTTCGCGCTGGAGAGCAGCGTGGTGACGAAATCCTTGGTGTAGTCGATGCCTTCGTTGACCTGCTGCGGCGTCACCAGCGCTTCGCCGCGGCCGGGCACCAGCTTCTCGGCGCCGAGCGCGCGCAGCGCTTCCAGCGTGGCCGGCCATTCTTCCAGCTGGGCGTCGCCGGTGTAGGCGGCCGCGCCGTATTCGACCAAATCTCCCGAGAAGCAGATCTTCTGCGACGGGATCCAGGCGATGGTGTCGCCCTTGGTGTGGCCCATGCCGATGTGGGCGAGCTTGACTTCGAGCTTGCCCATGAAGATGGTCATCTCCTTCTCGAAGACCATGGTCGGCCAGGACAGGCCCGGCACCGATTCGACGCCGGCGAACAGGCGCGGGAAGCGCTCGATCTCCGACTTCATGTCCTGCTCGCCGCGCTCGACGATCAGCTCGTAGGTGCCGCGCGAGGCGATGATCTGCTCGGCGCCTTCCTCGAAGTAGGCCGAGGCGCCCAGCACGCGCACGGCGTGGTAGTGCGACAGCACGACATACTTGATCGGCAGGTCGGTGACGCTGCGGATGTGCTTGATGAGCGATTGCGCCATCAGCGGAGTCGCCGTGGTGTCGATCACCATCACGCTGTCGTCGCCGATGATCACGCCCGAGTTCGGGTCGCCTTCGGCCGTGTAGGCATAGGCATTGTCGGACAGCTTGATGAAGCTGGTCTTCTTTTCTTCCAGGTCGGCCTGGGATGCGAATTTTTTCTCTGCCACGATTGTCTCCTCGGTTTTGGACTGCGATGTCGATAGGCAGACGATACGAGCTCGCGTATTATCTGACAATCATCATTCATCGATAGCGTGTATGAATAAGGTACATAACGCGGGGCTGGACAGCAATCTGGATCTGAACCTGCTGCCTGTTTTCGATACCTTGGTGCGAGTGCGCAACGTCAGCCGCGCCGCCGAAGAGCTGGACATGTCGCAGAGCGCGGTGAGCCACGCGCTGAAACGGCTGCGCAGCTTCTTCGGCGATCCGCTGTTCCTGAAAACCGGCAGCGGCATGCAGCCGACGCCGCGCGCGCTGGAACTGGTCGCGCCGGTGCAGGCGGTGATGGAGACGGTGCGCGGCGAGCTGCTGGTGCGCGAGGGTTTCGATGCCGCCACCGCGCGGCGCAGCTTCGGCCTCTGCCTCACCGACATGGGCGAGCTGATCTTCCTGCCGCGCCTGATCGCCCAGCTGCGCCGCGCCGCGCCCGGCTGCACGCTGCGCACGCTGCAGGTGCCCGTGCAGCAGATCGGGACCATGCTGGAAAGCGGCGAGGCGGACCTGGCGCTCGGCTCCCTGCACTCGGTGCCGGATGGCCTGTTCCAGCAGCAGCTGTTCGCGCGTTCCTTCGTCACCATCGTCAACCGCGGCAACCGGGCCATCGGCGAAACGCTCACGCGCGAGCGGTTCTTCGCGCTGGAGCACATCGTGGTCTCGCTCTCCGGCCGCATCGAGGACGCCTACGACGCCGTCATCGACCAAGGCAACGAGCCGCGCCGCATCTACCTGACGACGCCGCACTTCCTGACGGTCCCGATGATCATCGAGCAGAACCCGGACCTGATCGCCACCGTGCCGCGCGAGCTGGCGACCAAGTTCGCGACCTATAAAAGCATCCGCATGGTCGAGACGCCGGTGAGCGTGCCGCCCTTCGGCATCCGCCAGTTCTGGCATCCGCGCTTCCAGCACGATGCGGCGAATATCTGGCTGCGCAAGCTGGTCAAGGAGACCTTCGATACCGATGTCGAGTAAAGCGGCGAAGCGTGCGTCTTTGCGGGGCATTCTTCAGTAAGATCGTCTCAACACATTAAGGAGATGCCATGCCACGAGGAGCCAGTCCGCGCCGCGAGCGCGAAGCCAAGAAACTCGAACGCAAGTTCAAGAAGGAGAAGCGCTACAAGGGCCGCGAGGATGAAGTCGCGGCGCGCATCGTCAACAAGCAGCGGGCCAAGGCCGGCGAGACGAAGACGGCGCACAAGCGCCCGCACCGGACGACGGCGCGGCGCAAGCACCGCACGCGTCACGCCACGCGCAGCGCCAAGAAATAAGGCCTATTCCGCGAACAGTTCCACGATCAGGGCGCGCAGCCAGCGGTTGCCCTCGTCCTGGTTGTAGCGCCGGTGCCAGAAGACGTTGGTCTGCAACGGCGTAAGCGCCAGCGGCGAATCGACGTACTGCAGCCCGAAAGGCGCGGCGGCGCGTTCGGCCAGCTTTTGCGGCACCGCCGCCACCAGCTCGGTCGTGCCGAGGATGTAGGGCACGGCGGCGAAATGCGGCACGCTGGTTGCCGTGCCGAGCGCGATGCCGGCTTGTCCCAGCGCCTCGTTGATCTTGTCGTAGGGGCTTTCCATGGCCGTCACCAGCAGGTGACGCGCCGCCACCAGGCGTTCGAGCGTCAGCTCGCCCTCACCTAGTGGGTGGCCGCGCCGGAACATGCACACATGGCTCTGGCGGAACAGGCGGCGCTGGTACAGCACCGCCGGGGCGTCCTCGAAGGCGCCGATCGCCGCATCCACCCTCCCCGCTTCCAGCTCCGCGCGCAGGTCGACCTGGCCGGCGCGCACCGATGCGATATCGACGCCGGGCGCACGTTCGGCGCAGGCTGCCGCCAGCAGCGGCATGAAATACAGCTCGCCGACGTCGGTCATGGCGAGCGTGAAGCGCCGGCGGCTGTGGGCCGGATCGAAAGGCGCGTCGGGCTGGAAGGCCTGCTCGATCTGGGCCAGCGCCGCGGCCACCGGCTCGGCCATGCGCTGGGCGTAGGGCGTGGGCTGCATGCCCTCCAGCGTGCGCACGAAGAGCTCGTCGCCGGTCGTGCGCCGCAGCCGCGCGAGGGCATTGCTGACGGCGGATTGGGTCACTTTCAGGCGCTTGGCGGCGTTCGAGATCTGCCGCTCGCGGAAGACTTCGTGGAAGACCAGCAGCAGGTTCAGGTCCAGTTCGCGCAAGTCCATGGTCAGCTTTATTTACGTTAGAAATACTTAGAATTTTTCTATTTATATCGCAAAAGTCGGCGCGCTGCACTACATTGTCCTGAAACCGTCCTTTCAGGAGACAAGCGTGACCACCAATCTCGACCACCCCGGCTACCAGTCCGGCTTCGGCAACGAGTTCGCGACCGAGGCCCTGCCTGGCGCCCTGCCCGCGCACCAGAACTCGCCCCAGCGCGCACCTTACGGCCTGTATGCCGAGCAGGTGTCGGGCACCGCCTTCACCGCGCCGCGCGCCCACAACCGGCGCTCCTGGCTGTACCGCATCCGCCCGGCCGCGATGCACCAGCCGTTCCGCCAGATCGACAACGGCCGCATCGTCAGCCGCTTCGACGAGGTCGCCGCGCCGCCGAACCAGCTGCGCTGGGATCCGCTGCCGATGCCGGATGCGCCAACCGACTTCGTCGACGGTCTGGTGACGATGGCGGGTAATGGCTCTCCGCTGGCGCAGACGGGCTGCGCGATTCACCTCTACGCCGCGAACCAGTCGATGACGGATCGCTTCTTCTACAGCGCCGACGGCGAGCTGCTGATCGTGCCGCAGCAGGGCCGCCTGTCGATCGCGACCGAACTCGGCGTGCTCGACATCGAAGCGCAGGAGATCGCGGTAGTCCCGCGCGGCATCCGCTTTCAGGTCCGCCTGCCTGACGGCGCGGCGCGCGGCTACGTCTGCGAAAACTTCGGCGCGCTGCTGCGCCTGCCGGACATGGGCCCCATCGGCTCGAACGGCCTGGCCAATCCACGCGACTTCCTGACGCCGCGCGCTTCGTATGAAGACCGTGAAGGCGACTTCGAACTGGTCGCCAAATTCGGCGGCAACCTCTGGAGCGCGAAGATCGGCCACTCGCCGCTCGACGTCGTCGCCTGGCACGGCAACTACGCGCCTTATAAATACGACCTGCGTCACTTCAATACCATCGGCTCGATCAGCTACGACCATCCGGACCCGTCGATCTTCCTCGTGCTGCAGGCGCCTTCCGATACGCCGGGCGTGGACACGCTCGACTTCGTGATCTTCCCGCCGCGCTGGCTCGCCGCCGAAGACACCTTCCGCCCGCCCTGGTTCCACCGCAACGTGGCCAGCGAATTCATGGGCCTGATCGAGGGGCAGTACGACGCCAAGTCCGAGGGCTTCCGTCCGGGCGGCGCCAGCCTGCACAATTGCATGAGCGGGCACGGACCGGATGCGCCGACCTTCGACAAGGCGAGCAATGCCGACACCAGCGTGCCGCACAAGGTCGACGCGACGATGGCCTTCATGTTCGAGACGCGCGACATGATCTGCCCCACGGCCCACGCGCTCTCTTCGCCCCAGCTGCAGCCGGCGTACTACCAGTGCTGGCAGGGCTTCCATAAACACTTCACCCGGAACAAGGCATGAGCACGCAACTGAACGAAACCCACGATCCATCCTTGACCAGCTGGGTCGATTCCGCCAACGGCGGTGGGTCCGATTTCCCGATCCAGAACCTGCCCTTCTGCGTGTTCCGCCGGCGCGGCAGCAGCGAGGCCTACCGCGGCGGCGTGGCGATCGGCGACCAGGTCGTCGACCTGGCGGCGCTGGGCGACGCTTTCGCTGGCGCCGCGCGTACGGCCCTGCAACTGGCGGCGCGCGAGCAGTTGAACGGCTTGATGGACGCCGGTCCCGCCGCCTGGTCGGCGCTGCGCCTGGCGCTGTCGCGCTTCCTGCGCAGCGATGCGCCGGCGCGGCCGGACGTATTGATCGCGCAGGCCGATGCCGAGTACGCGGTGCCGGCACAAATCGGCGACTACACCGACTTCTATACCTCGATCCACCACGCGACCTCGGTCGGCAAGCTGTTCCGCCCCGACGAGCCGCTGCTGCCGAACTACAAATGGGTGCCGATCGGTTACCACGGCCGCTCCTCGACCATCGGCGTATCCGGCCGCGATTTCCGCCGGCCGCGCGGGCAGACCCGTTCAAGCTCCGGCAACGAGCCGCAGTTCGGTGCCAGCCGCCGCCTCGACTACGAACTGGAAGTGGGCATTTTTGTCGGCGGCGGCAATGCGCAGGGCGACTCTATCGAGGCCGGCCAGGCCGAGGAGCACGTGTTCGGCCTGTGCCTGCTGAACGACTGGTCGGCGCGCGACATCCAGGCCTGGGAGTACCAGCCGCTCGGCCCCTTCCTGTCGAAGAATTTCGCGACCACGATCTCGCCCTGGATCGTCACGCTGGAAGCGCTGGCGCCCTATCGCGCCGCCTGGCAGCGCGACGCTGCCGATCCGCAGCCGCTGCCCTACCTCGACTATCCGGCGCTGCGTGCTGAGGGCGCGTTCGACATCGAGCTCGAGGTGCTGATCGAGACCGAGGGCATGCGCCGTGAAGGTGTCGCGCCGGCGCGCATCTCGCAGTCGAACTTCCGCCATTCGTACTGGAGCGTGGCCCAGCTGGTGGCGCACCACACGGTCAACGGCTGCGCGCTGCGTGCGGGCGATTTGCTTGGCTCGGGCACGCAATCGGGACCGGATGCGCGCGAAGCCGGTTCGCTGCTGGAACTGAGCGCGGGAGGCAAGCAGCCTTTAAGCCTGCCGAACGGCGAGCAGCGCGTGTTCCTGGAAGACGGCGACCGGATCGTGATGCGGGGCTGGGCGGCGCGCGATGGCCGCCCGCGGATCGGCTTCGGCGAGGTGGCGGGGACAGTGCTGCCGGCGCGTTAATCGGGTTCGAAAAGCACGAAAGCACCGGGCGACGTTGGCGCGTCACCCGGTGCTTTCGCACGTCGATCGTATTCATAGTGCTGCATATACGCTATGAACGGCATTCATAGTAACTATGATCTTGCCGTAATTGTCATCGCAATCAAGCCTCCCTACGATGGTGCAAAGCGGATCGATCAGCGATCCCGCAACCGGCATCAAGACCGACATCGCAACCCTCGTGGAGACAAGCATGCAAGCATCCCTCAACGTCGAGGCGCCGCCGCGCGCCCTCGCATCCGACGATTCCGACGCCGCCCTGTACCGCAAGGTCTCGCTGCGCATCATCCCCTTCCTGTTCGTCTGCTACGTGGTCTCCTTCCTGGACCGCATCAACATCGGCTTCGCCCAGCTGCAGATGAAGCAGGACCTCGGCTTTTCCGACGCCATGTACGGCCTGGGCGCGGCCGTGTTCTACGTCGGCTACGTGCTGTTCGAAGTGCCGAGCAACCTGCTGCTGGCGAAATACGGCGCGCGCAAGACCTTTGTGCGCATCATGCTGCTCTGGGGCGCGGCCTCGGTGGCGATGATGGGCGTGTCGACGCCGACCCAGTTCTACGTGCTGCGCTTCTTCCTCGGCGTATTCGAGGCCGGCTTCTTCCCTGGCATCGTGCTGTACCTGACTTACTGGTATCCCTCGCTGCGGCGCGCCTCGGTGCTCTCCTTCTTCTTCGCCGGCGTCGCGGTGGCCGGTGTGCTGGGCGGCCTGGTGTCGGGCTGGATCATGCGCGACATGGCCGGCGTGCTGGGCATGAAGGGCTGGCAGTGGATGTTCGTGCTGGAAGGCTCGCCGGCGCTGCTGCTGGCCGCGATCGCCTGCTTCTGGCTGGACGACAAACCGGAGGGCGCGCGCTGGCTCGATCGCGGCGAAAAGGCGCGCCTGGCCGCCAACCTGGCCGACGAGACGCCGGCGCAGCACGGACAGCCCGCCGGCAAGGCATCGTACTTCACCAACCCGCGCGTCTACCTGTTCGCCCTCATTTACTTTTCGCTGACCTGCGCCTCGCTGACCCTGAGCTTCTGGATGCCGCTGATGATCCGTGACTTCGGCGTGAAGGACGTGGTGATGGTGAGCCTGTACTCGGTGATCCCGAACGCGATCGGCGCGGTGGCCGTGATCCTGGTCGCGCGCCAGGCCGACCGCAGGGCGGCGCACCGGGGCTTCTTCTGCGCCTGCACGGTGGGCGGCGCGCTGGCCCTGTCGGCCCTGACGCTGCACCCGGGCAGCCTGGCGGCGGCGCTAGCCTTGCTGTCGATGGCCACCGCCCTGATCTTCTCGGCGCTGCCGATCTTCTGGGCGATCCCGACGCGCTACCTGGCGCAGGGGGACCGCGCCGGCGGCATCGCCATGATCAGCAGCGTCGGCATCACCAGCGGCATCGCCGGTCCGTGGGCCATCGGGCAGATCAAGACGGCGACAGGCAGCATGGACAATGCCTTGTATCTGCTGGGCGCCCTGCTGGTGCTGAGCGCGGTGGCCCTGCTGGCGGCGATGCGGCGCCGCTGATGGCCGTGGATGGAGGCCCGAAAAAAAAGCAAAATCGCCTGCGAGAGGCGATTTTGGCTGGTGTGTGGAGGCGAGGACGGGAGTCGAACACCGTCTCGACGGCTTTGCAGGCCGTTGCATAACCACTTTGCTACCTCGCCATGGGTTCTATAGTACGCCTGCTGAGCCGTCTGCTTATGTGGCACATTAACGAAAAACGAATAAGCTTAGGTAAAGGGCGACTTTCCTGGATTGAGGGGCCAGAAAAGCAAAATCGCCTTCGAGAGGCGATTTTGGCTGGTGTCTGAAGGCGAGGACGGGAGTCGAACACCGTCTGGGCGGCTTTGCAGGCCGCTGCATAACCACTTTGCTACCTCGCCATGGGTTCTATAGTACGACTGCTGGGCTGGCGGCTTATGTGCTACCTCAACGGAAAACGAATAAGTTCAGATGAACGGCCAGCTTAGCTTGCGCCTCACATGCAGCACCGAGCGCGTGGCCACGTAGGCGATCGCGAAGCCGAAGGCGAGGATGCAGCGCAGGTCGCCCATGGCGGCCAGGAAGACGCCGGCGACGGTGGACACGGCCACCAGCACCATCAGTGCCAGCTCGATGCTGAGGAAAAAGGTGGAGGCGTCGCGCCAGACCCGCAGCGCCAGGGCGCGGGCTTCCTTGAGGGTGTGGATGTCGTGACCCATGGTCGAGTTTGCAATCTTGAACGGAGCCCGGAAAAAGCAAAATCGCCTTCGAGAGGCGATTTTGGCTTTGTTCTGGAGGCGAGGACGGGAGTCGAACCCGTCTAGACGGCTTTGCAGGCCGCTGCATAACCGCTTTGCTACCTCGCCAGAGTATGTCGTATCGCTGCTGAGCCGGCGGGTTATTTGCCGCATCAACAGGAGAAGAAAAGTCTTCTCTGAATTCTTGGAGCGGGAGAAGAGTCTCGAACTCTCGACCTCAACCTTGGCAAGGTTGCGCTCTACCAACTGAGCTACTCCCGCTTAGGAGTTACTGCTATGACACGCCTTAATGGAGCGGGAGAAGAGTCTCGAACTCTCGACCTCAACCTTGGCAAGGTTGCGCTCTACCAACTGAGCTACTCCCGCACGGAGTGTGTTTCTTACCTACTTAAGCTGCTTCCGAACATGGAGCGGGAGAAGAGTCTCGAACTCTCGACCTCAACCTTGGCAAGGTTGCGCTCTACCAACTGAGCTACTCCCGCATGCTGGAAACATCGATTATCGCAGAAATTGTTTCAACTTCCAAGACAACCCGTTACTACCGACTGCTGCAAACGTTGGAGCGGGAGAAGAGTCTCGAACTCTCGACCTCAACCTTGGCAAGGTTGCGCTCTACCAACTGAGCTACTCCCGCTTTGTCTGTCGTTTGCTGCGATGTCTGTCGCAACAGGCAAGCATTATAGATGATCTGATCCGTACGTCAAGGATGACAGAGAAGTAATCTTACAAATTCCCGCCTTTTTCCTTAATGACCGGCCACGCGCGGCGCAGGTAGTAAAACATCGACCATACCGTCAGCACGCCGGCGACCCACAGCAGGATCTCGCCCCAGAAGTGGGTGTCGATGCCGAGGATGCGGTCATGGAAGAGCAGCATCGGGATCGCGGCCATCTGGGCGGCGGTCTTCACTTTGCCCAGCGAGCTCACCGCCACCGACTTGCGCGCGCCGATTTCGGCCATCCATTCGCGCAGGGCCGAGATCGTGATTTCGCGGCCGATGATGATGAAGGCGATCACGGCATCCACGCGCTGCAGCTGGATCAGGATCAGGAGGGCGCCGGCCACCATCAGCTTGTCGGCGACCGGATCGAGGAAGGCGCCGAAGGCCGAGGTCTGGTTCCAGCGGCGGGCCAGGAAGCCGTCGAACCAGTCGGTGACTGCTGCGATGATGAAGACGAGGGTCGCTGCCAGGTTCTGGTCTGCATGGGGCAGCCACTGTGCGGGGAGGTAGTAGACGCCGACAACGAGGGGGATGAGTGCTACACGTAACCAGGTCAGGAGAATCGGGATGTTGAAAGGCATAAGGGCGTGAACTGGCTTACCGTTAAAAAAGCGTGCGCCGCTAGTCTACATGGGTATTGCTTTTTAAACCAGTTGAGCTCGGCAGGGCGATAGCGGCAGGAGACGCGTTCACGATGGGATGGCGCTGTACCGCGTGGAGTCGGGACTCCACCCTACGTGCGCCGGAGTGCTGACGTACCGATCGCATTTCGCGATCGTAGGGTGGAGTCCCGACTCCACGCGTTTACGCCGCCGGAACAAAGCCGGCGGCGATCCCGCCCCGCAGGCCAGCGTTCAGTGCAGCTGCCGGTAAATTTCCTCAGCCAGCGCCGTCGAAATACCCTCCACGCTGCACAGATCCTCGACGCTCGCATCGATCACCCCGCGCAGCCCACCGAAGCGGGCCAGCAGGCGCTGGCGGCGCTTGGCGCCGATGCCTTCGATTTCTTCCAGGCGCGAAGCCTGGCGCGCCTTGGCGCGCTTGGCGCGCATGCCGGTGATGGCGAAGCGGTGCGCCTCGTCGCGGATCAGGGCCACCAGCATCAACGCGGCCGATTCCTTGCCCAGTTCCTGCGCCGTGCGGCCGTCGGCGAAGATCAGGGTTTCGAGGCCGACGCGGCGCCCTTCCCCCTTGGCCACGCCGACGATCAGGCCGATATCCAGGCCCAGCTCGCTGAACACCTGGCGCGCCATCTCGACTTGCCCCTTGCCGCCGTCGACCAGCACGACGTCGGGCATGACGCCCTCGCCGCCCGCGACCTTCTCGTAGCGGCGCATCAAGACCTGGCGCATGGCCGCATAGTCGTCGCCCGGCGTGATGCCGTTGATGTTGTAGCGCCGGTATTCCGAGTTCTGCATCGCGTGGTGGTGGAACACCACGCAGGATGCCTGGGTCGCCTCCCCTGCCGTGTGGCTGATGTCGAAGCATTCGATGCGCAAGGTTTCGAGGTCGGTCGCGTCAAGCGACAAGGCCTCGGCCAGCGCGCGCGTACGCGACTGCTGCGACCCTTGTTCAGACAGCAGACGCGCCAGAGAGATCTCCGCACCCTTTTGAGCGAGCTCAAGCCACTGGCGGCGCTGGCCCTGCGGCTGGAAGATCAGGTTGATGCGGTGGCCGCACTGCTCGGTCAGCGCCATCATCAGTTCCGGCTGGTCGAACTCGATGTTCAGGATCAGGCAGTTCGGCACGAACTTGTCGGTGTAGTGCTGGACCAGGAAGGCGGCCAGCACTTCGCATTCGATCGAACCCTCGGTCAGCGCCTCGCCGACCTGGGTCGGGAAGTAGGCGCGGTCGCCCAGGTGGCGCCCGCCGCGCACCATGGCCAGGTTGACGCAGGCGCGCCCGCCCTGCACCACCACGGCGATGACGTCGACGTCGGCGTCGCCCGTCGTTTCCATGCTCTGCTGGTGCAGCACGCGCGAGAGCGACTGGATCTGGTTGCGCACGCCGGCGGCCTGCTCGAACATCAGTTTTTCCGCAAAACCCTGCATCTTGTGCTGCAGGTCTTCCATCACCTCGGTCTGGCGTCCGCGCAGGAACTTCGCGGCGTTCTCGACGTCCAGCCTGTACTCTTCCTTGTCGATCAGGTTCACGCACGGCCCGCTGCAGCGGCCGATCTGGTGCAGCAGGCAGGGACGCGTGCGGTTGGCATACACGCTGTCCTCGCAGGTGCGCAGCATGAAGACCTTCTGCAGGATCTGGATCGATTCCTTCACAGCCCAGGCGCTCGGGAAAGGCCCGAAGTACTGGTTCTTCTTGTCCAAGGCGCCCCGGTAATAGGCCATGCGCGGGAAGTCGCCGCCCGTGATTTTTAGATACGGATAGCTTTTATCGTCGCGGAAGAGGATGTTGTAGCGCGGCTTCAAAGCCTTGATCAGGTTGTTTTCCAGGATCAGGGCTTCGGCTTCGCTGTGCGTGACCGTCGTTTCCAGGTGCGCGATCTGCGAGACCATCATCGCGATGCGCGGGCTCGACAAATTCTTCTGGAAATAGCTCGACACGCGGTTCTTCAGGTTGCGCGCCTTGCCGACGTAGAGCACGTTCTGGTTGGCGTCGAAGTAGCGGTACACGCCCGGCAGGCCGGGCAGTTTGGCGACGGTGGCCAGCACCTGTTCGCGCGCCGACATGCTCGGCTTCACCGGCGCGGCGGCATCGTCGCGCAGGGTGGCCGTCAATTCTTCCTTCATCACTTGCCGCGAATCGGGACGCGGGCGCGGCTCGGCCTTAGCTTTACGGGCGCGGACCGGCTTGTCTTCCACCGGATGAGGCGCCGGCATCGCTGCGCCGCCTGCGGCGACATAGGAGACGGGCGCCTCCGCCACATGGTCGGGGACGGCGTTGTCAGGCGCCGGATTCTGCGGCAGCTCGGGGGATTGCACTTCCTTGGTCACGGGTGATTTGCTTGCGTGTCGGTGTTTAAGATTGCGCGTCCTGTGTGACGATGACGAAGGCGACGCCATAGTCGGCCTCGTCGCTGATCGTCACCTGGGCGCTCAATCCATTCTTCTGCATAAATTCCTCGAGCGCCCCGCTGCAGACGATGACGGGCTTGCCGCTCGGGGCATTCAGCATTTGCGCCGAACGCCAGGTCATCGGCATGCGCATACCCAGGCCGATGGCTTTCGAAAACGCCTCCTTCGCCGAGAAGCGCGTGGCCAGGAAACGCAGGCCGCGCACTTCGCTGCGGGCGCGGCGTGCGCGGAACTTTTCCAGTTCCTGCGGGCCGAGGATTTTCTCGGCGAAGCGCTCGTTGCGCGCGAGTGCGGCCTCGACACGCGAGATCTGGACGATGTCGGTGCCGATGCCGTAGATCATTGTGCCCCCAGGCTGACGCCGAGGCGCGCGGCGACCATGATCGCCTTCATCTCGCGCACCGCATTCTCCCAGCCGGCGAACAGCGCATGCGCGACGATCGCATGGCCGATGTTCAGCTCGGCGATGTCGCGGATTGCGGCGACCGGCTGCACATTGGTGTAGTGCAGGCCGTGGCCGGCATTCACCACCAGGCCGTGCTTCACGCCGGCGGCGACGCCCACCTTGATGCGTTCCAGTTCGTGCAAGGCTTCCGCGCCTTCGGCCTCGGCATAGCGGCCCGTGTGCAGCTCGATCACGGTGGCGCCGGTCTGCTGGGCGGCGGCGATCTGCTGTTCGTCGGCATCGATGAAGAGCGACACGCGAATGCCCTCGCCTTTCAGCTGTTTCACGGCCGTCTCGACTTCCTTGAAGTAGCGGATTACGTCGAGGCCGCCTTCGGTCGTCACTTCCTCGCGCCGCTCGGGCACCAGGCAGACGTCCTGCGGGCGCACCTGGCAGGCGAAGTCGATCATTTCCTGGGTCACGGCCGCTTCCAGGTTCATGCGCGTGGCCAGCTGCGGGCGCATGGCGAGGACGTCGGCATCCTTGATGTGGCGGCGGTCTTCGCGCAGGTGCAGCGTGATCAGGTCGGCGCCGGCCTGCTCGGCCAGCAGCGCGGCGCGCAACGGGTCTGGGTAGACGGTGCCGCGCGCGTTGCGCACGGTGGCGATGTGGTCGATGTTGACGCCCAGGTCGATGACGGGGCCGACGGGTTGCAGGAAGCTCATAATGTTTGTGGTTTTATAACTGCATCAGGTCAATCAGGATCTGCCGGGTATTCAGCGGCGCGCCGCCCAGGTGGTGCGCCAGCAGGAAACGCATCAATTGCTTGCTCTGCGCCTGGGTGGCCGGATCGGCGTAGTCCTCGCGCTCCATGTCGAGCAGGGTCTTGCCGGACACCACGGGCCAGACATCGGACACGCGGGCTTCGCGCGCGCCGCGTTCGGGATCGACCACGTAATCCGTCGTCGCCTCGACCAGCGCGCGGCTGGTCGTCGAGCGGCTCAGGTCCGCGGCAACGCCCGTTTCCTTAAGTAAGGCCCGTTCGAACTTTCGCAAGGCAATTTGTGCCGGTTCGTCGTGGGCGAGTTCGTTGAGCGTCGAAATGTAGTGGTCGAACAAGGCGCGATGGGGGTCGTCGCGCGCCAGCAATTTCACCAGCAATTCGTTCAGATAAAAGCCGCACAGCAAGGCCGTGCGTTCGATGGGGAGCATGCCGCCTACCCATTCGGCGTCGATCAGGGTGCGCAGTTCGGATTTGCCGCTCCACGACACCGACAAGGGCTGGAAGGTTTGCAGCACCCCGCGCAGCTTCGACAGCGGCCGTTTCGCGCCCTTGGCCACGACGGCAATGCGCCCATGGTCGCGCGTAAACAGGTCGACGATGAGGCTGGTTTCCTTGTAGGGATAGCTGTGCAGGACGAAGGCGGGCTGGCCGGTCACCCGGGTTTCGCGGACGGGTACGCGGCTGCGGCGCGGCACCGGCGTGGCCGCCTGCGCCGCGTCAGGCGCCTCTTTCTCAGGAGTGGTATCGAGGCTCGTCATGCGTGGGCGCAGTCCTCCGGCCGCTTATTCGTAGCCGTAGGCGCGCAGGCCCGCTTCGTTGTCGGCCCAGCCGGATTTGACCTTGACCCAGATTTCCAGGTACACGGGGCCGCCGAACAGCTTTTCCATGTCCAGGCGCGACTGAGTCGAGATTTCCTTCAGGCGCGCTCCCTTGTTACCGATGATCATCGATTTATGGGTATCGCGCTCGACCAGGATGGCGGCGAAGACGCGGCGCAGATTGCCCTCCTGCAGGAACTGCTCGATCAGCACGGTGCTGGTATAGGGCAGCTCGTCGCCCAGCAGGCGGAACACTTTCTCGCGCACGATCTCGGCGGCGAGGAATTTCTCGCTGCGGTCGGTGATGTCGTCCGGCCCGAAGATCGGCGGATTTTCCGGCAGGTGGCTGCGGATCTCGCGCTCGAGGGCGTCGACCTGGAAGCGCAGCTTGGCCGACACCGGCACGATGGCCGTGAAGTCGCGCAGGGCAGCCACTTTCTGGGCGAAAGGCATCAGGGTCGCCTTGTCCTTCATGCGGTCCGACTTGTTGATCACCAGGATCACCGGGACGTTCTTCGGTAGCAGGTCGAGCACTTGCTGGTCGGCCGGGCCGAAGGTGCCGGCCTCGACGATGAAGAGCACGACGTCCGAGGCCGTCAGCGTGTTCGAGACCGTCTTGTTCAGGGTCTTGTTCAGCGCATTCGAGTGACGCGTCTGGAAGCCCGGCGTGTCGACGTAGATGAACTGGGCGTCGTCGTGCGTCTGGATGCCGGTGATGCGGTGGCGCGTGGTCTGCGCCTTGCGCGAGGTGATCGACACCTTGGCGCCGATCAGCACGTTCATCAGGGTCGACTTGCCCACGTTCGGACGGCCGACGATGGCGATGTAGCCGCAGCGGAAGCCCTGCGGGGTGGCGGCGGCCTCGCCGCGCTCGCGGAAGAAGGCGCCGATGTCGACCGCCGGCTTGTCGCTGGCCTGCTCTTCAGGCTGTTCGCCCGGGGTGTGTTCTGTGTTCATGCTCATTACGCTTGTTTAGTAGGGGCAACGACGTGCCCGTCGGCCGCCTCGTCGCCCTGGATGGTGGCGATGCCGGCCAGTTTCAGCTGGGCGGCGCGCGGCTTGGCCTTGCGGCCCGCGGCCGGGGTCTTGCGCAGCGCCTGCTCGGCCGTTTCCAGCGCCAGGCGCGCGGCGGCCTGTTCGCCGGCACGGCGGCTGCCGCCACGGCCGAAGACCTGGATATTGAGCTTGGGCACCAGGCATTCGATCTCGAATTCCTGGCTGTGGGCGGCGCCGTGGGTGGCGATCACGTTATAGGTAGGCAGGGAAATCTTGCGGCTCTGCAGGAATTCCTGCAGCAGGGTCTTGGCGTCCTTGCCCAGGGTGCGCGGATCGACCGTTTCCAGCAGCGGAATATAGAAGGCGCGGATCACGTTGCGCGCGGCATCGAAGCCGGCGTCGAGGAAGATCGCGCCCAGCAAGGCTTCCAGGGTATCGGCCAGGATCGAGGGACGGCGGAAACCGCCCGACTTGAGTTCGCCTTCGCCGAGGCGCAGGAATTGCGACAGCTCCAGCTTCTGGGCGATTTCGTAGAGCGATTGCTGCTTGACGAGGTTGGCGCGCAGGCGCGACAAGTCGCCCTCGTCGAGGTGGCTGAAGCGTTCGTAGAGGATCGAGGCGACGACGCAGTTCAGGATCGAGTCGCCCAGGAATTCCAGGCGTTCGTTATGCAGGCTGCTATGGCTGCGATGCGTCAGGGCCTGCTGCAGGAGGCCAGCATCCCGGAACGTATAACCCAAGCGCGTTTGCAATAACTGAAGATTCATTGTCGATGTATTGTAGTACGGCCGCGGCAAAGGCGGCGCTTCCTGCTCGGTTGGGCGGCGCCGGGCGGCGCGCGCCGTGCTGATGCCGGCCGCGAGACCGACGGGCGCGACCCGGCAGGCAGGATCCTCAGCTTGGATCAGTCCGCTTTAGCGGCGACCACGCCGCTCGGGTCGGTCGTGCCATCGTAATCGATGACGAGGGTGGCGCGTTCGGTCAGGGGAATGCGCTTTTCGTAGGCAAAACTGATTTCCGGATTTGCGCCGTCGCGGCTGATGACCAGGTCGCGCCCATGGATGGCTTCGACGTTATTGATCTCGGCAAACTTGTCGAAGGTCTGGCGCATCTCGGCCACGCTGCCCCCGGCCGCCTTGGCGCGCGTCATGCCGTCACGCACGGCGCGAAATTCCAGGTAGGACGGCACGATCTTGATCGCCAGCAGCGCAAACACGCCGAGGACCATCAGGACCAGGATCAGTCCGGTGAGCGAAATACCAGCTTGCTTGCGCGAGAAAACCTGCATCATGACTCCTTGCCGAGAACGGACACCGCCTTATTTGATCCCGCCGATGCGCTTCGGATCGCCGAAGTTCATCCAGACCAGGAAAGCCTTGCCGACGATATTCTTGTCGGGGACAAAACCCCAGTAACGGCTGTCCGCGCTGTTATCGCGGTTATCGCCCATCATGAAGTAGTTGCCTGCCGGTACGATACAGGTAAATTTATCATACGAATAGTCGCAGGCCTCGCGATGCGGGAAGTTCTCCACGCCGTCGAGGTTGAAGGAGCGCGCCGGGTCCGTGTTCAGGATGCGGTGCTCGGTGCCCGGCAGCTTTTCCACGAACTGCTTGTGGTAGATCGGCCGTTCGTCGTCCAGGTAGTCGTCCAGCGGGGTGTACTCCACCGGCACGCCGTTCACGGTCAGGCGCTTGTTCTCGTAGGTGATCTTGTCGCCTGGCACGCCGATGACGCGCTTGATGTAGTCCTGGCTCATGTCCTTCGGATACTTGAAGACCATGACGTCGCCGCGCTGCGGATCGTTGATCTCGATGATCTTCTTGTTCACGATCGGCAGGCGGATGCCATAGGTGTACTTGTTCACGAGGATCAGGTCGCCCACCAGCAGGGTCGGCACCATCGAGCTCGACGGGATCTTGAAGGGCTCCCACAGGAAGGAGCGCAGGAAGAAGACCAGCGCGATCACCGGGAAGAAACTGCCCGAGTACTCGACCCAGGTCGGCTGGCGCAGGTGGGCCGCCTCGAGGGCCGCCCGGTTGCCGTTGTTGTCGACCTTGATACCGTCGGCCGTCAGCTTGGCCGTACGGGCATCGTATTCGGCCAGCGCGGCGTCGGCGGCGGCGCGGCGCTGCTTGGCCAGTACGAACACGTCCAGGAACCAGACGGCTCCCGTGACGACCATGAGAACGAAGAGGATGAGCGCGAAATTTCCCAGGATCGGTTGCAGGTTCATTTATCTTCCACTTGAAGGATGGCGAGGAAGGCTTCCTGTGGAATCTCCACCGAACCAACCTGTTTCATGCGTTTTTTACCGGCTTTTTGTTTCTCAAGCAGTTTTTTCTTGCGGCTGACGTCACCGCCGTAGCACTTCGCCAGCACGTTCTTGCGCAGCGCCTTGACGTTTTCGCGCGAGATGATGGTGGCGCCAATGGCCGCCTGAATCGCCACGTCGAACATCTGGCGCGGGATCAGCTCGCGCATCTTGGCCGCCACCTGGCGCCCGCGGTACGGGGCGTTGGCGCGGTGCACGATGATGGCCAGTGCGTCGACCTTCTCGCTGTTGATCAGCATGTCGACTTTCACCACGTCGGCGGCGCGGTTTTCCTTGAACTCGTAGTCCATCGAGGCATAGCCGCGCGAGGTCGATTTCAGGCGGTCGAAGAAGTCGAGCACGATCTCCGCCATCGGGATTTCGTAGTGCAGTTTCACCTGGCGGCCGTGGTAGGCCATGTCCATCTGGATGCCGCGCTTGCCGTTACAGAGCGTCATCACCGAACCGACATATTCCTGCGGCATGTAGAGGTTGACGTCGACGATCGGTTCGCGCACTTCGTTGATCTTCGACGGCTCCGGCATCTTCGACGGGTTGTCGACGCGGATGATGGAACCGTCGCGCATCTCGACCTCGTACACCACGGTCGGCGCGGTGGTGATCAGGTCCATGTCGAATTCGCGCTCGAGGCGTTCCTGCACGATCTCCATGTGCAAGAGGCCCAGGAAGCCGCAGCGGAAGCCGAAGCCCAGCGCCTGCGACACTTCCGGCTCGTACATCAGGGCGGCGTCGTTCAATTTGAGCTTTTCCAGCGAGTCGCGCAGGGCGTCGTACTGGTTCGCCTCGACCGGGAACAGGCCGGCGAAGACCTGCGGCTGGACTTCCTTGAAGCCCGGCAGCGGCTCAGGCGCCGGCTTGGCGGCGTGCGTCACCGTGTCGCCCACTTTGGCAGCGGTCAGTTCCTTGATGCCGGCGATGATGAAGCCCACCTGGCCGGCTTTCAGTTCCGGCAGCGAGACCGAACGTGGGGTGAAGACGCCGATGTTCTCGACCAGGTTCACCGATTCGGTGGCCATCAGCAGGATCTTCTCTTTCGGGCGCAGGGTGCCGTTGACCACGCGCACCAGCATCACGACGCCGACGTAGGGGTCGTACCAGGAGTCGACGATCAGGGCCTGCAGCGGCGCGTCCGGGTCGCCCTTCGGCGGCGGGACTTTGGCGATCAGGGTTTCCAGCACGTCTTCCACGCCCAGGCCGGTCTTGGCCGAGCAGACGGTGGCGTCGGACGCGTCGATGCCGATCACGTCCTCGATTTCCTTCTTGGCGTTGTCCGGATCGGCGTGCGGCAGGTCGATCTTGTTCAGGATCGGCACCACTTCCACGCCCAGGTCCAGCGCGGTGTAGCAGTTGGCGACCGTCTGCGCTTCCACGCCCTGGCTGGCGTCGACGACCAGCAGTGCGCCTTCGCAGGCGGACAGCGAGCGCGAGACTTCATAGCTGAAGTCGACGTGGCCGGGGGTGTCGATCAGGTTCAGGTTATAGGTCTGGCCGTCGCGCGCCTTGTATTGCAGGGCCGCGGTCTGCGCCTTGATGGTAATGCCGCGCTCGCGCTCCAGGTCCATCGAGTCGAGCACCTGCGCGTCCATTTCGCGATCCGACAGGCCGCCGCACAGCTGGATGATGCGGTCTGCCAGGGTCGATTTGCCGTGGTCGATGTGGGCGATGATGGAGAAGTTACGTATGTTGTTCATTAACAAAGCTCAAAACCAAAAAGGGGCGAAACAGCGGGGCGCCATACGAAAAAGGCGCTTCGTGTGGGGCTGGTGGTCCCCAGGCGAGCGCCTATGTGTCATCTAAGCTCAACGTGTAAGCCGGAGTACCGGGGCCAACGCTTTTCCAAACCAGGCATTTTACCGGATTTCAGGGTAGAAAGCCCGGTTTCTGTAAGGAGGTAGGGGTGGGCGTGGCCAATGGCCGCGCCCACGGGTTCATCGGGCGCTCCGTGCCCACGCGGACGATGGCGTCATGTTGACGGCATTCGGAGGGATGTAGGGTGGGCGGGGGACCCGCCCACCCTACGTCCTATGCTGCTTTGGCGGGCTCTCGGTCGAGATAGCGCTGCACGGCCTCTGCATCGAGGAAGTAATGACACAGTTCTGGCTCGTCCAGCCGCCCGAACAGTACCGGCACCAGCTCGTCGAAACGCTCGACCAGCGCGGAATCGGCATCGACGTCGATCACATCGACCTCGAACGGCCGCCCCTCCGGCGCCAGCGCCTGCAAGGCGTTGAGCATGTCTTCGCAGAGATGGCAGTAACTGCGGGAGTACAGAGTAAAGCGCGTCATTTGACCGGCTTGATCACGAGATACTGCGTCACGTTCTCGCGCCGCACCAGTACCGCCACGCTCTTCTTCGGATCGAGCTTGCCGGCCAACCCGTTGAACTGGGCCGCATCCTTGATCTCGACATTGTTCATCTGCAGGATGATGTCTCCCGCGCGTACGCCGGCGGTGGCCGCCCTGCCCTCGGAGGAATCGACCACGACCCCGCCTTCCAGGCGAAGGCTGCGGCGCTGTTCGGCGCTCAGGTTGGAGACGTGCAGGCCGAGCGCGTTCGGCGCCGCGCCCGGCGTCGGCTTGTTCGGCGTCGGCTTGGCGGCTTCCGCCTTTTCGTCTTCCAGCGCGACGATGGTGACCGGCACCTCGAGCTGCTGGCCGCGGCGCCAGACGGTGACGCTGGCGCGGGCGCCGACCTTGCTGGCGCCGACCAGGCGCGGCAGGTCGCGCGTCGTCTCGATCGGCGCGCCGTTGAATTTCAGGATGATGTCGCCGACCTTGATCCCGCCCTTCTCGGCCGGACCGCCCGCTTCCACCATCGACACTTCGGCGCCGCGCGCCTTGCCCAGGCCCAGCGACTCGGCGACGTCGCGCGTGACTTCGCTGATCTGCACGCCCAGGCGCCCACGCGTCACGCGTCCGGTCTTCTTGAGCTGGTCGGCCACGCGCATGACCTCGTCGATCGGCACGGCGAACGAGATGCCGTTGTAGGCGCCGGAGAGCGTGGCGATCTGCGAGTTGATGCCGATGACTTCGCCGCGCATGTTGATCAACGGGCCGCCCGAGTTGCCGGGATTGACGGCGACGTCGCTCTGGATCAGCGGCAGGTACTCGCCGGTATCGCGCGACTTGGCCGAGATGATGCCGGCCGTCACCGTGTTGTCGAGGTTGAAGGGCGAGCCGATCGCGATCACCCATTCGCCGACCCGGATCTTGCTCGAGTCGCCGGTGCGCAGGTAAGGCAGATTCGTTGCGCTGACCTTCAGCAGGGCGACGTCGGAGCGGCGGTCCGAGCCCAGCACCTTGGCCTTGAATTCGCGGCGGTCGGTCAGCGTGACGGTCACTTCGTCGGCGCCTTCGACCACGTGGGCATTGGTCAGCACATAGCCGTCGTCGGAGATGATGAAGCCGGAGCCGACGCCGCGCTGCACTTCCTGCTCCTCCTGCTGCGGCTGCGGCGAGCGGCGGCGCGGGATCGGCTGGCCGAAGAAGCGGCGCAGGAATTCCTGCATTTCTTCCTCTCCCGGTCCGCCCTGCCCCATGCGCACGCGTTCGGTGGTGCGGATGTTGACGACGGCGGGTCCGGCCTTGTCGATCAGGTCGGAAAAGTCCGGCAAGCCCGTCACCACCGGCGTCGGGACCGGCGCAGCGGCGGCTGCGGCGGCGGTGGCGGGAACGGACAGGCCGGCGCACGTCAACATCAGGGCCGACACGAGGACGCTGGCAATGTGTTTGCTTGTCATGGGAGTCAGGAGTGAGGACGGAAATTGACGTTATGGTAAGCCAAAAACCGCCGTCTTGTCGCGCATGCGGCTGAGGGCGTGCGCGCTGCCGGCCGGGACGAGATCCGGCGGCCGGCTGGCCCTACGCAGGGCGTCGCGGCGGCACCAGGACGGGCCGCCAGGAGAGAGAATCAGGACGAGAGGGTCGGCGCCGCCGGGGCCGCCATCTTGACGGTCTCGAGCTCGGCCGTGGGGCGGCGCGGATGCATCGGTTCGCTTGCCAGGCGCGCGCTCAGGCGCGCCGCAAAGCCGGGAGAGAGGTCGGCAGACTCTCCCGTGCGCAGCACATCGCCGATCAGGTGGTACACTTCCCACGCTGATTGCCCGTCGGCCGTGCCGAGGGCTGCGCAGGCGAGCTCATGATCGTCTTTTGGCAACGCGTCGTCGCACAAGGCGGAGATACGTTCGCGGTTTTTTTTGTTGGTGTCCATCGATGGTTCCAGTAGCCAGGTAATCCAAATAATCCCAGGTTGGGTTGCCCGGCCAGCCCTTTGGAAAAGCCGACCCGGGTTCAGTTAATGCGATAACGCCAGCTACCGACGTTTATCCGGAAAATCGAGCAAAGGCTTCAATTTTTCGGCAATGACCTCTCGTGCGCGAAAAATCCTGCTGCGCACCGTCCCGATCGGACAGGCCATCACTTCGGAGATTTCCTCGTAGCTCAAACCCTCGATTTCACGCAGGACAATCGCCGTCCGCAATTCCAGCGGCAAGGCTTCCATTGCCGCATTGACCGTGTAAGCGATCTGCTTGCTCGCTAACACCGATTCCGGTGTATTAATATCGCGCAAGCTGTCTGCATCGTCAAACCCTTCAGCACGTTCCGTATCTGCTTCGGTTGAGGTCGGTGCGCGCCTGCCTTGTGTGACGAGATAATTCTTTGCCGTGTTGATTCCGATTCGATACAGCCAGGTATAAAACGCGGACTCGCCGCGGAAATGGCGCAGGGCGCGAAACGCCTTGATGAACGTTTCCTGCACCACGTCCTCGGCTTCCGCCGGATCGTGCACGAGGCGCGACACCAGACGCATCAGTCTGCGCTGATATTTTGCCACCAGCAAGTCGAACGCCTGCCTGTCACCGGCCTGGACGCGTTCGACCAGCAGTTGATCACCCTCGCGTTCTGTTGTCACTGACCGTGTCCCAAGACTGCGCCGGCCGGAAGGATCGCATCTCCCTCCAAGCTTAAGAGTTGGCCGGCTGCAATAAGTTCAAAGTATTTCGTTCGTCGTTGCCGCGTGTTCAGTGCGCCGGCACAGGGTGCCGATCGCCACGCGCAGCGCCCGGTATTCAGCGGGCGCCAGGCTGTCGCGCAGAACCGGCACGATGCGGGTCGCGCCCTTCTCGTCGGCCAGGTGCAGCAGAAGCAGCGCCGGCCAGACCAGGGTTGCGGGCAACAGCGTGACCACGAATCCCTTGGAGGCCAGCGGATCGGCTTCCATCTCCTGTTGTACCGTCAGGCGGATGCTGCCGGTTCCAGATACATCAATCTGGTGCGTCTTAGTCGCACCCGCCCATCCGTGCAGCAAGAAGAGCGCTGCAAGGAGGAAAAAGGCCGCGCAAAAAGACGCGCCGGCGACGCGCTGCAGCAACACCAGGCCGACCGTCAGCGCGGCGCACAACTGCACCAGCGCGAACAGCAGCAGGCCCGCGCGCAAACGGCGCGACGGCGCGACACGTGCGGACACGGCAAGGGACATCGGATGAGGGGAAAGTGAAACGGAACGCCTGCCGCGCGCGGGGTGCGGCAGGGTCAGGCGCCCGATCCTTTAGACAGGACCGGGCGCGGCAGGTTCAAACCGAACGCGTGATAAAGCCCCCATGGCTTCGTTGCATCGTCTCGCCGTACAGCGTACTGCCTTCGACGATGCGCCTTGCCCTGGGGGCTTTCTCACGCGTTCTAAAGATCAGACTTTTGCGAAGACCAGGGTACCGTTGGTACCGCCGAAGCCGAACGAGTTCTTCACGGCGTAGTCGATCTGCATGTCGCGGGCGGTGTTCGCCACGAAGTCGAGATCGCAGGCCGGATCCTGGTTGAACAGGTTGATCGTCGGCGGCGAGACCTGGTTGTGGATCGCCAGCACCGTGAACACGGACTCGAGGCCGCCGGCGCCGCCCAGCAGGTGGCCGGTCATCGACTTGGTCGAGTTGACCACCAGCTTGTGCGCGTGGTCGCCGAAGGTGCGCTTGATGCCCTGCACTTCAGCCAGGTCGCCCAGCGGCGTCGAGGTACCGTGTGCGTTGACGTAGTGCACCTGGTCCGCATTGATCCCGGCATTGCTCATGGCCGACACCATGCAACGGCTCGCGCCGCTGCCGTCTTCCATCGGCGCCGTGATGTGGTTGGCGTCCGCGCTCATGCCAAAGCCCAGCAGCTCGGCGTAGATCTTCGCGCCGCGCGCCTTGGCGTGCTCGTACTCTTCCAGCACCATGACGCCGGCGCCCTCGCCCAGCACGAAGCCGTCGCGGTCGGCGTCCCATGGACGCGAAGCCGTCGCCGGATCCTCGTTGCGCGAGGACAGTGCGCGTGCCGAGGCGAAACCGCCCAGGCCCAGCGGCGAGATGGTCGACTCGGCGCCGCCGGCGATCATCACGTCGGCGTCGCCGTATTCGATCAGGCGGCCGGCCGCGCCGATGCAGTGCAGGCCGGTGGTGCAGGCCGTGACGATGGCCAGGTTCGGACCGCGCAACCCGAATTTGATCGAGAGGTCGCCCGAGATCATGTTGATGATCGATGCAGGCACGAAGAACGGCGAAATGCGGCGCGGGCCGCGCTTGTCGTACTCGTCCTTCTGCTCTTCGATGCGCGGCAAGCCGCCGATGCCGGAACCGACGATCACGCCGATGCGATCGGCATTCTCTTCGGTGACTTCAATGCCCGAATCCTGCAGGGCTTCGATACCCGCTGCCATGCCGAAATGGATAAAGGTATCCATGTTGCGGGCTTCCTTGGCGGGGATGTAATCCTCGATATTGAAGCCTTTGACCTCGCCGGCGAAGCGGGTCGAAAACGGCGTTGCATCGAACCTGGTGATGTTGGCAATGCCCGACTTGCCGGCCAGCGCTGCGCTCCACGCATCGGCGATATTGTTGCCGATGGGGGAAACGCAGCCCAGGCCGGTAATGACAACGCGGCGGTTGCGTGAACGGCTCAAGCGATTCTCCCGAAAACTAAACTACTTAGGCCTTGACGTGCGCGGTTGCGTAGTCGATGGCTTGCTTGACGGTGGTGATCTTCTCAGCCTGCTCGTCAGGGATTTCCATTTCGAACTCGTCTTCCAGGGCCATCACCAGTTCGACGGTGTCCAGGGAGTCAGCGCCGAGGTCGTCAACGAACGAGGACTCGATTTTGATGTCGGCTTCTGCAACACCCAGTTGCTCAGCGACGATTTTTTTAACGCGTTGTTCGATATCCGACATGTTATGGCTCCATTAGGTATGTGTTGCGGAAAGTGCGCGCATTTTATCAGGTTTGCGCGCTGAAAAACTATTTTCGGCGTCTGACGCTAATTCGGCCGAAACTCCTGCTAAAAGATGAGATTCTGCCGCGATGTAAATAAGGCGTATTTGAATCGTACGCCCCGTGGCGGCAGGTTTTCACTCAATTCATGTACATGCCGCCATTTACATGCAGCGTGGTGCCGGTGACGTAAGCAGCGGTCGGACCGGCCAGGAAAGCCACCGCATGGGCGATGTCTTCCGGCTGGCCCAGGCGGCCCAGCGGAATCTGCGTGAGCAAGGCTTCGTGCTGGCCTTCGCCCAGGCCTTTGGTCATGTCGGTATCGATGAAGCCAGGGGCGACGCAGTTGACGGTGATGTTGCGGCTGCCGATTTCGCGCGCCAGTGCGCGCGTCATGCCGGCCACGCCGGCCTTGGCGGCGGCGTAGTTCATCTGGCCCGGGTTGCCGGAGGAACCGACGACGGAAGTGATGTTGATGATGCGGCCGTGCTTGGCCTTCATCATGCCGCGCAGCACGGCGCGCGAGAGGCGGCCGACGGCGGTAAGGTTCGTCGCGATCACGCTGTCCCACTCCTCATCCTTCATGCGCATGGCCAGGTTGTCCTGGGTGATGCCGGCATTGTTGACGAGGATGGCGATGTTGCCGACGTTCTTTTGCACGGCATCGATGACGGCGCTGCAGTTTTCGGCGTCGGTCACGTTCAGGACCATGCCCTGACCACCGAATTCGGCCAGGTAGGCGGTAATCGCTTGCGCGCCGGATTCGCTGGTAGCGGTGCCGACGACTTTCGCGCCCTGGCGGGCCAGCTCGAGGGCGATGGCCTTGCCGATGCCGCGTGAGGCACCGGTGACGAGGGCGACTTGGTTCTCCAGATTCATTCTCTTCCTTTTCTTGATTCTAGGTTGGCGCTCAAGCGCCTTTGATGCTTGCCAGCACGCGCTCGAGCGCGGCCTGGTCGGTCAGCGCCTCACCCACCAGCACTGGATCGATGCGCTTGGCCATGCCGATCAGGGTCTTGCTCGGTGCGCATTCGATGACCTGGGTCACACCTTCGGCAGCCATCTTCTGCATCGTCTCGACCCAGCGCACGGCGCCGGCCGCCTGGCGCACCAGGGCATCCTTGATCGCTTCCGGTTCATTCAGGATAGCCACATCGACGTTGTTGATCAAATCGATGCGTGGCGCGTGGAAGGTGATGCCGGCCATGTACTCGCGCAGGCGGTCCGAAGCGGGCTTCAGGAGCGAGGAGTGGAACGGCGCCGAGACGGCCAGCTTCATGGCGCGCTTGGCGCCCTTGGCCTTGGCGATCTCGCAGGCGCGATCGATCGCGGCGGCGTGGCCGGCGATCACGATCTGGGTCGGCTCGTTGAAGTTGACGGCCTCGACCACTTCGCCCTGGGCAGCCTCGGCACACACTGCGCGCACGTCGTCCGCCTGCAGGCCCAGCACGACGGCCATGCCGCCCCGCCCGACCGGCACCGCTTCCTGCATCGATTGCGCACGGAAACGCACCAGCGGCACCGCATCCTTGAAATCGATCACGCCGGCAGCGACCAGGGCCGAGTATTCGCCCAGGCTGTGGCCGGCCACCAGCGATGGCACCGGGCCGCCGGCTGCGATCCAGGCGCGGTAGACGGCGACCGCCGCGGTCAGCATGACCGGCTGGGTGTTGGTGGTGAGATCCAGGTCTTCCTTCGGGCCTTCGGCGATCAGCTTGCCGATGTCCATGCCGAGGGCATCGGAGGCCTCTTGCACGGTTTGCTCGACCACGGCATTGCCGGCGAAGCCGTTCAGCATGCCGACCGCTTGCGCGCCCTGGCCGGTGAACAGGAATGCGAATTTGCTCATCTTGTTATTCCTTGTGATTACATGCGGGCCAGGACGGCGCCCCAGGTGAAGCCGCCGCCCACACCTTCCATCAGGATATTGTCGCCTGCTTTGATGCGACCGTCGCGCACGGCAAGATCCAGCGCCAGCGGAATCGAGGCGGCCGAGGTGTTGCCGTGCTCGTCCACGGTGACCACCATGCGCTCGATCGGCAGGCCGAGTTTCTTGGCCGTGCTCTTCATGATGCGGATATTGGCCTGGTGCGGGATCAGCCAGTCGACGTTTGATGCCGGCATTTGCGCCGCGTCCAGCACTTCGGTGGCGACCTCTTCCAGCACGGTGACGGCCAGCTTGAAGACGGCCTGGCCGTCCATGTGCAGGAAACCGCCGCTGGCCGGGCTGCCGGCCGGGTTCGGCGGAATCGAGAGGATGTCGGAGTGCGTACCGTCGGCGTGCAGCTTGGCGGCCAGGATGCCCGGCTCGTTCGACGCGCTCATGACCACGGCGCCGGCGCCGTCGCCGAACAGCACGCAGGTGGTGCGGTCTTCGAAATTCAGGATGCGCGAGAACACTTCCGCGCCGATCACCAGCACCGTCTTGTGCATGCCCGACTTGATGAAGGCGTCGGCGGTCGCGACCGCGTAGACGAAGCCGCTGCAGACGGCCTGCACGTCGAAGGCGGCGCTATGGTTGGTCATGCCGAGTTTACGCTGGACGACGCAGGCGGTACTCGGGAAGCTGCCCTGAAAATCCGGCGTCGAGCTGGCAACGATCACCATGTCGATGTCCGTTGCGGTCTTGCCCGCAGCTTCCAGCGCCCGCCTGGCCGCCTCGACGGCGAGATCCGAGGACATCTGGTCGGCGGCCGAATAGTAGCGCGCGGAAATGCCGCTGCGCGAGCTGATCCATTCGTCCGAGGTCTCGATCCCCTTCGTGGCGAGCTCGGCCGCCAGTTCGTCGTTGCTGACCCTGCGCGCCGGCAGGTAGCTGCCGGTGCCGATGATTTTGCTGTAGACAGTCATTGCATCTCCAACCGTTTTCCGTCGTCTATCAAACCTGGCGCTGGGCGTCAGGCGTGTCTGGCATCAACTCGGCGATCATCGTCGAGAGCTGCTCTTGTACATTATATTTTGCCGCATCGAAAGCGCGTTTGATTGCCCATTCGAAAGCGTACGCATTTGCACCGCCGTGGCTCTTGAAGACCAGGCCCTTCAGGCCGAGCAGGCTGGCGCCATTGTAGCGCTCCGGATTGAGCTTCTTCAGCGAACTCTTGGCCAGCACCGCGCCCATCATCGACAGCACGTTCTGCTTGAACACGGATTTTACGAAACGCGACAAGCCTTCAACGGCTTTCAGCGTCACATTGCCGACAAAGCCGTCGCAGACGACGATATCGGTGGTCCCCTTGAAGATGTCGTTGCCTTCGACGTTGCCGTAGAAATTCAGCAGGCCGCGCTCGTGGTCGGCGCGCAGCAGCGTCGCCGTTTCCTTCACGACGTCATTGCCCTTGATCTCTTCGGTGCCGACGTTCAAGAGGCCGATGGTCGGCTTCTTGATGCCCTCCATGGCCGAGACCAGCACCGAACCCATGATCGCGAACTGGTGCAGGTGGTGCGGGGTGCAGTCGACGTTGGCGCCGAGGTCGAGCATGTAGGTCGGGCCGTTCTTCTGGTTCGGCAGGATCGAGCAGATCGCCGGGCGGTCGACGCCGGCCATGGTCTTGAGGATGTAGCGCGAGACGGCCATCAGGGCGCCGGTATTGCCGGCGGACACGCAGACGTTGGCCGCGCCTTCCTTGACCAGCTCGATGGCGACGCGCATCGAGGAATCCTTCTTGCGGCGCAGCGCGACTTCGACCGGATCGTCCATGGCCACCACTTCGGAGGCGTGCTTGACGGACAGGCGCGGGTTGGATTCGGCGCCATGCTTCCTGAGTTCGGCGCGCAGCGTCTCCTCCAGGCCGACGAGGATCAGTTCGGCTTCCGGTTGTTGCTTGAGGAAGGACAAGGCTGCAGGAATGGTAACGGAAGGACCATGGTCTCCGCCCATGCAGTCGATGGATATTTTAATTGTCATCTGTGGGGGTAGGACCGCGACTCACACGAGGTGGGCGGCAAGATGCATGCGCTCGAAAGCGCGATGCCGGTTCGGACGAGCAACCGAGGTGGTGCGCAAGATTCGGCGACCGGGCACAAAGAAAAAGCGGCGCCACGCACTCAACATACGTTGCACCGCTTTCATGGTACAGAAAAGCAAGACGGCGATTACTCGTCGTTCTTGGTCTTCAGGACTTTGCGACCACGGTAGAAGCCGTTCGGGCTGATGTGGTGACGCAGGTGGGTTTCACCGGTGGTCGGCTCGACTGCCAGGTTAGGGGCAACCAGGAAATCGTGCGAACGGTGCATACCGCGCTTCGATGGGGACTTCTTATTCTGCTGAACTGCCATGATGACTCCTAATACTAAAGTTCTAAAATTCTAACACAATCGATTTGCAAAAACATGCACATCGAGTATCCCACCGGCAACCTCTCGATTACCGGAATATTTAATAACGCTGCCCTGACATACTCGACTGTGCGCGCGTTTGACTACAACTGCTTTACTACTAACTTATTCGGATTTCAGGTTCTTCAAGCCGGCAAACGGCGATACCTTTTCAGACTTCAGGCCGTCCAGCAGCGTGGTGTCTGGACAAACCTCGTGCTTCGGCGCCTGCGGCAGGGCCAGCAGGGCTTCATCCTCGAGCAGCTCGCGGATGTCGGCAGTGTGGCTGCCGACGATCACGTCGATGCTTTCGTCGTCGAGGATTTCCTCGATCTGGTCCGCTTCTTCGTCGTCGCGACCCAATACCAGCTGGGTCGACGAATCGATGCGGTAATCAAACGGGGTCAGGCAACGCTGGCACACCAGCTGGACCGGACCGGCCACCGACAAGGTCATGGTCGGATAGCCTTGCGGCGTCGTGCCGCCCTGGATAGCCCAGGTAATTTCGCCGCTGGCATTGGCCAGGTCGGCGGCAAGACGGGTCATTTCCGTGACCGGGGTCACCCCTTCGCGATAGCCATTGTTACGGCAGAACTCAAAGGCGTCGATGACAAAAGCGCTCATTGCAGAAAACGTCCCCGGAAAACCTGCGATAATAACAGGGTTATCCTCGTGCAGTCAAAGACTTGCGCGTTTTTTTGGCTTCCGGCGCCGCCATCTGTTGTGGCAGGCCACGGCTGGCGCACTGTCCCGAGCCGATCTATCAGCTTTGCTTGCCGGGATGGCTCATCTATCTGCTTATCTTATAAATACACGCTAAAGCGCGCCCATGATACCAAGTTCTTCCACGCCGCGCCTGATCCTGGCTTCGAGTTCCGCCTACCGCCGCGAATTGCTGGGACGTCTGCACCTGCCTTTCGAGGCGATTGCCCCGCATATCGACGAGACGCCCCTCCCGGGCGAAGCACCGGAAGCCACTGCCCTGCGCCTGGCGCAGGCCAAGGCCGAGGCGATCGCCCTGCAGCATCCGGGGGCGCTCGTGATCGGTTCGGACCAGGTCGCCACGCTGGACGGCGAGCAGATCGGCAAGCCGGGCGACCACGCGCGGGCGCTGGCGCAGCTGCAGAAAATGCGCGGCCGCGAAGTCGTGTTTCATACGGCCCTGTGCCTGTGGGACGGGCGTGACGGCAGCGCGCAGGTGGAAAACGTCCAGGTCTTCGTGCGCTTCCGCGACCTGCCCGACGCCGAGTTCGACGCCTACCTGCGCATCGAGCAGCCCTACGATTGCGCCGGCAGCGCCAAGAACGAGGGGCTGGGCATTGCCCTGCTCGAACGCATCGATTCCTCCGATCCGACCGCCCTTACCGGCCTGCCCCTGATCGCCCTGACCGGCATGCTGCGCCGCGCCGGCGTCAGCTTCTTCGGTATTTAACTGTTTACTTATGCCTGGCACCCTTTTCCTGATTCCAAATACCCTTGGTCCTACCGACGCCGCTCCCGGCGCCCTCAACCACGTCCTGCCCGGCCAGGTGCAGGCGATCACTTCGCAGCTGAGCTATTTCGTTGCCGAAAATGCGAAGACCGCGCGTGCGTTTTTGAAGCTGGTCGCGATCGATCATCCACTGGCGAAGGCGCTGCAGGAGATCCGCATCGCCGAATTGAATGTGAATACGCCGCCCGCCGCCCTCGCGCAACTGCTGGAACCGCTGCTGGCGGGAGAGGATGCCGGCCTGGTGTCGGAAGCCGGGGTGCCGGCCGTGGCCGATCCGGGCGCGGACCTGGTGCGCCTGGCGCATCAGCATGGGGTGACGGTGCGGCCGCTGGTCGGGCCCTCCTCCCTGCTGCTGGCCGTGATGGCAAGCGGGCTGAACGGGCAGAGTTTTGCCTTCAACGGCTACCTGCCGACCGATGCGGCGGCGCGTACCAAGCGCATCCGCGAGCTGGAAGCGCGTTCGCGGTCGGAGAAGCAGACGCAGTTGCTGATCGAGACGCCTTATCGGAATGGGCAGATGCTGGAAGCAATCGTGGCGTCTTGCCAGCCGGGCACGCTGGTGTGCGTGGCGACGGACCTGTCGCTGGCGACGGAATCGGTGCGCACCCTGACGGCGGCGAAGTGGAAAGCGCAGCTGGCCGGCGGCCAAATGCCCGACTTCCACAAGAAGCCGACCGTGTTCCTGTTTCTAGGCCAATAATGTAGGGTGGACTCCTGAGTCCACGCGTCTGCAATGCATGATCAGCCTGGCGCAGGTCTGGACGCCGTGAAAACGCGTGGAGTCAAGACTCCACCCTACCTTACTCCGGCCGTAGGGTGGTCGGCTATACCCGACCTTGTGATTATCACGCGGCCATGACGCCGCCCACGCGTTCAACGGACGCGTGAACCGACGCGATGGATCACAGGTTCGTTGAACGCGTGGGCGGCGCATTAGCCGCGTTTATTCATCGTTCAAGGCAGAGCCGACCACCCTACAGCCCGTAGGGGTCATTGAAGCCAGTGGCTTCAATGACGGGTTCACCGGGCGCCCCGTTCCCACCGTATTACGCCCCGTCGTGCACCAGCTCGCTGACCCAATCGAACGCCGCCAGCTCGATCTCGCGCACCTGCTTCGAGGTCAGCCCCAGCTTGCGCAAGGCAGCCGTAAACTGCCGCCCCGTATCCGCCTTTTCCAGCCGTTCGACCACGTCCAGCATCGCGCCCAGATCTCCGCTGCGTTCGAGCAGCGCGGCGCGCACGTCGTCGGCCAGTTCGACGTTGTCGAGGATATCGGCCATCGGCATCGAGAACAGCGCGTCGGCCAGCGACATGATGCCGACCGTGAAGGCGCGCTCGGCGCCGCTCACGTCCAGCGGATACACTTCCAGCGACATCAGCTCGAGCAGCTTGCCGCGCGTGGTGGCCAGTTGCAGCAGCGGCGAAGCGAGTTCGACCTGGCTGCCGGGCGCCGCGAACATCAATATCTGCAGCCAGCGCCGCAATTGCTTGCGCCCCAGCTGCACCAGGGCTTCCGAGATCGATTCGATGCGCCGCTCCGGCCCGGCGGCGCGGCTGTTCACCAGGCGCAGCAGGTTCAAGCTGATCAGCGGATCGCGCTTGACCGCGGTTTCGATGGCGGCGTCGTCGGCGTCGGAATTGATCAGTTCGAGCAGGTGGAGGACCACCATCTCGGACGGCGTGATCTTGCGCCCGCTGAGGATCACGGGGCGCGCAAAATAATAGCCCTGGAAGTATTCGAAGCCCAGCTCCAGGCAGAGCCGGAATTCCTGCTGGGTCTCCACCTTTTCCGCCAGCAGTTTCTTGTCGGCCTTGCGGAGCGAGGCGGCCAGGTGCGCCAGCGCCTCGGGCGCTACGCCCTGCAGGTCGATCTTCACCACGTCCACCAGACCGAGCAATTGATCGACCTCTTCGCTGTGGTGGATGACGTCGTCCAGCGCGAACTTGAAGCCGAGTTCCTTCAGCTCGGCGATCCGGGCCAGCAACGGCTCGGTCGGCTTGACGGTTTCGAGGATTTCGAGGATAACCTTATTCGGCGGCAGGAAACGCACGTAGTCGCTCATCAGGACAACCTCGTCCACATTGACGAATGCGAGCTTGTTGCCGACGACCTGTTCCAGCCCCAGCTGCGACGCATGGGCGATGACCGCCGCGGTGGCCGACGCGCCGTCGGTCAGGCGTGCGTCGTCGTGCTCGGCGGCTGCGCGAAACAGCAGCTCGTAAGCAACAAGATGCTCGCCACGGCCCAGAATGGGCTGGCGCGCCAGGAAAAATTCGTCGACCGGTATCGTCGATACCGGCCTTGCTGCGGCATGCATGTCAACTCCTGAAAAACCCCGCGGCGCCACGGGCGCGGCAAGGCATGCGCATCGGTGCGCACCCTGAGATGACTATACACCATCGCAGGAATCTTTACATTTTTACATCGAAACGGACGCGCTCCAGCGTTGCGTAAATGCCCCGGCTTGCACGGGTGCAGCGCGTCGGATGGACGGGCAAGCGGGACCGGGCGGCCCCGCCTGCGGATCAGCCGCGCTTGCGCGCCGGCCGTGCCGGACCGGTGCCGGCGACAGGACGGCCCGAGGCAGGCCGTGCACTTGCCGCGCGTTCCGGACGGGCGCCCGGCACGCGCGGACGCTCGTCCGCATAGCGCGCACGCGGCGCCTTGCCGGCATCCGGACTACGTGTAGGATCGAAACGCTCGTCCGGACGCTCGGTCTCGGGACGCGAAAAACGCTTGGCACGCGCCGCGGCGTTCACCTTCGCAGCGCCCGGCTTGGCAACCGGGCCGCCATCCGGACGAGCCGCATCCTTGGCGCCGGCATCGCGCGTCGGCATGGCCTGGCCCGGCAGGCGTAGGCTGCCCGTGCCCGACAGCGGGCTGGCGCGGCGCGCGTTGCCGACCGGCTGGCGCGCCGTGCCGCTTGCACCGACACGGGCGGCGGCGGCGCCCGTCACCTGGGTGCCGCGCTCGATCAGGAAGCTCGCGCCGGCATCCTTGCCCAGCACTTTCACGAGATACGGCATGACTTCGCGCAGCAAGGGTTCGAGCGTGTACGGGGGATTGAGGATGAACATGCCGCTGCTGTGCAAACCGAAACCGTCCGGGCCCGGCGTCGAGACGGTCAAGGTCACGTGCAGCCATTCCTTGGCCGGCAGGCGCTTCAGGCGATCCGCGAACTGGCGCGACTCCATGCGCTGCAGCACCGGATACCAGACGGCGAACATGCCGCTCGGGAAGCGGCCGAGCGCCTCTTCCAGCGCATCCTTGACTTTGCGGTAGTCGTCCTTGACCTCGTAGGGCGGGTCGATCAGCACCAGCGCGCGGCGCGAGGGCGGCGGCAGCAGCGCCTTCATGCTCATGAAGCCGTCGCCGCGCTCGATCATCACGCGCCGGCCGCGCGAACGCTCGCCCTGCTCCGCCTTGTGCGCTTCCGCCTTGCGGAAATTGTCTGCCAGGATCTTGCTGTCGGCCGGGTGCAGCTCGAACAGGCGCAGGCGGTCTTCCGGACGCGTCATCTGGTCGGCCACCCAGGGCGAGCCCGGGTAGTAGCGCATCTTGCCGCTCGGGTTCATGCCCTTCACCAGGTCGACGTACTCGGCCAGCGCCGGCGGCAGGTCGGTGCGGCCCCACAGCGGGCCGATGCCGGTATCGAACTCGGCATTTTTCGTCGCAAAATTGCTGTCGAGCGCATACACGCCGGCCCCCGAGTGGGTGTCGATATAGGTATAGGCCGTGTCCTTCTGGTTCATGTACTGGTGCAATTGCACCTGGACGAAATGCTTGAGGACGTCGGCATGGTTACCCGCGTGAAAGGCGTGGCGGTAGCTCAACATAATCTGGGAATCCTAAATAGAAAGCGCCGGCAGGAACCGGCGCAAAAGACGCGGTTCCGGAAAGAGTCAAGCCGGCAAAGATGCCGCCATTATCTCCCAGAACCGCCGGGCCGCCCAAATCGGCGGCCGCGTAAGTGAATCAGCCTGCGTTCGACTGCAGCAGGCGCGTCACCAGCGAGCGGCTGGCGCGGTCCATGTCGGCGCGCGCAGCGATGCCCTCGATCGGCAGATTGACGCTGGAAACCAGGGCGCCGCTGCCGATGTCCTTCAGCGTGCCGACCAGTTCCCACTTGCCGTTCAGGCTCAGCAGCTCGACTTCGAACACGAAGCGGGCCGCGCCCTTGAAGGACTTGTACTCGATATCGCCCTTCGCACCCGTGCTGGAAAGCTTGCGCTGCAGGACCGCGCTGTCGAGCACGTTCATCTGCTGGCGCTTCATCTCCTGCTGCAGCGACTGCTGGAACAGGGAGACGAATTGCGAAGCCGGGGCTTCGTTGGCGACGTTGCGCTCGAGGCCGACGGTCACGTTACGGCTCGATTCCTTGCCGTCGACCTGGCGCGTGTCCTCGATATGCAGGCGGGTAGCGCCGCGCCAGCCCGGCGGCAGCTGCTCGAGCTTGCGCTCGAAGTACAGCACCACGCCGGGACGGCGCTGGGCCGCGTACCACTTGCGCAGGCTGCCGGCATCGCTAGGCGCGGCCATCACGCCGGTGTCCGAGGGATCCGAGACGCCAGGCTGGGCGGCTGGTGCGGCACCGATCTGGCGCGGCGCTTCCAGGTGCTGGCTCGACGCGACGGCCGAAACCGCCATCAGGGCGGCGAACAGGCTGCGCTTGATCACCGCGCCTCCCGCACTTCGACGTAGTAGTGGGCGACGTTGCCCGTGCCCATCGAGCTTTCCTGGTAGTGGCCGACGCCGTTCGGACCCAGGTGCAGGCGGGTCCAGCCGGACGGCTTCTCGGTCGGGCCGAAGCCGCTGTCGAAGTAGCTGGTGCGCAGCTCCAGGGTCTGGTTGAAGTCGGTGCGGTTGCGCACGGCGACGGTCACCTTCAGGGTGCCGGTCGAGGTGCGGCTGGCGCCCTGGCCTTCGATGGCGATCTTGCCGGTCTTCGCGTTCTGCAGGACCTTGTCGAGGATGACGACCTGGTCGTACATGATGCGCGCGGTCGGCGAATTCGCGTCTTCCACGCGCACGCCCATTTGCGCGCCTTCCTGCGACACGGTCTGGCATGCGCCCAGCAGCGTCACGCAGCCGAGGGCGATGAGGGTTTTCGTAAAGTTCATATCAATTCCTGGTTTTGATCCAGACGAGCACGTTGCCGCGCTTGTCGATCCATTTGTGTACCTGCACGTTGTCGACGCTCACCGGCTGGCCGGCCTCGTCGAACAGCGCCACGTTGACCGACGAGGGCAAGCCCTTGTGCGGCAATGCGGCCACATGCACGGTCTCGGGCAGGTTGGCCCAGTAGCGCACGTCCGCGCGCGGCTTGACGTTGACCGCCACCAGCGACGCGATCGCGCCCACGGCCGCGACGGCGCCCAGCGCATTGCCGTGGCCGCCACCGGCCGCCGCGTTCCACACGCTCAGCTCCGAGGCGATCGAACCGGCCGCTTCGCCGATGCCGCCGGCCACGTTCTGGAACGCGACCTTGCCTTCGATCAGGCGGTCGACCGGACGGCCGCCGCGGGTCGAGGCCTGGAAGAACAGGTCCTCGGCCTGGGCGAGCGCCACCGGCTTGCCGTCGATCTCGAGCTTGAGCATGCGTTCCGGCATGCGCTTGGCCTTGCGGTAGACGATCTCGTGGTTGCCGATGCCGTCGCCGACCTTGCGCGGGCTGCCGCCCAGTTCGGCGATGACGAGCATGTTGGCGTCCTTCGCAGGCGCGACGAAACCGGGACGCAGCTTGGCCACTTCCTTGTAGGCGTCTTCGGCCTGGCCCTTGTCGCCGTTGAGCTGGTTGCTCCAGCCCTCGAGCAGCATCAGCGAAGCGAAATCGCTGCGGAACTGCTGCTCCTCGGCGAAGGCGTCCTGCAGGATGCCGCCGCGGAAGGACGCGCGCGCGTTCTCGTAGTCGCCGCCCGAGAGATACAGCAGGCCGCGGTACCAGAAGGCCATGGCGCGCTCGTAGGGTTCGCCCTTGTAGTCCTTGGCGCCCTCCTCGTACCACAGCGAACGCGCCTTGGCGGCGCCTTCGGTGTTGGCGAACATGCCTTCGATGCTGGACAGCGCCGTGTCGAACAGCTCGCTCGACTCGGCCGTGCGGTTTTCCGCCAGCGCCGCCACGCCGGCCTGCAGCGTGTACAGGGTGGCGTCCTTGGCCGGCGCAGCGCGGAGTTTGGCAGCTTCGCTGGCGTAGTCGGCGTGCGCCGGCAAGGCGGCCAGGCCCAGCGCCAGCAGCGCCGAGCCCGTCAATCGCTTAGCGATACAGGACGTCATCCTGCGCTTCCTTCTTGAATTCGAACAGGCCGCTCCAGGCGATCGTTTCGTATTCGAGGTCGATCAGCTCGAAGCTGATCTGGTGGTAGCGCGACAGCGTGCCGCTCTGGGCCGAGTTGGCGTCGAGCGAGGTGATGCGGCCGCCCAGGCGGAAGTCGGCGCCGGCCTTGGCCTTGGTCGCGCGGATCGTGCCCTTGTCGGTCTCGCCGTTGCGCTTGGCGTCGCGTTCCTTCGAAACCATGTCGCCGTAGTGGCGGGCGACGAAGACCAGGCGGCCCTGCGCTGCGCGGTTCAGCTCGATGCGCAGGCGGTCGGTGATCAGGTTCTTGTTGATGCGCGAGGAGCTGTCGTTGGCGAAGTACTCGGAATCGATGATGATGCGCGGCGGCGTGGCGCGGCCGGCGATCTGCGGCGTGGCCAGGATGTCGCGGATCATGCGGTCGGTCATCGAGACCACGTCCTGCGACTCGACGCCGACGCCGGCGACGCGCTGCGAGGTGGTCGAGACGTCCTGGTAGACGACGCGGCGGCCGGCCGAGTTGTCCAGGTTCGGCGTGGCGCAACCGGCCAGCACCAGCGCAGCCAGTGCGCCTGCAAACAGTTTGATGGTCATGTGGCGCGCCTTAGTTCTTCACTGCGGCCGAGGCGTTGATGATCGCCGGGTAGTAGGCGGTCTTCAGTTCCGGGTAGATTTCCTGGGCCAGCTTCAGGGCTTCGGCGAAATCCTTGTGGGTCGAGTTCTTGGCGTACATGTAGACGGCCATGTCGTTGACCGAGTTGAACGACAGGTCCGAGTTGGCGCGGATGAATTCTTCGCCGCCGGCCATCTTCACGGCGATCGCGCGGCCGGCGGTCTCGCCGATGTGCTGGCCGAGGATGCCGCCGACGAATGGAATGTTTTCCGCCAGTTTCTGGCCGGCTTGCGCGCCGACGAAACCGCCTAGGTTGGCGCCCATGCTGGCGTTGCGGCCCTTCTCGACCCAGGCGGCGACGGTGCCGTCTTCGGTGTACGGCGACATGAACTTGCCGGTGTTGCCGACGATCGGCTTCGGTGCGGCGATCAGGTTCGGGGCGGCGATGCGCGGTGCGCTCACGCAGGCGGTCAGCATAAGGGCGAACAGGAGGGCGGAGATTTTTTTCATGGGAGATCCAAAGTAGTAGATAGGCGATCCCGTCGTTGCGGGGTGCTCATTTATTCCGGAGCCTGGGCGACTTCGGCATTGTGCAAACCAACAACTAAGTTTGCAGGTCGGCAATTTACAGAAAGGCACATCAGAAGGCAAATTGATATTTTCTTTGATGTTGCGTATTGACAACCGGTAAATACTATGTCCCCTCGTAAACATGGTTAAACGACAAGAACAAAAAAAAATGCACCCACGATGGGTGCATTGTTCTCGCGGCGGCCGGCCTGAGCAGGCCGCCGTGCCGAGCCCGGCTCAGGCCACTTTCTTTTCGTCGAAAAACTGTTCGTCCTCGGTCGACCCGTGCAGCGCCGTGGTCGAGCTCTGGCCCTGCTGGATGGCCTGGGTCACGGCATCGAAGTAGCCGGTGCCGACTTCGCGCTGGTGCTTCACGGCCGTGAAGCCCTTCTCGGCCGCGGCGAATTCGGCTTCCTGCAGTTCCACGAAAGCCGACATCTGGCGGCGCGCATAGCCGTGGGCCAGGTTGAACATGCCATAGTTCAGGGCGTGGAAGCCGGCCAGGGTGATGAACTGGAATTTATAACCCATGGCGCCGAGTTCCTTCTGGAATCTGGCAATGGTGGCGTCGTCCAGGTTCTTCTTCCAGTTGAACGAAGGCGAGCAGTTGTACGCCAGCAGCTTGCCCGGGAATTTGGCGTGGATGGCTTCGGCGAACTTGCGCGCGAATTCCAGGTCGGGCTTGCCGGTCTCGCACCAGACCAGGTCGGCAAACGGCGCATAGGCCAGGCCGCGCGAAATGGCCTGCTCGATGCCGGGACGGGTGCGATAGAAGCCCTCTACCGTGCGCTCGCCGGTGCAGAAGGACTGGTCGTTGGCGTCCACGTCCGAGGTCAGCAGGTCGGCCGCTTCGGCGTCGGTGCGGGCGATCACCAGGGTCGAGGTGCCCATGACGTCGGCCGCCAGGCGCGCCGCGGTCAGCTTCTCGACGGCTTCGCGGGTCGGCACCAGCACCTTGCCGCCCATGTGGCCGCATTTCTTGACCGAGGCCAGCTGGTCCTCGAAGTGCACGCCGGCCGCGCCCGCCTCGATCATGGACTTCATCAGCTCGAAGGCGTTCAGCACGCCGCCGAAACCGGCTTCGGCATCGGCCACGATCGGCGCGAAATAATCGATGTCGTCCTTGCCTTCGGACCACTGGATCTGGTCGGCGCGCTGGAAGGTGTTATTGATGCGGCGCACGACCAGCGGTACCGAATTGGCCGGGTACAGCGACTGGTCCGGATACATTTCGCCAGCCACGTTGGCGTCGCCGGCCACCTGCCAGCCCGACAGGTAGATCGCCTTTAGGCCGGCTTTCACCTGCTGCATCGCCTGGTTGCCGGTCATGGCGCCGAGGGCGTTGACGAAAGGTTCGTTGTTGACCAGGCCCCACAGCTTCTCGGCGCCGCGCTTGGCCAGCGTGTGCTCGATCTGGAGCGAACCGCGCAGGCGCACCACATCCTCGGCGCTGTAGTTGCGAACGACGCCCTTCCAGCGCGGGTTGCTGTCCCAGTCGTTTTGCAAAGCTGCGATCTGCTGTTCACGAGTTGCCATGGTGTTTCTCCTGAAGGTGAAATAGCTGTTTGCGAGATGAATCCGTTGGATAAATCATAGCCCAGGTTGCGCAGCGCACAATTAGTCTTATATAAGACATCTGATCGATTTTTTATCTATTTATATCAATCGTTTATGTTCACGGTTTCATGATACGGAACGAAATTTCTCAGCATGGAAGCTGTTTCGGGCTCCTGCTTGCTGCGCTTTTTCATGGGATGAATCGCGCGTTTCATATGATGAAAACAGCCGCGCCGTGCCGGTAGGGATTGTTTCAGACAGATCGGGAACGACTTTGCGAAATGTTGCTAAACGGCCAGTTTAGTTGTTATCGATACAGTTTTATTTGACCAAAATCGATAAAATCGGCAATCATTGAAGCTCATCCATTCATCATGCCGCTGACCCGGCCTACCAAGGACGCGCTTTGAACCTTTCTCTCCGCAAGATCGCCGTGGCGCTGGCCGCCACCGCCGCATTCGCTCCGGCACAGGCCGGGGTGCTGACGTTCCAGGACGTCGTCTTCACCACGACCTGGACCAGCAACGTGCTGACGCTGGAAATCGACGCGGCCAAGCGCAGCGGCAACTGGAGCAGCGCCGCCACGCTCGGCGCGCTCAGCCTGAAGGACATCGGCAGCTTCCAGAGCGTGACGGTGAGCTCGGCCCCGAAAGGCGCCGCCGGCTGGACCCTGAACGCGCGCGAACTGAATGCGCGCGGCTGCGCCGGCGGCGGCGCCTCGCGTACCACCACCGCGCTGTGCCTGTCGGGCACCCCGGTCGCATTGAGCGACAACATGGTGTTCACCTTCACCTTCAGCGGCGGCGCGCCCGATCTCGACGAGCCTCATCTGAAGGTGAATTTCCTCGACGCGTCGAACAACAAGGTCGGCGACCTGCTGTCGAAGAAGATCGTTTCCGCACCGGTGGTCGTGGCTGAGCCGGCGCCTGCGCCTGCGCCTGCGCCTGCACCCGCACCCGAACCTGCGCCCGCACCGGCACCAGCACCAGCTCCTGCGCCGGCTCCTGTTCCAGAGCCAGTGCAGGTACCGGTTCCCGCCCCGGTACCCGTCGCAACGTCGCCCGAGCCGGCCGCAGCCCTGCCTGCGACCTCGCCTGCCAGCGGCAACACGACCGTGCCGGCGCCGGAGAGCCAGGTCGTGGTCAACCAGCCCGCCGACCCGGAGGCGCCGGTGCAGATCCCGGCGCCGCCGGCGGCCGGGGTCACGGAACCGGTGCTCGTGCTCCAGCCGGTGGCCCAGCCGGCGTCCTCGGAAGTGCCGGAGCCGGCGATGCCTGCCCTGCTCCTGGGCGGCCTGGCCCTGATGGGCGTGGCGCTGCGCAAGCGCCGCTGAAACGGTAGCGAATAAAAAATGCGGACCTCGGGTCCGCATTTTTTATGCTCGTGAAAACGCGTTCACGCCTTGTGCGGCAGCGCCGCCCGCTCCTTGCCGCCGGCACCCACCGCGGTAGCGATCGCCAGCGTCTGGAACAGCGCCACGCCGATGAACAGGCCCGCCGGATGGCCGCCATCCATCAGCATCCCGAACAGCACCGGGCCCACGGCCATGCCGCTGTCCAGGCCCGAGTACACGACGCCGAACACGCGTCCGGTGGCGTTCGGCGGCGCCGCGGCGCGGATCAGCAAGTCGCGCGAGGGGCCGGCAATCCCGGTCGACAGGCCGATCGCGCCCATCACCAGCACCACCAGCGCTCCCGGCACGATCGAGGCGGCCAGCAGCAGGGCCAGCGCGGCCGCGAACAGGAAGCAGATCGCGATCGTGCGGTCGTGGTTGCGCGCGCGCGCCGCCAGGAAGCCGCCCGCCACCATCCCCGCCGCCGAGGACAGCATGAAGGTGGTGTAGGCGGTGGCCGCGGTCGCCAGCGAGATGCCGTACAGCGCGGTCAGGCTGGTCGACGAAAAGGCCTGGATCCCGCCCAGCGCGACCGAGGTCAGGAAGAAGAAGCCGAAACACATCCAGACGGCCGGCAGGCGCAGGAAGTCGAAGGAGCCGCCCGCCTTCTGCGAAGCGGCCGGCGCGGGCTGGTTCGTGCCCAGCACCTTGCGGTTCAGGAACAGCGTCAAGAGCATCAGGGCCGGAATCGCCGATGCGCACAGCAGCGCCGTGCGCCAGCTCGACAGCGTGGCGACGGCCGCCAGGAACAGCGGCGCGGCGGCCCAGCCGATGTTGCCGGAGATGCCGTGCACCGAGAAGGCATACGGCAGGCGTTCCTTCGACACGTTATGGTTCAGCAGCGTGTAGCCGGCCGGGTGGAACACGGCATTGCCGCAGCCCGCGACCAGCGAGCCGAGCACCAGCATCGCATAGGTCGGCGCACCCGCCAGCACCAGCGCCCCGCCGCCCAGCAGCGCGTGGCCGGCAAACAGCACGCGGCGCGCGCCTACCCGGTCGACCAGGAAGCCGGACAGCGCCTGGCCGACGCCGGAGACGACGAAGAACACGCTCATCAGGAAACCCAGCTCGGCGTACGAGAGGGTGAAGGCCGTCTTCAGCCAGGGGAACAGGCCGGCCAGGATCAGGTGGTAGAAGTGGGAGACGCCGTGCGAGACGCCGACCAGGCCGATCACGCGCGCATCCTGGCGCAGGCTTGTTGGGTTCATTGTGGTGCTCGTCGAGATGCGAAAAGGACCAGTGTAGTCAAAAGCCGGGAGGTTTGCTGGATGGGCTTTTAAGCGTAGGGCGGGCATGCCCGCGTGCGTGCTCGTGCACACCCCACCGACTCCGGCAACTATGCGGTATGCATCGGCACGCACGCGGGCATGCCCGCCCTACGCCAAACAAAAAAGGGCGCATCGCTGCGCCCCTTTCTCCCGGCAGAACCGCCCTACTTCGCCAGCTCCACCTGCGGCTGATCCCCAAACACCAGCTGCCCATGCTGCACCCGCACCGGAATCGTATCCTTCGGCCCGAAGCGCCCCGACAGGATCGCCTTCGACAGCGGATTCTCGATCTGCTGCTGGATCGCGCGCTTCAATGGCCGCGCGCCGTACACCGGATCGAAGCCCGCTTCCGCGATCTTCTGCAGCGCCTCGTCGTCGATATCCAGCGTCATCTCCATCTTGCCCAGGCGTTCTTCCAGGCTGCGCAGCTGGATCTTCGCGATCGCGCCGATGTTCTTCTCGTCGAGCGCATGGAAGACCACGATGTCGTCGATGCGGTTGATGAACTCCGGACGGAAATGTCCGCGCACCTCGGCCATCACGGCCAGCTTCACCACCGCCGGTTCGTCGGTGTCCATCGACTGGATCTTGTGCGAACCCAGGTTCGAGGTCATGACGATCACCGTGTTTTTAAAATCCACGGTACGGCCCTGGCCGTCGGTCATGCGGCCATCGTCCAGCACCTGCAGCAGCACGTTGAACACGTCCGGGTGCGCCTTTTCGATCTCGTCCAGCAGGATCACGCTGTAGGGCTTGCGGCGCACGGCCTCCGTCAGATAGCCGCCCTCCTCGTAGCCGACATAGCCCGGCGGCGCGCCGATCAGCCTTGCCACCGAATGCTTCTCCATGAATTCGCTCATGTCGATACGGATCAGCGACTCCTCGGTATCGAACAGGAAGGAAGCCAGCGCCTTGCACAGCTCCGTCTTGCCGACGCCGGTCGGGCCGAGGAACATGAAGGAACCATACGGACGGTTCGGGTCCGACAGGCCGGCGCGCGAACGGCGGATCGCATCCGACACCGCCTCGATCGCCTCGTCCTGGCCGACCACGCGCTCGTGCAGCTTCTCTTCGATGTGCAGCAGCTTGTCGCGCTCGCCCTGCATCATGCGCGAGACGGGGATGCCGGTCGCGCGCGAGACCACTTCGGCGATCTCCTCGGCGCCGACCTGGGTGCGCAGCAGCTTCGGCTTCTCGGCCTCGCCGTCCTCGCGGCCCGCCACTTCCTCGGCATGCTTCAACTGCGCTTCCAGTTCCGGCAGGCGGCCGTACTGCAACTCGGAGACCTGCTGCCAGTTCGACTGGCGCTTGGCTTCCTCCATCTGGTGACGGATGCGCTCGATCTCTTCCTTGATGTGGGTGGTGCCCTGCACCGCCGCCTTTTCCGACTTCAGGATTTCTTCGTAGTCGTTGTACTCGCGTTCCAGACGTGCGATCTCTTCGCCGATCAGCTCGAGGCGGCGCAGCGAGGCCTCGTCGGTCTCCTTGCGCACGGCTTCGCGCTCGATCTTCAGCTGGATCAGGCGCCGTTCGAGCTTGTCCATCACTTCCGGCTTGGAGTCGATCTCGATCTTGATCTTCGAGGCCGCCTCGTCGATCAGGTCGATGGCCTTGTCGGGCAGGAAGCGGTCGCTGATGTAGCGGTGCGAGAGCTCGGCCGCGGCGATGATCGCGGGGTCGGTGATCTCGACCTTGTGGTGCAGCTCGTATTTTTCCTGCAGGCCGCGCAGGATGGCGATGGTCGCCTCCACGCTCGGCTCGTCGACGATGATCTTCTGGAAGCGGCGCTCGAGCGCGGCGTCCTTCTCGACGTACTTGCGGTACTCGTCGAGCGTGGTCGCGCCGACGCAGTGCAGCTCGCCGCGCGCGAGAGCGGGTTTGAGCATGTTCCCCGCATCCATCGCGCCCTCGGCCTTGCCGGCGCCGACCATGGTGTGGATCTCGTCGATGAAGACGATGGTCTGGCCCTCGTCCTGGGCCAGCTCCTTCAGCACGGACTTCAGGCGCTCCTCGAATTCGCCGCGGAACTTGGCGCCGGCCAGCAGCGCCGCCATGTCGAGCGACAGCACGCGCTTGCCCTTGAGCGAATCGGGCACTTCGCCGTTCACGATGCGCTGGGCCAGGCCTTCGACGATGGCCGTCTTGCCGACGCCCGGCTCGCCGATCAGCACCGGGTTGTTCTTGGTGCGGCGCTGCAGCACCTGGATCGCGCGGCGGATCTCGTCGTCGCGGCCGATCACGGGATCGAGTTTACCGAGGCGGGCGCGCTCGGTCAGGTCGAGCGTGTATTTTTTCAGGGCCTCGCGCTGGCCTTCGGCATCCTGCGAATTCACGTTCTCGCCGCCGCGCACGGCCGCGATCGCCGACTCCAGCGATTTACGCGCCAGGCCGTGCTCGCGCGCCAGGCGCCCTGCTTCCGACTTGTCTTCGGTGAGGCCGAGCAGCACCATCTCGCTGGACAGGAACTGGTCGCCGCGCTTTTGCGATTCGCGGTCGGCCAGGTTCAGCAGCGACACCAGCTCGCGCCCGACTTGCGTCTCGCCGCCGGTGCCCGAGACTTTCGGCAGGCGCTCGAAGGCATTCCTCAGCGCGTTGCTCAGGCCGCCGACGTTCACGCCGGCGCGCTGCAGCAGCGAACGGGCGCCGCCGTCGTCCTGGTTCAGCAGGGCGACGAGCAGGTGCACGGGTTCGATGTACTGGTTATCGTTGCCGACCGCCAGGCTCTGGGCATCCGCCAGCGCTTCCTGGAGCTTGGTCGTCAATTTGTCTTGCCGCATGTTTTTGCTCCTAGTGAGTGTTCTTAACTAGGAAACAAAATTGGGATGGGCGGTCACATTTCAAGATCTGCCCGCGCGGCGGTCAGTCAAATCCTACGGAGAGGTCAACCCTGCTCGGCAGAAACCATACCCGCACCCTTGCCCAGGTCGCGCACGTTCTTCTGCACCGCCACCACGGCGAACAGGCTCAGCACGAAGGACATCGCATAAAAACCCTTCTCGCTCGGCTGCAGCGTGGCGTTCCACAGGCCGACCGTCAGCAGCACGATCACGGCGCACAGCGAGATCCAGCACAGCATGAAGTACATCCCGGTGACGGCAATCCCTTCGCTGCGGTCGCGCACCGACTTTTGTAGCGAGACGGCGGCGAACAGGCCGTAGAGCAGCAGGGTCAGGTAATAGCCTTTTTCGTTGAGGGCCATCTGGGCGTTCCACAGGCCGATCAGGAAAGCGATTGCGCCGATGAACAGCGCGGCCCAGGAGGCGCCCACGAAGGCGGCGGTCGGTCGTTGAACGGTGGTCATGGCGGGCTCCGGTTAGTTGTCCGGTGGCAAGCCTAGCACCACGAATCGGTGGTTTGTTGAGAAACCGCAGGAGTATCGGCTGGCGGTACGCCGGGGCTTGTAGGGTGGAGTCCTGACTCCACGCGTTTGCGCCCGTTGAAATGCCGTGGAGTCAGGACTCCACCCTACGGCTGGCGATACGCGGTAGCTGTAGGGTGGGCATTTATGCCCACGCGGTACGCGACCCGCTCAGCCGCAAAGCCTTTTCGAACCGCACAAGCCGCATCCGCGTGGGCACAGAGTGCCCACCCTACAAGATCAGCCACGCAGTGCACGCCAAGTGGCAAAACCCGCCATGCACAGCAGGATCGACCCGACCAGGTGCAACACCGTATGCACCAGCGCCCAGCCGAATTCGCCGCGCTGCATCAGGGCCACCGATTCGCCGGAGAAGCTGGAAAAGGTCGTCAGGCCGCCGAGGAAGCCGGTGACGATGAACAGGCGCCACTCGGGACTCAGCGCGGGGTTGGCCGTGAAGAAACCGAGCGCGATGCCGATCAGGTAGCCGCCAACCAGGTTGGCCGCCAGCGTACCGGCCTGGACGTGGGCGTGCACATTGGTCAGCCACATCCCGAGCCCCCAGCGCAGCCAGGCGCCGATCGCGGCGCCGGCGCCGACGGCCAGCCAGCTCAAGCGCGCACTCCAGCCGGATTCCACTTGGCCTTGGCGCTGTCGTCGCTGATGCGGGCGTCGACCCAGCGCGCGCCCTCGGGGGTTTGCTCCTTCTTCCAGAACGGGGCGTCCGTTTTGAGGTAGTCGATGATGAACTCGCAGGCGGCAAAGGCCTCGCCGCGGTGGGCGGCGCTCACCGCCACCAGCACGATCTGCTCCATGGGCGCGAGCGGACCGACGCGGTGGATCACCAGCGCGTTGTAGAGCGGCCAGCGCGCCCGGGCCTGTTCCACGATCTCTTCCAGCGCACGTTCCGTCATGCCCGGATAGTGTTCGAGCTCCATCTCGGACACCGAGGACCCGTCGTTCATGTCGCGCACCGTGCCCACGAAACTGACGACGCCGCCGACGCGGGCGTCGCCTTCGCGCAGGCGCGCCAGTTCCTGGCCGAGGTCGAAGTCTTCGGTCTGTACGCTAACCCGGGTCATTTCCCCTCCCGCGCCGTGCGCATCAGGAGCTGCTCGATGCGCAGCGCCGTGCGTTCGTCGACCAGGGCCGGCAAGGCGCACAGCGCGTGCAGGGCGGTGTGGCGCGCACCGGGTTTCTGGCCGGCCTTGAGGCTCGACTGCAGCGCCTCGACCTGCAATTTGAGGCGGTCGCGTGCGAACTCGGCGCCGCTGTCGATGCCGGCCGCGACTTCCTGGCGCAACAGTTCGGCCAGCAGGGTCGGACGGTTCGCTTCCAGCAGGCGCACGTAGGCGGCGCGGTCGGCCTCCAAAGCGCTCAGGGCCGCCTCGAAGCGGGCGTCGAGCACCGGATCGTATTCGGCGCCGGCCGCCAGCAGGGCCGCCCAGCGCGCGCGCCAGTCGGCGCTGGACACCTGCTGCCCCGGCTGGGCCAGCGAGTCCTCGAGTTCCTGCACGGCGCGCAGCTTGTCGCGCAGGGCGTTGGCCAGCGCCAGGCCGGCCGCGCGGCGCGACAGGTCGGCGTGGTGCTGCACTTTGGCCACGGCCTCGTGGTAGCGCTTGTCGACCCGCGCCTCGTGGGCGCGCGGCACCGGGCCGATCGCATGCCATTCGGCGGCGGCCTCGCGCAGCAGCTTCGATGCGGTGGCGGCGGTGGCTTCGGGCGCGGCCGCTTCCAGGCGCGCGCTGACCGCTTCCTTGGCCGCCTCGTGCGCGCGCCGTTCGACGTCGGCCGCGTGCGCGCTTTCCTTGCGCTGGGCGAACAGGGCGTCGCAGGCGGCGCGGAAACGCTGCCACAGCGCCTGCTCGGCCTTGCGCTCGAGCGGCAGCGCGCGCGCATGTTCCTGCCAGCGCGCCTGGATGTCGCGCAGGCGGTCGACCGCGTGGCGGTCGTGCGGGTCGATCGCGAGCACTTCGTCGATCAGCTCTTCGCGCCCTTCCACCTCCATCTTGCGCTGCTCTTCGAGCGGGCCTTGCAGCGTGGTCAGCGCGGCGCCGAACAGCTGGTCCAGGCGCTTCTTGTCCTTGCGGTCGATCGCGCCCAGGTGGCTCCAGGCCAGGCGCAGGCGCTGCACCGTGCCGGCGACGTGCTTCCAGTCGGCTTCGCCCGATTCCAGCTTCGCGATCTCGGCCTGGGCTTCCTGCACGATGGCCTCGCCTTTCGCCGCGTTCGCATGGCGCTCGTCGGCCAGGTGGCGGAAGTGGGCCGCGGCCGGCGCATAGGCGACGGTGCAGGCATGATCAAAACGTTCCCACAGGCTTTTCGGGGCCGCGCCCGACAGGCTGTCGAGCGCCTTCCAGCGTTCGCGCATGCTGCCGACCTTCTTCGCCAGTTCCGCCATCGCCAGGTTCTGGGTCGGCAGTCCCTCCACGGTCTTGATCAGTTCCTCGCGCGAGACGTTGCCGCCCCAGCGCGCCCAGTCCGACAGGCGCTTCAGTTCGGCGCGCAGGTGGGCCAGGCGGTCGGCCTGGGCGCTGGTGAGACGCATGCCCTTGCCCTTGCTTTCCTTCATTGCCTTGTCAAGTTCGGCGGCATGGGCGAGCGAGCCCTGCTGCAGGGCGGCTTCCAGCGCGTCGAGCTGGTCGAGGAAGGCCTGGTCGGCGCCTTTCGCGGCTTTCGGCGGACGCGCGGCGCCCTCGCCCGCGGCCTCGGCAGGTGTTTGCTGCTTCGCCGGCGCTTCCTTGCGCACCGGCTGCGGGAGGCTCGCCAGCAGCGCGTCGAAGCGGCTCTGCAGGGCCTGGCCGGCCGCGCCTTCGGGCAAGGCCGGCAGCTTGCGCCAGGCCTGGCGCAGGGTTTCGGCCTGCAGCTCGGCGACCGGCTGGGCCTGCCACTCGGTCAGCGCTGCCTCGCGCGCGGCCAGCGCGGCCTGCGACTGTTCCAGCGTCGACAGGGCACCGCTCAGGCGCGCATGCTCGGCGGCGAATTCCGCCACCAGCGCGCGCGGCAGCGAGGGGTGTTCGGGGGCAGCCAGCGCATCGGTCTGCTCGGCCATCATGCGCTCCAGGCTGGACGCCATGCCGCTCGCATCGAGGCCGGCCGTTTCCAGGGCGCGCAAAGCGGCCAGGCGGTCGATCATGGCGCGCTGCAATTGCACCTGCGCTTCCAGGCGCGCACCGAGCTGGGCGCGCACGGGAGTGAAGGACTCGTTCAGCTCGGGCGCGGCGATCACGGCCCATTTACGGTCGAGGTCGGCAACCTGGTTCGGGGTCAGGTGGGCGTCGGCCAGCAGCGTGCGCGCGGCGTCGAGGGTGGCCTGGCCGCGCGCCAGTTCGGCGTCGTGGTGGCGGATCGCATCCAGGCGCGCCTGCATCAGCTTGGCGACGCGGCGATCCAGGTTGCGCATGGCCGTGTGGACGCGCTCGAGCCCGGCGCGGCTGTGCACCAGCTCGGCGGCCGACAGGCGCAGTTCGGAAAATTCGCACTGGAGGATGAAGTCCACTGCGCGCGATTCATCGCCGTCGAGCAACTTGAGTTGCTCGGCCTGCTGCTCGCGCAGCGCCGTGCCGGCACGGGCACCGGCTGCGCCGCCCTTCGTGCCGGCCTTGTCCGGTGCGCCGTCCGCCCTGGCCGGCGCGTCGGCGGGCTGCGCCGGCGCATCCGCCTGCGCAGCGCGCCCGTTGCCGTTCTTGTCGCCCTGACGCTTGAATAGGAATTCGAACATGATGAAATCGCACTTCCAAAACCCCCATCATAACAAAGAACGATGCGGGATTTTTCTGGCGTCCCCGGCGGTCGACCGCAGCTGCGGCCTAGTGCATGTAGGTGACCGGCGGCCCCTGCCGGTGCGCGGCATCGGCACGGGCGGCGCGGCTGGCCGGCGGCGGCATGCGCCCACGGTGTTCCTCGCGGTAGGCGTCGTAGGCAAGCATCTGGTTGGCGACGGCAAACCAGGCGTCGCCGGCGATGACGCCGCGCGCGATCGGGAACAGCTCGCGCTCCTCGCGGTCGAAGCGCAGTTCCAGCGCCACGCAGAAACGCTCGACGGCCAGACAGAAGGCATCGACGCTTTCCTCGTCGGCGATGCTGCCGGCGGCCAGGCGGCAGGCCGCGCCCAGCGCCTCGGCGGCGCTGCGGCTGAGCATGTCGAGTTCGCACAGCAGAGGCTCAGTTTCGGCATGATGCGCGGCACCGGCGCGGCGCAGGGCCGGCAGCAGGAAACGGTCGAGCTTGCGGCCCTGGCAGCTTTCGTAGAGCCGGCGCAGGGTGTCGCAGACGTAGTCGGCCTGCCCCTCGGTCAGTGCGCTCTGGCGCGCATAGCTTTTCTGGACCAGCTGTTGCACGGCATGCAGGCTCACCCGCAGGTTCGTTTGTTCGACGGAAAGCGCAACGAGGGTATAGGTCGCGGTCAGCATTCGGTCTCCTCTCGGTGTCGTCAGCACGAGCGCACGCCCCGCAGGGGAACGCGGCCTCGCTGGACACATTGGTTTTTGGACAGGCTGGGCGGATCTTTTTTCTTCTCTTCAGCCTGAAGGAAGCTGATAGTGTAAGGATCACCACAGTCGCGGATTTGATCTTGATCAAACTCGGCGGAGGCTGTGCTGAGCAGTCTGTCAACCGGCCGAAGGGCGCCGCGTTGCGCCGCATTGCTCCGCTACCAGCGTGCGCGGTAGTCCTCGGCCAGCCCCGCCAGCCCCGTGATTGCGCGCCGCGGCGCATCGGGCGCCGCCCTCACCCAGCCGTCGAAACGGCCCACGTGCTGGCGCATGCGCGAACTGGCCACCAGTAATTGCTTGTCGTCATTTCGCGTGCCTTCGGGCGTGAAATGCAGTTCGAGCAGGCCGTCGCTTGTGCGCAAGGCCCAGCCGCCGTCGGCCGCGATGTCTACCGCGAGCGCACCCAGCGGGATCAGAGCGCCATCTACCCAGAGTGCATTTTCGGCGTCGCCGAAGTAGCCCGCCTGCAGGTTGAATCCGATGTTTAGTCCATGCGCGGAGATCCAGCGCCAGGCCGTGCACCGGCCCAGCAGGCCGTTCGAGAAATCGTAGCTGGCTACGCCGCCGTCGAGCTTGTAACGGCGTCCACCCGCTTCCAGCCAGCCCTGCAGCGCCAGGCCGGGCGATTTCTGGGTGCTGTGCACGCTGCCGCCGTCGAACACGGGGCCGATCGCCAGCAGGCGCGGGCCTGCGCCGGCGTAGGCGGCATTGATGCGGAAGCGTCCTGCCTCTAACCGTAACCGGTGGCCGTGGGCACCGTCGGCCTCGATTGCGATGCGCCGTCCGGGCACCATAAAACGCGCGCCCTCGGCCACCGTCGCGCCGACCTTCGCCGTCAAACCCGCCACGCCCAGCGGCGACACGGCGGCAACCACGCTGCGCTGGGCACGGTCGAAGACATAGGCGAAAGCGGTATTGCTCCAGCCGACGTCGACGATGGCGACGCCGCAAAAGACTTCATCGGTGACGAGGGCGACGAAATGCCAGCGCTTGTGATGCAGGCGCCGCCACAGCGCGCCGCGCGCATGGGGCGGGTTCAACTTGTCCCAGCCGGGCGCGCCGGCCAGGCCCTGGTAGCGTCCAAAGCGCGGCTGCCCGTCGGGGCCGACGGCCGCAAGGGGCGCCGGCGGCAGGATCATGCGGCGGCCAGGTCCGCGTCCGTGCCGAGCAGGACGCCGAGGCGTTCGCCCAGCTCCGCCGGCTCGCTGCGCAGGATGCGCACCCGCGGACAGCCGTGCCAGCGCGCGCAGCGCTGCAGGGCGCCGGCGACGTCGCGCAGCAGCGCATCGCTGGCGCGCACGCCCGGCTCGAAGAACAGTGCTTTCACCTCGAACACGCCCTCGCGCCGGTGCGCCTTGGCGTCGATGCGCGCGACCAGGGCGCCGCGCCGCAGCACCGGCAGCGTGAAGTAACCGTAGCGCCGCTTCGCCGCCGGCGTATAGCACTCGAGGCGGTAGTCGAAGCCGAACAGTTCCAGCGCCCGGCGCCGGTCCCAGACGACCGGATCGAAGGGAGACAGGATGGTCGTCAGGCTCGGAGTCAGTGCGCCGTCGGCGGCCTGCCGGGCCAGTTCCGCGTGCTCGGGGTGGATGTAGACCGGATCGTCCCAGCCCGCGACGCGGGCGCGCAGCAGCACTCCCTCGTCGGCCAGCTTGCCCAGGTCGACGTGGGGACGGCGGGTGCGGTGGTAGTCGGGCACCCAGGCGGCGCGCGCCAGGCCCAGCGCTTTCACCGCGCGCATGGCGAAGGTCTGCTGCACATCGGGCAGCGCCGGCATGTGGACATCGTCCCATTCCGGATGCACGCGCTCGGCCAGGTCGTAGACGCGCTGGAAGTTGTGGCGGCGCGCGATCATCAGGGCGCCCGAGGTGAACAGGACCTCAAGCGAGCGTTTTTCCGGCTTCCAGTCCCACCAGCCTTCCGCCTTGGCGCCCGCCTTGCCGTCGCTGCGTTCGAAGTCCGACGAGCGCACCGGGCCGTTGGTGCGGATGTGGGCCAGCAGCGCCGCCACCTCGCCGGCGCGTTCGCGCATCCAGGTGGCGGAATACTTCCAGCCCATCGCGCTCGGGTCGAGCATGCGGTGGCGATACAAACCGTAGTCCTCGCGCGGGATGAAGCAGGCTTCGTGGGCCCAGTATTCGAAGAGTTTGCCCTCCGCCAGCAGTTCTTCGAGCCATTCGGACGGGTAGTCGCCCAGCCGGCTCCACAGCACGAGATAGGGACTGCGGGCGACAACGTTGATGGTGTCGATTTGCAACACACCCATGCGGCGGATCGTGTCCAGCACATCGGCCTTGGTGGCCTTGCGCCGGCGCGGCTGCAGCAGCCCCTGGGCCGCCAGGTGCAGGGCGCGAGCGCCGCTTATCGAGAGGACAATTTCGCTCATGTAAATATTCTAATGAGGTTTTATCAATGAGCGCAGGGTCGTGCGGGATTTTTTTGAACCCGCGGCCCAGCTGCGCTATAGTGCCCCCGACTCCACCTTCCCTTTTCCGATTCTCCATGCGGCTGTTGCACACCTCCGACTGGCACCTCGGCCAGACCCTGCACAATTACGACCGGACCTACGAACACCAGTGCTTCCTCGACTGGCTGCTCGATACGATCGTGGATGAACAGGCGGACGCGCTCCTGATCGCGGGCGATATTTTCGACAACGCGAATCCCTCGTCCGCCGCCCAGCGCCAGCTGTACGGCTTCCTGCAGCGCGCCAAGCTGCGCGCGCCGCAGCTGCAGATCGTCGTCATCGCCGGCAACCACGATTCTCCCGGCCGCCTGGAAGCGCCGGGGCCGCTCCTGGAAGCGCATGGCACGGTCGTGATCGGCAACGTGGTGCGCAATCGCGAGGGCGAGGTCGACCTCGAACGCCTGCTGGTGCCGCTGAAGGACAAGACGGGCGAGGTCAAAGCCTGGTGCCTGGGCGTACCTTTCCTGCGCCCGGGCGACGTGCCCAAGGCGGAAGTCGAGGGCGACGCCTACCTGAACGGCATCGCCCTGCTCTACAGCCAGGCCTTTGCGCTGGCCCAGTCGCGCCGCGAGGCCGGCCAGGCGATCCTGGCCATGGGCCACTGCCACATGGTCGACGGCCAGTCCTCGAACGATTCCGAGCGCCGCATCGTCATCGGCGGCACCGAAGCGCTCCCGGCCTCGATGTTCGATCCCGAGATCGCCTATGCCGCCCTCGGCCACCTGCACCTGGCCCAGCGCGTCGGCAAGAAGGATCATTTGCGCTATTCCGGCAGTCCGCTGCCGCTGTCGTTCGCCGAAGTCGGCTACCAGCACCAGGTGCTGCGCATCGACCTCGACGGCCCGGTGGCGAAGGAAGTCACGCCACTCCTCGTGCCGCGCGCGGTCGAACTGCTGCGCGTGCCCGTGAAACCCGCGCCGCTGCCGGAAGTGCTGGCCGCGCTCGAAGCGCTCGAGCTCGACGACGATCTGCCGCCCCAATGCAGGCCGTATCTGGAAGTGCGGGTGCTGCTCGACGGTCCGGAGCCGAGCCTGCGCGCGCAAGTGGAGGCGGCGATCGCCGGCAAGCCAGTGCGCCTGGCGAAGATCGAGCCGACCCGCAAGGTCGTCACGCGCGAGGACGGCGCCGACGCGCTGACGCTCGACCAGCTGGCGCAACTGCAGCCGGACGACATCTTCCGCCGCCTGTGGCAGCAGCGCTTCGGCGAAGAGGCGCCCAATGAACAGCTGACAGCCTTTGCCGAACTGATGCTCCCCGGCGACGCGGAGCGCGCATGAAGATCCTGCGTATCTCGGGACGCAACCTGGCGTCCCTGGCGGGAGAGTTTTGCGTCGATTTCGAGAGCGAACCGCTGGCCTCGTCGGGCCTGTTCGCGATCTGCGGCCCGACCGGCGCGGGAAAAAGCACCCTGCTCGACGCCCTCTGCCTGGCTTTATATGGCAACACCCCGCGCCTGCAGCAGCGCAGCAGCCGCGGCGCCCTGCCCGACGCCGGCGGCGAATCCGTCTCGACCACCGATGCGCGCAACCTGCTGCGTCGCGGTTCGGCCGAGGGCTATGCGGAAGTCGACTTCATCGGCAACGACGGCGTGCACTACCGCGCGCGCTGGAGCGTGCGCCGCTCGCGCAACAAGGTCAGCGGCTTGCTGCAAGCCTCGAACATGACCCTGCACCGGCTACCGGAGATGGTGGCGCTGGGCGGCACCAAGACCGAGGCGCAGGCGGAGATCGCGGCGCGCATCGGCCTCTCCTTCGAGCAGTTCACGCGTTCGGTGCTGCTGGCCCAGAACGAATTCTCGGCCTTCCTGAAAACCGACGAGAACGAGCGCGGCGAGCTATTGGAAACCCTGACCGGCAGCGCCGTCTACAGCGAGATCTCGAAGCGCGCCTACGAGCGTTATAAGCAGGAACAGGATGCCGTACGCCGCCTGACCTCGCGCCTGGCCGACCATGCGCCGCTGGCCCAGGAAGCACGCGCCGAGCTGGATGCCGAGCGCGCGGCAGCGGACGTGGCCCTGCAGGCCGTCGATGTGCGCCGCGCCCTGCTGGAAGCCCAGCTGCGCTGGCACCAGGAAAGCGAGCGCCTGCGCCAGAGCGAGGCGCAGGCCGAGACCCTGTTGCAGGAAGCGCGCACGCAGGTCGAAAGCGCGGGCGAACGGCGCCTGCGCCTGGCGACGCTCGATGAGGTACAGGCCGCGCGGCCGCTAATGGCGGAACTGGCGCGCCTGGATGCGGAGCGGGTGCAGGTCGAAACCACGCTGGCCAACGGCCAGGGCGAACTCGAACGCGCGGCCGAAGGCGCGCGCTTGGCCCTGCAGGAAGCGCAAGGCGCGACCCAGGCTTTGGAAGCGGCCGAAGCGGCGCAACTGGCCGCCGCCGCCCAGCTCGACGCGGCGAAAGCGCTGGATGCGACGATCGCCACCCTGGCCGGCTCGCACGCCCAGCTGGCGGGGCGGCGCGACGAGTCGGCGGCCGAGGTGGCGCGCACGCGTGCGCTGCTGCTTGAAGCCGAAGCGCGGCTGACGCAGACGCGCGAGGCCGAGGCGCGCAGCGCCGCCTGGCTGAACGATCACCGCCGCCACGAGGCGCTGGCCGCGCAGTGGCCGCGCTGGGACAAGCTGTTCGCGCAAGCCGCGCAGGCCGCCGCGAACGAGGAAACCAGCCTGGCCGCGCTGGCCCGCGCCGAGCGCGCGCGTGTGAATGCGGCGGCCACCGCGCAGGCGGCGCAGGAAGCGTTCGACGCGGCGGCGCTTCGCATCGCCGAACTCGAAGCCGCACGCCAGGCTGCGGCGCAAGCGTTGGCCGGCTTCGATCCGGACGCCTTGGGCGCCGAACGCCAGCGCTTCGACGCCCGGCGCGAGCAACTGGGCGCCGCCGTGCGTCTTGCCAAGGGCCTGCACACCGCGCGCGAACACCTCGCCCGGATCGACGCCGAACTCGAACGCACGCGTGCCGCACGCAGCGCCGCCGAGACCCAGCTGGCTGCCGCCGTCGCCGCCGAGCCGGCGCTGACGGGCGCCATGGCGCAGGCCGAGCAGGCCCTGAGCGCAGCCGAACTGGCCTGTGCCGGCGACGTCGCCGCCTTGCGCGCATCGCTGGTCGAGGGCGATCCCTGTCCGGTCTGCGGCAGCGAAGCCCACCCCTACGCGCATCAGGATGCGCGCCTTAACGCGGTCTTCGAGCTGCTGCGCACCCAGGTGGCCGAGCGCCGCGCCGAGGTGCAGCGCAACCTGTCGGAACAGGCGACCCGGCGCGCCCAGTTCGCATCGAACGGCGAGCGCCTGGCGACGCTGGCCGACGAGCGCAGTGCCCTGGCCGCCGACCTGGCCGAATTCGATGCCGCCTGGAGCGCCAACCCGGTGTCGAACGAGGCGCCGCCCGCCGGCGAACGCCAGCCCTGGTTCGAAGCCCAGATGTCCGGCGTGCGCGAGGCGCTGGAGGCCATCGATGCGCGCCAGCAGGCCGCACGCCGCGCCATGCAGGCGCGCGAGACGGCGCAAGCCAGCTTTGAAGCCGCAACGGCCGAACAGACCCGCCTGCGCGAGGCCGCCCTCAAGGCGCAGAGTGCGCTGGGCACGCTGGACAGCGAACACAAGGCCTCGAGTGCCCAGCTCGAACGCGAACGCGCGGCGCTGGCGGCCGTGCTGGCCGATCTCGATCCGGTGCTTCTTGAAGCGTCCGGCGAAGGATGGCAGGCGCTGTGGCGCCGCAATCCGGTGCAGTGGCAGGCGGCCCGTGCGGCCGAGGCGAAAGCCTGGACGCTGCAGTCGACCCAGCTGGGCGAGCAGCGAGCGGCCCTCGCGGCCCTGGAAGCCGCGCAGCGCGAAGCGGCCGTGCGCGCCGAACACGCGGCCGGCGCCGCCGCTGCCGCGCTCGATGCCTGCGCCCGCAGCGAAGCCGAACTGCGCGAACGCCGCGCCTCCCGCGCCGCCCTGTTCGAGGGCCGCGCCGTCGGCGAGGTCGAGCAGGACCTGCGGCGCGCCGTCGCCGCCGCCCGCGATTTGCTGACCGCGCGCCAGGCCGCGGCCGGCGAAGCGGCCCAGCGCGAAACCCGCGTGCGCAGTGCGCTGACCCAGGCCCAGGAGCGCATCGGCACGCTGCAGGACGATGCGCGCGACGCCGCTGCACGCCTGGCCGACTGGCTCGAGGACTACGCCGCCCACCACGCCGACCTCGAACCGGTCGAGAACCAGGCCAGGCTGGCCACCCTGCTCGGCGTCGGCGCCGCCTGGCTGGCGCAGGAACGGGCCGCCCTGGCCGAACTCGAGGCCGCGCTGTCGAAGGCGACCACCGTGCTGGCCGAGCGCCGCAATCAGCGCGCGCTGCACGAGGAAAGCGCCGCGCCCGACGGCGCCATGCAGGACGGCGCGGCCGTCGCCGACGCCTTGCAGGCGGTGCTGGAAGAACGCAGCGCCGTGCACGAACGCGCGACCAGCCTGCGCCTGCAGGCGGCCCAGGACGACGAACGGCGCGTGCGCGCGCAATCGATGCTGGCCGAGATCGAGCGCCAGCAGGCGATCGAGGCGCGCTGGGGACGCTTGTCGGAGCTGATCGGTTCCGCCGACGGCAAGAAGTTCCGCAACTACGCCCAGCAATTCACGCTCGACGTCCTGCTCGGCTACGCCAACAGCCACCTGAACCAGCTGGCACGGCGCTACCGCCTGGAACGCGTCGACAACGCCGGCGCGCCGTCACTGGCGCTGATGGTGCGCGACCAGGACATGGGCGGCGAAATCCGCTCGGTCAATTCCCTCTCCGGCGGCGAATCCTTCCTCGTCTCGCTGGCCCTGGCCCTGGGACTCGCTTCGCTGTCCTCGAACCGGGTGCGGGTCGAGTCGCTGTTCATCGACGAGGGCTTCGGCTCGCTCGACAGCGACACGCTCGGCATCGCGATGGACGCGCTCGACGCGCTGCAGGCCATGGGCAGGAAAGTGGGCGTGATCTCGCACGTGCAGGAGATGACGGAGCGGATCGCGGCGAAAATCCAGGTTAGGCCCACCGGGGGCGGGAGCAGCGCTGTCAGTGTCGGTACGTAGGGTGGGCACTCCGTGCCCACATACTACTACGGTGGCCAAGACCCGTTGCTATTCCAAATGCATGCTTTGCGCCTGCGCCGATCCGCCCCAATCCGCCGGGAGGAGCCCTGCCCGCACATACCGATGAAACGTCGAGAACGGCCACGACGCCGCATTCTCGGCATGTCCATGTCTCACCGGATTGAAATGCACATAATCCACGTGCCGTCCAAAATCGTCTTCATCGACAATCTGGTGCTCATAGAAGCGCCGCTGCCAGATCACTGAATCGCGATGCTTGCGCCGTGATTCGCTGACCGGGTGACCAACCAGCATATCCTCGCCGCAAAACCGCGACACGGTCCGCTTGATCTGCGCCCAGCGTGTCGAATAATCCCGATCACCTTCGGGCAGGGTCCAGACGCAGTGCAGGTGATCCGGCATCAGTACCCAAGCGTCGATCTCGAACGGGCGGCGAGCGCGCACGTTCTGTACGGCCAGGCGAAGCAGTTTGCGTATTGGTTCCTGGCACAGGATCGGCCTGCGTGCGTACGAAACCAGCGTAAAGAAATAGGTGGTACCCGTGCGGGCGCGGCGGTAGCGGCTCATGATGGCGCGGATTGTAGAGTGCATCGGCGGTTGCACGTTACGTCGGCGAATGATCAGTGAGATACGTCAACAGTTGGCGAAAAGCGGGGCATGGTCAGACGTTCCGTCAGTTCGCAGTTACGCGCGGGCACAGAGTGCCCGCCCTACGACACGATCGCCGTTGATTAGCCATCCAGCGTTGTACAATGGCGCCCTTTGTAAATCGCACTCACCAATACCATGAAACCCGCCCGCACCCTCACCTTCAAATGCGCCAAGTGCGCGAAAAACGTCACCGTCTTCCTGCAGAAGGTCTCGGCCTGCTCGCACATCCAGCCTTACCAGGGCATCTGCGGCTGCGGCGAAGTGCGCCGCCATGCGACCGGGAATCCGGACGCCGTGAAATCCTTCCTCGAGTCGGGCGACGGCAACTGGCATCACCATCATTGATATGACGCGCATCGAATGGGTGGAGAACGGCGCGGCGCGCTCCGCGCTGTGGCGTTCGGAGAGCGGCTGGCCGGCGCCGAAGAAGGTCGTCATTGCCGACGACACGATGGCGGCCGATACGGCCTACCGGCTGGCGCTGGACGGCACCGCCCTGCTCTGGCGCGGCGACTTCCAGAACGCGCGCCAGCTGCTGCAGGCGCTGGCGCGCCGGATCGACCAGAAGCCGGCGCGTGCCAAGCGCGCCAAGGCCGGTACGACGCCGCCGACGATCACCGAACAGTTCCACCGCCATCGCCTGGCGCAGCTGCAGCGCGCCCGCACGCTGGCGATGCTGCTGATCCCGTTCGAAGCTGATTACACGATTCCGCTGCGGCGCGCGCCCGACGTGCGCCAGGCCTGCAACGAAGCCTATGGCGCCTTCAGCGAGCCCTTCGTCATCTCGCTGCGCGAACTGCTGGGCCTGATCGGCGCGCACGAATGGCGCAGCAAGGGCGTGCCGGTCGCGGCGCTCGACGACCGCATCCACCCCTGGTACGGCGTGTTCTCGCCGGTGCGCGGCGAATACGTCGAGCTGGTGGCGCAGGCGCCGCTCCCCAAAGGTGCGCAGACCGCTTTCGACATCGGCGCCGGCACCGGCGTGTTATCGAGCGTGCTGGCGCGGCGCGGGCTGCAGCGGGTGATCGCAACCGACATGGATGCACGCGCCCTCGGCTGCGCGCGCGAGAATATCGCCCGCCTCGGCCTGGATGCCCAGGTCGAGATCATCCAGGCCGACCTGTTCCCCGAAGGACAGGCCGAGCTGGTCGTCTGCAATCCGCCCTGGCTGCCGGGCAAACCGAGTTCCGCCATCGAGTACGCGATCTACGATCCCGACAGCCGCATGCTGCGCGGCTTCCTGAACGGTTTGAATGCGCACCTGGCGCCGGGCGGCGAAGGCTGGCTGATTCTTTCCGACCTGGCCGAGCACCTGGGCCTGCGTTCGCGCGAGCAGCTGCTGGGCTGGATCGAAGGCGCGGGCCTTGCGGTCGCCGGCCGCCATGACGTACGGCCCGTGCATCCGAAGGCGCAGGACAAGGACGATCCACTGCATGCGGCGCGTGCGCAGGAAGTGACTTCGCTGTGGCGTTTGCGGAGTGCAAAGGGGTAACTTCTCCACTGCATTTGCATCCCGGAGCCCGAAGCAGTACAATAGCGCTGCGGGGTGGAGCAGTCTGGCAGCTCGTCGGGCTCATAACCCGAAGGTCACAGGTTCAAATCCTGTCCCCGCAACCAAACACTTAGTATCAAACGAGCCCGACTCTTGCAGCCGGGCTTTTGTTTTCTGGGCCCAGTACGCCGGATGAGAGACAAGAAAGACAACGCCACGATCGACCTGCCGGGTTTCGAACCGGCCGCCCCGCTCGAAGCCGGCGCTGTCGCACAGGTTGAAACCAAACGTGCTTCCCGTCCCCGCCGCCCGGCCATGAAGCAGGAACAGATTTCCCTGCTCGAAGAAACCGATACCACCGGCCTGCCAGTCTGGCGCCGCGACGATAACCTTGATTTGACCGGCTTGCCGGTCTGGGCGCCGGACTCCTGACTTCCGGCCGCAGTACTTCCGTATCGGCTGGAGGCCGCATGACCACTTCCTTCTCCGCGCTGCCGCTGGCACCGCAATTCCTCGCCAACCTCGGTACCCTCGGCTACCACGAGATGACGCCGATCCAGGCCGAAAGCCTGCCGTCCGTCCTGCAGGGCCGCGACCTGATCGCGCAGGCGGCCACCGGCAGCGGCAAGACCGCGGCCTTCGGCATCGGCCTGCTGCATAAGCTCAATCCGGCCTGGTTCGCGGTACAGGGCCTGGTGCTGTGCCCGACGCGCGAACTGGCGGACCAGGTCGCGGGCGAATTGCGCCGCCTGGCGCGCGGCGTCGGCAACGTCAAGATCCTGACCCTGACCGGCGGCGTCGCCATGCGTCCGCAGATCGCCTCGCTCGAACACGGCGCCCACATCGTGGTCGGCACGCCCGGCCGCATCCGCGACCACCTCGGCCGCGCTACCATCGACCTGTCGAAGGTGCAGACCCTGGTGCTGGACGAAGCGGACCGCATGACCGACATGGGTTTCTACGACGAGATCGCCGGGATTGTTTCCGCCTGCCCGCAGCGGCGCCAGACCCTGCTGTTCTCGGCAACCTACCCGGACGACATCCGCCATGCCACCGCCGGCTTCCTCAACGATCCGGTCGAGATCGCGGTCGAGAGCCAGCACGACGATTCCAAGATCGAGCAGCGCTTTTATGAAGTCGGCTTCGACAACCGCGACGATGCGGTGGCGCGCCTGCTGCGTCACTACAAGCCGGTCTCGACCCTCGCCTTCTGCAACACCAAGGCCCATTGCCGCGAACTGGCGGACTCCTTGCGCGACCAGGGCTTCTCGGCGCTGGCCCTGTACGGCGAACTCGAACAGCGCGAGCGCGACGAGATCCTGATCCTGTTCGCCAACCGCAGCTGCTCGGTGCTGGTGGCGACCGACGTCGCCGCGCGCGGCCTCGACATTGCCAACCTGGAAGCGGTGATCAATGTCGACGTGTCGAAGGATGCGGAAGTCCACGTGCACCGCATCGGCCGTACCGGCCGCGGCGACGAGACCGGTCTCGCCCTGTCGCTGTGTGCGCCCAACGAAAAGAAATGGGTGCGCGCGATCGAGGAATACCAGGACGCGCCGGTCTCCTGGCACAAGGTCGAGGACTTGGGCGACTCGGTGCTGCCGGCTGAACCGGCGCCGATGGTGACCATGGTCATTGCCGGCGGCAAGAAGGACAAGCTGCGCCCGGGCGACGTGCTGGGCGCGCTCACCGGCGACGCGGGCTTGCTGAAGGACCAGGTCGGCAAGATCAACGTCACCGAATTCCAGACCTATGTCGCGCTCGACCGCGAGGTGGCGGATGCCGCTTACCGCAAGCTGAACGCGGGCAACAAGCTGGGGCCGGACTTCGGCAGCTTCAAAGGACGCAATTTCAAGATGCGCTTCCTGGAAGTCTGAAGCCGGACGGAACCCGCGCACGGTTGAACTCAGCAGCACCGCTCCAAGCTTAAATCTGGCATAGTTTTGCTAAAAATAAACGTTTAGCAAAATGACCAGCCAAACCACATCGATCTACACCCCGTTCTCGGACGGGCGCCCGGTGCGCGACGTCGTCGAGCACACCCCTGCGCTGGTCAACGAGACTTGGTGCCGCAACCTGCTGCGCCACACCCTCGACTCGCTCGAACAGCAGTACGCCAGCGGCGCCCCGCACCGCGCGATCACGCCGGATACGCTGGTGATGCTGGCCAGCGGCGAAGCGCTGCTACTGCCCTCGGTCGACGAATCGGCCTCCAGCACACCGAGCCTGCCCGACGACCTGCACGCGCTGGCCCTGATCGTCCACTATGCGATCACCGCCGAGCTGCCGCCGGAAGGCCCGCTCGGTCCGCGCCTGTACGAGGGTTACAGCGATCAATTGACCAAAGGCCTGGATTGCTGCCTGGGACCGAACCGGCGCCTGCGTCCGAACAGCATCGCCGAGATGCGCACCCTGCTGGGCATCGAAGCCGGTGCAGCCGAGCTCGTGCCGGAACCGGCCGCTGCCGCGCCGCTGGCCGACGCCGACGTGCAGGAAGCCGCCTTGATCGAGGAAGCGCCGGTCCAGGAGCCGCAGTCCGCGCCACCGGAGCCGGTTCCGGTCCGGGAGCCGGAGCCGGCGGCAGCGGAGCCCGCGCCGCTCCACGAGGAAGCGCTCAAGGCGCCCGGGATCGCGCCCGCTCCCATGCTGCGCAAGCCGGCCAGCCAGGACGAGCCGCACGCCGTGCACACGCCCGAGCGCGTCGCACCTGCCGCCTTCAGCTCGGACACCGGGCCGGCTCCGGCCGCCCCGCTGAAACCATCCGCCACGCTAGGTACCGGGCAGGCATCCCAGGGCGGACTCCAGCAAAACTGGACCACCACCGAACGCAGCAGCCGCGCGCAGCGCTGGGGCATGCTGGCCGGTGCCGCCGTCGTCGTACTGGCGGCCGGCAGCGCGCTCATCTCCTATATGCAGCAGGACGATACGCGCGACCTGGTGCCGCTGAGCCTGCCGCCGGCCGAGCGCGCCGCCAACGGCCTGGACCAGGGCGAGGCCGTGGTCGCACCGCCGCAAGCCGCCGCACCCACCGACCAGGCCGCGACTCCGCCTGCCGAGGAAGCCGTCGAAACGAACGATGCCGCCGCGACTGAGCAGGCGGCCGCGGCGGACGCGCTCGCCAAGCCCGCCGGCAGGAACGGGGGCGCCGTCGTCAACGGCACGACTTATAAACTGGTGATCAAGCCCTGGGGCACGGTGTATGTCGACGGCGTCGACCGCGGCGTGAGTCCGCCCGTCAAGCGCCTGACGCTGGCGCCGGGCCAGCACACGATCCGGATCGTGAATCCGAACTTCCCGGAGCACACGATGACGGTCGACGCCGGCTCGAAGGAAACCATGATCATCGAACACACTTTCACGGCCAAGGCCGAATAAGGAGGCTGCCATGCCGAGAACCCTCCCTTCCCACTGGCTGGGCGCCCTGCTCGCCGCTGCCGCATTGACGGGCTGCGCCGAAGTGAACTCGCTAGTGGATTCCGCCTTCAACCGCAAGCCCGCGCGAACCGTCGTGCGCGAGGTAGGCAAGGACGAGCCGCGCCCCGGTGCGCGTTCGGAATCGCGTGCCGAATCACGCAATGAAGCCCGTGCCGAAGCCGCGCCGAACCGCGACCAGACTGCACTGCGCGAAGGCATCCGCCTGTATAACGAAGGGGATTTCAATGGCGCCATCAAGCGCCTGAATTCGAGCGACATCCGCAGCAACTCACCGCTGCGCACGCGCGTGGATGCGCTGAAGTACACGGCCTTCAGCTATTGCGTCACCTCGCGTCCGAAGCAGTGCGAGCAGACCTTCGAGAAAATCCTGAAGATCGATCCCGATTTCGAACTGGAATCGGGCGAACAGGGGCATCCGCTCTGGGGTCCCGCCTTCGATCGCGCAAAACGAAACTGAGGCAGGGACGGTGACGCAAAGTCGTCACCGTAGGGTGGGCGCTCCGTGCCCACGCTGCTTGCGCATACTTTAGCTGCGACCATGCCGCGACACGTACAGCGTGGGCACGGGGCGCCCACCCTACAACTGAGATATGCGACAAAACAATTGTTTGCGCCGCATAAACACTTGTTTAAGCCTTGATGTTGACCGTGCCCGGGAAAGCCGGTGCGCGGCGGCGCTTGCTGGCCTGTTCGTAGGCATAGGCCATGCCGATCAGGGTCGCCTCGCTATAGGCGCCACCGACGAACGAGATCCCCACCGGCAAGCCGCGTGCGAAGCCGGCCGGCACCGTGATGTGCGGATAGCCGGCCACGGCCGCCGGCGACGAGAAGCTCATGCCGTAGTGGTCGCCGTTGATGTAGTCGGTCAGCCAGGCCAGGCCGCCGGTCGGCGCCACCAGCGCATCGAGCCGGTGTTCGCGCATCACCTTGTCGATGCCCTCTTCGCGCGAGTAACGCAGGTTGTTAGCCAGCGCTTCCTTGTAGGCCTTCGAATCCAGTCCTTCCTTCTGCTGGGAAGCGACCAGGTGTTCCTGGCCGAAGTACGGCATTTCGCGCGCCGCGTTCTTTTCGTTGAAGGCGATCACGTCGGCCATGTTCTTTACCGGCGCGTGCGGGGCGTACGCAGCCAGGTAAGCGGCCAGGTCCGGCTTGAATTCCTGCAGCAGCACCTCGACCTCGGTGTCGCCGTACTTGTCCGTGTTCGGCACTTTCACCTCGACCAGGGTCGCGCCCTGCGCCTTGAGGATCGCCAGTTCCTTTTCGACGATCTCGTCGATGACCGTGCTGCCGCCGAAGAAATTGCGCGCCACGCCGATGCGCTTGCCGCGCAGGCCATCCGTACGCAACGCCGCCGCGTAATCGGCGACCTTGCCCTTGCTCTCTTTTGTGACCGCATCGTCATTGTCGACGCCGGTCATGGCCGCCAGCATCAGGGCGGCATCGGCGACGCTGCGCGTCATCGGGCCGGCCGTGTCCTGCGAGTGGGCGATCGGGATGATGCCGCTGCGGCTGACCAGGCCCAGGGTCGGCTTGATGCCGACGATGCCGCAGCTCGAGGCCGGCGATACGATCGAGCCGTCGGTTTCGGTGCCGACCGCCAGCGTGGCCAGGCTGGCGGCAATGGCCGCGCCCGAACCGGAGCTGGAGCCGCTCGGATTGCGGTCGAGCGCATGCGGATTCTTCGTCTGGCCGCCGCGGCCGCTCCAGCCGCTGACCGAATGGGTCGAGCGCATGTTCGCCCATTCCGACAAATTCGTCTTGCCGATGATGACGGCGCCGGCCGCGCGCAGGCGTTCGGCAACGAACGAATCTTTCGTCGCGCGCACGCCGTGCAGGGCCAGCGAGCCGGCGCTGGTGCTCATCTTGTCGCCGGTGGCGACGTTGTCCTTCAGCAGGACCGGGATGCCATGCAACGGGCCGCGCAGCTTGCCGGCCGCGCGTTCACGGTCGAGCTCGGCTGCGATGCTCAGGGCGTCGGGATTGAGTTCGATGACGGAATTGATCTTCGGACCGGCCTTGTCGACGGCGGCGATGCGCGCCAGGTAGCGTTTCACCAGTTGCTGCGAACTTGTCTTGCCGGCCGCCATGGCGGCGCCCTGCTCGCGCACGCCGGCGTCGAGCAAGTCGTCGGCTGCCATGCCTTTCGGCGCCGCCGCTGCATTTGCCGCTACACCAGCCACCGCGCCAGCCGCCCCCGCGCCGGCGGCCGCACTCAGTCGAACGAAATCCCTGCGATCCATCTGTGTCTCCACTCTTGTTTATAAGTAAAGCACTAGCATAGCAGCGCTTGCCGGTAAGCACCATTTCCACTTGAAAAGAACGGACGAAAAAAAACGCTGCCGTTGAAGGCAGCGTTTTTCGCAAAACGTATTACAGGCTGTCGATTAGTTGCGGACGACGCGCTTGTATTCGTTGGTGCGGGTGTCGATTTCGATCGTGTCGTCCTGGCTCACGAACAGCGGCACCATGACGATGTGCTGGTGGGCTTCGATGGCGTTTTCGATCTTGGCTTCCTTCAGGACGTTGCCCGAGGTGTTGCCCTTGACGGCTGGTTCCGAGTAGACGACCTGGCGCGCGATGGTGGTCGGCAGTTCGACCGAGATCGCCTTGCCGTCGTAGAACACGGCTTCGCATTCCATACCGTCTTTCAGGTAGTGCAGCGCGTCGCCCAGGTTCTCTTCTTCGATTTCGAACTGGTTGTACTCTTCGTCCATGAAGACGTACAGCGGATCGGCGAAGTACGAGTAGGTGACCGGCTTCTTGTCCAGCACGACGACGTCGAACTTGTCATCGCCGCGGAACACGTTTTCCAGCGGAGCGTTGGTCAGAAGATTCTTCATCTTCCACTTGTAGGTGAAGCCCGTGCGGCTCGAGCCGTTGACATCGGAACGCAGGACGATAAAAGGCTTTTCATCAACCATGATGATGTTGCCGACACGGATCTCTTTTGCGGGTTTCATAGGATTATGAGTATCTAAAAAAGGGGGTTGCAGTAACAGAGCATGATACCACGTAACGCAAGCCGTGCCTAACGAAGTGAAACGGCGAATGCGAGCAGATTTGTCGCCAGGTCGCCGTTTTCCAACATCCGTGCCTGCCATTCACTCGAGCGTGCTTCGATACGCGCCTTGTCGGCCTGCAGCGCCGACCACAGCACGGACCAGTCCGCAGTGTTCGCAGCGGCGCCATTCCACTGCAGCATCACGCTTTGCAGGCTGTCGATGTCGGGTGCATATCGCCCGAGAAAGGCGCGCAGCTTCTTGTGGTGCAGGTTTTCGTCTTGCGGATAAATGTGCCAGACGAAAGGCTTGCCGGCCCATTGGGCGCGCACCCAGGAATCCTCGCCGCGCACGAAGTTCAGCTCGCAGGCCCACAGCAGGCGGTCGTAGTCAGGCTGCGGCACGAAGGGCAGCACGCGTACCGTCAAGTTGCCGCGCGTGGCGGCCGTGCCGGCATGCCCTGCCGCGCCGAGAAATTCCTCGACCGCCTGCGCGGCCACGCCTTCGGGCACCAGGCAGGTCACCGCCTCGCCGCCGTCCTGCCAGGCCGCGAACAGCTCGGCAACCGGCGCATGCGGATAGCAGAACAGCGACACTTTATAGGCGTCGATCTCGGTGTCCGATAAACCAAGGCTTTGCAGGAAGCCGCGCACCTGCTGCGGCTGGCCGAGAAAAGCTTCGCGTTCGCTTTCCAGCCCCGCTTCGCGCAGCAGTCCGCCAGTCTGGTTCGTAAAACCGGGGAAGAAGAAATACTTGGTCAGCTTCAGGCGCGGGTGCATCGACGGCAGGCGGTGGCAGCCTTCGACCCACTCTTCCGCCGTCAGGCCTTCCAGGTTCAGCCAGACCGGGCGCGGCGTGCGTGCCGCCATCGCCTCGACGTAGCGCGGCGGAATATCCACCGCGAAAAATTCGATGACGATGTCGGCCACGTCCGCAGGCGTGTAGTCGTCGTCCAGGCCGCGCCAGTGCAGCACGCGCACGCCCTGCACCTGCTGGGCTGCCGCCTCCACGTCCACTTCGGGGCAGATGCGGCGGAAGCTGGCCAGGTCGTCGACCCGGAGCGTAACAAGCACGCCATGCTCGCGCTGCAGCTGGCGTGCGAGGCGCCAGCAGATGCCGATGTCGCCGTAGTTGTCGACGACTTTGCAGAAGATGGCCAGAGTCAGGGGGGAAGCGGACATGGATGCTCGACGGGAGGGAAAGGTAGAAAAGCAAAAAGCCGCACAAGGCGGCTTTTTGCACTGACTGGCGTCCCCACGGGGATTCGAACCCCGGTACTCACCGTGAAAGGGTGATGTCCTAGGCCTCTAGACGATGGGGACCTAAAACTGTTCCGATTACTACAATACTACTGATGCCGAATTCTTGGCGTCCCCACGGGGATTCGAACCCCGGTACTCACCGTGAAAGGGTGATGTCCTAGGCCTCTAGACGATGGGGACCCTGGACTGATACATGCTGTTTTCTACGTGGTGGAGGTAAGCGGGATCGAACCGCTGACCTCTTGCATGCCATGCAAGCGCTCTCCCAGCTGAGCTATACCCCCCACGGGGAAGACAACATCATATCATACTGCTCTTACTTCTACTACTGCTGCCGCTGGCGCAGCTTCCGGCAAAACTCTGCCAAAACCTTGGCATCCCCACGGGGATTCGAACCCCGGTACTCACCGTGAAAGGGTGATGTCCTAGGCCTCTAGACGATGGGGACCCTGAACTACCGCTTATTTATTACTAAGCACTTCAAAGTGGTGGAGGTAAGCGGGATCGAACCGCTGACCTCTTGCATGCCATGCAAGCGCTCTCCCAGCTGAGCTATACCCCCCGTACTGCTGAAGTGCGAGCATTATAGCGGGGGTTCTTGCATTACGCAAATACCGATTTGACGAATATCGAGGAATGTTCGTTCCACGATATTCGCTCCCGTTTACAGTCCCGAATTAGATTCCCTTCGCGACGCGCGCCAGCACGGTCTCGCGGCCGAACAGTTCCAGCACCGCGTCGATCGCCGGCGTCTGCAGCTGGCCGGTGACGAGCAGGCGCAGCGGCATCGCAATCTGCGGCATCTTGAGGCCGTGCGCGGCCAGCACTTCCTTGAGCATGGCGGCGATCGCGGCCTTGTTCCACTCGACCGTCTGGCAACGCTCGGCAAAGGCGGCCAGCGCCGGCTTGACGGCGTCGGTCAGGTGCTGGGTCATCAGCTCCGCACTTGGTGCCGGCTGGCGGAAGAACAGCATGGCCGCATCGGCGAGTTCGTTGATCGTGTTGGTGCGGTCCTTCACCAGCGCCAGCACGGCGGGAAGATCGGGCGCGCCGTCGAACTGCGCGCCTTCCATCTTCGGGCGCACCAGCCCGGCCAGGCGCGCGTTGTCGGCGGCCTTGATGTAGTGGTTGTTCAGCCAGGCCAGCTTTTCAGGATTGAACTGGGCGGCCGAGGCGGTCAGGTGCTCGAGGTTGAACCACTCGGTGAACTGCTCCATCGAGAAGATCTCGTCGTCGCCGTGGCTCCAGCCGAGGCGCGCAAGATAATTGAGCATCGCTTCCGGCAGGTAGCCCTGCTCCGGGTATTGCATCACGCTGACGGCGCCGTGGCGCTTGGACAGCTTCTGGCCGTCCGGGCCCAGGATCATCGGCAGGTGGCCGTACTGCGGCAGCTCGGCGCCCAGCGCGCGCAGGATGTTGATCTGGCGCGGCGTGTTGTTCACGTGGTCGTCGCCGCGCAGCACGTGGGTGATCTTCATGTCCCAGTCGTCGACCGAGACGCAGAAGTTGTAGGTCGGGGTGCCGTCCGGGCGCGCGATGATCAGGTCGTCGAGTTCCTTGTTGGCGATCGTGATCGGGCCCTTGACCACGTCGTTCCAGGTGACTTCGCCGTCGAGCGGATTCTTGAAGCGCACCACCGGCTTCACGCCCGCAGGCACTTCAGGGAGCACCTTGCCCGGTTCCGGACGCCAGGTGCCGTCATAGCGCGGCTTCTCGCCGGCGGCGCGCATGCGCTCGCGCATCGCTTCGACTTCGTCCGGCGAGCAGTAGCAGAGGTAGGCGGTGCCGGCCTCCAGCATGCCCTTCACCACCTCGCGGTAGCGGTCCATGCGCTGCATCTGGTAGAACGGGCCTTCGTCGTGCGACAGGCCGAGCCACTGCATGCCGTCCAGGATCGCCTGCACCGCTTCCGGCGTCGAACGCTCGAGGTCGGTGTCTTCGATGCGCAGGATGAAGGTGCCGCCGAAGTGGCGGGCGTAGGCCCAGGAATACAGCGCGGTGCGGGCGCCGCCGAGGTGGAGGTAGCCGGTCGGGCTCGGTGCAAAACGGGTGCGGACGGTCATGGCGAAAAGCGAAAGGGTAAAGCGGCTATTTTACCCCGATGCGCTTCAAGCGGACACCGCCCTCGCCCGCCGTGCCGCTGCCCTATGCCGCCGGCACCCGCCGTTCGCCATGCGCTGCCTGACGCTGCTCGTCGCGCCGCTCATCGATATAGGCGGCCAGCGCACGCACCGTCGGGTAATCGTAGAGCAGCTCGGCGCTGACCGGGACGCCACCGGCCTGCTCGATCTCGAGCGCCAGCGGCACCGAGGCCAGCGAGTCGATGCCGATGTCGCTGAACGGCGTGTCGACGCCCCAGGCTTCGAATACCGGCGCCGCGGCTTCTTCGGCGGCCACGTCCACGGCGATGCCCGGCAAATTGTCGCCCAACCCGCCTTCGCGCAGCCAGCGGGCGACGCAGGCGCGCACCAGTTCCAGGCTGGACGGCGCGGCAGGCTCCGGCGTGTCGGCGACGGCCGCCTCAGGCATCGCCTGGCGCAGCAGCGGATCGAGCCCGCCCGCCTCCCCCGGTGCCAGTTGCTCGACGTCGCCGATCGCGCGTGCATGCTGTTCGGCGCGCGCCAGCAGCGCGGCCGCCGGCGCACAAGCGGCAAGGGCAGCGCTTTCGGCCTCGATCGCCTGGCGCAGCAGTTCCAGGCGGCGGGCCGCCCAGTCGGCCGCCTCGCCGCGCGTGGCCGCCGCCAGCAAGGTCCAGGCCGCGAATTCGCCATTGCGCACGTCCTGCCAGGCGCCGCCTTTCTCGACCGGCAGCCGGGCGGGCCAGGCTTCATGCCCCGGCGGAGCGAAGCGTTCGGCCGCCTGCCGCAGCGGATTGGCGGGCAGGCGCGCCAGCGCCCCGAGGTGGGCATATAAAGCTTCGCTCGGCCCTTCCAGGATGCGCAGCACGCGCGCGTCGCGCAGCAGTTGCGGCGCCAGGTTGTTCTCGAGGTAGCCGCGCCCGCCCAGCATCTGCATCAGGCGGTCGCTTGCCTCCCACAGCAGCTCGGAGAGCACGCACTTGCAGGCGCTGCAGGCGTCCAGCGGCAGCGCTTCGCCGGCGTCGATGCTGCCGGCCAGCGCGGCGACCAGGGCCTCGGCCGCGCCGACCGCGCAGTCGAGTTCGTGCAGGCGCAGCAGCGTGACCGGGTTGTCGAGCAGGCGCCCGCCGGCGATGTCGCGCCGCGCCGCATAGCGCGCCATCAGTTGCAGACAGCGCCGCATCGCGCCCACGCAGAGGGCGCCGATGCCCAGGCGCGCGAAGCCCATCGCATCCTGGGCCACCTCCATGCCGGCGCCGGGTTCGCCCAGCACCTGGGCATCAGCCACGAACACGCCCTCGAAACGCAGCGCGTTCTGCGGCATCGCGCGCATGCCCATCGTCGGCGCCTCAAGCCCCAGCACCAGGCCGGGCGCGTCCGCAGGCACCAGCAGCGCGACCGTGCCCAGCGCCCGTCCCGCCGCATCGAAGGCGCGCGCAAACACCGTCAGCACGCCGGCCCAGCCGGCCAGGCCGATCAGGTGCTTCTCGCCCTCCAGGCGCCAGCCGCCCTCGACCCGCTCGGCGCGGGTGCCGATCGCGCGCGGATTCGAGCCGGCCTGCGGCTCGCTCAGCGCAAACGCCGCCAGCTGGCGTCCGCTCGCCAGCACGGGCAGCCATTGGGTGCGCAGCGCCTCGGGCGCGCAGCGCAGCAGCGGACGCAGGCCGAGGCCATTGTGGACGCCCACCAGGGTCGCCAGGGTCAGGTCGATCGCGGCCAGCTGCGCCATCACGCGCACCAGGTCCGTCGTGGCCAGCGCCAGGCCGCCGGCGGCGCGCGGCGCCTGCAGCCCGAGCAGGCCGCGCGCGCCGAAATCGAGCAGGACGTGCGGCGCCAGCGAGCGGCGCTCGTCGGCCAGGCGCGAGTCGAGCCGGCGCGCCGCATAGCCGCGCAGCCAGGCGATGACGGCATCGGCACGGGTTGCGCTTCCCGCGCTGCCCTCACCTCCCACGGCTTGCGCGGTGCGCACGGCCAGCAAGGGCAAGGCGCCGCGCTGCAGCAGCTCCTTGCAACGTGCGCGCTGGACCTTGCCGCTGGTCGTGCGCGGGAACACGCCGGGTGCGACGAAGGCCAGCAGCTGCAGCGCCACGCCGGTGCCGGCCGTTACCTCGGCGCGGATCGCACGCGCCAGCGCATCGAGATCGCCGCCGCGCGCCAGCGCCCGCGTCGCCTCGACCACCAGGGCCAGGCGCTCGCCCTCCTCGCCGTCCAGCGCGAAGGCGGCGCAGCTGTTCGGCGCCAGTTCGGCGCCGGCGCGCTCGGCCAGCGCTTCGACGTCCTGGGCGTGGATCTTGCGGCCGTGGACCACGATCACGTCCTTGCGGCGGCCCGTGATATACACTTCGCCGTCGCGCACGAAACCGAGGTCGCCGCTGCGCAGCCAGCGCGCGCCCTGCAAGTGGGCCGGCGCGCCGGCGATGCGCAGGCTGAAGCTGCGGGCGCTGTCCTGGCTGCGCGCATGGTAGCCGCGGGCGACGCCGGGGCCGGCGATCCAGAGTTCGCCGATGCCGCCGTCGGCCACCGCCACGCCGCGCGCCGGATCGACCACGGCCAGCTCGACGCCCGGCGCGCAAGGGCCGCAGCTGACCAGCAGCCGGCCGCCTGCCTGGCCTGGATGCGTCTCGACGACCGCGCCGCGCTCCAGGGCCGCCGCGTCCAGCGCCAGCAGGCGCGGCGCGCGAGCGCGCGGGCCGCCCGCCACCAGCAGCGTGGCCTCGGCCATGCCATAGCAGGGAAACAGGGCTTCGCGCCGTAGCCCGCAGGGGCCGAAGGCCTCCATGAAGGCTTCCAGCGTCGCCGCGCGCACCGGCTCCGCGCCGTTGTACAGCAGCTCAAGGCTGGAAAGCGCAAGCGACGCCTTCTGCGCGTCCGTGATGCGGCGCAGGCACAGGTCCCAGGCGAAGTTCGGTCCGCCGCTGCAGGTGGCGCGGTAGCGCGTAATCGCTTCCAGCCAGGCCGCGGGACGGCGCAGGAAGCTGCCCGGCGCCATCAGCACCGAGCGGAAGCCCAGCATCAGGGGCGCGACGATGCTGCCGATCAGGCCCATGTCGTGAAAAGGCGGCAGCCAGCTGACCATGACCGTCTCCGCGCGGAAGCCGAAGGCGCTGCCGATCGCCGCGACGTTCGCGGCCATGTTCGCATGGGTCACTTCGACGCCCTTCGGCTGGCCGGTGGAGCCCGAGGTGTACTGCAGAAAAGCGACCGATTCGGAGGCCGGCCGCGGCAGGACGGCGGCGCCCGCCACGCCGGCACCGCTCAGCAGCGGCGCCGTGCAGCCGGCGCGGGCCAGCGCCGCTGCGCAGGCCGCATGTGCTTCCGGCGCGCACAGCACCAGCGCCGGCGCGGCGTCGGCCAGGAGCGCCTCCAGGCGCGAGCAATCGCGCGCGCGGTGCGCGGGCGCGGCCGGCACGGCGTAAATGCCGGCCGCCAGGCAGGCGCAGAAGGCGACGATGAAATCGATCCCCGCCGGATACAGCAGCAAGGCGCGCTGTCCGGGCGCCGCGACGTCCAGCATGCGCGCAGCCAGCGCGTCGGCGCGCGCGGCCAGTTCGGCATAGCCGATGTCCTGCTCGGCGCCGTTCTCGCGCAGGAAGGTATAGGCGATGCGCTGCGGGGTGCTGCGCGCCCGTTCGCGCAGGCGCTCGGCCAGCAGGACTGTCCCGGGGTCGGATGCGTCAGCCACGGGCGCGCTCCCGCGGCCAGGGCTGGCGCGCCGGCTCCACGCCGAGCGCCGCGCCGGCGCCGCTCACGGCCGCGCCGATCATGCGCGCACCCTGGCGCAGCTGGGCCGGACGGTGTCCCGCCATCACCTGCAGGCGCAGGCGCGCCGCACCCAGCGGCACGCCCGGATACTCGACCGCATTCACGAATACCCCCTCGCGCGCCAGCGTGCGGCCGGCCAGGCGCGCCACCTGTTCGTTGCCGATCCAGAGCGGCACGATGGCCGAGGGCACGCCGATGCAGCGCATGCCGGTTTCGGCCAGGTTGGCGCGCAAGGCCATGGCATTGCGCAGCAGCGCGTCGCGCAAGCCCTCGCCTTCGCTGCTCTCGACGATGCGCAGGGCTTCCAGCACGCAAGCCGCCTGCACCGGCGACAGCGCATTCGAAAACAGGTGCGGGCCGGCGAACAGCTGCAGCTGGCGCTTGACCGCGTGCGAGGCGCTGGCGACAAAGCCGCCGTTCGAGGCGAAGGTCTTCGAGAACGCGCCCATCACGAGATCGACCTTGCCCAGCATGCCCTGCAAGCCCAGGCTGCCGCTGCCGTTCGGGCCCAGGGCGCCGAGGTCGTGGGCGACGTCGACCAGCAAGGTGGCGTTGTACTCGCGGCACAGGTGCTGCATCAGCGGCAGGTCGGGACAATCGGCGTCCATGCTGAACAGGCCTTCTGTGACGACCAGGATGCCATTTTCGGTGTCGCGGGCGCGGATCGCGGCCAGCAGTTCGCGCACGTGGCCGGTGTCGAGGTGCCGGTGCAGTACCACGTTGCGGGTGGCGGCGTTCGCGCCCTGGCGCAGCGAGGCGTGCGCCAGCTGGTCGACCAGCACGTAGTCGCGCGCATGCACCAGCGCCGTGATGGCGCCGAAGGCCGCGCCCCAGCCGGTCGGGAACAGGGTCACGTGCTCGCACCCCAGCAGCGCGCCGAGCGCCTGCTCCAGCGCCAGCGACAGGCGGCTGTTCCCGAGCAGGACCGCCGAGCCGGCGCTGTGCGGACCGGCTTCCAGCAGGGCCGCGCGCGCCGCCTCGTGCACCGCCGGATGCGAGGCCAGCGACAGGTAATCCTGGGAAGCGAAGTTGACGCCGCGCGAGCCCGCGCTGGCGTCGCCGCCCTCCTCGCGCACGCTCGATTCGGGCGCGGGCGCGCCGTCGAGCGCGCGCGCGTACTGCCACACGCCGTGGGCGGCGCGCAGCCGGCACCAGGCGTCGAGCGCCTCGGTGCGGCGCATCAGGTTGGGGCCGCGCGGCTGCGCGAACTGGGCGACGCTGCCGCGCAATGCACCGGAGGCTTCCAGTCCGGCGATGTCGGCGGCGCGCTCGAAGACGATCGTTTCCTCGTGCACGGTGTACTCCTTGCTGAAGGGGGAATAAGAAGGAAGAAAATCAGGCTGCAAGCATGGCCGCCTGTTCGGCCTGGCGCGCAAGGAGCGCGCCGACCTGCTCGGCGGGCAGCGGACGGTGGAACAGGTAACCCTGGGCTTCGTCGCAGCCCATGGCGTCGAGGTCGCCGAGCTGCTCGGCGTTCTCGACGCACTCGGCGATCACTTTCAGCTCGAGCCGGTGCGCCATCGCCACGATGGCCTCGGCAATCGCATACGGACGCGCGCGGCCATCCTTCGCGAGCCCCTGCCCGCCGCCGTGGCCGAGCCTGCGCACGAACAGGCCGTCCATCTTGAGGATGTCGACCGGCAGTTCGGACAGGTAGTTCAGGCTCGAGTAGCCGGTGCCGAAGTCGTCGATCGACACCAGCACGCCGGCCGCGCGCAGCGAGGCCATCACGGCGCGGTTCGCCTCCAGGTCGTCGATCAGCACGCCCTCGGTGATTTCGAGGTCGAGGCAGCCGCAGGGCAGCCCGGTGTCCCCGACGATCTCCAGCACGCGCGCGGCGATGTCGGGGTGGCGCAGCTGGCGCGCCGACAGGTTGACGGCCGTCTTCACGCCGGGCAGGCCGGCGTCGCGCCAGGCGCGGTTCTGGGCGCAGGCGGTGCGCAGCACCCAGTCGCCGATGGGCACGATCATGCCGGTTTCCTCGGCCAGCGGAATGAAGCGGCCCGGATCGATGCGGCCGTAGACCGGATGCTGCCAGCGCAGCAGCGCCTCGACGCCGACGATGCGGCGCGTGGCCAGGTCGACCTGCGGCTGGTATTCGATGAAGAGCTGGTCGCGCGCGAGAGCGTCGCGCAAGCCGTTCTTCAGCGCCAGGCGTTCGCTTTGCGGCTCGCTGACGGCGCTCGAATACAGCTGGACCGTGTTCTCGCCCCAGGCGCGGGCGCTGCGCATGGCGATGTCGGCGCGCTTGAGCAGCGCATCGAGGTCGCAGTCCTCGGCCGGGTACAGGGCGACGCCGACCGAGAGCGTGACGAAGCATTCGCGTTCGCCGGCATGCAAGGGCAAGCCGAAACGGTCGAGGATCTTCTCGGCCACCTGGCGCGCGTCGCCCTCCCCGCCCAGGTCTTCCAGCAGCGCCACGAATTCGTCGCCGCTCCAGCGCGCCACCGTATCGCAGTCGCGCAGGCACTGGCGGATGATGCCGCCGGCCTGCACCAGCAGCGCGTCGCCGGCCTCGTAGCCGAGGGCATCGTTGACTTCCTTGAACTTGTTGATATTCAGGAGCAGCAGCGCGACCAGGCGGCGGTTGCGGTCGGCCCGGTCCATCGCATGGCGCAGGCGGTCGCGCAGCAGGCGCCGGTTCAGCAGGCCCGTGAGCTGGTCGCAATGCACGCCATCGAGCATGCGGCCGACGCTGGCGCCGAGGTCTGCCAGCTGCACCATGACCGGCGCGTCCGCGCGCAGCGCCAGGGGCGATTCGCCCTGCCCATGGCAGACCACGCGGTTGCGGCCGCTCGACTTGGCGAGATACAGGGCTTCGTCGGCACGCCCGACCGCCAGCCCGACCGCCTCGCCCATGCGGTATTCGGCGACCCCGATCGAGACCGTCAGCGCGATTTCGCTGCCGCCGACGCTTTCCCTGCAGCGCAGCTTCTCGATCGCCCCGCGCACGCGCTCGGCCAGCACCATGGCGTCGGCGGCCGGGGTTTCGGGCAGCATCAGCAGGAATTCCTCGCCGCCGTAGCGCCCGAAGCTGTCGCTGTTACGCACCAGGCCCTGCACGGTGCCGGCAAAGGCGCGCAGCACGGTGTCGCCGGCGCTGTGGCCCCAGGTGTCGTTGATGCGCTTGAAGAAGTCGATGTCGAGCAGGCAGAGGCAAAAGGCGCGGCCGTTGCGGTCGCTGCGTTCCTTTTCCCGGTCGATCAGGCCGAGCAGGTGGCGGCGGTTGTGCACGCCCGTCAGTTCGTCGCGGATCGCCAGCTCGTTGATGGTGCCCAGCGCCTGCTCGAGCTTGACGAAGCCCTGGGTCTTGGTCAGCTCGAACAGCAGCGCGAATACCAGCACCACCACGAACAGGCCGAGGTGGCAGGCCAGGTACAGGAGCGCCATGTCGGCCACCGGGTGGTTAGGGAGCGGATAGCCGGCGCCGGGCAGCATGTAGATGGCGACGGCGGCGGCGCAGCTGAGCGCCAGCTAGAACAGGGCGCTGGCGACGCCGCCGAGGAACATCGCGACCAGCGGCGCCGTGATCAGCCAGCTGGCGGTGGGCGCGCCGATGCCGCCCAGGTTGTAGCTGAGCCAGGTGAAATTGAAGAACAGCGCGCACAGGAACAGTTCGCGCGCCGCCCAGATGCTGCCGCTCAGGCGCAGCAGCAGCGGCGAGAACAGCATGCCGAGGCAGCACAGCAGGATCTCGACGGCGGCCGCGTCGAAGCCGAGCAGGTGGTAGGCCAGCGCATAGAAGGGCCCGGCGGTGCCGGCCAGCAGCGCCGCGTTGACGACGTTTTCGGCGCGCGTGCGCACATTGGCCGCCTGGGTCAACAGGTTGGCGGGGATGAACCAGTGGGTCGCGCCCAGGTAACGGTCGCTCCATCGCGCGCAGGTGCTGTTCATGTGTCCTTGGTCCGGCTGAAAGGCCGCTTGGCGAATCGGGTCAAACGCCAGTGTAGGAAGGTTGTTCCTACAGACTTTATTTTTAAACAGAACGGATGCGGAAAAACATGCGCGCAACGCTTGACAAGAAAAAGCGTCGTGTTGGCATGGGAGAAACTTCAGGCGCGTTTCAGTGGAATGCTGCGGCCGACGCGCGCGCGCAACTGGCCGCAGCCGCCCTCCACGTCCTGGCCGGCCGAGTCGCGCAGCTTGGTCAGCACGCCGCGCGCATGCAAGTGGGCGGCAATCGCCCGTGCCTTGTCCCAGCTCGGACGCCGGAAGGCGAGGTCGGGGATCGTGTTGTAGGGGATCATGTTGAGGATGGCGTACTTGCCGCGCAGGAGGGCGACAATGCCGTCCAGCTCGTCCTCGCCATCGTTGACGCCTTCGAGCAGGGTCCACTGGTACTGGATCGGATAGCCGGACAGGCGCGCATAGCGTTCGCCGAAGTCCACCAGTTCCGCGGGCGCCAGCCTGGGAGCACGCGGCAGCAGCTCGGCGCGCAGGTCCGGCTTCGTCGTGTGCAGCGACAGCGCCAGCGCCGGCTTCACCCGCCCCAGCGGCAGGCGCTCGAAGGCGCGCGGGTCGCCGACGGTCGAGAACACGAGGTTTTTATGCGGGATATTCGCTTCGATGCCGAGCAGCTCGATGGCTTCCAGCACATTGTCCAGGTTATGGGCCGGCTCGCCCATGCCCATGAATACGACTTTCTTGACGGGACGGCGCGCGCGGGCCAGCACCACCTGGGCCACGATCTCGCCGCTGCTCACCTGGCGTAATAAACCTTCGCGCCCGGTCATGCAGAACCGGCAGCCGACGGCGCAACCGACCTGGCTCGAGACGCAGACGCCGTCGCGCGGCAGCAGCACGGTTTCGACGGCCTGGCCGTCGGCCAAGCCCACCAGCAGGCGCGCCGAGCCGTCTTCGGCCGGATGCTCGCTGAGTACGCGCGCCAGCCCCGCCAGCTCGGCATCGAGCTGCGGCAAGGCTTCGCGTACGGCTTTCGGTAAATAGTCGGCGGGACGGCGCCGCCCGCGTTCGTGCGGCGCGCCCTGCACCCAGTCGCGCAGGACGCGCGCCTGGTGTTCGGGTAAGGCGCCCAGGCTGGCCAGGCGCTCCCGGATTGCTGCAAGCCGCATTTAGTCGTTCTTGACGACGATGCTCGGGAATTTACTCGTCATGTCCTTCGCCTTCTCGGCCACCTTGACGGCGACCTTGCGCGCGATCTCCTTATAGACCGAAGCCACGGCGCCATCCGGATCGGCGACCACCGTCGGGCGGCCGGAATCGGTCTGCTCGCGGATCGACATCGTGAGCGGCAGCGCGCCCAGGAAATCGACGCCGAAGTCCTTGCACATCTTCTCGCCGCCGCCCGCACCAAAAATCGCCTCGGTATGGCCGCAGTTCGAGCAGATATGGGTGCTCATGTTCTCGACGATGCCGATGATCGGGATGCCAACTTTCTCGAACATTTTCAGGCCCTTGCGCGCGTCCAGCAGCGCGATGTCCTGCGGCGTGGTGACGATCACGGCGCCCGTGACCGGCACTTTCTGCGACAGGGTCAGCTGGATGTCGCCGGTGCCCGGAGGCATGTCGACGATCAGGTAATCGAGGTCGCGCCAGTTGGTCTGCTCGAGCAGCTGCTGCAGCGCCTGGGTGACCATCGGACCGCGCCAGACCATGGGCTCGTCCGGATCGATCATGAAGCCGATCGAGGACACCTGCACGCCGTGGTTTTCCAGCGGCTCCATGGTCTTGCCGTCCAGGCTTTCCGGACGCGCATTAATACCCAGCATCATCGGCTGCGACGGACCGTAGATGTCGGCATCGAGCACGCCGACGCTGGCGCCCTCGGCGGCCAGCGCCAGGGCCAGGTTGACGGCCGTGGTCGACTTGCCGACGCCGCCCTTGCCCGAGGCGACGGCGATGATGTTCTTCACGTTCGGCATGACCTTCAGGCCGCGCTGCACGGCGTGCGACAGGATTTTCACTTGTACGCTGACGCTGACGTTGCTTACGCCCGGGATCGCCTTGACGGCGTTCACGGCCAGTGCGCGCATGGGCGCGATCTGGCTTTTTGCCGGATAGCCGAGTTCGAGGTCGAACGCGACGTCGGCGCCGTCGACCTGGACGTTCTTGACCGATTTGGAGGACACGAAGTCCTTGCCCGTATTAGGATCGATGACCTTTGCCAGTGCCGCCTTGACGTCGTCTGCTGTGATGCTCATGTGTTTCTCCGAATGTGATGCGCGCAGTGTAGCAAAAATCGGCCCATGCTCTCTTGTTGAAATGGCAAAACCGGCCAATACCCCCTAAACGTTTAGGGCCATCCGCTGGTAGAATGCCTTTTTTCCGTCCACTAATAGCGTTTCGACCATGACCCGCAAGCTGTTCGTCACTACCGCCCTGCCCTACGCGAATGCCGCCTTCCACATCGGCCACATGATGGAGTACATCCAGGCCGACATCTGGGTCCGCTTCCAGCGAATGCAGCGCGACGGCGACGCCAGGCGCCAGGTGCATTTCGTTTGCGCCGACGACACCCACGGCACGCCGATCATGATCGCCGCCGAGAAGGAAGGCATTACCCCGCAGGAATTCGTGGCCAAGATCGCCGCCGGCCGTCCCCAGTACCTGGACGGCTTCCACATCGCCTTCGACAACTGGTATTCGACCGATTCGCCGGAAAACGTCGAGCTCTCGCAAGGCATCTACCGCAAGCTGCGCGACGCCGGCCTGATCGTGACGAAAACCGTCGACCGCTTCTTCGACCCGGTCAAGGGCATGTTCCTGGCCGACCGCAACATCAAGGGCGAGTGCCCGCAATGCCATGCGAAAGACCAGTACGGCGACAACTGCGAAGTCTGCGGCGCCGCCTACCAGCCGACCGAACTGATCAATCCGTACTCGGTGTTCACCGGATCGGCCCCGGTCCTGAAACCGTCGGAGCAGTATTTCTTCAAGCTGTCCGACCCGCGCTGCTTCCACTTCCTGAAGGACTGGCTGAACACCCCGGGCCGCCTGCAGCCTGAGATGGTGAACAAGGTCTCCGAGTGGCTGGGCGAATCCGGCGAAAAGCTGGCGGACTGGGACATTTCCCGCGACGCGCCCTACTTCGGCATCCCGATTCCGGATGCGCCGGGCAAATTCTTCTACGTCTGGCTGGACGCGCCGGTCGGCTACCTGGCTTCGCTGAAGAATTACTTCGACAAGCAGGGCCTGGATTTCGACGCCTTCCTCAAGGACCCGAACGCCGAGCAGGTGCACTTCATCGGCAAGGACATCGTGTCCTTCCACCTGCTGTTCTGGCCGGCGATGCTGAATTTCTCGGGCCACCCGATCATCGACAAGCTGAAAGTCGCCGTCCACGGCCACCTGACGGTCAACAACGAAAAGATGTCGAAGTCGCGCGGCACCGGTATTTCTCCGCTGCGCTACCTGGAACTGGGCATGAACCCGGAATGGCTGCGCTATTACCTGGCGTTTAAATTGAACGCGAAAGTCGAAGACCTCGACTTCAACGGCGAGGACTTCGTCGCCCGCGTGAATAGCGACCTGATCGGCAAGTACGTGAACATCGCCAGCCGCTGCGCCGGCTTCATCGCCAAGAAGTTCGACGGCAAGCTGGCCTCCAGCCTGTCCGACAATGCCAAGTCGTGGATCGCGAAAGCCCTGACCGTGGACGGCGCCGAGCGCCAGGCGAGCATCGCCGCCGCCTTCGAAGCCCGCGAATTCGGCCGTGCGCTGCGCGAGATCATGGAGATCGCCGACGTCACCAACCAGTTCGTCGACGAGAACAAGCCGTGGATCCTGGCCAAGGACGAAACCAAGACGGCCGAACTGCACGACGTCTGCACCACGGCCCTGATCCTGTTCCGCCAGCTGACCATCATGCTCTCGCCGGTGCTGCCGCAAGTGGCCGCGCGCGTCTCGGAATTCCTGGGCGACGCCGGCTTCAGCTGGGCGGATACCCAGGGCGACGCCGTCACCAGCGCGATGCTGGGCCGCACGATCGGCGCCTACAGCCACCTGATGCAGCGCGTGGACGCCAAGATGGTCGAGAACCTGTTCGACAAGCCGGCTGCGCCTGCCCCGGCTGCCGTCGTGTCCGACGCCAGCCTGGCCGTAGCCGCGACCGCCCCGGTGGAAGAGGCAGCCGATATCGAAGAACTCGCTCCGGAAATCTCGATCGACGATTTCACGAAGATCGACCTGCGCGTGGCACGCATCGTCAACTGCGAACACGTCGAAGGCGCCGGCAAGCTGCTGCGCCTGACGCTGGACGTGGGCGAAGGCCGTCACCGCAATGTATTCTCCGGCATCAAGTCGGCCTACAAGCCGGAGGAACTGGTCGGCAAGCTGACGGTCATGGTGGCCAACCTGGCGCCGCGCAAGATGAAGTTCGGCGTCTCGGAAGGCATGGTGCTGTGCGCCTCGGCTGCCGACGAGAAGACCAATCCGGGCCTGTACCTGCTGGATCCGATGCCGGGCGCGACGCCGGGCATGCGCATTCGCTGAGCCGGGGCAATGCCCCGGGAAGATCGTTTCCCGGGGCCCAAGGCGGCGTTATAATGCCGTTTTTCTGAAGAAACACGCGCTCCAGACGCCCCTACAAACTCCTTTGAGAGGTAGAAAATAACATGACCGAACTCACTCCCCTCCGCCATATCCCTACCGCCAACGTGTTCCGCAAGGGCGACGTCTTCGTCCTGTTCGGCGAACTGTTCGGCCGCGGCTATGTGAACGGCCTGATCGACGAGGCGCGCAAGGCGGGCATGACGATCGTCGGCATCACTGTCGGCCGCCGCGACGAGACCGGCGCCCTGCGCGCCCTGACCGCGGAAGAGCACGCTGAAGCCGAAGAGAAGCTGGGCGGCCGCATCGTCAACGTGCCGCTGATGGCCGGGTTCGACATGGACGCGCCGGAAGGCGAGCAGAACCCGACCGAACTGCTGGCCGACGTGAAACTCAAGACCTGGCAGGACGACAAGCTGGACTGGGAAAAGATCGAGCGCTGCCGCGAAGCCGGCGTGCGCCGCTTTACCACCAGCGCCGCCCAGGCGATGGCCGAAATCGACAAGCTGATCCCGGAAGGCGCCAACGTCTTCTTCGCCCACACCATGGCCGGCGGCATTCCGAAGATCAAGGCCTTCCTGGCCATTGCCAACCGCATCTATAAAGGCCGCGGCGACCGTTTCGAGTCCTCGCGCGCCCTGCTGGAGAGCGACCTGGGCAAGCTGATCCTGATGAACTTCGACGAAGTCACGGCCAACACGCTCAAGTACCTGATCGATGCCTCGGCGCCGATCCGCGAGCGGGTAACGAAAGCAGGCGGCGAAGTGCGCTACACGGCCTACGGCTACCACGGCACCGAGATCCTGATCGGCGGCGAATACGTCTGGCAGACCTATACCAACTACACCCAGGGCTACGCCAAGATGCGCCTGGAAAGCGTTGCACAGGCCGCCTGGAACCAGGGCATCGCCGCCACCGTCTTCAACTGCCCGGAAATCCGCACCAATTCCTCGGACATCTTCGTGGGCGTCGAACTGTCGCTGTTCCCGCTGCTGACCGCGCTGAAGAAGGAAGGCGGCGGCGCCTGGGCCGACCAGCAATGGCAGATCTGCCAGGACCTGCTGGGCGAAGGCACCTCGCTGCAGTCGCTGCTGGACAAGATCGAGCAGTACAACAACGACCCGACCAGCGCCCAGTTCCGCAACTTCGAAGCCTGGCCGATGGACAACACCCCGGCCCTGGCCGACGTGATGATCGGCACCTCGGAAGAGATCACCGGCCTGCACAAGGACAAGAAAGCCCTGATCACCGACCACCTGTCGAGCCTGGTGCTTGAAGGCGCCGGCCCGCTGATGTTCTACGGCGCGTCGGAGAAGATCGCCCCGGTGCTGTGGCTGAACCACGACATCATTGCACGCCAACTCAACGCGCTGCATCCTTAAACTTGACGCCGGGACGCGTGGGGCGGAACAATCTGCCGTCGCCGTCCCGGCATTTATTTTCTGAATCAAATCAAATGGCTAAATTTACCGGTTACGTATCCGAGCACACCAAGTTCATCGAAGAGCTGAAGGCGAAAACGCCGGGTATGGAACAGCGCCAACAGGAAGGCCGCTCCCTGCTGTGGGACAAGGCCCCGATCTCGCTCGACGAAGAAGCGCGCATCAAAGCATCGCGCCTGCGCCAGAACGCGTACCCTTACCAGACCAAGGTCTAAAGGCCACCAGGCATGCTGCCGGAGCAGGTTGCGCCCGAGCTTGAACCCAAGGCCGCAGCCGATGGAGCGAACGTAGACGAAGCCGCCCGCCTCGACGATGCCGCCGCGGCGGCGATTGCGCGCCTGTACGGCGAGCCGCTGCTGCGCATGCCGAACGACCTGTACATCCCGCCCGACGCCCTCGAGATCTTCCTCGACGCCTTCGAAGGCCCGCTCGACCTGCTGCTCTACCTGATCCGCAAGCAGAACTTCAACATCCTCGACATTCCGATGGCGCAGGTGACCCTGCAATACCTGGAATACGTCGAGCAGATCCGGAAAAGCAACCTGGAACTGGCCGCCGAGTATCTGCTGATGGCGGCGATGCTGATCGAGATCAAGTCGAGGATGCTGCTCCCGAAGCGCCAGGACGACCTGGTCGAAGACGCGGGCGACCCGCGTGCGGAGCTGGTGCGGCGCCTGCTGGAATACGAGCAGATCAAGCTGGCCGCCGTGCGCCTGGGCGCGATTCCGCAGGAAGGCCGCGATTTCCAGCGTCCTTCGCTGACCGTCGAGCAAAGCCTGACGCCGGTCCTGCCGCATGTCGATCCGCACGACCTGCAACGCGCCTGGCTCGATGTGCTGCGCCGCGCGAAGCTGACCCAGCACCACCGCATCGGGCGCCAGGAACTGTCGGTGCGCGAGCACATGTCGGCGATTTTGCGTACCCTGCAGTCGCAGCGCTTCGTCGAATTCGGCGAGCTGTTCGCCGGCTCGGAATCGGTGCCCATCGTCGTGGTCCATTTTGTCGCCCTGCTCGAGCTGGCCAAGGAAACCCTGGTCGAAATCACGCAGGCAGAACCGTTCGCGCCGATTTACGTGCGCCTGGCATACTCGCCGGCATAGCGGCCTGCTTGCGCATGCAATTAACTTAACGCATACAACACCATGAAAATCATCACCACCATCGAGGAACTGCGCGACCAGATGCGCGGCCAGCTGCGCACCGCCTTCGTGCCGACGATGGGCAACCTGCACGAGGGCCACCTGTCGCTGATGCGCCTGGCGCGCAAGCATGGCGACCCGGTGGTCGCCTCCATCTTCGTCAACCGCCTGCAGTTCGGCCCGAACGAAGACTTCGACAAGTATCCGCGCACCTTCCAGGCCGACGTCGAGAAGCTGGAAAAGGAAGGCGTGTACGTGCTGTTCGCGCCGACCGAGAAGGACCTGTATCCGGAGCCGCAGGAATACCGCGTGCAGCCGCCCGACACCCTGGGCAACACACTGGAAGGCGAGTTCCGTCCGGGCTTCTTCGGCGGCGTCTGCACGGTCGTGACCAAGCTGTTCTCCTGCGTGCAGCCGCGCGTGGCCGTGTTCGGCAAGAAGGATTACCAGCAGCTGATGATCGTGCGTAACATGGCGCGCCAGTTCGCGCTGCCGACCGAAATCATCGGCGCCGAGACTTATCGCGCCGAAGACGGCCTGGCCCTGTCCTCGCGCAACATGTATCTGTCGCCGGAAGAACGCGCCGAGGCGCCGGCCCTGTTCCAGGGCCTGAATTTCGTCGCCAACGAGATCCGCGGCGGCCACCTCGACATCTTCTCGATCGAGCGCGAAGCGATGGCCCAGCTGGGCAGCCGCGGCTGGAAGCCGGACTACATCTCGGTACGCAAGCGCGTCGACCTGCAGCCGCCATCGGCCGGCGACCTGGCCGAAGGCGCGCCGCTGGTCGTGCTGGCCGCCGCCAAGCTCGGCACCACGCGCCTGATCGACAACCTGGAAATCTGAGCGCTGTTTTCAAGTGTTTTGACGCGCCGGTGCAACGCCGGCGCTGACATCCTGCAAACAACTATTAACTTTTTGCAACAGGCAGCACGGCGGTTTATACTGGCGATGGCCCGGCGTGCTGCCGGGCAGTTTTTTCCGCTGCAAGGATCGCCGCCGTGACCGACACCCCGAACCACCCGCCCCGCAAGGGTCCGCCCCGTCCCTGCGACGTGCTCGAGCGCATCAACGGCAGCGCCACGCCGCACGAGATGCGCGATCCCTTCGACATCGGCGAAACCTTCACCAGCCTGGCCGCGTCGGGCGAGGCGCTGACGATCTACCCGAGCGGCCTGGCCGACCCCGTGCTGGCGCGCATCGACGCGGTGCACCCGGAAGAACCGCATTTCACGCTCGACGTCCTCAAGCAGATCCCGCCCGGCCGCGCGACGTTCGTGGCTGCGCTCGGCGGCAATGCCAAGCTCCAGTTCGACCTGACGGGCGAATGGATCCCGCAGCCGGGTATGCCCAATATGGTGCCGGCCGTGTTCCCGGAATCCTGCCTGGTGCTGAACCGGCGCGCCGCGCCGCGCCTGGACACGCCCATCAACGGCAGCTACGCCGCCACTTTTACCCTGCTGAACAAGCAGTTCGAGCTGCCCCTGTGCGACTATTCGACGAGCGGCGTCGGCCTGCGCGCCACGCCGGACCAGGCGGTCGAACTGTATGTGGGACGTAAATTGAAGAGCGTGCGCCTGCAGCTCGGACCGGCGCTGGCGATCGTCGCCGACCTGGAAATCCGACTGCTGCGGCCATTCCGCAGTTTTCTCTTGGGCGAGCAGGTGCAAGTCGGGTGCAGCATCGATAACATCGAGATGCAGATGCAGCAGACCTTGCAGAGGTTGGTAACGTCAAACCGGGGCCGGCAGGCCGCGTAGGTAACCAAGCCGTGCCACAGAGGCGGTATTGAGATGAGTGTAGGGTGGACTCCCGAGTCCACGGCCGTTCGGTGAAAAGCCGTGGACTCAGGAGTCCACCCTACGATTCTTGGCTGATCGGGAGGGGGCGATTCCCCGCCCGCGCTTACTGCGTCACCGCCTGCGCCCACGCCAGCGCCGACAAATGCGCCTTGTTGACCTCCAGCGGGCTGATGTCGAGCGACCCTGCCAGCGCGCCCACCAGGTTGGAACTGAGCTCGCAGGCCTCGGCCAGCGCCAGGTAGGGCCCGTACATGCCCTCGCGCGCCATCAGCGCGCGCACGACTTCCGGCGGCAGTGGAATCGTTTCCAGCACTTCCTTCATCGGCAGTCCGAGCAGGCGGTCCAGCAGCGAGAACATGCCCGCCACGAACAGGTTTTCGCCCTCGCTCCTCGGCAGTGCATGCAGGCCCAGCAGTTCGGTCAGGCGGCCGCGCACGACGGCCGTTTCCATCAGCACCGGCGAATAGCCGCTCGCGCTGGCGCCCGCCAGCAGCAGGGTCAGCCAGCGGTACAGCGGCGCGTAGCCCATCAGGCTGATGGCCTGGCGGATCGACTGCACGTCGCGCCCTGCTCCGAAGCCCGCCGAATTGATGTTGCGCAGCAGCTTGTAGGTCAAGGCCGGATCGCGCTTGAGCACGCCTTCCAGCTTGGGAATGTCGTCGTTGTTCTGCACCATCTGCATCAGCTGCAGGATGATGGTCTGGGCCGGGTTCAGGCCCTTCACCGGGTTGCCGGGACGCGGGGTCAGGTGCAGCTTGCCGACGAAGGCGTCCAGGCCGAGGGCGGCGCAGGCGTCGTAGTCGATCCAGTTGGTGACCGGACGGCCGACCATGCGCAGCGACGCCTGCTTGGCGGCGGCATAGCTGCGCGCCTGCGCGGCAACGTCGATGCCGGCGAAGCGCATCTCGACGTGCGAGGCATAGGGCGCGAGCGCCGGGGTCAGGTGCTTGACGTCGAGGCCGCGCAACGAGATGCCGACGCCGCCCGCGCGCACCGCCTTGACAGCGGCCCTTGCGTCAGCGTCGTTCAGGCAACGCGCCTGCAGGCTGAGGACGGTGTGCTCGGGCGGCAGGTTGAACAGCGCATCGGTGGACAGCATCGCCGGCACCGCGTCGAGGAAGAGCTGCTTGTCGCGCAGCAGCCAGCCGCGCTCGTCGTCGTTGACGTGTTCGGCGACGAAGGCGACCAGTTGCTCGAGTTCGGCGTCCGGGACGGCCTGGCCGCCCTGCTTCCACAGCAGTTCGTAACCGATCACCCGCTGCGCCGGATCGAGCAGCGGTTCGCGCACAATATAGTTGGTGTGATGCATGGAGTGGCCGCAGTAAAACTAAGGCGGCCTGGGCCGCCAGTGGATAGCCAATAAGCTTAGAAGCCCAGGCTGTCGAGCAGGTCGTCGACCTGGCCCTGGTTCGCCACCACTTCGGTATTGCCTTCCGGCTTGATCTGCGGACCGTTCAGCAGGCCGTTGTCGAGCTCGCGGCGGATCTCGCTCGGGGCGAAATCGATCAGCACCTGCACCAGCTGCTTTTCCAGGTCTTGGGCGATCGAGGTGATCTTGCCGATCACCTGGCCGGTCAGGTCCTGGAAGTCCTGGGCCAGCATGATGTTCATCAGCTCGGCACGGGTGGCGGTGGCGGCGCGTTCGTTCTCGGCCATGACCGCGATGCTGCGCTCGGCCAGCGCGCGCCAGTCGGCCTCAACCGCGCCGTCCTTGTCCAGCAGCGCCTGCCAGGACGTGCGCAGTTCCGCACTGCGGCTTTCGACCGCGTCCTGCAGGGGACCTGCGGCGTCGGTAGCGTCGAGCACGCGCTTGGCGGCCTGTTCCGACAGGCGTGCCACATAATCGAGCCGGTCGCGTGCATCGGGGATGTCGCTGGCCGCCTTCTCGACCAGCTTGTCCAGGCCGAGGCCGCGCAGGCTGTCGTGCAGCGCGCGCGTCATGTGGCCGACGCGGATCAGGACTTCGTCGTTTGCAACCCCTTCTGCAACACCTTCAGCGATCGGCTCAACCATGATCAGGCATTTCCCATTTTCTCGAAGATCTTGTTCAGTTTCTCGTCGAGCGTGGCCGCGGTGAAAGGCTTCACCACATAGCCGCTTGCGCCGGCCTGGGCCGCCGCGATGATGTTTTCCTTCTTCGCTTCCGCGGTCACCATCAGCACCGGCAGCTTGGCCAGGGCGGGATCGGCACGGATGTTTTGCAGCATGGTCAGACCGTCCATGTTGGGCATGTTCCAGTCGGAGACCACGAAGTCGAACTGTTCGCTGCGCAGCTTCGCCAGCGCCATCACGCCGTCTTCCGCTTCGTCGACGTTGGCGTAGCCCAGTTCTTTCAACAAGTTCCGGACGATGCGGCGCATCGTCGAGAAATCGTCAACAACCAGGAAACGCATCTTTGGATCAGCCATGAATTACTCCGTTGTTTCTTTTACTAATGGTTAGTGTGGCTTGAGTCGCTGGCACATGCAGCATCGAGCAAACTCAAGAATAGCATTTTTGTTGCCGTACGGCGATAAAACCGAGCGGAAAAGCCACGTTTCGCCGCGATCCGGATCAAACGCGCAACGCTCTTCCGCCATGTGCCGCCAGGTGCCCCAGCACCAGGCCGGGCAAGGCCGTCAGCGGCGCCACTTCGTGGGTCGCGCCGATCGCGATGGCCTCGCGCGGCATGCCGAAGACGACGCACGAAGCTTCGTCCTGGGCGAAATTCTGCGCACCGGCGTTTTTCATCTCCAGCATACCAGCAGCGCCGTCTTTACCCATGCCCGTCAGGATCACGCCGACTGCATTTTTACCGGCGGCAACAGCCGCCGAGCGGAACAGCACGTCGACCGAGGGACGGTGGCGATTCACCGGATCGGTCTGCTCGATCCTGGTCATGTAGTTGGCGCCCGAGCGCGTGAGCAGCAGGTGCGAGTGGCCCGGCGCGATGTAGGCGTGGCCGGGCAGCACGCGTTCATTGCCCGCGGCTTCGAGCACGGTGATGCGGCACAGCGAATCGAGGCGGCGCGCGAACGAGGTCGTGAAGCCTTCCGGCATGTGCTGGGCGATCAGGATGCCCGGGCAATCGGACGGCATCTGCATCAGGAATTCGCGGATCGCTTCCGTGCCCCCGGTCGAGGCGCCGATGATGATCAGCTTTTCCGACGAAATCAGGGGACTGCGCATCGACGGCAGCGCCGTGGTCGGCGCCGCGCTGGCCACCGTGCGTTTCACGCGCGCACGGGCGGCGGCGCGGATCTTATCGGTGATCAGCTCGGTGTACTCGCGCATGCCGGTCTGGATCGAGATCTTCGGTTTCGTGACGAAGTCGACGGCGCCCAGCTCCAGCGCGCGCATCGTGATTTCAGAGCCGCGCTCGGTCAGCGAGGACACCATCAGCACCGGCATCGGACGCAGGCGCATCAGCTTTTCCAGGAAGTCGAGACCGTCCATCTTCGGCATTTCGACGTCGAGGGTCAGCACGTCGGGATTGTGTTTCTTGATCAGTTCGCGCGCGACGAGCGGATCGGGGGCGGTGGCCACCACTTCCATGTCGGGCTGCGAATTGACGATCTCGCTCATCACGCTGCGGATCAGGGCCGAGTCGTCGACGATCAGGACCTTGGTTTTCATGGTTTATCCTTTTCGTACACAACAGATCAGAACAGGTCGATTTCGCCGCCGACGGGCGTGACCTTGAGTCGCTTGGCGTAGTCGAGCTCGCGCTTGGCCAGCGTATCGTTCTGGGTCTGCATCAGTTTTTTCACGAGTACCTTGCCCGTCTTCGGGAAGAAGTACACCTTGCGCGGGTGAATGTCGTTCAGGTCCTCGGCCAGCACCGGGATGCGTTCCGTCTTGAGGAAATTCATCACGAAGGAGGCGTTGCGTTCGCCCACGTTCATGGCGGTAAAGCCGCGCAGCACGGCGCCGCCGCCGAAGACTTTCGCCTCCAGGTTTTCCCGGCGCGCACCGGCCTTGAGCAGGTCGTTGATCAGCACTTCCATCGCGAAGGTGCCGTAGCGCATCGACGCCGACACCGGGCTGCCTGCATCGCCGCCGCCGTCGGGCAGCATGAAGTGGTTCATGCCGCCCAGGCCGGTGATACGGTCGCGGATGCAGGCCGAGACGCAGGAACCGAGCACGGTGACGATCAGCATGTTCTTGCCGGTGTAGTAGTACTCGCCCGGCAAAATCTTGGCCGCATCGCAATCGAAGGTGCGGTCGTAGTAGACGTTGGTGGCGAACTGGCTATTCGAATGCATGGTGTTTCCGGGATGATGGCAGCTCAGGCGCGGCGGTCGTTGCGAATTTCATTGAGCTCGTAGACGGTCTTGCCGCGCAGGCGCAGCGAGTCGGAAACGTAGAGGAAGTTTTCGGAGTGGCCGGCAAACAGCAGCGCGTGCGGCTTCATCAAAGGCACGAAACGCGCCAGGATCTTGCGCTGCGTTTCCTTGTCAAAATAGATCATCACGTTGCGGCAGAAGATGGCGTCGAACTGGCCACTCACCGGCCAGCTGTCGGACAGCAGGTTCAACTGGCGGAACGTCACCAGCTGGCGCAATTCCGGACGCACGCGCGCCATGCCTTCGTGACGGCCCTTTCCCTTCAGGAAGAAGCGCTTGAGGCGCGCCGGGTCCATCTTTTCCAGGCGCTCCATTCCGTACACGCCTTCGCTCGCGACCGACAGCACATTGGTGTCGATGTCGGTGGCGACGATCTGCACCGGCGGCGTGAGCGTATCGAAGGCTTCGCACAGGGTCATCGCGATCGAGTACGGCTCCTCGCCGGTCGAGCTGGCCGAGCACCAGATGGTCAGAGGCTCGCGGCTCTTGCCGCGCAGGCCGTTGACGTGGTCGGCCAGCAGCGGAAAATGGTGCGCTTCGCGGAAGAACGAGGTCAGGTTCGTGGTCAGGGCGTTCGTGAACGACTCCCACTCCTCGCCCAGGCGCCCCGCTTCCAGGTCGTCCAGGTACTTGCCGAAGGAATGGATGCCGGTCGCGCGCAGGCGCCGCGCCAGGCGGCTGTAGACCATTTCCTGCTTGCTGTCGGCCAGCGAGATGCCGGCGCGGCGGTAGATCAGGGCGCGCACGCGCTCGAAGTCGGCGCGCGTGAAGTCGAATTCCTTGACCGTGTCGGAGGTGTGTAACGGCACTTTGCCTTACCTATGATTCGTTTGCCGGCCGGGGCCGGCGTTGTCGTTTGCTCGGTGCCGTTCGTCTTACGCTGCCAGCTTGTTGTCGATCAGGCCCATCTCGGCGGACGACATCAGGCGGTCGATGTCGACCAGGATCAGCATGCGCTCGTCGACCGTGCCCAGGCCGATCAGGTAATCGGTGGAAAACGCGGTGCCCATGTCCGGCGCCGGCTTGACCTGGTCCGGGGTCAGCGTGGTCACGTCGGAGACGCTGTCGACCACCATGCCCATCACGCGGCCGCCGATGTTCAGGATGATCACGACCGTGAACTGGTCGTAGGTCGGGGTGCCGAGATTGAACTTGATGCGCATGTCCACCACCGGGATGATGATGCCGCGCAGGTTGATCACGCCCTTGATGAATTCCGGCGCGTTGGCGATGCGGGTCACGGCTTCGTAACCGCGGATTTCCTGCACCTTCAGGATGTCGATCCCGTACTCCTCCGAGCCGAGCGTGAAGGCCAGGTATTCGTTGCCGGCGCCGTCCTGCGCTTGCGCGATGGTGTTGGTCATGGACATGGTGTTTTCCTTATTTGTATTCAATCAAGAGGCCAGGGCTTCGTCGGCCAGCTGGCGCAAGGGGCCCGAATCGCGCACCAGCGCCGCCACGTCGAGGATCAGCGAAACGCCGCCGTCGCCCAGGATGGTGGCGCCGGAAATGCCCGCCACCTTGCGGTAGTTCGCTTCCAGGTTCTTCACCACCACGTGCTGCTGGCCGACCAGGTCGTCGATCAGGAGTGCGGCGCGCTTGCCTTCCGATTCCAGGATCACGACGATGCCCTCGCTCGGGTCCTGCACCTTCGAAGCGATGCCGAACACGCCGTGCAGCGCGATCAGCGGCAGGTATTCGCCGCGGACCTTGAGCACCCGGCCGCGGCCGGCGATGTCGCGCACGTCTTCGCGGCGGGGCTGCAGCGACTCGACTACATAGCCTAATGGAAGGATATAGATTTCCTCACCGCAACGTATAGTCATCCCGTCCAAAATGGCGAGTGTGAGCGGTAAAGAGATGGAAATCGTGGTGCCGAAACCACGGGCCGAGCGGATGTCGACCGAGCCGCCCATGGCCGTGATATTACGTTTGACAACATCCATGCCGACGCCGCGGCCGGAAACGTCCGTCACTACGTCGGCCGTGCTGAAGCCCGGCGCGAAGATCAGTTGCCAGACTTCGGCGTCTGTCATGTTCTCGGACACCGACAGCCCGTTCTGGGCCGCCTTGGCGAGGATGCGCTCGCGGTTCAGGCCGCCGCCATCGTCGGCGACTTCGATGACGATGTTGCCGCCCTGGTGGCCCGCCGACAGGAACAGACGCCCTGCTTCCGATTTGCCTGCAGCCGCACGCGCGGCCGGCATCTCGATGCCGTGGTCGATCGAATTGCGCACCAGGTGGGTCAGCGGATCGACGATGCGCTCGATCAAGCCCTTGTCCAGCTCGGTCGCCGCGCCGTGGGTGATGAAGTCGACCTTCTTGCCGAGTTTACTGGCCAGGTCGCGCACCATGCGCGGGAAGCGCGAGAACACGAAGTCCATCGGCATCATGCGGATCGACATCACGGCTTCCTGCAGCTCGCGCGTGTTGCGCGTGAGCTGGGAGACCGAGGACAGCAGGCGCTCGTGCACCATCGGGTCCAGCCCGCCGCTGCGCTGCTCGATCATGGCTTGCGTGATGACGAGTTCGCCGATCAGGTTGATCAATTGATCGACCTTTTCCACCGAGACGCGGATCGAGGACGACTCGGCGCCCTTCTCGTCCTTCTTGGCCGCCTTTTTCTCGACGGCCTCCATCAATTCGTTGGCTACCGCCGGTTTCGCGGGCGCGGCATCGACGCCGGCCAGCGCGCGGATCTGCTCGATCGGCTGGAAGAAACCGTAGCCGCGCTCGTCGTCGGACATATCGGTGTCCGCCGCCGGCGCGTCGTCGGCCGGGTCGAAGAAGCCGTAGCCCTGCTCGTCCTCGATGCGGGCGCGCTCGGCGGCCTCGAGCGCACGCTGCTCGGGCGTCAGCGGCGGCGCTTCGAAGATTTTCAGGTCGTCGGGATTGAGCACGAAGGAGCAGATGGCGACGATGTCTTCCAGGCTCTCGTGGGTGGTGATGATCAGCGCGCTGCGTCCGCCCTCGAGGGGCGTGACCGAGACGCGGCCCATCAGGCCCAGTTCGTCGACCAGGGCATTCACGTCGCGCTGCGGGATGTCGGGCAGCTCGATCTTGTAGCGGTGCGCGCCTTCGCCCGTTTGCGCTTTCGGTTCGGCGTGCAGGAAGGAAGGCGCAACCAGGGACGCCGCCGGCACCAGGCCTTCGGACAGGTCGTGCAGCACCATGCGCACGTCGGCGACGCTGTCCTGGTCGACGTGGGTGCCGTTGCGGTGGCCGTCGAGCTGCATCTTGAGCGTGTCCTTGGCCGCCAGGAAGGCGTCCACGTGCTGGCTCGTCAGGGCCATCTCGCCCTTGCGGATGCGGTCGAGCAGGGACTCGAGCACGTGCGTGACCTCGCTCATGTCGGTGATGCCGAAGGTCGAGGCGCCGCCCTTGACGGAGTGCGCGGTGCGGAAGATCGCGTTCAGGTCTTCGCTATCGGGCGCGCTCACGTCGACGCCCAGCAGCAGCCGTTCCATTTCGGCGAGCAGCTCCTCGGCCTCGTCGAAAAAGACCTGGTAAAACTGGCTGATGTCGATCGTCATGGAGAAATCCTGCAATGCATACGGCGCGGCTCCATTGCCTTAGCCAATCACTTTCTTGACGACTTCGATCAGGCGCTGCGGATCGAAGGGTTTCACCAGCCAGCCGTTGGCGCCGGCCGCGCGGCCCTTGGATTTCATTTCGTCCGACGATTCGGTGGTCAGCATCAGGATCGGCACCTTCTGGTACTCGGGCAGGCCGCGCAAGTGCTTGATCAGCGACAGGCCGTCCATGCGCGGCATGTTCTGGTCGGTCAGCACCAGGTCGACGACCTGGTTCTTCGCCTTGTCCAGGCCATCCTGGCCGTCGACCGCTTCCACCACCTGGTAACCGGCCGCCTTCAGGCTGAACGCCACCATCTGGCGCAGCGAGCTCGAATCGTCGACCGCGAGAATTGTTTTAGCCATGTTGTGCTCCTGCTGTTTTCTTTGGTTTTCTTGGGTTGAGTAGCGAACGAACCTTTAAAACAGTTCGATGTCGCCGCTTTCGAGATGCTGTTGTTCCACCGATTTGCGCAGCACGCTGCGCAGTTCGAGCGACTGGATCGCCAGCGCCATGCTGACCTTGCCCAGGCGCTCGACGATTTCGTCGCTGCCCGTCTCATGCGTGATGTCGGCGCCGTGCTCGTCCAGCGTGCCCAGGAATTCGCGCAAGCCCGTCACGCGCTTCAGGGTACGCTCGATCAGCTGGCTCGTCATGTCCTGGAACTGCATGCTGGTGATCGCCGTGTTGACGTGGCTGCCGATTTCGCCCGACATGCCCGACAGCGCCGCCGCGTCCTCGCCGCTCAGGGTGCCGGCCGCGACCAGGCGGTCGATCGTTTCCTGGCGCGCACCGACGGCGCTGTGGATCGCCATGAAGCTGCTGGTCAGCTTTTCCACGGCTTCCTCGAGCAGCAACTCCGTTTGCAGCAGGTCGGTCTCGACTTCACTCAGGTGGCGTCGCCCGTGCGCCGACACGCCCGACAACAGGCGCTTGACGTGCGAACCCAAAATCTTTTTTCTCATTATGTGCTCCTGTCGGGCCCTGCTGTTACTTCGTCGCCGAACTTGTTGCATCGACGACCGCTTGCGCGGCCGCTTTGCCATCTTGCGCCGGCACGTCGAGCGTGGCGGCGTCGCGCATGACGGCGTCTTCGGTGCGCTTGTTCATCACGATGATGCTGATGCGGCGGTTGATCGGGTTGAACGGATCGGCGCGGTCGAGCGGCGCCGCGGCGGCCAGGCCGACCACGCGCAGGATCTTCTCGTCCGCGAGGCCGCCCACGACCAGGGCCCGGCGCGAGGCATTGGCGCGGTCGGCCGAGAGTTCCCAGTTGCTGTAGCCGGCGTCGCTGTAGTACGGCGTCGAATCCGTGTGGCCCGACAGGCCGATGCGGTTCGGCACGTCGTTCAGCACCATGCCCAGCACGTGCAGGATGTCGCTCGTATAGGGCTGCAGGGTGGCTTTCGCCAGCGCGAACATCGGGCGGTTCTGCTCGTCCACGATCTGGATGCGCAGGCCTTCGCTGGTGATGTCGAGCAGCAACTGGTTCTGGTATTTCTTCAGCGTGGGATTGGCCTCGATGACCGACTCGATCTTCATCTTCAGCGTCTTCAGGCGCTCGCCCTCGGCCTTCTCGAGCGCGGCGCGCGCGTCGTTCAGGTCGTAGGTCTTCTTGTTGGTCTCCATGTCGCCCTTCTTGACCTGGCCGTTGCGGCGCGTGAGGTCGGTGCCGCCGCCCTTGATGACGGAAGAGCTGTCGCCGGAGCCGGAGCCGCCCGACATCGCTACTTTGAGCGGGTTCTTGAAGAATTCGGAGATGCCCTCGAGGTCGCCCTTGGAGGTGGAACCAAGCAGCCACATCAGCAGGAAGAAGGCCATCATCGCCGTCACGAAGTCGGCGTAGGCGATCTTCCAGGCGCCGCCATGGTGCCCGCCAGCGGTCTTCTTGATCCGCTTGACGATGATCGGGCGCATTCCTTCGTCAGCCATGGCGATTCCGTGGGGTGGTCAGATAGGGTTGGATGAGCAAGGAATTACTTGCTCTTCGACTTCTTGATGTGCTCTTCCAGCTCGGCGAAGGAAGGACGCTCGGTCGAGTACAGCACCTTGCGGCCGAATTCGACGGCCAGGGCCGGCGCGTAGCCGTTCAGGCTGGCGAGCAGGGTCACCTTCACGCACTGGAACATCTTGCTCGATTCATCGAGCTTCTGTTCCAGCAGGCTGGCCAGCGGACCGACGAAGCCGTAGGCCAGCAGGATGCCGAGGAAGGTACCGACCAGCGCCTTGGCGATCAGGATACCGAGTTCCGCCGGCGGGATGCCGACCGATTCCATCGTGTGCACCACGCCCATGACGGCCGCGACGATACCGAAGGCCGGCAGGCCGTCGCCCAGCTTGGCGATCACATGGGCCGGCACCGCGCCTTCGTGGTGGTGGGTCTCGATCTCGTTGTCCATCAGGTTCTCGATCTGGAAGGCGTCCATGTTACCGGACACCATCAGGCGCAGGTAGTCGGCCATGAATTCGACGATGTGGTGGTCGGCCAGCACCAGCGGGTATTTCGAGAACAGCGGGCTCGCTTCGGGCGATTCGATATCGCCCTCGATCGACATCAGGCCCTCTTTGCGCACCTTCGACAGCACGTCGAACAACAGCGACATGAGCTCCATGTACATTTCACGGGTGTATTGCGAGCCCTTGAACACGCTCGGCAAGGCCTTCATCGTGGCCTTGATCGACTTGTTGTTGTTACCGACAAAGAATGCGCCGACGGCCGCGCCGCCGATCATCAAGAGTTCGAGCGGCTGGAACAGCACGCCCACGTGGCCGCCGGACATGACGAAACCACCGAACACCGACGCGCAGACAATGACGTAACCAATAATAACGAACAAGAAGGTGCTCCAGAAGACGGCCAGGCAGGCCTGGAAATCCGAGACAATGTATCTCAGAAAAAATATTTACTCAGGGAACTACAGCAGCTGGAACAATAGCTTGAGAATGGCCTATGGGCAAGTAAAAAGCCCCGTTTTGTGGCCTAAAAGTGCCAAATGTAGAGAGTTCGACCAGTGTCTTGTAGATAGAGAGACATGCTTGGTAACACTTCGGAAACAGTAAATTCATAACTCATCAGCATGCTGCCCGGACGCATCTCGCGTTTGGCTTTGCGCCACAGCGCCGTCATGACAGCCGGCGAGAGGTAGGCGAAGACGGCGTCGTAGGCGCCGAAGTCGAGTGACTCATAGTCACCGCGGATGAAAACGGCGCTGCTGCCTGTGAGGCGCGCGCGCAGCCAGCTGGCCAGCCAGGGCAGCGGCGCCAGCTCGATGCCGGTGGCCTGCACGTTCGGGCGGCGCGCCAGGTCCAGCACCAGCCCGCCCAGGCCGCTGCCGATATCGATCACGCTCACTCTTCCCCCCTGCGGCAGCTGCTCGGCGACCGCTGCCCAGGCGCTCTTGCCGGACGGGTAGTACGGCACCTGGGTGCGGAAGGTCGACCAATACAAGACCAGCATGAACAGGAAGATGGCCAGGAACAGCCAGGGCGGCAGGTCGAGGCCGCTTCCCGCGTACAGGGCTGCCGGGAACAGCAGGCCGATCGCGATCCACCAGGAGGCGAGGCGCACGCGCCAGGTCAGCAGCGCGGCGAATGCGCCCTGCAGCAAGGCGGCATGCAGGTAGGACGGCTGCGCGCCGGCGCGCGCCAGCAGGTAGACGGCAAGTAAAGTCAGCGGAAAGGCGGCAAGCTGGCACAGCAGCGCGCGCACGGCGGGTGCGCGCAGGAGTCGGAGGCCCACGATGGCGCCGTCAGGCCTCGCCCTCGGCGTCCTGGCGCGCAGAATCGGCTTCTGCAGCGGCCGCATCCGCGGCGGCGGCGTCCTTGGCTTTTCTCGTCTTGCCGGCGCGCGAAGGCATGTGGCACAGGCCGCACAGGTAGTCGCGGTTCAGGTCGAGCGCATTGACGACGAACTTGCCCTTGCACTTGCCGCAGGGGGCCAGCGCCAGCATATTGCTTTGAAAGAAACGCACCAGGGTCCAGGCGCGCGTGAGCGAGAGCAGCGGCTCTTCGCCGGGCGCGGCCGGCATTTGTTCGAGGTAGAGTTTATAGGCCTTCATCACCGCCTGCACGCCCGAGGCGCCGGCATTTTCTACCAGGAAGTTGTAGATATTGATGAACAGCGAAGAATGGATGTTCGGCTGCCAGGTCAGGAACCAGTCGGTCGAGAACGGCAGCATGCCTTTCGGCGGCGAGACGCCCTTCAGTTCCTTGTACAGCTTGATGAGGCGCTCGCGGGAGAGCGAGACTTCGCTCTCGAGCAGTTGCAGGCGGGCGCCCAGAGTGATCAGCTCGATGGCGAGCTGGATTTCCTGCGCTTCAGATACGACGCTTTTTTTACTCATCCCACGGCTCCGGCTGGTGTCCCGGCTATCCTACACTATCAGGCCGAGCTCAGCGGGATTTTACAATGTATCTCTAAGGAAACGCTACGCTTAAGCGATTTCTTCCGCGGGTTGACCCGCCATCAGGATGGCTGCGTGCGATTGCGCCAGGGCGCGGTCCTTGCTGTGGCTGGTCAGCATCGACAGGATGGCCGTGTCGTCGAAGCGGAAGCGGGCCAGCATCATGTTGCCGCCGGCGAGCTTCAGGATCTGGGCATTGCTCATGCCTTCGATCAGGTCCGCGATGTCGGCCGAGATGCCGAGACGGAAAATGGCGGTGACTTTGTCGGCGCGGATCATTTGCTGGGCCAGCATCAGGTAGCTCAGGTTGGCGTCCCGGATTTCAGCCATCATGTCGTTTGCAGTCATTTTTCTCTCCATCTTCCTGTTGAACCTGGCGGTTTGTGTTGCCAGTGAGATAGATTCTGACCGTAGAGAAACATTAGGGGAATCGGACGGACCCTGTATTTTGCGTCCGGTAAACGCGGGCGTGCCCGTAGGAGTTTGTCTGACAAACCCAGGCTGAATAGGGAGGCGCTCCTATGAAAACAGGAGGCTGAAGAGGTGCTGCGAACTGCGCTTTTCTGGACTGCTTGCTGTTACTGCGGATCATCTATGTGTTGGTTTACGTCAACCAAAACGAGAACTTTAGGGGCGTCCTGAACTTTTTTTCAGGTCTTTTTCATCCCTTGTGCACCTTTAACGGCAGCGTTCGGAGGAACTTTAGGGTGTTTTGAAAATATTTTTGAATTATTTTCAGACACCGTTTTGCCGCCTCTGACTCCTTTACGGCCGGGTTCGGCAGAACTTTAGGGTTCAACGCGAAAAAATTTAAAAAAAGTTCAAAATAGTTCGCCACAGGACCGTAAGAGGCTAAAAAGATAGCAAAGCGTCATCGACGCTTGCCGCCGGACGGCCGTTTCTTGTTACACTCGCGGCCGAACGGCCCCGCCCACCACTGCCCCCTTCTATATGAACGAATTCTCGATCACCCGCGCCGACTGCCTCGCGCGCGACGCCCAGGACCCGCTGGCGCCCCTGCGCGAACGCTTCGACCTGCCGCCGGACGTCATCTACCTCGACGGCAACTCGCTTGGCGCCCGTCCGCGCGCGGCGCTCGAGCGCGCCCAGCAGGTGGTAGCGCGCGAATGGGGCCGCGACCTGATCACCAGCTGGAACACGGCCGGCTGGTTCGACATGCCCAAGCGCCTGGGCGAGCGCCTCGGCCCGCTGATCGGCGCCAAGCCGGGCGAAGTGGCCGTTACCGACACGACCTCCCTGAACCTGTTCAAGGCGCTGGCCGCGGCCGTGCGCCTGCAGGCCGAGGGACCAAACGCCGCGCGGCGCGTCATCGTCACCGAGCGCAGCAACTTCCCGACCGATATCTATATGGCCGAGGGCCTGAGCGAGTGGCTGCAGCAGGGCTATCGCGTGAAGCTGGTCGATTCGGTCGAGGAACTGCCGGCCGCGATCGACGCCGACTGCGCCGTCGTCATGCTGACCCACGTGAACTACCGGACCGGCTACCAGCACGACATGGCCGCCCTCACCCGCCACGCGCACCAACATGGTGCATTGATCGTCTGGGACCTGGCCCACTCGGCCGGCGCCGTGCCGGTCGACCTGAACGCGGCCGAAGCCGACTTCGCGGTCGGCTGCACCTATAAATACCTGAACGGCGGTCCCGGCTCGCCGGCCTTCATCTGGGTGCCGCAGCGGCACCAGGAGAAGTTCTCGCATCCGCTCACGGGCTGGTGGAGCCATGCCAGACCCTTCGCCATGTCGCACGGCTTCGAAGCCTGCGATGGCATCGGCCGCGCCCTGTGCGGCACCCAGCCGGTGGTGTCGCTGGCGCTGGTCGAATGCGGGCTCGAGGTCTTCGAGGAAACCGGTATGGACGCCGTCCGCGCCAAGTCGCTGGCCCTGACCGACCTCTTCATCGAACTGGTCGAAGGCACCTGCGCGAATCATCCGCTGGGACTGGTGACGCCGCGCGAGCACGCCCGCCGCGGCAGCCAGGTCAGCTTCACCCATCCGCACGGCTATGCGGTGATGGCGGCCCTGATCGCGCGCGGCGTGATCGGCGACTACCGCGAGCCGGAGATCATGCGCTTCGGCTTCACGCCGCTCTACACGCGCTATGTCGACGTGTGGGATGCGGTGGCGATCCTGAAGGACATCCTCGACCGCGAAGACTACGATGTGGCCGCCGAACGCGGCGCAGTGACCTGAGGCCTGCCATGAACGACGAATCGAAGAAGCCGGCCCAGGCCCAGTGGCACGGCGCGAAAATGGATTTCAAGGAGTCGATGAGCTATGGCGACTACCTCGGCCTGAACCAGATCCTATCAAGCCAGCACCCGCTCTCGCCGAACCACAATGAGATGCTGTTCATCATCCAGCACCAGACCAGTGAACTCTGGGTCAAGCTGATGCTGCACGAACTGCACGCCGTGCGCGCCCACCTGCGCGCGGGCGAACTCGATCCGGCTTTTAAAATGCTGGCGCGGGTGGCGCGCATCATGGATCAACTGGTGCACGCCTGGGACGTGCTGGCGACGATGACGCCCTCCGAATACACGGCGATCCGCCCCTATCTGGGCGCCTCCTCGGGCTTCCAGTCGCACCAGTACCGCGAACTCGAATTCATCCTCGGGAACAAGAACGCGGCCCTGCTGGGGGTGCACGAAAAGAATCCGCCGGCCCACGCGACCCTGTCTGCCGCCCTGAACACGGCTTCGATCTACGACGAAGCCGTGGCCCTGCTGGCGCGCAGCGGTTTTACGATCGCCCCCGAGCGCCTGGCACGCTCGCCGCACGAACCGACTGCCCATGACGACTCGGTGCAGGCGGCCTGGCTGGCCGTCTACCAGGACCCCGAACAGCACTGGGGCCTGTACGAACTGGCCGAAAAGCTGGTCGACCTCGAGACAGCCTTCCGCTTCTGGCGCTTCCGCCACGTGACGACGGTCGAGCGCATCATCGGCTTCAAGACCGGGACCGGCGGCACCGCGGGCGTGAGCTACCTGCGCAAGATGCTCGACGTCGTCCTGTTCCCGGAACTGTTCGCGTTGCGCACGGCACTGTGAACGCTGCGGCCGGCGCTGCGGGTTAGAATGGCCTGATCGACAAGGAGGCGGCATGGATGGCGACGTACTGATTCTCTCGGGCCTGTGGAATTCGGGGCCGCAGCACTGGCAGTCGTATCTGGAAGCGCGTCATCCGGCGTGGCGCCGGGTCGCGCACCGCGACTACAACAACCCGGAGCGCGGCGAATGGGTGGCCGAACTCGATGCCGCCGTCGCCGCCTGCGCGGGCGCGCCGGTGCTGGTCGCGCACAGCCTGGGCTGCATCCTCGCCGCGCACTGGGCTGCCTCCGGCTCGCCGCTGCGCGCGGCCGGCGCCTTCCTGGTCGCGCCGAGCGACGTCGACGCGCCGTCCTACCCGATCGGCACCAACGGCTTCGCGCCCATGCCGCTGGCGCGCCTGCCCTTTCCCAGCCTCGTCATCGCCAGCACGAACGACGAATTCGTCAGCCGCGAGCGCGCCCTCGCCTTTGCCGAAGCCTGGGGCAGCCGCTACGTCGAAATCGGCGCGGCGGGCCACGTCAACACCGACGCCGGCTACGGCGACTGGCCCGAGGGCGAGCGCCTGCTGCTCGAATTCCTCGAGCAAGTGCGCGCCTGAACCTGCGTTAGTCAGCCAATGGAAGCGTCGAGCAGCCCCGCGACAGGATCGTCCGCTTCCTTGCCGCGTCCGTTTTCGCTCTACCTCGACCTCTGCCGCTTCCTGGCGGCGGTGCTGGTCGTCGTCAGCCACATCGTGCCGTATGGCGTGATCGCGGCCGGTTCCGCCAACTGGTGGCTGAACCTGGGGCGCGAATCGGTGGTGCTGTTCTTCGTGCTCTCAGGCTTCGTCATCGCCTACACGACCGAACGCAGGAAGGCCGGCCTGCGCGACTACTGCATTGCCCGCGCCACCCGCATCTATTCGGTCGCCCTGCCCCTGGTGCTGCTCGCTTTTGCGCTGGCCGCCGTGCTGGTGCTGTCCGGCCGCGCCAACCTTGGTAACTACTACCAGCTCGCCAAACCCTGGCTCTACCTGCCGCTGCACCTGCTGTTCATGGGCGAACTCTGGACCATCTCGGAGCCGCCGCCCCTGCTCGCACCCTACTGGTCGCTGGGCTACGAAGTCTGGTACTACGTGCTGTTCGGCGCCGCCTTCTACCTGCGCGGCAAGCGCCGCATCATCGTGCTCGGCGCGCTCCTGCTGCTGGTCGGCCCCAAGCTCTGGCTGCTGCTGCCGGTCTGGTGCGCCGGGGTCTGGCTCTGGCACCGGCAAAAGACGCACGCGATCGCGCGCCCGCTGGCCCTGTTCGGCTGGTGGGCGACGCTGGCCTTGCTGGCGGGATTCAAGATGAGCGGGATGGATACGTCCCTGCGCATGTTCGCGCTGTCGGCCTGGCCTTTACCTGATGTGCCATTGAAGAGTGCCGACCGCTTCCTGGCGGACTACCTGGTGTGCGTGCTGGTGGTGGCGAACTTCCTGTGCGCGCGCAGCCTTGGCTTCATTGCGCTGCTGCGCATCGAGAGGCCGGTGCGGCGGCTGGCATCCTATACGTTCACGCTGTATCTGGTGCATGCGCTGGTGATGCGGGTGTGGCTGGTGTTCCATCCGGATCGGACGGATCTCGGCGGGGTCGCGCTGCTGGTGGTCTTGATCATCGCATGCACCTGGATCGTCGGACAGCTGACCGAGCACCGCAAGGCATGGTGGGAACGGGTGTTCGTGAGGCTTGCAGCACGGAGCCAGGCCACTGCACGCTGAACCTTCTATACGTAGGGTGGGCATGCCCTGCCTGTCGGGCAGGGCGCTCCGCGGGCGGGCAGCATGCTGCCCGAATTCCCCGCTACGCCCCACGCGTGAACGTCGCACTGTGTTGGCTTCGTTTGAGGAAAGACCCCGCCAACACGATGCAGACGTGACGTGTGGGCATGCCCACCCTACAAAACCGGGCCCAGAGGCCCGGTTTTTACTTCCCCGTCGCCAGCAGCATCTCGTTCAAACGCTTCACGAACGCCGCCGGATCGGTCAGGCTGCCGCCCTCGGCCAGCATCGCCTGGTCGAACAGGATATGCGACCAGTCTGCAAAGCGCGGGCTGCTCGCGTCTTCGTACTTCAGGCGCGTCACCAGCGGGTGGTTCGGGTTGATCTCGAGGATCGGCTTCGACTCCGGCGCGTTCTGGCCGGCCGCCTTGAGCATGCGCACCAGGTTGGCCGACAGCTCGTGCTCGTCCGCCACCAGGCAGGCCGGCGAATCGGTCAGGCGGTGCGTCACGCGCACGTCTTTCGCCTTGTCCGCCAGCGCGCCCTTCATCTGCTCGACCAGCTCCTTGTACTGGGTCTCGGTCTCTTCGTGTTCCTTCTTCTCGGCTTCGTCTTCCAGCTTGCCCAGATCCAGGCCGCCCTTGGCCACCGAGGTCAGCTCCTTGCCGTCGAACTCCGTCAGGAAAGACAGCATCCATTCGTCGACGCGGTCCGTCAGCAGCAGCACTTCGACGCCCTTCTTGCGGAAGATCTCGAGGTGCGGGCTGTTCTTCGCGGCGTTGTAGCTGTCGGCCGTGACGTAATAGATCTTGTCCTGGCCTTCCTTCATGCGCGCGATGTAGTCGGCGAAGGACACGGTCTGGTCGGCGGAGTCGGCGTTGGTCGAGGCGAAGCGCAGCAGCTTGGCGATGCGGTCCTTGTTGGTCGCGTCCTCGCCGATGCCCTCTTTCAGCACCTGGCCGAATTCCTTCCAGAAGGTCGTGTATTTGTCCTTGGTTTCCTGCTCATCGGCGTTCGCCAGTTCTTCCAGCATGCCCAACACGCGCTTGGTCGAACCTTCGCGGATCACCTTGACGTCGCGCGACTCCTGCAGGATCTCGCGCGAGACGTTCAGCGGCAGGTCGGCCGAATCGATCACGCCCTTGATGAAGCGGAGATAGGTCGGCATCAGCTGCTCGGCGTCGTCCATGATGAAGACGCGCTTCACGTAGAGCTTGATGCCGCCGCGCTTGTTGCGGTCCCACAGGTCGAAGGGCGCGTGGCTCGGCACGTAGAGCAGCTGGGTGTACTCGCTGCGGCCTTCGACGCGGTTGTGCGTGTAGGTCAGCGGCTCCTGGAAGTCGTGCGAGACGTGCTTGTAGAACTCGTCGTACTGCTCTTTCGTCACTTCCGACTTGTTGCGAGCCCACAGGGCACTGGCCTGGTTGACGGTCTCGAACTCGTCCTTCAGCACCGTTTCCTTCTTCTCCTCGTCCCACTCTTCCTTCTGCATCAGGATCGGCAGCGAGATGTGGTCGGAGTATTTACGGATGATCGACTTGATCTTCCAGTTCGAGAGCAGCTCTTCCTCGCCAGCGCGCAGGTGCAGGATGACGTCGGTGCCGCGGCCGGCCTTCTCGATCGCTTCGACCGAGTAGTCGCCCTCGCCGGTCGACTCCCAGCGTACGCCTTCGTTCGCTGCGGCGCCCGCGCGGCGGGTCTCGACGGTGATGCGGTCGGCGACGATGAAGCCCGAATAGAAGCCCACGCCGAACTGGCCGATCAGGGCCGCGTCGGCCTGCTGGTCGCCCGACAGGCGCGAGAAGAATTCCTTGGTGCCCGACTTGGCGATCGTGCCCAGGTGCGAGATGACTTCGTCGCGGCTCATGCCGATGCCGTTGTCCGAAATCGTGATGGTCTTCGCATCCTTGTCGAAGTTGACGCGGATCTTGAGCTCGTGGTCGTTGCCGTACAGGGCGTCGTTGTTGATCGCCTCGAAGCGCAGCTTGTCGGCCGCGTCGGACGCGTTCGAGATCAGCTCGCGCAGGAAGATCTCCTTGTTCGAATACAAGGAGTGAATCATCAGTTGCAGCAGCTGTTTTACTTCAGCTTGAAAGCCAAGGGTTTCTTTTTCGGCGTGCGCCATCTTGTTCCTCGTCGGTGTTACAGGTTGAACGGATTGCTGCAATATTGGGATACTGTCACCGTTTTCAAGACCCCGAATTTCAGGCCTTTACCTGCGGGGCAACCGGTGCCGGCAGCGCAGGCTTGGCCAGCAGCCGCCGCGCCGCGACGTGCACGATCAGCGCGCAACCCAGCGCCAGTGCGAACGCGCTTCCGACCGCCTCCTCGCGCAGCTGCATCGCCAGCGTCACGCAAAACACGGCAAAGCCGAAATAGCCCACCACCATGCCGCGCAGCAGGGCCACGGCGCTGCCGCGTCCGGCACCAAGGTGGGCGAAGCCGACCAGCACCGTGCTCATCACCGGGAACATGGCGAAGAAGCCCGACAGGCGCGCGCCCAGGTGGGTGGCGCCGGCCGTGACGGACAGCACCAGCACGGCGGCGGCCAGCATGCGCCACGGCAGGTCATTGCGCGGCTTTCCGGCGGCGTCTGGCGTCGCGCTTGGGAAGAGCTTGAAGGTCAGCAGCAAGGCGCACCAGACCAGCACGAAGGCCAGCCCCAGCGGCCAGTGCGCGCTCTGCAGGACGGCGACGCTGCCCGCCCAGGCCAGTAGCGCCAGCGCCATCGAGCCGGCCATGCCGCAACGCGACGAGGCCCATGCATACGCCAGGCTGAACACGAGAATGGCGAGCACCGCGAGCAGGGTGCCCTCCGCGGCCCGCGCTGCAAAGGCGGCGCCCTGCTCCAGGCTCAGGGTCAAGAGGATGGGACCGGCGACGATGGGAAAGGCGGACAGCCAGCCCGCCACCTGCGGCCCCCAGCGGCGCCCGGCCAGCGTGATTAGGTAAATCAGCAGGGGAACCAGCGTCAGTTTGAGGACGAGCACGGCATTCATGGGGAGCGATCCTGGCGGGCCGCGCTGCGGCGATGCCGGATGATACCACTAGGAAATACTAACTTGATAACAAACTGCACCAATACAGGGCGGACCTGCCGACACAAACGTGTCCTTCGACGCTGGCAAGTCGTACAATACCGGCTTCATCCACCGCTCTACAGAGAATCCCATGTCCGTCTACGACAAACTGAAGGAACTGAACATCACCCTGCAGCAAGCTGCTGCCCCGGCCGCCGCCTACGTCATGTACGTACAGACCGGCAACCTGGTCTTCATCTCGGGCCACATCGCCAAGAACGCGGACGGCTCGGTCAACGTCGGCCAGCTGGGCAAGGACAAGACCACGGCGGACGGCCAGGCTGCCGCGCGCGCCATCGCCATCGACCTGATGGGCACCCTGCAGGATGCTTGCGGCGGCGACCTGACGCGTGTAAAACGCATCGTCAAGCTGATGAGCCTCGTGAACTCGACCCCGGACTTCACCGAGCAGCACCTGGTGACCAACGGCGCGTCGGAACTGTTCGGCGACGTCTTCGGCGACGCCGGCAAGCATGCCCGCTCCGCCTTCGGCGTGGCCCAGATCCCGCGCGGCGCCTGCGTCGAGATCGAAATGATCGTCGAAGTGGCGTAAGACTTACCGAGAGGCCGGGCCACAAGCCCGGCCTTTTTTTCAGCAGGCGGCCTATCCGGCGGCTCTTCCAGTGAGACCAGTATGAAAATCGAGAATCCGAATCCCATCCAGTGGCAGTTTTCCGAGCGCGCGCAGGGGCTGCAAAGCTCCTTCATCCGCGAGATCCTGAAGATCACCCAGCGCCCGGAGATCATCTCCTTCGCCGGCGGCCTGCCCTCGCCGGCCACCTTCCCGGTCGAGCGCATGAAGGCCGCCTACGACAAGGTGCTCAGCGAAACCGGCAAGGTGGCGCTGCAGTACGGCCCGACCGACGGCTACGCGCCGCTGCGCGAATGGATCGCGAACTCGCTGTCCACGGAAGGCACGAAGATCCTGCCCGAGCAGATCATGATGGTGTCCGGTTCGCAGCAGGCACTCGATTTGATCGGCAAGGTGCTGATCGACGAAGGCAGCCGCGTGCTGGTCGAAACCCCGAGCTACCTGGGCGCGCTGCAGGCCTTTTCGGTCTACCGTCCCGAATTCGCCTCGGTGGAAACCGACGACGACGGCCTGGTGCCGTCCTCGATCGAAGGCGTCGCCAAGGGTGCCCGCCTGCTCTACGCGCTGCCGAACTTCCAGAACCCGACCGGCCGCTCGCTCTCGCTGGCGCGGCGCCAGGAACTGGTCGAGACCTGCGCGCGCCTGCAGCTGCCGCTGATCGAGGACGATCCTTACGGTGCGCTCTCGTATTCGGGCGAACCCATGCCGAAACTGCTGTCCATGAACCCGGACGGCGTGATCTACATGGGTTCCTTCTCCAAGGTGCTGACCCCGGGCATCCGCCTCGGCTACGTCTGCGCCCCGCTGCCGCTGGTGCGCCGCCTCGAGCTGGCCAAGCAGGCGGCCGACCTGCACACCGCCCAGCTGACGCAAATGGTGGTGCACGAAGTGGTGAAGGACGGCTTCCTGGATGAGCACATCCCGACCATCCGCACCCTGTATGCGAACCAGTGCCAGGCCATGCTGGACGCGATGGCCGAACACTTCCCGGCCGGCGTCAGCTGGACCAAACCGGAAGGCGGCATGTTCATCTGGGTCACGCTGCCGAAGAGCGTCGACGCCATGAAGCTGCTCGACACGGCGATCGCCTCGCGCGTGGCCTTCGTGCCGGGCGCGCCCTTCTACGCCAACGAAGGCGAAACGAATACGCTGCGCCTCTCCTTTGTCACCGTGCCGCCTGAGCGCATCCGCGAGGGCATTGCCATCCTCGGCAAGCTGATCGCCGCCATGCTGTAAACCCTGCCGGCGCCGCCTCCACGGCGGCGCTATTCTCCCTGCATAAACTCCAATTCCCTTTCGGAAAAACCTGTGGTTACAGCAGCTTTCGTACCACAAAGTTGTGGCACTTCAACAATAAAAACTAGCCCTTAGGCAACAAAAATTACCGCCGGTGTCGACATCGGGGTATGATTTTGAACGAAATCAATCCCGTCACCGCGACAACCGCAATGTCTTCCCTCGCCCCCGCTCCCGCTGCAACGATGCGCCAGGCCGCCATCCTGATCGTCGACGACGCGCCGGCCCAGCTCGGCGCGATGCGTTCCATGATGCTGCAGCAGGGCTATCAGACCTTCGTCGCCAACAGCGGCGAGCGGGCGCTCTCGATCGCCCAGCGCGCCCAGCCCGACCTGATCCTGCTCGACATCGTCCTGCCCGGCATGGACGGGATGGAAGTCTGCCGCCGCCTGAAGGCCCATCCGTCGACCTGCAACATCCCGGTCATCTTCATGAGCGCGCGCACCGAGACGGACGACATCGTCGCCGCCTTCGACATCGGCGCCGCCGACTACATTCCGAAGCCGCTACGCCTGGCCGAGGTCTGCGCCCGCGTGCGCGCCCAGCTGCAGTTCCGCCGCACCAGCATGTCGCAGCAACAGCAGGCCGAGCGCCTGCGCCTGATCGTCGACAGCATGGACGAGGGCCTGATGGTGATCGAGCCCTCGGGACGCATCCAGTACACGAACCCGGCCTGCGACCGCTACCTCGGCTACGCGCCGGGCGAACTGGCCGGCGCCGCGCTCGACGCGCTGCTGGCGCCCTCGGTGGCCCAGGAATGCCTGGATTTGTTCGGCCAGGACGTACAGGGCGGCGCCGCGCCGAAAGCGCGCGGCGCACGCGAAGTGCTGATCCGCCAGCGCGACGGCAACCTGCGGGCGATGGACTTCACGCTCACACCGATGCACGCCGAGCAGCCCCTGTTCGTCGCCCTGCTGCATGACATCACCCACCACAAGCAGTCGGAAAACGCGCTGCAGCGTGCGGCGATGGTCGACCCGCTCACAAAAATAGCCAACCGCCGCCACTTCGACAACTTCCTCGACAAGGAATGGCAGCGCGCCCTGCGTACCAGCCAGCCACTGTCGCTGATCGTGCTCGACGTCGACCACTTCAAGGGCTACAACGACAGCCTGGGCCACGCCGCCGGCGACGCCTGCCTGCAGCAGGTGGCGATGGCGCTGCAGTCGCATGCGCTGCGCGCGACCGATCTCGCCGCGCGCTACGGCGGCGAGGAATTCGTGCTGCTGTTCGGCGAGACCGGTTTCGAGGCCGCCTGCGCGCTGGCCGAAACCATCCGCGCCCACATCGAATCGCTGAACATCCCGAACCCGCGCTCGACGACCTCGCCCTGGGTCACGGCCAGCCTCGGCGTGGCGACCATCGTGCCGACCCAGATCGACGACACCAAGGACTTCTTCGTGCAGGCGGACCGCGCCATGTACGCGGTCAAGGAGACGGGCCGCAACGGCGTGCGTGCCGTGAAGACCGGAGCGACCTTCGACGCCCTCGCCGTGGCGCTCGACGCCTAGAACTGCCGCGGGTAGCCGGTGATCTCGGCGATCTCGCGATACAAAGGCTGCAGTTGGCGGTACATCTTCTTGTAGACCCGCTTGTAGAGCCGGTCGTAGATCGCGCGGTTGGCGGGAATCGGCTCGAACACCCGGCCGACGCGCGTCATTGCATTTACCGCGCTGGCGAAATCCGGATACAGTCCAAGGCCGACCGCAGCGTCGATCGCCGCGCCCAGTCCCGAGGTTTCATAGACGTGCGGACGCGCGGTCGGCAGGCCGAAGATGTCGGCGGTGAGCTGCATCGCCGCGTCGCTCTGCGAGCCGCCGCCCGACACCCGCAACTCCGTGATGCGCACGCCGCTGCGCTTTTCGATGCGTTCCTTCCCTTCGCGCAGCGCGTAGGCCAGGCCCTCGAGGATGGCGCGGTAGACGTGGGCGCGCGTGTGCACGTCGCCGAAGCCCACGATCGCGCCCTTCGCTTCCCGTCCCGGCACGCGGATGCCCGGCGTCCAGTAGGGCTGCAGCATCAGGCCCATGGAACCGGGCGGCACCGATTCGGCCAGGCGGTCGAACAGCTGTTCGGGCGCCAGGTCGCCACCCAGGGCCTGCAGCTGTTCGTGGTGGCCGAACTGCTCCTTGAACCAGTTGACCATCCAGTAGCCCCTGAATACCTGCACTTCGGTGCTGTAGGCACCCGGAATCGCCGACGGATACGGCGGCACGAAGGGCGTGACCTCGACATAGCGGCGGCTGGTGGTGTTGATGGTGGCCGTGGTGCCGTAGCTCAGGCAGCCCACGTGCGGCTCGCGGCAGCCCGCGCCGAGCACCTCGCAGGCCTTGTCGGCGGCGGCCGCGAACAGCGGCGTGCCAGCCGGGATGCCGGTCTGCGCCGCGGCTTCCTCGCTGATGCTGCCCAGTTGGGTGCCGGGCGGCTGCAGTTCGGGCAGCATGCGTTTTTCTACCGCCAGCGCCTGCCACTTCCAGTCGCGCCTTGAGGCCCACCGGTGGCGCTTGTAGTCGAACGGCAGGTAGGCCACTTGCGAGCCGCTGGAGTCGATGAAGCGGCCGCACAGGCGCCAGTTCAGGTAACCGGACAGCAGCAGGAATTTGTCGGTCGCCTCCCATACCCCGGGCTGGTGCGCGCGGATCCAGTTGATCTCGGCTTCGCCGCGGAAGAAGTCGATGGTATTGCTGACCCGCGCCAGTTTAAACGCCGTGCGCCAGAAGGGGCCGATCGGCGGCACCGTGTCGGTCCTGCGCTGGTCGAGCCAGGTAATAGCGGGACGCAGCGGCTTGCCCTCGCTGTCCAGGTTGACCACAGTGCCGCGCTGGGTCGTAACGGCCACCGCGGCCACGGCTGCGCGATCGGCGCCGGGCTGTTCCCACAGACCCCGGCAGGCGCGGCACACGGCTTGCCAATAGTCTTCCGGCTCGTGCTCGGCCCAGCCTGGCTCGCGCGAGAAATAGGCCTGCAGCGGCACCTGGCACTTGGCGACGATGTTCCCGCGCAGGTCGAACAGCAGCGCGCGCACACTTTGGGTGCCGTTGTCGATGGAGAGGATGAGCGGTTCCGTTTTCATGCGTATGCGTGTTCTGCTTCGGTCGGCAGGCTGTAGTGCTTGTTCCAGGTCTGCCGGTAGGCGGCGACCTCCGTTTCCCAGTGCGCGTCGTCCCAGCCGAGTTCGGCCTGGCAGATGCTACGGATGCGAGCCAGGTGTTCTTCTCCGCCGCCGCGCAACAGCAGGCCGATGCGGGTGCGGCGCAGCAGCAGGTCTTCCAGGTGCTGCACGGCTTCGGCGCGCGCGGCCCAGCGTAGTTCGGCCCACAGGGTGTCGGTGCCGGGGATGGTGTCCAGTTCGCCGTCACGCGCGGCATCGAGCAGCGCCTGTGCCTGGGCGCCGTGGCGGCCCGCGAGGCGTCGCAACATGGCGCCCGGCATGCGCCCACCCGGCTGCGGCGGCGCGACGGGATCGAAGATGCGGCATGGCGCCAGGCCGTCGCGCCAATCCGGCAGCTGCTGTTGCGCGAGGCGCAGGGTGTCGAGCGCGATCGCGCGGAAGGTGGTCAGCTTGCCGCCGGCGACGCAGACCATGCCCGGACGCGCAAACACGGCGTGCTCGCGGCCCGCCTGCGAAGGCGTGCCGGCGGCGCCATCGTCGAGCACGGGACGCACGCCGGCATAGGTGGCGAGGATGTCCGCCTCCTTCAAACCGCATTGCGGGAATTGGGTTTGCAGAGCCAGCATCAGGTAGTCGAGCTCCGTGCGCGTGATCGCAGCCTCCTGCTCCAGGCCGTCGCGGTGGTCGACGTCGGTCGTGCCGACCAGGGTCGCGCCCTCCCAGGGAAAGGCGAACACGGGGCGGCCATCGTTTGGATGCATCAGGCTGATCGCCTGCGCCAGCGGCAGGCGCCAGGCCGGCAGCACCAGGTGGCTGCCGCGCAGCGGGCGCAGGCGCGGGCCATGCTGTCCCAGCAGGCCGGCCCAGGCGCCGCAGGCGTCGATCACCAGGCGCGCGCGCACCCGGTGCAGGGTGTCACCCGCTTCGTCGCGCAGCACGGCGCCGCTTACCTTTCCCGCATCAATCAGCAGCGAGCGCGCCGCGACGTAGTTGAGCGCGTGGCCGCCGTGGCGGCGCGCTTCGGCCAGCGTGCGCAGTACCAGCCGCGCATCGTCGGTTTTGGCGTCGGTGTAGACCACGCCGCCCTGCAGGCTGGCGCGCGCGGTGCCCGGCGCCCGCAGCGCGAATTCGGCCGCCGGCAGCCAGTGTGCTTCGCGCCGTCCGGCGAACAGGTCGTACAGCGCCAGGCCGGCCAGCATGGTGCGGCGCTTGCGCTTGCTGGCGCCGTAGTCGGCAAGCGCAAAGCCCTGCGGCTCTACCAGGCCCGGCGCGTCGCGCAGCAGTGCTTCGCGCTCGTGCACGGCTTCGCGCGTCAGTTTCACATGTCCCTGCGCCAGGTAGCGCAGGCCGCCGTGCACCAGCTTCGAGGAGCGGCTCGAGGTGCCCCAGGCGAAGTCGCGCTGTTCGACCAGTAGCGCCTTCAAGCCGCGGCGCGACGCTTCGAGCAGGATGCCGGCGCCGGTGATGCCGCCGCCGACGATCAGCAAATCCCATTCGCGCGCGCACAGTTCAGGCACGCTGTTGCTACCATGAGTGCGCCATCCCTGCGGCCAGAGGGCGCTCACGGCAGCACCAGCTTGCCCGGGTTCATGCGTCCATCCGGATCGAAACGATTGAACAGCGCGCGCATCGCCTCCAGTCCCAGGTGTCCCTTCTCCGCTTCCAGCCAGGGCGCGTGATCGGCGCCGACGCCGTGCTGGTGGCTGATCGTGCCGCCGCTGGCGACGATGGCTTCCGACACCGCGCTTTTCAGGCTACGCCAGCGCGCCAGATCCGTCTCGTAATCGCCCGCCAGCCGATAGACGAAAGTCGAATACACGCTCGCGCCTTGCGGGTACAGGTGCGACAGATGGGTGTAGGCGTGCACGCGCTCGCCGTGTTCGCCCAGGGCCTGCGCGGCGGCGGCCTCGATGGCCGCCATGGCGCCGTTCACGCCCGGCCAGTCGAGCGCCGTTTCGACCGTGTCGATGGCGTAGCCCTGGCGCCAGGCCGCATTGCGCAGGTAGACGTTGCGGAAGCGGTTGTGGCGCCAGCGCTCGCCCAGTCCCTTCCCGATGTGCACCCCGCGCTCGCCGCGTGCGATCGCAAAGGCGGCACGCAGGGCGGCACGGGCCTGTCCCTTGTTGCCGCTGGCGCCGACCAGCAGCATGCACTTGCCCTCCCCGCAGCCGCGCAGGCGCAGCCATTTCTCCAATACGCCGACCAGGCGCTTGTGGCCGGCCAGCGCCAGCATCGTCTGCGTCTCGACGGCGTTCGACAGGCGCAGCATCGACAGCGGCAGGCGCGCCTGCGCCAGCGTACGCACGGCGCGCTGGGCGCTGTCCCAGTCGGGGAAAAACACCGCATGAAAGGCTTCGTAGTCGGGCAGCTTGGTCACGCGCACCGTCGCGTCGACCAGGATGCCAAGCCGTCCTTCGGAGCCGAGCACCAGTTCGCGCAGGTCGGTGCCGGCGGCGGAGGCCGGGAAGGTCGGAATATCCAGCGTGCCGGCCGGGGTCTCGACCCTGCCGCCCGCGAACAGCTGCTCGATGCGGCCGTAGCGCAGCGACTGCTGGCCGGACGAACGGGTGACGACCCAGCCGCCCAGCGTGGAGTACTCGAAGGATTGCGGGAAGTGGCCGAGCGTGTAGCCGTGCGCGCGCAGCTGGGCTTCCAGGTCGGGGCCGGTGACGCCGGCGCCGAAGCTGGCGAGCTGGGATTCGGTGTCGAGGTTGCGCATCGCGCGCAGGCGGGTCAAGGCGATGCACAGCGTGGGCTGGTCGAGCGACGCCGTCAGGTGGCCGGCGACGCTGGTGCCGCCGCCGTAGGGAACGACGGCGGCGCCGTTCGCGGCCGCATAGGCCAGCAGCGCGCGCACTTGGTCCGCGCTTTCCGGAAAGGCGACGCCGTCCGGTACCGCGCCGAGGCGGCCATGGCGCAGGCGCAGCCAGTCGGGCAGGCTCTGGCCCAGGGCATGCAGGGCGCGTACCGAGGTGTTCGTGTCGACCAGCGGATGCGGGCTTAAGCGGCTCGCGCGGATCGCGGCGCAGGCCTGTTCGAAGCTCGCGTCGGTTGGCGCCTGGCCCGGTCCAATGCGCGCCTCCAGGAAGCCCAGCGCATCCGCATTCATCTCCACATCGATCGTCTCGTCGCCCCAGCCGTTCCACCTGCGCATGCGCCCGTCCCCTCTATACTTTTATTGACATTCATGCCAGAGTAAGCGAGAACGCCTGCCGCGTATTGCTCCTTTATGACATTGCTTTGCTCATTCGCGCCAACTATCGACACGCTCGCCCAGCGCCGGGTCACCGGCTCCTACCTGCAGCCCCTGCTCGACGCCGCCGGCGCGCGCGGCGTGACGCCGCAGGCGCTGGCCCGTGCCGCCGGTCTGCCTGATGATGCCCTGCAGCCGCTGCCCGATTCGCTGGCGGCGGAAGACTACCTGCGCCTGCTCGACGCCGGCGCGGCACTGGCCCACGACGAACACTTCGGCCTGCACGTGGGCGAATGCGTGAAGCTCGGCACCTACAGCGTCTACGGCCTGGTGCTGCTGGCCTGCCGCGACCTCGGCCAGGTCTTCGAGCAGACCATGCGCTACGAAGCCCTCGCGCACGATCTCGGACGTTCGCAGCTGACGCTGCAGGGCACAAGCGCCGAATACGCGTGGATCAGCCACTATCCGCAAGCCAGCCGCCACCTCGCCGACAGCGTCTTCGCCGGCATCCAGACCTTCGGGCGCTGGCTCGCGGGCGGGCAGCTGCCGCCGGCGTGCATCGCGTTCACGCACGCGGGCAGCGCCGGCCATGCCGAATACGAACGCGTCTTCGGCGCCCTGCCGCGCTTCGGCGCGCCCGCGAACACGGCGCATTTCGATGCCGCCTTGCTGGCGCTGCCGCTGCCGAACGCCGACATCAGCCTGTATCCGGTGCTGCAGCAGCATGCCGAGCGCCTGCTCGGCCAGCGCGCGGCATTGTGCGCGCCGCCGCCCATCGTCGCCGCCGTGCGCGCGGCGGTGATCCGCAACCTGGCGCAGGACCGCGTGCGGCTCTCATCGATCGCGGCCGGGCTGGCGCTGTCGCCGCGCACCCTGCAGCGCAAGCTGGCCGAGGCCGGGGCCAGCTTCCAGCAGGTGCTGGACGAGGCGCGTTATGCGCTGGCGCGCGACTACCTGCGCCAGGACAGCCTGTCCCTGCTCGACGTCGCCTTCCTGCTCGGCTACCAGGAGCAGAGCGCGTTCACGCACGCCTTCAAGGAATGGTCGGGAACGAACCCCGGGGCCTGGCGCGAGGAGGCGCTGCGCGGCGCCGGCTAACGGGGCACCCTGCGCGTTACTCGGATTTATCGGCATATAATGGTTGTTTTCGCATCGCGCTGACTGCTGACCGCCGTGAATCCCAACCTCGACAAACTCCATCCCTACCCCTTCGAAAAGCTGCGCGAGCTATTCGCCGGCGTGACGCCCAACGCCGCGCTGGCCCCGATCAGCCTCGGCATCGGCGAACCGAAGCATCCGACGCCGCCCTTCATCGAAAAGGCCCTGATGCATGCGGTGGCCGGCCTGTCGAATTACCCGAGCACGGTCGGCGGCGAGCCGCTGCGCGCCGCGATCGCCGGCTGGCTGGAGCGCCGCTACGGCATCCCGCCCCTCGATCCGGCCACGATGATCCTGCCGGTGAACGGCTCGCGCGAAGCGCTGTTCGCGATCGCCCATGCGGTGATCGACGCCAATCGCCCGGATCCGCTGGTGCTGTGCCCGAACCCCTTCTACCAGATCTACGAAGGCGCGGCCTATCTGGCCGGTGCGACGCCGTACTTCGTGAACTCGGACCCGGCGCGCAACTTCGCGCCCGACTACAGCGCCGTGCCCGACGACGTGTGGGCGCGCGTGCAGCTGCTGTATGTCTGCTCGCCGGGGAACCCGACCGGCGCCGTGCTCACGCTGGAAGACTGGCGCGAACTGTTCGCGCTGTCCGACCGCCACGGCTTCGTGATCGCGGCCGACGAGTGCTACTCCGAGATCTATACCGGGGCCAACCCGCCGCTGGGCGCGCTGGAAGCGGCGCACCAGCTGGGCCGCCATGCCTACACGAACCTGATCGTGTTTTCGAGCCTGTCGAAGCGCTCGAACGTGCCGGGCATGCGTTCCGGTTTCGTCGCCGGCGACGCGGCCGTGATGAAGAAGTTCCTGCTCTACCGTACCTACTGCGGCGGCGCGATGTCGCCGGTCGTGCAGGCCGCATCGATCGCGGCCTGGGGCGACGAAGCCCACGTGCAGGACAACCGCAACCTGTACAAGGAAAAGTTCCACCTGATTACCCCGCTCTTGCGCGAGGTGATGGACGTCGAACTGCCGGACGCCGGCTTCTACCTGTGGGCCGACGTGCGGCGCACCGGGCTGTCGGACACCGAGTTCGCACGCCGGCTGTACGCCGAATATAATGTGACGGTTCTGCCTGGATCCTACCTCGCGCGCGACGCGCACGGGACCAATCCGGGCCGCAATCGCATCCGCATGGCCCTGGTGGCGGGCGTCGACGAGGGGCTGGAAGCGGCCAACCGCATCGTCCAGTTCTGCCAGAGCCTGCGCGCCACGCACTAACATCCGCATCCTGAAACCGAGATCATCATCATGACCCAACAACTCCAGAACATCATCGACACCGCGTGGGAACAGCGCGCGGACTTCAGCCCATCGACCGCTCCGGCGGACGTGCGCAACGCCGTGGCCGAAGTGCTGGCCGGCCTCGACGCGGGCACCCTGCGCGTGGCGCAAAAAGATGGCGGCGAATGGATCGTCAACCAGTGGATCAAGAAGGCGGTCCTGCTGTCCTTCCGCCTGGAGAACAACGTGCCCGTCGAAGGCGGCGGCATGCAGTTCTACGATAAAGTACCGACCAAGTTCGCCAACTACACCGCAGACGATTTCGCCAAGGGCGGCTTCCGCGTGGTGCCGCCGGCCGTCGCGCGCCGCGGCTCCTTCATCGGCAAGAACGTGGTGCTGATGCCCTCGTACGTGAATATCGGCGCCTACGTCGACGAAGGCACCATGGTCGACACCTGGGCCACCGTCGGTTCCTGCGCCCAGATCGGCAAGAACGTCCACCTGTCGGGCGGCGTCGGCATCGGCGGCGTGCTGGAACCGATGCAGGCCAACCCGACCATCATCGAAGACAACTGCTTCATCGGCGCCCGCTCGGAAATCGTCGAAGGCGTGATCGTCGAAGAGAACTCGGTCATCTCGATGGGCGTGTACATCGGCCAGTCGACCAAGATCTACAACCGCGAGACGGGCGAAGTGACCTACGGCCGCGTGCCTTCGGGTTCGGTCGTGGTCTCGGGTTCGCTGCCATCGGCGGACGGCAAATACAGCCTGTACTGCGCCGTGATCGTCAAGCGCGTGGATGCGCAGACGCGTTCGAAGACAGGTATCAACGAACTGCTGCGCGGGATCTAAGCTTTCGGCTGCGCTACGGCCGGCTGCTGATTCACCACAACATCGCACCACCCGGGAGACCCACCACATGGCCATGGACCGCCTGTTCCAGCTCATGAAAGAAAAAAACGCGTCGGACATGTTCTTCGCGGTGAATTCTCCCGTCCACATCAAGATCAACGGGAACCTCATCCCGATCAACCAGCACAAGCTCGACCGCGACAACATCGATTCGCTGCTGAACGAAGTCACGACCCCGGAGCAGCTGGAAGAACTGAACCGCACCAACGAACTCAATACCGGCATCTCGGTGCCCAACCTCGGGCGCTTCCGCCTGTCGGCTTTCCGCCAGCGCGGCAGCGTCTCGGCCGTGTTCCGCTTCGTGCCGGCCACGATCCCGCCGCTGGGCGAGCTCGGCCTGCCGCCGGTGCTGGCGGAACTGATCATGGAAAAGCGCGGCCTGCTGCTGGTCGTGGGCGCGACCGGTTCCGGCAAGTCGACCACCATCGCCTCGATGCTCGACTACCGCAACGAACAGCGCACCGGCCACATCCTGACGCTGGAAGATCCGATCGAGTACCTCTTCAAGAACAGGAAATCGATCGTCAACCAGCGCGAGATCGGCAGCGACGCCCTCGACTTCGAACTGGCCCTGCGCAACAGCCTGCGCCAGGCGCCAGACGTGATCCTGATCGGCGAGATCCGCGACCAGGCGACCATGGGCGCGGCCCTTGCCTATGCCCAGTCGGGCCACCTGGTCGTGGCCACCCTGCACGCCAACAACAGCTACAACGCGCTGAACCGCATCATCGGCTTCTACCCGGTCGAGAACCGCCCCGCCCTGCTGCAGGACCTGGCATCGGCCACGCGCGCGATCGTCTCGCAGCGCCTGGTGAAGTCCGCCGCCGGGGGCACGCGCCAGCCCGCCGTCGAGATCATGCTCAATACCCGCTACATCGCCGACCTGATCGAAAAGGGTGAGCTCAGCCAGATCAAGGAAGCGATGGACAAGAGCCTCTCGCCCGGTTCGCAATCCTTCGAAGGCGCGCTGCTGGCACTGGTGCAGGCAGGCCTCGTCACCCAGGACGAGGCGCTGGCGAACGCCGACTCGGCAACCAACCTGCTTTGGCTGCTCAACAACGGGCCGGCGCAAGGGACTCAGGAGGCCGCCAATAAAAAGGACGAGCCGCCGGAAGCCTCGTTCACCGAGTTCACGCTCAATACCTGAGCCGCTGTACCGTCACCTCGGTCGTAAAGGCCAGCGGCGCGAACTGCAGGTGCAGCGACTGGTCCTGCGTGACGAATTCGAGCGGGCCGATCGAAGTCAGGCGCATCGGCTCGGTGCCGTCCAGGCGTGCATAGGGGCGGTTGCCCTTTTTCTCGATGCGCAGCGTGTCGCCGTCGGACAGCGGATAGGCCCCATACACCTCGGCCATCTCATGGGGTGCGTTGTAATACTCGGTGGCGCAGCCGGATACCAGCAAGGCAAGCGCGGCGGCCAGCGCGGCAAACATGGCTTTCATGGCGGAGCTCCTTGAAGTAGAGGGCCGCGACATGCGGCTCCTCCCCCTGAGACACCCGCGCTGCCCGGCAGTTCGGTATCTTTCGCCCCGTGTGCGACATCTCCGGCCGGGATGCGTCTATGCTATTCTCACGCCCTTCCCGATTTACTGCGCACATGGCAAGCTTCCTTGCCTCGACTTACTGACGCCCATGAACAAGACACTCTACGGTATTCCCAACTGCGACACGGTCAAGAAAGCCCGCACCTGGCTGCTTGATAACGGCGTCGACTTCAGCTTCCACGACTTCAAAAAACAGGGCCTGGACCGCGCGACAGCCGCGCGCTGGCTCGAGACGCTGGATTGGGAAACCCTGGTCAACCGCAAGGGCACGACCTGGCGCAATCTGCCGGACGCGCGCAAGGCGGCGGTCACCGACAAGGCCTCGGCCCTGGAGCTGATGTTGGAAAACACCTCGGTGATCAAGCGTCCGGTGCTGGAAGGCGACGGCCTGCTGTCGGTCGGCTTCTCGCCGGATGCCTACACGCGCCTCGTGGGGGCGGCATGATCAGGACCTCGCGCACCCAGGAGCTGGCGGCCGAACTGATCGCCCTCGATTCGATCACGCCCAACGACAAGGGCTGCCAGCAACGCCTGGCTGAGCTGCTGGCGCCGCTCGGTTTCGTGTGCGAATCGATCGTCTCGAACGGCGTGACCAACCTGTGGGCGCGCAAGGGGACCGAGTCGCCCGTCTTCGTCTTCGCCGGCCACACCGACGTGGTGCCGACCGGGCCCGTGCAGCAGTGGACCTCCGAGCCCTTCACGCCGACCGTGCGCGACGGCCGGCTGTACGGCCGCGGCGCGGCCGACATGAAGACCTCGATCGCGGCGATGGTGATCGCTTGCGAGGAGTTCATCGCTTCCCACCCCGGCCATGACGGCTCGATCGCCTTCCTGATCACCAGCGACGAGGAAGGCCCGGCCGTGGACGGCACCGCCGTCGTCTGCGACCTGCTGGAAGAACGCGGCGTGCAGCTCGATTACTGCCTGGTCGGCGAGCCGACGTCGAGCCACATCCTGGGCGACATGATCAAGAACGGCCGCCGCGGCTCGCTCTCGGGCCACCTCGTGATCAAGGGCGTGCAGGGCCACATCGCCTACCCGCACCTGGCGCGCAACCCGATCCACCAGGCCGCGCCCGCGCTGGCGGAACTGGCCGCCGAAGTCTGGGACGAAGGCAACGAGTACTACGCGCCCACCACCTGGCAGATCTCGAACATCCACGCCGGCACCGGCGCCAACAACGTCATTCCGGGCCAGCTGACGCTGGAATTCAACTTCCGCTTTTCGACCGCGAGCACGGCCGAGGGCCTGGAAGCGCGCGTGCACGCCATCCTCGACCGCCACGGGCTCGAATACGAGCTCGAATGGACCCTGTCCGGCCAGCCTTTCCTGACGCCGAAGGGCACGCTGTCGGACGCCATGTGCAGCGCGATCAAGCTGGAGACCGGCGTAGCGGCCGAACTGTCGACCACGGGCGGGACCTCGGACGGGCGCTTCATCGCCCGCATCTGCCCCCAGGTGATAGAATTCGGCCCACCCAACGCCAGCATCCACAAGATCGACGAGCACGTCGAGCTGCGCTTCATCGATCCCTTGAAGAACATCTACCGCCGCACGCTGGAAAATCTCCTGGCAGCTTAACCGGAACACGCGAGAACAACATGACCACGACTCCTTTCAGCACCCCGCGCGACCTGCTGCGCTACGCCGTTTCCCGCTTCAATGCGGCCAAGCTGTTCTTCGGCCACGGCAGCGCCGAGGCCTTCGACGAAGCGGCCTACCTGGTCCTGCACACCCTGAAACTGCCGCTCGACCGCCTCGATCCCTTCCTCGATGCGAAACTGCTGCCTGAAGAAGTGCTGCAGGTGCTGGCCGTGATCGAGCGCCGCACCAGCGAACGCGTGCCGGCCGCCTACATCACCAACGAAGCCTGGCTCGGCACCTATGCCTTCTACGTCGACGAGCGCGTGCTGGTGCCGCGTTCCTTCATCGCCGAACTGATCCCGAACTTCTTCAGCCCCTGGGTGAACGACCCGTTCCAGGTGGAGAACGTGCTCGAACTGTGCACGGGCTCCGGCTGCCTGGCGATCATGATGGCCGACGTGTACCAGAACGCCGTGGTCGATGCGGTCGACATCTCGAAGGATGCGCTGGCGGTCGCCGAGCGCAACATCCGCGACTACAAGCTGGAAGGCCGCGTGAACCCGATCGAGTCCGACCTGTACGAAAACGTCCCGTTCAAGAAGTACGACCTGATCGTCACCAATCCGCCTTACGTGAACGCCGACTCGATGAGCAAGCTGCCGCCGGAATACCTGCGCGAGCCGCAGATCGCCCTGCACGGCGGCCTCGATGGCATGGACCTGGTGCGCAAGATCGTGGCCGGCGCCGCCGAACGCCTGACGCCGGAAGGCATCCTGGTCGTCGAGATCGGCAACGAAGCCGAATACGCGGAAGCGGCCTTCGGCCACCTGGGCCTGACCTGGCTCACAACCAGCGCCGGCGACGAGGCAGTGTTCCTGCTGACCGCCGAACAACTGCAGAACGCATAAAGACACACGCATGATCCGCTTCCTGAACGTCAGCCTGATGCGCGGCACCAAGCCGCTGCTGGAAGGCGCCGACCTGACCCTGAACCCCGGCGACAAGATCGGCCTGATCGGCGCCAACGGCGCCGGCAAATCCAGCCTGTTCGCCATGCTGCGCGGCGAACTGCATGCCGACCAGGGCGAGATCGATTTCCCCGCCAAGTGGCGCATGGCCTACGTGGCGCAGGAGACGCCGGCGCTGGACCGCCCCGCCCTCGAATACGCGATCGACGGCGACGTCAACCTGCGCCGCCTGCAGGCCGAACTCGACACGCTGGAAGCGGCCGAGCACACGCAGGAAAACGGCATCGCGATGGGCCACGTGCACAGCGCGCTGGCCGACGCCGACGCCTACACCGTGCAGTCGCGCGCCGAACAGCTGCTGCTGGGCCTGGGTTTCTCGCTCGAGCAGATGCAGCAGCCGGTGGCGAGTTTCTCGGGCGGCTGGCGCATGCGTTTGAACCTGGCGCAGGCGCTGATGTGCCCTTCCGACCTGCTGCTGCTGGACGAACCGACCAACCACCTGGACCTGGACGCGATCATCTGGCTGGAAGACTGGCTGAAGCGCTATCCGGGCACGCTGATCATCATCTCGCACGACCGCGACTTCCTCGACGAGATCGTCAACGTGATCGTCCACATCGACGAACAGAAGCTCAAGCGCTACGGCGGCAACTACTCGTCCTTCGAGCGCCAACGCGCCGCGGCGATGGTGCTGGCCGCCAGCGCCCTCGAAAAACAGCAGCGCACGCGCGCCCACCTCGAGTCCTTCATCAACCGCTTCAAGGCGCAGGCCACCAAGGCGCGCCAGGCCCAGAGCCGCATGAAGGCGCTGGCCAAGATGGAAGAACTGGCGCCGCTGCGCGCGGCGGCCGAATTCTCCTTCGAATTCCGCGATCCGCTGGCCGCACCGAACCCGCTGCTGGTGCTGGAAGCCGTCGACGCGGGCTATCCGCTGCTCGACGGTCACGGCGACAAGGTCGGCGCCAAGACCATCGTCAATCACATCAATTTCTCGCTGCAGATCGGCCAGCGGATCGGCTTATTGGGTGTGAATGGCGCCGGCAAATCGACGCTGATTAAGACCATCGCCGGCGAACTGGCGCCGCTCACCGGCCACGCCACCCTCGGCAAGGGCCTGTCGATCGGCTATTTCGCGCAGCACCAGGTCGAGATGCTGCGCCACGACGAGTCGCCGCTGTGGCACCTGGCGAAGATCGCGCCGACCGTGCGCGAGCAGGAGCTGCGCAACTTCCTCGGCAGCTTCAACTTCCCGGGCACCATGGTGACCAGCCCGATCGCGCCTTTCTCGGGCGGCGAAAAGGCGCGCCTGGCGCTGGCCCTGATCGTCTGGCAGCGTCCGAACCTGCTGCTGCTCGACGAACCGACGAACCACCTGGATTTAGAGACGCGCGAGGCGCTGACCATGGCGCTGGCGCAGTTCGAAGGCACGCTGGTCGTCGTCTCGCACGACCGCCACCTGCTGCGCGCCACCACCGACCAGTTCATCATCGTCGCCGACGGCCGCCTGCAGCCCTTCGACGGCGACCTCGACGACTACAAGGAATGGCTGTTCCAGACCAAGCTCGGCAAAGGCAGCGAGGCGCTGCCGGGCGCGAAGCCGGCGGCCAAGGCGGCTGCGCCGGCTGCCGCCGCGGCGCCCGCACCGCTGGTGGACCGCAAGGAGCAGAAGCGCCTGGACGCCGAGGAGCGTCAGCGCGTGGCCGCCTTGAAGAAGCCGATCGAGAACCGCATCAAGCGCATCGAGGAGCAGATGGCCAAGCTGAATGCGAAGAAGGCCGACATCGACGCGCGCCTGCTCGACTCGAGCATCTACGAGGCCGACAAGAAGGAAGAATTGAAGAACCTGGTCGCGGACCAGGCCTTCTGCGCGCGCGATTTGGGGACGCTGGAGAACGAGTGGCTGGAGTTGCAGGAGCAGCTGGAAGGATTGGCAGCGTAAATCGGTGGGCACGGAGTGCCCACCCTACAAATGCTGCGTAAAAGCGGTGGGCTCGGGGCGCCCACCCTACCTTAAGTCGTCCGTAGGGTGGGCGCTCCGTGCCCACCGTACGCATTCACGCCACCTGCCGCTGGCTGTTCTTTTTGTCGATCGACATCAGCCGGTCGATATCGACCAGGATCAGCCTGCGCCCGCCCGTCACCCCCAACCCGATCAGGTAGTCGATCGCGCCGCCATCGGCGCCGGGAATCGGCGAAATCTGTTCCGGCAGCAGGGTCACGACGTCGGTCACGCCGTCGACCACCATCCCCATCACGCAGGTCGACAACTTGAGGATGATCACGTCGGTGGTCGGCTTGGTTTCGACCGGATGGCCGCAGAAGGCGGCGCGCATGTCGACGATGGGCATGATTACGCCCCGCGAGACGGCCACGCCCTCGACAATGGCGCCGTCGGCGGCAAAGCGTTCGAGCGACTTCAGGATGCGCAGTTCCTGCACCTTGCCGAAATCGAGTCCGTATTCGAGCCCGCCGAGCTTGAAGCTCAGGAACTGGTTGGCTGCCGGTTGAGTTGCCATGATGTCCTTGTGCATGATGATTCCTTTCGGTAACAGTCACCATGCTAGGGCCAGGCCCTCCTGCCCTCGTTGAGAGCAGTCAATCTTTCCTTACACCATCATTACAAGACCGGGCCGGCGCCGCCCCAGGCGTAGCCGCCCGCGCTTGCCGCGTGCAGGACCGTGCCGGCATTCCCGCGCAGCTGCGCCTTGATCTCGCGCGCCGGCAGGTTGTAGAAACAGGGGCCGTCCGGATCGAAGGGCAGCAGGCGGATTTGCGTCTCGCCCTGCAGCAGGCGCAGCGTCACCGCGCTGCCGGCCGCGCGCTCGGCGCGCTGGGCGGTGAAGCGCTCCAGCAGTGCCTTGCCTTCGGCCTGTTCTCCCTCGACCGCCTTGCGCGCCGCCGAGACCTCGCCGATCTTCTGTAAATCATGGGCGACGGCCTGCCCCATCTGCTTGAACTGCTGGGCCTGGGCCGGGGTCAGGCTCATCTCGCCGCTGCGCACCCGTCCGGCGATCTCGAGGTATTTGCGCACCGCGGGCTGGGCGCACAGCTGGGCCAGCTCCGCCTTGTGGCGCGCGGCGGCGGCCTCGAACTGCTGCACGCGCGCGCCGATCTGTTCCAGCACCTCGTCGATGCGGCTGCAATCGGCCGCCATGGCATACACCAGCATCTCGCTCTCGCGCCAGGGTGCGGTGGCGTCGGCCTGGACGCGGCGCGCGGCCAGGGCGCAGCCTTCGGCGGTCCCGATCGAGACCTCGTCGGCGATGATCTCGCAGTTGACGGCGTGCTCGATGCGCACCCGCGTTCCGGAGACGACGCAGTTTTCGGCGCGCTGCAGGGTGACCATGCCGGCCGTGGCCTGCAGGACCGCGTTGGCCGTCACGCCGTCGACCTGGATGTCGCCGCGCGCGTTGTGGGCGCTGCCGCCGACCAGGTTGGCGCGCAGGCGCACCATGCCGCCGCGCGAGTGGATCTCGCCGTACACGTTGCCGTGCACGGTGATGCCGTTGCCTTCGATGATGCGCTTTTCCTGGACGTCGCCGAACTCCTCGTAGTCGCCCGTCAGCTGCAGGTTGCCGGTGGTCCTGGCGCTGACGCCGTCGCGGCTGACGATCTTGTCGCCCACCGCGATGCTGTGCGTCTTCGGGTCGACGTTCAGGAAGCCGGTGCGCGCCGCCACCAGGTACTCGCCGTCCGCGCTTTTCTCGACGCGGGTGCCGTCGCCGGCATGGGTCGCGAAGTCGAGGTCGCGCGGCGCCGCCGGTTCGATCCGGATGCCCGAGAGTTCGAAGCCCGGCTTGCCGACTTTTGTCGGCAGCTTCTGCAGCAGGCGCGTGCCGCCCTTGACCTGCGGGAAGCGGTTCTGGAAGCACATCAGGTCGAGCTTGCCGTTCGAGAGCTGGCGCGGCGCATCGCTGCGGTGGATGTCGTCCGAGACCTCGACCACGGTTGCGTCGACGCCCGCTTCCGGCTCGAGGCGGCGCGCCACCACGACCCGGCCCAGCGCCGGATTGGCGATGCCGGCGCGCACGCTGGCCAGGTCGATGCCGAAGCGGATGCCCTTGAGCCACATGTCGGCCACGAATTCGTCGAGGTCGAGACGGGTCGGGACCTCGGCCTCGCCGCTGGGACCGGCCAGGAACACCGGCTCGAAGCAGTATTCGGCTTCGCCGTCGGCGATCTTCACGGAACGGTACAGTTGACGGCGCTGGGCGTTGAACGGCACGACGTCGTTGGCGAGCCGTACCAGCGGCTGGCCGTCGGGACCGGTCGGCAGCGCCGGGCCGGTGCCGTACAGCGCCTTGATCAGGACCGGATAATCGATGCCGCTGAGGATATTGCCCGACCGTAGGATGCTGTCGACGGCGGCCAATACCGTGGTGCCGAGTACGGCCGGATCGGCATAGACGCCGTCGGGACGGCGGTCGATGCAGTGCTCCGGGCCGGTCGGGGCAAAGCGCGCGGCGGGCGCGGGGGGAGGTGCGACAGCGGTATCTGACACGATCCTGCTCCAGGTGGATGGCCGGTCCTTGATGGGAAATCAAGGCATGCAGCGTGTCAGCGTATCATGTTGTTACGGATAAATAAATAATCGCCAACAACATTCTCACAAATTCTCATCCATTTGGAATGAAGGCAAAGAAAAAGCCGGGACCAGCCCGGCTTTCGTTCACTTCCCCCGTCTTCAGCGCCGCTGCGCGTTCGGGTAGATATCCATCCCCGCTTCGTTGATCTGGCGCCGCAGGTCGCGCCGCTCGTCCGGCGTCAGGCGTCCGCGCCGGCTGCCTTCGCGGTTCGGATCGTTCTGCATCTGGGCCGCCTGGCGCCGCTGTTCGTCGAAGGCGCGTTGTTGCTGCTGTTCGCGCATCTGCTCGCGCATCTGCTCATACCCGCGCTGTTCGCGCGGCTGTTCGATCTGCGGGGGCGGCGCCTGCAGGCGCTCGCCACGGACGGACGGGGGCGGCTGCATCTGGGCATCGTCACGGCGGCCATGGTATTGTGCCTGGGCCGCGCCGATACCGGTACAGGCGAGCACGGCCAGGACCACACCACGGCGCGCCAGGCGGGCGAGCCGGCTGTTCGCCTGGGCTGCTGCATTGGTTTTGTCGAGCGCGTTTGTCATGGTGTTCCTCTTCCGTGGTGCTGGATAAACGGATAAGCTGTCTTTCATTGGTTCCCAGTGTAGGGGGAAGTACGCTCCGGGATAAGCCTGATTGGGTAAAGTTTGTAACACAATGTAATGCCCTGTCTGTAAATCCCAAAATCAGCGCGGACAGAAGTTACCATAGCGATATGAATCTGACAAATTAAGCATATGAATCCTGCATCCACTTCGAACACGGGCAGCGCCCCTGCCGCGGCTGGCGGCCATAGCGCCAAGATCATGGTCGTCGACGACGACGTGCGCCTGCGCGACCTGCTGCGGCGCTATCTCACCGAGCAGGGCTTCCAGGTCGTCACCGCGGAAAGCGCGCCGGCGATGAACAAGCTCTGGCTGCGCGAGCGCTACGACCTGCTGGTGCTGGACCTGATGCTGCCCGGCGAAGACGGCCTGTCGATCTGCCGCCGCCTGCGCGGCGCCGGCGACCAGACCCCGATCATCATGCTGACCGCCAAGGGCGAGGACGTCGACCGCATCGTCGGCCTCGAAATGGGCGCCGACGACTACCTGCCGAAGCCCTTCAATCCGCGCGAACTGGTGGCCCGCATCGGCGCCGTCCTGCGCCGCAAGGGGCCCGACGAAATCCCGGGTGCGCCCTCGGAAACCCCGCAGACCTTCGAGTTCGGCCAGTTCGTGCTCGATCTCGGCACGCGCACGCTCAAGAAAAACGGCGAGACGGTGCCTCTCACCACCGGCGAATTCTCGGTGCTGAAGGTGTTCGCCCGCCACGCGCGCCAGCCGCTGTCGCGCGAGAAGCTGATGGAACTGGCCCGCGGCCGCGAATACGAGGTCTTCGACCGCTCGCTCGACGTCCAGATCTCGCGCCTGCGCAAGCTGATCGAACCCGATCCTTCCAGCCCGCTCTATATCCAGACGGTCTGGGGCCTGGGCTATGTCTTCATCCCTGAAGGACAGCCGCGCTAGTGCTAGCTTCGTTTTCTCCGGCCAAGGCCGGCCGCATGGGCTGGATGAAGAGCGGCCTGTTCTGGCGCACCTTCTTCCTGCTCTCCCTGCTCACGACGCTGTCGATGGGCTCCTGGATCGGCATGCTGAACGTATTCCAGCGCGGCCCGCAAGTCCAGCAGACGGCGGAACTGGTGGTGTCGGTGGTGACGATCACCAAGGCGGCGCTGACCCACTCCGCGCCCGAACTGCGGCGCGAACTGCTGTTCGAACTCGTCTCGAACGAAGGCATCCGCATCTTCACGCTGGAAGACACCGACAAGGTCGATCCGCCGCCGAACAACCCCCTGATGCCGGAAATCGCCGCCGCCGTGCGCGACAAGCTGGGCGCGCAGACGCGCTTTTCCAGCCGCGTGAACGGCATGGCCGGCTTCTGGATCAGTTTTAACATCGAGGACGACCAATACTGGCTGATGCTGGAGCGCGAACGCATCGCCGGCCTGACGCGCGTCCAGTGGCTCGGCTGGGCCAGCGTGGTGGGCGTGCTCTCGCTGCTGGGCGCGGCCTTCATTTCGAGCCTGATCAACCTGCCGCTTGCGCGCCTGACGGCGGCCGCGCGCGTGATCGCCAAGGGCGAGCGCCCCGCCCCGCTGCCTGAAAAGGGCTCGAAGGAGATCATCGAGGCCAACCGCAGCTTCAACCAGATGGTCGAAGACCTGGCGCAGGTCGAGAAGGACCGCGCCGTGATCCTGGCCGGCATCTCGCACGACCTGCGTACGCCGCTGGCGCGCATGCAGCTCGAACTCGAGATGGCGAACCTGTCCACCGATGCGCGCGAAGGCATGCAGTCCGATATCGCCCAGATGGACGCCATCATCGGCCAGTTCCTCGACTACGCCAAGCCGACCGAGGCCTCGAGCTTCGTGCCGGTGCAGGTCTCGCACCTGCTGGCCGACTGCGCCCAGCACGCGACGCGCCTGCCCGGCATGCAGGTTCGTACCGATATCGAAGACGACGTGCAGGTGCTGGGCAACGAGATCGACCTGCGCCGCGTGATCAACAATGTCATCGAGAACGCGCGCCGCTATGCCCGCACGCCGGGCCAGGACTACACCGAACTCGATTTCGCCTGCCACGTCCGCAGCACGCCGCAAGGCCGGCGCGCCGTCGTCGAGATCGCCGACCATGGCCCGGGCGTGCCCGAAGACCAGATCGCCCAGCTGATGAAGCCCTTTACGCGCCTCGACACGGCGCGCGGGCAGGCGAACGGCGCGGGCCTCGGCCTGGCCATCGTCGAGCGCGTGGTGAGCCGCCACAATGCCGAGCTGACGGTGCGCAACCGCGAAGGCGGCGGGCTGCTGGTGCAGCTGGCGCTGCCGCTTGCAAGCTGATTTTTTTCTCTCTCGATACCATGACCGACAACCTTCAATACAGCGACGTCGAACAGGCCGCCGCGCGCCTCGACGGCGCCGCTCACCGCACACCGGTGCTCAGCTCCACCACCGCCAACGCCCGCACCGGCGGCCAGCTGTTCTTCAAGTGCGAGAACTACCAGCGCATGGGCGCCTTCAAGTTCCGCGGCGCCTACAACGCGATCGCGCGCTTCGACGACGCCCAGCGCGCGGCCGGCGTGCTGACCTTCTCCTCGGGGAATCACGCGCAGGCGATCGCCCTGTCGGCGCGCCTGGCGGGTATCCGCGCCACCATCATCATGCCGAACGACGCCCCTGCCCTGAAAATCCAGGCGACGAAGGAATATGGCGGCGAAGTGATCTTCTACGACCGCTTTACGGAAAACCGCGAAGAGATCGCGCGCCGCCTGGCCGACGAGCGCGGCATGACCCTGATTCCGCCCTACGACCACCGGGACGTGATCTGCGGCCAGGGCACGGCGGCCAAGGAATTGTTCGAGGAAGTCGGCCCGCTCGACATCCTCCTGGTGCCGCTGGGCGGCGGCGGCCTGCTGGCCGGCTGCGCGCTGGCGGCGAGCGGATTGTCCCCGGATTGCAAAGTGATCGGCGTCGAGCCGGAAGCCGGCAACGACGGCCAGCAATCGCTGCGGAAAGGCGAAATCGTCCACATCGGCGTGCCGAAGACGATCGCCGACGGCGCCATGGTGACCCACGTGGGCGAGCACAACTTCGAGGTGATCAGGCGCCGCGTCGACGACATCGTCACGGTGAGCGATGCGCAGCTGGTCGAGACCATGAAGTTCTTTGCCGAGCGCATGAAGATGGTGGTCGAGCCGACCGGTTGCCTGGGCGCGGCGGCGGCCCTGTGCGGCGTGGTGCCGGTTGCCGGCAAGCGCGTCGGCATCCTGATCAGCGGCGGCAACGTCGACCTCTCGCGCTTCGCGGAATTAGTGGCTTGATGGAGTTCATCCAGTCGAGCGAACTGCCGGCGCCTGCCGGGCATTATTCGCAGGCGGTCGCGGCCGGCGGCCTGGTGTTCCTGTCGGGCATACTGCCTTCGAAGGACATCGCCCAGGACGCCCTGTTCGAAGCGCAATGCAATTCCGTCTTCGACCAGTGCGAAAAGGTCTTGCGCGCAGCCGGCTGCGGCTTCGATGACGTCGTCCAGTGCACCGCCTATCTGGCCGGCGTCGAGCACTGGTCTGCGTTCAACAATATCTATGCGCGCGTGTTCGGCGAACACAAGCCGGCGCGTGCCGTGGTGCCGGTGCCGGGCCTGCATTACGGCTTCCTGGTCGAGGTCCAGCTGGTGGCGCGCCGTCCCTGAGCCGACGAGTTAACTCATGCGTGGTTTTTTTGACAATGTCCGCGCACCGTGAAGCACCTAACAGAGTGAGCCGGTCTCGGCTGGGACAATGGTTCCATCGTATCGATGGAGCCTGCCATGAAGCGCCTGGCCTCTCAGCTGACCCTGATCTGTGCGGCGATTGCCGCCACTCCCGCCGCGCTGGCGGGTTCCGACATTTTAAAATGCGTCGATGGCGCCGGCCATGTGACGCTGACCGACCAGCCCTGCGAGAGCGGCGCCCAGGCCACGCGCCTGGTGAGCAATGCGGGGGCGGAAGCCTCCGTAGGCACGGCTGAAACGCGGCCGCTGGCCGTGCAGCGCTACGAGGCGCCGCCGGCCATGCACCGCCAGCAGGCCTGGCGGCCGCAGGTCCCGCAGCGCGACCGTCCGCTGGCGCGCGATGTGGCGACGCTCAAGGCTGCCCGTGCACAACTGCTGTTGATCGATTCGGAACGCCACGCGCGGCCGTCGCTGGCCACGATTCAATAAATGGTGGGCACGGGGCGCCCACCCTACGGCTGAGAATACGTAGGGTGGGCGCTCCGTGCCCACCATTTGCCTGCATCAATGCAGCTTCATGATCCCATGTAAATCCAGCGCCGCCCCCCGCCCCAGGTTCGGCAGCATATCGAGCAATTCCTGGTCCTGGATGAAGCTGGCCGATGACGCCGCGGTCAGCATGCGCTCCGGCGGCTGCGAGCGCGCCACTGCCCAGCCCTGCACGTAATCGACGCCGATCTCGGCCAGGGTCTGCACCGTGGCCGCATCCTCGGCCCACTCGGCGATGGTCTTCATGCCGAGATTGCCCGCCAGGCTGACGATGGCCTCGACGATGGCGACGTTCGCCGGGTGCGCATTGATGTTCACGACGAAGTTGCCGTCGATCTTCAGCACGTCGGCCGGCAGTTCCTTCAGGTAGGAGAAGGAGGTGTAGCCGGCGCCGAAGTCGTCCAGCGCTACTTTCACGCCGAAATTGCGCACCTGGTCGATGAAGCGGCGCGTGTTGTCGAGGTCGTGCAGGGCCACGCTCTCGGTGATTTCCATGCACAGGCGGCTGGCCACGTGCACGTGGCGCGCCAGGATTTCCAGCGTGTCGGCCACGAAGCGCTCGTCGTTCAGCGAGGCGCCCGACAAATTCATGCAGACGAAACGCGTGTTCGGCAGGCGCGAGATGTTTTCCGCGATCCAGCCCAGCGTCGTGCTCAACACCCAGCGGTCGATCACGCTGGCGCGGCCGCACTTCTCGGCGGCGCCGATCAGCGGGCCGGCCGGCATCACCCGTCCGTCGAGGCCGCGCATGCGCAGCAGAACTTCGAAGTTCAGCGAGTCGTTCGGGTTCTTCAGCGACATGATCGGCTGCATTTCCAGGAACAGGCCGTCGGTCGCATTCGGGCTCTGCAGGCGCGCCACCAGCTTCAGTTCGGCTTCGCGCTCGTGGAAGGCGGCGGCGTTGCGTTCGTAGACGACCAGGCCGTCGCTGGCTTCCTTGGCCGAGCGGCAGGCGCGGTCGGCCGCCGAGATCGCGTCCTTCATCGGCATGCCGGGCGAGACTTCGATCAGGCCGACCGAGCCGCGCACGTGGAAAGCCTTGTCGCCGACCCGGTACGGGGTGCCGCCGATGCGGTCGACGATGCCGCGGCAGATCAGCGCGGCCAGCGGAATCGCCGTGTCCGGCATCACGATGACGAATTCGTCGCCGCCGACGCGGCCGATCTGTTGCCCGCCGGCCAGCATCATGGCCATGCGTTCGCACACCTGCTTGAGCACTTCGTCGCCGGCGCCGTGGCCGAACAGGTCGTTGATCAGTTTAAAACGGTCGAGGTCGATGTAGGCGATCGCCATCGGCTTGCCGCTTGCTAACGAGGTGGCCGCGCCTTCGAAGGTCTTTTCGATGCCGCGGCGGTTGAAGACCTTGGTCAGCGGATCGTTGTTGGCCATGAAGCGCAGCTGCTCGGTGGCCTTGTGCTTTTCCGTCACGTCCTGCAGCACGCCTTCGATGCGGCCGCGCGCCAGTGTCGCGCTGACCAGGAAGCGGCGGCTGCCGTCGCGATTCGCGATTTCCAGTTCGGCGTCGCTGCGGCCATGGACCTGCTCGTGCAGCTCCATCCACACGTTTTCGCTGAAGAAGTGGCGCCAGGCGGTGCGGCCCAGCTCGAACTTGTCCGCGCCCAGCATCTTGCGCAGGGCGGGATTAGCGCTCTGGAAGTGACCGTACATGTCGAGCGTGAACAAACCCACCGGCATCGCCTCGTAGGCGTGTTCCAGCTTTTGCTGGGCTTCTTCGCGCTTTTCCGTCTCGGCGCGCATCTGTTCGGCCACTGCCAGCGCGGCCAGCAGGCTCGAAGCCAGCGCGGCGGTCACGCTGTTGATGACGCCGATGACTTCGTGCATGCCCAGCGCCGCCGAGACGATCTCGGCCAGCGAGGCCACAAAAGTCAGGGCGAACGAGGCCGCAAACCAGGATGCGACCCGGTTGCGCGACTCGACGATGATCTTGAACAGACCCACCGTCATCATCGAGAAGCAGCAGGCGCAAATGACCCACAGCATCGGCAGGTAGACGCGGTAAGGCACGGCGATGGCCGCCACCAGCATCGGGATGCACAGCCACTGCATGATGCGCATCGGCACGGCGTAGCGCAGCCCTTCCAGGCTTTCGCGCAGCAGATTCTGGTACAGGGTCAGCGTGGCGATGCCGTACAGCGTGATCGTTACCGAGCGCGACAGCAGCAGCCAGTCGGCGGGAATGGTCTGGCCCAGCCACTGGATGTCCCAGCCGGCCGACAGCGCGCCGATGCGCAGGTTCAGGATCAGCCAGCCCGAGAACAGTACGTACAGGGGCTGGCGGTTGATCAGCGCGGTCAGCAGCACGAACAGGGCCAGCACGATCATGCCGCCGTCGAGCAGGCCCGACTTGCGGTGATACTGCTCCACCGACAGGGCGAACTGTTCGGATGGCCATTGCGCCACGCTCACACGGGCCGGACCGGCAAAGGTGCCGCTGCACAGCACCTGCGACGGCAGGCGCGCCGTGCGCAGTGCGAAACCGGCTTTCACCGGATCGATGGCACCGCCCGCATGGTTGCGGCTGGCGTCGCCCAGCGGACGCAGGGTTGTTGCGTCCCAGCAACGAATTGCCAGCGCGTGGCGCGACGGGAATTCGATGACGTCCTGCTCGACCGAGGCCGACATCGGCGAGAAGCCGAACCAGATCGGGCGCTCGCTGAGCTTGGTATCGTAGCCGGGAACCGGCGGCTGGCTGCCCAAGCGGGCCAGGATCGTGGCCGGCGACGGATCGGGGCCGGCGTCGAGCGGCTGCTGCAGCACGCGCAGGGGCAGCACCGCAGGCTCGGTCACGCTGTACTGGTTGTGCCAGAACAGCAGGGCAAGCAGGGAAAACAGGCCGATGCCGATCGGTATCAGGTAATACGCGAACACGCGCAGCACCCGTTCGACGGCCAGGTTGGCCATGAGCGAAGGAGAGCTGCGTGTCGGGTCGGAGGAAGTGGGCATAAGCGGTATCACAAGCAACAAGAGATTGCGGGCAAAATCTCCCGCAGTCTGATCAAGCGCAAGGATACAGGGTTAGCGTGATGCCGTCATGCAATATCGACGGCAATCGCACACTTTAAGCGCGGTTCAGGCGAATGTCAGGCCGTGACGGCCAGTGTCGACAGAAGCGGCCGGCGAGCGCTGCGGGAAGCGCACGCGGGTCAGGCGCGGCTCGGCTTTCGGACCGACGTCGATGTCCGGGTGCCTCGTTTCGAAGAAGAACTTGTACAGAGGATGCCGTGCAGCCGCCCAGCGCGCCTCGAAGGTCTCGATCTCGAAGGCCATCACGCGGTGCTCGAGGTTGCCGACGTGAGCCAGCGGAATCGCGCCCTGCTCCGGGAACACGTCCGAGAACAACAGCTGCTCGTATTGGCGCGCCACCGTCGGACGGCCGGTCGCGACCGACCATTCGATATCGTTTTGCTGGCAGTACTGGAAACAGGCCTTGATCAGGGCAATCTTGACCATGCGTCCGGTACGGCCTTCGTCGATGCCGAGACGGGTCGCTTCGACCAGGCGGCGGCCCTGCAGCCAGTCCGGCAGCTCGACCGACTCTTCCACGCCGAGCGGACGGAACAGATTGGTGCGGATGCGGGTGCTGCCCATTGGCGTGCCGTCGAGCTTGGACTCGGCCAGCAGGACGATGGTGTCGCTTTCGTAGTCGGCCGCTTCCGGCAGGGCCAGCGAGCGCGCGAATTCCGGCACGTGGCGGGCATAGGCGGCGTGGCGGATGCGCACGGCCTTCAACAAGTCGTCCTCGGTTTCGACACGGCGGATCGTGAACGGGAGCCGCTCGATAACCGGCTGCCGCTCACCGAGTGGCTGCGCACCCTGCTGATCACCAAACAGGCGGATCGCGTCGGCGCTTCCTTGGCTGGTGATGTTTGCTTGGTACTCCATGATCGATAACTCCGGTAATGTTTAAGGAAGAAAACTTGTTTCCTGATAATTATCAATCTTTGGAGAAATATCTAACTGCTGAGTAAGCGGGCTTTTCCCCCTTAATTCAAAATTCATAAAACTCGCGGGTCAGTAAGATCCAGCGGCGCCTTGTCCTACAAAACTGCCCGGCGTGTTGTCCTACAGCCTCCGCGCGGTGCCCGAGACGCGGATCGACGCTCCCTTGTCGACGCCGATCGCGGCGTACAAACGCGAGCGCATGCCCATGTCCTCGCCCTGTACCACGCTGATGGCCCCGCCATGTGGCCAGCCGAGGTCGCGCAGGTAGCCGGCCAAGGCCGCCGTGCCTGCGCCGGTTGCCGGGTCTTCATAGACGCCGCCAGACGCAAATGGGTTGCGGGTATGGAAAAGTGTGTCGGATTCCGCCCACACGAATATCACAGTGACAATGCCGATCTCGCGCATGAAATCGCGGCCCGCATCGAGCTCGTAGCGCATGGCCGCCAGCAGCGCGCGGCTGCGCAGGGCCAGCACCAGGTGGCCGGCGCCGCCATGGGCCAGGGCCGGCGGAATGCGCGGATCGAGGTCGCCCGGCTGGTAGCCGAACAGCGCCAGCGCGCGTTCGACGACATCGGCCGGGGCCGGCGCGCTGCGGGTGGGCGGGGATTGCAGGGCGGCCGAGGTCAGCGCCTCGCCTTCGGCATTGACGCCGCGCCGGCCCTCGACCGTGATCGCCGCATCGTTCAGGCGCAGCGAATACACGCCGTCGCCATGGCGGGCGGCCAGCGCCGCGCCGAGGGCGATGGTGGCGTGGCCGCAGAACGGCACTTCGGACTCGGGCGAAAAGTAGCGCACGCGCCAGTCCTCGCCCAGCGGCGCGGCGAAGGCGGTTTCGGAATAGCCGATCTCGTGGGCCACGCGCTGCATCTCCGCTTCGTCCGGCAAGACGTCGCCGATCCAGACGCCGGCCGGGTTGCCGCCTTGCGCACCGTCGGAAAAGGCGGCGATGCGCTGCACGTCGAGGGCGTTCATGGCTTGCTCCTTTGATATGGAAGAGCTGCGATGATAGCGCCCCGGATGCGATCGTGCTGGCGGGCTCCTTTTATGGGTAGCGCACCGGCCGGCCCTGCGATTCGGGCAGCGGAATGAATTCGGTCTCGCCGGGCACCTGAGGAAAGGCGCCGGCCTTCCAGTCGCGCTTGGCCTGTTCGATGCGCTCTTCGGAACTGGCGACGAAATTCCAGGACAGGAAACGCGGGCCGTCCATCGGTTCGCCGCCGAGCAGCATGATGCGCGTCGGTCCCGGCCCCGGCGCGCCCAGGGTGACCCCGGCGCCGGGTTTCAGCACGACCAGCTGGCCCGGTTCGAAGCTGCCGTCGCGTCCCAGGTCGAGCCGCCCCTCGACGATATAGATGGCCTGCTCCGGGTACTCGGGCGGCATGCCGATGCGCGCCCCGGCCTTCAGTTTGACGTCGACATAGAACATGTCGGACAAGGTCGCGACCGGCGAACGCCGGCCCCAATAGCTGCCGGCCACGACCCGCGCTTCGACGCCCTCGCCGTCGATGAAGGGCAGTTCGACGGCCTTGGTGTGGGTGAAGGCGGGATCGCTTTCCTCGTCTTTTGATGGCAGCGCGACCCAGCACTGCAGGCCGAACAGGCCGCTGCCGTCCTGGGGCAGCGCGGTATCGGTACGTTCGGAATGGACGATGCCGCGCCCGGCTGTCATCCAGTTGACTTCGCCGGGACGGATCGGCTGCACGCTGCCGAGGCTGTCGCGGTGCATGATCTCGCCATCGAACAGATAGGTCACGGTGGCCAGGCAGACGTGCGGATGGGGACGCACGTCGAGGCCCTGGCCGGGCTGGAACACGTGCGGGCCCATCTGGTCGAGGAAGACGAAGGGGCCGACCATGCGCCGCTGGCGGCTCGGCAAGGCGCGCCGCACCTGGAAGCCGTCGCCGAGGTCGTGCGTGGGCGGCACGATCACGATGTCGAGTGCGCTGGGGTCGTCGTGGTGGTCCAAATCGTTCTCCTTGATAAGGGTCGGTGCTGTGCGGTCCAGTCTACGTGGCACGGCAAGCTTGTGCAAATGGCCACACTGCCGTGCGCACCCTCGTTATTGCTGAGCTTTTCGCGTCGTCCTCGGTTACAATACCGCCATCCATTGGGGAGTAGCCTGCTTCCGCAGCATCGCGGAAGTTCCCGTATCAACATACTCGGCGCCGACACCTGCGCGCCGTGGTACGGGCAGCCGTCCGGTTGGCAAGACCTTTGGCATGCCTGCGTGCGAGTTCGGGCCGCGCGGGCCTGCCTTTGCGTGCGCCCGACGGAACAGTCCATGAACTTCGCCGCTACCGCTTCCCTCGCCCTCGCCATGTCCACCGACGCCTTCGCCGCCGCCGTCGGCAAAGGGGCCGCATTACAACGCCCGCACCTGCGCGAAGCCTTGCGCACCGGCGCCATCTTCGGCGTTATCGAGGGCCTCACGCCCCTGTTCGGCTGGCTGCTCGGCAACGCCGCCGCGCCCTATGTGCAAGCCTGGGACCACTGGATCGCCTTCGTCCTGCTGGGCGCGCTCGGCCTGCGCATGATCCACGCCGGCTGGAGCGAGCCCGAGCTCGAGGAGGACAAGCCGAGCAGCCACTCCTTCCTGCGCCTGGCCGTGACCGGCATGGCGACCAGCATCGACGCCCTGATCGTCGGCGCCGGCCTGGCCTTCATCGACGCCAACATCTGGGTCACGGCGGCGGCGATCGGCTTTGCCACCTTCGTGATGGTTACCCTCGGCGTCATGCTGGGCCGCGGCCTCGGCGCGCTGGTGGGCAAGCGCGCGGAAATCGTCGGCGGCATCGTGCTGATCGTGATCGGCAGCCTGATCCTGTACGAGCACCTGCACGCTGCCGCAGGTGCCTGATCACTAGGGGTGCGCGCTCAAGCGCACTCGGTTTTCATCGCCGCCTGGATTTCCTCTTCCGACACGTCGCGGATGTGGGTCGCCATCGACCAGCGGTGTCCGAAGGGATCGTCGAGCTGGCCGTAGCGGTCGCCCCAGAACATGTCGGCCAGTTCCATGCGCACGGTGGCGCCGGCGGCCTTGGCGTTGTTCCAGAGCTCGTCCACGTTGGGCACCGACAGGTGGATGGTGACGGGGCTGCCTTTCAGGCTCAGCGGGCTGAAGGAGCCGTAGTCGGGGAATTCGTCGGCCAGGAACAGGGGGGAATCGCCGATGCGGATCATCGCGTGGCCGATTTTCCCGTCGGGCATCGGCGAGCGCATGACTTCGATGGCGCCGAAGGCCTTCTTGTAGAACTCGATCGCCTCGGCGCAATTGGCGCAGACGAGATGCGGGGCGACGGTGTGCATGCCCTCTTCGACCGGCTTGACAGCGGAACTCATGGTGGTCTCCTTTCAGGTTAATTGAATATCATGGGTTTTTATACAGTACTACGGTAAGAGCGTAGCGCGTGCCGGAAGTTCACGCAATGAGAATCGGTGCTGCGCTGCGCCATGCTCAGCCGCGGCGCGCTTCCAGTATCGGCCCCAGCTCGCGGGCTAAAAAGTCCACCAGCGCGGCCACCCGCGGTGCCAGCCCGCCCTGCTTGTAGAACACGGCCCAGACCGGCTGGTCCCAGGGCAGCGCGGCCTCCGGCAGCAGCGGCAGCAGCGTCCCGGCCGTCTGGTCGGCACGCGTCATGAAATCCGACAGCGAGACGATGCCGGCGCCGGCCAGCGCCAGGTGGCGCACCGTCTCGCCGCTCGAGGCGGTCACGCTCGGGGTGATCGTGTAGCCCTCGGCGCCGTCGTGGGCCAGCGGCCAGGTGTTCAGCGAACCCGGCTGCGAAAAGCCGAGCAGGCGGTGGCGCGCCAGCTCCGCCACGCTGGCCGGCGTGCCATGGCGTTCCAGGTATTCCGGCGCTGCCAGCACGCGCACCCGGCTGCGGCCGAGCAGGCGCGCGTTCAGGGTCGAGTCCGGCAAATTGCCGATGCGAATCGCCAGGTCGGCGCGTTCCTCGATCAGGTCGACCACGGTTTCGCCGCTCGTCAGTTCCAGCTGCACCAGCGGGTAGGCGTCGAGAAAGGCCGGCACCAGCGGGGCCAGCAGGTGGTCGAGCGTGGGCGTCGCGGCGTTGACGCGCACCAGGCCCGAGGGTTGCGAGCGCCGCGCGGCCGCTTCGGCCTCGGTGTTGGCCATATCGGCCAGCAAGGAGCGCGTCCGTTCCAGGAACCAGCTGCCTTCGTCCGTCAATTGCAGGCGGCGGGTGGTCCGGTGCAGCAGGGTCAGGCCCAGGTGCTTTTCCAGGCGCGCGATGGTGCGCGAGACGCCCGAGGGCGTCTGGCCGAGGCGCGCGGCGGCGGCGGAAAACGAGCCCAGATCCATGACGGCGGAGAAGGTAATCAAGGCCTCGACATCGATCATTCGTGACTCCAAGTCAAAAGTCTATTGTAGCGCAGGGGATTTTTCCGCAGGCTGGGCTGGCGCACACTGCCTCCCTTGTTCACACTGTTCCTGGAGAAATCATGCCTCTTGCCCTGTGGGCGCTCACCCTGAGCGCCTTTGCCATCGGCACCACCGAATTCGTCATCGTCGGCCTGATTCCCGACGTCGCCGCCAGCCTCGGCGTGTCCGTCCCGTCCGCCGGCTTGCTGGTGAGCGTGTATGCGCTCGGCGTCGCCATCGGTGCGCCGCTACTGACCGCCCTCACCGCCCGGGTGCCGCGCAAGAAATTGCTGATCGGCCTGATGCTGCTGTTCACGGCCGGCAACCTGGTCGCCTCGATCGCCCCCAGCTATGGCGCCTTGATGGCCGCACGCGTGCTGACCGGCCTGGCCCACGGCGTCTTCTTCTCGATCGGCTCGACCATTGCCACCAGCCTGGTGCCGAAGGAAAAGGCGGCCAGCGCCATTGCCCTGATGTTCACCGGCCTGACCGTGGCCCTGGTGACCGGCGTGCCGCTCGGCACCTGGATCGGCCAGCAGTTCGGCTGGCAGTCGACCTTCCTCACCGTCGCCGGCTTCGGCGTGGTCGCAGTGATCGGCAGCGCCTTGCTGGTACCGAACAGCATCGCCAGCGGCAAGCCGGCCAGCCTGGGCCAGCAGTTCGCCGTGCTGAAGCAGCCGCGCCTGCTGCTGGTGTATGCGATCACCACGCTCGGCTACGGAGGCTCCTTCGTCGCCTTTACCTATCTCGCCCCGATCCTGCAGGACGTGGCCGGCTTCGCGCCTGGCAGCGTCGGCCTGCTGATGCTGGTCTACGGCGTCTCGACGGCGGCCGGGAATATCTGGGGCGGCCGCCTGGCGGACAAAAAAGGGCCGGTGCGCGCGCTGCAGACCGTGTTCGTGCTGCTGGCGGCGGTGCTCGCCGTGCTGACTTTCACCGCGCCGCATCCGGTGCTGGTCGTGGCCACGGTGCTGGCCTGGGGCGCGGTCGCCTTCGGCAACGTGCCGGCCCTGCAGCTCTACGTCGTCCAGCGTGCCGAGCGTGACGTGCCGCAGGCGGTCGACATGGCTTCGGGCCTGAACATCGCGGCCTTCAACCTCGGCATCGCGCTGGGCGCCTGGGGCGGCGGGCTGATCTTCAAACACCTGGGCCTGATGGCGACGCCGCCGATCGGCGCCCTGGTCGTGGTCGGCGCGCTGGCCTTGACCACCCTTGCCGGCCGGCTCGACCGCCGCGAAGCACGCCGCCAGCCGGCCGTCGTCGAACAAGCAGAACTCGTCTAATCGTTTATAAGGAATCCACATGATCAACATGCCCACCATCGGCGCCGGCACCTTCCGCCTGCAAGGCCAGACCGCCATCGACAGCGTCGCCAACGCGCTGGACCTCGGCTACCGCCACATCGACACCGCCCAGATCTACGGCAACGAAGCAGAAGTCGGCGCGGCGCTGGCCGCCAGCGGCGTGCCGCGCGACGAGGTCTTCGTCACCACCAAGATCTGGACCGAGCACCTGGCCGGCGAGGCCCTGCTCCCCAGCCTGAAGGAGAGCCTGCGCAAGCTGCGCCTCGACCAGCTCGACCTGACCCTGATCCACTGGCCGTCGCCGAACGGCGCAGTGCCGGTGGCCGAATCGATGACCGCCCTGCTGGAAGCGCGCGAACTCGGCCTGACGCGCGCGATCGGCGTCTCGAACTTCACGATCCCGCTGATGCGGCAGGCGATCGATGCGGTCGGCGCGGCCAACATCGCCACCAACCAGGTCGAACTCCACCCCTACCTGCAGAATCGCAAGGTGGCTGCCTTCGCCCGTGAACACGGGGTCAAGCTGACGGCCTACATGCCGCTCGCCTACGGCAAGGTGCTGGACGACGCCGTCATCCAGGCGATCGCGTCGCGCCTGCAGGCGACGCCGGCCCAGGTCACGCTGGCCTGGCTGCTGGCGCGCGGCTACACCGTGATCCCGTCGTCGACGCGGCGCGAGAACCTGGCCGGCAACCTGGCGTCAAACAGCCTCGTGTTAAGCCCGGACGACCTGGCCGCCATCGACGCCCTCGACCGCAACGAGCGCCTGGTCAGCCCGGATTTCGCCCCAGGCTGGGACTAAGAATCCAGTTCCGGATAGCGCCGGAAGATGCCCTCTTCGTTGAAGGGAATCCGGCGCGGCGACTGCAAATAGGCGGCAATGCGCGGACGCGCCGCGACACGCCCGCGCAAGGCCGCCAGGTTCGGATGCTGCGCCAGCGCCCGCGCCGTCGCTTTCGGGAAGGCGTAATCCAGCCCTTCGAGCAGCTGGAACAGCGACAGGTCGGCATAGGTCACGTTCGCACCCAGCAGGTAATCCTTCTCTCCCAGCACCCCGCTGAAATACGCGAAAAACTTCGGAACGCGCGCCGCCGTGAAATCCTGCGCGCGGCGCAGCGCTTCGGCTTTCTGGTCTTCGTAATACAGTCCGCTGCCCACCGGGTGGTGGGTGTCGTGCGCCTCGGCTACCAGGTCGGCGATCGTCAGCTGGAGCTGGTGGACCCAGAGGCGCCCGGCCGTATCCTGCGGCGCCAGGCCGTGGCGTTCGCCGAGATACATCAGGATCGCCGCCGTCTGCCCGATCGTCATGCCCTCGGCGCGCAGGAAAGGCGGCGCGAAACTGGGCGTCGGCCCCTCCTTCAATGTCGCCATCAAGGCATCGACGCCGCCCGGTCCACGTGCGACGTCCTCGTAATCCTCTCCCGCTTCCTCCAGCGCCAGGCGGACGAATTCGCCCCGTCCCTGGATGCTCGGCCAATACAATAGTTCGTAAGCCATGGCGCCCTCCTCTGGGTGAAAAGCCGAGTATGAAACGGAATCCGGTCATGCAGCGCGCCGATCGTGCTAATCTTGCAATAGAGAATGTCGGTTGCCGGCAAGAAAAGACGAATTGAAGGAGAACCACGATGCTGACCATGCGTACGGGCGGTGAGGATGAGTGCGCCCAAAATATTGCCTCAGAGAATCTATTTCCCTTGAGCAATCGCACCGCCGAGACGAACCGGGTAGGACAACATGAAGTCGTCCGCAACCCGCCGTCTTCCACGGAGTGTCCGATGATCTTCGCGCACCTCACCCGCTACTGGCTGGCCCGCCGCAAGGAGCTGTCCGTCTCGTCCTGGCTGCTGTCGGTGCTGCGCAGCGCCCGCGTCCTGCGGTTTTACCGCGACCATGCGGCGCTATGCCAGCTCGACGTCTACCGCAATCATGTGATGGCGCCGCCCAACGACGATCCCTTCCACCACCTGAGCCACCGCGGCTACCTGGTGCAAGGCCTGAGCGCCCGCCAGCGCGTGCAGTGCGTGCTGTCGCACTACCGCTTCGAGGAAACCACCTTCGACGCGGCCTACAAGAAGGCCGTGTATGCCGACGGCGGCCTGGTCCTGTGGCAGCACAGCGTGGGCGAGCATGCCTTCCTGATCCGCCTCGAGATGGCCTCGCGCATGAATGCCGAGGGCGACCTGACGATCGCGCTGGTCGCCGACGGCAAGGTGCTGCACCGGCTGTCCTACTCGTGGGTCGACGGCGCGATCGCCGGCGTCCAGGCGCCGCTGGTGCCCTTCGTCGCCCGTAACCAGGGCCGCTGGACCGACTCGGGCGAGGCCTTCGACGCCTTCGAAGCCTGCTTCCCCAACAATTCGCCGAGCTTCTTCTGCTTCGCCGCGATGCAGGGCCTGGCGCAGGCGGTCGGCATGGAGCAAGTGCTGGCCGTGAAGTGCACCTCGCACATCGCCTACGATCCGGAAGAGATCAAGCATTTCGCCAACGCCTACGACGGTTTCTGGCGCGTGCTGGGCGGCGTCGAGCTGGCGGGCGACGCCTGGCAGGTAGCACTCCCCTTCTACCTGAAGCCGCTGGCCGACATGCCCTCGAAACACCGCAAGCGCGCCGCCCAGCGCCGCGAATACTGGCGCGCCATCGGCGACAGCACGCGCGCCACGCTGCAGCGCCACCTGCTGCATGCGCGCTCGCACCACGAGCATGCGGCGCCGCTGCGGGAGACGGTGGACGTCTAAACGGACAAGCACACGTAGGGTGGAGTCCCGACTCCACGCGGTCGGGCGCTTGCATACCGAAACTCTGCGCATCGACCGTACCGCGTGGAGTCAGGACTCCACCCTACATTGACAGAAGCACCACGGTCGGCACTGGCCGTGTTACACTCGCGCCTCGCTAGGGGTCCTGGAACTGCATGTTCCGGGTGAGAGATACCCTTCGTACCTGATCTGGATAATGCCAGCGAAGGAAAGCGCGCCAAGCAGTTCACACCTTGTTTGCCCTTCCCCCACGTTGGCTCCGGCTTTTATAAAAAGCAGTGCGCCATCTCCGCGTGGCGTGCGAAAGCGAGCAAACCAATGAAACCCGTCTTCAAGCATTCCCTCCTCGCCTGCGCCCTCGCGCAAGCCTTCGCCGTCCAGGCGCAAACCGCCGAACCGGTCGCTTCCGTCCTCGTCACCGGCAGCAAGTGGACGGTCAGCGACCGCGCCAGCATCGGCGGCTTCGCCGAGCTGCCGATGCTGGACATCCCGGCCTCGGTGGTCGCCATCGGCCGCAGCCAGATGCAGGACCTGTCGATCCGCTCGGCCAGCGACGCCGCGCAGTACGACGCCTCGGTCGGCGACGCCTACAACGCGGTCGGCTATGCCGAGCAGTTCTCGATCCGTGGCTTCAAGCTGAACAACAATTCGGGCTACCGCAAGGACGGCATCGCGATCGCCGGCGACACGCAAATCCCGCTCGAGAACAAGGAACGCTTCGAGCTGCTGAAAGGCGTGGCCGGCCTGCAGGCGGGCCTGGCCGCACCGGGCGGCGTGATCAACTTCGTGACCAAGCGCCCGACGGATACCCCGCTGCGTTCGGTGACGGTGGAAGCGCGCGAGCGCGGCAGCCTGCACGGGGAGCTTGACATCGGCGGCCGCTTCGAAGACACCCGCTTCGGCTATCGCATCAACGCCGCCGCCGACCGCCTGCGCTCGTATGTGCGCGGCGCCGACGGCAAGCGCCAGTTCGCATCCGGCGCCTTCGACTGGCAGATCACGCCTGATGCGAAACTGGAACTCGACATGGACTTCCAGCACAAGGAGCAGATCACCGCGCCCGGCTACCAGCTGATCCGCGGCACCGACCTGCCGGCGAACGTGTCGCCGAAAGTCCTGCTCAACGCCCAGCCCTGGACCAAACCGGTCGACACCGACAGCGCCAACCTCGGCCTGCGCTTCGCCTACCGCCTGAACGCCGACTGGAACGCCACGATCGGCGCCAACAAGCACTGGTTCAAGCGCGACGACTACACCGCCTTCCCGTACGGCTGCAGCAACGAGGGCGACGGCTACTATCCGGGTTACTGCTCGAACGGCGACTACGACGTCTACGACTACCAGAGCGTGGGCGAGCGCAAGACCCCGTTCGGCCTGCAGGCCCAGCTCCAGGGCCGCCTGAGCACGGGCGGCGTGCGGCACCTGCTCACCCTGGGCACCAGCTACGCCGAGCGCCACAACAGCTACGGCGACTACGTCTACGACTACGCCGGCTACAGCAACATCTACCAGCCGCTGGTCACCGATCCGGCGCCGGGCAATCCAAGCACCGGCCCGGCCTACGAACGATTCAGCGACCGCGAACGCGCCATCTACGTGCAGGACATCGTGACCCTGTCGCCCCAGCTCGCCGTGCACGCCGGCCTGCGTTACGTGAAGATCGACAGCACCCAGCAGCCCGAGTCCGATCAGCCGTGGGTCAGCGACAAAGCCTCGTTCGCGCTGCCGAACGTCTCGCTGGTCTACAGCCCCACCAAGAACTGGAACGTCTACGGCACGCTGGCGCACGGCCTGGAATCGGGCGGCGTCTCGCCGATCGAGACCGACAATCCGAACGAAGACCTGGGCCCGAACCGCTCCAAGCAGATCGAATTCGGCGTCAAGGGTATCGCCGGCAAGGACGTGTCGGTCGGCGCCGCCGTGTTCCAGATCACCTCTGGCCTGGAATACACCGATGCGAACAACCTCTTTGTGCGCAACGGCCAGCGCAAGCACCGCGGCCTGGAACTGTCGGCCCAGCGCGCCACCGGCGGCCTCGCCTACGGCGCCTCGCTGCTGGCCCTGCGCGCGCGCCAGGAAGACACGGGTGACGCGACGCTGGACGGCAAGCGCGTGACCAATGTGCCGGACTTGAAGACGACCGTCTGGGCAGAATATGCGGTAGCGAACGTGTCGGGCCTGAAGCTGAACGGCCAATGGCAGTACGCCGGCAAGAAGACCTTCGATCCGGCCAACACGGTCGACGTGCCGGGCTATCACGTGGTGGGACTGGGCGCCGCCTACGGCATGAAGATGGGCGCGACGCGCGTCACCCTGCGCGCCCGCGTCGACAACCTGTTCGACAAATTCTACTGGCGCGACGTCACCCAGGACCTGGGCGGCTACCTGCTGCCAGGCGCGCCGCGCACCTTCCGCCTGTCGGCACAGTTCGACTTTTAAAACTTAAAAAGGCGCGAGCACTTTCAGCGCCGCCTCGACCTGCCGCAGCCTGTGCGGCAGGTCGCTTTCCAGCAGCACGAAGCGGATGCCGCGCGCATCCAGTTCCGCTTCCACCAGCGCGAACACGCGCTGGCGCATCTCTTCCGATTCGCGCATCAGGCCATCCGGGATCCAGGGCGTGTCGGGCGCCGTCACCAGCGTCAGCGCATAGTCGTGGCTGCGCGCAAGCGCTTCCAGCTGCGCATCCACCCGTCCCCAGTACACGCGGCTGTAGAGCGCCGTCATCAGCGGCGTGGTGTCGCAGAACAGGAAGTCGCGTGCCTGCAGCGCGGCCGCGTCCTCGCGCTCCCTTTGCATGCGGGCGATCCCGAACTGGTCCGCTTCGAAAGGCACGCGTCCATGGGTGTCGACGAATTCGCGCAGGTACTCGGGTACCCACACGGTCCCGTAGCGCTGCGCCAGCGCCTGGCACAGGGTCGACTTGCCGGACGACTCGGCGCCCAGCACGGCGATGCGGCGCACGCTCATGACTGTACCTTCGCCAGCTTGCTCCAGGCGCGCAGCCCGCGCGCGGCCAGCACCACGAAGACCGCATACAGCACCGCCGTCACGTGCAGGTCCTTGAACACGTACAGGCCGACATACAGCACGTCGACGATCACCCATACGTGCCAGTTCTCGACTTTTTTACGCGCCAGCAGCAGCTGGCCGACCAGGCTGCCGGCCGTGAGGAAGCCGTCGATGTGCGGCACGTCGGTGTTCGTGTAGTTCGCCAGGAACCAGGACAGCGCGAGGAAGGCCGCGCCCCATCCCAGCAGCGCCCAGCTCCAGCCGGCGCGGTCCAGGCGCGTGACGACCAGCTTCGTCTCTTCGGTCCCGCGCAGCCACTGCCACCAGCCCCAGACCGATGCGGCGATGAAGACCAGCTGCAGGCCGCTGTCGCCGTACAGGCGCGCATCGAAGAACACGACGGCATAGGTGCTCGACGAGGCGATCGAGAACAGCCAGGCCCAGTGGTTCTGGCGGATGTTGAGCAGGACGGTAGTGACCGCGAGGGCGAAGGAGATCAGTTCGAGCGGGGTGGTACTGAAGCCGAACAGGGCAAGGGTGTCGTTCATGCGTGGGTCGCGCAAGCCCGGGATGCGTCAGGGCGCGCGGGGCATGTCGGGAAAAAGGTCGAGCTCATCGGGCTGGCGAGTATGCACCTGCGGAGCTGAATATGCAATGGAAGTAGCAAGTCGCGATAGCGCCACATGTTATCAAAAAGAATTTTCTATCTGGAAATAGCATTGTTATACTGAAACACTTATGTGGATCACTGGCATCCCGACATCACTATCAGGAGACGTTCATGCGTATGTATTTCGCGGCCATTTGCGCAGCCGCGCTGGCGGTCGCCCCAAGCCTCGCCCAGGCGGCGGCGCCGACAGTACCCCTCGCCGACTTCGTCCACGAGGACCAGTTCTCGAACCCGCGCCTCTCCCCGGACGGCAAGCACGTGGCGATCACCGTGCGCCTGCCGAGCGGCGACCGTTTCATTCCGGTTCTGATGATGTACACCGTCCCGGAAATGAAGATGACCGGAGCCATCCGCATGAAGGTCTTCGAAGTGCCAGCCAGCTACACCTGGGTCAGCCCGACCCGGCTGGTCGTCGCCAAGGCGCGCGAGTTCGGCTCGCGCGAAGCGCCGCAGATGACGGGCGAAGTGGTCGCGGTCGAACTTGACGGCAGCAAGCAGGCCTACCTGTTCGGTTACGACATGTTCCTGTATTCGAAACAGGGCGAGCGCTACGGTGACGACCATGCCTTCGGCAGTATCGAGGGCATCTCGAACAAGCGCGACGGCCACGTGTTCGTCGGCAGCTACGCCTGGCGCGGAAAGAGCAGCCTGCTGTACGACATCGACTCCAACAAGTCCACGCGCAAACTGGTGGCCGAGCTGCCGGTGCAGGACCTCAGCTTCATCATGCAGCACGACGGCACGCCGCGTTTCGCCATCGGCGCCGACGAGCAGTCGAATGCCGTCGAATTCCGCTTCGACAGCGCCAGCGGCCAATGGAACAAGATCGAAAAGCACGGCTTCCGCCGCTACCGCCCGTTCCACTTCGGCGCGGATGACCGCGAATTCATCGCAACCTACTCGGCCGAGGGCGAACCGGACCAGCTGGTGCGCGAGGATCTGGCGAGCGGCAAGCGCAGCGTCCTATTCAAGGACGCGGTGGGCAGCTTTGCCGGCGCAATGTACACCAGCAACTCGCTGCCTTTCGGCGCCTACTCCGCGGTCGGCATTCCGAAGGTGCGCTACTTCGACGAGAACGGCGCCGATGCCCGGCTGCACAAGGAGCTCAGCGCCCAATTCCCCGGCCACTACCTGCACTTCATCGATTTCAGCGACGACGGCAAGTTCTTGCTGTTCAGCGTGAAAAGCGACCGCGACCCCGGCAGCTATTACCTCTTCAACCGCGAGACGATGAAGGCCGACATGCTGTTCTCGGCCATGGAAACGATCGACCCCGAGCAGATGGCCGAACGCCGTCCGATCAGCTTCGCGGCGCGCGACGGCCTCGAACTGCACGGGTTCTTGACCATGCCGCGCGATACCGGCGGCGCCAAGGCGCCCCTGGTGGTGCTGCCGCACGGCGGCCCGCACGGTCCCTACGACACCTGGTTCTTCGACGAGGATGCCCAATTCCTCGCCAGCCGCGGCTACGCCGTCCTGCAGGTGAACTTCCGCGGCTCGGGCGGACGCGGGCTCAACTTCCTGGAAGCGGGATTCCGCCAGTGGGGCGACAAGGTCATCGACGACCTGGTGGACGGCACCCGCTGGGCCATTGGCCAGGGCAAGATCGACGGCGAGCGCGTGTGCGCCTACGGCGCCAGCTTCGGCGGCTACGCGTCGATGATGCTGGCGGCGCGCGAGCCGGCGCTCTACAAGTGCGCGGTCGGCTATGTCGGCGTCTACGACCTCAAGCTGCTGGCCAAGCCCCAGAACGATCGCAGCGACACCTTCAAGGCGAATGCCTACCGCAAGTACGTCGGCGACGACAAGGCGGAACTCGAGCGCATTTCGCCGGTGTCGCTGGCCGCCAGCATCAAGGCTCCCGTCTTCCTCGTCCACGGCGGCCAGGACAAGCGCGCGCTGGTCGATCACGCACACGCCATGCGCGCCGCCCTCACCGCCGCCGGCCGTCCACCCGAGTGGTTCCTCGCGCCCAACGAAGGCCACGGCTTCTACGACACCGCCAACCGCACCGCCTTCTACGAAAAGCTCGAGGCCTTCCTCGGCAGGCATATCGGCCCGAAGGCGGCCGCGAAGTAAGCCGGACCGGCGAGCGCCCGGCACCCGAAACCGCGGCCAGGCGCCGCGGTTTTTCTTTTCTTTCCCGCGTAGAGCGTGTGAAAAAGTCGTCAGGGCAAGGCGCATCGTCGAAGACAGTACGAGCGTACGGCGAGACGGTGCAACGCGGCCATGGCGATTTTTTCACACGCTCGTAGTGGACAGCACTGTCCGGATCCGGACACCAGTGCCCGCCACCGGGCATGCCGGCACCCTGCAGAGCGGCTCGTACGGGGCATCGCGCGCTGGCACGGCATTTGCAATAAGACAGGCACGACCCACTGCCTTCTCGCCATGGACCAAGCCCTCGATCCCGTATTCCTCCAGCGCCGCCGGCGCATCCGCCTGCTCGCCGGCGCCCTGCTCTTCGCCGGCCTGCTCGGCACCGGCTGGGGCGTCAACCGCGTCCTGCGTCCCAGCGTCGATGCCGCCGACATCGTCGTCTCCACCGTGCGGCGCGGCGACGTCGCCCAGACCGTGAACGCCGCCGGCGTCGTCATTCCCGTGCACGAGGAAGTCGTGGCCAGTCCCGGCGCCAGCCGCGTGGCCAAGGTGCATGCCAAGCCGGGCCAGCAGGTGGCCCAGGGCGAACTGCTGCTGGAACTGGACGACCGCGACATCCGCCTCGCGCTGGAGAGCCTGCAGGAACAGCTGGCGCAGCAGGAAAACCGCATCGCCACGCTCGCGGTCGAACTCGAGCAGAAGCACAAGCAGCTCACCAGCAGCATCGAACTGCTGGAGCTCGACCTGCTGTCCGCGCGCGCGCGGCACGAGCGCAACCAGAAGCTGCGCCAGAGCGGCCTGGTGTCGGGCGAAGACCTGCTGGCGGCCGACCTGAACGTCAAGCGCAACGAGATCCAGCTGCGCCAGCAGCGCGAGCAGATCGTCGACAACCGCCGCGCCACCGCCGGCAGCGTGGCCGCCGCCAGGCTGCAGAAGGACATCCTGAACAAGCAGATCGCGCAGCAGGAACGGCTGCTGGCGCAGACCCGCGTGCGCGCGCCCTTCGCCGGCATGCTGACCACGCTGGTGCAGGAAGAAGGCGCCAGCGTCGGCGCCGGCCAGCTGCTGGCGCGCGTCTCGGAGCTGAACAACTACCGGGTCGAGGCGACCCTGTCGGACTTCCATGCGCGCCTGCTGGCGCCCGGGCAGCAGGTACACGTCGAGCAGAACGGCGAGCGCATGGCCGGACGCGTGCACACCATCCTGCCCGAGATCCAGAACGGCACCGTCAAGCTGCTGGTCGACCTGGCGCAGCCGCACAATCCGCTCCTGCGCAACAAGATGCGGGTCGACGTGAATATCGTCACCGCCCAAAGGAAGAACGTGCTGGTGCTCGATGCCGGCGCCGCCTTCAACGGCAGCGGGCGCCAGGACGCCTTCCTGGTCGCCGACGGCGTCGCGCGCAAGGCCACGCTGGAACTGGGCGGCGGCGACGGCAAGCTGATCGAAGTCGTCGCCGGCGCGCGCGCGGGCGAGCGCGTCATCGTTTCCGATACCCGGGCCTACGCCCAGCAGGACTCCCTCCGCATTTCCGATTAACGACAACCGGGCACACGCCATGATCAAACTGAGCAAAGTGAGCAAGACCTACCGCACCGACAAGGTGGAGACGCTGGCATTGAAGGACGTCGACCTGCATGTGAAAAAGGGCGAATTCGTCGCCATGATGGGCCCCAGCGGCTGCGGCAAGAGCACGCTGCTGAACCTGATCGGCCTGCTCGACCGGCCCGGCCAGGGCAGCGTCGAAGTCGAAGGCATTCCGATCACGCGCTACCGCGACAAGCAGGTCGCCAATCTGCGCAACAGCACCTTCGGCTTCATCTTCCAGAGTTTCCACCTGATTTCCGACCTGCGCGTGATCGACAACGTCGAACTGCCGCTCCTGTACCGCAAGATGGCGGCCGGCGAACGGCGCCGCCTGGCGCGCGAGGCGCTGGAAAAGGTCGGCCTGGGCGCGCGCATGGACCACTATCCGAACCAGCTCTCGGGCGGCCAGCAGCAGCGCGTGGCGATCGCGCGCGCCATCGTCGGCCAGCCGCAGGTGCTGCTGGCCGACGAGCCGACCGGTAACCTCGACAGCAAGATGGGCGAGGAAGTGATGGACATCCTGCTCAAGCTGAACCAGGAGGGCACGACGGTCGTGATGGTCACCCACGACGAGCGCGAGGCGCGCCGCACCAACCGCATCGTGCGCGTGTTCGACGGCCAGCTGGTCGCGTAAGGAGAAGCCATGTTCCGCAACTACCTCCTCACCGCGTGGAAGGTCTTCATGCGTCGCAAGCTGTTCACGGCGATCAACTTGCTGTGCATCGTGCTGACCCTGGTCGTGCTGATGGTGATCGCCTCGCTGCTGGAAACGGCCTTCCGCCCGTCCGGCGTCGAAGGCAAGAGCGAGCGCTTCCTGCAGGTGTTCATGATGCGCATGGAAAGCCCGGGCGGCAACCGCGTCAGCAATACGCCGCTGGGCTATAAGCTGATCGAGAAATACCTCAAGCCCATGCCTGGCGTCGAGCGCGTCGCCGCCGTCACCCTGCCCTCCTCGGTCTCGGTGTACCAGGGTCCCAATGTCAGCGAACTGAAGCTGCGCCGCGCGGATGCCGACTACTGGAAAGTGCTCGACTTCACGCTGCTGGCCGGGCGCCTGCCCACCGCGGCGGACGATGCCGCCGGGCGCATGATCGCGGTGCTCAACGCATCCAGCGCGCGCCGCCTGTTCCCAGGCGCGCCGAAAGCGGCGCTGGGCCAGCGCATCGACGTCGGCGGCCAGGTATTCGAAGTGGTGGGCGTGGTCGAGGACGCGATGCACCTGAATGCCTATGCCGACATCTGGGCGCCGATCTCCACCTTCGCTTCCAGCGACTACCGCAAGGAACTGACCGGCATGTTCACCGCGCTGGTGCTGGCCGACAGCGCCGCCGACCTGCCGCGCATCCGCGACGAGGTCGCGCGCATCTCCAGGAGCGTCGTGCACGACGATCCGAAAGCATGGAAGACCATGCGCTTCTGGGCCGACGGCAAGCTCGACCTCTTCTCGCGCATCCTCACCAACAGCGGCGAGACGCCCGACTCCGGCGCCGGCAAGGTGCTGGCGACGATCGCGGTGGCGATGCTGCTCTTCATGCTGCTGCCCGCGCTGAACCTGGTCAACCTGAACACCGGCCGCATCCTGGAGCGGCGTTCGGAAATCGGCGTACGCAAGGCCTTCGGCGCCACAAGCCGCCAGCTCGCCGTGCAGTTCGTGGTCGAGAACGTCCTGCTCTGCCTGGCGGGCGGCCTGATCGCGCTGGCGGCCACCGCCGGCGTGCTGGCCTGGCTGGAAAGCGCCGGGCTGATTCCCTACCTGCGAGTCGACCTGAACCTGGCCGTCTTCGGCTGGGGCATGCTGATCGCCACCGTCTTCGGCCTCCTTTCCGGCGTCCTGCCCGCCTGGAAGATGTCGCGCCTCGATCCCGTCCATGCCCTGAAGGGAGCCGTCTGATGTTCCGCCATTTGCTGAAACTGACCTGGAAGCGCAAGTCCAGGAACCTGATGCTGAGCCTCGAGATCCTGCTCGCATTCGCCATCGTCTTCGCCGTGGCCGCCTTCGGCCTGCGCTACCTGCAGCTGTACCGCATGCCGCTGGGCTTCGAGGGCGCCGACGTCTGGTCGGTCGCGATCCAGCCCGGCGACAACGGCAAGCAGCGCTTCGACGACGCCGTCTACGACAGCTTCCGGCGCGGCCTTGCCGAACTGCCGGAGGTCGGCGGCGTCGCGTTCACGAATATCGAGCCGTATTCGATGTCGACCATGTCCGGCGACATGCGGCGCAAGGCCGGCAGCCGGGAGGTGCCGACCGAGCTGGCCGAAGCCGACGACAAGCTCGCGGCGGTCCTCGGCCTGAACCTGGTCGAGGGCCGCTGGTTCTCGCAGCTCGACAACGGCAGCGCGCAGCGCCCTGTCGTCATCAACCGCCGCATGGCCGAGGCCATGTTCCCGGGCGAGCGCGCGCTGGGCCAGCTGTTCATCGAGGGCGAAGGTGCGGCGCCGGCACAGGCCTACCGCGTGGTCGGCGTGGTCGACGCCTACCGCGCCAAAGGCGAACTGGCGGGACCGGTCAACTTCGCCTTCATGCGCCTGGAAGCGGGCAAGAACGACAACGACGCGCGGATCATGCTGCTCAAGGTCAGGGCCGGCACCGCCCGCGACTTCGAACGGCGCCTGAACGCGCGCCTGAAACTGATCCGCAACGACTGGTCGTTCCAGATCGCGCCCCTGTCGAGCAGCCGCGCCTCGATGATCCGCACGCAGACCGTGCCGCTGATCGTGATCGGCATCATCGCCGGCTTCATGCTGCTGATGGTCGCCTTCGGCCTGTTCGGCGCGCTGTGGCAGAACACCACCCAGCGCATTCCCGAGATCGGCCTGCGCCGCGCGATCGGCGCCGGCGCCGCCGACATCTACCGCCAGATCGTGGCCGAGCAGTTCATGCTCAGTTCGATCGCGATCGTGTTCGGCCTGGCCCTGCTGGTGCAGCTGCCCCTGACCGGCGCCTTTGGGGAAAGCCTGAACTGGCCGGTATTCCTCGGCGCCGCCCTGCTGTCGATGGCCGTGATCTATCTGCTATCCTTGCTGTGCGCGGTGTATCCGGGATGGCGCGCCAGCCGCCTGTCCCCGACCGAAGCGCTGCACTACGAATAGCCCGATAAAAAGACTACGATGCACATCTCCTCTCCTGCGCGCATCCTCGTCGTCGACGACGACGGCGCGGTCCTGGTTTCGCTGGCCCTGCTGCTCAAGCAATCCGGTTTCGAACCGCTGCGCGCCGCCAGCGCTGTGGAAGCGCTCGATCTGCTGGCGCGCGAGAGCGTGGACCTGGTCCTGCAGGACATGAACTTCTCGCTGCAGACCGACGGCGAGGAAGGCCTGGCCCTGCTGGCTCGAATCCGCGAGCGCCACCCGGCCGTGCCGGTGCTCCTGATGACGGCCTGGGGCTCGATCAACCTGGCGGTGGCCGGCATCAAGGCCGGCGCCGTCAACTTCTTCACCAAGCCCTGGGACAACACGCAGCTGATCGAACTGGTGCGCGCCACGCTCGCACTCGATTCGTCCGCCGGCGGCCCGACGCGGCGCGCGCTCGACGCCCAGTTCGATTTCGGCGGCCTTGTCGGGGAGCACCCGAAGCTTCTGCGCGTGCTCGTCACCATCGGCCAGGTCGCGCGCACCCGCGCCCCGGTCATGATCCTGGGCGAGAGCGGCACCGGCAAGGAACTGGTGGCCGACGCCATCCACCGCAACAGCCCGCGCGCCGCGCAGGCCATCGTCAAGATCAACATGGGCGCGATCACCCCGACCCTGTTCGAAAGCGAATTGTTCGGCCACGTGCGCGGCGCCTTCACCGATGCGCGCAGCGACCGCAAGGGGCATGTGGCGAGCGCCGAGGGCGGCACCCTGTTCCTCGACGAGATCGGCGAACTCAATCGCGCCGACCAGGTCAAATTGCTGCGCGTGCTGCAGGACGGGCGCTACCAGCCGGTCGGCGCCAGCCGCAGCGAACAGGCCGACGTGCGCGTGGTGTCGGCCACCAACCGCGAGCTGGCCGAACTGGTTGCCGCCGGCGAGTTCCGGGAAGACCTGTTCTACCGCCTGAACCTGATCACGATCCGCCTGCCGCCGCTGCGCGAGCGCCGCAGCGACATCCCGCTGCTGGCGCGCCACATCGCCGCCAACGTGGCCGCCGGCTACGGACTCGGTGAAGTCACGCTCACCAACGGCGCGCTCGACTGGCTGTCGAGCCAGCCCTGGCCCGGCAACATCCGCCAGTTGAAGCAGACGCTGGAACGCACGCTGCTGCTGGTCGACAAGGCCCAGCTGACCCAGGCCGATTTCATCCACGCCGGCCAGCTCGACGAAGCCGGCGCGGCGGGCGGCAACGCGCGCCTGGGCGTGGACGGCATGACGCTGGAGCAGGTCGAACGCCACATGATCGAGCAGGCGCTGGCCCAGCACACCGGCAACATCTCGCGCGTGGCCAAGGCGCTCGGCCTGTCGCGCACGGCCTTGTATCGGCGTCTCGAGCGCCACGGCCTCGGCGACGCCGGCGACGGGGGCGGCGAGACGCGCGGCGAGGCCGGCGCGTGAGCCTGCGCCGCCGGCTCGGCGCCTACATCCTCGCCATTCACCTCGCCCCCCTCGCCTGCGCCTTCCTGCTGCTGCCGGAGCGCCCGCTGCTGTTCGTGGGCGCCGAACTGCTGCTGCTGGCCAGCCTGGCCCTCGGCTGGCGCCTGCTGAAACGCGCGCTCGAGCCGCTCGACTATACGCGGCGCTTTCACGACCTGCTGCAGGACCAGCACTACGCCAACCGCCTGGCGCCGCCCGGGCCGGGGGAATTGGGCGAACTGGTGGCGATGTTCAATGCGATGCTGGCCGCGCTGCACCGCGAGCGCCTGATGGTGGGCGAGCAGCAGGGATTGCTCGACCGCCTGCTGGAAGCGACGCCCGGCGCGGTGATCGTGTTCGACTTCGACGGCGCGATCAGCCTGGTGAACGCCAGCGCCGTCAAGCTGCTGGGACTGGAACAGCCGCAGGGGAAGCCGCTTGCGCACTTCCTGGCGCAGGGTGCCGTTGCGCCGCGCGAGCACGCACGCCGTCTCGACCTGATCAATCAGCTCGAGACGCTGGCGGCGGGCGAAAGCCGCCTGCTGACCGACCTCGACGGTCGCCGCTACCGCGCCCAGCGCGGCCAGTTCTACGACCGCGGTTTTGCGCGCTCCTTCCTGCTGGTCGAAGAGCTGACCGAAGAACTCGAAGATTCGGAGCGCGCCACCTACGCCAAACTGGTGCGGGTGCTGGCCCATGAGGTCAACAACACCGTGGCCGCGACCTGTTCGGTGCTCGACTCGCTGCTGTTCTACGGCGGCCAGCTGGCCGCATCCGACGCCGCCGATTTTTCCACGGCCATCGACGCCGTCCGGCGCCGCAACGTCAGCCTCGGCGACTTTATCGACCGCTTTACGCGCGTGGTCAAGATGCCGGAGCCGGAACTGCGTCCGGCCAGTCTGCGCGCCATCGTCGACGACATCCTGTGGCTCAATCGCGAAGCCTGCGCCGCGCGCGGCATCGAGCTGCGCTGGCAGGTCTGCAGCGATCCCGGCCCGATACCGATGGATGCCCAGCTGATCGAACAGGCGCTGCTCAACGTCGTCAAAAACGCGATCGAGGCGGTCCAGGCGCGCCAGTCGCTCGGCGTGCCCGGCGGCCACGTGCACCTGGCGCTGGAAGCCAGGGATGGCGCGGCCGTGCTGTCCGTGTCCGATTCGGCCGACCTGCTCGGCCAGGTGGCGCCGCGCCGGCTGTTCACGCCCTTCTTCACCACCAAGCGCGGCGGCCAGGGCATTGGCCTGATGTTCGTGCGCGAGGTCCTCAACCGTCACGGTTTCGCATACTCGCTCGCGGCGACGGGCGAGGGCGAAACACGCTTCGATATCCGGTTTACGGGGGTACTGGAGACCGCGTGAATGCCGTAGGGTGGGCGCTCCGTGCCCACCGGTGACGTTCGCGGGCCCGCTGGTGGGCACGGGGCGCCCGGTGAAACCGTGGCCGAGGCCATTGGCCTCGCCCACCCCTACAAAAAAGCCGCAGCGGGATTTCTCCGGCTGCGGCTGCGTTCAAGCGATCGTGATTACTTCTTCGGATACTTGATCGTCATTTCCTTGAGCAGGTTGTCGGCATGGTCGACTTCCTTCATCACCCACAGCATGTAGCGGATGTCGACGTGGATCGCGCGCGTGATCGCGGTGTCGAAGTACCAGTCCTTGGTGATCGACTCATAGGTCGAATCGAAGTTCAGGCCGACCAGTTCGCCGCGCTTGTTCATCACGGCCGAACCGGAGTTGCCGCCGGTGGTGTCCGCGCTCGACAGGAAGTTCACCGGCACCGTGTTCAGCACCGGATCCTTGAACACGCCGTAGCGCTTGGCCTTGACGGCTTCGGTCAGTGCGGCCGGAACCAGGAACGGATCCTTGTCGGTCGCCTTCTCGACAATGCCCTCGACGGTCGTGAACGGACCTTTCACCAGGCCGTCGCGCGGCGAATACGGCGACACGGTGCCGTAGGTCACGCGCAGGGTCGAGTTCGCGTCCGGATACACCGGCTTGCCTTGCGACTTCTTGTACGCGATGACGGCCGCCATGTACTGCGGGATGGTGCGATCGAGGTTGCCATCGACTTCCTTGCGGCGCTCTTCCAGGCTCTTGGCGACGTCGTTCATGCGCACGGCAAGCTGGATGAACGGATCGTTCGACTGCTGGAAGGCGGCGACGTCCTTGCCGATCCAGGCCAGGCGCTTGTTGGTGTCGCCCAGTTCGGTCGTCTGGTACAGGGACGCGAGGTTAGCCGCGTTCGGCAGCAGCGCGTCCAGGCCCTGCGGGCGCAGCTTCTGGTCGATCTTCGCATAGCGGTTCAGGGCCGCGGCATAGCGCGCCTGGTCGACCTGTGCGACAAAGGATTTATCGAGGCCGCTCACGCGCGCCTTGATGAAGGAGAGGTTGCGTTCCTGGTAAGCGGCATCGCGCTCGGCGTCCGGCTTCTGGCGTTCCTGGGCCAGGCGGTACATCAGGCGCGCGCTCCTCAAGAGGTCGCTGTGGGTGGCTTCCGCATAGGCGCCCTCTTCGCGCGACAGCGCCATGTCGGCGGCGATCACCGCGTCGAGGTCGGCCAGCAGCGTGGAGCCCTTGCCGTTCTTGCCGTACCAGCCGCGGAATTCCGCATCCTGCACGTCCTTGATCGCGGCGATGTCCTTGCGCGCGAAGCCGTCCAGCAGGCCCTGGCTCTTCTTCAGCACGTTGTTCAGGCTTTTCGCGACGCTGGCGTAGCGCACGTCCCAGGCGGCGTTGCCCTTGGTGGCTGATGCGATCACGTCGAGGTCGGCCGTGATGGTGGACACGCGGCCAGGGAGGTCGACGTCGCGCGCGAAGCGGATCTCCGAGGGCAGCTTGTAGCGGCTGGTGCGGCCCGGGTAGCCGGCCAGCAGGATCGGATCGCCGTTTTTCAGGCCTTCGGCCGAGACGACCAGGAAGTCCTTCGACTTATACGGCACGTTGTTCGGCGACGGGTCGGCCGGGCGGCCGTCCGGGCCGACGTAGGCGCGCAGGAAGGTGAAGTCGCCGGTCTGGCGCGGCCACTCGTAGTTGTCGATGTCGCCGCCGAAGTTGCCGATCTTGTCCGAGGGCGCATACACCAGGCGCACGTCGCGGATCATCAGCTGCTTGATGCGGTAGTACTCGAGGCCGCGGTGGAAGGCCGGCACCGAGCAGCGATAGGCCTTGTCGCTCTCGCATTCGGCGGTCAGGGCCTTGATGCGCGAGGAGATCGCCTCGTTGCGCTGGCGGCCGGTCAGGTTCGGACCGAGGTCCTTGAGCACGCGGTCGGTCACGTTCTCGACTTTCTCGGTCACGTAGACCAGCGAGCTCGGGCCGCCCGGCAGTTCCTCGGCGCGGGTCCTGGCGAGGAAGCCGTCGACGATGTAGTTCTTTTCCGGAGTCGAATTGCGCTGCACCGCGCCGTAGCCGCAGTGGTGGTTGGTGACCACCAGGCCGTCGGGCGACACGAAGGAGGCAGAGCAGCCGCCCAGCGAGACGATCGCGCTCATCGGATGCTTCGACAAATCGGCCAGCTTCTCGGCCGGCATCGTGATGCCGATGCGTTTCAGTTCGGATTTCAGCTGCGGCAGCTGGTGCGGCTGCCACTGGCCTTCGTCGGCCATGGCGCCGGCTGCGGCGCCCAGGAGAGCGACAGGAAGAACGATCGTTTTGAACAAGGTGGACCCCGATTGACAAGTAAAAACAAGCGGGGAGTATAGCCCGGTTGGCAAGGCCGGGAAATCGATTTTTTGCGGTCAATACGCGCGTTCGGGCATGGACCGCGGCGCCTCGCGGCTCAACCCTTCCTGCGCTTGCCCAGGGCCGCGGCGACGGCCGCCAGTCCGAGGCCCAGCAGCGCGAAGCTGCCCGGCTCCGGCACGTCGCTGCGGCGCGTCTCGAAGTTCCAGGTGGTCGTGCCCTGGCCCTTGAAGCCGACCGTCAGGTTGTCGACGAAGCCGGCGAAGCTGCCGTTCCAGCCCGAGCCGATACCGAACTCGATGCCGAGGATGGCGGTGTTCGCGCCCAGGCGGTCGGCCGGGGCGCCGGGACGCGGGCCGTCGATCCATTCGGCCAGCGACACGTCGTAGCGCTCCACCGTATTGCCCGGGCTGAACTGGCGCATCCAGAAGTTCCCGCCCAGGATGTCGCTGGTGGTCCAGCGGTCCTCGACCAGGCCGCCGCCGTTGTAGACCTGTTCCCAGACCAGGTAGCCGCGATCGGCCGTGGTGGCGATGTCGCCGTCGGCGTCGTAGCTCAGGCGCAGCGCCGGCTGCAGGTGGGCCGGGGCCGAACCGCCGCTGCTGCGCAGCCAGTCGTAGCTCAGCGCATCGAGATTGCCGAGCGTGCGGCCTTCGACGTAACCCCAGCTGTAGACATAGTCGGCCTTGCCGCTGCCGTTCGCCAGCGACATCTCGACCGAGCCGTTGCCGCTGCGCGCAGCCGTGCCCGTGATCGCCGCGCTGCTGCTCTCGCGAACGTTCGCCACGTTCCACTTGTTCAGGCCGGTGCCGAGGTCGTCCGGCGTGACGGTGATGACCGAGGCATGGGCGCAAGCGCCGCTGAACACGGTGGCGGAAATCAGGGCGGCGCGTACGAGAGTCTTCATGGTCGGGTATCCGGTTGGTCGAGCGCGTTCAATAGGCGCGAATATTGCAGTTTAGCAGTATTCATTGCCTCTCTGCCAATCCATCGCACCGGAGTGGGCCGCCAACAACAGATCAGCCCTTGCGGCTAGAATAGATTTTTTCCTTGCCGGGCCCGCCGCAACCATGGGACGTATCGCCACTCTCCTCTCCACCACCGCACGCCGCCTCGCGCTCGACGCCTTCACCATCGGACTGATGGTCATGGTTTTGCTGGCCAGCGTGCTGCCCGCCAGCGGCGACGCCGCCGTCGTGTTGGGTCACGTCACCACGCTGGCCATCGGCCTGCTGTTCTTCCTGCACGGCGCCAAGCTCTCGCGCGAAGCCCTGGTCGCGGGCCTCACCCACTGGCGCCTGCACCTGCTGGTGCTGGCCGCGACCTTCGTCATGTTCCCGCTGATGGGCCTGGCCATCGAGCCGCTGGCGCTCAGCCTCCTCACGCCAGAACTCACCATGGGCATCCTGTTCCTCTGCGTGCTGCCTTCCACCGTGCAGTCCTCGATCGCCTTCACGGCGCTGGCGCGCGGGAACGTCGCCGCCGCCGTCTGCAGCGCGACGGCCTCGAACTTCCTCGGCATCTTCCTCACGCCGCTGCTGGTCGGCACCCTGGTGGTCCAGGGCGCGCAGGCAAGCGGCGGATCCGGCCTGGACCAGATCTGGAAGATCGTCGAGCAGCTGCTGCTCCCCTTTATCGCCGGCCAGCTGCTGCGGCCCTGGATCGGCGCCTTCATCGACCGCCACAAGCCGGTGCTGCGCTATGTCGACCAGGGCTCGATCCTGCTGGTGGTCTACATGGCCTTCAGCGAGTCCGTCAACGAAGGACTGTGGCAGCACATCTCCGGCACGGCGCTGCTCGTGCTGACGGTGCTGTCCTGCGTGATGCTGGCCGTGGCGCTGGGGCTGTCGGCCTGGGCCAGCCGCCGCCTCGGTTTTTCGAAAGAGGACGAGATCACGATCATCTTTTGCGGCTCGAAGAAAAGCCTGGCCAGCGGCGTGCCGATGGCGAAGGTGCTGTTCGCGCCGTCGGCGCTGGGGATGATCATCCTGCCGCTGATGCTGTTCCACCAGATCCAGCTGATGGTGTGCGCGGTGCTGGCGCAGAAGTGGGCGCGGCGCGGCGAGGCGGTGGAGGCGGTGCCCGTGGACGCCGGCTAGCGTCGAGCCGTGCGACCGGGATCGGGGTAATTGGGGCACCATGAACCCCATAATCGATAACCCGGAAAGGCGAGCACAATGAATCCCACCACGACCCGCGTCGTCATCACCGGCGCTTCCAGCGGCATCGGCGCCGCCACCGCCATCGCGTTCGCCAGGGACGGCGCCATGCTGGTCCTCGCCGCGCGCGGCAAGGAGGGGCTCGACGAGGTCGCCCGCCAGTGCCGCGAAGCCGGCGGCAGCGCCGAGGTGCGCGTGCTCGACGTCACCGACCCGCAGGCAGTCGCCGCCTTCGCCCTCGAAGCGCAGGATATTCTGGGCGAGATCGACCTGTGGTTCAGCGACGTCGGCATCGGCGTGGTCGGCAAGTATGCCGAGGTGCCGCTGGAGGACCACCGGCGCGTGATCGAAGCGAACCTGCTCGGCCACATGCACGACGCGCACGCCGTGCTGCCGGTCTTCCAGCGCCAGGGCCACGGCATCTGGGTCAACATGATTTCCTTCGGCGGCTTCGTGGCCTCGCCTTATTCGGCGGCCTATGCGGCCAGCAAGTTCGGCCTGCGCGGCTTCAGCGAAGCCCTGCGCGCCGAACTGCGCGAACATCCGGACATCCATATCTGCGACGTCTACCCTACTTTTGTGGACACGCCGGGCTTCCGGCACGCGGCGAATTACACTGGCGCGAAACTGTCCTACCCGCCTGGCACGCTGGCGCCGGAAAAAGTGGCCGACGCCGTCGTGGGCCTTGCGAGCCAGCCTCGCGACACGACCGTGATCGGCGCGCCTGCCGCGCTGATGAAAGTCAGCGAGCTGGCCGCGCCCCTGCCCGCGATGCTGCTGGGCCGCTTCATGGACGCCTGGTCGAAGCGCGCCGACCGTACCGGCGACACGGCTGGCGCGCTGTACGAACCTGAGCGCGGCGCGAGCGGCATCCACAGCGGCCAGCGCCAGGGCGCGTCGCAGCAGAATACCGCGCTGATGGTCGGCGCCGGGCTGGCGCTGGGCGTGCTTGGGTGGCAGCTGCTGCGCCGGCGCGAGCGGGACTACTGATCCTTTATCGGGACATCCGTCTCGGCGGACGTCGGCACGTTAGTACTGTGCGGCTGGAGTTCCGCGGCGACGAGCACGTTCGCGGCCGGTGTCCTGGCGGCCTTCTGCTGCACGACCTGCACCGCAACGGCGCGGCCGTCGACGACAGGCTTCGGATGGCGAATGAAGAACATGAGAAGTCCCGCTTGAGTAATCGACAACTCAAGCTGGAGACGAACGCCCGGACTTCAAGGTTGACTACCCGCCTGCCAGCCGCCGCCCAGCGACTGGATCAGGCTGACCGCGACCGTCTGGCGGTCGCTTTGCACCTGCACCAGCGCGCGGCGCGCGTTCAGGGCCGTGACCTGGGCCTGCACCACTTCCGTGTACCCCACCTGCCCTGCGCGATAGCGGTTCATGATCTGCTGCTCGACCAGGTCGGCCGCCTCGGATGCCTGGCGCCGCAGGTCCTGCTGCTGGGCCAGCACGCGGGTGGCCGTCAGCTGGTCCTCGACGTCGGCAAAGGCGTTCAATACCGTCTGGCGGTAGCGCGCGACAGCGGCCTGGTGGCGCGCCTCGGCGCCCGCCACGGCGGCGCGGGTGGCGCCGGCGTTGAAGATCGACTGCGCCGCCGACAGGCCGAAGGACCAGGCGGCGTTCGAGGCCGAGAACAAATCTCCCACGCGGCTGCCGCCGGTGCCGAGCGAGCCCGATAAGCCGATGTTCGGGAAGTAGGCCGCGCGCGCGATGCCGATTTCGGCGTTGGCGGCGGCGACGTCGCGTTCGGCGGCAGCGATGTCCGGGCGGCGCTGCAGCAGCGTGGCCGGCACGCCGACCGGCACCTCCGGTACCGTCACGCGCCAGTCCGGCGTCGGCGCGAGCGCGAAGTCGCTCGGCGCCTTGCCGACCAGGATCGCGATCGCATGCTCGAACTGGGCGCGCTGGCGCGCCAGCGTCAGCGCGTCGCCCTTGGCGCTGGCAAGCTGGGTCTGGGCCTGCAGCACGTCGGTGCGGGCGGCGATGCCGACGTTGAAGCGGTTCGTGGTGATCTGCAGTTCGCGCTCGTAGCCGGCGATGGTCCGTTCGAGCAGCGCGCGCTGGGCGTCGAGCGCGCGGATGGTGAAGTAGTTCGAGGCCAGCTCGCCCTGGGCCGAGAGCCGTGCGCTGGCCAGGTCCGCCGCGCTGGCATCAAAGCCCGCCTGGGCTGCGGTCACGCCGGCGCGCAGGCGGCCCCAGACGTCCGGTTCCCAGCTGCCGCCCAGGTTGGCGCGGTAGCTGTTGTCGGCGCCCTGCCCGCGCACGCCGGCGCGGTCGCCCGAGAGGTTCAGCGAGACCGTCGGGAACAGGGATGCGCGTTCCTGCTGCACGGCGGCGCGCGCCTGCGCATAGTTGGCTACCGCCACCGCCACGTTCTGGTTCGAGACCTCGACGCTCGCAGCGAGCGCGTCGAGTGTCGGGTCGCCGAACAGCTGCCACCACGGTCCGCGCTCCAGCGCGTCGGCGGGCGCCGCCGGCACCCAGCCCGCGAGCTCCTTGAAGGCGGCCGGTTCGGGCGTCGTTGGGCGCTGGTAGGTCGGACCGACGGCGCAGCCGGCGAGGCTGAGGGCGAAAGCCAGCAAGGTCAGTCGGAGCGGCGTGGTTTTCTGCATGGGATGACTCATCGTGAAATGGAAGGAACGGCTTCGTCCTCGATCGGATGGCGCGCCAGTTCGCGCTCGCCAGTGGTCGGGCGGCGCAATTTATCGAGCAGGACGTAGACGACCGGCGTGGTGAGCAGGGTGAGCAGCTGGCTCGCGATCAGGCCGCCGATGATGGCGATGCCCAGCGGCTGGCGCAGTTCGGAGCCTTCGCCGAAGCCGATCGCCAGCGGCAGCGCGCCCAGCGCCGCGGCCAGGGTCGTCATCAGGATCGGGCGGAAGCGCAGCAGGCAGGCTTCGCGCACGGCTTCCAGAGCCGAGACGCCCTTCGAGCGTTCGAGGTCGAGCGCGAAGTCGATAATCAGGATCGCGTTCTTCTTGACGATGCCGATCAGGAGGAAGACGCCGATGAGCGCAATGATCGAGAACTCCATGTTGAACATCAGGAGCGCCAGCACGGCGCCGACGCCGGCCGAGGGCAGCGTGGACAGCACCGTGATCGGGTGGATCAGGCTTTCGTACAGGATGCCGAGCACGATGTAGATCACGACGATGGCCGCCAGGATCAGCAGCGGCTGTTCCTTGTTCGATTCCTCGGCCGCGCGCGCCGTGCCCTGGAAGCTGCCGCGCACATTCGAGGGCATGGCGATGTCGGCTTCGGCCTGTTTGACCGCCGCCTTGCCGTCTTCGAGGTTGGCGCCTTCGGCCAGGTTGAACGACACCGTGGTCGCGAGTTCGCCGTCCTGGTGGTTGACGGAAGTGGGCGTCGAGCTTTCGGCGAAGCTGGCAATGGCGGACAAGGGCACCATCGTGGTCGCGCTGCTGGACAGGGCCGAGCCGCCGGAGGCGTCGCGCGTCGCCGTCAGGGTCGAAGCAGGCGCCGGCGTGCCGTTGCCGGTGGTGGTGCCGCTCGCGGCTGCGCCGGTCGTCGCAGCCGCGACAGTGGTCGTGGTGCTGCCGGACGCCGTGCCGCCGCCCGCCGGCTTGGCCGGCACGTACACATCGTTCAGCGCTTCCGGCGTCTGCGCATATTTCTGCGCCACGCCCATGATCACGCTGTACTGGTTCAGCTCATCATAGATGTTCGATACTTTGCGCTGGCCGAAGTTGTTGTACAGGGCGTTGTCGACGTCGCGCGTATTGATTCCCAGGCGCGCGGCCGTCGCCTTGTCGATGGTGACGTACATCTCGACGCCGTTCTCGGCCTGGTCGGTATCGACGTCGACCAGCTGCGGCTGACGCTTCATGGCGTCGGCCAGCTTGCCGGCCCAGGCTTTCAGGTCCTCGGCGTTGTCGCTTTTCAGCGTGTACTGGTAAGTCGAGTTGCTGGAGCGCCCGCCCATGCGCAGGTCCTGCACCGGGTTCAGGAACAGCGAGACGCCCGTCACGCGCGCGAGTTTCGGCCGCAGGCGCGCGATCACGGCCTGGCCTTTATCCGTGCGCTCGGACGCGGGCTTCAGGTTGATGAACATGAAGCCGCCCCCTGCCCGGCCGCCGCCGGTGAAGCCGACCACCGTGTCGACCGCCGGATCGCGCTTGATGATGTTGACCAGCTGGCGCATCTTCTGCTGCATGGCCTGGAAGGAGATGCTCTGGTCGGCGCGGATGCCGCCGCTGATCTGGCCCGTGTCCTGCTGCGGGAAGAAGCCCTTGGGCGCGGCCGAGAACAGGTAGACGTTCAGGCCGATCACGAACACGAGGATGAGCATCACCAGCGCCATGCTGCCCAGCGCCCAGTCGAGCGAACGCTCGTACACGCGCAGCAGCCAGCTGAAACCGGCCTCGGACCAGCGTGCAAGGCGGCCCGGCTGGCGTTCGATGGTGTGGCCCTTCTTCAGCAGCCAGGCGCACATCATCGGCGTCGTGGTCAGCGAGATCACCAGCGAGATCATCACCGCGGCCGACAGCGTCACCGCGAACTCGCGGAACAGGCGTCCGACCTGCCCGCCCATGAACAGCAGCGGAATGAACACCGCCACCAGAGAGAGGCTGATCGAGAGCACCGTAAAACCGACTTCGCGCGCGCCGACCAGGGCCGCCTGCATGCGGTCCATGCCCGATTCGATGTGGCGCGCCGTATTTTCCAGCACCACGATGGCGTCGTCGACGACGAAGCCGGTGGCGACCGTCAGCGCCATCAGCGACAGGTTGTTCAGGCTGAAGCCCAGCAGGTACATGGCGCCGAAGGTGCCCAGCAGCGAGACCACGGTTGCCACCGCCGGGATGACGGTGGCGCGCACGCTGCGCAGGAACACGCTCACCACCAGCACCACCAGCAGGATCGAGATCAGGAGCGTGAATTCGATCTCGTGCAGAGAGGAGCGGATCGAGTTGGTGCGGTCCGAGGCCACCTGCAGGGTGACGTCGCCCGGCAGCTGCGCCTGCAGGGACGGCAGCAGCGCGCGCACGCCGTCCACCGTCTCGATGACGTTGGCCGAGGGCTGGCGCGTGACCAGCACGATCACAGCCGGCTCGCCGTTGAACAGGCCGAGGGTGTTGATGTTTTCCGGGCCGTCGATGACGTCGGCCACGTCCTGCAGGCGGATCGCGGCGCCGTCGCGCCAGGCGACCACCAGGCCGCGGTAGTCGGCAGCCGTGCGGCCATTGGTCGGGGTATCGGCCTGAGAGTAAATTTGCAGGCGGTTGCCGTTGCCCTCCAGGGCGCCTTTCGGACGGTTCGGATTACTCGACTGGATGGCGGCGCGCACGTCCTCGGCCGAGACGCCGTAGCGGTTCAGCGAATACGGGTTGAGTTCCACGCGGACGGCCGGCAGCGAACCGCCGCCGATCTCGACTTCGCCCACGCCCGGCACCTGGGCCAGGCGCTGCTGCACGATGTTCGACACGGAGTCGTAGATCTGGCCGGGCGTGCGGCTCTTCGAGGTCAGTGCCAGGATGATCACCGGCTGGTCCGAGGGATTGGCCTTGCGGTAGGTCGGGTTGCTGCGCAAGGTCGACGGCAGATCGGCGCGCGCGGCGTTGATCGCGGCTTGCACTTCGCGCGCGGCGGCATCGATCTTGCGGTTCAGGTCGAACTGCAGGCTGACGCGGGTCGAGCCGCTGCCCGAGTTCGAGGTCATCTCGTTGACCCCGGCGATCGTACCCAATCGCCGCTCGAGCGGCGTCGCAACGCTGCTGGCCATGGTCTCTGGACTGGCGCCCGGCAGCGAGGCCGACACCGAAATGGTCGGATAGTCGACCTGCGGCAGCGGCGAGACCGGCAGCACGAAGAAGGCGCCGATGCCGGCCAGGGCCAGCCCGAGCGTCAGCAGGACGGTCGCGATCGGACGCTGGACGAAAGGCTTCGACAGGTTCATGCCTTGATCTCTCGTGGCTTGCCTGGGGCCTTGCCGCTCCAGCGGCGCGAGACGCGGTCGAATGCCAGGTAAATCACCGGCGTGGTGAACAGCGTGAGCAGCTGGCTGACGATCAGGCCGCCGAAGATGGCCAAACCTAATGGACGCCGCAGCTCGGCGCCCTCGCCCCAGCCGAACATCAGCGGCACGGCGGCGAACAGCGCGGCCAGGGTCGTCATCAGGATCGGGCGGAAGCGCAGCAGCGCGGCTTGGCGAATCGCATCGAGCGGAGATTTCCCCTCGTCGCGCTCGGCCTCGATCGCGAAGTCGATCATCATGATCGCGTTCTTCTTGACGATGCCGATCAGGAGGATGATGCCGATGATGCCGATCACGCCCAGCCCCTGCCCCGTGATCCACAGCGCCAGCAGCGCGCCGACGCCGGCGGACGGCAGGGTCGAGAGGATGGTCAGCGGGTGGATGTAGCTCTCGTAGAGCACGCCCAGCACGATGTAGACGCAGACCACCGCCGCCAGGATCAGCCACAGCTGGTTGGACAGCGAGTTCTCGTAGGCGCCGGATGCGCCGAGGAAGGTCAGCGTGACGGAGGCCGGCATCTTGATCTCCGCGGCCGCTTCCCGGATGGAGTCGACCGCCTGGCCGAGCGAGGTGCCTGCGCTGGTGTCGAAGCCGATGGTCGTGGCCGGGTACTGGGCCACGTGGGTCACCTGCAGCGGCGCCTGCTCCTCGCGGATGCTCGCCACCGCCGACAGCGGCGTCGGCTCGCCGGAACTGGTACGCAGCTGCAGGCGACCAAGAGCCTTTAATGACATCGCTTCGTCCTGCTGCGCTTCCAGGATCACGCGGTACTGGTTGGTCTCGGTGAAGATGGTCGAGACGATGCGCTGGCCGAAGGCGCTGTACAGGGCATCGTCGATGCTGGACGCCGTGATGCCGAGGCGCGAGGCGGTGTCGCGGTCGATGTGGACGACGGCCGCGGCGCCGACCGCGCCGGCATCGGTGGTCACGTTGCGCAGCTGCTTCTGCTGCGCCATGCGGGCGACGAGCTTACGCGCCCATTCGATCACGGTGGCGTTGTCGGCGCCTTCCAGCGACACTCGGTATTGGGTCGGGCCACTCTCGGCGTCGATGGTCAGATCCTGGGTCGGCTGCAGGTACAGGGTCAGGCCGGCGACATTCGCGACGCGGCGCTTCAGGCGCGTCATGATCTCGTCCTGGTCGCTGTCGCGGTCGCGCTTCAGGTTGATCAGCATGGTGCCGGTGTGGAGCATCGTATTGTTGGCGGCATCGACTCCGACATTGGAGGCTAAAGACTCCACTTCCGGATCCTCGAGAATGGCTTTCGCCGCCGCCTGCTGCATCTCGGCCATGCCCGCATACGAAATCGCCTGGCGCGCTTCGACGCGCGCCTGCAGCTGGCCCGTGTCCTGGGTCGGGAACAGGCCTTTCGGGATCACTACCCACAGCAAGGCGGTGAGCGCCAGCGTGGCCAGGGCGACGATCAGGGTCAGGCCCTGGCGCGCCAGCACCCAGTCCAGGCCGCGGTCGTACTTGTGGATCACGCGGTCGAAGAAGGCCTGGGTCTTCTGCGCCAGGCGGCTCGGCTTTTCTTCCTCGTGGCTGCGCAGCCAGCGCGCCGACATCATCGGCACCAGGGTCAGCGAGACCACGCCCGAGATCAGGATCGTAATCGCCAGCGTCACCGCAAACTCGCGGAACAGGCGGCCGACCACGTCGCCCATGAACAGCAGCGGAATCAGCACGGCGATCAGCGAGACCGTCAGCGAGATGATGGTAAAGCCGATCTGCGCCGCACCCTTGATGGCGGCGGCCATCGGTTTCTCGCCCTCTTCGATGTAGCGCGCGATGTTCTCGATCATGACGATGGCATCGTCGACGACGAAGCCGGTGGCGATCGTCAGCGCCATCAGCGACAGGTTGTTCAGGCTGTAGCCGAGCAGGTACATGACGCCGAAGGTACCGATCAGCGAGATCGGCACGGCGAGGCTGGCGATCACGGTGGCGCGGATGCTGTGCAGGAAGGCGAAGATCACCAGCACCACCAGCACCACGGCCAGCAGCAGTTCGATCTGCACGTGCTCGACCGAGGCGCGAATGCCGGTGGTGCGGTCGCTCAGCACGTCCAGGCGCAGGGCGGCGGGCAGGCTGGCCTGCAGCTCCGGCAGGCGCTCCTTGATCGCATCCACGGTGGCGATCACGTTGGCGCCCGGCTGGCGCTGCACGTTCAGGATGATGGCCGGTTTCATGTTGGCCCAGGCGCCCAGGCGCACGTTCTCGGCGCTGTCGACGACCTTCGCCACGTTATCGAGGCGCACCGGCGCGCCGTTGCGGTAGGCGACGATCAGGTTTTTATAGTCGTCGACGGTAACCAGCTGGTCGTTGGCGTTGATCGCATAGGCGCGCGTCGGGCCGTCGAAGCTGCCCTTGGCGCTGTTGGCATTCGCCGCCGTGATCGCGGTGCGCAGCGAATCGAGACCCATGCCGTAGGAGGCCAGGGCTTCGGTGTCGGCCTGGATGCGCACGGCCGGACGCTGGCCGCCCGAGAGCGAGACCAGGCCCACGCCCGAGACCTGGCTGATTTTCAGGGCCAGGCGCGTGTTGACCAGGTTCTGGATTTCGGTGAGCGGCACCGTGTCGGAGGTGATGGCCAGGGTCAGCACCGGCGCGTCGGCGGGATTGACCTTGGCGTAGACCGGCGGCGCCGGCAGGTCCGCCGGCAGCAGCGAGCCGCCGGCATTGATCGCGGCCTGCACTTCCTGCTCGGCGACGTCCAGCGTCTGGCCCAGGCCGAACTGCAGCGTGACCACCGAGACGCCGGCGGCGCTGGTCGAACTCATGCGCGACAGGCCGGACATCTGGCCGAACTGGCGTTCCAGCGGCGCCGTGACGGTGCGCGCCATGACTTCGGGGCTGGCGCCCGGGTACAGGGTCTGCACCTGGATGGTCGGGAAGTCGACTTGCGGCAGCGCGGACAGCGGCAGGAATTTATAGCCGACCAGGCCGGCCAGGACGATGGCCAGCATCAGCAGGGCCGTGGCGACCGGGCGGCGGATGAATGGGCCGGAGGGGCTCATGGCATCACCTCGCTACGTTCGCGATCGTTCCGCGAACGCCTGCCTGAAACGCGGGCATATGCGCCGCGCGCCACGGGCAACGCGATGCACATATCCGCGTGGGCACGGGGTGCCCACCCTACGACGACCATCATTGTGCGGCTCCCTCGCGCTGCTGGCGGCGCGGACGTTCGCCCTGCGCGCCCTGCGCGCCCTGGCGGCCAGCGGCCGCGCCTTGCGGACGGTCACCCGGCAAGGTGACCTTCGCCCCGTCCTTCAGGCGGTCGGCACCTTCGGTGATCACCTGCTCGCCAGACTTCAGCCCCGTCGCCACCTGCACCTTGTCGCCGAAGGCCTGCCCGCGCGTCACCGTGCGCAGCGCCACCGTCTTCGCCTGCGGATCGAGCACGTAGACGAAATCGCCGTTGGCGCCGTGACGGATCGCGTTGACCGGCACGACCACCGCATCCTCGATGGTGCGCACTTCCAGGCGCAGGTTGACGAACTGGCTCGGGAACAGCTTGTTGTCGGTGTTCTCGAATCTGGCCTTGGCGCGCACGGTGCCGGTCTGGGTGTCGACCTGGTTGTCGAGCGCGGCGAAGCGGCCGCTGGCGAGCGTGGCGCTGCGCGTGCGGTCGAGCGCAATCGCGGGCAGCTTGGCGTTCTGGGCGATGCGGCCCTGCAGCTCGGGCACCTGGTCCTGGGGCACGGCGAATTCGACGTCGATCGGCGAGAACTGGGTGATCACGGCGATGCCGTTGGCGTCGCCACTGCTGACCAGGTTGCCGATGTCGACGGTGCGCAGGCCGACACGCCCGGAGATCGGCGCCTTCACTTGCGCATAGCTCAGGTTCAGGCGCGCCAGGTTTTCGGCCGCGGTGTCGGTCTTCACGGTCGCCTCGAGCTGGCGCACCAGCGCGGCCTGGGTATCGACTTCCTGGCGCGCGATCGAATCCTGCTCCAGCAGGGTGCGGTAGCGCGACAGCAGCAGGCGCGCGTTTTCCAGCTGGGCCTCGTCGCGCTGGCGCTGGCCGGTGGCCTGCAGCAGCGCGATTTCCGACTGGCGCGGGTCGATCGTGGCCAGCACCTGGCCCGCGCGCACGATCTGCCCTTCGGTGAAGTTGATCTTCTGAAGGACGCCCGAGACCTGCGGCCGTACCGTGGCCACCGCTGCCGGCTTCACCGTGCCCAGGGCCTCTAAGGTGACCGGAATGTCGACCTGCTCGGCCGTCGCGACGCCAACCGTCGTGGCCGGCGCGCCGCGCCTGCCGCCTCCACCAGCGCCACCGCGGCCGCCGCCCGAAGCGGCTCCAGCACCGCCACGCGCTCCCGCCGCGGCGCCGGGACCGCCCGCAGCGCCGACGTCCGGCGTGCGATGGGTCAGGTACCAGGCCAGCGCCCCCAGCGCGATCATGGCCAGCACGGCGATGATGCTGCCGATGACCTTGCTGCGCTTTTTGGGCCGCGTCGGGGGATTCGGGGTCTTGTTCGGCGATACGGTGGAATCCATGCTCATCCTTGATGTCGGCTTGCTGACAAATGCACAATTAATAGCTCGGAATGTAGCACGCGCCGCCTCAGGGATATGTTTCATAACGTACATAGCGCGACGGTTAAAAACGCCGCCTGGCCAACCCGAAAACCCGGTCTTTACACCGCTTTACACCATAGGACGACGTAGGGCGCAGTTGGATAAAAAAAGGGCGCCGGATGATCCGGCGCCCCTCCCACAACTTGTAACAGCCGATACAAAACCGCTACATGGCTTAAGGTCTCAATGTCATGGCAGTTCGCACAGGCAATGCGTCACGGCCGCAAACGGCTTCTTGCCATCGGCCAGGTCCGACAGCCAGCCCAGGTCCTTCGCCACCCCAGCCACGGCGCCGGCCGGCAGCGCATCCGGCAGCATGCCCAGCTTGACCTGGATATTGATGGCCTGGGCCGTCGAGACACCCAGCAGCGACAGCAAGCGCTCGAACTCCGAACCCGGACGCTCGACGTAGGCGACGCGGAAGTCGTCGCCGAGCTTGGCGCGCTTGGCGGCCGAGCGCAGCGCGTCGCCGTAGCTGCCCAGCGTGTCGACCAGGCCGCGCTCCTTGGCTTGCGTGCCGGTCCAGACCCGGCCCTGGCCGACTTCGTCGATCTTCGCCTGCGTGGTCTTGCGCGCGGCGGCGGCGCGGGTGGTGAACTCGCGGTAGACGTTGTTGATGCTGGCTTGCACCAGCTGGCCGAAGCGCGGATCGAGCGGGCGCAGCGGGTTGTAGGCGTCGGCCAGCCAGGTGGTGGTCACGCCGGCGGTGCGCACGCCCAGCTTGTCGGCGACCTTGTCGGCGGTCGGCAGGATGGCGAACACGCCGATCGAGCCGGTAATCGTGGCCGGGTCGGCGATGACCTCGTCGGCCGCCATCGAGATCCAGTAGCCGCCGGATGCGGCCACGCTGCCCATCGAGACCACGACTGGTTTACCGGCCGCGCGCGTCAGTTCCAGTTCGCGCCGGATGAGTTCCGAGCCGTAGGCGCTGCCGCCGGGCGAGTCGACGCGCAGCACCAGGGCCTTGATGGCATCGTCCTCGCGCGCGCGGCGGATCTGGTTGGCGGTCGAGACGCCGCCGACCACGCCCGGGCCGCCCTGCCCTTCGGTGATCTCGCCGGCCGCGACGATCACGCCGACGGCGTCGCCGAAGGCCTTCTGCGGATTGCGGCCCAGGTAGTCGCCGAAGGACACCTGGCGGAAGCTCTTGGCCGACTCGTCGTACACGCCGCGCTTGATCATCATGGCGCGCACTTCATCCTTAGTCTTGATGCCGTCGATCAGTTTGAGGTTCAGCGCCACCTGGGCCGCGTTGCCGCCGGTGGCTTCCATCATCTGCGGCAGCTGGTCGATGCCGCGCGCGACTGCGCCCGCGGGCAGCTTGCGGTTCTTTTCCACAAGCGCCGTGTAGCCGTTCCACAGCGCGCCGTACAGGAAGGTATCCGCCTCGGTCGCCGCCTGCGACGGGCCATTGCTGATATAGGGCTCGGCAAAGCTTTTATAGGTGCCGACCTTCATCAGGTTGACCGTCACGCCCAGCTTGTCGAGGGCGTCGCGGTAGTAGTTGCGGTGGCGGCCAAAGCCTTCGATCAGCACCATGCCCATCGGGTGCAGATAGACCTCGCTGGCGTGCGAGGCGAGCAGGTAGCGCTTCTGGTCGAAGCTGCCGCCCCAGGCGATCACGGGCTTGCCGGCCGCCTTGACGCGGTCGATCGCGGCGCCGACCTCGTGCAGCATGGCCAGGCCGCCGCCGTCGAGTTCATCGAGCAGCAGGTAGACGCTGCTGATGTTCTTGTCCTTGGCGGCGGCGTCGAGCACGACCAGCAGGTCGCGCAGCTCCACCATCCGCTTGACTTCGCCGCCGACGTTGGCCAGCAGCGCGTCGCGCAGCCCGCCCGTGTGCTGTTCGACCAGGTCGCCGCGCAGTTCGAGCACGAGCGCCGTTTTCGAGACGAGCGGCTTGGGGCCGCCGGTGAAGACTGCCACCAGCAACACGACCACGAGCAGCAGGAACAGGCTGTTCAGAACGAAGCGGCGGGTCACATCCAGGCCGCGCCAGAACATGCCAATGCCGCGGCGCAGGGAACTCAGGGGTTTGAAAGACATCGGAACTCCACTAAAAAGAGGAAGGTCAAGCAGTCACGGTGATTTTGTCCGCCGTCTCTTTGTGCGAGATCGCAAAGAGACCAACGAATACGAGTATGCCATTGACCATCAACAGTTCAAGTCCCAGCCGATAGCTGCCGAGCAAGTATTGCTGATAGAACTCAAGGATCGCGCAAAGAATCGGCGCGCCGATCGTCACATACGGCACCAGGCGGTCGGTCAGGCTGCGCTTGGTGAGCATGCCGAAGGCGAACAGGCCCAGCAGCGGACCATAGGTATAGGCCGCCAGTTTCAGGATCACGCCGATCATGCTCGGCTCGTCGACCGCCTTGAAGCCCAGCACCAGCACCAGGAACAGCAGCGCGAAGCCGAGGTGGACGCGGCGGCGCAGGCTTTCCTGGGCGGCCACGTCGAGGTCGGGGCGGCGCTTGATGCCGAGGATGTCGATGCAGAAGGTGGAGGTCAAGGCCGTGATCGCGCCGTCGGCGCTGGGGAACAGGGCCGAGACCAGCGCGATCAGGAAGATGATCTGCACGGCCGCCGGCAGGTGCCCCATCACGACCGCCGGGAAGATCTTGTCGCCGCCTGCCGTCACGCCGGCCAGCGGCGCGTACAGGTACAGCAGGCCGCCCAGGAACAGGAAGGACGAGAGCACGACGGTCAGCACCAGCGTCAGGCTCAGCAGGTTTTTCTGCGAGTCGGCCAGGGTTTTCACCGAAATCGTCTTCTGCATCATTTCCTGGTCCATGCCCGTCATCGTCAGCACGATGAAGATGCCGGCAACGAATTGCTTCCAGAAGAAATTGGGGCTGTCGAAGTCCCAGGTGAAGATGCGCGACAGGCCCTTGGCCTGCATCGCGTTCAGGCTCTCGGGAATCGACATGCCGAGTTCGCCCAGCAGGAACCAGGCGCAGGCGAACAGGCCGAACAGCATGCAGGTGGTCTGCAGGGTGTCGGTCCAGACGATGGTCTTCACGCCGCCCTGGTAGGTGTACATCAGGATCATGGCCAGGATCACGAGCGTGGTGAGCCAGAACGGCACGCCCAGGCTGTCGAGGATGATGGCCTGCAGGATATTCACGACCAGGTAGAGCCGCGCGGTCGAACCGAGCAGGCGCGAAATGATGAAGAAGCCGGCGCCGCTCTGGTAGGCACGGCGTCCGAGGCGCACGTCCAGGTAGTGGTAGATCGAGGTGAGTTTCAGGCGGTAGTACAGCGGCAGCAGGATGTAGACCACCGCGATGTAGCCGAAGATATAGCCGATCAGGATCTGGCCGTAGCCGAAGGCATCCTTGCCGACAGCGCCGGGGACGCTGATGAAGGTGGCGCCGGAGAGCGTGGTGCCGACCATGCCGAAGGCGACCAGCATCCAGTTGCTGCTCTTGTTACCGATGAAGAAGCTGTCGTTGTTGGCGTTGCGGGAGGTGGCCCAGGCGACGCCGAGCAGGAGCGCGAAATAGCCGATGAGGATGCAGAAGAGTAGAACCGGGGACATGTGTTTCCGTGGGTGATGATGATTCGCCCAGCAATATACACCCACATCGAACCCACGGCCACCGGCGCCCGGTCACGCCTCCTCGCCTTCCACCCGCTCGAACGGCCCGATGCATGCCTCCATCGTCTCGTCGCTACACATCAGGAACAGCGCCCCCGACGGGTGGAAGCGCACGAAATTGGTGGCCTGGGTGCCGACCTTCATGATCTCGCCGGAACAATCCTTCTTGCCATTGTCCTTGGTGACGCGGTCTTCGAGTTTGTAGAAACCCTTGGCGCTGGGCTTGTCGGGGATGCGGTATTCGCTTTCGGAGATTTCTTCCTTGCTCGTCACCAGGGTGGTGCCGTCGCCGCGGAAGCGGTAGGTTTCGACGCAGTGGAGTTCGGGCAGGGCCAGGCGCCAGATGCCGAGGATGGGGTGGGTGGCCAGGGGGGCGGGCGGCGCGGCCACTGCCGGCGGCGCACTGGCGAGGGCAAGGAAGGACAGCAGCAATCCGGCAAGCGCACGCATGACAGCTCCTTTTACCACGGTTGATCGATCCAGCCGGGCGGCGCGGGCAGGATCGCTCCCCCGCGCGCCGCTTGCCGCTGTCTCGATCCTACGCCGATCAGCCCTTTTCCGGCGCCGCTTTCGGCTTGGCCGGACGGCGGCTGCGTGCCGCCGGCTTGCGGGCCGGACGTTTGGCATCGCCGCGGCCGGATTTCAGACGCGCAGCGGCGTTCTCGTTCCCCGCTACGTTGCCGTCGACGTCGTCGGGCAAGGCGCATTCGTCGTCCGCTTCGTCGGCCAGTGCTGCGACCGGCGCTGCGATCTCGGCCACGGGCACCTCGGCCGCCGGCGCGGCGTCGACCTGCGGCACTTCAGGCGCCGCTACTTCCGCGGCCTGCGCTGCCAGCTGCTTGGCGGTCGGCTTGCGCGGCGTACGGCGGCGTTCCTTCTTCGCCGGCGCCGGCGCTTCTTCCAGCACGGCCGGCTCGACGGCGGCGACCACTTCTTCCAGCGCGGCCGGGGCCGGCCAGGCTTCCATGCCCGCATCGACGGCCGGCTCCTCCGCCGCCGCAGTGTCGGCCACCTCGGCCACGTCGGCTACTTCGCCAACCTCGTCCGGCGTCACCGCCACGAACGGCGCCTCGGTGCGCACATTCTTGCGTCCGCGTCCGCCACGGGTGCGGCCCTTGCCCTTGCCTTCTTCCCTGGCCTCGGCTGCCGGCGCGGCTTCCTCGCCCTCGGCCAGCGCTTCAGGTGCGGCCATGATGGTCTCGGCCATGCTCAAGCCTTCGGCCGGCGCCGCGGCGGCGCTGGTGCTGCGGTACACATAGGTGCCCGACTTCTCGTCGCGGCCGAACTCGAACAGGCCGCGCACCTGCGCTTCTTCCAGCAGGTTGCCGAAGGTACGGAAACCGTAGTACACCTCGGAGAATTCCGGACGGCGACGCTTCAGGGTGTCTTTCAGCAGCGAGGCCCATATCTTGCCGGTGTCGCCGCGTTCGGAGACCAGCGCGTCGAAGGTCTCGACCACCATCTCCAGCGCCTGCGTCTTGCGCGCTTCCAGCTCTTCCTTGCGCTTGTCGTCGCCGCCCCCACGCTTCTGCTGCTGTGGCTGGCTCTTGCGCTCGTCGCGCTTGGCGGCGGCGCGGCGCACTTCGCGCACCAGGTCGTCGTAGAAGATGAATTCGTCGCAGTTGGCGACCAGCAGGTCGGAAGTCGACTGCTTCACGCCGACGCCGATCACCTGCTTGGCGTTCTCGCGCAGCTTGGAGACCAGCGGCGAAAAGTCGGAGTCGCCCGAGATGATGACGAAGGTGTTGACGTGGGACTTGGTGTAGCACAGGTCGAGCGCGTCGACGACGAGGCGGATGTCGGCCGAATTCTTGCCCGACTGGCGCACGTGGGGAATCTCGATCAGTTCGAAGTTCGCTTCGTGCATCGTGGACTTGAAGCCCTTGTAGCGGTCCCAGTCGCAATAGGCTTTCTTGACGACGATGCTGCCCTTGAGCAGCAGGCGTTCGAGCACGGGCTTGATGTCGAATTTTTCGTAGTTGGCGTCGCGTACGCCCAGCGCCACGTTCTCGAAATCGCAGAACACCGCCATGCTGATGTTATCGGATGAAGCCATGAGTTCTTATTTTCAGTAATTAAAGAAGGTCGGATACCCGGCGGATTATACGCACAAGATGGGCTTGCCCAGCGCATGCCGGGCCGATCGGCAGGACGGGCGGCCGTTTCAGAGCCGCGCCAGCGTGGCGGCATCGGGCCGGCCGTCGAAGAACTGGTCGAGGCAGGTCTGGAAAATGGCTTCGTCGGGTGCGACGTCGCTGAACAGCGTCATCGAGGAGTGGAATTTGCGGTCGTCCGGGCTGCCGAAGATGTCGCCGATGTCCATGTCGCGGTGGGTGGAAACCAGGCGCGCGCACTCGCGCAGGCGCGGCCCCAGTACCGGGTGGGCCAGGTAGGCGGCGGCTTCGTCGCCGGAGGCGATCGCGTACTTTCGCGCCATCTCGCTCTGGCCCAGGCCTGCAATCTGGGGGAATACGAACCACATCCAGTGGGTGCGCTTGCGGCCGGTGCGCAGTTCCGCCAGGACGTCGGAGTACACGGGATCCTGGGCGTTGACGAAGCGGTCGAGGTCGAATTCATTGTCCATGGCGATCTCCCAAGAGCGCAAAGGCGCCTGACAAAGCCTCAGGGCAAGGCGCATCGTCGAAGACAGTACACTAGTACGGCGAGACGAATGCAACGCCGCCATGAGGCTTTGTCAGGTGCCTTATCCTACCTCTTTACCCAGGTTTGCTAAAGTGGCGCCACCATGAAACCCGAACACCTGCTCCTGCTGCTCACCCGTGAGATGCCATACGGGAAATACGAAGGCCGCAAGATCGCCGACCTGCCCGGCCACTACCTGGGCTGGTTCGCGCGCGAGGGCTTTCCGCGCGGCGAACTGGGCGAGCTGCTGGCCCTGATGTACGAACTCGACCATAACAACCTGCGCGGACTGCTCGATCCCCTGCGTGGCGCCCGCTAAAAACGCCGCATGCCCTGCTAGCGTTGCTACTCAGCAACAATTGCGACGCGTACCGGCTTTGTCCCGGCCCGCCAAGGGGGGCGCGGGACGACCGGGCCGAAGCGCTTGGCTATAATCGACGCTATCCTTTCCTTATCCAGAGCGCATGCAAACACAAACGGCCACCGTCCCGACCGTCCTCGTTGTCGAGGATGACGAACATATCTCGCAAGTCCTGCGCTTCATGCTGGAACGGCAGGGTTACCAGGTCGTGCACATGGCCGACGGACGCGCCGCGTCGAACCACATCGCGGCGTCCAGCCCGCCGGCCCTGGTCCTGCTCGACGTGATGCTGCCCTACGTGGACGGCTTCGAGATCGTGCAGCTGATCCGCTCGAAGGAGGAGTGGCGCGAGGTGCCGGTGCTGATGCTGACCGCGAAGAACACCGAGCGCGACACCGTGCGCGCGCTCGACGCCGGCGCCAACGACTTCGTCATCAAGCCCTTCCAGCCGCAGGAACTGCTGGCCCGCGTGCGCCGCTTCCTGCGCCCGGGCGCCTGAAGTCGCAGCGGCAAGGACGCGCCTTTGATCCCGGCCACCAGTCCCGACACCTTCATCGCCGCCGCCATCTGGACCGGCTTCGCGGCGCTGCTCCTCACCCTGCTGCTGGGCCTGCAGATCATCGGCATGCGCCTGATGCTGCGGCGGCGCCAGCGCAGCGACGCGCGCGCGCTCGAACGCTGGCGTCCCGTGCTCAATGCCGCCATCGTCGGCGAGACGCCGGCCAGCCTGCCGCCATTGGGCCGCGCCGAGCGCCTGCCCTTCCTGCGCCTGTGGGCCCACCTGCAGGGTTCCCTGCGCGGCGAAGCGAACGAGGCCCTGAACGAGGTCGCGCGCCGGCTCGGCATCGACGCCTACGCGCGCGGCCTGCTGGTGCGCGGCAACCGGCCGGCGCGCCTGCTGTCGGCCCTGGTGCTGGGCCACCTGCACGACCGTGAAGCCTGGCCGGCCCTGCTGCGCATGGCCGAACAGCCCGACAACACGGTCTCGCTGACCGCCCTGTGGGCGCTGGTACGGATCGATCCGCCGGCGGCCGCCGACTACATGGTGCCGCTCTTCATCGCGCGCGAGGAATGGGCGCTGTCGCTGGCGGCCGGCATCCTGCAGCAGGCGACGGAACCGGCGGCCGCCGCGCTCACGCGCCTGCTGCCGCAACTGGGCGAAGACAAGCTGCCGCGCGCGCTGCGCATCGCCGAGGCGCTGCACCTGGCGCTGCCGGCCGCGGTGCTGGGCACGGCGCTGAAGAGTCCCGCGATGCCGGTCGTGATCGCGGGACTGCGCGGCGTGCGCACGCCCGAGACCCTGCTAGATGTGCGCGCCTTGCTGGCGCATGAAGACTGGCAGGTGCGGGTGCAGGCCGCGCGCGCCCTGGGGCGGGTCGGCGAGCGGGCCGACGCCGAGCGCCTGGTGCAGCTGCTGGGCGACCGCGAATGGTGGGTGCGCTACCGCGCGGCGGAAGCCCTGCTCGAACTGCCGGCGCTGTCGCGCGCCGACCTGGACGCCTTGCGCGCCTCGCTCACCGACCGCTTCGCCGCCGACATGTTGTCGCAGGCGATGGCCGAAAGCGCCAACAAGTGAGCCCCGCATGAATACCGAAAACCTCATCGTCGCCTTCGTCACCTGGTTCGTGCTCTGCTTCTTCGTGGCGCTCAACGGCGGCTATCTGCTGCTGAACCTGTTCTCGCTGCGGGCCCTGCACAAGCGCGGCCAGGAACAGTTCCTGGGCGACCTGCCGCGCGCCTATTCGGGCCTGGAGCCGCCGGTCAGCATCCTGGTCCCGGCCTACAACGAGGAAGCGACCATCGCCGCCTCGATCCGCTCGATGCTGCAGCTGACCTATGCCGAATTCGAGATCGTGATCATCAACGACGGCTCGAAGGACGCCACGCTCGAAGTGCTCAAGCGCGAGTTCGCCCTGCTGCCCTTCCCCGAAGCCTACCGCCGCACGATTCCGACAAAAGAAGTGCGCCAGATCTACCGCTCGACGCGCTACCCGAACGTGCGCGTGATCGACAAGGTCAACGGCGGTAAGGCCGATTCGCTCAATGCCGGCATCAACGCCTCGCGCTATCCGCTGTTCTGCGGCGTCGACGCCGACTCGATCCTGCAGCGCGACAGCCTGGCCAAGGTCACGGAACCTTTTCTCCGCGACCCGACCATGGTCGCCACCGGCGGCACGGTGCGCGTGGCCAACGGCTGCGAAGTCAGCGGCGGCTTTCTTACCAAGGTCGGCCTGCCGCGCAGCCTGCTGGCGCTGTTCCAGGTGGTTGAATACCTGCGCGCCTTCCTGTTCGGGCGCCTCGGCTGGTCGGCGCTGAACGGCATGCTGATCATCTCCGGCGCCTTCGGCATCTTCAGGAAGGACGCCGTGGTGCTGGCCGGCGGCTACCGCCCCGACACCATCGGCGAGGACATGGAACTCGTGGTGCGCATGCACCGCACCCTGCGCGAGAAGAAGCAGCCCTACCGCATCGAATTCGTGCCCGATCCGGTGTGCTGGACCGAGGCGCCGGAAGACATGGCGACCCTGAAAAACCAGCGCGTGCGCTGGCAGCGCGGACTGGCCGAAAGCCTGAACGCGAACTGGGGCCTGATGTTCTCGCGGAATGGCGGCGTGGCCGGCTGGGTCGCCTTTCCATTCATGCTGTTCTTCGAGTGGCTCGGACCCGTGATCGAACTGGGCGGCTACATCTTCATGGTGTTCGCTTTTCTGACCGGCGCGATTTCCTGGGAAGCCTTCGGCGCCTTCCTGTTCGTGGCGCTGGGGCTGGGCATCCTGCTGTCGGCCTCCGGGCTGCTGCTGGAAGAGATGTCCTTCCACCTCTACCCGCGCGGCAAGCAGCTGCTGATGCTGGGCTTGATCGTGATCCTCGAGAACTTCGGCTACCGCCAGCTGAACACCTGGTGGCGCCTGGTCGGCCTGTGGCGCTGGCTGCGCCAGAAGGAATCGACCTGGGGCGCGATGAAGCGCAAGGGCATCGGCGAGGAAAGCCCCGGCGTGCCGCCGCGTGCGCCATGAAGCCACTGCTCGCTGCCCTGCTCCTGATGTCGTCTTCCGCACACGCCGCTTACCTGCACCAGTGCCCGGCCGACGCGGCGCCGAAGGACGGCGTGCAGGCCAGGCTGGCGGACGGCAGCGTGCTGGCGGTGAGCAGCGCGCCGCAACTGCCGGGCTGCCGCGCGAGCGCGCTCGGCGTCGATGCGGCGCAGGTGGAAAGCCTGTATCCGCTCGCGCCTGGCGATACGCCGGCGCGCACCATCCTGCTTTATGGCGCGGTCGGCAAGAAGCCCTTCGTCCCATCCAGCCACGACCTGCCGCAACCCGACCGGCCCGGCGCCTTACCGCAGCGGCGCCCGGTGCCGCTGCGGACCAATTTGTTGGGCGAGGCGCGCGTGCGTCCGTTTGGCGTCGAGGAGCGGGTGCGTATCGAGCATGCCGACGGCAAGCTGCGCCTGAACTGCGGCGCCGGCACGCGCGCGGCCGGGGTGCTGATCGACGGGCCCTGGCAGCTGCCGCTGGCCAAACTGCGCCTCACGGCGCGCTACAGCGCCGGCGGCGCGTTCAGCCTGCAGGCCGCGGACGAAGCCTCGGCAGCGCGTGAAACTTCACATGCGATCGGCGAACTGGATGCATCGAAGCGCGAGGCTGCGCTGCCCTTGCCGGCCGCGCTGGACCGTGCCGGCTGGCGCCAGTTCGTGCTGCTTTGCCCGACGCAGACGGCCACGCTGACGCTGGATTCGCTGGCCTTCGAGCCGGTCCCCGGCAAGCCGCAGCCGCGCGCCACATGGATCTGGGAACGCGCCGAATGGCGCGACAAGCCGGACGCGCTGCTGGCCTGGGCCAAGCGCGAAGCCGTGCGCGAGCTGTTCATCGTGGTGACACTGGAAGGCGCCCGCGTGCGCGAACCGGCCCGCCTGGCCGCCTTCGTACGCCGCGCCGGAAACGCCGGCATCGCCGTCACGGCCGTCGAAGGCGATCCGCACATGGTGCTGCCCTCGCAGCGCGCCGCCACCGTCGACCGCGCCCGCGCCTACGCCTCCTACAACCGCGCCGCCAAGCTGGGCGAACGCCTGCGCGCGATGCAGTTCGACGTCGAACCCTACCTGCTGGACGACGCCGTGCTCGACCCGGAACAGCGCGACCGCGAATACCTGGCCATGGCGCAGGCGCTGCACGCGGCGGCCGGCGGCATGCCGCTCGAATTCGTCGTGCCCTTCTGGTGGTGGGACAAGCGCGAGCTGCTCGACGGCCTGGCAAAAACGTCCGACGGCCTGGCCGTGATGGACTACCGAACCGATCCGGACCAGATTGTCCGCTTCGCCGTGCCCTTCCTCGACTGGGGCAGCCGCCACGGCAAGCGCGTGCACATTGCCCTCGAAGCCGGCTGGGTGGCGCCGGAACTGCAGCGGCGCTACGTGCGGGCGGATGCCGATGAAGCGGGTTCGCTGCTCGTCACACAGGCCGGCGCGACGCCGGTACTGGTGCTGCTGCGCCAGCCGGTCAGGGCGGCTGCCGGGCCGCTCTATCGCCTGTCGGGCGAACGCACGCTGGACGGCAGCGCCACCAGCTTTCACGGCAATCCGGAGCGGCTGCGTGCCCTGCTGCCAATGCTGGAGCGCGATTTCTCGGCCTGGCCATCGTTTGGCGGCCTGGCGCTGCACGGTTGGCGCTAGCGGCTACAGCAACACAAGAAAGCGTTCCCGGTCGACCACGAGCGAGTCTTCCGCTAATACAATCTGATGCATTAATAAAAAACACAAGGTCTTGCATGCCGATCGTGCTTCCAGAATTCATTCAGTCGCAAAGGCTCAGTTTAAGAAAGCCGCGCGCATCCGATGCGAAGCCCATTTTTGAAGCCTATACGCAGGACTTCGACGTTGCGCGGTATCTCGTCTGGCGTCCACATCAGTCATTGAGCGAAACCGAGGCGTTCATTTCGTCTTGCATGCAGGGCTGGGCCAGCGGACAGCGCCGTCCATATGTCCTGACCCGGCGCGAAGACGATAGTATTCCCATAGGCATGCTGGAAGCACGCTTCCTCCCGAACGGCATCGACCTTGGCTACGTCTTGCAGCGATCATGCTGGGGAGCCGGTCTCATGAAAGAAGCGATCGTTGTGCTGAGCGACGTCGCCTTGACGCTCCCGGAGTGCGTTCGTGTGCAGGCCACGTGTGACACAGAGAACCTCGCATCTGCGCGCGTATTGGAAAAAGCCGGGTTCGTCAGAGAAGGCCGGCTCGAACGGCATAGCGTATTACCCAACCTCGGATCCGAACCGCGCCCATCGTTCATGTACGCGCGTTGTAAATAGTGCTCTCTGCCGGCGCATCTCATGCCATAACGCTGCAGGAGCGCACCTCAAGCAGACGGCGCCAGCGGCAAATCGACGTGGAAGGTCGTCCCGGCACCCGGCGCCGTCTCGAAACTGATCTGCCCCCCATGCTCCTCGACCAGGCTCTTGCTGATCGACAGGCCCAGGCCCGTGCCGCCTTTCTGGCGAGTATCGGCGCCGTCGGCCTGGGCGAAGCGCTGGAACACGCGCGGCTGGAAGGCTTCAGGGATGCCGCCGCCCTGGTCGCGCACCGACAGGCGCGCGCGGCCCGCGTGCAGGCAAAGCGCCAGCGTCACGCGGCCGCCGCGCGGCGAGAACTTGATCGCGTTCGACAGCAGGTTGGTCAGTACCTGCACCAGGCGGTCGTGGTCGATCGCGGCCGACAACGCGTGCGCCGCCTCCTCGCACTCGAGCTGCAAGGTCACGCCCAGCTGGCCGGCGTAGCCCTGCATCCCGGCCAGCGCGTGCTCGGCCACCGGCAGCAGCGGCTGGGCGTGGCGTTCGAATTCCATGCTGCCGGCCTCGATCTTCTGGATGTCGAGCACGTCGTTCACCAGGCGCACCAGGCGTTCGCAGCTGTCGTGGGCGATCATGACCAGGCCGGCGACGTCGGGCGGCAGGTCGCCGGCGATGCCGTCAGCCAGCATCGAGAGCGAGGCGCGGATCGAAGTCAGCGGGGTGCGCAGTTCGTGCGAAACGGTCGCCACGAATTCGCTTTTCAGCTTTTCGACTTTGCGGCGCTCGGAGATGTCGTGCAGGAAGACGGCAAAGAAGCTGCCCTCGCCGCCGCTGGCCAGCCCGGCCGTCATCTCGATAGGGAACTCGACGCCCTGGCGGTCGATCACCAGCCGTTCGACGCGGCGCTCGAGCAGCGGGCTATAGCCGGTCGCGCGCACCATCTCGATCGCCTTGTAGGTGCTGGGGCGGAAGCGTTCGGGCACGATCAGTTCCGGCATCGGCCAGCCCAGCACTTCGGAACGCTTCCAGCCGAACATGCGCTCGGCGGCGCTGTTCCAGTCGGTGACCAGGCCGCGCAGGTCGACGCCCACGAAGGCATCCTGGGCCGCCTCGACGATGGCGCCGATGCGCTGCTCGCTGGCGCGGACGGCGACCAGGGCCTGTTCCAGTTCGCGCGTGCGCGCTTCGACGCGCGCTTCCAGCGTGGCGTTCGCGCCCTTCAGTTCGTGGCGGCGCTGGCGCAGGTCGCTCAGCAGCGCATTCAGGGTCGCGGACAGGGTCTCGACCTCGACGTAGCTGCCGCGGCCCGACACCAGCGGCACGTTTTCGCCGCCGCGGATGCGCTCGGCCTCGCTCACCAGGCGGCCCAGCGGACGCGTGATGTAGCGCGCCAGCACCACGCCGGCGATGGAAAACAGCGCCGCCAGCGCCAGGCCGCTGAACAGGGCGCGCCGGCGCAGGTCCCGGGCGGGGGCGTAGGCATCGAGCTCGGCCTGGCGCACCAGCACGGTCCAGCCCAGGCCTGGATAGGATTCGAAGCCGCGGCCGCGGCTGAACCCCACCAGATAGGAGGTGCCGTCGGGCCAGCGCTCGACCAGGTAGCCGGCATCCTGGCGCTGGGCCGCGCGCAGGCTGGCGAGATCGAGCTTTTTGCCCTGCAGATTGCTTGGGCCCAGCAGCACGGTGCCGTTGTTGCCGATGATTAGCGCGTCGACCTTGCCGCGTTTGGAAAGCGGCGCGATCACGGAGCGCTCGATCGAGCGCGCCCATTGCCAGGACAGGTGGGCGCCGAGCACGCCGATGGTCTTGCCCTGCGCATCCTTGTAGGGGAAGGCGACGTCGACGAAGCGGCGCGGTTCGCCCTCCTGGCGCGGCAGCAGCTTGGCCAGCAGCACCGCCTCGTGCACGTCGCCGACGTGGATGCCCTTGAGAGCGTTGCCGAACCAGGGCCGCTGCGACACGTCGGCGCCCTCCAGCAGGCCGCCGGCGGCGACCTGCACCCGCCCGTCGAGTCCGGCCATGCCGATCCAGTCGTAGAATTCGTAGGATTGCTTGATGCTGTCGAGCACGGCCCGGCGCTCGGCCAGGTCGTTGGTCGCGGGCGCCAGGTCGCGCCGCTGGGCCAGCAGCCGCACCTCGCGGTAGCGCGTGTACATGCCGCGTTCGAGCTTGTCGGCCGTCTGCACCGCCAGTTCGCGCAGGCCCTGGCCGATGCTGGCCTCGATCTGCCCGGTGGCGGCCACGTCCACCACCTCGACCATGAGCACGGTCAGGATGATGGACAGCAGCGAGAAGGCCAGCGCCAGCCAGGTGCCCAGGCCGTGCCGGGCCGGCTTGCGTGCGGTGGCAGCCGCCGGGGTCGGCTGGGATGTTGATGTAGAACGGTCCATGCGCATCAGCTCATTTACTACCTATTTACTATGGTGCAAGAGTACCATGCGCCGGGGCGCGCAGCGACCGGCACGGCCATCGGCCGCACGGCCGCGGCCGATTTCTCTTATACTTACTGGTTACATCCAACCGCACCAGAACACAGCATGTCCAACACCGCAACGTCCGCCGCTCCCCTGCTCGACTACGTCACGTCCTGCGCACTGCCCACTCCCTGGGCCCAGTTCACGCTGCACGCCTTTGTCGAACATGCGACCGGCAAGGAACACCTGGCCATGGCCCTGGGCGACATCGGCAACGGCGAACCGGTGCTGGCGCGCGTGCACTCGGAATGCCTGACCGGCGACGTGCTGTTCTCGCAGCGCTGCGACTGCGGCGCCCAGCTCGAGGGCGCCCTGAAGCGTATCGCCGCCGAAGGCCGCGGCGTGCTGCTCTACCTGCGCCAGGAAGGCCGCGGCATCGGCCTGGTGAACAAGATCCGCGCCTACCGCCTGCAGGAAGCCGGCGCCGACACGGTCGAGGCCAACCTGCAGCTCGGCTTCCATGCCGACGCCCGCAACTACGAACTGTGCCTGCCGATGCTGGAACAATTCGGCATCAGGCAGGTCAAGCTGATGACCAATAATCCGCGCAAGATCGACGCCCTGGCGCGCCTGGGCATCGAGGTGACGGAACGGGTGCCGCTGCTGGTCAACCGGAATGCCTTCAACACGGGTTACCTCGACACCAAGCAGGCCAAGCTCGGCCACATGATGAGCACCCCGTCGGCAGCGGTTGCCGAAGATGGCGAACTGTAACGTTCTGCAGATAACTTAGTGTGGTGGCAAGATAGCGATAACCAATCGCTCGTCTGACTGCTGAGGTGCAGGTGGCTTCGCCCGCGCAGTCGCCACTGCCATGAAAGCTGCCGCCAGCCTTATTCTCGGTGTATTCCTGAGCAGCCACGCCGGCGCCACCGCGCCGGCCGGCGCCCACCCCGCACGCGTCCGCGCGGCCGCGGCGCAGGCGGCCAAGCCGGAAGCGCCGCCCGCTGCCATTCCACCCGCCTTGCCGCCCGCCACGCCGCCCGGCGCCACCCCGCCCGCTCCCGGTCCCGGCGAACTCGATACCACCACCACCCTGCCGCCGCCCTCCTCGGCCGCGCAGCAACTGTATTCCTCGGCCCAGGCCGACCTGCTGCAGATCCGCATGCTGCTCAAAAACGGCCGCACCCAGTCGACGGTGGGCTCGGGCTTCCTGGTCGGCACCAGCAAGCTGGTGCTGACGAATTACCACGTGGTCTCGCAGATGGCGCTCGACCCCGAGGTATATGCCGGCGAATTCGTCGACACCAACGGCGAGCACGGCCCGGTCGAATTGCTGGCCGTGGACGTGCTGCACGACCTGGCCGTGCTGCGCGTGAACCGCAACGGCAGCGGCTTCTTCATCGTCCCCGAAAAGCCGGTAAAACTGATCCAGGGCCAGGACCTGTACTCGCTCGGCAATCCCCTCGACCTGGGCTTCGCCATTTCCGAAGGCGCCTACAACGGCGTGGTCAGCCGCAGCTTCTACGACCAGCTGATCTTCAGCGGCCCGATCAATTCGGGCATGAGCGGCGGGCCGAGCGTGACCTCGAGCGGGACGGTGGCCGGGATTAATGTCTCGAAGCGGAGGGATGGCGAGGCGGTCAGCTTCCTGGTGCCGGTGAAGTATGCCCAGGAATTGCTGCGCCGGGTCGCCAACCAGCGAGTGGCGCCGAAAGACTTCAATCCCCTCATCGCCGAGCAATTGCTGGCGCACCAACGCGCCATGGTCGGGCGCCTGCTCGATTCGCCGCTCTCGATCAAGAACATGGGGCCCTACCGGGTGCCGGTGCGCGAGTCCGGCCAGGTGCGCTGCTGGGGCCGCTCGAACGCGATGGCGGAAGCTTCCTTCAGCTCCGACACGCTCAATTGTGCGATGGAATCGGCGATCTATGTATCGGACACCCAGCAGACCGGCCAGGTGGCGATGAGCCACCAGTACCTGCGTTCGGTGAACCTGCATCCGCTGCGCTTCGCCGCCCTGGCCAGCAGCCAGTTCGGCCTCGACCGGCTCGGCCGTACGCGCGACGTGCGCCTGACCGGTCCGCTCTGCAGCGAACGCTACGTGCGGACCAACAACCTGCCGCTGCGCGCCGTCACCTGCGTCCGGGCCTACCGCAAGTTTCCCGGGCTGTACAACTTCACCCTGCTCACGGCTAGTACCGACGATGCCCAGGCCAGCCTGCAAAGCCGGCTCGACGTGTCCGGCGTGTCCTACGATAACGGCATGCGCGTCGCCCGCGCCTTCCTGAATGCGCTCGGGCGCAGCGGGAAGCTACAGTGAAGCGCCTATGAAAGGGCCATGGTTCATCGAAACCCTCGCGCGCAACGGTGACGTGCTGCACCGGCATCGGGTGGACAGCCTGCCGATCCGCATCGGCCGCGGCTACGACAACGACTACATCCTCGACGACGCCTATGCGGCCGCCCACCACGCGCTGGTCGAGGCGGGCGAGGACGGCAGCCTGCTGCTGCGCGACCTCGGCACGCGCAACGGCGTGGTGCATGCAGGCAAGCGCAGCGAACGCCTGCCGCTAAGCGGCAACACGGTGGTCCGCCTCGGCCACACGACGCTGCGCATCCGCGCCGCCGATTTCCCGGTGCCGCCCGAAGTACGCGACCGCACCATGCACGGCTGGGAAGGCGCCCTGCCCGGCCTGGCCGGCACGGTGCTGATCGCGCTGGTGGCGCTGTTCACCATGTGGCTGGCCGATACCCAGGCCTACCGGCCCTTCCGCTACCTGCTGGCGCTGGCCTACGGCCTGGGCGCCGGCCTGGTCTGGAGCGGCCTGTGGGCGCTTGGTAACCGCCTGTTTGGACGCCACGCGCGATTGGGGCGCCACCTGTTCATCTTCGGCAGCGGCGTTGCCGCCCTGATGCTGTTCCGCCTGGTCTCGAGCGCCGTCGGCTATGCCTGGTCGATCGAGGTGTTCACCCGCTATGGCTCGCACGTGGCGATCGCGCTGGTGGCCGGCATGGTCTATTTTCACCTGACGACGGTGAAACCCGAGCCGCGCCGGCGCCACGCGCTGGTCTGCGCGGCGCTGGCCCTGCTCGGCTCGGGCCTGGTCCTGATCAGCAACGAGCAGCGCAACGGCCGCCTGGCCGACGAACTCTACATGTCGGTCCTGCTGCCGCCCGAGATGCGCGCCACCCCCGACGCCAGCGTCGACGATTTCATGGCCGACGTGGCGGCCATGAAAGAGCGGCTCGAGCGCGAGCGCCTGGACGAGAACGGCGGCTGAACCCGGCCGGGCCGTCCTCAGTGCGCGGTCTTGCTGGCCTGGGAGCCGTCCGGGCGCTGGATGTTGCCAGGCTGCGCCACGCCCGCGCCCTGCGTACCGGCGCTGCCCTGGGCGCGGTCCTGGCCGCGGTCCTGACCATTACCGGCCGCGAAAGGATCGACGAAACGTTGCAGGGTGTCCTGGCCCTGGCGCAGGCCGCGCTGGGTTTCTTCGGACGCGGTACGTGCCACCTCGTCGGCCAGCTGGCGCGCGGTGCGGGTCGTGGTCTGCACGTGCTCTTCGGTCACGCGCGCCAGCTCCACCTGGGCGTCGGCCGCCAGGCGCGAGATGTGCTGCTGGTAGGCGCGCAGCTTTTCGGTGGTGGGCTGGGCACGCGACGCGGCCGCGCTCAGCACCTCGGTCTGGCGGTCGGCGGTCAGGATCTGCTGGCCGGCCAGCGCCGTTTCCTCGAGCAGCGTCTGGACGAGCTGGATGTTCAGGTTGCACATCTGCTGGAAGGACTGGAACAGCGACTTCGACATGTCGTTCATGAAGGCGGTCTGCGCGTCCAGGTGGGTACGCACCGCCGGGGTTACCGATTGGGAAAATGGATACATGCGTTGCCTCATTCATGGGTAAGTGTTTTAGGAGTAATCCATGTTTCGCCGGCGCCGCCCTGCTTGGCGCAGGAGGGGCGTCTTCCGCGCGAAGCCTCAAGGCTAGGGCAGCAGCATGTCCCGCATTTGCGCTTGCTCAAAGGTGCGCAAGTGTGAAAAGGAAGGTGAAAAAGAGAAAGGCCCCGTACCCGACAGCGCGGATACGGGGCCTTTTCACGGCAAAGTGCTCAGCCGGCGTGGCGCTCGACCCAGGCGGCGAAGGTGTCGACGAAGGTTTGCAGGAAGCCGCGCAGCGACTCGTCCTTCAGGTGGTCGCCGTCGAACTTGTCGGCGATACCGCCGAGATAGGCTTCCGGTGCGGGCATGGCCGGCATGTTCAGGAAAGGCAGGGTCTGGCGCAGGTGGTGGTTGGCGCCGAAGCCGCCCAGCGCGCCCGGCGACTGGCTGACGATGGCGCAGGGCTTGCCGCTCCAGGCCGCCTTGCCGTAGGGACGCGAGCCGACGTCGATCGCATTCTTCAGCGCGCCCGGCATCGAACGGTTGTATTCGGGCGTGATGAAGAGTACGCCGTCGGCGGCGCGAATCCGCTCGCGGAAGGCCGTGTAGGCCGGCGGCGGCGTTTCGGTATCGATGTCCTGGTCGTACAGCGGCAGGTCGCGGATCTCGACGACTTCCATGTCGAGCTTGCCTTCCGCCAGCTGCGTCATCACCTTGGCCAGCTTGCCGCTGTACGAATCCTTGCGCAGGCTGCCTACGACGATTGCGATTTTCTTCGATGCCATGCCTTCCCCTCTTTCTTCGTTTGCAAAACTTGATGGTAACCACTTTCCCGGAGGCGCGTGCGCGTGCCTCTTTCAGATGCGCCCACGCCGGAATGCAGCTAGGAATTTTCTTGCCTGGGCTGCGCTCAGCACCTGCACCGGATCGCCGTGCCAGGCGTACAGGAAAGGCTCGCCGCCGAGGCGGTCGGTCAGCTTGGCATTGAGCAGAAAGACTGTGCCGGCCGGATATTGCGCCGGGTCGCGCAAGGAGCTTGCGCACTGCACCCGCGTCGTCGGCGCGAAGGCCTGGCCCGGCATCGGCGCGATGCGCAGCCGGCCCGTGCGCGGGTCAGGCACGGAATGCACGGCCACCTCGCGGTAGGCCCAGCTGTCGCGCGCCACCTGTTACGCCTTGGCCAGCGCGGCGCCGCGCGCCACCGGCGCTTCGCGGATCGGCAGGTTGACCAAAGCCGCCGCCAGCGCCAGCGCGATGTCGGCGTACCACATCCAGCTGTAATCGCCGAAGCGGACGAAGGCCAGGCCGCCCAGCCAGGCGCCGAAGAAGCCGCCGATCTGGTGCGACAGCAGGGTCAGGCCGAACAGGGTCGCCAGATAGCGCGTGCCGAACAGTTTGCCGACCAGGCCGGCCGTCGGCGGCACCGTCGCCAGCCAGGTAAAGCCGAGCGCGGCGGCGAGTATGTAGAAGGTCAGCGCGGTCTTCGGCGCCAGCAGATACGCAATGATGATCAGCGCACGGCTGAAGTACATCAGGGCCAGCAGGTTCTTCATCCGATAGCGTGTCGACAGCGCGCCGGCCGTCAGGCTGCCGGCGATGTTGAAGAGGCCGATCAGGCCGAGCGCCGTGCCCGCCACGCCGACCGGTAGACCGCAAAGGGCAACTTCCCCGGGTAAGTGGGTCACGAGAAAGGCAATATGAAAACCGCAGGTAAAGAAGCCGGCATGCAGGCACAGGTAGCTGCGATCGCGCATCGCTTCGCGCAGCTGCTGGGTCAGGCCAAGGTGGGCGACCTGCGCAACCACCGGCGCCGCACCGGCCGCAGCCACCGTCGGCTGCGCGGCTTTGCGGCCGCGCATCAGCCAGGCCAGGGGAATCGTCAGCAAGGTGGTGGCGGCCATGCTCAGCATGGCGATGATCCAGCCGGGGCCGGCGATCAGGAACTGCATCAGCGGCGAGAACACGAACTGGCCGAAGGAGCCGCCGGCATTGATGAAGCCGGAGGCAAACGGACGGCGCGCCGCCGGCAGGCGCTGGGCGGTGGCGCCGATCAGGATCGAGAAGCTGCCGGCGCCCGCGCCCGCTGCCGAGAGCACGCCCATGGTCAGCAGCAGGCCCCATTCCGAACTGACGAAAGGCGTGGCGGCGAGGCCGCCGGCCAGCAGCAGCGCGCCGAGCACGATCACGCGCGCCGGGCCGTACTTGTCGGCAATGGCGCCAAAGACCGGCTGCGAGGCGCCCCACATGAACTGGCCCACGGCCAGCGCGAAGCTGATCGTCGCCACGCCTAGGCCGGTGGACGTGTTCAGCGGCGACAGGAACAGGCCCGTGGTCAGGCGCGCGCCCATGGTGATCATCAGAATCGCGCTGGCGGCCAGGATCAGGAGCCAGGCGGCACGTGGCGACATCTCGGTTTGGGTGCTCATCATCGTCCCGTTATTGTTGTTTGCCGCATCCGCATGCGGAACTGGAATGAGAGTTTAACAACGAACCGCCGGCCTTGCTGGCAGCCCCTCGATGTCGGTCCGGGACGCGAGATATCGAACTGATGATGTCGCACAAAGAAAGGCAGGGATCGGAACGAAATCTTTCTGGTCGAAGCATAGGTAGCGGGCGTGCGTCCTGGGTGCACCCAAGACGCACGATTGATCTCACCGGAACCAGCCACGAAAGAAACGCACAGAATGCATGAGCACACCACGAACACGGCCGCGGCAAGACGGCCACAGGCACGCGGCGCCGGGCCGGCCAGTTCTGCGCCGCGCAATTTTACCCACACCGCTTCATCACGCGGAGACGACGACATGGAACCAAGAATCGCGCGGCTGGAAAGTTTTGGCGACGAGTGCCGCAGGGAGATGCGCTCCGTCGATGTGCGCCTGGCAAAAATCGAAACCATCGCGGACGTCCTGGCGCAGAACGGGGCCACCAGGGCCGACGTCGCCCAGCTCGAATCGACCTTGATCAAGTGGTTCCTCGGCACCGCGACGGCCGTTGCCGGAGTGGCCTTCGCGGCGGCGAGAATGTTCCACTGAGCCGGGCCGGAGCGGACCGGCGCTCGCGGAGCGTGTTACTGCGACGACAGCTTCATCAGCACCAGGCCGCAGACGATCAGCACGGCGGCCAGGATGCGGGTCGGATTGAGCTGCTCGCCCAGCAGGACGACCCCGACGACGAAGGCGCCGACCGCGCCGATGCCGGTCCAGATCGTGTACGCGGTACCGAGGGGAATGCTGCGCATCGCGACGGACAGGCAGGCGAAGCTGGCCACCATCATGACACCGGTGACGATGGACGGCCATAGCCGTGTGAACCCCTCCGACTGCTTCATCGAATAAGCCCATACGACTTCGAATATTCCGGCGACAAACAACAAGATCCAGGCCATGACGGCGCTCCTTGAAAAGCGGGCCGTCCCGACACTGGTTCCCGGAATGGGGGGAGGTCGTCCTCCCTGTACGACGAGATCTTAGCTGCCGGCGCGAATCAGCATGGCAATCGCTTCAGCAGCCATGCCCTCTTCCCGGCCCAAGTAACCAAGCTTCTCGTTGGTCTTGGCCTTGATGTTCACCTGCTGTGGCGACACGCCCAGGTCTTCGGCAATGCGCGAGACCATGTGCGGGATGTGCGGCGCCATCTTCGGCTGCTGGGCGATGATGGTGGCGTCGACATTGCCGATCGTGTAGCCGGTGGCGACGACGCGGGTGGCGGCTTCGCGCAGCAGGACGCGCGAGTCGGCGCCGGCGAACATCGGGTCGGTGTCCGGGAAATGCTTGCCGATGTCGCCCAGCGCGGCCGCGCCCAGCAAGGCGTCGATGATCGCGTGCAGCAGCACGTCGGCGTCGGAATGGCCGAACAGGCCGAGGCGATGCGGGATGGTCACGCCGCCGACGATCAGCTTGCGCCCTTCGACCAGGCGGTGGCAGTCATAGCCGGTGCCGATGCGAAACGGTGGGGTCGGGTTGTAGGATGCGAGTGCCATGGTGTGCTTACAGTAATTCGGGTTGGGTCGTGGCCAGGTACATTTCGGCGATGCGCACGTCTTGCGGCAGCGTCACCTTCATGTTGCGCGGATGGCCCTCGACCAGTTTCGGCGACAGGCCGAGCGCCTCGACGGCGGAGGCGTCGTCGGTGATCTGGTTCGGGTCGCGTGCGGCCGCCAGCGCGTCGCGCAGCAGTTTATAGCGGAACATCTGCGGCGTCTGCGCCAGCCACAGTCCTTCGCGCGAGACGGTGCCGAGTTCGCCGGCAATGCTGCGCTTGACGGTGTCGACCACCGGCAGGGCCAGCAGGCCACCGACCGGGTGTTCGCCGGTCTGGGTGATCAGCTTTTCGATCAGGGCGTCGTCCAGTCCCGGCCGCGCCGCGTCGTGCACCAGCACCCAGTCGTTCTCGCGCAGCGTCGGGCTCAGGGCCGCGAGGCCGTTCTGCACCGACTCCATGCGGGTCGCCCCGCCGCAGCGCAGCACGGTCACGCCGTGGCTCGGTACGACGCTGTCGATGATCGGATCGTCGGGGCTGACCACGACGTAGGTGTGCGCAATCAGTTCGCTGAACAGGAAGGCGTCGATGGCATGACGCAGCATCGGCTTGCCGCCGATTTTCAGGTATTGCTTGGGACCGCTCGCGGCCATGCGCGCTCCGACGCCGGCGGCGGGAATCAGCGCGAAATAGCGTGGTGCCTGTGAATTCATGTGTTTCGTTTACTCTTTGCCGGTCTGATAAGAGACTGTACCTCACCTGCGCAAACTTTGCCGAGACGGGCGTATTCTTGCGGCGTATCGATTGCAGCCTGTAAACGCTCGACCTTCGCCATCTCGTTTTTAATGAAAGGCATCCAGCCGCTGTCGATTTCGCGCTGCAGGAGGCTGCGCGCCTGGCCGCGCGGCGCATACAGCGGCTTGCGGTCGAAGCGGCGCGCCAGGGCGGCGGCAATCACTTTCTCGGCTTGCGGCAGATAGTTCAGGTAGATGTCGCGGTGGCGCAATTCGTGCGCCAGGATATGGCGGTACGAGCAGGTATGCGCCGGGAATTCGCGCCCGATGTAGACGACGATCGGCAGGTAGTACAGATTGACTTCCAGCCGCGGCGCCACGCATTCGTAGCCGCTGGCCGGATCGGTCAGCATACGGCCCTCGACCTTGATGCCGACCTGCGAGGCGGTACGGGTCAGGCCCAGCACATAGCTGCCCGGCGTGCGATTGCCCTTCATCGCCGACAGGCCGTGATACGAGTACGTATGGTCGATGCGGTAGCCGTTCTGCTTCGAGCTCATGACCGAGACGCTTTGTCCGATCGTGTCCTCGCAGCGCGCCTGGAAGGCGGTGCGCGCGCTCGCCGGCGCAGGCGCGGGTGCAAGCGCGCACAGCAAGACGAGCGCGGCCAGCAGCTTCATGGATTCAAACCGGGCTTGGCGACCAGGTCCCGTTGACGATCTTTTCCAGCCAGAAGGCGCCGATGATGGTCTTGACGTCGGTGATCTCTCCCGACTTCACCATCTCCATCAGTTCCGGCACGGTGGCCGTGAAGATTTCGAGGAACTCGCCTTCGTCCAGCTTGGCCTCGCCCGCGGTCAGGCCGCGCGCCAGGAACAGTTCCAGGTGCTCGTCGGAATACGCGATCGCATTGTGGATGGTGCAGACGAAACGCCAGTCGGTGGCGGTGTAGCCGGTCTCCTCGACCAGCTCGCGCTTGGCGCAGTCCAGGTGGCCTTCGCCCGGATCGATTTTACCGGCCGGGAATTCGATGAAGACACGGTCGTTCGGGTAACGGAACTGGCGCTCGAGCAGCACGCGGCCGTCGTCGAGCAACGGCAGGATCACCACGGCGCCCGGATGGCGGATGTATTCGCGGTGGGTGACTTTGCCGTCCGGCAGTTGAATGCGGTCGCGCGAGACTTTGAGGAATTTGCCGTCGTAGGCGACTTCGCCGTCGAGGCGAACTTCCTTCAGGTGTTGCGAATCCATTGGACTCCCGAGTAAAGCGGTGATTGAAATCAGCGGCGCTTACGCAGGTATTTGAAAACAAAGCCCGGAAACGCCAGCACGAGGAACAGGCAGCCGGTCACCGCATAGAATTCCCAGCCCTGGGCAAACACGTTGCCGATGCGGGATTCGAGCAGGTAGCCGACGAGGCCGACGAGGAAGTATAAAACAAGGAGCTCGAGCAGGCGCGCCACGAAGGGCTTGCGGCGCACCTGGCCGGTTTGCGCTGGCTTCAGGGAGATGAAGCCGAACACGCGCTCGTTCGCAAACGGGAGGTTGGCGGCCAACAAGGCCACGACAACCACGATCCAGCCTGCGAACGAGACGTCCATCTCAGGACTTGAGGGTCAGCTGCATGGCCTGCAGGCAGGCGCTCAGCAAGGTGCCCGGGATCAGGCCCAGCAGCACGACCATGATACCGTTGATCGACAGCGCCACGCGCATGTCGCCATGGGTGACGATCGGCGAGGTATCGGCCGCTTCGTCGAACCACATCGTCTTGACGACGCGCAGGTAGTAGAAGGCGCCGATCAGCGAGAACATCACCGCGACCACAGCCAGCCAGACGGCGCCGGTGTTGGCGACCGCTTGCAGCACTGCCCACTTGGCCATGAAGCCCATCATCGGCGGCACGCCGGCCAGCGAGAACATCAGGATGGTCATCACGACGGCGAACCATGGGCTGCGGCGGCCCAGGCCCTTGAAGTCGGCGATCTGCTCGGCTTCGAAGCCCGAACGCGCCAGCATCATGATCAGGCCGAAGGCGCCCAGCGTGGTCAGCACGTAGGTGATCGAGTAGTACATGGCCGAGCTGTAGGCAGCGCCCATGTTCGAGCGGTCCTCGCCCACCACGCCGGCCAGCATGCCCAGCAGCACGAAGCCCATCTGGGCGATCGTCGAGTAGGCCAGCATGCGCTTGATGTTGGTCTGGGCGATCGCGGTCAGGTTACCGATTGCCAGCGACAGCACGGCCAGCACCAGCAGCATCTGCTGCCAGTCGTAGGCCATCTGGCCGAGACCCTCGACCAGGATGCGCAGCACCATGGCGAACGATGCCAGCTTCGGCGCGCCGCCCAGCAGCAGGGTCACGGCGGTCGGCGAACCCTGGTAGACGTCGGGCACCCACATGTGGAAGGGCACGGCGCCCAGCTTGAAGGCCATGCCGGCCACCAGGAACACCAGGCCGAACACGAGGATCGTGCTGTTGGCGCCGGTGGCGGCGCGGGCGGCGATTTCGTTCAGGTCGAGCGAACCGGTGGCGCCGTAGATCATCGAGATACCGTAGAGCATGAAGCCCGATGCCAGCGAACCCAGCACGAAGTACTTCATCGACGCTTCGGTCGAGATCGCGTGGTCGCGGCGCAGTGCCACCAGCGCGTACAGCGACAGCGACATCAGTTCCAGGCCCAGGTAGATCGACAGCATGCTGTTACCCGAGATCATGATCATCTGGCCCAGCATCGAGAACAGCGCGAGCACGTAGAACTCGCCGCCCAGGTTACCCGAGAGCATGCCGCGCTCGGTCGCGTACTGGCGCGAATACACCAGGGTGACGCCCACCGCGAGATAGGTGAACAGTTTCAACAGGTTCGACATCGGGTCCGACACGTACATGTTGTTGAACGTGTAGACGGTGGTGCCGGCGTTGTAGTCGGCCCAGCTGAAGACGGCGCAACCGACCAGGGTCAGCAGCGACAGCCAGTAGGTCACGTTGCGGCGCGACCCTTTTAAATACATGTCGATCAGCAGGATCGCGGAAGCCGCGATCAGCAGGAAGATTTCGGCGTAGACCGGCACCAGGTTGGTGTCGACTGCCGGTAATAAAGTGTTGTTCATGGCGTTGATGTCGATTTATTGAGGCAGCTGCGGGAGCTTGCTCACGGAAACGTGCTGCAGCAGGTCGGCCACCGAGGTTTGCAGCGTCTCGGCGATCGGCGCTGGATACAGGCCCATGTACAGCGTGGCGATGGCGAGCACGGCCAGGATCGCGAATTCGCGCTTGTTCAGGTCGACCAGCTCGGCGACGTGCTGGTTGCCGATCGGACCGAACACGACGCGCTTGACCATCCACAGCGAGTAGGCGGCGCCCAGGATCAGCGCGGTGCCCGAGGCCAGGCCGGTCCAGAAGTTGAACTGCACCGAACCCAGGATGACCATGAATTCGCCGATGAAGCCCGAGGTGGCCGGCAGGCCGGCGTTCGCCATCGAGAACAGCACGGCAAAGGCGGCGAACTTCGGCATCGTGTTGACGACCCCACCGTAGTCGGCGATTTCGCGCGAGTGGACGCGGTCATACAGCACGCCGATGCAGAGGAACATCGCGCCCGACACGAAGCCGTGCGAGATCGACTGCATCAGGCCGCCCTGCACGCCCATGTCGTTGAAGATGAAGAAGCCGAGGGTGACGAAACCCATGTGGGCGATCGACGAGTAGGCGACCAGTTTCTTCATGTCCTTCTGGACCAGGGCTACGAGACCAATGTAGATCACGGCGATCAGCGACAGCGCGATGACGACCGGCGCCAGGTAGTGCGAGGCGTCCGGGGTGATCGGCAGCGAGAAACGCAGGAAACCGTAGGCGCCCAGCTTCAGCATGATCGCGGCCAGCACGACGGAACCGCCGGTCGGCGCTTCCACGTGGGCGTCCGGCAGCCAGGTGTGCACCGGCCACATCGGCACTTTCACGGCGAAGGCCATGAAGAAGGCGATGAAGATCAGGATCTGTTCCTTCATGCCCAGCGGCTGGACGTGCCACTTCTGGATGTCGAAGGTGCCCGAGACGTTGTACAGGTAGATGATCGCGACCAGGGTCAGCAGCGAGCCGAAGAACGTGTACAGGAAGAATTTAAACGCCGCGTACACGCGGTTCGGGCCGCCGAAGACGCCGATGATGATGAACATCGGGATCAGGGTCGCTTCGAAGAAGAAGTAGAACAGCAGGCCGTCGAGCGAGGCGAACACGCCGATCATCAGGCCCGACAGCAGCAGGAAGGAGCCCATGTACTGCGACACGCGTTCCTGGATCACTTCCCATGCCGCCACGATCACGATGATGTTGATGAAGGCCGTCAGCGGAATGAACCACAGCGACAGGCCATCCACACCGAGACGGTAGAAGATGTTGAAGGCGCCGATCCACGGCGTGGCTTCATAGAACTGCATGCCATGGGCGGCGTTGTCGAAGTTCGTGATCAGCGGAATCGTCGGCAGGAAGCTGACGACCGCGCCGACCAGCGACAGCAGGCGGACAAAGCCCGCGTTCTTGTCGCGTCCCACGGCGAGCACGAGCACGCCGAACAGGATCGGGAGCCAGATAGCCAGGCTCAGGTAAGGAGGAAATGTAGAGATCGTAGACTGCATCATTTGTCTTTTTCTTTGCCTGTGATTAGCGCCAGAACGGGAAGAAGTACAGCAGGGTCGCCATGACGCCCACGATCATCACGAACGCGTAGTGATAGATGTAACCCGTCTGGAAAGTACGGGTGATCATCGAGAACCAGCCGACCAGCTTGGCCGAACCGTTGACCAGCAGGCCGTCGATCAGCGCGCGGTCGCCGCCCTTCCACAGGCCGGTACCGACTGCGCGTGCGCCGCCGGCGAAGACCGCCTGGTTGAACTTGTCCATGTAGTACTTGTTATCCAGCAGGGTGTGCAGGAACTTGAACTTGTCGTAGAACCAGGCTGGAACGCGCGGGTTGATCATGTAGCAGTAGTAGGCCAGTGCCACGCCGGCCAGTGCCAGCCAGAACGGTGCCGTGGTGAGACCGTGGGTGGCCATGCCGACCGCGCCGTGGAACTCTTCGCGCAGGACTTCCATCGCCGGGTGGTTTTCGCCGACCGTGATGACGCCCTTGAAGAAGTCGCCGTGCAGCATCGGGCCGATGGCCAGGAAACCGATGATCACCGAAGGGATCGCCAGCAGCACCAGCGGCAGGGTTACGACCAGCGGCGACTCGTGCGGCTTGTCGCCAGGCTGCAGGCCATGGTGGTGATGGTCGTCACCGTGCGCATCGGCGTGCTCGTCTTCCTCGTTGTGCGCGTCCGAATCGTGACCGTGGCTATGCGCCACCGGATGGTTCCAGCGCGACTCGCCGTGGAACACCAGGAAGTACATGCGGAACGAGTAGAAGGCGGTGACGAACACGCCTGCCAGCACGGCGAAGTAGGCAAAGCCGGCGCCCGGGATGTTCGAGGCGTGCACCGCTTCGATGATCGAGTCCTTCGAGTAGAAACCGGCGAAGAACGGAGTACCGATCAGGGCCAGCGAGCCGAGCAGCGAGGTGATCCAGGTGATCGGCATGTACTTGCGCAGGCCGCCCATGTTGCGCATGTCCTGGTCGTGGTGCATGCCGATGATGACCGAACCGGCGCCCAGGAACAGCAGTGCCTTGAAGAACGCGTGGGTCATCAGGTGGAACACGGCCACGGAATATGCCGAGGCGCCCAGAGCGACGGTCATGTAGCCCAGCTGCGACAGGGTCGAGTACGCGACGACGCGCTTGATGTCGTTCTGGATGATGCCCAGGAAGCCCATGAACAGCGCGGTGATGGCGCCGATGACGATGATGAAGGACAGCGCACCGTCCGACAGCTCGAACAGCGGCGACATGCGCGACACCATGAAGATGCCGGCGGTAACCATCGTTGCGGCGTGGATCAGTGCCGAGATCGGGGTCGGGCCTTCCATCGAGTCCGGCAGCCAGACGTGCAGCGGGAACTGCGCGGATTTACCCATCGCGCCGATGAACAGGCAGATGCAGGCGGCGGTCAGCAGCGGCCAGCCGATGCCAGGGACCGTCATGCCGACCAGCTTGTCGGCCTGGGCGAAGGTTTCGCCGTAGTGCATGGTGCCCGAGGCGGCCAGCAGCAGGCCGATACCGAGGATGAAGCCGAAGTCGCCGACGCGGTTGACCAGGAAGGCCTTCATGTTGGCGAAGATCGCGGTCGGACGGGTGTACCAGAAGCCGATCAGCAGATACGACACCAGGCCCACCGCTTCCCAGCCGAAGAACAGCTGCAGGAAGTTGTTCGACATGACCAGCATCAGCATCGAGAAGGTGAACAGCGAGATGTACGAGAAGAAGCGGTTGTAGCCTTCGTCCTCGGCCATGTAGCCGATCGTGTAGATGTGGACCATCAGCGACACGGAGGTCACGACGCACATCATCATTGCCGACAGCGTGTCGATCTGGAAGCCGACCGCCAGTTTCACGGTACCGACCTGCATCCAGGTGTAGATGTCCTGGTTGAAGCTAGCGCCGTCCAGCACCGCCATCAGGGTCTGCACCGAGATGATCAGGGCAATCAGGACGCCGAGGATGGTTGCCGTGTGGGAGACCTTGCGGCCGACCACGTTACCAAGGAACTTGGTACCAAGCAGGCCGGCAATCGCCGAGCCCGCCAGCGGCGCCAGAGGCACCGCCAGTAACATTGAGGAAGAGAGTTGCCCCGCCATGTTGAACCTTAATCGTTATTGTTTATCTGACCGATCAGCCCTTGAGGCTGTCGAGGTCTTCCACATTGATCGTGTCCAGGTTGCGGAACAGGACCACCAGGATCGCCAGGCCGATCGCCGATTCGGCGGCCGCGACGGTCAAAATGAAGAACACGAAGATCTGCCCCGCCGCGTCGCCCAGGTAATGGGAAAACGCGACGAAGTTCAGGTTCACCGCCAGCAGCATCAGTTCGATGGCCATCAGCAGGATGATGATGTTCTTCCGGTTCAGGAAGATACCCACGATCGAGATTGCGAACAGGATCGCGCCCAGGACCAGGTAGTGTGCGAGCGATAAAGTCATGGGGTTTGCTCCTTGTTCTGCGCTGCAGCGGCTGCAATAGCTGCTTCGTCGATGGCGCGCTGGTTCACCGCTTCCATCTTGACGATGCGCAGGCGGTCGTTACGCTTGACGCGGACAGCCGCGCCCGGGTCGATGGCCTTGCTGTCCTTGCGCTTGCGCAGGGTCAGCGAGACGGCGGCAATGATACCTACCAGCAGGATCACGGCGGCCACTTCGAAGCCGTAGATGTACTTGGTGTAGATCAGGCGGCCCAGTTCCTTGGTGCCGCCGATGTTCAGCGCGGCCGCTTCCGGGGTCTGGGCGAAGCCGCTGTAGCCATTCCACAGCACCAGGGCCATCTCGATGACGACGACGGCGCCGATGATCGAGGCCAGCGGCACATAGCCGAGGAAGCCTTCGCGCATGCGGTCGATATTAATGTCGAGCATCATGACGACGAACAGGAACAGCACCATGACGGCGCCGACGTAGACGAGCACCAGCACGATGGCCAGGAACTCGGCCTTCAGCAACAGCCAGATGCCGGCCGCGTTGAAGAAGGCGAGCACGAGGAACAGCGCGGCGTGCACCGGGTTCTTCGCGGTAATGACGCGCAGCGCGGACAGCACCATGATGGCCGCGAAGACGTAGAACAATCCAGTAGTAAATTGCATGACTGTACGAGACCTTTTCTTCTTAACGGTACTTGGCATCGGCCGCGCGGGCGGCGGCGATGTCGGCTTCGTAGCGGTCGCCCACGGCCAGCAGCATCTCTTTGGTGTAGTAGAGATCGCCGCGCTTTTCGCCGTGGTATTCCAGCACGTGGGTCTCGACGATCGAGTCGACCGGGCAGGACTCTTCGCAGAAGCCGCAGAAGATGCACTTGGTCAGGTCGATGTCGTAGCGTGTGGTACGGCGGGTGCCGTCTTCGCGCTGCGCCGATTCGATCGTGATGGCCATGGCCGGGCACACCGCTTCGCACAGTTTGCAGGCGATGCAGCGCTCTTCCCCGTTCGGGTAGCGGCGCAGCGCGTGCAGGCCGCGGAAGCGGTTCGACATCGGCGTCTTTTCTTCCGGATACTGCACGGTGATCTTGCGCGACAAGGCGTAGCGGCCCGTCAGGGCCAGCCCCTTGAACAGCTCGGACAGCATCAGGCTGCCGAGGATTTCTTTAATTCGGTTCATTTGAATGCGCTTCCTTACTTCCAGATATTCCAGGACGTCTGCATGACGCCGGCAACCAGCACCAGCCAGACCAGCGTGATCGGAATGAAGACTTTCCAGCCCAGGCGCATGATCTGGTCATAGCGGTAACGCGGGAAGGTGCCGCGGACCCAGATCATCATGGACACCAGCAGGAACATCTTCAGGAACAGCCAGAAGAAGCCGCCGAAGGCGCCGCCGAACTCGAGGAACGAGAACGGTGCGTGCCAGCCGCCCAGGAACATGATCGATGCCAGGGTTGCGATCAGGATCATGTTGGCGTATTCAGCCAGCATGAACATCGCGTAGGACATGCCCGAGTACTCGACCATGTGGCCCGCGACGATCTCCGACTCGCCTTCCACCACGTCGAACGGGTGGCGGTTGCACTCTGCCAGGCCGGAGACGAAATAGATGACGAACAGCGGCAGCAGCGGCAGCCAGTTCCACGAGAGGAAGTTCAGGCCATTGCTTGCAGCCATGCCGACGGCCTGGCCCGCGACGATGTCCGAGAAGTTCAGGCTGCCCGAGACCATCAGCACCACGACCATCACGAAGCCCATCGGGATTTCATAGGAAATCATCTGGGCCGAGGCGCGCATGGCGCCCATGAACGAGTACTTCGAGTTCGAGGACCAGCCGGCGATGATGATGCCGTAGACTTCGATCGAGGTGATCGCCAGCAGCAGGAGCAGGCCGGCGTTGACGTTGGCCAGCGCCGCTTGCGGGCCGAAAGGCACGACCGACCAGGCGGCCAGGGCCGGCATGATGGTCATGATCGGGCCCAGCACGAAGAGTTTTGTGGTCGCCTTCGACGGGATCACGATCTCCTTCAGCAGCAGCTTGACTGCATCGGCGATCGGCTGCAGCAGGCCGATCGGACCCACGCGGTTCGGACCCACGCGGATCTGGATCCAGCCGATCAGCTTACGTTCCCACAGGGTAGCGTAAGCGACCAGGCCCATCAGCGGCAGCAGCACGCACAGGATCTTGATCAGGGTCCAGGCCACTGGCCAGACCGGGCCCAGCAGCGCGTCGCCGCCGGTGTAGACGTTATCGATAAAACCGGGCGTTGCCATTACTTGCCCTCCCCTGCTTTTTCAACATTAATCGAGCCGAACATCGCGCCCAGCGTGGCGGTGGCCGGGTGCGCGGCGGCGACACGCACGACGTTCGCCGGCAGGCGGGCGTCGATGTCGGCCACCAGCAGCGCGCTGCCATTGCCTTGCGTGACTTTGACGACGTCGCCCGCGACCACGCCCAGCTTCTCGGCGAGCGCCTTCGGCAGGCGAGCCAGCGGCTGCTGGCCATCGGCCGTGCGCAGCAGCGGTTCCGAACGGCGCGCGATGGCGTCGGCGAAGTAGATCGGCACGTCGGCCAGGCGCTGCAGGCTGCCCTGCTCTTCCGAGCGAGCGGCTGCGGTCGGCGCCAGCTTGGCCACGTTGTTCAGCTTGCCCGACAGATCGGTCACGCCCTTGCCCAGCGCTTCGTCGCGGATCGATTCGGCGGTGTCGTAGTCAAAACCTTGCAGGCCGAGCAGGTTGCCCAGCACGCGCAGCACTTTCCAGGCCGGACGGGTCTCGCCCAGCGGTTTCACGGTGCCGTTGAAGCTCTGTGCGCGGCCTTCGCAGTTGACGAAGGTGCCGGCGGTCTCGGTGAACGGCGAGATCGGCAGCAGCACGTCGGCGTAGTCCATGCCGTGCTTGAACGGCGACATGGCGACGACCATCTCGGCGCCGTTCAGTGCGGCCAGGGCTTGCTGCGGATTCGCGGCATCCAGCTCCGGCTCGGCGTTAAGCAATACATAAGCTTTCTTCGGTACGCTGAACAGGTCGGCATTGCTGGTCGCGCCGACCAGGTAGCCGCCGACCGTGTTCGCGGCTTCCACGAAGGAACCGAACTTGGCGCCCGTCGCGTCGGCGATCCACTGCGCGGCGGCGTGGATCTTCGAGGCTTGCGGGTGGTGCGAAGCGGCGTTGCCCAGCAGGACGGCGCCCGGGGTGTCGCCGTCGATCGCGACCAGCGAGGCAGCGATGGCCTTGGCCACGTCGCCTGCCTGCACGTTCTCGAAACCGGCAGGGGCCGAGACGTTCTTCGCGCTGGCCACGGCCGAGACGACTTCCGACAGCACGGCCAGCCAGTCGTTCGGCGCGGCGATCAGTTTATTCGCGGTTGGAATCAGGTTGTCCTCGTCCGAACCGTGCAGGATCGACAGCTTGGCGCCGCCTTTCACTGCCGTACGCAGGCGGGTGGCGACCAGCGGGTGATCCTTGCGCAGGAAGGAACCGATGACGAAGGCGCGCTTGAGCGACGACAGTTCGGCGATCGGCATGCCCAGCCATGGGGTGACGGAACCGTCCAGGGCGAAGTCGCTCTGGCGCAGGCGGAAGTCGACGGCGTTCACGCCGAAGCCGCGCATGGCTTTGTTCAGCAGGAATAGTTCTTCGACGGTCGAGTGCGCGGTCGCTACGGCGGCGATGCTGTCGTTGCCGTGTTCGTGACGGATGTTGCGCAGGCCGTGGGCGACGTATTCCAGCGCCGTCTGCCAGTCGGTTTCCTGCCACTGGCCGCCCTGCTTGATCATCGGATTGATCAGGCGATCGGCGTTGTCCAGGGCTTCGTACGAGAAGCGGTCCTTGTCCGACAGCCAGCACTCGTTGATGTGTTCGTTTTCCAGCGGCAGCACGCGCATGACTTTGCCACCCTTGACCTGGACGATCAGGTTCGAGCCAAGCGAGTCGTGCGGCGACACCGATTTACGGCGCGACAGTTCCCATGGACGAGCCGAGTAACGGAAAGGCTTCGAGGTCAGCGCGCCCACCGGGCACAGGTCGATCATGTTGCCCGACACTTCCGAGTCGACGGTCTTGCCGACGAAGGTCGTGATTTCCGAGTGCTCGCCGCGGCCCAGCATGCCGAATTCCATGACGCCGGCCACTTCCTGGCCGAAACGCACGCAACGGGTGCACTGGATGCAGCGGCTCATCTCTTCCATCGAGATCAGCGGACCGGCTTCCTTCGGCGTGACGACGCGCTTTTCTTCGTTGTAGCGCGAGTTGCTCTTGCCGTAGCCGACGGCCAGATCCTGCAGCTGGCATTCGCCGCCCTGGTCGCAGATCGGGCAATCCAGCGGGTGGTTAATCAGCAGGAACTCCATGACCGACTTCTGCGCGGCCACGGCCTTGTCGCTGTGGGTGCGCACGATCATGCCGGGCGTGACCGGGGTAGCGCAGGCCGGCATCGGCTTCGGCGCTTTTTCCACTTCGACCAGGCACATGCGGCAGTTCGCTGCGATCGACAGTTTCTTGTGATAGCAGAAGTGCGGGATATAGGTCCCGAGTTTGTTTGCGGCGTCCATCACCATGGAACCTGGTGCGACTTCGACTTTTTTGCCGTCTAATTCAATTTCAACCATTTGATCGTTACCTGACCTGGCTTAAAGGTATGCGGGCACGAGGCATTGCTTGTGCTCGATGTGATGAATGAATTCCTCACGGAAGTTCTTGATCATGGCCTCGACCGGCATCGCGGCGGCTTCGCCGAGTGCGCAGATCGTGCGGCCCTTGATGTTGAACGCAACATTGTTCAGCAGCTCGATATCTTCCGGACGACCTTGTCCGTTTTCGATACGGTGCACCATGCGGTACAGCCAGCCGGTGCCTTCGCGGCACGGCGTGCACTGGCCGCAGGACTCTTCGTAGTAGAAGTAGGACAGGCGCAGCAGCGACTTGACCATGCAGCGCGTCTCGTCCATGACGATGACGGCGCCCGAACCCAGCATCGAACCGGCCTTCGCGATCGAGTCGTAGTCCATGTCGGTTTCCATCATGACTTCGCCGCGGATCACGGGAGCCGAGGAACCGCCTGGAATCACGGCCTTGATCTTCTTGCCGCCGCGCATACCGCCGGCCAGCTCGAGCAGCTTGGCGAACGGGGTGCCCAGCGGGATCTCGTAGTTGCCCGGACGCTCGACGTCGCCCGAGATCGAGAAGATCTTGGTGCCGCCGTTGTTCGGCTTGCCCATGCCCATGTAGTTCTCGGGGCCGACGTTCATGATGAACGGCACGGCGGCGAAGGTTTCGGTGTTGTTGATGGTGGTCGGCTTGCCGTACAGGCCGAACGAGGCCGGGAAAGGCGGCTTGAAGCGCGGCTGGCCCTTCTTGCCTTCGAGCGACTCCAGCAGTGCGGTTTCTTCGCCGCAGATGTAGGCGCCGTAGCCGTGCGCGGCGTGCAGCTGGAAGCTGAACGTCGAACCCATGATGTTATCGCCCAGGAAGCCGGCGGCACGCGCCTCTTCCAGCGCTTCTTCGAAGCGCAGGTATTCCTGGAAGATCTCGCCGTGGATGTAGTTGTAGCCCACGGTGATGCCCATCGCGTAGGCGCCGATGGCCATGCCTTCGATCAGCGCATGCGGGTTGTAGCGGATGATGTCGCGGTCCTTGAACGTACCCGGCTCGCCTTCGTCGGTGTTGCAGACGAGGTATTTCTGGCCAGGGAACTGGCGCGGCATGAAGCTCCACTTCAGGCCGGTCGGGAAACCGGCACCGCCGCGGCCGCGCAGGCCCGAGGCCTTCAGGTCGGCAATGACCTGTTCCTGGGTGACGCCACCCTCGAGGATACGGCGCAGGGCCGAATAGCCGCCGCGCTTGACGTAGTCTTCCAGGTGCCAGTTTTCGCCGTTCAGATCCTTCAGGATCAGCGGGTTGATGTGACGGTCGTGCAGGCTGGTCATTGCTTTGCTTCCTTCAATTCTTCAACCAGGGCGTCGATTTTCTCGTTGCTCATGAACGAGCACATGCGGTGGTTGTTCACCAGCATGACCGGCGCGTCGCCGCAGGCGCCCATGCATTCGCCTTCCATCACGGTGAACTGGCCGTCTTCGGTGGTGCCGCGGAATTCGACGCCGAGTTTTTGCATCAGGTGGTGCGCCGCGCGCTCGCCGCCCGACAGCGCGCACGGCAGGTTGGTGCACACGGTGATCTTGTGCTTGCCGACCGGGCGGGTGTTGTACATGTTGTAGAAGGTCGCCACTTCCTGCACGGCGATCGCCGGCATGCCGATGTAGTCGGCGACTTCCTGCATGGTGTCGGGCGACAGCCAGCCCAGTTCGACCTGGGCGTGGGCCAGCGCGGCCATCACGGCCGACTGGCGCTGGTCGGCCGGGTACTTGGCCAACTCGCGGTCGATTTTTTTATAGCACTGCTCGGATAACAACATAATCTTTTCTGCCTTTGAGCTTATCGGTCAATGGAACCGAACACGATGTCCTGGGTGCCGATGATCGTGACGGCGTCGGCGATCATGTGGCCGCGCGCCATCTCGTCCAGGCTCTGCAGGTGGGCATAGTCCGGGGTACGGATCTTGAGGCGGTATGGCTTGTTGGCGCCGTCGGAGACGATGTAGATGCCGAACTCGCCCTTCGGGTGCTCGACCGCGGCATAGGCCTCGCCCGGCGGGACGTGGAAGCCTTCGGTGAACAGCTTGAAGTGGTGGATCAGGGATTCCATGTTCGACTTCATCTCTTCACGCGCAGGCGGGACGATCTTGTGGTTATCGATCATGACCGGACCCGGGTTGGCGCGCAGCCAGGTGATGCACTGCTTGATGATGCGGTTCGACTGGCGCATCTCTTCCACGCGCACCAGGTAGCGGTCGTAGGAGTCGCCGTTGGTGCCCACAGGGATGTCGAAGTCGAGCTTGTCGTACACGGCATACGGCTGGGTCTTGCGCAGGTCCCAGGCCACGCCCGAGCCGCGCAGCATGGCGCCGGTGAAGCCCATCGCTTTCGCATCTTCCGGCGAAACGACGCCGATGCCGACGGTACGCTGCTTCCAGATACGGTTGTCGGTCAGCAGGGTCTCGTATTCGTCGACGTAGCCGTCGAAACGCTTGGTGAACGACTCGATGAAGTCGAGCACGGAGCCCTGGCGGTCTTCGTTGAGCTGGTCGATCGCCTTCTTCGAGCGGATGATCGATTCCTTGTGGCGCGGCATGGTGTCCGGCAGGTCGCGGTAGACGCCGCCCGGACGGTAGTAGGCCGCGTGCATGCGCGCGCCCGAGACGGCTTCATAGACGTCGAACAGGTCTTCGCGGTCGCGGAAGGCGTACAGGAACGGGCCCATGGCGCCGATGTCGAGCGCGTGCGCGCCGAGCCACATCAGGTGGTTCAAGAGGCGCGTGATCTCGTCGAACATGACGCGGATGTACTGGGCGCGCACCGGCGCTTCGATGCCGAGCAGCTTCTCGATGGCGAGAACGTAGCCGTGCTCGTTGCACATCATCGACACGTAGTCGAGGCGGTCCATGTACGGAACCGATTGCAGGTAGGTGCGGGTCTCGGCCAGCTTCTCGGTGCCGCGGTGCAGCAGGCCGATGTGCGGGTCGGCGCGCTGGATCACTTCGCCGTCCAGTTCCAGCACGAGACGCAGCACGCCGTGCGCTGCCGGGTGCTGCGGACCAAAGTTCAGGGTGTAATTCTTAAGCTCAGCCATTATTTCATCCCGTAGGTTTCTTCGCGGATCACGCGCGGAATGTTTTCACGCGGCTCGATCGTCACGGGTTGGTAGATCACGCGCTTCTGCTCGGGGTCGTAGCGCATTTCGACGTAGCCCGAGATCGGGAAGTCCTTGCGGAACGGGTGGCCGATGAAGCCATAGTCGGTCAGGATGCGGCGCAGGTCGCCATGACCGTCGAACAGGATGCCGAACAGGTCGAAGGCTTCGCGCTCGTACCAGTTGGCGGCACGCCAGATGCCGGTGATCGATTCGACGATCGGCATCTCGTCGTCCGGGCAGAACACGCGCACACGGACGCGCCAGTTATTTGCCAGCGACAGCAGGTGGGTGGTGACCGCGTAGCGCGGGCCGTCCCAGGTGCCTTCCCCATATTGGGAATAATCGACGCCGCACAAGTCGATCATTTCCTCGAATGCGAGGGTCGGATCGTCGCGCAGGGTCTGCATGGCCTTGATGTAGTCGGCGGCCTTGACCACCACGGTCACTTCGCCGAGCGCGGCCGTAATGGCGGCGCCCTCGCCCAGGGCTTTTTCCAGGGCGAGTTGGAGGACTTCGAGTTTTGTCGTCATGGTGAATCCGCAGTATTAACGCGCGATGGTGTTGGTGCGCTTGATCTTGTTCTGCAACTGCATGATGCCGTACAGCAGAGCTTCTGCCGTCGGCGGGCAGCCCGGCACGTAGACGTCGACCGGCACGATGCGGTCGCAGCCGCGCACCACCGAGTACGAGTAGTGGTAGTAGCCGCCGCCGTTGGCGCAGGAACCCATCGAGATCACCCAGCGCGGCTCGGCCATCTGGTCGTAGACCTTGCGCAGTGCCGGCGCCATCTTGTTGCACAGGGTGCCGGCGACGATCATCACGTCGGACTGGCGCGGCGATGGACGGAACACAATGCCGAAGCGGTCGAGGTCATAGCGGGCCGCGCCCACATGCATCATCTCGACCGCGCAACAGGCTAGGCCAAACGTCATCGGGAACATCGAACCCGTGCGCGCCCAGTTGATCAGCTTATCGGCTGTAGTGGTAATGAAACCTTCGTTTAGAACGCCTTCATGAATAGCCATGGCTTATTCCCAATCAAGGGCACCTTTCTTCCAGATGTACCAGAACCCAACGACGAATTCGGCGATGAACACCATCATCGTGACGAAGCCGGTCCAGCCCAGCTCGCGCATGGAGACGCCCCATGGGAAGAAGAATGCCGTTTCCAGATCAAACAAAATAAAGAGAATCGCGACCAGATAGTACCGGACGTCGAATTTCATGCGCGCGTCTTCGAAGGCTTCGAAGCCGCATTCATAGGGGGAGAGCTTGGCAGCGTCGGGACGCTGGGGTCCGAGCAGGTAGCCGAGCACCTGGGGAGCAACGCCGACACCGACGCCGATCAGGATGAAGAGAAGAACGGGGAAGTAATTTTCGAGGTTCACGATGGAGCCTATTTGAACGATCGGTTAATGAAACCACTGCATGCCTGCAGCGCCGTATCGCGCAATCCTGGCCATAAAGTACCGCGATCGATACTTCGCCTTCCACCAGGACCGTACGACTGATCCTCGTAAAAAAGCCAGCTCAGGCATGAGAGCAATCGCTCGTTTGCCCTTGCTGGCTTTTCTGTATTTTGGTGCCGACGGCGAGACTCGAACTCGCACAGCTTTCGCCACTACCCCCTCAAGATAGCGTGTCTACCAATTTCACCACGTCGGCTGAGACCAGAATTATACCCTGCCCTAACACCTTTTTTCAATGCTCAAATTGATGCATCGCAAGGAAAAACAGGGAATTTCTCAAACTTTCTCGCTTCAGGCCGTAGAAAGCACAGCCCAGGAAGCTTGAGAGCCGGACAGCGCCCTGGTGAAGCGGCTGCCGGGGTACTACAAGGGTATTGCCGAGCTTCGTAGGGTGGACGGCTGTGCCGTCCACGCGTTCCGCGAACGCTACCTGGATCCCGACAATAAAAACTTCAGATTACTTCTGCTGCGTCGGAGCGGCTGGCGCCGGGGTCGACTGCGCGGCCGGGGCCGGCGAGACGGTGGCAGGCACGGTTTCGGCCGGGCCAGGCGGCACGTCGGCTGCCGGTGCGCTTGGCACGCCGGCGGTCGGGGCCGGCACGTCGGCCGGGGTCGTGGTGGCAGGCACGTTGGCGCCGGCATTGGCCGGGACGCCATTGGCCGGTGCGGCCATGCGCTCCATCAGGCCGCCGTCCGCAGGGGCGCCGGTGCGGTTGTTGCCCATGTAGGCCAGCGACAGGGTCGAGGCAAAGAAGATCGCGGCGGCGACGGCCGTCGACTTCGACAGGAAGTTCGACGAACCGCTGGCGCCGAACAGGCTGCCCGAGGCGCCGGAACCGAAGGCGGCGCCCATGTCGGCACCTTTACCGTGCTGCAAGAGCACCAGGCCGATGATGGCCAGGGCCGAGATCACCTGCACGACGATAACAAGATTGAACACCATGTTCATTACAATTCCATTCCAAGTTTAACTACGTTGCAAATTCTGAAATTCAGGTGCCGCTCAGGCTGCCGCTTTTGCTGCATCGATGATGGCGAGGAAATCCGCCGCCTTCAGTGCCGCGCCGCCGATCAGGCCGCCGTCGATGTCGGCCTGGGCCATCAGTTCGGCCGCATTGTCCGGCTTCATGCTGCCGCCGTACAGGATCGCGACTTTCTCGCCTGCCTCAAGGCTGCGCGCACGCAGCTGGCTGCGCAGCTCGGCGTGCACTTCCTGCGCCATCGCCGGGGTCGCCGTCTTGCCGGTGCCGATCGCCCAGACCGGTTCGTAGGCCACCACGATACGCGTCGCTGCATCGCCGTCAAGCAGCTCCAGCACGGCAGACAATTGTTTGTTAACTACGACATTTGTTTGTCCGGCTTCGCGCTGGTCCAGCGTTTCGCCGACGCAGACGATCGGGGTCAGGCCGGCGTTGAGGGCCGCCAATGCCTTCTGCGCCACCTGCTGGTCGGTCTCGCCATGGTAGGCGCGGCGCTCCGAGTGGCCGACGATCACGTAGCGGCAGCCGAAATCGGTCAGCATCGAGGCCGCGACTTCGCCCGTGTAGGCGCCGCTGGCGTGGACCGACACATCCTGCGCACCCCAGGCCAGCTCGCTGCCGGCCAGCGTGTCCGCGCATTGCTGCAGATACGGAGCCGGAACGCAGACGGCGGCTTGCGCCTTGCCCTTGCCCTTGCCCAGGCCATCCACAATACCAGCGAGCAGCGACGCGTTGTTCGCGCGGCTGCCGTTCATCTTCCAGTTACCTACGACGAGTTTGGGACGCATATTACCCCACAGTCAAATAACCCGCTATTCTAGCTGCCGTTCAGGGGGCGGTCAAACAATGGCTGGGCTGGCGTGTTAAATAAACGCCAATGAATCTTTCGGCCGGTGAATATGCAGGCGCACGAACGCGTGGAGTCAGGACTCCACCCTACAGGACGTAGGGTGGGCGCCCTGTGCCCACCATTGCATGGGTCCCGTTGGCGCGTCGTTTGGTGGGCACGGAGCGCCCACCCTACGCCTACGCCCGATCCACCGGTTCACACCACCTGCAGCACGATCTTCCCGACGTGCGTGCTCGACTCCATCAGCGCATGCGCCTCGGCCGCCTGCGCCAGCGGGAAAGTTTGATAGATCACCGGCTTGATCTTCCCGGATTCCAGCAACGGCCACACCCGCTCGCGCAAGTTGCGCGCTATCGCCCCCTTGAACGCCACCGGCCGCGGCCGCAGCGTCGAACCGCTGATCGTCAGCCTCCGGCGCAGCACCTGCGACAGGTCGACATTCGCCTTGGCACCGCCCAGCAGCGCGATGATCGCGATCCGTCCATCGTCCGCCAGGCAATCGATCTCGCGCCCCACGTAGTCGCCCGCCACCATATCGAGCACGACGTCGACGCCCTTTCCGCCCGTCAGCTCTTTCACGACCTTGACGAAATCCTCGTCCCGGTAGTTGATGCCGCGCTCGGCGCCGAGTTCCTCGCAGGCGCGGCGCTTGTCTTCCGTGCCGGCGGTCGCGAACACGCGGTGCCCCATGGCCGTCGCCAGCTGGATCGCGGTCACGCCGATGCCGGAGGTGCCGCCCTGCACCAGCAGGGTCTCGCCGTCGCTCAATTGCGCGCGGTCGAACACATTGGACCAGACGGTGAAGAAGGTTTCGGGCAGCGAGGCCGCCTCGACCATGCTCAGTCCGGCAGGCACCGGCAGGCATTGCGCCAGCGGCGCCGCGCAATACTCGGCATAGCCGCCGCCCTGCACCAGCGCGCAGACCATGTCGCCCTTCTTGAAACCGCTGTCCGCCAGGTCCCCGTCGACGATCTCGCCCGCCACTTCCAGGCCCGGCAGGTCGGAGGCGCCCGGCGGTACCGGATACTGGCCGAGGCGCTGGAACACGTCGGGGCGGTTGATGCCGGCCGCGTGCACCTTGATCAGCACCTCGCCGGCCTTCAGTTCGGGCGTCGGTCGCTCGCACAGCTGCAGTACCTCGGGCTTGCCCGGCTGGGTGATTTCGATTGCACGCATGGTCCGGCCTCCTCTTGAGAAAACAACAATTGTACGTCAGTGTCCCGGGCCGTGTTTTTGTTGCCGCAGGGCGAATTTATTTCAAATTGCTGTGCTCCAACGCAAACAAATTCTTCAACGCATGAGCTTATTGGGGAACTTTAGAGCTAGCACAACGAACTCGTCCGTACCTATCTTGTCCACCCTACCCGCGCCGCATAGATTGGATGACGCGCGCTCAGCCATATGAGCACGTTTCCACCAACCACGAAGGAGCACGATCATGCTTTCGCTATCGTCGACCCTGTCCGCCCTCTCCGACCTGGCCCAGCGCACCGCGGCCGCATTCCGCCGTCCCACCCCGTCCAACCACCCGCGCCGCGGCATGCTGCTGGGCGGCGTCGCTCTCGCGATCGCCCTTGCCCTGCCCGGCCAGCATGCCGGCGCCCAGAGCTGGAGCACCGAGCGCTGGACCGGCACCTGGGGCACGGCGCCGGCCGGTCCGCCCGCCCCTGCCAACCTGCAGACCTTCACCGACCAGACCCTGCGCCTGATCGTCCACACCAGCATCGGCGGCAACCGCGTGCGCATCCGCGTGTCGAACGAGTTCGGCACCGTGCCCCTGCGCATCGGCGCCGCGCGCATCGGCGTGCGCGCCGCGGGTTCCGATGTCGCCCCCGGCACCGACCGCGCGCTGACCTTCAGCGGCAGCACCTCGATCACGATCCCGCCCGGCGCCCCGGTGCTGTCCGACCCGGTCGAACTGAACGTGCCGGCGCTGGGCGACCTCGCCGTCAGCCTCTACCTGCCGGGCACGGTCGAGGCGACCACGATCCACAACACGGGCCTGCAAACCAACTACGTATCGCTGCCGGGCGACTTCACGGCCGCCGCCACGCTGCCGGTGCAGCGCACGATCACAGCCTGGCCCTTTCTCACCGAGGTGGACGTCGACAGCGCCGGACCGTCGATCGTCACCCTGGGCGACTCGATCACCGACGGCACGCGCAGCACGGTCGACACCAACAACCGCTGGCCCGACTGGCTGGCGCGCCGCCTGCAGACCGTACGCGACCCCGTGCTCGGCCTGAACGCGCGCCTCGGCGTCGTCAACCGCGGCATCAGCGGCAACCGCCTGGTGAGCGATTCGCCGAATCCACTCGCCGGCCGCAGCATCCTCGAGCGCTTCGATCGCGACGTGCTGGCCACCGCCGGTGTGCGCTACATGACCCTGCTCATCGGCATCAACGACATCGGCAACAGCCCGGCCACGAATCCGATCCCGGCCGCCGACCTGATCGCCGGCTACCGCCAGGTCATCGCGCGCGCCCACGCCAAGGGCATTGCCGTCTTCGGCGCCACGCTGACGCCTTTCGAAGGTGCGGGCTACTACTCGCCCGAAAAGGAAGTGGTGCGCCAGGCGGTCAACAACTGGATCCGCAACAGCGACGAATTCGACGCCGTGATCGACTTCGACCTCGCCACGCGCGACCCCTCGCACCCGACGCGCTTCCTGCCCGCCTACGACAGTGGCGACCACCTGCACCCGAACGACCTGGGTTACCAGGCGATGGGCAATGCGGTGCCCCTGACGCTGTTCCGTTCGCTGGGGATGTCGGGCTTGAAGCCGGCGCAGCAGAAGGCACCAGCGACGGTTGAGTAATTCAGTTGTAGGGTGGGCATGCCCACGCGTGACGCCTGCATCGTGTTGGCGGAGTTCCGTAGGGTGGGCACTCTGTGCCCACGCTGTTACGTGCCTGTCCTTGCACCTCTTGCCGTGCGGGCGGCTGATTGCCGTTACGTATGCCAGAGACGCACGTAACGCGTGGGCACGGAGTGCCCACCCTACGTTACGCTGCTGTCAGCGCGAAACGGCGACAGAGCGGACAGCTATCCGGCGCCGCCGATTATTTGTTGATCAGCACCGGCTCGTCAAAGCCCAGCTCCTTCATGCGCGGCAGCTGCGTCTTCGCATCCCCCACCACCAGCCACACCATCTTCGACGGATCGAGGTATTTCGTCGACAGCGCCTGGATACGCGGCAGCGTCATCGCCTTGACGATCCCTTCGCGCTCCTTGACGTAGTCGGCACGCCAGCCGTACTTGCTCATGTTGTCGAGCATGGCCAGCTTGGCCGCGGCCGTTTCGAAAGCGCGTGCGTTGCTCTTGACGAGGAAGTTCTTGGTCGTCTCGAGGTCGGCCGCCGAATACGTGGCCGGATAGTCCTGCAGGATGGATTTCACCAGCTGGGTCGATTCGAGCGTGACATTGCTGCGCACGCCGCTGGCGATAGTGAACGGGCCGGCGCTCCTGCTGCCCGAGAAGTTCGACGAGATGCCGTAGGTATAGCCCTTCCCTTCGCGCAATTGCTGGGTCAGGCGGGAGGCGAAACCGCCGCCGCCGAGGATGTAGTTCATCACGGTCGCCGGGTAGTAATCCGGATCGGTGACGGGCAGCGCGCGGTAGCCGACGTTCAGCACCGACTGCTTCGCGTCCGGCACGTCGACGAAGTAGACCTTGGCCGGGACCGCGCCGGCAGCCGCCGTTGCCGCGGGCAGCGCCACCGGCTTGGCTTTCCAGTCGCGGCCGATGTCCGCGAGCGAACGGGTGATCGCCGCCTTCGGCAAGGCGCCGACCACGTGCATGCGCGCGTTCGACGGCGACAGGTTGGCGCGGTAATACGCCTTCAGGTCGTCGATCGTGATCGCATTCACCGTGTCCGCCGTGCCCAGGATGCTGCGCGAACGCAGGTCGTCCTTGGCATACACCAGCCTGGCGAAATTGATGCTGGCGAGCGCGTTCGGATCGGCTTCCTGCTGGCGGATCTGGCTCAGCACGCTTGCCTTGACGAGGGCGAACTCCTTTTCGTCCCAGCGCGGCTGCAGCAGGATCTCCTCGACCAGGTCCAGCGTGGCCCCGTAGTTGCGCGCCAGGGTCGTGACGCTGATGCGCACGTCCTCGGTACGGGCCGATACATTGATCGTCGCACCCAGTTGCTGGATCGCTTCCTCCAGTTCCTGCGGGGTCTTGTTCGCGGTACCTTGCGTCAGCATGCGCGCCATCAGGTTGGCCACGCCCACCTTGTCGAGCCGGTCGAGCAGCAGGCCGCCGTCGATCGCGATGTCGAACTGCACCAGCGGCACTTCCTTGTTCTCGATCCCGTACACGCGCATGCCGTTGGCCAGCGTCGTGTTCCACACCTGCGGCACTGTCAAGGCCGGCGTCTTGCCGTACGGCGGCTCCTTGCTGCGGTCGAACGAAGACGGCGTCTTCGCATACTCCGCGTTCTTGCTCGGATCGACGGCCTGCTCGGCGCCCTGCACCACTTTTTCTTCGACCACTTCGGCCTTGCCGGAACCGCTCAGGGCCAGCGCCAGCTTGCCCTTCGGGACGAAGCTGGTCGCCACGAACGGCTTGCCCTTGATATAGGTGTCGTACACGCGGCGCACGTCGTCCGTGGTGACGGCCATCGTCTTCTTGACGCTATCGGACACGTAGCCCGGATTGCCGGTCAGGTAGTTCGATTCCGCGAGCAGCGCCGACTTGCCGAGCACGCTCGACATCGCGCTGTAGAAACGGGTTTCCAGGCCGGCCTTGATGCGGTTCAGGTCGCGCTCGGAAATCCCTTCCTTCTCGAATTTGGCAAAGGCCTGGTCGACCGCGCCCGCGACCTCATCCAGCGGTTTGCCTTCGAAGGCGCGGACGCGCAGCATGAACTGGCCTGCCAGTTCCGAGGTCTGGTTGCCGATCTGGACGCTTGGCGCGAGTTTGGAATCCTCGACGAGCACCTTGTAGAACGGCGCGCGCTTGGTCTGCGACAGGTATTCGGCCAGCACCTCGAGGGCATACGAATCCGGATGCAGGTCCTCGACGGTCGGCCAGGTCATGGTCAGCTCGGGCAGCTTCGCGAAGTTGTCCTCGTGCGCCAGCTTCACCGTCTGCTTCAGGCTGCCCGGACGCTTGGCCATCGGCTTGATCGCCTCGCCGCGCTTGATCTCGGAAAAATACTTTTCGACCCATTTACGCGCCTGCACCGGATCGAAGTCGCCCGCCAGCACCAGGGTCACGTTGTTCGGCACGTACCAGAAGCGGAAGAATTCCTTGACGTCGTCCAGGGTCGCATTCTGCAGGTCATCGAGCGAACCGATGACCTGCCAGTTGTAGGGGTGATCGAGCGGGTACAGCGCCTTGTTGATCACGTAGCGGGTGTGGCCGTAGGGCGCGTTGTCCACGCCCTGGCGCTTCTCGTTCTTGACGACCTGCTTTTCCTTGGCCAGCACGGGATCGGTGACGGTATTGATGAACCAGCCGAGCTTGTCCGCCTCGGCCCAGATCATTTTTTCCAGCGCATCCTTCGGCACCGTCTGCAGGTAGTTGGTGCGGTCCTGCGAGGTCGAACCGTTGGCGCCCGAGCCGCCGATGCGCGCCGTCATCTTGTCGAGGCCGCCCTTCCCCAGGTTTTCGGACTCCAGGAACAGCAGGTGCTCGAACAGGTGGGCGAAGCCGGTGCGCCCGGTCTTCTCCCGGCTCGATCCGACGTGCGCAGTCAGGTTGACGGCCACGACGGGGTCGGAACGGTCGATGTGGAAGATCACCTCCAGGCCGTTGGGCAGCGTGAACTTCTGGTAGTCCACTTTCAGCGCCGGGGCGGCCGCTTTCGGCGTCGCGGCGGCGTCGGCCGTCAAAGGCACGGTGGCGGACAAGCAGGCCGCCAGCAGGAGGGTCGGGCAAACAATCTTCATGCAATCACATCCTCGCAATAGTGGGAACGGTCGGCGTACTCATCGGTGCGCTCAAGGTTCTGGATACTATTGCAATTTCCTGATTGCTACAATGTCGATAAGAACGAGGCGCTTACCGGCCTGGACTTTCGGCGGCATCGCGCTCCGGAAGTGCTACCATCCTGTCCCGACAGACGAGGACGTTTGTCCAGAATGTGCCTCATTGCTTCAATTTTCAGAAACACGCAGACATGACAACAGTTGCTCCGCCACTCACCCCGACAGCCCGCAGCGCCAGTGAAACCAGCTTCAGGCAAGATATCAACGGCTTGCGTGCCTGGGCGGTCGTCGCTGTCGTCCTCTACCATTTCGACATCCCCGGATTCAACGGCGGCTTTGCCGGTGTCGACGTGTTTTTCGTCATCTCCGGTTTCCTGATGACGCAGATTATCTGCAAGGCCCTCAATCGCGGCGACTTCTCCCTGACGGCCTTCTATCTCGCCCGTGCGGTGCGCATCATTCCTGCGCTTGCCATCTTGTGCGGCGTGCTGCTCGCGGCCGGATGGTTCGCCCTCCTCCCGCAGGACTACAAAACCCTCGGCTCGCATACGACCTACAGCCTGGCCTTCCTCTCGAACGTCGAGTACTGGCTCGAAGCCGGCTACTTCGACACCAGTTCCCACGAAAAGTGGCTGCTGCATACCTGGTCCCTGTCGGTCGAGTGGCAATTCTATCTGGTGCTGCCCCTGGTCCTGGCGGCGCTCTGGAGACTGGCGCCCGGACTGCGTGCGCAGCGCAACGCATTGTTCCTGCTGGCCTGCGCTTCGCTGGCGGCCTCTATCTGGACGACGGCAAGCAGCCCATCGACCGCATTTTTCCTTCTCCACACCCGGGCCTGGGAAATGCTCGCCGGTGGGCTGGTCTTCCTGGCCGGCGATGCGTTCGCCGCCTCGCCGAACCGGCGCCGGCTGTTCGAAGCGATTGGCCTGGTCCTGATTGCCGTGTCCTTCGTCGTGTTCGATGCCGGATCGGTATGGCCCAGCTGGCGCGCGCTGGCTCCTGTGCTCGGTGCGATGCTGGTCCTGATGGCGGCGCGGCACTCCGTGTGGACCGGCAACCGGGCCGCGCAATGGCTTGGCGACCGCTCCTACTCGCTCTACCTGTGGCATTGGCCGGTCCACGTCGTGCTGGTCTATGCGGGCTGGAACGAGAATGTCCTGGCGATCGCGGCCGGCCTGGTCCTGTCGACCTTGCTCGGCGCGCTCTCCTATGCGTGGATCGAAGTGCCCTCGCGCCGGCTCCTGCACGGCCGCCGCTTCAGTACCCGCGCGGTCACAGTGGGCGGTTTGCTGGCGACCATTGCCCTGTGCTCCACCGGGGTCTGGTTCCTCAAGGGCGTGAAAGGCCGCTTCGCGCCCGACGTCGAGCTGGCGGCGGCTGCGGCGGACGACGTCAACCCGCGGCGGGCCGCATGCCACGCGACGGGCGGAGCCACCTCGCCGGCCTGCCTGTTCGGCGGCACGGAGCGCAAGCTCTTCGTCGTCGGCGACAGCCACGTCGCCTCGATCATTTCGGGTGTCGTGGCGGCCCAGCCAGCTGGGAATGCGGGCGTCGTGCAGCTTTCCTATGACGGCTGCGTGTTCGTTCCCGCCATGCGGCAATTGCGGCCGCAGCGCTTCGGCGCGCGCAACGACTGCAAGGGCTTCAACGATTGGGCGGCGGCCCAGCTCGCTGCGCAGCCGACGCTGCCGGTCCTGCTCGCCGGACGCTATGCGCGTTCGGCCTTCGGTCCCTACGAACGCAGCCCCAATGGCGCCACGCCCGAGGTGTATTTCACCGACAAGCGCTACCCGTCGACGACGCCGGAATTCCTGCACGAGTTCGGACAACAGCTGACCGCCACCGCCTGCACCCTGGCGAAGACGCGCACCGTGTACATGATGCGGCCGATTCCAGAGATGCCGGTCAGCGTTCCTCAGTACGTCGCGCGCAGGATGGCGTGGGGCATGGATTCCAGCTTGTCCGTTACCAGAGCGGAGTACATGCGGCGCAATGCCTGGGTCTGGCAAGCGCAGGACGAAGCGCGCGACCGCTGCGGCATCGTCATCCTGGATCCTACTGAACAATTGTGTCGCGGCCCGGTATGTAATTCGACGCGCGCCGGGCGTCCGCTGTATTACGACTACGGCCACCTGAACGAATACGCCAGCAAGCTGTTGTCGCCGGTGTTTGCGCCCGTGCACCGGGCACCTGAGAAGCGCCTTTCGGCTCAATAAGGCGCAATCAATGCCGGCGCATTCGATGGGACAAGAGGCGCGGTCCGGTCAGATCCGACGCCCTCCGATGGGGTTACTCGTAAATTTTGCCCTCACTGCGCGGACGCTGTCCACTTTTCAAGGCGATGGAGCATTATCTGCCCGAGCTCCGAAGATCGCCTTGCCAATGATTCCCGCAGCGGTTTCTCATAGTCGAGATCAGTCGATTCGATCCCATGCACGATACCCCAGCAGACGCCAGCACTGGAGTCGTCGGGAAACCGCTCGAATACGCGAAACAGCACAGGCAAACATGCCTCGTTTACTTTTGTCGTTTGCCACAACTCAGTGAGCAACGCGTCCAGACCACGCCAATCTCCTTCGGGGCTTGGTTCAAACTGGTCGATATCGGACAGAATTTCATTTTGCAGACGCATCTTCATTCGACTCTATCTAATACAAACATGCGCCAGGCTTCAGGATCCGCTTCCCAAAGCAGACACCCATGACTCAGCTTGCGTCATCCGCCTCGCGCCATGGCCAGTCATGATAAGAGCGGATGAGATTGGCAGCAGGGCTATTTGTCCAGTAAATGATGGTGCTCACCCGCTGCGTCTGCTCAGGGGTCAGATTCGCTTCTCCAATCAATCCCTGACAGGTATTCCTCACAGTGCGCTTACCGAACCATGAGATCATAAAAAACGGGACTTCCTTCGTGCTGACGTTCCATTTCGACTTTGCGATTTCTGCCAGCAATTCCTTACAGCTCCGGGTCGGCGCAGGATCGATCTCAATCAGCAAACAGGCAGCTACGCCGCCGCCCCTCCCTCCGGATATCGAATGGGTAAAAAGGAAATCGAAGAGATGAGTTTCCTGCCCCCTGCTCAGCTCAAGTTCCAGCTCCACGAATGCGTCGTAGTTCGACACGTCCTGAATGCGTCGCAGAATCAGGTTCCAATCCATGCTCTAAATCCGTTTTATACGTGATTATCCTTTATATCTCGGATGGCACGAAAAAACCGCATTAGTTTGCCTAAAACCACCGAAAATCGCGGTTTTTGCGGCTGTGCTATCGTCGTCATTCAAATCCGGCGTATCCATAATCAGGCCTCGTGTACGCAAGGCTCACTGCTATGTTCGCCTCTTACGCCGATCAATTCATTTGGCTGACATCGAAGGATTACGATGAACCGTTTCAAAGACAAAACCATACTCGTCACCGGCGCAGCTTCCGGCATCGGCCTTGCGGCCGCCCGCCGTTTCCTCGACGAAGGCGCCCATGTCCTCATGCTCGACAACGACGAAGCCAGCCTCAAGAAAGCCGCCGCCGGACTCCCGCAAGACCGCGTGCTCGTGCATGTCGGCGATACGGCCGACAAGGCAACCGCCACCGCCGCCGTCAAGGCCGCCCTCGACCGCTTCGGCGGTCTGCACATCCTGATCAACAACGCCGGCGTGGCGGTCGAGGGCGACATCATGCAGACGAGCGAAGAAGACTTCAATCGCGTCATGTCGGTCAATGTGGCCGGTTACTTCCACATGGCCAAGGCAGCGATGCCCGAACTCGTGAAGGTCAAAGGTTCGATCGTCATGACCTCCTCCGTGTCAGGGCTGGGAGGCGACTGGAATACCTTTGCCTACAACACCTCGAAGGGCGCGGTCAGCAACATGGTGCGCGCGATGGCGCTGGATGCGGGCAAGGATGGCGTGCGGGTGAATGCGGTCAATCCGAGTTTCACCGACACCGGCATGACCCAGGACATGCTGAAGGACGCCGAACTGGTCGCCAAGTTCAAGGAACGCATGCCGCTCGGCGCGCCGGAGGATGCGGAAGGCGTTGCGGCGGTGATCGCCTTCCTGGCAAGCGAGGATGCGCGCCTGGTCACGGGCGTCAACTTGCCGGTGGATGCGGGGGTGACGGCATCCAACGGTCAGCCGCCGATGTAACAAGGCCTAGTGCCGGACCGGCGCCTGTTCGGCAACCGCCACATCCATCGACAGCAGCACGTCCAGTTCCGTGTGATTGACCGGCTTGGTCAGGTGAAAATCGAAGCCGGCTTCGCGCGTCAGCCGGCGGTCGCTTTCCTGGCCCCAGCCAGTGACGGCGATGATGCGCGGCGCGGCCTGCGCAGTCCGTTCGCGCAGTTCGCGTGCCACGTCGAAACCCGACATGCCCGGCATGCCCAGGTCGAGCAGCACCACCTCCGGCTCGAATTCGAACGCCAGCCTGAGCCCTTCTTTGCCGTCGTGTGCCTCGCGCACCTGGTGGCCGGCGGCCTGCAGCAGGGCGACCATGCTGGTGGCGGCATCGCGGTTGTCGTCGACGACGAGGACGCGGCGCGGATGCAGGCGCGCCTCTTGGCTGCCGCGCGGCGCGTCGGCCGGCGCCAGGGCCGGCTGCTCGAGCAAGGGCAGGATGACCGTGAAGGTGCTGCCGCTGCCGGCGCCCGCGCTGGCCGCCTCGACACTGCCGCCGTGCAGCTCGACGAATCCCTTCACCAGCGACAGGCCGATCCCGAGGCCGCCCTGGCTGCGCTCGAGCGCGGGGATGACCTGCGAGAACAAGCCGAAGATATCCTGCAGGTGTTCCGGCGGGATTCCGATGCCGCTATCGGAGATCGCGATCTTCGCCACGCCGGGCAGGCGCTCGGCCGAGACGCCGATCACGCCGCCGCGCGGCGTGAACTTGATCGCGTTGTTCAGCAGGTTGAGGAAGCACTGGACCATGCGGGTGGCGTCCGCGCTCGCGTATAAAGGGTCGTCGGGCAGGTGCACCAGGACTTCGTGCCCGGCAGCCTTGAGCGCGCCTTCCACCGCGTGCAGCGCATCGGACAGGCAGTCGACCAGCGACACGTCCTTCTTGCGCAGGGACACCTTCCCCTGCGTGATCCGGGACACCTCCAGCAGATCGTCGACCAGCCGCGCGAGGTGGCGCGACTGGCGGTCGACGATGGCCAGCGCCCGCTCGACGCTGGACGGCAGGCCGGGCATGCGCGTCAGCAGTTCGGCGGCGTTGCGGATCGGCGCCAGCGGATTGCGCAGCTCATGGGCGAGCGTGGCCAGGAACTCGTCCTTGCGCTGGTCCGCCAGCTTGAGAGTCTGTTCGGCCTCGGTCTGCGCGGTGATATCGGCATTGACCCCGAACCAGTGGACGATCTGTCCTTCGTTGTTGCGCAGCGCCACAGCCCGGCTCAGGAACTGCCGCCAGCGGCCATCCGTTCCCTTCAAGGGGATGACCATTTCATACGGCTCGCCGGTGGCGACCGAATGGCGCCACCGGGCGACGATGGCCGGCACCAGATCCGGGTCGTTCACCTGCCGCCAGCCCCAGCCCTCGGCCTCGTCCTGCGACAACCCGGTGTACTCGTGCCAGCGCCGGTTGAACCAGTAGATCCAGCCGTCCGGCCGCGCCATCCATGCGATCTCCGGCAATTCGTCCGCCATCGTGTGGAAATGCACCTCCATCTCGGCTGCCGCGGCCTCGCTGCGCTTGCGCTCCGTGATGTCGGCCAGGACGCCGAACACCACCGTGGCCTTGCCACCGTCGTCGTAGCCGGCCTCCCCGCGCGCGAACGCCCAGCGCGGGTTGCCTTGCGCGTCGCGCAGGCGGAACTCGACGTCGCATTCGCGTTTGTTGCCGATGCAGTCGCGAATCTGCGCGCTCAGACGGTCGCGATCCTCGGCGAACACGTATTCCGTCAGCGCGTCCGGCTGCGCAGCGAGCTCGCCGGGCCGCAGCCCGAGGATGTCCTGCTCCACTTCCGGGCTCCACCATGCGCGATCCTTGACGAGGTCCCAGCTGAACACGCCCATCCGTCCCGCTTTCAAGGCCAGGCGCAGCACACGCTGCGTCTCCTGCAGCCTGGCGGCGGTGCGTGCCGTGGCCTGGGCTTCGGCCAGGTCGCGGTACATGCGTCCGTGCTCGATCAGCAGCATGATGAGGACGAAGCTCGACGCGACCAGGCCATATGCCCTGCCGGCGTAGAAGCCGACATCCCAGCGGCCGGCGTTGAACACGCTGACCAGCCCGATTTCGAAGAACCACGCGGACAGCACCACCACCAGCCACATGTCCAGCGTCGAGGCCGAGCGGCGGGTGAACAGGATCACCAGGGCCAGCCCGGTAATGATCCATTGGCCGTAGCGTCCGATGTTGAAAACGGACGAATAACGGTTGTCCTTCAACATCTCCGGCAGCCAGCCGCTTCCCACTGTTGCCAGCGTACCCAGCACGGCGGCGCAAGCGAGCGTCGCCAGCATCGCCTTGGCCGTCGCCCACCCCGGCCTGTCGACGTGTCGGTCGGTTTGCTTGAGGAAGGAATAAGCGATGACCGCAGCCGGGAAGCCGATATGCCAGAAGACGTGCAGGTAGCCGGTGGTCTGCGGCCCGGCGCCAAGCAGCCCTGTAGGTGTGAACACGCCTGGGAAGGACAACAAGTGCACCGTCGCCATGACGGCCGAGTACAGGTAGCCGCAGGCCAGGATGAGGATGCTGCGCTTGCGGGTGAGGTGAAAATAGCCGAGCAGCAGCGTCGTCGTGATCAGGTCGTTGATTGCGAGAACCGGCTGGTGCAGGGGAATGAACCAGGGCGCGGCTTCCAGCGGCGTGCGCGCGAACGTCAGGTACAAAAGAGACGGAGCACGGTTCAGGACCGCGGCTCCCTGTTCGATAGGCTGCTACCCCCCGCCCGTCTTCGACTGCATCGGCAATGGCGTCCCCACCTTCCACGTGCGCGACAAGGCCTGCGCCTCCTCGATCTGCTCCTGCGTCATGGTCTTGGCAATGGCCGCGCGCTGGCCGACGGCATTGTGGTTGCCGCTCGCCGCGGCCAGGTTCCACAGCATGTAGGCGATCACCGGATCACCGGGCACGCCGGCCACGTGGTAGCGGTACATCAGGCCCAGGGCGTGCTGGGCTTCGCCGTGGCCCTGCTCGGCCGCGCGGCGGAACCAGTTGACGGCCAGCTTCTGGTCGAGCGGCACGGCGTTGCCGGTGTAGTACATGGCGCCGACCACATATTGCGCGTCGGCCTTGCCCTGCTGGGCCGCCTTCAGGTGCCAGCCGAAGGCCTGCTTGTAGTCGCGCGTGACGCCGCGGCCCATGTAATACATCAAGCCCAGCAGGTGCTGGGCCTCGGGATTGCCGGCGCGCGCCAGGGGCGTGATCTCTTTCAACGCCAGCGCATAGTTGCGCGCGTTGTATGCGTTCGCCCCTTCAGGGAATCCTGCCAGCGCCGCACAAGGCAAGCTGAAATTCAGCCCAAGTGCCAGCAGGATCGCTACAGTAAATTTTTTCATTGTCTCTGCGTGGTTCGGTCTTGCGCCTACCTTTGTTATCGCAACAGATTGTCTATTTCCAGCTGACTTTACCCAGTCCATCGACGCTCACCCGGCGGTTCAGCGGCTTGCCGTAGACTGTGACCGACCCCATGCCCGACAGGTTCAGGTTGGCGCTCTGGTTCGCCGTGATCGTCGCGTTGCCCAGGCCCGACAGTTCGAGCGTGACGCTGTCCGCGGCGAACTGTTGCGCGTCCAGGCCGCCCAGGCCGCCCAGCTCGGCTTTCAGCGACTTGCTGCGCCCGGCCAGGGTCACGTAGCCGGCGCCCTGCAGGTCGAGGGTGATGCGCTCGGCGTTCAGGCCGGCCAGCTTCATGCTGCCGACGCCGCCCAGGCTGGCGGAAATCACGCGGAAGTCCGCGTTCACGTTCATCGAACCGGCGCCGTCCAGCGACAGTTCCAGTTCCTCGCCCTTGAAGCCGCTGATGTCGGTCATGCCGACGCTTTCCGAGCTGACTTCGCGCAGGTTCGGCAGCACCAGGTCGGCGCGCACGCCGTTCTTGCGGCCCATGCGCATCTCGTGCATCTCGGTGCCGATGACGACCGTGTCGCCGCTTTGCATGGTCGTCATCTGCGCGATCCAGCGCGGGTCGCCCGACAGCACGAGCGAGGCCGGGCTGCCCTGGCGCACCCGCAGGTCGACCACGCCGTCGATCTTGACGCGCACCACGCGCGCATCGAGCGGACGCGTTTCGCTGGTGCTCTCGGGCGCGGCCGTTGCCAGGCGCATCAGCGCCAGCAGCCCGAGGGCCGCGAGGCCGAATTTCCAGAATTTGTTCATGTGTTTCTCCGTGATGCGGTGTTCTTGTTCGAGGCCCTGCACGTCAATACAAGCGTGGCGGCCACCCTACCAGCAAGCCCTGCCGGGTTCCAGCGAAAAATCCGCCGCTTCGACAATTTTTATACAAATTGGCAATGGAATCACTATACCGAGCCCCGGCTCCCGCCTGTCCGGGATTGCGACAGACTGCAGATTTACGGGACTGGACGACAAATTGCAGGGCTCGCCGACTTACGCTACGTCAACATACATACGCGAAAAAGATTACGTTTTAGCATGCCCTTGAGCTAAGATGAAATGCTCCGTTCGCAGGCCAGGGACGGATTTTCATTCGACTCAGCCATTCATTTGAGGTCATCAATGCGCATGCGCCATCTTCCCGTCCTGCTGGCCGGGCTCGGCTTGTCCGTCTCCGCCCTGGCGGCGACCAGCGACAAGTGGAACCTGCCGGTCCACACCAAGAAACTCGACAACGGCCTGACCGTCATCATCAGCGAAGACCACAGTTCGCCCACCGTCGGCGTCTCGGTCGTGTACCACGTCGGCATGCGCCTGGAGCCGAAGAACCGCACCGGCTTCGCCCACCTGTTCGAACACCTGATGTTCCAGGGCACGCCGAATGCGCCGAAGGGCGTGTTCGACAAGACGATCACCGGCGGCGGCGGCCGCAACAACGGTTCGACCCGCGCCGACTTCACGAATTACATCGAGACCGCGCCGGTGTCCTCGATCGAGCCGATCCTGTGGCTGGAAGCGGACCGCATGAAGACGCTCGACTTCAACAAGGAAACGCTGAAGAACCAGCAGGACGTGGTCAAGGAAGAGATTCGCGTGAACGTGAAGAACCAGCCTTACGGCGGCTTCATGTGGATCGACATCGGCCAGCATGCCTTCCAGAAGTGGGAGAACAACCACGACGGCTACGGCAGCTTCGAGGACCTCGAAGGCGCCAGCCTGGACGACGTGCGCGCCTTCCACCGCGACTACTACGGCCCGAACAACGCGGTGCTGGCGATCGCCGGCGACGTGACCCCGGCCCAGGGCTTTGCGCTGGCCCAGAAATACTTCGGCGGCATCGCCGCGCGTCCGGTGCCGAAAGGCGGCGACTTCTCCGAGCCGCTGAACAAGGCCGAGAAGCGCGTCGAGCAGAGCGACGCGCTGGCCCAGGTGCCGGCGCTGGCCGCGGCCTGGAAGATGCCGGAGCGCGGCAGCCGCGACCAGGCCCCGATGGCCGTCCTCGGCGAACTGCTGGCCGGCGGCGACGCCTCCGTCCTGTACCAGGGCCTGGTGAAAGGGCGCGAGCTGGCGCTCAACACCGACGTCCTGTTCGGCCTCACCAGCCCGTGGGAATTCGACGGCCCGACCCTGTTTACCGTGTACGCCATGTACAAGCCGACGACGAATGCCGACACCATCCTGAACGCGATGGACGAAGAGATCGCGAAGATCGTCAAGGACGGCGTCGACGACGCGACCCTGAAGCGCGTCAAGACGCGCATGCTGGCCGACTGGAACAACGGCCTGGAAAGCTTCATCAGCCGCGCCGACACCCTGGCCCGCCTGCAGACCCTGTGGGGCGACGCCAACGTCGTCAACAAGATCCCGGGCTGGATCGAAGGCGTGACATCAAGCGACATCCAGCGTGCGGCTTCCACCTACCTGGTGAAGAACAACCGCACCGTCATCGACCGCAAGCCCGTCGCCAAGGTGGCGGCGGCGGCAACGTCGGCTGCACCAACCGCGCCGGCTGCCGGCGCACAGAAATGAGGAGCGCATCGATGAAAAAACTGATGCTGACACTGGCCGTCTCGCTGGCCTTCGCCCCTGCCGCCTTCGCTGCGGAAGCGCCCGCCGCCAAGTCCGGCGCCATGCCGGCCTACGGCAAGGACAAGCCGATCCCGGCGCCGACCATCATCAAGAAGACCCTGGCCAACGGCATGACGGTCTGGGTCGTGCCCCGCAAAGGCCTGCCGCGCGTGGACTACGTGCTGGCCGTGCGCGGCGCCGGCTTCGCGGCCGACGACAGCGCCCATCCGGGCTTCGCCAAGCTGCTGGCCTACATGCTCAACGAAGGCAGCGCCAAGCGCGACTCGCGCGCGATCGCCGAAGCGGCCCAGGGCATGGGCGGCTCGGTGGCCGCCAGCTCGGCCTCGGACGGCATCCTGGTCCAGGCCAACGCCGTCGCCTCGCAGGCGCCGGCGATGATGTCGCTGCTGGCGGAAGTGGTGCGCACGCCGAGCTTCCCGGCCAAGGAAGTCGAACTGGCCAAGGCCAACTCGCTGCAGGAGCTGCGCGCGCTCGAGGCCACCCCGCGCTTCCGCGCCGAACGCGCCATCAATGCAGCCGTGTACGGCGAACACCCGTACGGCCATACCCAGCCGACCGAGGCGTCGATCAACTCGGCCACGCAGGAACTGCTGCGCAGCGAACACGCCAAGCGCTTCCGTCCGGACCGCGCCCTGCTGGTGATCACCGGTCCCGTCAAGGAAGCCGAAGCGATGAAGCTGGCGCAGGCCGCCTTCGGCGACTGGAAGGCCGACGGCCCTGCCCTGGCCGAGACGGCGCCGGCGCCGCGCGCCGCCAAGCCCGCACGCATCCTGCTGCAGCGCGCGAACAGTGTGCAGTCGACCATCCGCGTCGGCGGCCCCGGCATCCAGGCCAGCGCCGACGAACAGGTGCCGCTGCGCCTGGCCAGCACCATCCTCGGCGGCGGCTTCTCGAGCCGCGTGAACATCAACCTGCGCGAGCAGAAGGGCTACACCTACGGTGCCTCGGCCAGTGCGCGCATGAACCGCGTCGGCGGTGCGATCGTCGGCGGCGCCGACGTGCGCAACGAAGTCACGGGCGCGGCGCTCACCGAGTACTTCAACGAGTACAAGCGCATCGGCAGCGACCTGGTGCCGGCGGACGAAATGACGATGAACAAGCGCTACGTCGCCGGCGGCTACCTGATCAGCAACCAGCTGCAGGGCGCGGTGGCGGGCACGCTGGCGCAGAACTGGCTGATCGGCCTGCCGCCGGAGTTCCTCGGCCAGTACGTGCCGCTGATCCAGAAGGTGACGCCGCAGCAGGTGCGCGACGTGTCGAAGAAGTATTTCGCACCGGAGGCGCAGTCGATCGTCGTGGTCGGCGATCCGAAGGCGGTGGCGGAGCAGCTCAAGCCGTTTGGCGAGTTCACCGTCACGGACAAGTAAGACAAGTTGTCCGGATCCGATGCCCGCCGCGTGCGGGCATTTTTTTTGCAAACCGATGCGCGTCGCAATCGTAGGGTGGACTCCCGAGTCCACGCGTTTACGTGCGCATGCCAACCCGGCGATCACGCGCTGCCGGCATGCATGCGTTGCAACGCGTGGAGTCAGGACTCCACCCTACTGTAAGAGGGTGTTTCCCCGCTCGCGCCGTAAATTACTCATCACCTGGCGCACCGGCAAGTGATACGCCAACTCGGTATTCGTGTGATGCCACGCATTCTTCGGCCGGTACTCCACCCCGATCGCCACGTTCGAATTGAGCGCCCCGAACCAGTCCACCTCGCCGATGATGTCGACGATCTTGCGATAGCGCGGCGGCATGGCGATCGCGGCCGAGATGGTGACGATGCCCATATCCGCCAGGTGCTCGTCGGCCTCCGCAGCCCGCAGCGCATACAGCGCTTCCGAAATCACCAGGTTGCCCTTCGAGTGCCCCGTCAACAGTCCAAAACGAAAGCGCCGGTCGGTCAGCAGCGCGCACAGCGTGCGCGTGTCGAGGCTGGCGCGGGCGACGTCGGGCAGGTCCGGGGTCAGGTCGAACACGGTGCCGCGCGTGAAGTCGTCGAGCTGTTCGAAGGCATGGCGCAGGCGGTTGAGCGCGCCGAACCAGAACCAGCCGCCCGCCGCTTCCGTCAGCAGGTCGGCCAGGCCGTAGCCCGATACCAGCGCCGCCACCGGCTCGCCGAAGGCGTCGGCCACGTTGCGGGCAAAGGCGGCCGTGCCGAGCGCCGAGCTGCCGACGCCGGCCACGGCCAGGATGCGCAGGCGCTCGCCGCCGGCGCGGGCGAAGTCGTCGATGTGCGGGCACATCGTGAGCGAACCGGCGCCGGACGGCGGCACGATCAGCAAGGCGCCTTCGCGCGCCAGCCAGGGTGCGAGCGCGGCGGCCTCGAGCGGGTGAATGACTTTCAGGTCGTAGAAAATGGCGTCGAGCACCGCGTTGCGGCGGCGCCAGAACTCGAGCGAGGCTTCGCGCCATGGGGTCTTCGCCTGCGCCACCTCGGCCGGCGTATTGCGCTTCAGTTGGGCGGAAGCCAGCACGAGCGGCGTGCCGGGAGTCGATAGCTGGGCCATGGCGGATCTCCTCGATGAAGCCGGCGGGCGTGAATCGTGCGCCGGAACATGTCAGAGGGGCCGCGGGGCGTGAAGTTCACCGACGGGTGTGCATGGACACGAAAGACCGCGTGGGCACGGAATGCCCACCCTACATGCGGTCGTAGGGTGGGCATTCCATGCCCACGCGGTACAAAGTGTGAAAATCCGCGCCCTACCCGCGCAGCGCCTTCTCCAGATCCTCGAGCTCGGCCGGCTTCACCAGGTGCGCATCGAACCCCGCCTCCTGCGCACGGCGGCGGTCGTCGGGCGAGCCGTAGCCGGTGTGCGCCACCAGCCGGATGTGCCTCAGCTCCGGATTGGCCTTGATCATGCGCGCCAGCTGGTAGCCGTCGGCGCCCGGCAGGCCGATGTCGAGCACGATCACTTGCGGCCGGTGCTGCAGTGCCAGGGCCTCGATCTGGGCGGCATCCGAGGTGGTCCAGGTCTCGTGGCCCATCTCGGCCAGCAGGAAGCCCATCATCTCCATGGCGTCGACGTTGTCGTCCACCAGCAGCACGCGCAGGCCGCCGCTGTCGGCGTCCTGCTCCTGCGCCGCGTCGGTCGCACACTCGTTGCCCGTGGTGCGCAGCACCGGCAGCTCGACGATGAAGGTGCTGCCCATGCCGATGCCCGGGCTTTCGGCGCGCAGCTGGCCGCCGTGCATCTCCAGCAGGCGCGATACCAGCGACAGGCCGATGCCGAGCCCTTCCGGCGCGCGGTCCGGCGGCACCGCCGCCTGCGCGAACATGCCGAAGATGCGCGGCAGGTTGTCCTCGGCGATGCCGATGCCGTTGTCCTGCACGGCGATCTGCACGTTCTCGCCATCGAGCGTCACGCTCAGCGTGATCTGCCCGCCCTTCGGCGTGAATTTCGCGGCATTGTGCAGCAGGTTGCCGACCGACTGCGCCAGGCGCACCGGGTCGCCCGCCACCCACACCTGGCAGTCCGGCTGGCGCACGTCGAGCTGGTGGCCGCGCGCGGCGATCAGCGGGCCGGCGGTCTCGATCGCCTGGGCGATCACGGCGCCCAGGTTGACCTCTTCGCGCCGCAGCACGATCTTGCCTTCCGAGATGCGCGCAACATCCAGCAAGTCGTCGACCAGGTGCGCCAGGTGGTCGACCTGGCGCAGGATGACTTCGCGCGCATGCGAATGGCGTTCGCCGGCGTTGGCGCCGCCCACGCCGAGCAGGGCCGCGGCATTGCGGATCGGGCTCAGGGGGTTGCGCAGCTCGTGCGCCAGCGTGGCCAGGAACTGGTTCTTGTTGGCGTCGGCCGCGCGCAGCAGCGCTTCCATTTCCTTCCTCGCCGAGATGTCGCTGGTGATGCGCGCCACGCGGTACACCTCGCCGCGCGCATTCCTCACCGCGAACAGGCGGTCGCGCACCCAGCGCGTCGCGCCGTCGGCCATGATCAGCCGGAATTCCTCGTCGTAGTGCGGCTGGGTCGCCAGCGCCGCCCAGCGCCCCGCCAGGCGCGCGCGGTCGTCCGGGTGCACGCTTTCCAGCCAGCTGGCGTGCTGGCGCTTGAGGGTCTCGACGCTGCGGCCCCAGATGGTGGCGTAGGCCGGGCTGACATAGGCCAGCACGCCGTCCGGCGCCGAGAACATCCAGAACACGTCCTCGATGTTGTCGGTCAGCTGGCGAAAGCGCTCTTCGCCCTCGCGCAGCGCGTCCTGGGTCTGGCGCATGCGCAGCAGCGCATTCACGTTGGCGATCAGTTCGTCGGCCTCGATCGGCGCGGCCAGGTAGTTGTCGGCGCCGCCCTCCAGGCCGCGGATCTTGTCGGCGCGCCCGGTCAGCGCGGCCGAGGTCTGCAGCACCAGCACGCCGTTGGTATCGGGGTCGGCCTTGATGCGGCGGCAGACCTCGATGCCGTTGATGTCGGGGAGCTTCACGTCCAGCAGCACCAGCGCCGGATTCTCTTCCCGGACCATCGCCAGTGCATCGGTGCCGTTGGCCGCTTCCAGCACCCGGAAGCCCGCGCTTTGCAGGATCCGGGTCTTGGCGTAGCGTGCGCCGTCGTTGTCGTCAACGTTGAGGATCAGAGGTGGAGTGGCAGTCATGTTCGGTTTCTTCAGGCGTTGTCAGGCGCCGGATGGGGAAATAAACGCGGCAGCGTCAGCATGAAGGTCGAGCCTACACCAGGACGGCTGCTGACGTCGACGCGTCCGCCCAGCAGTTCGGCCAGGCGCCGGCACAGCGGCAGGCCCAGGCCCGTGCCCTTGCTCTTGCGCTGCAGCGGGTTCTCGACCTGGGTGAATTCCTCGAAGATCAGCTGCAGGTGCTCGGCCTCGATGCCGATGCCGGTATCGGTGACGGCAAAGCGCAGCGTGTCGGTTTCGAACTCGTAGATCGCGCTCACGCGTACCGAGCCCTGCTCGGTGAACTTCAGTGCGTTCGAGATGAAGTTGCGCAGGATCTGCGACAGCAGGCCCTCGTCCGATTCGAAAGGCTCATTGACGCCCTCGTTCTCGAACACCAGTTCGACGCGTTCGGTATCGACCAGCGGGCGCATCATGCCCTTCAGGGCGCGGAACAGGTTCTCGATCACGACCGGCGCCGGCTGCGGTTCGACCCGCCCGGCTTCGATCTTGGCCAGGTCGAGCAGGTCGTTCACCAGTTCCGACATCTCGGTGGCGGTGCGCTCGATCAGCCAGACCTGGCGCTCCTGCTCCTCGGTCAGTTCGCCGTCCATGCGGTCGAGCAGCAGCTTCGATAGCGCGCGGATCGAGGACAGCGGCGTGCGCAGCTCGTGGCTGGTGTTCGACAGGAAGCGCGACTTCATCTCGTCGGCGCGGCGCAGGCGCTCGGCCTTGTCTTCGATTTCCGCGTACAAGGCGACGATGCCGCGGTTGGTGTCTTCCAGCTCGCGCGTCAGCGAGAGCAGGTCATCCTGGCGCTCGCGCAGCTCGGCCAGGGTCTCGACCAGTTCGCGGTTCTGCTGCTGCACTTCCTCGAACGAGCTGCCGGCCGGCGTCGCGGCCAGTTCGGTGGCGATCTGCGCCAGGCGCGTCGGGCTGATGGGGCCCTGCGGCGGCAAGGCTTTCTGCATGTGGATCGCGGGGCCGCCGGCAGCGCTGCCGGCCACGCAGGTATCCATCAGGCGGTGCGCCGTGACCAGCGCGGCGTCGGCCAGCGCCGCCGCTTTCGTGTCCGGCGCCGGCGCGCCGGCGGCGGTGACCGTCACCTCGAGCTGCTGGCGCGCGTGCCCGTCTTGCAGCACGAAACTGGCGCGCGCCTTGATGCCGCCGAAGCAGGCCGCGCGCGCGACTTCCGAGACGGCGGTGGCGATGCGCACCTGGTCCTGCTTGGCGAAGCCGAGCAGGTCCGAAATCTGGCGCGCGCGCTGGCGCACCAGCACCACGTCCTTGTCCCCCTCGAGGGCGACCGAGAGGATGCGCTGGCTCATTGCAGTCCTCCGACGCGCCCCGCGTGGCGGCGCACCACGAGCACCATCGCATCGTCGCGGCGGCGGATGAAGTCGCGCATCAGCGCGGCCGCGATCAGGGCCGGGCTGCGCGCCAGCAGGCCCGGATAGCGGTCCAGGTCCCACTGGGTCTGGATGCCGTCCGAGTGCATGATCACGATGGCGCCGGGAGGACAAGGCACCGAGAACTCCTGCACCTTGCGCATGTTGTGGCCGACGATGCCGTTGTGCGAAACCAGCGGGCGCCGCTTGTCGCCGTCGATCACATAGGCGCCGATGTTGCCGATGCCGGCGAAGCGGATGGTGTCGGTCGCGAAATCGATGCGCGCGGCCGCCAGCGCGGCGCCGCGCGTGATGCGCAAGGCCTCGTGCGCCGCCTCGACCAGGGCCGGGGCTTCCGATTGCGGGCGGTGCGCGAGCTCGCCGAGCGCGGCGCGTGCGGCGCGGGCAGCATCCGGTCCATGGCCGAGGCCATCGGCCGCGAGCAGGGTCGCGCCGCCCGGACCGCAGGCCACGCCCCAGCCGTCGCCGCACTCGTCCTCGCCGGCCAGCGGCACGGTCAGTGCGCCGACGTCGACCCGGCACAGGCCCGGTCCCGCCTCGTCGCGCCACAGGCGCATGAAGAACAGGGCGCCATGATCGGGGGCGGACCAGGCGTCGAATTCGTCCGACAAACGTCGCAGCGCGCCGAGGCCGGTACCGGCCGTGCCGGCGGTCGACATGCCGTCGCGCAGGCAGGCCTCGAGGTCGGCGATGCCGGGCCCCTTGTCCACGGCCAGCACGTCGACGCCGGGCACGCCTTCGGACTGGGCCACGTTCAGGTAGAGCGTTCCTTCGCCCGCATGCTTGAGCAGGTTGGTGCCGGCCTCGGTGACGATCAGGGCCAGCGCGCCGGCGCGGGTCTCGTTGAAACCGAGGTCGGTGGCCAGCTTCTGCCCGGCGCGGCGCGCCGCCGCGATGTCGCTGGCGTGCACGATCGGGAAGGCGATCTGGGCATCGAGGGAGCTGATCAGCGTTTCCATTTCACGACCGCGATCGCGGTCCCTTCCCCCGGACGGGTGTCGATCTCGAATTCGTCGACCAGGCGCCTGGAGCCGCCCAGGCCCAGGCCCAGGCCGCCGCCGGTGGTATAGCCGTCGCGCAGCGCCAGCTCCAGGTCGGGAATGCCGGGGCCGGTGTCGACGAACACCAGGCCCACGCCCTGGCGCAGGCCGTCGGCCAGCTTATCCAGGTGCACCGCGCCACCGCCGCCATACTTGATCGTATTTCTCGCCAGTTCGCTCGCCGCGGTGATCAGCTTGGTCTGGTCGACCAGCGACAGGCCGATGCCGACGGCGCGTTCGCGCACGTGCTTGCGCAGGTGGACGACGTCCTCGTCGGTGCGCAGCGGCAAGCTGGCACGCTCGACGCGCTTGCGCGCATGCAGCTCGAGCAGGTCCGTCTCGAATCCGACTGCCAATTCAGCCGCGGTGCTCATCTGTTCAGGTTCTTTCCGAGCAGGGCCATGCCCTTCTCGACGTTGAGCGCGGTCTTCACGCCGTGCAGGGTCAGGCCCAGCTCGACCAGGGTGATGGCGACGGCCGGCTGCATGCCGACGACGACCGTCTGGGCGTCGAGCACGCGCGCCATCGCCGCGGTGTTGCTGATCATGCGCCCGATGAAGGAGTCGACCAGGTCGAGCGCCGAGATGTCGATCAGGACGCCCTTGGCGCTATCGCGGACGATACGCTCGGTGAGGTCGTCCTGCAAGGTCATGGCCAGGCGGTCGTGCATGTCGACCTGGATGGTGACCAAGAGCAGGTCGCCCATCCGCAGGATAGGGATGCGTTCCATCGCAGGCTCAGTTCTTGATGGTGATCGAGGCGCCGGTACGCTCGAGGGCGACCAGGAAGGCGTCGGCCAGGGTTGCCTTGGTGATCACGTCTTCCAGGTTCACGCCGAGGTGGACGATGGTCTGGGCGATCTGCGGACGGATGCCGCTGATGATGCAGTCGGCACCCATCAGGCGCGCGGCGGCGATCGTCTTCATCAGGTGCTGGGCGACCAGGGTGTCGACCATCGGCACGCCGGTGATGTCGATGATGGCGATCATGGCGCCGGTATCGACGATCTTTTGCAGGATGTTTTCCATCACGACCTGGGTGCGGGCCGAGTCCAGGGTGCCGATCAGCGGCAGCGCCAGGATGCCGTTCCACAGTTTGACCACCGGGGTCGACAGCTCCAGCAGTTCCTGCTGCTGGCGCACGATGATCTGGTCCTTGGCCTTCTGGAACACTTCGATCGTGTACAGGCCGAGCTTGTCGAGCAGCGTGCCGATCGACCAGGAAGCTGAGGCCAGCCCCTCGGCATCGCCGGCGAAGCCCGCCGTCAGCTGCGAGAACAGCGGCTGCTTCAGCGAGAACACGAAGGTCGCCGTTTCACTCGGGGTCGAGCCGCTCTTGGCGCGGGTCGACGAGATCTCGCTCAGCAGGTCGCGCACCTCGTCCCAGGAACGGTGGTCGATGTTCTCCAGTTCGCCGCCGCGGGTCGCCTGGGCGAAGGCTGCCAGGAACTGCTGGCAATGCGTGCGCAGCTGTTCCTTGGCGCTGGCGGTGCCGCGCACCATCAGCGCATCGAGCTGGGAAATCCATTGGGAGCCGATTTCTGCCTGGTGATCCTGGATGAGCTGGCTGATACGGGAGGCGTTGTCTTTCGTGGTCATCGATGCTTTCCTAGGTTTGGTCGTCGTTCATGGGTGCGCCCGAATTCTGGACGAGCTGCCCCACAATTGGAGAATTATTAACTATAACACTTCCGCTATTGAATCCATGAAACGTTTGACTAGCGTGCGGGGGCATTCGCACCATGCCGGTGCACGGCTGCAGAACGGGACGTTTTACTGCAAACCCAGGCTGGCCAGGTCGGGAAACCGCTTCACCCGATAACGGGGCGGATAACTGTCCGGATCAAGCTGCATCAAGTGTCCGGCCGCCGCTTCGACCCGCTCCCAATCCAGCACGCCCGCGCTGCGCGTCTCGCCCGCGTCGTTCATCCCGACGAAGGCGAGCTTGTCGGTACGGGGCAGCAAGGCATCGACGCCCTCGGTCCAGGTCGCGACGCTGAACAGGCGCTCGTCCTCGCCCTTGTAGAGCATGTAGGTGGCCACGAACAGGTCGACGCCCTGCTTTTCGTGGACCTGCTCGAGCAGCTGCTTCTGCTCGGCGTAGTCTTCCTGCAGCGCGATGCGCTGCAAATCGGCCAGCAGGCTTGCTGCCTCCTCGTCCTCCGGCCGGTAGGGCAGCGCCCGCCCGTCGACGAATTCGTACATCAGCATCGACACGCGCCGCCCTTCCTGGTCGATCGCCGCCTTGGCGTTTTGCAGCAGTGCCAGCAGGTCGGCCTTGCCGCGCGTGGCGCTCAGCAGCATCCGCCCACGCGTCGGGATCATCGCCACCGGCTGCGGCCCGGCCACCCGGTGCACCAGGTCGGCCAGCAGCAGGCGCGACGAATCGTAGGCGTCATTCCAGTCGCTCGCGAACTGGGTTGGCGAGAGCTGGACGAACTTCTCGGCGGCGAGGTCGCGCAGGTTGTCGATCGCGATCGCGCTCGCCTCCTCCAGCGACACGCCCCAGGCCGCGAGCTGCTCCATGCCGAGCACGCGCGTCAGGTGCTCGGTGTCGTAGGCCAGCAGCAGCGCCGTGTCGGCACTGAAGTCCGCCATGGCAAATTCGGTTTCCTTGACGCCGGCATCGAGCAGCGGAGCGAAGCGCGCCGCCTGCAGGAAGGCGCGCGTACGCAGCACCGGCAGCAGATTGCCCCTGGCCGCCTCGAAGGAGTCGGGAATGTCCGAGCGCACGAACAGGTGCGAATACCTGGCCACGACTTCGTCGCGTTTGGCACGCGGCGCCTGGCAGTAATCGTGATAAAAATTGTGCAGGTTGACGACGTCGTTCTTGCCCATGACGATGCGGAAGTTCGACGCGTCGAATTCCATCGGGCCGTCGAAGCCGCGCTCCCTGGCCGCCTGCATGACGATCCTGGCGAACTTGGCGGGTGATGGGGTGCGATTGAAAAGATCCAGGATTCCCACGGCGTGCTCCGAAATGGCGATAACCCAGCAGTCTAGAGCGGCCTTGCCTGTTCGTCCATCGATGAAGCATTCAGGAATAAAAAAACCGCCGGACCGGCCGCTACCGCATGAACCGGACCGCCACCCGCAGCCCTTGTTGGCCTTGCCTGTCCGCGAGCGTCACCGTGGCATTGGCCTTGTTCGCGACCGCCCTGACGATCGCCAGGCCGAGGCCGGAGCCGCCTTCCTGCCCGTTTCCCGGCACCCGGTAGAACGCATCGAATACCCGGTCGCGCTCGTCCTCGGGAATGCCCGGCCCCGTGTCTTCGACGACGACCTCGACCGGGCCGTTCGCGGCAAGCACCTGCACGTCGACCTGTCCACCGCGCGGCGAATAGCGGATCGCATTGTCGACGAGGTTCTTGACCAGCATGAGCAGGTCGAGCGGCTCGATCGCGACGCTCGCATCGTCGTCGCCGACGACGCCGAGGTCGATGCCGCGTTCCTCGGCGAGCGGATACAGGTCTTCGATGACCAGGCGGATCGCCTGCTGCAAGGACACCTGAGAGGACGCCTCCCCTCCTCCCTGCTGGGAACGCGCCAGGGCCAGCAACTGGTCGAGCATGAGCCGGGTACGCTGCAGGCCTTCGGTCAGGGCGAGCATCCGGCGGCGGGCCTCGGCAGGCATCTGCGCCGCCGCAAGCCGTTCGGCCTGCAGGCTCAGCGCCGTGAGCGGCGAGCGCAGTTCGTGGGCGGCGTCGGCAACGAAGCGCCGCTGCCCGTCCACGACGCGCTCCACGCGCATCAGGAGACGGTTGATTTCGGCGACGAAGGGCTGGACCTCGTCCGGCAGCCCGGCCGGTTCGAGCTGGCTGAGGTCGTCGCCCCTGCGCTGCCGTGTTTCGACTGCCAGCTTGCGCATGGGGCGGAACAGTTTCCGGGTCAGCAGGCCAACCAGCAGCACCAGCACCGGCGCCAGCAGCGCAAAGGGCAGCAGCGAGCGCAGTGCGCTCCTGACCGCGACCGCATCGCGCACCGTGGTTTGCTGGGCGACCGCTACCCGCATGCCATCGTCGGCCGACATGACGAAAACGCGCCAGGACTCGTTGCCGATACCGATCGTCTGGATGCCGTCGGGCAGGTGCCGCGAAATGCGCGGCTGCTCGTCACGCGCGGCGGGCCCGGCGTCGCCGGCTTCCTCCAGAAAGCGCACGACGATGCGTTCCTCGCGGCCGATGCCGGCGATCCGCTGGCGCGCCGCCAGCGTCACCGGGCGCGCCTGGATACGGCCGATGAGATAGGCGGTCTGGCGCAGCTGCTTGTCCTGCGCGAGGTGCGCGTCCTTCCACGACGCGGCGAAGGTGAAGGCGGCCGCAATCGCGGCGACGGCGACGACAGCGAAGGAAATCGAGACGGACAGGCGGTATTGCAGGGAGGTTTTCATGCCGCCTTCGGCACCATCCAGCCGACACCGCGCACGTTCTTGATGGCCGCGCTGCCCAGCTTCTTGCGCAAGGAATGGATCAGGAACTCCACCGCATTGCTTTCGACTTCCTCGTTCCAGCCGTAGATGCGGCTTTCCAGGTCGGTACGCGACAGGATCGCGCCCGGCCTGACCAGCAATGCCTGCAGGAGCGCGAATTCGCGTCCGGTGAGACGCACCGTCTCCCCGTCCTTGCTGGCTTCATGGGTCGCCGGATCGAGCGTCAGCATCCCGTTCGACAGCGCCGGCCCGACTGCCGGGCCCTGGCGCCGGGTCACCGCCCGCATGCGCGCCAGCAGTTCGCTCAGCTGGAAGGGTTTGACGAGGAAATCGTCGGCGCCGCAATCGAGTCCGGCGACGCGGTCTTCGGTCGCATCGCGCGCGCTGAGGACGAGCACGGGAACACGGCGGCCGCCGGCGCGGATCTTGCGCAAGACCGACATGCCGTCCTTCTTCGGCAGGTTCAGGTCGAGCAGCACCATTTCATACGGCAGGCAGGCGAGCGACTGCAGGGCGGCTTCGCCGTCCACGACCCAGTCCACCCCATAACTCGCCTCGCGCAGGGCTTGCTGTACGACATTGCCGATCATGTAGTCGTCTTCGACCAGCAGGACACGCATTGCTTGCTTCCTTATTGTGAGTTTCGCCGTCCGGCCTGCGAGTCCACGCCGGCCAAGGGCAAAAGGTAGAGGCCGATACTTAGCTCAGCCTTAGCGCCACTGGCGCCCCTGTTCCTGTGGGTCAGCCTTTCCGCCTGACTAAGTGTTTGCTAAGTGTTGCTGCTTACTATGGCCCCGCTCGCCCATCCATACGGACGCGTGCGATCGACCTTTACGCAAACCGCCCACCATCCCACGTATGAGACCGTTCCTCTTTTCCTTCCTCTTGCTGCTCGGCCTGGCATTCTGCCTGCCGCCGGCACATGCCCGCGCGCAGGACGCCGCGCACGTCACCCGCCTCGCAACGCTGCGGTCCAGCGCCGTCGTCATCATCGACCCGAAGTCCAAGGCAATCTTGTACCAGAAAAATGCGCGGGCAGTCATGCCGATCGCATCGCTCACCAAGCTGATGACGGCGATGGTCGTGCTCGACGCGCGGCAGGACATGAAGCAGAAGCTGACCGTCACGAAGGCGGACATCGACCGGCTCAAGCATTCGTCCTCGCGCCTGCAGGTGGGGACCAGGCTGACCCGTGCGGACATGCTGCACCTGGCGCTGATGAGCTCGGAAAACCGGGCGGCCTCGGCCTTGGGACGCCATTATCCGGGAGGAACACGCAAGTTCGTCAAGGCCATGAATGCGAAGGCACGGGCGCTCGGCATGGGGCACACGCGTTACGTCGAACCGACTGGCCTGTCGCAGGCGAACGTCTCGACCCCGGCCGACCTGGCCAGGCTGGTCGTTGCCGCCGAACGCAATCCGGTCATCCGCCGCTACTCGACCGACCGCCACTTCGTCATCCGCCAGGGCAAAGCCCGCACCGTGTACCGCAATACCAACCGGCTGACCGCGAACGCGAACTGGCGCATCCGCCTGCAAAAGACCGGCTATATATCGGAAGCGGGCCGCTGCATGGTGCTGTATGCGATCGTCAAAAAGCGGCCCACGGTGATGGTATTCCTGGACGCGCAGGGGAAGCTGTCGCATGCGGCGGATGCCAACCGGGTCCGCGCGTGGCTGGCGCGCTTCGGCGCCAGGATACTGGCGCATGCCAAGGGATCGTGAAGCGGCACGGAGCACGCGGCGGGACGCTTCAGCGGCCCGGAGGCAATCCGTCCAGGGGCCGCGGCGCATACAGCGCGCTCTGGAATTCCGGGACGTACTCGTAACGCAGCATTTTCCCCAGTTTCAGGGACTTGATGTAGGCGGCGAGGCTGCCTTCGCCCAGCGTCAGGTGCACCGCTTGCGCATCGCCGCTCGACGCATGGCTGAGCTGGCGCGACACGGCATAGCCGTAGTTCAGCGCACCGTCCCGGCCGACGTTGACGAAACTGTTGGTCACCAGCTCGGCCTCGTTCGACAATCCGGGCAGCTTGCTCCCTTCCAGCACGAGGTCGGCCTTGCCGCTGTCCGGATCGATCAGTTCGAAGGCGATCGTCCGTTCGTCTTCGCGCAGGCGGATAGCGGTCAGCCATTTCGGCAATCCGTAACCGACCACGCCGCGCACCCGCGCCAGTTCCGTATTCACCGGCAGTTTCAGCACATAGCCCCAGAAATCCTTGGCCCGCGCCTGGCCCAGCAGGCTGAAGGGCCCGAAGCTGCTTGAACCGGGACGATTGGTGACGACCGAGAGCGAGATCTCGTTGTAGCTGTCGTTGTCGCAGTAATGATAGGCATAGGCGGTCAGGGCCACCACGCCCCTGCCCGGCCAGACCTGGAGCGGCTGCACCTGTTCGCGCACCGCGGCCGGCACCAGTTCGCGCAGGCGGTCGATGTCGGCGGTGAAGATGGCGGTGATCCGGCTGTCCTTGTAGTAGAAGTTGGGCGACCAGGTCTCGAAGCCGACGTCGACCTTTTCCTTCTTCAGGGTCTTGAACCAGCCGAGGTCGACATCGGGCGCCTCCTGCTGGATGACGGACAACGGCGGATTCGAGCGGTAGCGATCGTACAGGCCGCCCTTGAGGACCGGCACTGTATGGCCGGCGATGTCGATCGTCGTGCTCTCCTGCTCCGTGGCGGCCGCTGCTGTCGCCATGAGTGCCATGCCGGCGATGGCCATGCTGCGTTTGATGTGCATGCTGCGTTCCCTTCGACTGGTTGAAAGATCGAGGGGGATGCTAGCTTTCAAGCCGGCTTGAAGGTCAAGAGGCTTGTTTCCTGTTCCGGGGCGGGAGCAGTTCGACGCTGTCGATCACACGGGCGGCATTGTCGCTGCAGGCCATGTCGGCCGGCTTCGATTCGATCAGCGCGATCAGGGAGCGCAGGTGCGCCTTGTTCTGCGCCAGGCGCAGCTCCATCGCCTCGATGTCGGCCAGCTTCCGGTTCAGGGTCGCCATCAACTCGTCATGCCGCCAGCCGTCGGACTGCGCCGGCAGGATCGCCTTGATCTCGTCGAGCGTGAACCCGGTCTGCTGGGCGTTGACGATGATACCGAGGATCACGGCGGCATCGAGCGGGTAGTCGCGGTAGCCGTTCGACTGCCGGCCCACCGATTTCAACAGCCCTTTCGACTCGTAGAACCGGATCGCCGACGCCGACAGGCCCGTGCGCTTTGCAAGTTCGCCAATTTTCATATCGATCTCGTGGGTGAAATAAGGGGAAGCCTAGCCTTGAAGTAAAGTTGAAGGTCAAGCCTTGCGTGGCGAACGATTTCGTAAAATACCTGTTGACCTTCAAGTTGACTTGAGGCTTACGATCCTGTGCATCGTAACCCAGGAGCCGCCATGAGCCCATTTACTCCCCTGACACTGCCGAACGGCACCCGCCTGACGAATCGCCTGGCGAAGGCCGCGATGGAAGAAAACCTCGCCGACGCCGACCATGCACCCTCCGATGAGCTGATCCGGCTCTACCGCACCTGGGCCGAGGGAGACATCGGCTTGATCATCACCGGTAACGTGATGGTGGACCGCCGCGCCATGACCGGCCCGGGCGGCGTCGTGCTGGAGTCGGGCGAACACCGCGCACGCTTTGCGCAGTGGGCCGAGGCGGCCCGGGCCGGCGGCGCCCAGGTCTGGATGCAGATCAACCACCCCGGCCGCCAGATGCCGGCCGCGCTCGGCCAGCCGACGCTCGCGCCATCGAGCGTGGCGATGGACATGGGACGCTTTTCCAAACAGTTCAGCGCGCCAAAGGAAATGCTTGATGCCGACATCGCAGAGGTCAAGCGGCGCTTCGTCGAAACGGCCGTACTGGCCGAACAGGCCGGCTTCGACGGCGTGCAGATCCACGCGGCGCACGGCTACCTGTTCAGCCAATTCCTGTCGCCGCTCACCAACCGGCGCACGGACCAATGGGGCGGCTCGCTGGAGAACCGCGCACGTATCCTGCTGGATGTAGTGCGCGAGGTGCGCACGCGGGTCGGCGCGCGCTTTGCCGTCTCGGTGAAACTGAACTCCGCCGACTTCCAGCGCGGCGGCTTCAGCCCCGAGGATGCGCGCGAGGTCGTGCGCATGCTGAACCCCTTGAAGATTGACCTGCTCGAGCTGTCGGGCGGCAGCTACGAAGCGCCGGCCATGCACGGCCAGGCGCGCGACGGCCGCACGCTGGCGCGCGAAGCCTATTTCCTCGAATTCGCCCAGGACATCGCGCAAGTGGCCGACATGCCGGTGATGGTCACCGGCGGCATCCGCCGCCTGCCGGTTGCCGAGCAGGTGCTGCAGGGCGGCATCGACGTGGTCGGCATCGGTACGGCCCTGGCATTGAATCCCGCCCTGCCGCGCGAGTGGAAGGCCGGCGCGCTCAGCGTTCCCGCCTTGCGCCCCATCACCTGGAACAGCAAGGTGCTGGCCTCGCTGGCCTATATGGCGATGGTCAAGCATCAGTTGCGGCGCATGAGCCGCGGCAAGGGAACGAATCCAGGTGTGACGCCGCTGCGGGCGTTTGTCGAGCAGCAGGTCGATACGCTGCTCAAGACGCGGCGCTACCGGCGCTGGATCGGCCGTCAGGCGGCGTAAGAAATAAAAAAACCGCCAGGCTTGCGCACTGGCGGTTTTGTGTTGGAACGGGCAGTGATTACTGCGCCGCGCCTTCCACAGGATCGGCAGCCTTCATCGACAGCTTCAGGCGGCCGCGCTCGTCGGTCTCGAGGACCTTCACGCGCACTTGCTGGCCTTCCTTCAGGTAGTCGGCGACGGCGTTCACACGCTCGTTGGCGATCTGCGAGATGTGCAGCAGGCCGTCCTTGCCCGGCATGACTTGCACGATGGCGCCGAAGTCCAGCAGCTTGAGCACGGTGCCGTCGTAGGTCTTGCCCACTTCGACCGAGGCGGTCAGCTCTTCGATGCGGCGCTTGGCTTCCTGGCCGGCGGCAGCGTCGACCGATGCGATGGTCACGACGCCTTCGTCGGTGATGTCGATCTGGGTGCCGGTTTCTTCAGTCAGCGCGCGGATGACGGCGCCGCCCTTGCCGATCACGTCACGGATCTTCTCAGGGTTGATCTTGATGGTGATCAGGCGTGGGGCGAAGTCCGACAGTTCGGTCTTCACGGTCGGCACGGCCTTCTGCATCTCGCCCAGGATGTGCTGGCGGGCTTCCTTGGCTTGCGCCAGCGCCACCTGCATGATTTCCTTGGTGATGCCCTGGATCTTGATGTCCATCTGCAGCGCGGTGATGCCTGCGGTGGTACCGGCGACCTTGAAGTCCATGTCGCCCAGGTGGTCTTCGTCACCCAGGATGTCGGTCAGGACGGCGAACTTGCCGCCTTCCTTGATCAGGCCCATGGCGATGCCGGCGACGTGCGCCTTCATCGGCACGCCGGCGTCCATCAGTGCCAGGCAGCCGCCGCAGACCGATGCCATCGACGAGGAACCGTTCGATTCGGTGATTTCCGACACCAGGCGCACCGAGTAGCTGAACTCTTCCGGCGACGGCAGGGCTGCGACCAGCGCGCGCTTGGCCAGGCGGCCGTGACCGATTTCGCGGCGCTTCGGGGTGCCCACACGGCCGGTTTCGCCGGTGGCGAACGGAGGCATGTTGTAGTGCATCATGAAGTCGTCGGTGTACTCGCCCATCAGCGCGTCGATCTTCTGGCTGTCGCGGGCGGTGCCGAGGGTGGCGATGACCAGCGCCTGGGTTTCACCGCGGGTGAACAGGGCCGAGCCGTGGGTACGCGGCAGCACGCCGGTGCGGATCTCGATCGGACGCACGGTGCGGGTGTCGCGGCCGTCGATGCGCGGCTCGCCTTCCAGGATCTGCGATCGAACAACCTTGGCTTCCATGTCGAACAGGATGTTGCCGACGTCGGCCGCATTCGCGTCGACGCCCTGCTCCGCCAGGGCGGCCATGACTTCCGACGACAGCGACTTCAGCTTTTGCTGGCGTGCCGACTTTTCGCGGGTCTGGTAGGCTTCGCGCACTTTGGCCGAGGCCAGCTCGGACACCTGGGCGATCAGGGTTTCGTTCTTGGCCGGGGCGGTCCATTCGACTTCCGGCTTGCCGCCTTCTTCGACCAGGGCGTGGATCGCGTCGATGACGGCGCGCATCTGGTCGTGGCCGTAGACGACCGCGCCCAGCATGATTTCTTCGGACAGCTGCTGCGCTTCGGATTCGACCATCAGCACGGCGGTTTCGGTGCCGGCGACGACCAGGTCCATCTGCGAGGTTTTCAGCTGGGTGGTGGTCGGGTTCAGGATGTATTGGCCGTTGGCGTAGCCGACGCGGGCGGCGCCGATCGGGCCGTTGAACGGGATGCCGGCGATGCACAGGGCGGCCGAGGCGCCGATCATCGACGGGATGTCCGGATCGATTTCAGGGTTGACCGACAGCACGTGGATGATGACCTGGACTTCGTTCAGGTAGCCTTCCGGGAACAGCGGGCGGATCGGACGGTCGATCAGGCGCGAGGTGAGCGTTTCTTTTTCGGAAGGACGGCCTTCGCGCTTGAAGAAACCGCCCGGGATTTTACCGGCAGCATACGTTTTTTCGATGTAATCGACGGTCAGCGGGAAGAAGTCCTGGCCCGGCTTGGCATCCTTCTTGGCGACGACGGTGGCCAGCACGACGGTATCTTCGACCGACACGATGACGGCGCCGGAAGCTTGACGGGCGATTTCACCGGTTTCCAGGGTGACGGTGTGTTGACCGTACTGGAAGGTCTTCGTAACTTTATTAAACATTGGTAATCCCTTTCTATTTGCCGACAGATTTTCAGGAGCTGTCGTTCACCTCACCGCAGACGGTCCCGGGGACCGCCTTTACTACGTGTTTCTATGGACGGCGCAAACAAAAAATGCCCGCGACAGTTGGACTGACGCAGGCATTTCGTGACTTCAAGCCGTCTGGCGCAAAAATTACTTACGCAGGCCGAGCTTGGCGATCAGGTCGCGGTAACGGTTCAGGTCTTTGCGCTTCAGGTAGGCCAGCAGGCTCTTACGGCGGTTGACCATCATGATCAGGCCGCGGCGGGAGTGGTGGTCTTTCTGGTGGGCTTTGAAGTGGCCGTTCAGTTCGTTGATGCGTGCGGTCAGCAGTGCGACCTGGACTTCCGGCGAACCGGTATCGTTCTGGCCACGTGCGTTGTCGGCGATGATGGCCGACTTGTTGATGTTTTCAACGGTCATGATGTTACCTTTCACATGCGGTGCAAGAGTCGGAACCCAGCGCACCGTGATTTGATTAAAAAAACCTGCCCTTGCGGACAGACCCGCCAGTATATGCGAAAACGGATGGCATCACCAGCATTTGCTGGCCCCGATCTCCTCCATAATGGGGTTTTCGGGCCCCTTGCGGAGGATTTCATGAACAAAATGATCAGAACGACAAGCCTTTGCGCCGCCCTCGCCTTGTCCGCCTCCCTGGCCGGCTGCGCCGGGCCGATCTTCAAGGAAACGCCGCGCCTGGGCGACCCGCTTGCCGCCGTCACCACCAAGCTGGGGCAGCCGACGGCGGCCTATCCCCTCCCCGACGGCGGCCAGAACCTGGAATACGCCACCGCCCCCTTCGGCCAGTTCACGTTCATGGCCCACATGGGGCCGGACGGCCGGCTGCTCTCCTACGAGCAGGTGCTCACCGGCGAAAAGTTCGCCACCATCAAGGTCGACCAGGCCAACAAGGGCGATGTCCTGCGCACGATCGGGCGTCCGGCCGAGATCTCTCACGTGCACCTGCGCAACTACGAGGTCTGGTCGTATCGTTACAAGGAGGCGGGCGTATGGAATTCGCTGATGCACGTGCACTTCGACCAGCAGGGTATCGTGCGGCAGATGATGAATGGGCCGGATCCGATGTTCGACGTGCGCGACCGCAAGGGCTGGTAGGACTCAGTTGTCTCCGTCGCTGCGCACGAAGCGTTCCACCGCATCGAGCGTCGGCGCCAGTCCCTTCAGCGAATTCGACAGCGACGCGACCAGCGTCGCATGGCCGACGCCGTCGACGTACAGTTCGCGTACCGGCACGTGATAGGCGCGCAGCTTCGCCGCCATGCCGCCGGTATTGCGCGCAGGGTTCACGACACTGTCCTTGTTCGCGGCAATCAGCAGCGCAGGCGGAGCGGATGCACTCACGTGATTGACCGGCTGCGAATCCGGCGGCGTGTCGGGCGCATTGAAGACCGGTTGCGTCGTGCGGTTGGTGACGGGCAGGAAGTCGTAGGGGCCGGCCAGGCCGATCCAGCCGCGCAGCAGCTTCGGGTCCAGGCCCTCTTTCCCCAGCCAGCGCGGATCGAGCGCCAGCATCGCCGCGTTGTAGGCGCCGGCGCTGTGGCCCATCAGGAAGATGTGCTGCGGATCGCCGCCATAGCGGGCGATCTCGCGCACGGTCCAGGCGACGGCGCCGGCCCCGTCGAGCAGGAAGTCGGGATAGCGCACTTGCGGGTACAGCCGGTAGTCGGGCACTACGACGACGAAGCCGCGCGCCGCCAGTGCGCGGCCGACGAAGGCGTAATCTTCGCGCTTGCCGCTGACCCAATTACCACCGAAGAAGAAGACGATGACGGGGGCGTTTTCTAGGCCTGCCACAGGCCGGTAAACGTCGAGCATGTTGCGCGCGTCGCTGCCGTAGCGGATGGCGGAGCTGGCCTGGACGCTGCCGGCCGGCGAGACGGCGTTCACCAGCGACAGCGGCGAGCAGGCGGACAGCAATCCGGCCAGGGCGACGGCGGCGATGCACAGGATGAGCTTGTTCATGCGCCGAGTATGGGGCCGGGCCGGCAGGCGTGGCGCACCCGAGCGGCGTGCACCCGCCGCGATTTGCCGTTCAGAGCTGCGGGTGCGCTTTTTCGACCTTGGAATGCAGCTTGTTCAGGCCCGACAGATACGCCTTCGCCGAGGCCACGACGATATCCGGATCCGCCCCCACCCCGTTCACGATCCGCCCCTGGCGCGACAGGCGCATCGTCACCTCGCCCTGCGACTCGGTGCCGTTGCTGATCGCATTGATCGAGAAGAGAATCAGGTCCGCGCCCGTCTTGGCCTGGCTTTCGATGGCGTTCACGGTCGCATCGACCGGACCGTCGCCGCTGCCCTCGCAGGTGTATTCGGTGCCGTCGATCGCGAACACGACCCGCGCATGCGGCAGTTCTCCGGTCTCCGAACGCTGCGCCAGCGAGACGAAGCGGAAGGTCTCGCCTTCCTGCGCGTGGTCCTCGGCCGACACCAGCGCCATGATGTCCTCGTCAAAAATCTCGCTCTTGCGGTCGGCCAGCTCCTTGAAGCGGGCGAAGGCGGCATTCACTTCCGCTTCCGATTCCAGGTCGATGCCCAGTTCCTGCAAGCGCGCCTTGAAGGCGTTGCGGCCCGAGAGCTTGCCGAGCACGATTTTATTGGCATGCCAGCCGACGTCTTCGGCGCGCATGATCTCGTAGGTTTCGCGCGCCTTCAAAATGCCGTCCTGGTGGATGCCGGAAGCGTGGGCAAAGGCATTCGCGCCGACCACCGCCTTGTTCGGCTGCACCGCAAAGCCCGTGATCTGCGAGACCATTTTAGAAGCCGGCACGATCTGCGTGGTGTCGATGCCGACGCTGAGCTTGTAGTAGTCGGCGCGGGTGCGCAGCGCCATCACGACTTCTTCCAGCGCCGTGTTCCCCGCCCGTTCGCCCAGGCCGTTGATGGTGCACTCGATCTGGCGCGCGCCGCCGATGGCGACGCCGGCCAGCGAGTTGGCGACTGCCAGGCCCAGGTCGTTATGGCAGTGCACCGACCAGATGGCCTTGTCGGAGTTCGGCACGCGCTCGCGCAGGCGGCGGATGGTTTCGCCGAAGACTTCGGGCGTGGCGTAGCCGACGGTGTCGGGGAAGTTGATGGTGGTCGCGCCTTCGGCGATCACGGCTTCCAGCACGCGGCACAGGAAGTCCTCTTCCGAGCGGCTGCCGTCTTCGGGCGAGAACTCGATGTCGTCGGTGTGGTTGCGGGCATAGCGGATCGCCAGCTTGGCTTGCTCCAGCACCTGCTCCGGCTCCATGCGCAGCTTCATCTGCATGTGTAGCGGCGAGGTCGCGATGAAAGTGTGGATGCGCTTGCGGGCGGCAGGTTGCAACGCTTCGGCGGCGCGGGCGATGTCGCGGTCGTTGGCGCGCGAGAGCGAGCAGATGGTGGAATCGCGCACGACGCTGGCGATGGCGCGGATGGCCTCGAAGTCGCCCGGGGAAGCGGCGGCGAAGCCGGCTTCGATGACGTCCACGCGCAGGCGTTCGAGCTGGCGCGCGATGCGGACTTTTTCGTCCTTGGTCATCGAGGCGCCCGGCGATTGCTCGCCGTCGCGCAGGGTGGTGTCGAAAATGATAAGACGATTCGGGTCGAACATGATGCACTCCGGTTGGCGCTGGTTAGTAAAGAGCGCCGCCCGGTCGACCCTGGCGGGGACCTACCGGCGCTCGCTGTCTTCGATCGGTTCGTCGGTCGGAATGATGCTGACCCGCTTGCCGCGGGCGCGCTGCAGCACGAACACCACATAGCCCGACAAACCGTACACTACAAAAATCGGCCACAGGACTTTCGGCGGATCGATCGCCACCAGCGCGAAGCCGAGGGCAATCAGGAACACCACGATGAACGGTACCGACTTGCGGAAGTTCACGTCCTTGAAGCTATAAAACGGCACGTTCGACACCATCGTCAGGCCGGCGAACACCGCGATGCACCAGCTCACCCAGTCCACCTGGCGCGCGCTGATGTTGATGTCCGGGTCGGTCATGAACATGATGAAACCGACCACCAGCGCCGCCGCCGCCGGGCTGGGCAAGCCCTGGAAGAAGCGCTTGTCCACTACCTCGATGTTGGTGTTGAAGCGCGCCAGGCGCAGCGCCGCGCCGGCGCAGTAGACAAACGCCGCAATCCAGCCCAGTTTGCCCAAACCGCGCAGCGACCATTCATAGATCACCAGCGCCGGCGCCGCCCCAAACGAGACCATGTCCGACAGGCTGTCGTACTGCGCGCCGAACTCCGACTGCGTATTCGTCAGGCGCGCCACGCGCCCGTCCAGCCCGTCCAGGATCATGGCGATGAACACGGCCCAGCAGGCGTGCTCGAAGCGCTGGTTCATCGCCATCACGATCGCGTAGAAACCGCAGAACAGTGCGCCGGTCGTGAAGGCGTTCGGCAGCAGATAAATGCCGCGGCCGCGCTTGCCCTGCCGGTCTTCGGCACGGCGGCCGAAGCGCTTCAGGCGGGCAAATCGTGGCGCGCGGGGCGCTGTTCCATTTTTCTTACGTCGTGGAAAGGCTGGCATAAGGTTCCGTATTCAAATAGTGTTTGCGCGCTGTTACATACTGCACGCCGTTGCCACCATTATAGAGGCGGGAACGGCATGTTAGCGAACGGATACTATTGGAATCCATATCAGCAAACGGTGTCGCCGCTGAGATGGCTTCTTACTTGAACTTCACCTTGCCTACCAGACGCATTTGCAACGTTGTTTCTCCTGGTTCAAAACTTGGTTCCGACATCGCGTCGTCCGCCGTCTTCATGCGCGGGGCAGCCGCCATCATCTGCATTTCCGGACGGCCGCCATAATTGCCCGAACCCTCGAAATCGACCGTGTCGATCACCGCATCCGCCGGATTGCGGCCCATTGCGCGCGCGATCGAGACGATGCGCTCGTTCAGGTTGCGGTAGGTCTCGGCAATCCGCTGGTCATCCAGCTTCTTCTCGGTCGCGGGCGCCAGGCCGAAGTTGATCCCATTGATCTGCAATACCTTCTGCGCCGCGGCTGCGGTCTTCGGCAGCTCGGCCAGGCTGGTCGTCTTCACCTCCAGGTACTGCCCGACGCGCCAGCCCGACGGCACCGGCTTCACGGGCGTACGGCTGGCCGGCAGCGGCTGCACCGGCGGCTCCGGGTAGACCGGGTAGGTGTAATAACCCTGGGTCTTCAGCTCGGCCTTCGGATCGGCGCGACGCACGATCTCGGTGCCCTCCTTCATCTTGCGGTTGACGCGGGCGGCCGCTGCCGCCTTATCCTTGTCGAATTCCTCGACGGCGAAGGTGACGGTCGCCTCGTCGTTGGCGTGGCGCACTTCGCCGTTGGCCGGCACGATGACCATCGTGCCGGAGGTGCTTGGTGCGGGCAGCGTCTGCGCGCCGGCGTGGGCTGCCAGCACCAGGCTGGTGATGATGAACAGTTTTGGAAGGGACATGGTTTCTCCAGAGCTAAGTAAAGTGGCATTACTTATACGATACCGTCGTGTTCCATTCCATCGTGATTTTGTAATGGAAAGTTGCAACTGATATCGGCTCCTTACGAAACCTGTCCCTCCGTGATCAGTTCTTCGACTGGTCCACCAGCTTGTTTTTCGCGATCCACGGCATCATCGCGCGCAGCTTGGCGCCGACTTCCTCGATCTGGTGCTCGCTGGTCAGGCGGCGGCGCGAGATCAGGGTCGGGGCGCCGGCCTTGTTCTCGAGGATGAAGCTCTTCGCGTACTCGCCGGTCTGGATGTCCTTCAGGCACTGCTTCATCGCCTCTTTCGTCGCCGAGGTGACGACTTTCGGACCGGTCACGTACTCGCCGTATTCGGCGTTGTTCGAGATCGAGTAGTTCATGTTGGCGATGCCGCCTTCGTAGATCAGGTCGACGATCAGCTTGAGCTCGTGCAGGCACTCGAAGTAGGCCATTTCCGGCGCGTAGCCCGCTTCGACCAGGGTCTCGAAACCGGCCTTGATCAGCTCGACGGTACCGCCGCACAGCACGGCCTGTTCGCCGAACAGGTCGGTCTCGGTCTCTTCGCGGAAGTTGGTCTCGATGATGCCGGCGCGGCCGCCGCCGTTGGCCATCGCATACGACAACGCGATGTCGCGTGCGGCGCCGGACTTGTCCTGGTAGACGGCGACCAGGTGCGGCACGCCGCCGCCGCCCTTGTAGGTGCTGCGCACGGTGTGGCCCGGCGCTTTGGGGGCGATCATGATGACGTCGAGGTCGGCGCGCGGCACGACCTGGCCGTAGTGGACGTTGAAGCCGTGGGCAAAGGCGAGCACGGCGCCCTGCTTCGCGTTCGGCTCGACGTTTTCCTTGTAGACCTGGGCGATGTTCTCGTCCGGCAGCAGGATCATGATGATGTCGGCGTTCTTGACCGCTTCGTCGACCTCGGCAACCTTCAGGCCGGCCTGCTCGACCTTGTTCCAGGAAGCGCCGCCGCGGCGCAGGCCGACGGTGACGTTGACGCCCGATTCGGACAGGTTCTGGGCGTGCGCGTGGCCTTGCGAGCCGTAGCCGATGATGGCGACGTTCTTGCCTTTGACGAGGGAGAGGTCGCAGTCTTTGTCGTAGAAAACTTTCATGGTCATTCCTTTGTTTTATGTTCGTTGTGTGCGGGCGTTACGCGTGGGCGGCGCCGGCGTTTCGTGTTATTCAATCGGAGCGGTGGAGCCGCCCACCCTACGTCGTCATCGTAGTCAGCAACGTAGGGTGGGCGCCCCGTGCCCACCAAATCGATGCATCAGACTTTCAGGATGCGTTCGCCGCGGCCGATGCCGGAGCCGCCGGTACGGACGGTTTCGAGGATCGAGGCGCGGTCGATGGCGTCGATGAACGCGTCGAGCTTGCTCTTGGCGCCGGTCAGTTCGATCGTGTAGCTCTTCTCGGTGACGTCGATGATGCGGCCGCGGAAGATGTCGGCGGTGCGCTTGATCTCTTCGCGCTCCTTGCCGACCGCCCGCACCTTGATCAGCATGAGCTCGCGCTCGATGTGCTGGCCCTCGGTCAGGTCGACCACTTTCACCACTTCGATCAGGCGGTTCAGGTGCTTGGTGATCTGCTCGATGATGTCGTCCGAGCCGGAAGTCACGATCGTCATGCGCGACAGGGTCGCGTCTTCGGTCGGCGCCACGGTCAGCGTTTCGATGTTGTAGCCGCGTGCCGAGAACAGGCCCACCACGCGCGACAGGGCGCCGGCTTCGTTCTCCAGGAGAACCGAGATGATGTGTCTCATTTACAGGTCCTCCGATCCGAGCAGCATTTCAGACAGGCCCTTGCCGGCCTTGACCATCGGCCAGACGTTCTCGCTCTGGTCGGTGATGAAGTTCATGAAGACCAGGCGGTCTTTCATGGCAAAGGCTTCGCGCAGCGAGCCCTCGACGTCGCCCGGCTTTTCGATGCGCATGCCGACGTGACCATAGGCCTCGGCCAGCTTCTCGAAGTCCGGTAGCGAGTCCATGTACGACTCGGAATAGCGCGAGCCGTAGTCGATCTGCTGCCACTGGCGCACCATGCCCAGGAAGCGGTTGTTCAGGAGGATGATCTTCGGCGTCAGGTGATACTGCTTGCAGGTCGCGAGCTCCTGGATGCACATCTGGATCGAGCCTTCGCCCGTCACGCAGGCGACCGTCGCATCCGGGTTCGCCATCTGCACGCCCATCGCGTACGGCAGGCCGACGCCCATCGTGCCCAGGCCACCGGAATTGATCCAGCGGCGCGGCTTGTCGAAGGGGTAGTACTGCGCGGCCCACATCTGGTGCTGGCCGACGTCGGAGGTGATGAAGGCGTCGCCCTTGGTCACCTGCCACAGCTTTTCGATGACGGACTGCGGCTTGATGACGAGATCGGAGGACTCGTACTTCAGGCACTCGCGGCCGCGCCATTCCTGGATCTGCTTCCACCAGTCGCGCAGCGCGTCCGGGTTGGAGCGGGTGCTGCCGGCGGCATCGAGCTGGGCCAGGAATTCGGTCAGCACTTCCTTGACGTTGCCGACGATCGGGATGTCGACCTTGACCCGTTTCGAGATCGAGGACGGATCGATGTCGATGTGGATGATCTTGCGCGGATGGCTGGCGAAGTGCTTCGGATTGCCGATCACGCGGTCGTCGAAGCGGGCGCCGATCGCGATCAGGACGTCGCAGTGCTGCATCGCCATGTTCGCCTCATACGTGCCGTGCATGCCGGGCATGCCGACGAAGCGGTCGTCGGTCGAACGCGAACCGCCCAGGCCCATCAGGGTGTTGGTGATCGGCGCGCCGAGCTTGTCGACCAGGCGATTCAGCTCGTTCGAGGCATTGGCCAGGATCACGCCGCCGCCCGCATAGATCATCGGACGCTCGGCGCTCTGCAGCAATTGCACGGCCTTGCGGATCTGGCCGGTATGGCCCTTGTCCACCGGTTTATAGGAGCGCATCTCGATTTCGCGCGGATACTCGAACATGCATTTGTGCATGCTGATGTCCTTCGGGATATCGACCAGCACCGGGCCGGGACGGCCGGTACGGGCAATGAAGAAGGCTTTCTTCAGCGTCGAAGCCAGCTCCTTGACGTCTTTGACCAGGAAGTTGTGCTTGACCACGGGGCGGGTGATGCCGACCGTGTCGCATTCCTGGAAGGCATCCTGGCCGATCGCATGGCTCGGCACCTGGCCGCTGATCACGACCATCGGGATCGAGTCCATGTAGGCGGTCGAGAGGCCGGTGACGGCATTGGTAACGCCCGGACCGGAGGTGACGATGGCGACGCCGACGGTGTTCGAGCTGCGCGAATAGGCGTCGGCCGCGTGCACGGCTGCCTGTTCGTGGCGGACCAGCACATGCTGGAATTTGTCTTGCTGGAAGATGGCGTCGTAGATGTACAGCACCGCGCCACCGGGATAGCCGAAGACGTGTTTGACGCCCTCCTCGGCCAGGCAACGCACGACGATTTCAGCGCCGGTGATCGGCCCTGACGGTGTATCAACCGCGTTATTCATGAATCATTCCTTTCAAGACCCAGAGGGAGATTGATCGGATGCTCTTTCCTAACGAGGTGCGATTTGCCCCACAGCGCCTTCAGCTTCCCTTCTTTCTGCGCGCACACTGGACTCCCGGTATCAATAGATACCTTCGGAACAGCGCTGAACGCAACTCGTTTGGCTGAGTGTCTGTAGCGGCTCGACGCATCTCTCGCGCTTTTGGCGCGGGTTGGAGCAAACTGCCTACAAATGAAAGCGTGTCATGCCGAACGGGCCTTGTGTGCGCGTCTGACTGACTCTGAAGCTTCGGGGGTGCAAAGCGTGAGGAACACCTTACTGCGTTGCACCATTTTGGTCAAGATAAAAAATAGAAAAGACAATACGCACCGTTGCAGTGCGTATTTATCGGGAGATCGTGCGGTGCAGCGATGAGGTCGGTTGTGCGGGTGTGCGGACGGTGACGGCGGGCATGCCCGCCTTACGGCAGCGTAACGTAGGGCGGGCATGCCCGCCGTTCGTACCGTCGCGTACCACTACCGCTCCATCCCCCACTTCCGTACGGTCACCCGCTCCAATGTCTGGAACACGACATGCTCGACAAGCAAGCCGATAATGATCACCGCTGCCAGCCCCGCAAACACCTTGTCGGTGAACAACTCATTGCGGCTCTGGAAAATAAACCACCCCAGCCCGCCCTGACCCGAGGTCGTCCCGAACACCAGTTCCGCCGCAATCAGCGTGCGCCAAGCAAACGCCCAGCCGATCTTCAAGCCCGACAAAATCGCCGGCAACGCCGCCGGAATCAAAATCTGCAGCACCAGCCGCAAGCCCCCGAGCCCATAGTTCCGCCCCGCCATGCGCAGCGTCTCCGGCACCGCGCGAAAACCGGCGCAGGCATTCAAGGTCAGCGGCCACAGCACCGAATGCATCAGCACCATGATCAGGCTGCCTTTACCGAGCCCGAACCACAGCAGCGCCAGCGGCAGCAGGGCGATCGCCGGCAGCGGATTGAACATCGAGGTCAGCGTCTCGATCAGTTCGCGCCCGACGCGGTTCGACACGGCCAGCCAGGTCAGCAGGAATGCCCCGGCCACGCCCATCGCATAGCCCTGCAGCAGGGTTGCGAACGAGACGCCGATGTAGCCGAACAGCTCGCCCGACGCCAGTCCCTCAACCAGGGCGCAGCCGGTCTGCACAAAAGTAGGCAGCAGCAAGTCGTTGTCGTACCAGCGCGCGACCACTTCCCAGATCGCGGCCAGCACCAGCAGGATGCCGGCCTTGCGCAGCCAGGTCAGATCGAGACGCGTCGCTGCCGGCTCCGCAGCCGAGGTGCCGCCCGCCTGCGGCAAGGCCAGCGCCAGCTCGTATTCGGGACGAATCGGCGGATCCTTGAACGCGTTCATGCGTGCACCTGCAGGGCGGTGTGAGCGGGAGCGACGCGCGGCGCAACCACGCCTGAAGCATCACCGAACAGCAGCCGGTGAATGCGCTCGTTCGCCGCCTGGAACTCGGGACTGCCCGCGCTCTTCAAATCGAACTGGTGGCTGTTGAGTTCCGCGCGCACCCGGCCCGGATGAGGGCTCAGCAGGAGGATACGGTTACCCACCACCAGCGCTTCCTCGATCGAGTGGGTCACGAACAGCATCGTAAAACCGATCTCTTCCCACAGGCTCTGCAGCTGTTCCTGCATGGTGCGCCGGGTGAGCGCGTCGAGCGCCGCGAAGGGTTCGTCCATCAGGAGAATGTCCGGCTGCATGGCCAGTGCCCGCGCGATCGCGACGCGCGCCTTCATCCCGCCCGAGAGCGTGTGCGGATAGGCTTCGGCAAAGCGCGCCAGCCCGACCTTGCCCAGCCAGTGGCGCGCGCGCTCGCGCGCCTCTGCCTTGTTCACGCCGCCCGCCAGCAGCGGAAACATGACGTTGCTCTCCACCGTCTTCCAGGGCGGCAACTGGTCGAATTCCTGGAACACGACGATGCGGTCCGGCCCCGGCCCCGTGATCGGCTTGCCGCCGAGGCGCAGGCTGCCGGCGCGCGGCGCGATGAAGCCGCCGACCGCTTTCAACAAGGTCGACTTGCCGCAGCCCGAAGGCCCGAGCAGCACGAAGCGGTCGCCCCGGTGCACCTCGAAGCTGACGTCCTCGGTGGCGCGCACGATGCCCTGCACGCCCTTGTATTCGATGGTCACGTGCTCGGCGCGCAGCAGCGGGCCCGTGGGCGGCACGACCTGTAATGGTGGGGCATTCATGTCAGCTCCCCGAGGCCAGCGCCGGATGCTCGAAAAAGTAGTCTTTCCAGCTCTCCGGCTTCTTCTTGATCGCCCCGACCTCGTGCAGGAATTGCGCCAGGCCCAGCGTATTTTGCGGCGCCACCTTGAACTGCACCTTCGGATCCTTGATCACCTTGATCAGGAGCGCGCGGTCGATATTGCCCTTGTTCACGCGCAGGTAGGCGTCGGCCGCCGCTTCCGGATTGGTCGAGGCCAGCTGCGCCGCCTCCACCAGGGCGTCGAGGAAGGCCCTATACGTCTTCGGATTCTCCTTCACATACTTTTCGGTGGCGTACAGCACGGTCGCCGAGGCCGGGCCGCCCAGCACCTGATAGGAATCGAGCACGATCTTCGCCTTTGGATTGCCGGCCAATTCCTGCTCCTGGAAGGGAGGATTGGCGAAGTGGGCGTTGATTTCGGTGCCGCCGGCGATCACGGCGGCGGCTGCGTCCGGATGCGGCACGGCCTGGGTGTACGAATCGAGCTTCTTGAACTGGCCCTGGCCCCATTGTTTGGCGGACGCCATCTGCAGGATGCGCGCCTGCACCGAGACAGTCACGGCGGGCAGCGCGATGCGGTCCTTCGGTCCGAAATCGGCGATCGACTTCACGGCCGGGTTAGTGCTGATCAGGTAATAGGGAAAATTGCCGAGCGAGGCGACAGCACGCACGTTCTGGCGGCCAGCGGTGCGGTCCCAGATCGTCATCAGAGGGCCGAGACCGGCGCCGACCACGTCCACGGAATTGGACAGCAGCGCATCGTTGACGGCCGCGCCGCCCGAGAGCTTGACCCAGTCGACGTCGATGTCGACGCCCTGCTTCTTGCCGTGCTTTTCGATCAGCTTCTGGTCCTGGGCCACATTCAGCAGCAGGTAGACGACGCCGAACTGCTCGGCGATGCGGATCTTGCCTTCGGCGTGCGCGGCGGGGACGGCGGCGACCAGGGAGGCTGCGACCAGCGCAGCGGCGATATTCTTGATGTTCATGGATTCTCCTGGTTCAGAACGGGACGTCGCCCGCGATCGTGGTGCGGTACAGCTTGCGACGCTGGTCTTCCGGGCAGCCGGCGGCCAGGTGCAGCAGCGAGCGGTTGTCCCAGAACACCATGTCGTGCGGGCGCCACTGGTGGCGGTAGATGAATTCGGGTTTGGTCGAATGCTCGAACAGGGCATCGAGCAGTTCGCGGCTGCGCACCTCCGGAATGTCGAGGATGCGGGTGGTGAAATGCTCGCTGACGAACAGCGCGCGGCGGCCCGTCTCCGGATGGGTGCGCACCACCGGCTGGCGCACCGGCACCACTTCGTCGATCTGGGCCTGGGTCAGGGCCGGACGCCAGGGATTTAGCTTGCGCAAGTCTTCGTAGCGCGCCAGGTAGCTGTGCTCGGCCTGCAGGTGTTCGACTTCGCGCTGCAGCTCGGGCGCCAGCGTGTCCCAGGCCAGGTGCTGGTTGGCGAACAGGGTGTCGCCGCCCTCTTCCGGCAATTCCTGCGCGTGCAGCATCGAACCCAGGCTGGGTACGGCTTTATAGGACAGGTCGGAATGCCAGTAGTGGCCGGCGTCGCCCAGGCCGATCGGCTGGCCGTTCTCGCGGATGTTGGAGATGACCAGCACTTCCGGCTGGGTCGGCAGCTGGAACTGGCGCAGCACGTGGATCTGCAGCTCGCCGAAGCGGCGCGAGAATTCCACCTGCTGGGCCGGGGTGATGCGGGTGTCGCGGAAGACCAGCACGTGGTGGTCGAGGTGGGCGCGGTGGACGCGAGCGAGGTCGGCGGTGCCGAGCGGGCGGGACAGGTCGAGGCCGAGCACTTCGGCGCCGAGCGGGGCGTTCAGGGGCCGGATGTCGAAATCCTGGCGGGCGGCGTTATCGAGAGGCATGGTAGCTAAGCTGAGTCAATCGTGGGTTCAGGTTAGCCAGCCGCTACCCTGGCGACAACGAATGATTTCGAGGATCGACATATGATTTTTGAAACTTCGCTGCCGCGGCAGGCGCGACACTGAGCAATTACGATGCATACCGCGTGTATTTTTGCTAGGATTCGTGGGTTTTCCATAAAGCATGGGCCAAGTACCCGCGCGCATCACCCTCCTCATCGCATGGCGACAGACAAAGAACTAGGCGACTTCCTCGAGAATGTCGAGCGGCGGGCGTTCAAGCAGGCCGTGTACGCGGTGCGCAAGGACGAGGCGGCGCTCGACATCGTGCAGGACGCGATGATCAAGCTCGCCGAGAAATACGGCGACAAGCCTGCCGCCGAACTGCCGATGCTGTTCCAGCGCATCCTGCAGACCACCATCCTCGATTACTTCCGCCGCGAAAAGGTGCGCAACACCTGGGTCAGCCTCTTCTCTGGCCTCGGCCGGCGGGAAGGAAGCGATGAGGACTTTGATATACTCGAAGCGTATGAAGCGGAGGAAGGTTCGGCCGCGGCCGAGTCCACGATGGACCAGGCAGAACGTGCACAAACCTTGCAGCTGATCGAAGCGGAGATACAAAAGCTCCCGGCGCGTCAACGCGAAGCCTTCCTTATGCGTTACTGGCAGGATATGGACGTGGCCGAGACGGCCGCGGCGATGGGATGCTCGGAGGGTAGCGTCAAGACGCACTGCTCCCGCGCGACGCACGCCCTAGCCGACGCCCTGCGGGCCAAGGGAATACAACTATGAATACCGACGACATCAACCTGGCGTACAAGATACGCCACGCCCTGAACGACAACCTCGACGCGCTGCCGGCTTCGACCACCGAGCGCCTGGCCGCCGCGCGCGCCATCGCGCTGTCGCGCAAGAAGGCCGACGCGCCGGTCCAGCAGCCGCGCAAGAGCCGCCGCTTCTTCGATGTCGACTTCCATTTCTCCGGCGCCGGCCTCGGACGCCTCGGCGTGGCCATTCCCCTGCTGGCGCTGGTCGTCGGCCTGGGCGGGCTGTACCAGTATGAACAGCAGCAGCGCATCGCCGAACTGGCCGAGCTCGACGCCGCCGTGCTGGCCGACGAACTGCCGCTGACGGCCTACCTCGACCATGGCTTCAATGCCTACCTGGAGTCGCAACAGCGCCAGCAATGAGGACACCTCCTTCCAAGCCCCGCCGCCTCGGCTGGATCGCCGCGGTGGCGGCGCTGCTGGCCGGCCTGGCGGCCTGGGCCATCTGGCAGTACGCCGATGACGCGGGCCCTGCCGGCGCACCGGCACGGAGCGCTTCCGCGAATGCGCCCGGCAACGCCGCCATCAAGAACGCACGCGCCCTTGACAAGCCCCTGTGGCGCGAACTCTCGCCGGCCCAGCAGGCCGCGCTCGAACCCCTGCATCCGGAATGGGACGCGATGGACGGGGTGCGCAAGAAGAAATGGCTGGAGATGTCGCGCCGCTTCGCCTCGATGAACCCGACCGAACAAGGCCGCGTGCACGAACGCATGCGCCAGTGGATGCGCCTGACGCCCGAACAGCGCAACCTGGCGCGCGAGAACTACAACAAGGCGCGCAAGCTGGCACCGGGCGACAAGGCCGCCACGTGGGAAAGCTACAAGCAGCTCACGCCCGGCGAGAAGCAGCGCCTGGCGGCGGCGCGCAAGAACGCGGCCCCCGCCAACAGCCCGGCCGCCGCCAGCAACATGATCGTCACGCCGACCAGCTGCCCGGCCGGCACCACGCGCCGCGGCGCTTCCTGCATTTCGCTCGAGCCGCCTGCGGCAATCCCGACCGCGCCGGCAATTACCCAGCCGGCGCCTGTGCCGGCTCCCGTACCGACGCCGCCGCCGGCCGCCGCACCCGCACCGGCTGCTCCCGCCACCCAACCTCTAGCCGCGCCCACGCCTTCGAATGCAAACGGATAACGCTTCTGCAGCTCCCCTCATCGGCACCCCGACCGTCAAGCGCCGCTTCATTGCGATGGTTTATGAAGCCTTTCTCCTGATCGCGGTGGAGGCGCTGGCGGTGTTCATCTACATCTTCGTGACCGGGAATCGGCAGGAACCGGCTTATCGCGCCGGGTTGATGGTGTTCCTGTTCCTGGTGACGGCGGCCTATTTCGTGCATGCATGGAGCGGGAGCGGGTTTACGCTGGCGATGAAGACCTGGCGGATCAAGGTGGTGAAGGTGGGTTCGTCGAAGGTGCCGTTCAGGAATGCGGCGGTGCGCTACTTGCTGGCCTGGGGCTGGTTCGCGCCGGCGCTGTTGATTGGCGGCTTGATGGACCTGCACCATTTCAAGGAATGGGCGCTCGTGCTGGTGCTGGGCTTGATCGCCTGGGGGCTGACGGCGTTTCTGGACAAGGACCGGCAGTTCCTGCATGACCGGATTGCGGGGACGCGCTTGATTGCGTTGCCGAAGGTGGGGAAGAAGAAGTAACAGGCTTTTTGGCGCTGTAAACGCGTGGAGTCGGGACTCCACCCTACGATTCGTGGCTATACGCAGGGTGGAGTCCCGACTCCACGCGTTTCGTACGTTTGCCGTTCGTAGGGTGGGCATTCCATGCCCGCGCGGTAGGGCCCAGGCAAACCTCAGAAGCGTTCGTAGTCCGTCAGATAGCGCCACTGCCCCACCGGCAACCCACCCATCGACATCCGGCCCACCCGCAAGCGCTTGATGTCGGTCACGGTGAGACCCACCGCCGCGCACATGTGCTCGATCTGCCCGGGCCGCACGCCCTTGGCCGCAAAGCGCAGCCGCCCTTCGCTCTGCCAGCTGACCTTCATCGGATTGACCGGCTTGCCATTGAACGTCAAACCATGGTTCAGCAGCGCCAGCCCGCCCTCCTGGATCCCGCCCGACACATCGACCACATACTCGTGCTCGACCCGCTCGCCATCGTCCAGCAGCTTGCGCACGACGCGGAAGTCCTGCGAGTAGACCAGCAGCCCGCTGGCATCGGTCTCCAGCGGCGTGCACAAGGTCAGGCGCGCCAGGTGTCGTTTCAGGAAGCGTGGCTGCCCATGTCCTGACACAAGCGTATCGGCTGAGAGACACTCCAGCGCATTCGCACCGCGCACACCGACGCCCGAATTCATCCCGGACGGCTTGTGCAGCAGGATGGTCACCGGCGGCGCCTCCTGCGAACTGGCGCCCGGCAGCAGCACGACGGCCTGCGCCGGCGTCACCCGCGTGGCGGGATCTTCGACCACGGCGCCGTCGACGCTGACGCCGCCATTCGCGATGTAGCGCTCGGCCTCCGCGCGCGAACAGCCTGCCAGTTCGGCCACACGCTTGGCCAGGCGGATTCCGTCTTCACTCATCAGGCGCGCCAGTCCTGGAAGAAGGTCTTGAAAGCCGCGACGACCTTGTCGACGTCGGCGCGCGCGATATCCAGGTGGGTCACCAGGCGCGTGCGCGGGCCGATCGAGGCGCGGATGCCCTGCCCGGCCAGATGGGCGCTCAGCGGTGCGCAGCCGGCCGCCGGGATGTCCATCCAGAAGATGTTGGTCTGCGGGGTGCCGACGCTCAGAGCATCGATCTCGGCCAGGCCGCGTGCCAGCACGGCCGCGTTCTCGTGGTCTTCCGCCAGGCGCTGCACGTTGTGCTCGAGCGCGTGATGCGCCGCTGCCGCCAACACGCCGGCCTGGCGCATGCCGCCGCCCAGCATCTTGCGCCAGCGCTTGCCCTGCTCGATAAAGGCCTTCGGTCCCAGCAGCACCGAACCGACCGGCGCGCCCAGGCCCTTCGACAGGCAGACCGAGACCGTATCGAAGCCTTTCACCACTTCGCGCAGGCTGATGTTTTGTTTCACCGCCGCGTTGGCGACGCGCGCGCCGTCGAGGTGCGTCGCCAGGCCTTTCGCATGCGCCAGCGAAGTCGCGGCAGCGATGTAGTCCTGGCCCAGCACGCGGCCGCCGATCGTGTTTTCCAGCGCCAGCAGGCGGGTACGCGCGAAGTGCATGTCGTCGGGCTTGATGTAGGCCTCGATGTCGGCCAATGCGATGCTGCCGTCCGCCTGGTTCGCGATCGGCTGCGGCTGGATCGAGCCCAGCACCGCAGCGCCGCCGCCTTCGTACTTGTAGGTGTGCGCTTCCTGGCCGACCAGGTATTCGTCGCCGCGGCCGCAGTGCGTCATCAGCGCGATCAGGTTGGTTTGCGTGCCGCTCGGCGCGAACATGCCGGCTTCGTAGCCGAACAAATCGGCCGCGTAGTCCTGCAGGCGGTTCACGGTCGGGTCGTCGGCATACACGTCGTCGCCGACTTCGGCGGCGGCCATCGCGGCGCGCATGGCGTTCGACGGTTGGGTGACGGTGTCGCTACGCAGGTCGATCCACTTCATGTTTTCGCTCATTTGTCTCAGTCGTTGGTTACGGCGTCAGCTTGCGAGGAATAAAAACGCTGGCCCATCTCTTCCAGGCCCAGCGTGGACAGCACTTCCTGCAGGCGCTCGCCCGGACGGCGGCGCGGCAGGTTTTTATAGGTGGCCACGATCAGCTCGTTTTTCATCGAGTGCTCCCAGCCCACCAGTTCGGTGACGGTCACTTCGTAGCCGTGCGCTTCCAGCTGCAGGCAGCGCAGCACGTTGGTCACCTGGCTGCCGAATTCGCGCGTGTGGATCGGGCGGCGCCAGATTTCGGTCAGCGGGCTTTTCAGGTCGCGGCCCTTGTTCTTGCGCAGGACCGAGGCGACTTCCGCCTGGCAGCACGGCACCAGCACCATGTGCTTCGCCTTCTTCTTCAGCGCGAAGTCGATGGCGTCATCGGTGGCCGTGTTACAGGCGTGCAGCGCGGTGACGATGTCGATCGTCTCGGGAAGCTTGTCGGATGTGGTCGATTCCGCCACCGACAGCGGCAGGAAGGACATGTTGTCGAAACCCAGGCGGGCCGCCAGTTCGGTCGATTTCGCGACCAGCTCGTCGCGCGTTTCGATGCCGTAGATGTGCGAGGCGTCCTGCAGGCCCTTGAAAAACAGGTCGTACAGGATGAAGCCGAGGTAGGACTTGCCGGCGCCATGGTCGACCAGCGAGACGGCGCCCTTCTCCGCGCGCACGTCGTTCACCAAAGGCTCGATGAAGTTGATCAGGTGGTAGACCTGCTTCAGCTTCCTGCGGCTGTCCTGGTTGAGTTTCGCGTCGCGCGTGAGGATGTGCAGTTCCTTGAGCAGTTCGATCGACTGTCCGGGACGTACCTCTGGCGGCAGCTCCGGCGCTGCCGGGGCCTTGATATTCGTTTGCTTAGCGTGCTTCATCGATCCATGCTGCCTGAATGGCTTCCAGTACGCGCTCGCCGCCGCGCGTGCGGTCGTCGTCGAAGCCTTCGAGTTCGACGACCCAGTTGTGCAGGTCCACGAAGCGCACCGTGCCTGGGTCTACGTCCGGGTACTGTTCGTACAGTGCTTCGGCGATCTCGGTCACGTCGGTCCACTTCATGGCAGTCCCCGTTAGTGGTTCTTTTCGGCTGCGTGGTTGATCGTGTACTTCGGGATCTCGACCACGAGGTCCTCGTCGGCCACGATGGCCTGGCAGGACAGGCGCGAATTCGGCTCCAGGCCCCAGGCCTTGTCGAGCATGTCTTCTTCTTTTTCTTCCTGCTCGTTCAGCGAGTCGAAGCCTTCGCGCACGATCACGTGGCAGGTGGTGCAGGCGCAGACGCGGTCGCAGGCGTGTTCGATCTCGATGTCGTTTTCCAGCATGACGTCGCAGACGGATTTGCCGCTTGGTGCTTCCAGGACGGCGCCGTCGGGGCAGAAGACCGGGTGGGGCAGGATGACGATTTGTGGCACTTTATAACCTCTTCAATTATTTATACTGTCTGCGTGCGGCCCCATGGTGGGCACGGGGCGCCCACCCTACATCACACTTCGTCCAGCGACTTGCCGGCCAGCGCCTGGCGCACGCTCTTGTCCATGCGGCGCGCGGCAAATTCTTCGGTACCGTGCGCGAGCGCCTGCACCGCGTCGTGCACGGCATTCTGGCGCAGGCCCGGCTCGATCGCCGCATCGTTCGAATACGCGATCGCATCACGCACGCCCTGCAGCAGCGACGCCACCGATTCCTGCTCGGCCGCATCGAGCAGCCCGGCATCGCTGTCCAGCGCCGACTGCGTCGCCAGCAGGATGCGGTCGGCCTCGACCTGCTCTTCGCGCAGCGCGCGCATCTGCATGTCGACCTGCGCCGAGCTGTACGAATCCTGCAGCATGCGTGCCACTTCGTCGTCGGCCAGGCCGTAGGATGGCTTCACCGTGATCGAGGCTTCCACGCCCGAACGCGTCTCGCGCGCCGAGACCGACAACAGGCCGTCGGCATCGACCTGGTAGGTCACGCGGATGCGCGCCGCACCGGCCGCCATCGGCGGAATGCCGCGCAGCTCGAAGCGCGCCAGCGAGCGGCAGTCCGACACCAGCTCGCGCTCGCCCTGCACCACGTGCACCGCCAGCGCGGTCTGGCCATCTTTAAACGTCGTGAATTCCTGGGCGCGCGCGCAAGGAATCGTCGAATTGCGCGGGATGATTTTTTCCACCAGCCCGCCCATGGTCTCGATGCCGAGCGAGAGCGGCGTCACGTCCAGCAGCAGCCAGTCGTCGCCGGCGGCGCGGTTACCCGCCAGCAGGTTGGCCTGGATGGCGGCGCCCAGCGCCACTACCTTGTCCGGGTCGATGTTCGCGTGCGGGATGGTATGGAAGAACTCGGACACGGTACGGCGCACGTGCGGCATGCGCGTCGCGCCGCCGACCATCACCACGCCGTCCACGTCTTCGACGCTCACGTTGGCGTCGCGCATGGCCTTGCGGATGGCGTTCATGGTCTTCGCGACCAGGTGCTTCGTGATCTCGGCGAAGGTCTGCGCCGTGACGTTCACGTGCACCAGTTCGCCCGAGTTCAGGACGGCGTCGACCGTCGTTTCGTCGTTGGTCGACAGCAGTTCCTTGGCCTGGCGCGCTTTCACCATCAGGGTAGCCGTGTCTTCTTCCGACAGCGGCGACAGCTTGGCCTGCTCGGTGATCCAGCAGAACAGGCGGTGGTCGAAGTCGTCGCCGCCCAGGGCCGAGTCGCCGCCGGTGGACAGGACTTCGAAGACGCCTTTCGAGAGCTTCAGGATCGAGATGTCGAAGGTGCCGCCGCCCAGATCGTAGACGGCGTAGACGCCTTCCGAGCCGTGGTCGAGGCCATAGGCGATCGCCGCGGCGGTCGGTTCCGACAGCAGGCGCAGCACGTTCAGGCCGGCCAGCTGGGCGGCGTCTTTCGTCGCCTGGCGCTGGGCGTCGTCGAAGTAGGCGGGCACGGTGATCACGGCGCCGACCAGGTCGTCGCCGAGGGAGTCTTCGGCCAGCTGGCGCAGGGTCGCAAGGATTTGCGCCGAGGTCTCGACCGGGCTCTTCACGCCGGCCACGGTGCGGATTTGCACCATGCCTTCGCCGTCGACGAAGTCGTATGGGAGGTTTTCGGCGTGGGCGATGTCCTTCAGGCCGCGGCCCATGAAGCGCTTCACCGAGACGATGGTGTTCTTCGGGTCGGTCGTGCGCTGGGCTTGCGCCTTGCGGCCGATGTGGGCGTGGCCGTTGGGGAGGTAACGCACGACCGATGGCAGCAGCGCGCGGCCGTCCTCGTCGCTGAGCACTTCTGGAATCCCGCTGCGCACGGTGGCGACGAGCGAATTGGTGGTGCCCAGGTCGATGCCGACGGCCAGGCGGTGCTGGTGCGGGGCGGTGGACATGCCGGGTTCGGAGATCTGCAAAAGTGCCATGTTCGTGTTACCTGGTTGTTATTGTGTGGTGCGTTGAACGGTGGGCACGGGGCGCCCACCCCTACGTTCAGACGCTGGTTGAACGCGTGGGCGGCAAAGCCGCCCACCTTACGTTCCTCCGGCATACCACGCCGGTGATTTAACCTTCGACCGCTTCGTAGGCGTACTGTACTTCTTCGCCGAATTTGTCGAGGAACATCAGGGCGCGGACGCCTTCGGCGGCTTTCTGGAAGTCGCCGGCGTCGAGCTGCTCCCCTACCCGCTCCAGCAGCGCCTTGCGTTCCATGCGCACGTCCTTGTCGAGCGCATCGAGCGCATCGGCGTCCTTTGCCGCACGGGCGTCGCCCAGCGCCTCGCGCCATTCCATCTGCTGCATCAGGAAGTCCATCGGCATCGCCGTGTTCGATTCCGTCTGCAGGTCGACGCCATTCAGTTCGCACAGGTACTGCGCGCGTTTCTGCGGGTGCTTCAGCGTTTGATAGGCTTCGTTGGCGCGCGTGGCCCATTGCATGGCGACGCGCTGCTCGGCGCCGGTCGCGTTGACGAAGCGGTCCGGGTGGACGCGGCCCTGGACCTCGCGGTAGGCCGCGTCGAGTGCGCTCATGTCGACGTCGAAGCGGGCCGGCAGGCCGAAGAGCTCGAAGTGATTCTGCATCTCAGGCTTAGATACGGAAGCTCTCGCCGCAACCGCAATTGTCCTTGACGTTCGGGTTGTTGAAGCGGAAGCCTTCGTTCAGTCCCTCGCGGGCGAAATCGAGTTCGGTGCCGTCGATGTAAGGCAGGCTTTTCGGGTCGACGAAGACCTTCACGCCATGCGATTCGAAGACGTTGTCCTCGGCCGCCGCTTCGTCGACGTACTCCAGCTTGTAGGCCAGGCCGGAGCAGCCGGTGGTGCGCACGCCGAAACGCAGCCCGAGGCCCTTGCCGCGACGCTCGATGTAGCGGTTGATGTGCTTCGCCGCTTTTTCGGTCAGTGTGATTGCCATGCGTTTCTTCTCCAGCTTGGGTTCTTACTTAGGCGGTTGCGTGCTTGGTCTTGTAGTCGGCGACGGCGGCCTTGATCGCGTCTTCGGCCAGGATCGAACAGTGGATCTTCACCGGCGGCAGCGCCAGTTCTTCGGCGATCTGCGTGTTCTTGATGGCCAGTGCCTGGTCCAGGGTTTTACCCTTGACCCACTCGGTCACCAGCGAGCTCGAGGCGATGGCCGAACCGCAGCCATAGGTCTTGAACTTCGCGTCTTCGATCAGGCCCTGCTCGTTCACCTTGATCTGCAGCTTCATCACGTCGCCGCAGGCCGGTGCGCCGACCATGCCGGTGCCGATCGACTCGTCGCCCTTGTCGAAGGCGCCGACGTTGCGTGGATTCTCGTAGTGGTCGAGTACTTTGTCCGAATATGCCATGGTAGTGCTCCTTGAATTCTCAGTAATTTAGTGTGCGGCCCATTGGATCGAATTCAGGTCGATCCCTTCCTTGAACATGTCCCACAGCGGCGACAGTTCGCGCAGCTTGCCGACCTTCGACTTCAAGAGTTCGATCGTGAAGTCGATGTCTTCCTCGGTCGTGAAGCGGCCGATGGTGAAGCGGATCGAGCTGTGCGCCAGTTCGTCGCTGCGGCCCAGGGCGCGCAGCACGTAGGACGGTTCCAGCGAGGCCGAGGTGCAGGCCGAACCGGACGACACGGCGATGTCCTTGATCGCCATGATCAGCGACTCGCCTTCGACGTAGTTGAACGAGACGTTCAGATTGTGCGGCACGCGGTTGGTCATGTCGCCGTTGATGTAGACCTCTTCGATCTCCATCAGGCCCTTGGCCAGGCGGTCGCGCAGCGCGGTGATGCGCACGATCTCGGCGTCCATCTCTTCCTTGGCGATGCGGAAGGCCTCGCCCATGCCGGCGATCTGGTGGGTCGGCAGCGTGCCCGAACGCAGGCCGCGCTCGTGGCCACCGCCGTGCATCTGCGCTTCCAGGCGCACGCGCGGCTTGCGGCGCACGTAGAGGGCGCCGATGCCCTTCGGACCGTAAGTCTTGTGCGCGGTGAAGGTCATCAGGTCGCACTTGGTCTTGTTCAGGTCGATGTGGACCTTGCCGGTCGCCTGGGCGGCGTCGCAGTGGAAGATGATGCCCTTCGAGCGGCACAGTTCGCCGATGGCGTCGATCGGCTGGATCACGCCGATCTCGTTATTCACCAGCATGACCGAGACCAGGATGGTGTCAGGACGGATCGCCGCTTCCAGCTGCTCGACGGTGATCAGGCCGTTGTCCTGCGGCTCGAGATAGGTCGCTTCGAAACCCTGGCGTTCCAGTTCGCGCACGGTGTCGAGCACGGCCTTGTGCTCGGTCTTCACCGTGATGATGTGCTTGCCCTTGGTCTTGTAGAACTGGGCCGCGCCCTTCAGCGCCAGGTTGTTCGATTCGGTCGCGCCGGAGGTCCAGATGATTTCGCGCGGATCGGCACCGACCAGGGCTGCGACGTGGCCACGCGCCTCTTCGACGGCAGCCTCGGCCGACCAGCCGTACATGTGGCTGCGCGACGCCGGATTGCCGAACTGCTCGCGCAGGAAGGGAATCATCTTGTCGGCCACGCGCGGATCGATCGGCGTGGTTGCCGAGTAGTCCATGTAGACCGGGAAATGTGGCGCAGTCACAAAGCTCTGCTCGATTTTTTTGTCCAAAGGCGCGTTCATCAGTTCACTCCAGTCATGCTTCAATTTTTGCGGGGGCGGCCGCAGTGCGGTGCACCACGACGACGTTCTGTTCTTTCTGCTTTTGCTGGTCGACCAGGTCTTGCAGCGAGACCGAGTCCAGGTAGTCGACCATCTTGGCGTTCAGCGTGGTCCACAGGTCGTGCGTCATGCAGCGGATGCCGCTGGCGGCGTCGGACCCGTGGCAGTTTTCCTTGCCGCCGCATTGGGTGGCGTCGAGCGGCTCGTCGACGGCGATGATGATGTCGGCCACCGTCACCTTTTCCGCCGGACGCGCCAGGCTGTAGCCGCCGCCCGGCCCGCGGATCGATTCGACGATCTCGTGGCGGCGCAGCTTGCCGAACAGCTGCTCCAGGTAGGACAGCGAAATGGCCTGGCGCTGGCTGATGCCCGACAGCGTGACCGGCCCCGTGCCCTGGCGCAGGGCAAGATCGATCATCGCAGTGACAGCAAAACGGCCTTTGGTGGTCAGACGCATCACAACCCCGGTAATGTTAAAATATTGCTCTTGTTCATTTTTATCAGGTCTCTCATGCTGAAGCATAAAGACCGGATTAGTTGAACGATTTAGTCAAGTATAGCAAATTCCGGGGGGCTTGTCTTGGCGGGCCCAAAAATGGCCGGGTGGCTGGCGGGGCGTTTTCGAGAGTTCGAAAGGCACGTATCACCGCGTGGGCGGGGGATCCGCCCACCTTACGAGGACCCCGGTACGTAGGGTGGAGTGCTCCACCCTTCGGCGTGCATCGACGCGACGCTCGCGCACTCCACGCGTCGATACGCGACCTCTCTACTCTCGCGCCCGCAATAATTCCATCGGACCGAACAGCCGCTGCATCCCCTGATGCCCGATAAAGCTCAGGTTATACGGATGCTCCGCATACACCTGCGGCAAGCGCTCCGTCTCCGGAAGCTTCCTCAACTGCTCCGCAATCTTGCCCCACAACACCAGCGTCGGCGTATGCGGCTGCTCCGCCAGCACCGCCAACACTGTCTGCAAAAAGGGCAACCACCCACGCGCATCGATCGCGGGCGCCACGTGCTTGCGAAACACCAGCGCCGCATTCAGCAGCAGGAAGCCGTGCGACGTCAGGTTGTCCTGCAACTGCGCCAGTGTCCGAATCGATCCGTTCGAGCCGGCGGCAGCGGCCACCGGCGCCATCGCCGCCCCGCCGGTATCGTCCTGCTGCAACTGCCCATCCGCCACCAGCAGCATCTTCATGAAGTTACGCAGCGAGGTCGCCCGGTTGACGGGCTTCGACAGCCCCGCCTCGCTCCACAGCTCGCCGACGGCGCCATCCATGAAGCAGACCCCGGTCGCACTTTCCGCGCGTGGATACGGCCCCTCCCCCACCAGCACGTAGCGCACCTTCCCCAATGGCTGGGCGAAGGCGGCGAACAGGCGGCCTTGCGTCGGCAGGTACTCATCGATGGCAAGCGCCGGCAGGTAGCCGGGATTGGCGCGCGCGACCGCTTCCAGGCCGCGCAACAGATGGGGACGCCAAGAGGCGTCGGCAAGATCGAGGGCATCGATCATTACCTCGGGAATCGGGGAATCGGTCATGGGCTCGATGTCGCGAAAATGAGGCGGAATTGTAGCCCAGCCCATGCGCAGCGGGTGCCAGCGTGCCGCGCGTCAAGCTGGCGTAGCGGTTTCAGGAATCGAGGCATATTTGTCGCCCGCTTAACCAGAACAGGAGACCGAACATGCAAACCATCCAAGACATCATGACGCGCGACGTGCAGACGATTTCGCCGCAGGAAAGCGTGCAGCGCGCAGCGCAATTGATGGACGAACTGAACGTGGGCGCCATTCCCGTGCTCGAAGGCGACAAGCTGGTCGGCATGATCACCGACCGCGACATCGCCGTGCGTTCGGTCGCCGCCGGCCAGAATCCCGTCTCGACCCGGGTCACCGACGTGATGAGCACCGACGTGCGCACCTGCACCGCCGGCCAGAGCGTCGATGAGGTGCTGGGCCAGATGGGCGACGTGCAGATCCGCCGCATTCCCGTCGTCGACGAAGGCTCGCAGAAGGTGATCGGCATCGTATCGCTGGGCGACGTGGCGACCAAGCATTCGGCCGACGTCGACCGTACGCTGGACGAAATCTCGACGCCGTCGGAGCCGGACCGCTCGGCGACCCGGCACTAAGGGCTTTCCTGAGCGCTTACTCCGCGTCCGGCTGCTTCGACGGATGCGCCGCCACGAAGGCCGGCAGCTCGATGCACTGCGCGTTGATGCGCGCGATGTTCGGGTAGGCGCTCATGTCGATCTCGAAGCGCTGGGCGTTGAAGACCTGCGGCACCAGGAAGCAGTCGGCGATCGTCGGCGAAGGGCCGTGGCAGAACGGGCCGGCGGCCGGGTCGCGCGCCAGGTGGTTCTCGAGGCCGGACAGGCCTTCGCGGATCCAGTGGCGCACCCACTCCGTCTTCTGCGCTTCGCTCAGCTTCAGTTCGTGCACCAGGTGCTTCAGCACGCGCAGGTTGTTCAGCGGGTGGATGTCGCAGGCGATGATCTGCGCCAGCTCGCGCACCTTGGCGCGGCCCGGGGCATCCTGCGGCAGCAGCGGGACGGCCGGGAAGCGCTCTTCCAGGTATTCGATGATGGCCATCGACTGGGTCAGCGTGATGCGCTCGTCCTGGAAAGTCGGCACCAGGCCGCTCGGATTGATGCTGCGGTATTCTTCCTGGCGCTGCTGGCCGCCATCCTTGAGCAGGTGCACGGGAATGGCGTCGTAGCCCAGGCCCTTCAGGTTCAGGGCGATGCGCACGCGGTAGGCGGCCGAGCTGCGGAAATAGGTATAAAGCTTCATTCTTTTCTCCCGTGGTAGTGCGCGACTTCGTGATCGATGGCGCCGAAGATGCTGGCGCCCTCACGGTCCAGCATTTCGATGCGCACGCTGTCGCCGAAGCGCAGGAATGGGGTTTGAGCCTTGCCGTGCTCGATGGTTTCATACATCCGCACTTCGGCCAGGCAGCAGTAGCCGACGCCGCCGTTGGCGATGCTGGAACCATGCAGGTTCCCCTGTTTATTGGACACCGTGCCGGAGCCGATGATGCTGCCGGCGCACAGTTCGCGCGTCTTGGCCGCGTGACTGATCAGCTGCGCGAAGCTGAAGGTCATGTCTTCGCCCGCATTCGGCTTGCCGAAAGGCTCGCGGTTGATCGAGACCAGCAGCGGCAGGTGCAGCTTGGAGTCAGCCCAGGCCTCGCCCAGCTCGTCCGGCGTGACCGCTACCGGCGAAAAGGCGCTGGCCGGCTTCGACTGGTAGAAACCGAAGCCCTTGGCCAGTTCGTTCGGGATCAGGTTGCGCAGGGACACGTCGTTGACCAGCATGACCAGGCGGATCGCCTTGGCGGCCTCGTCCACGCTGGCGCCCATCGGCACGTCGCCGGTGACGACCGCGACTTCCGCTTCCAGGTCCACGCCCCAGTCCTCGCTCATCACGGCGATCGGATCGTTGGGGCCGATGAAGGAATCGCCGCCGCCCTGGTACATCAGCGGGTCGGTGTAGAAGGAGGCCGGCACCTCGGCGTTGCGCGCTTTTCTCACCAGCTCGACGTGGTTGATGTAGGCCGAGCCGTCGGCCCACTGATAGGCGCGCGGCAGCGGCGAGTGGCAATCCATCTCGATGAAGGATTCGGCCTGGTCGGCGCTGCCCTGGTTGAGCTTGTCATACACGGCCTGCAGGCGCGGCGCGACCGCGTCCCAGTCGTCGAGCGCGCATTGCAGGGTGCGTGCGATTTTCGGCACAGCCTGGCAGGTGACCAGGTCGCGGCTGACGACGACCAGCGTACCGTCGCGGCCGCCGGTCTTGAGGGTGGCGAGTTTCATGGCGAAATCCTTCGTTCTGTGCAGTGAGTTGCCGCCATTAAAAAACAATTTGAACTATCATACAAACAATATTTTCTGCCTGATTTATCAGACTATCTTATGAATCCGACCCTACGCCAGATGCGCGCCCTCGTGGCACTCGCCAAGACGGGCAATTTCACGGCAGCGGCGGCGGCCATGCACGTGACGCAGTCGGCCTTGTCCGGGCTCATCAAGGAGCTCGAGCAGACCCTGGGGGCGCGCGTGGTCGACCGCTCGACGCGCCGTATCGTATTGACGGACATCGGCCGCGAGCTGTACCCGCTATTTAGCCAGATGATCGATGATCTCGACGGTGCGCTGGCGAACGTGGCGGACCACACGCAGCTGCGCAAGGGCGTGGTCCGCATCGCCGCGCCGCAATTGATGTGCTGCACGCTGGTGCCGGAAGCGGTGGCCGCCTACCGTAGCCAGCAGCCGGACATCGACGTGCGCGTCGCCGACAGCGCGGTCGAGCACGTGATCGCACGGGTGCTCTCGGGCGAATCCGATTTCGGCATCGGTCCCGAACGCGATCCGGCGCCGCAGCTGGAAACGCGCGAACTGTTCGAAATGCCCTTCTCGCTGGTCTTCCCGCAGGGCCATCCATTGGAAAGCCGGGAGCAGGTCACCTGGCAGGACCTCGCCCGCTACCCCTTCATTTCGCTGCAAGGCCAGTTCACGGAGCGCCTGCAGGCCGACATGGGCGCCATGCTGCGCGACGTTTCCCTGAAACCGGCGAACGAGGTGACCTTCATGACGACGGCCCTGGCGATGGTCAGCGCCGGACTCGGCATTACCGTCTGCCTGCCCTACGCCGAGCCGCTGGTCCAGCTGTACAAGCTGCACATGCGCCCGCTGGAAGCGCCGCGCTTGACGCGGCGTTTCTTCGTCTACACCCGCGCCGGGCGTTCGCTCTCTCCCGCCGCGCAGAGCTTCATCGATTTCCTGTTTCCGTATGTGGATGCCAAGCGCAGCGCGGCGCGCGCGCAAGCGGCCTGAGCCTGCACCGTCGGCGACGCCGGGCTAGAATCGGTATTTTCTGCGGAGCTGCACGGATGTCCCACAACACCATCGCGATCAACCAGCGCATGGACAAATTCGACGGCCACCACCAGGTCTGGCTGTTCGGCTACGGTTCGCTGATCTTCAAGGCCGATTTCCCCTATCTCGAACGGCGCCCGGCCAGCATCGCCGGCTGGACCCGCCGCTTCTGGCAGGGTTCGCACGACCACCGCGGCACCGAGACCGCGCCCGGCCGCGTCGTGACCCTGGTGCCGGAGACCGGCGCCGTTTGCCACGGCATGGCCTACCTGGTGACCCCGGAGGAATTCGCCCACCTCGACCACCGCGAAAAGAACGGCTACCTGCGCCTGGCGATCGACATCGCCTTCGACGAGGGCGGCAGCGTGGAGGGACTGGTCTACATCGCGACCCACGAGAACGCGGCCTACCTGGGGCCGGCGACCGAGCGCGAGATTGCGCAGCACATTGCGGCCGCGCGCGGACCGAGCGGGCCGAACAGCGAATATCTGCTGGAACTGGCCCGGGCCTTGCGTGCGCTCGGCAAGACCGACGCGCACGTGTTCGACATCGAACGGCATCTGCTCGAGCTGGCCGGCAACTGAATCCTCGCGGCATGGTTTGCCGCTTGCATGGCCCGAGGCCGTAGAATGCGGTCTGCATTCACTTCTCTATCTGCCTCTATGGAAACCAAGGATCAGCGTTACCTCGTCCAACAAAACAAGCTTGCCGACGGCGGCACCAAACCGCCCGTGTTCGCCAAGGTCATGCGCAGCAAGGAAGGCAAGTTCGAAGGCGTTTCTTTCATTAAGAACAAGGACAAGGCCACCGTCATGACCGTGGCCGAGGCCCAGGAAGTCATCGACTGGGCCGCGAGCAAGAAGAGTAACGCGAAAGAATACGCGACCAAGATCATCTGCCTGGGCCAATAGTCCCGATCATATCCCGCGCCCTGCGGGCTCAGCGCCTGCGCTTGCGCGGACCACCCTGGCCGGGAGGATTGTTTCCTCGTCCCTTGCCAGAAGGTTTGCCGGTCGTACTCGGACCATTCGGGGGACGCGGTGCGGGTTGAGGTTTGTTCGGCATGGCGGTCTCCTGGTTTGCACACCTTGGACCCACTGACCGTGCGCGGAGTTGCACCCTCTCGCGCCGGCCTTGCTTCTCAGAACAGATCCAGCTGCCCTGCCCCCTTCGCGCTCGCCTTGCCCACCGCCGCCGGCACCACCAGCGGCCGCCGGAACTGCGATGTGTCGAGCCGGTCGAAGCGGTTGCTCAGCTTGCCCAGCCCCATGCGTTCGACAGTCTTGGTGAAACGCTGGCGGATCAAATCGGCCCAGACGCCCTCCCCGCTCATGCGCTTGCCCCAGTCGCTGTCGTAATCCTTCCCGCCGCGCATCTCGCGCACGCGGTTCATCACGCGCTGGGCCCGCTCGGGGAAATGGGTTTCGAGCCATTCCTGGAACAAGGGATTGACCTCGAAGGGCAGCCGCAGCACGGTGTAGTGCGCGCTGACGGCGCCCGCGTCGCGCGCCGCTTCCAGGATGCGTTCGATTTCAGGCTCGGTCACAAAAGGGATGATCGGCGCCACGCTGACGCTGACCGGAATGCCGGCTTCGGTCAGCGTGCGGATGGTACGCAGGCGCCGTGCCGGGGCGGCGGCGCGCGGCTCCAGGGTGCGCGAGATTTCGGAGTCGAGCGTGGTGAGGGTAATCGCGGCGCAGGCCAGTCCCTTGGCCGCCATCGGGGCCAGCAAGTCGATATCGCGCTCGATCAGCGAGGACTTGGTGATCATGCCGACCGGGTGATTGCACTCGCTCAGCACCTCGAGCACCTGGCGCGTCAGGCGCTTGTCGCGCTCGCAGGGTTGATAAGCGTCGGTATTCACGCCGATGGCGATGTGTTCGGGTCGATAGCCGGGCTTGGCCAGCTCGCGCCGCAGCAACTCGGCCGCGTTGACCTTGGCAAATAGCTGGGTCTCGAAGTCGAGGCCGGGCGACAGGCCGAGGTAGCTGTGCGTCGGCCGCGCGAAGCAATAAATGCAGCCGTGCTCGCAGCCGCGGTAGGGATTCAGCGAAACCTTGAAGGGAATGTCGGGCGAGGCATTGCGCGACAGGATGCTTTTTGCGATCTCGTCCGTGACCTGGGTCTTGAAGCGCGGCGCGCCCTCGATGGCGATGCCGGCTTCCCAGCCGTCGTCGAAGCCTTCGCGGCCGTTGACTTCGTAGCGGCCCTGGATATTCGATACCGCACCGCGCCCGCGTGCCGCCACGAGCGGACGTGCGGCCACGATGGGCTGCTCGGCACTGTATTCCCGGTCAATTGTTCGTTCGCGCAGTTCCACTTGGGCACCTCGATACTGTATGTTTATACAGTATGGTACGCCGCTCCGGGTGTGAACTCAAGCGTGTCGTGTGTGCGGACGGTCCAGGGGCACGAAATCGGCTTGCTGTTGCACGAATCCGTCAAACGCATCGAACAGGGGCGCGACTTGCGCCATGTCGCCGCCGAGCTGGCCCAGCGCGTAGGCGGCGGCCTCCAGGCTCGACAGCTGGTCCGGCGCATGGGCCTTGCGGATGCGGTAGTTCGAGGCCGGCATGCTCGAGAGCGCCAGGCGCGGCAAGGCCTGCAGGGCCGGGTTCAGGTGCAGCATCTTGCGGCTCTTGCGCCAGGTGGCGTCGAGCACGACCAGGCGCAGCTGCTCCGCCGGCGGCAGTTCGCCCGCCGCGACTGCAGCGACGCCCGGCGTCTCGGGATACAGCAGCAGCGGCGTGCGCCCATCGGCATGCAGCAGCGCGTCGAGTTCGGCCGGATCGAACTGCTCCCCCACCGCCAGCGCGCTGCCGGCCACGCACAGGTGCAGCAGGCGCGCGCTGTTCTTGGCGTTCGCCACCTCCAGCGGATGCTGCAGGATCAATAGCGAGGACGACGCATCGACCGGGCGCACCCAGGCGCAGATGCAGGCCGACTGGGCGCGCAGGCAGGCCGCGCAGCTGGCGCGGCGGGAGGAAATCAGGGAAGACATCGGCGCATGCAAAAGGAAACAGGCGCCGATTGTAACGCTAGGCGCTCTTGCGCAGCGGCGCCAGCGCCCCGCTCCAGGCCACCACCTGGTCGAGCATGGCATTCACCGATCCCGTGTGGTGCGCGGCCGGCTTGAAGGTCGCGAAATTCTCGAAGTCGGTGAACAGCGACAGCATCACCTGGGCTCGCACGTCGGCCACCATCAGTTCGCCCATCACCAGGCGCAGGCTCTCGATCGCGCGCGCCCCGCCCGCGCTGCCGTAGCCGACAAAGCCGGCCGCCTTGTTGTTCCACTCTTTATAGAGGAAGTCGATGGCGTTCTTCAGCGCGCCCGAAGTGCCGTGGTTGTACTCGGGCGTGACGAAAACGAAACCATCGTACTGCGCAATTTTCTCGGCCCAGGCGATCGTGTGCGGCTGCGAGTACTGACCCATCGAGGGCGGCACCGGCTCGTCAAGCAGGGGCAAGTTGAAATCCTGGATATCGACCAGTTCGAACTGCGCATCGCTGCGCTTGCCCGCCGTCTCCATCACCCAGCGTGCCACGTCGAGTGCCTTGCGTCCTGGACGGGTGCTGCCCACGATTACCGCCACTTTCACCATGTCGTTCTCCTCGTGATTGGTTGGGAACTGCCGCAGCCATTCTAGTGAAAGTGCCTGGCGGGTCGCGCCGCCTTGCCGCCAAGTCACTCATAAATAAGTGACAAGACCGCGTCGATTTTACCGCTATCAAAGCGGCAATCTTTCTCGTTCAATCACGCTTCTCGAGGCCACAAGCGCAACAGTGGCAGCTTTCATTGTTGATGTATCTGAGCATCTTTACCACACACGAAAATTTAACTCTGGAATTGCCGAAACGGATATTGCCCTCGCGTTTCTAGGTGCCTAGAATCAATTTATTCCTTCAAGCAATTCTGTCGCACCGGCAGGCATTTCAGAGTCGCCCATGTTCAAAGTTCGTCCCGCTGTCCGCAAGATCACCGCCGCCCTGCTCGCCGGCCTGGCCATGTTGCCAGGCATCGCCATCGAGCAGGAACTCGAGCTCGACTACCGCATGAACGAACAGATCGTGCAGGTGCCGGCCGGCTACGAGAACCGCGCGATGCTGGAGACGACCGTGTTCCGTCCGAACGGTCCCGGTCCCTTCCCGCTGCTGGTGATCAACCACGGCAAGGACCCGGGCCGTCCGAGCGCCCAGCCGCGCGACCGCTTCTATCATATGGCGACCGCCTTCGTGAAACGCGGCTACGCCGTGATGGTGCCGATGCGCCAGGGCTTCGCCAATTCGACCGGGCGCTACCGCGACCGCGGCTGCGACATGACGGCCAACGGCTACCTGCAGGCCGAGGACATCCGCTCGACGCTCGAGTATGCGCGCAGCCAGTCCTGGATCGACAAGGACCATATCGTGGTGGCCGGCCAGTCCTATGGCGGCCTGGCGACGATGGCGCTGGGCACGCAGCAGCTTCCTGGCGTGCGCGGCCTGATCAATTTCGCAGGCGGCCTGCGCGACGACAGCGACCGCTGCGCCTGGCGCTCGGCCCTGGTGTCGGCCTTCGCCGAATACGGCGCCAACAGCAAAGTGCCGAGCCTGTGGATGTATGGCGAGAACGATTCGCTGTTCGGCCCGGACCTGGCCAACCGCCTGCACGAAGCCTATGCCCAGGCCGGCGGCAAGGCGCGCCTGATCGAGTTCCCGTCGTTCAAGCGCGACGCCCACGGCATGCTGGCCAGCCGCGACGGCGAGAAGATCTGGCTGAACGACACGATGCGCTTCCTGAAGAACGTCGGCATGCCGACCGAGGTGCTGTACGACGTGCCGGCGCCGCCGCTGCCCGCGCGTACCGATTTTGCCAAGGTCGACGACGTCGAGGCCGTGCCCTTCCTCTCGGAAAACGGACGCCGCGCCTACGCCGACTACCTGACCAAGATGACGCCGCGCGCCTTTGCCGTGTCGCCATCGGGTGCCTGGACCTGGGCCGAGGAAGGCGAGTCGCCGGAAGCGCGCGCCCTGGCCACCTGCTCGGCCAAGAGCAGCGAGCCCTGCAAGCTGTATTCGATCGACGACTACGTGGTGTGGAATGGCAACCGCGTCGACGCCGCCGAGAAGGCCAGCATGACCGCCTCGATCGCGGCGCCGGCCGACGCGAATGCGCCGGGTGCGGTGGGCAGTACCGGGGCACGCCAGCCCGTTCCTGCTGCCAAAGCAGTTCCCGCAGCAAACTGATTCATCTCGTCAAGCCGGCGGCGCACCTTCCTGTTGCGCCGCCGGCTTCGTTCTTGCGCACGCTCGATCTGGCGCAAACCTCAGCCTTTTCCAGCCTCCGACAATGAAGCCTTCGACCTCCCGGAGAGCTTCATGCCGCGCCCGTACCGGATTTTCCTTGCTGCGCTCCTTCTGACGCTGGCCCAGTTGACGGGCACGGCGCGCGCCGCCAACGACAATCCCATCGTGCTGGTACACGGCTTCCTCGGCTTCGGTCCCGACCAGTTCCCGCGCAGCGGCTACCTTTACTGGGGCGGCTACGGCGACCTGGCCGCCCACCTGCGCAGCTACCGCGGCCCGCATACGGTCTTCACCGCCACCGTCGGCGCCATCGCCAGCAACCGCGAGCGCGCGGCCGAGCTGTATGCGCAGCTCAAGGGCGGCTGCGTCGACTACGGGCCGCGCCGCCGCGCCACCGGCACGGCCGACAAGGCGGTCCAGTGCTGGGCGGCCGACCCGGCGAACAATCCAATGGGCTATCCGCCCGCGCTGTATCCGGCATGGGATGCGGCGCACCCGCTGCACATGATCGGCCACAGCCAGGGCGGCACCACGATCCGCGCCCTGGTCGAACTGCTGGAACACGGCGATCAGCAGGCCGGCGATGGCGAGCTCTACCGCGGCGGCAAGCTCGGCTGGATCCGCAGCGTCACCACGATCTCGGCGCCGCACAACGGCACCACCCTGCGCGACGCCGTGCTCGACATCCTGCCCGAACTGCAATCGCCCCTGCGCGACTGGCTGCTGGCCGATCTCGCCAACTGGGAACTGGCCCCCGACGGCGCGCGCAGCTTCAATGCCTGGGCCCGCACCTCGCCCGGGGTCTATTATTTTTCGGTCGGCACGGTTGCGACCGAAGCCGGCGCGCCCTGCTGCAACGACACCGACCGCCGCATCGCGCCGCTCCAGAACCGCCGTTACCAGTACCCGCGCAATGACATGTTCGCCTACTACAAGACCTATGCCGGGGAATGGATCGTGCCCTCGATGCTGCAGCACGGGATGGGCGGCTATACCCAGGATGCGCCCGGGCGGGTTCGGGTCGACGCCGCCTGGTTCGCCAACGACGGCGTGGTCAACACCAGCAGCATGCGCGCGCCCGCCGGCCATCCGGTGCGCGACTTCGACGGCACGCCGCTGCCGGGTACCTGGAATTTCCTGGGGAATTATCGCGGCTACGACCACTTCGACATCCTGAACTGGCCGAACAAGGGGCCGCCGGCCGAACCGGTCTACGAGCGCATCAGCGATATCCTGTTTGCGCTGTGAGCGCGGTCGATGTTGGTCAGCCGGCCGCGGGCACGGACAGTTGCGCGCCCCAGGCCTGCAGCTGCGCCACCGTGGCCGTCGCGCCGCCGCAGACGATGACGAGCACGTTCCCGAAAGCGGCAAGCGGGCCGTCCGCGCGCCAGGCCAGCGCCAGCGCGGCGCCGCAGGCCGGCTCGACGACGACCCGGTGCTCGTCCATGAAGCGCAGGCAGGCGGCGACCGCTTCGCCATCGCTCACCACGACGGGCGCGATCGGATGCGACCGCGCCAGCGCGAACGCGTGTTCCGACACCTTGCGCGCGCCGAGCGAAGTGGCGATGCTGGTGATCGCCGGCAATTCGATGCGTTCGCCGGCCGCCAGCGAGCGGGCATAGGAATCGGCGCCGTTCGTTTCGACGGCGAACACGGGCACCCCGTTCCAGCCCTGGCGGCGCAGGCCGGCCACGACGCCGCTGAGCAGTCCGCCGCCGCCGACGGCCAGCACGACGGCGTCCGGCCGCACGCCGCTTGCTGCGACCTCGTCGATCATGCTGGCGTGACCTTCCCACAGCAGCGGATCATCGAAGGGGTGGATGAAGGCGTCGTCGAGACCCAGCAGCGACTGGGCATGCGCATTCGCTTCCTGGAAGGACAGTCCGTGGACCAGCACGTCGGCGCCCTCGCGCGCCAGCAGGGCGCGGGTGCGCTCGCTGCTCGTTTCCGGCACCACGACCAGGGCCGGCAAGCCCAGGCTGCGCGCAGCGTGCGCCGCGGCCAGGCCGGCATTACCGCCGGACGAGGCGACGATCCGCCGCGCCCCCCGCGCCGCATAGGTTTCGCAGGCATGGCCGATGCCGCGCAGCTTGAACGAACCGCTCGGCTGCAACGCCTCCATCTTCAGCCAGACAGGTGCGCCGTGCCGCCGCGCCGCAAACGCCTGCAATGGCAGCAAGGGCGTGGCGATGTGCAGGGCCACGGTGCCGCCTTGCTTACGCCGCCGAGCGCAGCGCGCGCGCCAGGTCGGACAGGCGGTACGGCTTGCCGACGAAGACGAAGTCGCCGAGCTTGACATCCTCGAGCTTCAGGGCCGGCAGCGGATAGCCCGACGCCAGGATGGTCTTTACCTCGGGATAGTTCGCGTGCGTATAGGTCGCCAGCTCGATGCCGTTCATGCCCGGCATGATGACGTCGGTGAACAGGATGTCGACCTCGCGCGTGGCCAGCAGGTTCATGGCTTCCTGGCTGCCCGACGCGGTGACGACTTCGTAGCCCATGCTGATGAAGAGCGCCGAGGCGACGTCCATCAGGTCGGGCTCGTCCTCGACGATCAGCACCACTTCCGTGTCGTCCTGGTGCATGCTGCCGTCCTGGCCCGGCGCGGCCGGCAGGAAGATCGAAATCGACGTGCCTTCGCCCGGCGCGGTGCCGATCACGACCTCGCCGCCCGACTGCTTGATGAAGCCGTACACCTGGGACAGCCCCAGGCCCGTCCCTTTACCCACTTCCTTGGTCGTATAGAAAGGCTCGAAGGCGCGCGCGGCGGTCTCGGGCGTCATGCCGGTGCCGGTGTCGGTCACGCTCACGCGCACGTAGGGCCCCGGCGCCAGGCCGCGCACCTCGTGTTCGACCAGGTCGACGTTGGCGGTCTCGATCTGCAGGTGGCCGCCCTCGGGCATGGCGTCGCGCGCGTTGACGACCAGGTTCAGGATCGCCGACTCGAAGCGCGCGCTGTCGATGACGGTGGTGCGGATCTGCGGTTCGAGCTTGATCTGGAAGTCGATCGAGGCATTCACGGCGCGCCGGAACACGGATTCGAAACCGGAAATCAGGCGGTTCACGCTGCGCGTTTCCGGCTGCAGCGGCTGCTGGCGCGCGAAGGCCAGCAGCTGCTGGGTCAGCTTGGCGCCGCGGTCGATCGCACGGCGCATGCTGTCGAAGGTCTTGCTGTCGGCGCCGGCGCCGCGGCCCAGGGCCAGCACCTCGAGGCCGCTGGCCAGCACCGACAGCAGGTTGTTGAAGTCGTGCGCGATACCGCCGGTCAGCTGGCCGATCGATTCCATCTTCTGCGCCTGGAACAGGGCCGCGTTCGCTTCGGCAAGCGCCGCGTCGGCTTTCTTCTTCTCGGTCAGGTCGCGCGTGATTTTGGCGAAGCCGATCAGCGAACCCATCTCGTCGTGGATCGCGTCGATCACGACGTGGGCCCAGAAGCGGGTCCCGTCCTTGCGCAGGCGCCAGCCCTCGGCTTCGTAGCGCCCCTCGCGCGCTGCATTGCCGAGCGCCCGCGCCGGCAGGCCGGCGGTCCGGTCTTCCTCGGTGTAGAAGCGCGAGAAATGCTGGCCGACGATATCGTCGTAGCTATAACCCTTGATGCGCTCGGCGCCGACGTTCCAGTTGGTGACCGTCCCGTCGGGCGCGAGCATGTAGATGGCGTAGTCGGTGACGCCCTGCACCAGCAGGCGGAAGCGTTCCTCGCTGGCGCGCAATGCCTGCTCGGCCTGGCGTTTCTCGGTGATGTCGCGCGTGATCTTGGCGTAGCCCAGCAGGGTGCCCTGCTCGTCGTAGATCGGGTCGATCACGACGCTGGCCCAGAAGCGCGTGCCGTCCTGGCGCATGCGCCAGCCCTCGGCTTCGTACTTGCCTTCGGCCAGGGCGGTGGCAAGCGCGCGCGCCGGCAGGTTCGTGGCGCGATCCTCGGGCGTGTAGAAACGCGAGAAGTGCTCACCGAGGATTTCCGGCGCCAGGTAGCCCTTGAAGCGCTGGGCGCCGGCATTCCAGCTGCTCACATGGCCTTCCGGATCGAGCATGGAGATCGCATAGTCGCTGATCCCGGAAATCAGGTACTGGAAGCGCTGCTCTTCGGTCAGCTTCTTCTTGGCAGGTTGGTTGGTCATCGGTGGCAAGGGCTCGCAATGGCGGAATAAGGCAGCATATTAAACCCAAACTGCGCCAAACAGCCACGCGACATTGCCAGATCGTCCATGTCTTTACGGAAACGTCAAGCCGAGATCGGCTCAAAAACTTGGCTTTTCGTTCCAGCGTTGCACAGCATGGAAAAGGCGGGACCGGCCGCGTACTTGCCCTTGCCTTTCACGCTAGAATACTGCTTTTGCAACCCAGCCGTGCCCACGCCCGCGCCTCATGACTCCACCTTCTTCCGCACCGCTCGACCTGTCCGGCTGTGACCGTGAACCCATCCGTACTCCCGGCAGCATCCAGCCCCATGGCTTCCTGCTGACGCTGGCGCCGGACGGACAGGTCCTGCAGGCCAGCGCCAACCTCGTGCGCTGGACCGGCGTCGACGCCGAGGCCGCTTGCGGGCGGCCGCTGGCCGAGGTGATCGGCCAGGACGCGGCCGGGCGCCTGCTCCCGGCGCTGACCGAACGCAAGCTGGGGCCACGGCCTGCCTACCTGGGCACGATCGCTGCCGGCAACGGCGCCCATTTCGACGCCCTCGGCCATGAATGGGACAGCGTGATCGTGCTCGAATGCGAAGCCGTCGAGCGCGCCGAAGCACTGGACTTCCGCGACCTGTACCCGATGCTGGGCGACTTCCTGCTGCACGTGAACGAGACCCAGTCGGTCGAGTCGCTGGCCACGCTGGCGGCCAGGCAGGTGCGCATGGTGACGGGCTTCGGCCGCGTGATGGTCTACCAGTTCGACCGCGACGGCCACGGCCACGTGATGGCCGAATCGAAGGAAGAAGGCTATGCCTCGTATATGGGACAGCGCTTCCCGGCCACCGACATCCCGGCCCAGGCGCGCGACCTGTATGCGCTCTCGCGCATCCGCCTGATCCAGGACGCCAACTACGTTCCGGCGCCGCTGGTGCCGTCCGAGAATCCGGTGACGGGCGCGCGCAACGACCTCTCCTTTGCAGCCCTGCGCAGCGTTTCGCCGGTGCACCTGCAATACATGCGCAACATGGGCACACTTGCCTCGATGTCGGTGTCGCTGATGGTCAAGGGCAAGCTCTGGGGCCTGATCTCCTGCCACAACGAGACGCCCTGCCCGCTCGCTTTCGAGAAGCGCACCGCCTGCGAGCAGCTCGGCCAGGTGCTGGCGCTGTGCATCGAGTCGCGCGAGGACGCGACCGAGCTGCAGTTCCGTCTCGAGGTGCGGCGCATGATGGTAGCCATGCTGGGCAATCTCACCAAGGGCGCCGACGTCATCGAGAACATGAGCGGCGTCTTCCCGGAACTGCTGCGCTTCGCGCGCGCCGGCGGCGTGGCCGTCGTCACCGACGAGCGCGTGCTGACCTGGGGAGATACGCCCGACGCCCACGCCATCGGCGACCTGGTCGCCTGGCTCGAAGCGGAAGGATACGGCGCCGAGATCTACCATACCGACCAGTTGTCCGCCGATTACCCGGACGGCGGCGCCATCCGGCGCAATGCCAGCGGCCTGCTGGCCATGCCGATCTCGCGCCTGCACAAGCACTACCTGCTGTGGTTCCGTCCCGAGGTGGTGCATACCATCGAATGGGCCGGCAATCCGCACGAAAAGGAAGGCATGCCGGCGCCGACGCAGCTCAGTCCGCGCACCAGCTTCGCCACCTGGCGCGAGGTCATCCACGGCGTCAGCCTGCCCTGGCACGTGGCCGAGATCGAACTCACCGGCGAGTTCCGCAGCGCCCTGCTCGGCATCGCGCTCGAACGTGCCGAACAGATGGCCGAACTGGCCGAGGAACTGGGCCGCGCCAACAAGGAACTGGAAGCGTTTTCGTATTCGGTCTCGCACGACCTGCGCGCGCCGCTGCGCCACATCGTCGGCTTTTCCGACCTGCTGCTGGAGTCCGCCGGCAGCGAGGACACGACCATGCGCCAGCGCTTCCTCACCAACATCAAGGAGTCCGCCCGCCTGGCCGGCAAGCTGGTCGACGACCTGCTGAGTTTTTCGCAGATGGGCCGCGCCGCCCTGCGTCCGGTCGAGGTCGACATGTCGAAGCTGGTCGCCTCCTGCATCGACAAGCTGGCGCTGGACACGGCCGGCCGCAACATCGAGTGGAATGTGGCGCCGCTGCCGCGCATCACGGCCGACCCGACCTTCCTGCTCCTGGCCGTGCAGAACCTGCTGTCGAACGCGGTGAAATTCAGCGGCGGGCGCGACCCGGCCCGGATCCGCATCTGGTCCGGGCAGGACGAACACGAAACGGTGTTCCACGTCGCCGACAACGGCGCCGGCTTCAACATGGAATACGTGCACAAGCTGTTCAGCGTGTTCCAGCGCCTGCACCGGATGGAAGACTTCCAGGGCACCGGCATCGGCCTGGCCAACGTGCGCCGCATCGTCGAGCGCCACGGCGGACGCGCCTGGGCCGATTCCGTACTGGGCCAGGGCGCCACCTTCTCGTTCAGCATCCCGCGCAAACTCGCACTTTAAACGCACTGCCAAGCCAACCATGTTAAAACCCATCCTGCTGGTCGAAGACAATCCGAACGACCTCGAGCTGACCCTGGTCGCGCTGGCGCGCAGCCAGCTCGCCAACGAAGTCGTGGTCGTGCGCGATGGCGCCGAGGCGCTCGACTACCTGCTGCGCCGCGGCGAATTCGCCGAGCGTCCGGAAGGCAACCCGGCCGTCACCCTGCTCGACCTGAAGCTGCCGAAGGTCGACGGCCTGGAAGTGCTGGCGACGATCCGCAAGACCGAGGCACTCAAGAGCATGCCGGTCGTGATGCTGACCTCGTCGAAGGAAGAACAGGACCTGATCACCAGCTACTCGCTGGGCGTGAACGCCTATGTCGTCAAGCCGGTGGACTTCAAGGATTTCCTGCGCGCGATCGCCGACCTCGGCATGTTCTGGGCCGTGCTGAACGAGCCGCCGCCGGGTTCGTTCCGCTACACGCCGCCGAAGTAAGCGGCGCTTCACAGCGCGGGTGCAGAAGGCCTAGTTGGCCGTGGCGCCGGCGCTGCTCGCTGCCTGCGCGCCATTGCGTCCGCGCCGCAGCAAATGACGGATGCGCGCGCTCAGCGCGTCCGGATGATAGGGCTTCTGCAGCAGGTGCACCGAGGCGCTGACCTTGCCCTCGTGCGCCAATACCCCTTCCGCATAGCCCGAGGTATATAAAATCTGCGCGGACGGCAGATGCCTGCGCACCGCCTCACCCAGCTGCAGGCTGCTCACCGGTCCCGGCATGATGACGTCGGTGAACACCAGGTCGACGTGGCGCCCGCTTTCGACGATCTCGACCGCACCGGCCGCGTCGCAGGCTTCCAGCACCTCGTAGCCGAGCGCGGACAGGATCGCGCAGGTCGAGTCGCGCACGTCTTCTTCGTCTTCCACCACGAGAATCGTTTCCAGGCCGCCGAACAGCGGCACCTCGACCGCCTCCTCCGGCTGGGCCGCCTCGACGGCACTGCGCGGCAGGTAGATGCGCACGCTGGTGCCGCGCCCCACTTCGCTGTCGAGCACGATCTCGCCGCCCGACTGCTTGACGAAGCCATAGGCCATCGACAGGCCCAGGCCCGTGCCTTTGCCGACCGGCTTGGTCGTGAAGAAGGGTTCGAAGGCGCGCTGCAGGACTTCGGGCGGCATGCCCTTGCCGGTATCGGCCACTTCGATCAGGACGTACTCGCCGGCCGCGACGCCAGGCGGCAGCGCGGCATGCCTGTCCGCGGCGTCGCCGCCGGCATTGCTGGCGCGGATCAGCAAGCTGCCGTTGCCGCCCATCGCGTCGCGCGCGTTGATGGCCAGGTTGAGCAGCACGTTGTTGAGCTGGTTGGGGTCGGCGACAGTGCTCCACAGCGCCGGACCGATATCGGTGACGATGCGCGCGTTCGGACCGAGCACGCGGCGCATCATGTCGTCCATCTCGCGCAGCAGGTGGCCGGGATTGAGGACCACGGCCTGCAACGGCTGGCGCCGGGCAAAGGCCAGCAGATGCGAGGACAGCTTGGCGCCGCGCTCGACGCCGGCCAGCGCCATCTCGACGCGCGTGCGCGCCGCATCGTTCAGGTTGCCGACCAGCTTGAGCAGTTGCAGGTTGCCGCCGATGATCTGCAGTACGTTGTTGAAATCGTGGGCCACGCCGCCGGTCAGCTGGCCGATGGCTTCCATCTTCTGCGCCTGGTGCAGGGCCGACTGGCTCTCGGCCAGCTGCTGCTGGCTCAAGCGCAGCGAGGCAAACGCGGCGTCGCGCTCACGGCGGGCAATGCAGGCGTCGTTGTGGTACTGGACGCGCGCGACCAGTTCGCGCGGATCGGGCCATTTGACCATGTAGTCGTTGACGCCGGCGGCGAAGGCTTGCGCCTTGACTTCCGGATCGTCCTCGGACGACAGCATGATGACGGGGACGTGTTCGGTGTCGGACGTGGCGCGCAGGCGGCGCGTGAATTCGAAGCCGTCGAGGTCGGGCATGCGCAGGTCGACCAGCACCACGGTAATGCCCAGTTCGCGCACCAGGTCGACCGCGCGGGCCGGGCTCGACTCGTAGTGCAGGACGTGCTTGACGCAGGTTTTCAGCCCATGCTCGATGATCTGCTGCGCAAAAGGCTCGTCATCGATCAGCAGGATCGAACAGGAACTGGTTTCGTCTTCGATCATCGTTAAAAGGCCCCGTTTTTGCTCGCCACGCAGAAGCCAAGTTGCATTTTGTGAAGCGTTGATTCTACACCAATGTGAACAGTGAGTTCATCAAATTCACTTTTCCGCTTGTCGGGTTCCGATTCGCCACCACATTGTATTCACAATGTTTTTTTGCCGGACAGGAGCCATGGACGATCCCCTTTGCCCCTTGTGCGGTCGCGAACTGGGCACCGTCAACATCGACCGCCATCACCTGGTGCCGAAGACCTTCAAGGGCAAGGAGCAGTTCCCGATCCACAAGATCTGCCATCGCAAGATCCACTCGGCCTTTACCGAGCGCGAACTGCTGCGTACCTACCATACCTGGGACGCGCTGCGCGGCCACAAGGAGATCCGCGCCTTCATCGACTGGGTGGCGAGGAAGCCTCCGGACTTCTATACCCGCACCTATACCTCGAACGACAAGAAGCGCAGGAAGTGACGGATTTGAGTTTAACTTGACAAGATTTAATTGAAGATATTCCATACGGGTATTCCCTGAGGATGCCCATGGACTTCGCCCACTACCTGCAACACGACGCCACCGCCCTTGCCGCCCTGATCCGGCGCGGCGACACCAATCCAGCCGAACTGCTGGCGCTGGCATTGACGCGCAATGCCGAGGTCCACGGCCGCATCAATGCCGTCTGCCGCCTGCTGGACAAACAGGCGCAGGCGCAACTGGCGCACTTGTCGACCGGGCCGCTGGCCGGCGTGCCCTTCCTGATCAAGGATTGCGTGCAGGATTACGCCGGCGTACCGACCAGCTTCGGCAGCCGCTCGATGCAGGGCTATGTGCCGCTCGAACACGCCTCCGTCGTGCGTCGCTACCTGCAGGCCGGCCTGGTCGTCTTCGGCAAGACCAATCTTCCCGAGTTCGCTTTAAAGGCGGTGACCGATCCGGTGCTCTACGGTCGCGCCAGCAATCCCTGGAACCTCGACCATACGCCCGGCGGCTCGAGCGGCGGCGCCGCGGCGGCGGTCGCAAGCGGCATCGTGCCGATGGCGGCCGGCAACGACGGCGGCGGCTCGCTGCGCATCCCGGCCGCCTGCTGCGGCCTGTTCGCACTGCGCCCTTCGCGCGGCCGGGTGTCGTCGGGTCCGGCGATCGGCGAAGTCTGGTTCGGCGCCTCGACCGAAGGCGTACTGTCGCGCAGCGTGCGCGATTCGGCGCTGGCGCTCGACATCCTGTCCGGACCGGAGCCGGGCGACCCGTTCGACGTCGCCCCGCCCGCTGCACCCTACGTCGACCTGATGCGGCGCGATCCGGGCCACCTGCGCATCGGCTTCAGCACGGTCTCGCCGATCGGCACCGAAGTGCATCCGGAAGCGGTACTGGCGGTGCAAAAGGCGGTCGCCCTGCTGCGCGGACTGGGGCACGAAGTCGAGGAAGCGGCGCCCGAGATCGACGGCGCGGCGCTGGCGGAAAGCTTCCTGCACATGTACTTCGGCCAGGTGCCGGCGATCGTCGCGCGCGGCAAGGCGCTCGGTGCGCGCGCTTCCGACGTCGAACTGATGAGCCGCCTGCTGGCAACGCTGGGCGGTAGCGTTTCAAGCGGACGCCTGACTGCGCAACTGGACAAGTGGAACGATTTCGCGCGCGCGCTGGCCCGCTTCCATGCGCGCTACGACATGCTGCTGACGCCGACGCTGGCCCATCCGCCGATCCGCCACGGCCAGGGCGACCCGCCGCGCGGCGAGCAGTTCGTGCTCGACCTGCTGCAGCGCTCCGGCCTGCTCGGCATCCTGGCGCGCCTGGGCTTATTGGAAGGCACCGTCAACAAGATCGCGCGCGACAGCCTGCGCTACGTGCCCTTCACCCAGCTGGCCAATCTGACCGGCACGCCGGCGATGTCGGTGCCGCTGCACTGGACGGCTGCCGGCTTACCGCTGGGCGTGCAGTTCGTGGCGCGCTTCGGGGCCGAGGACAAATTGCTGCAGCTGGCGCACCAGCTGGAGGGCGTGGCGCCGTGGTTCGATCGCTTGTCGCCACTGGCGCGGGAAGGTGTGGAAGCCGCAGGCAAGTTGGTGCCGGCGTAGGGTGCGCACTCCGTGCGCACGCGGTTTCACCGGCTGATCTGCGGCGCCCTGGACAATAATCCCGCTGCGGTGTGCATGGGCACGACCGCGTGCGCACAGAGTGCGCACCCTACAACCCCAAAAACAAAAAAGGCCGCATCCTTCGACGCGGCCTTTTCAATATTCTGGCTCCCCGACCTGGACTCGAACCAGGGACCTGCGGATTAACAGTCCGTCGCTCTACCGACTGAGCTATCAGGGAATTGAGGCAACATTATAGCGGGCGGATTGCAGTTTGGCGAGTCCCGTACGAAAATTTCAATCTTGTACCGCAAGCGCCCGCGATGCGACCCGCGTCAGCTCGGCAGGATCGTTCCCGCCACCGGACCAAAACCCTCTGCCGGAAAACGGGTTTCAAGCGCACTGCGGATATCACCTGCCAGCTTGGCGAACATTTTTTTCGACCTCGGCGATTTGAGGGAGTCGAAGCGCAAGGCGCGCCAGTCGACGTAATTGCGCTCGCTGATCAACTGGGCGACCGGATCGTTCCTGCACAGGGATTCGTCGCTCAGCACCGGACAGTGGATGTAATACACCGGAAGGATCAGGTCCCGGCGTCCGATCAGTTTCTCGCGCAGGGCAAAGCGTTCGATTTCACTACGGCACATTTCGCTCTTGAAGAAGCCTGGCGTAATAATGCAAATGAGAAAAATACCGGCGTCGACGCAGTCGTGGATCCGTTCTTCCCAGCTTTGCCCCCACGCGATGTGGGTCCTGTCCTGGAAAATGTCAAAGCGCTCACCCGTCTGCGCAACGACCTCGCCGCTCAATCGCCTGCGAAATTCCGTCAGACGACCGTCGTCGTGCTCGTCGTCGCTGCGCACATAGCTGAGGAAACCGATCGGATTCTTAATCATGGGAACCGCCTTTCTCGATGTTCAATAGCTGCTGCTCCTGAACCCATCACGCGCCGAGCCAAAGCGGCCACGGCAAGAATGATGTGAGAAAGTTAGAGTTTGTGGCTCATGGATAATTCCACGCGAAAAAGGCGAACTCGCTTATACCTGACCTCGCTCAACAGCCGAGCCCGGTAGTCAACGGAACGCGCCGCACGCTTGCGCCATGCGTGGGCAACATTGGCCGTCTTGCACGCAGTTGCGGCGCCTTTGCTATAGTCCCACCACCCTGCCGCACGGCAGCATCTCCGCCATCTCCCACAGAACCATGACTACACTCGGCACTCCCCTTTCTCCTTCCGCCACCCGCGTAATGCTGCTCGGCTCCGGCGAACTCGGCAAGGAGGTAATCATCTCCCTGCAGCGTCTCGGCGTCGAAGTCGTCGCTGTCGACCGCTATCCGAACGCGCCCGGCCACCAGGTCGCGCACCGCGCGCACGTGATCGACATGACCGACGGCGCCGCGCTGGCCGCCCTGATCGCGCAGGAAAAACCCGACCTCGTGATCCCCGAGATCGAGGCGATCGCCACCGACAGGCTGGCCGAACTGGAAGCGGCCGGCACGATCACCTGCATCCCGACCGCGCGCGCCGCCCAGCTGACGATGAACCGCGAAGGCATCCGCCGCCTCGCCGCCGAAACCCTGGGTCTGGCAACGTCTCCTTACCGCTTCGCCAGCAGCCTGGAAGAACTGGAACAGGCCTGCGCGGCCGTCGGCTTCCCCTGCGTCGTGAAACCCGTGATGTCGTCCTCGGGCAAGGGCCAGTCGAAACTCGACAGCGCGGCGGACGTGAAGGCCGCCTGGGACTACGCAGCCGCCGGCGGCCGGGTCGACGCCGGCCGCGTGATCGCCGAAGGCTTCATCGACTTCGACTACGAGATCACCCTGCTGACGGTGCGTTCGCGTGGCGCCGACGGCAACGTGCAGACAGGTTTCTGCGAACCGATCGGCCACAAGCAGGTACAGGGCGACTATGTCGAATCCTGGCAGCCGCATCCGATGAGCGCGCTGGCGCTGGAGCGCTCGCGCGAGATCGCCGAAAAAGTCACGGGCAACCTCGGCGGCCTGGGCGTGTTCGGCGTCGAGCTGTTCGTGAAGGGCGACATGGTCTGGTTCTCGGAAGTGAGCCCGCGTCCGCACGACACCGGCATGGTGACGATGGCGACGCAGGTGCAGAGCGAATTCGAGCTGCACGCGAAGGCCGTGCTCGGCCTGCCGGTCAACACGGCACTGCGCGCACCGGGTGCCTCGGCGGTGATCTACGGCGGCATGGATGCGCAAGGGATCGCCTTCGAAGGCGTGGCCGAGGCCCTGCAGGTGCCGGGCAGCGACATCCGCCTGTTCGGCAAGCCGGAATCCTTTGCACGCCGCCGCATGGGCGTGGCGCTGGCGACCGCGGACGACGTCGATACGGCGCGCGAACGTGCGCTGGCAGCCGCGTCCAAGGTCAAGCCGGTGCCCGGACGCTGAGCCGGTTTCCGCCCACATCACGCATGGCGCCTTCGAGCGCCATTTTTTTTCGCCGGTCCGCCCCGGTTGACAAGGCCTCGATCCGTATTGATAATGATTCGCATTACCATTATCAATACAAAGAAGAACACGATGCACATCATTCCCCACCTCGCGGCGCGTCCGCTTGCCGTGCTGGCCGCCCTCGCCTGCGCAAGTAGCGCCACCGCCCAGGAACAGGCGCCTGGTGAACCGCTGCAGCAGGTCGTCGTCACCGGCACCGGCTACCGCACCACCGGCACCAAGTCGAACCTGAAGCCGATGGACGCGCCGATGAGCTACGAGGTCTACGACGCCGAGCTGCTGGCCGCGCGCCAGGCCGACAGCGTCAACGAGGCGCTGCGCTACGTGCCGGGCGTGACGCCGGAAAGCCGCTCGACTGTCACCATCTTCGACCAGTACACGATCCGCGGCTTCGAAAGCTACCGCAACTACTACGACGGCCTGCCGCTGCAGTACAACGGCTTGTGGAACCTGGTGCCGCAGGTAGACGCTTTCGCCACCGAGAGCGTCGAAGTGCTGAAGGGGCCGACCTCGGTGCTGTACGGCTCGGCGCCGCCGGGCGGCATGGTCAACCAGACCGCCAGGCAGCCGCGCGCGCAGCAGGAAACCGAGGTGCGCTTCCGCTTCGGTAGCAATAACCTGCGCGAACTGGGCATCGACAGCACCGGCGCCCTCTCGCCCGACGTCGACTACCGCGTGATCGCGCTGGCGAGGAAGCGCGACGGCCAGCAGGCCACGACGCGCGAAGAACGCAATCTGATCGCGCCCTCGCTCACCTGGCGCATCGCATCGAACACGCGCCTGAACCTGAACCTCTACCACCAGGTCGACCCCAGCCTTGTGCCCTCGACCCCGCTGCCCGCCCTCGGCACCCTGTTCGAGGCGCCCTACGGCAAGCTCGACGCCGACAGCTTCGCCGGCGACGGCCGCTGGTCGGGCATGAAGCGCACGGTGACGATGGGCGGCTGGAAGTTCGAGCACGGCTTCAACGATGAGGTGAAATTCCTGCAGAACTTCCGCTACACGAAAGCTGATGGCCTGCAGCACAACACCTACAACCTCGGCCTGGCGGATGACGCACGCACGCTGGCACGTGCCGCCTATCTGACCGACGAGCACCAGGACGGCTACGCGATCGACAACCAGCTGTCCTTCAAGACGCGCAGCGGGCCGATTGCCCACACCATCCTGGCCGGCGTCGACTATCAAACCTTGGATTCGGACGTGCACTACGGCGACACGCTCGGCACCGACACCCCGGCGATCGACCTCGGCAGCCCGAACCACTGGCTGATCGAGCCGGGCGCGCTGCCGCTCGGCTTCTACACCGAAGACCACGCGATCCGCCAGTCGCAGCTGGGCCTGTACCTGCAGGACGAGCTGGCCTGGGGCCCGCTGACCATCATCGCGGGCCTGCGCCGCGACCGCTACCGCAGCGAAGACCGCAACGATTCCAGCTATGCCGGCTCTCCCGCAAGCAGCACCACGCAGATCCGCCAGAGCCGCAGCAGCGGACGCCTCGCCGCCATCTACAGGTTCGGCAACGGCCTGGCGCCCTACCTGAACTATTCGACCTCGTTCGAGCCGGTTTCGGGCGTCGATTCGCTAACCGGCGCGGCCTTTAAGCCGACCACCGCGAAGCAGCTCGAAGCGGGCGTGAAATACGTGGCGCCGGCGACGAACACGCAGCTGACCGCCGCCGTGTTCGACATCCGCAAACAGAACGTGGTCGTCAACACGCCGAGCTTCAACCGCTACACGCAGAACGGCGAGGTGCAGTCGAAAGGTGCGGAACTGTCGTGGCGCCAGGGCCTGGGCGACCAATTCGATGTGACGCTCGCGCTGACACGCCTGAACATGGAGGTCACGAAAAACGAACTCGATCCTTCGTTGATCGGCAAGACGCCGGTGTGGGTGGCCGACAAGCAGGCCGCGCTCTGGCTCAACTGGGCGGCGCAGCCGAAGCTCGACCTGTCGGCCGGCGTGCGTTACGTGGGAGAGAGCCAGATGGACGCGGCCAACAGCGCCACCGTGCCCTCGTACACGGTCGTCGACGCGGCGGCCATGTACCGCGTCAGCGACACGCTGCGCATCGGCCTCACGGCGAGCAACCTCGGCAACAAGCGCTATGTCGGCGCCTGCCACAGCGCGCAGAACTGCTGGATGGGTGCCGAGCGCAGCGTCGAGCTGAGTCTGCACGCATCGTTCTGACACGCCGGGAGCCGCAAATGAACTTCCGCGCCTGGTACGCCGTGCACAAGTGGACGAGTCTCGTGTCCACGCTGTTCCTGCTGCTCCTCTGCCTGACCGGGCTGCCGCTGATCTTCTCGCACGAGATCAATCATGCGCTCGGCCACAGCGTGGAGGCGCCCGCGCTAACGCCAGGCTTCAATGGCCGTGCGGACGTGGATGCCATCGTCGCCGACGCCAGCGCGCGGCGGCCGACCGATGTGCCGCAGTTCCTGGTGGCGGAAGCGGACGAGCCCGACCTGCTCTACGTGCGCCTGGCCGAGCGCGTCGATTCGCCCGGCCTGACCGCCTTCTACACCTATGACGCGCGCACCGGCCATTTTCTGAGCGAATACCCGCTCGGCCAGGGCTTCATGGACCTGATGCTGCGCCTGCATACCGACCTCTACCTGGACCTGCCCGGCACCCTCTTCCTCGGCTTCATGGGCCTGCTGCTGGCCGCCTCGATCGTCTCGGGGATCGCGGTCTACGGGCCCTATATGAAGAAGCTGGCCTTCGGCACGGTGCGGCGCCAGCGCGTGTCGCGCCTGAAATGGCTGGACCAGCACAACCTGCTCGGCATCGTGACCCTGGTGTGGCTGCTGGTGGTCGGCGTCACCGGCACCATCAACGCGCTGAACCGGCCCATCTTCGGACAATGGCAGGCGACCGAACTGAAGGCGCTGGCGGCGCCCTACCGGCACCTGCCGCCGGTCACGGGCGAGGTCTCCGCCGCGGCCGCACTGGCCGCCGCCCAGCGCGCGCAGCCGGACATGTCGCTCAGCTTCATGGCCTTCCCCGGCAACGACTTCAGCACGCCGCAGCACTTCATGGCCTTCATGCAGGGCGATACGGACGTGACCTCCAAGCTGCTGAAGATCGTGATGATCGATGCCCGTACCGGCGCGGTGGCGGCGACCGGCGAGATGCCCTGGTACGTTTCAGGTCTGATGCTGTCGCAGCCCCTGCACTTCGGCGACTACGGCGGCCTGGCCCTGAAGCTGCTGTGGACGGGCTTGGACCTGCTCAGCATCTGGGTGCTATGGAGCGGGCTGGTGCTGTGGTGGAAGCGGCGCCATGTGTCGGCCGAGCAGAAGCTGGCGACGCTACGGGCACGGGAAACGGCGCAGGCGTAGGGTGGGCATGCCCACGCGGACCGATGAGCAGTGTTAGCTGGAACGATGGAACATTTTACCGGGCAGCAGACGCGCTCGTACCGCGCGCACAGAGTGCGCACCCTACAACGGCCACAGTCACGGCCACGGGAACGGCAATGGCAATGGCAAAAAAAAAGAGCGCCGATCACTCGGCGCTCTCTTTCGTATTCTGGCTCCCCGACCTGGACTCGAACCAGGGACCTGCAGTTGTAGGGCGGGCATGCCCGCGCGGAAAGTCGAGCAGTGTTTGCGGACATCGGTGACGTGACCAATACGACCGACGAAAAAAAAGAGCGCCGATCACTCGACGCTCTCTTTCATATTTTGGCTCCCCGACCTGGACTCGAACCAGGGACCTGCGGATTAACAGTCCGTCGCTCTACCGACTGAGCTATCAGGGAATTGAGCTTGGCATTATAACTGCTCAGCGGCATTCTGCAAGGCCTGCACGAAACTTCTTCGTGCTGGCCTTGCCGGTCCGGTCACCCTTCCCGCTTCTCGCGCAGCGCCTTTGCCGGCACGCCGACCAGCAGCGCGATCCCGCCCAGCACCATCAGCGCCGTCACGAAATACAGGCCGTAGTTGACGCTTCCCGTCGCGGTCTTGAACCAGCCGATCACGAAGGGGCTGACGAAGCCGCCGATCAGGCCGAGCGAATTGATCAGCGCGATCCCGCCCGCCGCGGCCGGACCCGACAGGTAGGCGGTCGGCATCGCCCAGAACAGCGGCATCGTGGCCAGGATGCCGATCGTCGCAAAGGAGAGCGCCACCAGCGCCAGCGCCAACTGTCCCGGCAGCAGGCTGGCCACCACCAGGCCCGCGCCGCCGAGGAAGGCGGCGCCGGCGGCGTGCCAGCGGCGTTCGCGGGTGCGGTCCGAGTTTTTACTCAGTACTACCATCCCGATCGCGCCGATGATGTACGGGATCGCGGTCAGCAGGCCGATGCGCAGCGGATCGGTGACGCCGAAACTCTTGACGATGGTCGGCAGCCAGAACGTGATCACATAGGTGCCGGCGATGAAGGTGAAGTAGGCGAAGGCGAGGATGTAGATCTTCGGATCGCGCAGCGCATGGCGCAGCGAACCGTGGTGGGCCGGGCCGAGGTCGCGCTGGTCCTGCTGCAGCGTGTGCTCGATGAGCTCCTTTTCACGCTTCGACAGCCATTTCGCCTGGCCCGGACGGTCGTCGAGCAGGAACCAGGCCATCACGCCCAGCAGCACCGCCGGGATGCCTTCGAGCAGGAACATCCACTGCCAGCCGCGCCAGCCGTTGACGCCGGCCATGTCGTTCATGATCCAGCCCGACAGCGGCCCGCCGACGATGCCGGCCACCGCCATGCCCGACATGAAGAGCGCGATGATCCTGGCGCGCATCTTCGAGGGATACCAATAGGTGAAGTACAGGATCATGCCCGGGAAGAAACCGGCTTCGAACAGCCCCAGCAGGAAGCGCGCGATGTAGAGCTGGGTCGGCGTGGTGACGAACATCATGCCGGCCGAAGTCAGGCCCCACAGCACCATGATGCGCAGCAGCGTCTTGCGCGCGCCGATCTTTTCCAGCAGCAGGTTGCTCGGCACTTCGAACAGCGCGTAGCCGAAGAAGAAAATACCGGCGCCCAGGCCGTACACCGCATCGGAAAAGCCGAGGTCGGCCTTCATCTGCAATTGCGCGAAGCCGATGTTGATGCGGTCGAGATAGGCCGCGACGTAGCAGATGAACAGGAAGGGAATCAGCCGCAGGCTGACCTTTCGGTAGACCTGCGCCTGCTCGCTTGCGGCGGCTGCGCCGCTCCCGAGCGGGAGGGCGATGCCGTGGGTATCGGTACTCATGTTGCTGCTCCTTTTTTTCATCATTGCACGCCCGCTGCATCGGCGGGCTGTCTCCTGTGTTCAAGCAAGCGTGGACGAACCCCTGCGCTTACCGGATGAAGCGGCGCACGTAATCCGTGCCGAGGCCCACGGCTTCGTAATGCTTCACCGCCGCTTCCAGCTTGGTGAACACGTCCTCGTAACCGGTCGGCTTGCCTTCCTCGTCGAGATAGGTGTAGGCGCCGGTCACATGGAACAGCGTCATCATCTCGGTCACGTCTTCCGGCACATACAGGGTGTGGATCTCGCCCGGGATCTCGTGCGCGTACGAGCCTTCGATCGCGGTCCAGTCGTGTTCGAGGTAGTACCAGCGGCCCTTGAGGACGTGGGCATGCACCGGGCCGTCGTGACGGTGGCGCGACAGCACGCCGCTTTTACGCACGCGCAGCACGTTGACGAAATAGCCTTGCGTGACGTTCAGGATCAGCGGACGGAACCAGACGTTGGGCGCCTGCGGCACCCATTCGCGTTCGTCTTCGGGCACCGCATCGGGCACGACGAGGTCGTTGATGGCGAAACGGGGGATCGGCTGGGAAAAGCCCACCAGGCTGCTCGGGTGGGTACGTTCGGTCGACTTGGACACTTGGTTCTCCTTGTTCGGTTGGCGCCGGCGCCGGGATGGTGCATACGCGGTAGAAGCCCATCTTGCGCCCCGCACGCGGAGTGGACAATGCGATAATCGTCAATGGACGATGACGAAATTTCACAGGTGGGCCGGTGTCGATACAGTTGAGCGAGTTGGAAGTGTTCGTGGCGGCGGTCGACAGCGGCAGCTTTTCCGCCGCCGGGCGCCGGCTCGAACTGTCGCCCTCCGCCGTGAGCAAACTGGTATCGCGCCTGGAAGACCGCCTGCAGGCACGCCTGTTCCACCGCAGCTCGCGCGCGCTCACGCTGACCGAAGCCGGACGCGTGCTCTACGACGAAGGCCAGACGATCTTCGCCGCGCTGCGCAACGCCGAGAACGCGGTGCTGGCCTGCTCGGGCGAGGTCAGCGGCACCCTGCGCGTGCACTCGATGGTCACCTTCGCCAAGTACCAGCTGGCGCCAATCGTCGGCGAATTCCTGGCGCGGCACCCGAAGCTGCGCATCGAATTCCACCTCACCAACGAGCCGGTCGACTTCACCGAACAGCGCATCGACGTCTCGATCCAGGGCGGCCCCCTGCCCGATTCGTCCCTGGTGGCGCGCCGCCTGCTCGACAGCGCCTGGATCATCTGTGCGGCGCCCTCCTACCTGGCACGCCATGGCACGCCGCAGACACCCGACGACCTGGCCCGGCACAACTGCCTCAACTTCAGCCAGCGCACCGACTGGAACGCCTGGCCCGTGCTGGAACATGGCGAAGCGCGCACCGTCGCCGCCGAAGGCAATGTCGGCGCCAACCAGGGCGACATGCTGCTGCAGCTGGCGCGCCATGGCATGGGACTGGTGCGCCTGGCGGAATTCCACGTGGGCGAAGACTTGCGCAGCGGGCGGCTGGTGCGGGTGCTGGCCGACTACCAGCCGCCGGCGCAGGAGCCGCTGTACCTGGTGTACCAGGGGCGCAAGCACCTCAGCCCGCGGGTGCAGGCGTTTTTGGCTTTCATGGGAGAAAAATTTCCGCGGGATATGTAAACGAAAAAAGAGTTCCGATTTCTCAAAACTCCTTTTCGTATTCTGGCTCCCCGACCTGGACTCGAACCAGGGACCTGCGGTTCTAGGGCGGGCATGCCCGCGCGGAAAGTCGAGCAGTGTTTGCCGACATCGGTCACGTGACCAGTACTACCGACGAAAAAAAAGAGCGCCGATCACTCGACGCTCTCTTTCGTATTCTGGCTCCCCGACCTGGACTCCAACCAGGGACCTGCGGTTGTAGGGTGGGCATGCCCGCGCGGAAAGTCGAGCAGTGTTTGCGGACATCGGTGACGTGACCAGTACGACCGACGAAAAAAAAAGAGCGCCGATCACTCGACGCTCTCTTTCGTATTCTGGCTCCCCGACCTGGACTCGAACCAGGGACCTGCGGATTAACAGTCCGTCGCTCTACCGACTGAGCTATCAGGGAATTGCTTGCTCTTTGCTACTAAACAAGTTCAGCAGCGAAGAGCCAAGATTTTAGAGGACTTTGGCGATCGCGTCAACGACGAGATCGATGTTCTTCGAATTCAGCGCGGCAACACAGATGCGGCCGGTGTCGACCGCATAGATCGACTCGTCGCGCAGCTTGCCGACCTGCTCCTTGGTCAGGCCCGAATACGAGAACATGCCGACCTGCTCGCGGACAAAAGCGAAGTCGTGACCGGGCGCCTTGGCGGCCAGCTTCTCGACCAGCTCTTCGCGCATCTGCTTGATGCGCACGCGCATGCCGGCCAGCTCCTCTTCCCACAGCTGGCGCAGTTCCGGCGTCGACAGCACGGTCGCCACCACCTTACCGCCGTGCAGCGGCGGGTTCGAATAGTTGGTGCGCACGACGCGCTTCAGCTGCGACAGCAGGCGTGCCGCTTCTTCGCCGCTCGAGGCCACCACCGACAGCGCGCCGACGCGCTCGCCGTACAGCGAGAAGGACTTCGAGAACGAGTTCGAGACCAGCAGCGGGCCGCCGGCGTCGACAAAGCGGCGCACCACGGCGCCATCTTCCGCGATGCCCGCGCCGAAGCCCTGGTAGGCCATGTCGAGGAAGGGAATCAGGCCGCCCTGCTGCACCGCCTCGATCACCTGGCCCCACTGCTCTTGCGTGAGGTCGGCGCCGGTCGGGTTATGGCAGCAGGCGTGCAGCACGACGATCGAGCCGGCATCCATCTTGCGCAGCGAGGCAAGCATGCCCTCGAAGTTCACGCCATGGGTGGCAGGATCGTAATAGGTGTAGTTGTTGACGATGAAACCGGCCGATTCGAACAGGGCGCGGTGGTTTTCCCAGCTCGGGTCGCTGATGAAGACCTGCGAATCGGGCGAGAAACGCTTCAGGAAGTCGGCGCCGATTTTCAAAGCACCGGTGCCGCCGATGGCTTGCACGGTGACTGCACGTTTCTCTTGAATTACCGCGCTGTCGGCCCCAAATACAAGCTCCTGCACGGCTTTGTCGTACGCTGCCAGGCCTTCGATCGGAAGGTAGGTGCGCGGCGACAGCTGCTCCATCAACTTCGCTTCCGCCTTCTGCACGCACTGCAGCAGAGGCACCTTGCCGTTATCGTCATAGTAGACGCCGACCCCCAGGTTGATCTTCGCCGGGTTCGTATCGGCGTTGAATGCTTCGGTGATGCCCAGGATCGGGTCGCGTGGGGCCATGTCGATGGCGCCGAAGAGGCTGGCGGAGGCGGTAGAAGTCATCGTGATAAACTGATTTTGTCGGTGGATCGCAGCAGTTGTATAGACAGCGACGCCGCAGCCGTACCTCTGCTGCAGTGCCGCAAACGAATCCCCATTCTAGCAAAGGTCTGAAAGTATGGCTGATTTATCCATCGCAAATGCCCCGGAACCTACGGTTATTACTTACCCGGGATCGCCATTCAAGCTGCACCAGCCCTTCCCGCCCGCCGGCGACCAGCCGACCGCGATCGACGGCCTGGTCGAAGGCATCGAAGACGGCTTGATGTACCAGACGCTGCTGGGCGTGACGGGTTCCGGCAAAACCTACACGATGGCCAACGTGATTGCCAAGGCCGGCCGGCCGGCGATCGTGTTCGCGCCAAACAAAACCCTGGCGGCCCAGCTGTATTCGGAGTTCCGCGAATTCTTCCCGCAAAACGCGGTCGAGTATTTCGTGTCGTACTACGATTACTACCAGCCGGAAGCCTATGTGCCGCAGCGCGACCTGTTCATCGAAAAGGACTCGTCGATCAATGAGCACATCGAACAGATGCGTTTGTCGTGCACGAAGTCGCTGATGGAACGGCGCGACGTCGTCATCGTCGCCACCGTGTCGGCGATCTACGGTATCGGTAATCCGAACGAATACCACAAGATGATCCTGACGCTGCGCCACAAGGACAAAGTCGCGCAGCGCGACATCATCGCGCGCCTGATCCAGATGCAGTACACGCGCAACGAAATGGACTTCGGCCGCGGTACTTTCCGCGTGCGCGGCGACACCATCGACATCTTCCCGGCCGAGCACGCCGAACTCGCGATCCGCGTCGAAATGTTCGACGACGAAATCGAGTCCTTGCAGCTGTTCGATCCGCTGACCGGCCGCGTACGCCAGAAGATCCCGCGCTTCACCGTGTACCCGGGTTCGCACTATGTGACGCCGCGCTCGACCGTGCTGCGCGCCGTCGAGTCGATCAAGGCCGAGCTGAAGGACCGTCTCGAGGAATTCCGCCAGCAAAACAAGCTGATCGAAGAGCAGCGCCTCGAACAGCGCACCCGCTTCGACCTCGAGATGCTGGCCGAGATCGGTTTTACGAAAGGCATCGAGAACTACTCGCGCCACCTGTCCGGCTCGATGCCGGGCGAACCGCCGCCGACCCTGGTCGACTACCTGCCGAAGGACGCGATCATGTTCATGGACGAGTCGCACGTGCTGGTCGGTCAGCTCAGCGCCATGTACAACGGCGACCGTTCGCGTAAAACCAACCTGGTCGACTACGGCTTCCGCCTGCCCTCGGCGCTCGACAACCGGCCTTTGAAATTCGAAGAGTTCGAAGGCAAGATGCGCCAGACGGTTTTCGTGTCGGCGACGCCAGCCGAATACGAGAATTCACATGCCGACAATGTGGTCGAGCAGGTGGTGCGGCCGACCGGCCTGGTCGACCCGCAAGTCATCGTGCGCCCCGCCCTGTCGCAGGTGGACGACCTGATGAGCGAGATCAACGACCGCATCAAGAAGGACGAGCGCGTGCTGGTGACCACGCTCACCAAGCGCATGGCCGAGCAGCTGACGGAATACCTGAGCGACCACGGCATCAAAGTGCGCTACCTGCACAGCGACATCGAGACGGTGGAACGCGTCGAGATCCTGCGCGACCTGCGCCTGGGCACCTTCGACGTCCTGATCGGCATTAACCTGCTGCGCGAGGGCCTGGACTTGCCGGAAGTGTCGCTGGTGGCGATCCTGGACGCCGACAAGGAAGGCTTCCTGCGTTCCGAGCGCTCGCTGATCCAGACCATCGGCCGCGCGGCGCGTAACCTGAACGGCGTGGCGATCCTGTACGCCGACCACGTCACCGACTCGATGCGCCGCGCGATCGACGAAACCGAACGCCGCCGCGCCAAGCAGATCGCCTTCAACGAGGCGAACGGCATCACGCCGAAGGGTGTGCAGAAGAAGATCAAGGAATTGATCGACGGCGTCTACAGCAATGCGGCGCAGAAGGCGATGGCCGAGGGTGCGACTTCGCTTGCCGAGGCCGAGGCAACAGCCAAAGTCGAGGGCATGAGCGAGAAGCAGATTTCGAAAGAAATCAAGCGCCTCGAGAAACTCATGGTGGACCACGCCAAGAACCTCGAGTTCGAGAAGGCGGCGCAGGTGCGCGACCAGCTCCATGTGCTCAAGCAGCAGGCTTTCGGGGCGCCGGGGGCGGACAATGTGGTGTCGATGTTGGGCAAGTAAGCAGGACGGCGCCGGTGGCGCCGTTTTTTTGGGTGGTGTGAAAATTCGCCGCAACGCATACGGTGATCCGCGCGGGCATGCCCGCCCTACGGTGCACCACCGCCCGTAGCAAGTCACGGGACCGTGGCGTAACGTAGGGCGGGCATGCCCGCGCGTTTGGCGCCATCGAGAGACCTGTCCAATGCTTCCCAGCCCTAGCGCTTGAACATCCTCGGATCAAAACTGAAGCTTCGCGCGACACTCAACTTCACCTGCTCATACGCGCGATGCGCCGGATTGATGACGAGGTTCACGCCCTCGCCCACGATCACCGATGGCACGCGCATATACAGGAATTCCCGCTTTTTCAAAAAGGCCGTCCCGACGGCGGTAGCACTGCCGCCGTCTTCCAGCGCATCCCAGCCATCCGGCAAATCCTCGGCTGATACATCCAGCCCCAACTCAGGATCGTCCGGCAAATCGATCGCCACCAGCACCAGCGGCTCCTCGTCGACCTCCTCGGTGTGCACGAACTTTTCCAGCACCGCCAGCTCCACCGTCATCGCCGCGTACAAGGCCGGTTGGCCCTCGCTGTGCCAGTGACCGCCACTTTCCCGCGCGCCCTTGCATTCACGGTCGAGGGCGGCTTTTTCGATTGCAATTCTCCAGGTTCTCATCGTATGCATGCCGATACATAAGTGGCCTCAGCATACAACGAGGCTCAGGTACGCTTGCGCACGAGTCGGCCAGACAACAAAAAACGGCCCGCAGGCCGTTTCTCGTTGAAACCAGAGAGGTCGCTTATTTCACGTCCAGCAGCTCGACATCGAACAGCAGCGTCGCGCCCGGCGGGATCGGGCCGGCGCCACGCTGGCCGTAGCCGAGTTCCGCCGGAATCACCAGCGTGCGCTTGCCGCCGACCTTCATGCCGGCCACGCCCTGGTCCCAGCCCTTGATGACGCCACCCATGCCCAGCGGGAAGGTGAACGGTTCGCCGCCAACCGAGCTGTCGAATTGCTGGCCGCGCTGCTTCGGCGCTTTCGGCGCGTACAGCCAGCCAGTGTAGTGCACGACGACGGTCTTGCCGGCGACGGCTTCCTTGCCCTTGCCGACGACGGTGTCGATCTTTTGCAGCTGGTTTGCAGCGACCGGGGCGGCAGGTGCGGCCGCGGCGGCAGTGCCGGCGGTACCAGCAAGGAACAGGGCGAGCCCGAGGGCCGAGATTGCTTGTTTCATCGTTTACCTTTTTATGTGAGTGAAGCGCACGGCAGTATTGCCGAACGGCGCACTTCGCACAAGCACCGGAAACTTAAGAGGTGCTGCGCTGAACCGAAGCGAGGATCGTGCTGACCTGCGCCAGGTCGGCCGGCTTCACCAGGTGATGGTCGAAACCCGCCTCTTCCGCCATCCGGCGGTCCTGGTCCTGGCCGTAGCCGGTCAGCGCGATCAGGATGACGCCGCGCAGTTCGGGAATCGCGCGCAGCTGGCGCGCCAGGGCGTAGCCGTCGGTATCGGGCAGGCCGATGTCGAGCAGCATCACGTGCGGACGCTCGATGCGGGCGCGCAGCAAGGCGCCGCGGCCGTCGTACTCGACCGACACCGCATGGCCCTGCACTTCCAGCAGCGTGGCCAGCATCTGCGCCGCATCCTGGTTGTCGTCGACCACCACCACGCGCAGCGGCTGGGCGCGGGCGGCCGTGGATTCGCCGTTCGCCGCCGGCGCGGCCGCTTCGAAGGTGTCCATGCGCGGCAGGCAGATCTCGAATTCGCTGCCGCGCCCCGGTGCTTCGCTGCGCGCGTCCACGGTGCCGCCATGCAGCGCGACCAGGCTTTTCACAAGGGCCAGACCGATGCCGAGGCCGCCCTGCGAACGGTCCGGCGTGCGCTCGGCCTGGGTGAACAGCTCGAAGATATACGGCAGCACGTCGGGCTCGATGCCGATGCCGTTATCGCGCACGGTGACGACGACGCGGTCCTCATGGGCAAGCACGCGCAGCACGATCTCGCCGCCGGGCGGCGTGTACTTCGCGGCATTGTTGAGGATATTCGACAGCACCTGCACCAGGCGCGTGCGGTCGCCCAGCACGTGCACCGGCTCGCCCGAGAGCTGCATCGTCAGCGAATGCCGCTTCGATTCGATCAGCGGGCGCACCTGCTCCAGCGCGCCGGCGACCACCGCGTTCACGTCGAGCTCTTCCTTGTCCAGCGTGACCAGCCCGCGCGTCACGCGCGAGACGTCCAGCAGGTCGTTCACGAGATCCGTCATGTGCTCGGCCTGGCGCGCGATGATGTCGCTGGCGTTGCGGATGGCCTTGGCGTCGAGCGTGCCCATCTTGAGCAGCTGGGCGGCGGTCGTGATCGGCGCCAGCGGGTTGCGCAGCTCGTGCGCCAGCATCGCCAGGAACTGGTCTTTCTGGCGGTTGGCGGCGCGCAGCTCGTCCTCGACCTGCTTGCGCACCGTGACATCGCTGCCTTCCACGAAGATGCCGACCACGTCCCCCGCGGGATCACGGATCGGCTGGTAGATGAAGTCGAGGTAGCGCCGCTCGAGCGGTGCGCCCGGCTCGCGCGCAAGGTCGAAGGGCACCGCATGGCCGACGAAGGGCTCGCCGCTCGTGTAGACCTGGTCGAGCAGCTCGAAGAAGCCTTGCCCTTCCACGTAGGGCAAGGCTTCGCGCGCTGTCTTGCCGACCAGGTCGGTACGGCCGATCAGCTGCATATAGCTTTTATTCGTGATCTCGAAGATGTGCTCGGGACCACGCAACACGGCGATGATGCCGGGCGCCTGCTCGAACAGGGTCATGAGACGCTTGTTTTCCTCGTCGCGGTAGCGCTCGGCCAGCACCTGCCCCGTCACCTCGACGCAGGCGCAATGCATGCCGGCTGGCGTGCCGCTGTCGTCGCGTACCGGCGAATACGAGAAGGTGAACCAGGTCTGCTCGTCGTAGCCATGGCGGTTCATCAGCAGCGGCAGCTTTTCCAGATAGCTTGCCTGCCCCTGCAGCGCGCGCTCGATCAGCGGATAAATGTCAGGCCAGATCTCCTTCCAGATGTCGTAAAAGGGGGCACCGAGTGAGGCAGGATGTTTTTCGCCGAGGATCTGGACATAGGCGTCGTTGTACAGGAAGCCGAGGTCCTTGCCCCAGGCGACGAACATCGGGAAGGCCGAGTTCAGCATCAGCGCCACCACCGTGCGCAGGGCCTGCGGCCAGGTAGCCGGGTGGCCCAGCGGCGAGCGCGACCAGTCGTGGGCGCGCATCATGGCGCCCATCTCGCCGCCACCGCCGAGGAAGATCAGCGTAGCCGCGTCATCGTGCTGCGGGGTGGAGGCGTCTGGATTGTTCATAGCGTCTTCACGAAATCCCGAATGCCGCCTAGCAGCATCTCGACCGACATGGCCGTTAGGATCAGCCCCATCAGGCGCTCGAACGCCGTCATCACCTGCGGCCCCAGTTTCTGCTGCAGGCGCTCGGCGCTCAGGAACACCATCAGCCAGACCACGCCGACCGCAGCCAGCGCCGCCACATGCACCATGGTTTCGGAGATGGTATTCGAACTGAACAGCAGCACGGTCGCCAGCGCCGACGGACCGGCCAGCGCGGGAATGGCGAGCGGCACGATGAAGGGTTCGCCATGTTCGCTGCGGCCGAGCACGCCGTCCGGATGCGGGAAGATCATGCGGATCGCGATGATCAGCAGAATCACGGCGCCGCCGATGCGCAGCGCGATCGGGCTCAGGTGCAAGGCGGCCAGGAAGTGCTGGCCGAAGAACATGAAAATCAACAACAGCAGGAACGCGATCGCGCACTCGCGCACGACGATGCGCGGACGGCGGTGCAGCGGCGTGTCCTTCAGGGCGGTGGCAAACAGGGGAACGTTGCCGAAGGGGTCAGTGACGAGGATGAGCAGGATGAAGGTCTGGAAGAAGCTTTGGGTCATGTTGTTTTTCTTGGTTTCCCGGCAATAAAGGAATGCGACACAATCTTAACCGATTCGCACGCTTGCCGTTGCACGTTGGAAGCGGGAAAGAAAAAGGCCAGAACGCCGAAACGTTCTGGCCTTTTCCGCACTGTCGGCGCAGGGCCGCAGGCGCAATTACTTCTCGAATTTCTTCATCCACGCCGCCAGCTGGTGCGGGCGCAGGCCGTCGTAGTCTTCGAAGGGCTGGTGGATCCACGGATTGTGCGGCAGATCTTCCAGGTGGTAATCCGGCTTGAAGGCCGAGGTACCTTTCACCCAGATGACGGCCGAGCGCACTTCCGTGACGTCCGGGTAGTTGGTCTGCAGGTGCTCGCGCACGCGCTGCAGGGTCACGCCGGAGTCGGCCAGGTCATCGACCAGCAGGATGCGGCCGGCCAGCGGGCCCTTGGTCATCGTCATGTACTTGGCGATGTCCAGGTTGCCCTGCTTGGTGCCGGCTTCTTCGCGGTAGGAGCTGGTCGACAGGATCGCCAGCGGCACGTCGAAGATGCGCGAGATCACGTCGCCAGGACGCACGCCGCCGCGCGCCAGGCACAGCACCATGTCGAACTTCCAGTTCGATTCGTAGACTTGCAGGGCAAGACGCTCGACCAGGCGGTTGTACTCGTCCCACGAAACCCAGAGGTCCTTGTCGGTCGATGCAGGGGTGTTCATTTCAGGCTATTCCTATTCTTATATTTAAATCAGGCGGCGAACGGATGACGCAGCACGATGGTTTCTTCGCGGTCCGGACCGGTCGACACCATGTCGACCGGAATACCGACCAGCTCTTCGATACGCTTGATGTAGGCGCGGGCGTTGGCCGGCAGCTCGTCCATCGACTTGGCGCCGACGGTGGACTCGGTCCAGCCCGGCATCTCTTCGTAGACTGGCACGCAGGCGGCGGCTTCTTCGGCGCCGACCGGGAAGATGTCGACGTCGCGGCCGTCGATCTTGTAGCCGGTGCACAGCTTGAGCGACTCGATGCCGTCCAGCACGTCCAGCTTGGTCAGGCACATGCCCGACACGCCGTTGATCTGGACCGAGCGGCGCAGCAGCGCGGCGTCGAACCAGCCGCAGCGGCGGGCGCGGCCGGTCACGGTGCCGAACTCGTGGCCCACGCGCGACAGGTGCTCGCCGACGCCTGCGTCGGTCGGCAGTTCGGACGGGAACGGGCCCGAACCGACGCGGGTCGTGTAGGCCTTGGTGATGCCCATGATGTAGTGCAGCATGCCCGGGCCGACGCCGGCGCCGGCGGCGGCGTTACCCGCCACGCAGTTCGACGAGGTGACGAACGGATAGGTGCCGTGGTCGACGTCCAGCAGCGAACCTTGCGCGCCTTCGAACAGCAGGCTGCCGCCGGCCTTGTGAGCGGCGTACAGAGCGGAGGAAACGTCGCCGACCATCGGACGCAGGCGCGGCACCAGGGCCATCGCGTCGTCGAAGGTCTTCTGGAAGTCGATCGCTTCGCCGCCCAGGTAGTTCACCAGCACGAAGTTGTGGTACTCCAGGTTTTCCTTGAGCTTCTCGGCGAAACGCTCTTCGTTGAGCAGGTCGGCAATGCGGATCGCGCGGCGCGCGACCTTGTCTTCGTAGGCCGGGCCGATGCCCTTGCCGGTGGTGCCGATCTTGTTGACGCCACGCTTGGCTTCACGGGCCTGGTCGATGGCGACGTGGTACGGCAGGATGATCGGGCAGGCTTCCGAGATCTTCAGGCGCGAGACGACTTCGACGCCGGCGGCGGCCAGCTTGTCGATTTCGCGCATCACGTCCGGCACCGAGACGACGACGCCGTTGCCGATGTAGCAGGCCACGCCTTCGCGCATGATGCCCGACGGGATCAGCTGCAGTGCGGTCTTCTGACCCTTGATGACCAGGGTATGGCCGGCGTTATGGCCGCCCTGGAAACGGACGACGCCCGCTGCGTGATCGGTCAGCCAGTCGACGATCTTACCCTTGCCTTCATCGCCCCACTGGGTGCCGATGACAACGACGTTCTTTGCCACGTTTGTATTTGACATCACTTAACCTAAGTTTTTGAGAATCCAATTTCCATCTTCGAGGACGAGCACGCGGTCGCACTCGAACTCGTCCTGAACATTATCGTGACCCGGCATGGACTGGATCACGACTTCGCCTGCCTTGCGCAGGTCAGCGATTTTTTCGCGCAGCTCGGGCGCGTTGCCCCAGGGGGCGCGGATCGAATGCTTGCGCTCGGCCGTCGGCAGCAGGCGCGCCAGCTCGCGCAGGTCGAGCGAGAAGCCGGTTGCCGGTCGCGCACGCCCGAAGGCCTCGCCGACGTGATCGTAGCGCCCTCCCCGTGCCACCGCGTTCGGCAGGCCGGGGACGTAGAGCGCGAACATGGCGCCGCTTTCGTATTGGTAGCCGCGCAGGTCGGCGAGATCGATCGCCACTTGCGCGCGGCCGATGGCGCCGGCGGCGAGTGCCGCGAGCTCCGCGAGGGCGCGCGTAATGCCCGGCAGCGCCGGCAGCACTTCTTTCGCGCGCTTGAGCACCTCGACGTCGCCGTACAGGTTCGGCAGCGCGAGCAGCGCGTCGCGCGTGGCCGGCGCATAGGCGCGGGTCAGCTCGTTCAGGCCGGGAACGTCCTTGGCGCGCAGCAGCGCGGTGATCTGGGCTTCGTCCTTCTTGGCCAACGCGTCTTCGTTCAGCAGCGCACGCAGGACGCCGACGTGGGCCATGTCGAGGCGCACGTCGAGGAAGCCTGCGAGGGCGACCGAGGCCAGCGCCAGTTCCTGGATCTCGGCATCGGCTTCCAGGCCGGCGTGGCCGTAGATCTCGGCGCCGATCTGGATCGGCTCGCGGGTCGCGTGCAGGCCCGACGGACGGGTATGCAGGACGCTGCCGGCATAGCACAGGCGGGTGATCGATTCGCGGTTCAGGAGGTGGGCGTCGATGCGCGCCACCTGCGTGGTCATGTCGGCGCGCAGGCCGAGCAGGCGGCCGGAGAGCTGGTCGACCAGCTTGAAGGTGCGCAGGTCGGTGTCCTGGCCGGCGCCGGCCAGCAGCGACTCGACGTATTCGAGCAGCGGCGGCATGACCAGTTCGTAGCCGTACAGGCGGAAGGTGTCGAGCATCTGGCGCCGCAGATCTTCGATCTTGCGCGCTTCCGACGGCAATACGTCGGCGATATTCTCAGGCAAAAGCCAGTTCGGCATGGGCGACAGCGTTGGGAATTGTTAGAAATGAAGCAACATGGCGCGCTCGTGCAAGACGAAGTCGGCGCCGAATCGGCAATTTTACCCGAAAATGGAACCCGCCGGGGTCATTGGGGCAACCCGTAAGGTGGGCGGGTTTCCCGCCCACGCGTTTGCCGTGGTTTGCACCGTTCCGTTGTACGCGTGGCCGGGGGACCCGCCCACCTTACGACGCCATGAAAAACGCCGCGATGTACGCGGCGTTTTTGTTGGCTTACTTGCTGCCGGGGCTCCTGAAATACTTGAAGAACTCCGAATTCGAATCGATCACCATCACATCCCCATGCGCCTTGAAGCTGGCGCGATAGGCCTCGAGCGACCGATAGAACTTGTAGAACTCCGGATTCTTGCCGAAGGACTCGGCATAGATCGCCGATGCCTTGGCATCGCCCTCGCCCTTGATCTTCTCGGCTTCGCGGAAGGCTTCGGCCAGGATCACGGTGCGCTGGCGGTCGGCGTCGGCGCGGATCTTTTCGCTTTCGGCCGAACCGGTCGAACGCAGCTCGTTCGCCACGCGCACGCGCTCGGCGCGCATGCGGTCGTAGACCGAGGCATTGATCTGGTCGATGTAATCCACGCGCTTGAGGCGCACGTCGACGATGCCGACGCCGATCTGCCTGGCTTCGGCGATGACCTTGTTCTGCACCGCCTGCATCACGGCGCCACGCTCGCCCGAGATCACCTGGCGCACGGTGCGTTTGGTGATCTCGTCGTTCAGGGCCGCCTTGATGATCTGCGACATGCGGTTGGCGGCGGCGCGCTCGTCGCCGCTGAAGGAGACGTAATACAGGCGCGGCTCGACGATGCGCCACTTCACGAAGGCGTCGACCAGGATGTTCTTCTTCTCGGCCGTGATGAAACGGTCGGCGTCGGGCGTGTCCAGGGTCAGGACACGCTTGTCGAGATAGATCACGTTCTGGAAAGGCGGCGGCAGCTTGAAGTGCAGGCCAGGCTCGGCGATGACTTCACGCACCTCGCCCAGTGCGAAGACGATGGCGAAGCGGCGCTGGTCGACGACGAAGACGGTCGAGGACAGCAGCATCAGGGCAATGAAGCCCGCCACGAAGATGGTTACGAGGCGGTTCATTAACGGCTCTCCCGGTCACGTGAGGAATCGCGCGAGCGGCTGTCGCGCTGGCGTACTTGTTCGATGGTCTGCATCACTTCCTGGGTCGGCGTCGCCGACTGCTGCTCCTGCGGCGCTTGCACCGGACCCGAACGGGCGGCACCCGTGGCGGCATCGTTGGCGGCAACCTGGGCGATCAGCTTATCGAGCGGCAGGTATAGCAGATTGGAACCCGACTTGGCGTCGACCATGACCTTGCTGGTGCTGCTGAAGATCGATTGCATGGTGTCGATATACATGCGGTCGCGGGTCACGCCCGGGGCCTTGGCATACTCGGTGACGACCTGGTTGAAGCGGGCCGCGTTACCGGTCGCGTTCTCGACCACCATCGAGCGGTAGGCTTCGGCATCCTGCAGCAGGCGGAAAGCGGCGCCGCGTGCACGCGGGATCACGTCGTTGGCATACGCTTCACCCTCGTTACGGGCACGCGCGCGGTCCTGGCCGGCTTTCACGGCGTCGTCGAATGCGCTTTGCACCTGCTCCGGCGGCTGCACGTTCTGCATGGTCACGTTGGTGATCAGGGCGCCCAGCTTGTAGCGGTCGACGATCAGCTGGATCATGTTGTGCACGTCGAGCGCGACCTTCTCGCGGCCTTCGTACAGCACGAAGTCCATCTTGCTCTTGCCGACCACTTCGCGGATGGCCGTCTCGGCCACCTGGTGCACGGTCGTATCCTGGTCGCGGTTGTTGAAGACCCAGGCGACCGGGTCCTTCAGTGTGTACTGCACCGCGAACTGGATATCGATGATGTTTTCGTCGTCGGTCAGCATCAGCGACTCGGCGCCCTGCTTGTTGCGCACGTTGTCGCGGTAGCCGATTTCGGCCGTACGCACCTGCGAGACGTTGACGGTTTCGTGGGCCTGGATCGGGGCCGGCCAACGCCAGTTGAAGCCGGCGCCGGTGGTGTGCGAGAGGCGGCCGAAGGTGGTGACCACGCCGACCTGCCCTTCCTGCACGATGAAGGCGCCGCTGGCGAGCCAGATCAGGAGGACGATGAAGCCGATCACGGAAGCCGTGATGCCGGCGCCGCGGCCTTCGCTGCGATACGGGCCGGGGCCGCCGGCGTCGCCGCCGTTGTTGCCGCGGCTGCCGAACAGGCGGTTCAGGCGCGCGTTGAAGTCGCGCCACATCTGGTCGAGGTCGGGTGGACCCTCACCCGGACGGCGGCCCTCCTGGGCCTTGCTGTTATCGCCTTGAGGGTTTTTGCCCCAGCGTGGATCGTTCAGCGACAGTTTGACGCCGAATTTTTTTATTAAGGAAACAAGCATAGGCTTCAATGTGGCCCGACATGGGTGGAGGTTGGAATACTTTCGCCGGCGTCATCAAAGTCGTCGTCCGGCGCTGCATCGTCCTGCTCTTCGTTTTCAGGGCTCGAGCCTGGCACAAAGCGTGCTGCGGAGCTGGCCGCTTCAACGATCGCATTGCGCAGCAGATCGAGGCCGGCGCCACTCCTGGCGCTGATAAAAACGCGGCTGATTTTATCATGTTCATCACGTTCGACCCCGGGCTGAAGGTCGGCCGCATCAATCTTGTTCCACACGAGGATCTGCGGAATGTGGTCGGCGCCGATTTCGCGCAAGACCTCGTTGACCTGCTCGATCTGCTCCATGCGCACCGGCGAGGAGCCGTCGACCACGTGCAGCAGCAGATCGGCGTGGATGGTTTCTTCCAGGGTGGCGCGGAAGGCGGCCACCAGCTGGTGCGGCAGCTCGCGCACGAAACCGACCGTGTCGGAGATGACGACGCTGCCGGTTTCGTCGCCCAGGTACATGCGGCGGCTGGTGGTGTCGAGCGTGGCGAACAGCTGGTTTGCGACGTAGACGCCGGCCTTGGTCAGCGTATTGAACAGGGTCGACTTGCCGGCATTGGTATAGCCGACCAGCGACACCGAGAAAGTATTGTTGCGGCCGCGCTGGCGGCGCTGGGTTTCGTGCTGCTTGCGCAGCTTGGCCAGGCGCGTGCGCAAGGCTTTCACCCGCTCGCCGATCAGGCGGCGGTCGGTCTCGAGCTGGGTTTCACCAGGACCGCGCAGGCCGATACCGCCCTTCTGGCGCTCGAGGTGGGTCCAGCCGCGGATCAGGCGCGTGGCCAGGTGCTGCAGCTGCGCCAGTTCCACCTGCAGCTTGCCCTCGTGGCTCTTGGCGCGCTGGGCGAAGATGTCGAGGATCAGGCTGGTGCGGTCGATGACGCGCAGTTCGAGACGGCGCTCGAGGTTACGCTGCTGGGCAGGCGATAAAGCGTGATTGAAGATGACGAGTTCCGCGCCGGCGGCTTTCGCGGCGACGCCGATTTCGTCGGCCTTGCCGCTGCCGACGAAGTAAGCGGGATCGGGAGCGTTGCGCTTGGCCGTGATCGTATCGATCGGCTCGGCGCCGGCAGAGCTGGCCAGCAAGGCCAGCTCTTCGAGGCTGGCCGAAAAATCGACCGCGCCAAAATCGACGCCGACCAGCGCGGCGCGCATATTGGGAGTGCCGGGGGCGTCAGCCATCGGCCTTACTCAGCTTCGGATTCGAGGTTGAGATTGACGGCGCGAGCCGGTACAACGGTGGAAATGGCATGCTTGTACACCATCTGGGTCACGGTGTTGCGCAGCAGGACGACATATTGGTCGAACGACTCGATATGGCCCTGCAGCTTGATCCCGTTGACGAGGTAGATCGAGACTGGGACGTGCTCTTTGCGCAAGGCATTGAGGAATGGGTCTTGTAACAGTTGCCCTTTGTTGCTCATAACAGCTCCGTAATGTTGTTGTAGTTTAAAAGTTGGAGGCTTGCGCCCCCATTTCAAGTGCACGGGGCAAGATTCAGCTTTGCGAACGAGGCCTTGTAGTTACTGTAACCTGTTTTAGTGGTTTTTGTCGTACTGCTACGCTTAAGAAACAATTAAGACGGTCGAGCAAAGCCGAAACGCAGGCCCTTTATTGGCGGTCTTTATCGAACGGATTCTTACCGCTGCGCAGTTCGATCCGCAGCGGGGTGCCGATCAGGCTGAAGGTGTCGCGGAAATGCTTTTCCAGGTAGCGCTTGTACGGCTCGGTGACGCCGTCCAGGGCATTGCCGTGGATGACGATGACCGGCGGATTCTGGCCGCCCTGGTGGGCGTAGCGCATCTTCGGACGGGTACCGCCCTTGCGCTTCGGCTCCTGCTTCTCGATCGCTTCCTGCAGCGCGCGCGTCAGGCGCGGCGTCGACAGGTTGGCGGTGGCCGCCTTGTAGGCCGCGTCGACCGAGGTCATCAGCTGCTTGATGCCGGTGCCCTTCAGCGCCGAAATGAAGCGCGTTTCGGCGAAGCCAAGGAAGTCCAGCTTGCGATCCATGGTGTTCTTGACGTCGTCGCGCTGGTCAGAGGTCAATCCGTCCCACTTGTTGACGGCAACCACCAGGGCCCGCCCCGACTCCAGGATGAAGCCGGCAATGTGGGCATCCTGCTCGGAAATGTCCTGCTGGGCGTCGAGCATCAGCACGACGACGTTCGCTTCCGACACCGACTGCAGGGTTTTGACGACCGAGAACTTCTCGATCGCTTCGAACACCTTGCCGCGGCGGCGGATACCGGCCGTGTCGATCAGCGTGTACTGCTTGCCGTCGCGCTCGAAGGGCACTTCGATCGAATCGCGGGTGGTGCCCGGCATGTCGAAGGCGATCACGCGCTGCTCGCCGACCAGGGTGTTGATCAGGGTGGACTTGCCGACGTTCGGCCGACCGACCAGGGCGATCTTCACGCCGTGGTCCTGGTTTTCCAGTTCTTCTTCCTCGTGCGGACGCGAGGCGAAGGCCTGGTCGAGCGCCTCGTTGACGAGGTCGTGCACGCCGTCGCCATGGGCGGCCGAGATGACGTAGGGGTCGCCCATGCCCAGTTCATAGAACTCGGCGGTGACCGAGGTGTACTTCATGCCCTCGGACTTGTTAATGACGAGCATGACCTGGCGGCCGGACTTGCGCAGGAAGTCGGTGATCGTCTTGTCGTGCGGCGTCAGGCCCTGGCGGCCGTCGACGAGGAAGACGACGACGTCGGCTTCCGCCACCGCCTGCTTGGTCTGGATGGCCATCTCGTACATGATGCCTTCCTTGGCGACCGGTTCGAAACCGCCCGTGTCGATGACCAGGAACGGCCGCTCGCCGATGCGCCCCTCGCCGTAGTGGCGGTCGCGCGTCAGGCCAGGGAGGTCGGCCACCAACGCGTCGCGCGAACGGGTCAGGCGGTTGAATAGGGTCGACTTCCCGACGTTCGGGCGACCAACGAGTGCAATTACCGGCTTCATGTAGTTATTCTATTCGACCGCGATGGCGGTCACAGTTCCATTTTGTGTTTGAAAAATCAGGTTCGACCCCGCGACCAGCGGGGTACCGCTGATGGCGCTGCCGTCGGTGGCGGCGCGCGCGAGGAAAGTGCCGTCCTCGCGCGACAGGAAGTGCACATAGCCTTCGTAGTCTCCGACGGCCACCGCGCGGCCGTAGGAGACCGGCGTCGACAGGCCGCGGAAGGCCAGCTTGTCGTTCTTCCAGGCGCTGGCGCCGCCGTCGCGGTTGAAGGCGTTCAGCGCACCCTTGTCGTCGGCGGCGAAGACGAAGCGCTGGTCGACCGCCACGCCCACGAGCGAGGACAGGTCGCGGGTCCAGCGCGGCGAGCCGCTGGCGACGTCGTAGCAGGCGACGCGGCCCTGGTAGGCGACGGCGCAGACATCCGATTCGAAGATGCTCGGGGCGCCGCCGATGTCGGTCACGCGCTCCAGTTCCGTGGCGCCGCGTGCCGGCGCGACTTCGACTTCCCAGCGCGGCGCGCCGGTGGCGAGCAGGAAGGAGCCGAGCTTGCCGGCCGGCTGGGCCACGATCACGTCCTTGTCGTAGACCGACATGCCCGGCGCGGTGCGCAGGGTCAGCGGCGGCGCGGCGCGCTGGACGGTCCACTTCTTCTGGCCGGTGCTGGCGTCGAGGCCGACGATGCGGTTGTCGATCGAACGCGCCACCACGACGCCCTGCCCCACGGCCGGCGCGGAGAGGATCTCGCTCGACAGCTGGCTCTTCCAGAGCGCCTTGCCGTCCATGTCGAAGGCCATCAGGACGCCGTCGGCGGCGCCGACGACGATCACGTTGCCGTCGGTGCCGACGCCGGCGGTCAGGTCGCTGCCGGCCTTGATGCGCCAGACCTGGCGACCGTCCGCCGCTTCGACCCGGGCGATGCTGCCGTCGCCGCCGGCGACGATCACGGTATTGCCGGCCAGCGCAGGCGAGAACTGGTAGCCGCGCGCCTTGCCGATATCGAGCTTCCAGGCGGTGCGCACGGCCATCGTGCCCTTCAGTTCGACCAGCTTGGCGGGCTCGTTGCCCTTCGATTTCGATCCGAATGGATTGAGCGAGCTCAAGGTCGAGCAGCCCGTCATCAGGGCCAGGACGCCGACACCAACCAGCTTACGGGTAATACGCATTTTTCTTTTACCTTGTTCCGAGTCGTAGAGAGAGGCAAAGCCCACGCTCACCTCGCGGCAAGCGTGGGCCATGACGTAACGTTCAGTTTAAGCGGCTTTTTTTGCCGCGTCCGGGGCGGTGCCGCCGATCGCTTCGAGCTTGATGCGCACCAGCTGGCTGCCCGGGTGCTTCGGACCCATGGCGGCGAGCGCGGCGACGTAGGCGGCGCGGGCGTCGACGATCTTGTTCTGCGCGACCAGCACGTCGCCCTTGCGGTCCGACACTTCAGCGGCGAACTGTGGCAGGAAAGTACCGTTCAGCAGCTTCATGGCGCGGTCGAAATTCTTCTCGTCGAGCAGGACGCCGGCCAGGCGCAGCTGGGCCACCGACTTGTACTCGTCGTTGCCGTTGTCGATCACCCACTGCAGCTGGGCCTTGGCGGTTTTCAGGTCGTTGGTCTCGAAGGCGGTCTTGGCCGCGGCCAGGGCGCTCATCTGGGCGTAGCTGGTGCGCTTGTACTTGGCCTGGATGTCGGCGGCGATACGCTGGCTCTTGGCGTTGTCCTTGGCGGTCACGGCATCGGTCAGCTCGTCGTACAGGCCGGAGGCAGCCACCGCCTGGTCGCGCTGATGCTTGTTCCAGAAGTTGTAGGCGGCAAAGGCGCCCAGGGCGAGGATCAGCACCCAGGTGATCAGGTTGCCGTACTTGGACCAGAAAGCCTTGAAAGTCGCTATCTGTTCCTGTTCTTCGAGGTCGTATGCCATGTCGTTCGTCTAGTCGTTATAAGGTGAATCGGTCTCTTGCCTGCTTTTACTTACTTACGGATGGTAATGCACGTGATCGTGGTCATGATCGTGGTCGCCCACGATCGCATCGACGATGTGGTCGACCACGGCATCGAAGGCGACGGTGGCCTGCTGCTGCTCGCCCGCTTCGCCGCGCAGCGATTTTACAGCCGCGACATTGTTCGCCACTTCGTCCTCGCCCAGGATCACGGCGAAGGACGCGCCGCTGCCGTCGGCCTTCTTCATCTGGCTCTTGAAGCTGCCTGCACCCGTTGGCGTTGCGCAATGTAACACAACGTCGAGGCCGGCATCACGCAGGCGCTCGGCCAGGATGAAGGCCTGCACCTGCGCCTCTTCTCCCTGGTGCACCATGTAGACGTCGCACTGGCTCGGCTGGGCCGGTTCGCCCAGGCCCTTCATCAGCTCGATGATGCGCTCGATGCCCATCGCGAAACCGACGCCCGGGGTCGCCTTGCCGCCGAACTGCTCGATCAGCGGATCGTAGCGGCCGCCGGCGCAGATCGTGCCCTGCGAGCCGAGTTCCTCGGTGACCCATTCGAACACGGTGCGGTTGTAGTAATCGAGGCCGCGCACCAGGCGCGGGTTGACGGTGTACTGCACGTTGTTACGGTCGAGCAGGCGCTTGACGCCTTCGAAGTGGGCCAGCGACTCTTCGCCCAGGTAGGACAGCAGCTGCGGCGCGCCGTTCACCATTTCCTGCATGGTCGGGTTCTTGGTGTCGAGGATGCGCAGCGGATTGCTGTGCAGACGGCGCTGCGCTTCGGCGTCGAGGATCTCGGCGTGTTGTTCGAAATAGGCGATCAGGTCGGCGCGGTGGCGCAGGCGCTCCTCGGCATTGCCGATCGAGTTCAGCTCCAGGCGCACGTTCTGCAGGCCCAGGTCGTCCCACAGGCGGCGGCACAGCATGATCAGCTCGGCGTCGATGTCCGGGCCGGTGAAGCCGACGGCTTCCGCGCCGAACTGGAAGAACTGGCGATAGCGGCCGCGCTGCGGACGCTCGTGGCGGAACATCGGGCCCTTGTACCAGAGGCGCTTCGGACCGTCATAGACCATGTTGTGCTCGAGCACCGCACGCACGACGCCGGCCGTGCCTTCAGGACGCAGGGTCAGCTCGTCGCCGTTCATCGAGTCGGTGAAGGAATACATTTCCTTTTCGACGATGTCGGTGACGGCGCCGATGGCGCGCTTGAAGAGGCCGGTTTCCTCGACGATCGGGGTGACGATCTTCTGGTAGCCGTAGCTTTTCAGGATCGTTTCAGCGGTGTTTTCGAACAGCTCCCACAGTGGTGCATCGCTTGGGAGGATGTCGTTCATGCCTTTGATGGCGACGATTTTTTCTGGTTTGGACATTGTCAGCTTCTTCTATTTGTAGGGTGGAGTCCTGACTCCACGCGTACGGCATTCGATCTGTGTTGCGGCGTGCATGCTCAGCACCGCGTGGAGTCAGGACTCCACCCTACGTTAGGCGATGATTTCGGTCGCGCGGCCGTAATTCTTTTTGACGTATTCCAAAACGATGTTCTGGAACTCGTCGACGATCCGCTCGCCGCGCAGCGTCGCCACCTTCTGCCCGTCGACGAACACCGGCGCCGCCGGCGATTCGCCTGTACCCGGCAGGCTGATGCCGATATTCGCGTGCTTCGATTCGCCCGGACCGTTCACGATGCAGCCCATTACGGCCACGTTCATCGCTTCCACGCCCGGGTAGGACTTCTTCCATTCCGGCATCGAGTCGCGCAGGAAGGTCTGGATGTTGTCGGCCAGTTCCTGGAACACGGTCGAGGTCGTGCGGCCGCAGCCCGGGCAGGCGATCACCATCGGGGTGAATTTGCGCAGACCCATGGTCTGCAGGATTTCCTGCGACACGACCACTTCCTTCGTACGGTCGCCGCCCGGCTCCGGGGTCAGCGAGACGCGGATGGTGTCGCCGATGCCTTCCTGCAGCAGCACCGACAGGGCCGCGGTCGAGGCCACGATGCCCTTGCTGCCCATGCCGGCTTCCGTCAGGCCCAGGTGCAGCGGGTAATCGCAGCGGCGCGCCAGTTCACGGTAGACCGCGATCAGGTCCTGCACGGCCGAGACCTTGCACGACAGGATGATTTTGTCCTTGGCCAGGCCAATCTCTTCGGCCTTTACCGCGTTTTCGATCGCCGAGGTGATCAGGGCTTCGTACATCACGGCCTGGGCGCTGAACGGATTCGCGCGTGCGGCGTTCTCGTCCATGATGCGCGCCAGCAGCGACTGGTCGAGGCTGCCCCAGTTGACGCCGATGCGCACCGGCTTGTCGTGCTTGATTGCGATCTCGATCATCTGGGCGAACTGGGTGTCGCGCTTGGCGCCCTGCCCCACGTTGCCGGGATTGATGCGGTACTTCGACAGCGCTGCCGCGCACTCGGGGAAGTCGCGCAGCAGGATGTGGCCGTTGTAATGAAAATCGCCGACCAGCGGCACGTCGATTTCCATGCGGTCGAGCTGTTCGCGGATCAGCGGCACGGCGGCGGCCGCTTCCGGCTTGTCCACGGTCAGGCGCACCATCTCGGAGCCGGCGCGCGCCAGCTCCTTGATCTGGATGGCGGTGCCGATCACGTCGGCGGTGTCGGTGTTGGTCATCGACTGCACCACGACCGGGGCGTCGCCGCCGATCCAGACCTTGCGCTCGCCGTGCTGGACCAGCACGCGGCGCGCGGCGCGGCGCGCCATCGGGCCGGAAGGAATTGGCAGGTTCGTAGAAGTCATGCTTTGCTCGTTGTCCTTGTTGGGGCGTCGTCTCGATGCCGCCCTGCCCCGGGCGGTGCCGGGGCTACACTCTGTTTTACTTCAGGGTTACGCGGGAGATTGTCTTGCCCGGCACCGCGGGCAAGGCGACGGCGGCGCCGCGCAGCGTGGCCGAGACGCCGCTTGGGTTGCCGACCACCAGGGTCGCCGTGCCCGGCACTTCGACGGTTTCGGTGCTGCCGGCTTTTACCAGGCGCGAGATCAGGGCGCGGCCGCCTTGCGGCTTGACTTCGATCCACGAATCTTCGCGCACGGTCAGCACCAGGGTGTTGGCGCCTTCGGCGGCCGGCGCGGCAGCCGGCGTGGCCGCAGCCGGCGCCGGGGTCGCGGTGGCTGGCGTTGCCGGTGCCGTCGTGACTGCTGCCGGGGTACCGGCGACAGCGCCCGGCGTCGTCGTCGCTGCCGGCGGCGTGACCGCGGCCGGGGCCGGCGGCGTCGCCGTTGCGCCCGTGACACCGGCTGCCGGTGCGGCGCCGGTGGCATTCGCGTCGGCCGGGGCCGGCACCGAGATCAGCGGAACGGTCGGGTTATGCACCGTATCGGCGGCAGGTGCCGTTGCGGTGGTGGTCTCGGCCGGACCGGCCAGCACGGCTTCGTTGCCTGGGGCCTGGCTGCCCGGCAGCGAAACCAGGCCGAAATGCCAGGCAGCGCCCGCGCAAGCGGCCACGACCACGACGCTGGCGATCCAGGCCAGCGGCAGGCTGGAACGCTTGCCGTGGGTCGGATAGCGCGAATGCGAGAACGAGGTCGGACGGTTGCTGCGCACGGCGCCGGTTTCCACCGGCACCGGATTGTCCATCGGGATCATCGCCACCAGCGGGGCCGGATCGAGCCGCAGGATCTTGGCGTAGGCGCGCACGAAACCGCGCGTCACGGCCGGACTCGGCAAAGCTGCATAGTCGCCCGCTTCGATCGCCACCACCTGGCGCGGCGCCAGCTTGAGCTGCTCGGCCACCTGCTCGACCGTCCAGCCCATCGATTCGCGTTGGGTCGACAGGGTCGCACCCGGATGGCTGTGGTGTTGGTTCGAAGGGGCGCTTTGTTCCGTGCGCTCTGAAGTCATTGTCGTCTCACTCATCGAAAGCCCCGCGCTCGTACGCCAGGTATTCGGGCGAGCCGGGGAAGCGCCGCCGCAACTGCGCCACCAGGCTGGCCTCCATCGAGCGTTCGCCCAGTTTGCGCTGCACCCGCAGGGCGAGCCACAGCGCGTCGGCGGACAGGTTGTCGAGCTTCGACACTTCTGTCAGGCGGTTAATGAAAAAACCGGCGCGCTGGTAATCGCGCCGCTCGAAATAGACCCGCGCCAGTCCGCTCGAGACGGCCGGCAGGTCGGGCTGGTAACGCAGTGCGTCGAGCAGGTAGCGCTCGGCCGCATCGATATTCTTCGTTTTCAGGCTGCACACGCCCGCGTTCACCAGCGCGCTCACCGGCGTCTGGTAGGACGGGTTCTTCAGCGCCGCCTCGAACTGGCGCATGGCCTCTTGCGGACGGTTCGCCGTCTGGCACAGGAAGGCGCCGTAGTTGTTCGCCAGCTCGGGATTGCGCGGCGCCAGGCGCAGCGCGTGCTGGTAGTTGTCGTCGGCCAGCGGCACCTGTCCCATCGCCGTGTAGATCAGCGCGCGCATGCCGTAGGCGTCGGCGTAGTCGGGGTCGGCGTTGATCGCCTGCTTGACCTCGTCGAGGGCGATGTCGTACTTGCCCTGCTGGTAGTAGCCGACCGCCAGCTGCAGGCGGATCAGGGCGCGCTTCTCGTTCGCGGTCTGGTCGGAGGCCGTCTTCAGTTCGCCGGCGCCATTGCCGGGCGCGGCGCAGGCCGCAAGCAGGCACAGCGCAAGCGCTGCCGCGAAGCGGTTCACCATGCCGCGCACTGGCGTCGTCACGATCAAGAAGGAATCTCCACGATGCGTCCGAAATCGGCGCCGAACTTCTTCTGGTATTCGGCCATCTTTTCCATGCGCTGGGCGACGCGGGTGCGGTCCTGCACCTCGCCGGCCAGCTGGCCGCAGGCGGCGTCGATGTCGTCGCCGCGCGTCTTGCGCACGGTGGTCACGATGCCGGCGTTCATCAGGATCTCGGCGAAGGCCTTGATGCGCGGATTCTTCGAGCGCGTCAGGCCCGATTCCGGGAACGGGTTGAACGGGATCAGGTTGAACTTGCAGTTCACGCCGACGACCGGATCGTTCACCAGCGCGATCAGTTCGCGCGCATGCTCGTCGCTGTCGTTGAACTCGTGCAGCATGCAGTACTCGAAGGTGATGAAATCGCGCGGCGCGAATTCGAGATAGCGCTTGCAGGCGGCCATCAGTTCGCGCAGCGGATACTTCTTATTCAGCGGCACCAGGATGTCGCGCAGCGCATCGTTCGAGGCGTGCAGCGAGACCGCCAGCGCCACAGGTACATCCTGGGACAGCTTGTCGATGTTCGGCACCACGCCCGAGGTCGACAGGGTCACGCGGCGGCGCGACAGGCCGTAGGCGTTATCGTCGAGCATGAGTTTCAGCGCGGTGACGGTCGGTTCGTAGTTCAGCAGCGGCTCGCCCATGCCCATCATGACCACGTTGGTGATCTGGCGTTCGCCCTTCGGGCCGGGCTCGATGCCCTTGGTGCGGCGCAGTTCGAACTCGGCCATCCACAGCTGGCCGATGATCTCGGCCACGGTGAGATTGCGGTTGAAGCCCTGCTTGCCGGTCGAGCAGAAGCGGCAGTTGACGGCGCAGCCGGCCTGCGTGGAGATGCACAGCGTGCCGCGGTTTTCTTCCGGGATGAACACGGTTTCGACCGCATTGCCGTTGCCGACGTCGACCAGCCACTTGCGGGTACCGTCGGTCGAGGTGTGGTCGCTGATGATGCCCGGCGCGCGAATCTCGGCGCGGGTCTTGAGTTTTTCGCGCAGCGACTTGGCGAGATCCGTCATGTCGTCGAAGTTGCCGGCGCCGAACTGGTGGATCCAGCGCTGAAGCTGCTTGGCGCGGAACGGCTTCTCACCCAATTCGGCGCAGTAGGCGACGAGTTGCGCGGGATCGAAGTCCAGCAGGTTGGTGAGAGTCGTCATGTTGTTCCTAATACTAAAAAGTGATGCAACCCCGCTCGCAGGGCCCGGGGCAATCAAGCGAGCGGTGTGTAATACGAGAATCGATTACTTCAGTTCTGGGAAGAAGTAGGCGATTTCAACTTTTGCAGCTTCGACAGCGTCCGAACCGTGGACGGCGTTGGCATCGATCGAATCGGCGAAATCGGCGCGGATGGTGCCTTTTTCTGCTTTCTTCGGATCGGTCGCGCCCATCAGGTCGCGGTGTGCCAGCACGGCGTTTTCGCCTTCCAGGGTCTGGATCATGACAGGACCGGAGACCATGAAGTTCACCAGGTCGTTGAAGAAGCCGCGCTCTTTGTGAGCGGCGTAGAAGCCTTCAGCTTGTTCGCGGGTCAGTTGGGTCATGCGGGCAGCAACGATCTTCAGGCCAGCGTTTTCGAAGCGGCTGTAGATTTGGCCGATCACGTTTTTTGCAACTGCGTCTGGTTTGATGATCGACAGGGTGCGTTCGATTGCCATGTAAAACTCCAATAAAAAGAAAGGTTTAAATCGAGAAAGTAAGAACTCAATCAACCTTTGATTTTACCATACCTCTCCCCATATAGCCGATATTGCGGCGGCAAGGACCAAAGTGGTAGAGTGGCGGCGAAAAACCGCCTTGTCAATGTGGCCATTCGCTCCCCTTTCTGGTGCGAACGGCTTATGCAAGGCTTAAGGGCGGTTTACAACCAACAGCCCCATGCTATGCTTGAGTGGCAATACATATTTACCCAACCGGAGCGATCATGAATCCCATTCTGCAAAAGCAACCTGCTTATGACGTGGCGTACAGCCAGGTCACGCGCAACAAAGTACTGCGCAATACCTTCTGGCTGCTCGCGCTGTCGATGATTCCGACGGTGCTGGGCGCCTATGTCGGCGTCTCGCTGGCGCTGCCGATGTTCAGCGGCTTCATGGGCTTCATCGTCTTCATGGCGATCGCCTTCGGCTTCATGTTCGCGATCGAAAAGACCAAGGACTCGGCCGTCGGCGTGTTCGTGCTGCTCGGCTTCACCTTCTTCATGGGCCTGATGCTCACCCCGCTGCTGCGCCACACCCTGGGCTACGGCAACGGCGGCCAGCTGATCATGACCGCCTTCGGCGGCACCGCGGTCGTGTTCGCCGTCATGGCCAGCATCGCCACCACCACCAAGCGCGATTTCTCGGGCATGGGCAGCTGGCTGTTCGCGGGCGTGATCGTGCTGCTGCTGGCGGCCGTCGCCAACATCTTCCTGCAGATGTCGGTCATCTCGATCGTGGTGTCGGTGCTCGCGATCGGTATCTTCTCGGCCTTCATCCTGTACGACGTGCAGCGCATCGTGAACGGCGGCGAGACCAACTACATCTCGGCGACCCTGGCGATCTACCTGGACGTGTACAACATCTTCACCAGCCTGCTGCGCCTGCTGGGCATCGTGGGCGGCGACGACTGATCGCTTCCCGCTGAAATGAAAAAGCCGACCTGCGGGTCGGCTTTTTTTTTGGCCGTTCGAATCGTCTCGACGGCGCGCCCGCCGTACCGCGTGGGCATGAATGCCCACCCTACGAAAGCTTATGCCAGTTCGAACACGCCGATCGATTCTACGTGCGAGGTGTGCGGGAACATGTTCACGACGCCCGCCTTCTTCATCACGTAACCGGCGCGGTGCACCAGGATGCCGGCGTCGCGCGCCAACGTCGAGGGGCTGCACGAGACGTAGACGATGCGCTGCGGCAGGAATTCCGTCTTGCCGCTCTCGCGCAGCTCGGCCATCGCCAGCGCCAGCGCGATCGCGCCGTCGCGCGGCGGGTCGATCAGCATGCGGTCGAAACGGCCGAGGGCGACCAGGTCTTCCGGCGTCACCTCGAACAGGTTGCGCGTGTAGAAAGTCGTCTTCTCCGACAGGCCGTTGGCCTTGGCGTTTTCCAGTGCGCGCGTGCTGAGCACGGTGCTGCCTTCGATGCCGACCACTTCCCGCGCCTGCGTCGCGAGCGGCAGCGTGAAATTGCCGAGGCCGCAGAACAGGTCGGCCACGCGGTCTTGCGGCTGCACTTCCAGCAGGGTCAGCGCCTTGTGCACCAGGGCGCGGTTGATCTGGTGGTTCACCTGGGTGAAATCGGTCGGCTTGAAAGGCATGCGCACGCCGAACTCGGGCAGCGTGTAATACAGTTCCTTGTCGAGCGGATAGAACGGGTAGACGGTATCCGGGCCCTTCGGCTGCAGCCACCACTGGATGCCCCACTCGTCGGCGAAAGCCTTGACCAGCTCCTCGTCCTTCTTGCTCAGCGGCGCCATGATGCGCAGTACCAGCGCCGTCGTCTCTTCGCCGACGGCCACTTCGATCTGCGGCATCTGGTTGTAGATCGACAGCGAACCGACCAGCTCGCGCAGCGGCATCAGCATGCCGCCCAGGTGCGGCGGCAGGATGTGGCAGTAGCGGATGTCGGCCACGTAGGAGGACGCGCGCTCGTGGAAGCCGACCAGCACCGTGCCCTTCTTCTCGACGTGGCGCACCGACAGGCGCGCGCGGAAGCGGTAGCCCCAGGTCGGCCCGTACATCGGACGCATGATGTTTTCCGCCTTCACCTTCGACAGGTGCCACAGATTGTCTTCCAGCGTGCGCTGCTTGATCGCGACCTGGGCGGTCGGCTCCAGGTGCTGCATCGAGCAGCCGCCGCAGTAGCCGAAATGCTCGCAGCGCGGCTCGACCCGCATCGAGGAAGCGCGCTGCAGGGTGACCATGCGGCCCGCTTCCCAGTTCTTCTTCTTGCGCTTGACCTCGTAGCTGACGCGCTCGCCCGGCAGCGCGTCCTCGACGAAGATGACCTTGCCTGGGCTGCCGTCCTCGTTCTCGAGGTGGCCGACGCCGCGGGCGTCCGCGTCGAGGGATTTAATGTCGATGAATGTTTCTTGCATTGAATATGACGCGGACGGCGAATCCGCGCGGACCTAAAGAATGAGGAATAGTGGGTGGCGTGCCGATTACATGGCACGAAGCAAGCCGAAAATCCGCGGAATCATAGCAAGGAATCGCGCACGACGCCACGGGCCGCCATCGCCCGCTTCAGCTTGACCAGCGCCTCCTGCTGGATCTGGCGCACCCGCTCGCGCGTCACGCCCATCTCCTCGGCCAGGGTCTCGAGCGTGGCCGGATCGTCGTTATCGAGGCCGAAGCGGCGCATCACGACCAGGCGCTGCTTCTCCGGCAGGCGCGTCAGCCAGTCGCGCACCAGTTCCGTCATTTCGTGCTGTTCGGCGCGCGCGTCGGGCGCGTCGTCGAGCTCGCCCGGCAGCATGTCCATCAGGCTGGAACCGGGATCGTTGTCGAGCGGGGCATCGAGCGAAGCCGCGTGCTCGGACAGGGCCAGGATGTCCTGCACCTCTTCCGGCGGCCGCCCGACCAGGCTGGCAATGTCCTCGACGCTGGCATCCTTGCCGTCATGGTGCTGGGCTTCCAGGTGGTATTTGGCGCGCAGCACGGCGTTCAGTTCGCGCACCATGTGCACCGGCAGGCGCACCGTCCGCGCCTGGTTCATGATGGCGCGCTCGATGCTCTGGCGAATCCACCAGGTGGCGTAGGTGGAAAAGCGGAAACCGCGCTCCGGCTCGAACTTGTCGATGGCGCGCATCAGGCCGATGTTGCCCTCCTCGATCAGGTCGAGCAGGACCACGCCGCGGTTGATGTAGTGCTTGGCGATCGAGACGACGAGCCGCAGGTTGTGCTCGATCATCTTCTGGCGGGCCTCGAAATCGCCCGCCTTGGCCAGGGTCGCGTAATGCGATTCCTGCTGGGCCGACAGGAGCGGCCGCGTGCCGATCTGGTTCAGGTAGTGCTGGGTGGTATCGGTCGAGAGCTCGGCCGCCAGCACCTTCTTGAGTTCGTCGACGCTGTCGACCTCGGCGGCGGCGCCGGGCAGCAGCGGCTCGGCGTCGGCGCCGTCGCGTCCCGCTTCGGCGCCGAAACCCGACGCGCCTTCGCCGTCCAGTTCGTCAGGCAGTTCGTCCGATTGGTTATCAGATGCGTCTTTGTCCTGGGAGTGCGGCGGCAGCGTCATTGGCCCTCTCTACGAGCGTGTGAAAAAACTCGCCATGGCGGCGTTGCATCGTCTCGCCGTACCCGCGTACTGTCTTCGACGATGCGCCTTGCCCTGACGATTTTTTTCACACGCTTCCCCTAGCGGCTGGGCAGGAACCTCGACGGATCGACCGGTTTGCCCTGCTGGCGAATCTCGAAATGCAGCTTCACCGTCTCGGCGTCGGAATCGCCCATTTCGGCGATCACTTGCCCTTTTGCCACGTTATCGCCTTCTTTGACGACGATCGCGCGGTTATGGGCATAGGCCGACAGCAAGCTGTTGCTGTGTTTGACGATGACGAGGTTACCATAACCTCGGATGCCGCTACCAGCGTACATTACTTTGCCGGCGCCCGCCGCCATGACTTGCTGTCCGGCGCGGCCCGCGATATCGATGCCCTTGCTCTTGCCTTCGTCGAAGGTGGCGATGATGCGCCCGTCCGACGGCCACATCCAGCTCAGTTTCTCGTCGTCGGTCGCGGTGACGGTGCTGCCCACGCGCGAACCGGCTGCGGCCACGGCGACGGCCGGCGCCGGTGCCGCCGCGGCGGCGACGGTCTCGGCGCGTTCGCCGGCCTTGTCGCTGCGCGCGTCGGCGGTGTCCTCGTAGGCCTTCTTGTCGGCGCGCGGCGCGGTCTTGCGCGGCACCGCGGGACGGCTGTCCGGCGGCATCGGCACCGGCGTCGTCACGACCGTCGTGCTGCTGGCCTGGCGCTCGTTCGGCGCCACGCGCAGCACTTGCCCGACTTTGATGTCGTCCGGGTCGGCCAGGTTGTTCCAGGCGACCAGGTCGCGGTAGCTCTGGCCATGGTCGAAAGCGATGCGCAGCAGGGTGTCGCCGCGGCGCACGGTATAGGTGCCCTTGGCATCCTGCGGCGCTTCGCGCACGGGCGCCGGACGTGCCTTGGCGGTGGAGGAACCGACCGGACGCTCGATGACCGGCGCCTGGCGGGAGGTGGTGTTACAGCCGGCAACCAGGCCGAGCGTGAGAGTCAATAGGACTAAGCGGGGTGTTTGTTTCATTCTCATCAAATATTCTTACTTGCTATGCAGCCAGAACGGAACCGGCCGGAATCAGACGGTGCCGGGGCGCAAAGGCACGAAATGGCAGGATTCCAGGGTTTCGCTGACCCATTCCGACTTGCCGGTACGGGTGATCCGCTGCAGGTGTTGAACCTGGCCGCCGACCGGGGCCACCAGGCGCGCGCCGATGGCGAGCTGTTCGAGCAGGGCACGCGGCACTTCCATCCCGGCCGCGGCGAGGATGATACCGTCGAATGGCGCAACTTGCGCGAGCCCGAGCATACCATCTCCGTAGTGCAAGCGCAGGTTGGACAGGCGCAAGGGCCGCAAATTGGCCTTGGCCAGCTCGTGCAGCGGCTTGATGCGCTCGATCGAATACACCTCGGTCGCGACGCGCGCCAGTACCGCGGCCTGGTAGCCGCAGCCGGTGCCGATTTCGAGCACGCGGTGCAATTGCCGGCCGTCGCTCATGGCTTCGATCATCCTGGCCACGATGTACGGCTGGGAAATGGTCTGGTGGTGGCCGATCGGCAGCGAGGCGTCGATATACGCCTGGCTCGACAGCGCCGGCTCGACGAACAGGTGGCGCGGCACGGCGGCCAGCGCGGCCAGCACCAGATGGTCGCGCACGCCCTGGCTTGCCACCCGTGCCACCATGGCGCGGCGGATCGCCTCGGTCGCCATCAGGTCCGAGCGCTGGGCGGCCGGTGCGCTCTGGGTGGCCGGCGCAGCATAACCGGGCAGCTTGGGTCCTGGCTGCGGCGCTTTCGGCGGCTGGGCGCCGCCGACGGCGTGCGCGGCATTGCGGGTCGCGGTCTGGGGCGTGGCGATCGGCGCCGGGGTCGCCGGTTTGCGCGCGGCGCCGCCGCCCGTCACCGAGGACAGCGGCAGCGGGAAGGTGCTGCCGCTTTTGTTCCGCTCGTTCATGCCAGCCCCTGCTTCAGCATGGCGAGCTGGGACTGGTGCGTCAGGTCGATCTGCAGCGGCGTGATCGAGACCATTCCGTTCTGGGTGGCGTGGAAATCCGTGCCCTCGCTGGCATCGCGGCAGGCGCCGGGTGCGCCGATCCAGAAAATCTCGCGCCCGCGCGGATCCTGCGAGCGGATCACCGGCTCAGCCTGGTGGCGGCGGCCGAGGCGGGTCGGGGTCAGCGGACCCATTGCCTCATAAGGCAGGTTCGGGATATTCACGTTCAGCAGGAAGGGCGACGGCAGCATGTCGAACTTGCGCAGCACCACCTCGCGCGCGACGCGGGCGGCGGCATCGAGGTGTTCCCAGCCGTGATGCACCTGGGAGAATGCGATCGCCGGGATGCCGAACAGGTAGGCTTCGGTTGCCGCTGCGACTGTGCCGGAATACAGGGTGTCGTCGCCCATGTTCTGGCCGTTATTGATGCCGGAAACGACCAGGTCGGGCAAGGCGTCGCCCATGCCGGTCAGTGCGATGTGCACGCAATCGGTCGGGGTGCCGTTGACGAAATAGAAACCATTGGCCGCGCGGTTGACCGTCAGCGGACGGTCGAGCGACAAGGAGTTCGACGCGCCCGAGCGGTTGCTGTCGGGGGCGACCACGATGATTTCGGCGATGCTCGTCAAGGCTTCCGCCAGGGCGTTAATACCAGGGGCGAGATAGCCGTCGTCATTACTGATAAGAATTCGCATCCAGCGATTTTACCTGAAGCAACGCTTTGAACACGCATTCGGGGCAGATAAATTCTGCCCTGCGGGGCGGCATAGAGGCATGGCGGCGTTGCCCGGAAACGACGCCATGCCCCGTTCTTGCCAGCTTGTCAGCGCCCCGGCGCCGCCTCAGCGTAGTGCCAGCGGGCGTCCGCCGGATGCTTCGATCAACGCCCCTTCCAGCAATGCCACCTCGTCCTCGGCAAAGGCCAGCAGCGCATCCTTGTCGTTGTCATCCTGATAAACCTGTTTGATCAGCGCCACCCCGCGCCGCCGCAGCGCCTGCGACACGGTCGGGCGCAGGATGAGGTCGCGCAGGCTGTCGGCAAGCTGCCGCGCTTCCCTGCCCCGTCCGCCCTCGACCAGCTTGTGCAGCTGCCCGAGCTTGTGTTCGATCGGCTCCTGCGCTGCCGGAACCGGCCCGGCGCCGAGGCCGGCCGCACGCATGCCTCCTGCCCTGGCGCCGGGGAGGATCGGGCTCGGGAGTCCGGCAGGCAAGCCAGCAGGGGAAGCGTCGCGCGGCGAAGCGTCGCCCGGCGAAGCGTCGCCCGGCGCATCATAGGGCCCGGCGGACATCGCCCGCAGCTGCAGCAGGCGGTTGCCGCCCTCCTCCACGCTCTGTTCGAGGCGGCGCGCAGCCACCTTGTTGCCCTGGCTCGACAGGGTCTGGGCCAGCATCTGCTTGCTGCGCAGGGTTTCGTGGTCGTCCATGCCGCGCAGGCGCTCGTGCAGGCTCACCACGTGCTGCTGCAGGCGCCGCGCCTCCTCGAGTTCGCCCTGCTGGCTCAGCGTCGAGGCCAGGCGCAGCAGGACCCCGAGGGTGTCGGGATGCTCGGAACCGAGGCGCTGCTCGCGCGCCATGGCGAGCGACTGCTGCATGTCGCGTACCGCGCCGAGGTCGCCCTGGGCCGCGAAGATCTCGGCCAGCGCCTCGCGCGCCTGCAGGGTTGCGCCGGCATCCGGCCCGGCCTGGCGTTCGCGCACCCGCACCACGCTTTCCTGCAGCTTGCGCGCGTTGCCGAGGTCGCCCATGTCGCGCAGCAGCGTTGCCAGTTGCTGGGTGCAGCGCAGCGTGTCCTCGTGTTCGGTGCCGAGCACGCGCTGGCGCCCCTCCAGCACGCGCTCGTAGAGCATGCGCGCGCGCGAATACTCGCCCTGCAGGGCCAGGGTGCGGGCCTGCGCGGCGACGGCGTCGAAGGTGGCGATGTGCTCGGGACCGTAGAGGCGCTCGCAGGCGTCGAGCACGGCGTCGTGCAGCTGCATCGCCTGCCCGAACTCGTCCAGGCGCGCGAGCGTGGCGGCCAGGCCGGCGCGCGCGGCCAGGGTTTCCGGATGGTCGGGACCGGCGGCGCCCGTGCAGTGTTCGAGCAGCGCCTCGTATTGCTGGCGCGCTTCGCGCAGGCGGCCGCTGTCGCGCAGCACGGCCGCCAGCGCGGCGCGGCTGGCGCGGGTATCCGGATGGCCGTCGCCGAGCAGGTGCTGGCGCAGCGTGGTGCTTTCGGCGAAGCAGTCGCAGGCACTGCCCGTGCGTCCGGCGTGCAGGTGGTGTTCGCCCAGGCGCAGCAGTTCGCGCGCCAGCAGCACCCCGTTCGGATCGAAGGCGTCCGGCGCGCCCTCCTGGCGGGCGCCGCCGGCAAGGCGCATGCGCGCGGCCTCGACGGCGTCGAGCAGCGCGATCTCGGCGCGCGACTGCCACGGGAAGCGTCCCGCCGCCATCCACCCCAGCAGGGATTCGATCGCGCGGGTTTGCGACAGGCGGTCGCCATCGCGCTCGGGCAAGGCGCCGAGGTGCTGGGCCGCGCCGCTGGCCAGTGCGCCGTGCAGCTGGACTTCGTCGAGGTAGCTGTCGAGCGAGAGCTGCGACAGGCCGTAGCAGCCGCGCAGCAGCTGTTCCAGGCGCGGCTGGTAGCCGGCGATGCCGCGCTGCGGATCGCCGCGCCGCCACAGCTGGCGCCGCTCGGCATCGACGCCGTCGACGCCGCAGGGCACCGGATACACCAGCAGCGAACGCTGGGCCTCCTCGTGGCTGCAGCGGTAGTCGATGGCGCGGGTGACGACGCCGGCCAGCCCTTCCAGGCTGCGCCCGTTCGGCGTGAACAGGCCGACCAGGCGGTCCGGCAGCAGGGTCGTGCAGACGCTCACCGCCGCCGAACGCCCGCCGCGGCAATCGATCAGCACGTGCCGGAAGTGGCGCGTGAGGTGGGCGGCGAAAGCGCGGTACAGGGCCGGACAGGCGGCGAACAGGCCGTCCCAGTCCATGCGGTCGGCGCGCTCGCCGAAGCTGTCGTCGAAGCAGCCGGCGCGCATCAGGTACAAGGTGCGGCTTTGATCCACGCGTTCGACATAGGCTTCCCAGTCGATCGCTTCCAGCACCAGGCGGGCGCGCTCCTCGTGGTCGCCGCCGCCGGTGCGCCCCAGGGCCTTCAACTGTTCGCGGCAGGCCTCGAAGTATTCGAGCAGGCCCGGACGCTGCGCCTCCGCGCGCGGCGCCTCGAAGCGCGCGCCCTCGTGGCGGTGCGGGACGCCGCGGCCGGCGCGCGCCGGCGCACCTGCGCGGTCGTCGGCGCGCGCATGCTCGTCTCTTGCGTAGCGCTCGTCGCGCATCGGGAACAGATGGTGCAGGCCGGGCGCTTCGGTGTCCCAGTCGATCATCAGGACCGGCGTCGTCGCATTCTGGCGGCTGGCAAGCAGCACCGCGCTGTCGGCCAGCGCGATGCTGCGCGCGGCGCCGCTCTCGAAGGAATAGAAGGTGGTGACTTCGCCGGGACCGCCGATCGGCGGCAGCGTCAAACGGTTGATTTCCATGGAGCTCCTCATTTTTTTGGGAAGGTGAGATCCGGGACGGCACGCCACTCGGGTGGGACATCGGGGAGCACGAATTGGTTGCAGTCATGCCCGGGAGGCATGTACATTTTCTGGTACTGATAGTGCGTGGCGATCCGCTTCACCATCTTGCCGATGTCGGGCAGAAAATCCGGGTTCGATTTCAGGTCGGGCGTGGCCATCGTGAAATGCGAGAAATCCACATAGAAGCTCGAGGACGCGATCTGCGGCGGCAGGCGGTCCGGGTGCTGGGTCATGATGACCGGAATGATCAGGTGGCTGGGCAGCGTGTACCACTGGCTGCGCTCGGCCTCGATCCGGCGCATGGCCTCGTATTCGCGCCGCGTATAGGCGTGCGCTTCGTATTTGGGCGTGTAGATCAGGACCATGCACACGCTCTCGCACATCGCGCGCGCGATCTTGCTGTCGAGATCGTCCCCGCCGCCGAGCTGCTCGGTGTCCACGAAGAGTTCGTCCTCCGTGTCGAAATAGGGCTCGAGATAGCAGTGCAGCGCATCCGCCAGCGCGGTCTTGAAGCGCTGCATCAACGCATGTTTTCCGTGGGCGTAGCTGAAGAAGCAGCCGTACCGAATCGCCATTGCCATTCCCCTCGTCAATGCGCTCGCCGGCCCGCATGCGCATCCACCACTCTAGCGTCGCGATCCCTCATCATTTTGCGGGTGCACAAACGTGCCCGCCTCGCGGTCCGATTGCCAGCATTTGAATTCCGTGAGGCATAATCGTGTTCAAAACCAACAGAAGGAGATGACATGAAAGCGATCGTATGCAAGGCTTGGGGCCCGCCCGACAGCCTCGAGTTGCAAGACTTGCCCGACCTGGTGCCCGGACCGGGCGACGTCGCCGTCGACGTGCGCGCGGCCGGGGTCAATTTCCCGGACGTGCTCACCGTGCAGGGCAAGTACCAGGTCAAACCGCCGCTGCCCTTCACGCCCGGCAATGAATTTGCCGGCGTCGTGCGCGCGGTCGGCGAAGGAGTGAAAGGGTTCGCGGTCGGCGACCGCGTGATCGGCTTTACCCAGACCGGCGCCTTTGCCCAGCAGGCGATCGCGCCGGCCGCCGTCCTGATGCCCATGCCGCCCGGCATGGACTTCGACACCGCCGCAGCCATCACCCTCACCTACGGCACCTCGCACCACGCGGTAGTCGACCGCGGCCAGCTGCAGGCCGGCGAGACCATGCTGGTGCTGGGCGCGGCCGGCGGCGTCGGCCTGGCGGCGATCGAGATCGGCAAGGCCCTGGGCGCACGCGTGATCGCGGCCGCGTCCAGCCCGGAAAAGCTGGAAGTCTGCCGCCAGCATGGCGCGGACATGCTGATCGACTACACGAAGGAAGATTTACGCGAGGCGCTCAAGGCGGCAACTGGTGGCAAGGGGCCGGATGTGATCTACGATCCGGTCGGCGGGCCGTACAGCGAGCCGGCGCTGCGCTCGATCGCCTATCGCGGGCGCCACCTGGTGGTCGGCTTCGCGGCCGGTGATATTCCGAAGCTGCCGTGGAACCTGATGCTGCTGAAGAGCGCGTCGGTGGTCGGCGTGTTCTGGGGCGACTTTGCGCGCCGCGAGCCGCAGAAGAATCTGGCGGCGATGCGCGAGATGCTGGGCTGGATGGCTGAGGGGAAGTTGAAGCCGCTGGTGTCGAAGCGTTATGCGCTGGGGGAGACGGCGCAGGCCCTGAACGACATGGCCGAGCGCAAGGTAACCGGAAAAGTCGTCATCGTCCCTTAATACCTGCCGGGGGGACGTAAGGTGGGCGGCTTTGCCGCCCACGCGGTGATCGATAACAGCTCCGCTATCGCGCCGGATGATCTTGCTGATAACTATCACCGCGTGGGCGGGGAACCCGCCCACCCTACGTGTATATATCAAGCCAAGCGATTATTCCGCTGCCGGCTTGAAGAAGGCGAGAACTTCTTCCTGCACCCTGGTCCGCTTGAACGGCGGCAAACTCTGCCAGATCCGCCGCCCATACGGCTTGCTGATCAGGCGCGGATCGCAAATCATCAGCACCCCACGGTCATCGACGTCGCGGATCAAGCGCCCGGCGCCCTGCTTCAGCGTGATGATCGCTTCCGGCAACTGATGGTGCATGAAGCCGTTCATGCCCTGCTTTTCCATCACCTCGATGCGTGCCGCGAGCACCGGATCGTCCGGCGGGGCGAAAGGCAGCTTGTCGATGATTACGAGCGACAAGGCATCGCCGCGCACGTCCACGCCTTCCCAGAAACTCTGGCTGCCCACCAGCACCGCATTGCCGGCATTGCGGAAGGAGTCGAGCAGTTCGGTACGGCCGCGCTCGCCCTGCACGAACAGGGGGAAGTCCAGGCCCCGCTCGGCAAATTCCGTGCGCAGGCGCTCGGCCACGCGGTTCACGGCGCGAATCGTCGTGCACAGGAAGAAGGTGCGTCCGCCGGCCGCTTCGATCACGGGCAGCGCGCAGTCGACCACCGCATCCGTGTAGCCCATCGAGTTCGGCTCCGGCAAACCGGTCGGCACGTAGAGCACGCCCTGCTCGCCATAGTTGAACGGGCTCGGCCAGGTGCGCGCCGGCTCGCCGGTGAGACCCATCTGGTCGGAGAAATGCTTGAAATCGTTCTTCACCGCCAGCGTTGCCGAAGTAAAAATCCAGCTGCGCGGCGTGCCTTCGCGCTGGTTCTGGAAGATCGGCGCGATCGACAGCGGGGTCTTGTGCAATTGAAGCGAAGAATTGAAGGCCTCGACCCACAGCACCGCCTGCTCGCTTTCGGGGACCTTGGCTTTTGGATCGGACTTCCAGGCGTCATAGGCAGCCTTCAACTCGACCGCGCGCACGCGGCAGGCTTCCAGGGTTTCGGCGCGCTCGGCCTGCTCTTCGAGCACGTCGATAAGGCCGTCGAGCTCTTCCTTGAGCTTGTCGAGCGCGGGGAAGAAGCTGGAGGTCGGCGGCACCTGCGGCAGCGACATGCGCGTGCCGCCTTCCGGGAAGGTCAGGCGCAGGTCGCGCGCGGCCTTTTCCACGACAGTCACGACCTTGGCCCAGTCCGGACCGCCGCGCGCATGGGCCAAGCCCTCGGCCAGCACGTCGCGGCACAATTCCAGCACCTGGGAGGTCGAAACCGACTGGCCGAAGAACAGGGTCGCGGTATCGGGCAGCTGGTGCGCCTCGTCGAAAATGACGGTATTGGCCGAAGGCAGCAGCTCGGCCACGCCGGTGTCCTTCAGCGCCACGTCGGCGAAGAACAGGTGGTGGTTGACCACGACCACGTCCGCCTGCTGGGCTTCCCTCCTCGCCTTCATTACGAAGCAGTCCTGGTAGTACTGGCACTCGGCGCCCATGCAGGTATCGCGCGTGGACGTCACCAGGTTCCAGACCGAGGCATTTTCCGGCACCTTGGCCAGCTCGGCCTTGTCGCCGGAATTGCTCATCTTGATGAAGCGCGAGATCTCGCGCAGGTGGCCGACGTCGTCGCGCGAGGTCAGGCGGCCGTTCTGCAGCGTGCGTTCCAGGTGGAAGTGGCAGACGTAGTTCGAGCGGCCTTTGAGCAACGCGACCGACACCGGCGCCTTGAGGGCCTGGCGGATGGTCGGGATGTCGCGCAGGAACAGCTGGTCCTGCAGGTTCTTGGTGCCGGTCGAGACGATGGTCTTGCCGCCCCAGAGCAGCGCCGGCACCAGGTAGGCGAAGGTCTTGCCCGTACCGGTGCCGGCCTCGGCCATCAGGACTTGCTGGCCGTCGATCGCGCTGGCGATGGCCTTGGCCATCTCGGTCTGCGAGGTGCGCGGCTTGAAGGTGCCGACGGCGGGCGCGAGCGGGCCGCCGATCCCGAACAGGCGGTCGAGCTCGGCATCGTACTTGCCGGCCGGCTCAGGGGAATAGTCGGCTGGCGCGCCGTCGGCAGCGCCGGGCACAGGTAAATGATCGGTCAAAATGGGCGCGCTTCTCAAATGCGGAAGCTGAAGACGATCAGGCCGGCACGTCCGGCACGAGTTGCATCTTCAGCAAGGTGATATGGTCTTTCAGCTGCAGTTTACGCTTTTTCAGGCGGCGCAACTGGAGCTGGTCGGCATGGCCGTCCGCGGTCAGCATGGCAATGACTGCGTCCAGGTCGCGGTGTTCGACGTCGAGTTCAATAATGCGGCGCTGGATGTCTTGGACATCGGTCATGATGGCGGTTCCAAACGAGTTTTTCAACAGGCGGGGCGGTGGCGGACCGCGGGGAGCGCGGTGCCGGCGTGTTCCTTACGGCTTGCAACACGGTGGCATCTCGGTGCATAGTTTAATCCAGAGCGACGTTGCCGCCAACAAAGATTGGCTCTCAAGCCACGGAAAGCATCAAAGTTTATGAATCTCTTCAAGATCGAGGCGGGAACCGCACAACACATCGGCAACCGTCCGCGCCAGAACGACCGCGTCGCCGTATTGACAGGCGCGCGTGCCCCCGGCCACGTGCTGGCGCTGCTGTCGGACGGCATCAACGGCCCGGCAGGCGCCGAACAGGTGTTGCATACGGCCCAGCAGGTGTTCGACAGTTTCAAGCCGGGCGACACGCCCAATCCCGAGCGCCTGGCCCAGCTGCTGCGCGACATCGTGCAAGAGACCCATCTCGTCATCAAGATGAATGCGGTCACCACCGGCGAGGAAGCGCACGCCAGCTTCGTCGGCCTGCTGCTCTCCCCGCACGGCGAGGCGGTCTGGGCCCACGTCGGCGACTCGCGCCTGTACCGCTTCGAGAACGGCGAGCCGGTCATGCGTACCAACGACAACGCCTACATCGAGCACCTGGTGTCCACCGACAAGCTGGCGCTGGACGCCGCGCGCAACCACCGCCGCTCGAAGCTGCTGCTCAATGTGCTGGGCAATAGCCGCAAGGAACCCTACGTCACCGTGGGCTGGCAGATGGGAATGGCGCCGGGCGACCAGTTCCTGCTCTGCTCGGATGGGCTGTGGCATTTCTTTACCGACACGGAGCTGGGGGCGGCGCTGGCCAGGTCGACGCCGAGGCAGGCGTCGGAGATGCTGATCAATAAGGCGGCGGAGCGGTCCCAGGGCAAGGGCGGGAATTGCTCGATGGTGATTGTGAAGCTGGTGAAGGCCTTGCCGGAGGGTGTGGGGGTGTTTGGCACCCCGGCGCAGAGTTAAGCGCCGGGCGGCAAATGCCGGTGGCGGTCGGGGTATGCAACAGTACGACCGCGTGGGGCGGAGCGGGGAATTCGGACAGCATGCTGTCCGCCCGCGGAGCGCTCTGCCCGTGAGGGCAGAGCATGCCCACCCTACCTCAGCGAACCGGTACGGCAGCTTTTTCCGCTGCTTCGGCTTTCTCTTTCTCGGCCTTCTGCGCGGCGCGCTTGGCCTCGCGTTCGGCCTTGCGCTGGGCGACTTCGCGCTGGCGCTCTTCGGACTTGCGGCGGCGCTCCTCGAAGGCGGCGACATTCGCGGCGCGGGCGGCGGCGTTTGCCGGTTCCGCCGCGGCTTCCTGGGCGGCGCGGGCGTCGCGTTTGGCGATGCGGTCCGGCACGCTCGAGCGGCGCGGCGGCGGCACCGGGGCGATCGTCTTCGGCGCCGGGGCCGGCTGGGCGCCCGTCGCGGCTTCCTCGGCCTGGAACCTGGCCTCGGCTTCGGCGATCGCCTTGTCGCGCTCCTCGACCGTGTGTTTGCGCTTGAAGTATTCGGCTTCGACCTCGATCGCGCGCTGGGCCGCCAGCGCCACGCGGCGGCGTTCCTTGGCTTCGTCGAGGCAGCTGTTCACGAAGAACTTGTCGTAGCAGACCGCTTCGCGCGCGGCATAACGTGCTTCGATCGCGCTGCGTTCGAGCGCCACCGCGGCCAGGCGCTCGTCGGCCTGGGCCACCGACGTGGTCGGCGTGACGGCCGTGCTGACCGGCGCCTGTTGCTGGCTTGCGCAGGCGGTGAGCAGGACGGCCACGAGAGCGGCCCCGGCATGGCGCAGGATGGCGTGTGCTGGTGTCATCTTTTTCCTTATGTTCTAGGCGATGGCGTCGGCCGCGCCGCGCCGTTCGGCGAGCATGTACTCGCGCGACTGCATCTCAATGATACGCGAGACCGTGCGGTGGAATTCGTTCGCCAGCATGCCCTGGGTGTAAAGCTCTTCAGGTTCGACCGCGGCCGACATGATCAGCTTGACCTTGTGGTCGTAGAACACGTCGATCAGCCAGGTGAAGCGGCGCGCCTCCGACGACTGCCCCGCCGACATGGCCGGGATGCCGGACAGGATCACGGTGTGGAAACGGGTCGCCAGTTCCAGGTAGTCGTTCTGCGAGCGCGGGCCGCCGCACAGGGTCGCGAAGTCGAACCAGATCACGCCGCCGGCATGGCGCAGCGCGCGGATCTCGCGCTTCTCGATGTGCACGATCGGGCTCTCGTCGGCCGTGTCGGCGACCTTGGCATAGGCTTCGCGGAGCAGGTGGTCGGTGGCGGCATTCAGCGGCGTGTAATACGCTTCCACCTGTTCCAGCGCGCGCTTGCGGTAGTCGTTGCCGGCGTCGACGTTCAGGACGTCGAGCTTTTCCTTGAGCAGCGCGATGGTCGGCAGCATGCGGTCGCGGTGCAGGCCGTCCGGGTACAGCGTCGAGGGCTCGTAGTTCGAGGTCATCACGAAGCTGACGCCATTGTCGAACAGGGCATTGAGCAGGTTGTACAGGATCATCGCGTCGGCGATGTCGGAGACGTGGAATTCGTCGAAGCAGATCAGGCGATATTTTTTGGCGATGCGTTTCGCCACTTCGTCGAGCGGATCGGCCACGCCTTTCAGCTCGTCCAGCTGGCCGTGCACGGCGCGCATGAATTCGTGGAAGTGCAGGCGCGTCTTGCGTACCACCGGGACCACGGAATAGAAGGAGTCCATCAGGAAGGACTTGCCGCGCCCGACGCCGCCCCACATGTAGACGCCCTTCGGCACCTCGGGGCGGTTGATGAGACGCTTGAAAGCGGACGACCGCTGGGCCTTGTAGTGGACCCAGTCGTCGTACGCCTGCTGGAGGCGGTCGACCGCAGCCTGCTGGGCCGGATCGGAGGTGAAGCCGCGCTCGGTGAGGGCGTGCTGGTAGTACTCTTGGACGTTCATAAGTTCACATATAAACGTAAGGTGGGCGGGTCTCCCGCCCACGCGTCCAACGCACGCTTGCAAGCCACGGAGCGGGCCAGCAGGCGTAATCTGAACGCGTGGGCGGGGAACCCGCCCACCTTACGGGTCAGGGATGTAGCCTGATTAGAAGTTCAGCGAACGCTTATCGACCGCCAGCGCCGCTTCCTTCACGGCTTCCGACAGCGACGGGTGCGCGTGGCAGATGCGGGCGATGTCTTCCGACGAGGCCTTGAATTCCATCGCGACGACGGCTTCCGAGATCAGTTCCGATGCGACCGGACCCACGATGTGCACGCCCAGGATTTCGTCGGTCGTGGCGTCGGCCAGGAATTTCACCATGCCCGAGGTGTCGCCCAGCGCGCGCGCACGGCCGTTGGCCATGAACGGGAAGGTGCCGGCTTTATACGCCACGCCTTCGGCTTTCAGCTGCTGCTCGGTCTTGCCGACCCACGCGATTTCCGGCGAGGTGTAGATCACCCATGGAATCGTGTTGAAGTTGACGTGGCCGTGCTGGCCGGCGATACGCTCGGCGACCGCAACGCCCTCTTCTTCCGCCTTGTGCGCCAGCATCGGGCCGCGCACGACGTCGCCGACCGCCCACACGCCCGGCAGGCTGGTGCGGCACTCGTCGTCGACGACCACGAAGCCACGCTCGTCCAGCTGCAGGCCGACGGATTCGCCGTTCAGGCCGATCGTGTTCGGCACGCGGCCGATCGAGATGATCAGGCGGTCGAAGGTCGCGGTCTGCTCGGCGCCGGTGCTGTCAGCATACTGCACCGTGACGTTGTTCTCGCCCTTGGTGATCGCACCGATCTTGCAGCCCAGGCTGATCTTCAGGCCCTGCTTGGTGAACAGCTTGTGCGCTTCTTTCGCGATCTGCTCGTCGACAGCGCCGAGGAAAGTCGGCAGGCCTTCCAGCACGGTGACGTCGGCACCGACGCGGCGCCACACCGAACCCATTTCCAGGCCGATGACGCCGGCGCCGATCACGCCCAGCTTCGACGGCACGGCGTCGATCGCCAGTGCGCCGGTGTTCGACAGGATCAGCTTCTCGTCGAATTCAGCGCCCGGCAGCTGGCGTGCGTTCGAACCGGTCGCGACGACGACGTTCTTGGCCGTCAGCGTCTCGGTGGTCGGACCGGTGACGTTGATGGTGTAGCCGCCTTCCGCCTTGCCGGCGAACGAACCGCGGCCGTGGAAGAAGCTGACCTTGTTCTTCTTGAACAGGAACAGGATGCCGTCGTTGTTCTGCTTGACGATGGTGTCCTTACGCTTGAGCATCTGCGGCAGGTTCAGTTCCAGGCCCGACACGTTGATGCCGTGCTCGGCGAACGCGTGGCCGGCGTGCTCGAAGTGTTCCGACGACTGCAGCAGCGCTTTCGACGGGATGCAGCCGACGTTGGTGCAGGTGCCGCCCGGGGCAGGCTTGCCGGCCGCGTTGCTCCACTCGTCGATACAGGCCGTCTTGAAGCCGAGCTGGGCTGCGCGGATGGCCGCGATGTAGCCGCCAGGACCGCCGCCGATGACGACGACGTCGAATTGTTTCTCGTTACTCATGAATAGCTTCCTTATTTATTCTTCTGGAACAAAAATCCACATCAGCAGGTAGACCAGTGCTCCGAATCCGGAGGTGATGAGGGTGAACAGCAGGAAGACCAGGCGCCAGACCCAGGTCTCGATGCCCATGACGCCGTTCAGGCCGCCACACACGCCGCCCAGCCAGCGGTCGCGGCGCGAGCGCCGCAGTGCGCGCAATTGGGTCTCGACGGTGCTGCCGCCGGCGTGATAGCTGCTGGAGCCGCCGTTCTTGTTCAGATTGACGCGCTCGCCGGCCAGTACCTTGGCCTTGGCCTGTTCGAACTCGGCATCGGTCAGCGCGCCGGCCTGGTGCAGTTCGTGCAAACGGCGGATTTCATCGGAGATCATGGTGTTCCCCTCAAGTGAGGGCGAACACGCGCGCTTGGCACGCGCCGTGTTCGCCCAACTACGCAGAAATTACAGATCGAGCAGCAGGCGAGCCGGATCTTCCAGCGCATCCTTCATCGCGACCAGGCCCAGCACGGCTTCGCGGCCGTCGATGATGCGGTGGTCGTAGGACATCGCCAGGTAGTTCATCGGACGGATGACGATCTGGCCGTTTTCGACGACAGCGCGGTCTTTCGTTGCGTGCACGCCCAGGATGGCCGACTGCGGCGGGTTGATGATCGGGGTCGACAGCATCGAGCCGAAGGTGCCGCCGTTCGAGATCGAGAAGGTACCGCCCGACAGGTCTTCCAGGGTCAGCTTGCCTTCCTTCGCCTTGGCGCCGAATTCGCCGATCTTCTTCTCGATCTCGGCGATCGACATCTGGTCGGCGTTGCGCAGGATCGGCACCACCAGGCCGCGCGGCGAACCGACGGCGATACCGATGTCGAAGTAGCCGTGGTAGACGATGTCGTTGCCGTCGACCGAGGCGTTCAGGATCGGGTACTTCTTCAGTGCGGCAACGGCGGCCTTGACGAAGAAGGACATGAAGCCCAGCTTGACGCCGTGCTCTTTCTCGAACTTGTCCTTGTACTTGGCGCGCAGGTCCATGACCGGTGCCATGTTGACTTCGTTGAAGGTCGTCAGGATGGCGTTGGTCGACTGCGACTGCAGCAGGCGCTCGGCGATACGGGCGCGCAGGCGGCTCATCGGCACGCGCTCTTCCGGACGGTCGCCCAGTTGCGCGACCGGTGCGGCGACTTGCTGCAGGGCCGGCTTGGCAGCGGCTGGCGCTGGTGCTGGAGCAGCGGCTGGCTTGTTGGCGACAGCGGCCAGGGCGTCGCCCTTGGTCACGCGGCCGTCGCGGCCCGAGCCGTCGATGCCGGCGGCGTTCATGTTGTTGTCGGCCAGGATCTTGGCGGCGGCCGGCATGGCCACGCCCGAGTGCGAACCACCGGTTGCAGGTGCGGCAGCGGCAGGTGCGGCGGCGATCGGTGCGTTCGGGGCTGCCGACGGCACGGCCTTCACTTCCAGCGGGCTGGTCTGTGCCGAGGCTTCGGTGTCGATGATGGCGATGACTTCGCCGGCGACGACGGTTGCGCCGTCGGCCTTCAGCAGCTGCACGATCACGCCTGCGCCCGGGGCCGGCAGTTCAAGGACGACCTTGTCGGTTTCGATGTCGATCATGTTTTCGTCGCGCTCGACCGGCTCGCCGACCTTCTTGTGCCAGGACAGCAGGGTCGCTTCGGCGACGGATTCCGACAGTTGCGGGACCTTGACTTCGATTTGTGCCATGTAAAACTCCGTTAAATTATTCTGTGATCTTCGAAAAACGCCCGGCCAGTCTTGGGGCCGGCCGGGCGCGGACGCTGATGCGTTACTTGGTCAGGATGAAACCCTTGAGCTTCGAGAACGCCGTGTCGAGCAATTCCTTCTGCTGCGCCACGTGCTTGTCCGAGTAGCCGACGGCAGGAGCCGCCGAGGCCGGGCGGCCGGCGTATGCCAGGCGCTGACCTTCGTCCATGTTTTCGAAAATGTTGTGCTGGATCTGGAACCACGGGCCCTGGTTCTGCGGCTCGTCCTGTGCCCACACCACTTCGGTCGCGTTGCTGAACTTCTTCAGTTCGGCGGCGAACGACTTGTGCGGGAACGGGTACATCTGTTCCATGCGGATGATCGCCACGTCGCTCACGCCGCGCGTCTTGCGGGCGCCGACCAGGTCGTAGTAGACCTTGCCCGAGCAGACGATCACGCGCTTGACCTTCGAGGCGTCGATCTTGTCGTCGGTCTCGCCGATGACGGTCTGGAAACCGCCCTTGGCCAGGTCGGTCAGCGGCGAACCGGCATCCTTGTTACGCAGCAGCGACTTCGGCGTGAAGATCACCAGCGGCTTGCGGAACTGGCGCACCATCTGGCGGCGCAGCAGGTGGAAGATCTGCGCGGCGGTGGTCGGCTGCACGACTTGCATGTTGTTGTCCGCGCACAGCTGCAGGAAGCGCTCGATACGTGCCGACGAGTGCTCCGGACCCTGGCCTTCGTAGCCGTGCGGCAGCATCATCACCAGGCCCGAGGCGCGGCCCCATTTGACTTCACCGGAGGCGATGAACTGGTCGATCACGACCTGGGCGCCGTTGACGAAGTCGCCGAACTGGGCTTCCCAGATGGTCAGCGTGTTCGGTTCGGCGGTCGAGTAGCCGTACTCGAAGCCGAGCACCGCCTCTTCCGACAGGACCGAGTCGATGACCGTGAACTGCGCCTGGTTGTCCGACACGTTGGCCAGCGGCAGGTAGATGCCCTGGTCCCAGCGCTCGCGGTTCTGGTCGTGCAGCACGGCGTGGCGGTGCACGAAGGTGCCGCGGCCGGCGTCCTGGCCCGACAGGCGGATCGCATAGCCCGAGGACAGCAGCGAGGCGTAGGCCAGGTGTTCGCCCATGCCCCAGTCGAGGTTCATCTCGCCCTTGCCCATGTTGGCGCGGTCGGCCAGCACTTTTTCGACCAGCGAGTGCGGCTTGAAGCCTTCCGGCACCTTGGTGATGCGTTCGGCCAGGCGCTTCAGTTCGGCCATCGGCACGGCGGTGTCGGCGGCGTCGGTCCACTTCTTGTTCAGGAACGGCGCCCAGTCGACTGCGAACTGGTTCTTGAAGTTGGTCAGGACCGGGTCGATGGTGTGCTTGCCTGCGTCCATCGCGTTGCGGTAGGCGGCAACCAGCTTGTCGCCCTCGTCCGCCGCGATCGTGCCTTGCGTGGCCAGCTTTTCCGCATACAGCTTGCGGGTGCCCGGGTGCTTGGCGATCTTCTTGTACATCAGCGGCTGGGTCAGCGCAGGGGTATCCTGCTCGTTGTGGCCCAGTTTGCGGTAGCAGATGATGTCGACGACGATGTCCTTGCCGAACTCGACGCGGTAGTCCATCGCGATCTGCGTGGCCAGCACGACGGCCTCAGGATCGTCGGCGTTGACGTGCAGCACCGGCGCTTCGATCATTTTCACGACGTCCGAGCAGTACAGCGTCGAACGGGCGTCGCGCGGGTCGGAGGTGGTGAAGCCGATCTGGTTGTTGATGACGATGTGAACCGTGCCGCCCGTGCCGTAGCCGCGGGTCTGCGCCAGGTTCAGGGTTTCCATGACTACGCCCTGGCCGGCGAATGCGGCGTCGCCGTGCACCAGGATCGGCAGCACTTGCTTGCCCTTGCGGTCGCCGCGGCGTTCCATGCGCGCCTTGACCGAACCTTCGACGACCGGGTTGACGATCTCGAGGTGCGACGGGTTGAAGGCCAGCGACAGGTGGACCGGGCCGCCCGGGGTCGAGACGTCGCTCGAGAAGCCCTGGTGGTATTTCACGTCGCCCGACGGCAGGTCGTCGGCGTGCTTGCCTTCGAATTCTTCGAACAGTTCCGACGGGGCCTTGCCCAGGGTGTTGACCAGCACGTTCAGGCGGCCGCGGTGGGCCATGCCGATGACGATTTCCTGGATGCCCTTTTCACCGGCGCGCTGGATGGTTTCGTCCATCGAGGCGATGAAGGATTCGCCGCCTTCCAGCGAGAAGCGCTTGGCGCCGACGTACTTGGTGTGGAGGTAGCGTTCCAGGCCTTCGGCAGCCGTCAGGCGCTCGAGGATGTGGCGCTTCTTCTCGGCCGTGAAGGTCGGGGTCGCACGGGTCGACTCGAGGCGCTCCTGGATCCAGCGCTTTTCGGTCGGGTCGCTGACGTACATGAACTCCGCACCGATCGAGCGGCAGTAGGTGTCACGCAGCATTTGCAGCAAGTCGCGCAGGGATGCGCTCTCGCCGCCGAAATAGGTATTGCTGATGTTGAACTTGGTGTCCAGGTCGGCGTCGGTGAAACCGTAGAACGACGGATCGAGTTCAGGGATAGGCGGACGTTCCTGGCGCTGCAGCGGATCCAGGTTGGCCCAGCGCAAGCCGAGGTTGCGGTAGGAAGCGATCAGCTGGGTCGCGGCGACGCGCTTGCGTGCCATTTCCGGATCGGCTTCGCCGGCGGTGGCGCTGACGGTGCGGATCGGGCCCTGCTTGGCGCGCTCGGCGAACGAGGCGATGACGGAGGAGTGGATCACGTCTGGACGGGCACTGCCGTCGACCGCAGGCACGTTCTGCATGCTGTCGAAGTAGGCGCGCCAGTTATCGGGCACCGAACCAGGATTGTTCAGGTAGGCTTCGTACAACTCTTCCACGTACGGCGCATTACCGCCGAACAGGTACGAGTTCGCAGATTGTTGTTGCTTCATTCTTGCTCACCTTTTCTTCGCGCTTCGCGAGTTTGGCGGGTTAATCTAACCTTCCGCGACACGGCCTGACCGGTTAGCGGATCGCACTTACTACATCAAGTTGTGGGGGAAGGACAGATGAGATGGAAGTTTCTTGCCATCCCATGTTACTGCGCAAGATCACCCGACCTCGCACAATAGCGGGGGCTATTGTAACGCAACATATGGAATGCATAAGGGCTGGACTGAATTTTGTTGACCGTCTAAATGATAATAGTTATCATTTGCGTTGTGTACTCAACAGGAAGCTCCCATGTCCGTCCAGAACCCGCCGCGTTCTCTTGAAGGGGCCACAGCCGTGTTGCCCGGTGCGCGGCGTGCGATGTGGCTCAAGACGCTGCATCAGTGGCACTGGATCAGCTCGGCGATCTGCCTGACCGCAATGTTGCTTTTTAGCATCACCGGGTTCACGCTGAACCATGCGGCGCAGATCGAATCGAAACCCGAAGTCACCCGAATCAAGGCCACGGTGCCCGCCGCCCTGCTGCCGGCGCTGCGCAGCTATGCCGAACAGCACGTCGACGGCGAAGCGCCGGTCCCAGCCGCGCTGGCGGAATGGGCCAACGGCGCCTTCCCGGTCGACCTGCGCGGCCGCAGCGCCGAATGGAGCGAGGAAGACGCGTATATCGCCCTGCCCCGCCCGGGCGGCGACGCCTGGCTGCGCGTGAACCTCGACGGCGAGGCCGAATACGAAGTCACCAGCCGCGGCGCCATCTCCTGGCTCAACGACATGCACAAGGGCCGCAATACCGGCCCGGTGTGGAGCTGGTTCATCGACATCTTCGCCATCGCCTGTCTGGTGTTCTGCATCACCGGTTTCCTGATCATGAAAATCCACGCCGCCAACCGGCCCTCGACCTGGCCCGTGATCGGCTTCGGCATCGTGCTGCCGGCCGTGCTGGCCCTCCTTTTCGTCCATTGATTCGCTCATCTATATAAGAAGGCATTGCATGAAACTGTCTCCCTCGCTGGCCCTGACCCTCCCCCTGCTGTCCGGTGGCGCCGTGGCCGCCGACCTGTCGGTGAAGTTCGAACTGCCGCAGCTGAACGTGGCCGAGTACCACAAGCCCTACGTCGCCATGTGGATCGAAAAGGCCGACGGCGCCGTCGCCTCGACCCTGGCTGTGCTGTACGACGTCAAGAAGAAGGACAACGCCGGCGAGAAGTGGGTCAAGGACATGCGCACCTGGTGGCGTAAGGCTGGCCGCGAAGCGCAATTGCCGATCGACGGCGTCTCGGGCGCGACCCGCGCCGCCGGCACCCACACGCTGAGCTTCGGCCCGGCACGCACCGGCATCGACAAGCTGCCGGCCGGCGACTACAAGCTAGTGGTCGAAGCGGCACGCGAAGCGGGCGGACGCGAACTGGTGCGCGTGCCCTTCACCCTGCCTGCCAAGGGCAAGGTTGCGGCCACGGCCAACGGCAAGGAAGAACTCGGCGCAGTCTCCCTCAACATTCAATAAGGCGAATTCATGGACAACTCCTTCATCAAGCATGGCGTACTGGGCCTGATCCTGCTCGCCTCCGCCGGCGCCGCCAGCGCCCACCGTCCGTGGATGCTGCCGACCTCGACCATCGTGGAAGACAAGGGCTGGGTCACGATCGACGGCGCCGTCTCGGAAGGCCTGTTCGACGTCGACCACATGCCGCTGCGCATGGACGGCGTGACGGTCACGGCACCGGACGGCACGACCGCGCCGGCGCCGGCCGCCGTGATGGGCAAGATGCGCTCCTCGATCGACCTGCCGCTGCCGCAGGACGGCACTTACCGCATCGCCCTGGTCAGCAACAACGTCATGGGCAGCTACAAGCTCGGCAACGAAGTGAAGCGCTTCCGCGGCAGCGAAGCCGACTTCGCGAAGCAGGTTCCGGCCGGCGCGCTTGACGTTCGCAAGACGCTCACCCACCAGCGCATCGAAACCTTTGTGACCGCCAACAAGACCAGCGAAGGCGCCCTGAAGCCGACCAACACCGGCCTCGAGATGGTGCCGCTGACCCACCCGAACGACCTGCGCGCCAACGAGACGATGCGCGTGCGCTTCCTCCTCGACGGCAAGCCGCTGCCGAACCTGCCCTTCAGCCTGGTGCCGGGGGGTGTGCGCTACCGTGGCGTGGCCAACGAGATCCGCCTGACCACCGACGCCAAAGGCGAGGCCAGCTTCAAGCTGCCGGCGGCGAACATGTACTGGATGAACGCGGCCTATCCGCCGAATCCGGGCAAGGGTCCAGCACCGGACAACGGCCCCGCCGAGACGAAGCGCTACGCCTACACGGCCACGCTCGAAGCCCTGCCGGAGTAAGTCGCCCTTTGCGCCAGGTTCTCGTTCCCGTCGCCATCGATCCCGCAGCACCGCCGGCCGGCAGCGTCCTCGTCGACGCCGGCGGGGCGACGATGGGTACGAGCTGGTCGGCGCACTTCCTGCAGCCTTCCGGCGTGCGCAGCAGTCTGCAGGCGCAGATGCAGGCGGAACTGGACAATATCGTCCGCGAGATGAGCCACTGGGAGCCGGACTCCGTCCTCGGCCGCTACAACCGCGCACCCGCCGGCAGCTGGCATGCGCTGCCGCCGCGTTTTATTGAAGTACTCGACTATGCCTTGCAGGTCGCCGCCGCCAGCGGGGGCGCCTACGATCCCTTCGCCGGCGCGCTGATCAACCTGTGGGGCTTCGGTCCCGAGCGGCGCTACAACCAGCCGGGTTTCTATGCGCCTGCGCCTGAAAAGGTGCAGGCCACGCTGGCCGCGCGCGCGGCGCTCGATCCGATCTTCGACGGTGAGGGAAAACGCCTGCTGCAGCCGGGCGGCGCCCTGCTCGACTTTTCCTCGGTGGCCAAAGGCTACGCCGTCGACCGCCTGGCCTGGTGCCTGGAACGGCATGGCGTGCGCCACTACCTGGTCGAGATCGGCGGCGAGCTGCGCGGCGCCGGCATGAAGCCGGACGGCCAGCCCTGGTGGGTGACGCTCGAAGGCGTGCCCGGTTTCGACAGCACCGCTACCGTCGCCGCGCTGCACGGCCTGTCGATTGCCACCTCGGGCGACTATCGCCGCTACTTCGAACACGGCCCGGCGCGCGCTTCGCACACGCTCGATCCGCGCACCGGTTATCCGATCGCGAACGAGGTCGCCTCCTGCACCGTGCTGCATCCGCAGTGCATGGCGGCCGATGCGCTCTCCACCACCATCACCGTGCTCGGCTTCGAGGCGGGCCTGGCCTTTGCCGAAGAACGGCAACTGGCCGCGCGCCTGCTGCTGCGAAAGGCCGGCGGCCTCGCAGAACACACCACCACCGCTTACCAGGCCATGCTGCAATGATGCTCACCATCGATCCCGCGCGCTGGGCCAGCGCCATCGCCCTGATCGCCGCCTGGGGCGGCCTGTGCGCGGCCATGCTGCGCAGACCCGGGCGCGAAGCCGCCACCGGCGAGGCCGACTGGCTCGTCGTTTATGCCAGCCAGACGGGGAACGCCGAATACCTGGCGCGCCAGACCGCCGGCACGCTGGCCACCGGCGGATTGTCGGCACGCGCGCTGTGCATCTCCGACCTCGACGCCGCTACCCTCGGCAGCGCCACGCGCGCCCTTTTCATCGCCAGCACCTATGGCGAAGGCGACTCGCCCGATACCGCCGCGCGCTTTGCCGGCGTGACCATGGGCGCCGGCCTCGATCTCTCTCAGCTTCACTACGGCGTGCTCGCGCTCGGCGACAGCAGCTACGCCAATTACTGCGGCTTCGGCCGCGCGCTCGACGCCTGGCTTGCGGCGCGCGGCGCCACGCCCCTGTTCGCGCGCATCGACGTCGACCGCGGCGACGCACAGGCCATCGGCGAATGGCAGCACCAATTGAGCCACCTGGCCGGCACCAGCGACCTGCCCGACTGGGAAGCGCCGGCCTATGGCCAGTGGCGCATCCTCGAGCGCACCCTCCTCAACGAAGGCAGCGCCGGCGCGCCGCTGTACCGGATCGCGCTGATCCCGGCCGAAGGCGCCCTGCCTCGCTGGGAAGCCGGCGACCTGGTGCAGGTCAGCGCCCCGCGCGACCCGGAGCAGCCGCGCGAATACTCGATCGCCTCGGTGCCGGCCGAGGGCCGCATCGAACTGCTGGTGCGCCTGCAGGGCCATGCCGACGGCAGCCTGGGCGCCGCGTCCGGCTGGCTGTGCCTGGACGCGCGCGGCGTCGATCCGATCGCCCTGCGCATCCGCGAACATGCGCGCTTCCGTCTCGGCGACAACGCCGCGCGTCCGCTGATCCTCGTCGGCAACGGCACCGGCCTGGCCGGCCTGCGTTCTCACCTGAAGGCGCGGATCGATGCGGGCGTGTTCGACAACTGGCTGGTGTTCGGCGAGCGCAATGCGCACGCCGATTTCCTCTGCCGCGCGGAGCTGGAACGCTGGCGCGATGGCGGGCGGCTGCGCCTCGATACCGCCTTCTCGCGCGATGGGGCGGAAACGCGCTACGTGCAGCATGTGCTGGCCGAGCAGGCCGAGGAACTGCGCGCCTGGATCGGGCGTGGGGCGGCGATCTATGTTTGCGGCAGTTTGCAGGGCATGGCGACCGGAGTGCACGAGGCGCTGGCGAATGCTTTAGGCGCGCAGACGCTGGACGAACTTGCGGCGCAAGGCCGATATCGACGCGACGTCTACTAAGCCACCCATGAGGTGGCTTTTTTTATGCCCGCGACAGTGCTCGTAGGGTGGGCATGCCCACGCGTACGTGCTCATCCCATGGCATACCGCATCCACAAAACGTCGGCCGTGACCCGCCACGGGCGAGAACCCGTGCCGCGTACCCGCGACCGCCGCACCGCGTGGGCATGCCCACCCTACAACCACCGGCCCCGGAAATATTGAATCAAAACGCGAATGATAACAATTCGCATTTACAAATCGTTAAACGCTCTCTAGAATGCTGCTCAGTTCAACAAGAAGCGCCCGCCCCGAGCAGGCACCCTCCAACGAGAGAAAAACAGGAAGACCATGCATTCGATCAAAAGCCGCAAGCACGCCCCCAGCCGTTTTCACCAGCACATGAGCGCCGCCCTGGCGACCATGCTGCTCCCGCTCGCCGCCGGCGCCAGCGACGCCGTCCCGCAAGTGCTGGACGACGCCAGCAGCGCCCCGGTCTCGAAGGTCGAAGTGCGCGGCAAGACGGAAAACGACTTCAAGGCGGACCACGCCTCCTCGCCGAAGTACACCGAGAAGCTGGTCGACACGGCGCAGTCGGTGCAGGTCATCAAGAAGGAACTGATCGAGCAGCAAGGCGCCCTCACCCTGACCGAAGCGCTGCGCAATACGCCCGGCGTCGGCGCCTTCTTCCTCGGCGAGAACGGCAACACGAACACCGGCGACGCCATCTTCATGCGCGGCTTCGACACCTCGGGCAGCATCTTCGTCGACGGCGTGCGCGACGTCGGCTCGATCTCGCGCGACGTCTTCAACCTCGAACAGATCGACGTCGTGAAGGGCCCGGCCGGCACCGACAACGGCCGCGGCGCGCCGACCGGCTCGGTCAACCTGGTGACGAAAAAAGCCGCGATGGAAGACGCCGTCTCCGGCTCGGTCACGGGCGGCAGCGCCTCGCAGAAGCGCATCACCGCGGACGTCAATAAAGTCCTGAATGAGAAGCGCGGCATCGCCCTGCGCCTGAACGCGATGGCGCAGGACTCCGGCCACGCGGCGCGCGATGTCGTCAACGACAAGCGCTGGGCCATCGCACCGAGCGTCGGCTTCGGCCTGAACGGCCCGACGCGCGTGGTGCTCGACTACCTGCACGTCAAGCAGGACAACATCCCCGACGGCGGCGTGCCGACCATCGGCCTGCCCGGCTACACCAGTCCGGACGCCACCCGCCCGCAGATCGGCGGCGCGCCGATGGTCGATCCGCAGAACTTCTACGGTTCCGATGCCGACTACGACAAGATCACCGCCGACATGGCCACCGTGCGCATCGAGCACGACTTCGCGCCCGGCTTCAAGCTGCACAACATCGCGCGCTACGGCCGCACCAGCCAGGACTACCTGCTGACCGCCTTCATGGGCACCAGCGCCAATATCGGCACCACGCCGGCCACCCTCGGCACGCCGGAAGCCTGGACCCTGGTGCGCAATACCCGCACCATCAAGGACCAGTCGAACAAGATCATCACCAACCAGACCGCCCTCACCTCGCAGTTCGGCACCGGCGCGCTGCAGCACACGCTGGTGACGGGTCTCGAATTCACGAGCGAGAGCCAGGTGGCCTACTCGTACATCCCGGCGAGCCTGGGCACGGTCGGCGTTGCCGGCCGCACCAGCCTGTACGCCCCGGACCCAAGTGCGGCCCTGGTCGGCTTCGCACCGAAGCGCAGCGGCGCCTACAACGACGCCACCGTCGACACCCAAAGCCTGTACGCCTTCGACACCATCAAGATCGGCGACCGCTGGATCGTCACCGGCGGCCTGCGCGCCGACCGCTACAGCGGCGACTACACGGCGGTGGCGGCGACCATCGTCAACAACGCCACGACCGCGCTGACGCCGACCCACTTCAAGGTGGGCGACACGCTCGTCAACGGCAAGCTCTCGGTGCTGTACAAGCCGACCGCCAACAGCAGCGTGTACGCGATGGCCGCCAGCTCGAAGCAGCCGCCGGGTGCGAGCTTCACGGTCTCGGGTAACCTGAACAGCGCGCAGAATCCGATCTACGATCCGCAGGAGACGCTCACCACTGAAATTGGCGGCAAGGTCGACCTGCTCAGGCAGAAGCTGGCGCTGACGGCGGCCCTGTTCCGCACCGAAGTGAAGAACGAAGTCGAGCAGGACCCGGTCGACCTCAAGTACTACCAGACCGGCAAGAAGCGCGTGCAGGGCGTGGAACTGGGCATGGTCGGCGAAGTGGCGCGCAACTGGCTGGTCAGCGCGGGCTACCTGTACATGGACACCAGCGTCGAAGCCGGCAAGCTGGTCACCGCCGGCGGAGAAAACGCGCTGACCTACACGCCCAAGAGCGCCTTTACGTTGTGGACCTCGTACGACCTGCCCTTCGGCCTGAAGGTCGGCGGCGGCGCGCGCTACTCGGGCCGCCTGCTGCGCGGCACCGACGGCGCGGTCGGCACCCCGGCCTATGCCGATTCGTACTGGGTTGTCGACGCGATGGCCTCATACGCCATCAATCGCAACCTCGACATCCGCCTTAACGTTTACAACCTGGGCGACGAGCGCTACGTCGCGGCGATCAACAAGAGCGGCTACCGCTACACGCCGGGCACGCCGCGCTCGGCCAGCCTGACGGCCAACCTGCGTTTCTAAGTAAGAGCTCCTCCCTCCTGCGAGGCTTCGACGCCCGCGCGCCATACGGCGCCCGGGCGTTTTTTTGTGCTCCTCCTATTTGCGCCGCCGCCGGGAAGCCAGGGCCGACACCAGGCCCAGGCCGCCCAGCATCATCGCGTAGATTTCCGGCTCGGGAACCGGCGTCACGTTGATCAGCGCGCGCGAGTCCGCGGTCAGGGTCAGGCCGGCCTCGTTGACGAAGATGCTGTTCCCTTCGAACGTCACGACCGGCGTATAGGTACTCGAGGGATCGACCGACACGCTCAGGATGGCAGGAGCGCCCGTGAAGGAAAACACGAAGCCGTTGAAGCCTCCCGGCGCCGTGGTGCCGCCCGCCCCGTAGTCGATGTCGATCGTCGATGCGCCGACATCGATCGTCACCGGAACCGGCTCGAGATTTGGATCCAGCGACGTGAGGACACCTTCGGGGAATTCGACCGCAGGCCCCACGGTCGCCGATAGAAGGGCCGTGACCCGGTTGGATTCGATCGGCGCGGTGCAGCAATAGGCCGCCAGGTTGACCGTGGATCCGGTCAGGTCCTGCGCCTGCGCTCCCGTCATGGGACAGCAGGCGAGTGCCGCGGCGGCGGCACATAAGATTCGAACGTTCATGATTACTCCTCCATCTGATATGTCAGCAGGTTTATTCAATCTCAATGATTTGATGAGTTAGGGTTTGATACACATCAATTGGAACTCAGCGTTTTTGCATTAGCGCACTCAGCATCGCGCATTCACTCGGGCTGATGACCTGCGGCGCGGCCTGGTCTAGAATGGGCTGCCCCTCATTTCTACCAGGCATCCCTTGAAAATATCGATCGGCCTGCGCCTGTTCGCCTCGGTCCTGCTGGCCATCCTCGCGGTGACGGCCAGCGCGGTCTATCTGCTGCGCCAGAACGTGCTGGAGAGCTTCGGCGACTACGCCGTCCAGATCGAACTGGACCGGCTGGAAGAACTGTCGAACGACCTGGCGCGCCGCTATGCGCAGCATGGCGACTGGCGCTTCGTGCCGGCGACTGGACAGCGCGACTGGATCGTCCGCGAACTGGCGCGGCTGCAGGGCGAGCGCGAAGCGCGTGTGCTTGCCGTGCCGCCCGCGCCGCCCGCGCCCAAGCTTGTCGTTTCGGCTGCCCCGGCCGCGCCAGCTGCTCCTGCTGCTCCCGTCAGCCCAGTCGTAGCGCCCGCACCGCCGGCCCCGCCCGCCCCGCCGGCGGCACCGCTGCCGCCTCTGCCCCCGCCTGCGCTGCAGGATGCACCTGATCCGGACGAAGGCGCGCCCCTGCAGTCACGCATCACCCTGCTCGACGCCGGCGGCAAGGTGCTCGCCGGCCGCCCGCCCGGCAGTCTGCCGCTGGCACGGCGCCCGATCCTGCTTGACGGCCGCACGGTAGGCTTCCTCGCGGTGGCGCGCACCGCGCGACCGACCGACGCGCTGGCCTATGCCTTCCTCGCGCAGTTGAAAGCGAGCCTGTGGCCGATCGCGGCGGCGGGCGTCATCCTGAGCGCACTGGCCGCCAGCCTGCTGGCAAGCCACTTCCGGCGCCCGATCGGACGCCTGGCGAATGGCGCCCGCGCACTCGCCGAAGGACGCTTCGAGACGCGTCTGCGTGACAATCGCAGCGACGAACTGGGCGAACTGGCAGGCCACTTCAACGCACTCGCCGCGCGCCTGGAAGGCGCCGAGCAGGCGCGCCGCCAATGGGTAGCCGATACCTCGCATGAGCTGCGCACGCCGCTGGCCGTGCTGCGCGCGCAGTTGGAAGCGCTGCAGGACGGCGTGCGCAAGGCCGATCCGGAACACGTGGCGGCGATGCTGCGCCAGGTGCTGGCGCTGTCGAAGCTGATCGACGAGCTGTATGCGCTGGCGCGCGCCGACGTGGGCGCGCTCGACTGCCGGCGCGAGCCGCTGGACCTCTGGCAGCTGGCCTGCGAGGAAGCGCAGGCCTTCGCCGAACGCTTTCACACGGCCGGACTGGTGCTCGACATCGGCCAAGCGCCGCCGCACGCCGCCGTCCAGGCCGACCCCGACCGCATGCGCCAGGTGCTGCGCAACCTGTTCGAAAACTGCCTGCGCTACACGAGCGCGCCCGGCCGCGTGACGCTGTCGGGCCAGGCCGCCGGCGGGTCGGTAACGCTGACCATCGACGACAGCGCACCCGGCGTGCCCGATGCGGCGCTGGCGCGCCTCGGCGAGCGTTTTTACCGGGTCGATGCCTCGCGCAGCCGGGCGGGCGGCGGCGCGGGACTGGGACTGGCGCTGTGTGGTCGACTGGTCGAGGCGCAAGGCGGACAGCTGCGTTTCGCACACTCGCCGCTGGGCGGCCTGCGCGTCACGCTGGCGACGGAGTCCACTAAATGAATACTATTTATATCGTTGAAGACGAACCGGAACTGGCGCAGCTGGTCGCCGACTACGTGCGCGCCGCCGGCTTCGTGCCCGAGGTCTTCCACGACGGCGCCGCGGCGCTGGCCGCGATCCGAACCAGGATGCCGGCCCTGGTGGTGCTCGACCTGATGCTGCCCGGCCTGGACGGCCTGTCCCTGTGCCGCGAGGTGCGCGCCTTCTCCGAGGTGCCGATCGTGATGGTGACGGCGAAGGTCGAGGAAATCGACCGCCTGCTGGGACTGGAACTGGGCGCCGACGACTACCTCTGCAAGCCCTTCAGCCCGCGCGAACTGGTGGCGCGCATCAAGGCCATCCTGCGCCGCAGCGGCGTGCCGGCTACGCCGCTGGCGGTCGATGCGGCGGCGCGCCGCGCCAGCGTGCATGGCCAGCCGCTCGACCTGACGCGCACCGAGTTCGACCTGCTGGCCGCACTCGCCGCCCGTCCGGGCCAGGTGTTTTCGCGCGCCCAATTACTTGCGCTGGCGGGCCAGGACAGTCTCGATGTCACCGACCGCGCCATCGACAGCCACGTCAAGAACCTGCGCCGCAAGCTCGATGCGGCCGCGCCGGGCTTCGAGCCGATCCGCTCGATCTACGGGCTGGGCTACCGCTTCGATCTTTGAACTCCATTTTTTCTCCATATTTGCGGCGCATGATGGCTTCATGGCGCCACCGTCGTGCGCCGCAACACAAGGAGAACAACATGGTCCCACGTGCCCTCATCCTGATCGCCCTGCTGCTGGCCGCCGGCGGCAGCCAGGCCGCCGTCCGCATCGACTGCAAGCCCGCGAAGAGCGGCGGCTGCATCGTGCCACCGGCGCCACCGGCACCACCCGCACCACCTGCGCCGCCCGCAGCACCGATGGCGCCGGTCGACCTGCCCATGCCGGCCCCGCCCGCACCACCGGCACCACCCGCTCCGCCCGCCATCCCCGCTCCGCCAGCTCCGCCACCGCTGCCGGACATTCCGGATGCGGCCCACGCCGCCTGCGCGACCAAGGCCAACGGCAGCAAGCTGACCTGGATCATCGGGCCGGGCGAAACCATGCGCGGCCTGTGCGAGCGCGTCGACGGCCGCATGGTGTTCCAGCTGCGCAGCTACCGGAAGGACGATTAAAAGCTAACGCCAGTCCTTATCCGGCTGCATGTTGAGCCGGTGCGCCGCATCGACGACGTCCTGCAATTCCACTGGGTCGCTGTAGGGATCCTCGTCCAGGCTGGTGACCCGGTTCAGCTCCTTCTGCCAGCGCCGCAGCTCATCGACATAGCCGGCGTCCGGCACCCGGCGCAGGTCGCCGTCCGCTTCGACCAGGTCGCAGATGCCGTTGTGCAGCCACTCGCCCGTGTGCCAGTCCGGCATGTCGACCGCGGGGAACAGGCAGATGCCCTGCAGGTCCATGCCGAGGCGCACCGCGGCCAGCGCTTCGCCCATCACGTCGCGCAGCCACTCGGCGCGGCCGTGGCCGAAGCCGCTGGTCTCGCCGATGATCATCGGCCGGCGGTAGCGTTCCCACACGGTGCGCAGCATGTCGCACAGGGGCGCGATGCGGTCGTCGCCGGGCGGCAGCGCCGCATGCGGGCCGTGCTCGCGGTATTCCATCTGGCCGAAGGCGTAGTTGTTGGCGCCGACGATGTCGAGAATCTCGGGCGAGCCGCCCAGTTCCGGATGTTCGCGCCCGCTGATGATGTCCCAGGCGAGGAAGGTGTCGACTTCGGTCTCGTGGCGCGCGGCCTCGACCTGGTCGGGCCGGTCGCGCGGCGCCACCACGCGCACCAGCGGATCGATGTGCACCATGCGCGCTTCCGGATCGACTTCGCGGATCGCTTTGACGCCGGCGATCGCGGCGCGGCACAGCGACAGCCGCAGGCGCAGGCGGTCTTCCTTGCTGCAGCGGTAGGGCGCGGCCCAGGCCCATTCCCCGGCGCAGAAGGAAAAGAAGGTGATCTCGTTAATCGGCGTGAAGAAGTGCGGGCCGCGTAGCTTGGGCAGCACGTATTCGGCGGCGGCGCGGCAATAGGCGGCGAAGCGCGCCACGAAAGCGTCGTCGAAGGGATCGAGATCGTCCGGATAGCCGTAGTGGCACAGGTCCCAGATCGGGCTGACCTTCGAAGCGTTCATGGCCTCGATATAGGGGTCGAGCATCGAGAAGTCGTACTGCCCGCCACGGTCCACCAGCGGCCAGGGAATGCCTTCGCGCGCGACCGCGATGCCGAGGCTGTTCAGGATGCGGTAGTCCTCGGCGACGTGGCGGTCGTGCGCGGTTTCGGCGACCAGGTTGCGCCGCACCTTGTCCTTCCAGACGAAGTTCGAGCATTCGAAGCCGGACAGGAAGAATGTGGGAAAGATGCCGGGATGCCTTGCCATGCGCTTCTCCTTTTGCTATGCGGAGCGAGCATACACCGGTCGCGGATATGCCTGTGTTTGTTAGGAGGAGCGGCCTAGCGAACGGCCTTCTGTTAACAAAATGATTAGAATCGACTCATCAGCGTTGATGAGTCGGGGCAGGCATGTTCGATATGGATCTGGCGTGGTGGGAATTCATTGTGCGCGGCGCGGTCGTCTACCTGGCCCTGCTGGCGATGGTGCGCATCTCCGGTCGGCGCACGGTCGGCCAGTTCACGCCCTTCGACCTGCTGGTGGTGATGCTGCTGTCGGAAGCGGTCTCGAATTCCCTCTCCGGCGGCGACGATTCGCTCAGCGGCGGCCTGATCATCGCCGCCACCCTGATCGCCCTGAACACGGGCGTGGCCATGCTCTCGGCCTACAGCAAGCGCGCCTCGGTAATGCTCGACGGCACGGCGGTGCTGATCGGACGCGACGGCCAGTTCTTCGACAAGGTCGTGCGACGCTGCCGCATCACCGAAGAAGACCTGGACCAGGCGCTGCGCTCGGCGGACTGCAAACGCGAGGACATGCAGTGCGCCTTCCTCGAGGCCGATGGCGAGATCACGATCCAGACGAAAAAGTGAAGCACGGCGATATGATTCACTTTTGATGATAAGTCATCAGAATTTGTATCATATCGACTTCTGCCGTTCAATTGCCCTGCAAGCTTATTGCTCAGCGGCTCCTGCCCATCCGTACCGTGTGGGCGCCTGCTCAGGAAAGTGCTAGTTTTTTTGGCAGCGTCACGCCGTGACGTCTTGGATTCTTTCCTGTTCAGGAGGTCTGCCATGAAACAGAGCTTGTCCATCCTGGCCCTGGCCGCCGCGACGCTGTTCGCGTCCGGCGCCCTGGCCCAGACCATGATCCGGGCCGTCGCCAGCGGCCCGGGCGAAAGCCCGCCGAACGGTTCGCCCGGCTCGAGCGTCGCCGCCTTCGAAATCGACGGCAGCGTGTTGCGCGCCGAAGTGCCTTTCCGCGACCTGCTGGCGGACACGACGATGGCGCACATCCACTGCTGCACCACGGCCGCCTTCACCGGCACGGCGCCGATCGCGATTCCCTTCGTCGACTTCCCGCTCGGGGTCACGGCCGGCACCTATACGCACGCCTTCGACCTGACCGACGCGTCGGTATACGACCCGGCCTTCCTGGCCGCGTTCGGCGGCACGCCGGCCTCGGCCAGCACGGCGCTGATCGACGCAATCAATGCCAACGAGGCCTACCTGAACATCCACACGACCCAGTTCCCGGCCGGCGAGATCCGCGGCTTCATGGTGGCGGCGCCGATTCCGGAACCGGCGACCTGGGGCATGCTGGGAATGGGGCTGGCGAGCCTCGGGATGCTCAAGCGCCGGCGGCGGGCCTAATCGAGGCGCGCTTTCCGTTCGGCCAGCAGCGCCGACCAGGCGGGAATGGCGCGCTCCCAGAAACCCGCGAGCGTGGCCGGTGTCTCAAGCGGCAAGCCGAGGAAGCGCGCGGCGTCCATCAGCGCAGCGATCGCCGCCGCTTCGTCGCCCGGCAGCACGGCCAGCGCGCCGGTCTGCTTCGACAGCTTCTCGCCATTCGCATTGCGCACCACGGGCACGTGCAGGTAGCGCGGCGTCGGCACGCCGAGCAGGCGCTGCAAGTAGATCTGGCGCGCGGTCGAGTCGATCAGATCAAAGCCGCGCACGATGTCGGTGACGCCCTGCCCGGCATCGTCGACCACCACCGCCAGCTGATAGGCCCAGTAGCCGTCGGCGCGCTTCAGGACGAAGTCGCCGGACTCCGTGGCCAGGTGCTGAGTCGTGGGGCCGGCGAAGCGGTCGACGAAGGTGATGCCGTCCTCGGGCGCGTCGGGCACGCGCAGGCGCAGGCTGCGCATGGAACGCCCCGGTGCCAGGCCATGGCGGCAGGTGCCGGGGTAGATAGCGGCGCCGTCGGGCGCGACGCCGAGACGCGAGTCGAGGATTTCGCGGCGGTTGCAGCCGCAGGGATAGGCGTGCGCGCCGAGGCGCTCGGCGGCGGCTGCATATAGCTCCTTGCGCCGGCTTTGCCAGACGACTTCGCGGTCCGAATGCATGCCGAGCGACTCGAGCAGCGCCAGGATCGCCGTGTCGGCACCAGGCACGCTGCGGCCTTCGTCGATATCCTCGATGCGGATCAGCCACTCGCCCTGGTGGGCGCGGGCGTCGAGATAGCTGGCGACGGCCGCGACCAGCGAGCCGGCATGCAGCGGGCCGGTGGGCGATGGGGCGAAACGGCCGATATAGGTGGTGCTCACTGTCTTGGATTAAAGCCTGGACGGGGCAACACCATATCACAGGGCGTGCTTAGCGCGGGCCGCCCTTCCAGCCGTCCTTCTCTTCAAAGTCTTTGATGAGACGGGTGACCTGCCCGCCCACTTCGTTCGGCACCGCCATCGACAGCTGGTAATGCACGATCTCGAAGCTATCTCCCTTGCGGCGCAGGACGCCGCTGGCCTGGCACACGCCCATCTGGGTGTCGAGCAGCTCGTCGAACCAGATCACCGACTGGTCTTCCGAAAAATAGACATTGCGGCGCTGCGCCTTGAAGGCCCAGGCCGACTTGCGCTTGAAATAGGGCTTGGCCCAGGCCTTGAAGGCATCGCGGCGCCAGTGCTCGCTTTTATCGGTCCCGATGTAGATGCCATCCCTGGCGATCTTGTCGAAGTAGGCCATCCGGGCGTGGGCCGCGTCGTCGTGCCAGCGGTCGACAAAGGCATTGACCTGCTTCTTCAGGCCGGAATCGGCCTGGGCGACGAGTGCGCACAGGAGGAGCGAACAGGCGAGCAACAGACGTTTCATGGGCGCGATGAAAGTTGACTTGGAAAAGCAGATTTTACACAGCCATATGTAACCAAGTGTACAAAATGCTAAACTTTCTGCGTTTAGGTGTACATTTGGCAACATCACTCTTCCCCAGCCGTGTATGCGTTCGCTCCTGTTCTGTATGCTCTGCCTGTCCCTCCCCGTCCACGCCGCGCCGGCGGCGCCTCCGGCCGCTGGAGAAAAGCCATCATTGCGCGCACGCCTGGACAAGGAAACCATCCGCGCCGCCATCGCCGCGGTTCCGCCGGAGAAGGAAGCAGCGCCCGGCCGCAACGAGACCGGCGCCGTCAGCGGCGGACCGTACGAAAAGTTTTCCAGGGAGTTCGCCGACGCGCGCCTGCCGGACTGCCTGCATGCCGAAGGCCTGAAAAACCAGCCGACCTTCTTCCTCAGCGGCGTGCTAGCCCTGCCCTTCATCGCCGTCGCCAAGGTGCGCGGCGTCTGCCGCTGAACGTCACGAGATGAAGACCAGCCTGTTCGCCGGCATCTTGTTCGCCGTGATCGATGCCGCTGCGGAGCCGTCCGCCAGAGCGGCGCCTCCCTTGCGCGAGCGCCTGACGGACGAGCTCATCGCATCCGCCGTGCGCGCGACGCTGGCGGAGGATGGCGCACAGGCCGCCCCGGCCCGCGGCGGCACTGCCCTGAGCGGCGACCGCTACCGCAATTTCTCGCGCGCCTTCACCGAATCGAAAAAGCCCTCCTGCCTGGGTGCGGACGCGTTGAAGTTCCAGCCGGCCCAGTACGACATCAAGGGTTGGCGCGTCGACGCGAAAGAGTTGATGGCGCTGCCCTTCTGGGCCGCCGCCATCGCGCGCGGAAGGTGCAACTAGGCTAGCGATGCAACTCGCCCGCGCGCTCGGGCTGGTAGACGACGTCGCGCACGGTGACTTCGAAACGGCCGCCGTCCGGCCGCGTCCAGTCGATGCTGTCGCCCACCTTCAGGCCCAGCAAGGCATTCCCGACCGGGCTCAGGATCGACAGCTTGTCGGCCGCCCCGTTGACATCCTTCGGATAGGCGAGCGACATGTCGAACTCTTCCAGCCCGTGGTCGAGGACAAAACGCACGCGCGAATTCATCGTGACGACGTCCTGCGGCATGTCTTCCGGCTCGACCAGTTCGGCCCTGGCCAGTTCTTCGAGCAGGGCGTCGCGCGTGCCGGCCTGCGCGGCGGGCAGCGAATCGAGCAGTTGTTCAAGGCGCTCCATGTCGAGCGAGGAAACGACGATCGGTGGTCTCATGTGGTACTCCATGTACGTAATTAAGTACTCCGCAGCCTGCGGAGGAAAGTCGAAGCAGTGGAGGAGGCTCGGGAGGACGGAAGGCGGACGCCGGCCGGATGCTTCCTCACCGAGCCCGATAGAGCCAGGCGAGATCTCGCGCGCACGCCGCGGGCGTGCCAATGGTGGACGCGACACGACCTCCCTCGTTCAGGGACGAACCATATGCCTGCAGATTGAAGCAAACTGGATTCATGGTCGATAAAAACTGTTGGCGCTAGCGCACCGTAGGGTGGACTCCCGAGTCCACGCGTCTACACCGCGAGCACACCGCAAAGCCACACACGGACCAGTATAGCTACCCTACCCGATTCGTCAATGCAGGTACGGGCCAATAAAAAAAGCGGGCCGCAGCCCGCTTTTTCAAAACGATCTAAATCGAATTAACGCTTGTCGATCGTCGGCACATCACGCACCGGCGAACCCACGAACAGTTGACGTGGACGGCCGATCTTCTGCTCCGGATCGGCAATCATTTCGTTCCACTGCGCGATCCAGCCGATCGTACGCGCCATCGCGAAGATGCCGGTGAACAGCGACACAGGGATGCCCAGGGCCGACTGCACGATGCCCGAGTAGAAGTCGACGTTCGGGTACAGCTTGCGCGACACGAAGTATTCGTCTTCCAGCGCGATGCGTTCCAGTTCCATGGCCAGCTTGAACAGCGGGTCTTCCTGCAGGCCCAGTTCGTTCAGCACTTCGTGGCAGGTTTCGCGCATCAGTTTTGCACGCGGGTCGAAGTTCTTGTAGACGCGGTGACCGAAGCCCATCAGCTTCACGCCCGAGTTCTTGTCCTTGACCTTGGCGATGAAGGCCGGGATGTTGTCGACCGAGCCGATTTCCTTCAGCATGGTCAGTGCCGCTTCGTTGGCGCCGCCGTGGGCAGGGCCCCACAGGCAGGCGATACCGGCAGCGATACAGGCGAACGGGTTGGCGCCCGACGAACCGGCCAGGCGGACGGTCGAGGTCGATGCGTTCTGCTCGTGGTCGGCGTGCAGGATCAGGATGCGGTCCAGGGCGCGCACCAGCACGTCGTTGACCTTGTACTCTTCGCACGGGTTCGCGAACATCATGTGCATGAAGTTGGCGCTGTACGACAGGTCGTTGCGTGGGTACATGAACGGCTGGCCGACCGAATACTTGTACGCCATGGCGACCAGGGTCGGCAGCTTGGCGATCAGGCGGATGGCCGAGATTTCGCGCTGCTTCGGATCGTTGATGTCGAGCGAGTCGTGGTAGAACGACGCCAGCGCGCCGACGGTGCCGACCAGGACCGACATCGGGTGCGCGTCGCGGCGGAAGCCGCGGAAGAAGAAGTTCATCTGCTCGTGAATCATCGTGTGACGGGTCACGGTGCCTTCGAACTCGGCCTTCTGCTCGGCGTTCGGCAGTTCGCCGTTCAGCAGCAGGTAGCAGGTTTCCAGGAAGTCGCAGTTCTCGGCCAGCTGCTCGATCGGGTAGCCGCGGTACAGCAGCTCGCCCTTGTCGCCGTCGATGTAGGTGATGCTCGAGTTGCACGAGGCAGTCGACATGAAGCCCGGATCGTAGGTGAACTTGCCGGTCTGGCCGTACAGCTTGCGGATGTCGATGACGTCCGGGCCGATCGTGCCCTTGTAGATCGGCATGTCAACCGATGGGCTGCCGTCGGAGAACGACAGAGTGGCTTTGGTATCAGAGATGTTCATGGCACTTCCTTCTTGGGAGTGGATCTTAAAATATAAAACGAAACGTGTTCGCTTACGCTTGTCGCAGGCGCGCCAGCAAGGCGTGCACCTGCGGCAGGTCGACCTCGCCTTCGGGCTCGGCGCGTCCGAGCAGCAGGTCCATCAGCGGATTGTCCGCCAGGTCCAGCAGGCGGGTCAGCGCATCGACGTCTTCATCGCTCAGCTCCGCCTCATGCGCATCGAGGAAGCGCGTGAGGATCAGGTCGTTTTCGAGCAGTCCACGGCGTGCACGCCAGCGCAGGCGGGCACGGTTGGCGGGGTCGGATTGATGCGTTGCTGTCACACTAGAGTCCGTTCTTGGGTCAACACTATACTCCGGCTGCCGGGAATCGGCAGTACCGTACTTCTACTGTATTTATGACAATACTTTGGGCGCAATGCGGGGAAGGATATCCGAAATTGCGCCGGTTTGACGGACGTGATGCTTGTCCGGGTGCTGCTTGGTTTTGCAGGCGACAAGTTCACGCGTCGCCTGCTTTCATGCGGTGTACCGCGTGGGCACGGAGTGCCCACCCTACGGGTCCGCAGCGTAACGTAGGGTGGGCATTCCATGCCCACGCGGTATCACGGCCAGCCATACGGCGCCGGCCGCGCTGGCCGATTAGATCGCGCGGCGAACCAGCAATTCCTTGATCTTGCCGATCGCCTTGTTCGGATTCAGGCCCTTCGGGCAGACGTCCGTGCAGTTCATGATCGAGTGGCAGCGGAACAGGCGGTACGGGTCTTCCAGATTGTCCAGGCGCTCGTTGGTGGCTTCGTCGCGCGAGTCGGCGATGAAGCGGTAGGCCTGCAGCAGGCCGGCCGGGCCGACGAACTTGTCCGGATTCCACCAGAACGACGGGCACGAGGTCGAGCAGCAGGCGCACAGGATGCACTCGTACAGGCCGTCGAGCTCTTCGCGCTCTTCCGGCGTCTGCAGGCGTTCCTTTTCCGGCTTGATCGAGTCGTTGATCAGGAAGGGCTTGACCGAGTGGTACTGCTTGAAGAACTGGGTCATGTCGACGATCAGGTCGCGCACGACCGGCAGGCCCGGCAGCGGACGCAGCACGATCGGCTGGGTCAGTTCGTTCAGGTTGGTGGTGCAGGCAAGACCGTTCTTGCCGTTGATGTTCATCGCGTCGGAACCGCAGACGCCTTCGCGGCACGAGCGGCGCAGGGCCAGCGAATCGTCGACGTCCGACTTGATGCGCTGCAGTGCGTCGAGCAGCATCTTGTCGGTGTCTTTCAGTTCGACGGTGACGTCTTGCATGTAAGGCTTCGTATCCTTGTCCGGATCGTAGCGGTAGATCTTCAGGTGGACTGTGCGTGCCATGTTTTACCTATTCAGTCAGGACGGAGCCTCGTGCCCCGCCCTCTTCAAATTGTTGTCGTGGATTAGAACGTACGTGGCTTCGGTTTGAAGGTATCGACCGTCAGCGGCTTGGTCACGACCGGCTTGTAGTCGAGACGGTTGCCTTCCGAGAAGAACAACGTGTGCTTCATCCAGTTTTCGTCGTCGCGCTGCTCGAAATCGCTATGGGCGTGGGCGCCGCGCGATTCCTTGCGCGCCGCTGCCGAGACGATGGTCGCCTTGGCCACTTCGATCAGGTTGTCGAGTTCGATCGCTTCGATACGGGCGGTGTTGAACACCTTCGACTTGTCCTTGAACGAGATGTGCTTGCGGCGCTCGTCCAGCTGCATGATTTCCTTGACGCCTTCGTCCATCAGGGCCTGGGTACGGAACACGCCGCAGTGCTTCTGCATGGTCGAACGGATCGCGTTGGCGACGTCCTGCACCTTTTCGCCGCCGGTCGAGTTCTCGAGGCTGTTGAGGCGGCCCAGCGCGTAGTCGGCGAAGTCCTTCGGCAGCGCGCGGTTGCCCTGCGCCTTCAGGTTCTGGCCGACGATGTGGTTGCCGGCCGCGCGGCCGAAGACCACCAGGTCGAGCAGCGAGTTGGTGCCGAGGCGGTTCGCGCCGTGGACCGAGACGCAGGCGCATTCGCCGATCGCGTACAGGCCGTTGACGATCTTCTGGCCGCCGGTGCCGTCAGGTGCGACGACTTGGCCATGGATGTTGGTCGGGATGCCGCCCATCTGGTAGTGGATGGTCGGGACGACTGGAATCGGTTCCTTGGTCGCGTCGACGTTGGCGAACTTGTGGCCGATTTCGAGAATCGACGGCAGGCGCTTCTTGATGGTGTCGGCGCCGATGTGACGCAGGTCCAGCAGCACGTGGTCCTTGTTCGGACCGACGCCGCGGCCTTCCTTGATTTCCTGGTCCATCGAGCGCGAGACGAAGTCGCGTGGCGCCAGATCCTTCAGGGTCGGCGCGTAGCGCTCCATGAAGCGTTCGCCGTTCGAGTTGATCAGGATACCGCCCTCGCCGCGCACGCCTTCCGTGATCAGCACGCCCGCGCCGGCCACGCCGGTCGGGTGGAACTGCCAGAACTCCATGTCCTGCAGCGGCAGGCCGGCGCGTGCCGCCATGCCCAGGCCGTCGCCGGTGTTGATGAAGGCGTTGGTCGAGGCGGCGAAGATGCGGCCGGCGCCGCCGGTGGCGAAGATGGTGGTCTTCGCCTGCAGCATCATGACGTCGCCGGTTTCCATTTCCAGGGCCACCACGCCGAGCACGTCGCCGTCGCTGTTGCGCACCAGGTCGAGGGCTTGCCATTCGACGAAGAAGTGGGTGCGCGAGCGGACGTTACGCTGGTACAGGGTGTGCAGCAGGGCGTGACCGGTACGGTCGGCCGCGGCGCAGGCGCGCTGCACCGGCTTTTCGCCGAAGTTGGCGGTGTGGCCGCCGAACGGACGCTGGTAAATGGTGCCGTCGGTGTTGCGGTCGAAAGGCATGCCGAAGTGTTCGAGCTCGTACACGACTTTCGGTGCTTCGCGGCACATGAATTCGATCGCATCCTGGTCGCCCAGGTAGTCCGAACCCTTGACGGTGTCGAACATGTGCCAGTACCAGTCGTCTTCGCTCATGTTGCCGAGCGAGGCGCCGATGCCGCCCTGCGCCGCCACGGTGTGCGAACGGGTCGGGAACACTTTCGAGAGCACGGCGACGTTCAGGCCGGCTTCGGTCAGTTGCAGTGCGGCGCGCAGGCCGGAACCACCGGCGCCGACGATGACGACGTCGAACTGGCGGGTTGGAATTGCAGTATTAATTGCTGCCACGATTAAACACTCCAGAGAATTTGCACAGTCCACACGGCGTAAGCCACCAGCAGGAGCACGGTGATGAACTGCAAGGCCAGTTTGATGCCGGCGTTTTTGACGTAGTCCATCCAGATGTCACGCATGCCGACCCACACGTGGTAAAACAGGCCGAAGAAGGTGACAGCGGAGAAGAGCTTGAACCACTGGCGCGAGAACAGCGCCGCCCAGCCTTCGTAGGTGAAGTTCTGTGCGGTCAGGAAGGTGCCCAGCAGGATCAGGGTGTAGACCACCATGACGATGGCGGTGACGCGCTGCGCCAGCCAATCCTTGACGCCGTAGTGGGCGCCGACGACGAGGCGGCGCTGGCCGATATTATTCTTGCTTGCCATGATTAGAATACTCCGAACAGTTTCAGACCGCACAGCGCGGTCAGGACCAGGCTGATGACCAGCACCCAGCGTGCGGTCTTCTGGGCGGCATCCTTGTCCAGGGCCAGGTGGTTGTCCATGAACAGGTGGCGAACGCCGGCGGTGAAGTGGTGCGCGTATGCCCAGATCAGGCCCAGCAGGATGATCTTGGTGAAGACGTTGTCGACGATGCCGCCGAAGTGGTAGAACGAGATCTCCGAACGCAGGCTCTCTTGCAGGAGATACAGGAGGAACGGCAACATCAGGAACATGCCGGCGCCGCTCACGCGGTGCAGGATCGAGACGATCGCCGACGGCGGCATCTTGTACTTCGTAGTGATATCCGTAATGTGGATGTTACGGAACTCCGGCCGTCCTTTTTTTGTGGCCTCTCTCACGGCTTCGGACATACAACACCTCCCTTAACTGACAAAATGTGATTAACCCTTAATTTTCGCCGATTTTTTGAGCCACACCAAGATGCGATTCCGGAATATCGGCAAGTCGAGCGCGCAAACGGGGTTTTGTTTGGCGCTTTCTTGCTAACAACATATTTTATACGCATACCTACAAACGTGCAGGCGACCACGCCATGCCCGCATGCGGCATTACGACAACTCGTTCTGGTAATGATGCTGGGCCGTCAAATACAAACCGCGCCGCAGCTCCACCGGGCGGTCGCCGTAGGTGAACGAGACCCGGTCCGCCACCAGCAGCGGCGTGCCCTCGGCCACGTTCAGCAACTGCGCCGCCGCCTCGTCGGCGCCGATGGCGCGGATCTTCTCGGTCGCGCGGATCATGCGCGTGCCGAACTCGGATTCGAACAGGCCGTACATTGGACCCTTGTACTCGACCAGGCGTTCGGCCGTCAGTCCCTTGAACACCTGCCCCGGCAGCCACAGCTCTTCGAGGATGGTCGGCGCGCCGTCGAAGGACATCAGGCGCTTGATGTAGACGACCGCGTCGCCCGACTTCAGCTCGAGCAGGCGCGCGACCTCGGCCGGCGCGCGGATGCGGCGCACTTCCAGGATGCGGTTCTCGGGATGGTGGGGCACGCCCTCGTCGGGCATCAGTTTCAGGAAGCGGAAGTGCGCGCGCTCTTCGTGGTGGGTGGCAACGAAGGTGCCCTTCCCCTGCCGGCGCACGACCAGGTTCTCGGCCGCCAGCTCGTCGATGGCCTTGCGGACGGTACCCTGGCTGACCTTGAAACGCGCGGCGAGTTCGACTTCGCTCGGCATCAGCTCGCCCGGCTTCCACTCTCCGGATTGCAGGCTCTGCGTGATCAGCGCCTTGATTTGCTGATACAGCGGCCGGAACGAAGGGGAGCCGGTGTTGCCTGGGCCCTCGCCGGAGGGGGTGATCGGGACGGAATTCATAGACCACGATTTCACCACAAAAGTCCCCCTTCCGTCCAGTGTACACACGGCAAGATATGTGTCTTATATAAGACATATGATAGCGATTGACGGGAGGTGCATCGAGGAATACACTCGCGGTCGATCCGGCGTCTGTCCTGCACTGCGCGCCCACAAGGATTCATGTCCGTTTTGGTATCATTGCAGTTTTCCGAGACAGGCGTATCCTCGGCTTCGACCGTTTTCATTCCCACTTTTGGAGATTCATCATGGCTAAAACCCCACTGCGTGTTGCCGTTACCGGCGCCGCCGGCCAGATCGGCTACTCGCTGCTGTTCCGCATCGCTAACGGCGACATGCTGGGCAAGGACCAGCCGGTCATCCTGCAGCTGCTCGAGATCGACAACGAAAAAGCACAGAAGGCGCTCAAGGGCGTCATGATGGAAATCGACGACTGCGCCTTCCCGCTGCTGGCCGGCATGACCGCCCACTCGGACCCGATGGAAGCCTTCAAGGACGCGGACTTCGCCCTGCTGGTCGGCGCCCGCCCGCGCGGCCCAGGCATGGAGCGCAAGGACCTGCTGGAAGCCAACGCCCAGATCTTCACCGTGCAGGGCAAGGCGCTCGACGCCGTCGCTTCGCGCAACGTCAAAGTGCTGGTCGTCGGCAACCCTGCCAACACCAACGCCTACATCGCAATGAAGTCGGCGCCTAGCCTGCCGGCCAAGAACTTCACCGCCATGCTGCGCCTGGACCACAACCGCGCCCTGTCGCAAGTCGCCACCAAGCTGGGTAAACCAGTCGGTTCGATCGAGAAGATGGCCGTCTGGGGCAACCACTCGCCGACGATGTACGCCGACTACCGCTTCGCCACCATCGACGGCCAGTCGGTCAAGGACGCGATCAACGACGACGCATGGAACCGCGACACCTTCCTGCCGACCGTCGGCAAGCGCGGCGCCGCCATCATCGACGCACGCGGTGCTTCGTCGGCCGCTTCGGCTGCCAACGCGGCGATCGACCACATGCACGACTGGCACCTGGGCACCGCCGGCAAGTGGACCACGATGGGCATCCCATCGGACGGTTCCTATGGCATCCCTGAAGGCACCATGTTCGGCTTCCCGGTCACCGTCGAAAACGGCGAGTACAAGATCGTGCAAGGCCTGGAAATCGACGCCTTCTCGCAAGAGCGCATCAACCTCACGCTGAAGGAACTGACCGAAGAGCGTGAAGGCGTGGCCCACCTGCTGGCCTAAGACGCATCCGGCGAATGGATCCGGCCAAGCCGCCTGTTCGCCGAACCCGCCGTGCCGCATCCAGCGGCACGGCGGGTTCCACTTCTGCACTCACCGAATCAAACATGCATCCTTCCGAGGTTTTATTCCAGGGCAAACGCCAGCCGCTCCTCCTCCCCGCCTGCGATCACTATTGCGGCTCGGAGAAGCTGATGCGCAAGTCGATGGCCCTGCAACAAGAGCTTGGTCCCGTCTTCGACATCACCTTCGACTGCGAGGACGGCGCCGCCGCCGGCAACGAAGCCGCGCACGCCCAGCTGGTCGCCTCGCTGATCAATAGCGAGGACAACCGTTTCGACCGTATCGGCGTGCGCCTGCACGACATCGACAGCCCGCACTTTATCCAGGACGTGGTCGCCATCGTCGGCGCCGCTGCAAGCAAACTGGCCTACGTGGTCCTGCCCAAGCCGAACGGCCTGGACGACGTGCGGCGCGCCCTGGAGATCATCAACCGCGTCGCCGTGCCGAACGGCCGCCCGGCACTCCCCGTGCACGTGCTGATCGAAACCCACGGCGCATTGCACGAAGCCTACGACATCGCCGCCCTGTCCCAGGTCGAGTGCCTGTCCTTCGGCATCATGGATTTCGTTTCTTCGCACTACGGTGCGATTCCGGCGGCCGCGATGCGCACGCCGGGACAGTTTACGCACCCTTTAGTTGTCCGCGCCAAGCTGGAGATGGTTGCGGCATGTCATGCGCATGGCAAGGTGGCCTCGCATAATGTGACGACCGAGATCAAGGACAGCGCAGTTGTGGCTAACGATGCACAACGCGCCGGCGCCGAATTCGGTTTCACGCGCATGTGGAGCATCCATCCGGACCAGGTCAAACCGATCGTCAAGGCGTTTACGCCCCGTCTGTCGGAAGTAAACGAAGCCACCAACATTTTGCAGGAGGCGATGGCGGCGAACTGGGGTCCGATCGCTCAACATGGGCGCTTGCACGACCGCGCCAGCTACCGATATTATTGGACCGTTTTGCAGCGCGCGAAGCTGGCCGGCCTGGCGCTGCCCGATTCCGCGGCGGCAATCGTCAACCAAACGGAACTCCACTAATGGCCACCTCCCCCAAACACCTGTTCGCCGCCGGCGCTTTCGCGTTCGCGGCTTTTACCCTGTGCGCTGCGCCCGCATCTGCTGCTGCTGAGAAAAACCACCCAAAGGCCGAAGACGTCCTGAAGGCAAAGAAATTGTCGAAATCGAAGAAGGCAGCCGCTGCCGCTGCCGCCGGCGCCGCCGGCGCGGCCGCCGCCGACAGCTGGGCGCCGAAAGACGAAGCCGAACCGGACATCACCGACACCAAGGTCACCGAGTACGCTTGCGAGCTGAACAACAAGATCACGATCTACACCAACGAAGGCGACGATTCGCACATCGCCCTGCGCTGGAAGAAGCGCCTGCACCGCATGGAACGCGTCGGCACCACCACCGGCGCCATGCGTTTCGAAAATACCAATTTCCGCCTGGTCTGGATCGGCATCCCGTCGAAGGGCATCCTGCTCGACTCGCGCCTGAACCGCCAGCTGGCCAACGAATGCAAGAACGCCGAGCAGAGCAAGCCGCTGGTGACTGCCAGCTCGGAACAGAAGAAAAGCTGACGCCTCTGCGTCGCCCGTATTGAAGTAATAACAAGAGACCCCACTGAAGGAGAGCTTATGTCTCGCAACACCCTGAACACGCTGAAGGATTTCCCGCTGAGCGCGGGCCAGTCCGGCCAGTTCTATTCGCTGCCGGCCCTGGGCGAAAGCCTGGGCGTGAACCTGTCGCGCCTGCCGGTGTCGATCCGTATCGTCCTCGAATCCGTGCTGCGTAACTGCGACGGCAAGAAGGTCACCGAAGAACACGTCCGCCAGGTGGCGAACTGGGGCGCGACCGCCGAGCGCACCGACGAGATTCCTTTCGTCGTTGCCCGCGTCGTGCTGCAGGACTTCACCGGCGTGCCGCTGCTGGCCGACCTGGCCGCGATGCGCAACGTCGCCGCCCGTACCGGCGCCGATCCGAAGAAGATCGAGCCGCTGGTGCCGGTCGACCTGGTCGTCGACCACTCGGTCACCATCGACCACTTCCGCGAGCCGGGCGCGCTCGACCTGAACATGAAACTGGAATTCCAGCGCAACAACGAGCGCTACCAGTTCATGAAGTGGGGCATGCAGGCCTTCGACACCTTCGGCGTCGTGCCTCCGGGCTTCGGCATCGTCCACCAGGTCAACCTGGAATACCTGGCGCGCGGCGTCATGAAGCAAGGCGACACCTACTACCCTGACACCCTGGTCGGCACCGACTCGCACACCACCATGATCAACGGCGTCGGCGTCGTCGGCTGGGGCGTGGGCGGCATCGAAGCCGAAGCCGGCATGCTGGGCCAGCCGGTCTACTTCCTGACCCCGGACGTCATCGGCGTCAACCTGACCGGCAAGCTGCGCGAAGGCTGCACCGCGACCGACCTGGTGCTGACCATCACCGAACTGCTGCGCAAGGAAAAAGTCGTCGGCAAGTTCGTCGAGTTCTTCGGCGAAGGCACCCGTTCGCTGTCGACCACCGACCGCGCGACCATCGGCAACATGGCACCGGAATACGGCGCGACCATGGGCTTCTTCCCAGTGGACGAAGCAACCGTCGACTACTTCCGCGGCACCGGCCGTACCGAAGAAGAACTGGCCGCCTTCGAGAACTACTACAAGGCACAGGGCATGTTCGGCATTCCGCAGGAAGGCGAGATCGACTACACCCGCGTGGTGCACCTCGACCTGTCGACCGTGACCCCGTCGCTGGCCGGCCCGAAGCGTCCGCAAGACCGTATCGAACTGGGCAACGTGAAGAACAACTTCACCGAACTGTTCAGCAAGCCAACCACCGAAAACGGCTTCAACAAGTCGCCTGACGACCTGTCGAAAGTCTACGAGACGACCAACGGCGTGCGCGTGAAGAACGGCGACATCCTGATCGCCGCCATCACTTCGTGCACCAACACCTCGAACCCGAGCGTGCTGCTGGCTGCCGGCCTGCTGGCCAAGAAAGCCGTCGAGCGCGGCCTGACCGTGGCTCCGCACATCAAGTCCTCGCTGGCTCCCGGCTCGCGCGTCGTCACCGAGTACCTGACCGCCGCCGGCCTGCTGCCTTACCTGGAAAAGCTGGGCTTCGGCGTGACCGCCTACGGCTGCACCACCTGCATCGGCAACGCCGGCGACCTGACCCCGGAACTGAACGCGACCATCGTCCAGAACGACATCGTCGCCTCGGCCGTCCTGTCGGGCAACCGTAACTTCGAAGCACGTATCCACCCGAACATCCGTTCGAACTTCCTGGCCTCGCCTCCGCTGGTCGTCGCGTACGCGATCGCCGGCAACATGACAAAGGACCTGATGAGCGAGCCGGTCGGCCGCGACCCGCAAGGCGTCGACGTCTACCTGGGCGACATCTGGCCGTCGAGCCAGGAAGTGGGCGAGCTGATGCGCTTCGCAATGAACTCGGACGTGTTCAAGAAGAACTACGCCGACGTCAAGGGCAACCCGGGCGAACTGTGGGAGCGCGTCTCCAGCACCGAAGGTCAAGTGTACAACTGGCCTGAGTCGACCTACATCGCCGAGCCGCCGTTCTTCAGCGACTTCGAGATGACCCCGAAAGCGGCCGCCACCGGCATCACCGGCGCCCGTGCGCTGGGCGTGTTCGGCGACTCGATCACGACCGACCACATCTCGCCAGCCGGCTCCATCAAGGAAGACGGCCCAGCGGGCAAGTGGCTGAAGGATCACGGCGTGCTGAAAGCCGACTTCAACTCCTACGGCTCGCGCCGCGGCAACCACGAGATCATGATGCGCGGCACCTTCGCCAACGTGCGCATCAAGAACAAGATGATCCCGCCCAAGGCCGACGGTTCGGCGGTCGAAGGCGGCATCACGATCCACCAGCCGACCGGCGAACAGATGTCGATCTACGACGCGGCCATGAAGTACGTGGCCGAAGGCACCCCGACCATGGTGTTCGGCGGCGAAGAGTACGGCACCGGCTCCTCGCGCGACTGGGCAGCCAAGGGCACCCAGCTGCTGGGCGTGAAGGCGGTCGTCGTGCGTTCGTACGAGCGCATCCACCGCTCGAACCTGGTCGGCATGGGCGTGCTGCCGCTGCAGTTCATCGGGACCGACAGCGTCGAAACCCTCGGCATCACCGGCAAGGAAACCTTCGACCTGAAGGGCCTGGAAGGCGAAATCAAGCCGCAACAGCTGGCTACCCTGGTGATCCACCGCGAAAACGGCGACACCCAGGAAGTGCAAGTCCTGCTGCGTATCGACACCCCGATCGAAGTCGACTACTACAAGCATGGCGGCATCCTGCCGTTCGTGCTGCGCCAGCTGCTGGCTGCTTAATAGCGTGTTGGCCCGCTCAGGCGGGCTGCTTGCAAGCAAAAAGGCCGGAACCCGCGAGGGCTCCGGCCTTTTGTTTTGGCGCGCCGCGGTTTGCCGCTTCGACTTATGATCAATCCACCTGGAAAGATGAAACCAGGTGCATGTATGCAAAAGGACATGAGATGGTCGACCCCGATTTCCAGAGCCTGTTCGATGCAACCCCGATTCCCTACCTGGTGCTGACACCCGACTTCACCATGGTGGCCGCCAACGAGGCGCGCCTGCGCGCAACCATGACGACGCGGGAACAGATCCTGGGGCGTAACCTGTTCGAGGTCTTTCCGGACAATCCGAACGATCCCAACGCCACGGGCGTCAGGAACCTGCGCGCATCCTTGATGCGGGTCCTGCAAAACAGGTGCCCCGATGCGATGGCGCTGCAAAAATACGATATTCCCAAGCGCGGCGCGGCCGAGGGCGAGTTCGAAGTGCGCTACTGGAAGCCCCTCAACAGCCCCGTCTTCGGCCCCACCGGAGAGGTTGCCTACATCATCCACAGCGTCGAGGATGTCACCGACCATATCCTGAAGCAGCAGGCCGTCGAGGAAAGCGAGGCCCGCTTCCGATTGATCGCCGATGCGATGCCGCAGATGGTCTGGTCGGCCCTGCCGGACGGTTACCACGATTACTACAACCGGCAACATTATGAATTCGCCGGCATGGCGGTGGGCGACACCATCGGCCAGAACTGGGGCTCGATCCTGCATCCCGACGACTTGCCGCGCACCAGGACGGCCTGGGAGCACAGCCTCGCCACCGGCGCACCCTATGAAATCGAATACCGCCTGCGGCATCGTTCGGGCGAGTATCACTGGATGCTGGCACGCGCCCTGCCGATCCGCAACCAGTCTGGCCAGATCGAACGCTGGATCGGCACCTGCACCGACATCCACGGCCAGAAAGTCCTGCGCGCGCAGCTGCAGGATGCGCAGCTGCGCCTGGAAGGCACCCTGAGCGCCGCCGAAATCGGCACCTGGACCTGGGACATCCAGGCGGACCGCGTCTATGCCGACTGCAACTTCGCACGGCTGTTCGAGATCTCCGAACAGGATGCCAGAGGCGGCCCGCTCACAGCCTATCTCGCGGCCATCCATCCCGACGATCTCGAAGCGGTCCAGGCCAATATCGCGCAGTCGCTTGCCGCCCGCACGCCTTATCAATACCAGTTCCGGCTGTGCCTGCGCGACGGCGGCATCCGGCATGTCCATGCGCGCGGAAAGATCGACGTCGACGCGCGCGGCGAGCCTGCGTGGATGCCGGGCGTTGTCATCGACATCACGCAACAGAAACTGGCGGAAGAAGCGCAGCAACGCAGCCAGTTCCAGTTCAAGACCATCACCGACTCCAATGTCATCGGGGTCATGCAGTACCGTTACGACGGCAGCATCGTCAAGGTGAACGACGCCTTCCTGAGGATGCTGGGTTACTCGCGCGAAGACTTCGAGCGCGACGGCCTGTCCTGGCGCGACCTGACGCCTCCGGAGTGGGACGAGGTCGACAGGAAGAGCCTGGACGTCCTGCAGTCGACAGGCAGCGTCGAAGCGTTCGAGAAGGAATACCTGAGGAAGGACGGCAGCCGCCTGCCGGTCTATCTCGGCGCCGCCAACTACCAGGACAACCGGGACGAAGGCATCGCCTATATCCTCGACATCAGCGAAATCAGGAAGGCCCAGTCGGCCCTCAAGGAAAGCGAAGTGCAATTCCGGACCCTGGCCGAAAACATCCCGCAGCTGGCCTGGATGGCCGATAGCGACGGCTCGATCTTCTGGTACAACAACCGCTGGTTCGCCTACACCGGCACGACAATCGGGGAGATGAAGGGATGGGGCTGGGAAAAGGTGCACCATCCCGATTTCCTAGAGGCGGTCAAGGCCAAGTTCCGCGCCCACATCGTCGAACAGCAGACCCCGTGGGAAGACCTGTTCCCGCTACGCAGCGCCGCCGGCGAATACCGCTGGTTCCTGTCGCGGGCCGTGCCGATCCGCGACCAGCATGGAAACATCGTGCGCTGGTTCGGCACCAATACCGACATCACCATCCAGCGCGAAGCGGAAGAAGCCCTGGAAGCGGCCAACCGGCGCAAGGACGAGTTCCTCGCCATGCTGGCGCATGAACTGCGTAATCCCCTGGCGCCGATCAGCACGGCGGCGAATCTGCTGGCGATTGCCAGCCCCGACAGGGACACGATCAAGAAGTACAGCGAGATCATCTCGCGCCAGGTCAGGCACATGACGGACCTGGTCGACGACCTGCTGGACGTATCGCGGGTGACGCGCGGCCTGGTGTCGATCGAGAAGTCGGAGCTGGCCATCCACGATGTCATCCATAGCGCCATCGAGCAGTCGGCGCCCTTGATCGACTCGCGCCAGCACCAGCTCACCGTTCGCCTCGCGCAGGACGATGTCCTCGTGCTGGGCGACCGCACGCGCCTGATCCAGGTGCTGACCAACCTCCTGAACAATGCGGCGAAATACACGCCGCTGCGCGGCCATATCCTGCTCTGCATGGAAGTGAAAGCGCCCTGCGTCTGCATCAGCATCGCCGACGACGGCATCGGCATGGATGCGCAGCTGCTGCCGCACGTGTTCGACCTGTTCACCCAGGCCGAACGCACGCCGGACCGCTCCCAGGGCGGCCTCGGGCTGGGCCTGGCGCTGGTCAGGAGCATCATGACTCTCCACGGCGGCACGGTGACGGCCAAGAGCGAAGGGCCCGGCAAGGGCAGCACCTTCACCTTGTCGCTTCCGCTTCACAGCAAGACAGGCAAGGGCGCCGGCGGCGTCGCGGCGGCGGCCATGGAGGACGAGCCGTCTCCATTGCGCATCCTGGTGGTCGACGACAACGTCGATGCCGCGCAGTCCCTGGCCGCCCTCCTCCAGGCACAAGGCCATGCGGTGACCATACACGAGAACGCGAGCAGCGCGATCGAGGCAGCGGCCAGCTTGCGCCCCGACGCCATGATTCTCGATATCGGCCTGCCCGACATGGACGGCTACGAATTGTCGCGGCGCCTGCACGGCATTCCCGCAACCAGGGACGCCCTGTTCATCGCGCTGACGGGCTATGGGCAGGCGCATGACAAGGTCCTGGCCAAGGCGGCGGGCTTCCAGCATTACTTCGTGAAGCCGGTCGACATGACGGCCTTGCGCAGGGCCCTGGCGGAGGCGGCGCCGGCGCCTGCCCAGGAGGCATCTGGCTGAGCTCGCAGGAAGTGGCTGCGCGAGTCGAAAAACGCACACACGCGCCAGATTGTCCTTGCCAAAAATTTAATACTGAATTGATAATCGGGGAGATCGGTAACTCAACATACCCGGGGGTCACATGCGTACCAAAGCTTGCTTTGCGATCACACTCGTCATGGCCGCGCTGCTCGGCTGGCAGCACCTGCACGGCGGCGTGCCGGCCCATCACCTGCTGGCCGATCCGACCTTGCCCGCGCTGTCGAACTGGTGGGGCCTCCTGACCCTGCCCCTGTTGGCCTGGTTCCTTCTCGGCCGCATCGAACGGCGGCGCGCTGCCAGGCCGCATGCCGCGCACGGCGATTTCGCCGCCTTCACGGGCGCCGTGGTGTTCGGCGCCGTGCTCTCGCTGCTGTTTACGGCCGGCCAGAATGGCGCGCTCGATACCCTGGTGCAGGCCTTGGCCCTGCTCGCTTTGTTTTATCCGATCCACCGCGCCGCCTGCGTGCTCGGTTTCGTCGTCGGCATGACCTGGACTTTCGGCGCGGTGCTGCCGATGCTCGCGGCCGCCGCTTTCGCAGCCGCCGGCGCGGCGATTTATTACGGTGTGCGCTTCATCTACGCGCGCGCCGTGATGCAGCGCCGGTAGGGTGGACGGCTTGCCGTCCACGCGTCGATCCTTGACGCTGGATGTGTCGCGCGGCTGATCTTGCCGTGGCTATCACCGCGTGGACGGAGGAGCCGTCCACCCTACATCAGGCGTCCCCAGCAATTCATACCTCGGCCCACATCCGCAACAGGTTGTGATAATGCCCGGTCAGCCCGACCGTGGCCTCTGACTCGCCATGCGCGGCGCGCAGCTTCTGGATGTTGGTGTCCAGCTCGAACAGCAGCGCGCGCTTGCTGTCCTCGCGCACCATGCTCTGGGTCCAGAGAAAGGAGGCGATGCGCTCGCCCTGCGCCACCGGCAAGACCTGGTGCACGCTGCCCGCTGGATAAATAATGGCGTCGCCGGCCGGTAATTTCACCTCGTGGGTGCCGTAGGCATCGACCACCACCAGTTCGCCGCCTTCGTACTCGTCCGGCTCGCTCAGGAACACGGTGGTCGAGACGTCGGCCCGGATCGCCGGCAGCCCCGGGCGCTGGGCGCGGATGGCGCCGTCGACGTGCAAACCGTAGTGCTCGCCGCCGCCGTAGCTGTTGAAGTAAGGCGCCAGGATGCGCAGCGGCAGGACGCTTGAGAAAAACAGCGGATGGGCCATCAGCGCCGCGCTCACGATCTGGCCAAGCTCGACGGCGAGCGGCGAACCCTCGGCCAGCTGGCGGTTGCGTTTCACCTGCGCGCCCTGCGGGCCGACGCTGGCGCGGCCGTCGATCCAGTCGGTTTCCTGCAGGCGCTGGCGCATCTGCGCGACCTGTTCACTGCTCAATACACCCGGGATGTGCAGCATCATGGTGTGTCCTCCTTTCCCGCAAAAAGCACGACCCTCCCCGCTTGAAGCAAGGAGGGCCGTGCGAAACAGTGCCGAAACCTCGGCGCTTATTTAAAACTTCAGGTTCGCCGTCAGGCTCGCCGAGCGCCCCGCGCCCACGCCTGCATAGTGCGGCGAGGACACGCGGTCGAAGTAGAGCTTGTCGCCCAGGTTCTGGATGTTCAGCTGGAACGAGACGTTCTTGTTCAGGTTGTAGCTGGCCATCGCGTCGAAACGCGTGTAGCTCGGCGCGTACTTCGTGTTGTTGATGTTGGCGTAGACCTTGTCCACGTAGTTCATGCCGATGCCGGCGCTGAAGTCCTTGTTGAAGGCATACGAGGTCCAGAGCGAGGCGCTGTGCTTCGGCGTGGTCGGAAAGATGTTGCCGTTGTACGGAGACGGCTCGTAGCGCGGCGCGGCCGTGGTGCCGACGTTCAGGTAGCCGTTGTCGGCCACGATGCCGTCGAGCCAGGTGTAGCCGCCGAACACTTGCCAGGCATTGGTCAGCTTGCCCGAGAAGCCCAGTTCCAGGCCTTTCAGTTCCTTGCGGCCGACGTTTTGCGTGGTGCCGTCCGGCGCGGTGACGCGGGCATTGTTCATCTTGCTCTGGAACACGGCCGCGTTCAGCGACAGGCGGCTGTTCAGCACTTCCCACTTGGTGCCCAGTTCCCAGTTCTTGCTTTCCTGCGGCTGCAGGTTCTGCACCGCGACCGTCAGGCCGTCGAGGCCGTCGCCGCCGTCGTTGCCCGGCGGGGTGGCCGAAGTGGCGTAGGAGACATAGACGCTGCCGTTGGCGCTCGGCTTGTAGACCAGGCCGGCCTGGTAGGTGTCGAAGCTGGTGTCGACATGGGCGCGGACGGCAGCCGTGGCGCCGTTCGCCGCGGTGTCGAGCACGGTCTTGAACTCGTCCCAGCGCGCGCCGATGTTCAGCATCCACTGCGGATTGAATTCGATGGTGTCGAAGGCGTAGACGGCGCGGGTGTTGGTTTTGACCTTGGTCAGCGCCGGCGACACGCTGCGGGTGTAGACCCACGGGTCGTACGGATTCGGATTGACCAGCGGCGCGCAGTTGTAGCCGGTAGCCGCGCCCGAGGTGGCGCAGACCGTGTTACCGGTCAGCAGGTTGTTGGTCCCCGGAGTGAACACATACGCAGCGCGTTCGGTCGTCTCGCGGCTGATTTCCACGCCGGCATTGAAGCTGTGCTTGATCGCGCCGGTGCTGAGCTTACCGGTCAGCGCGGTAGTGTTGGCCATCGTTTCCGTGTCGGTGACGCGGGTGTTGGCGCGGCGCCAGACGGTGCCGTACAGGACCACGTTGCCTTTCGAATCGTCGGGCTGGGTCCAGACGAAGTCGTTCTGCGACTTGCCGTAGCGGGTGACGTTGCGCAGCACCAGGCCGCCGCCGAATTCGTGGCGCAGGTCCACCGTGCCGATGTCGGTTTTGGTGTCGCGGAAGTCGCGGTTGGCCAGGCCGTAGAAGGTTTCGCGCGGCACGTCGATCGGGGTGCCGTCGCCATTCTTCGCGACGTTGACGCCGCTCGAGAACGGGTTGTTGAACGGGATGCCGGTGTCCGGGATCTCGCTTGACTGCATGTGGTAATAGCTCAGGATCGCCTTGGTCGGACCGTTGAGGCCGAAGGTGACCGTCGGCGCGATGCCCCAGCGATCGCCGCCGACGACGTCGCGGCCGGCCACGTCGGCTTCGTGCGCCATCACGTTCAGGCGGAAGGCGGCGTTGTTGCCCAGCGTGCGGTTGATGTCGCCGGTGACGCGGCGGTACTTGTCGGTGCCGATGCCGACCGAGGCGTTATTGAAATTGTCCTGCTGGGCCGACTTGCTGACCAGGTTGATGCCGCCGCCTGCCGAGGAACGTCCGCCGTAGGCCGAGTTCGGGCCCTTCACGACTTCGACCTGCTCCAGGTTGAAGATCTCGCGCGACTGCGAGCCGGAATCGCGGATGCCGTCGACATAGGTGTCGGTCTGGGCGTTGTAGCCGCGGATGAAGACGTTGTCGCCGACCGGGTTGCCGCCTTCGCCCGCGCCGATGGTGATGCCCGGCACCGTGCGCAGCGCGTCGGTCAGGGTCACGGCGGCCGTTTGCGAGATCACTTCCTGGGGGATGACGCTGACCGACTTCGGGGTGTCCAGCAGGGGCGCGGTGAACTTGTCCGAGCTCGAGGCGACCGGCGCCTGGACGTCGCGGCGCGCGGCGCCCGTGACCTCGACCTTCGGAATCGTCGGGTCGACGTCCTTGTTGCCGCCGTCGGCGTGCGCCAGGGGCGCGGCCAGCGTGGCCAGCACGGCCAGTGCAGAACCGGTGAGGCAAGGCGCCGCATGCTTGCGGCTGCGGATGAAGGAAGAAGCGCTCGGTACTGCTGGGCTGGTCTTGGTCATGGTCATCGTTGGTTGTTGCCTGTCCGCTTGCCGGCGTGCCTGCAAAACGGAGAAGAAATGAGAACGATTCGCATTATGATTTTTATTGATGGATTTGGCAAGTATTGATGGGTTGCGCCGGGGTCTGCTTGCGCCGTGGCAAGCCAGATGTGCGCTTCCTGCAACACCTGCCGTAGAGCGGCGCCCTCCCCCTTGTGTTCATGGCATGTGGCCGAATCAACTACAATACCGGGGATATGGGTTTATCATGGCCCCTCGAACCTCACCTTTTACAAGAGACTCTTTCAGCGCTATGCGTCGTCCCTCCAAAGATTCATCCAACAAACTTTCCGCAGAAAGCCAGCGTCTCTCCAGCATTGCCCAGGCCATCGTGCAGTCCGCCAGCCGCGTGGAAGAACGCACCTGGGAACACCAACTGGATGTGCAGCTGCAAAAACTGCTCAGGACCAACCACCAGGAAAGCATCGACGCCGCGCTCAACGCCCTGTTCAAGGACGACCTCGCCGCTTACGACGTGCTGATGGACGGTGTCGAGGCCGTCAGCGAATCGTCGACGATGGTCGAGCAGCAGGACGGCAAGGACGTGGCATGGCAGGCCCTGCTGGTGGCGGCGCCCATCCTCGCGTGGACGCGTTTTTCGATTGGCTCGGGCACGATCCCGGCGGAACTGCTGACCACCCTGTCGGCCCACTTCTCGGCCCACCTGCTGGCTGAAGGCGTGCAGATGTCGATGGCGCCGACCCTGTACGCGATCGACCAGCTGCCGCGCACCCACGCCGAAACCTATGCGCTGACGCACAAGCTGGCCCAGGCCGCGCACAAGGACGCGGGCATCAAGCCGGCCGCGCGCGCACCGGAAACCGCGCCCTTCCTGGCCGACACCCGCTACCTGCTGGTGGCGCTGGTCGCTCCGGCGAATGCGCCGCTGTTCCGCTGGCAGGAGCCGCAGCACCAGCTCGATTTCGAGAAGGAACGGGCGAATGCCCTGAGCGCCTGGCGCGAACAGGCGACCGCGAACGTGGCGCGCATGCTGCCGGGCTGCGGCGTCGAGCTGCTGCTGCCGGAAGCGTATTACGTGGCCTGCCGCGAAGCCGACAAGGCGATCCGCCCGATCTCGATCCGCGCCGCCGTGCACTATCTCACCAATACCCTGGACCTGGAAGCCTCGGACCTGCGCGCCGTGATCGCCGGCTTCGGCGAGGAAGCGGCCGACGGCCAGATCGACGAATACCGCGTCGGCTTCACCCTGCGCCAGAGCGCCGAAGTCGTGTACGGCATCGTCTGGCCGCTGTATGGCCAGGAAGACGAGGAAGGCACGCCGATGGAAGGCCCGGGCGCGGGCGGCCTGCTGCCGGCACCCTTGAGCCCGATCAACGAGATCATCGCGCACCTGAACGAAGCGGGCGTCACCCACATCAAACGCATCAACGAGCTTTATGTCGCCGAGTACTGCGACGACTGCGGCGCGCCCTTGTTCGCCGATCCGACTGGAGAGTTGGTGCACGCGGAGATGCCGGAAGATACGCCGGCGGGGACCGAGCATTTCCACTGAGCCGTTTGCTGTAATTCCATGAAAAATGGCGCTGAATCAGCGCCATTTTTTATGTAGATTCGTGCTTGACGTAGGGTGGAGTCTTGACTCCACGCGTCCCAGCGCATGCGCAGCTACAGAGCATCCTGTGGAAACGCGTGGGGTCGGGACCCCACTCTACGTCACCGATCAGCGGATCGCCGAAATAACGCGCTTGCCGAACTCGGCCACGTTACCACCGTGCCAGCGCCAGACGATCACGAGGTCGTGCTCGGGCGAGACCAGAATCGTATTGCTGCCCGCACCCAGCGCCGCAAAGGCCGTGGCCGGCAAGCCCGGCAGGTTCTTGCCCTTGGTGTTGAGCCACCACAGGTAGCCGTAATCCGGGCCATGGGCGCTCGGCGTCAATGCTTCCTTGACGTAGCTTGCCGGAACGACCTGGCGGCCATTCCAGGCGCCGCCGCGCAGCCACAGGTAGCCGAAGCGCGCCATGTCCCAGGAATTGATCCACATGCCGCCGCCCCAGCGCGTGCCGCCGCTGACCGAGGCCACCTGCTTGCCGTTCAGTTCGACATAGCTGTTGGTATAAGGCACCCACTTCCAGGTATTCGAGGCGCCAATGACATCCATCACCTGCTCCTGGAACACCTCGGGCACCGGTTTCTCGAACACGCGCAGCAGCGACAGGGCGAAGCGGTTGATGCGCACATCGTTGTATTCGTAATGGCTGCCCGGCGCGCCGAGCGTGCGCGGCTTGCGTTCGCCGGCGCCGAACTGTTCCTTGCCGACGAAGTCGGCGTTCTTGCCCCACAGGCTGCCTTCCCACTCGCTTTCCTGCTGCAGGTGCTGCTTCCAGGTCACCAGCGCGTTGCGGGCCGAGGCATAGCCGCCATCCTCGACGCGTTTACTTACCGGCTCGTCGAGCTTGCCGATGCGGGCATCGCGCTGGGCTACGCCGGCCACCGTCGACAACATGCTTTTCGCCACCGAATAGGTCGGGTCGACAAAGGACGTGTCGCCGAACTCGGCCACGACATAGCCCTTGTAGATCACGAGGCCGTTGGTGCGGGCGCGGCGCGTCGGCAGCGAGCCGAGTCGGCTGCCGAAGGTCGCTTCCTGGTCGGAGAAATCGAGGGCGCGTTCGGTCTCGTGGTCCTGCGCATAGTGCACGGCGGTGGCCAGCGCGCTGGGATCCATGCCGAGCTCGGCCGGCGCCTTGCGCGCCCACTCGCCTGCGGGAGGGAAATAGCTGGAAGGCTGGGCGGCCTGCAGGCCGGTGCTGGCCAGCAATGCGCCGAGGCCGAGAACGAGCGCGGCGCGCCGCGTGATGAAGGTCATGCGGAGTCCTTCCAGGAGGAATACGGATGGCGGATCAGGTTGGAATTGAAATAGCGGGCGTCGTGCGTCACCTCGGCACCGATCCAGTCCGGCTTGTCGAAGGCTTCGTCCTCGCTGCCCAGCTCGATCTCGGCCACGACCAGCCCGGCATTGCTGCCTAAAAATTCGTCGACTTCCCAGATGTGCGCGCCACACTCGATGCGTCGGCGATATTTTTCGACCAGCGGCTGCTGGCACAGCCCGTCGAGCAGCTCGGCCGCCTCAGGCAGCGGAATCGGGTATTCCCATTCGCCGCGCGTGGCGCCCTGGCTCTTGCCCTTGATCGTCAGGAAGGCGCGCTCGCCTTCGATGCGCACGCGCACGACGCGCGCCGGGTCGCTGCTCAGGTAGCCCTGGCGCAGCAGCGTCGCTTCGCCCGATGCCCGCCAGCCGTCCCCTAGAACCAGGAACTTCCTTTCGATCTCGACGCCCAAGGGATCAGTCCAGCGATTGCAGGATCGGCTGCAGGATCGCCGCGCCCAGGGCCGCGCTGCGCGCGCCATTCCAGCCGGTATAGCTGTTGGGCAGATTGGCGTTGTCCTTGAACGGCATTTCCAGCGTCAGCGACAGGCACTTGAAGGTGTGGCCGACGTATTTCGACGCCAGGGTCAGCAGCTCTTCGTTGTACTTGCTGGCGGCGTAACCATAGACGTTCTGGAAGTCCGGGCTGGCAGCCATGTATTGGGCCACGAAAGCCTTCTGGCGCGCTTCGCGCTCGGGCGTGAAGTCGGCCAGCATCTCGTTGCCGGCCACGAAGTTGTACGGAAGGGCTTCGTCGCCGTGAATGTCGAAGAACATGTCCACGCCGGTCTCGTGGATCTTGTTCTTCACGCACAGCACTTCCGGGCTGCGTTCGAGACTAGGCGTCATCCATTCGCGGTTCAGGTTGGCGCCGGCCGCGTTGGTGCGCAGGTTGCCGCGCACCGAGCCGTCCGGGTTCATGTTCGGCACGATGTAGAACACGGCGCGCTGCAACAGCTTGCGCGCGATCGGATTGGCGTCGTCCAGCAGCGCATCCATCATGCCTTCGACATACCATTCGGCCATCGTTTCGCCCGGGTGCTGGCGGGCGATGACCCAAATCTTCTTCTCGGCGGCAGGATTGCCGATCACGACCAGGTTCATGTCGCGGCCGTCGACCGTGGTGCCGATATCAATCACGCGCGCGATCGGGTTCTCGGCCACTTCGCCCAGCAGGCGCAGGTGGCGCTCCCAGGTGTAGGGCTCGAAATAGGCGTAATAGATGCTGTCCAGTTCCGGGGTGTGGTTCACCGTCATGACCTGGCCGTCGAAGCTGGTCGGCACGCGGAACCAGTTCTCGGTGTCGTAGCTCGCGCACACCTGGTAGTCCTCGAAGCCCTTCGGATAGGTTGCCTGGCCGGCATTCAGGAAGCGGATCGTGCAGGCCTGGCCGCGCGCGCCCTGCAGGCGGAAGTGGAACCACTGGTGGATGTCCGCGCTGTTGTCGCTACGCAGGTTCAGGTCGATCTGTTTCGCGCTGTCCGCTTGCACCACCTCGATGGCGCCCGAATCGAAATGCTGGCTGATTTTGATAGGCATGGCTGATCCTTTGTTGGCCTGTTCGGAACTGTGAAGATGATACCGGATTTGATCGCGCGGCCGGCCGTCTGCACGACAGGCCGCGGCTCGGGACGCTTGTCAGGCGTCGAGGTCGATCAGGTCGCGGCTGTAAGCAGCCATGATCTGGCGCAGCAGCTCGACGTTGCTGCGGTCGAGCACGAGGACCAGATGCGGCTCGCGGTCGAGGTTGAAAGCCATGCGCAGCTTGCCCGGCAGTTCACGGCAGTTGAGCGACAGCGCGCGCGGATTGGCACGATCGTCCCAGTCTTGCTGGGTGATCCGGGGGCCGGCCGGCGGCGGCTGCAACTGCGGATCCTGATTGACCGGCATGTGCTTGAGCAGCCAGAAGACGATGGACGCCGGAATATGCAGGCAGACATCGCTCGCGCCTTGCGTGGAGAACTTGGCAAGCAGCGAATTGCCCACGCGATCGCACGACATGGACATGCTCTTGACTTCACGAATGACCGCTTCTTTCACGACGAGATTCCTCTGGATAGTTTAAAAAGGCGCAGCGATTCTACCCCATCCCGTCCGGCTTTAGTGTAGCTCCGGCAAGAAAACGGGGAGCTTCACGCTCCCCGTATGCATTCGTTCTCTGCCCTATGCCGGCTACCGCTGGCGGCCGGCACGGCGAGCTGGTGTTTACTCCTTGGAGCTGCGGCCGCCGCTCTTCGACGAGTTGCGCGAGCTGCTGCCCGAACCGGCGCTGGCCGACTGACGGTTGCCGTGGCTCATGCTGCCGGCGCGGCGTGCTTCTTCGGAAGTGAATTCGTGCGCGGTGCCCTTCTGGTGAGCAGCCTTGCCGCCCTGGCTGGCGATTTCGCGCTGGCGCTGCGGGTCCATCGATGCGAAGCCGCGATTGCGGGTGCCGCCGCCGGCGCTCTGGCTGTTGGATTGGTTACCGCCCTGTTTGTTGCCTTGGTTACTCGAAGCCATGATGTGTTCTCCCTGTTCACATATTAAAACCGCCGCGTCCTGCGGCAGGCTGCCACTGCCCATCTGTTTTTATGCCGATGAGCGAATGGTCGAATTCATAGTAGGCATGCGAATTAGATGAGGGTATAGGACATTTTCAGATGACTTTGTAGGACTACAGGCGACAGAAAATGCTCTTACGAAATAGGCTTCTTTTGATCACTTTTCCCATCAGTTTTTGTCCTACACACTACCGATGCGTCTTCCTATACTGGAACCATGCAGGGACGCGCATGATGGCTGGATGAAGCGGCGTCGGCGGGTCTCGATCGGCGGCGTCCGCCCGCAAAACCGTTTTTGAAAGGAAACGCCATGGATGCGAATCAACGCAGCGAAATGAACAACCAGACCAACAACGGCGGCAACGAAAAGTGGAACAAGAACGCCAAGGGCAAGACCGCGCCCGACGCCCCGCTCGACCACACCTATCCACAGGGTGCCTCGCAGCAGCAGGGCCGCCAGGGCATCGACCAGATGGGCACCCAGCAAAGCGGCATGGGTCCCGGGCAGTTCGCCGAAGACAGCAGCCGCTGGGATTTGCCGGGCGGCTCGATGCAGACCCAGCAGAGCGGCGGCAGCGGCCCGCAGCAGGGACTCACCGACAGCCACCAGCGCCAGATGGAACAGCGCTCTTCCGCCTATGGCGAGCTGGAACAGCCGGTCGGCCGCCGTCCGCATGATTCCGGCACCTCCCTGCTGCACCATGAGGGTACGCATGCCGGCAACACGCAGGCGGCCAGCCGCATGAATCCGCAGGATCCGCGCCAGCCCGAACTGCAGGGCGGTTCGCTCGGCCACCACCATGGCGCGGGCGCGTCGATGCAGTCGAGCCAGGGCGGCAATGCCGGCCAGTACGGCGGCGGCGAAGGCAGCCGCGGCGCATCGCAGCAGGCGAACAACCAGGGCGCCCAGCAAAGCACCGACCGCGCCGGCTCGCAGACCGGTGCCCAGGGCAACGAGGCGCGCGAGGACACGTCGCAGCCGCACCAGTCGAACGACACCACCGGCGGCCTGCCGCGCAGCCCTGGCAATTCCGGTCCGCGCAGCGAGAACCAGGGCTGGAAACCGGGCGGCAGCATGCAGCAGGACCCGAACGGCGTGCACGAATCGAACGACGCCGCCGGCGGCTATCCGAAGAGTCCGGCCGGCGCGAACAAGTTGGCGGGCGACCGCAAGATGGACGACGACACCGGTTTTTCGCGCGGCTGAGCGCACGCAACTGATTCGCACGAAACTGATTGATCGAAACAGCCCCGACAGCGCATGAACGCTGCCGGGGATTTTGCACGCCCGCACCGCGCGGGCTTTTTTTCGTCCTCCCGGCCTGCATTCCTGGCCTAGAAGCCGGGCTTTGCCATCAGACGATTCCTACACATACTGAGCAATAACGTGCGGATTTTTCTGACCGCTGCCGGAGCTTACGCCGCCCCCGACGACACTGATCCTGAAATCCGGCGAAGCGGCGTCGGCCCTTGATCCAGATTCAGGACATGCGATTGCGGAGGAACTCGACCGTTCTTCGCGCAATCGAACCACTCCCATCATCGCGCATGGTCGACAAGACGCGCGCTACCAGACAGGACGGGAGAGAGCATGTCAGCAATCACACCAAGAACAGCCAGCAGCGCGATCGCCGTCTCGGTCGTGGTGCCGACCTGCGGGCGGATGGACCTGCTCGACCGTTGCCTGGACGCGCTTACCCGCCAGAGCCTGCCCGGCACCTCTTTCGAGGTCATCGTCGTCGACGACGAGCCCAACCATAACACCCTGCACCTGGTGGCCGGCTGGCGCGCCCGCACCCTCGAGCGCGGCCCGCGCCTGGTCTACCTTCCGAATAGCAACGAGCATGGCCCGGCCGCCGCCCGCAATCTCGGCTGGCGCAGCGCCCAGGCGCCGCTGATCGCTTTTACCAATGAAGACACCGTGCCCTCGCCCGCCTGGCTGGCGCAGGGACTGGCCGCCTTCGGCGACGAGGTCGACGTCCTCTGCGGGCGCCTCGACGCGCCCCTGCCGGCGCGCCCGACCGAAGCCCAGCGCGCCGCACGCCAGGCCGCAAGCGATGCCTTTTGCGTCGCCAACTGCTTCTGCCGCAAGAAGCTGCTGGAGTCGCTCGACGGCTTCGACGAGCGCTTCGAGCAGGCGCGCCACTGCGACGCCGACTTCCATTTCCGCCTGCTGGCATCCAGCGCGCGCATCGTCCGCGCGCCCGAGGCGCTGGTGGTGCAGCCGGTGCGTCCGGCCCCCTGGGGCGCCAGCCTGCTGCGTACGCGCGCGGCCGCCTTCGATGCCCTCCTCTACAAGAAGCATCCGCAGCTGTACCGCGAACGCATCGCCGCCGCGCCGCCCTGGGACCACTACCTTGCGGTGGCGGCCCTGCTCGCCCTGGTCGGCGCCCTGCTGGCCGGCGCGGACACGGTCGCGCTCGTGGCCGGCGTCCTGTGGCTGGGACTCACCGCGCGCCTTTGCCGGCGGCGCCTGCGCGGTACCGCCCACACCTTTTCGCACGTTGCCGACGTCCTCCTCACGTCGGCCCTGATCCCGCCACTGGCCGTGTTCTGGCGCCTGGCCGGGGCCATCCGCTACCGCGTCCGTTTCACCTGAGGTCCCCATGCGCCGACTCAAGATCCTGACCTGGCATACCCACGGCAGCTACCTCTACTACCTGTCGCAGGTGCCGCACGACTTCTACGTGCTGTCGAAACCCGGGCGGCCGCCCGGCTATGGCGGACGCGCCGGCCAGTTCCCCTGGGGCGACAACGTGCACGAGCTGCCGGTCGAGGCCGCGCATGCGCAGGAGTTCGACTGCATCCTGTTCCAGGACGAGCGGCAATGGGAAGAAGACCAGTTCGTCTTTCTGACGGCGGGCCAGCGCGCGCTGCCGCGCATCTACCTCGAACACGCCCCGCCGCGCGCCCATCCCACCGACACCCCGCACCCGGTCGACGATCCGGGCGTGCTGCTGGTGCACGTCACGCCTTTCAACGAACTGATGTGGGATAACCGGCGCACGCCGACGCGCGTGATCGAGCACGGCGTGCTGGTGCCCGATTCGGTGCGCTACCTCGGCGCCCTCGAGCGCGGACTGGTCGTCAGCAACCACCTGGCCCGGCGTGGGCGGCGCATGGGGCCCGACCTGTTCCTGCAGGCGCGCAGCCAGCTGCCGCTCGACCTGGTCGGCATTGCGGCCGAGGAACTGGACGGAATCGGCGAGGTGCAGCACGCGCAATTGCCGGCCTTCGCGGCGCGCTACCGTTTCCTGTTCAGCCCGATCCGCTATTCCAGCCTGGGCCTGGCCGTCATCGAAGCGATGATGGTCGGCATGCCCGTGGTCGCGCTCGCCACGGCCGAGATGGCGACCGTGATCGACGACGGCGCCAACGGCTTCATCGACACCCGCGTCGAGCGCCTGCTGGACTGCATGCGCGACCTGCTGCGCAGCCCCTCGCTGGCGCGCGACCTGGGCCAGGCCGCCCGCCGCCGCGCCCAGGAGCGCTTTTCGATCGAGCGCTTCGCCGCCGACTGGGACGCCGCCTTCCGCCATGTCACGGGCACGGCGGCCCGCGGGAGCGCCGCGTGAGCTTGAACCCCGTGAGGCCGGACGCAGCGCCTGGGAACGAGCAGTCGGCGACACCGCCCGCCCGGCTTGCCTTCATCAGCGAGCACGCCTCGCCGCTGGCGGCGCCGGGCAGCATCGATTATGGCGGCCAGCATGTCTATGTCGCCAACCTGGCGCGCGAACTCGCCCTGGCGGGCGCCCGCATCGACATCTTCACCCGGCGCGACGCACCCGGGCAAAAGCAGCTCGTGCAGCTGTGCGAGGGCGTGCGCGTGGTGCACGTGCCGGCCGGCCCGCCGCGCTACGTGCCGAAGGAGCAGCTGCTGCCCTGGATGCCCCATTTCGCTCGCTTCGTAACCCGCTTTGCCCGGCGCCAGGCGCTGCCCTACGACCTCGTCCACGCCAACTTCTTCATGTCCGGCATGGTCGCCCAGCAGCTCAAGCTCGCGCTCGGCATTCCCTACGTGATCACCTTTCACGGGCTGGGCCGGGTACGCCGCCTGGCCCAGGGCGCGCTCGACGCCTTCCCGCCCGAGCGCAGCCAGATCGAGACCGCGCTGATGCGCCAGGCCGACCGCATCGTCGCCGAATGCACGCAGGACCGGCTCGACATGGAGCAGCTCTACGGCGCGGCGCCGGAGCGCATCACGATCGCGCCCTGCGGCTTCGACCCGGCCGAGTTGTGGCCGGTGCCGCGCACCGCCGCGCGTGCGCAGCTAGGCCTGCCGCCCGGTCGCTTCACCGTGCTCCAGCTCGGACGCATGGTGCCGCGCAAGGGCGTCGACACGGTGCTCCAGGGCCTGGCCCTGCTGCGCGAGCGGCACGGCGTCGATGCCGAACTGGTGGTGGCAGGGAGCGGCCAGACCGCCCTCGATGTCGCCGGCGATCCGGAGCTGGTCCGGCTCGGCGCGCTCGCGCAGCAGCTGGGCATCGGCGATAGTGTGCACTTCGTCGGCCAGCAGCCGCGCGCCGCCCTGCGCCTGTGGTACAGCGCCGCCGACGTCTTCGTCACCACGCCCTGGTACGAAGCCTTCGGCATCACCCCGGTCGAAGCAATGGCCTGTGCCCGGCCGGTAATCGGTTCCGAAGTCGGCGGCATCAAGAGCACGGTGGTGGACGGCCTCACCGGCTTCCTGATCCCGTCGCGCGATCCGCGCGCGCTGGCCGAGCGCCTGGCCCAGCTCCACGCCGATCCGGCGCTGGCCCTGCGCATGGGCGAGGCGGGCCTGCGGCGCGCCTACCGGCACTACACCTGGCGCGCGGTCGCGCAGCAGGTGGCGGCCGTGTACGCGGCGGTACTCGAACAAAGCCGGAGCCCCGCGGCATCCGGCATCGCCACCATCTAGGAGAGAACATGGCATGGACGCAAGAAGCGCAGGGAGCGCAACGACAGCACGTGCAGTATTTGCGCGGTCCTGCCGCCGGCGATCGGGACCGTCACGGCCAGGCTGGCCCTGCCGCCGCTGCGCGCACGGTTCCGGCCTGACATGAAAGCGATCTTCCTCGACAAGGATGGGACGCTGGTCGACAACGTGCCGCACAACGTGGAGCCGCGCCGCATCCGGCTCAGCAGCGGAGCCGGGCCGGCGCTGCGCCTGCTCGCGCGGCTCGACTACCGCTTCTTCGTCGTCAGCAACCAGGGCGGAATCGCCCTCGGACGGTTTTCGGAAAGCGCAATGGGCGCGGTCGGCAACCGCCTGTCGGACCTGCTGTTTCGCGAACACCTCAGCCTCGACGGCTTTTATTATTGCCCGCACGACCCGGGCGGCAGCGTCGCGCCCTATGCGGTCGCCTGCGAGTGCCGCAAGCCGCTGCCCGGCCTGCTGCTCAGGGCCGCCGCCGAGCACGGAATCGACCTGCAGGCGTCCTGGATGATCGGCGACATCCTGCATGACGTCGAGGCCGGCAACCGTGCCGGCTGCCGCACCGTCCTGCTCGACAATGGCATTGAGACCGAATGGCGGCTCGGGCCGCGCCGCATTCCGACCCGCATGGCGCCCGACCTGTACGCCGCGGCGGTCCTGATCGCCGCCTATGACGGCCATGCCCAGAGCGATGGCTACTCATATGCTTAGCCCCATGCCCGGTCTCCGGCCCGATTCTGTGACCAGCCGCTGGAACGAGGCGGCCCACCTGCTCTGCGTGCGGCCCGATTCGCCCGAAGGCGTGCTGATGTGCACGCCCGCCATGCGCGCCCTGCGCGCGCAATGCCCGCAGCGCCGTCTCACCCTGCTCACCTCCCCAGCCGGCGCCGCGCTCGGCCCTTACTTGTCCGACGTCGACGCCGTGCTCGCCTACGAGCCGCCATGGATGAAGAGCAGCACAGCCGCGACGCCCGCTGCCCACATCGACTGGATTGCCAGCCTGGCCGAACGGCGCTTCGACGGCGCCGTCATTTTCACCAGCCACGGCCAGAGCGCCCTGCCCGCGGCCCTGCTGTGCCAGCTCGCCGGCATCCCCTTGCGCGCAGCCTATTGCCGCGAACAGCCCGCCCCTTTATTGACGGACTGGATCGCCGATCCCGAACCGGGTTCCATGCTGCGCCACGAGGTGCAGCGCCAGCTCGATCTCGTGCGCCATCTTGGCGCCGAAATCATGGACGAGCGGCTCGCCTTCGTTCCCGGCGCTGGCGAGATCGAAGCCGTGCGTCGCCGCCTGCGCCACGCCGGCATCGATCCGAACGCTCGCTGGCTAGCCCTGCATCCCGGCGCCGCCGTGAACGCTAGGCGCTATCCGGTGCACCACTGGAGCAGCTTGATAAAAGAGCTGAGCGAACGCATCCGCTGTCCGCTGGTGCTAACTGGCGATGTCCATGAAATGGGATTGATCGATGCCATCGAGATCCCGCCCGGCGCCCGCGTGCTGTCGCTGGCGGGCCAACTCGGCATCGGCGAACTGGGCGCCCTGCTGGCGCAAGCCTCGCTCGTGGTCAGCAACAGCATGGGCTCGGCTCACATCGCCGCGGCTGTTGGGACGCCGGTGGTGGCCCTGTACGCCCTGACGAATCCGCAGCACACGCCCTGGCGCGTGCCCAGCCGGGTACTGAACCACGACGCCGCCCGCCGCGACTTCCAGCGCAGCGTCTGCCTCCAGGGACACCACGAATGCATGGAAAAACTGGCCCCTAACCAGGTGGTGGACGCGGTGTGCAGCCTGCTCAAGCAGACCGAAGCTTATCGCATGCGGGAGGCACTGGCGGATTAGCCCTGCCGGCGCCGCCGCTGACAAGGCCGGCGCCACGCCCGATCAACACGCAAAGGACATCGCGAAACAAAGCCGCAAAACAAAAAGGCCAGTCCGAAGACTGGCCCTTCCGTCTGATTCTCTTGGTCGGGGCGAGAGGATTCGAACCTCCGACCCCCTGCACCCCATGCAGGTACGCTACCAGGCTGCGCTACGCCCCGACGAGCCAGCAATTATACCTGAGACAGAAATTTTGTCAGGATTTTGTGATGCCTAAAGCAAGTTTTCGCGGAGGCCGACGATCCGGATCAAACGCCGTCAGCTTGCTTCCCGGATTACTTCCATTCTCCGCGCAGCTCGCGCACCTGTTCGTACAGGTACTCCGGCGTCGCCTCCTGCGGCGCCACCGGCACGCCCACCGCCAGCGCCAGTTTCGAGCGCAGGCCGCGCGAGAACGAACGCTCGAACAGGTTGCCCGGGTCGCGTGTAAAGACGCTGCCCCACAGGCCGCGCAGCGCCATCGGGATCACGGGGACCTTGCTGCGCTCGACGATCTTCGCGATGCCGCCGCGGAATTCGCTCATCTCGCCCGTCGTTGTCAGCTTCCCCTCGGGGAAGATGCAGACCAGGTCGCCCTGGTGCAGCGCTTCGGCGATGTCGACGAAGGCGCGTTCCATCATGAACGGGTCTTCCTTGGCCGGCGCGATCGGGATGGCTTTCGCGGTACGGAAGATCCAGCCCAGGAAAGGCGTCTTGAAGATGCGGTGGTCCATCACGAAGCGGATCGGGCGCGGGCTGGCGGCGCCGATGACGATGGCGTCGACATAGCTGACGTGGTTGCAGACCAGCACGGCCGGCCCCTCGTCGGGAATGCGCTCGACGTCGACCGTGTTGACGCGGTGGATGGTGTGGATCAAGAGCCAGGCCAGGAAGCGCATCAGGAATTCCGGCACCAGCGAGAAGATGTAGACCGCCACCGCCGCGTTCAGCAGGGCCGTGATCAGGAACATCTGCGGAATCGAGAAGCCCTGCCCGAGCAGCAGGATGGCGACGCCGGCCGCGGCCACCATGAACAGGGCGTTCAGGATGTTCATGCCGGCGATCGTGCGCGAAACGTGTTTCGGATCGCAGCGGGTCTGGATCAGCGCGAACAGCGGCACGATGAAGAAGCCGCCGAATACGCCGATCAGTACCAGATCGGCCAGGATGCGCAGGCTGCCCGGCAGTGCGATCAGCGCAAAGGCGTCGACGGTCGCCGTGTTGGTGTAGGCCAGGCTGGCGAAATACAGGTCGATGCCGAACAGCGACAGGCCGATCGAGCCGAAGGGCACGAGGCCGATCTCGACCTTGCGGCCGGAGAGTTTTTCGCACAGCAGCGAACCGATGCCGATCCCGAGCGAGAACACGGTCAGCAGCAGCACGAAGACACTGTGGTCGCCGTGCAGGTAATCCTTGGCGTAGACCGGGAATTGCGACAGCACCAGGGCGCCGTAGAACCAGAACCAGGAATTGCCGAGCATGGAGAGGAAGACGGTGCGGTTCTTGCTCGAGAAGCGCAGGTTGCGCACCGACTCGGTGACGAAGTTGTAGTTGATCTTGAGCTCGGGCACCGGTGCCGGCGAGACCGGGATGCGCCAGCTGGCAGCCAGGCCGAACAGGGCCATCAGCAGGCTGGCGCCGGCGACGAGTTCGATGCCGAAGGGTTTATGGGCGACCAGCAGGGCGCCCGCCACTTCGCCCAGCAGGATGCCGACGAAGGTGCCCATCTCGACCACGCCGTTGCCGCCGACCAGCTCTTCGGATTTCAGGTGCTGCGGCAAATACGCGTACTTCACAGGGCCGAACAGGGTCGAATGCACGCCCATGCCGACCACGGCGGCGATCAGCAGCCACAGGGTGTGGGTCAGCCAGCCGACGCAGGCGACCAGCATGATGCCCACTTCCAGCATCTTGACGAAGCGCGCCAGCCGGCCCTTCTCGACCTTGTCGGCGATCTGGCCGGCGGTGGCGGAGAACAGGACATAGGGCAGGATGAACAGGCCCGGGATCAGGTTGTTGAGCAGGCCAGGGGAGATCGTGGTCCAGGACAGGGCATCGTAGGTCAGCGCCACCAGCAAGGCGGTCTTGAACAGGTTGTCGTTGAAGGCGCCGAGGAACTGGGTCCAGAAAAACGGTGCGAAGCGGCGTTGCGACAGCAGGGAAAATTGGCTCGATTGGCTCATTCAAGGGTCTCTTATCAGGCGTTGGCGACTGGCGGTGTGTAATCTACAACACCCGGCCGGGCTTGGATATAGAAATTTACCGTGAAGCAACAAACTAGCGATACTAATCCTCTCGGTAGTGCCAGGCGATACCGGAAGCACAGCATCTTGCATCCGCTTGATCCGGAACAAGCCGCAGCTGAGACGCTAGCGCAGGCGCGAGAACAGCCGGAACAAGGGCCCGACGATCAGGATGACCGTCACCATGCGCGTGACGTGGAAGGCGGTGACGATCGGCACGCCCAGGTGCAGCACGCGCGCCGTGAGCGACATCTCGGCGATGCCGCCCGGCGAAGCGGCGAGGATCGCGGTGCCGGGGTGGATGCCGGTGAGCTGGGCCAGGGTCAGCCCGAAACCCGCCGCGCACAGCAGCGTGATCAGGGTGCAGAGCGCGACGCTGGCCAGGTAGCGCGGCGCCGTGTGCGCGAATTCGGGCGTGAAGCGGGTACCGAGCGAGACGCCGATCATGAGCTGGCCGCCGCGGATCATCCATTCGGGCAGGCGCGAGAGTTCGATGCTTGATGCGGTCAGCATCATCGCCACCATCAGCGGGCCGATCACCCAGGCGTTCGGGATGCCGAGGCGTTTAAGCAGCAGCGCGCCGATGCTGGTCACCAGCACCAGCACGGCCAGTCCGGGATAGCTGACCACGCTGGCGAGGGGCACGAACAGGTCGTGGCCGGGCGAACTGCCGTGCGTGCTCCACCAGCGCAGCGCGAAGGGGATGGTGCCGACCACCATCATGATGCGCAGGCTGTGGGCGGCGGCGACGCGATCGAACGCAGCGCCGTGGCGCTCGCCCTGCACCGCCATCTCGGAAGCGCCGCCGACGGCCATCGCGAAGAAGGCGGTGGCGCGGTCAACGCCGGACAGGCGCCGCAGCAGCCAGCCGCCGGCCAGGCCGACCACCACCGCAAAGGCCACGGCGAGCGCGATCCAGCCCGCATACCGGGCCAGCACCACCAGCACCGGCGCGCTGAAGTACAGGCCGAGCGCGGTGCCGATCGCCCACTGCCCCGCTTCGCGCGCCTGCACCGGCGCCGTCAGCCGCGCGCCCAGCATGCAGGCGCAGGCCGTCGAGAACAGCGGCCCGATCATCCACGGCAGCGGCGTATCGAGCCAGAGGCACAGCTGCGCGGCGGCCAGCGCCAGCGCGAGCGCAAGCGCAAAGGAGCGCAGCGGCCCGGGCGCGGCGCTGCGTGTGGCGATGGAAGTCAGAATACCCAGAGCTTCTCCGACGGCATTTCGAGCCAGTAGGCACCCGGGTCGACACGCTGGCGCGAGTACGCCCGCACCGACGTGTCGCCGGCCTTGAACAGGCACTCCCAGCGGTCGCCCAGGTACATGCTCGTCACCAGCGGCAGCTGCACGCCGTTACCCACGCGCTCGCGGCTGATCTTGACGTCTTCGACGCGGATCAGGGTCGTGGCCTCCGGACCGCTGTTCGCGCCGCGCGCGCTGCCATGCAGGGCGATGCCTTCGATCCGCAGCGCGACCCGGCCGCCGCTGCGCTCGAGGACCGTGGCCGGCAGGCGGTTGTTACTGCCCATGAATTCGGCGGTGAACAGGGTGTCGGGAGTTTCGTACATGCTTTGCGGTGTGCCTTCCTGCTCGATCCTACCATTGTTGAGCAAGAGGATGCGGTCGGCGATCGCCATCGCCTCGTTCTGGTCGTGGGTCACCATCAGCGCCGACAGGCCGAGGCGCACGATCAGTTCGCGCAGGAAGACGCGCGCTTCCTCACGCAGCTTGGCGTCCAGGTTCGACAGCGGCTCGTCGAGCAGGATCACCGGCGGGTTGTAGACCAGCGCACGGGCGATCGCCACGCGCTGCTGCTGGCCGCCCGAGAGCTGGTGCGGGAAGCGCTTGCCGAGGTGGCCGAGGCCCAGCTGCGACAGCACCTCGTTCACCTTGGCCTCGATCTCGCCCTTGCCGGTCTTGCGCAGCTTGAGGCCGTAGGCGACGTTGTCGAACACGGTCTTGTGCGGCCACAGCGCATAGGACTGGAACACCAGGCCGAGGTTGCGTTCCTCGGCCGGTTGTTCATGCTTGCGCGCGCCGTCGAACACGCGGCGCTCGCCGATGTCGATCGTGCCCTGGCGCGGGCTTTCCAGGCCGGCCACCGCGCGCAGCAGCGTGGTCTTGCCGCTGCCCGATGGTCCCAGCAGGGCCACCACTTCGCCGCGCTTGAGGTGCATCGAGACCCCTTTCAGGATCGGGTTGGCGCTGGCGCCGCTGCCGTAGTCGAGGTGCAGGTCGTTGACGGTCAAAACGTTCATGGTCATGTCTCGTAGTGTTTAGTTGTGAAGCTTGACGCCGAAGCGCAGCGCGATGCCCAGGCCGATCGCGACCAGGGTGATGTTGATGAACGAGAGCGCCGCCACCAGGTCGGTCGAGCCGCCGGCCCATAGCGACACCAGCATCGCGCCGATCACTTCGGTGCCCGGCGAGAGCAGATACACGCCGGTCGAGTATTCGCGTTCGAAAATCAGGAACACCATCAGCCAGCCGCCCAGCACCCCGTACTTGATCAGCGGGAGCGTGACGTCGCGCGTGACCTGGCCGCGCGTCGCGCCGACCGCGCGCGCCGCCTCTTCCAGTTCCGGTCCGACCTGCAGCAGCGCGGTCGAGATCAGGCGCATGCCGTAGGCTAGCCAGACCACGGAATAGGCCAGCCACAGCGCGAAGATGGTCGAGCGCAGCGCGCGCAGTTGCGGAATCAGGTTGGCCGAGAGCCAGGCGGCCACCGGGTTGTCCAGCCCCTGCAGCATGCCGTCCAGCCAGCTCGGTACGAACAGGAAGACCCACAGGAAGGAGAGACCGGCCAGCAGGCCCGGCACCGCGCGCGGCACCAGCACGCTGTAGTCGAGCAGGCGGGTGATGCCGTCGGGTTTGCGGTGCATGGCCAGCGCGATGCCGGTGTAGCAGACCACGGCCAGCGCGCCGCCGATCACGCCGATCAGCACCGTGTTCAGGATGCCGCGCATCAGCGAGTGCTGTTCGAGGATGTCGCGGAAGTGCTGCAGGGTCAGCACGTCCTTCAGCTGCACGCCTTCGCCCCAGTACTGGACGAAAGAGCGCAGCACGATGCCCGACAGCGGCAACACCACCGTGATCATCACCCAGCCGCCCAGGAGCGCGAGCGCTAGCCATTTCCAGCGGCCCAGGGCCATCGGCTTCTGGCGCGCGCCCTTGCCCTTGATCGAGACGTATTTGTTCGCCGTCTTGAGCAGGCGGCGCTGCAGCATCACCAGCGGCATCGTCACCGCCACCAGGCACACGGCCACCGCCGCCATCAGGTGGTACGAAGGCGTACCCAGTTTATTGGTCAGCTTGTACAGGTAGGTCGGCAGCACCAGGTGGCCTTCCGGGTCGCCCAGCACCAGCACCAGGCCGAAGACTTCGAAGCCGAGGAAGAACACCAGCACGCCGGCATAGGCCAGGGCCGGCATGATCATCGGCAGCGAGACGTTGAACATCACCTGCAGCGGCGAGGCGCCCGAGACGCGCGCGGCTTCCTCGACGTCCGAGCCGAGGCTCTTCAATGCCGACGAGGCGTACAGGTAGACGTGCGGGACGTGGGTCAGGCCGGCGATCACGACGATGCTGGCGAAGGAATACACGTTCCAGGGCACGAAGCCGATCAGGTCCTTCACCCAGGTCGAATAGAAGCCCACCGGTCCCATCGAGACCACGTAGCCGAAGCCCATCACCATGGGAGACACGAAGATCGGCACCAGCAGCACCGGCGCGATCCAGCCGCGACCCGGCAGGTCGGTGCGCACCATCAGGAAGGCGAGGATGCCGCCCAGGGGCACGGCGATCGCGGCCAGGCCGGCGGCCAGCACCAGGCCGTTGCGGAAGGCGACGGCGAAGTCGGGATCGTCGAAGATGAAGCGGAAGGCGTCCAGGCCCAGTTCCTTGTCCGGCATGAAGAAGGGCGCGGTCAGGAAGCTCTGGTAGAAGATGAGGATGAGGGGCACGAAGACCGCCAGCACGGTCAGCACGACGACGAGGCCGCGCGGCCAGTTCAGGCGCTTTCCGCGCCTCATAGGCAATGCGGCGGCGCCGTCCGCGGCCGCGTGGGCGCCGGGCAGGGAAACAGTAGACATGGGTGATCCGATCAGGAGAGGGAGAACAGGCAAAGGCGGCAGGCGGACCCGCAGGTCCGCCCCCCCCCCGCTTACTTCTTGCCGGCGGTGTCCTTCCAGTTCTTCAGGAAGGCCATGCGCGCGGCCGGGGCCAGGTATTCCAGCACGTCGGTGCCGACCGGGATCGGCTTGATGTTCTTCTCGCCGACCATCTCGATCAGTTCGGTCGAGGTGGTCTCGCCTTTCACGTCGCCGCGGATCGCGAACAGCTTGGAATCGTTGGCGATGATGGTCTGGCCGCGCTGCGACAGCAGGTAATCCATCCACAGCTTGGCGGCATTCACGTTCTTCGCGCTCTTGTTGATGAACTGGACGCGCGACATGATCAGCGTGTAGTCCTTCGGCAGCACCACGCCCAGCGACGGGTCGGTCTTGGCGCGCACCAGCGCGTACGAACCGAGCACGTTATAGCCGATCAGGTTTTCGCCCGAGGAGATCCGCTCGAGCATGGTGCCGGTCGAGGACTGCACGCGCAGTTTCGCGGTGCCGAAGGCTTGCTGCAGATTCGCGAAATCCTTGTAGTCCTGGGCGTCCTGGGTCATGAACATGAAGCCCACGCCCGACTTCTCGATGTCGTAGCTGGTGACCTTGTCCTTGAACTTCGGCTGCACGATCAGTTTGGCGAAATCGGCGTGGGTCTGCGGCACCTCGGCGCCGGTGACCAGGCGCTTGTTGTAGACGATCGCCGCCGGCTCGAAGGTGGTGCCGTAGGCCATGTCCTTCCACACCGCCCAGCCCGGGATCTTGCCCGCTTCGACCGAGCGGTAAGGCAGCGCATAGCCGCCCGAGGCCAGCTTGATCTGCAGGTCCATCGCCGAGGACCACAGCACGTCGGCGGTGCCGCCGCCGGCCGCCACTTCCGAGATGAAGCGGTTGTAGACTTCGGTCGAATTCATGTCGTTGTATTCGACGGTGATGCCCGGGTAGAGCGCGTTGAAGTCGCGGATCAGGGGCTGCGCGGCCTTGCTGTCGGTCGCGCCGTAGATCACCAGCTTGCCTTCCTTTTTCGCGGCGTCGACGACCTGTTTGTAGTTGGCGGGATAGCCGGCCGGCACCTGGGCCAGCGCCGGGACGGCGCAGGCGGCGAGGATGGCGGCGGCGATCAGGGTCTTGGTTGCGTTCATGTTTGTCTCCGTGTGTGTTGTTGATGCGTGATGTTTTATCCGGCTATCGCACGAGGTGGAATCGTTCGGCTTGCCGGTTGTAGTCGGATACTGCTTGTTTGATGTGGCGGGTAAGTGCGTCGCCGGTCATCGAGAAGGGGTAGAGGCCGGCCTCCTGGCGCAGGCGCGCGTAATCGGGCGAGGCCTGCATGCGGACAAAAGCGTCCACCCAGCGGCGGTAGTCGGCCTCCGCGACGCCCGGCCCCATCCAGACGCCGCGGATCAGGGGCCAGACCACGTCGACGCCCTGCTCGCGCGCGGTCGGCACGTCCTTCAGTACGCCGGGCAGGCGCTGCTCGGCCAGCACGGCCAGGATGCGCACCTTGCCGTCGCCGGCGTACAGCGCGGCTTCGGAGGCGTCGCCCGAGACCACCTGCACGAAGCCGGCCCCCATCGCGGTGAAGCTTTCGCCGCCGCCTTCGAGGGCGACGAAGCGCAGCCGCTTCGGATCGACGCCGGCGTGCTGGGCCAGGATCGCCATCTTGAGCCAGTCCTGGCTGCCGATGGTGCCGGAAACGCCGATCAGCACCGCCTGCGGATCGCGCCGGATGGCGTCGAACAGCGCGCGCAGGCTGCGGTAAGGCGAGTCGGCGCGCACGGCGATCATGCCGTAGTCGGCGCCCACGGCCGCGACCCAGCGCACGTCGTTCGCGGTGGCCTTGCCGAACTTGCCCTGCGCGAGGTTGAGCAGCGAGCCGCCGGAAAAGGCGACCAGCGTGTTCGGCTCGGCGCGCCGCTGCGACACCAGCGTGTGCCAGGCCACCGCTCCGATCCCGCCCGGCATGTAGCTCAACTTCACGTGGGTATCGCGGGCCCCCGCCTCCAGGCCCTTGCGGGCCAGCTTGCAGGTCAGGTCCATCGCGCCGCCCGGCTTCGACGGCACCACGCACTCGGCGTCGAGCGCGTGTGCATTCAAAGCACAGGCGAGCAGAACCAGCGTAACGAGCGTACGCATCATGGCTGCCTCAGTGGACGAGGATTCAGAAGCGGTGCTGGATGCCTGCGGTGACGCCGGTCTGCGAGGTGCCGAAACCGGCATCGTCGCGCGACAGGCCGACCAGCTGCTCGTGCTTGCCCTTCACGTGTGCCGCCGACAGGTACAGGTCGGTGCGCTTGGACAGCGCGTACATGCCGCGCACCACCAGCATGGTCGGGTCGGCGTCCTGGTTGGCCGCGACGTTCTTGACGTTGACGTGGTAGACGGCGCCGGTCAGGGTGACCTTGCCGATGGTGTCGACTACACCCGCCCAGTAGGTGTCGGCGCGCACGTCGGCGGCGTTGGCGCGGCCCTGCTCCTGCTTGTAGCCGCGCATCGCTGCGAAGTAGCTGAAGTTGCCGGTCTTGTAGTTGGCGCCGAGGTGGAAGACACGGGCTTCGTCGCGGCGGCCGGTGGCGGCCACCAGGTTGCTGTTGACCTGCTCGAAGGCGGCCATCAGGCCCAGGCCCGCATGGTTCCAGGCGCCAGCGACCGCATACTTGCGACTGTCGTTGCTGTTGTTCGGCTGTTCGCCCAGGCCGATGCTGGCGCCGTAGCTGAATTCGCCGGTCGTGCCCGAATACTTGATCAGGTTGTCGAACGCGGTCGTCATGCCGTACTTCGACGGGCCGGTGGCCGCGCCCGAGGTGGCCCACGAGTAGTTCGGCGCGAAGCCCATCGGATCGTACTTGATGACGAAGTCGTAAACCGTGGTGAAGGAGCGGCCGATGACGGCGCGGCCGAATTTGCCGTCCAGGCCGACATAGGCCTGGCGCTTGAACAGGGCGCCGTCGGCGGCGCCGGTATCCATCAGGATGCCGCCTTCGAGGCCGAAGATGGCCTTCAGGCCGCCGCCCAGGTCTTCGCTGCCCTTGAAGCCCCAGCGCGAGGTGTTCTTGCCGCCCGAGATCACTTTCACCACGCTGTCGCCGTCGGCATTGGCGTGATTGAGGTACTCGACGCCGGCGTCGATCAGGCCATAGACCTGGACGTTGGTTTGGGCGTGGGCGGCGGTGCCGAGGGAAAGCGCTGCCAGGACGGCGAGCGCGAGCTGGGATTTCTTCATACTATCTCCGATTGTCGTTATGTTTTTGACCTGCTGTGTTCACTATATGTGCGCCTTCCTTTCAATTCGCTTTCAAGACGCACCAGGCCAGTGCACGTGCAAGGCACTGGCCGCCGCGCGCGCTTTGCGCTTACACTTGGCGCCATGCGAATACTGTTAGTCGAAGACCATGTCGAGCTGTCGCACTGGGTATCGAAGGCCCTGCGCGACGCCAACCTCACCGTCGAATGCGCCGCCAACGGCGCGGACGCGGACGCCCTGCTCCATACCCAGGACTACGCGCTGGTGATCCTCGACCTCACCTTGCCGAAGATGGACGGCCTCGACGTGCTGCGCCGCCTGCGCGCGCGTTCCGGCCCGCGCGCGAAGACGCCGGTCCTGATCCTGACCGCGCGCGGCGGACTGGAAGAAAAAGTGCAGGGACTGAACCTGGGTGCGGACGACTACCTGCCCAAGCCCTTCGAACTGGCCGAGCTGGAGGCGCGCGTCAAGGCGCTGCTGCGGCGCAGTGTCGGCAACGAGGCGCTGGTGCACCAATGTGGTGTACTCAGCTTCGACACGGTGACGCGCATGTTCACCTATGGCGGCGAGCCGCTGGCGCTGACGCCGCGCGAGCACGCGGTACTGGAGACGCTGATCGCGCGCCAGGGCCGCGCGGTGTCGAAAGAGAAGCTGTTCGACGAAGTCTTCGCCCTCGACGACGACGCCAACATCGACGCCATCGAGCTCTACATCCACCGGGTGCGCAAGAAGCTCGACAAGCGCCAGGAAGGCGGCGCCGCGATCACTACCTTGCGCGGCATCGGCTACCTGCTGCAGCCGCGCGGCGCGTCCTAGGTCCATGGCCTTGTCCGCGCTGTTGCGACGCCACGCCGGCGGCTCCCAGGCGCTCGGCAGCCTGCGCGGCCAGCTGCTGCGCAGGCTGCTGGTGCCCTTGCTGCTGCTGGTCGCGATCAATTCCGTCTCGCTCTACCGCGATGCGCTGGAAGCGGCCGACATCGCCTACGACCGCTCGCTGCTGGCCTCCACGCGCGCGCTCGCCGAGCGGGTCTCGGTACGCGACGGCAAAGTGGTGGCGGACGTGCCCTACGTCGCCCTCGACAGCTTCGAGACCGACACCCTGGGCCGCATTTTCTACCGCGTCACCGGCCTGCATGGCGAGACCGTGTCGGGCTACCCCGACCTGCCCGCCGTGCCGGCGAACGTGCCGCGCTCCGAACTGTATCCGGCCCTGGTGCGCTTCTACCAGGCCGACTACAACGGCGAGCCGGTGCGCATCGCCGCCCTGCTGCAGCCGGTCTACGACGATTCGATGCGCGGCATCGCCCTGATCCAGGTCGGCGAAACGCTCGACGCGCGGCGCGCGCTGTCGCGGCGCATCCTGGTGAACACGCTGGTGCGCCAGGCGGTGCTGGTGCTGGCGGTGGGCACCCTGGTCTGGTTTGCCGTGCGCCTGGTGCTGCAGCCGCTGATGCGCCTGAAGAACGAGGTGGAGACGCGGCCCGTGTCCGACCTGTCGAACGTCGATCCGGCCATGGTGCACCGTGAAGTGCGCCCGCTGGTGGGCGCCATGAACGGGGCGATGGGACGGCTGCAGCAGCTGATCGCCGGCCAGCGCCGCTTCATCGCCGACGCCTCGCACCAGCTGCGCACGCCGCTCACGGTGCTCAAGACTCAGGCCGAGCTGGCCCTGCGCGAGAACGATCCGGCCGCGATGCGCGAGATCGTGCGCTCGATCGCCGCCACCACCGACTCGGCCGTGCACCTGGCGAACCGGCTCCTGAGCCTGGCGCGCATCGAGCACGGCGGCGACAGCGCGTCCATGGCGCCGGTCTCGCTGCCCGACGTGGTGCGCCAGGTCGGGCTCGAACTGGCCCTGCCGGCGGTGCAAAAATCGGTCGACCTGTCGCTGGATGCGAGCGGCGAGGCGTTGGTGGAGGGCCAGGCCCTGCTGCTGCACGAACTGGTAAGCAACCTGGTCGACAACGCGATCCGCTACACCCCGCCGGGCGGGGCGGTGCTGCTGCGGGTGCTGGAACAGGGAACGGAAGTGCTGCTGGAAGTGGCCGACAGCGGCCCGGGCATTCCGGAATCCGAGCGCGACAAGGTGTTCGCGCCTTTCTACCGCGCCGGGACGGCGCTGGAGAGCAATCCCGGCGGCACCGGCCTCGGCCTGGCGATCGTGCGCGACATCGTCGCGCTGCACCGGGGCACGGTCAGCCTGGGGGCCAGTGCAGAAGGCGGCTTGAAGGTGCTGGTGACGCTGCCGGCGGAAGCTAGAATTGACGCGGATCAACGCGCTTGAGACAGCGCAAGCGGGGCGGCGGTGACGCTCCTTGTGCAGCGCAGCGTGAGTAGAATGCTCGGATGAATTCGCCCAAGCTCCCATCCATCCAGCGCGGCGCGCTCGACGCGCCGTATGACGACATCGAGCATGCGCTGCTCGATCTCACCACCGCTTCGCTCGACGAGGAAGACGGCATGCCCGCCCTCACCGTCGACGAATTCGCACTCGAATTCCTGATCGAGTGCAGTCCCCCGCCCCGGACGGACGGGCGACACCTACGCTAGTTAGCTGAGCGTCTCGAGCCTGATCCGGATCACCTTCCCGACCACGGAACTGAGCGCCTCGATGCGCTCGATGGCGGCATTCACGTTCTTTTCGCGCGTCTGGTGGGTGATCATGATGATGTCGGTGCGGGCGTCGCCGTGCGTTCCCTTCTGCAGCACTGCGTCGATCGAGATGCCGGCGTCGGCCAGGATGCGGGTCAGGTCGGCCATCACGCCGAGCTGGTCGTTCACGTACACGCGCAGGTAGTAGCTGGTCACGATGTCCGCCATCGGCAGGATCGCGACGTCGGTCATCTGGTTCGGCTGGAATGCCAGGTGCGGCACGCGGCAATACGGGTCGACGGTGGCCAGGCGGGTCACGTCGACCAGGTCGGCGATGACGGCGGACGCGGTCGGCTCGGAGCCGGCGCCCTTGCCATAGTAGAGGGTCGAACCGACGGCGTCGGCTTCGACCAGCACCGCGTTCATCGCGCCTTCGACGTTGGCGATCAGGCGCTGCGCCGGGATCAGGGTCGGGTGCACGCGCAGTTCGATGCCTTCGACGCCATCGACGTTGGCGCGGCGCGTGATGCCCAGCAGCTTGATGCGGTAGCCGAGCTGTTCGGCATAGCGGATGTCGTCGGCCTGCAGGGCGCTGATGCCCTCGACGTGGGCCTTGTCGAACTGCACCGGGATGCCGAAGGCGATCGCCGACATGATGGTCAGTTTATGGGCCGCGTCTACGCCCTCGATGTCGAAGGTCGGGTCGAGCTCGGCATACCCGAGTTCCTGCGCGGTTTTCAGGACCTCGGCGAAGTCGAGGCCCTTGTCGCGCATCTCGGACAGGATGAAGTTGGTGGTGCCGTTGATGATGCCGGCCACCGATTCGATGCGGTTGGCGGTCAGGCCTTCGCGCAGCGCCTTGATGATCGGCACGCCGCCGGCGACCGCCGCCTCGAAGGCGACCATGACGCCCTTTTCCTGGGCGGCGGCGAAGATTTCGTTGCCGTGCAGGGCCAACAAAGCCTTGTTGGCCGTGACCACGTGCTTGCCGTTGGCAATGGCTTTCAGCACCAGCTCGCGCGGCAGCTCGTAGCCGCCGATCAGCTCGACGACGATGTCGACGTCGGGGCTGTCCACGACCAGGAAGGGATCGTCGACGATCTGGCAGGCGCCGCCGTTGGCTCCAATGATGCGTGCGGCACGCTCGAGGTTGCGGGCGGCGACCATGGTGATTTCGATGCCGCGTCCGGCGCGGCGGCGAATGTCTTCCTGGTTACGCTGCAGCACGTTGAAGGTGCCGGCACCGACGGTGCCGATGCCGAGGAGGCCAACTTTGATGGGTTTCATGGTCGATAGTGGGTGATTAGCGCGCGTGGCGTCGTCGGTAACCGTCGAGGAAGCGTGCGATGCGTCCGCAGGCATCCGTCAGGTCGTCGGAATTGGGCAGGAACACGAGCCGGAAGTGGTCCGGCGCGTGCCAGTTGAAGCCGGTGCCTTGCACCAGCAAGACCTTTTCCTCGCCCAGCAGTTCGCAGATGAACTGCTGGTCGTCGGCGATCGGATACATCGCCGGGTCCAGGCGCGGGAACATGTAGAGCGCCGCTTTTGGCTTGACGCAGGACACACCCGGAATATCGGTCAGCAGCTTGTGCGCGAGGTCGCGCTGCTTGAGCAGGCGCCCGCCGGGGCCGACCAGGTCGTTGATGCTCTGGTAGCCGCCGAGCGCCGTCTGGATCGCGAACTGCCCGGGGGCGTTCGCGCACAGGCGCATCGAGGCCAGCATGTTCAGCCCCTCGATATAGTCTTTCGCATGGCGTTTTTCGCCCGAGATCACCATCCAGCCGGCGCGGTAGCCGCAGGAGCGGTAATTCTTCGACAGGCCGTTCAGGGTCACGAACAGTACGTCGTCCGCCAGCGAGGCGATCGAATCGTGCTGGTGGCCGTCGTAGAGCACCTTGTCGTAGATTTCGTCGGCGTAGATGATCAGGCTGTGCTGGCGCGCCAGCTCGATGATGTCGAGCAGGACTTCGCGCGGATACAGGGCGCCGGTCGGGTTGTTCGGGTTGATGACGACAATCGCGCGCGTATTCGGCGTGATTTTCTTGCGCATGTCGGCGATGTCGGGCATCCAGCCTGCCCCCTCGTCGCACACGTAGTGCACCGGGGCGCCGCCGGCCAGGCTGACGGCCGCCGTCCACAGCGGGTAGTCGGGCGCCGGCACCAGCACTTCGTCGCCGTTGTTCAGGAGGCCCTGCATCGCCATCACGATCAGTTCCGAGGCGCCGTTGCCCAGGTAGATGTCGTCGATCTTGACGCCGGCGATCTTCTTTTGCTGGGTGTAGTGCATGACCGCCTTGCGCGGCGCGAACATGCCCTTCGAATCGGTATAGCCGGCCGCGCCGTGCATGTTGCGGATCATGTCCTGCATGATCTCGTCGGGCGGATCGAAACCGAACACGGCGAGGTTGCCGATATTGAGCTTGATGATCTTGTGGCCGTCGTCTTCCATCTGGCGCGCCTGCTCGAGCGCCGGGCCGCGGATTTCGTAGCAGACGTCGTCGAGCTTGTTCGATTTCAGAATCGGTCGCAAATGATCACCTTTTTTGTCAAAACGCCCGCCCGCATGTTGCAGTGCGAAAAATACCATTCTGCCGAAAGCTTCAGATTTAAGCAACCTTGGGCCTGCCCGGCGTGCCGGAGCGGCAAACGTGACGGAAAGGTTACAATGGCAGCCCGTTCCGTCGCCTGAATCCGCCATGAAGCTCCATTCCGACAACACCCAACAATACCAGACCGTGACCGGCTACGACGCCTCGGGCGTGGAAATCAATGCCCAGCGTTTCGACTACAGCGTGCTGGTGATGCCCGAAACCCCGCCGCGCCGCTGGGACGTCCAGCGCTTCGAAGACCTGCAGAGTGCCCACTTCGACCAGATCGCCGTGGATGCGCCCGACGTCGTCATCCTCGGCACCGGCGAGCGCCAGCGTTTCGTGCACCCGCGCCTGATCGGCTCGCTGTCGGCGCGCCACATCGGCGTCGAATCGATGGACAGCCAGGCCGCCTGCCGCACCTACAACGTGCTGATGGGCGAAGGCCGCAAGGTGACGCTGGCGCTGATCATCGAGGGCGGCGCGGCCTGAGCCAAAACTTGCTCTATTGAATGCTGGCAGATTGACCCCATATCGAAGCGGCTATTGACATATCGGCATGCCAGGGTGGCATCCGGATGCATGGCCGATTATGATGACAGGGTTGCAGGATGGGTAAACACATCCTGCCCCCTTACCTGTCCAGGAGAATCCCGTGGCCGTCAGCCCCAGCGCAGCAACTGTAGAGAACTTTTCCGCCGCCATGACCGGCGACCAGACCTTCCAGCTCGGCGGGCGTCCGGCCAAGTACACGGTGCTGTATTTCTACCCGAAGGACAATACCCCGGGCTGCACCACGGAGAGCATGGCCTTCCGCGACAAGCATGACGAATTCCTGGCTGCGGGCGCCGAAGTCTACGGCATCAGCCGCGATTCGCTGCGCTCGCACGAGGGCTTCAAATCCAAGCTCGGCCTGCCTTTCGAACTGATCTCCGACCCCGACGAACTGGTGTGCACCCAGTTCGGCGTGATGAAGAATAAGATGATGTACGGCAAGCAAGTCAGGGGGGTCGAGCGCAGTACGTTTGTCGTTGACGCTGCCGGCCGATTGGTGAAAGAATGGCGTGGCGTGAAGGTCAATGATCACGTCGATGAAGTGCTGGAATTTGTGAAGAGCCAGCCCTGAAAAGTTGGCTCCAGTCGATAACTTTGCTGGACGAACCCCGTCATTTTGAGTCAACGCTTTATACACGCATCATTTCAATCCGGCTGCCTGCCTCGCCGTCTCTCTTCGGCCCTGGCCCGCGCCTCGCTGTACTTCCAAGTTGCATCTACTCCGCCCGCCGGCCTGTCCCAGACACGCCGGCGCAAGGCGTCCTTCACTTTTTTAGAATGAGAACCTGATGCCACTACCAAAAATGCCTACCAAGCCGGCCACCCTGCTGCCGGTGAACGAATACCCGAAAGCCGAACCCGGCAAATCCACCGTGCGCGCGGTCGCCGCAGCGCCGGTCGAAGCCGATCCCGTCGAAGACCTGATCAGCGGCAAGGCAGTCCCCGCCGCCAAGTCCACCCGCGCCCGCAAGGGCAAGGCCGCGCCCCTGGCCGCGGTGCCCGCGCCGAAAGGCGAAACGCAGACCTGGCCGGCGCGTGCCGAGACCGGCACTGTCGCCAAGCTCAAGGAAACCGACATCGCCGAGCCGCATCCGGCCAAGCACAAGCCGGTCGAAGTCAACGTCAAGTCCTCGACCAGCCGCCGCGCCGACAAGTCCGGCCGTACCAAGGTCTTCGTGCTCGACACCAACGTGCTGATGCACGACCCGACCTGCCTGTTCCGTTTCGAGGAACACGACGTCTACCTGCCGATGATGACGCTCGAGGAACTCGACGACCACAAGAAAGGCATGTCGGAAGTCGCGCGCAATGCCCGCCAGGTCTCGCGCACCCTGGACGCCCTGATCGCCAACATCGACGACGACGCCATCGAGGCCGGCATCGAGCTGGCCAAGCTCGGCAACAAGGATGCGAAGGGCCGCCTGTTCTTCCAGACCAGGCTGCAGAACGGTCCCCTGCTGCCGGAAGGCTTGCCGGTCGGGAAAGCCGACAACCAGATCCTGGGCGTCGTGAAAGCCCTTGCCGCCGAGCAGCCGGACCGCGCCATCGTGCTGGTGTCGAAAGACATCAACATGCGCATCAAGGCGCGCGCGCTGGGCTTGCCGGCCGAGGATTACTTCAACGACCACGTGCTGGAAGACACCGACCTGCTGTACTCGGGCATCGTTCAGCTGCCGGACGATTTCTGGGACAAGCACAGCAAGAACGTCGAATCCTGGCAGGAGAACAAGAACGGTGCGTCAAGCACCTTCTACCGCGTCAACGGCCCCTTCATTCCGAGCCTGCTGACTAACCAGTTCGTTTACCTCGAACCGACCGGCGCCGGCGAAACGCCCTTCTATGCCCAGGTCAAGGAGATCAACGGCAAGACCGCGGTACTGCAAGTGCTGCGCGACTTCAGCCACAGCAAGAACAGCGTCTGGGGCATCACCGCACGCAACCGCGAGCAGAATTTCGCGCTGAATCTCCTGATGAATCCGGAGTGCGACTTCGTCACCCTGCTCGGCCAGGCCGGTACCGGTAAAACCCTGCTGGCCCTGGCGGCGGGTCTGGCGCAGGTGCTGGAAACCAAGCTCTACAACGAGATCATCGTCACCCGCGTGACGGTGCCCGTGGGCGAAGACATCGGCTTCCTGCCGGGTACCGAGGAAGAAAAGATGTCGCCGTGGATGGGCGCGTTCGACGACAACCTGGAAGTGCTGAACAAGTCCGATTCCGACGCCGGCGACTGGGGCCGCGCCGCGACCCAGGACCTGATCCGTTCGCGCATCAAGATCAAGTCGCTCAACTTCATGCGCGGCCGCACCTTTGTGAACAAGTTCCTGATCATCGACGAGGCGCAGAACCTGACGCCGAAGCAGATGAAGACCCTGGTCACGCGCGCCGGTCCCGGCACGAAGATCCTATGCCTGGGCAATATCGCGCAGATCGACACCCCGTATCTCACCGAGGGCTCGAGCGGCCTGACCTATGTGGTCGACCGCTTCAAGGGCTGGTCGCACAGCGGCCACGTGACGCTGGCGCGCGGCGAGCGTTCGCGCCTGGCGGATCACGCGAGCGACGTGTTGTAAGCGTTCCCGCTTTCCTGAAAACCTGCGCGCCGCAAGGCCCGCAGGTTTTTTTTCGCCTCACCGCGCCGTCACCCGCTCCAGTTCGGCCGGCGCCAGCGGGCGCGAAAAATAATAGCCCTGGCCTTCGTCGCAGCCCAGCGTCCTGAGCAGCTGCATCTGCCGCTGGTTCTCGACACCCTCGGCCACGACGCGCATGCCGAGGGCGTGCGCCATCGCGATCATCGAGGCGATCAGGGTGCCGCCTTCCGGATGATCGATGCGCAGCACGAAAGCGCGGTCGATCTTGAGCACGTCGAAACGCAGCTTCTGGAGCTGGGACAGCGAAGAATAGCCGGTGCCGAAGTCGTCGATGCACAGCTTGATCCCCAATGCGCGCAACTGGCGAAACACGGCCGCTTCCCCAAGCCCGTCCTGCATCATCGAGGATTCGGTCACCTCGATTTCCAGCAGGCGCGGGTCGATGCCATAGCGTTCGACCGCGCCCCGAAAGACGGCCAGGATATCGGACTGGACGAACTGGCGCGGCGAGACGTTGACCGAGACCGGCACCAGCGCCGCGCCCTCGCGCGTCCATTCGGCCAGTTGGCGGCACACGCTGTCGAGCACCTGCTCGCCCAGGGGCACGATCAGGCCGGTGTCCTCGGCCAGCTGGATAAAGCGGTCGGGCCCGGTCAAGCCCTGGCCCGGGCGTTGCCAGCGCACCAGGGCCTCCATGCTCGACGTGGCGCCGGCGGCTAGGTCCACGCGTGGCTGGTAATGCACGACGAACTGACGCTCGTCGAGGGCGCGCCGCAATTCCACCTCGGTCTCGAGGCGGCTGCGGATTTCCTCGAACAGGCGCGCTTCGAAAAAGCGGAAGCTGCCCTTGCCTTCCGTTTTGACGGAGTACATCGCGATGTCGGCATGCTTGAGCAAGGTCTCCGCATCTTCGCCATGCTCGGGAAACAGGCTGATCCCGATCGAGGCGCCCAGTACGTGGCTCGCCTGGTGCAGGTGGAAACCGTCGCGGAAGGAAGCCAGCAGGCGTTCAGCCACATGGTCGACGTCCGCAACGTCGTCGATCTGTTCCAGCACGACCACGAATTCGTCGCCGCCCAGGCGCACCACGTGGTCGCGCGGGCGCACCGCGATCTTGAGGCGCTTGCCGACCGTGCGCAGCAGTTCGTCGCCCGCCGCATGGCCGAGCGCGTCGTTGACGGTCTTGAAACCGTCGAGGTCGATGAAGAGCACGGCCAGCCGGCGGCCGCTGCGGCGCGCGCCCTCGATCGCCTGCGGCAGGTAGTGCTGGACCCAGTAACGGTTGGGCAAGCCGGTCAGCTCGTCGGAATTGCTGCGGCGCTCGAGCTCGGTCATGTGCGCCTTGTTTTCGCTGATGTCGCGGATTGTCACGGCGAGGTCGCCGCCGGCGCGGACCGCCTTGTAGTGGATCCAGCGGGCCTTCAAAAGCTGGTCCGGCGCCGCCGGCACCGGCAGCTCGCGGTCGTACACCCCGGTCTCGAGCGCCTCGCACAGCCGCTCGCAGGCCGTGCGGAACAGCGCGCCGCGATAGAACTCGGACAGGCGGTGTCCGATCAGCTGCATCGGATGCTTGCCGAACATGTCGGCGCCGAACTGGTTGCAGTCGACGATTTCGAAATCGTGCACGACGCCGTGCAAATCGTACAGGGGGCGGTTGATGAAGAAGCCTTCTCCCGCCTCCTCGGTTGCCAGGCGGTAGGTCGAGCGGATCGTCTCGATCTGGTGCTGCTTCCACTTCGCATGCACATAGAAACTGCTGGCCAGCATGGCCGCGAGCATCAGCCAGGCCGTGTTCCACCAGGCGCTGGCCAGGGCCGCGTCGCGGTGGGCACGGAACGGCGCCATGGCCGCGTATTCGTCGACGCCGACGATGCCGACCAGGTCGAGGTCGGGAAAAGGCCGCCAGCCGGCCACGCGCGCGCGCCCGTCGGCGAACCAGCGCGCGCCGTCGAGCCGGGCCACGCCCGCCGGGCTCTCCCCCGGCACCGGCGCCAGCAGGAAAGGCGTTTTATAGGTATGGACGGTGCCGCCGCGGCGCGTGGCCATGAGGGTGCCGTCGTGGCGCGCCAGGCCGACGAAGCCGTGCTCGGCCAGGATGGGTTCGGCATAGTGCTGCGTGAAAAACGACGGCAGCACCGAGACCAGCACGATGCCGTCGAATTGCCCGTCGTTCGACGGCAGGCGGCGCGAGAAAGCGATGACTTCCCGGTTCGACAGCTGGCCGTCCAGCGGTCCGCTCAGGTACAGCTTGTCGCCGGCCGCGCGTTGCTGCTCGGTGAAGTAGAGCTTGTCGCCCAGATACCTGCCGGCGGCGCCCGGACGCGTGCTGGTGAGGACGATGCCATTGCGGTCGACGATCGCCACGGCGGAGATGTATTGCTGGGAAAAGACCCCGGCCTCCATCGTGCCTTCCAGCTGCAGGCGCCGGCCCGACACGGCCCAGTCGTGGCGCAGGAGCAGCAGGATGCGGTCGGTGTCGCCGATCGAGCGGCGGGTACGGATGACCAGGCTGCGCGCATAGGCGTCGACCTGCTGCTCCAGCTCGGCCTGCCGGTCGCGCTGTTCGTGCTTCAGGTCGAGCAGGACGTAGCTCCACAGCACGATAATCGCGGCCAGCGCGAGCGCCGGCCACACCAGCAGCAGGGGCAGCCGCTGGCGCAGGAAGGCCAGGAAAGGCCGCAGGCGGCCGAGCGCCCGGGTCCAGCTTGCGGCCGGCATCGCCTTGTCGATGTGCAGGTCCATCCGAACTCCAGCTTCAGGGACAGCGTGGATCAGAGTATGACACGGCGCCCCGCCGCCGCTGACGTATGCGCGCCGCATTGCGCAATAAAAAAAGCCCGGCAGTGCCGGGCTTTTTTTAGGTGCAACAAGCAGCTTACATGATGTGGCGGCCGATCCACCAGGCAATCGCCGCCATGAAGGCCGACGCCGGGATGGTGAAGATCCATGCCCACACGATGTTGCCCGCCACGCCCCAGCGCACAGCCGAGGCTTTTTGCGAGGCGCCCACGCCGACGATGGCGCCGGTGATGGTGTGGGTGGTCGAGACCGGGATGCCCCAGAAGCTCGCCATCAGCAGGGTCATGGCGCCGCCGGTTTCGGCGCAGAAGCCGCCCACCGGTTTCAGCTTGGTGATCTTCTGGCCCATGGTTTTGACGATGCGCCAGCCGCCGAACAGCGTGCCGAAGCTGATCGCCGCATAGCAGGAGATGATGACCCAGGCCGGCGGGTGCGCGTCCGTCGGGCTGACGTGGCCAGCGGCGATCAGCAACATCCAGATGATGCCCATGGTCTTTTGCGCGTCGTTGCCGCCGTGGCCCAGCGAGTAGCCGGCTGCCGACACCAGCTGCAGGCGGCGGAACCAGACGTCGACTTTGCGCGGTGTCGATTTCACGAAGATCCAGGACACCAGCAGCATGATGATCGAGCCGAGCACGAAGCCGAGCATCGGAGCGACCACGATGAAGATGACGGTCTTCCACAGGCCTGCCGCGACCAGCGCGCCGGTGCCCGACTTGGCCACTGCCGCGCCGACCAGGCCGCCAATCAGCGCGTGCGAGGACGAGGACGGGATGCCGTAGTACCAGGTGATGATGTTCCAGACGATGGCCCCGACCAGGGCCCCGAAGATCACGTAATGGTCGACCACGTGCGGGTCGATCGTGCCCTTGCCGATCGTCTGCGCCACCTTCATGCTGACCACGAAAATGGCGATGAAGTTGAAGAAGGCGGCCATGGCGACGGCCGATTGCGGTTTCAGCACCCCGGTCGAGACGACGGTCGCGATCGCGTTCGCCGAATCGTGGAAGCCGTTCATGAAGTCGAACACCAGCGCGAGCAGCACCAGCAAACCCAGCACGTAAATGCTGATAGTTAAATGTTCCATAATTATTCTTGTTGTGGAAGCTTACGCGTTCTCGACGATGATGCCTTCGATGATGTTCGCCACGTCTTCGCAGCGGTCGGTGACGGTCTCGAGGATCTCGTAGATCGCCTTCATCTTGATCAGGTTGCGCACGTCCGGCTCGTCGCGGAACAGTTTCGACATCGCGGCGCGCATCACGTGGTCGGCGTCCGATTCCAGGCGGTCGATTTCTTCGCAGATGGCGACGATCTTCTGGGCGTTGCCCATGTCGTGCAGCAGGCCGACGGCCGATTGCACCTTCTCGCAGCAGGCCAGGCACAGTTCGGCCAGGCGCTTCGCTTCCGGCGTGACGGCGTGCAGGTCGTACAGGGAGATGGTCTGGGCCGCGTCTTCCATCATGTCGAGGATGTCATCCATGCGCGTGATCAGCTTGTGGATGTCGTCGCGGTCGATCGGGGTGATGAAAGTCTTGTGCAGCAGGTCGACGGTGGCGTAGGTGACTTTGTCCGCCTGCTTTTCGATGCTCTCGACGGCGTGCGTGCGGTTTTCCAGGTCGTCGAAGTTGGTCATCAGGCCGACCATCTCGTGCGCACCCTTCACGCACAGCGCAGCGTGCTGGTTAAACAAATCAAAAAACTTGCCCTCGGTGGGCATCAGGCGTCCAAACATTAATGGTTCTCCGTGTAAAAACTTGGGACTGCAAGGGTGCGCTGCGTAGCAAGCGAAGCAGCGTCACAATATCGGCTTAATCGCCCTGGTAGACGGCGAGGTTACCGCTGTAGTTGCCAAACTTGGTGTACTGGCCGATCCAGGTCAGGCGGATCGCGCCGATCGGACCGTTACGCTGCTTGCCGATGATGATCTCGGCGGTACCTTTATCGGGCGAGTCGGCGTTGTAGACCTCGTCGCGATACAGGAAGATGATCACGTCCGCATCCTGCTCGATTGCGCCCGATTCGCGCAAGTCGGACATCACGGGACGCTTGTTCGGGCGCTGTTCCAGGGAGCGGTTCAGCTGCGACAGTGCGATGACGGGGCAATGCAACTCTTTCGCCAGGCCCTTTAGCGAACGCGAGATCTCGGAAATCTCGGAAGCGCGGTTGTCGCCCGGCTGGCTGCCCTGCATCAGCTGCAGGTAGTCGACGATGATCAGGCCGAGCTTGCCACATTGGCGCGCCAGGCGGCGCGCGCGTGCGCGCATCTCGATCGGGTTCAGCGCCGGCGTCTCGTCGATGTAGAGCTGGGCATCGTTCATCTTCTGGATCGCGTGCGTCAGGCGCGGCCAGTCCTCGTCGTTGAGGCGGCCGGTACGCAGGCGGTGCTGGTCGAGCTGGCCAACCGAACCGAGCATACGCATGGCCAGCTGGGCGCCGCCCATCTCCATCGAGAACACGGCGACCGGCAGGCCCGCTTCGATGGCGACGTTCTCGCCGATGTTCACCGAGAACGCGGTCTTGCCCATCGACGGACGGCCGGCGACGATGACCAGGTCGCCCGGCTGCAGGCCCGAGGTCATCTTGTCGAGGTCGATGAAGCCGGTCGGCACGCCGGTGATCTCGCCCTGGTTTTCGCGAGAATACAGTTCGTCGATGCGCTCGACGACCTGGGTCAGCAGCGGCTGCACGGCGGTCCAGCCCTGGGCGCCGCGCGCGCCCTGCTCGGCGATGGCGAAGATCTTGGATTCGGCTTCGTCAAGCATCTGCTTGACTTCCTTGCCTTGCGGATTGAACGCGTTGCCGGAAATTTCGTCGGCGACGGTGATGAGTTTGCGCAGCACGCCGCGGTCGCGCACGATCTCAGCGTAGCGGCGGATGTTGGCGGCGGACGGCGTGTTCTGGGCCATCGCGTTCAGGTATTGCAGGCCGCCCACGTCGTCGGCCTTGCCGAGCGAGACCATGGCCTCGTAGACCGTAATCACGTCGGCCGGCTTGCCACTGTTAATCAGGCGCACCATCTGTTCGAAGATGATACGGTGGTCGTAGCGATAAAAATCGTCCGCGTGCATGAAGTCGGCAATACGGTCCCAGGCCGCATTGTCGCGCAGGAGGCCGCCGATGACGGACTGTTCTGCTTCGATGGAATGCGGGGGAATGCGCAGCGATTCGATTTGCGGATCTGCGGGGGTATTCATGGCGGGCATTATAACCTTTCCGGTCACACGGCTGAAATAATTGGCGAGTTTCCGGAAATAAAAAAAGCCGGGATAACCCGGCTTTTTCTTTAAAACAACAGCTTACTGACTGTAAACTGCGGACTTACTTAGGCAGCTTCGCCGACGACAGCGATCGTGATTTCCACGACGACGTCGGTGTGCAGCGCGACGGCAACAGGGTGCTCGCCGGTGGTCTTCAGCGGGCCGGTCGGCAGACGCACTTGCGCCTTTTCGACTGCGAAACCTTGCTTGCTCAGGGCTTCGGCGATGTCGAAGTTGGTGACCGAACCGAACAGACGGCCGTCGACGCCGGCTTTCTGTGCGATGGTGATGGTCATGCCGCTCAGCTTGTCGCCCTGGGCTTGCGAAGCAGCCAGCTTTTCAGCAGCAGCTTTTTCCAGCTCGGCGCGCTTGACTTCGAACTCGGCCACAGCGGCCTGGGTTGCACGGCGGGCCATCTTTTGCGGGATCAGGAAGTTACGTGCGTAACCGTCCTTGACCTTGACCACGTCGCCCAGGTTGCCGACGTTAACAACTTTTTCCAAAAGGATAACTTGCATATTTTTCTCCAGGATGTTCTGAACTGACAGCCGCGATTAGGCGTTGTGCAGGTCGGTGTACGGCAGCAGCGCGAGGTAGCGTGCGCGCTTGATCGCGGTGTCGACCTGGCGCTGGTAGTGCGCCTTGGTGCCGGTCAGACGTGCCGGCATGATCTTGCCGTTTTCCTGGACGAAGTCCTTCAGGGTGTCGACGTCTTTGTAATCGACCTGTTCCACGTTTGCAGCGGTGAAGCGGCAGAACTTCTTACGCTTGAACAGCGGGTTCTGCTGTTTGCGCTTGAGTTTTTCTTTAGCCTTGTTTTTGTCGAACTTTTTACCGAATGCCATTTTGAGGCTCCTGTATATCTAAAAGGTGGGCCGCTAGGTAATTAAGCGGCAGCACTGAAATCAATGATGTGAAACACCAGGGCTTTGCTGTTGCGATTCTTCCTGGCCAGAAATCCCGTGAACTGGTGCGCGGCGCCCAGCTCTGCTGCTGCGAAACGGCCCGAAATTTCTCCCGCGGCGAACGCGGCGATTTCAAACTGGACCTGTCTCTCCACTCCTGCCTCGACCTGCTGCGAATTGTGCATCAGGATTGCCGAGACGACCGGCACGCCGGCGGGGGTGTAGCGCAGTACGTCGCGTTCAGCAATCGTCGCGACGACTTGAAGCTGGTTCACTAGGAGTTCACGATTCCTGGCAGAAGAATTCAGGCAGCGGCGGCCGGGGCAGCAGCCGGGGCTTCTGCGCGGTGGCTCTTGGCTGCGTCTTCGCGCTGGACCGACTTCATCATTGGCGATGGAGCGGTTTCAGCTTTCTTCATCTTCACGGTCAGGTGACGCAGCACGGCATCATTGAACTTGAATGCGGTTTCCAGCTCGACCAGGGTCTCGTTGTCGCACTCGATGTTCATGCAGATGTAGTGTGCCTTCGGCAGCTTCTGGATCTGGTAAGCCATCTGGCGACGGCCCCAGTCTTCCACGCGATGGATGTTACCGCCGCGGCTCGTCACCGTGGTCTTGTAACGCTCGATCATCGCCGGGACTTGCTCGCTTTGGTCCGGGTGGACGATAAAAACGATTTCATAATGACGCATGCAACACTCCTTGAGGACGTTTAAACAAATGCCCACCTCGGCGTCAAGACGAGTGTGGGAAGGGAAAGCCGGCAATTATAACGCGACTTCGAGCGCAGCACAATCACCCTAGGGGCAGGCAGCAGGGGCCAGGTACTTCTGTACGCCAGAGCTAAGCGTATAACCCTGCATGGATAAAATTTGCAAGTTTGTTGATTTAACATTTTAACTATGCCAACTTTCCTTGTCGCAACTTTGCGACTGGGATCAAATGTGCGTTTCAGACCTAACTTCATCATTTTAAGAAAGAATGACATGAAACTGAAAAAAGCTTCCCTGATCGGTGCAGCGCTGGCCTTCGTCGCCGCTGCCGCCTATGCAGCGCCGCCGTACGGCTACACGAATATTTACTATAGCGATGCAACATACTCGGTCGAGGTGGGCCACGCTGAATTCACCTGTTCCGGCCGGTGGTATCGATCTGGTGAAGAAACGGACTATTTCGTCAGGACGAACGAAAACCAATGCCGCTGGGGCGGCTGGGACCTCGATCCCTGGGGCTGATACATAGGTAATATGTAGGTAATCGAAGAGCATACGTTGGCTTGACCCGACGTATGCTCGCGATGAACAGCTTAAATTGCCTGCACTTGAAAGTATCACTTGCAAATCCACGAATACTGTACAAAAATACAGTCTGAATCATTAACCCGTGGTAGATCCATGCTCAAGCTCACTGCAAGGCAAGAACAGATCCTGAACCTGATCAAGGAAGCGATCGACAATACCGGCTTCCCGCCGACCCGCGCCGAAATCGCCAAAGAGTTGGGCTTCAAGTCGGCCAACGCCGCCGAGGAACACCTGCAGGCTCTGGCCCGCAAAGGCGCCATCGAGATCGTTTCGGGCACTTCGCGCGGCATCCGCCTGATCGGCGCCTCCACGCCGGAACCGGTGCCGCACGTGCCGGCCGCCCTCCTGATGTCGCTGCCGCTGGTCGGCCGCGTCGCCGCCGGCTCGCCGATTCTGGCCCAGGAACACGTCGAGGCCACCTACAACGTCGACCCGGCCATGTTCGGCGCCCGCCCCGATTTCCTGCTGAAAGTACGCGGCTGGTCGATGCGCGACGCCGGCATCATGGATGGCGACTTCCTCGCCGTCAAAAAGATCGACAGCGCCAAGAATGGCCAGATCGTCGTCGCCCGTCTCGGCGAAGACGTCACCGTCAAGCGCTACCGCAAGACCGGCGACACGATCGAGCTGCTGCCGGAAAACCCGGACTTCAAGGTCATCCGCGTGGAACCGGGCGACGAGTTCGCGCTCGAAGGCCTGGCGGTTGGCTTGATGCGCAGCTGGCACTGACCGGCGCATTCGACCTGCACACCGGATCGCTGCATCGGATCATAAAAAAAGCCGCTTACGCGGCTTTTTTACGTCCCGGTTTATTTCCCGGTCTGGCTGTAATTGCTCCTGCGCGCATCGATCTCGCGTTGGCGCTCGGCCGAAGGACCAGCGTCGATGATCGCCTTGTGTTCCTTGACGTAGGCTTCGGTCGCGCTGCGCCAGGCGGCAACGTCGGCGAGGACCAGCTTGGCACTTACCTTGGCCTCTTCCACCAGGTTTTCCTGCACCGTCGCCAGATAGGTCTTGGCGCGTTCGGTCTCTGACGCGTTCATGAGCTTCACGACATCGGCGGGAATGCGCTTGACGAGGGGCGAGGAGGCGTTCATGTTTTCGACGAAACCGTTGTAGCAGGCTTGCCAGTTGGAGATGGCCGCCGACACCCGCTCGATCTCGTCGGGCTGCTTGGAGATGGCCGGGATCCGGGGCGCGGGACAGTAATACTTTCCGCTTTTCAGCTCGGCTCCATCGTATTTGCCTACCCAATAATCGATGTCGGCGCGCCGCTCCACGCGCTGCTGCATGACGACCAGGGAGCTGGCGGCCACCGCATTGCCTTTGGCGGCCGCCTTGCGGAACCATGCCTCGGCCTTGGCCTCGTCCACGGCGCCCGCTTCGCCGTACCAGTACATCTGGCCCAATTGCTGCTGGGCGTCGACGTTGCCGGCATTGGCCAGCCTGGTGTACAGCGCGAGGGCTTCCGGATATTTTTTCTGCTCGAACAAGGCGTTGGCAGCGGCGAGATCGTTCGCGGCGCTGACGGGCAAGCTCGCGAACAGGACGGCACAAAACAGGAATTTTTTCATGGGAGTAACAGGTTGAGCAAGGCCCATCATACTGCGAGATGCGGCCCTGCTCAACCGGGAAGTCGCTTCCCTGCGGATTATTTACCTGTACTTACCCGCGCGTCCGTACCGCCGTGCAGGCGCAATTCGTTGTCGCGCACGATGCGCGTGGTTTCCAGTTCGATCTGGCGTTTGCGGCGCACGTTCTCTTCCTTGACGAAGGACTGGGTCGCCTTTTCCCAGGCGTCGCGTTGCGCCAGGGTTGCATTGGCCTGGGTTTGGGCGTCGGCCAGGATCTTGCGGTAGGTCGGCTCGATATGGGCCTGCACGCGTTCGAATTCGGCCGGGCTCATCATGTCGAGCACGTCCTGTGGAATCACTTTACCTGGGGGCATCGCAGCATTGAAATTGCTGACGAAGCCGTTGTAGCACTCCTGCCACGTGGCGACGGAAGCCCTGACCGCCTGGATTTCCTCGTTGGTCTTGGACAGGACCGGGATCGCCGGCGCTGCGCAGGCGTACTTGCCGGAACGCAGCTCTTCGCCGCGGTATTCGCTCATCCAGTAGTTGATTTCCTTGCCGCGGGTCTTGCGCCGCTCGAGGATGGCCAGCGACTCCCTGGCATCGGGCACGCCGGCAGCGGCCGCTTTTGCCATCCAGTCGCGCGCGGCATCCAGGTCTTGCGCCGTGCCGTCGCCGAACCAGTACATTTCAGCCAGGCGGAACTGCGCTTCCGGGTTGCCGGCCTGCGCGGCCTTGGTATAGAGCGGTAGCGCCTTGGCATAATCCTTGGCGGCCAGCAGCCGGTTGGCATCGGCGAGATCGTCGGCGCTGGCAGTGAGGCAGACGAAAAGGAGGGAGAATACGAGGCGGCGCATGACATCGTCCTTTCAGGTTGTTATTGAACGATGATAAAACGGTAATGTTTGTAGCGCAATGCATTCTGCATGCGGGCAGTGTCGTGTTTTCACATCCTATCGCCGCGCGACTGCCAGGCCGGCGGCAGGATGCAAGCTCATGCCGCCATCCCGGGCGCCTGTTTCTGCTTCAGGCCTCCAGCGCGCCGCGGAAGTCGTCCAGCAGATCCTCGGTATCCTCGATCCCCACCGACACCCGGATCAGCGACTCGGCAATCCCCATGCTCGCGCGCCGCTCTGCGCCCATCTCGAAGAAGATCGTGTGCGCCACCGGAATCACCAGGGTGCGCGTGTCGCCAAGGTTGCTGGCCGGGATCGCCAGGTTCAGGCGGTTCAGATAGTCGAACGGATCGATATCTTCGCGCAGCTCGAAGCTCAGCAGCGAGCCGCCCGCGCGGAACAGTTGGCTGGTGATGCCGTGTTGGGGATGGGATTCAAGGCCCGGGTAGTGGACTGCGGAGACGCGCTCGTCGCTTTCGAGCATCTGCGCCAGCGCCAGCGCGTTGGCGCAGGTGCGCTCCATGCGCAGCGCCAGGGTTTCGGCGCCGACGGCGATGTGGTGCGCCGCTTCCGGACCGAGGGCGGCGCCGAAGTCGCGCAGGGCTTTCGCGCGCAGCTGGGCCATGCCCTGGGCTGCACTCGGCTGCTTGCGGAAGTTGGCGGCGATGTTCGGGTAGGCGCTCCAGTCGAACAATCCCGTATCGGTCAGCGCGCCGCCGAGAGCGATGCCGTGGCCGGCGATCGATTTCGTCAGGGAATTGACGACCAGGCCGGCACCGACTGCCTTCGGGCGGAACAAATACGGCGTGGTCATCGTGTTGTCGACCACGTACAGGATGCCGCGCGCGCGGCACAGTTCGCCGATGCGGGCCAGGTCCGCCACTTGCGTGCGCGGATTGGCGATCGTCTCGACGAAGACCATGCGGGTGTTCTCGCGCAGCACCGCTTCGACGTTGGCGGCGTCGGTCGCGTCGACGAAATCGACCTCGACGCCCTGCCCCGCCACCGTCTGCCACAGGCTGTTGGTGTTACCGAACAGGAAGCTCGACGAGACGATGTGGTCGCCCGCCTTCAGCAGCGCCTGGAACAGCGCGCCGATCGCCGCCATGCCGGTGCCGAAACACAGGCTGGCGACGCCGTCTTCCATCTTGGTGATCTTGTCTTCCAGCGCCGACACCGTCGGGTTGCCCTGGCGGCCGTAGCGGAAGCCCGGCTCCTTGCCCTGGAACACGGAAGCCAGCTGGCGCGCGTCGTCGTAGCCGAAGGCGACCGAGGTATGCACCGGCTTGTGCAGCGAACCCTGCTCGATCGCCTTGCGGCGGTCGTTGTGCAGGATGGTGGTCGTGAAACCGTAGTTCTTTTTCTCGCTCATGACAGGCTTACTCGGCGGCGACCGGCGGATTGAGGTTCAGCTGGGTACGCACCACGTCGTCCTGCGACACGCCCTTGCCGCCGTTATGGCGCGCGGTCTCCAGGTTGTCGAGGTAGGCCGGGGTCACGTCGCCGGTGATGTACACGCCGTCGAAGCAGGATGCCTCGAAATTCGTCAGCGCCGGGTTCACGTCCGAGATCGAACGCTTGAGCGCGTCGATGTCCTGGTAGACCAGGCGGTCGGCGGTGATTTCCTTGCACACTTCCTCGACGGTGCGGCCGTAGGCGATCAGCTCGTCGCGGGTCGGCATGTCGATGCCGTAGACGTTCGGAAACAGCACCGGCGGCGCGGCCGAGGCGAAGAAGACTTTACGGGCGCCCGCTTCGCGCGCCATCTGCACGATTTCGCGGCTGGTGGTGCCGCGCACGATCGAATCGTCCACCAGCAGCACGTTCTTGCCCTTGAACTCGGAGCCGATGGCGTTGAGCTTCTGGCGCACCGATTTCTTGCGCATGCCCTGGCCAGGCATGATGAAGGTACGGCCGATGTAGCGGTTCTTGATGAACCCCTCGCGGTATTCGACGCCGAGCTTCAGCGCCAGCTGGATCGCGGCCGGACGCGAGGAATCCGGGATCGGCATGACGACGTCGATTTCCTCGACCGGAATCTCCTTGCGGATCTTGTCGGCCAGGTATTCGCCCATTTTCAGGCGCGTGGCGTAGACCGAGGCGCCGTCGATCACGGAGTCCGGGCGCGCCAGGTAGACGTATTCGAAGGCGCAGGGATTGAGCGAGGGATTTTCCGCGCACTGGCGCTCGTGCAGGACGCCATCGTTATCGATGAACACGGCTTCGCCCGGCGCGACGTCGCGCAGGAAGCGGAAACCGATGCCTTCCAGGGCCACCGATTCGCTGGCGACCATGTACTCGACGCCGTTCTCGCCTTCGTTCATGCCGATGCACAGCGGACGGATGCCGTAGGGGTCGCGGAAGGCGAGCATGCCGTGGCCGGCGATCTGGGCCACGACGGCATAGGCGCCACGCACCCGGCGATGCACCACGCCGACCGCCTTGAAGATGGCTTCGGCGTCGAGCGAATAACCGTTGGCCGCTTCCTGGATCTCGTGCGCCAGCACGTTGAGCAGCACCTCGGAGTCAGAATTGGTGTTGATGTGGCGGCGGTCGTTGCGGAACAGGGCTTCCTTGAGCTCGGCCTGGTTGGTCAGGTTGCCGTTGTGCGCCAGCGTGATGCCGAAGGGAGCGTTCACGTAGAAGGGCTGCGCTTCTTCCTCGCTCGAGGAGCCGGCGGTCGGGTAGCGGCAGTGGCCGATCCCGGTATTGCCCTGCAGCGAACGCATGTTACGGGTACGGAACACGTCGCGCACGAGACCGTTGGCCTTGTACATGGAGAACATGCTGCTGTGATTGGTTGCAATGCCCGCTGCGTCCTGGCCGCGGTGCTGCAGCAGCAGCAATGCGTCGTACAACAACTGGTTGACGGGAGTTTGCGAGACGACGCCGACGATGCCACACATGGTGCGCTCCTAAGAACTGAATGCTGTTACGAAAGGATTTAAAAACGAAACTAAAAATGTACGTGCTGCGCCAGCGCAGCAGGGAGAAATGGCTTGACGGTGCGCGCTCCGGCCTCGGCCAGCGGGGACAGCAGCGCGTCTTTCCAGAATGCTTGTTGGGGAATGGCTGTCATGGAACACAATATGACGGCGGCCAGCACGATTACAATCCCGCGCGCCAGGCCGAACAGGCCGCCGAGGCCGCGGTCCGCGAGCGTCAGGCCGGCCGCGTCGATCAGCGCGCCGATCGCCAGGGACAGCAGTCCCATCAGGATGCGTACGCCGAGGAACAGGGCGACGAAGGCCACGATCAGGCGCGTCGTTTCGCCCGGTATCATATCCGGCAACAGCGGCGCGAGGCGCGCGCCATAGGCATTCGCCACGACGAAGGCGACAACCCACCCCGTCAGCGACAGGATTTCCTTCACTAAACCACGCATGGTGCTGATGACAACCGACGCTACCAGCACGAACAAAACCAGATAATCGAAAATCGTCACGCAGCAAGCACACCTATCAGACCGGGACCAGGAAACCGCTCAAGCCCAGGCTGCCCAGCTTGGCCTTGGTCCGGTCAGCTTCCTCGCGGCTGCCGAAGGGTCCGACCTGGACCTTGATCAGGGCGCCGGACTTTTTGGTGAAGGAACTGATGCCGCCGGCCCGCAAGCGCGCCTGCAGTTCGTCGACCTTTTCCTGGGTGGCGAGGGCCGCCACCTGCACCACGAAACGCTGGCCGGCTTCCGCCTTCTCTTCAGTGCGCGGGTGCGCTTCGGCGGTCTTGGTGGGCTTGCCCTCCAGCAGCGCCAGTGCGCGAGCCGCTTCGCTGTCCTTCGGTTTCGGCGTGACCGGCTTCGGTTCAGGCTTGTCTTCGGGCTTCTTCGGCGCAGGCTTCTCGGCAGGCTTCTCGGCCACCTTGCGCTCGGCCGGTTTCGTTTCCAGCTTGTGCTCGGCCGGCTTCGGCTCCGGCTTGTGTTCGGCCAGCTTCGGTTCCGGCTTGGCCGGTTTCGGCTCCTTGTCCACGTCCACCGTCTTCACGGTTGGCGCTTCGACAGGCGCCGGGCGCGGGGCCGGCGCGAGCGGCGGCGGTGCAATGACTTCCTCGTCCTGGTCGACGCTGTCGGCGGCCGGTACCGGAGACGCAGGCATCGGCAGCGCGGGGGCTTTTTCCTTCGACGGGATCTGGATCGCGATATCGCCGGACAGCGGACGCGGTTCGGAATCGAGCAGCATCGGCAGGCCGACGGCGGCGGCCAGCGCCAGCGCGACGGCCCCTACCAGGCGGCGCCGGGCGCGCTTCTTTTCCGGCAGCATGGGGTCGCCGCCGCTGCGGCTGCGGCGCGAACCGCCCTGCCCGCTTTCGTTGGCCGAATTTGCGTGACTGGCACGCTTGGAACGGGCCTGCTGCCCATAGTCGGCGTCATCGCGGGCGAAGTCACGCGAGATTCGGCCACTATCCTGGGCGGCGCTTTCTTGCTTGTTTTTACCAAAAATCGAGAACAAGCCCATGCGTCTGTATGTCAGTGAAGAGAGTTTTTTCGGGCCGCCATCACGCCGGCGACGGTATAGAACGAGCCAAAGACCACAATTCTATCATTCTCCTCGGCACGGCTCACCGCATTTGCAAATGCCGCCGCCGGATCGGCGAACTGCGTCACCGAAAAATCGCTATCCTTCGCCCCGGTCGGACGCAACGCCGCAACCTTCTCGGCCAGATTGGCGCCCTTCGCCGAACGCGGCGACGGCAGCTCGGCCAGGCACCAGTGGTCGACGATTCCGGCCATGGGTTTGAGCACGCCTTCGATGTCCTTGTCTTCCATGATGCCGAACACGGCATAGGTGTAGCGATGGAAACCCATGTTGCCGAGGTTCTGGGCCAGCGTGGCCGAGGCATGCGGATTGTGGGCGACGTCGAGCACCGTGGTCGGACGGCCCGGCAGCACCTGGAAGCGTCCCGGCAGTTCGACCAGCGCCAGGCCGCTGCGCACTTCCTGGGCGCCGCAGGGCAGCTGCATGCGCAGCGTTTCGAGCGCCGCCAGCGCGGCCGAAGCGTTCAGCAGCTGGTTGGCGCCGCGCAGGGCCGGATAGGCGAGCGAATTGCGGCGCTGGGTGCGTCCGCCATAGCTCCACTGCTGCTGGTCGCCCTGATAATTGAAATCGCGTCCGATCAGCCACAGGTCGGCGCCTATGTCGTGCGCGTGCTGGATCAGCGATTGCGGCGGCAGCGGATCGCTGCAGATCGCCGGCTTGCCGGCGCGGAAGATGCCGGCCTTCTCGAAGCCGATTTCCTCGCGCGTCTCGCCCAGGTAGTCGGCGTGGTCGATGTCGATGCTGGTGACGATGGAGACGTCGGCATCGATCACGTTCACGGCATCGAGACGCCCGCCGAGGCCCACTTCCAGGATCGCGACGTCGACGCCGGCCTTCGAGATCAGGTGCATGATCGCCAGCGTCGTGAACTCGAAATAGGTCAGGTCAATGTCGCCGCGCGCTTCTTCGACGAAATCGAAGGCTTCGACCAGTGCTGCGTCGCTGGCCATTTCGCCATTGATGCGGGCGCGCTCGTTAAAGTCGAGGAAGTGCGGCTTGATGTAGAGGCCGACGCGGTAGCCGGCGTGCAGCAGGACGGATTCAAGCATTGCGCAGGTCGAGCCCTTGCCGTTGGTGCCGGCCACCATGATCACCGGGCAGGAGAACTGCAGGTTCATGCGTTCCTTGACGGCGCGGACGCGGTCCAGGCCCATGTCGATGTGGGTTTCGGCGTGGCGCGACTCGATCAGCGCCAGCCACGCGGGCAAGGTGGTGGGAAGCATGGATATGAATTGGTTGCGTTGAAACGAAAAACCGGCGGGCCGCGATGCGGGCCGCCGGCCAGAATAATAGCAGTTGCCGGGTTAAGCGATGACTTCAGCCGGCTGGTTCTGCAGCAATGCCAGCAGGCGGGCGATTTCTTCGCGCATCTTGCGGCGGTCGACGATCATGTCGACGGCGCCCTTCTGCACCAGGAATTCGGCGCGCTGGAAACCTTCCGGCAGCTTTTCGCGCACGGTGTTTTCGATGACGCGCGGACCGGCGAAGCCGATCAGGGCTTTCGGTTCGGCGATCACGACGTCGCCCATGAAGGCGAACGAAGCCGAGACGCCGCCCATGGTCGGGTCGGTCAGCACGCTGATGAACGGCAGTTTCTTTTCCGACAGCTTGGTCAGCATGGCGGTGGTCTTCGCCATCTGCAGCAGCGACAGCAGGCCTTCCTGCATGCGCGCGCCGCCGGTGGCGGTGATGCAGATAAACGGCACCTTCTGTTCCAGGGCGACCTGGGCGCCGCGTGCGAAACGCTCGCCGACGACCGAACCCATCGAGCCGCCCATGAATTCGAATTCGAAGCAGGCCACGACGACCGGCAGGCTCATGATCGAGCCGCCCTGAACGATCAGCGCGTCGGTCTCGCCGGTGGCGTCCATTGCTTGCTTGAGACGGTCAGGATACTTCTTGCTGTCCTTGAACTTCAGGGTATCGACCGGCAGGGCTTCCTGGCCGATCTCGTAGCGGCCACCTTCGTCGAGCAGCGCATCGAGGCGCTCGCGGGCGCGGATGCGCATGTGATGGTCGCACTTCGGGCAGACGTGCAGGTTCGACTCGAGGTCGGCGCGGTAGAGCACCGCTTCGCAGGATGGGCACTTGACCCACAGGCCTTCCGGCATGGTTTTGCGGTTCGCGGCATCGGAGCGCTGGATTCGTGGGGGCAGCAATTTTTCCAACCAACTCATGTTCTCTCCTTTGCGGCAAATCTAGAATGGGGCGTAGTGTAGCCGCTAGCGCTGGGCTTGTCACCGCTTGCCAGTCTGTCAACCAAAGCCTGGCCCGCGCTGACGCTTAGTCGTGGCCGAGTTCGCTTGTCGTGAATTCGAAGCCGCCAACCCGCGCTGCAACCATGTTATACACCCATGCGCCGAACAGGGTGAACACGAAACCGAGCGCCGTGTAGAGCAAGGGCATCAGCAGCATGACCAGCAGCGAGCCGCCCACCCACTGCCCCGTCGTCATCAGCGGCAGCGCCGTGAGGGCGACCAGCGGAAGGGAAATCACGAAATACAGGGCGGCCATCACTTTGGCGTTCTGCAGGATGGCGACGCGGACGATTTGCTTCTTCATGAATGTCTTCCAGGCAAGAATGGGTAGACTGACTCTACCTTACCGGCAGGCAAGACAGCAAGTAAAAACGCCGGCGGTGGCAAGGCCACGGCCGGCGTAAGCGTTGCGCGCTCTGCGCAGACGGATTCAGCTTTGCTTGACCTCGGCGGTGGTGAATTCGAAGCCGCCGACCATCGAGGCGACCAGGTTGTAGACCCATGCGCCGATCAGGGTGAACACGAAACCGCTGGCGACATACGCAAGCACGAAGACGACCATCGTAACCAGCGACATGGCCGCCTGGCTCATCACGCCGCCGGCCAGCGCCATGATGGCCAGCATCGGCAGGGACAGGACGAGATAGAGTGCAGCCATCATCTTCGCGTTCTGGACCAGGGAAACACTGTTGATTCGCTTCTTCATCCAAGGGCTCCACAAAAGTTGAGGTACGGAAATTCAATGTACCTCAACAGGGAGCGCCGACGTATGCATGCGCCGGTCTTTCCCGATTGAGCAAACGCAGGAAAGCGGTGCGTACTGGCCGTTTATTGACTGTCGAGCGCAGTGCGGATGCCGGCAACAAAAGCCTGGACGGCCGGGACGGCCGCCTCGGCCCCGGCATTCTCGATTTCCTGGATGATCCGGCTGCCGATCACGACCGCATCGGCCACGGAAGCGACCGTCTTCGCCGTCTGCGCATCGCGGATGCCGAAGCCGACGCCGATCGGCAGGCTGACGTGCTCGCGGATCGCGGCCACGCGGCGCGCCACGTCCTCGGTATCGATGCTGCCGGCGCCAGTTACCCCTTTCAGCGAGACGTAATAGCTGAAGCCGCTGCCGTAGCGGGCGACCTGCCTGATGCGCTCCTGAGTCGAAGTCGGCGCCAGCAGGAAGATCAGGTCGAGATCGCTCTCGCGCATGGCGTCGGCAAAGGCTTCGCACTCTTCCGGCGGGTAGTCGACGACGATCGCGCCGTCGGCGCCCGCCTCTTTCGCGCAGCGGATGAATTCGTCCGGGCCGATGCGCTCGATCGGGTTCGCGTAGCCCATCAGGACCACCGGCGTATCGGGGTCGGTCTGGCGGAACTCGCGAACGTAGTTGAAGACATCCTTGAGGCCGATGCCGAATTTCAGGGCGCGCTCGCAGGCGCGCTGGATGACCGGGCCTTCGGCCATCGGGTCGGAGAATGGGACGCCCAGCTCGAGGACGTCGGCGCCGCCCGCGACGAGCGCGTGCATCAGGGGGACGGTCAGCTCGGGGCCGGGGTCGCCGGCGGTGATGAAGGTGACGAGGCCGGTTTTGTTTTGTTCGCGCAGGGTGGCGAAAGTTGTTGCGATTCGGGACATGTTTTTTCTCTGCTCTGTAGACGGTGGCGGTTGGGTGTGCATGAGTTCGTTGAACGCGTGGACGGCGGAGCCGTCCACCCTACATTCGTGTGCTGTAGGGTGGACGGGTCTCCCGTCCACGCGTCCAACAAGCTCAGCCGAAATCGAGCCCCATCCGTTGCGCCACCGTGTGCATGTCCTTGTCGCCCCGTCCCGACAGGTTCACCAGGATCAGCTTGTCCTTTGGCAGCGTGGCCGCCAGTTTTACCGCGTAGGCGATCGCGTGCGAGGATTCCAGCGCCGGGATGATGCCCTCGATGCGGCAGCAGTCATGGAAGGCAGCCAGCGCCTCGTCGTCCGTGATCGACACGTACTCGGCGCGCGCCGAATCCTTGAGCCAGGCGTGCTCGGGACCGACGCCCGGGTAATCCAGGCCGGCCGAAACCGAGTGGGTCTCGATGATCTGGCCGTTCGTATCCTGCAACAGGTAAGTCCGGTTACCGTGCAGCACGCCAGGGAAGCCGGCCGTCAGCGAGGCCGCATGCTTGCCCGAATCGAGCCCCTCGCCCGCCGCCTCGACGCCGACCAGCTTGACGCCGGCCTCGTCGATGTAGGGATAGAAGATGCCCATCGCATTCGAGCCGCCGCCGATGCAGGCGATCACGTAGTCGGGCTGGCGCCCCGTCATCTCCGGCATCTGCACGCGGCATTCCTCGCCGATCACCGACTGGAAGTCGCGCACCATCATCGGATACGGGTGCGGACCGGCCACTGTGCCGATGATGTAGAAGGTGTTTTCGATGTTGGTGACCCAGTCGCGCATGGCTTCGTTGAGCGCGTCCTTCAGGGTCTTGCTGCCGGACTCGACCGGAACGACGGTCGCGCCCAGCAGTTTCATGCGGTACACGTTCTGGGCCTGGCGCTTGACGTCCTCGGCGCCCATGTAGACCACGCATTCGAGGCCGAAGCGGGCGCAGATGGTGGCGGTGGCGACGCCGTGCTGGCCCGCGCCGGTCTCGGCGATGATGCGCTGCTTGCCCATGCGCCGTGCCAATAAGGCCTGGCCGATCACGTTGTTGATTTTATGCGCGCCGGTGTGGTTCAGGTCTTCGCGCTTGAAGAAGACTTGCGCGCCGCCGGCCAGCTCGGACCAGCGCTTGGCGTGGTAGACCGGGGACGGACGGCCGACGAAGTGGGCCAGCTCGTAGCGGAACTCTTCGAGGAATTCGGGATCGTGCGAATAACGGGCGTAGGCGTCGTTGAGCTCGGCCAGCGCGTGGGTCAGCGTTTCGGCAACGAAACTGCCGCCGTAGGGGCCGAAGTGGCCGCGCGCATCGGGAAATTGATAATCGGTCGTCTGGAACAGGGCGTCGGGGCCGCGTTCAGCTGCTGCTTCCTGGCGCTCCAGGGCTGCTTCCTGTACTGCTTTCATGGGAGTATTCGCTTTCAATGGTGGCATCGGCTGCCCGCACCGCGGCGATGAAATCCGCGATCTTGCGGGCGTCCTTGATTCCCTTGGCTGTCTCGACACCGCTGCTGATGTCGACGGCCCAGGGGCGTACGCGGGCGACTGCGTCAGTCGCGTTTTGCACGCTCAAGCCACCACTCAAAACGACCCGAGGCGCGAGCTCTTTTGGAATAAGAGACCAATCGAAGACCTTTCCGGCGCCGCCGTAGGCATCCACATAGGTATCGAGCAACAGGCTCGAAAACCAGGGGCTGGCGGCGCGGTATGCGAGTTCGCATTCTAGCAAATCGTGCGGGCTTGTGTCCGGCTTCATGCGGTAGGCGTGGACGAAAGGCCGCTGCACCGCCGCGGCGATGCGCGCGCACTCTTCCATCGTTTCGTCGCCATGAAATTGCAGCAGCGCCACCGGACCTGCCTCGACCACCGCCCTCACCTCGTCCACGCTCGCATTCACGAACAGCGCGACCGAGCTGACGTAGGGCGGCAAGCCGCGCGTCAACTCACCGAAGCGCTCGGGCGTGAGGTAGCGCGGGCTCTTCGGGTAGAAGACGAAGCCGAGCGCGTCGGCGCCCGAGGCGACGGCCGCGCGCAGGTCTTCCTCGCGCGTGATGCCGCAAATCTTGATACGGGTACGGTGCATGTTTACGATCTTAAAGCCAAGGCAAAGGCGAAATTGTCTCTTGGGGCAATCCCCACTTCGGATCGTAATTGATTTTCGCGAAATACAGGCCGTCGGGCATGAAGGTCGGCGCGGCGGCGTCGCGGTCGCGCGCGGCCAGCACCTCGGCCATCCAGTCCGGTTCGTTGCGGCCGGTGCCGACGTAGATCAGCGCGCCGACGATGTTGCGCACCATGTGGTGCAGGAAGGCGCTGGCGCGCACGGTGAAGACGATGATGTCGCCGCGCCGCTCGATCGAGATTTCCTGCATGTCCTTGACCGGCGTGTTCGCCTGGCAGCCGGACGCGCGGAAGGAGGAAAAATCGTGCAGGCCGATCAGGTGACGGGCGGCTTGGCGCATGCGCTCGACGTCGAGTGGACGGAACACCCAGCCGGCGCGTCCGGCCAGCAGCGCGGACGGGTTCGAATTGTTGTACAGCACGTAGTGATAGGTGCGCGCACGCGCCGAAAAGCGCGCATGGAAGTCCTGCCCTTCGGCGTCGGGCGCCACTTCGGCGGCCCAGCGCACGGAAATCGAATCCGGCAGGAAGGTATTGGTGCCGCGCACCCAGCTCTGCATCGACCGGTCGAGCTCGGTGTCGAAGTGGACGACCTGCTCGACCGCATGCACGCCGGCATCGGTGCGGCCAGCGCAGGTGGTGGCTAGCTTGGTGCAGGCAAACTTCTCGAGGGCAATCTCGAGCGCGTCCTGGACGGTGTCGCGGCTCGGCTGTTTCTGGTAACCATTCCAGCCGGTGCCGACGTACTGGAGTCCGAGTGCGATGCGCCTCACGCCACGGGTCACGCCAATGAGGCGCGCATGGCACTGGCGCGGCTGGATTGTTCGACGTTACCGCCCTTGATCACTTCGTCGAGCAATTCGCGTGCGCCTTCCTTGTCGCCGATCTCCTGGTAGGCGATCGCGAGGTCGAGCTTGGTTTCCATCTCCATCTGGGCCGGGGTCAGCTCGGCCGAGGCGTGCTCGACGGGAGCCGGGGCCGTTTCCGGTTCGGTCAGTGCGAAGTCGTTGGCCGGCAGGTCGAGGTCGAGGCCCGCCATGTCGAAGCGCGGCACCGGGGTGCCCGGGTTCGGGATCGCCGGCACATCGGTTTGCGCGAACGGGTCGTCCTGCGGCGCGGCGGGCGCGGCCGGCTGGCCGAAGTCCATCATGTCGAGGTCGAACAGCGGGTTCTTCGACGCGTCCGGTGCGGCAGCCACTTCGGGAGCGGCCGGCTCGGCCGGGGTCAGGTCGAGGTCGGTCGAGCCGAAATCGAAGACCGGTTCCTGCTTGTCGCCCACCGGGGTGACCGGGGTCGTGTCGGTCAGGCCGAAGTCCATGGCGTCGAGGTCGAACAGCGGATCCTTCAGGTCCGATGCCGGCGGCGTCACAGGTGCCTCAGGCAGCGGTGGGAGCTCGAACTCGCGGGCCAGCTGGGCCATGTCGATGTCGGTGTTCGGGCCGTTCTTGCTGAGGTCAAGCACGAAGGCGTCGTCTTCGTCCACGCTTGCCGCGGCCGCAGGCTGGGCAGCCGGCGCATCGAAGTTCATGTCGAAGGCGAGGTCGTCCAGGCTGTCGCTGCTGGTCACCGCCGGGGTGCCGGACGCCGGTTCGAGAGGCGCGAAAGGCTCCATGTCGAACTGCAGGTCGGGCACGGCGGTCGCGTCGTCGTGTACGGCGTTTTCGGTGCCGCTGGTGGCGACCGGTTCGAAGCTCAGGCCGCCGAGGTCGAAGTCGAGCAGGTTGTCGTCCTTGGCTGCAGGCGCCGGCTCGTGGTCGGCCAGCTGCGGCAGCGCGGTGGCCTCATGATCCAGGCCCAGGCTGTCGAGGTTGAAGCCGGTGTCGAGCGGCGCGCCGGTGACGGCGTCGACCGTCGATTCCGGCTCGATCATTTCGGTGCTGTCGTCGCGCTTGCGGAAGGCCTGCTCGAGCTGTTGCGAGAGCATCGTCTGCGGGCCGGCATCATCGCCCAGGCTTGCCGCGGCCAGGCCGGCGCCGGCCACTGCCGCACCGCCGGCGACGGCCGCGCCAGCATTACTTCCCATCGCGGCTCCTTGCGCGTACATCGGGTTGTTCGGGTCGAGCGTGTGGCCGAGCGCGGCGGCTTGCGCCCACTCGTCGCCCTTGCCGCCCGTCAGGCTGTACAGCTCGGTAGCCTGGGCCGCGAAGGCAGGCACGTCCTTGCGCGCCGCGTAGATCTCGAGCAATTTGAGGCGCACCGGATGGCGGTACGGATCGTTGCGCAGGGCTTCCTTGAGGATGTCCTCGGCCTGGGTGTCGAAGTTATAGGCCAGATACAGCTCGGCTTCGGCCAGTGGGTCGACTTCGTTCGTGTCGAGCTGGCTGGCCGAGGGCGCGAAGCTGGAGTTGAAGACGCTGTCGTGGGTATCGACGCTCTGGCCGCCCGTTTCCGCGAACATCGCCTGCGCCGGCTGGGCCGCGCTGCCGAGGATGGTCGGGGTGTTCGGGGTCTTCTCGACGACCACCTTCTGCTTGCGGCGCTGCGACAGGCCGAGCGCGGCGAGCAGCAGCACGGCGGCGCCGGCGCCGAGATACAGGATGTTGTCCATCAGCGTGTCGGCCAGGCTGGTCTCGGCCGGCGCCGGTTCCGCCGGGACGACCGGCTTCTGTGCCGGCTTGATCTTCGGCGCTGCCTTGGGCGCGGTATCGGCCTGCGCGACCACGGAGTCGGCCGGCGTGATCGGCTTGATGGCCGGGGCGCCTTCCGCGCGCTGGGTGGCGGCGGCGCCGGTCTGGCTCTTGACCGTGATCAGTTTCTCGAGGTCGTTGACGTTCTTTTCCAGTTCCTTGACGCGGGTCTGGGCATCGTTCAGTTCCTTTTCCTTGGCCACCACGTCTTCCGCCGTGGCGGCGCCGTTGCCGGCTTTCGGCGGCAGCGCCTTCGACAGGCGCAGCTGGTCCTGCGATTCGTTGGCGGCGGTCGGGCGTTCCTCGACCTTGGCCGTGATGCGGCCGGTCGCGCTCTGCCCTGCTGCCGCTTCGCGCGCCGGGGCGCTGGTGGCGACCTGGCCGGCCAGCTTGGCGCGGTAGGCGTTGAAGTCGGCCGCGTGCGCGACCACGGTGCCGTGGGCGTCGCCCGCGTCCAGGCCGCGCAGGCTCTCTCCGGCCGGCACCGACAGGATCTGGCCCGACTTCAGGCGGTTCATGTTGTTGCCGATGAAGGCGTCCGGATTGGCGCGGTACAGGGCGACCAGCATCATGTCGAGCGAGACGTCGACGGGTTTCAGCTTGCCGGCGATGCGGCTCAGCGTATCGCCCGACTTGACGCGGTAGCGCGAGGCGTTGGCCGCGGCCGGCTCGCCCGCAGTCTCTTGCGCGCGTGCCGCGCGTTGCGGACGTTCAGTTGGCGCCGGCGCCGCTGCCGTGTCGCGTGCGGGACGTGCCGCCGGCGCCGCGCTCGGCGTCACTTGCGCCGACTGGGTCGCGCGCAGTTCGGCCGGGTCGAGCAGGAAGGTGTATTCGCGCACCAGGCGGCCATTGTTCCAGGACAGTTCCAGCAGCAGGTCGACGAAGGGTTCGTTCAGCGGCTGCGGCGAGGTGATGCGCACGAACTGGCGCCCGCCGCGCTGCTCGACGGCGAAGCGCAGCGACAGCAGGGCCGGATTGAATTCGACGTTGGCGGCGCGGTAGGCTTCCGGCGATGCGAGCTTCGCGACCAGGCCCGACGCTTCCTCGGCGGAGACGGCGGTCAGTTCGATCTCGGCGCGCAGCGGCTGGCCCAGCGCCGACAGGACGGTCAGCTTGCCCAGTCCTGCCGCGTTGGCCACCGACGACAACAGCACAGCACTGGCGACCGCGGCGGTAAGCGTTTTCAACGCGGACGACATGATCTGAGGGCGGCGGTTCAGTGGCATAGGGTTCGGTGCGAGATGGTTGGCAGGAGGGAAAGGACGGTTTCCCGGAGGTCTCAACATATCATCATGCACTGGAGCATGCAAGCTCTGCGGGGCGTAGGCTTGCGAATCTGTGGGATGGATGAGCTATCGATAATCTTTCGACATCGGCTGTTGCAATGCTTGATTATCGGGGCGCTAACAGGTGTGGTTGGTTCGCCAATTGTAGGGTGGAGTCCTGACTCCACGCGGTGATACGTGCCGGCTCCGATTTCGTGCCGGATGATCTCGCTGCTATGTATCACCGCGTGGAGTATTTGAAGCCGGGGGCTTCAAATACGAGTCCACCCTACAAAAACGCCGCGATGATCGCGGCGTTTTCCTTACTCTTACTTATCGAGCACGATCCGCAGCATGCGCCGCAGCGGCTCGGCCGCGCCCCACAGCAGCTGGTCGCCGACCGTGAAGGCCGACAGGTAATCCGGCCCCATCGACATCTTGCGCAGGCGACCCACCGGGATCGTCAGGCTGCCCGTCACCGCTGCCGGCGACAGGTCGCGCATCGAGGCTTCGCGCGTGTTCGGCACCACCTTCACCCACTGGTTGTGCGAAGCGATGATGTCGTTGATCTCGTCGAGCGGCACTTCCTTCGTCATCTTGATGGTCAGCGCCTGCGAGTGGCAGCGCATCGCGCCGATGCGCACGCACAGGCCGTCGACCGGAATTGCACTCGTGCCAAAACCTTCGCCGCGGCCGAGGATCTTGTTGGTCTCGGCGCCGGCCTTCCACTCTTCCTTCGACTGGCCGTTGCCCAGGTCCTTGTCGATCCACGGGATCAGGTTGCCGGCCAGCGGCACGCCGAACTGTTTGGTTTCATCGGCGCTCAAACCATGCTGGGTCGCCAGCACGGTGCGGTCGATCTCGAGGATGGCCGATGCCGGGTCGTCCAGCAGCGGTTTCACCGCGCCGTTGATGGTGCCGAACTGGGTCAGCAGTTCGCGCATGTGCTGGGCGCCGCCGCCGGAGGCCGCCTGATAGGTCATGGAGGTCATCCACTCGACCAGGCCCTGCTCGAACAGGCCGCCCAGGCCCATCAGCATGCACGAGACGGTGCAGTTGCCGCCGACGTAGTTCTTCACGCCGCGCGACAGTGCGTTCTTGATCACGTCCTTGTTGACCGGATCGAGCACGATGACGGCGTCGTCGTTCATGCGCAGGGTCGACGCGGCGTCGATCCAGTAGCCGTTCCAGCCGCTGGCGCGCAGCTTCGGGAAGACCTCGCTCGTGTAGTCGCCGCCCTGGCAGGAGATGATGATCTCGCATTTCGACAGCTCGGCGATGTCATGCGCGCTCCTCAAGACGGTTTCGTTCTTCGCCATCTTCGGCGCGGCGCCGCCCGCATTCGAGGTGGTGAAGAACACCGGCTCGATGTGGTCGAAATCGCCCTCGTCCTGCATGCGCTGCATCAGGACCGAACCCACCATGCCGCGCCAACCTACCAGGCCTACCAATTTCATTTTAATTCCCGTTTGTTTTGTAAATCATGCAAGCGCCCGCACCACGGCGTCGCCCATCTGTTCCGTACTGACACGCTGCGTACCATCCTCAAATATATCCGGAGTCCGCAATCCTTGCTGGAGAACACTCTTGACGGCGGCCTCGATGCGATCGGCCTGCTCGGCCTTGTTCAGCGAGAAGCGCAGCATCATCGCGGCCGACAAAATCGTCGCCAGCGGATTCGCGATGCCCTTGCCCGCGATGTCGGGCGCCGAGCCGTGCGAAGGTTCGTACAGGCCTTTATTGTTGGCGTCGAGCGAAGCCGAAGGCAGCATGCCGATCGAGCCGGTCAGCATCGCGGCCGCATCCGACAGAATGTCGCCGAACATGTTGCCGGTGACGATGACGTCGAACTTCTTCGGTGCGCGCACCAGCTGCATGGCCGCGTTATCGACGTACATGTGCTCGAGTTCGACGTCCTGGTATTCCTTGTGCACGTCGGTCACGATGTCGCGCCAGAACTGGAAGGTTTCCAGCACGTTGGCCTTGTCGACGCTGGTCACGCGCTTGTCGCGCTTGCGCGCAGCCTGGAAGGCCACGTGGGCGATGCGGCGGATCTCGCCTTCGGCATAGCGCATCGTGTCGAAGCCTTCGCGCTGGCCCTTGAAGGGACCGTCGGGGCATTCGCGCACGCCGCGCGGCTTGCCGAAATAGATGTCGCCGGTCAGCTCGCGGATGATCAGGATGTCCAGGCCCGACACGACTTCCGGCTTCAGGGTCGAGGCGCCCGCCAGTTCCGGATACAGGATCGCCGGACGCAGGTTGGCGAACAGGCCGAGCTCCTTGCGCAGGCCCAGGATGGCCTGCTCCGGGCGCAGCGCGCGCTCGAGCGTGTCGTACTGGTAGTCGCCGACCGCGCCGAACAGCACGGCGTCGGCTTCCTTGGCCAGTTTCAGGGTCGAGTCGGGCAGCGGATGGCCGTGCGCGGCATAGCCGGCGCCGCCCACTTCCGCGCGTTCCATCTCGAAGGATTCGCCCAGCGCGTCCAGCACGCGTACGGCTTGCGCCATGATCTCGGGGCCGATGCCGTCACCCGGCAGGATTGCAATCTTGGTCATGCTGCCTTTCAGATGGTGTTGGCCAGCCAGGGCTGGCGTGCAAGGTGGCGTTCCTCGAAGGCGCGGATCTCGTCGGCGTGGCGCAGGGTCAGGCCGATGTCGTCCAGGCCGTTGAGCAGGCAGTACTTGCGGAAGTCGTCGATCGCGAATTCGAAACCGATGCGGCCGTCCGGCGTGCGCAACACCTGGTTCTCGAGGTCGACAACCAGCTTGAATCCAGTGCTCGCCTTGACTTCGTCGAACAGCTGGTCGATTTGCGCTTCGGTGAGCACGATCGGCAGCAGGCCGCTCTTGTAGCAGTTGTTGAAGAAGATGTCGGCGAAGCTCGGCGCGACGATGGCCTTGAAGCCGTACTGCTGCAGGGCCCAGGGCGCATGTTCGCGCGAGGAGCCGCAGCCGAAGTTTTTGCGGGCCAGCAGGATCGAGGCGCCTGCATAACGCGGCTGGTTCAGCACGAAGTCCGGGTTCAGGGGACGGTTGCTGCAATCCTGGCCCGGCTCGCCGTGGTCGAGATAACGCCATTCGTCGAACAGGTTCGGGCCGAAGCCGGTACGCCGGATCGATTTCAGGAACTGCTTCGGGATGATGGCATCGGTGTCGACGTTGGCGCGGTCGAGCGGCGCCACCAGTCCTTCGTGTATGGTGAATTTGTCCATTGCCTCTCCCGTTTTAAAAGATGGATTACTTGCCGCCGGCGCCGGTGACGACCTGGCCGACCTTCTGCACGTCGCGGCCGATGCCGGAGATCGTGTTGCAGCCTGCGAGAACGATGGCGATCAGGGAGAGGGCGAAAACTTTTTTCATGATGGTCCTAAAGGTATTTAACTAAACAATTTACAGCGAGCGTACATCGACGAAGTGGCCGGCGATGCCGGCCGCGGCGGCCATGGCCGGCGACACCAGGTGGGTGCGTCCGCCCTGCCCTTGCCGGCCTTCGAAATTGCGGTTCGAGGTCGAGGCGCAGCGCTCGCCCGGTTCCAGGCGGTCGGCATTCATCGCCAGGCACATCGAGCAGCCCGGCTCGCGCCATTCGAAGCCGGCGGCCTTGAAGATTTTATCCAGGCCTTCGCGCTCGGCCTGTTCCTTCACCAGTCCCGAACCCGGCACCACCATCGCGAGTTTGACGTTCGAGGCGCGCTGGCGGCCGCGCACCACATGCGCGGCTTCGCGCAAGTCCTCGATGCGCGAATTGGTGCAGGAACCGATGAAGACCTTGTCGATGCGGATGTTCTCGATCGGGGTATTCGGGGTCAGGGCCATGTAGGTCAGCGCCTTTTCCATGGCGTCGCGGCGTACGGCATCCTTTTCCTGGTCCGGATCGGGCACGCGGCCGTCGATCGCGGTCACCATCTCGGGCGAGGTGCCCCAGGTGACCTGCGGGCGGATCTGGGATGCATCCAGCCTGACGACCATGTCGAACTTCGCGCCCGGATCGGTGTGCAGGGTGCGCCAGTAGGCCACTGCCTGTTCCCATTGCGGGCCGACGGGCGAGAACGGACGGCCTTTCACGTAGTCGATCGTGGTGTCGTCGACGGCGACCATGCCGGCGCGTGCGCCCGCTTCGATCGCCATGTTACAGACCGTCATGCGGCCTTCCATCGACAGCGAGCGGATGGTCGAGCCGCCGAATTCGATGGCGTAGCCGGTGCCGCCGGCGGTGCCGATCTTGCCGATCACGGCCAGCACGATGTCCTTGGCGGTGACGCCCTTCGGCAGCGCGCCGTCGACCTGCACCAGCATGGATTTCGATTTCTTCGCCAGCAGCGTCTGCGTCGCCAGCACGTGCTCGACTTCGGAGGTGCCGATGCCGTGCGCGAGGCAGCCGAAGGCGCCGTGGGTCGAGGTGTGCGAGTCGCCGCAGACCACGGTCATGCCGGGAAGCGTCGCGCCCTGCTCCGGCCCGATCACGTGGACGATGCCCTGGCGCTTGTCGTTCATGTTGAAGTAGGTGAGCCCGAAGCTCTTCGCGTTCGCGTCCAGGGTCTCGACCTGCAGGCGCGAAGTCGGATCGGCGATCCCTTCGCGGCGGTCGGTGGTCGGCACGTTGTGGTCAGCGACCGCCAGGTTGGCAGCGGTGCGCCATAGTCCGCGGTGCGCTTCGCGCAGGCCCTCGAAGGCTTGCGGGCTGGTGACTTCGTGCACCAGGTGGCGGTCGATGTAGAGCACGGTCGTGCCGTCGGCGTCGGCACGCACGACGTGCGATTCCCAGAGTTTGTCGTAGAGCGTCTTTAACATGCTTTGTATCCTGTCGAAGCTGCCACCGGAAGCGGGGGATTTTGATTATGCCATAATTGTGCACTGCGGCAGTAATGGGGTCATTTTGCACGATCCTGCCAATAATGAAGCACGTGTGCAAATATCGTTTGCACACCAGCTCGCTTATGCAAATAAAAAAAGCCTGCGCAAGAAATGCGCAGGCTTTTATTGCAAGGGCAAATTCCGCCCTTTTTCACCAAACGGGTGCTTTTTATGCTGCCATGCGCACCGTGCTGCGGCAGCCGTCCATCAGGAAGGACAGGCCTACGACCAGCACCAGCTCGCCCTCGGCCGAACGCGCGGTACCGGTGATGCCCTCGACGGTCAGCGCCGTCATCGGCTTGATCACGAGGTCGGCCGTACCGTCGACCGCTTCCACCGCCAGGATGTAAGGCTGCGGGGCGTTGATGACGATGCCGACACGCTCCGCCGCTTCCTCGTAGCCGAGCGAGCCGGCCAGCGAACGCACCGGCAGCGGACGGCCCTGGTCCTTCAGCACCGGGGCGCCGCCGACCTGGGAGAAGGTTTCCGGCAGTTCGACCACGCGCTCGACCACCGCCATCGGCAGCGCCAGCGAAGCACCCGAGGTCGAAACCAGCATCGTCGGCACGATCGACAGTTCGATCGGCAGGCGAATCGCGAACTTGGTGCCGTGGCCCAGCGAGGAATCGATGCGGATCGCGCCGCGGTTTTTTTCCACCGCCGTCTTGACGACGTCCATGCCCACGCCGCGGCCCGAGACCGACGACGCCACTTCCTTGGTCGAGAAGCCCGGCAGGAACACGAGTTGATACGCATCCTCGTCGCTCTGGGCGCCGTTCTCGCCGATCAGGCCCTTGTCGATGGCTTTCCTGCGCAGCTTGGCCGGGTCCATGCCCTTGCCGTCGTCCTGCAGCACGATCATGACGCTGTTGGCTTCCTGCCAGGCTTTCAGCAGGATGAAGGCTTTCGCGGGCTTGCCGGCGGCGACGCGTTCCTGCGGCGATTCGACGCCGTGGTCGAGCGCGTTGCGCAGCATGTGCACCAGCGGATCGTAGAGGCTGTCCACGACGACGCGGTCGACTTCGGTCTCGGCGCCTTCGATCGTCAGTTCGACGTCCTTGCCGAGGTCTTTCGCCAGTTCGCGCACCAGGCGCGGGAACTTCTGGAACAGGCGGCCCACCGGCTGCATGCGCGTCGCCAGCGTGGCGCGCTGCAGTTCGGCCGAGTAGCGCGACGCGCGTTCCAGGGTTTCGGTCAGGGTCGCCATCAGGGTCGCGGCTTGTCCCTCGAACTTGAACTGCGACAGGCGTTCCAGCAACACGGCGGCCTGGTTGGCAGCCTGCACCGATTCGCCGGCAACTTCCAGCAGCGCGTCGAGTTTGACGGCATCGATACGGATGCTTTCGTCCTTGGCCGGCGCGGCGGCGGCGGCCTTGCCGTCGCTGTTGCGACGGTCGACGCCATCCCAGCCGGCCTTGGCGGCAGGTGCGGCGGCGGCCTCGGGCTGCGCCACGGGAGCGGCGGCAGGTGCAGCGGCGGGCGCGGCCTCGGGGGCCGAGGCCGCGATGGCGGCGCTGGCCGGCACCACGGCGTTGTACATCGCAGGCCAGTCGAGACCGTCTTCACCGACGGCAGCGGCGGCTGGAGCGGCCGGAGCAGCGGCAGGCGCGACGGCTGCGGCAACCGGTGCCGGCGCAGCAGCCGGGGCTGCGGCGGGCGCGGCTTCGGTCTTGCCTTCGATCGCATCCATCAGGATGCGTTCCAGGTCCTGCGGCATCGGCGCCAGCGCTTCGGGCGCGGTGCCGTTGTTCAGGTCGTTCAGCTGGTCGGCCACGAAGCCCGAAGCCTGCAGCGCCGCCTCGATCGACAGCGGCGTGACCGGCGCGGCGCCGGTGCGCAGCGCGTCGAACAGGTTCTCGGTCAGGTGGCAGGCCGCGACGAGCGCAGGCAGGCCCATGAACCCGGCACCGCCCTTGATCGTGTGGAACGAGCGAAACACCGCATTCAGCGTTTCCTTGTTTTCCGGATCGCGTTCGAGGCGCAGGAGGTGTTCTTCAACATTGACAGCCAGATCCATCGCCTCGACGACGAAGTCCTTGAGCATATCGTCCATTAGAATCCCAGATCGGCAAGAAGGTCGTCGACGTTATCCTGGTCCAGCGCCGCGGACGGCATGGACGGACCGGACATCAATTGAGCGGGAGCTGCTTCCTTTTCGGCCAGCTTGGCGCGCGTTTCCGGCGGCGCGTTGTCGCGCAGCAGCTGGGCAAGTTCGTTTTCCACGGTCTTGGTGATACCCACGACCTTCTTGATCAGCTGGCCGGTGATGTCCTGGAAGTCCTGGGCCATCATGATTTCCAGCAGGCGGGCTTTTTCCGCCTCGGTCGCCTCTGCCACAGTTGCCGCGAACTGGCGCGAATCGCCGGCCAGGGCCTTGAATTCGTCCAGGCTCAGCTTGCCCGCGAACAGGTCGGCCCAGCGGGTTTCCATCTCGGAGGCCTGCTTCGACAGCTTGTCCTGGGCCGGCATGCCGTCGTCCAGGGTGTTGAGCACCTTGTTGGCGGCCTGTTCGGTCAGCGTGGCGACGTATTCCAGGCGGTCCTGAGCGTCGTTGATCTGCGAGGACGCCTCGGTCAGCGCGCGGTCGTAGCCCAGCTCGCGCAGCGAGTCGTGCAGCAGGCGCACGATGCCGCCCAGGCGTTCGTACATGTTCTTGTCGCCCTCGGCGCCCTCTTCGGCGGCGACATTGGCCACGGCGACGGTCGCCACGGCGGCCGTTGCCAGGGCGGCGGTCGGCGCGCCGGCTGCCGCAGGCGGCTGGCTGGAGGCCACCTGGTCGAACAAGGCTTCCAGGTCGTCTTCGTCGGCGGCGGCAGGTGCCGCCACGGCCTCGGCTACCGGCGCAGCAGGCGCCGGCGCACTGGCGCGCTGGGCTGCCACTTCCTCGAATAAGGCGTCGAAATCGTCGGCGGCGTCGGTCATAATTCCTGCTTCTCCATAATATGAATGTGTCGCAATCTTGCGTGCTTCGGTCCGTTGGATGTGGACTCCCGCGCGCGTCATGCAGCGACTGGAAGCCCGTAAATTCAGTAAGCGAGTTTAGCAGCGTAGTTGCCGTAGGTAAATCTCGGAAAAAGCAATACAACGAAATGGACAAGGAAACTTAATTCCGCGACAATAAAACCATGCAGTTCCTGAATATTTTCGCAAGTCAGGTGTTGTTTTGTGGTCGCGTCGATTGTGCACCGTTTTTCGAGGCGTTCCGAAGCAGGCAAGCTCGTGTTTGAGCAAAGTCAACAGCTTGCGCGGTCACAAGCCCGGAACGCGATTCAGAAGCCACAATAGCGTGGCGTATGGAGGGCTTATCATGTACCGGAAAATCCTGATCACCACCGACGGCTCGGCCGTGTCGCAGCACACGGCCTGTGCCGGCGTCAAGTTCGCGCAGCAGATGGGGGCCGAGGTGCTGGCCCTGTTCGTCGCGCCGGAATACCAGTATCCGGTCTACGTCGAAATCATCCCGCCCGCCTATCCCAGCGAGGACGAATACATCGCGCAGATGCGGCGCACCGGTGAAGACTACATGGGCAGGATCATGCGTTCCTGCGCCGGCGCCGGCCTGCAGCACAGCTGCATGACGGCCTTTTCCGATGCCACGGCGCTCAAGATCGTCGACGTCGCCGAACAGGAAGGCTGCGACCTGATCTTCATGGGCTCGCACGGACGCAGCGGCTGGGGCCAGATCCTGCTGGGCAGCGTCACCAACAAGGTGCTGTCGCATACGACCAAGCCGGTACTGGTGCACCGCCTGATCAACGAGCCAGCCGCCACCTGAGGCCGGCGCCCTGCCTACTATATTAGAACAGCCGCGGTGCGCCGCGGCCTGGGGGAACGGCTACATGATAAGAATCGTCATTGCCGATGACCATACGATCATGCGCGAGGGACTCAAGCGCATCCTGGACGGTGCGCTCGACGTCGAAATCGTCGGCGAAGCCACCAACGGCTTCGAGGTGCTGTCGCTGGTGCGCCAGGGCGGCTTCGACCTGCTGCTGCTCGATTTGTCGATGCCCGGACGCAGCGGCGTCGACCTGATTCGCCAGGTGCGCAGCGAAGCGCCCAAGCTGGCGATCCTGATCCTCACCATGCACGAGGAAGAACAATATGCGGTGCGCGCCATCCGCGCCGGCGCCCAGGGCTATCTCACCAAGGAAAGCGCGGGCACCCAGCTGGTCGGGGCGATCCGCAAGGTGGCCTCGGGCCGGCCCTATATCAGCACCGAGGTCGCCGAGCAACTGGCCCTGAACATCATGGCGCCGAACGAGCAATTGCTGCACAAGCAGCTCTCGGACCGTGAATTCGAAGTGTTTTCGCTGCTGGTCGGCGGCAAGTCGATCACCGAGATCGCCAACAACCTGCACCTGTCGGTGAAAACCGTCAGCACCCACAAGACCCGCATCATGCAGAAGATGGGCATGACTTCGCTGTCGGAAATGGTGCAATACGCCGTCGCCCACCGGCTGCTGGCGCCGCTGAAAGCCTGAACGGCCCCGGCAGCAAGCCGGTTGCGGGCCTGGGCGCTTTGGCGCTGCGGGCCCAAAAGACGTTTGACAACGGTTCACAGTCATTTGTGCCATGCGCGCCACGGGGCGTGCTGGGCACCCGGGAGCCTGCAGCACGGGCATCCTACCTCCCCCTTGACGCGACGCCCCGCTGTGGTAAGAATATTCCTACAGCCTTAGCTCCCCTCCTACCTACACATTCAGCCATTGCTGATACCAATGCCGAACTCGTGTTGGCATACTGAATTCAGCGTATCGACTTGCTTGCGATCTAATTTTTCTCCGTAAGCCAAGCCTGCCGCTTGATGAATCCTATTGAAGCACCCGGTAGCGGCACCCCACCACGCCGCGCCAGCTCGAATTCTTCACTGGAGAAAAGCATGCAGTCCCAGCAAACGCCAGAACAACGCAACGCCTCGTCGACCATGCATTCCACTCCTATGGAAGCAGGCCGCCAACGCCAGGGCCGCCTGTGGTCCAACCTGAAAGAAGTCTGCGACCTGCTGCATATCCCGGCCGCCGTCTCGATCAATTCCGAAGAACTGCTGTTCCAGCACGTGCAATTCAAGACCGGCCAGCGCGTCCACACGATCGGCCAGGCCTTCGACACCCTGTACATCGTCAACTCCGGCTTCCTGAAAACGGTGCTGATCGACGAATTCGGCAACGAACAGGTGCTGAGCTTTCCCATGAAGGGCGACATGCTCGGCGTCGACGGCATCCACACCCGTCACTACGCCTCCGAGGCCGTGGCCCTGTCCGACTGCGACCTGATCTTGCTGCCCTTCAAGAAATTGACCGCCCTGGGCCGTGTGCACATGGAGCTGGAAAACCTGATGTACGGCGTGATGAGCCGCGAACTGGTGCGCGAACAGGCCATGATCGGCATGCTCGGCGCCCTCTCCGCCGAGGCGCGCGTGGCCCGCTTCCTGGTCTCGCTGGCCGACCGTTTCGCCGCCATGGGCTACTCGAGCAAGCTGTTCAACCTGCGCATGACGCGCCACGAGATCGGCAGCTACCTGGGCCTGACGCTGGAAACGGTGAGCCGCACCCTGTCGGCCTTTAACGAAATCGGCCTGATCACGGTCGACCAGCGCACCATCGGCATCAAGGATCCGGAAGCACTGAAGACCCTGCGCCGCCTGCCCCCTTCGCGCTCGCGCACCAAGGCGGCCGGCGCCAAGAAGGCCGAGCTCGACGCGGCCGGCGGCGACCAGGTGCTGGCGACGGTTTGACCGTTCGGCAGATGTACAAACGGCTCCGACGAGATGTCGGAGCCGTTTTACTTTGCACCGTCGAGGAATCGTAGGGGTAGTCGAGGCCAATGGCCTCGACTACCCTACGCCTTACTGATCCCGCGACAATACGCCGTTGTTGACTCGCACCGCATCGCCCGCGCGGAAGCCCGGATCGTTTTCATACTGCAGCGTCTGGGTCGCGCCGTTGCCCGTATAGCGCACGACGACTTCATAGCGCTGCGAGCGGTTCCGGTTGCGTTCGATGTTGTTTCCTACCATCCCACCGCCAATGGCGCCGGCCACCGTGGCCGCCGTGCGGCCGCTGCCGCTGCCGACCTGGTTGCCCAGCAGGCCGCCGACGACGGCGCCGGCCGCCGTGCCGAGATAATTGCCCTGGCCGCTGACTTCGACCACGTTCACCGCTTCCACCGTTGCGCAATTGGTGCAGTAGCGCGCCGTGCGCGGGGCGCTGGTGGCGACCGGAGACGCAACCGGACGCGGCGCGCCTGCCAGCAGCGGACGGCCCAGCACCTGGCTGGTGTAGCGGCCGTTGGCGCGGATGGTCGCCGTCACCCGGCTGTCCGGGGCGATGCGGTCGTCGCGGCGGATCGTGTAGTCGGCCGCATATTCGCCCGGACGCACCTCCGGCAGGAAGAACACGCCGCGCGCACCGGTGATCGTCAGCTCGACGCGCGCACCCGGGGTGCCGAACACGGTAAAGCCGAGATCGGCGCCCGGCACCAGCTCGTCGCTGCTGCGCACCTCGAATCGTTCGATCTTCGGCACCGTGGCCAGGTCGCCGCGGCGGTTCGGACGCGGCGCGCCGTCGCGCACCACCGATTCGGCCAGCACGTCGGTCGCCACGCGGTTGCCCACGCGCAGGTTGGCCGTGACGGCACTGTTGTTGGCGATGCGGTCGCGCGCGCCGATCGTGTAGGTGCCGACATACTGGCCCGGCTCGGTTTCCGTCATGTGCACGTTGCGGGTGGCGCCGTCGATGCGCAGGGTCGCGGTGCCGCCGGGCGTGCCGTACAGGTCGAAATGCAGTTCGACGCCGGGCGCCAGGCGCCGCACTTCCTCGACGTTGAAGCCGCGGATGACGGGGCTCGACAGGTTGTCGCGCGCGTACTGCTGGGCCTGCGCGACGGTCGGCGCCAGGGTCAGGGAGCACAGCGGCAACAACGCGACCACGGTCGCGCCCAGGGTATGTCTGAGTTTCATGGTGTGTCTCCTCGTATGGGGCAAGACAATATTCATAGCGTACTTACACGGTACGCCAGTGCCCCTGAGAAAACAGTGCGCTAACGAACGCTGTGCACGGCCTCGCCTGAGGTGACGAAAATGGCGTCGCCCGGCTCGCGCGTGACGACGTGGCCGCCGGTAAAGGAGCCAAAGGAAGGCAGGATCATGCGCCCCTTGCCGACCACGAAGCACGGCAGGCGCAGCGAATCGAAACGCGTCGCCAGCACCCAGGCCGGGTGCACGTGGCCGGCCAGCGCATAGCCGCCGGTCTCCAGATCGGGGTGATGGCAAAACGCAAACGGCCCTACCGCATGCGGTTCGTCGACCAGCTCGATGCCGAGCGCCGCCGTCGGATCGCCGGCGTGTTTATCGTGGTTGCCGCGCACCAGGGTCAGGCGCAGGTCGCGGCGGCGCTCGCGCCAGGCCAGCATCGCCTGCTGGGTGCTGGACGCATGAGCGGCGCGCGCATGCAGGAAGTCGCCGAGGAAGACCACGTGCTCGGCGCCATGCAAGTCGATCAGGGCATCGAGCCCGACCAGGTTTTCCGTGGTCGTGCCGCGCGGCACCGGAATGCCTTGCGCGCGGAAGGAAGCAGCCTTGCCGAAATGGATGTCGGCGATGATCAACATTTTTTGAGCCGGCCAGAACACGGCTTTTTCAGGCAGGAGCAGCAAGCGCTCGCCAGCAATCTCGACAACAGAACCCGTCATACGGCAGCAGCCTTCTCCAGTTCGCGCACCATGCGCGCTACACGGTCATTCAATTTCTCAGTACTCACTTTTTCGCGGAAACGCTCGACCATCAGCGCAAAGCCGAAGGGCGTCGCGCGTTTCACGACACGATACGCGACTTTCCGCGCATGCAGTTCGGCCAGCGTATCGCGCAGGCGGGTCAATTCCAGTTCCTGCTCCAGCACTTCACGCTGGGCTTGCGTCAACAGCAAGTTGCCGGCGTCGTGCTTACGGAACACTTCGAAGAACAGCGAGGACGAAGCCTGCACCTGCCGGTTCGATTTCGGCTGGCCCGGATAACCCTGGAACACCAGCCCGGCGATGCGGGCCACTTCGCGGAAGCGCTGCTGCGACAACTGGGTCGCGTTCAGGCTGTCGAGCACGTCTTCGAGCAGGTGCTCGGTGTCGAACAGGGGCACGTCCAGGCCGGTCGCGCTTGAGAACTCCTGCTCCCAGTCGACCGGCTCGGGCGACATCAATTCAAAACCGTAGTCGTTGATCGCGATCGAAAACGTGATCGGCTGGCGCCGCCCGATGCGGTAGGCGAACAGCGAAGCCAGGCCCATGTGCACCGAGCGTCCCGCGAACGGGTACACGAACAGGTGATAGCCCTCGCGGCTCTTCATCGACTCCAGCACCAGGGTATCGAGCGTGGGCAGGGCCGACCACTTCGACTGAATGTCGAGCAGAGGCCGGATCGCCTGCATTTCCGGCCCTTCGAAACGGCCCTCGGCCGCCTGGCGCAACTGCTCCAGGGCAGCGTGCGCGAGCTCGGACGACATCGGCATCTTCGCGCCCTGCCAGCGCGCAATTGCACCGCGCGTACCGGTCGCGCGTTTCACGAAAGCCGTCATCTCGTGCACCCGGACGAATTCCAGGATGCGTCCGCCGAACAGGAAATGGTCGCCTGGCTTGAGGCGCCCGATGAAGGACTCCTCCATGCTGCCGATGCGCCCGCCGCTGACGTATTTCACCTGGATGGTCGCATCCGAGACGATGGTGCCGATGCCCATCCGGTGCCGCCGCCCGATGGCGGTATCCGGCACCCGGTAGACGCCCTCCTCGTCCGGCAGCACGCGCCGGTATTCCGGATACACGGTGAGACTCTGTCCGCCGCGCGCGACGAAGTCCAGCGCCCACTGCCACTCTTCCTCGGTGAGATGGCGATACGACCAGGCACGGCGCACTTCATTGAAGAACTCCTCGGAGCGGAAACCGCCGCCCAGCGCCACCGTCACCAGGTGCTGCACCAGCACGTCGAAGGGCTTATTGGGCACATAACGCCCCTCGATCCTGCGCGCCGCCACCGCCTTCTTGGCGCCGGCCGCTTCCAGGATTTCCATGCTGTTGGTCGGCACCAGGGTCACGCGCGACACCCGCCCCGGCGCGTGACCGCTGCGCCCGGCCCGTTGCAGCAGGCGCGCGATGCCCTTGGCGCTGCCGACCTGCAGCACGCGCTCGACCGGCAGGAAGTCCACGCCCAGGTCGAGGCTGGCGGTGCAGATCACGGCTTTCAGGTCGCCCTTCTTCAGGCCCATCTCGACCCAGTCGCGCACCTCGCGCGCCAGCGAACCGTGGTGCAGCGCGATCAGGCCGGCCCAGTCGGGACGCGCTTCCAGGATGTTCTGGTACCAGATTTCCGATTGGGCGCGGGTATTCGTGAACACCAGGGTCGCGTCGTAATGCTCGATCTCGTCGATCACGGGTTTCAGCATCTGCAGGCCCAGGTGGCCGCCCCAGGGAAAACGCGCGACATCTTTCGGGATCAGCGAGTCGACGACGATTTCCTTCTTGGTATCGCCTTCGACCAGCACGCCCTCCATCCCACCCAGCAGTACCTGGCGCGCCAGATCCAGGTCGCCCATCGTCGCCGACACGCCCCAGACCACCAATCCGGGGCGCCAGTGGCGCAGCCGCGCCAGCGCCAGCTGCACCTGCACACCGCGCTTGCTGCCCATCAGCTCGTGCCACTCGTCGATGATGATCATGTCGAGGTGCTTGAACTGCTCGGCGGCCGCCGCATGGCTCAGCAACAGCGACAGGCTTTCCGGCGTCGTGACCAGGCTGGTCGGCCACTTGCGCGCCTGGCGTGCGCGCTCGGCCGAGCCGGTGTCGCCGGTGCGGGCGCCGACCGTCCACTCGGGCGCGAGCGCCGCGGCGGACTCCTCGAGCGCGCGCTGGGTGTCGGCGGCGAGCGCGCGCATCGGCGTGATCCACAGCACGCGCAGGCCGCTCATCCGCCCTTTTGCCAGGGCGCCACGCTGCAAGGCGGCCAGCCACACGGCGTAGGTTTTACCGGCGCCGGTATTCGCATGCAGCAGCCCGGACTGGCCGGCCAGCGCGGCCTTCCAAACTTCTTTCTGGAACGGGAAAGCTTTCCAGCCGCGCGAGGCGAACCAGTCCTTGACGACGCTTGGTGTTGGCCCGCTCATGCGCGCAGGCCTGTTATTCGCTGAAAGGGTTTGCCCATCAATGCAGGTTTCTCGTTAGGATTCCCGACGTAAATATGGCCGACAGCGCCGATCACAAGCGCAAGGTGCAGGCTTAGGCGCTTGCCGCCGCCAATAAACCCTTGAGCGTATCGAGCGTGTCCGCATCCTCGACCGTCTTGTCGTCGCGCCGCCGCAAAATCCGCGGGAAGCGCACGGCGATGCCCGCCTTGTGGCGCGAGGACAAGGCAATGCCCTCGAAGCCGATCTCGAACACCATGGTCGGCTTCACCGAGCGCACCGGCCCGAATTTCTCGATGGTCGTCTTGCGGATCGCATTGTCAACCTGGGCAATCTCGGCATCCGTCAGGCCGGAATAGGCTTTTGCGAAGGGTACCAGCTTGCGCTCGCCATGCCCTTCGTCGTCGTCCCAGACAGCAAAGGTGTAGTCGGTATAGAGCGAAGCGCGGCGCCCGTGTCCGGCCTGCGCATAGATCAGTACCGCGTCGACCGAGTAGGGATCGACCTTCCACTTCCACCAGGTGCCGACATCCTTGGTGCGTCCCACGCCGTACTGGGCACTTTTGGCCTTGACCATCATGCCTTCGACGCCGCGGTTGCGCGATTCTTCGCGCAGGGCGGCCAGCGCTTCCCAGCTGTCGGCCTGGACCACGGGCGAGATTTTGAGTTGCGGCTGATCGATGGCAGCCACCTGCGTTTCCAGCAGCGCGCGCCGTTCGTGCTGGGGCAGCTGGCGCAGGTCGACGCCGTCGAGTTCCAGCAAGTCGTAGCAGACCAGCACGGCCGGCAACTCGGCCAGCAACTTGGCGGACAAGGTTTTGCGGCCGATGCGGCGCTGCAGTTCGGCAAACGGCGCCGGCACGTCGTTGGCGTGATCCCAGACCAGCACCTCGCCATCGACCACGGTCCCCTCAGGCAGGCGCACGCTGCACAGCTCGGGAAAGCGCTCGCTGATCAGGTCTTCGCCGCGCGACCACAGGTAATTCTGCGCCCCGCGCCGCACCAGCTGGGCGCGGATGCCGTCGTATTTCCATTCGACTTGCCAGTCGTGCAAATCGCCCAGCGCGGCCGGGTCGCCCTGCAACTGATGCGCCAGGAAGAAGGGATAGGGTTGGCCGCCGCGCAGCTTGTGCTCTTCGTCCGACTGCGCGGCAATCAATTGCAGGAACTTGGCGGCAGTTGGACGCACGCTGCCGTCGGTCCAGCCCATCAGGCGCTGGGCGATCAGTTTGCTGTCCACGGCGGCGATGTTCGCCAGCGCGCGCGTCACCAGCAGCTTCGAGACGCCGACCCGGAAGCCGCCGCCGATCAGCTTGCAAAACAGGAAGCGCTCGGGCGTGGTCAGCTCGTTCCAGTAGGTGAACAGGGCTTCGCGGATGACAGGCGGGTCGGCGCCGCGCAAGGGACCGATGCGTTCGGTCATCCATTCTGCCAGACCGACGTCGCTGCGCTTTTCCGGCGGCGGCAGGATGTGTGCGATGGTTTCGGCCATGTCGCCCACCGCATGGTAGGACTCGTCGAACAGCCATTCGTCCAGCACCGCGTATTCGATCGCGAACTGGCGCAGCAGCTTGGTCGGCACCGCCTGCCGCGGCTTACCGCCGGCCAGGAAATACACGGCCCAGGCCGCGTTCTCGGGTGCGGCCGTGGAAAAATACTGCTGCAGGGCCTCGAGTTTACGGTTGGTGGCGGTGGTCTCGTCGAGTTCGGCGAACAGGCGGGCGAATTCACGCATCCTTGCTCTCCTGCTGCTCCACGGCTTGCTCCCCTTCCGCCGCCGGTTGCGGCGCGATGCCGACGTCGTCATCGTCGTCGCCGTATTCGGTATCGAAGCCGGCCGCGTCCAGTCCCTGCTGGCACAGCCATTTGACCATCACGGGGATCGAGCCGTGGGTGACGATGATGCGCTGGGCGCCGGTGGCGGCAATAGCGCTCATCAGGCCCGGCCAGTCGGCGTGGTCGGACAACACGAAGCCGCGGTCGACGCCACGGCGCCGGCGCGCGCCGCGCAGCTGCATCCAGCCGCTGGCGAAGGCGTCGCTGTAGTCGCCGAAGCGCTTCATCCAGGGCGAGCCGGAGGCGGACGGCGGCGCCACGACGATGGACTGCTTCAGCGCCGCCTTGTCGACGTCGCTCACCATCAGGGTCGGCGGCAGCATGATCCCGCCTTCCCGGTACACGCGATTGAGCGGTTCCACGGCGCCGTGGCAGACGATCGGGCCGATCGAAGGATCCAGCCCCGACAGGATGCGCTGGGCCTTGCCGAAAGAGTAGCCGAAGATCACGCTGCAGCGCCCCTCTTCCGCATTCTTCTTCCACCAGCGGTTGATGTCGTCGAAAATGCTCTGTTCGGGTTCCCAGCGGTAGATTGGCAGGCCGAAGGTCGATTCGGTAATGAAGGTATGGCAGCGTACCGGCTCGAAGGGCGCGCAGGTTTTGTCGGGTTCGATCTTGTAGTCGCCGGAGGCGACCCAGACCTCGCCCTGGTGTTCCATACGCACCTGGGCCGAACCGAGCACGTGACCGGCCGGATGCAGGGAGATGGTGACGCCGTTGTGCACGACGGTCTGGCCGTATTCGAGGCCGTCGACATTGATGTCGCCCAGGCGCGAGCGCAGCACGTGCACGCCGCTGGCGGCGGTCAGGTATTTGCCGTGGCCGTAGCGCGCATGGTCGCCATGGGCATGGGTGATCACGGCGCGCTCGACCGGCCGCCAGGGATCGATATAAAACCCGCCAGGGACGCAGTACAGCCCCTCCTTGCGCACGACGACCATATCTCCCATGCGGACCTTTCCGGCTTCAGACTAGTTCAACGAAGTCTGCCATAAAGCTTTTATGCTCGCCGTCCGGGAAGTCGATGCCGATCTGGTCGCCTGCCACCGACACCACCACGCCCTCGCCGTACTTCGGCACCTTGACCTTCATGCCGGCTTCAAAGTGCGGGCCGGCCGGCTCCGGTTCGGGCGTGTGGTCGAACTCGTCGTCGCGGATTTCGATGTCTTCCAGCGCCAGCGCCGGCGGGTTCTTGCAGTTGTCGCAGCGGCAGCATTTCTCGAAGCCTTCGACCTCGTCGCCGAAATAGTCGAGCATCAGTTTCCAGCGGCAGAAGCCGCTTACCGCATAGCTGACCATCTTTTCCAGCGACTCGCGGTCGTGCTCCTGCTTTTGCACGTAGACCGCGGCCAATTGCTCGAAATGGGCCGCCTTCGGCTCGTTCGCCGTGATCACGAACTCGAGCTTGCGGTTCTGGCGCACGAACTTGCCGTCCTTCAGCAGCTTGAGGCAGACCTTGATCTTGGCTTCGTTTAGGTCGCCCAGCTTGTCCTCGATGCCTTCGGTCGTGACCGCACCCTCTTCCGCCAGTTCGCGCGCGGCCTCGTAGACCGAGCGGATCTCCTCCGCGTCCGGATAGTGCTTGACGAGGAAGAACTGCTGCAGGCGTTTGTCGTCCTGCAGGAAGAGCAAGGTGCACTGGGCATCCTGGCCGTCGCGCCCTGCCCGGCCGGATTCCTGGTAATAGGATTCGAGGTTCGCCGGAATTTGAAGATGGATCACGAAGCGGGTGTCGCTCTTGTCGATGCCCATGCCGAAGGCGTTGGTCGCGACCATGACGCGCCGTTCGTCGTTCATGAACAGGTCCTGGTTCGCCTTGCGCTCGGCGCTGGGCAGCTTGCCGTGGTAGATCGTCACCGATTCGCCCGCTTCCTCGAGGATGCGGTGCATCTCTTCGGCCGCCTTGACCGTGGCGGCGTAGACGATGCCGACGCCTTCGGTTTCGGCCACCAGGCGCCGGGCTTCGGAAAACTTCTCGTCGGGATTGGTCACCTGCACCACGCTGTAGTGCAGGTTCGGGCGGTAGATGCCGGTGTTGATGACCTTCATGCGCGGCCGGTTCAGCTGGCGGCCGATGTCTTCCATCACCTCGTCGGTGGCGGTGGCGGTCAGGGCCAGCACGGTCGGGTGACCGAGCGCGGCAATGGCGGCCGCCATCTCGATATAGGCCGGGCGGAAATCGTGGCCCCATTGGGAAATGCAATGGGCTTCGTCGATCGCGACGAGGGCAACCGTCGTTTGCTTCAGCACTTCCAGGAACTCGGGCGAAGCCAGGCGCTCCGGCGTGCAGAACACGATCCCGCAAGCGCCGGTCGCAATCGCATCCAGCGCTTCCCGTTCTTCCTCGGCATTCAGGCTGCTATTGACCTGACAGGCACGCACGCCCAGTTCTTCCAGCTTGCCGAGCTGGTCCTTCATCAGCGAGATCAGGGGCGAGACGACCACCGTCAAGCCCTCCAGCAGATGCGCCGGAATCTGGTAGCACAGCGACTTGCCGCCGCCGGTGGGCATGATCGCCAGCGTGTCCTTGCCGTCGAGGACGCTGTCGATGACGCGCTGCTGGCCGTCGCGCAGGCGTTCGATGCCGAACACGGAGCGCAGCAGTTTTTTGATGGAATGACGGCGCACTGCGAGCAGGCCGTTATGCAGGAGTTGGGGGTCGTGTCGGGTCATGCGAGCACTCTAAGGCGCGCGCGCGAACACGACTATAGGACGCCAGCCAGATGTGGCGTAGGAGCGGCACTTGATGGCCCTTCTCGCCGCTGAGACAGTTGCGCAAGGTCTATTCCTACAGAACGGAGGAATGCCCGCCGATGCCGCGCAAAGTGGCCTGGCCTCAAAATGGCACCATACCAACGCGAATGTGAAGACCAGGAGAAACAATCATGATGCGCTCGATCCCCACTACCCTGACCGCACTCCAACTTGCCCTCGCCAGCGCCGCTGCCTGGCTGATCTTCGAAACGAATACCCTGCAGAGCGCAGCGGTCCTGATGTTTCACTGAATTCCTGCGCCATGTGCGGCAGGTTTCGCCAGTGATGTCTGGCTGAAATCAATTGTCGCAAAACATGGCTTCTGCTGGCGCACGATAAGGCCAGGCAACAGTTGAGACCGGTACAGCGTACGTGCCGGCAATTAAATAAAGCGACAACGCCACCCATTGGGGTGGCGTTTTTTGTTTTCCTGCCGATGACCCGAAAAAAACGCCATCCCGACTCGCATCGGGATGGCGTTTCCTTACCGAGAGAACAATCGATCAGGCAGCCTTGGCTTCCATATCGACCGCGTCGGTCTCTTCGGTCGGCAGACGCATCATGTAGTCGAAGGCGGCCAGCGAAGCCTTGGCGCCCTCGCCCACGGCGATCACGATCTGCTTGAACGGCACCGTGGTGACGTCGCCGGCGGCAAACACGCCCGGCAGCGAGGTTTCGCCACGCACGTCGACTTCGATCTCGCCGTACGGCGACAGCTCGATCGTGCCCTTCAGCCATTCGGCGTTCGGCACCAGGCCGATCTGCACGAACACGCCCGCCAGTTCGACCGTCTTGACCTCGCCGCTGTTGCGGTCCTTGTACGACAGGCCGGTGACCTTCTTGCCGTCGCCATGGATTTCCGTGGTCTGGGCGCTCTTGATCACGTTCACGTTCTTCAGGCTGTAGAGCTTGCGCTGCAAGACCGCGTCGGCGCGCAGCTCGGCGCCGAATTCGATCAGCGTCACGTGTTCGACGATACCGGCCAGGTCGATGGCCGCTTCGACGCCCGAGTTACCGCCGCCGATGACCGACACGCGCTTGCCCTTGAACAGCGGACCGTCGCAGTGCGGGCAATAAGCCACGCCGTGGTTCTTGTACTCTTTTTCGCCCGGCACGTTGATTTCGCGCCAGCGGGCGCCGGTCGAGATAATCACCGACTTCGATTTCAAAACGGCGCCGTCTTCGGTCGTCACTTCGAACAGCTTGCCGTCCTCGTTCCTCTCGAGCTTGGCCGCGCGCTGCAGGTTCATGATGTCGACTTCGTATTGCTTGACGTGCTCTTCCAGCGAGACGGCAAACTTCGGCCCTTCGGTTTCCTTGACCGAGACAAAGTTCTCGATCGCCAGGGTGTCGAGCACCTGGCCGCCGAAACGGTCGGCCACGACGCCGGTACGGATGCCTTTGCGGGCGGCGTAGATCGCCGCGGCTGCGCCGGCAGGACCGCCGCCGACGATCAGCACGTCGAAGGCTTCTTTCTTGGACAGTTCGGCCGCCTTGCGCTTGCCGGCGCCGGTGTCGAGCTTGGCGAGGATTTCCTCGGCGCTCATGCGGCCCTGGCCGAAGTGCTCGCCGTTCAGGAACATCATCGGCACGGCCAGGATCTGGCGCGACTCGACTTCATCCTTGAACAGGCCGCCATCGATGGTCGTAACCTTGATGCGCGGATTGATGATCGACATCGAATTCAGCGACTGCACGACTTCCGGGCAGTTATGGCAGGACAGCGAAATAAAGGCTTCGAAGACGAAGTCGCCGTCGAGATTCCTGATCTGTTCGATCACTGCCTCGTCGAACTTGATCGGGTGGCCGCCGACTTGCAGCAGGGCCAGCACCAGCGAGGTGAATTCGTGGCCGAGCGGAATCGCGGCGAATTCGATACCGATGTCGGTACCGACGCGATTGATGGCAAACGACGGCTTGCGTACGCCCTGGCCATCGTCGCGGTAGGTAATCTTGGCGCTCAGGGAGGTGATTTCCTTGAGCAGCTCTTCCATTTCGCGCGCTTTCGGCGACGCGTCCAGCGATGCAACGATCTCAATCGGCTGCACCACTTTTTCCAAATAGGCCTGCAACTGCTTCTTGAGGGTTGCTTCGAGCATGGTTTTTCCTTTTATTCGGTGAAGAATGGATGCCGGCGGTCTTCCCTGCCCGGCATCCCGGTACTGCTAACTGCTGACTACTAACTACTTAGATCTTGCCGACCAGGTCCAGCGACGGGGTCAGCGTTTCGGCGCCTTCGGTCCACTTGGCTGGGCAAACCTGGCCTGGGTGGGCGGCGACGTACTGGGCAGCCTTGACTTTGCGCATCAGTTCCGATGCGTCGCGGCCGATGCCGTTGTCGTGCACTTCCATGACCTTGATCTGGCCTTCAGGATTGATGACGAAGGTGCCGCGCAGTGCCAGGCCTTCTTCTTCGATCATGACCTGGAAGTTGCGTGCCAGGGTGCCGGTCGGGTCGCCGATCAGCGGGTAGTTGACTTTCTTGATGGCGTCCGAGGTGTCGTGCCATGCCTTGTGGGCGAAGTGGGTGTCGGTCGACACGCCGTAGACTTTCACGCCCATTTTTTCGAATTCAGGCTGGAAATCAGCCAGGTCTTCCAGCTCGGTCGGGCAGACGAAGGTGAAGTCGGCCGGGTAGAACATCAGAACCGACCAGGTGCCCTTGAAGTTCTCTTCCGTCAGGTCGACGAATTTGCCTGCGTGGTAAGCGGTTGCTTTGAATGGCTTGATCTCGGTATTGATAAGGGACATGGAAGCTCCTGTTGTGGTGTGAATCAAAAGTTGATAAATGCAAGTGTAGAGCGCTTGCGCTCGCTTGTAAAATTAATTGATCGGATAAGATCGATTAATTTCTACTATCGCAAGGAGGAAAGAATGCCGGCCATGACTGGCAGGGTTGGCATTCCTATCATTCTCGCAAGAACTTGCCAGTGTGAGGGAAAGGCGCGGTCTTTGCAACCGCGAGTCCGCTTGGACCCCGCGCCGCAAATGCGCCGTCCCCCGTATAGTCGGGCTTCACCCAAGGATGAAAGGCAGGACGATGCGCACTCACGTATTGATGGGAATGATCGCGCTGGTAAGCGCATGTTCGAGGGATGCAGGCCACCCGCCCGCCGCGCCTGCCGTGCCCGTGGAAAAGAGCGTGGTCCCATCCGCGCCGGCGGCAAACTCGCTCTCCGCCGAGGGCATCGGGCCAATCCGCTTCGGCATGACCCTGGCCCAGGCAGAGCAGGCATCCGGCGGCAAGGCTGCTTTGCCGGAGCCTTTCGATCCCGCCTGCAGCATGGTGCGCTTCTCTACCCTACCCAAGCTGCGCTTCATGGTCGAAAACAGCATCGTGACGCGTGCCGATGCCGACACAGGCGTCGCCAATGCGGTCGGCATATCCTATGGCGATACGCTCGAGCAAATCCGCAGCCGCCATCCCGAGGCGCAGGTGAGCGCTCACAAATACGATGAGAACGGCCGCTATGTGAGCTTCCCCAGCGCCGACGGCCGGGCCGCCCTCATCCTGGAAGTAACAGGGGGCAAAGTGACGAAGATACGCGCCGGCCTGCAGCCGGCAGTAGCCTACGTCGAAACCTGCGGCTAGCCGTGCTCGGACCGGCACAGCCACCCCTGGGGTCAGGTCTGTCATTTAGACACGAGCTCGACAGTAAACCAGCAATACAGCAGAAGCCGTGTCCGAATGACAGACCTGACCCCAGCCGTTTGCGGATTGAAGAAAGCTGCGGCCAGCCGCGTTCAGACCGGCACGGCCGCGCAGGCCACAGCCACATCGCAAGGCAGCGCCAGGCTGAAGATCGAGCCCTGCCCCGGCGTGCTGGTCACGCTCAGTTCGCCGCCGTGGGCCACGGCCAGCTGGCGCGAGATGTACAGGCCGAGGCCCAGGCCTTTGGGCTCGCCGTTGCGGGCGCCGCGCTCGAAGGGCTGGAAGATGCGCTCGATGTCTTCCGGCGCAATCCCTTTCCCCTTGTCGATGACGTCGATGCGGGCGCACTTGCCCTCGACCACCACCTGCACCTCGACATTGCAGCCGCCGCCATAGCGCAGCGCATTGGTGAGCAGGTTGACGACCACCTGCTCGATGCGGAACTCGTCCCAGCAGCCGGTCACCGGCGGATGCGGCGCCAGCGTGATGGCGCAGCCGCTGGCGGCGGCCTGTAGCGAGAGGTCGCTCACCACGCGTTCGAGCATGCCCATCAACTCCACCTGGGCCGGGCGCACCGACAGGGTGCCGTTGCGCATGCGCGTGACGTCGAGCATGTCGTCGATCAGGCGGATCATGGCCTTGATCTGGCGCTCGTCGCGCTTGATCATGGCGCCCATCTGCTCGCCGGCAAAAGCCTGCAGGTTGCCACGCTTCAGATGCAGCGTGCGCATCTGGGTCTCGAGGAATAGCGTATTCAGCGGCGTGCGCAGCTCGTGGGCGACCAGCGACATGAAGTCGTCGCGCATGCGAAGGGAACGTTGAAGCTCCAGCTGGGTCGCGTTCAATTCCTGGAGCAGAATTTCCTGCTCGCGCCGGCTCTTTTCCAGCGCTTCCATCTGGCGCCGCGTTTCGCGCCGCTGCTGGTCGAGCGCGACGAAGACGTTCACCTTGCCGCGCACCGCGTCCGGGTCGAGCGGCTTGTAGAGAAAGTCGACGGCGCCCGTTTCGTAGCCCTTGAAAGCGTAGTTCAGCTCGCGGCCGGCGGCGGAGACGAAGACGATCGGGATGTGGCGCGTGCGTTCCGTGCCGCGCATCAGTTCGGCCAGCTCGAATCCGTCCATGCCAGGCATCTGCACGTCGAGGATGGCCAGCGCGAACTCGTGCTCGAGCAGCAGCGCCAGCGCCTCGTCTCCCGAGTGGGCGTGGAACACGAGGCGCTGCTCGTCGCGGATCAGGGCGTCGAGGGCGCGCAGGTTGTCCGGCAGATCGTCGACGATGAGGAGTTTGCTTGGTTCTTGTAGGCTCATGTTGTCTCCAGCTGTGGCAGCAGCGCGCGGATCGCGGCCAGCGGCAAAACCAGGTGCGGGGCGCACAGCCGGATGGCCCCTTCCGGCATCGCGCTGGCCTGCGCGCCTGCCGGGTCCTGGACGATGGTCAGGCCGCCGCGTTGCCTGATCGTTTGCATGCCTTCGGCGCCGTCGATGTTGGCGCCGGTAAGCAGAATGCCGGCCAGGCCGGCGCCATAGGCGTCGGCGGCCGACTCCATCAGCACGTCGATGGCCGGACGCGCATAGTGTACCGGCGGCTCGCAACTGATGGAAAAAACGCGGTCCTTCTCGATCGACAGGTGATACCCGGCGCCCGCGAAATACACGGTATTGTCCTCCACCGGCGCCTTGTCGACCGCCTCGCGCACCGGCAGGGACAGGCGCGCGGCGAACAGTTCGGCCAGGCGGCTCTCGCGGTCGGCTGGCAGATGCAGGATGCAGACCGTGGCCGGCCTAAAATCGGGCGGCAGGGCCGGCAGCAGCTCGACCAGCGCGTCGACGCCGCCGGCCGAGGCGCCGATCACGAGCGCTTCGATGTTGCGGCCAGCGAGGACCTCGTCGACCGACTGCGCAAGCGATGCGTCGGGCACGCTCATTCTGCCGCCTTGCGGAAGATGCGCTCGCGGCGCGCAATGGATTCGAACCGGTTCGCGTAGGTCGAAAAGTCGATGCTTTCCTTGCTGCCCAGCGCCAGGAAGCCGCGGTGGCAGAGCGACTCGTGGAACAGGCCGAGTACCCGGTTCTGCAGGCGCCGGTTAAAGTAGATCATGACGTTGCGGCAGCTGACGAAGTGGGTCTCCGAGAACACGCTGTCGGTCGCCAGGCTGTGGTCGGCGAAGGTCACGTTCTCCACCAAAAAGCGCTCGAACAACGCGCCGCCGTAAGCCGCTGTGTAGTAATCGGAAAACGCACGTTTGCCGCCCGCCTTCTGGTAATTCTCGGTGTACAGGCGCATCCGGTCGAGCGGGAACACGCCGCGCCGCGCGGCCTCCAGCGACTCCGGATTGATGTCGGTCGCGTAAATGATGCTGCGCTCGAGCAGGCCTTCCTCGTGCAGCAGGATCGCCAGCGAATACACTTCCTCGCCCGTCGAGCAGCCGGCCACCCAGAGCTTCAGCGACGGATAAGTCGACAGGTGCGGCACCACCTGGCTGCGCAGCGCCGCGTGGTATTCGGGGTCGCGGAACATTTCGGTCACGGGAATGGTGAGGTATTGCAGCAGCCGGGCAAACGCTTCCGGCTGGTGCAGCACCTTGGCCTGCAGCTCGGAGACGTTCTCGCATTCCATTTCGCGCAGCGCGACCAGCACGCGGCGCTTTTGCGAGGCGCCAGTGTAGTCGCGGAAGTCGTAGTTGTACTTGAGGTAGACCGCCTCGACCAGCATCCGCAGTTCGATGTCGATGTTGTCCGGAGGATGCTTCATCAGCCGATACGCTCCATCGTCGGCATCCATACCCGCAGCAGCGAGTACAGGCGCGCCAGGTCGATCGGTTTCGCCAGGTAGTCGTTGGCGCCGGCGGCCAGGCACTGCTCCTGGTCGTCCTTCATTGCCTTGGCCGTGATGGCGATGATCGGCAGGCGGTTGAAGCGGCCGTCGGCGCGGATGCGGCGCGTCGCTTCCAGGCCGTCCATGCCCGGCATCATCACGTCCATCAGCACCAGGTCGATGCCCGGCACTTCGTCCAGCTTCGAAATCGCTTCGAAACCGTTGCGTCCGACTTCGACGTTGGCGCCGCGCTGCTCAAGCGCGCTCGTCAAGGCGAACACGTTGCGCACGTCGTCGTCGACCAGCAGGATGGTGCGGCCTTCGAACACGCGATCGCGGCCGCGCACGGTTTTCAGCATGTGCTGGCGCTCGGTCGAGAGCTGCGATTCGACTTTATGCAGGAACAGCGTCACCTCGTCGAGCAGGCGCTCGGGCGAACGCGCGCCCTTGATGATGATCGAGCGCGAATACTTCATCAGCTCGGCTTCTTCGTCGCGCGTCAGGTTGCGTCCCGTGTACACGATGACCGGCGGGAAGGACACCAGCTCTTCGTGCGACATATGCTCGAGCAATTCCTTGCCCTGCATGTCGGGCAATTTGAGGTCGATGATCATGCAGTCGAAGATCTCGCTGCGCAGCAAGGCCAGGGCTTCCTCGCCGGAACCGACGGCGTCGATCTTGACGTCCTCGTCGGCGATCAGCTGCACCACGCTCTCACGCTGGCGTTCGTCGTCCTCGACCAGCAGCACGCGCTTGATCTGCTGCGCGCTCTTTTCCTGCAGCTTGCGGAACACGTCTTCCAGCTGCTCGCGGCTGGTCGGTTTCAATGCGTAGCCGATCGCGCCCAGGTGCAGGGCCTCGCCGCCGTTTTCCATGCTCGACACCACGTGCACCGGGATGTGGCGGGTGGCCGGATTGTCCTTCAGCTGCTGCAGCACCGACAGGCCGGAACTGTCCGGCAGGCGGATGTCGAGCAGGATCGCGTCCGGGCTTTCGCTGGCGGCCAGCTCCAGGCCTTCGCCCGCGGTCAGGCCCACCAGGCAGCGGTAGTCCATGTCGTGCGCGAGGTCGAACAGGATGCGCGCGAAGTCGGGTTCGTCTTCGATCACAAGCACGGTGCGCTGGCCCTCGGCGCTTTGCGCGCGGTCGTCCGGGAAGGCGGAACGGGCTGGCGCTTCCTCGACCGTTTCCACCGGCTCGGGGGCCGGCGGCGGCAGCGGGCGCGCCGGACGCGATGCCGGGCTAGCCGCACGCGGGGCCGGCGGCGCGGCCGAGACCATGCCGTTACGCGGCATGCTCAGGGTAAAGGTGCTGCCCTCGCCCGGCGTGCTCGACACCACCAGGGTGCCGCCCAGCAGGCTCGTCAGATCGCGCGAGATCGACAGGCCGAGACCGGTGCCGCCGAAGCGGCGGTTGGCCGTGCCGTCGGCCTGGTGGAAGGCTTCGAAGATGCGTTCCTGCTGGTCAGGCGCGATGCCGATGCCAGAATCGACGACGGTGAACTGGACCCAGCCTTCGTCGGTGGCACTCACCGTCAGGCTGACCTCGCCCGCTTCCGTGAACTTCACCGCGTTCGACAGCAGGTTCTTCAGCACCTGCTCCAGGCGCTGGCGGTCGGTGTGCAGGGTCGGCGGCACGTTCGGTTCGACGGTAAGCGTGAAGCGCAGGTCCTTCTGCTTGGCCAGCGGCTCGAAGGTGCGGCCCAGGCCCTCGACCGTGCGGCGGATCGGCAGGTCTTCCGGCAGCAGTTCCAGCTTGCCGGCTTCGACCTTGGAAATGTCGAGGATGTCGTTGATCAGGTGCAGCAGGTCGTTGCCGGCCGAATAAATCGTCTGGGCGAAGCGCACCTGCTCGTCGTTCAGGTTGCCCGGCACATTGTCTGCCAGCAGCTTCGCCAGGATCAGCGAGCTGTTCAGCGGCGTGCGCAGTTCGTGCGACATGTTCGCGAGGAATTCGGATTTGTAGCGGCTGGCGCGTTCCAGGTCCAGCGCCCGTGCGCGCAATTGTTCCTGGGCTTCGGTCAGGGCCGCGTTCTTCATGTCCAGGTTCAGGGCCTGCTCGGCCAGCTGGTCGTTGGTCTGCTCCAGTTCGGCCTGCTGGTTTTCCAGGCTGGTCTGCGATTCTTCCAGGGCGCGCGACTGCTCTTCGAGTTCCTCGTTGGCGGTGCGCAGCTCTTCCTGCTGCACTTGCAATTCCTCGTTCAGGGCCTGGCTTTCGTCGAGCGCGTCCTGCAGGCGCTGGCGATACACGACGGCGCCGACCGAGGCGCCGATGGCGTCGCCGACCAGTTTCAGGAATTCGATGTCGCGGTCGCGCACGGGGTGCAGGAAACCGATTTCCATCACGCCCTTGACCTTGCCGAAGTTGTTGAAGGGCGCGATCACGATCTCGCGTGGCGCCGTCTCGCCCAGGCTGGAGATCACCTTGATGTAATCCTCGGGCAGCTCCTTCACGCGGATCAGACGGTTTTCGTTGGCGGCCTGGCTGGCCAGCGAGGCGCCGCGCGGGATGACTTTCGCGCGCTCGTCGTCGTTCGAGAAACCGTAGGCGCCGATGCGGCGCAACACACCTTCTTCGTTACGGAAATACATGGCCGCCACCGACCCGCCCAGGTAGCGCACCACGTGGTCGAGCACGGCCTCGGCCAGCGCTTCCAGGGAATTGAGGCCGATGCTTTTCGATGCCAGCTCGGTCTGGCCGCTGCGCAGCCAGCTCAGGTGGCGCAGCTCGGCATTGTGTTCGTTCTCGTGGCGCAGGATGTCGTCGTAGCTGGTCGACAGGCGCAGCAGTTCGCGCCGTCCGAAGGCGGCCAGCAAGCCGCCCACGATCAGTGTGAACAACAGGAAGGAGCCGACCGACCAGGTGATCACCGAGCGCGCATCCTGGTTGCGCTCGACCAGCAGCGCGTTTTCGTTGTTCACGAAGGCGGCGAACTGCGCGCGCATGTCGTCGGTCAGGCTCTTGCCGCGGCCGCTCATGATCGACGCCACCACATCCTGCTTGTCGCGGCGGCGCTCGATCGTGTCCTCGGTAAATTTCACCCACTCGGCGTGGGCGCCGCGCACCCGGTTCAGGCGGTCGGCCTGGGCGTTGTTGTCGCCGATCAGGCGCAGCAGCGAATCCATCTCGACCGCGACCTTGGGCTTGGCCACCGTGTACGGGCTGAGGAAACTTTCGTCGCCGGAAATCACGTAGCCGCGCATGCCGGCTTCCATGTCGGACACGAGCTTGTTGACCTCGTTGGCCTTGCCGATGACTTCCTGCGAGTGCTCGACCCAGTTCAGCACGCTGACCAGGTAGGCGACGATCGCCACGAAAACGATGGCGCTCAGGACCGAGAGGCCAAGCGGAAGCGCAACGTTGCGGGCGAGAATGCGGCGGAACTGGGAGTTATCGAGCGAGGTGCCGGTCATGTGTTGCGTTATTTTTAAGAAAAAAGTTCTTAAGTGTAACGCAAATGTCACCTATTTGGTCGCTTCAAACGTGCGCCGCCTCCCGTATTTACCGGGTCAAACATGGCCGTAAGTATGGCGCCGTGCGGCTTTTCGCGGCGCTTGCCACCGTTTCCGGCGTGCCGGCCGCGACCACGGTGCCGCCCTCGTCGCCGGCACCGGGCCCGATGTCGATCGCCCAGTCGCAGGCAGCCACCACGCGCATCGTGTGCTCGACCACGACAACCGTGTTGCCGGCGTCCACCAGGCGCTCGAGCTGGACGATCAGCCGATCCACGTCCGACGGGTGCAGGCCGGTGGTCGGCTCGTCCAGCACATATAAGGTATTGCCGCGGCCGGTGCGCTGCAGTTCGGTGGCCAGCTTGATGCGCTGCGCTTCGCCGCCCGACAGTTCGGTGGCCGGCTGGCCCAGGCGCAGATAGCCCAGGCCCACCTCGCGCAGCACTTCCAGCGAGCGCTCGACCAGCGCTTCCCCGGCGAAGAAGTCAAAGGCCGAATCGACCGTCATGCCCAGCACCTCGGCGATGTTCTTGTCTTTATAGGTCACTTCCAGCGTTTTCGCGTTGTAGCGCGCCCCGGCGCAGACCGGGCATGGCGCGTACACGCTGGGCAGGAACAGCAGCTCGACCATGACGGAACCTTCGCCCGCGCAGTTTTCGCAGCGGCCCTTGGCGACGTTGAAGGAGAAGCGGCCGGCATCGTAGCGGCGCGATTTCGCCATCTTGGTGGCCGCGAACAGTTTGCGCACCTGGTCAAAGAGGCCCGTGTAGGTGGCCAGGTTCGAGCGCGGCGTACGCCCGATCGGCTTCTGGTCGACCCGCACCATGCGCCGGATCGCTTCCATGCCCTTGACGATACGCCCCTCCAGCGGTGTGGCCGCTTCCTGTTCCAGGTCGTCGGCTTCCTCGGTCTCGATCGGTGCGCCGCCATGCCCCAGCTCGCGCCCGACCAGGTCCACCAGCACCTGGCTGACCAGGCTCGATTTGCCCGACCCGGATACGCCGCACACGGCGGTGAGCACGCCCAGCGGGAACTCGACCTTCAGATTGTTCAGATTGTTGCGGGTGACGCCTTCCAGGCGCAGCCAGCCGGCGGGCTCGCGCCGTTCGCGCACCTGCAGCGGCGCCTCGTCGAACAGGTAGCGGCGGGTCTGCGATGCTTCGATTTTCTTCAGGCCATCCGGTTCGCCGCTGTACAGCACTTCGCCGCCCTTCTCGCCTGCGGCCGGCCCGACGTCGACGATCCAGTCGGCGCAGCGGATCACGTCCAGCGCGTGCTCGACCACGAACAGCGAATTGCCCGACGCTTTCAATTGGTCGAGCGCGGTCAGCAGGGCTTCGGTGTCGGCCGGATGCAGGCCGGCCGAGGGCTCGTCCAGCACGTAGACGACGCCGAACAGGTTCGAGCGCACTTGCGTGGCCAGGCGCAGGCGCTGCAGTTCGCCGGGCGACAAGGTCGGCGTACTGCGCTCCAGCGCCAGGTAGCCCAGGCCCAGGGCGAGCAGCACGTCCAGGCGCGCGACCAGGTCTTCGGCGATGCGCTGGGTGACGATCAGCTGTTCGGGATGCAGTTTGGCGCGGCGCTTGTCGTCGGCCGCCTTGCCGGAGGCATAAGGCAGCAGCATGGCGTGCAGGCGTGCCAGCGGCATGCGCGAGATGTCGGCGATGTCGACGCCGCCGAAGGTGACCGACAGGGCTTCCTGGCGCAGGCGCTTGCCGCGGCACAGCGGACACTCGGTACTGACCATGTAGCGCGCCACGCGCTTCTTCATCGAAGCACTTTCCGTGGTGGCGAAGGTCTGCAGCACGTAGCGCCGCGCGCCCGTGAAGGTGCCCTGGTAGCTCGGCGTTTCCTTGCGTTTCAGGGCGCGCTTGGTTTCTTCCGGCGTGAGGCCAGCGTAGACGGGCACGGTCGGCGTCTCGTCGGTATATAAAATCCAGTCGCGGTCCTTCTTCGGCAGCTCGCGCCAGGGCGTGTCCACGTCGTAGCCCATGGTGACCAGGATGTCGCGCAGGTTCTGGCCGTGCCAGGCCGGCGGCCAGGCCGCCACCGCGCGCTCGCGGATGGTGAGCGAGTCGTCCGGCACCATCGACTGTTCCGTCACTTCGTAGACGCGGCCGAGGCCCGAGCACTCGGGACAGGCGCCTTCGGGGGTATTGGGCGAAAACGATTCGGCGTAGAGCAGCTCCTGGCCGTCGGGATAGTCGCCGGCGCGCGAATACAGCATGCGCAGCGAGTTCGACAGCGTGCTGACGCTGCCGACCGATGAGCGCGTGGTCGGCGAGCCGCGCTGCTGCTGCAGGGCGACGGCCGGCGGCAGGCCGTCGATCTCGTCGACTTCGGGCACCGGCATCTGGTGGAACAGGCGGCGCGCATACGGCGAGACCGATTCCAGGTAGCGCCGCTGGGCTTCGGCGTACAGGGTGCCGAAGGCGAGCGAGGATTTGCCGGAGCCGGACACGCCGGTGAACACGACCAGCGCGTCGCGCGGGATGTCGAGGCTGACGTTTTTCAGGTTGTGCTCGCGCGCGCCGCGCACGCGCACATAGCCGGGGCGGCCTTGTCCGCCGGCCGGGGTGCCTGTTTCCTTGCCCGCAGTCTGGTTGTCGTCTGCCTTGCGTCGCATCGGCTCGTTCCCTTCCTGTCGATGGATCCATTAAATCGTGCGCAGGAGAAGTTGACCGTGCGTTGACACACGTAGGCTGGCACCCGTGCCCAACGCTGCGTTCTTGGCTGATCTATCGGAACAATCCTTCGAGCGCCGTGACTACCTGCCCCACTCCGGCATCTCCGTCAAAATTCGCCGCCACCGCTCGGCACCGCTTCCCCAAGCCATTGTCATCGAGCAAGGCCTCCAGCCCCGCCACCAGCCGCCGCGTATTCAAGCGCGTCGCCGGCAGCGACAGGCCGACGCCCAGCGCCTCGACGCGCGCCCCATTGTCGAACTGGTCGTGCGCCAACGGCACCACCAGCTGCGGCGTGCCCGCATGCAAGGCCTCGGCCGTGGTGCCGATGCCGCCGTGGTGCACCAGCAGCGCCACTTGCGGCAGCAAGGCGCGCAGCGGGACGTAGTCCTGCCACAGCACGTGGTGCGGCAGCTCGGCGGGCAGCTGGTCGCGGTGCGGCGTGAGGAAGACCGCGCGTTCGCCCAGCAGGCGCGTGGCCTCGATCGCGTGGGCGAAATAGGCGCGCGCCTGGCGATTGCCGGTGCCGGGCGTGAAGACGAGCGGACGTCCGCCCTGCACGAGGAAATGGCGCAAGGCATCCGACAGGACGGCGTCCGGCTGCGGGTCGAACAGCGGGAAACCGCTGCGTACGAGTGGGCGCGGCCAGTCCGGCTGGGTCGGCGCGAACCAGTCGGGAAAGAGCGCGATCGACAGGTCGGCGATACCCACGATATCGTCGACCAGCGTGCGCATCGGCGCCAGCCCGGCGGCGGAGCGCGCCGCGTTCACGTCGGGCAGCGCGACCGGATCGATGAAGCGCTTGCCCGCCGTGCGCCACAGGCGCCGGCGCACGCCCATCGGCACCCAGCGCGGCACGCGCCAGGGGCCCAGCATCAGCGGATCGTGGACGGTCGGCAGATTCGAGGGCGCAAGAAAGACGGCGGCGATGCGCAGGCCGGGACGCGCGGCGCGGCACAGGTCCGCTTCCGGCAAGGCCAGCGGATGCACCAGCATGGTGCAATTTTCGTCGGGCGGCAGCGCGGCCATGAAGGCCGGCACGGCGGCCATTGCCGGACGGGTCGCTTCCCAGACGACGCCGAAGCCGCGCGTCGGGTGCCACAGGTCGGGATGGTCGAGCACGGCCGGGTCGGCCGGCAAGCCGTGAAAGGGCAAGCCGGCCTCGCGCACGAAGGGTTCGTGCTGGACCGGGCCGAGAAAGCTGACCTGGTGCCCGCCCGCGCGCAGCGCCAGCGCGATGCGCAGGAAGGGAAACAGGTCGCCGGCCGAGCCGATCGTGACCAGCACCACGTGCAAGGGCTTGGCCTTGGCTTCCATGCCGGTCACCGGAATCGGCTAGGGAATCAGGCGCTCGGCACGCAGCCGTTCGAACAGGTCGAAGAACGAAGCGTCGGTCGCCTGGTAGCTCGTAAAGCCCAGGCGGCGGCTGTTGGCCATATCGGTCATGACTTCCAGCGGACGGCCGAGATCGAGGTCGGTGTGCCAGGCCGATGCCAGGCGATCCAGGTCGGGCTCGGCCAGGCCGTGGCGGGTCGCGATCTCGCGCCACAGCGCCGCATCCTGGGCCATTGCGGCTTCCAGGGGCTGGATCTGGCCGCTGTAGCCGGCCGCTTCGACGCCGAACCAGCTGGCCAGCTTCGGCCACAGCCAGCTCCAGCGGAACACGTCGCCGTTGACGATATTAAAAGCTTCGTTCTTGGCCGCGTCGGTGTCGGCGGCCCAGACCAGCTGCCTGGCCAGCATGCGCGCGTCGGTCACGTCGGACAGGCCTTTCCACTGCGCCTCGGAACCAGGGAACTGGAAGGGACGCCCGGTCTCCTTGCAGATGGTGGCATACACGGCCAGCGTGGTGCCCAGGTTCATCGCATTGCCGACCGCCAGGCCGATGATGGTGTGCGGACGGTGCACGCTCCAGGTGAAGCGGTCGCGCGCGGCGGCGGCATAGACCTCGTCTTCCTGGGCATAGTAAAAATTATCCAGCGGCAGGCGCGGCTGGCTTTCGCGCAGCGGCGTGTCGGGCAGCGTGCCCGAGCTGGCATAGGCCTCGAAGGGGCCGAGATAATGCTTCAGGCCGGTAACCAGCGCCACGTGGCGCACGCTCTTCTGCGGCGACAGCGCGTCGAGCAGGTTGCGCACCAGCGCGGCATTCACGCGGATGTTTTCCTGCTCGGTGTCCTGGCGCATCCAGGTGGTGATGAAGACGTGGGTCGGCGCGATTCCTTCCAGCGCGCTCTTCAATCCGCCAGCGTCCAGCAGGTCGGCGGCGACGTGGCGTACGCCCGGCAAGTCCCGCGGCGCGCGGCGCGACAAACCGACGACGTCCCATCCATTGGCCAGCAATTCGCGTGCGACGTGATTGCCGCCGATGCCGGTGATGCCGACTACCAAAGCCCTTCGTTGCATGTGTTTCTCCTGCGTGTTCAGTGAAACCCATTCTAAGGGCAGGCCGGAAATGGCGTGCGCGGCAATGAAAAACCGCGGCGTGCAGCTTCATCCGGGGCGACGCGCATAGCTCCTGGTGAGGATCTCCCAGCGGTGATTGTCCGGCTCGTCCCAGTAGATGTTGCGGCCGCCATGGGCGGTGCCGACCTTGCCGTCGTTGCGCCCGCGCACGTCGCCGCGCCAGCCGATGCCGGCCGCCTCCAGGCGGTCGAGGATCGCGTCGAACTCGGCATCGCTGACGCGAAAACAGAAGTGCTCGACCGGAAAGGCTTCGTCGGTCGTGATGAAGTCGAGCGTCAGCCCGGGATTGACATAGACGGCGGAGAAAATGCCGAGCGCCGTCTCGTCCCAGGGCACGTCGAACAGCGAGGCCAGCAGCCGGGCCGAGGCCACCCGGTCGCGTGCGGACACGATTACATGGTCGAGCTCGATCATTCCTTCCCTCCTCGACATGCGCAGCCTTATGGCGTCAGGGTCCCCTCGATCGAGTCGTCGAGCGTCTTACCGATCGCCGCGCCGACCAGCATCTTGGCGCCGGCGACCGCCTGCCCGTGCTTGTTGTCCCAGTAGTAGCCGTTTTTCGGCACGAACTCGATGACGCTGATGCGTGGATCATCCTCGCCTTCGGTGAACCAGGTCTTCAGCGTAAAGTCCCACAGCTCCTTGATCTTGGCGCGGTCCTGCGACACGGTCGCGATGCCGTCGAGTTCCATGAAACCGGCGTGGGTGCTGCGCTGGAAAAACAGTTTGACCTGCGGGTTGGTGACGAGCTCGGCATCCTTGTGGCTGTCGATGGCGCTCAGGAACCACAGGTGGCCGGCCTCGTCGGCTTGCAGCACGCTCATCGGGCGCACGCCGCCGTCGGCGCCGCTGCCGTTGGCGGTCACGAAGAAACAGGTCTTGGCCTCCTTGGCCGTTTCGCGGATGCGCTTGCGCGCCTCATCGCCGCTCAGGTCGCGGCGGTTGACTTCGGGCTGGTTACGGTTGATCGAATCCATGTCGGCTTCCTCGGTGGTTGGCAATGGAACGACATTACGGGTGTGCGGGCTGCCCGTCTGTGAACGGCTTCACGCTGGCCGGCCCAGGAGCGGACAAAACGCGGGACAAAACGAGTTCATCCGGCGCCTTCCGAGCGGGTGCGCGGATAGGCCGGCAAGCCGTCCGCCATGCGCATCCAGCTCAACTGCTCGCCGGCGAAGGTGTGGTCTTGCGGGGGCGCCGCTTCGGGATCGTCGAGGCTGGCCGTGGCGATGTCGATCTCGTCGGGCTGGCGGTCGTCCTGGTAGGTGAGCGTGGTGCCGCAGGTGGCGCAAAAACCGCGCAGCACGTGTTCGCTGGAGCGGAAGGTGGCGGGATTGCCCTTGGTAAAACGCAGGGCATGCATGCGCGCGCTGAACCAGGCCACGGCCGGCGCGCCGGCGATGCGCCGGCAATCGCTGCAGTGGCAGAGCGTGTTGTGAAAGGTGTCGCCTTCGACGACGTAGCGTACCGCTCCGCAATAACAGCCACCCAGCAGCATATCGGCCTCCGGTGATGTTGGATTGGGATCAGCATAGAGTAGCCGGCGCCGCGCTTCAAGCGCAGCACGAATTAGGAATCGTCCGGTTCGCTCGAGACGAGCGTCGAATGGTCGAGCCAGAGCGCGACGGTCCGCAGTTTCTCTTGGAGGTGGTACTTGAGGTGAGGGGTACGTAGGGTGGACTCCCGCGTCCACGCGTTTACGCAGCTTATTCGGTCGAAAAGCGGAATCGAACCGCAGAGGTAGTACCGCGTGGGCAAAAGTGCCCACCCTACGATGTTTAGACGTAAGTGGTGTGAGCCACGTTTCGGGTTCTTCAGCGCTGTAACGCGTGGACTCGGGAGTCCACCCTACGTTCACGGCCACGCCGACAGACGTGGAAAGCGCAGACCTCTTACAGGAACCGGTCGAGAATCTTCCTGCTGTGCTTATCGATCCTGAACATGTCCCGCACCAGGAAGTTGATGCCGTGGTTGTCCGCGATCAGCAGCGAGGCCTCGCCCACGCGGCGGATGTCTTCGTCGACCTTCAGCACGAACTGGGTCTCGCCGCGGTCGGTCTTGACGAACCAGGTGCAGGGCGTGGCGAAGCTGGAGACGTCGGTGATGTGCAGGATCTCGGGAATGAATTCGCGCCCCTCGAGTTCTTCGGTGACCAGCGAACGCACCTGCTCCGAGGCGGTGGCGAGGTCGTCGATCCAGGCCACTTCCTTGCCGCCGTCGCGCACCAGCGAGATGCCGCGCGTGGGCGCCTGGATCGGGAAGGCGCGTACGGGAATCACACCGACCACGTCGACGCCGTCGTCTCCCGTAAACACGAGTTTGCCGAACGCATCGCGGCGCAGTTGAATGGTATTGCTCATATCAATCGTCCTTGTCCGCGTCGTCCATGTCCTGGTCCACGTTGCGCGCCTGCGCTTCGTAGAGGCGGTGGTAGGCGCCCTCGCGCGCCATCAGTTCGTCGTGGCTGCCCTCTTCCACCACCACGCCGCGGTCCAGCACCACCAGGCGGTCGGCCCGGTGCAGCGTGGAGAGCCTGTGCGCGATGGCGATCGTGGTGCGGCCCTGCACCAGGTTGTCGAGCGCCTTCTGGATTTCCTTTTCGGTCTCCGAGTCCACCGAGGACGTCGCTTCGTCCATGATCAGGATCGGCGGGTCGATCAGCAGCGCGCGCGCGATCGAGATACGCTGGCGCTCGCCGCCCGACAGGCCCTGGCCGCGTTCGCCGACCATCGAATCGTAGCCCTGCGGCAGGCGCAGGATGAATTCGTGGGCGTGGGCGGCGCGGGCGGCGGCGATGATGTCTTCGCGCGTCGCGTCCGGCTTGCCGTAGGCGATGTTCTCGGCGATCGTGCCGAAGAACAGGAAGGGTTCCTGCAGCACCAGGCCGATGTTACGGCGGTAGTCGGCCACGGCAAACGAACGGATGTCGACGCCGTCCAGCAAAATCGCGCCTTCGGCCACGTCGTAGAAGCGGCAGATCAGGTTGACCAGGGTCGACTTGCCCGAGCCGCTGTGGCCCACCAGGCCGACCATCTCGCCGGCCTTGATGTTGAGCGAAATGCCGCGGTTCACGGCGCGGTTACCGTAGCGGAAACCGACTTCGCGCAGTTCGATATTGCCCTCGACCTTCTGCACCTTCACCGGGTTGACCGGGTCCGGCACGCTCGAGACGTGGTCGAGGATGTCGAAGATGCGCTTGGCCGCCGAGGCCGATTTTTGCGTGACCGAGACGATGCGGCTCATGGAATCGAGCTTCACGTAGAAGCGGCCGCTGTAGGCGATGAAGGCGGTCAGCGTGCCGACCGTGATGTCGCCCTGCGATACTTGCCAGATGCCGAAGATCCAGATCACCAGCAGGCCCAGTTCGGTCAGCAGCGACACGGTCGGCGAGAACAGCGACCAGACCCGGTTCAGCTTGTCGTTGACCGCCAGGTTGTGCTTGTTGGCCTCGCGAAAACGCAGCGCCTCGCGCTTTTCCTGGGCGAAGGCCTTCACCACGCGGATGCCGGGAATGGTATCGGCCAGCACGTTGGTGACCTCGCCCCAGACCCGGTCGATCTTCTCGAAGCCGGTGCGCAGCCTGTCGCGCACGACGTGGATCATCCACGCGATGAAAGGCAGCGGCACCAGGGTCACCAGCGCCAGCCACGGGTTCATGCTGAACAGGATCACGCCGGTCATGATGATCAACAATACGTCCGACAGGAAGTCGAGCAGGTGCAGCGACAGGAAAACGCTGATCCGGTCCGAGCCGCTGCCGATGCGGCTCATCAGGTCGCCAGTGCGCTTGCCGCCGAAATATTCCAGCGACAGGCGCAGCAGGTGTTCATAGGTAGTCGAGCGCAGGTCGGCGCTGATGCGCTCGGAGGCGAGCGCCAGCACATAGGTCTTGCCCCAGCCCAGCGCCCAGGCCAGCATCGATGCGCCGAACAGGCCGCCCATGTACAGGTAAATCAGCGACGTGTCGATGGTCTGGCCATTCTGATAAGGAATCAGCACGTTGTCCATCAGCGGTTTAGTGAGGTAAGGCGGAATCATGTGCGCCGCCGTCGACCCCAGCATCAGCAGGAAACCCATCAGCAGCTGCATCTTGTATGGCCGGGCGAAACGCCACAGGCGGAACAGGGTCCAGGTCGACGGCGGCGTGTGCACGACCTTGGCGCAGATCGGGCACTCTTCCTGGTTCGGCTCGAGCTGCGCCTTGCAACTCGGGCAGGTGTGCTGTTCCGGCGGGATGACGGGCAGGCCCGTTTCCACGCTCTTGACCTGGTCGGCGAAGGCGTCGGCGACGCGGATCGCGTGCAGGTTCTGGCCCAGGGTGAAGCGCCAGGAAGCCAACAAACCCTGCGCATCGACCAGTTCCAGGTGGCCGACGCCGGCGTGATCGTGGTGGCGCAGGGCCAGGCCGGGGCGGAATCCCCAGTCGCGCCAGGCCGTCTCCCCCGGCGCGCGCGACAGCAGGCGCCGGTCCGTCACCACCAGAATGCCCTTGGTGAAACGTAATTTCGAATCGAGGTCAACCTCCACGCCGGTTAGAACGTTTTCCCCTGGTGCAAGCTGTTTCCGGACGTCACTGTCCCAACCGTCAGGCAGGAAGCCGGCGGCGACCGCCAGTGATGTCGGAGTAGCAAGTTGTTGAGTTGTCATTAAGTTGCCGCCTTGTGTAAGGCATGTTCTGAATAGAGGGGTAACGCGGTGGCCGGCTCAGCGGTTTACATGGATCAGAGGAAAAAGTCCCCTGCGGTCCGAGCGCTCCGGTGCCAGCCAGTATGCCATTTGGCATAAATTGGGTCGGCACTGTAAGCTTCGGGCCGGCAAAAGTATACAACATGTGCGCTGCATTCTTTCTTTTGGGTGCGCTGGCGCACAGGCAGGCAAACATAGGCAACGCCATCATGGTGCACGAGCGGACCTTGGCGGCAAGACATCATTACATGACAAAGAAGAAAGATATCAAGTTTCTCCGTGTGGCTCACCTGCGCGGCCCGAACATCTGGACCTACCGTCCGGTGATCGAGGTCTGGCTGGACATCGGTGAGTTGGAAGACTTCCCTTCGAACAAACTGCCCGGTTTCAATGAACGCCTGACCGCCTGGCTGCCCGGCCTGATCGAGCACCGCTGCGGCGTCGGCGAGCGCGGTGGCTTCCTCGAGCGCCTGGACAGCGGCACCTGGGCCGGCCACATCCTCGAACACGTCGTGCTCGAGCTGCAGAACCTGGCCGGCATGAAGACCGGCTTCGGCAAGACCCGCTCGACCGGCGACCACGCCATCTACAAGATGGCCTTCCGCACCCGCGACGCCGTCGTCGGCCGCGCCGCCCTGGAAGCCGGCCACCGCCTGCTGATGGCCGCGGTCAACGACGAAGCCTTCGACATGGCCGGCACCGTCGCATCGCTGACCGACCTGGTCGACCGCTACTGCCTGGGCCCGTCGACCGCGAACATCGTCGATGCCGCCACCGACCGCCGCATCCCCTCGATCCGCCTGACCGAAGGCAACCTGGTGCAGCTCGGCCACGGCGCCGCCCAGCGCCGCATCTGGACGGCCGAAACCGACCGTACCAGCGCCATCGGCGAATCGATCGCCAGCGACAAGGATCTCACCAAGACCCTGCTCGCCTCGTGCGGCGTGCCGGTGCCGGAAGGCGCCCTTGTACGCAGCGCCGACGCAGCCTGGGAAGAAGCGCAGGACATCGGCCTGCCGGTGGTCGTGAAACCCGTCGACGGCAACCATGGCCGCGGCGTGACCCTGAACCTGATGACCGAATCCGACGTGCGCGCCGCCTATGCCATCGCTTCCGATGCCGGCGACAGCACGGCCGTGCTGGTCGAGCGCTTCATTCCCGGCAACGAGCACCGCCTGCTGGTGGTCGGCCGCCAGGTCGTGGCCGCCGCGCGCGGCGAAGCGCTGTGGGTGACGGGCGACGGCGCCTCAAACGTCATTCAACTCTGCGACACCCAGATCAATACCGATCCGCGCCGCGGCGAGAGCGAAGAACACCCGCTGGGCCGCGTCAACCCGCACGACGACGAAATCCTGCTCGACCTGAAGCGCCAGGGCCTGGCGCCCGACTCGGTTCCGCAGGCCGGCCAAAAAGTGCTGATCCAGCCGAACGGCAACGTCGCCGACGACGTCACGAACCTGATGCATCCGGAAGTGGCGCACATGGCGGCGCTGGCCGCGCGCATCGTCGGCCTGGACATCGCCGGCATCGACCTCGTGTGCGAAGACATCTCGCGTCCGCTGCACGAGCAACGCGGCGCCATCATCGAAGTCAATTCCAGCCCGGGCCTGCTGGCCCACATCAAGCCGGCGTCGGGCGAGCCGCGTAACGTCGGCAAGGCCATCGTGGATCACTTGTTTGGTGAAGGCGAAAACGGCCGCATCCCGCTGGTCGGCGTCACCGGCACGCTGGGCACCAGCCTGATCACGCGCCTGCTGGGCTGCCTGCTGCACGCGGCCGGCAAGCATGCGGGCGTGGCCAACGGCGAAGGCCTGTACCTCGACGGTCGCCAGGTCCAGAAAGGCGACTGCACCGGCTTCGCCTTTGGTGAGCGCCTGCTCATCAACCGGAATGTCGAGGCAGCCGTGTTCGAATCGAACGCGCGCAGCATCCTGGCCGAGGGCCTGCCCTACGACCGCTGCACGGTGGGCGTCGTCACCGACATGGGCAAACTCGCCGATGTGGACGAATTCCACATCCGCGACGAGGAAGCGCTGGCCAACGTGGTGCGCAGCCAGGTCGACGTGATCCTGTCCGAAGGCGCGGCGGTGCTGAACGCCGCCGATCCGGAAGTGGTGAAGCTGGCCGAACTGTCGGACGGCCGCGTGATCTTCTATGCGATGGACGAGTCCAATCCCGTGATGACCCAGCACCGCGCGAGCGGCGAGCGCGTCGTCTTCGCGCGCGACAACGCCATCATGCTGGCCGAGGGCGAGCTTGAGACCCGCCTGCTCGACCTCGGCAGGATCCAGCCGGCCACGGTCAAGCATCCCGCCAGCGTACTGGCCGCAGTGGCCGCCGCCTGGGCGCTGGGCCTGCCGCACGACCTGATCTGCGGCGGCTTGCGCGCTTTCGATGCCACCAAAAAGACGACTTATTGAACAGCAGTACCCGGTTCGCCGGAGTCCAAGGGAGCCCGCCGCCAAGCATGGCGGGCCGATCCCAACATAAAGGAATGAAGGTTTATGGAAGTATCTCGCGTACGGGCCTTGCGCGGCCCTAACCTCTGGAGCCACCACACCTCGGTCGAGGCGATCGTCGCCTGCACTCCGGAGGAAGAATCGATCGCCGCCCTGCCCGGCTTCGAAACGCGCCTGCGTTCGCGCTTTCCCCAGCTCGGCCAGCTGCAGCCTTTCGGCCACGAAGAAGACGTGACGGACCCGGTGCCGATGGCCGAAGTGCTGGAAATCGTCGCCCTCGCCCTGCAGGCCGAAGCCGGCTGCCCGGTCACCTTCAGCCGCACCACCGCCACCGTCGAAACCGGCATCTACCAGGTCGTAGTCGAGTATTCGGAAGAAGACGTCGGCCGCCTGGCCCTCGACCTCGCCCAGCAGCTGATCGAAGCGGCGCGCAATGACGCGCCCTTCGACCTGCAGGCAGCGCTCACCCAGCTGCGCGACCTCGACGAAGACGTGCGCCTCGGCCCCTCGACTGGTTCGATCGTGCAGGCCGCCGTCGAGCGCAACATCCCCTTCCGCCGCCTGACCGAAGGCAGCCTCGTGATGTTCGGCTGGGGCAGCAAGCAGCGCCGCATCCAGGCCGCCGAGATCGACGCCACCGGCGCCATCGCCGAGACCATCGCCCAGGACAAGGAACTGACCAAGAAGCTGCTCGATGCCGCCGGCGTGCCGGTGCCGCTGGGCCGCACCGTGCTTGATCCGGAAGACGCCTGGGCTGCGGCCCAGGAGATCGGCCTGCCGGTCGTGATCAAGCCGAAGGACGGCAACCAGGGCAAGGGCGTGACGGTCAACATCACGACCAGGGAACAGATCGTCGCCGGCTTCCATTCGGCCTCCGAATTCCGCGACGACATCCTGGTCGAGCGCTACCTGCCGGGGCACGACTATCGCCTGCTGGTCATCGGCGACAAACTGGTCGCCGCCGCGCGCCGCGAGCCGCCGATCGTCGTCGGCGATGGCGTGCACACGGTGCGCCAGCTGGTCGACCAGGTGAACCTCGACCCGCGCCGCGGCAACGGCCACTCGACCTCGCTGACCAAGATCCGCTTCGACGACATCGCCCTCGGCAGCCTGGCCAAGCAAGGCATGAACGCCGACTCCGTGCCGACCAAGGGCCAGCGCGTCGTCCTGCGCAATAACGCCAATCTCTCGACCGGCGGCACCGCCACCGACGTCACCGACGACGTCCATCCGGAAGTGGCGGCGCGCGCCATCGCGGCGGCGCACATGGTGGGCCTCGACATCTGCGGCGTCGACCTGGTCTGCGACTCGGTCCTCAAGCCGATCGAAGAGCAGCACGGCGGCATCGTCGAAGTCAATGCCGCGCCGGGCCTGCGCATGCACCTGTCGCCGTCCTTCGGCAAGGGCCGCGACGTCGGCGAAGCCATCATCGATACACTGTTCGAGGAAGGCGACGACGGCCGCATCCCGGTCATCGCCGTCACCGGCACCAACGGCAAGACCACCACCGTGCGCCTGATCGCGCACCTGATGACGGCGTCCGGCCTGCGCACCGGCATGACCAATACCGACGGCGTCTACATCGAAGGCCGCCGCATCGACAGCGGCGACTGCAGCGGCCCGCGCAGCGCGCGCAACGTGCTGCTCCATCCGGACGTCGACGCGGCCGTGTTCGAGACCGCGCGCGGCGGCCTGCTGCGCGAAGGCCTGGCATTCGACCGCTGCGAAGTGGCGGTCGTGACCAACATCGGCGCCGGCGACCACCTCGGCCTCAACTACATCACGACGCTGGAAGACCTCGCGGTCCTGAAGCGCGTGATCGTCCAGAACGTCAGGGACGGCGGCATGGCCGTGCTGAACGCGGCCGATCCGGTGGTGGCCGAGATGGCCGAGCACACGAAAGGCGACGTCACCTTCTTCGCCCAGGACGGCGGCCATCCGCTGATCGCCATGCACCGCGCCCAGGGCCGCCGCGTCGTCTTCGTGGAGAACGGCTTCCTGGTCTGCGCCCAGGGCAGGAACGAAACGCGCATCGATCTCGCCGAGGTGCCGATCACCCGCGGCGGCGTCATCGGCTTCCAGGTCGAGAACGTGATGGCCTCCGTGGCCGCGGCCTGGGCCGTGAACCTCGACTGGGACAAGATCCGCCTCGGCCTCAAAACCTTCGTCGGCGAAAGCGACAACGCGCCGGGCCGCTTCAACGTCTTCGACTACAAAGGCGCGACCCTGATCGCCGACTACGGCCACAACCCGGACGCGATCGCGGCCCTGGTGTCGGCGGTCGAGAACATGCCGGCCAAGCGCCGCCACGTCGTGATCAGCGGCGCGGGAGATCGCCGCGACCAGGACATCACGCAGCAGACGCAAATCCTGGGCAAGGCCTTCGATGAGGTGCTGCTGTACCAGGACCAGTGCCAGCGCGGCCGCGCCGACGGCGAAGTCGTGCGCCTGCTGCGCGAGGGCCTGAACGGCGCCACGCGCACGGGTCACATCGAAGAGATCAACGGCGAGTTCGTCGCCATCGACCGTGCTTTGGAACGCGTGGCCGAGGGCGATTTGTGCCTGATCCTGATCGACCAGGTGGAGGCGGCGCTGGCGCATATTGCGAAACGCGTCGCAGAATCAAAATAATCGTTCAGGCTCTCGTAGGGACGTAAGGTGGGCGGCTTTGCCGCCCACGCGGTGATAGTTAGCGGCTTCGATATCGTGCCGGATGATCTTGCGGTCAACTATCACCGCGTGGGCGGGGAACCCGCCCACCCTACGTCCCTTCGTTTTACGAACATATAATCCAAGAGACCATGCTCGCACCCGAACAATTCCTCGGCTTCCTGCTCGCCGCCATCCTGCTGACCGCCTCCCCCGGCCCCGACAACCTGATGGTCCTCGGCCTTGGCATGTCCAAGGGCCGAAAGCAAGGCATGGTCTTCGGCCTGGGCTGCGCGCTCGGCTGCCTGAGCCACACCTTCCTGGCCGTGATCGGCGTCAGCGCCATCATCGCCGCTTCGCCGACCGCCTTCACGGCGCTGCGCATCGGCGGCGGCCTGTACCTGGTGTGGCTGGGAATCGGGGCGCTGCGCAGCACCGGCGGGCAGGCGGCGCGCAAGGACGCTGCGCCGCAGTCGCTGCGCAGCCTGTTCATGAAGGGTTTATTGGCGAACGCCATCAACCCGAAAGTGGTGCTGTTCTTCCTGTCGCTGCTGCCGCAGTTCGTGATCGCGGTCAACGGCAACGTGCCGGGCCAGATGCTGGCGCTCGGCGTGACCTTCACGCTGCAGGCGGCGGTCCTGTTCGGTTTGCTGGGTTATTTTGCCGGCGCCATCGGCGCCTGGCTGGAACGCAAACCCGGCGCCGGCAAATGGCTCGACCGCCTGGCCGGCACCGTCTTCATCGCGCTGGGCGCGAAGCTGATTATTTCGCGCTGAGTGCCTCGCGCTGATCAGCCGCGGCGGCGCCGTGCCGCGCCCATCCCCGCCAGGCCCAGGCCCAGCATCGCCAGCGTGGCCGGTTCCGGCACCGGCGCCGGCTCGAAATCGATGTCGAGCGATGCCGAGTAGAACTCGAGCGGATCGCCTGGAATAAAGTCCTGCAGGTACAGGGTCCAGCGGCCATACAGGTTCATGCCATCGAAGAGGGACAGCATCTCGGCCGGACGGAACAGGCCCAACTCGATGTTCGGCCCGGCCGCGCGCGCCGCCTCGTCGTCGAACACCACGAACTCGCGCCCCGGGCCCACGCGCCCGACCGAGTAGGTCTCGAACGGTGCGACCAGGGTTACCTCCCGTCCGTCCGGTGCGATCAGCACGATCGTGAATTCGTCGTTGAAGGGTGTGCCGGCGCCGCGGCAGGCCACGCCATTCGGCCCGATCGGCGGGTCGTCGCACTTCGAGAATTCGACGGAAATGTTGACGTCGCGGATGGTGCCGCGCTCGGTGACGTTCAGGCTGCGCGTCACTTCCCTGCCGTCGACCACGGAATAATCATTGTTGGTGGCGACGACCGTGGCCGATGCGCTGGCGCAGGTGACGATGGCGAACATGAAGGCGGCAAACTGACGGGCGTGGCGCATGGGTTCTCCTTATGGTTGGTGTGTACATAAAAGCAAGTTTTACGCCACCCAGAGAAACCGTAGCCTTATCAGGCGCTTAGCGCCACGCCTGCGTCCGCACGCTCCGCAATTGTAAGATTCGCCGACATGCAGTTGACATAATTGCTTCAGGAAGCGTCCGGCGCCCGGCGCGGCAGCAGCTCGTGCACGATCGCGTTCAGGCGGTCGAAGGAGACGGGCTTGCCGAGGTGGGCCGAGAAGCCCGCGGCACGCGCCTTGGCAACGTCGTTATCGCGCCGCATGCCGCTGATCGCAATCGCCGGCAGCGCGGCCAGCTTCGGACTGGCGCGGATGTGCGCCAGGAACGCGTAGCCATCCATCTCCGGCATCGAGATGTCCGAAATGAGCAGGTCGATCTCCTCGCGTTCGAGGATCGCGAGCCCGGCACGCGCGCTGGTGGCCTCGAACACGGTCGCCCCGCTCACTTCGAGCAGCGACTTGAAGCCCATCAGCATCTCTTCCATGTCGTCGACCACCAGGATGCGCAGGCCGGCCAGCGAGCCGTCGCCCTCGCTTTCGCCGCCGGGAACAGGCGCGCCATGGCGGTCGAGCAGCGGCAGCCAGAAGCTGAAGCGCGCGCCCTTGCCGACGCCTTCCGAGAAAGCCTCGATGCGCCCGCCATGCAGCGCAACGATCTCGCGCACCAGCGCCAGCCCGATGCCCAGGCCCCCTTTCGAACGCGTCGTCACCGAGACGCTCTGGCCGTACATGTCGAACACGTGCGGCAGGAAGTCCGGCGCGATGCCCTGGCCATTGTCGACGACATCGACCCGTACCTCGCGCGCCTCGCGGACCACGCGCACCTCGATGCGCCCACCTGCGGGGGTGAACTTGACGGCGTTGCTCAGCAGGTTCATCACGACCTGCTCGATGCGCACCAGGTCGGCCAGTACGTACACGCCCTCGGCTTCGTCGACGACGTCGATCCCGATGCCGCCCATGGCCGGATCGGCGCGCTGGACGTCGGCGATGTTCTTCAACACGACGCCCAGCGCCACCGGCGCCATCGCCAGCGACAGTTTGCCGGTGCGCACGCGCGACATGTCCATCAGGTCGTCGATGATCTTCGCCTGGCTCAGCACGGCATTGCGGATGCCGGCTGCCGCGCGCATGAATGGCGCCGACTTGCGGATCTCGGGCATGCGCGCGAGCAGCTCGACGTTAATGTTGATCATGTTCAGCGGATGGCGCAGCTCGTGCGACATCACCGACAGGAACTCGTCCTTCAGCGCCATCGTGTTCGCCGCCTCGGTGCGCGCCACCGCCTCGCGCTCGCGCGCGGCCTGTTCGCGCTCCAGGCCCTGGCGCTCGCGCCGGGTGGCGTCGCGCGCGATCTTGGCGTAGCCGTGGAAGACGCCGTTGCGCAGCGGCGTGGTCACGCCGCTGCAGAAGAAGCGGCTGCCGTCCTTGCGCAGGTGCCAGCGCTCGTCCTCGGCACGGCCGTCGGTCCGCGCGCGGCGCAATTCTTCGGCCGGCACGCCGGCGGCCACGTCCTCCGGCACGAACACGCGCGCGATGTCCTGGCCCTGCATCTCCTCGGGGCCGAAGCCGAACAGGTGCTGCGCGCCCTTGTTCCAGCTGGTGACGCGTCCTTCCTCGTCGAGCGTGATGATGGCGTAGTCGTCGGCGCTCTCGGCCACCATGCGCATGCGTTCCTCGCTGGCGCGCACCTGGTCCTCGGCCTGGCGCCGCGCCGTGATGTCGAAGAAGGTCATCACCGCGCCCTCGATGCGGTCTTCGTTGGTGCGGTAAGGCAGCAGGCGCACGATGTAGCAGCGGCCGTCGTTGCTGCGCACCTCTCGCTCGACCAGGCGCAGGGTGTCGAAGGTGGCGTTGGCGTCTTCGGCCAACTGGTCGTAGTCGAGGCGGTGGGTCAGGTCGAGCAGCGAACGGCCGATGTCGGAGGCGATGATCGAGAACAGGTCGGCCGCGCGCGGCGTGAAGCGCTTGATGCGCAAGCCGCTGTCGACGAAGATCGTGGCGATGTCGGTCGAGGCGATCAGGTTGTTCAGGTCGTCGTTGGCCTTGCCGGTTTCCTCGACCTTCACCTTCAGCTCGTAGTTGACGGTGACGAGTTCCTCGTTCACCGACTGCAGCTCTTCCTTGCTGGTTTCGAGTTCTTCGGTGGCCGAGCGCAGCTCCTCGTTGATGGCCTGCAGTTCCTCGTTCGAGGCGCGCAGCTCCTCGGTCGAGATCTCGGCGCTCTCGATCGTCTCCTGCAGCTGCTCGCGCTTGCGCTGCAGCTCCGCTTCCAGCTGCGACAGCACCACGTCCTGGCTGCCGTTCGTCAGCAAGGGCGCCGCGCGGTCGGGCGCGTGCTCGGCGCGGTTGAACAGCACCAGCAGGAAGTCGCTCTCGGCGTCCTCGTCGCGGAAGGGGCTGACCGTCATCGCGATCGTGCCCAGTTCCTTGTTCTCGGCCAGCTGGATAGGTCGGCATTCGACCCGGGTCCCGTTCTGCGTCGCCTGGTACATCGCCGAGCGCAGTTCGAGCCGCAGTTCGGGCAGCACCAGGGTCAGCAGGCTGCGCGAAGGCTCGCCGCCCGCCATGCGCAGGAACACGCCGGCCTGTTCCGACATGTGCACGATATTGCCCTCGTGGTCGACCACGGCCGAGGGCGGCGCGAGCTGGGCCAGTGCGCGCTGGTGCAGCGCGGCGTACGAGTACTGGCGCTTGCCCGGCACCTTGACGCGCACCGCCTCCATCAGGCGCGGATTCGACGTCGCCGGATGCGCGGGCTGGTACTGCATGGTGCGGATGCCGCCGCGGGCGCGGTAGATACGGTTCTTCTTGTCGACCGGGATGAAGAATTCGGCCACCGATTCGGCCGATTCGGAACTGCCCAGGAACAGGAAGCCGCCGGGTTTCAGCGCGAAGTGGAAAGTCTGCAGCACGCGCACCTGCACGTCGCGGTTCAGGTAGATCAGCAGGTTGCGGCAGGAGATCAGGTCGAGCCGCGAGAACGGCGGATCGCGCAGCAGGTTGTGCGAGGCGAACAGGATATGGTCGCGCAGGGTCTTGCGGATCCGGTAGCGGCTGTCTTCCTTGCTGAAGTACTGGCGCAGGCGGGTCGGCGTCACATCGGTGATGATCGCGGCCGGAAAGCTGCCGCTGCGCGCGCTGCTGATCGCGCGCTCGTCGATGTCCGAGGCGAACACCTGGAAGCCCGGCGGGCGTTCCGACAGCGCGGCCTGGTCGGCCAGCAGCATCGCCATCGAATACGCCTCTTCCCCAGTGGCGCAGGCGGCCACCCAGGCCCGTACCTCGTCGGTCGGGCCCTTGTACTTGAACAGTTCGGGGATGATGTCGCGTTCGAGCGACTCGAAGGCTTCGCGGTCGCGGAAAAAGTTGGTCACGCCGATCAGCATGTCGCCCAGCAGCGCCTTGTGCTCGGCCGTGTCGTTCTCGAGCAGGGCGCGGTATTCGGGCAGCGTGCGCACGCCGCGCACCTGCAGGCGCCGTTCGATCCGGCGCAGCACGGTGGCGCGCTTGTAGTGGCGGAAGTCGTGGCCCGTATGGCTCAGCAGCAGGCCGATGATGCCCTGCAGTGCGCTCTCGGCATCGGCCGTATCGGCCGGCTCGGTGGTGTGCGCGACCGGCGCCTCGCCGTCGCCCGCCGGCGGCAGCTCGATGGCGCGCGCATTCTCCCACAGCTCGATCAGCTTTTGCGGCATGTCGACCACGGGCAGCACGAAATCGACCGCGCCGGTGAGGATGGCCGCCGCCGGCATGCCGTCGTGCTCGGCGTCCTCGGGCGACTGGACGATCGTCACGCCGCCCTGCTCTTTCACGCGCGCCAGGCCGACCGCGCCGTCGGCCCCGGTACCCGACAGCACGATCGCGACCGAACGCTCGCGGTGGGTCTCGGCCAGGGTGCGGAAGAACATGTCGATCGCGACATGGCGTCCGCGTGGACGGTCGAGTTCATCGACCAGCAGCAGGCCGTCCATCATCGACATCTGCTGGTTCGGGGCGATCACGTAGACGTGGCCGGGCTCGATCGTCACGCGCGAGCTGACCTGGACCACGGGCATGCGCGTGGCGCGCTGCAGGATCGCATCGGCCGAACTCGGATGCTTGGGCGAGAGGTGCAGGATGACCACGAAGGCCATGCCGTGCGAGGCCGGCATGTTTTCGAACAGGTGCAGCAGTGCAGGCAGGCCGCCGGCCGACGCGCCGATACCGACCACTGGGAAATCGAGGTTGCTGCGGACCGTGCCCTCGGACTTGGGCATGCTAGGTGCGTCGGCGGAATCGTACATGTTTTTAAAGCGAACAAAGGAACTGCGAGTGTAGTCGATCCGCTATGTATTTCGGCTGAATCGTGAAAATTTTTATATGTTTACTCGACGGCCGAAAAGGCCCCGTGGACGAGCTGAACCCGCACCTCGTCCGGTACCGCGGGCTTGAGCAGATGAGCGTCGAAACCGGCCTCGCGCGAGCGGCGCCGGTCTTCCTGCGCGCCCCAGCCAGTCAGCGCGACCAGGCGCAGGCCCTGCAGGCCGGGCAGCGTACGGATCGCGCGCGCCGCGCCATAGCCGTCGAGCTGCGGCATGCCGATGTCGAGGAAGGCGATCTCGGGCCGGAAGGACGCGGCCATGTGCACCGCCTCGGCGCCGTCGTGCGCCACCTGCACCAGGTGGCCGTCCAGGCGCAGCAGCGCACTCAGGGTATCGGCGGCGTCGACGTTGTCGTCGGCCACCAGCACACGCAGCGGGCGCGCCGGCGCGGCCATTGCAGGCGCGTGCGCCGCGGGCGGTTTTTCTGTACGGTCGCCGCCCAGCGGCAGGCGCACGGTGAAGGTGCTGCCCGCGTTGATGCCGGCGCTGGCCGCGCCGACGCTGCCGCCGTGCAGCTGCACCAGGTGCCGCACCAGGGCCAGGCCGATGCCCAGCCCGCCGCGCGCGCGGTCGATGCTGCGCGAGACTTGCGTGAACATCTCGAAGACTTCCGGCAGCGACTCGGCCGCGATGCCGATGCCGGTATCGCTCACCGCGATGACGGCTTCCATCCCTTCGCGGCGCGCGCTGACCGCGATGCGCCCGCCCTGCGGCGTGTACTTGGCCGCGTTCGCCAGCAGGTTGCCGAGCACCTGGCTCAGGCGCACGGCATCGCCCTCGACCGACAAGGGTTCCTGCGGCAGGTCGACTTCCAGCGTGTGCCCGCCGGCCTCGATCAGCGGCATGCTTGTTTCGACGGCGCTGGCGACGACCGCCTGCACATCGAGCGGCTCGCGCTTGAGCACCACCTTGCCGCTGGAGACGCGCGCGATGTCGAGCAGGTCGTTGATCAGGTGGACCATGTGCCCGACCTGGCGTTCCATCATCGCGCGCACATTCGCCTGCAGCTCGGGCTTGGCCGACCCCATGCGCAGCAGCTCGAGGCCGTTGCGGATCGGCGCCAGCGGGTTGCGCAGCTCATGCGCCAGCGTGGCCAGGAATTCCGACTTGCGGCGGTCGGCATCCACCAGCGCTTCAGTGGAACGCACCCGTTCGATGTGGGCCCAGCAGCGCTCGACCACGGCCTCGACCAGCGCCACTTCGTCCTCGCTCCAGGCGCGCGGTTCGCGCTGGTGCACGGCCATCATCGCCACCAGGCGCCCGCCCTTGACCAGCGGACAGCAGATGATGGCCTTGATGCCGATCGCGTTGAACATGTCGGCGCCGTCCGCGGCCGCCAGTTCGCGGTCGACGTCGCTCACCAGCAGCGTGCGGCCGACGCGCAGGTTCGAGGTCGCGCGCGAGCCGAACAGATCGAGCGAATAGGTGCCAACGGTGCTCATCACACCCTCGATACGCCAGTCATGGCGGATCGTGAAGCGGTCGTTGTCGGGCTCGAGGTCGGCATACGCGACCCGGGTCACGCCCAGGTGCTCGCCCAGCAGGCGCGTCGCTTCGGCCATGATCGCCTTCGGATCGAGCGCGATGCGGGTCGCTTCGCCGATTTCGTCGAGCAGGCGCAGGCGCTGGGTGACGCGGCGCCGTTCGGTGACGTCGACGCCGGTCGCTGCCAGGAACAGGATGCCGCCCGCTTCGTCCCGGACCGGCGCCACCACGACTTCCGCATAGCGTTCGCTGCCGTCGAGCGCGCGGTAGGGCAGCACGCGGCGCACCGTCTCGCCGCCGGACGCCGCCAGCATGGCCGCGCGCGCGGTCGCGACCAGGTCGGCCGAATGGTCCCACCAGCGGCATTCCCACAGCGGACGCCCGATCACGTCGGCGCGCGCATAGCCGCCCAGTTCGAGCGAAACCCGGTTCATGTCGAGGATGCGGCCCTCGAGGTCGAGCATGGCCGCGAAGTTGGTGGCCTGATCGAAGAAGGCACGGTAGCTGCCGTCGGCCTCGGGCAAGGCGCCCCGGCTCATGCGGCCCTCCCGACGGCAGGATCGAAACAGGCGCAAGGAAGGGGCAGCTGGAGCATGGGCATTCGGTTCGGTAGATAAATTTGCTTCAAAGACAGATCGCAAGGGAGAACCATACCATTTCCTGCGCGCCTGCTGCACGCACGGAGCCGATATGCAAATTGCATCTTGTTATAATCCGGCCCTGGGGCAAGCCATCGGTTCGACCATGCGGCGCGCTCTTACCGAGACGATCCTGGAGCACGCATGACCACTGGCAGTTCGAAAGAAGAGCGCGGCCGCCTGTCCGGCGACCCCGAGGGCGAAGGCCAGAGCGTCGGCATCCCGGCTGCGGGCGAGCTCGAAGGCAGCAGCTACAACCCGCTGGGCGATCCCGGCGTGCGCCACTGGCAGGCGAGCCAGATTTCGCGTCCCGGCCTCGACGAGCGCGGCAACGTCTTCTTCGCCGCCATCGAGATGACGCGCATGCCGATGGTGCTGACCGACCCGAACCAGCCCGACAATCCGGTCGTCTTCGTCAACCGCGCCTTCCTCGACCTGACCCAGTACCGCGAGGACGAGGTCCTCGGACGCAACTGCCGCTTCCTGCAAGGCGAGCAGACCGACCCGAACACGGTTGCCGAACTGCGCCAGGCCGTGCGCGACGAGCGCGCCGTGGCCGTCGACATCCTCAACTACAAGGCCGACGGCCGCCCGTTCTGGAACGGCCTGTTCACCGGCCCGGTCTTCGATGCCGGGGGCAAGCTGCTGTACTGGTTCGCTTCGCAGATGGACATCACGCGGCGGCGCGTCTCCGAGCAGTCTTACCTCCAGGCGCAGAAGATGGAAGCGATCGGCCAGCTCACCGCCGGCCTCGCACACGACTTCAACAACCTGCTGCAGGTCGTGGCGGGCAACCTGGAAATGGCGACCTTCTCGATCGAGGACCGCGAGGCCGCCCTGCAGGCGATCGCGCGCGCCCAGCTGGCCGGCGACAAGGCCGGCAAACTGACCCAGCAGCTGCTCACCTTCGCGCGCAAGCAGCGGCTCGATCCGAAGCGCCTGAACCTCAATTCCCTGGTCGTCGAATTCAGCGAGATGCTGGTGCGCACCCTGGGCGACAAGGTCGACCTGCACCTCGACCTGAAGCCCGGCCTGCCCTCCTGCACGCTCGACGCGACGCACATGGAAATGGCCCTGCTCAACGTCCTGATCAATGCGCGCGACGCCATGCCGCGCGGCGGCCGCGTGACGATCGCGACCTCGACCCTGGCCGACAGCGAGCGCCTCGATCGCCTGCACCTGCCGCCCGGAACTTATGTCGTGATCTGCGTGATCGACGAAGGCGAAGGCATGCCGCCCGAAGTGGCCGAACGCGCCACCGAGCCCTTCTTCACGACCAAGGGGCCGGGCACCGGACTGGGACTGGCGATGGTGCACGGCTTCGTGCAGCAATCCCTGGGGCGGCTCGAGATCGACAGCACGCCGCAGCGCGGCACGACGATCCGCATGATCTTCCCGCTGGCCCAGCAGTCCGGCATCGAGATGATGGGCGAGCGCGCGGGCGGCAAGGGCCTGAACTGGACGCCGGCCGCGATCCTCGGACGGCGCACCATCCTGGTGGTCGACGACAGCCACGACGTGCGCGAACTGGCCGAAACCCACCTGCGCGCGCTCGGCTACCGGGTGCTGGCCGCGCAGAGCGGCGAAGAGGCGCTGGAACTGGTCGAGCGCTATGGCGACATCGACCTGCTGTTCAGCGACATCATCATGCCGGGCGGGATGAACGGGATCCGGCTGGCCGAAGCCGTCCGCGAGCGCCAGCCCAAGGTGCCGGTGATCCTGGCGACCGGCTACATGAACGAACTGCCCGCGCCCACCGGCGCCACCTCGAGTTTTGCGGTGATGTCCAAGCCCTATCGCCTCACCGACCTGACCGAGCGCGTGCGCATGGCCCTGGAGGTCGCGCCGCGCCAGGAGGCGTCGGGATTCCAGCACGAAGGCTGACCATGAAGAACATCCTGCTTGTCGAAGACGACCTCGCCGTCAGCTACGTGTTCCGGCGCTACCTCGAGGCCGCCGGCTTTCGCGTCCTGATGGCCGACAACGGCCGCGACGCGCTGGCCCTGCATTCCGGGCACGCGGTCGATGCCGTCATCACCGACTTTCGCATGCCGGGCATGAACGGCGACGACCTGCTGCTCGCCCTGCGCGCGCGCCAGCCCGGCCTGCCGGCGATGATGGTCTCGGCCTTCGGCCACGAATTGAAGACCACCATCCCCGGCGTGCGCGTGCTGGCCAAGCCGATCATGGGCGACCGGCTGGTGGCCGAACTGCAGGACCTGCTGCTCGACGCCGAGACGGTTGCCCTCAACCGACCTGCCGATGAAGGCACGCCTCAGCTGCCAAAATAGCGCAGCTCGAAATCGAGCACCCACTGCATCCGCGACGGCGACAGCGGCGCCGGCACGGTCGCATCGCATTCGCCCAGCCAGGCGTCGTTGGCGGCTTCGCCGCCCTGCCCCCTGATGCCGACCACGGCGCTGCCGGGCGCGGCCGAGCGTAATTCCTGCACGAAGCTGGACGGCTTGCCGGCACGGGCCGCGCCCATGCTGGTCAGGATGATGTCGAAGCGCACGGTGCCGAGCGCCTTGAGCGCGGCGAGCGGCGCGTCCGCCGTGACCGCGATATGGCCCAGTTCGCCGAGCAGGCGGCGCAGGCCGGCGGCGTCGGGAGCGGCGGGATACAGGACGAGAATGGTTTTGCGAGGGCTGGTCATATGCTTGGGGTTACGCCTGATTCGCCAAAATCAAGGGCGAACCGTCGATTTATTTTGCCGGCGTTCCGCAAGGCACGGTCTGAACGACAGGCAATCGTTCGCGGCGCATTCGCACATTCCGGCATACTTGTCCCACAGGAGCCCCGCTTTTCCCGAGGAGTCGTTGTGTCTGTTGCCATGCATATCCACCGGCTGTCGCCGAACACCATCCCGCCCGGCGTGAAAGGCCGCGACGCGTCCGCGGAGGACGACTTCGCCGGCAACGCCGGCCTGGTGCGCAAGGTGCTGGTCGTGGACGACGAGGAAGACCTGGCCGACCTGGCCGAAGCGCTGCTGCGCAGCCGCGGCCTCGAGGTCGTCGTCGCCTACTCCGCCATGGACGCGCTGCGCCTCCTCGGCAGCGAGAGCGACATCGACGCCGTCTTTTCCGACGTTATGATGCCGGGCATGAACGGCCTGCAGCTGGCCGACGCCGTCGCCGAGTTCTACCCGCGCGTCAAGATCGTGCTCACCTCGGGCTTCACGGTGCCCGAGATGATGGTCGACCGCGCGCGCAGCTACCCGTTCACGACGAAACCGTATCGGCTCGATACGATCATGCAGCTGCTGCGCAGCTGATCGTCCTTCCCTCGACATCCTGCTGCCCAGCCGATGGTTGTAAAATGTCGGTCCTGGCTCGGCTGTTCGCCCTGCCTTACCGAATTCAACAGAAATGACCACTGTTCCCACCGAAATCAACGCCGCCGCCGCACGTGCAACGTCGGAAAAAGTGACGCCGATGATGGCGCAATACCTGCGCATCAAGGCCGATTACCCCACCATGCTGGTGTTCTACCGCATGGGCGACTTCTACGAGCTGTTCCATGAAGATGCCGAAAAGGCGGCGCGCATCCTCGGCATCACGCTGACGGCGCGCGGTTCTTCCGGGGGCAATCCGATCAAGATGTGCGGCGTGCCCTTTCACTCGCTCGACGGCTACCTGGCCAAGCTGGTGAAAATCGGCGAGTCCTGCGCGATCTGCGAACAGATCGGCGATCCGGCCACCTCGAAAGGTCCGGTCGAGCGCAAGGTGGTGCGCGTGGTCACGCCCGGCACGCTCACCGATTCCGACCTGCTGCCCGAAAAGGCGGAACGCTCGCTGCTGGCCCTGTGCACGGTCAGCCAGCGCAAATCGGCCACCGTCGGCCTGGCCTGGCTGTCGCTGGCGAGCGGCGCGCTGCGCCTGATGGAATTCTCCGGCGACGAGCGCACGGTGGCGTCGCGCCTGGCGCAGGAGCTGGAGCGCATTTCTCCGGCCGAGATCCTGCGCGCCGACGACGGCGACCTGTTCGAGGACAGCCCGGTCGCCCACACCCAGCGCGTGCCGGAATGGCATTTCGACGTTGTAAAAGGCCACAAGGCCCTGCTCGAGCAGCTGGGCGTGGCCACCCTCACCGGCTTCGGCGCCGATGGCCTCGGCGCCGCGTTCGGCGCGGCGGGCGCACTCCTACGCTATGCGCAATCGACGCAAGGGCGCGGCCTGCAGCACGTGAAGAGCCTCGCCGTCGAAAGCGAGAACGAATTCATCGGCCTGGACGCCGCCACCCGCCGCAACCTGGAGCTGACCGAAACCATCCGCGGCCAGGAAGCGCCGACCCTGTTCTCGCTGCTCGACGGCTGCCGCACCGCGATGGGTTCGCGCATGCTGCGCCACTGGCTGCACCATGCGCGGCGCGACCAGCGCGTTGCCCGTTCGCGCCACGAGGCGATCGAAGCCTTGGCCCAGGCCGACGCGGCAGGCGGACTGTCCGCCACGCTGAACGAGGTGCCCGACATCGAGCGCATCACCACGCGCATCGCGCTGCTGTCGGTGCGCCCGCGCGACCTGGCCAGCCTGCGCGACGGTCTGAAACAACTGCCGGAACTGCGCCGCCAGCTGGCGCGCTGCTTCATCCCGGGCGACTCCTGCCTGCTGCGCGAACTGCACGAAGCGATCGATACGCCCGTGCCCTGCCTCGACCTCCTGCAGCGCGCGGTGGCCGAGGAACCGAGCGCGATGGTGCGCGACGGCGGCGTGTTCGCGCGCGGCTTCGACGCCGAACTGGACGAGCTGCGCGCGCTGTCCGAGAACGCCGGCCAGTTCCTGGTCGACCTCGAGACGCGCGAGCGCGCCCGCACCGGGATCGCCAACCTGCGCGTCGAGTACAACAAGGTGCACGGCTTCTACATCGAAGTCACCAACGGCCAGGCCGACAAGGTGCCGGACGATTACCGGCGCCGCCAGACCCTCAAGAACTGCGAGCGCTACATCACGCCGGAACTGAAGGCTTTCGAGGACAAGGCGCTGTCGGCCCAGGACAAGGCCCTGGTGCGCGAAAAGGCCCTGTACGACGAGCTGCTGTCCTGCCTGGCGCCGCACATCGGCGACCTGCAAAAGATTGCCCAGGGCCTGGCCCAGGTCGACACCCTGGTTGCGCTGACCAGCCACGCGATGCGCCACAACTGGTGCGCGCCGCAACTGGTCGATGCGCCCTGCCTGAACATCGTCGAGGGACGGCATCCGGTCGTCGAAAAGCAGATCGAACGCTTCATCGCCAACGACTGCAAGCTGTCGAACGAGCGGCGCCTCTTGCTCATCACCGGCCCGAACATGGGCGGTAAATCGACCTTCATGCGCCAGACCGCGCTGATCGTGCTGCTGGCCTATGTAGGCAGCTATGTGCCCGCCACCAGCGCCACCATCGGCCCGATCGACCGCATCTTTACCCGTATCGGCGCCAACGACGACCTGGCCGGCGGCCGCTCGACCTTCATGGTCGAGATGACCGAATCGGCCGCGATCCTGAACGGCGCCACCGAGCACTCGCTGGTGCTGATGGACGAAGTCGGGCGCGGCACCTCTACTTTTGATGGCCTGGCGCTGGCCTGGGCCATCGCGCGCCACCTGATCGACATCAGCCGCAGCTTCACCCTGTTCGCGACCCACTACTTCGAGCTGACCCAGCTGCCCGAAAGCCATCCGAGCGCGGCCAACGTGCACCTGTCGGCGGTCGAGCACAAGGACACGATCGTGTTCCTGCACGCGGTGCAGGATGGGCCGGCCTCGCAGAGCTACGGCCTGCAGGTGGCCCAGCTGGCGGGCGTGCCGCCGGCCGTGATCAAGGCCGCGCGCAAGCACCTGGCGCGCCTCGAATCGCAGGCGCTGGACGCGACGCCGCAGCGCGACCTGTTCGCGCTGCCGCTTGATGAGCCCGAGCTGGAAGCCGAGGCGTCGCAGCCGGAAGCCGCAACTGTGCCGCCCGCGCTGCTCGCTGCCCTCGACGATCTCGATCCGGACGCCTTGACGCCGCGCGAGGCGCTCGAGCGCCTGTACGAACTGAAGCGGCTGGCGGCCTGATGCCGCGCGCGCGCCTCGTCCTCGCTACCGTCCTGTGCGCGCTACTGTCGGCGCCGCTGCAGGCGCGCGACGGACGCGAGGCGCATGAAGCGCACCGCTTCGGCGTCATCGGCCACAGCTTCGACAAGCCGGGCGACGAGCATTTCAGGAAAGCGCTGGCGCAAACGAGCGACAAGTCGCTCTCCTTCGTCGTCGTCACCGGCATCAAGGCCGCGGGCGAACCCTGCGGCGACAAGCTGTACCAGGAAAGGCGCGAGCTGGTCGAGAAGGCCAAGCGTCCCGTCATCGTCCTGCCGGCCGGGAGCGACTGGACCGAGTGCCGCAACTCGGCCGGCCGCACCAATGCGGTCGAGCGCCTGAACCGGCTGCGCGAGCTGTTCCACGGCGATCCGCAATCGCTGGGCGCGAAGAAGCTGGCGCTGACCCGGCTCTCGACCAGCCCGCGTTTTCGCAGCTATGCCGAGAACGCCCACTGGACGGTGGACTCGGTGCTGTACGCGACCGTCAATCTCCCCGCCAACAACAACCACTACCTGGCCGCGGCCGGCCGCAACAGCGAATACGAAGACCGGCTGGTGGCGACGCGCTTCTGGCTGAACCGCCTGTTCGCGCTGGCGCGCGGCGACAAGGTCGATGCGATCGTGCTGTTCACCGAGGGCGACGTCAAGCCGCTGGCCGAGCCCACGGGCCTGCGCTCGCTGCTGCGGCGCGCGCCGAGCACGCAGGACGGTTTTGCCGCGGCGCGCAAGCAGATCCAGGCGCTGGCGCAGAAATTCGACGGCAAGGTGCTGCTGGTGGACAGCGCGGCGCTGCCGAAGAAGGCGCATCCACGCATCGAGTGGCGCGACAATATCGGGCACGTGTCGGTGGGGGGCGAGGCGGTCGAGATCAAGGTGACGCCAGGCGAGAAAGCCTTGTTCACCGTGAAGAACGCGGCGGAGTAATACGTGCGCGATGACGCGGCGGATTGGTGGGCACGGGGCGCCCACCCTACCGTAGGGTGGGCGCTCCGTGCCCACCAAATGCAAAACGGGGACCGATGTCCCCGTTTCCATTTAATGCAGCGGCTGGCTACGGAAGTGATCGCCTTCCTCGCTGTCGTCGCCGCCCTCTTCTTCACCGTGGTGGTGACCGTGGGCGCCGTGCACGTGGCCGTGGGCGATTTCTTCTTCGGTGGCGGCGCGCACGTCGACCACCGACAGGTCGAAGCGCAGGGCCATGCCGGCCAGCGGGTGGTTACCGTCGAGGACGACCTTGTCGTCGGCGATTTCGGTGACGGTGAAGATCATCGGCTCTTCGTCCGGCGCGCCGTCGGCCATGCCTTCGAACTGCATGCCGACTTCGAGCGGCTCCGGCAGGCGATTGCGGTCTTCGACCTTGACCAGCTCGGCATCGTAGTCACCGAACGCGTCGTCCGGTTCGACCTGCAGCTGCGAGGTGAAGCCGACTTCCTTGCCGTCGAGGTGCTCTTCGATCTTCGGCAGCGTGTTCTCGTAGCCGCCGTGCAGGTAGACCATCGGCTGCGCGCCTTCTTCGATCAGGTTGTTCTGTGCATCCGACAGTTTGTAGTTGACCGTCACGACCGTATTCTTGGCAATCTTCATCGCACTTCCTTTCGTTGTAAGGATCGGATTATACCCTTCCTCCGCTGCCGCCCGCTGCTACGCCATGGCGGGCTGGTTATAATGATGCATGAAAAAATTACAGCTCCTCGGGAACATTACCCCCGCCCAATTCCTGCGCGATTACTGGCACAAGAAGCCCCTCTTGATCCGCAACGCCATCCCCGGTTTCAAGCCCCTCCTCAAGTTCGAGAAGCTGGCCGAAGCCGCCACGAAAAACCACGTCGAATCGCGCCTGGTGACGCTCAGCGACGGCCAGTGGGACATGCAGCACGGCCCGCTCACCGAACTGCCGCCGCGCAGCCAGCGCGAGTGGACCATGCTGGTGCAAGGCGTCAACCTGTTCGACGACAAGGCCGACGCCCTCCTGCGCGAGTTCCGCTTCCTGCCCGACGCCCGCCTGGACGACCTGATGGTCAGCTACGCCACCGACGGCGGCGGCGTCGGTCCCCACTTCGATTCCTATGACGTGTTCCTGCTGCAGGCGCACGGCAAGCGGCGCTGGAAGATCAGCGCCCAGCAGGACCTGTCCCTGGTCGAAGGCTTGCCGCTGAAGATCCTGTCGAACTTTACCCCGGAACAAGAATTTGTGCTGGAACCGGGCGACATGCTGTACCTGCCCCCGCACTACGCGCACGACGGCATCGCCGAAGGCGAGTGCATGACGTATTCGATCGGCTTCCGCTCCCCTTCGTTCCAGGAAATCGGCGAAGCCTTCCTGCAGTTCATGGCCGACTCGATCGACCTGCCCGGCCGCTACGCCGACCCGGACCTGCAGCCGGCGAAAAACCCGGCCGAGATCCCGCGCGAGATGCTCACCTCCATCACCGAGGAACTCAACAAGGTGCGCTGGGACGAGGAAGACGTGACCGTCTTTTTCGGCGAATACATGTCCGAGCCGAAGCACAACGTGTTCTTCACCCCGCCGGCGAAGCCGCTCACGGTCGGCCGCTTCATGGAAACGGCAGCCAAGCGCGGCCTGAAGCTGTCGGCGAAGAGCCTGATGCTCTACCGCGGCAAGCACGTCTTCATCAATGGCGAATCCTTCGCGGTCAGCCGTGCGGACAAAATCGTCCTCGACGTGCTGGCCAACGAACGCCGCCTGACGGGCGAGCAGCTGGCGCAGGGCTCGGACGACGTGCTCGAAGCGCTGTACACCTGGTACAGCGACGGCTGGGTCGAACTGGGTTAAACCGTGAACGAGCCGGCCATCGCCCGTTTCGACACGCGCCGCGAGCTCGAGGCGCACTGGAACGCGCTGCTGGCCCGGGCGCAGGGGCGGCTCGACCTGTTCGACCCGGATTTCATCGTCTGGCCGCTGGGCACGCCGGACACCGAGGCGCGCCTGCGCGCCTTTCTCCACGACGGCGGCAGCCTGCGCCTGGCGCTGCACGCTACCGGCCACATTGAACGCAATTGCCCGCGCTTTCTGCGCGCGGTGCGCGACTACAGCCATCGTGTGGAATGCCGCCAGACGCCGCGCTCGCTACGCCACCTGAGCGATTCCTTCGCGTTGGCGGACGGGCTGCATGCGGTGCGCCGTTTTCACTGCGACCACCTGCGCGGCGAGGCGGCCTTCGATGCGCCAGCGGAGATTGAACTGCCTGCGCATCGCTTCGAGGCGCTGTGGGAAGAGTCACTTTTAACCCTTGAAACCAGCGTGAGCGGCCTATAAATTAGAGGTATGTCAACACATAAAGTCTGACCTTGATGTTTGTAGCATCTTGTAACAAAATGAAGCTTATTAATTCACAAAATACTTCCATTTTGGCATGTGTTTTCTATTGCGATTCAGTAAATTTGGCTATAATATCGGGTTAGGAAGGTTCCGTTGTCTATCAGGCACTGTTACCAGTATGAAAGTACACGAGAATTCCAACGAGCGATAATTACCGGTAATTATTCATCGCAACAACAAGTACTTACTTAATTAAGGAAAAACCATGAAAAAATCCCTGCTGATCGTTTCCCTGATGGCTGTTGCCCTGGCTGCTTGCTCGAAGAAAGAAGAAGCTGCTACCACCACCCCAGCTGCTGTTGAAGCACCTGCTGCAACCACCACCACCACCACCGACGCTGCTGCTCCAGCTGCTACCACCACCACCACCGACGCAGCTGCTACCACCCCAGCCGCTGACGCCGCTGCTGCTGCTGCAACCGCTTCGGCTGCTGCTTCGGAAGCCGCTTCGGCTGCTTCGACCGCTGCTGACGCTGCTGCTGACGCTGCCAAGAAGTAATCAGAATTCTTCTGATTTGAGAACCGGCCTGCGGGCCGGTTTTTTTTCGTCCGTACTGCTGGAACTTGTGGCACTGGCTGATCTGCGCTGATCGTAGGGTGGGGTCCCGACCCCACGCGTTTCACGACATGCTCTGTAGCTGCGCGTGCGCTGTAACGCGTGGAGTCGGGACTCCACCCTACATTTATCTCAGCGCCAAGTAACGACGAAAAAAAACCGGCCAAGGCCGGTTTTTTTCATCTCTGTGAACGATTACTTCAGCTCTTCGTTCAGCAGCGACAGGATCTTCTTGCCCGTCGCCGTCGCATCCGCCGCGCCGGTATTGTCCTGCACCGTCACCGTGCTCACGCTCGCGTTCGGCTCGGCCTTGACCAGCACGCGGTAGCGCTGGGCTTCCTTGTCCTTGTCCGAACCGCCGAAGATGCGCGAGAAGAAGCCGCCCTTGTTCGAGCCGTCCGGATCGACGTAGCGCACGAAGTAGATGCCCTGCACGCGGTCGCGGTCTTCGACGGTGAAGCCGACGCGGTCCAGCGCCAGGCCGACGCGGCGCCAGGCGCGGTCGAAGCCTTCGTCGACTTCGACGCGGTCGCCCAGCAGCTTGGCGTGCTGCGGCGCGACCACGGCATTCGCCACCGTGGTCTCGGCGGCGGCAACCTGGGCCGGTTCGGTGGCGCCGGTCAGGCGCGCCACCAGGCGCGCCAGGAACTGGGCTTCGAGGGCCGGGTCGTTCGGACGCACGGTCCAGGTGGTGGTTTCCTTCTGGGCGCCGGTCAGGACTTCCTCGGCGCCGCGGTGGCTGATGTAGACCTCGGTCGAGCCGTCCGGCAGGCGCTCGAGGCGGGTGCGGAACTTGTCGCGCTCGCCGGTCGAGTAGGCGCGGTCGAACACGCGGCCCAGGGTGTTGCGCAGGAAGTCTTGCGGGATCTTCGAGCGGTTTTCGTTCCACTCGGTTTCCATGATGCCGGTCTGGGTCGATTCGACGGCCAGGTTGAAGCCGGCGTCCTGCCAGAACTGGCGCACCTGCGGCCACAGCTGTTCAGGCGTCTGCTTGACCACCAGCCAGCGCTGGTCGCCGGCGCGCTCGACGCGCACGGCTTCGGTTGCGACCGGGCCGACGACGGCGCCGCCGGCAGCCGGCACGAAGCCCGCACCCGCCTGGGCAGCGGCGCCCTGCTGCATGCCGGAGGCGGTAGCAACACCGCGCGCGTCCGGCACGGCGTAACGGTTTTCCTTCTGAAGCTGGGTCAGGTCCGGCGGCACGTCGAGCGGCGCGGCTTTCTTGGACGACTTGTAGTCCACCTTGTCGGATTCGAAAACGGTGGTGCACGCGGCCATGCTCAGCGCCATTGCGCCCACGGCCAGCACGCGCAGGGGCGTAGAGAGTGAGGTCGTCTTGTTGCTTTTAGTCATATCGTTACGATGTCAGATCGGTGAACCGGGGACCCTTGAGGGCATCAGGATTGCGGAACCAGGCCGGCAGCGCGCAGGGCGCCGCGGACGGTGTCGTGGAAGGAATCGGACAGCGGCGCCAGCGGCAGGCGCAGGCCGGACGGCATCTTGCCCATCTCGGCCAGGGCCCATTTCACCGGCACCGGATTCGGCTCCACGAAGAGCTTGGCGTGCAGGTCGAGCACGCGGTTGTTGATCTCGACCGCGCGCTTGACGTCGCCCGCCATGGCCGCGACGCACAGCTCGTGCATGGCGCGCGGCGCCACGTTGGCCGTGACCGAGATATTGCCGGCGCCGCCGCAGAACATCAGGGTCATCGCGGTCGGATCGTCGCCCGAGTAGACGGCAAAGGATTTGTCGACCATGCGCAGCAGTTCGATGCCGCGGCCGATGTTGCCGGTCGCGTCTTTCACGCCGACGATGTTCGGGATCGTCGACAGGCGCGCGATGGTTTCGTTGCTCATGTCGGCAACCGTGCGGCCCGGCACGTTGTACAGGATCACCGGCAGGTCGACCGCCTCGGCGATCGCCTTGAAGTGGCGGTACATGCCTTCTTGCGTCGGACGGTTGTAGTAAGGCACGACCTGGAGCGAGGCGTCGGCGCCGACTTCCTTCGCTGCGCGGGTCAGTGCGATCGCTTCCGCGGTCGAGTTGCCGCCGCTGCCGGCGATGACGGGAATGCGGCCGGCGACGTGGTCCACGGCCAGCTTGATCAGTTCGACGTGCTCTTCCGGAGTGACGGTGGCCGATTCGCCGGTGGTGCCGACGATCACGATGCCGTCGGTGCCCTCTTCCACGTGCCAGTCGATCAGTTTGCGCAGGCCGTCCTTGTCGAGACTGCCATCCTCAAACATGGGGGTGACGATTGCTACAATGCTGCCCTTAATCATAATCAGTGGAACGTGCCGAAAAAGAAAAATCTGATTGTAGCGGATCGTCCGCCAATATGGTTCATTCCTGACCAACTAAATGGTCGAGCTTGGCCTCGGTTTGCGCGAAGGCCTGCCCTGCGGCGCACAGGCGCTGCACCCGCGCCGGCTTCGGCTCCTTGACCACGCCGTCCTCGAAGGCCTGTACCGTCAGGCCGCCCTGCGCCGCCATCTGCAGCAATTCGCCGGGGCGCAGCAGGAAGGCCGGATTCGAGGGTTTTCCGTAGAGCTCGTTACCGAGCGCGAAGGTTTCGTAGATCAGCACGCCGTTCGGGGCCAGGCTGTTCACCAGGTCGGCCAGCAGCGGGCGGTGCAGGTAATTCGTGACGACGATGCCGGCGAAGCGGCCTGCTTCGAAGGGCCAGCGCGCGCCCTCTTCTTCCAGATCCGTTTGCAGGGCCGTGATGCCGGGACCGGCGGCAGCTGCCAGCGCCTGCGGATCGCGGTCCACCGCGGTCACCTCATGGCCGAGCCCGGCAAACAGGCGCGCGTGGCGGCCGCTGCCGCAGGCAAGATCCAGGACTTCGCCGGCCGGCACGCTTGCGGCGAAGCGGCGTACCCAGGGGGATGGCTTGTCGAGCGGCGCGTGCATCAGGTCAGCAGCATGGTAATGGGCGATGCGAGCAGTTTCACCGCCTGGCCGCCGATCCACATGAGCGGCTGCACCCAGAACGACAGCACGCCGAAATACAGCAGCGCCAGCAGGATGAAGAAACCGTAGGGCTCGATCTTCGCGAACTTGAAGGCCAGGTGGTTCGGCAACATGCTGGTCAGCACGCGCCCGCCGTCCAGCGGCGGCAGCGGGAACAGGTTGAAGGCGAAGATCAGCAGGTTCGTGACCACGCCCGCCTGCGCCACCTTGTGCGGGAATTCCTCGCCCACGTTCAGGGCGATCAGCAGCACGGCGAAGATCAGCCACATCAGGGCCATGATGAAGTTGGCAAGCGGACCGGCCAGCGCCACCCAGGCCATGTCGCGCTTCGGATTGCGCAGGTTGCCGAACTGGACGGGCACCGGCTTGGCATAGCCGAACACGAAACCCGACATCAGATACAAGGCGATCGGGATGATGATCGTCCCGAACAGGTCGACGTGCGACAGGGGGTTGAGCGTCATGCGTCCCTGCGCATAGGCCGTGTTGTCGCCGAAATAGCGGGCGGCATAGGCGTGGGCGGCTTCGTGCAGGGTGATCGCGAAAAGAACGGGCAGCGCATAGACTGCGATGTTGCGAATGATTTCATCCATAAGGGAGCGATTCTAGCAGAGCCGGGCGCGACGGCCCGGCTCCTTGTTGGAAGCCTGTTACAGGCCGAAGGCGGCAGGATCGCCACGTCCCTCACGGACGAGGACGGGTTCGGCACCGGTCAGGTCGACGATCGTGGTCGGTTCCAGCGTGCCGGCGCCGCCGTCGATCACCAGCTCGATCTGCTTTTCCAGGCGCTCGCGCACCTCGTCCGGATCGGACAGCATGTGCTCGTCGCCCGGCAGCTGCAGGGTGGTGCCGATCAAGGGCTCGCCCAGTTCCTCGAGCAGCGCCAGCGTGATCATGTTTTCCGGCACGCGCAGGCCGATCGTCTTGCGCGAGGGGTGCGACAGGCGGCGCGGCACCTCCTTCGTCGCTTCCAGGATCACGGTGTATGGCCCCGGCATGGTCGCCTTCAGCAGGCGGTACTGGACGTTGTCGACGCGCGCGTACTGGGCGATCTCCGAGAGATCCCGGCACAGCATCGTCAGGTGATGCTTGTCGTCGATGCCGCGCACGCGGCGCAGTTTTTCCACCGCCCCCTTGTCGTCGAGCTGGCAGACCAGCGCGTAGGCCGAGTCGGTCGGCAGCGCGACCACGCCGCCGGAGCGGATGATCTGCGCCGCCTGTGCGATCAGGCGCTTCTGCGGGTTTTCGGCGTGGATGTGGAAGAACTGGCCCATTCAATATGCTCCCTGGCGGAGTGCCTGGAGAGCGGCGATACGCTCTTCCATCGGCGGGTGAGTCGAAAACAGCGCGCCCCAGCCGCCGCCGCTGCCGGAAATGCCCGAGGCGCTCATCGACGAAGGCAGCGCGCCGGGCACGAAGCCGCCGAGGCGGGCCAGCGCATTCTGCATCGGCAGCGCGCTGCCCAGCAGCTTGGCCGAGCCGGCATCGGCGCGGAATTCGCGCTGGCGCGAGAACCAGGCGACGATGATCGAGGCGACCAGGCCGAACAGGATTTCGCAGACGAACACGGCCGCCATGTAGCCGATGCCGCGGCCGCCTTCATTGCGCAGCAGGACCTTGTCGACAAAGAAGCCGACCACGCGCGCGAAGAACACGACGAAGGTGTTCACCACGCCCTGGATCAGGGTCAGCGTGATCATGTCACCATTGGCGATGTGCGCGACTTCATGGCCGAGCACGGCCTCGACTTCGTCGCGGTTCATGCCTTGCAGCAGGCCGGTGGAGACGGCGACCAGGGCCGAGTTTTTAAAGGCGCCGGTGGCGAAGGCGTTCGGCTCGCCCTCATAGACGGCCACTTCCGGCATGCCGATGCCCGCGCGCTCGGCCAGCTGGCGCACGGTGTTGACGAGCCAGAGCTCGGTCGAATTCTGCGGCTGCTCGATCACGCGCGCGCCGGTCGACCACTTGGCCATCGGTTTGCTCATCAGGAGCGAGATGATCGAGCCGGTGAAGCCGACCACCAGCGAGAACACGGCCAGCGCGCCGACATCGATCCCTTGCGCGCTCACTGCCCGCCCGACCCCGAGCAGGTTCAGGACGACCGTCAGCACCAGCACAACCGCGAGGTTGGTGGCAAGGAACAACACAATGCGCTTCATGGGGTGCCTCCGAGGCAGGAATGAACTTATCAGGCTGCCAAGATAAGGCTGCAATGTGGAAAATTCAAGGGTGGAGGGCTTACGCTGGGCTTAAACCGCTGATGGGGGTACCGCGGCTTGTTGATGTGGCGTTACGATTTTCCGTAGGGTGGGCGCCCCGTGCCCACCAATTGCATACGCCGCGTTAGCGCATGGGTTTGGTGGGCACGGAGCGCCCACCCTACGCCTGTGGCAGACCTTGGTGGTTAAAACCAGTCGTGCCAGACTGGGGTCACATTGGCCGGCAGCGGCGGCAATGCATCGAATTCGACGCGCGCCTCGCCCGGCGCATGAAAATCCGTCCCGCGCGAAGCGAGAAACCCATAGCGCCGCGCCACCTCGGCATAGGTCGCATACTGATCCGGCGTATGGCTGCCCGTCACCACCTCGATCGCATTCCCGCCGAGCTGGCGGAATTCGTCGAACAGCGCATCTTCCGCCGTCTGCGAGAATTTATAACGCCCCGGATGCGCGATCACCGGCACGCCGCCGGCGCTGCGGATCCAGCTCATGGCTTCCGGCAGCGATGCCCAGCGGTGCGGCACATAGCCCGGCTTGCCCTCGGTAAGGAAGCGCTTGAAGACCTCGGTGGTCGTCGAACACTTGCCGCACTCGACCAGGTAGCGCGCGAAATGGGTGCGCGACAGCAGGTCCGGATTGCCGACGTATTTCAGGGCGCCTTCATAGGCATCGGGAATGCCCGCTTCTTCCAGCTGCGCGGCAATTTCGCGTCCACGCGCGTCGCGTCCGGCGCGAGTCTTGGCCAGGCCCGCCAGCAGCTCGGGATTGTCCTCGTCGATCCGCAAGCCGACCAGGTGCACGGTCTGGTTGGCCCAGGTGACGGAAATCTCGACGCCGGGCACGAAGCGCATCCCCTGCTCCTCTGCCGCCGCGCGTGCGCGCTTGATGCCGCCGACCTCGTCGTGGTCGGTCAGGCCCCAGACATCCACGCCGCCCTTGCGCGCATAGGCGGCCAGCGGCTCGGGCGCGAGGACGCCGTCGGAGACATTCGAATGGCAGTGCAGATCGACTTTCAACATGATACGGACGCGCTTTTCTGGACGAGCAAACATTGTACGCCGCATTGGCCCGGGCGGCGACGCCGTCCGCTCCGGTTGCGCGCAATGGTAGAGTTGGCAATTTCCTGACGACACGAGCCATGAAGACTGTCCACGGCAGCTGCCACTGCGGCGCCATCCGCTACGAAGCCGATATCGATCTCGCAGCCGGCACCATCAAATGCAATTGCTCGATCTGTACGAAGATGCGTTTCTGGGCCGTGCAGGTGCCGAGCAGCGCCTTTCGCCTGCTGGAAGGCAGGGAGGCCCTGAGCGAATACCGGTTTCATTCGAAACGCGACGGCCATTACTTTTGCCGGCATTGCGGCATCAACGTCTTCTCGACCGGCCGTTCGCCGCGTCTCGGCGATTTTCACGCGGTCACGGTAGCGAGCCTGGACGACGTGCCGGTGGAGGAACTGATCGCCGCGCAGGTGCGTTATTTCGACGGCCGCAACGATGAATGGGAGATTCCACCCGCGGAAACCCGCCATTTATAGGCATGCAAATAATGTTTGCATCCTGAGCCTGGAATGCAAATTTCCTTTGCAATGGCGTCAACATGAATATATGATCCATATACGTTTCATATATGGAGAATAAACATGGGCATCGTGAACATCGACGAGGAACTGCACGACCAATTGCGCAAGGCAAGCGTCGTCGGCTGCCGCTCGATCAATGCGCAGGCCGCATTCTGGATCCGCATCGGCATGCTGGCCGAAATGAACCCGACCGTGCCCTTCAACGAGCTCGTCGCGCGCGAGCTGAGGGCTGCCGGGGTGGTACCGCAAACGATCAGGGCGGCTTAGCGATGACCAAGCGCCCCGAGGAAATCGCCCTGCTGGCCGAGTCCGGCCGGCTCCTGGCGGCCGTGTTCAGCCATCTCGACACCTTGCCCCTGATCGGCATGTCGACCATGGAAGTCAACGACCGCGTCGAGCGCATGATCGTCGACACCCTGCGTGCGCGTCCGGCCAGCAAGGGCCAGTACGGCTACGCCTATGCACTGAACGCCTCGCGCAACCAGGTCGTGTGCCATGGCGTCCCCTCCCACGACGAGCTTCTGCAAAGCGGCGACATCGTCAACTTCGACATCACGCTGGAAAAGAACGGCTACATCGCCGATTCCAGCAAGACCTATCTGGTCGGCCAGGTAGCGACGCCGGCGAAGCGCCTGGTGCAGGTGACCTACGAGGCGATGTGGAAGGGAATCAAGGCGGTGCGTCCGGGCGCGCGCCTCGGCGACGTCGGCCATGCCATCGAACGCCATGCGCGGCGCCACGGCTATTCGGTGGTGCGCGAATACTGCGGCCACGGCATCGGCCGCGAAATGCACGAGCCGCCGCAGGTCCTGCATTGGGGCAAGCCGCAAACGGGATTGATGCTGCGCGAAGGCATGGTCTTCACCATCGAACCCATGCTGAACCAGGGCCGCCACGCCGTCCGTACCGAGGACGACGGCTGGACCGTCGTCACCTGCGACGGCCAGTTGTCCGCGCAGTTCGAGCACACGGTCGCCGTCACCCGTCACGGGGTGCGGGTGCTGACCCTGCGACCGGAAGAGAAAATGATAGCTTGAGAAGCTCTGACAAAATCGTTCGACGCACCGTTAGCACATGAATGGGCACAGAGCCGACGTTCCGACTCGCATCCATCTTCACCATCAATTCCGTTCAAGCGAGGTTTGAGCTTCGGCCTGACGCTCTACTTGTGCGGCTTTCCTGTATTCGATGACAGTCGCTTCATGCGCGGCGCCCCATTCACGCATGGTCGTAATGAGAGGCACCAGCGTTTGTCCAAGCGGAGCCAGTGAGTACTCCACCTTCGGTGGAACTTCAAGATATACCTTGCGGTGGATGATCTGGTCGACCTCCATCTCCCTCAATTGCAGCGTCAGCATCCGTTGAGTTACCTCCGGCATGAGCCGACGCAGTTCGTTGAAACGTCGTGTGCCTGACATGAGATGAAACAGGATCAAAGATTTCCATTTGCCCCCAATGACATCGACCGTAAAGGTAACAGGGCAGGCAAATGCTTGAACCTCATCGTGTGGGATTCCGAGTTGCATGAACTTCTCCGCCTAACAGTATAAAAAATGTGCGTATAACACAAAATTGTGCGTACTTACGATCATTGATTATATACGTTAGGATTCGCTCCACCTAATTACCGGAGCAAGAAATGAGCTTGTTGTTATCCCCGTTTGAAATCAAAGGCCTCACCCTGCGCAACCGTGTCGTGATGTCGCCGATGTGCATGCACATGGCGGCTGAGGACGGCTTTGTCACCGATTGGCATCGTGTTCACTATGGCGCGCGTGCACAGGGCCAGGCCGGCCTGATCTTTCCCGAAACGCTGGCGGTGCATCAGGATGCCCGTATTGGACAGGGCGATCTGGGCATCTGGAGTGACGCCCACGTGCATGGCCTGCGTGCACTAACCGACCTTCTGCACAGCTTCGGCGCGAAAGTCGGTGCACAGATCGGCCACGCAGGCCGCAACGCGGATCTGCCTGGGATCGTCCGCATTGCACCGTCGGCTATTCCATTTAGCGCGGAAAGCCCGGTGCCCCGCGCCGTGGCTATCGAAGAGATTCCGGAACTGGTCAAATCCTTTGGCCGCGCCGCGCGCCGCGCGCGCGAGGCCGGCTTCGATGTGCTAGAGATTCACACCGCGCATGGTTACCTGCTCAATGAATTCCTGTCGCCGCTGGCGAACATCCGGACCGACGCTTATGGCGGCGATGCTGCCGGCCGCTACCGCATCGTGCGTGAGATTATCGATGAGGTGAAACTGGAATGGGGCGATCGTCCACTGTTCGTGCGCATCTCCAGCACGGATTACGCCGAAGGCGGCAACACACCCGAGTCATTCCTCGAATATGGTCGCTGGATGAAGGAACAGGGTGTCGACTTGATCGACTGCAGCTCGGGTGGCATCAAAATGGTCAAGGTGGAGACCTACCCAGGCTACCAGGTGCCGGCAGCAGAACTCCTGCGCAAGAAGCTCGGCATCGCTACCAGCGGCGTTGGACTGATTCAAACCGGACGCCAGGCGGAAGAGATCCTCCAGAACGGCCGCGCAGATCTGATCTTCGTCGGTCGCCAGATGCTGCGCGATCCGTTCTGGGTGCGCAGCGCAGCTGACGACCTGCGCGAATATATCGATACCCCCAAGTCCTATACCCGTTACGGCGCTGTCTGGCTGGACACTAAAAAGGCTGCATGAACCTGACGGCTGATTACTTCGCCAGGAAAGCCTCGATCAGCTGCGCCAGTACGGCTGGCTGGTCGTGGTGCACCATGTGCCCCGCGTCCTGCACGATGTGCGGCTCGACCGAAGCCATGTAGGCCAGGCGCCGGTCGACTTCGGCGCGCATCTCTTCCTGCGGGCCCATCCAGCGCCACATCTCCGTCTGCGCCGCCTCGATCCACAGCACGGGCGCCGTGATGCGCTTCCACATCGCGATCATCTGCTCCAGCTGGTAGAGCAAGGGGCCGCTCATCTTGTGCGCCGGATCGCCCAGGATCTCGTACTCGCCAGCATCGTTCTGCGCCGACCAGTGCTGGGCCAGGAAGGCCGCGCGCTCGCCTGGCAGGCGCGGATTGGTCTTCTGCAGGCGCCCCGCCACCTCTTCCAGGCTGGCATAGCTGCGCATCACGGGCGGATTACGCAGCTCTTCCAGCCACTTCGCGATGCGCTTGGGCGCCTGCTCGGGCTTGGCGCCCATCAGCCCGATGCCTTCCAGGTTGATCATTTTCTTCACGCGCTCGGGACGCACGCCGGCATACATGCTGACGATGTTGCCGCCCATGCTGTGGCCCAGCAGATTCACCGGCGCCTCCGGCGAATAATGCTCGAGCAAGGCGTCGAGGTCGGCCACGTAGTCGGGGAACCAGTAGGTATCCGAATGGCTGCGCTCGGAGAGCCCGAAGCCGCGCCAGTCGTTGGCGATCACGTGCCAGTCGCCTTCCAGGTGGTCGACCACGAACTGGAAGGAAGCCGACATGTCCATCCAGCCATGCGACATGAACAGTTTCGGGGCGCCCTCGCGGCCCCAGTGGCGCACGTGGGTGCGCAGGCCGCGGATGGTGAGGAATTCGGAACGGGAAGGTTTCATGGAAGGCCAAAAAAGTACGGTCGTTCGGATTATACCTATGCCCTTGCATTCCTGCCGGCCATCCCCATTTTGCACCAATCGGCGAAGGCGGACGCTAGGGCGTAAAATAGCCTTATTTCAACCCTTCCGCGAGCACATCCATGGCAATTTACCAGTTGGGCGAGCATGCGCCCGAGATCGATGCGTCGGCTTTCGTGGCCGATTCCGCCAACCTGATCGGCAAAGTCACCCTGGAGGCGAACGCCTCGGTGTGGTTCGGGGTCACGATTCGCGGCGACAACGAACGCATCACGATCGGCGAAAACAGCAACGTCCAGGAAGGCACCGTGATGCACACCGACATGGGCTACCCGCTTACGCTCGGCAAGGGCGTGACGGTCGGCCACCAGGCGATGCTGCATGGCTGCACGGTGGGCGACGGCTCGCTGATCGGCATCCAGGCCGTGATCCTGAACGGCGCAAAGATCGGCAAAGGCTGCCTGGTCGGCGCCGGCGCCCTGGTAACCGAAGGAAAAGAGTTCCCGGACCACTCGCTGATACTGGGTTCGCCCGCGAAAGTGGTGCGAACGCTCACGGAAGAAGACCTGCAGCGCCTGCAAGGCAATGCCGCCAGTTACGTGGCGCGCGGCCAGCTGTTCAAGGCGCAGCTCAAGCAAATCGGATAGACAATGACGACAACGGACACCAAAGACACCCTGCAGAAATTCATCTTCGACAACGCCGCTGTGCGCGGCGAGCTGGTCGAGATTTCCGACACCTGGCGCGAGATCCAGGCCCGCCACGGCTACCCGAAAGCCGTGCGCTCGATGCTGGGCGAAATGGTGGCCGCCGCCGCCCTGCTGTCGGCCAACCTGAAGTTCAATGGCTCGATCGTGATGCAGATCCACGGCGACGGTCCGGTGCGCCTGATGGTGGTCGAGTGCGACGCCGACCTGCGCATCCGTGCGACCGCAAAGCTCGCGCCGGACGCCGAGGTGGCCGACGACGCGAGCCTGCGCCAGTTGTTGAATGCCACCGGCCACGGCCGCTTCGTGATCACGCTCGATCCGCTGGAAAAGATGCCGGGCCAGCAGCCCTACCAGGGCATCGTGCCGCTCGACGGCGAGAACATGGCGACCGTCATCGAAAACTACATGCTGCGTTCCGAGCAGATGGACACGCGCCTGTGGCTGGCGGCCGACGACAAGGTTTCGCGCGGCCTGCTGCTGCAAAAGCTGCCGCGCCACAGCGGCAAGGACGACCAGACCGTCCAGGCTTCCGAAGAAGAAGACCTGGAAACCTGGAACCGCGCCGTCATGCTCGGCAGCACGCTGAAGCAGGAAGAACTGCTCAGCACCGGCATCGAGACCCTGCTCAATCGCCTGTTCTGGGAAGAGACGATCCGCGTGTTCGAGCCGCAGCACCCGCAGTTCCACTGCAGCTGCACCCGCGAGAAGGTCGGCAACATGCTGAAAATGCTGGGCCAGCCGGAAGTCGAATCGGCGCTGGCGGACCTGGGCGAACTGGGCATCAACTGCGACTTCTGCGGCAAGCACTACGCCTTCGACAAGGTCGATTGCGCCCAGCTGTTCGCGACCAGCACCACGGCCGACGCGCTGGCGCCGGCTGCTGACGTAAAACACTAAAAGAGAGACCGTTGACGATGCGCGACACGCCCCGCTCCGCCTTCCCCCACCTGCTCGCGCTACCCACGCGCTGGATGGACAACGACAGCTACGGGCATATCAACAACGTCAACTACTACAGCTTCTTCGACACCGCGGTCAATCGCTACCTGATCGACCGCGGCGTGCTCGACATCCACAAGGACGACATCGTCGGCTTCGTGGTCGAGACCAGCTGCTCCTACTTCAGTTCGATTTCCTTCCCGGACGTGATCCACGTCGGCGTGCGCGTGGCCAAGCTCGGCAATTCGAGCGTGCGCTACGAACTGGCCCTGTTCCGCAACGACGAGCCCCTGCCCTCGGCGGCCGGGCATTTCGTGCACGTGTACGTGGATCGCCGCAGCAACAAGTCGGTACCGATTCCGCAGGCCGTGCGCGAGGTGCTGGCCGGCCTGCAAACCTGATGTAGGGTGGGCACTCCGTGCCCACGCTGTCCCGGCATACGAATGTCCGCGTGGGCACGGAGTGCCCACCCTACAGCGTCTTAAGCCCGCAGATGCGCGATTTCGACCGAGCCGTTCTCGTCGAAGATCGGCGACAGGGAGGCCAGCCGCACGGCATCGTTGAAGTCGCTTGCAGTGATCACGCAATAACCCGACATCGCACTGCTGCTGATCTTCGGCCCGAGCAGCCGGCTCGGTACCTCGACGCTGCCGTGGCTGAGCGCGCCGCGGTCGACCAGCGCCCCTCCCAGTTCGTTGAACCACGCGTCCCAGCGCGCCGGTTCATGCCGCGGACCTTCCGTCTCCCCGATGGTCGCGCCCCGAAACACGATCAGAAACCTGTCCATTCCGCTCCTCCTTCCGCTGTCTGTACACGCCCGACCGTAGCACAAGCCCTGCCGCGCTGACGCACGCTCGACTGTCCCGGATTTGAAACGGAGCACCGTGCTACAGGATTATCGGGGCGATGCTAAGCTGTTGCATTGTTGGCAGTGTTGCCATTTCCGCAAAACACTGCCTCTTACTACAGGAGAAATGCAATGCACATGGATACCGGAATCAGCACCGAAGACCGCGCAAAAATCGTCGAATCGCTCTCGACCGTCCTGGCCGATGCCTTCATGGTCTACCTGAAGACCCACAATTTCCACTGGAACGTGACCGGCCCGATGTTCTCGACCCTGCACGTGATGTTCGAGGAACAGTACACCGAGCAATGGAACGCGCTGGACGAGATCGCCGAGCGCATCCGCGCCCTGGGCCACTTCGCCCCGGCCACATCCCGCCGCTACGTCGAGCTGTCGAACATCTCCGAAGAGCCGGAAGTCCTGTCGGCCAAGGAAATGATCCGCCAGCTGGTCGACGGCAATGAAGTCCTGGTGCGCACGATGCGCGAAGCCGTCAAGGTCGCCGACGACCTCGACGATTTCCCGACCGCCGACATGCTGACCACCCGCATGGAAGTGCACGAAAAGAACGCCTGGATGCTGCGTTCCTTCCTCGAACAGGGCGCCGGTGCATCGCAGGGCGACGCATCGTCGGACTGAGAAAGCCCCTGAAGGCTGCGCTTATGCAGCCTTCGCAAGGCGCGGCGCGGACGCCGGCACGGGGCGTGCGCGCGCTGCCGTCTGCACGGCCGGGCGGCCTGCGAGACGGAAGTGCGACACCAGCTGTTCCAGGTGCGCCGACTGTTCCTGCATGCTGGCCGCCGCTGCGGCCGCCTCTTCGACCAGTGCGGCATTCTGCTGGGTGCTCTGGTCCATCTGCAGGATCGCCTCGTTGACCTGGTCGATGCCCAGGCTCTGCTCGCGGCTGGCGGCCGTGATTTCGGCCATGATGCTGGTCACGCGGGCCACGCTGGCGACCACCTCGCCGATGGTGGCGCCGGCCTGTTGAACCAGGCTGGTCCCGGTATTCACCTGGGCCACCGAATCCCCGATCAAGCCCTTGATTTCCTTGGCGGCCGTCGCCGAGCGCTGCGCCAGGTTGCGCACTTCGCTGGCGACGACGGCAAAGCCGCGCCCCTGCTCGCCGGCGCGCGCCGCTTCCACCGCCGCGTTCAGGGCCAGGATATTGGTCTGGAACGCGATCGCGTCGATGACGCCGATGATGTCCACGATCTTGCGCGAGGCCGAATCGATCGCGCCCATCGTATCGACCACCTGGCCGACGATCTCGCCGCCGCGCGCCGCGACCTGCGAGGCATCCTGCGCCAGGCGGTTCGCCTGGGTCGCGCTCTCGGCGTTCTGGCGCACCGTCGCCGTCAACTCCTCCATCGAGGACGCGGTTTCCTCGAGCGCGCCGGCCTGCTGCTCGGTGCGGCTCGACAGGTCGAGGTTGCCGCTGGCGATCTCGGTCGAGGCGCCGGCGATCGCCCGGGTGCCGTGCTGCACTTCGGAGACGACCTTGGTCAGGCCCTCGTTCATCGTCTGCATCGCGCGCAGCAGGTCGCCGACCTCGTCGCCGCGCTCGCGCTCGAAGCTATGCGTCAGGTCGCCGCCGGCGACCGCTTCGGCCGCCTGCACCGCGTCCTGCAGCGGACGGGTGATCGAGCGCGTGATCGCCACGGCGGCCAGGGCGCCCAGCACCAGCATCAGGCCATTGAGCAGCAGCGACAGGCCGGCGCGCCGCTCGTAGTCCGCGCGGATGGCCGTGGTCATCTGGTCGATGGTCGTGCGCTGCAGCGCGAGCAGGTCCTTCAGGGCCGCCGAATAGGCTTGCGCCGCCGGGTCGAAGCCCTCCGTATAGAGGCGTTCGGCGCCGGCCGCGTCGCCCGCCTTCTTCGCATCCATCACCTGCACTTTCAGGGCCTGGTATTTGGCGCGCAGCGACTTGACCGTCTCCAGCTTGCGCTTCTCGTCGTCCGAGGTCAGCAGCGGTTCGATCTGCTTGATCAGCTCGGTCGAGGTGGTCACGCTGTCGGCGATGGTCTTGGCGAACACGGTGCTGAGAGTGGTATCGGTGCTGCGCGCGATCAGCGAGGTACGGGCGATCGCGGAATAGGTCATCGTGTTCCAGCTCGAGACCAGGCGCTCCTTGGTCAGCGGCACGGCCATCATCTCCTCGGTGGCCCGGGCGCTGGCGCGCGCCGCATACAGGGCCGACGCGGTGGCGACGGTGGCAAGGATCAGGATCAGTGCAAAGGCGAGCGTCAGGCGGGTGCCGATGCGCATGTGTTGGAAGAATCGGTTCATGGGTCGTTGTCTCGTTATGATTACTTATTGAAACCCAGCAGTCGCGCCGCTGTAGGACTTATCTTACGGAAACAAATATACCCTTAAGAAAAGTCAATACGCTATTTCTTGTTAGAAATGCCACAACATCATGGGTTTTGGTTGCCAGCCTGCAACAACATGAAACGAAGCGACCGTGCCAGTCCACTTGCCTTGCGCCGGCTTTCGCATTACATTAAAAGGCAACCATTTGGTTGCATATAGCGAGTCCATACAAGGAGACAAAGACATGAGCACCGAGACCGACCGCATCGAACGCGACATCGACATCAAGGCGCCGCGCACGCGGGTCTGGCGCGCCCTCGCCGACGCCACGGAATTCGGCAGCTGGTTCGGCGTGAACCTGCAAGGCCAGTCCTTCGTCGCCGGCGAACGCGTGCGCGGACACATCACGCACCCGGGTTATGAACACCTGCAATTCGAGGCACGGGTCGAACGCGTCGAGCCGGAGCGGCTGCTGTCGTTTTACTGGCACCCGTATGCGATCGATCCGGCCGTCGACTACAGCCAGGAGGAACCGACCCTGGTCACCTTCACCCTGCAGGATCTTCCGAATCAGGGCACCCGCCTCACTGTGGTCGAATCCGGCTTCGACAAGGTACCGGCCGCGCGCCGCCAGGAAGCCTTCCGCATGAACAGCCAGGGCTGGGATGCGCAGGTCGGCAACATCGCGCGCCATGTCGGCGGATAAAGAACAAATCGGGCTGGCGGGCGTCTTCGCGGCCCTGGGCGACCCGACCCGGCTGCGGCTGGTGACCTTGCTCTGCGCCGGCGGGCTGTTCTCGATCGCCCAGCTCACCACGAGCACGGATCTCAGCCGCCAGGCCGTGACCAAGCACCTGCAGGTGCTTGCCGACGCCGGACTGGTGCGCGACGTCAAAGTCGGGCGCGAGCGGCGCTGGCAGCTGGCGCCGGAACGCATCGACGAGGCGCGCCGGAGCCTGGACGCGATCGGGCGCCAGTGGGAAGCGGCGCTCGGGCGCCTCAAGCGTTTCGTCGAAGCCGAGGGCGGCTGATCAGCCGCCTGAACCCTGCTCGAACACGGCAAGCTGCGCGGCGAAGGCGCGCTGGTAAGCAGGCCGCGCCTCGCCGCGGGCGATATAGGCCGCGATGCCTGGATACTCGTCCAGCAGGCCCGATGGGCCGAGGCGGCGCAGCACCGTCACCATCATCAGGTCGGCCGCGCTGAATGCGCCGTCGAGCCAGTCCGCGCTGCCGAGGTAGGCCGACAGTTCGTCCAGGCGCTTGCGGATGCGGTCCTTGACGGCCGGCAGGCGCTGCGCGGTCCAGGCTTCCTTCGCTTCCAGCAGGACGGCGTTCTGCAGCTCGAGGATGGGCGGCTCGATCGTGTTCACGGCGGCGAACATCCAGGTGATCGCGCGCGCCCGCGCATCGGCATCCGGCGGCAGCAGGCCCGGATAGCGTTCGCCCAGGTGCAGCACGATCGATCCCGACTCGAACAGGTGCAGGCCGTCTTCTTCAAAGGTCGGGATCTGGCCGAAGGGATTGACGGCGCGGTGCGCGGGCTCCTTCAGCGCCGTGAAGGAGACCAGGCGCACCTCGTAGGGCTGGCCGACCTCTTCGAAGGCCCAGCGCACGCGCATGTCGCGCGCCAGGCCCTGCCCGCGGTCGGGCGAGTGTTCGAAGGCAGTGATGGTGGCGGCCATGGCGGCACTCAGAGTTGCGGCAGGATGTAGTCGAACTCGTAGAAATGCTTGCGCTCCTCGATACGGATGCGCATGTTGCCCGCGATGCCGGCCAGTTCGCCGGTGCCGGAATCGGGCACGACCGTGATCGACAGCGACTGCGCGCCGCGCGCCATGGTGCCCGTGTGCTGGACGACGAAGCTGCCGCTGCGGCCCTGCAGCGTGCCGGTGACGCGCTCGATGGCGACGTAGCCGGCCGAGCCTTCGGTGGTCGTCATCGCCGACAGCATCTCGCCGACGCCCTTGCCTTCGAGTTCGCCGTGGTATTGCTTGTCGATCGCCATGCGGCCGGTCGTGACGCCGTCGCGCACCTCCGGCTGGCCCTGCGGGGTGACGGTCACATCGAATGGTCCTGCGACATGTTGCTGGCTCATGATCGGCTTCCTTGTGGATGAAGAGATAGCGAACATTCTAGGGCAATCGGCCGGCCTTGCGTTTGCCGATTTTCACGGCCCCGGCTTGCGCGCCGGCTGCAGCACCCTTTCCAATTTGAAAAGAGTTTTTGTCACTTCCCGCGGTTTCATGCACAATCATATTTTTGCGGAAAGGCAAAAATATATGCATGTAATCAAGTGCTTAACGCTTTCCCTGATGCTGCTGGCGCCTTGCGCCGGTGCCCTTGCCGAGGACGTGAACGTCGGCGCCCCGCTCCCCCGCTTCGCGCTGCTCAAGGAAGGCACGCACCGCTACCTGCGCTTCATGAAAGCTGGCGAAGCCAGCACGCCGGCGGACATCTGGACCCGCGAAGTGAAGTTCGAACAGCGCGACGGCAAGGCCTTGCTGCGCATCCGCCAGCGCTGGGACGGCGTCGTACCCGGCCCTTCGGTACGCCTGATCGATTCGTGGTTCGAGGACGGCACCTTCCGTCCGCTGTCCCACCAGCGCATCACGGAACGCGACGGCAAGCGCGTGGTCGAAGGCTTCGACTTCGCGCCAGAGCGGATCACGGGCATGCAGGCGCTGGCGGAGAATACGCAGAAGGACTCGTCGGTGGCATCGAGCGAGCCGACCTTCAACTTCGAAACCGACATCGAATTCCTGCAAACCCTGCCGCTCGCGTCCGGCTACGAGGCGCGCATCAATTTCTATCATCCGGGCGGACCGACGCCACCGCAGCGCTATACCTTCAAGGTCAGCGGATCGGCGACGATCGCGGGACCGGCGGGGCCGGTCGACTGCTGGGTCGTGACGACGGACTACAACAAGCCGGGATCGGTGTCGACCTTCTGGTTTGCGAAGGGGACGCAGCTGATGGTGCGGCAGGAGAGCAAGATGGGCGAGCGGACGCTGGTGAAGACGCTGATCGAATAGCAGCGGCGCGGCGGATTGGCGGCTGGCTGAACGCGTGGGCGGGAGATCCGCCCACCTTACGTGTCAGCTCGCATGTCTCGCCGAAGGCCAGGGTGCGACGCATCGACCCGTAAGGTGGGCGGCTTTGCCGCCCACGCGTCGCACGTTGGATCAGTGCGCCGCACCCGGCATATGCAAATCGATCACCTTCATGATCGCCAGCGTCGTGGACATGCTCATCTCGCCGCTGGCGAAAGCCTGGCGCAGTTCGAGCTGGGGGATGCCCGCGGCGGCGGCCAGGTGGGTCGTGCCTTCGGCGCGCGCGGCGGCTGCAAAGGCCTCCATCAACACGCCGGCGTCGCCGCTTTCGAAAGCGCCGGCCAGATAGGCGGCCAGGGCCTCGAGCGTGGCCAGCTGCGCTGCGGGATCGGTACTCATGGGTTCAGTGCGTGACGGGAGGGTGCTCGCCCTTGCCCGCTTTCGGCGGCGGCGGAGGCGGCGGAACGGTCATCGATTCGACCGGCTTCTCGTTCTTGCGCAGCACCTGCACGAAGATTTCGTTTTGCTTGATCATGCCCAGTTCCAGGCGCGCGCGCTCCTCGACGGAGCCGAGGCCTTCGCGCAGGTCGCGCACTTCGGATTCGAGCTTGGCGTTGCGGGCGCGGAGCCCGTCGGTGTGGCCTTGCGCCTTTTCGACCTGGTCGGTCAGGTCGGCGACGGTCAGCATGCCGCCCTTCCCCAGCCACAGGGGATACTGGATCAACAACAGCAGTGCGGCGAGAACGAGCGTAATGATGCGCATGGGAGGAATGGCGGAACACGGGCCGCCACGATGGCGGCCCGCGAAGGTACGACAGATTACTTCAAGTTGTAGAACGCGTCACGGCCAGGATAGCTGGCGACGTCGCCGAGGTCTTCCTCGATGCGCAGCAGCTGGTTGTACTTGGCCATGCGGTCCGAACGCGACATCGAGCCGGTCTTGATCTGCAGGGCGTTCAGGCCCACGGCGATGTCGGCGATGGTCGAGTCCTCGGTCTCGCCCGAACGGTGCGAGATCACGGCGGTGTAGCCGGCGCGCTTGGCCATCTCGATGGCGGCGAAGGTCTCGGTCAGGGTGCCGATCTGGTTGATCTTGATGAGGATCGAGTTGGCGATGCCCTTCTGGATGCCCTCTTTCAAAATCTTGGTGTTGGTGACGAACAGGTCGTCGCCCACCAGCTGCACGCGCTTGCCCAGAGCCGCGGTCAGGGTCGCCCAGCCTTCCCAGTCGCCTTCGTGCATCGCGTCCTCGATCGAGATGATCGGGTACTTGTCGCACCAGGTGGCGAGCATGTTGGTGAAGTCGGTCGCCGTCAGTTCCAGGCCTTCGCCTTCCAGGTGGTACTTGCCGTCCTTGTAGAACTCGCTGGCGGCGCAATCGAGGCCGATGGCGATCTGGGTGCCGGCTTCATAGCCTGCCTGCTCGATCGCCTGCATGATCAGCTTGATGGCTTCTTCGTGGCTCGAGACCGATGGCGCGAAACCGCCTTCGTCGCCGACCGCGGTCGACAGGCCCTTCGAATGCAGGATCTTCTTCAGGGTGTGGAAGACTTCGGCGCCGTAGCGGATCGCTTCCTTGAACGAAGGTGCGCCGACCGGGATGATCATGAATTCCTGGATGTCCAGGTTGTTGTCGGCATGCGCGCCGCCGTTGATGACGTTCATCATCGGCACCGGCATCTGCATCGCGCCCGAACCGCCGAAGTAGCGGTACAGCGGCAGGCCCGCTTCTTCAGCGGCGGCTTTCGCCACGGCCATCGAGACGGCCAGCATCGCGTTGGCGCCCAGGCGGCTCTTGTTCTCGGTGCCGTCCAGGTCGATCAGGGTGCGGTCCAGGAAAGCCTGTTCGTTGGCGTCCAGGCCCATGATGGCTTCGCTGATCTCGGTGTTGATGTTCTCGCAGGCTTGCAGCACGCCCTTGCCGAAGTAACGCTTCGGGTCGCCGTCGCGCAGCTCGATCGCTTCGCGCGAACCGGTCGATGCGCCCGACGGCACGGCGGCACGGCCCATCACGCCGGATTCCAGCAGGACGTCGCATTCGACGGTCGGATTGCCGCGCGAGTCAATGATCTCGCGGCCGATGATATCAACGATAGCACTCATGTTCTACATCTCCAAAGGGTAAAAATCCTCTCGCACATGAAACACGAGGCGCCAATGTGGGCGCCTCGTCTTCATGCTTCATTAGCTCAACAGTATTATGCCTTGAAGTCGCTCTCAAGGAAGCCCGCACGTTTCACGACACGGTCGATGTCGACCAGGGTCGTGAGCAGTTCCTTCATGCGGCCCAGCGGCACGGCGTTCGGGCCGTCGGACAGGGCGTTCTTCGGATCCGGGTGGGTTTCCATGAACAGGCCGGCGATACCGGCAGCCACCGCGGCGCGCGACAGCACTGGGATGTGCTCGCGCTGGCCGCCCGAGGACGTGCCCTGCCCGCCCGGCAGCTGCACCGAGTGGGTCGCATCGAACACCACCGGGCAGTTCGATTCGCGCATGATGGCGAGCGAACGCATGTCGGACACCAGGTTGTTGTAGCCGAAGGAAGCGCCGCGTTCGCAGGCCATGAAGTTGTCTTCGTTCAGGCCGGCCGCGCGTGCAGCATTGCGTGCCTTCTCGATCACGTTCTTCATGTCGCCCGGGGCCAGGAACTGGCCCTTCTTGATGTTCACCGGCAGGCCCGAACGGGCGCATGCGTTGATGAAGTCGGTCTGGCGGCACAGGAAGGCCGGGGTCTGCAGCACGTCGACGATGCTCGACACTTCAGGAATCTCTTCCTCGGTGTGGACGTCGGTCAGCACCGGCACGCCGATTGTCTTCTTGACGTCGGCGAGGATCTCCAGGCCCTTCTCGCGGCCGGGACCGCGGAACGAGGTGCCCGACGAGCGGTTCGCCTTGTCGAAGGACGACTTGTAGATGAACGGGATACCGAGGGCGCTGGTGATTTCTTTCAGCGTGCCGGCGGTGTCGAGCGCCATCTGGCGCGATTCGATGACGCAGGTACCGGCGATCAGGAAGATCGGCTGGTCCTGGCCTACTTCAAAGCCGCAAAGCTTCATGCTGCGTCTCCTTGCAATGCAGGTGCGTTCGCCGCAGTCTTGGCATTCGCCGACTGGTGCGCGAGCGCAGCCTGGATGAACGACGTGAACAGCGGATGGCCGCTGCGCGGGGTCGACTTGAATTCAGGGTGGAACTGCACGCCCATGTACCACGGGTGCGAATTCGGACCGCTGCGCGGCAGTTCCATGATCTCGCACAGGTCTTCGTTCGGGGTGCGCGCCGCGACGACCATGCCGGCCGCTTCCACCTTCGGCAGGTAGAAGTTGTTGGCTTCGTAGCGGTGGCGGTGGCGTTCGGTGACGACGCTGCCGTAGATCTCGGCGGCCAGGGTCTCCGGCTTGACCGCGCAGGTCTGGGCGCCCAGGCGCATGGTGCCGCCCAGGTCCGAGTTCTCGTCGCGCTTCTCGACTTTGCCGTCGTGGTTCTGCCACTCGTTGATCAGGGCGACCACCGGCTGGTCGGTCTCGAGATCGAACTCGGTGGAGTTCGCGTTCGGAAGACCCGCCATGTGGCGCGCGTATTCGATCAGCGCGACCTGCATGCCCAGGCAGATGCCGAGGTACGGGATCTTGTTTTCGCGGGCGTAGCGCGCGGCCATGATCTTGCCTTCCACGCCGCGCTTGCCGAAGCCGCCCGGGACCAGGATGGCGTCGTATTTCGCCAGGTCGTCGCAGCCCTTGGCTTCGATCTCTTCCGAATCCAGGTACTCGATGTTGACGCGGCTTTCGGTGTGGATGCCGGCGTGGCGCAGCGCTTCGGTCAGCGACTTGTACGATTCCGTCAGGTCGACGTACTTGCCGACCATGCCGATGGTGACTTCGCGCTTCGGGTTTTCCAGCGTGTGGATCAGTTTTGCCCACATCGACAGGTCGGCCGGCGGCGCCTGCAGGTCGAGCGCATCGAGGATGATGTCGTCCAGGCCCTGCTCGTTCAGCACGGCCGGGACCTTGTAGATGGTGTCGACGTCCCAGACCGAAATCACGGCCTGCTCTTCGACGTTGGCGAACAGCGAAATCTTGGCGCGCTCGTCGTCCGGAATGCGGCGATCGGCGCGGCACAGCAGCGCGTTCGGCGAAATGCCGATCTCGCGCAGCTTCTGCACGCTGTGCTGGGTCGGCTTGGTTTTCAGTTCGCCGGCCGATGCGATGTACGGGACCAGGGTCAGGTGCACGAAGGCGGTCGACTTGCGGCCGGCGCGCAGCGACAGCTGGCGCGCGGCTTCGAGGAAGGGCAGCGACTCGATGTCGCCGACGGTGCCGCCGATCTCGACCAGCGCAACGTCCACGCCTTCGGCGCCGCGGCGGATGTAGTCCTGGATTTCGTTGGTGATGTGCGGGATCACCTGCACGGTCTTGCCGAGGTACTCGCCGCGACGCTCCTTGCGAATCACCGATTCGTAGATCTGGCCGGTGGTGAAGTTGTTCACCTTCTTCATGCGGGTGCTGATGAAGCGCTCGTAGTGGCCGAGGTCGAGGTCGGTCTCGGCGCCATCGTCGGTCACGAAGACTTCGCCGTGCTGCATCGGGCTCATCGTGCCCGGATCCACGTTAATGTAGGGATCGAGCTTGAGCATGGTGACTTTGAGGCCACGCGATTCGAGGATCGCGGCAAGGGAAGCGGCCGCAATCCCCTTGCCCAGGGAAGACACGACGCCGCCAGTGACGAATACAAATTTGGTCATTGTGCTGAAGGTGCCGAACGGCACGCGCGGGAAATTGAAATTATACCTTAAACGAGCGCAAACATTGTCATGCCAAGTCTGACGCCAGGCTGACGCGGCCGTTTGACTGCGCTTCGGAGGGCTGCGCACGGGCGAACTGTTTCGTAAAGACAACGGCCAGCCGTCACAATGGACGCCCTGCTCAACATATATCCTGCATGCAATTGCAATTGCCATGAGTCAAGGTTACATTCGTTCTTCTCTTATTTGTATAGGCAGGATCGGGATGGGCTTTTTTAACAACCTCAATATCGGCAAGCGCCTCGCTGCCGGTTTCGCACTGACCCTGGCCATGGTGATCCTGATCGCCTCGGTCGGCATCGTCCGCCTCAACAGCGGCGCAGCCAGCACGGCGCAAGTCCTGGCCGAACCGCTGGCCAAGGAACGCATGATCACCGAGTGGTACATGCAGGTCTTCGCGGCCGTGCGCCGTACCGCCGCCATCGTCAAGAGCAGCGACGCCTCCCTCGGCGCCTACTTCAAGGAAGACGCGGCCCAGACCGGCAAGCGCTCGGCCGAACTGCTCAAGCAGATCGAGCCCCTCATCGACGCCGGCGAGGAAAAAACCCTGTTCGACAAGATCACCGAGCAGCGCAAGGCTTATTCGAGCGCGCGCGACGAAGCCGTCAAGGCCAAGGCCGCAGGCGACGAAGCGCTGGCCGCGAAGATCCTCGACGAACGTTTCACCCCGACCGCCAAGGCCTACCAGGACTCGATGCAGCAGCTGGTCGCCATGCAGGCGGCGAACATCGCGGCCACCGCGCGCAGCATCGGCGAACGCGCCGACAGCAGCGAGACCCTGCTCGGCATGCTGGCGGCCTTCTCGGTCCTGCTCGGCGCGATCTCTTCGTGGTTCCTGACGCGCGGCATCGTACGCCCGATCCGCGAAGCCGTCGCGCTGGCCGAAACCGTCGCCAGCGGCGACCTCACGCGCCAGATCCACTCCACCACGCGCGACGAAAGCGGCGCCCTGCTGCGCGCGCTGCGCCACATGAACGACAGCCTGGTGAAAATCGTCACCGAAGTGCGCAGCGGCACCGACACCATCAGCGGCGCCTCCAGCGAGATCGCCGCCGGCAACATGGACCTGTCTTCGCGTACCGAACAGCAGGCCGCTTCGCTCGAAGAGACGGCTGCCTCGATGGAGCAGATCACCGGCACCGTGCGCCAGAACGCGGACAATGCGCGCCAGGCCAACCAGCTGGCGATCACCGCATCGAACGTCGCCGTCGAAGGCGGCTCGGTCGTCAGCCAGGTCATCACGACCATGGGTTCGATCAACGAATCCTCGCGCAAGATCGTCGACATCATCGGCGTCATCGACGGCATCGCCTTCCAGACCAACATCCTGGCGCTGAACGCGGCGGTCGAAGCGGCACGCGCCGGCGAGCAGGGCCGCGGGTTTGCGGTCGTGGCCTCGGAGGTGCGTACGCTGGCCCAGCGTTCGGCCGCGGCGGCGAAGGAAATCAAGACCCTGATCGGGGACTCGGTCGAGAAGGTCGATGCGGGCGCCAAGCTGGTCGACCAGGCCGGCGCGACGATGGAACAGGTGGTGGAATCGATCCGCCGCGTGACCGACATCATGGCCGAGATCACGCATGCGACCCAGGAACAAAGCAGCGGGATCGAACAGGTGAACATCACGATCGGCCAGATGGACGAGACCACCCAGCAGAACGCGGCCCTGGTCGAGGAATCGGCGGCGGCGGCGGGGGCGATGCAGGAGCAGGCAGCCAAGCTGGCGCAGGTGGTGGGCGTGTTCAAGCTGGATGCGCAGGCAATCGTTGTGCCGAAAGCGGCGCCAGTGGCGCGTGCCGTGGTGGTAGTGCCGAAGAAGCCTGCCGTTGCAAAGGCGCCGAGCGCTCCTGCGGCGGCCAAGCCTGCGCCGCGTGCCAAGGCGACGGCGGCAGCGGACGAGTGGGAAGAGTTCTGATCGCTGTTTGAATCGCGATCGATGAAAAGCCGCCCGCATGTTGGGCGGCTTTTTTTTGCGCCGCATGTGTGCGAATGGTGATACCGCGTGGGCAAAAGTGCCCACCCTACGAACTTTTTCGCGTCGCGTGTTCGCGAACTGTGCAACGCGTGGAGTCAGGACTCCACCCTACGAATAGCAATGAATCGTAGGGTGGAGTCCTGACTCCACGCGTTTACACGGTAAGCACAAACAAAAACGCCGGCATCACGCCGGCGTCTTCGCTCCTACTTCAAGACCTTACTTCTTCTGGCCCGGCTTCAGCAGATCCAGCAGGATCGCCGTTTCCGCCTGGATGAACGAACGCACGGTCGGCTTGAAGTCAGGCGCCCACTGCGGCGAGTGCGTGCCTGGCGGGTACTTGCCGGCCTTGCGTGCGTCGGCCAGTTTCTTCGGCTCGACCGCGCCGACGTGCAGCAGCACGGCTTTGACGCCGGCCTGGCCGTAGTTGGCGAAGTCTTCCGAGGTCATCTTGGCCGGCATCTCGACCACCTTGTCGGCGCCCAGCGCGCCCTGCACCGCCGCGACGGCGCGTGCGGTCAGTTCCGGGTCGTTGTAGACCGAATCGGCGCCCGGCACGATGTCCACTTGCGGCTTCTTCGGTGCACCTGCTGCCTGGGCTTCGCCCTCGACTTCGCGCACGATGCTGGCCAGGACGCGCTGGCGCACTTCCGGCTTGAAGGTGCGGACCGTCAGCTGCAGCTTGACCTGGTCAGGCACGATGTTGGCTTGCGTGCCGCCGTGGATGCTGCCGACGGTGATGACGACCGGGTCAGCCGGGTTGTTCTCGCGCGAGATCAGGGTCTGCAGCGCCATCACGACGCGTGCCGACATGACGACCGGGTCGCGGGTTTCCTGCGGCGTGGCGCCGTGGCCGCCCTGGCCGTGGATGGTGATGGTGACGGTATCGGCCGAAGCGCGGAAGTGACCGGCGTGCCAGCCGACCTGGCCCGCGGGCAGCGTGCCTTCGTCGTGCATCGAGATCGCGTAGTCAGGCTTCGGGAAGCGCTTGAACAGGCCATCCTTGAGCATCGCTTCGGAACCCTTCAGCGGCTCTTCGGCCGGCTGGCCGACCAGCATCAGGGTGCCGCTCCAGGCCTTGCGGTTTTCCGCCAGCAGTTTCGCCGTGGCGTACCAGGCCGACATGTGGACGTCGTGGCCGCAGGCGTGCATGGTCGGGACGGTCTCGCCGGCCGCGTTCTTGGCGGTGGCGGTGCTGGCGAAGGCCAGGCCGGTCTTTTCCTGGACCGGCAGCGCGTCCAGTTCGGTGCGCAGCATGGCGATCGGGCCCGGGCCGTTCTTCAGGATGGCGACGATGCCGGTGCCGCCGACGCCGGTGGTGACTTCGAAGCCCAGCGCTTTCACGCGCTCGGCCAGCTTCTTGGCGGTCTGGTGTTCGTTGAAGGCCAGCTCGGGATTGCGGTGCAGGTCCTGGTAGAGCGCTTCGATGGTCGGATAGTCCTTGTCCAGCTGGGCCGTGAACTCAGGCGGCAGGGCTGCCGCATGGGCGGTACCGGCAGTGATGACGCCGGCCAGCAGGAGGTGTTTCAGAAGGCGGTTGGATGGTTTCATGATCTTCCAGAAGAGAGCGCCACCAGGACGCGGAAAAGGTGAAATCTACTTCAGATTTCAAAGGTTCAGGAGCGTACCAGTTCAAATTCCCCAAAGCAATATTTAACAATTAACGTGGCAAGACTATCAGCAAAAGTGTCGTAAAAATTTCCCTACATCACTTTTTTATGGATTTCTTCAGGGAAACGATCGTAAAATCCGCCCTCTCCATGCGTGTGTTGACGCTGCCTCTCGCCGTCCTGGCCGCCACGCCTTCTACTTCCCCTACGAACAAGGAAAGCTGTAATGGGTTTCATCTCGAACATCAAAATCGGCAAGCGCCTCGGACTCGGCTTCGCGCTGATCCTCGCCATGACCGTGCTGATCGCGCTCGCCGGCGTATGGCGTCTCAACGAGGTGGCCGGCGCCACCCGCAACATGATGGCAGCTCCGCTCACGAAGGAGCGCCTGATTACCGACTGGTACAGCCTGAATTTCGCGTCGATCCGCCGTACCGCCGCGATCGTCAAGAGCACCGACCCGGCGCTCGGCCCCTACTTCAAGGAAGACTCGGCCGCATCGGTGAAGAAAGCCGCCGAACTGCTCAAGCAGATCGAGCCGCTGATCGAAGGCGAAGCCGAGAAGGCGCAGTTCGCCAAGATCCTCGAACAGCGCAAGGCCTACAGCGCCTCGCGCGACGGCGCCGTCAAGGCCAAGGCCGAGGGCAACGAAGAAGAAGCGGCACGCCTGCTGAACGAGAAGTTCACCCCGGCCGCCAAGCTGTACCAGGAACTGCTGCAGGAACTGGTCGTCATGCAGCGCACCAGCATCGACGATACCGCCAAGGCGATCGACGCCACGGCCGCCCGCGCGAGCACCAACATCACGCTGCTGACCGCCGGCGCGGTCCTGCTCGGCGCGATCCTGTCCTGGCTGCTCACCACCGGCATCACCCGTCCGATCCGCGACGCCGTGGAACTGGCCGAAACCGTGGCCGGCGGCGACCTGACCCGCACCATCGACGCCACCACGAAGGATGAAACCGGCGCCCTGCTGCGCGCCCTGCGCCACATGAACGACAGCCTGGTCACGATCGTGACCCAGGTCCGCAACGGCACCGACACCATCGCCACCGGCTCGGCCGAAATCTCGGCCGGCAACCTCGATCTCTCGAGCCGTACCGAACAGCAGGCCGGCGCGCTGGAAGAAACCGCCGCCTCGATGGAAGAACTGACCACCACCGTGCGCCAGAACGCCGACAACGCACGCCAGGCCAACCAGCTGTCGATCGCCGCGTCCGAAGTGGCGGCGCAAGGCGGCGCCGTGGTCGGCCAGGTCATCACGACCATGGGCTCGATCAACGAATCCTCGCGCAAGATCGTCGACATCATTGGTGTCATCGACGGCATCGCCTTCCAGACCAACATCCTGGCGCTGAACGCGGCAGTGGAGGCGGCGCGCGCCGGCGAACAGGGCCGCGGCTTCGCGGTCGTGGCATCGGAAGTGCGTACGCTGGCCCAGCGTTCGGCCGCAGCGGCCAAGGAAATCAAGGCGCTGATCGGCGACTCGGTCGACAAGGTCGACGTCGGCGCCAAGCTGGTCGACCAGGCCGGCGCGACGATGGAGCAAGTCGTCTCGTCGATCCGCCGCGTCACCGACATCATGGCCGAGATCACCCACGCCAGCCAGGAACAGACCGGCGGCATCGAGCAGGTCAATTCGGCCATCGGCCAGATGGACCAGGTCACCCAGCAGAACGCCGCCCTGGTCGAGGAAGCCGCCGCGGCAGCCGCCTCGATGCAGGACCAGGCCGCGCAGCTGGCCCATGTCGTGGGCGTGTTCAAGCTGAACGGCCAGGCAGCGGCCGCCCCGGTGGCGCCGGCCGCCCCCGCCCTGGCCCGTCCAGCCCCTGCCCTGCGCATGGCCAAGGCCGCGCCAGCGAAGGCACCGGCGAAGGCAAAGGCACGCGTCGACGCCGACGAATGGGAAACCTTCTGATCGGCTGGCCAGTCGCTTGATTGAAACGCCCGCTTTGCGGGCGTTTTTTTTGCCGGGCCGGATCCGATGCGGTCCCATATATGTCGACGCGGCATCCCGCATGCTGTTCGAACAAGTTTCGTAATCAGCTTGATCACGCTTTGAAGCCTGGACACCACATGTGCGCGGCGCCGGGCGTGCTCTCCTTGACGCTCGTTCCGCGCTGGGGCAGAGTTGCGCTATGGCACTATCGATAGTGCGTCCTGTCCCTGTTTCCATGCCCATCGACTTCCAAGCTCCTCCTACCGCACAAGTCCAACCCGCCAGCCCGGTCTCCTTCGACGAACAGTACGAAAAAGCGCGCACGCTCGCCAATTCCGGCCAGCCGGCGCTGGCCCTGGCCGCCTACAACGCGCTGCTGGCGCAGTCGCCCGGCAACGTCGACGTGCTGCTCGGACGCGGCATCGTCTACACGCGCATGGAGCGCTGGAGCGAAGCGCAGGCCGACCTGGAAGCGGCAAGCAAGGCTTCGCCCGACTACGCCGACGTCTGGCTCGCGTTGGGCAACCTGCACCAGTGGCACGACCAGCCGCAGCAGGCGGTGGATGCCTACGGCCGCCTGGTGGCGCTGCGTCCGAGCGATGCCTCCGCCTGGCAGGCGCGTGCGCGCGCCAACCGCGCCGCCGGCCGCACGGCCGAAGCGCGCGCCGACCTGGAAAAGGCGCGCACGCTGGGCGCCAGCGGCGCCGAGATCGACGCCGCCCTGGCGGCGCTGGAACCACGCTCCGCTCCTCTTCCTGAGCCGCAGCTGCAGCCGCGCGCCGGCAATCCGGAGGCGGCGCTCGCCGCCGGCTACACCTGGGCGGCCAGCCTGTCGGGCAGCTGGACCGACGTCGGTTCCGGCCCGCGCTGGAACGACCAGACCGCGAGCGTGCGCCACTACATGAAGGGTGGTTCGATCGGCTTCGAGACACTGCGCGCACACCGCTTCGACCAGACCGGCCACGCCTGGGCGCTCGACGCCTATGCCGACCTGTGGAGCGGCGCCTATGCCAACATCCGCTACCAGCGCGCCCCCAGCGCGCGCCTGTTCCCGGCCAACTCCGGCCGCATCGAGGTCTACCAGTCGCTCGGCAACGGCTGGGAAGCCTCGCTCGCCGACGACGTGCTCGGCTTCGATTCGCGCGTGAACATCTACGGCTTCGGCCTTGGCAAGTACGTGGGCAACTGGTACGTCCAGCTGCGCCACCAGGCCATCGTCTCGGAAGGCTCGCACAGCAACGGCCAGCGCCTGCTGGCGCGCTACTACTATGCGGGCGACGCCGACAGCTACCTGGAAGCGACCGCCAACAGCGGCCGCAGCGACGACCCGCTGTCGCTGTCGGGCGGGCGTGCTCGCTCCGGCGGCGGCAGCGTCACCTGGGTGCGCTACTGGTCGGACAACTGGGGGACGAAAGTCGGCGCCAGCTTCTCGCGCGGCGCCAACGATGCACGCGAGCGCGGCGTGTCGGTAGGGCTGTACCGCCGATGGTAATGCCGGATCGCCCACGCGCCCTGGCGGACCGTCTCGCGCGCGCCCTCTCCTTTTCCTTCGATGCGCTGCCGGCCCTGGTGCTGGCCTGGCTCTGCCTGCGCATCGCCGAAGCCGTCCACGCCAGCAGCATCGGCGTACCGCAGGCGACCCTGTTCGGCGCTGGCCTCGGCAACGACCTGCTGTCGCTGCTGCGTTTCGGCTTCGTGTTCCTGCTCGGCGCGCTGCCGCTCGCCTTGATCCCGTCTGCGCGCTGGCGCACCCTGGCCCTCGGCCTGGTCTGGAGCGCGCTGCTGTTCGCGCATGCCGCGCTGCTGCAATACCACTGGATCTCGGGCGTGCCGCTCGGCGCCGACCTGTTCGCCTACTCGGGCACTGAAGTCGCCGCCACCGTCGCCGGCGGCTGGTCGCTCAGCCCCCTGCTCGGCATCGCCCTGCTGGCGGCGCTGGCCGTGCTGTGGACCATGCTTTCGCTGAGCGTGCGCGCCTGGTGGCCGCGCGCCGGCACCCGCACCGTGTACGTCGCGCTGGCCCTCAGCCTGCTCGCCTTCGTTCTCGCGCCGCAGCGCTTCGCGCCGCCGGTCGCACACACCGACGCCGACCTGGCCTACCTGGGCAACAAGACCGCCTTCTTCATCGATAACAACCTGGCGCGCCTGCGCAACCCGGACGACGATGCCGCGACGCCGCGCGTAAAAGCGCAGGCGCCGTGGTCGGGGCTCGACCCGCGCTACCCCTTCCTGCACGCCGAGCGCACGCCCGATACGCTCGGCCCGCTGTTCAATGTGCGACCCGGTGCGCCGCCGCCGAACCTGGTCTTCATCATCGTCGAAGGCCTGGGCCGCAGCTTCTCCGGTCCGGGCGCGCGCCTGGGCAGCTTCACGCCCTTCCTCGACGAACTGGCGGGCCGCAGCCTGTACTTCGAAAACTTCCTGTCCGGCCAGGGCCGCACCTTCGGCGTGCTGACCACGGTCTTCGGTTCGCTCCCCTTCGGCGAAAGCGGCCTGGCCGCGCTCGGCGACAAGCTGCCGCAGCACGATTCGCTGCTGTCGGTGCTGAAGGCCCAGGATTACCGCCTGCGCTTCTATTCCGGCTCGAACCTGGAGTTCGACAACGAAGGCCTGTTCCTGCGCCGCCAGGGCGTCGACAGCCTGGTGAGCGAACAGGATTTCAAGCCGCCCTACCAGCGCAGCAACGACTGGGGCTATGCCGACCGCGACCTGATGGAGGTGGCCCTGGCACGCGAAGCGCAAGCGCCGGCCGGCCCTCACGTCGGCATCCTCCAGACCACCAGCATGCACAGCCCGTTTACTTTCCCGGGCAAGGACGACTACCTGCGCCGCGTCGACGAACGCATGCGCGCGCTGAAGCTGCCGGACAATCCGGTGTACCGCAACGGCCGCGACATCTTCGCCAGCATCCTGTACACGGACGACGCGCTGCGCATGTACTTCGAACGCGCAGCCAAACTGCCGGGCTTCGATAACACGGTCTTCGTCATCACCGGCGACCACCGCCTGCCCGAACTGCCGATGGACACCCGCATCGAGCGCTACCACGTGCCGCTGATCGTGTATTCGCCGCTGCTGAAAGGCCCGCGCAGCATCCGTTCGGTCTCCTCGCAATTCGATATCGCGCCTTCGCTGCTGGCCTTCCTCTCGAACGGCTACGGCCTGAAGTCGCCGGTTGATGTGACCTGGGTCGGCACCGGCCTGGACACCGAGGAATCCTTCCGCAACCTGCACGCGATCCCGCTGAAGCAGACCAAGAGCGAGATGAGCGACTTCGTCTCCGGCACTGCCTACCTGGCGCAGGGCCAGCTCTACACGCTGGGCGACGGCATGCAGACCGACCGCAATAACGATCCGGAAGCGCTGGCGCGCGCCCAGGCCCAGTTCCGCGCCTTTTTAAAAGCGAACGGCACGGCCGGACGCAGCGAGGCGCTGGCGCCGCAGAAGGAAGCGAAGCTGGCGGCCTACGGCGGCGAGCGCACGCTGCGCGGCGTGGCGCTGGCCGCCATGGCGGGCGACATCGGCGTGACCGGCGTGCGCCGCGCGGGCGGAACCTCGGTTGGCTCCGCAGCCGTGTTCCAGGCGACCTTCACCAACCACGGCGCGGCCCGCTCGCCGCAGTTCGTGCCGCTCTTCGTCGTCGCCAACGAACACGGCCTGGAACTGGGCGAGACCGCGGCGCCGGCGCGCACGCTCGAACCGGGCGAATCGGCCACCATTACCTGGCAGCCGGACCTGCGCAAGGTCGTTCCGGGCACCTATTTCGTCTCGGCCCTGCCCTCGCATCCGGAAACCGGGCGCTCGCTCGGCGTCGGCCAGTACCACGTGGAGGCCAGGCTGTGAAGCGCCTGCTCGCCGCCCTGCTGCTCACCTGCGCATCCGTGGGGGCGTCTGCCGAACCCGCCGCGCCGCGCGCGATCTGGACCTGGGAAGAGGATTCGTACGCGATGCTCGAACAGCCGGCCGCCGCCAGCCGCGCGATCGATTTCCTGAAATCGAAATCGATCGACACCGTGTTCCTGTACGCCGACGCCTTCGGCGGACGCAACCTGATCAAGGAACAGCCGCAGCTCTACCGGCGCCTGGTGCGGCGCCTGCACGCATCCGGCATGAAGGCCTACGCCCTGCTCGGCTCCGGCTACCTGCACACCGAGCGCTACGTGCTGCCGAAGCACCGTGCCGAGGCCCTGGCCATGCTGCAGCGCGTCCTCGACTACAACAAGGCGGCCGCGCCCGAGGAACGCTTCGACGGCATCAACGTCGACATCGAGCCGCACATCCTGGCCGAATGGTCGACCCGCAAGATAGCGCTGCTGCGCGAGTTCGTCGAACTCTCCGATGCCCTGATGGCGGCCAAGCGCGCATCAGGCCAGTCGCTGCCGATGGGCCCCGCGATCCCGTTCTGGCTCGACGGCCTGAACGTCGAGTACAAGGGCGTGACGAAGCCGGTCAGCCAGCACGTGCAGGACCTGTACGACTACGTCGCCCTGATGGACTACCGCGACCGCGCCCTCGGGGGCGACGGCATCGTCAGCCATGCGATGGACGAGCTGACCTATGCCGACAAGGCCGGCAAGCAGGTGCTGATCGGCGTCGAGACGCTGCCGAACGCGATCAAGAAGGTCTCGTTCGAGCACTTGCGGGAAGCGGACATGGAGCGCGAACTGGGGATCACGGCGAAGACGGTCGGCGGCATGAAGCCGTTCGGAGGCTTCGTGATTCACCATTATGGGCAGTACCGCAAGTGGCTGGGGCTGGACTGATCCTGCCGTGCCTCGCGTCGCGTCGCCCTGTCGTACCATTCCTGCATCTGCCGACTTTTGCTGGAGCATGGATATGCTAAGAATGGGAACCGACCCCGCACTGATCGACAAACTGGGCGCCCTCGCCGCCCACGTCGTGGAAGAAGCCCTGGCCTCCGGCCTGAGCTGGGACCAGGCCATCACTGCCTTCGGCATCGCCAGCAAGGCGATCGCCGCGCAGGCCGCTACGCAAGGCAACGGCACGCTCGAACAATGCACGGCGCACGCGCAGGAGCGCCTGAAGATCGGCATGGAGCAAAGTGCCGACGTGCTCAAGGCCTGGCTGCGCTGAGAGGCGGGCCTTGCGCCCGCCACTTTCATCGTGACGGCGACTCAGTCCGTCACGACGTGCCACACATCCTTCACCTTGTCGCCCTTGCGCTCGCCCGCCTTGGTGTCGTTGGCGAACAGGTAGAGCGGCTTGCCCTTGTAGGCCAGCTGCTTGCTGCCGTCGTCGCGCGTGACCACCGAGTAGGGCTCCATGACCTTGGTGTTGGCGGGCACCGGTGGCCACATCTTCGCGCACTGGTCGTTGCACGCGCTCTTGCCGGAGCCGGCGGTGTCCTTGTCGAAGGTATAGACCGTCATGCCGGAGGCGTCGGCCAGCACGCCGTCCGTCATTTTGGGGCCGGACTGCGCGAGCGCGCCGCCGCTTGAGAACACGAGTACAGTGCCCAGTGCTGCGAGTACGGGGTGAATCGCTTTCATGGCTGTCTCCTGGTTGTAATTAAAATGCATACCAAGTATAGCGCCGTGTATTGACAATGCTCGGGATCGTTGCCGAAAAAGCACGAAGGCGCGCGACGGGGTGACAATCTGTGACTTTTTATCAACGCTTATCCACTACACTGGCTGCCTGGATAACGCTGAGGAGGACTGGATGAGTACCGAGACGAGGTCGCGCCGCACCTGGATCGCAAGCACGGTGGCCCTGCTGGCCGCCCTTCCCCTGGCGGGCGCGCTCGCCGCCCCCTTCGAGTCGAACCGCATCACGGTGCGCACCGAAGGCGCGGGCCCCGACGTGGTCCTGATCCCCGGCCTGAACTCTTCGCCACGCGCCTGGGCCTCCACTGTCGCCGCATTGCCGGGCTACCGCTACCACCTGGTCCAGGTGTCGGGCTTCGCCGGCCAGCCGGCAGGGGGCAACAAGGAGGGCAATGTCGCGGCGCCGGTCGCCGAAGAAATCGCCCGCTACATCCGGGAGTCGAACCTGAAGCAGCCGGCCGTCATCGGCCACTCGATGGGCGGGACCATCGGCATGATGCTGGCGAGCCGCCATCCGGACAGCTTGTCTCGCTTGATGGTAGTCGACATGTATCCCTTCCTCGGCAGCTTCTTCGCCGGTCCCGGCGCCACGCCGGCCAAAGTCGAGGCGGTGGCCGACGGGGTTGCCGCCGGCATGCGCAGCGCGGCGCCCGACGAGCGGCGCAAGCGCGCCAACGACACCATCGCCGGCATGGTCAATACCGAAGCGATGCGCGAGGGCGCGATCCAGGATTCGATGGGCAGCGATCCGGACGTGGGCATCCGCGCCTACCGCGAGCTGATCGTGACGAACCTGATTCCCGAGCTGCCGAAGATCAGCGTGCCGATGACGGTGCTGTACGTCCAGCCGAAGAGCGTGCCGCTGCCGGCGGAGCAGTTCGACGCCGTCTACAAGGCCGGCTATGCGCCTGTGAAAAACCTGAGCCTGAAGCGCATTCCCGACAGCGCCCACTTCATCATGTGGGACCAGCCGCAGCGCTTCCAGCAGGAGGTGAAGGCTTTCCTGCCTGCGCGTTGAGCTGAGCGACCGCGCATGAAAATGCCATGCTGATCCGGCCTTGCGCCCCAGGCGAAGAATCCGCGCTCCTCGCCATCTTCCAGTCATCCGTCCGCGGCCTGGCTGCGCGCGACTATACGCCCGAGCAGATCGAGGCCTGGTCGCCACTGGAGCCCGGCACGGAAATGCGTGCGCAATGGATCGAACGTATCCGCTCCAACCGTCCCTGGGTCGTGGAGGTGGACGGCTGCCTGGCCGCCTTCGCCGACCTGCAGCCCTCCGGCTACATCGACCAGTTCTTTGTCGCCTCCGGGTTTGCCGGCCGCGGCATCGGCACGGCGCTGATGAGGCACTTGCACGAGGTCGCGCGTGCGCAGGGCATCGCCACGCTGCGCGCGCATGTCAGCCTTACAGCGCAGCCCTTCTTTCGCGGCTTCGGTTTTGTCGTCGAGCGCGAGCAAGAGCCAGTGGTGCGTGGCGTCGCGTTGCGTAACGCGGCCATGTGCAAGCGTCTGGCAGAAAAAACGGACCCGGGCGGCCCTTGACGCCGCCCCCTCGACTGCGTTCTACTCAGCCGCCTGCCTCCACGAACGCTTTCCAGGAACCCCGCACCGATGCTCGATCTGCTGAACGCCATCCCGCGCGAACTGATTCTTCCCCCTGCCAACCTGTTCCTGCTGATCCTCCTTGGCCTGGGGCTCTGGCGCCGCTGGCCACGGACCGGCCGCATCCTGGCCGGGACGGGATTGGCGGCGCTGGCTTTCCTGTCGTCCAACGCGGGCGCGCGCCTGTTCGTCGCGCCGCTGGAACGGATGACCGCGCCGCTGCAGGCGCCGGAACGGGCCGGCGCGCAGGCGATCGTGGTGCTCGCCGCCGGGCGCCTGCGGGCGGCGCCGGAGTACGGCGGCGAGGACATCCCCGATTACGTCGCGCTCGCGCGCCTGCGCTATGCGGCGCACCTGCAGCGGCGCACCGGGCTGCCGCTCCTCGTCAGCGGCGGCCAGGGCGCCAACGCGGGCCGCCTGGGTGCGAAGCAGGATGTGGCGCCGCTGGCCGACGCGATGGCCGTCGCGCTGCGCGAGGACTTCGGCGTGCCGGTGAAATGGGTCGAGGCGCGCTCGCGCGACACCTTCGAGAACGCGCAATTGAGCGCCGCGCTGCTGCGTGCGGACGGCGTCAAACGCGTCCTCCTCGTGACCGACGCGATGCACATGCCGCGCTCGCGCCCCGTGTTCGAGCGCGCCGGGATCGAGGTGGTCGAGGCGCCCACTGTCTTCTTCGGCAAGCAGCCGCTGTCGGTGGCGGCCTGGCTGCCGAGCGCGGAGGGGATGCGGCGCTCGTGGTATGCGATCTACGAATTGATGGGCCTTGCCTGGTACAAGGTGCGCATGGCGAAGAGCAGTGAGACGCGCTGAGCGTTCAACAGAAATCCCGGCTTCCCGTCGTCAGCTTGCCCAGCAAGTGCGACATGTCCACCAGCCTCTTGGCCACCAGGTGCTTTACCTGGCCCTGGCTTTGCCAGATCCCGTACACGCCCAGCAGGTTCGCGCCCAGCACCTCGCGCCGCTGCTGCTCGACCAGGTCGGGCCAGACGATCACGTTGACGTTGCCCGTTTCGTCTTCCAGCGTCACGAACAGCACGCCTTTCGCGGTGCCGGGCCGCTGGCGCACGGTGACCAGACCGCAGCCGCGCGCCAGCTGGCCGTCCTGGTATTCGTTCAGCACCGAGGCCGGCATGAAGCGCTGGGCCAGCAGCTGCTTTCTCAGCAGCGCGATCGGATGGCGGCCCAGGGTCAGCCCTTGCGCGCGGTAGTCGCCGACGATCTCGTCGCCTTCGGAAGGCGCAGCCAGCACCGGCATCTCCTCGACCGGCGAAGTCGGGCGCAGCAAGTCCTTGTCGGGCACGGCGCCGACGGCCTGCCACAAGGCTTCGCGGCGATGGCCGGCGAGCGAGCGCAGCGCGTTGGCGCCGGCCAGCACCTGCAGGTCGCTGCGGTCGAGCCCTGCCCTGCGCGCCAGGTCGGCCACGCTGTCGAAAGGACGGATCGCGCGCGCGTCCTCGATGCGGGCGGCGGCCTCGCGGCTCATGCCGCGCTGGAGCGACAGGCCCAGGCGCACCGCGGGCTGGCGCGTGGAATCATGCAGCTCTTCCAGCGTCGATTCCCAGCCGCTGACCGTGATATCGACCGGCCGCACCTCGATGCCGTGGCGCTGGGCGTCCTGCACCAGCTGCGAAGGGCTGTAGAAACCCATCGGCTGGCTGTTGAGCAGTGCGCACAGGAAGGCCGCCGGCTCGTGGCACTTCATCCAGGAGCTGGCATAGGCCAGCAGCGCGAAGCTGGCCGCGTGCGATTCAGGAAAACCGTATTCGCCGAAGCCCTGGATCTGGCTGAAGATCGCTTCCGCGAATGCGAGTTCGTAGCCGCGTTCCAGCATGCCGCGCACGATGCGGTCGTAATACTGTTCCAGGCCGCCTTTCCGCTTCCAGGCGGCCATCGCGCGGCGCAGCTGGTCGGCTTCGCCCGGCGTGAAGCCGGCGCCGAGGATCGCGACCTGCATCACCTGCTCCTGGAAGATCGGCACACCCAGCGTGCGTCCGAGCGCCGCCTTCATCTCCTCGCTCGGATACACCACCGGCTCCAGGCCCTGGCGGCGGCGCAGGTAAGGATGCACCATGCCGCCCTGGATCGGGCCGGGCCGCACCACCGCCACCTCGATCACGAGGTCGTAGAAGACGCGCGGCTTCATCCGCGGCAGCATGCTCATTTGCGCGCGCGATTCGATCTGGAACACGCCCACCGTGTCGGCCGCGCAGATCATGTCGTAGGTGGCCTGGTCGTCGGGCGGGATGTCCTGCATCTCGAACAGGTTCCCATGGCGCAGGCTGACCAGCTCCAGCGCACGCCGCAGCATCGACAGCATGCCCAGCGCCAGCACGTCGACCTTCATGAGGCCGAGTTCCTCGAGGTCGTTCTTGTCCCACTGGATGACGCTGCGGTCCGCCATGGCCGCGTTCTCGATCGGCACCAGCCGCGACAGTTTTCCTTGCGCGATGACGAAGCCGCCCGGGTGCTGCGACAGGTGGCGCGGGAAGTTCAGCAACTGGGTGGCGAGCGTCGCCCACTGGCGCGACAGCGGCGCTTCCGGATCGAGGCCGGATTCCGCCAGCCGGTTCAGCAGGTCCGCTTTGTTGTCGAACCAGCGGTGGCTTTTGCAGACCTTCTCGATGATGCCGAGATCGACGCCGAGCGCGCGGCCGCTGTCGCGCAGCGCGCTCTTTGGGCGGTAGCTGATCACGACCGCCGCCAGCGCGGCGCGGGTGCGGCCGTACTTGTTGTAGATGTACTGGATCACCTCTTCGCGGCGCTGGTGCTCGAAGTCGACGTCGATGTCGGGCGGCTCGTTGCGCTCCTTCGAGATGAAGCGTTCGAACAGCAAATTGGCGCGCGCCGGATCGACCTCGGTGATGCCGAGGCAGTAGCACACGGCCGAATTGGCGGCCGAGCCGCGGCCCTGGCACAGGATGTTGTTCGAGCGCGCGAAGTGGACGATATCGTAGACGGTAAGGAAGTAGTGTTCATAGCCCATCTCGGCAATGAGTCCCAGCTCGTGCTCGATCTGGCCCTGCACCCTGGCCGGAATGCCTTCCTTGAAGCGGCGGTGCGCGCCGATATAGGTTTCGGCGCGCAGGAAGCTGGTTGCCGTGTGCCCTTTCGGCACCACTTCGTTCGGGTACTCGTAGCGCAGCTCGTCGAGCGAGAAGGTACACAGGGAAGCGATACGGAGTGTCTCATTCAGCGCTTCGCGCGAATAGATGTTCGCCAGGCGCAGGCGCGCGCGCAGGTGCTGTTCGGCGTTCTGCGCGAGACCATAGCCGCATTCGGCCACTGGTTTGCTCAGGCGCGTGGCGGTGAGCGTGTCCTGCAGCGGTTTGCGCGAGCGCACGTGCATCACGACGTGGCCCAGCGCGACGATGGGCAGGCGATGCTGCCAGCCGACTTCCTCGATCGTGACGCGGTGCGCATCGTCGAAGGCGCGGTGCAGCAGCACCAGGCCGAGCCAGGCGCGGTTTGAAAACTGCTGCGCCATCCAGCGCGCCTGTTCGTGCAGGCGGTCGACGTCCTTGGCCTCGAAACCCGGATAAGCGGGAAGCAGGATCGCCAGGCAGTCGGGCATGCCCTTCAGGTGCGCGAACTCCGGCGCCGGGTTGGCGATGTCGTCCGGCGTGAGGAAGTAGGTCCCCTTCTCGCTGCGCGTGCGCCCGAGCGTGATGAACTCGGACAGGTTGCCGTAGCCGTTGCGGTTCTGCGCCAGCAGGATCAGAGAGAGGGCCGGATCGCCGCCCGGATGGTGCAGGTGGAAATGGGCGCCGACGATGAAGGGCAGCCCTGCTTTCTTCGCTTCGGCGTGGGCGCGCACTACACCCGCCAGCGAGCACTCGTCGGTCAGCGCCAGCGCCGAATATCCTAACCGTACCGCCCGCTCCACCAGTTCCTCGGCGTGCGAGGCGCCTTGCAGGAAGCTGAAGTTCGACAGGCAGAACAATTCCGCGTAGTCGGGTAAGTGAGCGGACGGCGGCGCAGATGACATCGGCAGGTCGGTCTTGTGAGTTCACAAAATACTGTATAAAAACACAGTATAACCGACGAGATCAACTTGGCAATAATTTCCGTGCGTTATTAAAAAAGGCACGCAGGCAGACGCTTGTAATGCCCCGATTAATTTGTCACAATGTCCAAAATTAGACTCTTTGTCTTAACCACGAAATACGACACCATGCCTCTTTCGACTTATCTCGGGACCGCGCCGATTTCCGCCGAGCGCGTCTACGTCCATCCATCCGCGCAAGTCATCGGCAATGTCCGCCTTGGCGCCGATTCTTCCGTCTGGTGTAACGCGGTCCTGCGCGGCGACGTCAACGACATCGTGATCGGGAACTGCTCCAACATACAAGACTTCTCGATGGGCCATGTTTCCCACAAGACTCCGCGAAAACCACAGGGCTCGCCCCTTGTCATCGGCGATTACGTCACCGTTGGACACTCGGTCATCCTGCACGGCTGCCGAATCGGAAACGAATGCCTGATCGGCATGGGCAGTATCGTCATGGACGACGTCGTCATTCCGGACCACGTCATGATAGGCGCGGGCAGCCTGATTTCGCCGGGCAAGACGCTGGAAAGCGGTTTCCTGTACACGGGCCGGCCGGCCGTCAAAATCCGGCCATTGAGCGCCGACGAAATCGCTTACCTGCGTTACTCGGCCGAGCACTACGTGCGGGTCAAGGACAATTATTTGAACGCCCAGGAGCAGGCCTGATGTCCCCTATTCCACACGCCATGCTCGATGCGCAGCATGCTTCCCTGATCGATCAGGTCCAGCATATCGCGCAGGGTTTGGCCCAGACCTTTGCCCCGTTCTGCGAAGTGGTCGTGCACGATTTGCGCGATCCGAAGCACGCCGTGCTCGCCATTCACAATAACCTGTCCGGCCGCGCCGCCAGCGATCCGGCGACGGAACTCGGCCTGGCGCGCATCGCCGACAAGGACTATCCGCAGGTCGTGGCCAACTACACCAACCAGTTCCCTGACGGCCGCCCGGCGAAAAGCACTTCGATCGGCATCCGCGACGCCGAGGGCCGCTACGTCGCCGCACTGTGCCTGAACGTGGACCTGACGCTGTTTCGCTCGATGCAGAACGCGCTTGCGCAGTTCACCGCGACCGATGCCTCGCCCGTGCAGGAATCGCTCGACCCGGCCAACGCCGAAGCGATCCGCCGGCGCATCGACCAGTATGCGGCGAGCCTGGCATCGTCGCCGCAACTGCTGAAGGCGGGCGAGCGCCGCGCGCTGATGCGGGAACTGAAGACCAGCGGCTTCCTCGAAGTGCGGCGCGCCATCGAAATCGCGGCGGCACACCTGGGCATTTCGCGCGCGACCGCCTACAACGACATCAAGTAAGGAGAACATGAATGAACACGCTTAGCCTGCCCACCTACGACGACGTGGTCCAGGCGGCCGCACGCATTGCCGGCGCCGCCAACCATACTCCCGTCCTGACCTCGCGCACCGTCAATGAAGAATTCGGCGCCGAGGTGTTTTTCAAATGCGAAAACATGCAACGGATGGGCGCATTCAAGTTCCGCGGCGCCTACAACGCGCTGTCGAAGTTCACGCCGGAGCAGCGCCGTGCCGGCGTGGTCGCTTTCTCGTCGGGCAACCATGCCCAGGCGATCGCCCTCGCGGCAAGGCTGCTGGGCATGCCGGCCACGATCGTGATGCCGCACGACGCGCCGGCGGCGAAGGTGGCGGCGACAAAAGGCTACGGCGGCAATGTCGTCGTCTACGATCGCTACACAGAGGACCGCGAGCAGATCGGACGCGAACTGGCGGACAAGCACGGCCTGACCTTGATCCCGCCCTACGATCACCCTGACGTCATTGCGGGCCAGGGCACCGCCGCCAGGGAGCTGTTCGAAGAAACCGGACCACTCGACGCATTCTTCGTCTGCCTGGGCGGCGGCGGCCTGCTGGCCGGGTCGGCCCTGTCGACCCGGGCCTTGTCGCCGCAGTGCAGGCTGTATGGCGTCGAGCCGGAGGCCGGCAACGATGGCCAGCAATCGTTCCGCTCGGGCGCCATCGTCCACATCGACACACCCAAAACGATTGCCGACGGCGCCCAGACCCAACACCTCGGCAAGCATACTTTCCCGATCATCCAACGCGATGTCGACGACATCCTGACCGTCTCCGACGACGAACTGGTGCAGTGCATGCGCTTCTTTGCCGAGCGCATGAAGATCGTCGTCGAGCCGACCGGATGCCTTGGATTCGCCGCGGCGCGGCAGATGAAAGACGCGCTGCGCGGCAAGCGGGTCGGCATCCTCGTCAGCGGCGGCAATATCGACCTGGCGCGCCTGAGCGGCTTCCTGGCGGGCTGATGCACTTCATGTCCGAAACACCGAATCCGCCAGGCGTCGGCCCTACGCCCGTATTCCTGAAGCTGGCCGAGCTGCTCGACACCCGACAAGCCCGCTATCGGGTCATCGAGCATCCGGCAGCCGGCAAGTCCGAAGAAGTCGCCCGTATCCGTGGTACTCTTGCTACGGACGATTACCTGCGGATCGCCCAGCCGCGGTTGGCGGACATCCGCCAACAATGATGCTGCCTTACTTGTATGGCTGGATGTCCTTGTAGCGGTTTGATGAGCCCCTGAGGCCAGGCCCCGCCTCCTCTATGCAAAAAAGTTGACGACCACATAGAGCAGCGCCTGCACTGTCGCAAACACGACGCCCGACACCAGCGCCGCCGCTCCCGCCGCCACGGCCAGCCCCGCCACGATCCAGTAACCATCGCGTTCCAGCACGCCCAGCGCCAGTATGCTGATCGCCAGCGCCGGCAACATGTTCCCCAGCGGGATCGGCAGCAGCACGACGATCGCCAGCAGCAAACACACCAGGCCGACCAGGTATTCCATCGGCGGCAAGGCCCAGGCGCTGGCGCGGGGGCGCAGCATTTTTTCGGCGCGCCGCAGCCACGGGCAGATCCGTGCGATCAGTCCCTGGAAGTCGGTCCGCGCCATCGAACGGCGGCTGATGAAGCCGGGCAGCCAGGGCTTGCGTTTGAAGGCCAGCTGCGCCGCCAGCAGCACCAGCGGCGCGCCCAGGATCACCGAGGTGCCGGGCAGCGCCGGCAGCGCGTTCGGGCAGGCGAACACGAACAGCAAGGCGCCCAGCGCGCGGTCGGACAAGGCGGCCAGCAAGTCGCCCACCGAAATGCGTTCGCGCGCGCCGTCCTCGGCCAGCTGCTGCAGCACATCCGACAGCGGCGGACCGCTGGCCCCTGTCTTCAGCGCCTCATTCTCCTGCTCGCGCGCGCCCATCAGGCACCTTGCAGGGCCGCGATGCGTTCTTCGATCGGCGGATGGCTCGAGAACAGCGCCATGGCGCCACCCTTGCCCGAGATGCCGAAGGCCGCCATGTTCTTCGGCAGCGCGCCCTCGTCCAGGCCGCCGAGGCGGCGCAATGCCGCGATCATCGGCTGCGGGCGGCCGAGGATGCCGGCGGCGCCGCGGTCGGCGCGGAACTCGCGCTGGCGCGAGAACCAGGCGACGATGATGCTGGCCAGGATGCCGAACACGATCTCGCACACGACCACCGTCACCATGTAGCCGATGCCGGGACCGGACTGCTCGGAGTCGTTCTTGCGCAGCATGCCGTCCACGAAGTAGCCGACGATGCGGGCCAGGAAGATCACGAAGGTGTTCACCACGCCCTGGATCAGGGTCAGCGTCACCATGTCGCCGTTGGCGATGTGGGCCACCTCGTGCGCGAGCACGGCTTCCACTTCTTCCTTCGACATCGAGGCCAGCAGACCGGTCGACACCGCGACCAGCGAACTGTTTTTCGTCGCGCCGGTGGCGAAGGCATTCGGCTCGCCCTCATACACGGCCACCTCCGGCATGCCGATGCCAGCCTTGCGCGCCTGGCTTGCCACGGTCTCCATCAGCCAGTGTTCGGTCGAATTCGCAGGCTGGGCGATGACGCGGGCGCCGGTCGACCATTTCGCGATCGGCTTCGACAGGAACAAGGAGATGAAGGCGCCCCCAAACCCCATCAGCGCGGCAAAGGCGAGCAGCATGCCGAGATCGAGGCCATTGGCGGTGAGGAAGCGGTTCACGCCCAGGAGGCTCGCCGTGAGGCTGAGGACAAGGACAATGGCCAGGTTAGTGGCCAGGAACAGGACGATGCGTTTCATGATGTGCTTTCTTGGTGCGGTAAAAAATGTGGTTCAGGAGGCGGCATCGGCCGCCACGGGTTCGGCGATGCGGCGGATCGCCACGCTGACGATGCGGCGCTCCTCGACGGCCAGGATCTCGAAGCGCAGGCCATCGAGCTCGATGTGCTGCCCTGCCTCGGGGAAGCCTTCGAAGCGCGCCAGCAGGAAGCCGGCCAGCGAGGTGTACTCGCTTCCCTCGCCGACCAGGGCATCGGTCTCCAGCACCTGCTCGAGCTGGCGCAGGTCGGCCGATCCGCTGGCTTCCCATTCGCCGGCAGCCTTGGCCTGGATCGCCGGCTGCTCGTCTTCGTCGGGGAATTCGCCGGCGATGGCTTCCAGAATGTCGACGGGGGTCAGCAGGCCCTGGACGACGCCGTATTCGTCGGTCACCAGCACAGGCTGGCCGTGCGCGCGCTGCAGGATCTCGATGGCACGCAGCACGCCTGCCGTATCGGGCAGGACGATGGCCGCGCGCAGCGGGCTGCCTTCGCCGGATTCGAGAATGCCCTGGCGCAGCGCCAGGCCGGCGATCAGGTCCTTGGTGCGGGCGATGCCCAGCATGTTTTCGAGCTCGCCGCGGCACACGGGCAGCTGGCTGTGCGGCGTGTCCTGCAGCTGGCGCAGGATGGCGGCCGGGTCGTCGTCGAGATCGACCCAGGACAGCTCCGAGCGCGGCGTCATGACCGAGCGGATCGAGCGCTCGCCCAGCGCCAGCACGCCGCTGACCATGTTGCGTTCTTCCAGCGCGAAGGCTTCCTGCGGCGCCTGCGCGTCCGGCTCCTCGGCTGCGGCGACGCCGCGCTTGCGGCTGCCCATCAAACGCAGCACCCGTTCGGCCGTGCGCTCGCGCAGCGGCACGCGCGCCTCGTGCTTGAGCGAGTTACGGCGCGCGAACTGGTTCAGCGCTTCGATCAGGATCGAGAAGCCGATCGCCGCGTACAGGTAGCCCTTCGGGATATGGAAGCCGAGGCCTTCGGCCACCAGACTCAGGCCGATCATCAGCAGGAAGCTCAGGCACAGCACGACCACGGTCGGATGCGCGTTGACGAAGCGCGTCAGCGCCTTCGACGCCAGGATCATGACGCCGATCGAGATGATCACGGCCGCCATCATGACGCCCAGTTCGTCGACCATGCCGACCGCCGTGATGACGGCGTCCAGCGAGAACACGGCGTCGAGCACGACGATCTGCGCCACGACTGCGCCGAAGGCCGCATAGGCTTTGGATTCGGACTGGGTGTGGGTCACCCCTTCCAGGCGTTCGTGCAGTTCGGTGGTGGCTTTGAATAGCAGGAACAGGCCGCCCATCAGCAGGATCAGGTCGCGCCCCGAGAAGCTGAGCGGCCCGAGGGAAAACAGCGGTGTGGTGAGCGTGACCAGCCAGGACACGATGGTCAGCAGACCAAGGCGCATCAGCATCGCCAGCGACAGGCCGATCAGCCGCGCGCGGTCGCGCTGATGCGGCGGCAGCTTGTCGGCCAGGATGGCGATGAAAATCAGGTTGTCGATGCCGAGGACGATTTCGAGCACGACGAGTGTCAGCAATCCCGCCCAGATTGCAGGGTCGAATAGCCATTCCATGTTACTTACCTCGTGAATTTCGGATGAAGAAAATTGGAGCGCGCAGGCCTCTGGCTAAGCCAGACGGCAGGGCGCACCGAGCGCGACGAACGGCGCACGCCGGGCGCGCAAGGAATGCGCGCGGCGCGGCCGCAGCTCAGCGGACGGGAGGCGGTTTTATTGGCGGGAAAGGCGCGAGGCCGTGCCTGAACGGCACGTGGGAGGAAATCGATCCGTCAGGCGGCAGCGGCGCGACTGGCTGCCCTTCGCCGGACACGGAATCGTGGTAATCCATGCCGGAAGGCGGCTCGTCCGGATCGAGCTCGCCCAGCGACGGCTGATCCATCTCCATGCCGGCATCGGCAAGCGCTGCCGGCATTACCTGTTCCACCGCAGCGGCGTGCCGGTCCGATGCGACGGACATGGACAGCGCGAAGACGTTCAGGGGGAACAGCAGGATCAGGAAAATGACGAAAACTCGTCGCATAAAGGTGTCGTTGGACGGGACAGGTCCAGTATAGCAGCTTCTTTTTGCGGCCTGCGGGAAGCGTTCGGCTGTGGCAGACTCGGATTCTCGATCAATTGCTCACCCTCATGAATACACAGAACTTCACCTGCTTCGGCGCCGCCCACGGCGGAGGCAACCCGGCCCTTGTCGTCGAGGACGCGCCACTTGACCTGGCCCAGCGCGCCCAGCTGGCGCGCGAGCGGGCGCTCACTTGCGTCTTCATCGATGCAGCAAGCGAACCCGGCACAACCGCGACGCTCGATTTCGTCTACCCGCACATGCGCAGTCCCCTGTGCCTGCATGCGACGCTGGCGGCCGCGCAGGTACTGTTCGCGCGCCACGGCGTTTCAGAACCATTGACGGTGACGACGGCGATGCGTGGCCAGCGCCTGACCCTGTCGCGCGAGGACGAGACGGTGTTCGTCGGGCTGGCGCGGCAGGAGGCGCCGCAGGTCGACGCCGATGCGGCCCTGGCCAGGCGTTTATTGAACGCGCCCGGCCTCGCACTGGCCAGCGCGCCCGTCGTCGCCTCGGTCGGCAGCCCGAAGCTGCTGCTGGAAGTAGCGGACCTGGACACGCTCTACGCGCTGGCACCCGACCTGCAAGCGATCGCCGCCTGGGGCCGCGCGAATGGCGTCAGCGGCTGCTACGCCTGGTGCCGCAGCGGCGAGCACGAAGCCGAAGGCCGCAACTTCAACCACCTCGATCCGGCGCTGGAAGACAGCGCCACCGGCGTCGCGGCGGGCGCGCTGACGGTTGCGCTCGGACATGGGCTGACGCTGCATCAGGGCCGCGCCACCGGACGCGAATGCGTGATCCGTACGCTGCTCGATGGCGACGCCGTGCTGGTAGGTGGGCGGGTAAAGGCCCTCGATAATACTTGACTGCCTTGCAACCCCAGTGCCTAATAGAAACTTTCTTTTTCACCAATAAGGCAGGTGCTGGCGTGAGACCAAACGGGATGCGGTGGGGACGAGCGGCGTGCATCGGTGCGCTCGCCGTATGGATGGGCGCGGCGGGCGCGGCGCTGCCTGCGCCAACCGAGGAAGACCAGGCCATGGCGAACGAGCTGCAGCATCTGCTGACGCGCTCCTTCGCGCTGCCGCAGGACGTGAAGCTCGACCCCGAGCTGCGTTCGGCCGCCGACGCGCTCGCCGCCGCCCACCTGGAGCGGATGAAGCCGCAGCTGCTGTCCTGGGTGCAGGAAGAGCGCAGCGTGCAGGCCGGCGCGGACGGCAAGGCCAGGTCCACCGACGTCTTTTACGCGGCGACGGCGCGCCTGCTCAACGAACTGGCCTACTGGCATATCGAACCCGGCGACGCCGAGTACGAAGCGGCGACACTCGACGCGATCCGGCAATCGCCCTCGGTCTGCCTGACCGGCCAGGAAGCGCTCTTCGTCGACTATTCAAGCAGGATCCTGCGCCTGCAGGCCATGCCGGCGGCCCGGCGCCAGGCCGCGCTGGCAAGCGAAGCCCGCTTGCTCGAACGCTGGGGCAAGCCGCGCCAGGCCGCCCTGCCGTGGCCGAAGCTGCCGCCGCAGGACGCTGCGATGGGCGCCGTCGTCCAGCTGCTGGACGGAGGCGAGCGCCCGCCGCTGGCGCTGCCGCCGGCGCTCTCGTCGCGCCTGCTGTCCGCGCGCGCCGCCTACCGGGAACTGCCGCGCGAAACCCGATGCGCCTTCCAGCGCTGGTGGCTGCAGGTCGGCCTGGCAAAGGGCCAGCCGGCAGGCGACGTCCTCAACGCATTCCGCTACGGCACGCTGGTGAGCGCGGCGGAGCGCCTGGCCCCTACCCTCCCGCCGACGCCGGCGGCGTCCGCGAACGGCCTCCCCCCGTATCCTCCCCTCGCCGCGCGCTACGACGTCACCGGCGTCACGATGGTATGGCGCCGCTTCGACGCCAGCGGCAAGCACCTGCTGGCCAGCGTCATCGAGCGCCAGGTGGACGTGCGCGGCATCCGCGGCATGCGCCCGATCGCCTTCGAGGACACCTTCGACGCGCTGGCAACCGATCATGCCATCCAGACTGCCGGATCGGGCCGGACTCCCCTGGCGCTACGGATGGTCTGGCGCCTGCCCCCTCCTGCCGACGGAAAGAAACCATGACCGAGACCATAACGCGCACAGGCCGCGCCCGCCGCCTGCTCCTGCCCGCCGCGCTGGCGCTGGCCAGCCTGGCCAGCCCTGCCCTGGCCGCCGATCCCGCACCAGGCAAGCCGCCCATTACGGCAGCCTCCGAAAGCGCGCTGTGGTGGGGCGACTTCGCCGCGCTGGAGCAGCAAAACGCCATGTACCGGCAAGCCGGCCGCTTCAACCCGGACGGCACGCCGCAGCTCGACCTGTTCCGCAGCGGGCTCGGCAAGGTCTTCAATGCCAGGATCAAGAACCCCGAGCCCTACATGAAGGAGCTCGACGCCATGACGCTGCAGTGGGCCCAGGCGAACCCACGCTCCGCGTTCGCGCACGTCCTGCACGCGCGGGCCCTGCTGGCACACGGCGAGTCGTACCGCGGCACCAGCTTCGCCAAGGACGTGTCGGAAGACAGCTGGAAGGTCTACCACCGCTACCTGAACCAGGCCGCGGCCTACCTGAAGGACAACGCGGACGTGGCCCTGGCCGACAGCTACGCGCACTATGTCCTGATCCGGATCGGCACGGGACTGGGATGGACGAGCGCGCAGCTGGAAGCCATCGCCGAGGCGGGCCTGCAGCGCAACCCGGAGGATAAGGACATCCACTTCGCCATGGTCAACCGCCTGCTGCCCAAATGGGGCGGCGACAGCCGCTCGCTCGACGCCTACATCCGCAAGGCGACCGAACAAACGCGCGCCCGCTTCGGATGGGGCACCTATGCGCTGCTGTACTCGGAAGCGGAAGAAGACCAGTACGGCAAGGCCCTGTACGAGGACAGCCATGCCGACTGGGACAAGATCAGGCGCGGCTACGACGACCTGCTGGAGCGCTATCCGGACAGCGCTCCATTGCGCAACCGCTACGCCTACATGGCCTGCATCGCGCGCGACAAGCCGGCGCTGCGGCGCCTGCTGGAGCAGCTCGGCAGCCGGCTGCAGACCGATGCATGGGGCAGCAATCCGGAGCGCACCATCGAAACCTGCCGGGGCTGGGCGACGCAGGTGTGATGCAGCACCCCCGGTCGCAGTCGACCGGAGCCGTTTGCGTGTTAAATTAATACAAACACAACGCAAATGGAGACCCCATGACCTTCTCGACCCTCGCCCGCCGCTGCCTCGGCGCCCTCGCCCTTTCCGCTCCCCTGCTCGCCTTCGCCTACCCGACCGGCCCCATCGAATGGGTCGTGCCCTACGCCGCCGGCGGCGGCTCGGACGTCGTGGCGCGCGTGATCGCGTCCGAAATGAGCAAGACCCTGGGCCAGCCGATCGTCATCAACAACAAGCCGGGCGCGGGCACCAACATTGGCGCGGCCTATGCGGCCAAGGCGAAGGCCGACGGCCAGCTGGTGCTCACCGCCGACACGGCGACCCTCTCCACCAACGGGTTCCTGTACGCGAAACCGGGCTACAACGCGGAACAGGATTTCGCGCCGGTCGGCCTGATCGCGCGCTTCCCGATGATCCTGGTCGTCAATCCCCAGGTGCCGGCCAAGAACCTGCAGGAGTTCCTGGCCTGGACCAAGGCGCAGTCGAATGCACCGGCCTACGCCAGCCCGGGCGCCGGCAGCCCGCACCATCTGGCCACCGAACTGTTTTCCGACCTCGCCAAACTGAAGCTGACCCACGCGCCCTACAAGGGCGCGGCGCCGGCCGTGCAGGACGTGATCGGCGGCCAGGTGCCTTTCATGTTCGTCGACACCGCGGCCGGCGGCTCGCACATCCGCGCCGGCAAGCTGCGCGCGATCGGCGTGGCCAGCCTGAAGCGGGTGCAGCAGTTCGACAGTATCCCGACCCTGGCCGAACAGGGCCTGGCCGGCTTCGAAGCCTATGCCTGGCAAGGCCTGGTGGCACCGGCCAAGACCCCGGCGGCGGCCGTGCAGGCGCTGAACAAGGCGCTGCTGCAGGCGGTCGGCACGCCGGCCGTCAAGGAGCGCTTCCAGACCCTGGGCCTGGAAGCGATTCCAGGCAGCCCGGAAGAGATGGCGGCCTACGCCAAGTCCGAGCGCGAGAAGTGGGGCAAGGTGATCAAGGCCAAGGGCATCCAACTCGATTGATCCCGGTCAGCCGCAGGGCGTTCCCAAGGCGCCCTGGACCGCCCCATTTTGGTGCAAACGTTGTGTTTCAGACACAGCCAGTGGTTGAGTCCGTAAATATTGATTAGCATGCAATTTTGACCTTTGGAGAAGTTGCGTGCTCAAACAAAAACAACTGCGCCGCGCCGTGCTGCTGGCCCTGTACGGCAGCGCCGCCCTGACGCTGGCCCCTGCGGCCTCCGCCCAGACCGCAAGCCCTGACGCCGCCCAGGCGGACGCCGTGCAGAGCGTGCACGTGGTCGGCACCCGCCGCACCGGCGCCGCATCGAGCACCGACACCCCGGTCCCGGTCGACATCATTCCGATGACGCGCCTGGCCGAACAGGGCAGCCAGTTCGACCTGGCCCAGACCCTGACGAATATCTCGCCCTCGTTCAACTCGACGCGCCAGAGCGGCGCCGACGGCGCCGACCTGATCGACTCGGCCGCCCTGCGCGGCCTCGGCTCCGACCAGACCCTGGTGCTGGTGAACGGCAAGCGCCGCCACACGACGGCCCTGGTCAACCTGTTCGGCGCGCGCAACCGCGGCAACACCGGCACCGACATGAACGCGATCCCGCTGCTGGCGATCCGCAACGTGCAGGTGCTGCGCGACGGCGCCGCCGCCCAGTACGGGTCGGACGCGATCGCCGGCGTGATGAACATCGAACTGAAGAAAAGCCTGGGCTGCGAAGCGGTGGCCGGCTACGGCCAGTATTCGGAAGGCGACGGCGAGAACTTCCTGGCCTCGGCCTACTGCGGCGTCGCGCTCGGCGGCGGCAGCTTCGGCATCACCACCGAATACCTGCACCGCGACCGCTCGAACCGCGCTGAAGCGGACAATCCGCGCATCATCGGCGACAGCAAGACCGAAAACCAGACCGTGTATATCAACGGCGAGATCCCGCTCGGCACCGGCCGCCTGTACACGACGCTCGGCGTGCAGCGCCGCGACGCATCGTCGGCCGCCTTTGCACGCGGCGGCGTCGGTTCCGACGACATCCCGTCGCGCAACTCGGCCGCCATGTACCCGAACGGCTTCGTCCCCTTCATCAACGGCGACCTCGACGACCGCTACGGCACCCTCGGCTACCGCCTGAAGTTCGGCGAATGGAATGCGGACTTCTCGCAGACCTACGGCTACAACCGCCTCGATTACACGATCGCGAATACCCTGAACGCCTCGATCGCCAACCTCGACCTCGAGAACGGCGGCAGCGGCGTCAGCGCCAATTCCTTCGGCGCCGGCGGCTTCTCGTTCCGCCAGCTGACCACCAACGCCGATTTCAGCCGCTTCTACCCCGGCGTATTCAACGGCCTGAACGCGGCCTTCGGCCTGGAATACCGCAAGGAGAACTACAAGATCTTCGCCGGCGAACCGGGCTCCTACATCGACGCCGACGGCGTGGGCGTGGGCGGCAATGCCGGCAGCCAGGGCTTCCCGGGCTTCCAGCCGGGCGACGCGACCAACCGCAGCCGCCACAGCACGGCCGCCTACATCGACCTCGAGACCGACGTCACCGACCGCCTGAAACTGCAGGCCGCGCTGCGCCACGAGCGCTTCTCGGACTTCGGCTCGACCACCGACGGCAAGCTCGCCGCCGCCTTCAAGCTGGGCGGCGACGTCCTGCTGCGCGGCTCGGTGAGCACCGGTTTCCGCGCGCCGTCGCTGCAGCAGGTCTACTTCTCCTCGACCTTCACCGACTTCGTCAACGGCCAGCCGCTCGACGTGGTGCTGGCGCCGAACGGCGGCGCGGTGGCGAATGCCGCCGGCATCCCGGCCCTGAAGGAAGAGAAGTCGAAGAGCGCGACTTTCGGCGCGACCTGGACGCCGTCGCAATCGACCTCGCTCACCGCCGACCTGTACCGCATCGACATCGACGACCGCATCGTGCTGTCGGGCCGCTTCGACGCCGACAACTACCCGGCGCTGGGCGCGACCCTGCAGTCGCTGGGCGTGGGCCAGGCCCAGTTCTTCGTCAACTCGGTCGACACCGAAACCAAGGGCCTGGACATCACGGCCTCGCACCGTATGCCGCTGGCCGCCGGCCGCCTCAATACCTTCCTCGCGCTGAACTTCAGCAAGACCGAAGTGACGGGCGTGCATGCGCCGAGCGCGCTGGCCGGCTTCGAGGACGTGCTGCTGTCCGAGCGCGAGCGCCTGTTCATCGAACAGGGCGGCCCGCGCCGCAAGGCCACGCTGGGCTTCGAGTACACGCAGGGCAAACTCGGCACCGACTTCCGCATCATCCACTTCGGCCCGCAGACCCTCGGCACCTTCTCGGGTCCGCCGGTCCCGAACGCGCACTACGAAGCGAAGACCTCGGCCGATCTGTCCTTCAGCTGGTCGTTCAGCGACAAAACTCGCCTGACTGTGGGCGGCACCAACATCTTCAACGTGAAGCCGACCGCGCAGGATGAGAACGAGACCGACAACGGCTTCAAGTACGAGAGCGTGCAGTTCGGCCTGAACGGCGCGGCGGTGTTTGCGCGCCTGTGGCACAAGTTCTGATGCAAGGCATCGTGAACATGGCAGCATGAATGACGGGGGCACGCGAGTGTCCCCGTCTTTTTTCGAGGATCCAGGATGGACGAACACACACGACTGACATGCATCCGGAACGCCTGGGACATCCACCAGACTGTCGAGGACAGCTATCACCGGCATCCCGCATGCAATCGCGAGACCGACCCGGACGCATGGCGCGAGCGGCAGCGCTTCCTGCTGGCCGACATGGCGATCCATTTGCTGCAAACGGCGCTGCAGCCCGGCGCCATCGACCTGGAGAAGTTGAAGAATAATGTGCACGCGATCCTGACGATCTCGGATTCCTTCCTGCCACATGCCGGACTGAAACAGGCAACCGACAAGCTCTACAGCGCTCCCTGACTGGGGCCGATGAAAATGCCGGCACGGCCGTCGGAGGCAAACAATATGAAACGCCTGGACGTGACAGGTGCGCACGCTTGGTGGCGACGCCGGAACACCGATGGCAGAGCAGCCCTTGCCTGGCGCTGCTATCCTCCATGCTTTCATTCGCATAATTCAGCCATGTCGACCCATTTCTACGAACCCCGTAACGGCCACGGCCTCCCGCACGACCCGTTCAATGCGATCGTCGGACCACGCCCGATCGGCTGGATCTCGTCCCTGAGCCTGGACGGCGTACCGAACCTGGCGCCCTACAGTTTCTTCAACGCGTTCAACTATGTCCCGCCCATCGTCGGATTCGCCAGCATCGGCGAGAAGGACACGCTGCGCAACGTGCGCGACACCGGGGAATTCGTCTGGAACCTCGCGACCCGGCCCCTGGCGGAAGCGATGAATCTCAGCTGCACGGCAGCCGCGCCGGAGGTGGACGAGTTCGCACTGGCGGGACTGAACGCCGCTCCCTCGCGCCTGGTGAGCGTGCCGCGCGTGGCCGAGAGCCCGGTCTCCTTCGAATGCCGGGTCACGCAGATCATCCAGTTGCAAGGCGCCGGCGGCGAGGCGGTGCCGACCTGGCTGACCCTGGGCGAAGTCGTGGGCGTGCACATCGACGAAGCCCTGCTCAAGGACGGCGTCTACGATACGGCCGGCGCCGGCCACATCCTGCGCGGCGGCGGACCTGCGGACTATTTTTCGATCGGGCCGGAGCAGCTGTTCCGCATGTTCAGGCCGCGCTAGGGCCAAGCCGCCATCCATCCCGACTTATAATCGGGAAATCAAGAAAACGCCGGAAGGAATGCGCATGTACGTCAGCAATGGCTCCCCGCAGCAGTTAGCGGACGACGGGGCCGCCATCCTCGAAAGCATTTCGGACGGCTTCTTTTCGGTGAACGGCGACTGGCAATTCGTCTATCTGAACCAGCGCGCGGAACGCCTGCTCGGCGTCACACGCAATGAGGCCGCCGGCAAGCCGATCTGGGAGATGTTTCGCGGCCTGGCCGGCAGCGCCTTCGAACCGGTCTACCGCAAGGCCATGCGCGAGCGTGCCGCAGCCGAGGTGACCGCCTATTATCCCGAGCACCACAAGTGGTACGAAGTGCGGATCGCACCCGTCGCGGCCGGCCTGTCCTTCTATTTTCGCGACGTCAGCGCGCAGGTGGCGACGCAGCAGGCGCTGCGCGAGAGCGAACGCAATTTCCGCCTGATGGCCGACTCGGTCCCGCAGATCATCTGGATCGTCATGGCGTCGGGCGAGGCGGTCTACTTCAACCGCCAGTGGGACGACTACACGGGCGTTCCGATCGCTTCCTCGACGCCGGCCGACGTCGCCAACCAGTTCGTCCATCCCGAGGACCAGGGCGTCACCATGGCGGCATGGGCCCAGGCTTACGAACAGCATCGCGCCTTCCATGTCGAGCACCGCATCCGCTCGCGCAGCGGCGAGTACCGCTGGTTCCTGGTGCGGGCCGAACCTTTCATGGACGGCGACGGCAGGATCGAGCGCTGGTTCGGCACCTCGACCGACATCCACGAAGAAAAGATGGTCAAGATGGCGCTCGAAGTGGCGGAGCAGCGCCATTCCTTCCAGCTGGCGCTGGCCGACCGCATCCGTCCCCTGCTCGATCCGGAAGAGGTGACGGCGGTGGCCTGCGAGCTGCTCGGCGCCCGTCTGGGCGCCAGGCGCGTGATCTACGCCGAAGCCGACGACAGCGGCGCCACCCTCTCGCTCAAGCGCGACTGGACCGACGGCAGCATGGCCTCGCTGTCGGGCATGTCCCTGACGCTCGACGATTTCGGCGTCCCGGTGGTGGAGATCCTGCGCGCCGGCCGCAATCTCGTCATCGACGACATCACGCGCGAATCGGCCGCCCTGCCCCATCTGGCGAACTACGCCGCCCTGGGTATCCGCGCGGTGCTGGCGATTCCGCTGATGAAGGACGGCCGCCTGCGGGCGGTGCTGAGCGTGCACGACGACGCCGTCCACCACTGGACGCAGGAGCAGCTCGCCATCGCCGAAGACATGGTCGACCGCACCTGGTTCGCCGTCGACAGCGCCCGCGCGCAGGCCGGCCTGCGCGACGCCGACCGCCGCAAGGACGAATTCCTCGCCATGCTGGCGCACGAGCTGAGAAATCCCCTGGCGCCGATCGGCGCGGCCGCGCAACTGCTCAGCATGGGCAGGCTCGACGAGGGCCGGGTGCGCCACACCAGCCAGATCATCGGACGGCAAGTGGCCCACATGACCCACCTGATCGACGACCTGCTCGACGTCTCGCGGGTCACGCGCGGCCTGGTCGAGCTGGACAACGAACCGCTCGACATGCGCCATGTGGTGCAGGATGCGATCGAGCAGGTGGCGCCGCTGATCCAGGCCCGCGGCCACCGGCTGCAGACCTTCGTCGCGCCCGACACCACGCGGGTCCTGGGCGACAAGAAGCGCCTGGTGCAGGTCATCACGAATATCCTGAACAACGCCGCCAAGTACACGCCGGAAGGCGGCACGATCACGCTGCGCTCGGAGATACGCGACGAGCGCGTGACGATCGAGATCGCCGATGACGGCATCGGCATGACGCCCGACCTGGCGGCGCACGTGTTCGAGCTGTTCGCGCAGGCCGAACGCAGTTCGGACCGTTCCGCGGGCGGCCTGGGACTGGGCCTGGCGCTGGTAAGGAGCCTGGTCGAACTGCATGGGGGCAGCGTCAGCTGCGAGAGTGGCGGACTCGGACAAGGCAGCCGCTTCTGCGTCTGCCTGCCGCGCCTGGCTGACAGCACGCCCGCGGATTCCGGCGGCGCCGCCGCGGCGGCCGGCCCCGCGCACCAGGCGCTGAACCTGCTGGTGGTCGACGACAACGCCGACGCCGCGGCGATGCTGGCGCTGGTGCTGGAAAGCCTGGGCCACCGGGTCGGCGTCGAGCACGGCCCGCATGCCGCTTTGGCGCGCGCACGCGAGGAGCGCTTCGACGCCTGCATCCTCGACATCGGCCTGCCCGAGATGGACGGCTACGAGCTGGCCCAGCGCCTGCGCGCGCAGCCGGAGTCGAGCGGCGCGGTCCTGGTCGCCGTCACCGGCTACGGCCACGAGAGCGACCGCCGCCAGTCGCTCGCGGCCGGCTTTGCCCATCACCTGGTCAAGCCGGCCGACATGGCCCAGTTGACGGAGATCCTGGCACAGATCGCCCGGGCTTGATACGGCCGATACGACAACGGCAGCCGAAGCTGCCGTTTGTCCGATCAGGCGACCACTTTCTCGCGCTCGTCCGGTTTCGCTCCACCCGCACCGGCCACGCGCCGTTCCCAGTAATCGGCATTCTTGATCCCCAGCGCCACCGGATCGAATTGCGGATCCTTGCCCTGTGCCTTCTGCGCCTCGTAGTCGCGCAGGCACTTGAAGGCCACGTTACGCAGCAGGACGATCGCCACCAGGTTCAGCCAGGCCATCAGGCCGACGCCGATGTCGCCCAGGGCCCAGGCCAGGTCCGCGGTCTTGACGGTGCCGTAGACGGTGGCGCCGATGATCGCTGCCTTGAGCAGGAACTTCAGCCACGGGTATTTCGCGTGGCGGTCGATGTAGGAGATGTTGGTCTCGGCGATGTAGTAGTAGGCGACGATGGTGGTGAAGGCGAAGAACAGCAGCGCAATCGCCACGAAGATCGCGCCGAAGCCCGGCATCACGTTTTCCAGCGCCGTCTGCACGTAGCCCGGGCCGCTGGCCACGCCCTGCACGCCGGTGAACATGGCCTTGCCGTCCGGGCCTTCGACGTTGTACTGGCCGGTGATGAGCAGCATGAAAGCGGTGGCCGAGCACACGAACAGGGTGTCGATGTAGACCGAGAAGCCCTGCACCAGGCCCTGCTTGGCCGGGTGGCTCACTTCGGCGGCGCTGGAGGCGTGCGGGCCGGTGCCCTGCCCCGCTTCGTTCGAGTACACGCCGCGCTTCACGCCCCACTGGATCGCAAGACCCAGGATGGCGCCGAAGCCCGCATCCATGCCGAAGGCGGAGCGGAAGATCAGCGACATGACTTCAGGCAGGCGCTCGATGTTCATCACGATGATGAAGACGGCGACCAGGATGTAGCCGAGCGCCATGAAGGGCACGACCACTTCGGCGAAGGTGGCGATGCGCTTGACGCCGCCGAAGATGATGAAGGCGAGCACCAGGGCCAGGCCGACGGCGGTGACGGTGCGGTCGAGGCCGACGGCCGTCTGCAGGCCTTCGGCGATCGAATTGGCCTGCACGCCCGGCAGCAGCAGGCCGGTGGCGAGCACGGTGGCAAAGGCAAAGGTCAGCGCGTACCACTTCATGCCCAGGCCCTTCTCGATGTAGAAGGCCGGGCCGCCGCGGTATTCCTTGTTGATCTGTTCCTTGTAGACCTGGCCCAGGGTCGACTCCACGAAGGCCGAGCTGGCGCCGAGGAAGGCCACCGCCCACATCCAGAAGATGGCGCCCGGACCGCCGAAGGTGATGGCGGTGGCGACGCCGGCGATGTTGCCGGTGCCGACGCGGCCGGCCAGGGTCATGCTCAAGGCCTGGAAGGACGAGACGCCCTGGGCCGAGCTTTTACCCTCGAACATCAGGCGGATCATTTCCTTCGCGTGGCGCACCTGCAGGAAGCGCGAGCGCAGCGAAAAATACAGGCCCACGCCCAGGCATAGGGCGATCAGGGCCGGACTCCAGATAATGCCGTTGATGCTGCTGACTAACTCGTTCATCTACTTCTTCCCCTGGCTTGGCCGCGGTAACGCATTACCGGAACCGGTTAATTACATTACTGAATGAAATTGTCTTACAGGCAAAACAAGAAGATACCTGAAGCGCTGGCTTCCAGGCAATGTATCGTGTGGCTCAGAGGAAAAGTGTCGGTATTCTGTGCGGGTGTTGGTTCGTGTAAAATCTGCTGGTCAGATGGACAATCAACCAAAGGATGTCGGATATGAAGCTATTCACCAAATCGCTCGCCCTCGCTTTCGCTGCCTCGGTCGTATCGCTGAGCGCCGTGGCCCAGAACTGGCCGGACAAGACGGTCACGGTCGTCGTGCCATGGCCGCCGGGCGGTCCGTCCGACATCGCTGCCCGCCCATGGGCCAAGCACATGACCGAGTCGCTCGGCAAATCCTTCGTCATCGATAACCGCGCCGGCGGCGGCGGCAACATCGGTACCGCGGCCGTGACCCGCGCCGCAGCCGACGGCAACACCCTGCTCATCACCTCGAGCGCGCCGATCGTCATCAATCCGAGCGTCTACAAGGGCATGACCTTCGATCCGCTGAAGGACCTGACCCCGATCAGCAACCTGCTGCGCGTGCCGCTGGTGCTGGTGGCGAATCCTTCGGTGCCGGCCAAGAACCTGAAGGAACTGATGGCCTACATCCAGTCGAAGAAGGGTTCGTTCTCGTTCGGCTCCTCGGGCAACGGCACGCCGCAGCACCTGACCGGCGAACTGTTCAACAGCGTCCAGAAGCTCGACATGGTGCACGTCCCGTACAAGGGCTCGGCGCCGGCGATTTCCGACCTGCTGGGCGGCCACATCCCGATCATGTTCGACAGCACCATCGCCATCATGCCGCACATCAAGAGCGGCAAAGTGAAGCCGATCGCCATCACCAGCGCCAAGCGTTCGCCGCTGCTGCCGGACGTGCCGACCTTCGCCGAACTGGGTATCCCTCAGCTCGAGTCCTACGCCTGGTACGGCCTGTTCGCACCGGCCAAGACCCCGAAGGCCGTGGTCGACAAGATCAATGCCGAGACCATCAAGTTCATGAAGTCGCCGGAATTCGCCAAGGTGCGCGCCGAGACGGGTTCGGAAATGCTGGCCGATACGCCTGAAAACTTCACCAAGTTCGTCCACGCCGAGTCGGCCAAGTGGTCGAAGGTGGCGAAGGACAGCGGCGCGACGGTGGATTAAACCTTAGCATCGATATGAATGAAAAGGGACTGGATGAAACCAGTCCCTTTTTATTTGTAGGGTGGGCGCTCTGTGCCCACCAAATGCATGCGCCGCGTTGGCGCATCGTTTTGGTGGGCACGGGGCGCCCACCCTACAGCGGGAAACGTACGCTCGCCGCCAAGCCGCCCAGTCGCTCCGATTTGTCGAGCTTCAGGCTCGCCCCATGCCGCTCGGCGATCGCCTTGATGATCGCCAGTCCCAGGCCGCTGCCCGCCGCTTCGCTGCCCGCCACGCGGTAGAAGCGGTCGAAGACGCGCTCGCGTTCCTCAGGCGGGATGCCCGGGCCGCTGTCCTCGACCACGACTTCCACGCTGTCCTTGTCGGCGCGCACGGCGATGTCGACCGTGCCGCCGTTCGGGGTGTACTTCACGCCGTTCTCGACCAGGTTGCGCAGCAGGATGTGCAGGGCGTCGGGCTGGCCGTCGATGGTGGCGGCGTCGGCGTGCTGCAGGCCGAGGTCGACGTCCTTGGCCTGCGCGAGACCCACCAGGTCGCCCACCGTGCGCCGCGCCAGCTCGGCCAGGTCGACCTGCTGCCGCGCGGCGCCGGTCGCGGCCGAGGCTTCCTGGCGCGCCAGCACCAGGAGCTGCTCGACCAGGCGCGTGGCGCGGTCGATGCCGGCGGTGAGGCGGCTGACGGCCACCTTCCTCGCTTCCGGATCGGCGGCGCGGTCCAGGCTTTGCGCCTGCAGGCGCAGCGCGGCCAATGGCGTGCGCAGCTCGTGGGCGGCGTCGGCAACGAAGTGCTGCTGGGCGTCGAAGGCGGTGCGCACGCGCCCGAACAGCAAATTCAGTTCGTGCACCAGCGGCCGCACCTCGTCCGGCAGGCCGGCTTCCGAGACCGGCGACAGGTCGTCGGCCTGTCTGCGCGCCACCTGTTTGCGCACGCGCGCCACGGGTTCGAGCGAACCGCTGACCACCCACCACACGACCAGCATCAGGATCGGCATCATGACGGCGATCGGGCCCAGCGTACGCAAGGCCAGATTACCCGCCATGTTGCGGCGCACGGCCAGGTCCTGCGCCACCTGCACGGTCTGGTTGTTGGTCTGGATCGAGAACACGCGGTAAGTCGTACCGTTCGCCTTCACGTTGGAAAAGCCGAGCACCGCGCGCTGCGGCAGGCGCGCGCGCGAGACGCTGTGGAAGACCTGCACGCCGTCGGGGGACCACATCTGCACAACCAGGTCGTCGTTGCCGGGCGCGGATTCGACGCGCTCGTTCGCTTCGGTGTTCGACAGCGGCGTGCTGGAACGCAGCGACAAGGCCATCTGCTGCATGTGGTAGTCGAAGATCTGGTCGGCGTCGTCCAGCGCCGTGCGGTAGGCGATCGAGGCTTGCGCCAGCGCCGCCAGGGTGATGGCCGCCAGCAGGAACCACAACAGGCGCCCGCGCAGCGAGTGGGTGACCTTCATGCTTTCGGAACCATGTAGCCGACGCCGCGCACGTTCTGAATCAGTTCGCTGCCGAGCTTCTTGCGCAGGCCGTGGATGTAGACCTCGACCGCGTTGCTGCTCACCTCGTCGCGCCAGCTGTACAGCTTTTCCTCGAGCTGGGCGCGCGACAGCACGGCGCCCGGCCGCGAGACCAGGGCTTCCAGCACCGCCCATTCGCGCGCCGACAGCGAGACCGGTTCGCCGTCGACCAGGGTTTCGCGGGTCGCGGGATTGATCGAGATGTTCTTGTATTCGAAGACGGGTTCGGCGCGCCCGGCGGCACGCCGCAGCAGCGCACGGATGCGCGCCAGCAGTTCGTCGAGGTCGTAGGGTTTTAAAACGTAGTCGTCGGCGCCGGCGTCGAGACCCGCGATGCGCTGGGCAACCGAGTCGCGCGCGGTGGCGACCAGTACCGGGGTGCGGTCCTTGCGGGTGCGCATGGACCGCAGCACGTCGAGGCCGTCTTTTCGGGGCAGGCCCAGGTCGAGCAGCACCAGGTCGTAGTTCTGGTTCTGCATCAGGGCGGTGTCGGCCATTTCGCCGTCCTTCACCCAGTCGACGGCATAGTGCTCGGCCCTCAGCAGGTCGAGCACCACTTCGCCGATCATCGTATCGTCTTCCACCAGGAGCAGCCGCATCACTTACCTCTCGTTGTCTGATCCGGCTGCGCTGGCAAAGGCGTCTTAGCCAATCCGCACCGGAATGAAGATTCTGTCATTCCCTCGCTGGATCAGCAAGGCCACGGACTTCGTGGATTTGCCGACCATGTCGCGCACCTGCTCGACGGTGGAGACGGGCTTGCCGTTCACCGACAGCAGCACGTCGCCCGGCTGCACGCCGGCCGCGATCGCCGGACCGCCCGCATCCTCGATCAGGAGGCCGGAGGCGATGCCGCTCTGGCGCCGTTCGGTCGGGTCGAGCGGACGCAGGGCCAGGCCCAGCTTGGCGCCCTTGTCGATGCCGGCCACCTCCTCGCGCTCGCCTGGTGCGGCCTTGTCGCTGGCGTTCGCCAGGGTCGCGTTCAGGCGCACGATCTTGCCGTCGCGCCAGACGTCGAGCGCGACCTTGTCGCCCGGCTTGGAGACCGCCAGCATGCCCGGCAGGTCGCCCGAGCCGATGATGGCCTGGCCGTTCACCTTGCGCACCACGTCGCCCGCCTTCAGGCCGGCGCGTTCGGCGGCGCTGCCGCGTTCCACGTTGGCGATCAAGGCGCCTTCGGGCGAAGCCAGATTGAACGAATCGGCGAAGCCCTGGTTCACGTCCTGGATCGAGATGCCGAGTTTCGCGTGCTGGACCTTGCCGGTGGCGATGATCTGGTCCTTGATGCGCGCTGCGACGTCGATCGGAATCGCGAAGGACAGGCCCTGGTAGCCGCCGGTCTGGCTGTAGATCTGCGAGTTGATGCCGACCACTTCGCCGCGGGTGTTGAGCAGCGGGCCGCCCGAGTTGCCGGGGTTGACGGCGACGTCGGTCTGGATGAACTGGACCTGGCTTTCGTTACCCAGGTTGCGGCCGGTGGCGCTCACCACGCCGGCCGTCACGGTCGACTCCAGGCCGTAGGGCGAACCGATCGCCAGCACCCATTCGCCGGTCTGCAGCGAGCGCGCATTCCCGAGCGGGACGGTCGGCAGGTTTTTCGCATCGATCTTCAGCACCGCCACGTCGGTCGCGGGATCGGAGCCGAGGACTTTCGCGCGGTACTCGCGGCGATCCTGCAGCTTGACCGTGACTTCGTTGGCGCCCTGCACCACGTGCGCATTTGTCAGGATGACGCCGTCCGGGCTTACAATAAAGCCCGATCCGGCGCCAATAACGGGAACCTCGCCTCCGCCGCGCGGATATTGCGGGCCCTGGAAGCGTCGGAAGAATTCATAGAAAGGATCGTTCGGATCGATCTGCGGACCGCCGCGCGCGCCGGTCTTGGTGCTGCCGACGACGCGGATGTTCACGACCGCCTTGCCGTTCTGGGCGGCGATGCGGGTGAAGTCGGGCAGCGTGACGGTGGCGGCCGGCGCGCCTGCCGCTACCGGTGGAGCGGTGACAGGTGCGGGCGCTGCAGCGACGGCTGGCGCGCTCTGGGCGGTGGCATTGTTATGGTTGACGGTAATCGCTCCGACCGCCCCGCCGATAACGCCCGCTGCGCACAGCGCCAGCGTGAGACGTTTTGCGGTGATGGCGGTGACTGCACCTTCGGTTTGCATGGACGTGCTCCTGGATGAAAGGGTTGGCTGATACGGTGTATCGATGATGATTAGTGTCGCCGATTCGTCTTAGAACATGCTTAAGCTCTGCCTTAAGGGAAGCTGAAGACATGCGATGTTTCGCGTAGGGTGGGCGCCCCGTGCCCACCATCGATGCGCAGACACGATGCATGCGTGCGGTGGGCACGGAGCGCCCACCCTACGTGTTCGGACAAAATTGTCCGGCTCCGGACGTGAAAAAGGGCACCCTAACCGCGGGCACCCTTTTCGCTACTACTGTACTACCTTACATCGTGCCCGTCTTAGGCTGCCTGACGCTGTTCGATTTGCTGAACATTGTCGACGGTGCCATTCGCGTCGCCGATCTGGATCTTGCGCGGCTTGAGTGCTTCAGGCACTTCGCGCACCAGGTCGATGGTCAGCATGCCGTTGTCGAAGGACGCGGTGGTGACCTTCACGTGGTTCGCCAGCTGGAAGCGCTGTTCGAAGTCGCGGGCGGCGATACCGCGGTGCAGGTAAGTGCGCTCGGTGGCGTCCTTCTGCTTGCGGCCGGTCACGTGCAGGGTGTCGCGCTCGGAGACGATTTCCACTTCATCGCGGGTGAAGCCGGCCAGGGCCATCACGATGCGGTACTTGTCTTCGGCGAGCAGTTCGACGTTATACGGCGGATAGCTCGGCTGCGATTCGGCGCGTTGCTCGAGCAGGCTGGCCAGGCGGTCGAAGCCGATGGCGGAACGGTACAGGGGTGCGAGATCAAAAGTACGCATGATAAATATCCTTGTAAAAGTTAAGCGATAAGTTGACGGACCTCATCGTGAGCATCCGTTGGGACCAATCTAATGCCATGCCAAGCCATTTTCAAGGGATACGAAATACGGATTTTTAAGCCGTTTTGCAAATTTTATTTGCACTCTTGTTTCAGAGTATGTAGCAGCTTTTTTGATAACTCCTGCGTGCTACACTCGTCCGGTTTTGTCCCTTGAACCGACTACAAGATGACCTCTTCCTTCGTTGCAAAGACCGCTTCCGGCCTTGCTCTTGCACTCGCACTGGCCTTCCCCGCACACGCCGCCGTTCCCGCCCCGGTCGACCAGCCCTACCCCGGCACCATCGTCCTGAAAGTCGATGCGACCAACCTCACGCAGCAGATCTTCCGCATGCACATGACGGTGCCGGTCAAGCCTGGTCCGATGACTTTCCTGTATCCGCAATGGCTGCCGGCGAACCACGGTCCGAGCGGTCCGCTGACGCAGCTGGCCGGCCTGAAGTTCACGGCCAACGGCAAACCGGTGGAGTGGACGCGCGACCCGGTCGAGGTCTTCGCCTTCCATGTGAATATCCCTGAAGGCGTGACCACCCTGGAAGCGGAATACCAGTTCCTGTCGCCGCTCGATCCGAGCCAGGGCCGCGTCGTCCTGACCGAAGACATCCTCGGCCTGCAGTGGCCGTCGGTGACGCTCTACCCGGCCGGCTATGTGGCGCGCCGCATCACGGTGCAGCCTTCGCTGAAGCTGCCGGCAGGCTGGCAGTACGGCACGGCGCTGGAGACGGCCACGCGTACCGGCGACGAGGTGCAGTTCAAGGCGCACGACCTGGAAACCCTGATCGATTCGCCCCTGTTCGCAGGCCGCCACTTCAAGCAGTTCGACCTCGATCCGGGCGCCAAGGTGCGCGTCTCGCTGAACGTCGTGGCGGATAACGCCGAGAGCCTGGAAGCCAAGCCGGAGCAGATCGCCGCCCACCGCGCGATGGTCACGCAAGCCAAGAAGCTCTTCGGTTCGCACCACTACGATCATTACGACTTCCTGCTGGCCCTGTCGGACGACTTCGGCGGCATCGGCCGCGAACACCATCAATCGAGCGAGAACGGCGTCAAGCCGGGCTACTTCACCGAGTGGGCGCGTGGGGAAGCGGGCCGCGACCTGCTGCCGCACGAGTACACCCACTCGTGGAACGGCAAGTTCCGCCGCCCGGCCGGCCAGAACGTCCCGAACTTCAATACCCCGCTGCAGAACGAGCTGCTCTGGGTCTACGAAGGCCAGACCCAGTACTGGGGCGGCGTGCTGGGCGCGCGTTCCGGCCTGGTCTCGCAAGCCGGCGCGCGCGATGCGCTGGCGGCGACTGCCGCGCGTTACGACAACGTGCAGGGTCGCGCATGGCGCGCAATGCAGGACACGGTGAACGACCCGATCGTCATCGCCCGCCGCGCCCTCGGCTGGAGCAACTGGCAGCGCGGCGAGGATTATTATTCGGAAGGCGCGCTGATCTGGCTCGACGTCGACACCAGGATCCGCGAACTGTCCGGTGACAAGCGCTCGCTCGACGATTTCGCGCGCGCCTTCTACGGCATCAACGACGGCAGCATGCTTCCCGCCTTCTACACCTTCGAGGACGTGGTCGCGGCCTTGAACAAGGTGCAGAAGTTCGACTGGGCGCCCTTCCTGCGCACGCGCCTGGACGGCCACGGCCCGGGCGCCCCGCTCGACGGCCTGCAGCGCGCCGGCTGGAAGCTGGTCTACACCGACACCCCGACCGATTACATCAAGTCTGCCGAGGACCGCAGCAAGTCGGCCGACTTCAGCTATTCGCTGGGCTTCTCGGTGCGCGCCGATGGCGGCGTGAGCAACGTGCAGTGGGACGGCGTCGGCTTCCGCGCCGGCCTGGCGGGCAACACGACCATCGTCGCGGTGAACAACAAGGTGTTCAAGCCGGAAGTGCTGAAGGCGGCCGTGAAGGCGTCGAAGGACAGCAAGGCGCCGATCGAACTGCTGGTCAGGAAGGGCAACAACCTGCGCACCATCTCGCTCGACTACCACGGCGGCCTGCGCTATCCGCGCCTGGAACGCATCAATGGCACGCCGGATCGGTTGGAAGCGATCTACAAGGCCGTAAAGTAAAAATCCCGAAAATCATGGCGGTGGTATGCTGCCGCCATGACTACCGATACCGACATTGAACTGTCCGGCCCGTTCAAGGCCGTGGACAGCACCGGCCGTTCCCACGACGTCAAGGCGATCCGCATTTTCGACGAGGGTTACGGGATCATCGACGTGTACGTGGACTTCGCCGCGCCCATCGACGCCGGCCTGCACCAGGACAAGGTCCTCGTGAAGGCCATCATCGACCGCCTGCGCGCACTCGGCTATCGTGGCCCGGACTTCGGCCTCAGCGATCCGGGTCTGCAGGAGCGCAAGCTGATCGTGCTCGAGGCGCCGGAGGAATTTGCGCCGTTTGCCAAGAGCCGCGGGTGGAGGAATCTGGCGGAAGAGTTCGACGAATAAACCTGGTTGACGCTGGTGTGGTGGGCACGGGGCGCCCACCCTACGGTCGACCAGGGTAGGGTGGGCGCCCCGTGCCCACCATATGCCCGCGTTACCGTTCAAATACCGTCGATATACCGCCCACTCCACGCCGCGATCATCGCCGCCACCTGCGCCGCGTCTTCCCTCGCCGTCACCAGGTGATCCATCCCGTCGAGCGACACAAAACTCTTCGGGTAGGAAGCCAGCTCAAAGATCCGCAACGCATTCGCCACCTCCACCGTATCGTCGTTCGGCGCATGCATCACCAGCAGCGCGCGGTTCAGCTGCGCGATCCGCTCGGCCAGTTCGTGCCCGGCCGCATCCTCGACGAACTGCTGGCGGATATTGAAATCGCGCCCCGCCAGTTTCACGCGCGCTTCACCCAGCTGGGCAATCGTATCGAGGTGTTCGGACAGCAAGGCATTCACGACATAATGCGGATTGCTGGGCGAGGCGATCGTCACCACGGCCTTCGATTCGGGAATCCGGTGCGCCGCCGCCAGCACGGCGGTGCCGCCCATGCTGTGTCCGACCAGCAAGCGCGGCGCCGCGAATTTCTCGCGCAGGAAAGCGCTTGCGGCCACCAGGTCTTCCACATTCGAAGAAAAATTCGTGTCCGCAAAGTCGCCGTGGCTGGCGCCGAGTCCTGCGAAATCGAAGCGCAGCATGCCGACGCCGCGCTCGGCCAGGCCTTGCGAGATGCGGTTCGCCGCCAGCACGTCCTTGCTGCACGTAAAGCAGTGGGCGAAGACACCGTAGGCGCGCGGCGTGCTGTCCGGCATATCGAGCTTGGCTGCGAGTTTGCCGTGGGGTCCCTGGAACTCGACGCGTTCTGTGAACATGTTGTCTTTCTGTTGCAATGAAGGCCTTACTCTGCACCGTATCAGGACACTGTGCAAGAAGCGCAACGGCTGTGTTCAGGCCAAAAACCGCCATGCTATACTCGGCGCACCTATGAACCGTTCGATCAAGACATTCCTGGTCTGGCTGCTGATGGCCATACTACCGCTGCATGCGATGGCTGCCAGCGTCGGGATGTCCTGCGTGCCGGGTCAGCGCCAGCTCAGCCAGCAGGTCGAAACTGTCGCCGCGTCTCATCACGGCATGCATCACGATATGCGGCACAATGTGGACGCCGGCATGCATGCGCATCACGGCGCGCAGGCGAGCGATGCCGGCGCAGCAGATGCAAGCAAGCATGCCGCGCATGACAAGGCGGAGCAGCAAACCCATTCATCCTGCAGCGCCTGCTCGATGCTCTGCATCGGCGCGGCGGCGCCGCCCTCGGCCTTCCTGGCCGTGCCGTCATTCGACGGCACCGACGCCTTCCTGATCTCCCCGGCGGCCCTCGTTCCGGGCTTCATTCCGGACGGGCTGCAACGCCCTCCCCGGCCTCACGTCTCCTGATCGAAGCAGGAGCCTGCCGCGGCGCTTGTACGCCCGGTAACGCCTCTTGCGCCTGCACGCGTGCACCTGCTCGCGCCCTTGCCGATTTCGAGGACTGATCATGCATCAGAAATCCCGGGCCGCCCTCATCGGCGCCCTCCTGGCCGTGCCCCTCGGTGCGCTGGCCCAGCAATCCCCGCGCACGCCCGATCCTGCCGATCCGGCCGCGCCTGTCACGCCGATCGTCTACGAATCGGTCATCACGCCTCCCGCGCCGCAGGGCGGCGCGCCGACGCCGGACAAGCTCTGGCGCGCTGCGAACGAGGCCGTGGCGCCTGCCTCCAGTCAGGCGGCGCACCAGGCAGCGCCAGCGCGCCAGCCGGCTCCTGTCGATCACGGCGCACACCACCAGGCAGGGAAGCCACGATGACGACACGGTCCTCTTTCCCGCCGCTGCGCACGATCGCCGCCGTGGTCCTGGCACTGGCCTTGAGCGGATGCGCCACCTTCTCGAAGGACGGCGGCCTCGATGCGGTGTCCGCCATGACGGCCGAGCGTATCGGCCAGGACCTGCGCCTGCCGCAGGCCGCCGACACCGACCCGGCCGGCGAAGAACTCGCACGACTGGCGCACTCCCCGCTCTCGGCCGACGACGCGGTACGCATCGCGCTGCTGAACAACCGCGGCCTGCGCGCCTCGCTCGCCGCGCTCGGCGTGGCCGAAGCCGAGCTGGTGCAGGCGGGCCGGATGCGTAATCCGAGTGTCGGCTTCAGCCGTCTGTCCGGCGGCGGCGAGACCGAGATCGAACGCAGCGTCATGTTCGATCTCGTCGGCCTCCTGAGCATCCCGATCCGCCGCGACATCGAGGCGCGCCGCTTCGAAGGCGCCAAGCTGGCCGCGGCAACGAGCGCCGTCCGGCTCGCGGCCGACACCCGCAAGGCCTGGTTCAATGCCGTGGCGGCCGCGCAGTCGGCCAGCTACGCGGAGCAGGTGCGCGAAGCCGCGCAAGCGAGCGCCGAGCTGGCAGCGCGCATGGCGAAGGTCGGCAACCTGAGCGCGCTGGACCAGGCGCGCGAGCAGGCCTTTTCCGCCGAAGCGCTCACCCAGCTGGCCCGTGCCCGCCACAACGCCACCGCGGCGCGCGAACGGCTGATTCGCCTGATGGGTCTCTGGGGCAGTCAAACGGCTTTCCAGCTGCCCGCCCGCCTGCCCGAGCTGCCGAACGCGCCGCGCGAGCCGGGCAACATCGAAGCGCTGGCGATGCAGCAGCGTCTGGACGTCCAGCTGGCGAAGCGCGATGCGCAAGCCACGGCGCGCGCGCTGGGTTTGAGCCAGGCCACCGGCTTCGTCAACGTGCTCGACGCCGGCTACGCCAATTCAAGCAAATCCGGCGCGCCGCGCGAGAACGGCTACGAGATCGAGCTTGTGCTGCCGCTGTTCGACTGGGGCGGCGCGCGCACAGCAAAAGCCGAGTCGATCTACATGCAGTCCGTGCACCGTGCCGCCGATACCGCCATCACCGCACGCTCCCAGGTACGCGAAGCCTATTCCGCCTACCGCACGAGCTACGACGTGGCGCGGCACTACCGGGACGAGATCGTGCCGCTTCGTAAAAAGATCTCGGAAGAGACCCTGCTGCGCTACAACGGCATGCTCATGAGCGTGTTCGAGCTGCTGGCCGACGCCCGCGCGCAAATCAGCGGCGTGAATGCCGCCATCGAAGCGCAGCGCGATTACTGGTTCGCCGACACCGACCTGCAGGCCGCCATCAACGGCAGCGGCGGCGCGACAGCCGGCATGGCCGGCGCCCCCGCCACCGCCGCCGAAACTGCCGCCGAACATTAATCAAGGATTGCAACAATGAGTTCCCGTCGAGACTTCTTCACCGGCGCTGCCGCCCTGGTCGGCGCCGGCCTGGTCAGCCGCGCCGGCGCCGCCACCCTGCCCGAAGCGCCCCTCATGAACAGCGCAGCGACGCAGCCGCCGCCACCGCCGCCCACCGGCCGCCCCTACAACCCGGTGGTCACGCTGAACGGCTGGTCCCTGCCCTGGCGCATGAACAATGGCGTCAAGGAATTCCACCTGATCGCCGAACCGGTCGTGCGCGAGATCGCGCCCGGCATGAAAGCCAACCTGTGGGGCTACAACGGCCAGAGTCCGGGGCCGACGATCGAAGTGGTCGAGGGCGACCGCGTACGCATATTCGTGACCAACCGCCTGCCCGAGCAGACCAGCATCCACTGGCATGGCCAGCGCCTGCCGAACGGCATGGACGGCGTCACCGGCCTGAACCAGCCGCCCATCATGCCCGGCAAGACCTTCGTCTACGAGTTCGTCGCGCGCCGCCCCGGCACCTTCATGTACCACCCGCACGCGGATGAGATGGTGCAGATGGCGATGGGCATGATGGGCTTCTGGGTCACGCATCCGAAGAACCCGGCCCAGCATGCCGTGGACCGCGACTTCGTGTTCCTGCTGAACGCCTACGACATCGAGCCGGGCAGCTACACGCCGCGCGTCAACGAGATGACCGATTTTAATTTGTGGACCTTCAACAGCCGCGCCTTCCCCGGCATCGATTCGATGAACGTGCGCCAGGGCGACCGCGTGCGCATCCGCGCCGGCAACCTGACGATGACGAACCACCCGATCCACCTGCACGGCCACGAGTTCGAGGTCACCGGCACCGATGGCGGCTGGACCCGGCCGGAGTCGCGCTGGCCCGAAGTCAGCACCGACGTCGCCGTCGGCCAGATGCGCGCCATCGAGTTCGTCGCCGACGCGCCGGGCGACTGGGCCTTCCACTGCCACAAGTCGCATCACACCATGAACGCGATGGGCCACCAGGTGCCGAACATGATCGGCGTCGACCACCGTGGCGTCGCCGAGAAGATCGCCAAACTGGTGCCGGACTACATGGTCATGGGCGACAGGGGCGGCTCGATGGGCGACATGGAAATGCCGCTTCCCGACAACACGCTGCCGATGATGACCGGCCAGGGCCCCTTCGGCGGCATCGAGATGGGCGGCATGTTCACCGTCGTCAAAGTGCGCAAGGACCAGAAGCCGGGCGACTACAAAGACCCGGGCTGGTACAAGCATCCACCCGGCACCGTGGCCTACGAATGGACGGGCGCGTCCCCAAGCGCGGTGCGTCACGACAGCGTTGGCAAACCCGACGCCAAGGCGTCAATCGAGGTCACCGTTCGCAAACCAACCGGCCACAAAGGCCATCACTGAGCATTCATCCGAGGAGCCATCATGATCCGACAAATCGTTTCCCGTACCGCACTGGCCATGAGCCTGTGCATCCCGCTTGCCGCAATGGCCGCGGCGCCCGTCATCGACGTCTTCAAGAGCGAGTTCTGCGGCTGCTGCGAAGGCTGGGTGGAGCACCTGAAGGCGAACGGCTTCACGCCGCGCGTGAAAAATGTCGACGACCCGTCCGAGTACCGCAAACGCGGCGGCATCCCGGACCAGCTGGGGTCCTGCCACACGGGCATGGTCGGCGGCTATGCGATCGAAGGCCATGTGCCGGCCAGCGAGATCAAGCGCCTGCTGAAGGAAAAACCGAAGGCGAAAGGACTGGCGGTGCCGGCCATGCCGCTCGGTTCTCCGGGCATGGAAGGACCACGCAAGGATCCGTACGACGTGCTGCTGGTGCACCCGGACGGCCACACCACGGTGTACAAGCATTACAACTGAAAAGGAGCCGACATGACTACGATGTCCAGATTCGCTCTCGCCCTCGCCATGGCTGGTGCCGTGGCAGGCGCTTCCGCGCAGGAGCACGCCGGCAACGATGCCCCTGCGGTGCAGCAGGCAGCCGCGCTGGCGGTCGTCGACGGCGAAGTGAAAAAGATCGACCGGGAGACCGGCAAGATCACGCTGCGCCACGGCGAGATCGCGAACCTCAACATGGGGGCGATGACGATGGTTTTCCGCACCAGGGACAGCGCCATGCTCGACCAGATCAAGGTGGGCGACAAGGTCAGCTTTTCGGCCGATCGCGTCGATGGCGCGATTGTCGTCGTCCAGCTGCAAAAAATGCAGTAAGCGGGCAACGGGAGTGCATGGAGTGGGCCGGGCAATCCGGCTCACCCGAACAAGCAAACGGCCGGTAATGCGAGATTGATCTTTGCTCGTCTGTATGACATGATCATTTATTTACAATCGAGCAACTTTACCATTCGGTCGAATGCACACTCTTCTTGCCGCCAAGGCGTTCTTCAAGACCCAGGTCCTTCATCGGGTTGGCATATTCAACGTATTCCCGGTGCTCCTTATCGCATTGCTGCTGCAGGGCTGCGGCATTCCCGTTTCCGATAAAGAGTTCGATGAGACGGCAGAGGCAAAATATCTGCAGACGATGTTCGACAGCCTGGTCAGGCAAAACTATCCAGGCATCGAAGCGGCATTCGACCAGCGTTTGACGCAAGCGGACGCGCGCCAGGCCCTGCAGCAGATGCATGCGCTCGTGCCCAAGGAAGCCCCAGTCAAAAAGTTACCGGTACTGTGGAACTTCCAGAGCAAAGTCAGTTTTTCCGGCCAGGGAACAAGCGAGCGGACTGCGAATGTCGCTTTCGAATACGAATATCCATCCTCCAGGTGGCTGCTCGTTTCCGCCGCATTATCCGGCGAGCCGGGCAATTTTCGGATTGTTGGGTTCCATGTGGACTCGCTCGCTGCTTCACTGGCGAAAACCAATGCATTTACCCTGCAAGGCAAAACCTTCGTCCATTATGTTTTCCTGCTGATGACGCTCGTCTCGGCTGCGCTCGCGGTGTATGCACTCGTCATCTGTCTGCGCACAAAAGGACTCAAGCGTAAATGGCTCTGGGCACTTTGCACCTTGGTCACGCTCTCGGCATTCAACTTGAACTGGACGACGGGCGAATGGGCTTTTCAGGTGTTCAGACTGAACTTGCTTGGCTGGGGCGTCATGCGATCCGGATGGGTTGGCCCCTGGACGATGAGCTTCCCGATTCCGGCGGGGGCGCTTCTCTTCCTGTGGCGGCACTACAGCCGCACATCCTTGGAGGCGCCGGCCGAAACCGTGGCGCCGTCGCGTCCCTGATCGGCTTGGGCCTTTACCCAAACAAGCCATGCAAATACCACCTCGGATCCGCATCTTCCCCAGCCCCCACGATGCGCTCGCGATACACCCAGTACAGCGTATGGTCCTGCCCTTCGGCGATGAAATAATCGCGCGTCTGCGATTGGCTCCACCAGCCGGCTTCGATGCGCTCCGGCGTCGACGCCATTTTTAAAGGCGAGCCGTAAAACGGCCGGTGATTGCGCATCAATAAGGCGATCGGCTTGGCCAGGATCCAGGTCGGGCGCGGCAGGCTGTGCACGTCGGCCGGCATCTGCGCGGCGCGGACCGATTCGCGCACCTTCTGCTGCACCGGCACCCAGGTGTTGGCGACCTCGGGCCGGTAGTCGGCCTGGGGCAGCGCCTGTAACACGTTGTCAGGGCCCAGGCGCGCCACCAGCAGTTCCAGCATGCGCACCCGGTCTTCCTCGCTGCCGCCGGGTTCGGGAAACAGCGACTCGCTCGGCGGCGCCATCGGCTGCAGCTGGGCGGCTTCCAGCGCGAGGGCAATGACGGGCGCGTCGAGCACGGTTTTCGCCAGGCGTTCGCGCAGCAGGCGCACCAGGTGCTCGTCGCGCCAGGTCGGTTCGCCCAGCGCGATCTCGACCTTTGTTGCTGGGCGCGCCACCCTGCCCCGCTCGTGTTCGAGCAGCAGCGTGATGCGCTCGACGGCCAGTTGATGCGCACAGAGCCAGCCGGTCAGCTGCTGGACCAGGCGCTCGGCGCCCTGCAGGCACTCCTCGGCGTTCTCGAGGCGATCGAAGAGTTCGATTTTTGCGTGAAAAACCGTGGGCGCTTCGATCCATTCGAACAATTCCGGCAGCATGCCGTAGGCGGCATCGAGCACGTCGAGCAGCGCGCGGCCGCAGCGGCGCTGCAGGCCGGGGCGCGGCAATCGCCGCATGGCGCCGATGTCGAAGCAGCCGATGCCCTCGAACCAGCCGGCGTAGGGCCGCGCCGGCGGCGGCAGCGTGCTCGGCAGGCGGTCGAGGCGGCGTGAGAGCGATTCGATGGTGAGCACCCGGCCGGCGCGCTGGCGCGCCAGCATCCAGCTGCCGCGCGCGGTGGGGGCGCAACTGAGGTAGCCGGAGAAGCCGAGCGCGCGCAGGCTGGCGCGCACGCGCCGGCACAGGGCGCGGATGCCGCCGAACAGGCGCAGGCTGGCGCCGATGTCGATCAACAAGGTCGATTCCTCGGCCAGCGTCACTTGCGGCGTGTATTGCAGCAGCGCCATCGCCACCGCATGCAGGCTTTCCGCCTCGCGCTCGGGCGAGCGTTCGACGATGCGCGCCTCGGGCATGAGCATCAACACGCCGCCGCGGCGCATGCCGTTCTTGATGCCGGCGGCGCGCGCGAGGGGCGAGGCGGCCAGCACCCGCTCGCCCTCGAGCACGACGCAGCCGCTGTCAGTTGACCAGTTCGGGCTGAACACCTCGAGCGGTAACTTGGGCAGGTACAGGCCGATCCACAGTCGCATGGCGTTGGAGCAGAGAAGGAGTGAGTGGAAGGAACAGCGGCGCGTCGCGCTGCGGTCCCCGGCGTTTGATGAAACCGATGTCGAGGCCGCCGGCGGCGGGCCGCAGGGACAGGCGCAGCGGCGCCGGCGAGGCATCCTGGGCGCTGGCCAGCGGGCGCATCATGAAGAACAGGGTCTCTCCGCACTGGGCCGCCAGGTGCAGGCGGCGCAGGCTTTCGCCGCGCGCATGGTTGGCCCAGAACAGCAGCGCCCCGCAACTGCCGCTGCGCAGCACCTGCTCGGCCGCCCACAGGGCGTCGGCCCCGCGGTTGGCGCGCAGCCAGATGAGCTGGGACGGCGGCACGCCGAGCGCGGCCAGGGCCAGCGCCTGCGGCGGATGGGGCGGCTGCAGCAGCACGATGCGGCGCGAGGCGGCCGCGGCCAATGCGGGGCGCAGCAGGCGCATTTCTCCGATGCCGGGCTGTTGCAGCAGCAGGTCGACCAGGGTGCCGGTTGGCCAGCCGCCGCCGGGCAATTGCTTCGACAAGGCCGGATGGCCAGTGTCCACGCAACGCGTATTCGCATGCGCCAACTGGGAAGCGCGCCACAAGGACGGGTGCAAATCTTCCGGCGCAGCAAGGTGTTGTGAGCAAGACATGATGATGGGTAATGCAAAAGTACTGGATGGATATACAGTACTTGGTCGTTCAGCTTTTGGCAAGATATGTATAACTTGAAAACACCGGATTTAACCTTGTGCTTGTGTAGGCTCAAGACTGCGTCTTGAAGCGAACTCGCCTTTCCAGACCCTCCGGTCTGCATCAAAAGGTGAAATAATGGGCCTTCATTCATTATTCGCCTGACAATGACCGTTTTCTCACCTTACCCAGGACGCCGCCCATGACCACGATCCAGCTGGTCGGCGCCATCCTCTTCGCCTGCGCCCTCGTCCACACCTTCGCCGCCAAGGGTTTCGAGATCCTGGCCGACCGCCATCCGCGCCATGAAGGCCTGTTCCACCTGCTGGGCGAAGTCGAGGTCGTGTTCGGCTTCTGGGCCTTCATCCTGGTCGTGGCGATGGCCCTGATCGCGGGCAGCGACAGTGCGATCGACTATGTCGAGTCGCGCCACTACACCGAGCCCCTGTTCGTGTTCACCGTGATGGTGATCGCCGCCTCGAAGCCCATCCTCGATGCCGTGCGCGCGCTGCTGGCCACCATCGCGCGCCTGGTGCCGGTGCGCACCGAAGTCGCGCTCGCCTGGCTCGGCCTGGCCCTGGTGCCGCTCGCCGGTTCCCTGATCACGGAACCGGCCGCGATGACGCTGGCCGCCCTGATGCTCGCGCCCCAGGTCTTCCGCCCGGGCATTCCGGAGCCGCTGAAATACGGCGCGCTGGGCGTGCTGTTCGTGAACGTCTCGATCGGCGGCACCCTCACCGCCTACGCCGCGCCGCCGGTGCTGATGGTGGCCTCGACCTGGGGCTGGGACAGCGCCTACATGCTGACCCACTTCGGCTGGCGCGCGGCCCTGGCCGTGCTCATCAATGCCAGCGTCGTCACCCTGCTGCTGCGCAAGCACCTGGCGCCGCTCGCCGTCGAGGAAAGCCAGGCGGTGCCCTTCAAGGTGTCGCTGATCCACCTGGCCTTCCTGGCCGCGGTGGTGCTGCTGGCGCACCACCCGGTGCTCTTCCTTGGCCTGTTTCTCCTGTTCCTGGGCTTTACCCAGGCCTACCAGCGCCACCAGGATCCCCTGATCCTGAAGGAAGGCTTGCTGGTCGGCTTTTTCCTGGCCGGTCTCGTGGTGCTGGGCGGCATGCAGCAATGGTGGCTGCAGCCGATCGTGTCCAGCCTCGCGCCGACCGCCCTGTTCTTTGGTGCGCTCGGCCTGACCGCGATCACGGACAATGCGGCATTGACCTATCTCGGCTCGCTGATCGCCGGCCTGTCCGAGCATGCGAAATACATGCTGGTGGCGGGTGCGGTGGCCGGCGGCGGCCTGACCGTGATCGCCAACGCGCCGAATCCGGCCGGCGCCGCGCTGCTGCGCAACGGCTTCGAAGACGAATCGATCGGCGCCCTGGGCCTGCTGGGCGGCGCGCTGGGACCGACGATCGTCGCCGCTATCCTGTTCCTGATCTAGAGGAGAACATATGGACGACACCGTATTGACCGGCAAGACCGCCACCATCGAACGCTGCTGCCGGCGCGCGCGCGAAGAATACGAAAAGGACCCGACCACTTTTGTCGGCGACCTGACGCGCCAGGATGCGGCCACGCTGAACGTGATCCGCGCCTGGGAAGCGGCCGTCGAAATGGGAGATTACGTGATCGCCATGGCCGAACTGGGCGAACCTTTCGACGAACGCGAGGTCATCAGTATATTGGCGGACAATGGCTGGATCGACGCCGCCCTGGGCGAAGACCTGAAGCGCACCGGTGAATTCTGCCGCGCCGAATGGGACTACCAGGCCGCGCCGCTGCCGGCCCTGGTCACGATCATCAAGCGCGGGCTGGACGATTTCGCGGCCTACAACCAGGCCCTGCTGGCGGGCGTGGCGCAACGGCCGGACATGGGGCGGCCGGAGTAAGTAGGGTGGGCACGGAGTGCCCACGCGGTCGTACAGTCGCACACTGCAACGTCTGCAAGATTGCAAACGCTTGCAACCGAGGCGACATGTCGACCTGCATGCGTCGTACCGCGTGGGCACGGAGTGCCCACCCTACAAAAGATTGACGCATCGTTGACTGGCATTGGGCCACGGGGCCGATGAAACTGGCACGTCGTTTAACTGGAGAAGGCACATGTCGGAAGTCTTTCTGGTCATTGCACTGATTCTGTTTGGACTGGTTATCCTGCTCACCACCGCAGCCGATCGCAGGCTGCTGAACTTTGTCGATTACGACACGGCGCCGAGTACCGCGCGCATCAACCGTTACGCCGCGGCCCGCCTGTTACTCCCCGTCTGCGTGAATGCCGGCTGCGCCTGGGCCGCGGCAAGGCATCCGGAACTGACCGTGCCGCTCTTGTTCCTGACGCCGCTGTCGATCCTGGGTACGGTCATCTGGATCGGCGCCGGCGTCCAGCGCCTGCAAGCCACGTCATCCTGAGGGACGCAACATCACGAGACACCGGGCCGCTTCGAAGAGGAGCAAGGCCGGCGCATGAAACATGGAGACCACATGCAGCAGAACCTGAGCTACGTACACGGAGCACATGACCTCCCCCTGATCGGCGACACGATCGGGCCCTTCCTGTCGAAGATCGTGCGGCAGTACGGCGACAACGAGGCACTGGTCGTGCCGCACCAGGACGTGCGCTGGACCTATACGGAATTCGATGCGCGCGTGAGCCGGCTGGCGGCGGGCCTGCTCGCGCTGGGCCTGCAGCCGGGCGACCGCATCGGCATCTGGTCGCAGAACTGCGCCGAATGGGTGCTGGTGCAATTTGCCACCGCGCGCGCCGGCCTGGTGATGGTCAACATCAATCCGGCCTACCGCCGCTCCGAACTCGAATACGTGCTCGACAAGGTGCAGTGCGCGGCTTTGATCCTGTCGCCCGCCTTCAAGTCGAGCGACTACCTGGCGATCCTGGGCGACGTGGTGCCGGAGCTGCGCAATAGCGAGCCAGGCAAGCTGCAATCGGCACGCCTGCCGCACCTGCGCCACGTGATCCGGCTCGGTGCCGAGAAGACGCCGGGCATGTTCAACTTCGACGACGTGCTGGTCCCAAGCGGCGACGGGCGCCTGGACGACCTGGCGCGCATCGAAGCGCAATTGCAGTTCGACGAACCGGTCAACATCCAGTTCACCTCGGGCACGACCGGTGCCCCGAAAGGCGCGACGCTGACCCACCACAATATCCTGAACAACGGCTTCTTCGTCGGCGAGGCGATGAAGCTGACGAGCCGCGACCGGCTCTGCATCCCGGTCCCGCTGTATCACTGCTTCGGCATGGTGCTCGGCAACCTGGCCTGTGTGACGCATGGCGCGACCATGGTCTTCCCGGGCGAAAGTTTCGAGCCGCAATCGGTGCTGGCCACCGTGCAGGCCGAACGCTGCACCGGCCTGCATGGCGTGCCGACCATGTTCATCACCCTGCTCGACCATCCGGATTTCGCCCAGTACGATTTGTCGACGCTGCGAACGGGCATCATGGCCGGCTCGCCCTGCCCGGCCGAAGTGATGAGCCGCGTGATCAGCAAGATGCACCTGGGCGAGATCACGATCGCCTACGGCATGACGGAAACCTCGCCGGTGAGTTTCCAGAGTTCGACCGACGACCCGGTGCCGCTGCGCGTGGCCACCATCGGCCGTGTGCATCCGCACCTGGAAGTGAAAATCGTCGATGCCGACGGCAAGATCGTGCCGCGCGGCGTGAAAGGAGAATTGCTCACGCGCGGCTATTCCGTGATGCTCGGTTACTGGGGCGACGAAGAGAAAACCCGCGAGACGATCGACGCCGCGCGCTGGATGCATACGGGCGACCTGGCCGTGATCGACGAACAGGGTTTCGCCACCATCGTCGGCCGCGCCAAGGACATGGTCATTCGCGGCGGCGAAAACATCTATCCGCGCGAGATCGAGGAATTCCTGTACAAGCACCCGAAAATCCTCGACGTCCAGTGCGTGGGCGTGCCGGATGCGAAGTATGGCGAGGAGCTGTGCGCCTGCATCGTGCTGCGGCCGGGCATGGAAGCGAACGAGGACGAGATCCGCGATTTCTGCAAGGGACAGATCGCGCATTACAAGGTGCCGCGCCATATCCGTTTCGTTGCCGGTTTTCCGATGACGGTGACGGGCAAGATACAGAAGTATCTGTTGCGGCAGCAGGTGACGACGGAGCTGGGATTGGCGGAATAAAACGTGCGGCGGATGTGGAGACAGGCCGTGTAAGATCGGCCATCTCATCCATCCTCGTTCACCATGACCGCTCCCACTTCCCTGCGCCACGTCGTCCTGTTCGCCTTCAAGGACGAAGCCACCGCCGAACAGATCGAGTCCGTCGTTCGCGATTTCTCCGCTCTGCCCCAAGCCATTCCCGGCATCGTTTCCTACGAATGGGGGACGAACGTCAGCCCGGAAGGCCTGAACGACAGCTTCACGCACTGCTTCACGCTGACCTTCGCGCGCAACGAAGACCGCGACGTCTACCTGGACCATCCGGCGCACACGGCTTTCGTGTCCACACTGGGCGCCTGCCTCGCGCGTTCGCTGGTGGTCGATTACTGGGCGAAGTAAGCACGCCGTTCACACGCGCGCATTCCCCTGCCCCGCACGAAACTGCTTGCGGTAATCGGACGGCGAAGTATGCAGGTTGGCCCGAAAATGCTGGCGTAGCGACAGCGCGGTGCCGAAGCCGGCCTCGCCCGCCACGACCTCGATCGCCGCGTTCGTGCACTCCAGCATGCGCTGGGCCTGGGCCAGGCGCTGGCTGAGCAGCCATTGCTTGAACGAAGTGCCCGTCGCCTGGCGGAAGTGACGCGTGAAATTACGCCGGCTCATGGCGGCGCGTTCGGCCAGCGCATCGATGCTGTGTGGCTGGGCCAGGTGGTGCAGCACCCAGTTCAGCACTTCCGCAAAACGTCCTTCGCTCGGCGTCGAGGGCAGCGGCTGCTCGATGAACTGGGCCTGGCCGCCCTGGCGATGCGGCGCGATCAATAGCCGCCGCGCCACGCGGTTGGCCAGCTCGGCCCCGCGCAGTTCGCGCAGCAGGTGCAGGCAACAATCCAGCCCCGCCGCCATCCCGCCCGAAGTCAGCACCTTGCCCTCGTCCACGTACAGCACCTCGCGGTCGACCTTCACCTTCGGATAGAACCTGGCAAGCACGTGCGCCAGTTCCCAATGCGTCGTCGCGCGCTTGCCGTCCAGCAGCCCGGCCTGCGCCACCGGAAAGGCGCCCAGGCACAGGCCCACCATGCGCGCGCCGCGTGCATGGGCACGCTGCAAATGGGCGATCAGTTCGGGCGGCGCGCGCCGGCAGTCCTCATGCCAGGCCGGCATGAGGACGATGTCGGCCTCGTCGATGGCGGACAGGTCGCGCTCGACCGCAATCGCAAAGCCAGCGGAGGTGCGCAAGGGCTTGCCTTCAGCCGCGCAGACCACGACCTCGAAGGGCGGCGGGCCGTCGTCGACGCTCGTGCCGAAGACCAGGCAGGGAACGGACAGGTGAAATGGCGTCATGCCCTCGAAGGCGATGACGGCGATGCGCTGGGCGGGTTGATCCATGGCCCGATTATATCGAACATTGACCATCGGGCCACTGTTGCCGATGAGCTGTCGGGCAGAAAATGATTCCACTTTCACCACAGAGGACATCATCATGACGCACGCATCCACGGTTGGCTTCCAGCTGATCCGCAACGCCACCATCAAGCTCAGCTTCGGCGACACCACCTTCCTGGTCGACCCGATGCTGGCGCCGAAGGACAGCTTCCCCGGCTTCCCGGGCACGGTCAACAGCCACCTGCGCAACCCGACGGTCGAGCTGCCGCTGTCCACCGCGGACATCGTCCAGGCCGACGCCGTGATCGTCACCCACATCCACCCGGACCACTGGGATGCGGCGGCAATCGCCGCGCTGCCCAAGGACATTCCCCTGTTCGCGCAAAATGCCAACGATGCCGCCGACATCCGCAACAGCGGTTTTACCGACGTGCGCGTGATCGGCGCCGGCACTGAATTCCAGGGTGTACGCCTGAGTCCGGTAAAGGGACAGCACGGCAGCGAGACCCACATGGCCATGGTCGGCAGTTTCCTGGGCGAGACGGTCGGCGTCGTGCTGCAGCGACCAGGCCATCGGACGGTCTACATCGCCGGCGACACGGTCTGGACGCCGGACGTGGACGCCGCCATCGCCGACTACCAGCCCGGGCTCATCGTCCTCAATACGGGCTACGCCCAGATCGCCGGCTTCGAAGGATCGATCATCATGGGCAAGGAAGATCTCGGCCGCGCATACCGGGCGGCGCCGGGCGCCACCGTGATCGGCGTCCACATGGAAGCTTTCAACCACATGATGCAGTCGCGCCGCGAGCTGCTGGATTACGTCGCCGAGCAAGGCCTGGATGCGGCGCGGGTGCTGGTGCCGGAGGATGGGCAGGCATACCGGTTCTGATGCGTAAAGATGGATCTTAAGGCAACATGTTTACGGGCAACAAAAGGCAGTTAGCGAGAATTACATATTTCTTCTAGACATCTTTCTCCTGGCCTGAGAAGATAATGAAATTCTTTCAAGCTGTTTTCCTGTTCCGGATCATTCGCCTCGTCAATACGCGATACTCGTGACCACCACTCCATCCCCTACCGAATCCGACGTCTCCATTGCGCGTGCAACGGGCTTTTCGGAATGCGCGATTGCGCTTCGGCGTGCACTGAGCACCACGCCGATCGGATGGCTGCTGGCCGTCTGGTTCTGCTGGGGCCGTGTCCCCACCCAATCCATCGTGCTGTGGCTGGCAGCCGCCTTCACGGTCTGGGCCGGCAGCCTGTGGGTGCTGCAGCGCATGATCGTCAGCGGTTCGCAACTGCCGATCCATCGTCCCCAGCTGCGCTGGATCGCCGGACTGGACGGTTTTGGATGGGGTGTACTCACCTGGTTCCTGATCGGGTACGACCCTGTACTCGACGCGACCCTGATGGCGCTGCTGTGCGGCGTCACCTCCGTCAATGCACAGGTCTATGGGACCTACGTGGTCGCCTATTACGGGCAGATCGGCATCCTGTGGGTCGTATCGGTTATCGGACTATTGCACGGCCTCGACAGCCAGCGGGCGCTCGATTATGTTATCGGCCTGGGCGTTTTCATCGGGCTCACCGCCTACTACACGGGTGCGATCTCGAAACGCCTGCTGGAAGGCATCCGCCTGCAGCATGCGAATTCCTCGCTCGCGGCACAATTGCGTACGGCGCTGCAGAAGGTCGAGCTCGATGCCGCCACCGACGCGCTGACCGGGCACTGGAACCGCCGCGCGCTCGACGACGTCCTCAAGCAGCAGGTGGAGCGGCATACCGCCTCCGGCAAGCCTTTCTCGATCCTGATGCTCGACATCGACTTCTTCAAGAACATCAACGATGAATTCGGCCACATGGTGGGCGACGACGTCTTGCGCGCCTTTGCGCAAAGGCTGAGGGAATTCCTCCGTTCGGCCGATTTTTGCGCGCGCTTCGGCGGAGAGGAATTCGTCGTCGTCCTGCCGGAAACCTCCCTGGCCACGGCCTTGGAAGTCGGCGAGCGGATTCGCAAGGGTGTTGCCCAATCGCCCCTGCTGAACAAGCCACGCATACAGGCAACCGTGTCCATCGGTGTCGCCACAATGGAAAAAGGGCAAAGCATCCATGCGCTGTTTGCCGCAGCCGATGCCGCCGTCTACCTTGCCAAGAACGAAGGGCGCAACCAGGTGCGCTCGCATACGCCCATGCCCGTATGCGCCGATAGCGTATAAGCCTGCGCGCCCCTTTCGGCATCCCTGGCCGGAAGCTGCACTTCCACTGATGCCGGACAAGCTCCTCCGAATTGAGCGGCCGGTTCATCGAAAAAAATCCTTCTTCGCTGTCGAATCGCAGCCACCCCGTTCGTCGTACCATCAGAGGGTCGTCCTCTGCCTTTGCCTTTGTAAAAGAAAAGGAAACGATCATGTCCACGAACACAGTCGAATTGCACCGCGTCCTGAAATCCACGTCCGACCGCGTCTACCGCGCCTTCACCACGCCCGGCGCCTTCGCCAAATGGCTGCCGCCGCACGGCTTCATCGGCACCGTGCACGAATTCGATGCCCGGGTCGGCGGACGCTACCGGATGTCGTTCACGAACTTCACCACCGGCCACAGCCATGCATTCGGCGGCGAATACCTGGAACTGGAACCGGGCCGGCGCCTGCGCTACACGGCCGAGTTCGACGACCCGAACCTGCCCGGCCGCATGCAGACCACGGTGACGCTGCGCGAGGTATTCTGCGGCGTCGAACTGAAAATCAGGCAGGAAGGCATTCCATCGATGATCCCAACCGAGGCCTGCTATCTCGGCTGGCAGGAGTCGCTGGAATTGCTGGCGAAACTGGTGGAAGCGGAAATCAAGGACTAATCCAACGCGAAGGAGAACAAGATGGTCAGCAAGAACACGATTTGCCTCTGGTTCAACGGCACGGCCCAGGATGCCGCCGAGTTTTATGCGAAAACCTTTCCTGACAGCGCAGTCAAAGCCGTGCACCGCGCCCCCGGCGACTATCCGGCCGGCAAAGAGGGCGACATCCTGACGGTCGAGTTCACGGTGATGGGCATCCCCTGCCTCGGCCTGAACGGCGGCCCGGCCTTCACCCACAGCGAGGCCTTCTCGTTCCAGGTCGCGACCGACGACCAGGAAGAAACCGACCGCCTCTGGAACGCGATCGTCGGCAATGGCGGCCAGGAAAGCGAATGCGGCTGGTGCAAGGACAAGTGGGGCCTGTCCTGGCAGATCACGCCGCGCGTGCTCACCGATGCCATCGCCAACCCGAACCCGGCGGTGGCCAAGCGCGCCTTCGACGCGATGATGACGATGCGCAAGATCGACGTTGCCAGGATCGAGGCGGCGGTGCGCGGCTGAGTCCTCTTCTCAGTGGTGAGACCGGCTACCCCGGGCAGGTGTAGCCGGTCAGGCATTGCAATTCTCGTTTTGGCAAGCATATGGGGACGGACGGCGGCCGCTTGCGCCCGCCGCGTGCGCGCATGCCCCGTGATCGAACTGGTATCATTCGCGTTTGTCCGGACCCCGGCCCCGACGCTGTCTGACAGCGCGGCCTGTCCTCACCTTACAGAACATCAAGAATGAGCACACCGACCCAACTGCCCTCTTTCTGGAGCCGGCTCTCCCTCGCCTTCGGCACCTTCTTCAAGACCATCGGCGACGCCGAATTCGCCGCGCGCGTGCGTGACGACCAGGTCGGCCCTGTCGCCGCACCGGCGCCTGCGCCAGCACCTGCGCCTGTCCCGGCCGCCGCGCCCGCCCCGGTTCCCGTCCAGCTGCGCGAAGCCACGCCCGACGCCGCCCTGCAGCTGCTGACCCTGCTGCAGCGCGAAGCGCGCCTGATCGACTTCGCCCACGAGAACCTGGCCGCCTACGCCGACGCCGACATCGGCGCCGCCGCCCGCGTCGTGCACGAAGGCTGCGCGCGCGTGCTGAAGGACCACTTCACGATCGCACCCGTACGCGCCGAGGCCGAAGGATCGCGCGTCACGCTCGAAGAAGGCTTCGATGCCGCCAGCGTGCGCCTGACCGGCAACGTGGTCGGCAAGGCGCCGTTCAAGGGCACGTTGTCGCACCGCGGCTGGAAGGCGACGGATGTGCGCCTGCCGCAGCTGGCCAAGGAACATGACGCCAGCGTGCTGGCGCCGGCGGAGGTGGAGCTGTGAGCGCGCCTGTGAACGCTCGTTATGCCATCGGCATCGACCTCGGCACCACGCACAGCGCGCTGTCGTATGTCGACCTGGAAGCCAGCGACGGCGAAAAGACTGCGCACGGCGTGCTGCCGATCCCGCAGCTGAGCGCACCCGGCACCGTCGAGGCGCTGCCGCTGCTGCCGTCCTTCCTGTACCTGCCGCACCCGGACGAACTGGCGCCGGGCGAACTGGCCCTGCCGTGGAATACGGATGGCGAGACTTCAGTGGCCGGCGAGATGGCGCGCAGCCGCGGCGCCACCACGCCGATCCGCCTGGTGTCCTCGGCCAAGAGCTGGCTCTCGCATCCGAGCGTGGACCGCCGCGCCGCCATCCTGCCGAGCGACGCGCCGGAAGAAGTCACGCGCGTCTCGCCTTTGGAGGCCTCGACGCGCTACCTGCAGCACCTGCGCCGCGCCTGGGACAGCGCCCATCCGGAAGCGCCGTTCGACGAGCAGCAGGTCACCGTCACCATCCCCGCGTCCTTCGACCCGGGCGCGCGCGAACTGACCGCGGAAGCGGCGCGGAATGCGGGCTACACCTCGGCCACCCTGCTCGAGGAACCGCAGGCCGCCCTGTACAGCTGGATCCAGGGCAGCGGCGGCGCATGGCGCAAGCAGGTGAAAGCCGGCGACATCGTGCTGGTGGTGGACGTGGGCGGCGGCACCAGCGACTTTTCCTTGATCGCCATCCTCGAACGCGAGGGCAAGCTGGAACCGCACCGTGTGGCCGTGGGCGACCACATCCTGCTCGGCGGCGACAACATGGACCTGGCCCTCGCGCACCTGGTCGCGCGCAAGCTGGCCGCGAACGGCACCCAACTGGATGCCTGGCAGATGCGCGCCCTCACCTACGGCTGCCGCGGCGCCAAGGAACACCTGCTGGCCGACGCGAATGCCACCACCTGGCCGATCGTCGTGCCGAGCCGTGGCTCGAAACTGATCGGCGGTTCGATCCGCACCGAACTCACGCGCGAGGAAGTCACCAGCTTCATTACCGACGGCTTCTTCCCGCGCGTCGAAGCGAGCGCGCGGCCTGCCGTGCGTACCCGCGCCGGCCTGACGCAAATCGGCCTGCCCTACGCGCAGGATGCCGCGATCACCAGGCACCTCAGTGCCTTCCTGGCGCGCCAGGCCGGCGCCACCGCCGAACTCGAAGGCTTCGAAGGCCGCGTCAACGCCGAACACAGTTTCCTGCATCCGAGCGCGGTCCTGTTCAACGGCGGCGTGTTCAAGTCGAACATCCTGGCCCAGCGCGTGATGGACACCATCAACGACTGGCTCTACATGGAAGGCGCGGAACCGGCGCGCATGCTGGAAGGTGCGGACCTCGATCTCGCCGTGGCGCGCGGCGCAGCCTACTACAGCTACGCGCGGCGCGGCGGCGGCGTGCGCATCCGCGGCGGCACGGCGCGCTCCTACTACGTCGGCGTCGAATCCTCGATGCCGGCCATTCCCGGCATGGAGCCGCCGATCCAGGCCCTGTGCGTGGCGCCCTTCGGCATGGAAGAAGGGACCGAGCTCGAACTGCCTGGCCAGGAATTCGGCCTGGTCGTGGGCGAGCCGGTCGCTTTCCGCTTCTTCGGCTCCACCACGCGGCGCCAGGATGCAATTGGCGAGGTGCTCGACTTCTGGGGTCCGGACGAACTGCAGGAAATGAATGAGATCCAGGCGACCCTGCCGGCAGATGGCCGCACGCCGGGCGACGTGGTGCAGGTGACCCTGCACGCCCTCGCCACCGAAGCGGGTACGCTGGAACTGGCGGCGGTGTCGCGTGACGGCCAGCGCTGGAAGGTCGAATTCGACGTTCGTACTGCATCGTGACACCCTGGCTGGTCAGCATCGACCTCGGCACTACCAACACGGTGCTGGCCTATTCCGCACCGGGTGCGGCCGAAGTCGAACTGTTCCCGATCGAGCAGCTGGTGGCGCCCGGCGAAGTGGCCGGTACGCCGCTGCTGCCATCGAACCGCTATCACCCCGCCGAAGAAGAACTCGGACCGGGCCAGCTGCAGCTGCCCTGGCAGCTGCCCGACGTCGCCGGCGTCGAGCGCGTGGCCATCGGCCGCCTCGCGCGCAGCCTCGGCGCGGCCACGCCGGGACGGCTGGTCGCCAGCGCCAAGAGCTGGCTCTCGCATCCGGGCGTCGACCGCATGGCGGCGCTCCTGCCCTGGGGCGCCGAGTCCGAGGTGCCGAAGGTGTCGCCGGTGGCGGCCAGCGCCAGCTACCTTGCTCACCTGCGCGCCAACTGGGACATCCGTTTTCCTGAACATCCGCTCGAACGGCAAGAGGTCGTGCTCACCGTGCCGGCGTCCTTCGACGAAGGCGCGCGTGCGCTGACGCTGGAAGCCGCGAAGCTGGCCGGCCTGCCCGGCCTGCGCCTGCTGGAAGAACCGCAGGCCGCGCTCTACGACTGGCTGTACCGCCACCGCGACACGCTGGCCGAGGACCTGCGCGAAACAAAACTGGTGCTGGTGGCCGACGTCGGCGGCGGCACCACCGACTTCAGTCTGGTGAAAGTCGAACTCGAAGACGGGGAGCCGAAGCTGACCCGCATCGGCGTCGGCAACCACCTGATCCTCGGCGGCGACAACATGGACCTGGCGCTGGCGCACCTGGTCGAGGCGCGCATGGCCGAACAGGACAGCATCGATGTCCCGCGTGCGCGGCTGTCGGCCGCACGTCTGGCCCAGCTGACGGAGCGCTGCCGCGCAGCCAAGGAACAGCTGCTGGCGCCGGATGCGCCAAGCGCGGTCACGGTCACGCTGCTCGGCTCCGGCTCGCGCCTGATCGGCGCCAGCCGCAAGGCCGAACTGCGCCGCGAGGATATCGAGCGCATCGTGCTGGACGGTTTCTTCCCGCTGAACGAAGCGCAGGAAGCGGCGCGGCGCGCGCGCGCCGGCATCGTCGAATTCGGCCTGCCGTATGCGAGCGACCCGGCCGTCACGCGCCATCTCGCCGGCTTCCTGCGCCAGCATGCGGCGGCGGCGCGCGAGGCGCTCGGGCTGCCGGAAGGCGAAGCCCTGCCGGTGCCCGACACCCTGCTGCTCAACGGCGGCGTGTTCCGCGGTGCAGCGCTGGCCGAACGCCTGGCCGCTACGCTGGCGCGCTGGCGCGGCGCGCCCCTGCGCATCCTGCACAACGCCGATCCGGACGTGGCCGTGGCGCGCGGCGGCGTCGCCTACTCTCTGGCGCGCCAGGGCGCGGCGCCCGGCATCGAAAGCGGCGCGGCGCGCAGCTACTACCTGCTGCTCGAGGGCGAACGTGGCAGCGGCGGCCTGCGCGCCGTCTGCCTGCTCCCGCGCGGCACACCTGCGGGTCAGGAAGTGCGCCTGCATGAACGCAGCTTCGCGCTGCGCCTGGGACGGCCCGTGCGCTTCCACCTGGTCTCGACGGTGGCCGATGCGGGCCACGCTGTGCAGGCCGGAGAACTGGCCGACCTGGCGCCCGAGGATGTGGTGCGCCTGCCGCCGATCGCCACCGTGCTGCGCGCCCAGCCCGGCGCCGCGCCGCGCAGCGAGATCGCGGTGCAGTTGGCGGCCTCGCTGAGCGAAGTCGGTTCGCTCGAGGTGCATTGCGTGGCCGAAGACGGCAGCGGACGCTGGCAGCTGGCCTTCGAACTGCGCGACGCGGCAACTGAAGAGGAAGCCGTCGAAGTCGAAGAACTGCCGCCGCAGCTGGGCGCCGCCGTCGACAAGATCGATCGCGTCTTCGGCACCCGCTCGAAGGCGGTCGATCCGAAGGAAGTGCGCCAGCTGCGCGCCGGCCTCGAACAGCTGCTGGGCAGGCGCGAAGGCTGGGCCACGCCCTTGCTGCGGCGCCTGTTCGACGCGCTGATGGAACGCGCGAAAGGCCGACGCAGATCCGCAGAGCACGAACGCGCCTGGCTCAACCTGGCCGGCTTCTGCCTGCGTCCCGGCTTCGGCGATGCGCTCGACAGCTGGCGCATCGAGCAGTTGTGGGCCATGTTCGAAGCCGGCGTCCAGTATCACAAGGACACGCAGGTGCGCGCCGAATGGTGGACGCTGTGGCGCCGCGTCGCCGGCGGGCTCGATACCGAAGCCCAGCTGCGCCTGCTCGACGACTTCGCCTTCAACCTGCAGGCCGATGCTTCCGAGCGCGGCAAGCGTCCCATCACCCTGGTCGACGCCAGCGAAGACGACATGCTGCGCCTCGGCGCCTCGCTCGAGCGCATTCCTTCGGCCTACAAGGCGGAGATCGGCAACTGGATGATGGAGAGAATCGAGGCGATCCCGCGCGCCGCCGTCAAGCTCGACGCGAAGGCGCTCGCCACCTACACGCGCTACCTGTGGGCGCTGGGCCGGGTCGGCGCGCGCCAGAGCTTCCACGCCAGCGCGCATGAAGTCGCGCCTTCCGCGGTGGCCGAGGAATGGCTCGGCAAACTCCTGCAGCTGGACTGGAAGAAGATCGAACCGGCCGGTTTTGCCGCCACCCACATCGCGCGCATGACGGGCGACCGCTCGCGCGACGTGGGCGAGCCGGTGCGCGCTGAAGTGTTGCGGCGCCTGAGCGCGTCCGGCGCGCCGGCCCACTGGAGCGCGATGGTGCGCGAAGTGGTGGAGCTGGACCAGGCGAGCGAGACGCGCATGCTGGGCGAGGCGCTGCCGCCCGGACTGAAGCTGCTGCGCTGACGTGCGCGTTCATCCTGCTGCAAACACTGCAATCGACGATCAGGCGTAGGGTGGGCGCTCCGTGCCCACCGAATGCGGGCGCTGTGTCTGCTCGTCGTTTTGGTGGGCACGGAGCGCCCACCCTACCGATTACTCTACCCTGACCGCCAGGTCCCGCCCCTCGAGCGCGACGTGCCCCGCATAGTCCGCCGCATAGATGCGCAGGATGTAGTCGCCCGGCGCGAGTTCCCCCACGCGCCAAGAACCCGGCGCCACGCGCCCGCCCTGCAGCGTGTTATTCACCGCATACGCAAAGCGCGTCGCCTTGCTGCCATACACCGTGATGCCGCTGTTCGGCGCATACAGCAGCTTGACCGCTTCGCGCTCGCGCGGCAGGCGGTCGTAGACTTGGGTGACCAGCGGCTGCTCGAAACCGGGCAGCGCGCTGCCGTCCGGCCGCAGCAGCTGGTAGCCCAGCTTATAAAGACCAAGCCGGCGCCGCGCCAGGTTGCCGTCCATCTGGTCGTAGCCATCGGCCACGATCGAGACTTCGCCCAGCGTGCGTTCGATGCGCACCGGCTGGCCCTTCTTCGCGCCCAGGCGGCGGCCGATGCTGTCGTACAGCGCCACGCTCTGCAGACGCGGCGCGATGCTGTCCTGCACGCCGGGGAAAGGCAGCGTCAGGGGATTGACCAGCGTCCCGCCCGGGTAGTAATCGAGGTGGACGTGGGCCATGCTGTTGATGGTGCCGAGCGCGTCGCCCACGGCGAAGCGGGTCCCGCGCGGAACGCGCACGCGCTCCGGCTTGCCGCGTTGGTCTTTCAATATCTGGAAGCGCGCATCGAGCGGCTTGTCGCGGCTGTCGCGCCCGACCCGCATGTGGATGTACGACAGCGGCCCGACGGCCATGCCTTCGCTGGGCGAGCCGAAACCCCAGTTGGCATACGGGTCGCTGATCTTCGACGGCGCGATCGCCAGCACGCGCGTGCCGATGTCGGCGCGTACGTCGAGGCCGGCGTGGAAGTGGTCGCGGCTTTCGCCGTCGTAGCTGCCGCGTACCTCGCCCATCAGGCCGACGACTTCGTGCGGCGCGTCCTGCGGTCCTACCGGCCAGGGCATGGGAGATGTACGCACCGCCTGCTGCGGCGGAGTGATGACGGGTACTGCCTCGCCCTGCTTCGGCGGCGCCAGGCGCAGCACGCGCAGCGCCAGCGCATCGGCGACGACCAGGCTGCCGTCGCGTTCCACCGCGATGCCGTGCGGCCCGTACAAATGCACCTTGCCGTCGGCGCCGAAGCTCGACTCCGGCGGATGGTCGGCATCGTCGAGGGCGCGGATCTCGCCGCCTGGCGCCAGCTGCAGGATGCGTCCTCCCCCGCCGGCGACGTACAGGTAGCCGTCATGGGTCAGCGCCAGTCCGGCGGGCCGGCGCAGCAGCGGCTGGCGTTCGTCCGGCAGAGGCGCAACCAGGGTCGAGACGACGCCATCGAGGCCGATGCGGCGGATCGCGTGATTGCCGGTGTCCGCCACGAACAGCACGCCCTCCTTGTCGACCGCGATCGCCGTCGGCGTATCGAAGGCGGCGTCGATGGCGGGACCGTCCGCGTTGCCGGGCCGCGCGCCGCCCGCCAGCGTGGTGACAAGGCCGTCGGGCGCGATGCGGCGGATGCGGTCGTTGTAGGTGTCGGCGACATAGACGTTGCCGCGCTTGTCGACCGCCAGCCCGACCGGTGCATGAAAGCGCGCGGCGCGGCCCTGGCCGTCGGCGTCGCCCGGCTGGCCGTCGCCCGCCAGCGTGGTGACGCTGCCGTCGGGAGCGATCTTGCGGATCGCGTGGTTGCCGGTGTCGGCCACGTACAGGTTGCCGAAGCTGTCCAGCGCCAGCGCCGACGGAGTGTGGAAGGAGGCGGCGGCGCCGGCGCCATCGGCAAAACCTTCGGCTCCGCCGGCGAAGGTGGAGACGACGCCGTCACGCCCAATGCGGCGGATGCGGTTGCTGTCGCCGCCATCGGCCACGTACACGATGCCGTGCGCATCGACGGCGACGCCGAAGGGATCGCTGAAGCGGCTTTGCGCGGCGGCGCCATCCTGCACGCCGTCCTGTCCCTGGCCCGCCAGCGGCGACACGCGCGCCGCCCAGAACGGTTTGGTGGGCGCCGGTTTCGCCAGCAGCATGGCCGGCTGGCCGGGTGCGCCCGGCTCGCGCTGGCCTGCGATGAAATACCCGGCCAGGGCGGCCGCCAGCACGCCGGCGCCCGCCAGGGATGCGATCTTCGTTGTTCGGTTCACTGCAGCCATCCGCTCATTGCACAGGCCGCAAGTCTAACCGATCGGTTCGCTGCGCAGGGCAAGCGAATCCTGCCGTATGCCGCGCAATGCCGAAGACCGCTACCATCATTTACACCCGCCACCTGCCCCACTTCACGAAGGAGCCTTCATGGATTCGAAAGACCAGACGCCGGACGCCGGCACGCAGCCCTCGCGCCGGCGCTTCGTCGGCACCGTCGCCACGGGTCTTGCCGCCGCTGCGACCTTGCCGGCCGGCGCACAGACAGCCGATGCGGCGCAGCAGGGACAGCCGCCGGCCGGACGCGCCCGCGAAGCGGCGGCGCGTTATCCGCGTCCGCCTTTCCAGAACCAGTCGCAGCCCTGGCCCGGCCTCGCCGGCAAAATGACGCCGCGTCCCGACCATGGCGAGACCACCTACCGCGGCAGCGGGCGCCTGGCCGGACGCAAGGCGCTGGTGACGGGCGGCGACTCCGGCATCGGCCGCGCCGCCGTGATCGCCTTTGCGCGCGAAGGGGCCGACGTCGCCATCAATTACCTGCCGGCTGAGGAAGCCGATGCGCGCGAGGTGGTGAAACTGATCCAGGATGCCGGCCGCAAGGCCGTCGCGCTGCCCGGCGATATCCGCGACGAAGCCTTTTGCCGCAAGCTGGTGGCGGAGGCGGCGCGCCAGCTCGGCGGACTCGACATCCTGGTCAACAACGCCGGCCGCCAGCATTCGACCGACTCCATCCTCGACCTGACAACCGAGCAGTTCGACTGGACCTTCAAGACCAATGTGTATGCGATGTTCTGGATCACCAAGGCGGCCGTGCCGCTCATGAAGCCGGGCAGCTGCATCATCAACACGGCCTCGGTACAGGCTTACGATCCCTCGCCCAACCTGCTCGATTACGCCCAGACCAAGGCGGCCGAGGTGGCCTTTACCAAGGCTTTGGCCAAGCAGCTGGGCAAGAAGGGAATCCGCGTTAACGCGATTGCACCGGGGCCGGTCTGGACGCCGCTGCAGGTGTCGGGCGGGCAGACGCAGGAAAACCTGAAGAAGTTCGGCGAAGACTCGCCGCTGGGACGTCCGGGTCAGCCGGCCGAGCTGGCGCTGGCCTTCGTCACGCTGGCGGCGGACGAGTCGAGCTATACGACCGGGCAGGTGTATGGCGTGGCCGGAGGCCAGGGCAATCCCTAGAAAACCAGGGATGCGCGCGGATCAGCGTTTACGCAGCAGGCGCGCCAGTAAAGAGGTGACCGACACGGTCGGGATCAGCTTGGCCAGCGGGCCTGGATGGTTGCAGCGCGAGGTGACGGTCATGTTGTAGTCTCCGAAACATTGATTATCAGGATAGTCACATTGTCGAGCTCGCTCTGTGCGCCAGTTCGCATAGTGCTGGGCTTCGTGGCCTGCGATCGTGCTGAGCCTCGCATGCCACGATGACGGGCGCGTGACAAGCGCGCGCGCCCCTGCACGATTGAGTCATATCATGAGTGCGGCAAGGCCTCGGCCTACCCTCAGGACTGGCTTTGCGAACATGCGAACGAAGACAAGGGAGAACGAGATGAGCTATGCAGATCGCGACAAGTACGGAATGTACAAACGCAGCGGCAGCGCCGGACCGGGCCCCGCGCTGATGGGCGCCGACACGCTGATCGGCGACAGCGTCGTCAACGGCCGCGAGGAAGACCTGGGCGACATCAAGGAAATCATGCTCGACATGAGCACCGGCCAGGTGGCCTACGCCGTGCTGGCTTTCGGCGGCTTCCTCGGCATGGGCGAAAAATTGTTCGCCGTGCCCTGGCAAGCCCTGCACCTCGACACCGTGAACCACCGCTTCGTGCTCGATGTCGAGAAAGAACGCCTGAAAACCGCCCCCGGCTTCAACAAGGACGCTTGGCCCGACATGAGCGACATGAACTGGGCCAACCAGATCCATACCTTCTACGGCACCGACCCGAACCGCAGCGGCGCACCGACCATGGGGCCGGGCAGCTCAGGCGGAATGGTCGGCGGCGCGGGCATGGGCAGCGGTGCAATGGGTACCGGCCTGGGTGCGGGCCATGCGGGCGGCGGTGACGTCGGCGCCGGCAGCGGCACGGCCGACACCGGCGCGGGCTCGGGACTGGGCAAGAGCCGCAGCCTCGATCCCAGCCCGGGCACCGGTGGCGACGACAAGAACCTGAGCCATATTCGCGGCAGCAACATCGGCTAGGCCGTAACTGAAGGGAGGAGACTGCGGCGAACGGAAGCAGGTGCGGCTTGCTGTATCATCCCGCACCTGTTAACGAAAGCCGCACATGCTCATCATCACCATCAAACAGGGTAAGGAAAAAGGCCTGCTGGCCGGCGACCCGTGGATCTATCTCTCCGCCATCGAAAAGGTCGACGGCAAGCCGCAGGAACGTAACAAGCCGGGCGCGACGGCGATCGTGCAATCCTCGTCGCGTCGTTTCCTGGCGCGCGCGGCCTACAACGCGAAGTCGCAGATCGCGGCGCGTGTCTGGACCCTGCGCGAGGACGAGCCGGTCGACCACGCGATGATGAAGCGGCGCGTGCAGGCCGCTGTCGAACGCCGCCTCGAGGCCTGGCGCGCGGCCGATCCGCAGGCATTGATGCTGTTGGTCGATGGCGACAAGGATGGCTTGCCGGGCCTGCTGGTGCACGGCTATGGCGGCACGGACGGGTATCTGGTTTGCCAGTTCAATGCCGGCGGCGTCGATTTGTGGAAGGTACCGGTGGTGCAGGCGCTGCTCAAGGCCACCGGCTGCGCCAACGTGTACGAACGCTGCGACCCGCTGCTGCGCAAGGGAGAGGGATTGCCCGTGACGCCGGGTGCGCTGGCAGGCGACGAGCCGCCGCAACGCCTGATGGTGCGCGAGGGCGGCAGGCTGGCGCCGATGGATATCCGGACCGGGTTCACCTACCCGCGCTGAGCACGCACCCGCAGCATTGGCCGTCGCGGTCCGCAGTACGACATGCCATACGCAGTAGAGATCCTGTTTTTCGCTGTTTGACGACCCATCCATGATGTTTGCACCCACCAAAGGAGATGATCATGAAAAGATTCCAAGGCGTTCTTATCGGTAGCATGACAGCCGTGCTGTTGACGGCATGTAGCACAATGGGCATGGGCGGCGGTGACAAGGGCGGCAACGCGGCAACGGGATCGAGCGCAAGCGGCGCCACCACGAGCGGCACGACCACGAGCGGCACGCAGCAAAACAGTTCGATGGGCACCACCGGCAGCGGCCAGACCGACACCGGCAGCCCGGGCACGACGGGTGCGTCGGGACAGGGCGCCGGCGCAACGTCGACGACGCCCCCGACGACCACGGGTACGCCACCGACGGGCCAGCGTTAGTTTGGGGGGAAGGTTTGCCGGGTGCGCCCGTCGGCGGCACCCGGCAATGTACTCGACATGCCAGCACGTCAGGCCCGGCGGCACTCAATTTTTCTTCTGCTGAAGACCCTTATAAATTCCTTGCAATAAGACTGCGATTGGCTCCGTCCGGTTACGAGGATTGTTTGGATCCAAGTAGGCTTGAACGACGATGCTTGCATCCCCCTCGGCCGTGCGCGCATAGGCAAGCGGTATCAATGCGAATCCATGACCGACAGCCGGGAGCGTCATCGCCTTTCCCTGCTTGCCGTCTACCAAAGCAACCGGGACTGGATCGGCACCTGCAAGCATGAACTGCGCGACGTGCGGCGGCATATATTTGAACGTGTCTTTGCTATCGGCTACCCACTTGGCCAGCGTCGCATCGATATTGCTCGGGCTGAATTTGCCGTCTTTGCACATTGCCACGACGACCTGCCCGGAAGTGCCAGCCCCGACTATCTCGAAGGTCTTTACCTGAAAGCACCCATCGATTTCTTGCGATTCGCTGCTGTCGACACCGACGTCGATGGCAGTGTCGAGCGGGAAGTTTGATGCAATGAGTTGGCTGCCGATGCCGTCCAGCGGGCCGTTTGCCGCCTGGGCGGTATTCCAGTCCTGAAGGCAGAGCAGGAATAGGACGATTGTCGCGGTAATTGATTTGCTCATGAGACCGTGTGGATGTTTGTAAAAGCCTTGGCGCGCTTTCCGTGGCATCCGGAAACGGAGTGTCTGCACTCCATTTCCGGAGTTCGATTCAGGATCAGGACTTGTACTTCACGGCGCAGCCATACGGCCGCGTCGTCGCCTGCGCGACATTTTCACCCTTCAGTACCGATTCCAGCGCGGTCTTGAAATAGGGATCGGCCTTCTCGATGTCGGCCGGCTTGGGCGACGCGATGCTGTCGATACCGCCGGCATAGCGCAGGATGCCGCTGGCGTCGATCACGTACATGTGCGGCGTGGTGCGCGCGTCGTAGGCCCGTCCGATCTCGCCTGTCGGGTCGAGCAGCACCGCGCTCGGCTGCGCATTGCGGCTGGCCGTCAGTTCATCGGCTTTGGCGCCGGTGACATGTCCCTGCTCGCCCGGCGCCGACGAAATCACGCTCAGCCACACCACGCCTGCCCCCTTCGCCTGCTTCTGCAGGTTTTGCATGTTCGAGGCGCCGTAGTGTTTTTTCACGTAGGGGCATTCGTTGTTCGTCCATTCCAGCACGACGACTTTTCCCTTCAGGTCGGCCAATTTGTGCTGCTGCCCCTTGCTGTCGACCGCCGTGAAGGCAGGCGCCGGCTGGCCGACGGTGGCTGCGGCCTGTGCCGGTACGGCAAAGCCGAAGCTGGCGCCGGCGAACGCGGCGCTCAGTGTCATCATGCGCAGCAGGGCGCGGCGTGGGAAACGGTTCATGAAATCCTCCTTGAATATGGATTAAGGTCGACGATGTCTACTGCCTGGCGATCACTGCTGCATTGCTACCGGATTGCTCCTCGAATGTCTCCGTCACGAGCTCTTGCGTCAGCACCGGCGGCAAGACCGTCGGCTCCTTGCCGGGCGCGTAAAACACATAGAACGGCAGGCCGTCGCGCTGAAACGAGCGCAGGAAGGCCGTGATGGCGGGATCGCGATTGGTCCAGTCGCCCTTCATGTAGACCACACCGTGTTCGCGCATGGCCTGCTGCACGGCCGCTGTCGAAAGCGTAGTACGTTCGTTGACGAGGCAGGTGATGCACCAGGCGGCGCTCATGTTGACGAACACCGGCTTGCCCTCGGCGCGCAGGCTGGCGAGCCGCTCGGCGCTATATGGCTCGGTGTTCTTCGCTTGCGCGCCGCCCGGCGCTGCCGCCGGCGCGGCGCCGTGCAGGTTGAGCATCAGGCCCGCCAGCCCGGCAAGGACAATCAGCGCAGCGCCGCGCGGCCACCATGAACGCCCGGCGCCCTGTTGGTGCAAACCAACCAGCCAGGCCGCCAGGCCGACCAGCACAGTGCCGGCCAGCGCCAGGCGCAGGCCCGCTTCGCCTGCCTGCTGCGCGAGGACCCACAGCAACCAGGCGGCCGTCGCATACATCGGGAAGGCCATGGCCTGGCGCAGCCGTATCATCCAGGGACCGGGCCGCGGCAGGCGCTGCGCCACGGCCGGGAACATCCCCAGCAATAGAAAGGGGAGCGCCAGCCCCAGGCCCATCATCGCGAACACGACGATGCTGACGAAGCCCGGCGCCACCAGCGCCGAGCCGATCGCCGCGCCCATGAACGGCGCCGTGCAGGGCGTCGCCACCACCACGGCGAGCAAGCCGGTGAAGAAGCTGCCCGCGTGGCCCTGGCGCTCGGCCAACTCCTGCCCCGCACCGGTCAGCGAGGAACCTACCTCGAACACGCCGGAGAGGTTCAGGCCGATCGCCAGCATCAGCCAGCACATGGCGGCCACGAACAGCGGCGACTGGAACTGGAAGCCCCAGCCCACGGCGCTGCCGCCCGCGCGCACCGCCAGCAGGACGAGGGCCAGCGCCAGGAATGCGGCCAGCACGCCCAGGGTATAGAACACGCTCGAGATGCGCACCGCGCGCCGGTCGCCGCCGGACATGCCCGCCACCGCCGTGGCCTTGATCGCCAGCACAGGAAACACGCAGGGCATCAGGTTCAGGATCAGGCCGCCGAGGAAGGCAAAGGCGGCCATTTGCCACAGCGGCAGGCTGGCAGGCGTTTCAGCCGCAGCGGCAGTGGAATCGGCCGCAGCGGGCACACTTGCGGGGACCAGGTCGAGCGCGAACCAGCGCTGTTGGCCGCCGCCATCGGTCACCGCCAGCAGTCCCGCCGACGGCGCGGGCGTATAGCCCTGGCCTTTTCGCAGCGTCAGGGTCAGTACGCCCTCTTCCACCTTCAGGCTTTGCTCGGCGACGTGGTCGACCACGCCCCAGCGTTCCGGGAAATACAGGGCCGAACGCACCGACTGCGCCGAGATCCCCGCGCCCTCGACGCGCATGTGCAGTGCCGACGCATCGGCGCTGCTCGCGACCTTCCACGGCGCCGCCTGCGGCCGGCGCGCGTCGGCGATGGCGAATGCAGCACGCACGGCGTCGCTGCCCAGGCGCGCGCTCGCCTCCACGGGCAGGCTGAGGCTGAACTTTCCTTCCTCGGGAATGCACTCCTTTTCGCACACCACCCAGTCGGCATTCGCCTCGAGGAGCAGCCGGCTGCCGGGCTTCGCATCCTGCGGAACGGTCAAGCTCATCGGGAAGACGATCTCGTTCTCGTAGCCATAGCTGGCCACCGGCCCGATGATGAAGCGGTCCGGCCCCGGCCAGGCGATCTCGCCGACGCTGGCGCCGGGAGGCAGCTGGAATGCGATATTCGGCGGCGAGCCGGCGTCGCCGGGATTTTTCCAGTAGGTGTGCCAGTGCGGCGCCAGGCGCTGGCGCAGGCCGATGCGCACTGTCTGCCCCGGACTGACGGCCGCGTGCTCGCTGACCAGCGACACCGTGGCGCGCGGACTGCGCACCAGATTGCTTTCTTCGGCAGCCGCGAACGCCGGGGTCAGGAGCGCCAGCGCCAGGGCCAGCACTGCGCCCAGGTCGCGCCAGTCGATGCGAACGGCAAGTGGGAAGGATCGGTGCATGCGAATGTCCGTCAAGGGGATTCGGCAGTCTCATGCAAAATTAACACGTTGGCGCACGCTTGCGTAATCGGCTTGGTAACGAAGTGTATGTGCTGCAAGCGGGCAACGGCAAATATCGATCAGGGTCGGGCCAACCTCCATGAGATCGACCGATGGATACTCGGACTGGCTACCCACGTTGAAGAACCGCCGGCTCCTGCGGGACTGATTCAAAAATCGTAGCGCAGGCCGGCAGCAATCGCATGGCCGCCGCCAATGCCCGGATCGGCGTCGGCCAATCCACCCCGGCGCCTGGTGAGCGCGGCGGTCTCCCCTTCACGATAAAACTCGGCAAACACCTTGTACTCTTTCGAGAACTGGTGATCGATGCCGACGTGAACGATGTTGTCGCCGTAGCTCTCCAGTTTCGCGAGCATGAGCTTCAACGTCGTTTTTCCCAAGGCATAGCTGCCAAACAGATTGATGGCCTGGTTGCCGTCAGTCGAAAACGTTCCGGCTTGACGATTGCCGGTGTCGAACCGTTCGTATTTGAGCGCCACATACAGCTTGTCGGCCTGGTAGCTGGCCGACAGCCCATACAGCCGGTTGCGCCCGTAGCCTGCATCGCCTCGGTCATCGATGCCGGCGGCAATGCGGGCGTTGCCGCGTGCGTAGGACGCAGTCGCCTGCCAGCGGCGATCGTCGATCCGTGAGGTCGAGCGCGCATTGGCACTACTGCCGGCATACGCCGCAGCGAAACCAAGACCCTCCAGTTCCGGGGTGGAATAGGCAAGCGTGCGGGCAACCCGAAACACGGTATAGGTCGCGAAGCCGCTGTAGTAACTGCTGAACATGTCGACTGGCGCGGCGATTGCGTTGTAGTACGGCATCCACTGCTGGCCATAGCTGATCGAACCGATATTGGAACGCACGCCGATGCGGGCGATCCGGAGCCGCTCCTGCTGGTCGTAGGGGTCGCGCAGCCTCCGGTTTGCGGAATCGACAGGAATTTCAATGTCACCGGTCAGCGCCAGCGTGGCATCGAGCGGATAGTCGGCCTTTACTCCCACTCTGGAATAGGCATCGCGCAAGGAAGTGTACTGGCCGAGATGATCGCGGCGCCCCGGGCTGACCCTTTCGAGTTGTGTGCGTAAGGAGCCGTAGAAATCGATGGCGGGACCCGCTTGGGCCGCAGCCTCGTGACAGTATGTGCCGCTCGTTGCCGCGAGCACGGCGCTTGCCAATATGGTCCTGGTTTTATCCATGGTTTGCCCCGGCAAACCGGAACTGCGAGAGTGCTTGAACCGTAACGGGAAGCGTGGAAGAAGGCCTCAGTTCAAGCATGAGTTCGCGGACGCCATCCCACACGATCTGCACGCCAAGACACAGCAGGATGAACGCGGTAAGGCGCAGGAAAACCGCCGTTCCGGCTTCGCCGATCATGCGCAGGAAGTGCTCTCCATAGCGGAAAGCCAGGTAGAGCAGGACGCCGATCACGGCCAGCGCGGCCAGGGCGGCCCCCATGCGCGCCAGGGAAATGACGAGCTTCGCGTCGTGCAAGGCCACCCCCACCGTAATGGCGACGGAAATCGAGGCCGGGCCGCAGCTGATCGGGAAGGTAAGGGGATAAAAAGCCTGGCGGTGAGCATGGTCTGGCGTGAAAGCCTCGGCCAGCGCGGCCCGGCTGTCCGGGGTGGTCGGCGTTGCGCCCAGCAGGCGCCAGGCGACGGAAGCGAGGATCAGGCCGCCGCCGACACGGACAATCGGCAGCGAAATGCCGAAGAAATCGAGGACGTACGAGCCGACGAGCATCGAGCCTGTCATCAGCCAGAACATGTTGCGCGCAATACGGCGCGCAAGCAACTTTCGGGTTGCAGGGGAAGCACCTTCGGTCATGCTCAGAAAAATCGGTGCGGTCGCAGCCGGATTAAGAATCGGCAACATCGTCACCAGCACGAATAGAAAACTCCTGGCGGCTGCCAGTATCAAGTCAAGCGTCATGGCTGCCTACCTACTTCGATGGATCACACTGTACATGAAGACACGGCCGCGCTAACGCACTGCTGGAGCACCGGGACGCAAGGAACTCGGTGCGGCGGGAGCTGCCTGTCATGGCCGTCCAATCGGACCCAGGAATCGGACGCGTGGGTGGTAAGCTTTTCTCGACCAATAGCAACGATAAGCTGAAACGATGACCGACACAGATCCGCAGCAAGCCGCCCCTCGCCCAAAAATACAGGTCAATCAGCCCGTGTTTTTCATATCGGCGTTCCTGATACTTGCCTTTGTCCTGACGAGCGCATTGTTTCCGGAACAGGCGGGAAGCGTGTTCGATGCGGTCCAGGCGAAGATCGTGCGCGATTTTGGCTGGTTCTACATCCTGGCCGTCGCCCTCTTCCTGATCTTCGTGATCTTCCTGATGCTGAGCCGCTACGGCGACGTCAAGCTCGGCCCTGACGATAGCGAGCCCGAATACAGCTACCTGTCCTGGTTCGCCATGCTGTTCAGCGCCGGGATGGGCATCGGCCTGCTGTTCTTCGGCGTCGCCGAGCCGATCCAGCACTACGCGAAGCCGCCGGTTGGCGAGGGAAGCACGATCGAATCGGCGCGCGAGGCGATGGTCCTGACCTTCTTTCACTGGGGTGTGCATGCCTGGGCAATCTATATCGTCGTCGGGCTGGCGCTGGCCTACTTCGCATTCCGGCGCGGCCTGCCGCTCACCTTGCGCTCCGGCCTGTTCCCACTGATCGGTAAACGCATCCACGGCCCGATCGGCCACGCGATCGATATCTTTGCCGTGCTGGGAACCATGTTCGGCGTCGCGACCTCCCTGGGTTTTGGCGTGCTGCAGGTCAATGCCGGCTTCGCGCATTTATTCGGCCTGGAGGTCAACACCACGGTCCAGATCGTCCTGATTGCCGCCGTTACGGGCCTGGCGACCTTATCGGCGGGCACGGGGCTCGACAAGGGAGTCAAGCGCCTGTCCGAACTCAATATCATCCTGGCGATCGCGCTGCTGGTCTTTGTCCTGCTTGCGGGATCGACGGTCTTCCTGCTCCAGGCCTACGTCCAGAACATCGGGGCTTACCTGGGCGCGGTCGTGCAAAGGACCTTCCGGATGTACGCCTATGAACCGAACGCCTGGCTGGGCGACTGGACCCTGTTCTACTGGGGATGGTGGATCTCCTGGTCACCCTTCGTCGGCATGTTCATCGCCCGCATCTCCCGCGGACGCACCATTCGCGAGTTCGTTACCGGCGTCCTGCTCGTGCCGGTCCTGTTTACCTTCCTGTGGATGACCGTCTTCGGGAACACGGCGATCGCGCTCGACCTCGGCGGCGCAGCGCCGCTCGTGCAGACCGTCGCCGACAACCTGCCCGTGGCGCTGTTCGAAGTACTGGAGCACCTGCCCTTCTCCATGGTGGCGTCGGGACTTGCTACCGTGCTGGTGATCACCTTCTTCGTGACCTCCGCCGATTCGGGCGCGCTCGTGATCGACATGATCACGTCCGGCGCGGCGCCGAATCCGCCAGTCTGGCAGCGGATTTTCTGGGCCGTCTGCGCCGGCGTCGTGGCGGCCGTGCTGCTGGTGGCGGGCGGGCTGCAGGCGCTCCAGACCGCCGCGCTCGCGAGTGCACTGCCCTTCGCCGTCGTCATGCTGTTCATTTGCTACGGCCTGCTGCGGGCCTTGCAGACCGAAGTCAAAGGCTCTCCGATGAATCTGGCGGCCGATACGTTGCCGGAAGAAGCCCACCTGAGCTGGCAGCAGCGGCTGAGCAACATTACCAACTTCTACGACAAGAGCGAGATCAGCGCTTTCCTCGACGATACCGCCCGCGCCGCGCTGGAAGCGGTCGCGGTCCAGATGCGGGAAAACGGCTTCACGCCGGAAGCAAATTACCGCGCAGACCTGCTCGAACTGCATGTACCCCATGGCGACCGCGGCGTGTTCAGTTACACGATCCGCGCGCGCAGCTTCCGTTCGCCCAGCTTCGCATGGGCGGAAACACAGGACGCGTCGCAGGAAAAGCGGCACTACCGGGCCATGGCCCATGGGTCCGAAGACAAGCAGCAGCACGACGTGACCGGCTACACGCGCGATCAGCTGATCAACGATTTACTGAACCGCTACGCCCGCTTCCGCCTTGCGCGAAGACTGCCCTGATTGCTGCACGCGCTAACGCTGGACGCCGGTTTCGGGCAGGCTGGCGCCGCAATCCTTGCAAAAGCGTGCACCGGACTCATGGCCGCTGCTGCCACAGTGTTCGCAGGCCAGAAGCGAGCGCGTGCCATGACGGCGATCGTTGCGGCGCGCCGTCATTTCGGCCGTGACGATGCCGGTCGGGACAGCCAGGATCCCCCAGCCGAGCAGCATCATGAACGACGCGACCGCCTTGCCCAGGGCGGTATGCGGCGTGATGTCGCCATAGCCGACGGTCGTCATGGTGACGATGGCCCAGTACATCGCCGTCGGGATGCTGGTATAGCCGTGCGCGGGGCCTTCCACCACGTACATCACCGTGCCCAGGATCAGTACCGCCATGAGCACGACCGAAATGAAAACCATGATCTTGCGCCGGCTTGCTGCCAGCGCCTCGGCCAGCTTCGTGTATTCCTCGATATACAGCGTCAGCTTGAAAATCCTGAACACGCGCAGCAGGCGCAGGATGCGGATATCGATCAGTGCCTCGCTGCCGGGAACCAGCAGCGAAACGTAGGTAGGCAGGACCGACAGCAGGTCGATCAGGCCGTAGAAGCTCACCGCATAACGCAGGGGATGCCGCACCGTCGCCAGCCGCGCCGCGTATTCGACCGTGAACAGCAGCGTAAACAGCCACTCGAGGACGAGCATCGCTTCGGCATGCCGGCCGCCGATCGCGGGGACGCTGTCGAGTACGACGACCAGGATGCTCAGCAGGATCGCGATGACCAGTCCGATGTCGAATGCACGCCCGGCCGGCGTGTCGATGCCGAAGATGATTTCGTGAACACGTGCGCGCCACCCGCCGGGAGAGCCGGCGCACTCCACCGGGTAAAACGCGTCGCGCTGGCGGGGATGACTTTTCATTGGCAATACGGACTTTTCATCAGGCCTTCTTACCCGAACACCAGGCAAGTCGTGGTCGCATGCGCATACAGCTTCCCATCCGGCCCGACGATCCGTCCCTCCGCGGTCGCGACCTGCCGCCCCGCATGAATCACCTTGCCCTCGGCGCGCACGAAAGGCACGTCCTTATTCAAGGCGCGCACCATGTTCACCTTGAGCTCCAGCGTCGTGTACCCCCGCCCTGCCGGCAGCGTCGTGTGCACGGCGCAGCCCACTGCCGAATCGAGCAGCGTGGCGAACCAGCCGCCGTGCACGGTGCCGAGCGGGTTGTAGTGGCGAAGCTGGGGGCGGCCCTGAAAGACGGCGACGCCGGGTTCCATGTGGATCGGCACGAAGTCGAGCGTCTCGCCGATGGGCGGCGGCGGCAGCTCGCCGGCGAAGATGGCCTGGAACATCTCCATGCCCGACAGCGACCGCACCTGCTCTTGCGACGCAACGCCGGGCGCCATCAGGCGCGCGCGCACGCTTTGTTCTTCCTTCTCCCAGCTGGCAATAACTTCGTCGGTCTCCATCGATGTTTCCTTCTTGGTTATTAAACGATGGAATAGCGTACAGGATGAACGGCCATCCTGCTCGTCAGCGGATCATCGACTCCCACACCTTCTGCAGCCGCTTGGCCGACACCGGCATCGGCGTGCGCAGCTCCTGCGCGAACAGCGATACGCGCAGCTCTTCCAGCATCCAGCGGAACTCCGTCATGCGCGGGTCGTTCTGCTTGCCCGGCTGCTTCGAGATACGCTGCCACTGACTGGCGGCGTTCTGCCATTCGGCCATCAGTTGCGCATCGCGCGAGGGATTGCCGCGCAGTTTTTCCAGGCGCACGTTCATCGCTTTCAGGTAGCGGGGGAAGTGGGCCAGCTGGCTGTACTCGTTGTCGGCGATGAAGCGCTTGTGCACGAGGCCGGCCAGCTGCTCCTGCATGTCCGTAGCGACCGCGGGCGGCAGGCCTTTCAGACGCTTCGGCATGCCGTGGAATTCGCTCAAGATCGAACCGACCAGGCGCGCGATCTCGTTGATCAGGAGGCCGATGCGGCCCTTGCCCTCGTCCTTGCGCTTGTTGAAGGAAGCCGCATCGGTGGGCAACGGGTCCTGCAGGCAGGCGATGTCGATCGCCTTTTGCACGATCTGGTCGCGCAGCTCTTCCTGCGAACCCACCGACATGAACTGCATGCCCATGCCCTGCAGGCCCGGGATGTTCTTCTCGGCGAATTTGAGTTGATCCTTCAGCTGCAGCGCGAACAGGCGGCGCAGGCCGACGCGGTGCGTGCGCGCGGCGACGTTCGGGTCGTCGAAGACCTCCAGGTCGCAGTGCGTGCCCTTGTCGACCAGGGCCGGGAAGCCGATCAGTGTCAGCTTGCCCTGCGTGATTTCGAGCAGCTCGGGCAGCTCGCCGAAGGTCCAGCTGGTGAGTCCCGTGTGCTGGCTGACCGCAGGCGCGGCCGCCGGCGCGGCTGCGCCTTTCCCCTTGCCCTGTGGCGCAGGGGGAGCTGCAGGCACCGTCACCGGGGCCTTGCCCTTCCCGCCGCCCCAAGCTGCAGGCGTGGCCACGTGCGCACGCACCGCGCCCACTGCCGCCGGTGTCGCTTCCGCCATTTTCTGGAAGCTCTCGCGCGCCTGCCTGCCCAGTTCCGCCTGCAGGCTGGCGAGATTGCGGCCCATCTCGAGCTGGCGGCCGTTCTCGTCGATGATCTTGAAGTTCATGAAGAGGTGGGTCGGCAGCGTCTCCAGCTTGAAGTCGCCCGTGAGCACGTTGACGCCCGTCTCCGCGCGCACGTCCGCAATCAGCACGTCGACCAGGTCGCCGCGTCCGAATGCATTCGCCGCGTGGATGCGCTCGACGAAGCGCGCCGCGTAGTCCGGCAGCGGCACGCAGTGGCGGCGCAGCTTTTGCGGCAGGGACTTGAGCATCAGGTGCACTTTTTCCTTCAGCATGCCCGGCACCAGCCAGGCCGCGCGCTCGTGCGGGATCTGGTTCAGCGCGAACAGCGGCACCGACAAGGTCACGCCGTCGCGCGGGCTGCCCGGCTCGAAGTGGTAGGACAGGCCCATCTCGATGCCGGTGACGTTCATCGTCTTCGGGAACAGTTCCGTCGTGACGCCGGCCGCCTCGTGGCGCATCAGCTCTTCGCGGTTCAGGTACAGGAGCTTCGGGTTGTCGCGCGCGGCGTCCTTGTACCACTTTTCGAAGCCGGCGCCGTTGACCACGTCCTTCGGGATCTCAGCGTCGTAGAAGGCCGCGATCAGCTGGTCGTCCACCAGCACGTCCTGACGGCGCGACTTGTGTTCGAGGTTCTCGATTTCCTTGATCAGCTTGAGATTGTGCGCGTAGAAGGGCTGGCGCGTCTCGTAGTCGCCCGCCACCAGCGCGTCGCGAATGAATATCTCACGCGCTTCATAAGGGTTATGCAGCGCATGATTAATCCGGCGGCCGCTGTAGACGACGATGCCGTACAGGGTCGCGCGCTCGAGCGAGGACACCTGGGCCGGCTTCTTCTCCCAGCGCGGCTCGCCCCAGGATTTCTTCAGCAGGTGCCCGCCGATCTTCTCCACCCACTCGGGCTGGATCTGCGCGATGCAGCGCGCGTACAGGCGTGTCGTTTCCACCAGTTCGGCCGCCATGATCCAGCGGCCCGGCTTCTTGGTCAGCGAGGAGCCCGGCCAGATGTGGAACTTGATGCCGCGCGCGCCGAGGTAAGCGCCGCCCGGCTCGTCCTCGGCCTTGAAGCCGATGTTCCCGAGAAGTCCAGTCAGCAGCGCCAGGTGCAGCTGCTCGTAGGTAGCGGGCGACTCGTTCAGGCGCCAGCCCTGCTCGCGCACGATGGTCAGCAGCTGTGAATGCACGTCGCGCCACTCGCGCAGGCGCACCTGCGACAGGAAGTTGGCGCGGCAGTTCTCCTGCAGCAGGCGGTTCGACTTCTTATGTTCGATCGCGTCCTCGAACCAGTTCCAGATCTTGATAAAGCTGAGGAACTCGGACTTCTCGTCGGCGAATTTCTTGTGCTTCTCGTCGGCCTGCTGCTGGAATTCCATCGGCCGGTCGCGCGGGTCCTGGACCGACAGCGCCGAGGCGATGATCAGCATCTCGGTGAGGCAGTGGTTGTCGAGCGCGGCCAGGATCATGCGGCCCACGCGCGGGTCGAGCGGCAATCTCGCCAGCTTGCGGCCGAGCGGCGTCAGTTCGTTAGTCTCGTCGACCGCGCCCACTTCCTGCAGCAACTGATAGCCGTCGGCGATCGCGCGGCCTTGCGGCGGCTCGATGAAGGGGAAGGTCTCCACATCCGTCAGGTGCAGCGACTTCATGCGCAGGATGACGGCCGCCAGCGAGGAGCGCAGGATCTCCGGATCGGTGAACTTCGGGCGCTGGTTGAAATCGTCTTCCTCGTACAGGCGGATGCAGACGCCGTCGGCCACGCGGCCGCAGCGGCCTGCGCGCTGGTTCGCGGCCGACTGCGCGATCGGCTCGACCTGCAGCTGCTCGACCTTGTTGCGGAAGCTGTAGCGTTTGACGCGCGCCAGGCCTGCGTCGACCACGTAGCGGATGCCGGGCACCGTCAGCGAAGTCTCGGCCACGTTCGTCGCCAGCACGATGCGGCGCGCGTTGGTGGTGCGGAAGACGCGGTCCTGCTCTTCGACCGACAGGCGCGCGAACAGCGGCAGGATCTCGACGTGCGGCGGATGGTGTTTACGAAGCGCTTCGGCGCAGTCGCGGATCTCGCGCTCGCCCGGCAGGAAGACCAGCACGTCGCCCTGCCCCAGGCGGCACAACTCGTCGACGCCGTCGACCACGGCGTCCATCAGGTCGCGTTTTTCGCGCGCTTGCTGGGCTTTCGGCGCCGGCTTGTTGTCCACGCCGCCGCCGACCACGACGGGATCGCGATCCACCGGACGGTAACGGATCTCGACCTTGTACAGGCGGCCCGAGACCTCGATCACCGGTGCCGGCTTGCCGTCCTGCGAGGCGAAGTGGCGCGCGAAGCGTTCGGCGTCGATCGTCGCCGAGGTGATGATCACCTTCAGGTCGGGACGGCGCGGCAGCAGCTGCTTCAGATAGCCGAGCAGGAAGTCGATGTTCAGGCTGCGTTCGTGGGCCTCGTCGATGATGATCGTATCGTAGGCCTTCAGGAGCGGGTCGGTCTGGGTTTCGGCCAGCAGGATACCGTCGGTCATCAGCTTGATCGAGGCGCCCGGCTGCAGCGTGTCGTTGAAGCGCACCTTGAAGCCGACGTGTTCGCCCAGCGGCGTACCGATCTCCTGCGCGATGCGTTTCGCGGTGGAGGACGCGGCGATACGGCGCGGCTGTGTGTGGCCGATCAGGCCCTTCTCGCCGCGGCCCAGCTGCAGGCAGATCTTCGGCAACTGCGTCGTCTTGCCGGAACCGGTTTCGCCGGAGACGATGATGACCTGGTTCTCGACCAGGGCCTTGGCGATTTCCTCGCGGCGGCCAGAGACCGGCAAGTCTTCGGGATAGGTGAGCGGCGGCAGCGGCGTCTGGACGCGCGGTGCGCGCGGCGTCTGCGGCGCCTTGGCGTTGTCGCGCGGTGCGCGCTCGCCCGGCGCGCGCTCGCCTTGCGGCTTGCGTTCGCCCTGCGCTTGCGGCACGCGTTCCCCTTGTGGCCTCGGCGCGCGCTGCGCCTGTCCGCGCCCTTCGCCCGCATGCCGGCGCTCGCCCTTGGTCTCCAGGCGGCCCTCCGGTGTCTGCGTCATCGGCGCACGCAGCTCTCCGCGCGGCTCACGCTGCGGCTTGTTGGCATTACTGGCTGGGACTGCTGCGCGCGCCGCAAGGCGACGGCGCGCTATGCGCGCCGCGTCCGGCGAAGGCTTGTTACTCTGTTCAGACATTGTTTTTACGAGGTATTTGGTGCGCAAGTCGCGCAGCGAATTATAATGCGGCAAATGGAAAACCCTACCCAATTCGTCCAGTGGCTGCGCTCTGTCGCGCCGTATATTCATGCCTTTGGCGGCAAGACCTTTGTCGTCGCTTTTCCCGGCGAACTGGTGGCCGCCGGCGCCCTGCCGGTGCTGGCGCAAGACCTGTCCCTGCTGGTCGCACTCGGCATCCGCATCGTGCTGGTGCACGGCTCGCGGCCGCAGGTGGCCGAGCAGCTCGCGCTGCGTAACGTCGAGGGACGCTTCCACAACGGCGTGCGCATCACCGACACCGCGGCCATGGAATGCGCCAAGGAAGCCGCCGGCGAACTGCGCCTCGACATCGAAGCGGCCTTCAGCCAGGGTTTGCCGAACACGCCGATGTCGCATGCGCAGATCAGCATCGTGTCGGGTAACTTCGTCGTCGCCCGTCCGCTCGGCGTGATCGACGGCGTCGATTTCGAACTCACCGGCGTCACGCGCAAGGTCTCGGCCGAGAAGATCGCGCCGATCCTGCAGTTCGAAGACAACCTGGTGCTGCTGTCGCCGCTGGGCTTCTCGCCGACCGGCGAAGTCTTCAACCTGACCATGGAAGACGTGGCCGCCTCCGCCGCCATCGCCCTGCATGCCGATAAGCTCATCTACATCACGGAAACGCCGATGATGTCGGATGCCGCCGGCACCGAGATCCGCGAGCTGTCCTCGCACCAGGCCGAAGCCGTGCTGCAGGCGAACTTCCTGCCGCCCGACGCGGCCTTCTATCTGCGTCACGCCATTAAAGCCTGCAACAGCGGCGTCGACCGGGCCCACATCGTCCCGTTCGAGATGGACGGCTCGGCCCTGCTCGAGCTGTTCACCCACGACGGCGTGGGCACCATGATCAGCCACGAGAACCTGGAAAGCCTGAGACAAGCCACAATTGAGGACGTCGGCGGAATTATCAAGCTGATCGAGCCGCTGGAAGCCGACGGCACCCTGGTCTACCGCGGCCGCGAACTGATCGAACGCGAGATCGAGCAGTTCTCCGTGATCGAGCACGACGGCGTGATCTTCGGCTGCGCGGCCCTGTATCCCTTCCCGGAAGAGAAGATGGGCGAGATGGCCTGCCTTACCGTGAACCCGGACGTGCAGGCGCAGGGCGACGGCGAACGCATTTTGAAGCACATGGAAAACCGCGCGCGCGCCGCGGGTCTTACGAAACTGTTCGTGCTGACCACGCGCACCGCGCACTGGTTCAAGAAGCGCGGCTTCCAGCCCGCGACCGTGGACGACCTGCCGAAGGACCGCCAGCACATGTATAACTGGCAGCGCAAGTCGCAGATCTTCATTAAATCTTTATAATCCCGGTTTTCGTCACCAAGAATTTAGGAGCATCACATGGCCCGCACCGTCCACTGCGTCAAACTCAACAAGGAAGCCGAAGGCCTCGATTTCCCGCCGGTCCCGGGCGAAATGGGCAAGAAACTGTACCTGTCGGTCTCGAAAGAAGCCTGGCAGGGCTGGCTCAAGCACCAGACCATGCTGATCAACGAGAACCGCCTGAACCTGGCCGACGACCGCGCGCGCAAGTACCTGGCGACCCAGATGGAAAAGCATTTCTTCGGCGAAGGCGCCGACCAGGCAGTGGGCTACGTGCCGCCGACGGCATAAGCTTCATCCCCTTCCGTTCCGTAGGGTGGAGTCCTGACTCCACGCGTTTGCAAGGTATGCAAACTGGCGCCTCGTCCGCATGATCGGTGTCCGGGATTCCTTGCAACGCTGATCAAATCGCGCGAACGCGTGGAGTCGGGACTCCACCCTACCTTCTCACCCGAAATCCAGGCCGATCTGCTCGCCTCCTTCGGGCGGATAAGTAATCCGCGTCCCTTCCACCTTCGCAAACGGCGTCAGCGCCGCCGGCTTTCTCTTGCCCGGATTGATGATGTGCTCGACCGGTATCCCGCGCACCAGCAGCGCGTCGGCCACCAGCGAGCGGTGGCAGCGCCAGGGCACCGACTCGGCGCACATCAGCACGCAGCGCGTGTTGCTGGCCAGGTCGATCACCGCATCCACGTTCTTCGCAAATTCCGGCGTCTGCATGTAATCGGCATAGCCACGGAAGGACGTATTGCGCCAGCCGCTGTTGATTGAATCGGGCCTGGGCCGGCGCAGGCCGCCCAGGCCCGGCATCTGCCGGTATTCGATGCCCGCCTCCTTCAGCGACTGCGGCAACTGGTCTTGGCCGAACTGCGGATTGTGGCGCGACTTCGGCACGGTGCGGATGTCGAGCAGCACCGCCACCTCGTTCTGGCGCAGCAGGTCGATGAATTCCTCGATCGGCCGGTTCGAGTGGCCGATGGTGCAAACGATGTCCGTGTTCACAATACAACTCCCGATGGCGAAATCGTATTTTCGCGCCGATGAGATTTGGCCGGCGCCGCGGAGCCCGTCGTACAATCGAAGCACCCCTGCCCGGCTTTGAAAAGAAGATGAACATGCTCGCCGCATTCGACAACCTGCTGATGGACGACCGCCCGCGCGATTTAAAAAGCCTGCGCCGCGGCCTGGTCGAGTTCCTGTATTTCGGCTTCAAGAACGCGCGCTCCTGCCTGTTTGTGTTCACCTTCATGGCCACCGTGCTGGTGATGCCGCGCGCCGGCCTGTTCGGCATCCCGCGCTACGACGTGCTGCTGATCGTCGCGCTGGCGATCCAGTTCGGCATGGTGTACGCGAAGCTCGAAACCTGGGACGAGCTGAAGGCGGTCTGCCTGTTTCACGTGGTCGGGTTCGCGCTGGAGGCATTCAAGGTATCGGGCAACATCCAGTCCTGGAGCTATCCGGATTTCGCGTACACCAAGATCTTCGGCGTGCCGTTGTTCGCGGGCTTCATGTACGCCTCGGTGGGCAGCTACATCGTGCAGGCCTGGCGCATGTTCGACCTGCGCATCCGCCATCACCCGCCCTACTGGATGGCCGCGACGATCGCGCTCCTGATCTACGCGAACTTCTTTACCCACCACTACATCGGCGACTACCGCTGGTACCTGGCCGCCTGCGCGCTGGGCCTGTATTCGCGCACCACCGTCATCTACCGCCCGCTCGACCGCGACCGCCAGATGCCGCTGATGCTGGGCTTTGTCCTGATCGGCTTTTTCATCTGGCTGGCCGAGAACATGGGCACTTTCTGGGGCGTGTGGCGCTACCCGAACCAGCTGGGCGCCTGGTCGATCGTCCACATCAGCAAGTGGAGTTCGTGGTCGCTGCTGGTGATCATGACGTTTACGATTGTCGCCAGCCTCAAGCACATCAAGAGCAAGATTCACATCGCCCAAGATTAAGCAGGCGCGACGAAGCCCGCGCGCTGCAAGGCAGGGCGCGGGCTTGCGCTGTCAAACAGTTTGCTTACTTGGAAGCGTCCTGCATCTTTTCGCCGGCACGTTCTACGGCCTTGCCGGCCGAGTTGGTGGCATTGGCAGCGCCTTCCTTGACTTCAGCGGCAGCTTCACGCGATTCCTGGCGAACTTCGGCGCCGGCTTCCTTCATGTTCTGGTTGGCGCGGTCGGCTGCGTTTTCGATGTTCTGGCCGGCACGGTCGGCGGCGTTCTCGATACGGTCGCCTGCGCGCTCGGCAGCGGCGCCGGCAGCGGCGGTCGCTTCACGGGTTTCCTGGGCGGCGTTGGCGGCGGTGTTGTCGATGGCCTTGCCGGCTTCCTGGGCAGGACCCGTCGATGGATCGTTGTCGGCTTTCTTGCAACCGGTAGCGGCGATGGCAACGGCAAACATCAGGGCGGAAATGGCGGTCTTGTTCATGGTGGACTCCTTATCAAATTGTTATGGCTAGACTACACCTTTCCATCAATACAGGCCGCACGTTACAGTTGTTACAAATACATCTCTTTTTCCGGCATGATGGATGCCTTCATATCCAGGTAAAAGCAAAGTGACACCCGCAATCGATCCTTCCGAAGTCGAATTCATCGCGATCCGCGCCCAGGGCCCGGGCGGCCAGAACGTCAACAAGGTTTCCTGCGCCGTCCACGCGCGCTTCGACGTCCGGGCGTCGTCGCTGCCGGAGGACGTCAAGGAACGCCTGCTCGAAATGCGCGACACCCGCATCACGCGCGAAGGCGTGCTGGTACTGAAAGCCCAGCAGTCGCGCAGCCTGGAACAGAACAAGGAAGACGCCCTGCAGCGCCTGCAGGCGCTGGTCGATGCCGCGGCCGTGGTGCAGGCGGTGCGCCGGCCGACGAAGCCGACGCGCAGCTCGCAGCGGCGCCGGCTGGATGAAAAAACGCGCAGCGGCCAGATCAAGGCGCTGCGCGGCAGGGTCAGCGAGTGATCGGCAGGGAGATCAGGACCGCTTGAGCTGGCCGATGACGCTCGCCACCTTGGTGGTGATCACATCGACCGCCGGGCCATTCGCGCCGTGCGGCAGGATGACGTCGGCGTGGCGCTTGGTCGGCTCGATGAATTGCTTGTGCATCGGGCGCACCGTTTCCAGGTACTGGTTGACGATGCTTTCCGTCGTCCGGCCGCGCTCGGCGATATCGCGCTGCATGCGGCGGATGAAACGCACGTCCGCCGCCGTGTCGACGAAGATCTTCAGCGACATCATCTTGCGCAAATCCGCGTCGTAGAGGGCAAACAGGCCTTCGATCACGATGACCGGGGCCGGCTTGACGGGAATGGTTTTGTCGGAGCGGTTGTCGATCGTGAAGTCGTACTCCGGCATCTGGATCGTTTCGCCGTTGCGCAGGGCCTGGACGTGCTGCACCAGCAGCGGCCAGTCGAACGCATCGGGATGGTCGTAATTCTGCTTGCGGCGCACTTCCGGGCTGAGATCGGACTGGTCCCGGTAGTAATCGTCCTGCATCACGACCGACACCATCTCGGCGCCGAACGAGGCCAGCACCTGCTGGGTCACCGTCGACTTGCCACTGCCGCTACCGCCGGCGACGCCAATGACAAACGGGGGGGAAGAAATCTGATTCATCCCCGTATGATACCGGAGCGGCGGTGGACTGGCATAGGCTGCTTGATCCGTAACCGGCCCGGAGCGGGACTTACCTGGTCGTTCCGCTCGTGCTGAAATCGGTCCGGTGCGATTCGTTGTAAGTCAGCACGCCTACCCACAAGAGAATCAAAATTGCGATGCCCAGGCCGGCGATCCGGTTCGGCGTTGCCGTGATCCAGGCACGTGCACGGCTACCGGATCTCGTAAAAAGATAAATCGCGCCGAACGCGACGGCAATAATGATTAGTCCCGGAATGAAAAAATCAAACATAGGAAGTCGATGAGATTGCAAGAACGGCAAGTCTATCGAGATTGTTTTTCCAGCGCAATAACATCTGAATTCGCTTGCGTCTCTCCTCATCCGCGTTAGAATATGAATGAGAATCATTCTCATTGACGAAAAAGGAGAGCCATGTGCGATAAACACACGCGTTTCACTTCCGCCGAAGACGGCCTGCACCCGCAGGGCTCGCGCCGCCGCCGTTTGTGGGAGCTGTCCCATACCTGCCACTGCCCGCTGATCGGGGTCGGCCTGTCGATGCAGGGACTGCGCAAGCTGACCGAGAAGGTCGTCGGCGCCCTGCCCGAGCACGACGACTACGAGCTGCACGTCGGCGTCGTCAACGAATGCATGACGCGCAAACCTTTGTCGGAAGCCTTGCAGAAGGAGCTCGACCGGCGCTATGCGGCCGAGGTGGCGCGCTTCCACAAGGCGCGCAGCACGGCGGAATTGAAAGCCTTGTGGGACGAGGCCGTCGCTGCCGGGAACGTCGCCGGCGCCTTCTGGGCCGGGCTGACCCATGCGCGCTGCACCGGCGCGCTGGAAGAACAGATGACGCGCGACATCCACATGGTGCAGCACCAGGCCGGCGCCTGCGCGCGCGTGGACATGGAAAAGTACAACGCCCTGCTCCTCGAGAACGCCCGGCTGCAGCGCGAACTGGCCGCCAGCCGCGAGCGCTGCAATGCCCTGGCCCAGGACAAGGCGCACGCGGTGCGCGAGCACGAGACGGCGCTGATGGGACTGCGCGCGCTGGTGATCGGCAAGGAGACCGATGCGGACACGGCGCGCGCCGAACTGGCAGCGCTGCGGGCGTCGATTCCGGAGCTGGAAACGCGCACGCGGCTTGCCAACCGGCTGGCACGGATGGAGGCGCGCGAGGAAGCGTTGCGGGCGCAGCTGGCGGCGCTCAGGAAAGAGCCGGCGCTTCCAGTGGCGGCGCAAGCGGAAGCGCCTATAGAACCGGTCGTCCTGCCCGAGCAACCCGTCAAGCTCATCGAACGCAGCATCCTGTGCGTCGGCGGCCGTAGCGGCAATGTGCCGATCTACCGCAGCATCGTCGAGCGCGTCGGCGCCCGCTTCGCGCACCATGACGGCGGGCTGGAAGACAGCAGCGGCATGCTGGACGCCAGCCTGGCCGCGGCGGACCTCGTGATCTGCCAGACCGGCTGCATCAGCCACGGCGCCTACTGGCGCGTGAAGGATCACTGCAAACGCACCGGAAAACGCTGCGTGTTCGTCGATAACCCGAGCGTATCGAGCCTGGCGCGCACATTGCAGGAAGTAGAAACGGCGCCGTGAAAGGCGCCGTTCGAGGGAAGGTTCGGGGCTTGCGGCATTGACGCAGAACTGTAGGATGGGCACTCTGTGCCCACGCGGTGCGTCGTATGCAGATTCGTAAAGCAAGCGGTGCGAAAGTACGCGAATTACGGGAGACGTCCTGCCACCCCATACGCACGTACCGCGTGGGCACGGAGTGCCCACCCTACGATGCTGCAGGAAGTAGAAACGGCGCCGTGAAAGGCGCCGTTCGGGAATAACTCACATCTTGCGGCACTGGCGCAGCTCGCAGCGCGCCATGAACACCTTGCCGTCGCTGCACTGCAGGCGATAGACCTCGACCGGCCCCGGCTCGGTGATCAGTCCCGCGCCCTGCCCGACGCAGGCATGCTGGCGCGCCAGCTGTTCGACCGTCACCGAGGAGACGCCGATACGATAGGGCACGCGCTCGATCGGCACGCCGTTCGCGTCGACCAGCCCCGCGGCCGGTTTGGAAGCGGGAGGGACTGCCGGCGCGGCCGGTGCCGGCGCACGAAACATCGAACAGCCGCCCAGAAGGCTTGCAAGCACCAGCGCCGGCAGTGTTTTCATCGCGTCTCCGGGAGGATCAGAAGCTCAGGGTCTTGACGCCGTCGGCCATGCCCAGCAGGCAGACATTGGCGCCGCTCAGCGCGAACAGGCCGACCGCGATCACGCCGACGATGCCGTTGATCTCGGTTTCGAGCGCCTTCGGGTCGGCGATCGAGAGGCCGGCGACGTCGATGATCTCGCCGCCGTTGTCGGTGATGAAGGGGTCAATGCTGCCCGCCTTGGTGCGCAGGCGCGGCTGGCCGCCGAGGGCTGCCAGGCGGCGCATTACGGCGGCGCGCGCCATCGGGATCACTTCGACCGGCAGCGGGAATTTACCAAGGGTGTTCACCAGCTTCGAGCCATCGGCGATGCACACGAATTGCTTCGACACGGAAGCGACGATCTTCTCGCGCGTGAGGGCGGCGCCGCCGCCCTTGATCATCGCGCCCTGCTCCATGATCTCGTCGGCGCCGTCGATGTAGACGGCGATCGATTCGACCTCGTTCAGGTCGAACACCGGAATGCCGTGGCCGCGCAGGCGCGCCGCGGTAGCTTCGGACGAGGCCACGGTGCCCTTGATGCGGTCCTTGATCTTCGCCAGTTCGTCGATGAAGAAGTTGGCCGTCGAGCCGGTGCCCACGCCGATGATTTCGCCGTCGACCACGTAATCGATGGCGGCGCGCGCCACGGCTTGCTTGAGTTCGTCCTGAGTCATGATGTCTGCAATGGAAAGAAGGAATGGCGACATTTTAACGGATCGCCGCCGCGCGCCGTCGCAAGGCGGCCACGCAACACATGCATATTCGATTTAGCTGTGTGCATATCCGTTTTGTATTGCCGAATATAGAAAATTCCCCGACACTGGATTGATTGCAATTTGGCATCTATTCAGACAGGGACACGATGAAGATCTTCACCAAGAAACGCGCGCTGGTGGCAGGCGTCCTGCTCGTGGCGGGCGCGGCCGCCTTTGCCTACGCCAAGCGCGGCAGCGAGGACAAGACGCCGCCGCTGAAGTACCGCGCCAGCGCCGTCGATACCGGCAGCATCACGCATACCGTCACGGCCACCGGCACCATCAATCCGGTGGCGCTGGTGAACGTCGGCTCGCAGGTGTCGGGCACCGTCGTCGAGCTGAACGCCGACTTCAACGACCGCGTGAAAAAGGGGCAAGTGCTGCTGAAGCTCGACCCGACCATCTTCAACGCCCAGGTCGGCCAGGCGCGCGCCAGCGTGTCCTCGGCCCAGGCCTCGCTGCGCCTGGCCCAGGCCAGTTTCGAGCGCAACAAGCAGCTCGTCGCCCAGAACTTCGTTTCCAGCCTGGCGCTCGACCAGTCGCGCCGCGAACTCGACGTCGCGCAGGCGAACCGCCAGCTGGCGCAGGCCCAGCTCGAGCGCGCGCTGGCGGACCTGAACAACAGCGTGATCCGCAGCCCGATCGACGGCGTCATCATCAAGCGCACGATCGACCTCGGGCAGACGGTGGCCGCCTCGTTCAACACGCCGAACCTGTTCCAGATCGCCAAGGACCTGACCAAGATGCAGATCGATACCAGCGTCTCGGAAGCCGACGTCGGCGCGCTGAAGGACGGCCTGCCGGCACGCTTCGTGGTCGACGCTTACCCGAGCCGCGAGTTCAACGCGACCATGCGCCAGTTCCGCCTGGCGCCGAACGTGGTGCAGAACGTCGTCACCTACAACGTCGTGCTCGACGTCGACAACCAGGACGAGCTGCTCAAACCCGGCATGACGGCGCAGGTGCGGCTGGTGGTCGACAACCGGCCGAAAGCGCTGCGCATCCCGACCGCCGCGCTGCGCTTCCGCCTGTCGGAAGAAGAACAGGAAAAGGAACGCAAGGAGCTGGCCGCCAAGGCAGCCAAGGAGCCGGCCAAGGCCCCTGCGCTGCCGGCGCCCGAGGACGACCTGGCCTTCCGTACCGCGAACGAAACGGCGCGCGTGTTCAAGGTCTATAAACTCGACGCGAAAAACGAAGCGCATCCGGTCGACATCCGCATCGGCCTGTCGAACTTCCGCTATACCGAAGTGGTGAGCGGCGACCTGAAGGCGGGCGAGCGCGTGGTGACGCGCTCGATCACGCCAAACCAGGACATGTGATGGCGGCCGTACTGGACAAACCTCTGATCGACATCCGGGCCGTCACCAAAAGCTACGTCTCCGGCAGCGTCGAGACGCCGGTGCTGTTCGGCGTCGACCTGCGCGTGGAGCGCGGAGACTTCATCGCGGTCATGGGCCAGTCGGGCTCGGGCAAGTCGACGCTGATGAACATCCTCGGCTGCCTCGACCAGGCCAGCGGCGGCGATTACCGCCTCGACGGCGCTGACACCCGCGCCCTCTCGCGCCCGCAGCTGGCCGAGATCCGCAACCGCACCATCGGCTTCGTGTTCCAGAGTTTTAATCTCATCAAGCGCATGAGCGTGATCGAGAACGTCGCCCTGCCCCTGATCTATGCGGGCGTTCCGCGTGCCCGGGCGCTGGCGAAAGCGAAACAGGAACTCGAACGCGTCGGCCTCGGAGAGCTCGGCAAGCGCACGCCGAACCAGCTCTCGGGCGGCCAGCAGCAGCGCGTCGCGATCGCCCGCGCGCTGGTGGGCGATCCGCCGCTGATCCTGGCCGACGAACCGACCGGGAACCTCGACACGCAAACCAGCGACGACATCATGCGCGGCCTGCAGACACTGAACCGCGATCGGGGCATCACCATCGTGCTGGTCACGCACGAACCCGACATCGCGGCATGGAGCCGGCGCCTCGTGCGCCTGAAGGATGGGCGCGTACTGTACGACGGCCCATCCGCCGAGGGCCTGCGCCAGCTCGCGGCCAGCCACGAACAGCTGCTGTCCGGGAGCCCGGCATGAAGCTGCTGCAAGTGATGGTGGAAGCCTTCCGCTCGATGGCGGCGAACCGCCTGCGCACCGCGCTGACCATGCTCGGCATCGTCATCGGCATCGCCTCGGTGGTGCTGATGCTGGCGCTGGGCGACACCATGCAGCGCTTCATCAAGAAAGAGATGGAGATGCTCGGCACGAACATGGTCTACATCATGCCGGGCGGCGACCGCATCGCGGAGCAGCGCAGCCGCAGCGGCGCGGCGCCTTCGCTGACGGTGGCCGATGCGGACGCCCTCAACCGCCTGCCCGCCCTGGCCGGCGCGGCGCCCGCGCTGCAGGGCAGCTTCAAGCTCGCCGCCGGCAACGAGACCGCGACCAGTATGGTGCACGGCGTGACGCCGGCCATGTTCAAGATCCGCAACTGGAAGGTCGAGCAAGGCAGCATGTTCACCGACGACGACGTGCGCGCGGCCGCGCGCATGGTGGTCATCGGCCAGAAGAAGGCGGACCAGTTCTTCTACCGCCAGGACCCGCTGGGCCGCTACCTGCGCATCGAGAACGTGGCCTTCCAGGTGGTGGGGGTGCTGCAGGGCGAGGGCCGCCAGCTGGATGGCGACGACCTGTCCGAAATGGTGCTGGTGCCGATCACGGCGGCGCGCGCCTACATGGTGCGCGGCCCCTTCCCCGACAACGTGCACTACATCGCCGCGCAGGGCAAGAGCGGCGGCGTGCTGGACGACGCGATCGAGGACATGAAGGAAACCCTGCGCGACCGCCACCGCATCAAGCTCGACGACCCGGACGACTTCCGCATGCAGAACATGGCGACCTTCGCCGCCACCGCCGGCAAGATCACGACCGGCATCGCCGCCCTGCTGGGCGTGATCGGCGGGATCTCGCTGATCGTCGGCGGCATCGGCATCATGAACATCATGCTGGTCTCGGTGACCGAGCGCACCCGCGAGATCGGCATCCGCATGGCGATCGGCGCCAAGCCGCGCGACATCCTGCTGCAGTTCCTGGTCGAGGCGGTGGTGATCTGCCTGGCCGGCGCCGCGGTCGGCATCGGCATCGCGGCAGCCGGCGCGGCGGCGATTTCGGCGGCGGCGGAATTCGACGTCAGGGTCGGCCTGCAGGCGGTGGTCGTGGCGTGTGCGTTTGCCAGTGCGGTGGGGGTGTTCTTCGGGTTTTATCCGGCGCGCAGGGCGTCAAGGCTGCTGCCGGTGGATTGCCTGAGGCATGAATAGAAATGCGAAATGAGACTGCGCACGACATCCGCCAGCTCGGCCCCGAGGACAGCATCCTGATGGATGCAGTGCTGGACTGCTTCGCCGACGTCTTTGCCGACCCGGCCTCATACACGAGCAAGCGTCCAAGCGCCGCCTACCTGCGCACGCTGCTCGGCAGCGACAGCTTCATCGCGCTGGCGGCGCTGAAGGGCGGCGCGGTGACCGGCGCGCTGTGCGCCTACGAGCTGCGCAAGTTCGAGCAGGAGCGCAGCGAGATCTACATCTACGACCTGGCGGTGGCGGCGTCGCATCGCCGGCAAGGGATCGCGACTGCCCTGATCCGCTCGCTGCAGGACATCGCAGCGGCGCGCGGCGCCTGGGTGATCTTCGTGCAGGCCGATACCGCGCCCGAGGATGCGGCGGCGATTGCGCTCTACAGCAAACTCGGGGGGCGCGAAGAGGTGCTGCACTTCGATATTCCCGTTACCCGGACGAGCGCTTAAGGAGCGCGGCAGGAAACCGGTGCCGACACACGATTGCGTCGGGAATCCAGGCAGAACTGGGTCTGGTAGCGCAGCGGCATCGCCGCGCTTTTGCCGGGCCTGACTTCGAGCTGCACCGAATACGCCTTGCCCTCCCCCAGCGCCACTGCCGGCGTCTGCGGCAACGCGGTCACTCTGCCACCGTAGGGAATGCACATGCTGAAGCTGACCGGAAAAGTCCGATCGCGCGGCATGACCATGCGCCACAGCACGCGTTGGCCTTCGCTGACGGTGATCGCCTGGAAATCCGGCGTGCCGCTGCGTTTTTCTTCGCGCTCCGAGATCGTGAAACAGGGCTGGCCATTGGCGTCCATGCGCACCTGCGCTTCGCCGATGCGGCGCGCGGCCTCGCTGGGGAGCAGCAGGCTGGCAAGGAGCAAGGTCAGAATTAACTTCATGATGAGTTCGGAATGCGGGAGGGATGGGCAGGAATAAGCCTAATTTGTTGCCGCACAGCAGCATTGAGGAAAATCAAAGGCGGGAGGTCGGGCGGAGAAATCCGGTGCGGTCTGATGGGGCGGTGCAACAGGATGGCCATCGGCCGCGACCACCCCTACGATGCGTGACGGGGGCGCGACAGGTAAGCAAGGCGGCGCGCGAAACCGCGATGGAGATTGGCGCGATCGCCCGGATCGGCAAGGAAGCCGGCCAGCACGCGCTCGTACAGCGCCAGCTGCCCGGCATAGCGGCGCTGCCGCATCGCCTCCGGGCGCCCCAGGAATTTCAGCACGAAGTAATCGGCCAATAAATCGCCCTGCGCTTCCATGTTGTAGTCGGCCAGGGTCGCGCCTTCGTGGAGTTCGTAGTGGTACGGCAGCTTGATGCGCACGGCGCCGCGCAGGCGCACGGGGTAGCCGAGCTGATGCTGCCAGACGTGCACCATCTCGTGCATGAACCAGTGCTGGCCCGTCAGATTGGCCTGCGAATAGTCGTCGAGGAAGCAGGAGCGGTGGAAGTACATGCTGCCGTTGGGCGTCATCGCGCAGTTCTTCGGCTGGAAGGGCATGTAGCGCCGGCTGTGGATACGCACGCGCGAATAATCGATGGCGTCGCGAAACAGCAGCGAGGCCATGGCGATTTCCCCTGCGGTAAGGGAGCGCCAGCGCTGCGGATGCAGGCGGCGAGGAGGTACATCATCCATCGCTTACTTTTTCGAGAATAAGACACCCGGCAATCTTAATTTGGATTGCTCGACTACGCTTCGACAACTCCTCTAGAGCACCGCGGATTCATAGTCGCTCGCCATCAGCACTAGTCGCGCAATAAATATTGCTATTACATGGCAATTGTTGTGCTACTCTTATTCCACTTTGTTGCCTTATTGATGACGTAGCTGTTTCTAATTTGCCCATTCAAAACCCGCGTGCCAAGCTCAAAGGAAAAAAATGAACAAAAAATGGATTGTCCTATCGTCTTTGCTGCTGACTGTGACAGGAGCAATCGCCAGTCCCCCGCCGGCAGGGGAGCTGAATCGCGCGACCCAATTGGAGGTCGTCGATACATTGGTTGCCAAGCTCAATGCCAACTATGTTTTTCCAGACAAAGCCAAACAGGCCGAGGCGGTCCTGCGCCAGCGCCAGCGCGAGGGCAAGTACGATGGAATCACGGACGCCAAACAGCTGGCCAAGCAGCTGTCGGATGACATCGAGAGCGTCGTCCGCGACAAGCATATGCTGGTGGGTTTCAGCCCCCGCCCGGTGCCATCCGAGGATACGATGCCGCCACCACCCCAGACGCGGGCGGAGTGGGAAAAACAGGCACCGCCCGAGGTGCTCGAAAGGGTTCGCGCGTCAAATCTCGGCCTCGAAAAGGTAGATCGCCTGGGCTCCAATATCGGCTACCTGCAGATTTCCTCGTTCGCGCCGGCTTTTCTCGTATCCGACAAGTTCGCCGCGGCGATGAATGAACTCGCCGACACGGATGGCCTCATCATCGATCTGCGCAAGAACGGCGGCGGCGGGGGCGACTCGGTGGCGCTGCTGATCAGCTATTTTGTCGACGAGCGCACCCGCCTCAACGACACCTGGGAGCGTGCGACCGACACCACCCGGCAGTACTGGACGCAGGATACGCTCGACGGCAAACGCTATGGCGGCAAGAAGCCGGTCCTCATCCTGGCAGGCCCTGAGACGAAATCCGCCGCCGAAGCATTCGCGTACACGATGCAAGCGCTGAAACGTGCCACGGTGATCGGCGAGCGGACCTGGGGCGGCGCCCACGCCGCGCGTCCTTATCGGCTCAGCGAGCATTTTTATGCCGTGATACCCAGCCGGCGCACCATTAGTCCAATTACCCGTACCAACTGGGAGGGGGTGGGCGTCATCCCGGATATCGCAGCGGCGCCGGACAACGCGCTTGCGGTGGCCAAGGACCTGCTGCAGCGCCGGCTGCAAGGAAGCGCTCCGCCCGGCGCCGGGGGACAGTGAACGGTAGCTAATCCGGCCGGTCCAGCCGCACCAGCACGGCCTCCATCATCCTGGCGACGTCCTGCCTGACCGTGTCCGTTCCCACGAACCCCGGCACATGGAACTTCGGTACGATGGTCGCGTTGTAGGTCAGCCTGGTGCCGGCGGCGCCGGCCACGGGACTGAGCTCCCAGCTGGCGCGATAGACCTTCATGTCGCCGTCGATCAGGCTGACGTCGATGCGGTCCGGCGCCCGTTCGCGCACCTGCACCAGCAGGCGGATCGTCTGCCTGAAAAACAGGAAGCGGGCGGTGCCCAGCTGTTCGACGATGACGCTGTCGCCATTGCGAGACACGACACGCGCGCTTTTCAGGTTCGGCAGGTAATCGGCCAGGTGATTGTAATCGGTGAGAATCCGCCAGACGGCGGCCGGCGTTGCCGCCACCGTGCCGCTCGACGCGATCTGGTAGACCCGGTCTCCTTCGCCGCCATCGACGCGCTTCACGTCCAGTGCGAAGCTGGGCGCGCCAGGCTGCGCCGCCACCGGGGCAAGGCCCCAGGCCGACAAGGCGCAGCCCAACAGCAGCATGGCGGGAATGCGAGCTAGCATCTGCCAAGCCTAACACGCGGATGGGCTGGCGTCGCGCGATTGGCGGACGACGCCCCTGCCCTCAGCGCCGTGCCACGCGCCGTGCCACGATCTCGTAGCGCACTTCCAGCTCGTCCTGTACCGCGAGCAGCCCACCCCCGACCGAAAACGGCGTGATGCCGAAATCGGTCTGCTTCAGGCGCGCGGTTCCGCTCGCGCTCACCTGCTGCTCGTCGATGCGGACCGCGGCCGGCAGCGCCAGCCAGCGCGTGGTCCCGTGCAGCGTAATGGCGACGCCCAGCCGGCCGTCGGCCTGCTGCTGCGCATGCAGCGTCACGGTCGGATAGCGCTGCGCCTCGAGCACCGGGCCGAGCATGTTGGTGCGCGTGCCCTCGACCGCCTGGGGTGACGGCTGTTTGCCGATACCGGCTTCGCGCAGCAGTTGCGGCTCGTCGACGCTCATCTGGTCGAGACGGAAGGACAGGTCGGCGCTGCCCGCACCAGGCGCGACATGGCCCGCCAGCGTGCGGCTGGCCACCACGTGGTCGTGGCCGAGCCGCGCCATCAGGCCCGCGCGGCGTACCGTGACGGCGACCAGCGAGGCTTGCGGATCCACGGTGTAGACGGCGGCATCGGAAGCCGTCCCTGTGCGGTACGGGCCTGGAGCAGCGTCAGGACCCGGCGCCGGCGGCGCCAGCTGCCGCCCGCAGGCGGCCAGCAGCAACAGCAAGGGGAAGAGGCGCATCACGGCGGCTGGCGTGGAAGCCATGATGCGCCCGATGAAGCGCTTACTTGCGCAGCGCGGCCGCCGCTTTCGCCAGCTCGGTGATGCGGTTCCAGTCGCCGGCCGCGATCGCGTCCTTCGGCGTCAGCCAGGAGCCGCCGACGCAGGCCACGTTTTTACAGGCCAGGAAGGCGGGCGCGGTATCGATCGAGATGCCGCCGGTCGGGCAGAAGGTCACGTCCGGCAGCGGGCCGGCGATCGCGTTGAGCATGCCGACGCCGCCCGCCGGCACCGCCGGGAACAGTTTCAGCTGCCTGAAGCCGGCTTCGCGCGCCATCATCACTTCGGATGGCGTCATCACGCCCGGCAGCAGCGGCAGGCCGCTCTTTTTTGCTGCCTCGATGAGGGCCGGCGTCAGGCCCGGCGAGACGCCGAACACGGCGCCGGCGTCGCGCGCGGCGGCAAATTCCTCGCCTTGCGTCAGGGTGCCGACGCCGACGATGGCGCCTTCAACCTGGGCCATGTCGCGGATCGCCTGCAGGCCATGCGCGGTGCGCAGGGTCACTTCCAGCACGCGGATGCCGCCTGCCACCAGGGCTTTCGCCAGCGGCACGGCGTGCGATGGATCGTCGATGGCGATCACGGGGATCACGCTCGCCGAGCGCATGATGTCGAGTACGGTCATAGTCATTTTTGAGTCCTGAACAGGAAATCTTCGTCGGAGCCCGGCATGATTTCGCCGCTGTCGGCGCCCTCATGCAGCGGCACGGTGGTTTGTTTCGGAGACGGCAGCGGGAAGGTGGCCGCGCCCTCTTCCGCCGCGCTGCTGCCGGCGCGGAACATGGCGAACAGCTCGCGGCCCATGCCGATGTGGCTGGCCGAGATGTCGGCCGTGACCTGCTTGCGCTTGTCCCAGACCTCGCTCGGCACCAATGCTTCCAGCGTGCCGGTGGCGGCGCAGACGCGCAGGATGTCGCCGTCGCGCACTTTACCGAGCGGGCCGCCGGACAGGATCTCGGGCGAGACGTGGATCGCCGCCGGCACCTTGCCGGACGCGCCCGACATGCGGCCGTCGGTCACCATCGCGACCTTGTAGCCGGCATCCTGCAGGTTCGACAGCGCGGGCGTCAGTGCGTGCAGCTCGGGCATGCCGTTGGCGCGCGGGCCCTGGAAGCGGATCACGGCGACGAAATCGCGGTTCAGGTGCCCCGCTTTATACGCATGCATGAAGTCTTCCTGCGAATTGAAGGTCAGCGCCGGCGCTTCCACCGTCTGGTGTTCCTTCTTTACGGCCGAGACTTTCATGACGGCGCGGCCCAGGTTACCCTGCACCAGCACCATGCCGCCGTTGTTGCTGAACGGGTTCGAGGCCGGACGCAGCACATCCTCGTCGCCCGACTGCGCCGGCAGGTCGCGCCAGGTCGCCTTGCCGTCCTCGCCCAGGAAAGGTTCCTTGCAGTGCTTGCGCAGGCCGTGACCGAGGATGGTGTTGACGTCTTCGTGCGCGAGACCGGCGTCGAGCAGTTCGCGGATCACGAAGCCCGGGCCGCCCGCGGCCTGGAAGTGGTTCACGTCGGCCTCGCCGTTCGGGTAGATGCGGGTCAGCAGCGGCACGACCTTCGACAGCTCGTCGAAGTCGTTCCAGTCGATCACGATGCCGGCCGCGCGCGCGATCGCCACCAGGTGCAGCGTGTGGTTGGTCGAGCCGCCGGTCGCGTGCAGCGCGGCGATGGCGTTGACGATGCTCTTCTCGTCGACGATGTGCCCGACCGGCATGTAGTGCCCGCCCTGCTGGGAGATCGAGACTGCCTGGTGCGAGGACGCGGCGGTGAGCGCGTCGCGCAGCGGCGTGCCCGGCGTGATGAAGGCGGCGCCCGGCAGGTGCAGGCCCATCATCTCCATCAGCATCTGGTTGCTGTTGGCGGTGCCATAGAAGGTGCAGGTGCCGGCGCTGTGGTAGGACTGCGATTCGCATTCGAGCAGCTCCTCGCGCGTGGCCTTGCCTTGCGCGTAGAGCTGGCGCACGCGCGCCTTTTCCTTGTTCGACAAGCCCGTGGTCATCGGGCCGCCCGGCACGAAGACGGCCGGGATGTGGCCGAAGTGCAGCGCGCCGATGAGCAGGCCCGGCACGATCTTGTCGCAGATGCCGAGATACAGGGCGGCGTCGAACATGTTGTGCGAGAGCGCGACGGCGGTCGACATGGCGATGGTGTCGCGCGAGAACAGGGAGAGCTCCATGCCCGGCTGGCCTTGCGTGACGCCGTCGCACATGGCCGGTACGCCGCCCGCGAACTGGGCCACGGCGCCGACCTCGCGCACGGCTTCCTTGATCACTTTCGGGAAGTACTCGAAAGGCTGGTGCGCCGACAGCATGTCGTTATAGGACGAGACGATCGCGACCGACGGCTTCTTCTGCTCGCGCAGTTTCAGCTTGTCGTTTGCGGGGAAGGCGGCGAAACCGTGGGCCAGGTTGGTGCAGGCGAGCGTGCCGCGCTGGACGCCCTGGACGCGCGCCGCCTCGAGGTGCGCGAGGTAGGCCGCGCGCGAGACGCGGCTGCGCTCGATGATCCGGTTCGTTACCTGTTCAACTACGGGGTGCAGCGCCATAATCGTTCCTTCGAAATTGGATTCTGAAATTTTACTACAAAATGGGAATGGGGTTTGGCCAATGCATAGTTTGCGGCACCGGAGACGGTGTACCGCGTGGAGTCAGGACTCCACCCTACGTAAACATCAAATCGAACTCTGCCGCAAATGCTGGATTAGCAAGAACCTGTAGGGTGGAGTCCTGACTCCACGCGTCCGCACAGGTCGGTCCATGGCAAGGCTATCAATAATCAAACAGCGCGCACAGATCGGTCATGTAGTGAATTTACGCCCCATTCCTGTATCATTCGATAATCTGTCCAAAACAACATCGCACCCCAACATGACCGCCACTCCACTGACCAGCACGACCAGTTTCCAGGCCCTCGCCACCCATGCCGCCGAGGCCGAAAACTGGGAGATGCGGCAGCTGTTCGCAGCTGATCCGCAGCGCTTCGAGCGCATGTCGATCGAGGCCGCCGGCCTGTTCCTAGACTATTCAAAAAACCGGCTTGACGGGCGCACGTTTGAACTGCTGGCCGCGGTTGCGCGCGAGCGCGGCGTGGAGGCCCGGCGCGACGCGATGTTCGCCGGCGAAAAGATCAACAACACCGAAAACCGCGCCGTCCTGCATACCGCCCTGCGCGCCCCGCGCGACGCCAAGCTGAGCGTCGACGGCCAGGACGTGCCGGCCGACGTGCACGCCGTCCTGGCGCGCGTAAAAACCTTTACCGACGCCGTGCGCAGCGGCGACTGGCTCGGCCATACCGGCAAACCCATTACCGACATCGTCAACATCGGCATCGGCGGCTCCGACCTCGGCCCGAAGATGGTCTGCCTGGCGCTGCGCCAGTACAGCCACCCAAGCCTGACCATGCACTTCGTCTCGAACGTCGACGGCCACGACATGGACGCCGCGCTCGAACGCCTGAACCCGGAAACCACGCTCTTCATCATCGCCTCGAAGACCTTCACGACGGCCGAGACCATGATGAACGCGAACACGGCGCGCATGTGGTTCCTGGCCCACGCGCAAGAGGAAGCGCTGGCCAAGCACTTCGTCGCGGTCTCGACCAACGTCGAAGCGATTAAAAAATTCGGCATCGACCCGGCCAACATGTTCCCCTTCTGGGACTGGGTCGGCGGCCGTTATTCGGTGTGGTCGGCGATCGGCCTGCCGGTGGCGCTCGCCGTCGGCTTCGGCTACTTCTCGGACTTCCTGGCCGGCGCCCATGCGATGGACCAGCACTTCCGCACGGCGCCCATCGAACAGAACATGCCGATGCTGCTGGCCCTGGTCGGCTTCTGGAACCGCCAGTTCCTCGGCTGCAGCTCGGTCACGATCGCGCCCTACCATCAGGACCTGACCCGCTTCCCGGCCTACCTGCAGCAGCTCGACATGGAGAGCAACGGCAAGCGCGTCACGCGCGACGGCGCACCCGTCGACACGCCGACCTGCCCTGCGATCTGGGGCGAGCCGGGCACCAATGGCCAGCACGCCTACTTCCAGCTGCTGCACCAGGGCACCGACCTGACGCCGATCGATTTCATTGCCGCCCTGCGGCCGGCGCATGAGCTGCAGAACCACCACACGGCCCTGCTGGCCAATTGCTTCGCCCAGTCGGAAGCCTTCATGAAGGGCAAGACCATCGACGAAGTGCGCGCCGACCTGCAGCAGGACGGCCTCTCGCATGACGAGATCGAGCGCCTGGCGCCGCACAAGACCTTCCCCGGCAACCGCCCGAGCAATACGATCCTGATGGAATACCTGACGCCCGCCACGCTGGGCGCGCTGATCGCGCTGTATGAGCATAAAACCTTCGTGCAGGGCGTGATCTGGGACCTGAACAGCTTCGACCAGTGGGGCGTCGAGCTGGGCAAGGTGCTGGCCAAGCAGGTCGAGGCGGAGCTGAAAGGCGAGCCGCGTCCGCAAGCACACGACAGTTCCACCAATGGCCTGATCGCCAGAGCGAAGGCCGCGGTATGAGCGAATCCATGAAAACTTTGAAATTCGACGTTCTCCACAACGAACCCATGCTGGTGGGCGAATGCCCGCTCTGGCACGATGTGGAGTCGGCCCTGTACTGGGTCGACATCAACGGCCGCACGGTCAATCGCGTGCACCCGGCCAGCGGCAAGTTCTCGAGCTGGAAGATGGGCTCGGAGCCCTCGGCCATTGCCGTCGACGGCGACAACAACCTGGTGGTCGCCACGCGCCAGGGCTTCGTGCGCCTGAACACGACCAGCGGCGAGATGACCGACATCTGCCCCGCTCCGTATGACACCAGCATCGTGCGTTTCAACGACGGCCGCGTGGATCCGGCCGGCCGCTTCTGGGTCGGCACCATGTACGAGCCGCGCGACAAGCCGGCTGCCGAAATGTACGTGCTCGAACGCGACCAGCTGCGCCTGGCCTGGTCGGGCAACATGACCAATTCGAACGGCCTGGCCTGGACGCCGGATGGGCGCACCATGTTCCATGCGGATACCACCAGCCACCGCATCGACCGCTACGACTTCGATCACGCCACGGGCACGCATACGAACGGGCGCAATCTGGTGGTCTTCTCGACCGATAAGAATGCGGCCGACTACGGCGGGCGTCCCGACGGCGCGGCGGTGGACGCCGAGGGTAATTACTGGGTCGCGATGTTCGAGGGCGGGCGTTTGCTCAAGCTGTCGCCCGAGGGCGAACTGCTGCGCGAGGTCCTCCTGCCGCTGCGCTGCCCGACGGCGCTGGCCTTCGGCGGGGCGGATCTGCATACGCTGTATATCACCAGTGCCAGCCACGGGCGCTCGGCGGAAGAGCTGGAGCGGTATCCGCTGACGGGCAAGGTGCTGTGCGTGCGCGTGGATGTGGCGGGCCAGGTGCAGCCAGAGTACAAGCGTTGATCGCGCGTGGTGGGCACGGGGCGCCCACCCTACGGCCATACCGGATTCGTAGGGTGGGCGCCCCGTGCCACCACGGCCTCAACCGATTCGTAGGGGCGGCGCCCCGTGCCCACCATGCCGTCCACCCCAACCCGAACGCCCCATCCAGCCCGCATGTGGCACCATGAATCTCCCACCCACGTAGTAGAGTTTCTTGCCAAGTGCATATTCATGTAGTAAATTTACATGAACAGCTCCCTTTCCCTTTGCGACCGAACACCACCATGGCCCTATCCGATTTCGACCTCGTTCTCTTTGGCGGCAGCGGCGACCTTGCGATGCGCAAGCTCCTGCCTGCGATGTATGCGCGTGACGTCTGCAGCGACCTGCCGCCGACCGCCCGCATCATCTGCGTCGGCCGTGACGCGATGCCGCAGGACGAGTTCCTGGCCTTCGTTGACACCCACTCGAAGCAGCACATCAAGGACCAGGACAGCGTCGACGAGACCAAGTGGCGCAACTTCCTCAAGCGCATCACCTATGTCGCCCTGAACGCCACCGACGTGTCCACCTTCGGCCCGCTGGTCGAGGTGCTGCGCAAGGAAGAAGCGATCACGCGCGTGTACTACCTGGCTACGCCGCCGAACCTGTTCGCGCGCATCTGCGACAACCTGGCCGCCACCGGCCTGGCCACGCCCGCCTCGCGCGTGGTGCTGGAAAAGCCGCTGGGACGCGACCTCGCCTCGGCCAAGCAGATCAACGCCGACGTCGGCAAGGTGTTCGCCGAATCGCAGATCTACCGGATCGACCACTACCTCGGCAAGGAAACCGTGCAGAACCTGCTCGCGCTGCGCTTCGGGAACGTGCTGTTCGAGCCGCTGTGGCGGCGCGAATGGATCTCCGACGTGCAGATCACCATCGCCGAGAAGATCGGCGTGGGCAACCGCCTCGGCTACTACGACACCTCGGGCGCGCTGCGCGACATGCTGCAGAACCACCTGCTGCAGCTGCTGTGCATCGTCGCGATGGAGCCGCCGACCTCGATCGCGCCGGACGCCGTACGCGACGCCAAGCTGCAGGTGCTGCGCTCGCTGAAGCGTTTTACCCCGACCACCCTGTCGCAGAACATCGTGCGCGGCCAGTACCGCGGCGGCTTCGTGGACGGCCAGGCCGTGCCGAGCTACCGCGACGAACCGGAAGCGCCGAAGCAGTCGAAGACCGAAACTTTCGTCGCCATGAAGGCCGAAATCGACACCTGGCGCTGGGCCGGCGTGCCCTTTTACCTCCGCACCGGCAAACGCATGGCGGATCGTCTGGCCGAGATCGTGGTGCGCTTCAAGCAGATCCCGCATTCGATCTTCAACCAGCCGACGTCGAGCTTCCAGCCCAACAGCCTGGTGATCCGCCTGCAGCCGGATGAGGGCCTGTCGCTGAACCTGATGGCGAAAACGCCGGGCGACAGCATGCGCCTGAAGCAGGCCGAACTCGAACTCGATTTCCGCGAGCAGTTCAAGGCGCCGCGCATGGAAGCCTACGAGCGCTTGCTGCTCGACGTGCTGCGCGGCCAGCTGACCCTGTTCATGCGCGGCGACGAACTGGAAGCGGCCTGGGAATGGGTCGAACCGATCCTCGACCACTGGGAGCAGGACGACACCGCGCCCGTGCCCTACGCCTCCGGCACCTGGGGCCCGGCCGCCTCGTCCGCCCTGATCGGCCGCGACGGCCTGCAGTGGCGCGAAGAAGCCCTTCCTGAGGACTAAGCGGGATGCTGCTCGACTCGATCCGCACCCAGCTCGATTCGCTGTCGAAATCCGAGCGCAAGGTGGCGCTGGCCGTGCTGGAGGCGCCCAGCGCCACGGTCAGCCAGAACATCACGGCGCTGGCCAAGAACGCGGGCGTGTCCGAGCCGACGGTCGTGCGCTTCTGCCGCACGCTCGGCTACGACGGCTGGCACGAATTCAAGCTGAAACTAGCGCAGGGCCTGGCCCTGGCCCTGCCGAGCACCAACGAGCAGCCGGCCCAGGACGACCTCGCGGCCGACCTGGTGAATAAAATCTGCAGCCGCTCGATCAACACCCTGCTCGACCTGCGCAACAACCTGAATGCGGAGTCGGTACAGAAGGCCCTCGACATCCTCTCGCGCGCCAACAAGATCGAGTTCTACGGCCAGGGCACCTCCGGCATCGTCGCCGCCGACGCCCAGCACAAGTTCTTCCGCTCGGGCGTGCCGACCGTCGCCTATGCCGACCCGGCGATCCACTCGATCGCCGCGGCCCTGCTGCGCGAAGGCGATGCGGTAGTGGCGATCTCGCAGCGCGGGAACAACCCGCAGCTGGTGCGCTCCGCGAAACTGGCGCGGCGCGGCGGCGCCGACGTGATCGTGCTGGCGCCATCGGGCACGCCGCTGGCCGACATGGCGAGCGTGCTGATTCCGATCGACCTGGTTTTCAATATCGACCCCTACACGCCCATCTCGGCGCGCCTTGCTTACCTGGTCGTGATCGACGTGCTGGCGGTGGGTCTCGCGCTGCAGCGCGGTCCGGAGTTCCGCAAGAAGATGCAGAATGCGCAGAAGGCGCTGCAGGAGTTCGATATGCAGTTCGATTCGTTTATCGGATAACACTGCCGGGGGCATCGCCTCGTAGCTTCGTAGGGTGGGCGCCCCGTGCCCACGCAGGAACGTGGGTCCGTGTTGGCTTACCGAATGGTGGGCACGGGGCGCCCACCCTACCTACCGTCCGCCCGATACGTCGATGAAGCTGCCGGTCGTGTACGACGCCGCATCCGACAGCAGCCACAAAACAGCCTGTGCCACCTCTTCCGGCTCGCCGCCGCGGCCCAGCGGCACCGAGGACTGCAAGCGTTCAACCCGCCCCGGCTCGCCACCATCGGCATGCATCTCCGTATGGATCAGGCCAGGACGCACACCGTTCACGCGGATGCCCTCGCCCGCCACCTCCTTCGATAACCCGATCGTCAAGACGTCGAGCGCCGCCTTCGAGGCCGCGTAATCGACGTACTCACCCGCCGAGCCAAGGACGGCTGCACGCGAGGAGACGTTGACGATCGCACCGCCCTGACCACCGTGCCGCGTCGACATCCGCCGCACCGCTTCGCGCGCACACAGGATGGGGCCGAGCACATTGGTCGCCAGGATGCGTTCGATGCGCGCCGCGTCCATCTGCTCCACGCGCATTTGCCGCGCCAGCACGCCGGCGTTGTTGACCAGGGCATCGAGCCGGCCGAAGCGCGCATCCACTTGCGCGAACATGCGCTCGACCTCGCGCTCCTGCGCCACGTCGGCGCGGATCGCCAATGCCGCGCCGCCCGCGGCTTCGATGGCATCCACGATGCCGGAGGCCGCGGCATCGTCGCTGCGGTAGTTGATGCACACCTGGTAGCCCTGCTGCGCCGCCAGGCGCGCGCAGGCGGCGCCGATGCCGCGTCCGCCGCCGGTGATGAGGATGGTTTTCGTCATTGCCGCCTTTCGATCTCAGGAGAGCCAGGTTTCAACATATAATGCTTTTTTACCAAAAAGTCATCCCATGCGGTCGTCTCCCGGCTTCACCCTCTCGCTGCGTCGACTGCTCATCCTGCTCAGCGGGATCGGCCTGCTGCCGCTGGCCTTATTGGGGCTGTGGTCGGTGCACACGAGCAGCCAGTACCAGCAGCGCGAACAGGATCGGGCCATGCTCGATGTCGCGCGCGCGCTGTCGAGCGCGGTCGACGCGGAACTCGACGGCTCGATCGCCACGCTCGCCAGCCTGGCGCGCGCCCCGGCCATCGGCGCCGGCGACGTGGCGGCCTTCTACGACATCGCGCGCGACCAGGTCAAGGCCCAGCCGGAATGGCTGGCCATCATCCTCACCGACGCCGCCGGCAACATCCTGTTTCGCACGACCGATCCCTTCGGCGCGCCGAAGGGCCGCATCACCGATCCGGAGAGCCTGCGCCAGCTGCTGGCGGTGCAGCGGCCGCTGGTCGGCCGTGTGGCGCGCGGGCAGCGCGGCCGGGTCGCCTTTCCGGTGCGCGTGCCGATCCGCGACGAGGCCGGGCGCCTGTATGCGCTGACCGCCGTCATCAAGCCCGACCGCATCCTGGCCGTCGTCAAGCGCCAGCAGGCGCCCGCCGGTTCGATCATCTCCGTCATCGACGCCTTCGGCGCCATCGTGGCGCGCTCGAAAGACCAGGACACCCGCGTCACCACGGCGCCCGGCCCCAGGCTGGCGCAGCTCATGCGCGAGAAGGGGCCCGAGGGCGCCGGCGACACCGTCAATCTCGAGGGTCAGCGCATGAGCAGCGCCTTCACGCGCGTATCGCGCCATGGCTGGACGGTGGCGGTCAGCGTGCCGAAAGCGGCCATCGGCGCCGCCTCGCTCAAGGGTATCACCCTGTACGGCTGGGGACTGGCCGCTTCGCTGCTGGCCTGCATCGGCATCGCTTCGCTGCTGGCCTCGCGCATCGCACGCAGCTTCGCCAACCTGGAACGCGGCGCCGCCGCCCTCGGCGCAGGCAAGCCGGTCGGGGTGCCGGGCTCGCGCATCCGCGAAGTCGCGCTGATGGGCCAGGCGCTCGACGCGGCGGCGCGCCAGCACGCCGCGCACGAGGACGAGCGTTCGCGCCTGCTCGCCTCGCTCGAAGAGGCGCTGGCCGCCAGCCGCGACGCCAGCCGCGTAAAAGACGAATTCCTGGCCGTGCTCGGCCACGAGCTGCGCAATCCCCTCAGCCCCATCGTCGCTTCGCTCGACCTGATGGACCTGCGCGCCGACGGCGCCAGCGTGCGCGAGCGGACCATCATGCGGCGCCAGGTGAATCATTTGAAGCGCCTGGTCGACGACCTGCTCGACGTGTCGCGCATCACCTCGGGCAAGATGCAGCTCGAACTGCGCCCCCTGAACCTGGCCGAGGTCGTGCGCCATGCCGTCACCAGCCGTCCCGGCCAGCCGGTCGCATTGACGGCGCCGGGCGCGCTGTGGGTCGAAGGCGACGAAAGCCGGCTGGTGCAGGTGCTGAACAACCTGCTCTCGAATGCCGAGCGTTTCGGCGACGGCGCCACCGAGGTGACGCTGCGCGCGGCGGACGCTTGGGCGCAGCTGGAAGTGCGCGACCGCGGCATCGGCATGGCGCCGGAACTGCTGGCGCGCGTGTTCGAACCCTTCTATCAGGCGCCGCAACAGGTGGCGCGCGTCACCGGCGGCCTCGGTCTCGGCCTGGCCATCGTACGCAAGATCGTCGAGCTGCATGGCGGACGCGTGTCGGCCCACAGCGACGGCCCCGGCACGGGCAGCCGCTTCCTGGTCGAACTGCCGCTGGCGCAGGCGCAGGCGCCGCTGCCGCTTGCTGCCACGGTCCAGCCTTCCACCGCGCGGCGCGTGCTGCTGGTCGACGACAACGTCGACGCCGCAGCGACGACCGCGCGCATCCTCGAACAGTTCGGCCACGAGGTCGACGTCGCGCATAGCGGCGCGGCCGCGCTGGCGGCCTGCGCGCGCATGGAGCCCGACGTCGCGGTGCTCGACATCGGCCTGCCCGACATGGACGGCTACACGCTGGCCGCCGCGATCCGCGCCACCGGCCTGGCGCCGCGGCTGGTGGCGCTGACCGGCTACGGCCAGCAATCGGACATCCAGCGCGCGCGCGATGCCGGGTTCGATGCGCACCTCACCAAACCGGCCTCGCTCGACGCGCTGGAGCGGGCCATATCCGGGACGGTGGAAGCCGCATCATGAGAAAAAAGCTGAGCTTCTACGGCGCCGACGAGAACGACGACAGCCTGGTGCGCGAAGTCATCGCCGGCCACAAGACCGTCACCGCCGACACGGTCGAGGATTACTACAAGGGCTACGGAGAACTCGGCGACGGCGGCTACGCAGCGGGCGACATCATCGACGTCTACGACCTGAAGGGCCGGCGGCGCTGCACGATCCGTGCGACCAGGGTCGAGATCATTCGCTTCGGCGACATTCCGGAAGCCGTCTGGCGCGGCGAGACATTTAGTAGCGCGCGAGAATTCAGGGACGTGCATGTACGCTGCCTGCCGCACCTGGACCTGCATGACGACTTCGAATTCGTGGCGCTGCATTTCGAATTGGTGGAAACGAACGAATGACCCGCGCCCTCTTCCTGTGCACCCATAACCGCCTGCGCAGCCCGACCGCGGAACAGGTTTTCGCCAGCTGGCCGGGCGTCGAGACCGATTCCGCGGGACTCGGTGCGGATGCCGATGTGCCGCTCTCGCCGGAACAGCTGGCCTGGGCGGAGATCGTGTTCGTGATGGAGAAGAAGCACAAGACCAGGCTCTCGTCCGGCTTTCGGCGCCACCTGAACGGCAAGCGCGTCGTCTGCCTTGACATTCCTGACGAGTATGCCTACATGCAGCCGGAACTCGTCCGTTTGCTGGAAACGAAGGCCGGACGCTTCTTGAGGTAACGATGAACCCACGCACGATCCACTCCCTGATGGCCTCCTTTCCAGCGGTCGATGCGCATGCGCGCAGCTGGGTGAACGTGCTTGAACGCGACGGCACCCTGCGCACAGAGGCGCTCGGACATCTGCTCGACACGTATATCGCCGCAACGACGGTGCTGGTGTGGGTCAATCGGAAATGCGGCGCAATGTTGCCAAAAAATCAGGCCATCACATTCATTGCCGAACACGTCGGACAAGGTGAAATCAAGGTCGCGGATCGGGAATTCCAAGGGTTTGTCGTCGTAGCTATGAACGGCGCCGCGACCGGCTGGACGCATCAGTAAAGGATCCGTTAAACAGTCGTGCCGCGCAACATTCGTCGTGCTGGCTGTAAAATAGCGCTTTTCGTCCAGCCTCATCCCAGCGCCATGCACATCAATCCAGAACGCAGCACCCGTCCCGATTACGACCTGCTGGTGCGCCAGGTCGCCAGCGTCCTCGAGGGCGAACGCGACCTAACCGCCAATGCGTCCCAGTTTTCCGCGCTCGTGTACGACACCCTCGCCGACCTGAACTGGGCCGGCTTCTATCTCACCGTGCCGTCGAAAAAAGGCGAAGGCCAGGACCTGCTGGTTGGGCCCTTCCAGGGTAAACCTGCCTGCGCGCGGATTCCCTTCGGGCGCGGCGTGTGCGGTACCACGGCGGTCGAGCGCAAGACCATCGTCGTGCCGGACGTGCATGCGTTTCCGGGGCATATCGCCTGCGATTCGGCGTCGAATTCGGAGATCGTGCTGCCGGTGATTAAGGATGGCAAGCTGGTTGGTGTGTTCGATATTGATAGCCCGAAGCTGGACCGGTTCTCGGAAGAGGATCGGGTGGGACTGGAGGCGATGGTGGCCGCGTTTATCGAAGCGACCGACTGCTGAACAGGTAGTGGCGGATCGACCGCCGTAACGCGTGGAGTCAGGACTCCACCCTACGATTAACGCGATGCAAACATTATTTGCATTTATTGATGATTAGGCAAATTATATGAACCAGCTCGAACAACTGAAGCAATACACCACGGTCGTGGCCGATACTGGCGACTTTCAATCGATTAAAGCCTACGCGCCGCAGGATGCGACGACCAATCCGTCGCTGATCCTGAAGGCCGTGCAGAAACCGGAATACCTGCCCCTGCTGCAGAAGGCCGTGGCCGAATCGAATGGCGGTTCGACCGAGGAGATCGTCGATCGCCTCTTGATCGCCTTCGGCGTCGAGATCCTGAAATTCGTGCCGGGCCGCGTCTCGACCGAGATCGATGCGGCGCTGTCCTTCGACACCGAAGCCACCGTCGCCAAGGGCCGCGAGCTGATCGCGCTGTACGAAGCGGCCGGCGTGTCGCGCGAGCGCGTCCTGATCAAGATCGCCTCGACCTGGGAGGGCATCCGCGCCGCCGAGATCCTGGAAAAGGATGGCATCCACTGCAACCTGACCCTGCTGTTCTCGCTGTGCCAGGCCGTGGCCTGCGCCGAAGCGGGCGTCAAACTGATCTCGCCCTTCGTCGGCCGCATCTACGACTGGTACAAGAAGTCGAGCGGCACCGACTATCAGGGCGCCGACGATCCGGGCGTGCAGTCGGTCAAGCGCATCTACCAGTACTACCGTAAATTTGGCTACAAGACCGAAGTCATGGGCGCGAGCTTCCGTAACACCTCGCAGATCCTGGAGCTGGCCGGTTGCGACCTGCTGACCATTTCGCCGGACCTGCTGCAAAAGCTGGCCGACAGCGACGCACCGGTCGAGCGCAAGCTGACCCAGGACGTTGATGCCGCCATCGAGAAGATCGAAGTCGACGAGAAGAACTTCCGCTTCATGCTCAACGAAGATGCGATGGGCACCGAGAAGCTGGCCGAGGGCATCCGCGCTTTCGTGGCGGACTCGAAGAAGCTCAAGAAGATGATCGAAGAGATGCGCTGATCCGCGCCCTCTTCAGAAAAAGAAACGCCGGCTTCAAGCCGGCGTTTTTCATTATCGAGGCAGCTTGTACTGCTGCTGCCGATACAGCAGCGACGGCAGCATCACATGCGCCAGCGCCTTGTTCACCTGCGCCTCGAGCGGCTTGTCGGCGCCGATCGCCAGCTGCCCGCTGGCCGGATCGTAGCGTCCCAGCAGCGGCGCGTGGTCCGGCGTCAGGATGGTCGCCGTGCCGTCTTCCAGGTAGGCGAAGTTGTTCTGGAACTGGATCAGCGCGCGGCCTGGGGCCTCGCTGTCGCGCGCGAGGTCGCGTCCGATCATCGGGTGCTCGCTCGACACGCCCATCAGCGACAGCAGGGTCGGACCGATGTCGATCTGGCTGGCGACCGTGCGGATGCGCTTCGGTTCGATGTCGGCGCCGAGGATCAGGCCCGGGATGTGGAATTTCTTGATCGGCACCAGGCTGTTGCCGTAGACCCGGGTGTCGTGGTCGGCGATGATCAGAAATACCGTGTCCTTCCAGTAGGCTTCCTTCTTGGCCGCGGCGATGAATTTACCCAGCGCGAAATCGGCATACTTGACCGCATTGTTCACGGTCTGCTTGGCCGTGTCGTGCAGGTCGATCCGGCCGTCCGGGAATTCGAAGGGCTCGTGGTTCGAGGAGCTGAAGATCAGGCTGAAGAAAGGCTTGTCCTGCGCATGCAGGGTTTTCAGACGCTCGAGCGACTTGTCGAACAGGTCTTCGTCGGACGCGCCCCAGCTGCCTTCGAATTTCGGCTTCATCTGCGAGCGGTCGACGATGTTCTGGAAGCCGTTCCCGGTGAAGAAGCTGCGCATGTTGTCGAAGTGCGCTTCTCCGCCATACACGAATTCGGTGTTGAAGCCTTGCTCCTTCAGGCCCGCGGCCAGCGTATAAAAATTCTGCTGCGACAGCGAGAGCTTGACCACGCTGCGCGCCGGCGTCGGTGGGAAGCCCGCCACCACGGCCTCGATGCCGCGCACCGAACGCGTGCCGGTGGCGTACAGCTGCTCGAACCACCAGCCTTCGCCCTTGAGCTTTTCCAGTTCCGGCGTGACCGGCAGGCCGCCCAGCGACTTCACGAAGGTCGCGCCCAGGCTTTCCTCGAGCACGATCACCAGGTTCAGGGGCCGGGTGCGCTGCACGGCCGCTTCCTGGCGGTGCAGGGTCGGCAGCTCCGCCTGCGGATACTGGTAAGCGCTCAGCCAGGGCTGGGCCTTGACCTCGGCCAGCACGCGCTCGCGCGGCATGTCGCCGTAGATCTCGGACGAACGCGCTTCCTTGCCCAGCGAATTGACGGCGTCCAGCACCGACCAGGGCGAATTGATGATCAGCGAATTGACCAGCGCATCCTTGGTCAGCGCGAACAGGGCGGGATTGGCGGGACGGTGCGCCGTCGTCGAGCGCACCTGGAAGAACACCAGCACCACCAGCAGCGGCCAGGCCAGCAGCACGGTGCGGCGCGGCCAGGTGACGGCGTCCATCGAGGCGCGGCGCAGCACCCGGTACAGGGCCGCGCCCAGCAGCAGCGTGCAGGCCAGGCCGAGCAGCACGGCCGCGCGGAAGCCCTCCCACAGCATGGACATGACTTCCTTCGGATTGGCCAGGTATTCGATGAACAGGCGGTTCGGGCGCACGTCGAACTGGGCGATGAAAGGCGGCGAGGCCGTTTCCATGAACACGACGAAGACCAGCGCAAGGGTAGACCAGCCCGCGACCAGCGGCCGCCACCATGCAAGGGCGAAGCGCTGCGCCAGCACCGGCGCCAGCAGCAGCGGCAGCACCAGGAAGTAGCCGAGCACGATCAGGTCGGCGCGCACGCCTTGCAGCATGATGGTGCCGAGCATGTCGGCCGCGCTCACCCGCTCCCACTGCCAGGCCACCAGCAGCGCGCGCGACAGCGTGAGCAGCGCCGCGCCGAGCAAAACCATCTGGACCAGGCCGGCGTAGGGTCCAGCCCAGCGCGTGAGACGTGCCAGGCGCACCGCCCAGCCATCGAGAAGTCGTGTAATGCGTTGCATGGAAAGCGAGGAGAGAGGGTTGCGCCCGGGCGCCGACAGCCCGGGCAGTGGGTCGATTAAAAGATCACTCGGCGCCGAGCATCTGGACGGCGCCGGCGCCGGCGCTCAGCAGCCAGGAGACCAGCAGCAGGAAGGCCATCAGCATGGCGAACAGGGTCGCCACGCGGCGCTTCTCGAGCGGCGCTTCGAACAAGGCCGGCTTGCCGTAGCCGAAGCCGACGAAATAGGCGTAGAACACAGTAGCCATGTAGTGCACGGCGCCGAAGACTTCGCCCAGCTCGCCCTTGCGCGGATGGTCGACCAGCGCGTGCGACAGCGCGACCAGGACCACGTAGATCACCGATGCGCCCAGCGGCGGCAGGTAGCCGCCCAGCTTCTCGATCCAGCGCGCGATGCCGGGACGGGTGCGCGCCAGGAAAGGCAGCACCAGGTTGTGGGTCAGGCCGACGATCAGGATCAGCTTGAGCAGGATCGTCTTGTGGATGCTGCCGCTGCTGCCGATGGCGATGTTATGCAGGTTGGTCTCGGCCTGGCGGTTGTTCTGGACGAAAAAGTCCGGCGACGCCACCTTCAGGATGCGCTGGAACCAGCTGATTTCTTCCAGCGCCGCGAGCGCGACCAGGACCGTCAGGCCGGCCAGCGCCAGCAGTTCCAGGGTCGAGCGCTGCGGCTGCTTGAGGCGTTCCATGAACACGAAACCGAGCATGCCGGCGATGCTTGCAAAGCACAGGAACTGCATCCATTCGACGATGCCGTCTTCGACCAGCAGGCGCGACAATTGCGCGCTGTCGCCGGACCAGGCCATGGCCAGTCCCAGCAGGAAGACGTTGATCGCGATCGCCGTGACGATCACGGGGTGCCTGTACCAATTACTGTTTGCCACTCACTTGCTCCTTGCTTGATGATAGATGTTCGATGCCGCCCGCCGCGAACAGCGGCTGCAGATCGGTCGGCTGCAGTTCCGGCGCCAGGCCCGGATCGGCCTCGCCGCGGCGCTGCACGCGCACCCGGCGGTGTATGCCATGCCGTACCAGCGCCACCACGGCCCAGCCCCACAGCAGCGGGTCGAGGATGGCGTCCCACAGGTTGCCGGTCGGCAGGCGCAGCAGCGTGTACAGCAGCAGCGCGCCGAGCAGCACGATGAGCTGGCCACGCGCACGTCCCCTGCCCTGCCCGCGCGCGATCGCCAGCGTGCAGGCCACCACGCCCAGCAGCGCCAGCAGCGGCGCGCCGACCGGGCCGAAGGCGGCGTAATAATAACCCTGGGCCAGCAGGCCCATGGCGTCGAGATACAGGGCGGCGCCGGCGATCGCCAGCGGCGCGGCCAGCGAAACCGGCATCAGGACGGGCAACGGCGCCGGCACCGGCTCCTTGCGCCAGTGCGCATGCAATCCCAGCAGGCAGCAGCCCACCAGCAGGCCGCTCGGATACTGGAAGGCCAGGCCGAGTCCGTGGGCCGGCGACAGCGACCCCGGCAGGGCCATCAGCAGGGCGACGACGGCGGCCATGGCGCCGAGCACGCGGCGGCCGGGGCGCCAGCCGGCGGGAATCAGCGAGACCAACAAGGCCAGCAGCACGATGCCCCAGGCCAGGCGGCCATACACGATCTGGAATCCCAGTTCAGGCAAGCTCATCAGATACTCTCCCCGGTGGCGATGTGATAGGTGTGGTGCGCAATCGCCTGCCGCTGGTGGGTGTAGGTGATATGCAATTCCTGGCCGACCTGTTGCATGGTCGGATAGGAGAATTCGTCGCCGTTCTTGCCGTCGGCGATGTCGCCGATCGTGCGCCAGACCTGGCCGTCCTTCGAGATCGACAGGCGCAGGGTGCTGCGCGAGGAGTCGTCGGTGCCGACGTGGTTGTGCAGCATCAGCAGCTCGCCGCTGGTGAGGCGGATCACGGCCAGTGAGGTGTTATGGCTCGACAGGTCGAGCGCGGGCAGGTCTTCCCAGCTGGCGCCGTCGTCGCGGCTGACGGCCTGCTGCACGCGCTGTTCGCCGCTGGCGTCGCGCATCCAGGCGCGCACCTCGGTGGGCGAAACGCGCACGATGGCCGGCTGCAGCGTCGACATGCGCTCGCCGATGCGGCCGACGCGGGTCGGCTCGCCCTTGTGGTCGAAGGCCATCAGCATCGGGTATTTGATGCCGATCTCGAAATACAGCGGCAGCCACCAGCCGCCGTCGGCCAGGGCGACGGGCGACGTGCGTACCAGTACGCTGGTATTGAACAGGGGCGAGAGCGGCAGCATGCGGCGTGTCTCGAAACTGGCGCCGGCGTCGCTGGAAATCAGGTGGACGATGCGCGAGGCGGCCCAGCCGCCCAGGCCGGTCGCCACCACATATAAATGCACGCGGCCGTCGGGCGCGGTCCAGGCGACCGGGTTGCCGATGCGGCGCACGCCGAAGCCGAGCGCCTTGGCCAGGCTCTCGCGGCTGGCGACTTCCCAGGGGGCGGTCCATTTGCCGTTGGTCCAGCGCGAAGCGTAGACCTTCACGTCGGGACCGCTTTCGCGGCTGCCGGCCCACCAGAATGCGAGCATGCCGCCCGGCACCGACGCCAGGGTGCTGGCGTGCGCGGACGGCGTGTTAGGGGGCATCGGGATCAGCGACTTCACCGTTTCGGTCAGCACGGCCCGGGTCGGCAGGCTGCTCCTGGCCTGGCTCGGAGGCGGGTTGCTGCCGGTCCAGCGTCGCGCCTCGGCGGTGAACGCGGCCAGCACGATCAGGGCGCACACGATGAGCGTGCGTGGCCGGCTGCGCAGGGCTGTCAGGGATGTCTCCATGAAATCCGGATAACAAAGGCCGGTGTACGCCTTGCCTTTTGGCAAATGCCTACGGCTCTAATCAATGAATGGATCGGCGCGCCGATCGAACGCTTTCGGAGGCGCGCAAGTAAAGGCGTGATCCTACAGGAAAGATATTGATTTGGGCCAAACTTGTTGGAGATAAACCATATGGCGTATGCATATGGCGACGCCCGGCGCGAGAAATGCGTCGGGGTGTAGACCGCTTGATATCGGAATCAGCGGGTGCGGACGCCGTCGAGCACGGTGCCGATCATGTTGTCGCCGAGCGCGACCAGGCTGAAAGAGCCCGGTTCGAACATCCAGTTGCGGATCAGGCCATCCATCAATGCCCACATGCCGGTCGCCAGCAGGCGCGGATCGACGTCCTGGCGGATCAGTCCACCGGACTGGGCCAGCTCCAGGCGTTCGACCACCTGGGCGATCAGGTCGCCCTTGCTCTGGCGCCGGCGCACGCGCACGGCGTCCATCTCGCTGACGAATTCCACTTTCAGCGAAGCAATTTCCAGTACGCGCCGCGCCTGCGGATTGGTTTCAGTAACGCGAAAGATCTCGACGAAGAACTGGCGCAGATCGCCCAGCACGGTGCTCGCATCCGACTTGCCCAGGCTGCTCAGGGCGCATTCGAACGGCAGCGTCACCCGCTCCATCATGGCGTTGAACAGCGCGCCCTTGTCGTCGAAATGCCAGTAGATCGCACCGCGCGTCACACCGGCAGCCGTTGCGATATGCTGCAAGGTCGTACGCGAAACTCCTTGTTCGACAAACAATTTCTCCGCAGCATCAAGAATGCTGTCTCGCGTGGCTGCCGCTTCTTCTTTTGTCCTGCGGGCCATGTCTTCTCCGTTTTTGAGTGGTCCTGCACGTTAAACATACACTCGTGATAGTATATAAAAAAATGCGACAAAGCCAGTGATGCAAGCGTGCGCGGGTCCCAAGAGGATACCCGAGGGCGCTTGCGTCTTTTCCAAAAAACCAGAAGGAAGCACGTAATGCGCTCTGCCCACTCCTCAACTCTATCGCTCACCCGGATCGCCGCCTGCACGCTGATGGCCGTGACCCTGCTGTCGGCTTGCGGCAAGAAAGACGCCGCCCAGGCCGGCCCCGGCGCCGGCGGCCAGATGCCGGCGCCGGAAGTCGGCGTCGTCACCACCAAGTTCGAATCGGTCGCGCTGCAAACCGAACTGCCGGCACGCGCCGAGCCGGTACGCACCGCCCAGGTCCGCGCCCGCGTCAACGGCGTCGTGCTCAAGCGCCTGTTCACCGAAGGCAGCGAAGTCAAGGAAGGGCAGTCGCTGTTCCAGATCGACCCCGCACCATACCAGGCCCAGCTGGCCGCCGCCCAGGCCGACCTCGGCCGCGCCCAGGCCACGCTGACCCAGGCCGCCGCCCAGGCCGAGCGCTACAAGCCGCTGGTCGAAGCCAACGCCATCAGCAAGCAGGAGTATACCAACGCCGTCGCCGCCCAGAAGCAGGCCGAAGCCGCCGTGGCCGCCTCGCGCGCCCAGGTGCGCATCGCCCAGATCAATTCCGGCTACGCCAGCGTCAACGCCCCGATCTCGGGCCGCATCGGCCGCGCCCTGGTCACCGAAGGCGCCCTCGTCTCGGCAACCGAAGGCACCCAACTGGCGCTGATCCAGCAAACCAGCTCGATGTACCTGAACATCACCCAGTCGGCCACCGAACTGCAGCGCCTGCGCAAGCAGGCCGGCAATGGTAACGGCCTGGCCAAGGACATGCCGGTCACCGTGCTGCTCGACGACGGCACCGAACTGCCGACCCGCGGCAAGCTGCTGTTCTCGGACGTGACCGTCGATCCGGGCACCGGCCAGGTGACCCTGCGCGCGACCGTCCCGAACGCGGACAACGCCCTGCTGCCGGGCCAGTACGTGCGCGTGCGCGTGGCCCAGTCGCAGCTCCCGAACGGCATCGTGGTGCCGCAGCAGGCCGTCACCCGCGGCGGCGCCCAGGGCGACACCCTGATGGTCGTCGGCCCGGACAACAAGCCGACCCCGCGTACCGTCAAGATCGCGTCGGGCCAGGGCTCGAACTGGATCGTCACCGAAGGCCTGAAGGAAGGCGAACGCGTGATGGTCGACGGCTTCCAGAAGCTGCAGATGCTGCCGCCGGGTACCCCGGTCAAGGCAGTGCCATGGCAGCCGCGCGCGGAAGCTACCGCCGCCGCTCCTGCCGCCGCACCGGCTGCCCCAGCGGGTGGTCAGAACGCCACGGCCAATGCCGGCCAGGCCGCCGCCAACAACGCGCGCCAGCTGCCGGCTTCGGCCCCGTCGGGCTCCACCGCGGGCGCCGCACCGGCCGCCGCCTCGACCGCACGCTAAGCGCTCCAGGCACAGAACAGGACTATTGCAATGGCACGTTTCTTTATTGACCGCCCTATTTTCGCCTGGGTGATCGCGCTGTTCATCATGGTGATCGGCGCGGTCTCGATCACCCAGCTGCCGATCGCCCAGTATCCGAACGTGGCTCCGCCATCGATCGTGATCAACGCCGCCTATCCGGGCGCATCGGCACAGACCCTGGAAGACTCCGTCATCTCCGTCATCGAACGCGAGATGAACGGCTCTCCGGGCCTCGTCTACATGGAGTCGAGCAGCACCGCCAACGGCAGCGGCTCGATCACCCTGACTTTTGAAACCGGCACCAATCCGGAGCTGGCCCAGGTCGACGTCCAGAACCGCCTGTCGCGCGCGGCCCCGCGCCTGCCGGCGGCGGTGAACCAGCAGGGCGTCCGTGTCGACAAGGTGCGCGCGAACTTCCTGCTGTTTACCATCCTCTCGTCGGACGATCCGAAGTGGGACCCGATCGCGCTGGGCGACTACGCCTCGCGCACGGTGCTGCCCGAGATCCAGCGTATCAAGGGCGTCGGTACCGCGCAGCTGTTCGGTACCGAGCGCGCGATGCGCGTCTGGATCGATCCGGCCAAGCTGGTGGGCTTCCGCCTGTCGCCGGCCGACGTCAACAACGCGATCCGCAGCCAGAATGCCCAGGTGGCATCGGGCACCATCGGCGACCTGCCGCTGGCGCAAGGCCAGGAAATCACCGCGACCGTGGTCGTGACCGGCCAGCTGTCGACCGTCGAACAGTTCGGCAACATCGTGCTGCGCGCGAACCCGGACGGTTCGACCGTGCGCCTGAAAGACGTGGCGCGCCTCGAAATCGGCGGCCAGGCCTACGGCACCTCGGCGCGCCTGAACGGCAAGCCTTCCACCGGTATCGGCGTCCAGCTGGCGCCATCGGGTAACGCGCTGGAGACCGCGAAGCTGGTGCGCCAGCGCATGGACGAACTGTCGAAGTACTTCCCGGCCGGGATGAAGGCCACCGTGCCCTTCGACAGCTCGAAGTTCATCGACATCTCGATCGAGCAGGTGCTGCATACCCTGGTCGAAGCGCTGGTGCTGGTGTTCCTGGTGATGTACCTGTTCCTGCAGAACTTCCGCTATACGATCATTCCGACCATCGTGGTGCCGGTCGCGCTGCTCGGGTCGCTGGGCACCCTGCTCGCGCTGGGCTATTCGATCAACGTGCTGACCATGTTCGGCATGGTGCTGGTCATCGGTATCGTCGTCGACGATGCGATCGTGGTCGTCGAGAACGTCGAACGCATCATGTCGGAAGAAGGCCTGCCGCCGCTGCAGGCGACCCGCAAGGCCATGGGCCAGATCTCGGGCGCGATTATCGGCGTGACCGTGGTCCTGATGTCGGTGTTCGTGCCGCTGGCCTTCTTCGCCGGCGCGGTCGGCAACATCTACCGCCAGTTCGCGGTCGTCATGGTGTCTTCGATCGCCTTCTCGGCCTTCCTGGCGCTGTCGCTGACCCCTGCCCTGTGCGCGCACCTGCTGAAACCTGTCGAAGCCGGCCACCACCACGAGAAGAAGGGTTTCTTCGGCTGGTTCAACCGCCGCTTCGCGCGTACCGCCAAGGGTTACGAGGGCTGGGTCGGCAAACTGATCCGCGGATCGGGCCGCGCGCTGGTCGCTTTCGTGCTGGTGATCGGCCTGGTCGTGCTGCTGTTTAACCGCCTGCCGAACTCCTTCCTGCCGAACGAAGACCAGGGCTACGTGATCGCCAACATCCAGCTGCCGCCGGGCGCGACGCTGGAGCGCACGAATGAGGTCATGCGCACCGCCGAAAACTTCATCATGAAGCAGCCGGAAGTGGCGAACATGGTCAGCGTGCTGGGCTTCTCGTTCTCGGGCGCAGGCCAGAACATGGCGCTCGCCTTCATCCCGCTGAAGGACTGGAGCGAGCGCAAAGGCGAAGGTTCGAGCGCCCAGGCCCTGGCCGGCCGCATCATCGGCGGCCTGTCGGGCGTGCGCGACGCCTTCATCTTCGCACTGTCGCCTCCGCCGATCCCTGAACTGGGCCGCGGCACCGGTTTCAGCTTCCGCCTGCAGGACCGTGGCGGCAACGGCCACAACGCCCTGCTGGCTGCCCGTAACCAGCTGCTCGGCATGGCCGCGCAAAGCCCGATCCTGGCCGGCGTGCGTCCGGAAGGCCTGGAAGACGCGCCGCAGGTGATGCTCGACATCGACCGCGACAAGGCGCAGGCGCTGGGCGTGAGCTTTGACGCGATCAACACCGCGATCTCGACCGCGCTCGGTTCGTCGTATGTGAACGACTTCCCGAACGCCGGCCGCCTGCAGCGTGTCGTGGTGCAGGCCGAGGCCAGCGCCCGCATGCAGCCGGACGACCTGCTGCGCCTGAACGCCCTGAATACCCAGGGCCAGCCGGTGCCGCTGTCCTCGTTCGCCACCACCAAGTGGGTGACCGGTCCGATGCAGACCCTGCGCTACAACGGCTATCCGGCGATGAGCATTTCGGGCGACGCCAAGCCGGGTTATTCGACCGGCGACGCGCTGGCCGAGATGGAAAAGCTGGCCGCCAAGCTGCCGCCTGGTTTCGCCTTCGAGTGGACCGGCCAGTCGCGCGAGGAACAGCTCTCCGGCGGCACGATGGGCATCCTGATGGCCTTCTCGCTGCTGGCGATCTTCCTGGCCCTGGCCGCGCTGTATGAAAGCTGGTCGATCCCGGTGTCGGTGCTGCTGGTGGTGCCATTCGGTATCCTCGGCGCCGTGCTGGCGGCCATGCTGCGCAGCTACCCGAACGACGTGTACTTCAAGATCGGCCTGGTGACCATCATCGGCCTGGCGGCGAAGAACGCGGTGCTGATCATCGAATTCGCGAAGGACTTGCAGGCGCAGGGACGCTCGCCGATGGAAGCGGCGATCGAGGCGGCGCACCTGCGCTTCCGTCCGATCATCATGACCTCGCTGGCATTCATCCTCGGCGTGCTGCCGCTGGTGATCGCAGGCGGCGCCGGCTCGGCTTCGCAGCGCGCGATCGGTACCGGCGTGATGGGCGGTATGATGACCGCGTCGACGCTGGGCGTGCTGTTCGTCCCGATGTTCTTTGTCGTGGTGCGCAAGATCTTCAAGGGCAGCGAACGCCAGCGCAAGAAGTACGCGCACGAGGAAGATGCCGCGACCGCAATCCAGGAAAAAATATGATCGCTATGATGAAAAAACTGACTCCCCTGGCACTCGCAATGACGCTGGCCGGCTGCATGTCGCTGGCGCCGAAGTACGAACGTCCGGCCGCGCCGGTGGCCCAGGCCTTCCCTGAACTGCCGAAGGCCGGCGGCACCACGCTGCCGACGGCAACCTCGGAAGCGCCGGCCAAGCTGGAATGGCAGCGCTTCTTCGCCGACGCGCGCCTGCGCCAGCTGATCGAGCTGTCGCTGGCGAACAACCGCGACCTGCGCGTGGCGGTCGCCAATATCGAGCAGGCGCGCGCCCAGTACCGCATCACGCGCGCCGACCGCGTGCCGACCGTCTCGGCCATCGTCAGCGGCAACCGCCAGACCACCGGCGAAGACCAGCCGATTTCGAGCGTGTACCAGGCCGGCTTCGGCGTCTCGGCGTTTGAGCTGGACCTGTTCGGCCGCGTGCGCAACCTGTCGCAAGCCGCGCTGGCGCAATTCCTCGCCACCGAGGAAGCGCGCAAGACGACCCAGATCAGTCTGATCGCACAGGTAGCGAATACCTACCTGACGATGCTGGCCGACGAAGAGCTGCTGGCCATTACCGAGCAGACCGTGAAGACCCGCGAAGAGTCGGACCGCCTGACGCGCCTGCGCTTTGAAAATGGTGTGGTCTCCAAGCTGGAACTGCAGCAGTCGGCCTCGCTGGTCGAGACGGCGCGCGCCACGCTGGCGCAATTCCAGCGCCAGCGCGCGCAGGACGTGAACCTGCTGACCCTGCTGGTGGGCCAGACCATTCCCGACAACCTGGTGCCGGGCGCGACGCTCGCGACCACCGAGCTGCCCGACCTGCCGGCCGGCCTGCCGTCCGATTTGCTGATCGCCCGTCCGGACATCCGCGCGGCCGAGCAGCAGCTGGTCGCGGCCAACGCCAACATCGGCGCGGCGCGCGCGAACTACTTCCCGCGCATCTCGCTGACCGGGTCGGTGGGCAGCGCCAGCACCGAGCTGTCGGGCCTGTTCAAATCCGGCTCCTTCGGCTGGACCTTCGCGCCGCAGGCCGTGCTGCCGATCTTCGACCTGGGCCGCGTGAGCGCCGGCGTCGATGCGGCCAAGGCCGGCCGCGACATCGCGGTGGCCCAGTACGAGCAGTCGATCCAGACCGCGTTCCGCGAAGTGGCGGACGCGCTGGCCGGCCAGGCCACCTTCAGCGAGCAGCTGCGCGCCCAGCGCGCCGTGGCGCTGGCCGAGCAGGACCGCTTCAACCTGTCCGACCTGCGCTACAAGAGCGGCGCGGCCAGCTACCTCGACCTGCTGGATGCCCAGCGTTCGCTGTTCCAGGCCCAGCAGCTGGCGGTGCAGGCCAACCTGGCGCGTCTGCAGAACCAGGTCACGCTGTACCGCGTACTGGGTGGGGGCTGGATCGAGCCCGCATCGAACGCGCAAGCGGCACGCTGATCGGCGGCTCCGTCGTGAAAAAACCGAGACTGCGTGTCTCGGTTTTTTTATGCCTGCCTGGTCAGCGAATACACGACTTCGGTCGCGCCGGGCTCATGCCGCAGCCACCCTTGCGCCGCGTAGAAGCGGTCGGCCCGGGTGCCGGGCGTCGTACTCAGGTGGACGCGCTCGTGGCCCAGCGCGAACAGCCAGTCGACCGCCTGCGCCAGCAGCGCCCGGGCGAGCCCGCGTCCCTCGTGTCCCGGGCAGACGAAGAGCGCCCAGATGGAAGCGTTCTCCTTGTCCGCGTAGCAGAAAGCGACGACTTCGCCATTTCCTTCGGCGACCCAGCCGCGGCCCGACTTGTCCAGGAAGTCCAGGTACATTTGCGGCGTAACGCGCGCCGGGTCGGACAGGACGTTTTCGGTCACGGACAGGCGGATGCGCGACATCGCGGGGATGTCGGCGCCGACGGCTTGCCTGAACGAGGGGATGTAGCGCAGCGGCTGCCGGGGCTGGATGGATGTTTGCATGGCCGGACTATACCGCAAGCGCCGCGGCCTGCGGCACCTGCAGTCGAGGCTGCGTCCGGATGCCGGAGCTGGGACCGGCCTTCTGCTCAGCGCTGCGCCACCCGCGAAGTCAGCACGACGACCTGGGCCAGGGCCGGATCGGGCCGATAGCGCATCGTCATTTCGTCGCCCGCGGTGCCCTGGGCGAATACCATGTTGACGCTGCCGTCGGCGGATACGAACCTGTGGCGCGCAACCGCGGCGAGACGGATCGGCTTTTGCTGGTCGATGGTGGCCTCGATGTACTCCGGCGCGGTCCTGACCCGCATGACCCAGCCGTTCGAGAGTTCGTAATCGCCGCCGATTTGCTTTGCATCGTCGGGGCGCACCCAGTATGCCCTTGCCGGCGCCGTCACCTGCACGGTATTGAGGGCGGCCGCGCCGGACTGCGGGTAAGGTAACTGCTGTGCCCCCGCGCTCGCGGCCAGCATGAGCAGGGATGCGGGAAACAGGAGGGAGGCAGGACGCATGATCGTTCCTTCGTAATGCAAGCTCGGGCCGTCGGGACGGCAGCGCCGCACTCCGGACAAGGCGCACGCAGGCCCGGTGCGCGCGCCTCCTCGCGATCGCTCAGCGCTGCGCCAGCCGCGACGAGATCACGACCACCTGGGCCAGGCGCGGGTCCGGCCGATAGCTCATCAGCATCTCGTCGCCGGCCTCGCCGCGGTTGAATTCCATCGTCACGTTGCCGTCGGCCGAAACGAATCTGTCGTCGCCGACCGAGACCAGCCGCATCGGTTGCTGGTCGTCGATGGCGGCGTCGATGTGGCGCGACGCCGGGCGCACCTTCATGTGCCAGCCGTTCGACATCGCATAGGAACCGGCGAGTTCGCGCGCCTGGACCGGGTCGATCCAGGAAGTCTTCATCGGCGCGGTCACCTGCACGGTCGAGAGCGGCGCGGTCTGGGGATAAGGTTGGGTCTGGGCGAGCGCGCCGGAGGCCAGCAAGGCGAGGGGTACAAGCGAGGATGCGGGAAGCAGCAGGGAGAGCGGACGCATGATGACTCCTTCAGGAAACGTGGATGGGCGTTCGGGACAGTCACCACGCCGGGCGGCGCGATGCCCTGCCCTGGAAGAGCCGCAATGGGCGATGCCGATCGCGGATAAGCCCAGTCTAGGGCAGTGCCTGCCATGCACAAGGGGTAACGATGGGGTAATCACGAAACAATCTCGATCCGTCCGGATTCAGATTCGGATGATATGACTCGAAATCGCGCATGCAGACGCGCCTTTTCGTATCGCGATGGCTGTCCTTGCACTGGTGCACCGGTGCGTCCCTGCTGCGTGAACTTGGCTAGACTGAACCGGTCTACCAGTTGATGGCTTCAACCGACGCCGAGAGACTGTCATGCGGAATTTTTTTCACTCACACTGGAAAGTCGTTGTCGCGCTCATCCTGCTCATCCTGGTCGCGGTGCTCACGGTGAGTCCGACCTCGACTTCCGCCGCTGCGCCGCCGCTGGCCGAGCGCCTGCGTGCGCACGTGAGCGCGATCGCGTCCAGGGAGCACAACACGGGCACGCCGCTCGAGCTCGAGCGCGCGGCCGCCTACATCGAAACGGCGCTAATGCAGGCCGGCTACCGGCCGGTGCGCCAGGAATACGCCGCAGGCAGTCAGCGGGTGCGCAATATCGAGGTTGCCGTCGGCAATGTCGCGCCCGGCCAGCGTCCGGAGCGGATTTTCATCGTCGGTGCGCACTACGATTCGGCGCCCGGAGCGCCGGGGGCCAACGACAACGGCAGCGGCACGGCGGCCGTGCTGGAACTGGCGCGTCTCTTGAAAAACGTGCAGCTCGGCGCCGGCACCGAGCTGCGCTTCGTGCTGTTCGTGAACGAGGAGCCGCCCTGGTTCATGGGCGAACAGATGGGCAGCATGGTGCATGCGGCCGAGATGAAGAGACAAGGGCAGCCGGTGCAGGCGGCGCTGGTGCTGGAGACGATGGGCTACTACACGGATGCGCCGAACAGCCAGCAGCTGCCGCCAGGGCTTGAAGGCCGTTATCCTTCTACGGGCAACTTCATCGCCTTTGTCGGCACGCTGGAATCGTCGGGCCTGGTGCGCGAGGCGCTGGCGGCGTTCAGGGCGCACTCGGATTTTCCGGCCGAAGGGCTGGCGGCGCCGGCGCATACGACTGGGGTGACGCTGTCGGATCATTCGTCGTACAACAAGCATGGGTATCCGGCGTTGATGATTACGGATACGGCGTTCATGCGCTATCCGTATTACCACACGGTGGAGGATACGCCGGAGAAGCTCGATTACGAGAGCATGGCGCGCGTGGTCAACGGGTTGGCGAGGACGATTGTGGCCCTTGCTGGAGCGAAGCAAGGGTAGGAGCAGCGGGGATGCATAGGGTGGACCGCGTGGACGGAGTCCACCCTACGTTATTTCGAATCGCCGAGGAACATCTCTTGCAGGTCGTTGAGGAAGCGCTGGCCCAAATTAGTCGGGCGGATCAGCTTGAAGTCGCGGGTCAATAGGCCCTTGGCTTCGGCGGCATCCAAAGCCTTGCTGATGGCGGTGATGCTCATGCCGGTGCGCTCGTTGAACAGGTTCGGATCGAAGCCGCCCGTCAGGCGCAGGGTATTGAGCATGAACTCGAAGCCCATGTCGGCGCGCGCGATCTCGTGTTCTTCCTGGATCGGGTTGCCGCGCCTGGCCGCTTCCATGAAGGAGTTCGGCTGCTTGAAGCGGGCCTGGCGCAGGATGCGGTGCGGGAAGGAGAGCTTCGAGTGCGCGCCGGCGCCGACGCCGAGGTAGTCGCCGAAGGTCCAGTAGTTCAGGTTGTGGCGCGCCTGGCGGCCGGGCCGCGCGTAGGCCGAGACTTCGTAGTGCTCGTAGCCCTTGGCCGCCATCGTCTCCGCGATCATGTCCTGCATGTCGGCGCTGGCGTCGTCGTCGGGCAGAGTCGGCGGGTACTTGGCGAAGACCGTGTTCGGCTCCATCGTCAGGTGGTACAGCGACAGGTGCGGCGGCGCGAACGACAGCGCCGTCTTCAAATCGTGCTCGGCCTGGGCCAGCGTCTGCGATGGCAGCGCGTACATCAGGTCGAGGTTGAAGTTGTCGAAGGTAGACGTCGCGATCTCGACCGCGCGCAAGGCTTCGCGCTCGTCATGGATGCGGCCCAGCGATTTCAGGTGTTCGCCGTTGAAGCTCTGGATGCCGATCGACAGGCGGTTCACGCCGCTGGCGCGGAAGTGGCGGAACTTCTCGATCTCGAAGGTGCCCGGATTGGCTTCCATCGTGATCTCGGCGTCGATCTCCAGCGGCAGCAAGGTGCGCACGTCCGACAGCAGGCGATCGAGGCCGGCGGCCGACATCAGGCTCGGCGTGCCGCCGCCGATGAAGACCGTGTGGATCTTGCGGCCCCAGATCAGCGGCAGCGACTGCTCGAGGTCGAGGCGCACCGCGTCCAGGTATTCCTTTTCCGGCAGCTCGCCCTTGGCCTCGTGCGAATTGAAGTCGCAGTAGGGGCACTTGCGCACGCACCAGGGGAAGTGGATGTAGAGCGACAGCGGCGGCAAGGCCGTCAGGTTGAGCGCGCCCGGCTGCAGGTACTGCAGGGCCGCGGTGGCGGGATTACGCGGTTCGCTGGCGCTCGTGCTTGTGCCTGCGCCGACGACTTTAATCGGGATCATTTCAGTTTCTCGACCAGTGCGCGCAGGGCCTGGCCACGGTGCGAGCGCGCATTCTTTTCGTCAGGGGTCAGCTCGGCCGTGGTCTTGCCCAGTTCCGGAATCAGGAAGTGCGGATCGTAGCCGAAGCCATTCCCGCCGCGCGGCGTGTCGATGATGACGCCGTCCCAGCGGCCGTCGGCGATTACCGGTTGCGGATCGTCGGCATGGCGCACGTAGACCAGCACGCAGTAGTAATAGGCCGATTTATCCGCCTTGCCGGCCAGGTCCGCGACCAGCTTTTCATTGTTGCGCGCGTCCGATTTCGGCTCGCCGGCGAAGCGCGCCGAATACACGCCCGGCGCGCCGGCCAGCGCGTTCACGCACACGCCCGAATCGTCGGCCAGCGCCGGCAGGCCGGTCAGGCGCGCGGCGTGACGGGCCTTTTCGAGCGCGTTTTCGACGAAGGTGGCGTGCGGCTCCTCGGCTTCCGGGACGTCGAATTCGCCTTGCGGATGCAGGGTGAAACCGATCGGGCCGAGGATTTGCTGGAATTCCTTCAGCTTGCCGGCGTTGTTGGAGGCGAGGACGAGGCGTTGGGTCATGGTGGGAATGGATGGGTGGAGCGAAGGGGCATATTTTACCCCGTCGGGGACCGTCGCGTCCCACCACATTGATTGACGGCCGAGCCAACACGAATCATACGGTGATACCGCGTGGGCACGGAGTGCCCACCCTACGCAATGCCCAGTGCGCCTTTCTGCAGACGCACCAGTTCCTTGATTCCGCTGTCGGCCAGGTCGAGCAGGCGGTTCATGCCCGCGCGGTCGAAAGCAGCGCCTTCGGCCGTCCCCTGCACTTCGATGAAGTGCCCCGCCTCCGTCATCACCACATTCATGTCGGTATCGCAGCCCGAATCCTCGACGTAATCGAGATCCAGCACCGGCGTGCCCTGATAGACGCCGACCGAGATCGCGGCGACGAAATGCTTCACGGGCACGGCCGGTAGCAGCCCGCGGGCGACCAGGGCGCTGAAAGCATCGTAGGCCGCGACCATCGCGCCCGTGATCGAGGCCGTGCGGGTGCCGCCATCGGCCTGGATCACGTCGCAATCGAGGTGCAGGGTGCGCTCGCCGAAGGCTTCCAGATCGAATGCGGCGCGCAGCGAGCGGCCGATCAGGCGCTGGATCTCTTGCGTGCGGCCGGACTGCTTGCCGCGCGCGGCCTCGCGGTCCATGCGGGTATGGGTCGAGCGCGGCAGCATGCCGTATTCGGCCGTCAGCCAGCCCTGCCCTTTGCCCTTCAGGAAGCCCGGCACCTTGTCTTCGATGCTGGCGGTGCAGATCACCTTGGTGTCGCCGCACTCGATCAGGACCGAACCTTCGGCGTGCTTGGTGTACTGGCGGGTGATGCGGATGCTGCGCAGCTGGTCGACTGCGCGGCCGCTCGGGCGGGTGGTGAACGTCATGGCGAACCTTTGTCTATTTGAGTAAGTGGGACGACTTTTCGATGGCCTGGTTGATCTCGGCGATCGCCTTTTCGATGGCGTCTTCGTCGAAAGGATCGGCATTGGGATCGAGCGCGCCGGCATTGCTGATGGTGCTGCTGACCTGGTCCTCGGGCAGGAGCTGGGTCGAGATCACGTTCGGATCGGCGACGCCGAGACGATCTGCGCGGTCGGCGCCCTGCCAGCGGATCGCCAGCGCGGTGGTGTTGTCGGCGCGCGGGCCGCCGATGGCGACCGCCATGCTCACCAGTTCCGGCACCGCCTCGACCACGCTGCGGCTGGCGAGCTTCTGCACGATCTCGGCATCCGGCACCATCGACCACAATCCGTCGGAGCAAAGCAGCAGCACGTCGCCCGCTTCCAGGCTGGCCTGGCGCGACAGCTCCAGGCGCGGCGTCGTGCTGCCGCCCAGGCAGTTGTACAGCTTGTTGCGGTCGGGGTGGGTCGCGCGTTCGGCGGGACTGGCCAGGCCCCTGGCGATCAGGTATTCGAGGTGCGAGTGGTCGCGCGTCTGCGCCAGTACCTGGTTGCGGCGCGTCCAGTACAGGCGCGAATCGCCGCAATGGGCCCAGATGGCGCAGTTGTGCTGCACCAGGCAGACGACCACCGTCGTGCGCGGACTCTCGGCCAGCTGGTGGCGCGCGGCGTAGGCCAGGATGTCGCGGTGGGCCTGCATCAGCGCTTCTTCGAGAAAGCGCTCCGGCTTCTTGATGTAGGGCCGCGCCTGCATCTGGAACATCATCGACAGGGTCTGCATCGCGATGGTCGAGGCGATCTCGCCGTGCTGGTGGCCGCCCATGCCGTCGGCCAGCACCAGCAGCAGCGCGTCGCGCGTGAAGCAGTAGCCCATGCGGTCCTGGTTGAGCTTGCGCCCGCCGATATGGCTGTGCTGGTAGACGGAAAACTGCATGGCTGCTCCTTGGATTGGTTACTTGCCGGCGCGCTTGATGCCGCCGATGCGGCCCAGCAGGCCCCTCAGCCCACCTTGTCCGCTGGCCGGCGGCGGCACCTCGGGTTCGGCCGCGAGCGGCCTGGCGGGCGCCGTCTGCAGTACCTTGTGCACGGCGAACACGCTGGGCGGGCGCGCCATCGGATCGAGCGCAAGGCAGGCGCGCACGGTCGCCACCAGCTCGGGCGAATAGGCGCCTTCCAGCTTGGCGAACTGGTCGTCCAGCTTGTCGCCCTGCCTGCGCGCATCGGCCGCTTGCGGCGGCATACCGAACATGCAGGCGTACATGGCCGCGCCCAGGCTGTAGATGTCGGACCAGGGACCGAGCGGCTGGCCCTTGGTGTAAAGCTCGGGCGGCGCGAAGCCCGGCGTGTACATCGGCGCCAGCATCGGCGAATCGAGCCCGGCCGCCTGGCGCGCGGCGCCGAAGTCGAGCAGGATGGGCGAGCCGTCGCTGCGCAGGTAGATGTTGGCCGGCTTCAGGTCCAGGTGCAGCAGCTTGTTGGCGTGGGTTTCGCGCAGGCCGCGGCAGACGCCGTCGAAGGTCTTGCGGACAAAACCTTCGCCCAGGCGGCCGCCCTTGGCATTGCTGCGGGCGATGTGCTCCTGCAGCGACTGGCCCGACTCGTAGGCCATGACCATGTAGACCGTATCGTTGGCACGAAAGAAGTTCACGATGCGCACCACGTTCGGGTGGTTGATGCGCGCCAGCGCCCTGCCCTCTTCGAAAAAGCACTTCAGGCCGATGCGAAACAGCGGCTGGTTCGGCCGCGCGATCAGGGGCACGAGTTCGCCCGGCTGGCGCAGCGCCAGCGCGCTGGGCAGGTATTCCTTGATGGCGACTGCGCTGCCGTCGGCATCATATGCAAGATAGACAATACTGAACCCGCCGGACGCGATTTTCTTTACAATGCGATAACCGGCAATCTCCAGCCCTTCCGGCAAGGGTGCGTTATTTTGTACGGCCATACTGAAGAGTTCCTTGCATAACACGGCGATTGTGTGGATAAATGTCGGACTTGTAAAGAATAATGAGCGCCTGACAAAAGCCGCAGGGCAAGGCGCATCGTCGAAGACAGTACGTGGGTACGGCGAGACGATGTAACGCAGCCATGCGGTTTTTGTCGGGTGCTCTAAAAACCGGGGACATTAGTGAGCATTTCAAGCATGACAGGCTATGCGGTGGCCACCAGCGAAGGCGCGGCGGGCACCCTGACGATCGAGATCAAGAGCGTCAATTCGCGCTTCCTCGATCTCCAGTTCCGTATCAACGACGAACTGCGCGCGCTGGAACCGGACCTGCGCGCCGCCATCATGGCCGCCATCACCCGCGGCAAAGTCGAAGCGCGCCTCTCCTTCGGACGCAAGGTCGCCGGCGGCGCCCAGGCGCTGAACCAGGCGCTGCTGGCCGACCTGGCCCGCCTGCAAGGCGAAGTCAGCCAGCACTTCCCGCAGGCGCAAGCCATGTCGGTGGCCGAGCTGCTGCGCTGGCCGGGCGTGGTCGAGGAATCGCACATCGGCCAGGAATCGCTCCAGGCCGACGTCGCCGCCCTCACCGCCAGGACCATCGCCGCCTTCGTCGACAGCCGCAAGCGCGAAGGCGCGGCGCTGGAAGCGATGCTGCAATCGCGCATCGACTCGATGGAAGCCATCGTCAAGCGCATCACCCCGCTGATCCCGCAAGTGATCGCCCAATTCCAGCAAAAAGCCGTCGAGCGCATGCAGGACGCGCTGGGCCTGGCCGGCCACGGCAACCCGTCGACGCTGACGCGACAGGAAGTATTCGAGCGGATTCGCCAGGAAGTCACCCTGTACGGCATCCGCATCGACGTGTCCGAAGAGTTGTCTCGTCTGTCGGCGCACCTGAACGAGACCCGTCACATCCTGAAAAAAGGCGGCCAAGTCGGCAAGCGCCTCGACTTCATGATGCAGGAACTCAATCGCGAGGCGAATACGCTGGGCGCCAAGGCATCCGTCAAGGAGCTGGCAGATGCGTCGATGGAGCTCAAATTGCTGATCGAGCAGATGCGGGAGCAGGTGCAGAACCTGGAGTAAAACCAATTTACATGGCGGTGCGATGATCTCGCAGCCGCTTGGACGCGTGGACGGGGGACCCGCCCACCCTACGGGTATATCGGAGACGTTTCTGGCATACACGTAGGGTGGGCGGGTTTCCCGCCCACGCGTTCAGCTATATGATGAACAATCGCGATAAGAAACAAAGGAAACACCCATGATCACCACCGCTTTCTCCGGCAGCCTGTTCATTGTCGCCGCCCCTTCCGGCGCCGGCAAATCGACCCTGGTCAACGCGCTGCTGGCAAAAGAGCCGGGCATCGAGCTCTCGATCTCGACCACCACGCGCCAGCCGCGTCCGGGCGAGCAGGATGGCCGCGAGTACCATTTCACGACCGCCGAAGACTTCGTGCGGCGCGCCGAGCGCGGCGAATTCCTGGAATGGGCCGAGGTGCACGGCAATTACTACGGCACCAGCCGCCTGACCGTCGAAGAAAAAATGAAGACCGGCACCGACATCCTGCTGGAAATCGACTGGCAGGGCGCGCGCCAGGTGAAGAAGCAGTTCCCGGATGCGGCGGGCATTTTCATCCTGCCGCCGTCGATCGAGGCGCTGGAAGAGCGCCTGCACAAGCGCGGCACCGACGAACCGCACATCATCACGCGCCGTTTGCTGGCTGCGGGGGGCGAGATCGCTCACGCTCCCGAGTTCGAATATGCTATCATCAACGAAGAGTTCAACGTCGCCTTGGCCCAACTACAGGCGATTGTCCAGGCGACTCGTTGCCGCTTCGCCCAACAGGCTGCCCGCAACGCCTCGCTGTTTGCCCAACTGGGTATCCACGCGATTCAACCGACTTAATTCAACTAACGTAACAGAAGCTCGAGAAACCGTAGCGAGCGGAAGAAGTTTTGGCCGAGAAGCGCAGCTGTACTTGAGTACAGCGAGCATCGCAGGCCAAAAATTCGACGCGCAGTAGGTTTATCGAGCTTCCACCACAGGAGCTACCATGGCCCGCATCACCATCGAAGATTGCCTCAAGAACGTCCCGAACCGCTTCCAGCTGACCCTGGCCGCGACCTATCGCGCACGCCAGCTGCTGCAGGGCCACACCCCGAAGGTCGAAGCCAAGGACAAGCCGACCGTCGTCGCCCTGCGCGAAATCGCCGCCGGCAAGGTTGGCCTGGAAATGCTGAAAAAAGTGCCGATGTAAGAGCACCGTTGCCAGACTGTGTCGATGCCTGATTCTGTTATTCTGTCACCACACTGCGGCGATCGACATAACGTATGAACCTGTTCCCCCCGGACTCGACACAATCAGGCAACACCACCGCCCGGACCAAGCGTCCGGGCAAGCCGCAAGACCTCCCTGAGCCGCCGGCACCCGGCGTTGCCTCGGTCACCCAGCTGGTCAACCAGCTGTCGGAATACCTCACTCCCGTCGAACTGAAGAAGGTCAAGGAAGCTTACCGCTTCTCCGACGAGATGCATCTCGGGCAAGTCCGCAAATCGGGCGAGCCGTATATCTCCCATCCGATCGCCGTTGCCGAGATCTGCGCCGAGTGGAAGCTCGACGCCCAGGCCATCATGGCCGCCCTCCTCCACGACGTCATCGAAGACCAGGACGTCAAGAAGGAAGAGCTGATCGAGCGCTTCGGCCCGCAGGTGGCCAACCTCGTCGACGGCCTGTCGAAACTGGAAAAGATCGAGTTCCAGAGCCTGGTCGAAGCGCAGGCGGAAAACTTCCGCAAGATGCTGCTGGCGATGGCGTCCGACGTGCGCGTGATCCTGATCAAGCTGGCCGACCGCCTGCACAATATGCGCACGCTGGGTGTGATGACGCCGGCGAAAAAGCGCCGCATCGCCGGCGAGACGATGGAAGTGTATGTGCCGATCGCGCATCGCCTCGGCCTGAACAACATCTACCGCGAGCTGCAGGACCTGGCGTTTTCGCACCTGTACCCGCTGCGCTACCGCACCCTGTCGAAGGCGGTGAAGGCGGCGCGCGGCAACCGGCGCGAGGTGGTCAAGAAGATCCTGGAAGCGGTCAAGAACACGCTGTCCATGGGCGGCATCCATGCCGAAGTCTACGGCCGCGAGAAGACCCTGTTCGGCATCTATAAAAAGATGCGCAACAAGCACCTGTCCTTCTCGCAGGTGCTGGACGTGTACGGCTTCCGCATCGTCGTGGATACGGTACCCAACTGTTATGTGGCGCTCGGCACCCTGCACGGCCTGTACAAGCCGATGCCGGGCAAGTTCAAGGACTACATCGCGATCCGCAAGCTGAACGGCTACCAGTCGCTGCACACCACCCTGATCGGCCCCTACGGCACCCCGGTCGAATTCCAGATCCGCACCCAGGACATGCACCGCACCGCCGAGAGCGGCGTGGCGGCGCACTGGCTGTACAAGACGGGCGACCAGAACATGTCGGACCTGCAGCAGCGTACCCACGCCTGGCTGCAGTCGCTGCTCGACATCCAGCAGCAGACCGGCGACTCGGCCGAATTCCTCGAGCACGTCAAGGTCGACCTGTTCCCGGATTCGGTGTACGTGTTCACGCCGAAGTCGAAGATCATCGCCCTGCCGCGCGGCGCCACGGCGCTCGACTTCGCCTATTCGATCCACACCGGCATCGGCGACCACACGGTGGCGGTGAAAATCAACAACGAAACCCAGCCGCTGCGCACCGAACTGCACAACGGCGACATCGTCGAAATCGTCACCGACCCGGATTCGCGCCCGAGCCCGACCTGGCTCAGCTACGTACGCACCGGCAAGGCGCGCTCGGCGATCCGCCACCACCTGCGCACGATCAACGTCAACGAGTCGGTGGAACTGGGCCAGGAACTGCTGGCGCAGGCACTGGCCGCCCGCAACATCGAACCCGAACTGCCGGCCAGTACGATCGACAAGCTGCTGGCCGAATCCTCGGCCAAGTCGATGGACGAGCTGTACGCCGACATCGGCATCGGCAAGCGCATGCCGGCGCTGGTGGCGCGCCACATCTTCGGCCTGATGGACGGCGGCGAGTCGGACGCCCTGCCCTCGAACCTGCCGCTGTCCGGCGACATCGACCCGGTCACGATCTACGGCAGCGAAGGCGTCTCGGTGCAACTGGCGCCCTGCTGCCTGCCGATCCCGGGCGACCAGATCACGGGCCAGTTGCGGCGCGACCAGGGCCTGGTGGTGCACACCTGCGACTGCCTGCCGGCGAAACGCCTGCGCGTGAAAGAACCGGACCGCTGGATCGCCGTGCAATGGGGCGAGGAACTGAACCGCCGCTTCGACTGCCGCATCCGCCTGCTGATCAACAACGAAAAGGGCATCCTCGCGCGCGTGGCGGCCGAGATCGGCGAATCGGACGGCAACATCACCTATGTCGGCATGGACGAGGACGACGAGAACATGATGACGCAGTTGCGCTTCACGATTCAGGTGAAGGACCGGGTGCATCTGGCGCATTTGATTCGCAACCTGCGGCGCGTGGCGGGAGTCAATCGCGTGGAGCGCGAGCGGGCCTGAGGCCGATTCAGTGCACCTCATCATTAAAAAAGCCCACTATTCAGTGGGCTTTTTCATGAATCCTACGCATCCTGGTTTCTGGGTTTAGTCCGACGTGCTTCGGACCACTTCGTGCAGGCGCCGTACGAAAGTGTCGAGGTCGATGCGCATCGTCCCTTCATCCCAGAACGCAATCACATCCTCCAGCACGGCGACCCGTTCAGGGAAAAGCAGCGTGACGTCGAAGGTGTTGAACTCGAAAACCTGCCTGACCAGGAGCGGACGCGTCGCCTGTTCGCGCACGGCCTGGAGGATATCCGCGCACGCACTGGCGCCTTCCTGGCTGATGAACGCTTCCAGCAAGTCCATATCGTCTCTTCTTCGGCTAAAGCAGCTCAGGCGGCCAGCGCTACGGGAACGAACTTCATCGTCCAGTTGGTCTCCCAGGTCTGGCCCCCGTCGTTGGAGAACGCCTGCTCCCAGGTCGGATTCCTGCCCGGCAGCGCCGTCCAGGTGAAGCGCACCTTGATCGCCTGCCCGTCGAGCACGTCGTCGGCGAAGAACAGGCCGACGCCATTGGAAAATTTACCCACGACCGGCACGTCGAGCGCGGTCGGGTTGCGCCCGTCCAGCCACCAGATCGACCAGGTGCCGGTCTTCGCGCAGTAGGAGCGCATCGCCAGCGCACGCACGCGCCCGTCGGGGAAGTCGAGGATGTTGTCTTCGAGGTTGCCGAAGCCGCCGAGCGTCTTGGCGGTGGAGGAACGGCCGCTGAACGTGGTCCACTCGCCGCAGCCCTGCAGGCGGGCGTTCAGGCGCCGGTGTTCGACGGTCCAGTCGCCGATGATGAAATCGAAGTCGGTCGGTGCGTTCGTTTCCAGCGGCAGCGGCATGGCGGTTCCCTATGTTTGTGGTGACCGCATTGTGCCATTCTGCGTATCAAAAAAGCAATCTTCGCTAGTCGAAGGCCAGCGCCAGGATCCGGTCGAAAGCGTCGCAGGCGCCGGCGCAGGCGTCGGCCACTTCGGCTTCGCTGCTCACTTCGGCGCGCAGGGCTTCCATGAAGGCGCGCCAGCGCGGACCAGGTCCGCCCTCGCCCGCGCCGCGCAGGTAGCGCAGCGGATGCGGCGCCAGCTGCTCCGCCAGGCGTTTATAGAGCACGGCGCCGCCCAGCTGCGAGCCTTCGACGACATAGGCCACGCCCCAGCGGTAGGCCGGCGAGGCATCGATCGGCCAGGGCGCCGCGTGGGACTGCGGCGCTGCGTTGCAGCCAGCCAGCGAAGATTCGGCCAGGTCGGCCTCGATCAGCGCCAGGTGCGGGGCCGCGGCCGGGCCGGCCGGGCCTTGGGGGCCGTCGGTGTAGCCTTGCTGCCAGGCGGCGAGCGGCGCCAGCCATGCGCGCAGCAATTGCAGATGCTGGCAGTAGTCGGCCAGGGTGGCGTCGGGCGCGGAGAGCGGCAAGCCGCTGTCGAGGCGTTCGTGGCGAGAGGAGGTGGCCCGCCGCAGCGCGGCCAGGACGTCGGACTCGCGTGCGGTGTCGATGGGACGATTCATAAAGGGCTCAGGTACGGCAATCAGCCATCTTACCAGCCCGGTCGATTTCAGTCCGTTACCGGTTCGGGATACTCGACCGAGACGATTTCCAGCTCGTCGCTGCCCTGCGGCGTCTGCAGGGTGGCGACATCGCCTTCGCGGCACTTGGTCAGCGCGCGCGCCACCGGCGAGACCCAGCTGATGCGCCCGCGCAGCGGATCGAGCTCGTCGACGCCGACGATGGTGACAGTGTGTTCCTCGCCCGCCTTGTTGACATAGGTGACGGTGGCGCCGAAGAAGACCTGGTCGTTTCCGTAATGCACGCTCGGATCGACGACGAAGGCCGAATCCATGCGCTTGGTGAGGAAGCGGATGCGGCGGTCGATCTCGCGCAGACGGCGCTTGCCGTAGATGTAGTCGCCGTTTTCCGAGCGGTCGCCGTTCGAGGCCGCCCAGTGCACGACGCGCACGACTTCCGGACGGTCGACGTCGATCAGCTGCAGCAATTCATCCTTGATGGCTTTGTAGCCGGCAGGGGTGATGTAGTTCTTGGCGCCGGCGGGAATCGCCTGCGCCAGGGCGACGGCTTCGTCATCGTCGTCGTTCTCGGACTCTTTTACAAATGCCTTGTTCATTCGTCCATTGTAGCTCCAGATCGGGCGCCCTGAAAAACCGTTGCCGGATTGCTCAGCTTCGCCTAAGGATTGCTGCCGTGGATGCCGTATCATGCGCAACATGACGAGCCCTTCTCCCACCCGCAGCCCGCTGCTGGCGCCCCTGCTCTACGTGGTGGCGCTCCTGCTGCTGGCCGAGCAATGGCTGTGGGAGACCGGCAGCCGCTTTGCCAGCGGCCTGGCCACCTGGCCGCCGCTGCGCATGCTGGAAAACGGCATCCGGCGCTTGCCGCCCTGGGCTGCCCTGCTCGCCTTTGCCCTGCCCGGCCTGCTGCTGTTGCCGGTCAAGTTCCTGGCCCTGCTCGCGATTGCCCACGGCCATGCCCTGACCGGTTTGCTGGTCTTCATCGTCGCCAAGCTGGGCGGCGCGGTGGTGGTGGCGCGCATCTACGTGTTGACCCTGCCGTCCTTGCTGGCGCTCGTCTGGTTTGCGCGGTGGCACAATCGCTTCATCATGTTCAAGGACCAGCTCATCGCCCGCCTGCGGGCCAGCGCCATGTACGCCCAGGCCCGCCGATCGTTTTCGAGCCTGCGCCGTTCGCTGCGCCGGCTGCGCCAACAATTGCGCCCTTCGGTGCCCTTCGGCAGCCGCCACGCCACGCGCAGCGCGCGCGCCCTGCGCCGCTTCGTTTCTCTCTGGCGCCGGCGCCGCAAACCAGAAAACGACAGGCCATGACGACCACCGAACCCCTGCTGGCCGCCCCGATGCACGCCGCCCCGGCCGAAATCCTGCTGATCGACGCCGCCACGCTGGCCCTGGTCGACATGAACACCAGCGCCCGCGCCAACCTCGGCTACGACGGCGCCATGCCGCAGGGCCTGCGCGCAAGCGACGTCGCCCCCGGACTGGACGACGGCGCCTTGGGCGCGCTGCTGGCCGGCCTGAGCGAGGACATCGGCGACCAGCGCTGCCTGCGCACCGAATTGCGACGGGCCGACGGCAGCAGCTATCCGGCCAAGCTGACCTTCCTGCGCACCCAGCGCGACGGCCGCGCGCTGCTGCTGGCGATCGGCGACGACCTCTCGCCCGAGCAGGCGGCATCGAGCGCGCTGGCGCAATACCAGACGCGCTTCAATGCCATCGTCGATCACACGCCAGGCCTGGTCTACCAGTTCCTGCTCGCCGCCGACGGCCGCCATTCCTTTCCCTACCTCAGCGAAGGCTGCGCCTCCCTGCTCGGCGTGCAGCCGGCCCAGCTGCAGCTCGACCCCGACCTGTTCCTGCGCCTGATCCTGCCGGAAGACCGCAAGGGCTACCTGGAAGCGATGGCGGTGTCGAAGATTTCCTTATCAAGCTGGAACTGGGAAGGCCGGATCTGGATCGATGCCTGGAAAGACGTCAAATGGATCAACCTGCGCGCCACGCCCCATGCCGCCGGCGGCGGTGCGGTCCAGTGGGACGGCATCATGACCAATATCACCGACAGCAAGATCGAGCAGCAGGAAGCCCTGCGTTCGCGCGCGCGGCTGGCCGAACTGACCGAGCATAGCGAGCAGGTGAAGGAACAGGAGCGGGCCAGGATCGCGCGCGAGATCCACGACGACCTGGGCGGCAACCTCACCGCGATCAAGATGGCGCTGTCGATGCTGAGCAGCCGCCTGCCGCAGGACCAGCCCGCCCTGCTGGAAAAGGCGACCTACCTCGACGACCTGGTCGACCGCACGATCGAGGCCGTGCACCGCATCTCGCTCGACCTGCGGCCTTCGACCCTGGACCTGGGCATCGTCGCCGCGCTGGAATGGCAGGCGCGCGAATTCGAGAAGGGGTCCGGCATCGCCTGCATCTTCCGCAGCGCCGAGCGCGAGATCGAACTCGATCCGGACCATGCGGCGGCGCTGTTCCGCATCTTTCAGGAAGCGCTGACCAACGTCGCCAAGCATGCCGGCGCGACGCGCGTCACCGTGACTTTGCGCCGCCAGCGCCAGCACCTGACCCTGGCGATCTGCGACAACGGCCGCGGCATCGCCCCGGCCGACCGCCTGAAGCCGCATTCCTTCGGCCTGCGCGGCATGAGCGAACGGGCGCGCGCGCTGGGCGGCACGTTGACCTTGTCGGCGGCGCCCGGAGGTGGCACGATGGTGACCATCAAGATCCGATTGGCACCACCCGCCGCTCGTAGCGAACAGAAGGAACAATGACCGACAAAGCCACCATCCGCGTATTCATTGCCGACGACCACGCCATCGTGCGCGAAGGGTTAAAGCAGATCCTGGCCGAGCAGCGCGACATCGTCGTCGCCGGCGAGGCTGAGAACGGCCTGGATGCGATCAAGCTCTTCCGCAAGTCGCGCTGCCATGTGATGCTGCTCGACATCTCCATGCCCGACCGCAACGGCATCGAAGTGCTCAAGCAGATCAAGCAGGAACGCCCGGAACTGGCCGTGCTGATGCTGTCGATGCACCGCGAAGACCAGTACGCGATCCGTGCCCTGAAGGCCGGCGCGGCTGGCTATCTGACCAAGCAGAGCGCGCCGCGCGAGCTGGTCACTGCGATCCGCCAGGTAGCAAGCGGCCAGAAATACGTCAGCGCCACGCTGGCCCAGGCGCTGGCGAGCCAGGTCGGCGCGGACCACGAAGCGCCGCCGCACGACGCTTTGTCCGACCGCGAGTTCCAGACGCTGACCATGATCGCCTCGGGCAAGACGGTGAGCGAGATCGCGCGCGAGCTGTCGCTGTCGGTAAAGACGGTGAGCGAGTACCGGGCGCGCCTGCTGGCGAAGATGAACCTGAAAACAAGTGCCGAACTGACCCATTATGCGATTCGCAACCAGTTAGTCGAGTAGGCCAGCTCATCCATTGCCGCTAAGTAAGAGACTTTCCGGCCTCTTTTCGCGCGATGACGAAAAGAAAAGATGCTTATCATTGCTGCATAGTAAATACGTAGCCTTTGCATCATGTCCAACCCGCCTGCACAGAATCCCGTCGACATCGCCCGCGAGGCCTTTCGCCGCCTCGCCACGCGCCGCATTGCGCCCACGCCCGACGCCTACCGCGACATCTACGATGAGATTGCCGGCATCCAGAAACCGGCGCCGGCCCCCGTGGCATCCGCTCCTGCCGAACTGGTGCTGGGAGACTTCGCCACGCAGCTGACCGACACCCCGGGCGAACTGGCCGAATACGGCCGCCGCCTGAACCGCGCCGTGAAGGCACGCGACTGGGACGGCTATGCGCGCGCCCTGTCGCAGCTGGTCGAAAAGCACCTGCGGCGCGGCATTCCGCCGGGCGTCACCTATGGCATGGAAAGCAAGGACACCATCCTGCTGCGCGAACTGCTCAGCCGCACGCTGGCGTTCGCCCTGGCTTCGTTATTGCCGGCCAGCCCGACGCTGGCGAGCGAAGCCGAATCGCTGGGCGCGGCCGTCAAGGTGGCGCACAGCGAAGCGGCGCTGCAGGAAATCGCCACGCGCCTGAAGGAACTGTGCTTCCAGATCGAACTGCACAGCGGCGACGCCGGCGAACAGCAGGAACTGCTGCTGCGCCTGTTCAAACTGCTGCTGGAAAATGTCAGCGAACTGCTGGACGACGACAGCTGGATGCGCGGCCAGATCGAGGCCGTGCAGGAACTCATCAGCGGCCCGATCGACACGCGCTCGCTGGAAGACGTCACGCGCAGCCTGAAGGACGTGATCTACAAGCAAGGCCAGATCAAGCACAACCTGTCGGACGTGAAAGCCACCGTCAAGAACATGATGATGACTTTCATCGACCGCCTCGGCTCGGTGGCGGCCTCGACCGGCGACTTCCACGACAAGCTCGGCGGTTTCTCCGACCGCATCCGCCACGCCGCCGACATCACGGAACTGAACGAAGTGCTCGACGAAGTGCTGCGCGAAACGAAACACGCGCAAGCCGAAGCCCTCGCCTCGCGCGACCGCATGCTGGCCGCGCACAGGGAAGTGCAGGAAGCGGAAAGCCGCATCAAGGAACTCGAAGCCAAGCTGCAGCACATGAGCGAACTGGTGCGCGAAGACCAGCTCACCGGCACGCTGAACCGGCGCGGCCTGGACGACGTCTTCGAACGCGAAAGCGCCCGCGCCGACCGCCGCAACACGCCGCTGTGCGTGGCCCTGCTCGACCTCGACAATTTCAAGAAGCTGAACGACACCTACGGCCACCTGGCCGGCGACAACGCCCTGCGCCACCTGGCCAAGGTCGTGAAAGCGACCCTGCGCTCGATCGACGTCATCGCCCGCTTCGGCGGCGAGGAGTTCATGATCATGCTGCCGGAAACGCCGGTCGAGGCGGCTGTGCAAACCATGGTGCGCCTGCAGCGCGAACTGACCAAGCACTTCTTCCTGCACGATAACGAGAAGCTCCTGATCACCTTCTCCGCCGGCGTGGCTTTGCGCCTGCCGAACGAAGACCAGGCGACGCTGCTGGCGCGGGTGGACAAGGCGATGTACCAGGCCAAACAAACGGGCAAGAATCGTGTCGTAGTCGCGAACTGAGCCACCACCAATGCCAATGCTGGGGTCAGGTCTGGCATTTGGACACGATCTCAGCTGTAAAAACGGCGGTGAAGCACTTTTTATTCGCACGAGAATAAAGTACGGCTGTTTCTTTTAACGCCGCCCGGAACTACAGCTGAGTTCGTGTCTGAATGCCAGACCTGACCCCAGCCTTGCAGCCTTGGATGTAGCCACCGCACGTCGGGCAGCCAATGTCGCTACACTGATCATTCCCATTCACGGGAAGCCTGCCGGCGCCAGTGCAGGCAGCGACCTCTTACGGAAACCGATCATGCACCGCACCCGCTCGCACACGTGCCGCAACTCCCACACTCACCGTACGCTAAGCATCCTGCTGGCCGGCCTGTCGGTTCTGACGTTGCCATCATCCGCTAACTTCGATGCCGCAGCACAAGCGGCAGCCGCCGATTCGCGCTATGAACGCGTCGCACCCAGCCCGGATGGCATCGGCAAGCGCTACATGGGCCGCGAGATTGCTGGCGTGATGGGATGGGAAGGCGCGCAATGGCTCGAGCGCGAAAGCCGCGCACCCGAGGAGCGGCCGGAATTGCTTCTGCGGGAACTGGCGCTGGCACCCGGCATGACGGTGGCCGACATCGGCGCCGGCACCGGCTACTACACCTGGCAGCTGGCGAAACAGGTAGGGCCCGGCGGACGAGTGTATGCAGTCGACGTGCAGCCGGAAATGATTCGCATGCTCGACAGCCAAATGGCAAAGCGCGGGGTGCGCAACGTGGTCTCGGTGCTAGGCAGCGAAACCACCGTCAAACTGCCGCCGGCCAGCGTCGACCTGGCAATCATGGTCGATGTCTATCACGAGCTCGCCTATCCCGCGGAGGTCCTCGACAGCATCGTCAAGGCCCTGAAGCCGGGCGGGCGCGTCGTCTTCGTCGAATACCGGGCCGAGGATCCCGCAGTCGCGATCAAGCCACTGCATAAGATGAGCGAGCGGCAGGTACGGCGTGAAGCGACGGCGCATGGCCTGAAGTGGGAACGTAGCATCGAATCGCTGCCGATCCAGCATGCGATCGTGTTTCGTAAGTCTTGAGGGCCGATTTTTTGTCGTTGCTATTAATGATTAGCAGCCCGAGAGCTGAGTGGCATAGCAGGTTCCGCCGCTGAGCAGACCTGGCCGTCATGATGCGATTTCACCAACAGGGCCAAGTCTGTCATTTCGTGGGCAGGCGAGCTGAAAGTCTGCTTTCGACCCAAAGCGGACGAAGCAAAGATGCTATGGAAGCTTCTTCAAAGTGAAATAGCCGAGCTTCTCACCTGCACCGATACTCACCGCGTCATAGGTTCCGTGGATAGCCGCCTTTTCGGACTTACCAGACATAAACAAATACCCGTCACATACTGTCGTTCGACCGAGCGTAAGTACGCCATTTTCTATTTGATACGCTAATGGCTCAGCCAATGGGAAGAACTTCTCATTGTGAGTAGTTTTCGCCTCAACAACTGCGTGCTTCCACGTGCCGCCCATGCAAGACCCAGTGGCAGCTTCTGCTAGGAATCGAATCGTCGCCTCAACCTTGACTGCATGCTTCAAATCCACCATGCGCAGTCCCCAGCGCGAACCTGCCTCCTGTGCTTGACCTATTGCCGTCAAGCTAGACATAAGAATAACAGCGACAAGTTTGTAAGAAGAACTTCGCATTAGAACCCACAGGAAGAGTTACGCAGAAAGGGAATGCCCGCTTCTGGCCGACAGCAGACCTATTGTAGCGTCCACTCCCGACCCAAAGCGGACTTCGGTAGGAATGGATAACGTAAGTCCAACTCATTCACGAACCCATCCAACCTTGTTCCCGATGTCGTCCCAGATGCTGCCGATGAGGTGGGGATCTTCCGACTCGATAACAATCAGGGAAAGCAGATGGTCTGACGAGAAAACCGTTCTCTTCCCGTTCACCAAATAAGCAACCTCCACGGAGTCTTCGCCGCTTACAAATTCAGGTGAAGGCAACGCAACGACCTTATGTCCTTGTATGGCGACCTCATTCACAAAATGCTCGACACACGGCCGCCATTCGGTATTGTCGAACGAGTCGGCCCACTCGTAGTCCAGCCAGAATACGTCAGAGTCAGCAAGTGTTGTGCGGCGATACAGACGGTACATCTCTCAATCTCTCCTAGCTTTAAGACAGACTTTACCAATGTCCGCTTCTGGCCGATTGCGGACCTATTGTAGCGTCCGTTAACGACCCAAAGCGGACCTCAGCCTGGTTCCGCCGCCTCAACTGACGCGACAGTTATGCCCGCGCTGATGAGCACCGCAACGATAGCTTGCCCAAGACGTTGCACCTCAGCGTTGTGAGAAACACCTTTGAACCGTTGTCTGATTGAGGTGTGCGGTCGAATAAAGACGGACCATCGAATTGGCACACCGCGATACCCTTCGCCTTCCTCAGCCATGCTGGAACAACCGATAGTGAATTCCACCTCTGCTGGATTCGAATATTCGATCATCCAGCCCCAGTCTTCCCCAAGAGGATAGCCCGTGACTATGCCTTCACTAGCAAGCATCTTGGAAAGCCAAAAAGCTAGCTCAAAGCCATACACTCCGGGATTGCCCTGGCATTCCTCAGGAAGGGATGGAAGAAATTCTGACGAGGTAAATTCAATGCGCCACATGTAATGTGTTCACCTAACGATAGATAAGGGTGTACGCCAGATGCTGACTGCCTTCAGGCGCCAGAACTCTCCACTCCACTTAACGAGCAGATTTATGTCCGCTCCTGGCCGATTGCAGACAGTCAGAATAACGCAGTGTACGGCCTTGCTATTCTGACCACAAGCGAGCGTTTTGTCTGGCCTATTTAGTCCGCAGGGCGGCTTGGCGCGGAGACAACAGCACTACGGCGGCTCCCCAGTACCTGCACCAGTTTCGCATCGCGCCCATACATATCCGCAGCAAAGCGCGCAGTGCCGTCGCTGCCGACGCTGGCCGTGGCATAGAACATCACAACCGGAACCGGACGGGGCAAGTCGACATGCCGGGTCGGTCCCGGCTGCAGCGCGTCCTGGATCTTGTCCGCGCTCCACGGGCCTTGCTGGCCGAGAACGAACTGCGCCAGGGCAGCCGGATGTTCGACCCGGATGCAGCCGTGCGAGAGGTCACGCCGGCTGCGTTCGAACAGCTCGCGCGCCGGGGTCGAGTGCAGGTAGATGTCCATCGGGTTGGGCAGCGCGAACTTGACCGCCCCCAGTGCGTTTTTCGGTCCCGGACGCTGGCGCACGCGCGCCCGGCCGGCCTTGAGGTCGGCCACGCTCGCGTTCGGCGGCACCGTTTCCATCGCGTTTTGTTCGAGGTAGGCAGGATTGCGCCCGATCTTGGGCAGGATTTCCTTTTCGAGGATGCTGCGCGGGACGTTCCAGTAGGGGTTGAACTCGAGGTAGCGCATCTGGCCGACGAAGAGCGGGGTTTCGGTCTTGACCGCGGTGCCGACCACGACCCGCATTTCGAGCGGCGTTTCGTCGCCGCTGCCCTTCTGCAGCGCCCACAGGCGGTAGGCCGGCAGGTCGACCACGATCAGCGGGCCGGGGCCGAAATCCGGCAGCCAGCGCAGGCGCTCGAGGGTCAGCGCGAGCTGGCGCACACGCTGCGCCGGCGTCACATTCAGGGCATTGATGGTGCCGCGGCCCGGCACGCCGTCCTCGAACAGCCCATGACGGGCCTGGAAGCGCTGGACGCCTTCCTTGAGCTCTTCGCTGTAGGTGCCGTCGGTTGGCGCCGGCGTGTTCGCCGGCAGGTCGCCCAGCAGCACCAGGCGCTCGAACAGCGCCTGCGCGTCCGCATAGGCCTCGCCCGGCTTGAGCTTGGTGCGCGGCATCGGCAGCGCAGGATACGGCTGTTTGGACAATGCGCGGTACTCGGCCAGTGCCGCCTTGACCCGCCCGTACTGCTGCAAGGGCGGCTCGGCTGCCCGCACCGCGGCCTGCAGCTTGCCGGTGGCCAGTCCGGTGCGCAGGCGCTCGACCGGATCGTACCCCTTCAGGCGCGCGTCGGGTCCGCGGGTGTGGTACTCGGAGCGCACGCGGCCGACGCGCAGGTCGGCCAGGTAGTGCAGCATCGCCGAAGTGAGTGCGGCGTCGAAACGGGCGCTGCCGGCCCCACCCGCGCGCAGCTGGCGCTCCAGCGCGTCATGGCCGTAATCGAGCGGATCCAGGCCCTGCAGCGGGGCCTGGCGCAGCACCCACAGGGCCGCCGCGGCGGTCGAGGGATTCCAGGCGGGTGCATATTTGCGCGGGGCGTAGAAGCGGTCCAGCCAGCCGCGCTCGTCGTAGGGACCCGCGGGCGGCGTCGGCGAGCGCGCGGCCTCGACGGCCAGGGTGCGGATGGCGGAGGGAACCGGCTGGGCAAACGTGGAACGGGGAAGAAGCGCCGCAGCCGCGCAGAACGCGAGCGCGGCGCCGAATTTCAGGCTGGGCTTCATCGATACTTTCAAACTGCGGCATGCATACATCACCGATCGCATCATACCGATCGCGCCGCGCGATGCTCAACACTGTTACGAATAGATGCAATACCTCAGCTACACTGAAGGCCCATCCTTCAGGAGCCGCCATGAGAACGACCGCGATCGCCACCACCCTCCTCACGCTCGCCGCCTTCTGCGCCGGCAGCGCCTGCGCCCAGCAGCTGAACATCAAGCCCGGCCTGTGGCAGCTCGAGGCCACGGTCCCTGGCAAAGCCCAGGGCAATGCCATGGCCGGCTACATGGAGAGGATGAAGGCGAAAATGGCGAAGATGCCGCCCGAGCAGCGCAAGGAGATCGAGAAGACGATGGCCGACCTCCAGGCCCGCGGCACGGAATTCACGGGCAACGGCATGCGCACCAAAGAATGCATCACCAGGGAAAACATCGCGCAGTTCGACTTGCTGGGCAAGAAGGGACCGGATTCCTGCACCCGGAAAGGAACGCCCACGGCCGGCGGCGTGAACGTGAGTATGACCTGCACGCAGCCCAAGATGCAGGTCGACGCCGCCGTCAAGTTCCAGGGCGATAAAGCCTACACCTTCGAGTCGGTCGCGACCTTGGCCGGTCCCGACGGCAGGCCGATGACCCAGAAGACCAGCGGTTCGGGCAAATGGCTGGGCAGCGACTGCGGCGCGATCAAGCCATCGATGGATGAATGACAGTCAGGGCCGCGCCGCCAGCACCCTGTAGCGCAGCGCCTCCTCGTTCATGCCGAGGTTCTCGTACAGCACGGTGAGGTTGTGCGCGGCGAGGTAGCTGCCGCGTCCGGCCACGGCGCCGTCGAGATCGGCGCGTTCGCCGAGTTCCAGGCAGCGCTGCCAGCAGCCTTCGGCCACGGGCAGCAGTTCGCCGGCCTGCTCCGGAGTGGCGGCGGCCCAGTCGAGCAGTACGTCGCCGAGGACGAAATAGAAATCGGGCGAGGCCTCCCAGCGGCTGCCCTCGCCTTCGGCCAGCGCCACCGCGTCCGCGTGGCGTCCGCTCTTCTTCAGGCAGAACAGCGTGCGCACGACCAGGTCATGGCGGTACGCCTCCTCGCCGCAGCGCGCCAGCGCCGCCAGGTAGTGTTCCAGCGCCGCCTCATGCACGCCATACACTTCCTCGTTCTTGCCGAGCTGGTAGAGCAGATAGGGATCGTCCGGGGCATCAATCAGCGCGCGCCGCAGCAGCGCGTCGTTGCGGCCGTGCTTGCGCGCCAGCGCGTCGCGGCGGTAGCCGTCGTGGCGCAGGCTCAAGCCGATGCGCGTGCGCGGCAGGTTCGCCACCGGCTGCTCGTGGATGCGGCCGGCGTAGCGCACGCCGCGCGGCAGCAGACGCGGCAGCCATTGCACCGCGCTTTCCACGCGGCCCTGCGAATCGAATTCGCTCGTCACCGGCAGCACGCCGATGCAGGCTTCGCCCGCCAAGACCGCGTCGAGCATGGCGCGCGCGCTGCCGGCGGCGATCCATTCGTCGGCGTCGAGCACGAGGTTCCAGTCCGCATCCGAACGGTCGAGGGCGGCATTGCGCGCGGCGGCGAAATCCTCGCACCAGGCAAAGGAAAACACGCGGGCGCCGTGCGCCTGTGCGATGGCGGCCGTGTCGTCGCGCGAGCCGGTATCGAGGACGACGATATCGTCCACCAGCGCTCGCGCGGAATCGAGGCAGCGGGCGATGCGCGCGGCCTCGTCGCGCACGATCATGACGAGAGCAAGGCGGGTCATCGGAGACTAGGAAAAGAAAAGCCGCCCGGCGTGCGGGCGGCGGTCGGGATCAGTAACCGCTCTGCGCGGCGATCGCGGCGAGCTGCTGGGTCATGTAGCTGCTCATGCTCTGCATGTTCACCATCATGGTGTCGAGCGAGGTGAACTGCGTGCGGTAGCGCTTTTCGGTCTGCGCCAGCTGCAGTTCCATGCGTTCTTCGCTCTTGCCCAGGCTGCGGATGGTGTCGTTCAGGCCGTCGGTGCGGGTTTTAAAAATGCCTTTCGAGCCCAGCATGTCTTCGGTGACCTTGGTGAGGCGGGTCGCCACGCCCGAGGTCGACGAAAACAGCGCCGAGACGCCTTCGAAGTTCGAGGCCAGCGCGGCGTCGAGCTTGGCCGGCTTTTCCAGCTTCAGGGTGCCGTCGCGCTGGAAGGCGATGCCGATGTCGGACAGGGTCTTCAGACCGCCGGCGTCGCTTACCGCCTTGCCCAGTTCGGCGCGGATGCTGGTCAGGATCGAGCGCGCCGAGGCGTCGCCGTTCAGCACCGCACCGGTCTTGGTGGTGGCGTTGTAGGCGGTCTGCTTGTTCACGGCTGTCGCCAGCGTGTTGTAGGCGTCCACGAAGGCCGAGATGTTCTTGCTGATCGTCGACGTGTCCTTCGCCAGGCTGACCGTGACCGGGCTGCCGACGTTGGTCTGCTGCAGGTTCAGGGTCACGCCCTTGATCGCGTCGGTGACGGTGTTCGAGGCTTTCGAGACCGCGATGCCGTCGATTTTCATTTCGGCGTTCTGCGCGGTTTGCGAACGCGTCATGGTGGTCGTGGCGGCCGTCGTATCGAATTGCGCCAGCGTGCCGCTGCCTTTGATGCTGACGGCATTGGCGGTACCGGTCTGGTTGCCGGTGATGACGAGGCGGTCCTGCGTGCCGTCGTTGAGGACGGTGGCGGTGACGCCGGCATTGGCCTTGTTGATGGCGCTGCTCAGGGTGTTCAGGTTGCCGTCGGTGAGCGAGACTGTGGTGGTCTTGCCGCCGATGGTGATGTCCATCGAACCGGCGCCGCTGAAGGCGGTGGCGGGGGCCACGCCGCTGGAAACCAGCTTGTCGGCGGTGGCCAGCTTGCTCACTTCGACCGAGTAGCTGCCGGCGGCCGCGCCGCCGTCCTTGGTGGCGCTGATGCCGACGATGTCCGGCTTGGTCGAGGTGGTGGTCAGCGCGCGCAGGGCGTCGCCGCCGAGGGCCTTGACCGCGGTCTGGAAGGTGGATACGGCGCTTTTCAGCGTGCCGAAGGCGGACAGCTTCGAATTGAAGCTGGACTGCTTCGCCTGCAGGTTGTCGAGCGGCTGGCGCTCGATTTGCATCAGCGACGTGACGAGGCCGTCGACGTCGAGTCCGGACAACATGCCGGCAGCACTAATGGCCATGCGATTCTCCCTTAAGCTTTATCGCGCAACATCACGCCTTGCATCTGCTCGATCGAGCGCCACAGCTTCAGCGCTTCGACGCTCGGAATCTGGCGCAATACCTTGTCGGTCTGGGTATCGACCACCTTGACGACGGTACGGCCGGTGTCCTCGTCGACCGAGAAACGGACGCCCTGCGCATTCGCCTGCGCGACCTTGTTCAGGTCGGCGACGACGTTGCCCAGCTCGGCGTTGTCGGGTTTCCGGTCCGATTGCGCCAATGCCGCGCCGGTCGACGAAGCGACGGGAGCGGCATTGGAAACATATTTGATCGAGGCCTCGGCAGCCGGCCGCGCCGTGCTGCCGGCGACGGCCGATGGGCTTCCAGCTTGTATTGGTTGCAACATCGGAACACCTCTTTACAAACGGCTGTGCGGGGCCGAACCCCGCACAGTTGAAACATCGATTATAGCGCTTGCTGTACTACCCGCTTAATTAGCCGCGCAGCAGGGACATGACGCTGTTCGGTGCCGAGTTGGCCTGGGCCAGCATCGCGGTACCTGCCTGTTGCAGGATCTGTGCGCGGCTCAGCTTCGAGGTTTCTGCAGCGTAGTCGGTGTCGGTGATGCGGCTCTTTGCTGCCGACTGGTTCTCGACCGAGGTAGCCAGGTTGCTGATGGCGTAGCCCATACGGTTCTGGGCGGTACCCAGCGAAGCGCGCTCGGTGTTCAGGGCTGCCAGTGCGTCGTCGATGTTCTTGATCGCGGTGGCGGCGGTGGCTTCGTCGGTGACGGTCACGCTGCTGGCCGAGACGCCGGCGTAGGCGGTGTTGGCGCCGAAGGTGACGTCGATCTTCTGGCCCGAGTCAGCACCGACCTGGATGGTCTTGACAGCCTGGGTCGAAGCCAGCAGTGCCACGCCGTTGAACTTGGTGTCCGAAGCGATACGGCCGATTTCGGTGTTCAGGGTCGAGATTTCCTTGTCGATGTTCGCCCATTCCGTGCTGCCGTTGGTTTCGTTGGCGCCCTGGACTGCCAGTTCACGCATACGCTGCAGTGCGTCCGAGATGTTCGACAGCGCGCCGTCGGCGGTCTGGATCATCGAGATGCCGTCGTTGGCGTTACGCGATGCCTGGGTCATGCCGCGGATCTGGGAATCCATCTTGGTGGCAATCGACATGCCGGCAGCGTCGTCCTTGGCGCTGTTGACGCGCAGACCCGACGACAGGCGCTGCATCGAGGTCGACAGTTCGTTGTTCGACTTGGTCAGGTTGCGTTGTGCGTTCAGCGAGGACAGGTTGGTGTTGATGATCGACATGGTAATTCTCCAGTGGGCAGTTCAGTTTGGTGCTGCTATCAGGGTTCGGTTTGTTGCTTGCGTCGCTGTTTCAGCTCGCTTGTATTCTTTAACGGAGGCCTCTGCAAAACCTTGAGGATTTTTTTTAAAAAAATGTTTGTGAGCAACTTTGCATCTGAAACGGACTGGAATCGTTCTTGCCTGACGCCATACCCGCAACAAGAGCGTTGACGGCAGCTCCAGAAAAATATTTAGGGGCCTTTTTCCCCCTTGTTCGTCCCTTGCCGATGTTTGCCTGTGGGATACACTCGCCTCTTCGTGTTGTCCCCCCGGAGTAATCGATGAACAATTTGCCCAAGCGCCGCACCGCCTTCGTACTGGCGTCGACCGACCACGGCAGCATGCTGGTCAACCGCCATGACTACCGCATGGTGGGCAGCACCGGCTATGGCGTCGGCTACCAGCTGCTGGAAAAATCGTCCTTCGATGCCGACGAAGTGAGCTTCGTGCTGCAGCTGCTGGAAAGCCGCCGCCGCCATGCAGGCGACGGCCTGATCGCGCTCGACTGCGGCGCCAACATCGGCGTGCACACGATCGAATGGGCGCGCTTCATGCACGGCTGGGGCGACGTGCTCGCCTTCGAGGCGCAGGAACGGATCTTTTATGCACTGGCCGGCAACCTCACACTGAACAATTGCTTCAATGCCCGCGCGATCTGGGCGGCCATCGGCGCCGGCAACGGCGCCCTGCGCGTGCCGGTGCCGGATTATCTGGTGCCGTCCAGCTTCGGCAGCCTGGAGCTGCGCAAGAACCCGGACACGGAATTCATCGGCCAGGACGTCGATTACTCCGACGCCGCCGCCCAGACCGTGCAGATGCTGTCGATCGACGCGATGAACCTGCCGCGCCTCGACCTCATCAAGCTCGACATCGAAGGCATGGAGCTGGAGGCGCTGCAGGGCGCGCGCGCATCGATCGAACGCCTGAAACCTTATCTCGTGATCGAAAAGATCAAATCGAACGAAGCGGAACTGATGCGCTTCGTTACCGAACTCGGCTATGTCGTATTCCCGCTCGGGATCAACCTCCTCGCGGTGCATGCCGCCGACCCGATCGCGGCCGAAATCCGCCAGATCGCCAACCCATAACAGGAACGCGCTTCCACCATGACCACCGTTCAGGATTTCCCCGCCCAGGCCGACGCGCTGTTCGCCGCCGGGCTTGCCGCCCATGCCGACGGCCGTTTCGACGACGCCTTTGCCCAATACGAAGCCGCGCTGCAGATCGAGCCTGGCCATTTCGACACCCTGCACCACCTGGGCATCCTCGGCCATGCCAGCGGCAACTATGAATTCGCGCTCGAGTTCATCGGCGCGGCGATCCGGATCAACCCGCAGGTCCCGGCCACGTATTGCAACCTCGGTAATATCTTCAAGGCGATCAACGAGCGCGACGCCGCGCTCGACAGCTACCGCCAGGCGCTCGGCCTCGATCCGGACAACGTCGATGCGCTGTATAACCTCGGCAATCTGCTGCAGGATATGAAGCAGGATGAGGAAGCCGTCGGCTGCTACGAGCGCGCCATCGCACTGGCGCCGCACGATGCCGAAGCCCTGAACAACTGCGCCGCCGTCCTGCACCGCCTCGAGCGCCTCGACGAAGCACTGGCCTGCTGCGAGCGCGCGATTGCGCTCGCGCCCGGCCACGTACACGCCCATAACAACCGCGGGAACATCCAGGCGGCGCTGGGCAACACCGACGAAACGATCGCCAGCTACGAGGCGGCGCTTGCGCTCGACCCGGACCACATCGAAGCGCGCGTCAACCTCGGCACCGCCCTGCTCGCCACCGGCAAGGCCGAGGAGGCGCTGGCCAGCCTCGACGCGGCACTGGAGCGCTCGCCCGATCACGCGGAAGCCCACCACCGCCGCGGCAAGGTCCTGCGCCAGCTGCGGCGCAACGACGACGCGCTCGCGGCGCTGCAGCGCGCCATCGTCCTCGATCCGAAGGCGCCCGAGTACCGCTGCACGCTCGGCAGCCTGGTCCAGCTGATGGGCAATCCGCAAGGCGCGCTGGCCTGCTTCGACGCCGCGCTGGCGATCGACGATACCCTCTTGACCACCCACAACGAACGCGGCATCGCCCTGCAGGGCCTGCGCCGCCACGCCGAGGCGCTCGCCTGTTTCGACATGATCCTGGAAAAGGATCCGGAGCACCGCGAAGCCGCCCTGAACCGTGCCAACACGCTGAAGGACCTCGAGCGCATCGACGAGGCGCTGGCCGCCTACGACGCCATCGTCGCCAAACACGGCGAAAGCGCGCCGGTGTGGAACAACCGCGGCAATGCCTACGAGGAGATGCGGCGCTACGAGGACGCCCTCGCCTGCTTCGACGCGGCGATCGCGCTCAGCCCGGGCTATGCGGCGCCGCACTGGAACCGCGCCCTGCTGAACCTGCAATACGGCAGGCTGGGCGACGGCTGGCGCGGCTACGAATGGCGCTGGCAGAACGAGTCGCTCAGCTGCTACCGCGAGATGCGCACATTCACCGAGCCGGCCTGGCTGGGCGCGGAGCCGCTGGCAGGCAAGACGATCCTGCTGTTCGCCGAGCAGGGCCTGGGCGACACCCTGCAGTTCTGCCGCTACGTGCCGCTGGTAAAAGCGCGCGGCGCGCGCGTCGTGCTCGAAGTGCAGGGACCGCTGACCGGCCTCCTGGCCGATCTCGGCGCCGACCAGGTGCTGCGCCGCGGCGACACCTTGCCGCCCTTCGACTACCAGTGCTCGCTGATGTCGCTGCCGCTGGCCTTCGGCACCGAGATCGACACGATCCCGGCGTCCAGCCGCTACCTGCCGTCCGATCCGGCCCGCGTCGCCGCCTGGCGCGAACGCCTCGGGCCGCAAACGCGCCTGCGCGTCGGCCTGGCCTGGAGCGGCAACCCGCACCATGCCAACGACCGCAACCGCAGCCTGGCGCTGGCCCAGCTGGCGCCACTGCTCGCGCTGGACTGCGAATTCGTCTCGCTGCAGAAGGAACACCGCGAGCAGGACCTGGCCACGCTCGATGCTTCACAGGTCAAGCGCGTCAACGAACACCTGAACGACTTCGCGGACACGGCCGCCCTGTGCGAACTGATGGACGTGGTGGTTTCGGTCGATACCAGCATCGCCCACCTGGCAGGCGCCGTGGGCCGTCCGCTGTGGGTGCTGCTGCCGCAGGTGGCCGACTGGCGCTGGCTGACCGAACGCGGCGACAGCCCCTGGTATCCGGGTGCGCGCCTGTTCCGCCAAAGCAAGGCCGGCGACTGGGAGAGCGTGATCGAATCCGTCAAACAGGCACTGGAGGCCCTGCCCCACGGCTGACCCGCAGCGCCGGATTTGACGATTCGAATTTTACAATTGTGCGCCAATTGCAAAATAATGAAGGTTCTGGCGTAATGCAGGCTGGATCACGAACCCAACCGTATCGGTGCGATGCGGTCCAACCTGCACATGATGACACCACAGATTCCGGTAGACGAGGCGCGGCGGCTGGCCGCCCTGCATGCGACCAGCCTGTTCGGTACGGGCCCCGAGGAAGCATTCGACCGGATCACGCGCATGGCGGCCAAGCTGCTGCAGGTACCGAGCGCCCTGATCTCGCTGGTCGGCAGCGATACCCAGTGGTTCAAGTCGCGCTGCGGCTTCGCGGCACAGTACACGTCGCGCGATGTCTCGTTTTGCGGCCATGCGATCTTGACGGACGAACCATTGGTGGTCGAAGACGCCGCCAGGGATCCGCGCTTCGCCGATAACCCGATCGTCACCGGCGAACCCCACATTCGCTTTTACGCCGGCGTGCAGCTGTATTCCGTCGAACGTGCCAAGCTCGGCACCCTGTGCGTCATCGACAGCCAGCCGCGCGCGCTTGGCGACGAGGAGCTGGCCGAGCTGCACGACCTGGCGCGCATGGTCGAGGAACTGATCTACCACCGCCAGCTCGCGATCGCCGCCCAGCAGCTGCACGACGGGCTGCAGCAGAACGCCTCGCCCTCCCAGCTGGCCGCCTCGGCCGGCCAGGTCGAATTCCTTCTGACCCACGACACCCTGACCGGGCTGGCCAACCGCCAGGCCCTGCTCGGCGCGATCCGCGACAGCGTCGCCGGCTGGCAACGGCGCAAGCTGCCGGCTGCCGTCGCCTGCCTCAACATCGACCGCTTCAAACGCGTCAACGACGCGTTTGGCCATGCCGCCGGCGACGAGGTGCTGGTCGCCGTCACCCGCTGCCTGCAAGCCGAATTAGGCGACAACGATCTGCTGGCGCGTACCGGTAGCGATGAATTCGTACTGTTGCTGAACTCGTCCGGCGACGACCAGGCCTTGCAAGCGCGCCTGCAACGCCTGCTATTCAGCGTCAACAGCAGCGTGTCCTGGGCCGGCAAGGACATCGCCATCACCTGCAGCCTGGGCGTGGCCCGCTTCCCGCAGGATGGAGAAGACGCCGACACCCTGCTCAGCAATGCCAATACCGCCATGCGCCACGCCAAGGAAACCGGCGGCGCGCGCATCCAGTATTTCGCGCCGGGACAGCGGCGCGAGCTGGTGCGGCGCATGGCGCTCGAGCATCAGCTGCACCGCGCCATCGAACGCGAGGAACTGTTCCTGCAATACCAGCCGAAGATCGACCTGCAAGGCGGCAGCCTGGCCGGCTTCGAAGCCCTGCTGCGCTGGCGCCATCCGACCCACGGCGTCGTCTCGCCCGAGGAGTTCGTGCCGATCGCCGAGGAAAACGGCCTGATCGTGCCGATCGGCGACTGGCTGGTGCGCACCGCCATCAAGCAGATGGCCAGCTGGCATGCGGCCGGGCTGCCGGAAATCCCGGTGGCCGTGAATCTGTCGGCGCGCCAGTTCCTGCAGGGCGACGTGGTCGGCCTGGTCGACGAGATGCTGCGCGAGGCGAAGATCGCGCCCCACCTGCTGGAACTGGAACTGACGGAAAGCCTGTCGATGGCCGATCCCGAGCGCAGCCTGGCGATCATGCGCGAGCTGCGCGCGCTCGGCGTTACGCTCAGCATCGACGACTTCGGCACCGGTTATTCGAGCTTCGCTTATCTGAAACGCTTGCCGATCGACAAGCTCAAAATCGACAAGTCGTTTGTCAACGACATGGTGCACAGCAGCGATGCGCGCGCCATCGTCCAGGCCATCGTTGCCATGGCGCATAGCATGCACTTGCGGGTGGTGGCCGAAGGCGTCGAGTCGGCGCCGCAGGCGCTGGCCCTGCGCGAGACGGGCTGCGACCAGGCCCAGGGTTATTACTATTCGCGTCCGCTCGACGCCCGGGAAGCCGGCAGCTTCCTCGCGCCGGGGCCGGCTAGCAAGCTCGGCGGCGCAACATTATAAAGAGCGCCGCTGAGGTGTCTTTACAACAGAAACAATTTCTAACAAATCGGAAGGGTGTGCGCCATCAAGGTGTTTATCATTGTGTTAACGCGACACGGAAGACGCATCCACGTCCGGCCGGATGTTGCGCACTGACGATGGTGTGAGTTTCATGATGCAACGAAGAACCGACGAGCAAACGGCGCTGACCGCCGAATATGCTCTCTATCTGGTGGACATCCGCGGGGTCGAGTTCGCCCTGAACTATCTCGACACCTGCAATGTATCGCGTTCGATCCTGACGCGGGCCTTGCAAAGCCCCGAATCGCGGCGCCATCACGAGCGCCGCCAGCAGCCGCGCAACGACTGATTCCTCCGCTTTCCTTCTTCCTGTACTGCCGGGCAGCCTGTCCATTTCCCTTATCGGTATGACAAAGCCGGAAAAAGCCGGGTATTCCCGCCTCTCAAGTCCGGTTAGAAGCTGCCGTTAAGCCAGTAAACTACCCTCGCTGAAGATAGTCACGCAGGCTCACGGAGCGTGCGACGACCCGCTCCGGCACGAACACAGGGGAACGCCCAGCGGCGCGGTCCCCATCAGATAGAAGGTTTGGAGGTTCACGATGTTTGGATCGATGCAGCGCGGCGTCAACGCTTACGCCAAAGTAGGAATGGAAACCTCGGTGATTTCGGCTTCGCCCCACAAACTGATCGTGCTGCTGTATGACGGCGCCATCACCGCGATCAAGAATGGCGCCACCCACATGGCTGCCGGCAACATCGTCGAGAAAGGCGCGGCCATCTCGAAAGCCCTCGACATCATCAACAACGGCCTGCGCGCCAGCCTCGACAAGAAGGCCGGCGGCGAGATCGCCAGCAACCTGGATTCCCTGTACGTGTACATGACCGAACGCCTGCTGATGGCGAACCTGCAGAACAAGACCGCCCTGCTGGACGAAGTGCAGACCCTGCTGGTCGACCTGCGCGATGCCTGGACCCAGATCGGCGAGAAGCCGGCCCAGGCCCCATCGATGTCGCACTACCCCGTGATGGCGAGCGCCTGATGATGACCGGCCAGGAAGTCCTGCTCGAGTACGCCGCCGTCGCCGAGCTCACCGGCCAGATGCTGGCCGCCGCCGAAGCCGGCGACTGGGACCATCTGGTGGTCCTCGAGCGCGAATGCACGGCCCACGTCGACGTCCTGAAAAGCGGCGAAGCCGCCGTCGAACTCAACCCTTCCGGCCGCCAGGCGAAGATCGACTGCATCCGCCGCATCCTGGCCGACGACCGCAAGATCCGCGACCTGACCATGCCCTGGATGGCCCAGCTGTCCGCCCTGATCAACAACTCCGGTACCCAGCGCCGCCTCGCGAACGCCTACGGCAGCGTCTGACCTGAGACGCAATGGTCGAGCGCATTCCCAGTCCCGGCCTCAGCGCGCCGCTGCCGGTCCGGGCGGCGCAGGCCGTCGAACGCACGGGCGATCCGCGCCTCGAAGTTTTCCAGCGTACCCTTTCCACTTTGCTCGGCAGCCAACTGCAGGCATCGGTCATGTCGCGCATGCAGGACGGCAGCTTCATGGTCCGCGTCGCCGACATGCCGGTACGCATGATGCTGCCGCCGGGCACGCAGCCCGGCACCCAGCTCACGATGACGGTCCTGGCCGCCACGCCCCAGCCGACCTTCGGCCTGGGCGACGCCACCCTGCAGGGCACCCTGGTGCCGCTCAGCGCGAATGCCGCCTCGCTCGCGGCCAGCGTCGCCGCGGCCAGCTCACGCCTGCTGCAGGCGGGCGGCCAGGCCCAGGCGGCCGACCTCAGCCCGGCCGCGCGCCTGCTGGGCCAGGTATTGAAAAACGCCACCGGCGCGCCGCCGCTGCCGACCCTGAACCCCGCCACCCCCTTGGTTCCGCAAGGCGCGCCGGACCCGGCCCAGCTGGCCGTCCAGCTGCGCCAGGCCGTCGCCAAAAGCGGCCTGTTCTATGAAGCCCACCTGGCCGAATGGGCCGAGGGCAAGCGTCCGCTGGCCGAGCTGATGGCCGAGCCGCAGGCGCAGAAACCCGCCGGCACGCCGCCTACCGACCCATCCCTGTCGCAATTGATCAACCAGCAATTGGGCACCCAGGAATCCGGCCAGCTGGTCTGGCAGGGCCAGCTGGGACCGCAGCAGGCGATGCGCTGGGAGATCGGACGCGAGGAAGACGAGCGCGCCGCGCCCGGCCGCGAGCCGGACGAGGCAGGCTGGCACAGCGGCCTGCGCCTGCGCTTCGCCCTGCTGGGCGAGGTCGAGGCCAGCGTCAGCCTGCGCGGCTCGCAATTGCGGATCGAGCTGCTGGCCAAACCGGGCGCCGCCGCCCTGCTGCGCCAAGGCGCGCCGCGCCTGCAGGACGCCCTGGCCGCGGCCGGCAGCGAGCTGGCGGCGCTGCGCATCGCCGGGCGCGGGGAAGCTACATGAACGACCAGCGCCAGCGCGCCGTGGCCCTGGCCTATGCCGCCGGCTCGGCTGCCCCGACCGTGGTCGCCAAGGGCCGCGGCCTGGTGGCCGAGCAGATCATCGAGCGCGCGAAAGAGGCCGGCGTGTTCGTCCACGAATCGAAGGAATTGGTGTCGCTGCTGATGGAAGTCGACCTCGACGGCCAGATTCCGCCCGCCCTGTACCGCGCAATTGCGGAACTATTGGCATGGCTATATCATATTGAGTCGGCGCAACAACTCGGCAGGCCTGTTGCTGAACTGGCCCCGGCCCCACCCGACAGCGCCCTCTTTTTAGACTTACCTGCAGATTCACCTGCATTATCGGCGGAACAAAATGCAAGCAATGCATGACGCGGAACTGGACAACTGGCACGACTACGAAGTGCACTCGGCCCGTGAGATCGTGGCGCTGCTGCGCCAGATCGGCGAAAAGAAGCAATTGATCCGGATGAAGATCAAGGGCGAGGCCGACGTCTGCGTCACCTCCATCCTCGATGTCGACGGCGACGAAGGCGTCTTTATCCTCGACCGCTCGATCAACCGCGAGCAGAACGAGCGCATCGTGCAGGCCAAAAGCGTGCTGTGCGAAACCTATCTCGACAAGATCCGCATCCTGTTCAGCGTCAGCGGCGTGCAGGAAACCGAATACCGCGGCGCTGGCGCCCTGGCGGCCGACATCCCCGCTTCCCTGATCCGCCTGCAGCGCCGCGAGTTCTACCGCATGCCGACGCCGGTCACGAACCCGGTCCCGGCCCTGGTGCCGATGCCGCTCGACCTCGGCGGCGGCAACGCCAGCTTCCCGCTGGCCGACATCAGCTGCGGCGGCGTCGCCCTGCTCGACAACAAGATGATGCTCAATTCGACCATCGGCCAGACGTTTACGAATTGCCGTATCGAACTGCCGGAGATCGGCACCGTCACCACCTCGCTGCAGGTGCGCAATGCGCTGGACGTGACGATGCTGAACAACAAGACCAGCCGGCGCATCGGTTGCATGTTCGTCGATATTTCGCGGGCGAACATGGCGGCGGTGCAGCGGTACATTACGAAACTGGAACGCGAACGCAACGCACGATTGGCTGGGCTGTCGTAGGGTGGAGTCCTGACTCCACGCGTTACGTACGTGTCCTGGTAGAAGCGTCGTACGTAGCCAGCAGACTTTGCCCCGCGTGGACTCGGGAGTCCACCCTACGATACACCACAGCCAACAATGCAAACGGGCCGCGTTCCTCTCGGATACGCGGCCCGTTTTCATTTGCTTAACAGGATCAAACCTGCATATTCATAATCTCGTGATACGCCGACACCAGCTTGTTCCTCACCTGCACCGTCGCCTGAAACGCAATGCTCGACTTCTGCATCGCAATCATGGTATCCGACAAACTCACGCTGTCGTCGCCCATCGCAAACCGGTTGCCCAGCTCCTCGGCATGCTTCTGTGAATTGCTGACCTGCTCCAGGGAGTTCTTGAGCGCGTCGGAAAAACTGACCTTCGATGGCCCTTCGTTGACGGGCGCCGCGCCGTTGAGACCACCGATGCCGCCGAGGCTGCCCGGGCCGAGCGAAGGCGCGGCAGGCTTGGTGGCCGCGCTCTTGAGCTGGGCCATCATCGCCTCGATCCGGCTGCTGTCGATTCCGCCTACGTTCATGGGTTCTCCTGTTCTATCTCTTGCGCACTCCACTTACGGGAGCAATGTCAGGCTTACAGCTTACCAGCATGCACGCAAGCAACTTCGTCGAGCAGGAGGGGAAAGCGCCTCTTATTCCCTCATTTGAATGTTGCTCCAAGGCTTCATAATTCGGTCCTGATCTCCTTTCTCCCCTTGGACAAACATGGCCGCGACCGCCGACGAACTGCTCGACACTCCTGCTGCTCCACAACCCTTCCTGAAAACCGCCATGGGCCGCAATGTCCTGATCGGCGGCGGGGTCGCGGCGGTGCTGGCCGTGGTCGTGGCGATCTGGATGTGGAGCAGCACTCCGGATTACCGCGTGCTGTACGCCAACTATAGCGACAAGGACGGCGGCGCCCTCACCGCGGCGCTCGACCAGATGGGCGTCAAGTACAAATTTTCCGAAGGCGGCACCGCCATCCTCGTGCCGGCCGAGCAAGTGCCCGACCTGCGCCTGAAACTGGCCGCGCAAGGCTTGCCGAAGGGCGGCAATGTCGGCTTCGAGCTGATGGAAAACCAGAAGCTGGGCGTCTCCCAGTTCCTGGAGCAAGTCAATTACCAGCGTTCGCTCGAGGGCGAACTGGCCCGTTCGATCCAGTCGCTCGGTTCGGTAGCCGGCGCGCGCGTGCACCTGGCACTGCCGAAACCGTCCGTGTTCGTGCGCGACCAGCAGAAGCCGACCGCCTCGGTCCTGTTGAATTTGCAGTCGGGCCGCGCCCTCGATCCGGGCCAGGTCAGCGCCATCGTGCACCTGGTGGCATCCAGCATTCCTGAACTGACCATCGGCAACGTCACCGTCGTCGACCAGAACGGCAACCTGCTGTCCGAGCAGCCGAAGCAGAATGGCCTCAACAAGCAGCTCGATGCGACCCAGCTGAAGTATGTCGAGACGGTGCAGCAAAACATCATCAAGCAGGTCGAGTCGCTGATCACCCCGATCGTCGGCAAGGGCAATGTGCGCGCCGAAGCGACCGCCGAGATCGATTTCGCCCAGGTCGACACCGCCGCCGAGATGTACAAGCCGAATTCGCCGCCGGAGCCGCAGGCGATCCGCAGCCAGCAGACTTCGGAGCAGACCGGCGCCACCACCGGCCCTGCCAACGGCATCCCGGGCGCGCTGTCGAACCAGCCGCCGGGCGTGGCCACCGCCCCGCTCGACGGTACCGCTCCCGGCGCCGCGCCGACGACCACGACTGGTCCGGCCAGCAAGAACGCAACGACGAACTACGAGCTCGACAAGACGATCCGCTACGAGCAGCGTCCAATGGGCGGCATCAAGCGCCTGACCGTGGGCGTGGTGGTGAACTACCGCCGCTCGGTCGATCCGAACACCGGCAAGATCACCGTGAAGCCGCTGGCGGCGGCCGAAGTGGCCCAGATCAACGAACTCGTAAAACAGGCGATGGGTTACTCGCAGGCCCGCGGCGACACCATGAACGTGGCCAACGCTCCTTTCGACGGCGTCGACCGTCCGGACGAGAATGGTCCCGACTGGTACAAGGATCCGGCCAACCTGCCGCTCGCGATGGAAGTCGGCAAGTACCTGTTGATCGCGGCCGTGATCGCCTTCCTGTACTTCCGCATCCTGCGTCCGCTGCTGCGCCCGGTGGTGCGCAAGTTCGACGAAGCGACCGCCGAGCCGGAAGAGGAAAAGGAAGAAGAAGACGAAGATGCCGTCGTCGACCTCGAAGGCAAGCCGGTGCTGGGACCGGACGGCATGCCGATCGAGGAAGAGGAAGCGCCGCGCGAACGCAGCTACCGCGCCAACCTGGCGATGGCAAAAGAGATGGCGATGAATGATCCACGTATCGTGGCAAACGTAATCAAGGCATGGGTGGGTTCGGAATGAGCGACAAGGATAAAGACGGCGTCACCAAGGCGGCAATCCTGATGCTGGCCATGGGCGAGCAGGAAGCGGCCGAGGTGATGAAATTCCTCGGCCCGCGCGAGGTGCTGAAACTGGGCGCGGCCATGGCCGCCATGAAATCGGTGCAGCACGAGCAGGTGGTCAATGTGCTCGAAGCCTTCCGCGACGAAGCGGACGCCCACTCGACCGTCGGCCTCGATTCGGACGAATACATCCGCGAAGTGCTGACGAAAGCGCTGGGCGACGACAAGGCCGCCGTGCTGCTGAACCGCATCCTGGGCGGCAAGGACGCCTCGGGCATCGAAAGCCTGAAGTGGATGGACGCGCAATCGGTGTCGGAACTGATCCGCAACGAGCACCCGCAGATCATCGCCACCATCCTGGTGCACCTCGAGCGCGACCAGGCCTGCGAGATCCTGAGCCACTTCACGGACCGCCTGCGCAACGACGTCGTGCTGCGTATCGCCACGCTGGACGGCGTGCAGCCGGCTGCCCTGCGCGAACTGAACGACGTGTTGACCAAGCTGCTGTCGGGTAACGAGCACATCAAGAAGTCTTCGCTGGGCGGCGTGCGCACCGCGGCCGAGATCCTGAACTTCATGGCTGGCGAGCAGGAAAGCGCCGTGATGGAGAACATCAAGAACTACGACAACGACATGGCGCAGAAGATCATGGACGAGATGTTCGTGTTCGATAACATCATCGACATCGACGACCGCGGCATCCAGCTGCTGCTGCGCGAAGTGCAGTCGGACATGCTGATCATCGCCCTGAAAGGCGCTTCGCAAGACCTGCGCGAGAAGATCTTCCGTAACATGTCGCAGCGTGCCAGCGAGATGATGCGCGAAGACCTGGAGTCGAAAGGCCCGGTCCGCCTGTCGGAAGTCGAGGCGCAGCAGAAGCAGATTCTGCAAATCGTGCGCCGCTTGTCGGACGAAGGGCAGATCGTGTTGGGTGGCAAGGGCGAAGATTCCTTCGTTTAAGTTTTAAGTTCGGATACCGATGAGCAAAGACACGCAGGGCGCCTTCAAGCGCTGGGAAATGACCTCCTTCGGCGACGAGCGCCCCAGCTCGCTGGCGGCGCGCATCCAGGCCGAGGAACGTGCTGCCGCACAGGCCGCTGCTGCCCAGGCGGCTGCGGCTGCGGCAGCAGCTGCGCCCGTCGTCCCTGCCATGCAATTGCCGACCGCCGCCGAACTGGAAGCCCTGCGCGAAGGCGCGCGTGCCGAAGGCTACGAGGAAGGCCTGCAGGAAGGCCGCGCCGCCGGCCGTGCCGAAGCCTATGAAGCGGGCCGCGCCGAAGTGGCGGCCGAAATGGACAGCCTGCGCGCCATCGCCCAGACCTTCAGCGGCGCCGTCGCCGCGGCCGACGAAACCATCGCCTCCGACGTGCTCGACCTGGCCCTGCACCTGGCGCGCTCGATGGTGCGCACGGCCTTTACGGTCCGTCCTGAACTGATCATCCCGATCGTGCGCGAAGCGATCGACTACCTGCCGGTGCTGCAGCAGCCGGCCATCCTGGCCCTGCACCCGGACGACGTCGAAATCGTGCGCGCCGCCCTCTCCGACGAACTGGATAAAGGCGGCTGGCGCGTCGTCGCCGACCCGCAAGTCGGCCGCGGCGGCTGCAAGGTCGATACCGCCAGCAACCAGATCGACGCCCAGGCCAGCGCCCGCTGGGCACGCCTGGCGCATGCGCTGGGCAAGAACGTCGAGTGGCTCGGCTGATGAGCAGCGCCACGCTCGATCGCCACACGGCGCGCTGGAAGTCTTATCTCTCCGACTGCGATTCGCTGGTCGGTTTCGTCGAGCCGATGCAGGTCTCGGGCCGCGTCACGCGCGTGGCCGGCCTGGTGATGGAATGCGTCGGCCTGCGCCTGGCTGTGGGCAGCGCCTGCACCATTCCACTGCCGAATGGGGCCAAGATCGAAGCGGAAGTCGTCGGCTTCGAAGGCGAGCGCCTGTTCCTGATGCCGCAATCCGACGTTGAAGGCGTGGTGCCCGGTTCGCGCGTGTTCCCGGTGGAGACGCCGGTGCCGCGTCCGGGCACGGTGAATCATCCGCGCCGCCGTCCGAGCGACCGCGCGCGCCACCTGCCGGTTGGCTGGGGCCTGCTGGGCCGCGTGGTCGACGGCGCCGGCCGTCCGCTCGACGGCAAGGGTCCGCTGGACACCACCGACGTCGCGCCGATCAACGCCCGCCCCGTCAACCCGCTCGACCGCGCGCCGATCAAGGACACGCTCGACGTCGGCGTGCGTGCCATCAATTCCATGCTCACCGTCGGCCGCGGCCAGCGCCTGGGTCTGTTCGCCGGTACCGGCGTCGGTAAATCGGTGCTGCTGGGCATGATCGCGCGCTACACGACGGCGGACGTGATCGTCGTCGGCCTGATCGGCGAGCGGGGCCGCGAAGTAAAAGAGTTCATTGAACAGATCCTGGGCGAGGAAGGCATGGCGCGCTCGGCCGTGGTGGCCGCGCCGGCCGACAGCCCGCCCCTGATGCGCCTGCAGGGCGCGGCCTATGCCACCGCAATCGCCGAGCACTTCCGCGACCAGGGCAAGAACGTCATGCTGATCATGGATTCGCTGACCCGCTACGCGATGGCCCAGCGCGAGATCGCCCTGGCCATCGGCGAACCGCCGGCGACCAAGGGCTATCCGCCATCGGTATTCGCGAAATTGCCGGTGCTGGTGGAACGGGCCGGCAACGGCCTGGAGGGCGGCGGCTCGATCACGGCCTTTTATACCGTGCTGTCCGAGGGCGACGACCAGCAGGACCCGATCGCCGATGCCGCGCGCGGTATTCTCGACGGCCACATCGTGCTGAACCGCCACCTGGCCGAGGCCGGCCACTATCCGGCGATCGACATCGAGCAATCGATCAGCCGCGCCATGCACGGCATCACCACGCACGAGCACCAGCTGTCGGCGCGCAAACTGAAGCAGCTGTATTCGCGCTACCAGCGTTCGCGCGACCTGATCAGCGTGGGCGCCTATGCGGCCGGCAGCGATCCGGTGCTGGACCAGGCGATCGCCCTGAACGGCCAGATCGAGGAATTCCTGTGCCAGGAAATCCATGAAAACACCAACATGGGCCAGAGCTTGGGGCAATTGACCTCTCTATTCAGCTGATGGGCTGGATGTTGCCGCAGATATACTCTGATTCACTATGGCAAATCCTTCCGCACTTGAGACCCTGATCGAGCTGGCCCAGCGCGATTCCGACGACGCCGCCAAGCGTCTCGGCGCCGCCCTGAAGGCGGTCGAAGAGGCGGAACAAAAGCTGCAGATGCTGCTGGGCTACCGCGACGATTACGCGAACCGGCTCGACCAGGCACAGATGAACGGGATTACCCCCTTCGCCTACGCCAATTTCGTCGCCTTCGTCGGCAAGCTCGACAACGCGATCAATGGCCAGCAGGAAGTTTTAAAACACGCGAAGTACAAGAGCGAGCTGGAAAAGACGACCTGGCAGGAAAGCGAGCGCAAGCGCCTGTCCTACCGCACCCTGAACGAGCGCGCGGCTGCCGAAGCCCTGCGCATCGAAAACAAGCGCGACCAGAAAATGATGGACGACCACGCGGCGCGTACTGTCCGCAATGCCCGTTGAGATCAATATGACGATGCACACCAACTCCCTCCCGATCAGCCTGAACGCCCCTGCGGCCCCGACGCCGAGCACGCGCGCCAATCCCCTGCCTGCCGGCGACGGTATCGATTTCGGCGCCGCGCTGACGCGCCAGATGGAACAGCGCCAGCTCGAGCAGCGCCAGGCGCTGGTGCAGCCGCAAGCGCCCGCGCCGCAGCAGCCTGCCGCGTCGAAGCCGCAGGCCGCCGCCAAGCCGGCCGCCAACGAAGCGAAACCGGCGGCGCGCGAGGTGGTCAAGCAGGCCGCCAAGGAAACGGCGCATGCCGAAACGACGAAAAAGGCCGAGGGAACGCAGGAGACTGCTCCCGAGGAAAAGACGGCTACTGCCGCCAAGGGCGAGAGTACCGAGGAAGATGCGGCCGCGGCCGACGCCAAGGTGGCCGACTCCGTAGTCGACATGCTGGCCATGGTCGCCAGCTTCAACCAGGTACAGCAGGCTGCGCCGACGCCGGTTGCGCAGGCGCCTGCCGTGCAGGCCGACACCCTGCTCTCGAGCATGAAGGAAGTGCGCGGCGAAGGCGCCGAGCCGCTCGTCAAGCTCAAGGGCGACGCCGGTCTCGCCGCGGTAACCGAAGACACCCAGGGCAAGGCCGAGCCGGGCATCGACCTGCGCGCCCTCGACCTGGGCAAGACGGCCGATGCCGCCAGGCTGCCGGTGGAAGCCGGCGACTTCGCTGCCAAGCTGCGCGACAGCGCGGCGCAGGCCGGCATGAAGGAAGCCGCGCCCGGTCCCGAGGCGCTCAACAGCCTGACGGCCCAGGCCACCGCCCTGCAGACCGCGCAAGCGGCCGGCAGCGCCCCGACCGACCGCCTGAGCGCCCGCGTCGGCACCACGGCCTGGGACAACCAGGTCGGCCAGAAAGTGATCTGGATGGTGGGCGGCGAAGACCAGAGCGCGACCCTGGAACTGAACCCGCCGGACCTCGGCCCGGTGCAGGTGGTGCTGAACGTCTCGAACGACCTCGCCAGCGTGACCTTCTCGGCACAGCAGCTGGAAGTGCGCCAGGCCCTGGAAAACGCCCTGCCGCGCCTGCGTGAAATGATGAGCGAAAGCGGCATCGCGCTGGGCAACGCGACGGTGAATGCCGGCGCCGAAGGACGCCAGGGCCAGGATGGCCAGGGCAGCGGCGCGGGCCGTGGCCGTGGCGGCAATGGCGGTGGCGACAGCGATGTGGCGGAAGTCGCGCCGCGTCCGCGTACCCGTGTGATCGGCGGTGCAGGGGCGGTCGATACCTTCGCGTAAGCAACTAGAAGATTCCGTTTACGGCCGCCGCGTGCGGCCGTTTTTTGTTCGTGTGCCGTTGGCGTGCTGTAGGGTGGGCGCCCCGCAATGAAACCGTCATTGATGCCATTGGCATCAATGACCCCACGCGGGACAACGCACGTTTGCAGGCCGGTGGTTTGAAGTTAAGCGTATCGATATATCAAGCGCTGCACCGCGTGGGCAGAGCCCACCCTACAAAAGCAGATACGCCGAGTTAAACGACCTTCCCCCCTCTTTTCAAAGCTTGCCGCTGCGCACTTTTTCTCGATAATGACATAATCACGCAACCACCATCAGCACCAGAGGCAACTTGAAAGCGAATCCGAAAATGAAGGCTGACCCGAAAGCGGCGGACGCAGCACCAGCGGCAGGCTCGAAGAAAAAGCTCATGATCATGGCGATCGCGGGCGTGCTCGTGCTCGGCGGTGGCGCCGGCGCCGGCTGGTTCTTCCTGCACGGCAGCGGTGACGCCGACGCGGCCCATGCCGAGGAAGCCCCCGCCAAGAAGAAGAAAAAGAAGGACAAGGAGCACGTGAAGGCGGAATATGTCCCGATCGAAGCCTTTACGGTGAACCTGCAGCCCGAGAATGGCGACCAGTATCTGCAAGTGCAGTTTACACTGCAGGTCGAAGGCCCGGAACAGGTCACGCTCATCAAGGACAACATGGCCAAGGTGCGCAGCCGCGTGCTGCTCCTGCTGTCGGGCAAGAAAGCATCGGAAATCAACACGGTGGAAGGCAAGCAGCAGCTCGCGGGCGAGATCAAGGCCGCGGTCCAGGTGCCTTTCGACGAGGGCGGCGACGAGCAGGACGTGTCCGACGTGCTGTTTACCTCGTTTATTATCCAATGAGTATCCAGTAAAGAAACATCATGGCCGATAATTTCCTCTCACAGGAAGAAGTCGATGCCCTCTTAAAAGGGGTCAACGGCGATCAGGACGACGTAGCCGCGCCTGAAGACACCTCGGGAGTCCGCACCTACAACCTGGCGACCCAGGAGCGGATCGTGCGCGGCCGTATGCCGACGCTCGAGATCATCAACGAGCGTTTCGCGCGCCTGCTGCGCATCGGCCTGTTCAACTTCCTGCGCCGTTCCGCCGAGGTCTCGGTGGGCTCGGTGCGCGTGTCGAAGTACAGCGAATTCATCCGCAACCTGGTGGTCCCGACCAACCTGAACCTGATCCACATGAAGCCCCTGCGCGGCACCGCGCTGATGGTCTTCGATCCGGGCCTGGTGTTCCTGCTGGTCGACAACCTGTTCGGCGGCGACGGCCGCTTCCACACCCGCGTCGAGGGCCGCGACTTCACCCAGACCGAGCAGCGCATAATCATGCGCATCCTCGACGTCGTGTTCGAGGCCTATACCAAATCCTGGGAGCCGGTCTACCCGATCGAATTCGAGTACGTGCGCTCGGAGATGAACACACAGTTCGCCAACATCGCGACGCCGAACGAAGTCGTGGTATCGTCCACCTTCACGATCGAGCTCGGTCCGGTGTCGGGCCAGATCCACTTCTGCATGCCGTATTCGATGATCGAGCCGATTCGCGATGCGCTGACCTCGAGCATCCAGGGCGAGGCGCTGGAAGTCGACAAGCGCTGGATCCGCCTGATGACGCAGCAGATCCAGGTGGCCGAAGTCGAACTCGTGGCCGAACTCGGCCATGGCAAGGCGAACTTCGACGAGATCCTCAACATGAAGGTCGGCGACATCATCCCGATCACGGTTCCGGAAGCGATTTCAGCGACGGTGGACGGCGTGCCGGTGATGGAATGTTCCTACGGCGTCTTTAACGGCCAGTACGCGCTGAAGGTCGAGAAATTGCTGGCCAACAGCGACAGCTTCAAGTAATTCAGGAGAAACACCATGTCTGACACCCAAGACGACCAGATCCTCGACGACGACTGGGGCGCCGCGATTGCCGAACAGGCCGCCGCCGAAGCCGCCGCGCTGCAGAAGCAGCAACAGGCCAGCGCCGCCGTGTTCCAGGATTTCGGCACCAAGAATCCGCGTCCGGACACCCCGAACGACATCGACTTCATCCTCGACATCCCGGTGCAATTGACCGTGGAACTGGGCCGCACCAAGATCGCCATCAAGAACCTGCTGCAGCTGGCGCAGGGCTCGGTGGTCGAGCTCGACGGCCTGGCCGGCGAGCCGATGGACGTACTGGTGAACGGCTGCCTGATCGCCCAGGGCGAGGTGGTGGTCGTGAACGACAAGTTCGGCATCCGTCTGACTGATATCATCACGCCTTCGGAACGGATCAGAAAATTGAATAAATGATGCCCACACGCGCCCCCGCCTGCCCTCTTCCCACGTCGTACGAGGCAAAGCCCCAGGTTTCTCCTGCCGGTCATTTGCTCGCACGCATGCGCAAGGGCGGCGCGGGCGCGTTGATCGCATCGGCATTCCTGATGCCGCTGGCCGCCTGCGCGGTCCAGCCGGCCGCGACGAATGCACCGGTGCCAGCGGCTAGCCAGCCGGCAACGCAGGCACCAACTCCAGTTCCAACCCAGGCCGCGACGCCCGCTCCGGCCGCGCGCCAGCAGGACGGCGCCACGGCTGGCCAGCAAGGTGACGCGCCTCAAGCCGCCACCGCACCCCAGCGCACCACGTCCCGTCCGGCCGCCTCGCCGCCAGTTACCCCGAACACTCCGGTCGCCGAGCGCGCCACCACGGTCGGCGAAGTGCCGACCGTCGGCGCCGCAACGCCTACGCCCACTCCCGGCGTCGCGACCATGCCGGGCGCACCGGCCGCCGTACCCGGCACGCCGGCCAATCCCAACACGCCCGTAACCGTCGGCCAGTCTGCCCCCGGCCCCTCGACCGGCACCCTGCTGCAAACCATCCTGGCCCTGGTACTGGTGCTGGCCCTGCTGGCGGGCCTGGCCTGGGCCGCCAAGCGCTACGGGCCGCGCGTGGCCGGCAACTCGGCCAACCTGCGCATGGTCGGGGCGCTGAACATCGGCGGCCGCGAACGCATCATGGTGGTCGAAGTCGGCGACCAGTGGATCGTGGTCGGCGCCTCGCCGGGCCGCGTCAACGCGCTGGCGACCATGCCGAAAGGCGATGCAGCGGCCTCCGCCACCCTGGCCGGCCATGCGCCCTCGGCCAACAGTTTTTCCGATTGGCTGAAACAGACGATAGATAAACGTAATGCGAAATAAGAAACTCCTGCTGGCGGCCGGCATGCTGCTGTTGCCGCTGGCCGTGCTGGCGGCGCCCGGCGTGCCCGCCTTCACCACCAGCCCGGCCCCGGGCGGCGGCACCACCTATACCCTGCCGGTGCAGACGCTGCTCCTGATGACGGCGTTTACTTTCCTGCCGGCCGCGCTGCTGATGATGACCAGCTTTACCCGCATCATCATCGTGCTGTCCCTGCTGCGCCAGGCGATCGGCACGCAAACCGCGCCGCCGAACCAGGTGATGGTCGGCCTGGCCCTGTTCCTGACCCTGTTCGTGATGGGCCCGACCTTCGACAAGATCTATACCCAGGCCTACTTGCCCCTGCAGGAAAACCAGATCCAGATGACCGAAGCCATGAGCCGCGGCGCCCAGCCGCTGAAGGACTTCATGGTCAAGCAGACGCGCCAGTCCGACCTCGCCATGTTCGTCAAGATCTCGCGCACCCCTGCCCTGCAGGGTCCGGAAGACATTCCGCTGCGCGTCCTGATCCCGGCCTTCGTCACGAGCGAACTGAAGACGGCTTTCCAGATCGGCTTCGCGATCTTCATACCGTTCTTGATCATCGACATGGTGGTGGCCTCGGTGCTGATGTCGATGGGTATGATGATGATGTCGCCGGCCGTGATTTCGCTGCCGTTCAAGATGATGCTGTTCGTGCTGGTGGACGGCTGGCAACTGCTGCTGGGCTCGCTGTCCCAGAGCTTCAACTAGGGGCGCCGAGATGACACCGGAAACCGTCATGACGATGGGCCGCACGGCCATGGAAATCACGCTGCTGGTCTCGGCGCCGCTGCTGCTGGTGGCCCTGATCATCGGCCTGGTCGTAAGCATTTTCCAGGCTGCGACCCAGATCAACGAAGCGACCCTGTCCTTCATTCCGAAACTGGTCGGCATCTTCGTCGCCCTGGTGGTGGCCGGGCCGTGGATGCTGTCGGTCATGCTCGACTATATGCGGCAAGTGTTTACCGGCATTCCGAACATGGTCAGCTAAGCGGTTCACAGGCTGTACTGACGCCGTTGTGCTGACTCTTACTTCCATCGAGATCAACGCCTGGATCGCCGGGCTGCTGTGGCCGCTCACGCGCATCCTCGGCCTGGTCGCGTCCGCCCCGCTGTTCGGCCACGCCAGCGTGCCGAACCAGGTCAAGGTGCTGCTCGGCGTGCTGCTGGCCCTGATCATCGCGCCCACCGTCCCCGCCGTGCCGGCCATCGATCCGATGTCCTATGCCGGCCTGCTGATCCTGGTGCAGGAACTCCTGATCGGCCTGGCGATGGGTTTCGCGATGCGCCTGGTGTTCGCCGCGATCGAATACGCAGGCGAACTGGCCAGCAACGTCATGGGCTTCAGCTTCGCCTCCTTCTTCGATCCCACCACCCAGGGCCGCTCGGCCGCGATCAGCCAGTTCCTGTCGATGGTGGCGACCATGGCCTTCCTGGCCGTGAACGCCCATCTGGTACTGCTGGCGGCGCTGTCGGAAAGTTTCACCAGCCTGCCGATCTCGAGCACGCCGATCTCGCTGGCGGCGCCGCTGGAACTGGCCCGCCTGGGCAGCCGCATTTTCTCGGCCGGCCTGCAGCTGTCGCTGCCGATCATCGCCGCCCTCCTCATCACCAACGTCGCGCTCGGCATCCTGACGCGCGCCGCGCCGCAGCTGAACATCTTCGGCATCGGCTTCCCGATCACGCTGGGCGTCGGCATGCTGACCCTGAGCGTCGCGCTACCCTACCTGAATACGCCGATCCAGAACCTGTTCAACGAAGGCATCGAAGCCGGCCGCCGCATTCCCCGCGCGGCCGCCGAGCGGGTGCCTGCCGCACTGCCGCCGCAGCCCGTCGCACCGATCCCGCAATAGTCCCCGAACGGAACAGGAAGCACATTCCCGCGTTCCAACTCTCCGAAGCGAATCGCGCTCGCTCATGTTCGCGTACTGGACTATCATGAATCGTGCCCGCCGGATTTGCCACTCATACAAATCCCGCCAAGCAAGCGCAGGAGAAAGTGTTGAATCTTTCACCGTTACCACTCGCCGTCTTTGTCGTCGATGCCGACGGCACCATCACGAGCTGGAACAAGGCCTGCGAAAAACTCGCGGGCTGTACGGCTGCGGACATCCAGGGCCAGCGTCTCGACCAGATCATCGATTTCGACGACATCGGCGAACCGCCGATGTCGATCGCGAAGCGGTCCGAGCTCGATTCCACCGGCTACCTGCGCGGCGCCGGCGGACGGCGCCTGCCGGTGCGGGTGACGGTCGCGCCCCAGGCGCTCGATCCCGAGCAGCCCGACACCTACAGCGTCATCGTGATCCCGCGCGCCGGGCTGGTCGCGCCGCGCTACGCGCTGATCCAGGACTTGCCGGTGGGCGACATCATCGAGGGCTTGCCCTGCGTTTTCTACGTCATCGACCAGAGCGGCCACTTGCTGCTGTGGAACCGCCTGTTGGAAGAAACGCTCGAAATGTCGAGCGAGGAATTGCCGACCACCGACGTCCAGTATTTCTTCGATGAAAAGGACCGGGCCGAGATCGTCAGCAAGATCATGGAAGCCTTCGAGAACGGTCACTCCTCGCATGAGGCTGAACTGATCGGCAGGCACGGCAAGCGCACCAGCCTGCTCTTTCACTGCGCCCGCACCAGCGTCGGCGACCTGCCCTGCATCTTCGGCACCGGCCTCGACATCACCGACCGCAAGCAGACCGAGCTCGGCCTGCGGGTGCGCGAACGCGCCATCTATTCCAGCGTCAACGCGATCGTGATCACCTGCTGCGAAAACAATGACAACATCATCGAGTACGTGAATCCCGCATTCGAACAGATCACCGGATACACGCTCGCCGAGATCAAGGGCCGCAATCCGCGTTTCATGCGCATCGAGGGCTGCGACGTCGAGGAGCACCGGCGCATCAACGAGGCCATCAGGAAAAAGGAAAGCGTGCAGGTCATCCTGCGCAATGCGCGCAAGAACGGCGAAGTGTTCTGGAACGACCTGCGCATCGATCCGGTCAGCAACATCGACGGCGAAGTCACCCATTTCGTCGGCGTCATCAACGACGTCACCGAGGCGCGCCACTACGAGCGCCGCCTGCACCACCTGGCCCACCACGACCCGCTGACGGGCCTGGCCAACCGCACCCTGCTGCAGGACGAGCTGAAATTCTCGATCGACTTCGCCGTGCGCAATGGCGTGCTGGGCGCGCTGGCCTTCCTCGACCTCGACAATTTCAAGCACATCAACGACAACTTCGGCCACGATGCCGGCGACGTGGTGCTGCGCGACACGGCGACCCGGCTCAAGGAAAGCGTGCGCGACAACGACACGGTGGCGCGCGTGGGCGGCGACGAGTTCGTGCTGGTGATCAACAACCAGCCGGGCGACGAACAGCTGGCCGACCTGATCGAACGCATCCGCCAGCGCGTGAACGCCCCGATCCGGGTCGCCGGGCGCGACATCCTGCCCAGCACCAGCATCGGCGTCAGCCGCTTCCCGGTCGATGGCGACACGGTCGACCGCGTGATGCGCGCGGCCGACGCCGCGATGTACCACGCCAAGACCCTGGGCAAGAACAACTGCCAATTCTATTCAATCGAGCTGAACCAGGCGGTGCACGAGCACCTGATGCTGGAAGCGAGCCTGTCGCGCGCCATCGGCAACCGCGAAATGGTACTCGACTACCAGCCGAAGGTGGACCTGCGCACCGGCAAGGTCGTGGGCGCGGAAGCCCTGGTACGCTGGAAGCATCCGGAAAACGGCATCGTGCCGCCCGACAAATTCATTCCCGTGGCCGAGGAAACCGGCCTCATCGTGCCGCTGGGCGAATGGGTGATCATCGAGGCCTGCGGCGCCCTCAAGGCGCTCGCCAAACTCGGCATCCACGACTTCGTGATCTCGGTGAATTTATCGGCGCGCCAGCTGCGCCAGCGCCAGTTCGCCGCCCACCTGGCGCGCACCCTGAAACGCCAGGGAGTCGATCCGCGCAACCTGGAACTGGAAGTGACGGAAAGCCAGCTGATGGACCATCCGGAAGAGGCGATGGAAGCGCTGGCCGAACTCAAGGCCCTGGGCCTGCGCCTGTCGATCGACGACTTCGGCACCGGCTACTCGAGCCTCTCGTACCTGCAGAAATTCCCGGTCGACTTCATCAAGATCGACCGCTCCTTCCTCGGCGAAGTCGCGCACGACAGCCACGCCGTGATCACGCGCGCCATCATCGCCCTGGGCCACAACCTCAAGCTGAAGGTGATTGCCGAAGGCGTGGAGACGCAAGAGCAGCTGGCTTTCCTGCGCGAGCACGATTGCGACCAGATGCAGGGCTATTATTTCAGCCCGGCCCTGTCGCAGCGTTCGCTCGAGGAAATGGTCTGCAGCGACGCGCGGCTGCCTAGCTAAGCTGTCAAAGAGCGGCGCCGGCGTGCTAAGCTGCGGATCACTTCCGCAGCACACGATCTGTACGGAGGACATTCCAAGCACAGACAGCCACATGACCCTCGCGACCCGCTTCACCACTCGCTACCTCGCCGCGATCCGCTGGTTCATTCCTTCCGAGGTGCGGGCCGACGCCGCCACCCTGACGCGCGCGCAGAACGTGATCAACGCCGTCGTCATGGCCGCCCTCTCCGGGCCCTTCTACGCCTGGACCTACCATGCGCTCGGCTACACCGCGGCAGGCCGGGTCATCCTCACCTGCTGCATCTGCATGTTCAGCGCGCCCTTCCTGCTGCGCCTCACCGGAAGCATCGTCGTCGCGCGCGAAGTTTTTCTCTGCGCGGTCTTCTTCAATTTCAGCTGGCTGACCTACGCGATGGGCGGCGTCTCGGCGCCGACCGCCGGCTGGATGGTGGTGCCGCCGATGGTGGCGCTGTTCCTCGGCGGCTACGCGACCTCGATGTTCTGGCTTGCCCTGACCTGCGCCACGGTGGTGCTCATCTACGCGCTGCCGCTGCTGGGCATCCCGCTGCCGGCACACCCGATCGAGGAGATGCGGCTGCTGTTCCTGCTGTGCGACTTCGGCCTCTACCTCGTCATCGTCCTGTTCGTGTTCCTGTTCGAGCTGACCAGGACCGAGGGCGTCGTCAAGCTCCAGCATGCGCTCGACTTCATCCATGACGCGGCGGTGCGCGATCCGCTGACCGGCGGCGACACCCGGCGCCAGGCGCTCAGGCAGCTCGCGCAACAGCGCGAGGACGGCGCGGTGTTCAGCCTCTGCCTGCTCGAGCTCGATCGCTTCAGGCGCATCGACGCCAGTCACGGCCAGGCCGCAGGCGACGCGGTGCTGCGCGCGGTGGCGCAGTGCGTCGCGCAGCACCTGCCCGAGGGCGGCTCCTTTGGGCGCTACGGCGATGCGCAGATGCTGCTGATCCTGCCCCGGACCACGCAGCAGGAAGCGCTGCTGCTGGCCGAACGCATGCGCCTGGCCGTGCACGGCCTGCGCTTCGGGTCTGCCGCGCCGGAGCTGGCGGTCACGGTCTCGATCGGCGTCGCCCAGCGCGAAGCGGATGAGTCGAGCGGCCAGACCATCGCGCGCGCCGACGAAGCCCTGTACCAGGCGACGTCAAACGGGCACGACCGCGTGCTGGCCTACGGCGACAATCCGGCCCTGCCTGCGCCGGATGCGGAACTGGCGGCGCCCGACCTGTTCGACCATACCCGCATCGACCCGCTGACCGGCCTGCTCAGCCGCCGCGTGCTGCGCGACCGCCTCGGCCACGCCATGGCGCGCGCCCTGCGCAACGGCCGCATGGCCGCCGTGATGGTGCTGGAGGTGGACCAGCTCGGCGACATCCGCGAAGCCTGCGGCAGCGCCGGCGGCGACGCCCTGCTGGCGCAGGTCGCCGCGCAGGTGCGCGACAGCCTGCACGCGGCGGACACGATTGTCCGCTCGGGCGGCCACTCGGGTAGCCAATTCGTCCTCATCCTCGAAGACCTGCGCAGCAGCGAGGGCGCGCGCCAGGTCGCGCACAGCATCCTGGACCGCTTCACCTTCCCGCTGGCCGTGGCCGGGCGCGACTGGCGCGTCACCCTCAGCATCGGCATCGCCATGTACCCGGCGCCGGGCTGCGACATGGACACGCTGCTCGAGCGCGCAGAAAGCGCCATGACGCGCGCCCATCTCGAGGGCGGCAACGGCATCCGGTTGTACGCCATGGACACGGCACGCGGCGTGCCGGCAGGATGAACCCATGACGCCGATCCATGAGGTCATCCACCGCATCCTCTGGGATGTCGACTTCGGCAACGCCGACTTCGTCGTCGGCTACTACGACCGCGTCTACAAGCGCGTCGTGCGCGTCTCCTTCGAGCGCATCCGCCTGGAGCGCGGCCAGCATTTCGGCTTCGAGCTGATCGGCCACGACGGCGAGGCGCGCATGGTGCCGTTTCACCGGGTGCGCGAAGTGCTGAGGAATGGGGTGCCGGTGTGGAGCCGGCCGGTCGCTGAGTGAGTCGCCACGATTCGTAGGGTGGAGTCCCGACTCCACGCGGTGATACGCAGCCACAAGATCAGCGCGCACGAGAGCGGAGCCGGTACGTATCACGCGTGGAGTCAGGACTCCACCCTACGTAGTTGCGCGAGACGTTTCGAGATGCATGCGTCGTACCGCGTGGGCACGGAGTGCCCACCCTACAAAAACCTGAGACGTAGCCACAAGATCAGCGCACACGAAATCGGAGCCGGTGCGTATCACGCGTGGAAGCGCGAGAATCAGCTGATGTAGTTGAACAGCGACAGCCCCGACATCGTCTTGAACGACTTCTGCGCCGCCTCCAGGGTCTGCTGCTGGGTCGCGTACTGCGAGATCGCTTTCACCATGTCCAGGTCCTGCAGCTTCGACAGCGTGGCGTCGTACTGGATGCCGAGGTCGGAGCCGGAGTTGTCGAGGTAGTCGAGTTCCTTCATGCGCGAGCCGACCGAGGCGCGTACCGTCAGGATGTTGTCGAGCGAGGACTTCAGGCCTTCGTGGGCCGTGTTCAGCTTGTTCGACAGCGTGGCCAGGCTGGCCTTGTCTTCGCCGGCCGAGCGCAGGGCGCCTACCAGCGAGGTCAGGGTCGTGAAGATCGATTCCTTTTCGCTCGGCTTGACCTCGAACTTGTCGCCGTTGGCCGGTTCGCCCGTGATCGAGAACGAGGTGCCGTCGAAGGTGATCTGCTTGCCGGCTACGTAGGGTTCGTTGGTCGGCAAGGGGCCGGCCGGCGTGCCGCTGCCGTCGACGACCGAATACGTGGTCACGGCCGGGTTGCCCGTCACCTTGAATTCCAGCGTGTAGTTGTGGCCCGTGAGCTTGGTCGCGTCCGCCACGGAACCGGTGACGGCCACCGCCGTGCCCTGGTTGTTGGCGCCGACCACGGTCTGGTAGCTGCCGTTGCCGGTGCGGTTGTTCTCGAAGATCGAGCTGCCCGAGTCGCTGATCGCGACCGAGCGCGAAGAGCCGACCTGGAGTTTGCGCTGGCCCTGGTCGCCCTGGTAGGTGGCGCCGGTGTCGGTCTGGATGAAGGGCACCGTGGTGCCGCGGTAGCCGGAGAACAGGTAGCCGCCCGAACCGTCGGCGGTGTTGGCTACGCCGAGCAGGTCCTGCATGCGCCCTTCGATCTCGGTGGCGATCATCAGGCGGTCGGCTTTCGACAGCGTGCCGTTGCCGGCCTGGACCACCAGGGTCTGCACATCCATCAGCAGGTCGCCGCTGTCGCTGAGCGCGCCTTCGACCAGCGCCAGCGAGCTGTTCGCGTTCGAGCGGTTGGTCGCGTACTGGTTGTTCAGGGACTTCGACTGCGTCACTTCCAGCGCGCGCGCCGAGGCGATCGGGTCGTCGGCGGCGGTCAGCATGCGCTTGTTGGTCGCCAGCTGGGTCTGGGTGCGCGCCATGCCCGACTGCAGCGTGTTGAGCTGGGTCGTGGCGTTCTCGTAGATGGTCCTGGTGCTGATGCGCATTTTTTATTCTCTCCGCTGAAGCTTAGTGCCCGATCGACAGCAGCGTGTCGAAGATAGTATTGGCGATCTGCATGACCTTGCCGGCGGCCTGGTAGGCCTGCTGGTACTTCAGCAGGTTGGTCGCTTCCTCGTCCAGGTTCACGCCCGACACGTCGGAAGCCGCGCCCTGCACCTGCTTGAGCAGAGCCGCGCCGGCGCTGGCGTTGACCTGCACTTCGCGCGTCTTGTTGCCGACCGCGCTGACGGTCTGGGCAAAGGCCGACTGGTAGGTGGCGCTGCCGCCGTTGAAGATGTTCTTGGTCTGCAGGGCGCCGAGCGCCTGGATGTTGCGGGTGTCGGCGGTGCCGGCCGTGTTGGCGGCAATCGCGAAGCTGTCGCCCTGCTGCGGCACGCCCGACATCGTCAGGCTCACGCCCGAGAAGCTGTAGCTGGCGCCGGCCTTGAACGGCGCGCTGCCGCCCGTGTGGGTGGTGGTGGTGCCGTTCAGGGTCATCGTAATCGTGGCGCCGGCCGGGAAACCGGTCAGCTGGCCGCCGCTCGCGCTGTCGTAGCTCAGCGTCACCGGCAGGGTCGGCGGCGCCGTGAAGTAGCTGCTGCCGACGCTGCCGGCGCTGATCTGGCCCGTGCCCTTGTTGGCGATCGGGGCGCTGGTCGCGATCGGAGTGCCGGCGGCGATCTCGCCGACGTCGGACAGGGCCAGCTGGAAGCCCGAGGCGCCGTTCGCGGTCGGACGCACCAGGTAGTTGTCGCCCGACGCGGCCGTACCCGAGAAGCTGAAGGCGACGCCGTCGATGGTCTGGGTGGTGCCGGCCGCGTTGTACGGATCGATCTTGGTGCGGGTGTTGTCGGACAGGCGGGTCACAAAAAAGCTGCTGCCGTCGGACTCGACCTTGTAGTCGCTGTCGGTCAGTTTCGTCGGATCGGTGACCTGGGCGCCGACCTTGGCCGTACTGGTGCTGGCGTTGTCGACGGCCGCGGCGACATAGCTTGGCGCCTGCACGAAGAAGTTCTTGCCCTGCTGGCTGTTGCTGTCGATGCCCAGCTTGTGCTGGTCGTTGAAGGTCATCGCCATGCCCAGCGCGAGGCGGCCGATCTGGTTCTGCACGCGGTCGAGGGTATTGGTGCGGAACTCCAGCATGCCGCCCAGCTCGCCGCCAGTGAGTGCGTTTTCCGGCAATTGCGTGACTTTGTCGCCGGTCACGTAGCCCACCGTCAGGCGCGTCAGGTCGGTCGGCGTCTTCATCGTCGCCAGCTGGAAGGCCTGCTGGCCGACGACCAGCGGCTGGCCGTTGCCGATCGAGACGTTGAGCGAATTGTTGCTGCCGGCCGTGACGCTGGCCTTGACGTGCTTGTTCAGCTCCATGATGAGCTGGTCGCGCTGGTCGAGCAGGTCGTTCGGCTGGCGCTGCTCGGTCGAGCCATAGGAGCCGATCTTCGAATTGATCTCGGCGATCTGCTTGGCGTAGGTGTTGATCAGGTTGACGTTGGTTTCGATCTGGCTGTTCACGCCCTCGCCGATCTCTTCCAGGCGCGCGTCGATCTGCTGGAAGCTGCCGGCCAGCGTCTCGGCCGAGGACAGCAGGGCCTGGCGCGACGGGATCGAAGCGCCGTTGCCGGTCACGTCCTGCACGGCCGAGAAGAAGTTCTGGATTGCCGGCGACAGGCCGGAGGTGGTGTCGGCCAGCAGGTTGTCGATCTGGCTGACCTGGGCGTAATAGGCGTCCAGCGACGCGGTCGAGGCGGTCGCCGTGCGCACCTGGTTGTTCAGGAAGTCGTCGCTGTAGCGCTTGATCTCGGCGACCTTGGTGCCGGTACCGGTGAACCCGACGCCCGTCTCCATCGCGGTCGACGTGGCCTGGACCACGCCCTGGCGGCTGTAGCCTTCCACGTTGGCGTTGGTGATGTTATGGCCGGTCGTAGCCAGCGCGGTCTGCGCCGCGAACAAGCCACTTTTACCGATGCTGAGGAGGTTTCCGGACATGTCGTTTTCTCTATTTGCTTTGTTCTTCTACGGCAGGTCACGCGAAAACTTGAGCGTTAATTACCGGTCGTTATTTTTACGCCAATGAGTGCTTGATAATCTTCGACAGCTTGGCGCCGTATTGCGGGTCGGTCGCATAGCCGGCGCGCTGCAGGCCGTGCGCGAAGGCCGAGGCGTCGCCGGCGTGGTTCAGCACTTTCTCGTAGCGCGGGTTGTTGGCGATCATGCGCGCGTAATCCTTGAAGGAATCGGCAGGCGTCTCGTAGGAGCGGAAGCGCTCGACCTTCTGGCGCGCGTGGCCGTTCACGTATTCGGTGGTCACGGCGGTGGCGACCTTGCCCTTCCAGTTCGGACCGGCCTTGATGCCGAACAGGTTGTTGGCATTGCTGCCGTCGGCGTTGCGGATCATGCGCTTGCCCCAGCCGGTTTCCAGCGCGGCCTGGCCGAGCATGAATTTGGCCGGCACGCCGGTAACGGCTTCCGCTTCGGCCGCGTGCGAACCGAGCTTTTCCTGGAAGGCGCGCACGTGCGGCGCCTGGGTGCGGCCGCTCGCGCTGATGCCGTTGGTCTGGACGGCGCCCTCGAGGCCCTTCAGCGGACCGGCCTGCTTCTGCAGCAGCGGGATGTCGATCGCGCTGGCCGCACCGTTGGTACCGGCGGCACCATCCGCGCCGCCGATGGCGAGCGCCTTGGCGTCGTTCTGGGCCGACAACTGGCGCACCAGCACGTCGGCCAGGCCCATGCCGCGCTTGGCCATGTTCTGGCTCAGCTGCTGGTCGAGCATGCCGGTAAACATCTTGGTCTGCTGGTTGTCCATCAGGCCGTCGGCCGGCGTGGCGTCGCGCATGCTCTTCATCATCTGGTTGATGAACAGCGCCTCGAACTGCTGGGCCGCGCCGCGGGTCGCCTCGGCCGAGCCGGTCTTGGCCGAGCGCTTCAGGTCGCCGAGGCCCTGGGTGTCGAGCGCAAAGCTGCTGACGACCTTGTTCTGGGATGGGAGCATGGGCGCGTCTTCCTTAGATGATTTCGAGTTCGGCGCGCAGCGAGCCGGCAGCCTTCAGGGCTTGCAGGATGGCGAGCAGGTCTTGTGGCGTCGCGCCGATCGAATTCATGGCTTTCACGACTTCGGCCAGCGAAGCGCCGCCCTTCACCAGGAGCACCTTGCCCGGATCCTTCTTGATTTCGACGCTCGGCGTGGTGGTCACGGCAGTCTGGCCGCGCGAACCCGGCGCCGGCTGGCTGACGTTGGTGTCGGCGCCGATCGTCACCGACAGGTTGCCGTGCGAGATGGCGCAGGTGTCGAGGGTGACGGCCTGGTTCATCACGACGGAACCGGTACGCGCGTTGAGGATCACCTTGGCGGCCGCTGCCGCCGGCTTGACGTCGATGTTTTCCATCAGGCCGATGAAGCTGACGCGCGCATCCGACGAAGCCGGGGTGCGCACGCGGATCACGCGGCCGTCCAGCGCCGTGGCGGTGCCGACGCCGAACTGGTCGTTCAGGGCGCTGACGACGCGGCTGGCGGTGGCGAAGTCGGTCTGGTTGAGTTCCAGGCGGATCTGGTTGTTTTCGCCGAGGTTGGAGGCAACGGCTTTCTCGACGGTGGCGCCCGCCGAAATTTTGCCCACCGAAAGGTGGTTGACCGTGGTCTGCGCGCCGCCTGCCGAAGCACCGGCGCCGCCGACCAGCACGTTACCCTGGGCCATGGCGTACACCTGGCCGTCGGCGCCGTGCAGCGGGGTCATGAGCAAGGTGCCGCCGCGCAGGCTTTTCGCGTTACCGATCGAGGACACCGTGATGTCGATGGTCTGGCCCGGCTGGGCAAAGGCCGGCAGCGAGGTCGTGACCATCACGGCCGCGACGTTTTTCAGCTGCAGCTGGCCGGTCGGCGGCAGGTTGACGCCCTTCTGCTGCAGCATGGCGATGATCGACTGCACCGTGAACGGGGTCTGGCTGGTCTGGTCGCCGGTCCCGTCGAGGCCGACCACGAGGCCGTAACCCGACAACTGGTTCTGGCGCACGCCGGCGATGCTGGCCATGTCCTTCAGGCGCTCGGCATGAGCGGCAGGCATGACGGCAACGAGGGCGGCACAGAGGGTCAGCAGCGGGAAAGCGAAACGCATGATCGGTCCTTGAACTTTAATTAAAACGGCAGCAGCGACTGGAAGAAGCGCGACATCATCGAATTGACTTCGGCGCGGTCGATGCGGCTGTTGGTGCGGTATTCGACACGGGCGTCGGCCACGACCGTCGACGAGACGACGTTGCCGTTCTGGATCGTGTCGGGGCTGACCATGCCCGAGAAGCGGATGAACTCGATGCCCTTGTTCATCGCGACCTGCTTCTCGCCGGCGACGATCAGGTTGCCGTTCGAGAGCACCTCGGTGACGGTCACGCCGATGGTGCCGGTGAAGGCATTGCTGGCGCTCTGGTTGTCGCCGTCGGCGAACTTGATGCCGCCTTCGGTGCCGACGTTCGCGCCCAGCTTCGCCTGCAGCGGACCCGGCAGGGCAAAGTTGGCGCTGCCCGACTTGTTGCCCGAGCTGGTACCCGCCTTGTTGGCCGAGGTCTTCTCGACGATGTTGATCGTCAGGAGGTCGCCGATCTGGCGCGCGCGGCGGTCTTCGAACATCGGACGGTATTTCGCCGCGTTGTAGATGGCGCCGTCGGTCGGCGGGGCGACTTCGGCCAGGGCCGGACGCGCGCTGCGGGTTTCCTGCACGATGGTGCTCGGCGTGACGGCGCAACCGCCCAGAGCGGCCAGGATGAGCGTGAAAAGAAGCGTTTTCATAGCTGGGACAGTTTCTGCAGCATCTGGTCGGAGGTGGTGATCGCCTTGCTGTTGATCTCGTAGGCGCGCTGGGTCTGGATCATGTTGACCATTTCCTCGACCACGTTGACGTTCGAGGTCTCGACGAAACCCTGCATCAGGACGCCGGCGCCGTTGGTGCCCGGGGTGTTCGCGTTCGGGTTGCCCGAGGCGGTCGTTTCCAGGTACAGGTTCTCGCCCTTCGACTCCAGGCCGGCCGGATTCACGAAGGTCATCAATTGCAGGTTGCCGATTTGCGTGGTGGCGGTGCTGCCGGCGACCTTGATCGAGACGGTGCCGTCGCGGCCGACCGTGATCGATTCGGCGTTCGCGGGAACGGTGATCGGCGGCTGCACGGGATAGCCGCTGGAGGTGACCAGGGTGCCGTTGGCATCGGTCTGGAAGGAGCCGTCGCGGGTATAGGCCTGGGTGCCGTCAGGCAGCAGCACAGGGAAGAAACCGGCGCCGTTGACCATCACGTCCTTCGAGTTGCCGGTCTGCTGGGGATTACCCTGGGTGAAGATGCGTTCGGTCGAGACGGCGCGCACACCGGTACCGAGCTGCAGGCCGGACGGCAGGTTGGTTTGCTGCGAGGATTGGGCGCCGGGCTGGCGCACGGTCTGGTACAGCAGGTCCTCGAACACCGCACGCGAACGCTTGAAGCCGTTGGTGCTGACGTTGGCGAGGTTGTTGGTGATGACGTCGAGGTTGGTTTGCTGCGCTTCGAGGCCGGTCTTGGCGATAAACAGCGAACGAATCATGGGTTTCTCCTATTGGCGGCAACCGAAGGCCGCCATCTATAGGAGAATTATGCTGGAGAAACACTTAGTTCAAAGCAAGGATCTGACTGGCTTTCGAGGCGTTATTCTCGGCATTCTTCATCAGGCTCATTTGTGTCTCGAAGGACCTTGCCAGGCCGATCATTGACACCATGGCATCGACGGCATTCACGTTGCTGCCTTCCAGCGCGCCGCCGGCGACGCGCACATTCGCGTCCGGCTGGGCCGGGTTGCCGTCTTTCAGGCGGAACAGGCCGTCGTCGCCGCGTACCAGGTCTTTTTCGGGCGGGTTCACCAGCTTGATGCGGCCCAGGATCACGGGTGCGGCCGGACGCTCGGCGTTCGAGACGGTGGAAATCGTGCCGTCGCCGCCGACCGTCACCGTGACGTCGGGCGGGATCGTGATCGGACCGCCCTCGCCTGCAATCGTCTGGCCGCTCGTCGTGGTCAGTACGCCGTTCGGGCTCATCTGCAAGGCGCCGTTGCGGGTGTAGGCTTCGCTGCCGTCGGCGTTCTGGACGGCGATCCAGCCCGGGCCTTTGATGGCGACGTCGAGGTCGCGGCCGGTCAGCTGGAGCGGGCCGGACGAGAAATCGGCGCCGACCGTGTTGTTGACGACGAAGGTACGCGTCGGCAAGCCTTCGCCCTGCACCGGCACGGCGCGGAAGGTGTCGAGCTGGGCACGGAAACCTGTGGTGTTCAGGTTGGCCATGTTGTTCGAGGTCGTGGCCTGCTGCTCGAGGATGTGCTTGGCGCCGGAGCCGGCGGTGTAGATTAAGCGATCCATTTGTTATTCCCTTGTTCGTGCCGTTTTCAAACGTTTTTGGTGTGCGACCGTTGTACCGCGTGGGCACAGAGTGCCCACCCTACGGTGCGCCGCCGGCGGTGGCAAATGCATGGAACCGTTGTGTAACGTAGGGTGGGCACTCCGTGCCCACGCGTTCACCTTACGAATTAACGCAGGCTCACCAGCGTCTGCAACACCGAATCCTGCGTCTTGATCGTCTGCGCATTCGCCTGGTACACGCGCTGCGCCGTGATCATGTTGACCAATTCCGCCGTCAAATCGACGTTCGAGGTTTCGACGGCCGAGGACTGCATCACGCCGAAGCTGCCCGAATTCGGGGTGCCGACCAGCGGCGTGCCCGAGTTGGCGGATTCGGCCCAGGCGTTGTTGCCGAGCGGCTCGAGACCGTTGGCGTTGGCGAAGTTCGCCAGCACGACCTGGCCCAGCGGCTTCGACTGGCCGTTGCTGTACTGCCCGAGGATGATGCCCTCCTTGCCGATCGAGAAACGCTGCAGGTGGCCGGCCGTGTAGCCGTCCTGGGTCAGCTTCTTGTCGCTGGTCGCGGTACCGTACTGCGTGGTGCCGGTGAAGGCGATTTCCATCGTCTGGGTCGCTTCGGAACCGGTCGACGGGTAGATCGGCAGGTCGAGGCTGAACTTGCCGGCGTTCAGGGTGGTCGCCGCGTTCAGGGCGCCGTTCTCGTCGAAGCGCAGGGTGCCGACCGGAACCGCGGGCACCTTGACCGAGGCCATGATCGCCTTGTCGACCAGGTCCGGCGTGTTGCCCGCGACCTTGGCGGCATCGGTACCGGCGGCCGTGATCGCGGCCTGGGTGGCGGCATCGGCGCCGGCGCCGCCGGCGGCGGTCGAGACCGCGGCCGCGGCGGCGCTGGCGTAGTTGGCCAGCGCGGTGGCGATGGTCGCTGCGACCGGCGGGACGGCCTTGGTGGCCGCATCCCAGGCGGCGCGCGCCGCCGTGGTGGCCGCGTCGTTCTGCGAGCTTTGCGCCACGTTCAGGTTGGTCACTTCGACGCCGTCGTTGGCGGCGTACACGTCCCAGGTGCCGGAACCGTTCTTCACGTAGAAGGTCGACAGCACGTGCGGGTTGCCCAGCGTGTCGTAGACGTCGACCGGCGACTGCTTGTTGTAGCTGTTCGGATCGGTGGCGTCGAACGGGGTCACGGTCGGGGCGGCCACGCGCGAGTCGAGGTTCATCTCGATGCCGACCTTGGTGGTCGAGACCGGCTTCAGATCGGTGGTGCTGATCTGCAGGGGAATCGGTGCGCCGGCCAGGATTTCGCCGCTCACGCCGGTGCCGTAGCCGGTCAGCTTGGCGCCTTGGGCGTTGGTCATGAAGCCGTCCTTGTCGAGCGAGAACTGGCCGTTGCGGGTGTACTGGACCATGCCCGAGGACACGGTACGGAAGAAGCCCTGGCCGTTGATGGCGACGTCGAGCGAGTTGTTCGAGGATTCGATATTGCCTTGCGTGAACTGCTGGGCGATCTGCGAGACCTTGGTGCCGATACCGGCCGTCACGCCGCCGGCGCCGTTCAGCGAGCTGGCGTAGACGTCGGCGAATTGCGCCTGGGCGCCCTTGAAGCCGACCGTGCTGGCGTTGGCGATGTTGTTACCGATGACGTCCAGGGATTTGGCTGCGCCGTTCAAGCCGCTCAGGCCTTGTTGGAAAGACATGTGATTCTCCGAAAAAGATGTGTTGCGGCTTACAGGACTTGATGGATATCGGACAGGCCAATCGAGCCTGCGCCGGCGAGGTTCAGCTTGACGCCGTCCTTCGAATTCGTGCTGACGCTGGCGACCGTGTCGAGGGTCAATGCTTTCACGTCGGTCAGCGGCTGGCCGCCTCTAGTGGCGACGACGCGGAAGCTGTACTTGCCGTCAGCCAGGGTGGCGGCGTCGATCGCGTCGCTGCTGCCGTCCCAGGCCAGCGGCATGGCGCCGGCTTCGGCCGCGCCGAGGTCGATGGTGGCCACGTCCTTGCCGGTGCGCGGGTCGGTGACGACCACCTGCACGTTGTCGGCATCGGTGGCGAGATCCACTCCGAACACCGACTTGCCGCCGCTCAGGGTCAAGGTATTGCCTTCGACCAGCACGCCGTGGCCGATCAGGCTGGTCGCCTGCATCGCCTCGCTCGACTGGTAGCTCGACTTCAGGGTTTCCAGGGTCTCGTTGAGCTTGTTCACGCCGGTCACGGTCTGCAGCTGGGCCAGCTGGCTGGTCACCTGGGCGTTGTCCAGGGGGTTCAGCGGATCCTGGTTCTTCAGCTGCGTGACGAGCAGGGTCATGAACTTGTCGGTGTCGGCTTGCACGCTGTCGGTCGCGGTGGCCGGCTTGGCGTTCATGGTCGACATCAGGTCGGTGATCGAGGTGCCGCCGGCGGCGGAATTGACGGTGGTCATTTTTTACTCGCTTGGATTATTGACCGAGGGTCAGGGTTTTCAGCAGCATGCTTTTCGCCGCGTTCATCGTTTCGACGTTGTTCTGGTAGGAACGCGAAGCCGACAGCATGTTCACCATCTCGTCCACCGGGTTCACGTTCGGCATCGTCACATAGCCCTTTTCGTCGGCCATCGGGTGCTTCGGGTCGTAGACCTGCTTCATCGGCGAGGGATCGTTGACGACTTCCTTCACCTTGACGCCGGTGCCGCCGGTGGTGATCGGGACCGCTTCGAAGACGACCTGCTTGGCGCGGTAGGCTTCGCCCGTGCTCGAGGTGGCGCTGTCGACGTTGGCGAGGTTGCTGGCGACCGTGTTCAGGCGCTGGGCCTGGGCGCTCATGGCCGAGCCGGAGACGTTGAAGATGTTAAAAAGCGACATGATTACTGCCCGTTCTGGATCGCCGCCATCAGGCCGCGGATCTGGTGGTTGATCATCGTGATGCCGGCCTCGTAGCGCAGCGCGTTGTCGGCGAACTGGTTGCGCTCGACGTCCATGTCGACCGTATTGCCGTCGACCGCGCCCTGCACCACGCCGCGGTACAGCACCGGGGTGCCGTCCGGCAGCGCCTTGCCGTCGGCGGCGGGCTGGATGTGGCCTTTGTTGGTTGCCGCCAGAGGATTGGCCGCGCCTGGGCCGGCTTTCGCCAGCGCGCCCTGCATGGCGCTGGCGAAGTCGATGTCGCGCGCCTTGAAGTTCGGCGTGTCGGCGTTGGCGATGTTGGACGCGATCAGTTCCTGGCGCTGGGCTCGCAGGGAGAGCGCGGTTTCGTTGAAGCGTAAGTAGTTGTCGAGTTTGCCGATCATGCCGCCTCCGGGCAGATTTCTTGTTGGGACAGCGTGAATCATACGTTTGGGCAACAAAAGCCAATCGATGGATTAGTACCGGCAATACCCCCCTATTCAAAGTTTCGCTGTGGCATCAACACGCCTAAGATGGCAGCCATTACGAAAGACTAGGCTCGCCATGTTCAAGAATTTCAGGCTGTTCTCCGTCTTGCTGCTGGCCGCGCCGCTGGCATTTGCCCAGGGCGGCGTGCGCCAGGATGGTGCCGCGCTGCGCAAGCTGGCCGAAGGCTATCTGCAGGCGCAAAGTGCCGGCCTGCCCGGCAAGGTGACGGTCAAGATGGGCGCGGTCGACCCGCGCCTGTCGCTGGCCGCCTGCCCGGCGCCGGAAGCCTTCCAGCAGCCGGGCGCCCGCCCCTGGGGCAAGACCACGGTCGGCGTACGCTGCACGGCGCCCGTCTGGACCGTATTTTTACAGGCGCAGGTAAGCGTGGTGGCCGACTACGTCACCGCCGCCGTGCCGCTGGCGCAGGGCCAGGCGATCGACGCGAGCCAGCTGACGACGATGCAGGGCGACATCGCCGCGATGCCGAACGGGATCATCACCGACATGGCGCAGGCGATCGGACGTACCCCGACGGTTTCTCTGCCGGCCGGCACGCCGCTGCGGCTGGACTCGCTGAAGAGCAAACCGGTGGTGCACCAGAATCAGGCGGTGCGCATCGTGTCGCGCGGCGAGAATTTTTCGGTGTCGGGCGAAGGCAAGGCGATCGGCAACGCGAGCGAAGGACAAGTGGTGCAGGTACGCACCCCGCGCGGTGCCATCATCAGCGGCACGGCAAGAATGGGCGGTATTGTCGAGGTGGCATTATAAGCAATGCGCCGGCAAGCAAAAATTGCTTGTGAGTAAGTTATGAAAAAACCTTCTCTGAATAGCGATCTGCGCTAAAGTTTGTGGACGAACAGCCGTTACACACTGCAGATCCCGGAGTTCCTGCTCCGAACCGAGAAGGATAATGCTGTGAAAATTAACGATACCCTCAAGGGCACGCCAGCCCAACAGCTTCAGAACACGACGGCGGCGAACGCCAAGCAGGCTGAAAAGGCCGCTGCCACCGCCGCCCCGACGCAAACGCAGACCGATAGCGTGCGCCTGTCGTCGCAGGCGCAAGCCACCAGCGGCGCCTCGAACGCGAACCAGGTCTTCGATGCCAAGAAAGTTGAACGTATTAAGATGGCAATTGCCGATGGGCAGTTCCAGGTAAATTCCGAAAGGATCGCGGACGGCTTGCTCGATACCGTGCGCGACCTGCTTCACTCACGCAACCGATAACGATCTTCCATGACCCGTCCGAACGCCACCCTCCCCGCAGAACACGAGCGCATCGAAGCGCTGGTGGAATTGATGAAGCAGGAACAGCAATTCCTGGTGGCGGCGGATGCGGACGGACTGGCCGAGCTGACGACGCGCAAGGCCACTTTGGTGCAGGAACTGGCGCAGCTGGCGCGCCAGCGCCATGGCGCCCTCGGCGGCGCCGGATTTGTTTCTTCGGAAGCGGGCATGGAGCCCTGGCTGGCTGCCGCAGGCGATGACGCTTCCCGCGCTGCCTGGACCGCCCTGCTGGCGCTGACCGCCGAAGCCAAGGAACTGAACCGGGTGAACGGCATGCTGATCAACCGGCAAATGGCGCATAACCAGACCGTGCTGAATGCCCTGCGCACCCCGGCGGCGGCGCCGGAAGCGACCTTGTATGGCGCCAAGGGGCAGACGTTTGGCAGTGCGCCGTCGCGGCGCTTCGTGCTGGGCTGATCAATACCCTTCTCTTTGACGACGGCCGCTGATGCGGCCGTCGTCGTTTGTAGGGTGGGCGCCCTGCGCCCACGCGGTACGGACGCGTCCTTTTGCCCGCTGCGGCAAACCGTCGCTCGCGGAATCGACTGGCGGACGCATCGCGAGCGATACCTCCCCGCAACGGACTGGCGGCAAAACACGTAACCGCGTGGGCGCGGGAGCGCCCACCCTACGAAAAGCTGCCGTAACGCAAACTTCACTTACCCAACAAGCCGGACAGTATTCCTGATTGTCATTACCTGACGGAGGAATCCATGTACCGCATCGCATTATCTACCTTGCTGCTCGCCAGCACCCTGCCCGCCCACGCCGACATCGCCGTCACCATCACGCCCGAGCGCGCCAGTCTCGGCAAGCGCGACGAAGTCGTCGTCAACGTCACCCTCACCAATACCGGCGCCGCGCCGGAACGCATCGCCAAAGGCCGCACGCCCTTCGGTCCGGTCGAAGGCGCGCTGTTCGAGATCACGCGCGACGGCCAGCCGGTGCGCTACCTCGGCCGCGAAGTGAAACGGGCGGCGCCGCGCGAGGCCGACATGCTGGTGCTGGCGCCGGGCGAAAGCCGCACCGCGCGGGTCGAGCTGTCGAGCAGCTACGACATGGCCGCGACCGGTTCCTACGCCGTGCGCTACCGCGGCGCGGCGCCGGGGCCTACCCTGCGCACCGGAGACATCACCTCGAACACGGCCGCGCTGTTCATCGAAGTCCGCCTGCCACGCGGCACCAGCACGCCGCTGCTGGCCGCGCCGGAAGGCGCAGCGCCCGGCTATGCCAACTGCTCGAACGCCCAGCAGGACACGATCGCCAGCGCCCTCGCGGCCGGCAGCGCCATGGCAAGCAACGGCCAGGCCTACCTGGCGAGCGGCAAGGAGCCGGGCCGGCGCTACGTGAACTGGTTCGGCGCGCTCGACGCCGGGCGCCAGGGCACCGTCGGCAAGCATTTCGCGGCCATCAAGGATGCCTTCGAAACCAAGCCAATCACGGTCGACTGCGCCTGCGGCGAGGATTATTTCGCCTACGTGTATCCGGCCCAGCCCTACCGGATCTGGGTCTGCAATGCGTTCTGGACGGCGCCCATGACCGGCACCGATTCGAAAGGCGGCACCCTGCTGCACGAGATGAGCCATTTCGACGTCGTAGCCGGCACCGACGACCACGTGTATGGCCAGCAGGGCGCGGCCGAGATGGCGCGCACGGCGCCGGATCGCGCGGTCAACAACGCGGATTCCCATGAATACTTCGGCGAAAATTCGCCGCCGCTGAATTAATGTACCTTGTCTAGACGAGCTAGCACGGCCTTGGGAAGAAATCCAGCGCAGCGTAAAGAAATTGCATCATTGTGACTTTTACGCCATTCGACGCCACAAATTACGCGAATTGCATTGCCCTCGACTTATGAATTCAGCAGTATGTACTCGGGTCTTGTTAAGCCTGGCTTAAGTTTTCCACACGACCCGCATCTCAAAGAAGGGCCATCACGGCCACGACAAACATCATACGGAGAAGACACATGAGCTGGAACAGCATCTGGAAGTCGGCATTCGGTATCGCAGCACTGGGCGTCGCAGTCGGCGCACACGCAGGGTCGAACGGGGTGCAAGTGACCGTGGCCCCTGAAAAGACCATGCACGGCGCAAGCGACGACGTGGTGGTGAAGGTCACCGTCACCAACACCTCGTCCACGCCGCAATACGTGCTCAAGGCGCGCACGCCCTTCGAGGGCCTGTCCGCGCCGCTGTTCGACGTGACGCGCGACGGCGCCAAGGTCGCCTACACCGGCGCCCTGATCAAGCGCGGCAAGCCAAGCCAGGCCGACTACTTCGTGCTGAAACCAGGTGCCTCGCACACGGTGAAGGTCGAGCTGTCCTCGCTGTACGACATGAGCGTCAGCGGCGACTACGCGATCCGCTACCGCACTGCCTCGCCGGACCTGTTCCTCCCCGTCGCCAATGGCCGCGCCCAGGCCGCCGCCGCGGGCGCCGCCGTCGGCGAACTGCAGTCGGACACGGCCTCGTTCTACATCGAAGGCCGCCTGCCGCGCGGCGCCACCTCGGAGATCATGCAGGCGCTGAAGCGTCCGGACGGCGGCGGTACCGTCTCGCCGGCCGGCCTGAGCTACGCCTCCTGCACCGCCTCGCAGCAGACCACGATCGCATCGGCGATCTCGGCCGCGAAGACGATGAGCAACGGTTCGGTCAGCTACATGGCCCAGACCACGATGGGCCCGCGCTACACCAAGTGGTTCGGCACCGTCACCTCGTCCCGCCAGTCCACGGTGAAGTCCCACTTCACCGCGATCAAGGATGCGTTCGACAACAAGAATGTCGTGGTCGACTGCGGCTGCAACCAGAACTACTACGCCTACGTGTACCCGACCCAGCCGTACCGCATCTACGTCTGCAAGGCCTTCTGGTCGGCGCCGATGACGGGCACGGATTCGAAGGGCGGCACCCTGGTGCATGAGATGAGCCACTTCAACGTCGTCGCCGGCACGGATGACCACGTGTATGGCCAGAGCGGCGCCGCCAGCCTGGCGATCAGCAACCCGACCCAGGCCGTCGACAATGCCGACTCGCACGAATACTTCGCCGAGAACACCCCGGCGCTGAACTAAGCGATCGGCCCTAAAAAATCCCGGCAGGCAGATTCGATCTGCCTGCCGGGATTTTTTTCGCCTGCCGGTCTTACTTGATGTTCGAAATAAAGGAAACAGGCCGCGCCGGGAATTCCACCTGCTTGTCGAGCTGCTTCACGTCCGCCACGATCGGGCCCGTGTAGCCGATGTGGTAGTTGTGGCGGCCTTTTGCGAAGGCGTAGGTGTTGGTGATGTCGATCGTGTTCATCAGCATCTTGCCCGGCTCGAGTGGCTGGTAGTCGGCAGCCGTCAGTGCGGCGCGCTTGACCATCTTGCCCGTGTAGGCGACCGGCTTGCCGCCCGCGTCGCGCACGTCGAAGCGGCGGCCCGTCAATTCCTTTTCCGCCGCCAGTTCGCGCGGAATCCAGACCGTCTTCGTGCCCTGGTTGGTGAAGGTCAGTTCCACCAGCACCTTACCTGACGGAGTTTCGATATCAATGCTGTGCTTGACGGACACGGGGGATTCTCCGGCAGCGTTGGCAAAAGTGGGCAGGAAGCTGGCTACGCCGAGCGCGGCCAGCAGGATGAGTCTGCGTTGCATTCTTGGCTCCATGTGCTTATGTACGCCATTGTACGGGACGGTGTCGTAGGGTGGAGTCCCGACTCCACGCGTTTGCGGTGTTTGCATGGAGGTGCAGTCACTGACCACAGTTTACGCGTGGAGTCAGGACTCCGGTGAACCCGTTGTTGAGGCCATTGGCCTCAACAACCCCTACGTGAAACTTTATTTCACTTGATCGTTAGAAATGAAATTTTATTTCACTGAGCCGAAGCCAGGATGGTGACCGCCACCCGCCGATTGCGCGCCCTGCCCGCTTCATCCGTATTCGCCGCCACCGGCTGGTTCGCCGCATGCCCGACGGCCGTCAGGCGCGTTTCAGCTACGCCGCTGTCGATGAACAGCCGCACCACGCTGCTGGCGCGCACGCTCGACAACTCCCAGTTGGAAGCAAACGCAGGATTCGCAATCGGCACATTATCGGTATGCCCTTCGACCTGGATCGCATGCGCATCGTTCTTCAGCAGCGATGCCACTGTGCCCAAGGTCGCGCGTGCTTCCGTGCCGAGCGCCGCCTGCCCTTCCTCGAACAGCACTTTCGCATTGATCTCGACCGTCACCCCGCGCCCGGTCTGGGTCACGCGCACCTGGCCATTCTTGACCAGCGGCGCCAGCGAGGCGTTCAGCTCGCGCGCCAGCGTGTTCAGGCGTTCGCGTTCGCGCCGCATTGCTTCGGCGCGCTTGCGTGCGATCAGGTTCGTGAGGGGAAGCTGTTCGATGGTGGAGCTGGCCTGCGGCACCTCGGGACGGCCGCCGAAAGCGTCGCCCAGCGCATCCGACAGAACTTTATATTTGCCGGTGTTGACCACCGAAATCGCGTACATGACGACGAAAAAGGCGAACAGCAGCGTGATGAAGTCGGCGTAGGAAATCAGCCAGCGCTCGTGGCTTTCGCGCGTGTGGTCTTCGTCGTCGTAGCGCTTGCGGGCCATCTCAGCGCTTCGCCAGCAGGCTCGCCACGCGCTCCTCGACCACGCGCGTATGGTTGCCGCTGGCCAGGTCGTGGAAGACTTCGAGCAGGATTTCGTATTGCGCGACCTGGTCCGAGACGATCGCCTTCAGCTTGTTCCCGACCGGCAGGAAGAACAGGTTGGCCAGGCCGACGCCGTACACGGTCGAGACAAAGGCCACCGCAATGCCGGAACCCAGGCGCGACGGATCGGACAGGTTTTCCATCACGTGGATCAAGCCGAGCACGGCGCCCAGGATGCCGATCGTCGGCGCATAGCCGGCGGCCGATTCCCAGATGCGCGCGGCCTGGCGTTCGGCGAATTCGAAGGCGGTGATTTCCGTTTCCAGCAGGTTGCGCAGCTTTTCCGGCGTAATGCCGTCGACCACCAGGCGCAAGCCCTTCTGGACGAACAGATCCTTGGTGCCCATGTACTGCTCGAGCGAGAGCAGGCCGTCGCGGCGCGCCGTATGGCTCCACAGCGCGATCTCGCGCGAGAGCGGCTGGCGCCTATTTTTCGGAGGGAAAAAGACCCAGCGCAGCATCTGCATGCCGCGCCGGAAACTGCGCGCCTCCGACTGCAGCAGCACGGCCCCGAAGGTGCCGACCACCACGATCGCAAACGCGGCCGGTTGAATGAGGGACGCGAAACGCCCGCCGTCGAGCGTGTGCCCGACGATCAGCCCGGCGAGGGCAAGGGCCAGCCCGATCAGGCTGGCGAAGTCCACAGCTTTTCCTTGAGCGATGCGCGCAGGCGGGCCACGGCCTGGGTGTGAAGCTGGGAGACGCGCGACTCGGACACGCCGAGCACCGCACCGATTTCCTTGAGGTTCAGTTCTTCTTCGTAATACAGACCCATCAGGATCTTTTCGCGCGGCGGCAAGCCGTCGATGGCGTCGATCACGGCCTGGCGGAAGTCGGTGTCGAGCAGCGCGCGCAGCGGGTCGTCCTCGTCCACGGCATAACGGTCGAGGAAACTGTCGTTGCCGTCGTCGTCGTGAAAATCTTCGTAATAGACCAGCTGGTGGCCGCCGCCTTCGAACAGCATTTCCTGGTATTCGGAGAGCGGGATGTCGAGCGACTTGGCGACCTCGGTTTCGGTCGGCGGGCGGCCGAGCTTTTGCTGCAGCGCCGTCATCGCGGTCTCGACCTTCTTCATGGTCTGGCGCGTGCTGCGCGGCATCCAGTCGTTGCTGCGGAGTTCGTCGACCATGGCGCCGCGGATGCGCAGCACGGCATAGGTCTCGAACTGGGCGCCGTGGTTGTCTTCGTAGCGGTTGATGGCGTCCAGCAGGCCCATCATGCCGGCCTGGATCAGGTCGTCGACTTCGACCGAGGGCGGCAGTTTCGCCTTCATCTGGTGCGCCAGGCGCTTCACGAGCGGGGCGTGCTCGGTGAGCAAATGGTTCTTGTCCGCTTTCCCTTTGACGGTATACATGCTTGTGCTTTTTTCTTAGGAACCAAAACGGGCGCCACCACTCCGACGCGCCATGGCAAAACGTCCTGCCAGCGCGCGGAAGGCCACCGAGGCCCCGGCCAGCGGGAAGGCATCCACCACCGAGCGTCCAAGACGCGCGGCGCGATGCAGGTATTCATCCGCCGGCACCGAGCCCATCGACGTCAGCGTTACTGCGAGGTAACGACTTGCTGCTGCCGACATATTATCGTAAACCACTTTTGCTTCGGCTTCGCTTGCCCCGGTGACGAGAATGCCGAACGGACGGCGGCCGAATTCCTGGGCCAGGCGCTTGATCAGGCCATACGCGTTGGTGATCGAGGTGGCGCTGGTCGAGACCTGCACCACGATTTCCGAGTCCGCCAGCTGCGGCACGGCGAAGCTGCCGTCGCGCGTCAGTTCGCCATCGACGATGACGATGCCGCCCTGCTTCTTGACCAGCACGTCGAAGGCTTTCGCCAGGCGCCGCGCTTCGTCGGCATTGCTTGCCGCCTGGCCATCGCGCGCCAGTAGCGCCACGTTGAAACCCTGGGGCGCGGTCTGCACCACCTGGTTCAGCGCGCATTCCTGGCGCGCCACCTGCAGCAGGCTGACGTGGCGTTCCATCTCCAGGCGACGCGCCACGCCGTAGTCGCGTTGGCAGCCGTCCACGATCAGGACTTCGTTGCCGGCCTGGGCCAGCGAAGCGCCCAGGTTGACCAGCATGGCGCCCTTGTCGTCGCTGGGCGTGCTTGACAAGAAGGTGACGATGCGTGGCTGGGGGCCGGCCAGCATCCGGCGCAGGCCTTCGGCCTGGTCGAAATCGAAACTAGCCAAAGCGCACCTCGCGCAGGCTCTCGTCCTGGTGGGCCTTGCCGGTATGGGCCATCATCAGCGGCAGGTCGGCATCGTCGAACTGGTTCGCCGCATCGCGGCGGCTGCGGAAGGCGCGGTCGACCAGCATCGCGCGGTCGGCCAGGTGCAGGTCTTCGGGCACGCGCTGGCCGTTCGAGATGTAATGCAGGTTCAGTTTCTGGCGGATCACGACGTCGAGCACGTTGCCGATCGAGGCGGCTTCGTCCAGCTTGGTCATGATGCAGCCGTGCAGGCCGCTGCCCTGGTAGGCGCGCACGACTTCGGCCAGGGTCTCGTTGGTCGAGGTGGCGTTCAGGCACAGCAGGCGTTTGACGTCGGCGCCGGCGCCGGTCAGCATGGCGACCTGCTCGGCCACCATCTGGTCGCGCTGCGACATGCCGATGGTGTCGATCAGCACGGTGTGCTTGTTGCGCAGTTCTTTCAATGCGATGCGCAGGTCGGCTTCGTCCTTCACCGAGTGCACCATCACGCCGAGGATCTTGCCGTAGATGCGCAGCTGCTCGTGGCCGCCGATACGGTAGGCGTCGGTGGTGATCAGGGCCAGCTTTTCCGGGCCGTGGCGCATCACGCAGCGCGCGGCCAGTTTTGCGGTGGTGGTGGTCTTGCCGACGCCGGTCGGGCCGACCAGCGCGAACACGCCACCCTTATCCAGCAGGTTGTCCTCGTCGGCCATGGTGGTGAGATTGCGCGCCAGCACGGTCTTAATCCAGCGCATCGCTTCCGCGGCGTCCTTGTTGGCAGGCATCTTGTCGATCAGGTAGCGCGACAGCGAAGCCGAGAAACCGGCGGCCAGCATCTCGCGCAGCACGGCGGCCTTTTGCGGTTCGCGCTGTTGCGTGCCGCCCCAGGACAGTTCGGCCAGCTGGGATTCCATCATGCCGCGCATGGCGCGCAGTTCGCTCATCATGCCGCTCATCTCTTGCGCGGCGGATTCTTTCGCCTGGGCGATCGCAGCCGTCATCATGGCAGTCATGGCGGACATGTCGAAGGCCGGCTCGGCTTGCGGAGCGCGGCGGTTGGCGTAGCTATGTTCTGGTGCGAACTCGGGTTCCGGCTGGGCGGCGCGGCGTGGTGCGAACGCGGTGACGAATTCCGGCTCCGGCTCGGGGGCGCGGCGGCTGGCATAGATCTGTTCCGGCGTCGGCGCCGGCGCGGCTGCGCGGCGGTTCACGAAGGCAGGGGCTTCCGGCTCGAAGCCGTGCAGGTGGTCGAGACGCGGCGCCGGCTGGGCCATGTCGGAACCCGGCGCAGGGGCGGCCAGGGATGCGACGTCGTCATTGTCCAGCGCGAGGATTTCGACCACGCCATCGACAGGACGGTTCGAGAGGATGACCGCGTCAGGGCCCAGCGCATCGCGCACCTTGCGCAAGGCTTCCCGGGATGTTGGCGCTGTAAATTTCTTCACATTCATCTTATTCTCCGCACTGCTCTAGTCGATTAGTCCCGGCACGCATGAAGCCGGTGTATGGGAGAGATTATTGACGATGCTGTGAAGCAACCATCGGGGGAAAAGGATGGGGAAAAGGGGTTAATTCGATTTCGAAGGGGGAATTGCCCAATTTGCGGGCAAAACGGCCCGCGGATGCGCCCGTAACGCGGGCATGCCCGCCCTACGGTGCACCACTTCCCGTAGCAAGTTCACGAGGCCGTCGTGTAACGTAGGGCGGGCATGCCCGCGGATTTCCGTCGATTAACCCGCGCCAACGAGACTCGTCACCCGAATCGTCTTGGTCTCCGGAATCTCCGAATGCGACAAGACCTTCAAATTCGGCAGCGCCCGGCGCAGGAAGCGCGACAGCAGCACGCGCAACGGCCCCGGCACCAGCAGCACCGGCGTGTGCCCCATCGCCTCCTGCTGCTGCGCCGCATTGTGCGCCTGCTGGGCGATGGTGTCGGCCAGGCCCGGCTCGATGCCGGTGCCGTCGCCACCCGCGCCCAGGGCTTGCATCAGCAGGCGCTCGAGACGATTGTCCAGGGTCATCACGCTCAGTTCATTAGTGCCCGGGAACAGCTGCTGCACGATCGCCCGGCCCAGCGCGATACGCACCAGCGCCGTCAGATCGTTCGCATCCTGCACGCCCGCATGTTCCGACAGGGTCTCGATGATGGTACGCATGTCGCGGATGTGCACGCCCTCGATCAACAGGTTCTGCAGCACCTTCTGCAAGGTCGCCAGCGACACGACCTTCGGCACCAGGTCTTCGACCAGCTTCGGCGTGTCCTTGCCCAGGTGGTCGAGCAGCGCCTGCACTTCCAGGCGGCCCAGCAGTTCCGAGGCGTGGGTCGTGATCAGGTGATTCAAATGGGTCGCCACCACGGTGCCGGCATCGACGACCGTGTAGCCCAGGCTCTGCGCCTCGTCGCGCATGCTGCCCTCGATCCAGACCGCCGGCAGGCCGAAGGCCGGATCGGTGGTCGGCGTGCCCGGCAGCGTGCCGCTGGCCATGCCCGGGTTGATCGCCAGGAACTGGCCGTTGACGGCTTCGCCGCTGCCCACTTCCACGCCCTTCAGGGTGATGCGGTAGGCCGATGGTTTCAATTCCAGGTTGTCGCGGATGTGCACCGGCGGCGCCAGGAATCCGACTTCCTGGGCGAATTTCTTGCGGATGCCTTTGATGCGCTTGAGCAGCTCGCCGCCCTGCGCCTTGTCCACCAGCGGGATCAGGCGGTAGCCCACTTCCAGGCCCAGGGTGTCCACGGGCATGATGTCCTGCCAGGTCGCCTCTTCGGTCTCGCCGGTGGCGGCTTGCTGCGCACCGGCTGCGGCGTCGTTCGCGGCCGCTTCGGCTTCGCGCTGCGGCGCATTTTTCGCGCGCTTGGCCAGCAGGTAGCCGGAACCGCCCAGCACGCCGCCCAGCAGCAGGAACACCAGATTCGGCATGCCCGGGATCAGGCCCATGCCGGCGATGATGCCGCCGGTGATGTACAGCACTTCGGGCTTGGCGAACAGCTGGCCCATCATCTGGCCGCCGATGTCCTGCTCATTGGCCACGCGCGAGACGACCATACCGGCCGCGATCGAGATGATCAGCGAAGGGATCTGCGCCACCAGGCCGTCACCGATGGCCAGCAGCGTATAGGTCTTGGCGGCTTCGCCGGCTGCCATGTCGTGCTGCACGATACCGACGATCAGGCCGCCGATCACGTTGATCAGGGTAACCATGATGCCGGCCACGGCATCGCCCTTGACGTACTTCGAGGCACCGTCCATGGCGCCGTAGAACTCCGCTTCCTGCGCCACTTCGGCGCGGCGCTTGCGCGCTTCCGGCTCGGCGATCATGCCGGCGTTCAGGTCGGCGTCGATCGCCATCTGCTTGCCGGGCATCGCGTCCAGGGCAAAACGCGCGCCGACTTCGGCGATACGGCCCGCACCCTTGGTGACGACGGTAAAGTTGATGATGGTGAGAATAACGAACACGACGATACCGACCGTGTAGTTGCCACCGATCAGGAAGTGACCGAAGGCTTCGATGACTTTACCGGCCGCCGCGCCGCCGGTGTGGCCTTCGGTCAGGACGATACGGGTCGAGGCGACGTTGAGCGACAGGCGCAGCATGGTCGACACCAGCAGGATCGCCGGGAAGGCCATGAAGTCGAGCGGCTTGACCGTGTACAGCGCGGTCAAGAGCACGATCACGGACAGCGCGATATTAAAACTGAAGAACAGGTCGAGGATGAAGGCCGGCAGCGGCAGGATCATCATCGCCAGCAGCAGGATGATCAGGATCGGCGCCGCCAGGGCATTGCCCTTGGCACCGATCGCGCCCATCCAGGCCGGCATTCTCAAACTATTCATTCAACGGCTCCGTTATTCAGGTTTCACTTGCGATGCGGGATTGTGCGGGTCCATCTCCGGCGGCACCGGCAGCTTGGTCGGACGATCCGGATAATGGCCGCCCACCTTGTTGTAGTTGCGCAGCTGGAAGACGTAGGCCAGCACTTCCGCCACCGCCGAGTACAGCTTTTCCGGGATCTCGTCGTCGATTTCCGTGTGCTTGTACAGCGCACGCGCCAGTGCCGGGGCTTCCAGCAGCGCGACCTTGTTTTCGCGCGCCAGTTCACGGATCTTGGCCGCCACCTCGTCGGCGCCCTTGGCGACCACGCGCGGCGCGCCTTGCTGACCGTCGGTGTACTTCAGCGCCACCGCGTAGTGGGTCGGGTTGGTCACCACCACGTCGGCAGTAGGCACATTCTGCATCATGCGGTTACGCGCCATTTGCCGCTGCATCTGGCGAATCTTCCCTTTAATCTGAGGATTGCCGTCCGATTCCTTCGATTCCTGGATCATTTCCTGGCGCGTCATCTTGTGCTTGTTGTTGTAGTGCCAAAGCTGGTACGGGGCATCGATCAGGGCGATCACGCCCAGGGCGCCGACGATGATCAGGAAGGTGTGGGCCATCAGGTCGGCCACGTGGCCGGGACCGGAGCCGACCGGCTCGACGGCCAGGCCGAGCACGGCCTCTTTCTCGCTCATCACGACGGTCCAGGCGACGGCGCCGACCACCACGGTCTTGGCGATCGCCTTCAAGAGTTCGACCAGGGAATTCATGGAAAACAGGTTGCCGATGCCGCTGATCGGGTTCAGCTTCATGAAGTTCGGCATGAAAGCCTTGGAGCTGAAATTGAAGCCGCCGATCGCCATCGGCGCAGCCAGGGCGACCAGCATGATGGCAAAGGCGAGCGGCAGGCAGGCCAGCAGGACGCCGCCGATGTCGTTGGTGATCCGCTCGATGAGGACGGTCGGGTTGTAGACCTGTTCGCGGGTCAGGCTCAGGCCCGATGCAAGCGTGCCAGACAGGCGGCCGGCCAGGCTGCCGCCGGTGATCCAGAGGCCGGCGCCGGCAGTCATCAGGACGGCAAAGGTCGCCAGTTCGCGCGAGCGGGGAACGTCGCCTTCTTCGCGCGCCTTCTCCAGTCTTCTGGGACTTGCGTCTTCTGTCTTTTCTGCGTCGCTGTCTTCCGCCATGCCCCTGCCCCAATTAAATCATTCCAGGACAGAATTATCGCCGCTATTGCTCTACGGCTATAACTAGAACAGGGAGGGAAAGCGCCGTCAATTCGGCACGGCCAGATCGAACAAGAAGTCAGTCGAACAACTCGGCCGCGCTAAAGGGCGTGCCATGCTCGTCCTTGGCCGACAGCACGGGCGGGCCGGACAGCGGCCATTCCACGGCCAGCCGGGCGTCGTTCCAGGCGATGCAGCGCTCGTTCCCGGGCGACCAGTAATCGGTGGCCTTGTAGAGCAGTTCGGCCGATTCGGACAGGACCAGGAAGCCATGCGCGAAGCCTTCCGGGATCCACATCTGACGGCAATTCTCGCTGCTGAGCACGGCGCCGGTCCAGCGTCCGAAGCTAACCGAACTGCGCCGCAAATCGACGGCCACGTCGAACACGCTGCCGGCCACGACCCGGATCAGCTTGCCCTGCGGCTTGCCCACCTGGTAATGCAGGCCGCGCAGCACGCCGGCGCCGGATTTCGAGTGGTTGTCCTGTACGAAGGCGACAGGGCGCCCCACGGCTTGCTCGAACTGGTCCTGGCGAAAGCTCTCGTACAGGAAGCCACGGGCGTCGCCGTGCACCTGCGGCTCGAACAACAGGACGTCGGGAATGGAACAGGGGGTAATGCGCATCATGACGCGCATTGTAGTCGATTGCCGGCACGGCCCCGGCAGCGCATGGCCGGGGAGGCTCAGGCCTGCAGCGAGGCGGCGGTGTCGGTTTCGACGCTGGCCAGCGCGACGCTGCGCACCGCGGGACGGGTGGCGCGGCGGCGGCGCGCGCGGGCGGCGCGGGCCATGTACCAGTAGCAGGCCAGATAGAGGGCGAAACTGGCCAGGGTGCCCTGCACCAGCGCTTCCGCGCTTTGCGGGAAGGACACGGCGAACCAGGCCGGCACGGCTGCCAGGAACCAGGAGAACGGCGAGACGCAGGCATTGCGCACTGGCGCGCTGAAGCGGCGGAAATAGCGGCCGGCGACGGCGATCTTCACCAGGCTATGCAGGTGGCAGCTGTCGGGCTGGCCCGGATGGCGGCGGCACCAGAGGCGGCGCACGATGGTGAACAAGGTTTCGAAGGTCGGGTAGGCGCAGGCCAGCAGCGGCGCCCAGCTCGATACCTGCGGATTGCGGTAGACCAGGGTCACCGACAGCCAGGCCAGCAGGAAGCCCAGCAGGTAGGCGCCGCCATCGCCGAGGAACAATTTACCGTACGGGAAATTGACGAGGAAGAAGCCCACCGTGACGGCGCAGACGATGAAGCAGGTGCGCGCCAGTTCGGCGTCGCCGCAATCGAGGGCGATCAGGCCGACGGCCGCAAGGCCGATGACGACGGTACCGCTGGCCAGGCCATTGAAACCGTCGATGATGTTGACGGCATTGGCCACGCCGCCGACGGCGAAGGCCGTGAACAGGACCGACAGCGGCAGCCAGGTCAGCATGGTGTCGAGCAGGCCGATACCGGTATGCGCGATGCTGACGCCGGTCAGGGCCCAGCAGGCCACGCCGCTGGCCATGGTGGCGATCAGGCGTGCGCCGATCGACACGCGGCGGGTGAGGTCTTCGGCGATACCGAACAGGAAAGCGGGTGCGGCGGCGGCCAGCAGAGGGCCCAGCAGGGCCTGCTGGGAAACGGATGAAGCCATGCATGCAAAGATCAATCCCAGCATGATTGCCAGGCCGCCGATGCGGGGCGTTGGCACGCTGTGGAATTTCTGGATGCCGCGCGTGGCGTCGAGCGTGAACCTGCCATGCCAGCGCGTCGTCGCGACCAGCAGCAGCGAACACGCCAGCGAAACCGCCAGGCCGAGTTCCAGAGCAATGATGGTAGGTTCAGTCAAATCCATAAAAGGGGCTTCATTAACCGCCGAATTCTATCGCATTTCTCCGAAGAAAGCAGCAACTCGGCCGCAATTGTGTGCACATGACGGAGAAACAGTGAGAATTCGCGATGTTTTCGTAAGTGCCTGATTTTGCGTGGCGTTTTCGCCCAACTTTTATCAGAATTGATCAACAGCAATAAAAACTCACACAATCTTTCATAATATTTCCCGACATTTTGTTACAAATACTGACGTATTTATGCCACTGGCGACAGCCAATAATTACATCTCGTTACACCTTAATCTGGAGCCGGGAATGTTTTTCTTTCCGCATGTTCAAAATCGTTGCTGGATATTATTGATTTTACTGCTTTATCCGTTGTACGCATCGGCGCAAGCGCTTACCAGGGCCGAGCTCGATGCGGCCAGACAGGCACTCGAATTGCGCATCCTTGAGGCCACGGCCGATGCCGCGCTGGCCCAGCGCGAAGCGGAGATGCGCCAGGCCACGCGCGAAGCCGAGCGCGCCGCCCTGCTGGCGCGCCTGCCGCCGGGCACCAGCCGGCCGCTCGAGGGCAGCATCGAATCGCGCCAGTTCGGCGCGGCCGGCCTGGTGCGCGCCTTCGACCTAGCCCGCAGCCTGGCCGCCGAGGTGTGCGGCGCCCTGCCCCAGGACACGCGCACGGCCGTCTACGATCCGGCCACCAGCGCCGGCATCACGGCCGCGCGCGGCGTCAACGACGCGCTGCTGCGCCTGTCGGACGACCTGGCGCGCCGCAACAAGGACATGCAGGCCTACCTCGATGCGCATACGCCGCCGGGCGCCTTCGGCGGCACGCTGGCGGTCGCGCTGACGGTGGTGCCGAGCGTACTGCGCGCCTCGGCCGACAGCGCTTCCCTGTTCAAGACCGACGTCACGGCCACCGGCCTGGCCTATGGCGAAGGCGCGCGCGCCCTTTTCGTCAGCGCCCTGGCCGAGTCCTGCCCGCAGCGTATTGCGGGCCTGGGCGGCGGCTACCTGGGCGAGCTCGACCCGGTCCAGCACGAACGCCTGCTCGGCAAGCTGCGCGCGCTCGCTACCCATCGCGCCGATTATGCGAACCGGATCGGCATTCTGCAGAAACTCGCCGATGGCGCCAAAGGCGACGAAAAACGCGATATGGCGGCGCTGGCGACGGCGGCCGGCGCGGTATTGAAAGCGGTCGACGCGTTTATCGAATCCTTGCGCGCCGGAGAAAGCGGCGATAAAAGCCCGCTCGCGAATGCCGCCCGCTATCTCGGCTATGCGCAGCGCACCGAAGGCGCGGCGCTGCTCGATTTCGATGTGCGCCTGGAAGGCATGAGCATCGTGAAGGACAATTTGTTTAGCGGACAGAAAATGCGCCTGTCGGCGGTGGCCCTGCTCTGGTATCGGGTGCATGGGCCGGACGGCAGTTTGAAGCTGGCGCGCACGGTGCGGAAAATGGCGCCGCCGCTAGAGGTGGATTTGCGCGGGGATATGGCAAGCGGCGAATTTTGGAATGGGAAATAAAGGAATGCATACGCTGTAACGCGTGGAGTCGGGACTCCACGCTACGATTCGTCGCAATTCGTAGGATGGAGTCCCGACTCCACGCGTTTACACGGCAAGCAATTACAACTTCACGATTTTCTGCTCGATCGCCCCGAATACCGATTTCCCCTTCTCGTCCAGCATCTCGATCCGCACCGTATCGCCAAAGCGCAGGAAAGGCGTACTCGCCTCGCCATCGGCGATCGTCTCGCGATTGCGGACGTCAATAAGGCAGGCGTCGCCCGCCGCCGCCCCGCGCCCGCTCTTTTCCCGGTTCGCCACCGGCCCTGCCCCGATAATGCTGCCGGCGCGCAAACGGCGCGTCTTGCACAGGTGAGCGGCCAGTTGCGGGAAATTGAAGGCCATGTCGGCGCCGGCGTCGGGCTGGCCGATCATGTTGCCGTTCAGGCTGCACTTCAGGCGCAGGTGCAGCTTGCCGCCGCGCCATGCCTCGCCGAGCTCGTCCGGCGTCAGCGCCACCGGAGAGAACGCGGTGGCCGGTTTCGACTGCAGCAGGCCGCCCCTGGCCAGTTCGTCCGGCATCAGGCGGAGCAGGCCGATATCGTTGACGAGCATGAGCAGGCGGATGCGGCCATGCGCCTGGTCCGGCGTCACGCCGGCCGCCAGGTCGTCGAACACGGCCGCCACGCCGGCGCCGAAATCGATGCCCCACTCCTCATGGGCCAGTTGGACGTCGTCGCAGGGACCGAGCAGGTCGCCGGCCGCACCCGGCAGCAGCAACGGCTCTTCCTCCAGCCAGGACGGCGGCTCGGCGCCGCGCGCACGGTAGTCGAGTTCGAGATGGCGCGGCCAGGCCGCTCCGATGGCCCAGCCGTGGGCGCGCGGCAGCGGCGCCATGCAGTGCGCCGGGTCGAAGTCGAAGGCGCGCCGCGCCTGGCCGGCGTTCAGCTGCTCGTACAGGGCGTCGAGCTGGGGCGCGATGAAGGCCCAGTCGTCGAGCGCGGCCTGCAGGGTCGGGGCGATGGCGTCGGCCATGTGCGCGGTTTTCAGGTCGCGCGCGACGACGGCGAGCTGGCCGTCGCGGCTGCCATCCTGGATGCTTGCAAGTTTCATTGGCGGAAGATCAAGATCGAAGCCGCCATTCTAAGTGCTCAGAAGAGGCCGAGCACGCCGAGACCGATCGAACGCTGGAAATAGTTGTAGTCGATCAGGCTTTGCCCATAACCGGCAAAGGCCTGGGCATAGCCCTTCAGGTTGCCGGCCAGCGGGAAGGCCCAGCCCAGCTGCACGGCGCCGCGGCTGGTGTGGAAGTTGTAGCGCAGGTTCGACGAATAGATGTGGCCGTCGCGGCGGTAGGCCAGCGCCAGGTCGCCGCGGCCCATGTAGTCGACGATGTCGGGATTGTCGTCGTCGCTTTCGTTGAGGCGCTTCCAGACGCGGGCGGTGGCCGACAGGCCGCCGTTCTCGACGCCGAGCTGGGCGTACAGGCGGTTCCAGCTGCGCGACAGGTTGCCCGACTGGCCGTTCGACTGGTGGTTCAGGCCGAGGCCGACGTGGCGGAACTGGAAGCCGCCGAGTTCGACGCCGAGCGGCGCGATCGCCATCACTTCGGGCTGGTAGTTCGTCTCGCGGAAAGGGCTGGAGGCCTTGCTGTTGGCCGCCTGCCAGAAACTGTTCTGGGTATAGCCGAACCAGAGGTCGACCGGTTTGCCGAAAGCGCCTTCCATCATCTTCATCTTGAAGCTGAGCTGGTAGGCCAGCTCGCTCTTCGACAGGCTCGCTTCATCGTCGTTGAGGTCGCGGTACGGCAGGTAGGGCGTCTCGTTGGGACGGTAGGAACGCGTGGCGATCAGGTAGCTGGCATGGTGCGGGCGGAATTTGAAGACACCGCGCTGGTAAGGCTGGTCCAGCTCCCAGTGGTCGAGCTGGCTGAATTTGGCGCTGCTCTCGGCCGAGGGCTGGGCGGTCACGACGGCGACCGTCGCCACCTCCGGCGCAGCGCCGGGGGCCGGGTTGACGACGACGGCCGCTTCGGTACGCGGCGCCGGGGTCGCGGCGAGCTTGTCGAAGCAGGCCAGGCGGGCGGTGTTGTCGGTGATGTTGGCGCAGTCGGACAGGACCTTGGGTGTGTCTTGGGCCTGGGCGCTGGCGGCAATGAGCAGAGGGAGGAGCAGGAGGGGGCGATAGGAATGCGGCATCTTGGAGCAGGAGTCGGTTGCGAAAAGGCGCCTGTCGCGTCCGACTGCACATGCGCGCGCCGACCACGATCTGACGCGAGTCAATACGCATATTGCAAGAAAACCGGCTTTGAGGTCGCACGCGACGCCTGCCATTGTTCGTATGCCGTAAACGCGTGGAGTCGGGACTCCACCCTACGTATACCGTTGTTCGTAGGGGTCATTGAGGCCAATGGTCTCAATGACGGGTTCACCGGAGTCCTGACTCCACGCGTTTGAAACCGTCGAACAGCTGTCTGCGCTAGCCCTGCGTCGGCACCAAGAGATCCAGCTGCGCCTGCTCCAGGAAACACCACTCCCCTTCCTTCAAGCCCAGTGACTCCAGCGTCAACCCGCCAATCGCCGACCGGTGCAGCGCACTGCAATGATTCCCCGCAGCCGCCAGCATGCGCTTGACCTGGTGATACTTCCCCTGCTCCAGCACGATCTCGATGCCGTTCTCGCCGCGCTGCACGCAGGACACCGCACGCAGCGGCGCCGGTTCGTCGTGCAGCTGCACGCCGTCCAGCAACTGCTGCACCAGCTCCGGCGTCACCGGCTCGGCGGTGGTCGCCTGATAAACCTTGGGCACGTGACGCTTGGGCGAGGACTGGGCGTGGATGAAAGGGCCGTCGTCCGACATCAGCAGCAGCCCCGTGGTGTCGTGGTCGAGGCGGCCGACCGGCTGCACGTCGCGCCAGGCGAACTGTTCCGGCAGCAGGGTCAGCACGCCGGGATGGTGGCTGGGTTTGCGCGAACACTCGAAATTGGCCGGCTTGTACAGCGCGATGTAGACGTACTCGCGGTAGACCCATTCCTCGTCGAAGACGGTCAGGACCAGGCCCTCGGTGTCCACGGTCAGTTTGTAGTTGTCGACAATCTCGCCATTCACGGCGACGTCGCCGTCCTCGATCAGGGCGCGGCAATACTTGCGGGTACCGAAACCCTGCGATTGCAGGATGCGGTCCAGGGATAATTTACTCATGGGCGAGACTTTAACAGAAGGAACGAGACTTCCACCAGCCACGCGCCGGCGACAAAGCTGCTGCTGTTCTGTTTCCCCACGGATCGAAACCTTGCGCTCGTTTGCGCTAGATCAATCGTAGCGGGAGATCCATTGATAGACTTCAACTCCATTAGGAATCGGCCTACAGCGGGTCCGGATTTGATGAGGAATCGCTAGGATTAATTACTGGACAAGAAGAGGACAACATGCAAGCACTCAAGACCACGATCGATGCCGCCCTGCCGACCGTCGCGCCCTCGTCGCTGCGGGCTGCACGCCTGGCGCTGGCGCGCTCGCAGTGCGCCCAGTTTCCAACCCGCCTGGCGCTGGCGCGCTGGACCAGCGGCGGCAACCTGCCCTACCTGCGCGGCAAGGGCAATCCACCCCTGCGCGCCGCCTGGTTTGCCCGGGCGCAGCGCGATTTCCAGGCCTGGCTCGAGAGCGGTGGTTTCGTGCAGCATGAAGACAAGGACGACAACGCGGCCTGAAAATGAAAACGACGGCTTGCGCCGTCGTTTTCGCTCCCAAGAGGAACTGTTACAGTGAGGAATTGAATTCTCTCGAAACCGCACGCATGCGGGGTAGTAGTGTCACCAGATTTTAACGATTGCGAACAGGTTGGCACGTGTTATTAATCGCCCCTCCTGGAAAGAACTACAAGTCTCACTATAGTCCATCTTACGGAACATTCAAGAAGATATTGAGCAAGATCAGTTCATTTCAGTTTAGCTTCGGGAGGGTGACGCGCGACATGGCCTTCATCGCGCCCTCGCCCACCGAGGCACCAAATTTCTTCAGAACACGTTCCGGCAAGCCTTCGTGCGCCGTGTAGTCGACGATGTCCTCGGCCTTGACGATGTCGCGCGCGACCGTGTCGACCGTGCCGAAGCCATCCGCCAGGCCCATCTCGACGGCCTTGGCGCCGGTCCAGTACAGGCCCGAGAACATCTCCGGCGTTTCCTTCAGGCGCGTGCCGCGGCCGGTGCGCACGACCGTGATGAATTGCTGGTGGATTTCGTTCAGCATTTCCTGGGCATGGGCTCGGTGTTTTTCCGACTGCGGGCTGAACGGGTCGAGAAAACCCTTGTTGGCGCCGGCCGTCAGCAGGCGCCGCTCGACGCCCAGCTTTTCCATGGTGCCGGTGAAACCGAAGCTATCCATCAGCACGCCGACCGAACCGACGATGCTCGCCTTGTTGACGTAGATGCGGTCGGCCGCGGCGGCGATGTAGTAGCCGCCCGAGGCACAGATCTCGTCGACGACGACGTACAGGGGTTTATCGGGATAGCCGCGCTTGAGGCGCCGGATTTCGTCGACGATGATGCCTGCCTGCACCGGGCTGCCGCCGGGACTGTCGATGCGCAGCACCACCGCGGCGGAGCCGGCGTCGGCAAAGGCCTTGTTCAGCGAAGGGATGACATTGTCGGCCGCGCCGCTGCCTTCTGCTTCGATCTCGCCGTTAATTTCGATTAAGGCGGTGTGACGTCCGAGGTTTTCGTCGTCTCCACCGCCCAGGCTGAGGTCGAAGTAGGTCCACAAGCCGACCACGATCACGGCCAGGAAAGCCAGGCGGAAGAAAATGCTCCAGCGCCGCGCCGCGCGCCGCTCCTTGATGGTGGCGAACACCAGCTTTTCGAGCGTCTCGCGCTCCCAGTTGCCCGCCGTGGGGTTGGCATGGAACCGGTCTTCGCCTTCGCCCTCGTTCTTGATGTTATCGCTCATGACGGTGTTTTCAGTCCCGTGAAGTAAAAGTTTGCTCGCTCAGTGATCGGCCGCCGGCGTGACGCGTTCGTCCGGCTGCCAGTACACCTTGCCGTCGGCTTCGCGCACGCCGATCGGACGCAGCTTGCCGCCACGGCAGGGGCCGCCCGCGCAGACGCCGGTTTCCGGCCGGTAGACGGCGCCGTGGGTCGCGCACATCAGGTATTCGCCGCTGGACTCGAAGAACTGGCCTTGCACCCAGTCCAGCTCGATCGGCACGTGGGCGCAGCGGTTCAGGTAAGCATAGGCCTTGCCGTGGTAGCGGACGGCGAAGCCGGTGGCGGCCTCGCCAAACATGGTCACCGGAAAGCGCACGCCCTCCCCGCCGTCGACCAGTGCTTCCGAGTCGCAGATCAGCACCTCGTCCATGGACGTCATGCGTATTCGGCCAGCCAGGCGTGCAGCTCGACCGCGGTCTTGGCCGAATACAGGGGACGGCAGGCCTGCAACTGGTCGACCGGATGGGCGCCGTACTCGACGGCGATGCCGGCCGCGCCCGCGTTCTTTGCCATCAGCAAGTCGTGGGTGGTGTCGCCGATCATGACGGTGCGGCGCATGTCCTGGCCCAGTTCGCGCGTCAGTTCCTGCAGCATGGCGGGATGCGGCTTCGAGAAAGTTTCGTCAGCGCAGCGGGTGGCGTCGAACATCGACAGCAGCCCGGCGGAATTGAGCGCCCGGTTCAGGCCGACCCGGCTCTTGCCGGTAGCGACCGCCAGGAAGTAGCCTTGCTGCGAAAGTTCGGTCAACATCTCGCGAACGCCCTTGAACAGCACCAGTTCGTGGTCTTTCGTCAGGAAATGGTAACGGTAGCGCTCGACCATGCGCGGGTACAGGCCAGGGGCCATGTCGGGCACCGCGGCCTGCATCGCCTCGGGCAGGGCCAGGCCGATGACGTGGGAAGCGGCCTCGTCGCTCGGGACCGGCAAGCCGACGTCGCGGGCGGCCGCCTGGATGCACTTGACGATGGCGACCGTGCTGTCCATCAGCGTACCGTCCCAGTCGAACACGATCAGATCAAATTGCTTTCTTGGCATGTCTCCCGGCCCTCGCCGGCTCCTTAAGTCCGGACGGATCGATTCCGTCCCCAAACGACACGCACCCGTCTCGTGGACGGGCGCCGTCGTCATCCATTCGTTGCTTGCCCTAAGCTTAACAAGAAACGGTCACATTCCGCTGGCAAGGGTGCCTGCAGGGTCATCGGCTTGCCCGTTTCCGGATGCGTAAACGTGATTTTATAGGCGTGCAGGAACATCCGGCGCAGGGCGCCGCGTTGTTCGTCGGCCTTCTGCAGCTGCTTGTTCAATGCGAAATCGCCGTACTTCTCGTCACCGAGGATGGGAAAGCCCGACGATGCCAGATGAACGCGGATCTGGTGGGTGCGTCCCGTTTTCAGTTCCGCTTCCAGCAAAGCAAAACCTTCCCATTTGCGCAGCAGGTTGAAAATCGTGTGCGATTCCATCCCGCCCGCCTGCACCACCACGCGGCGTTCGCCGTCCGGCGTTGAAAACTTATGCAGCGGCAATTTCACGTGCTGGCGCTTATTCACCCAGTCGCCGGCCACGGCAGCCAGGTAGCGTTTATCCGTATGGCCGTCGCGCATTTGCTCGTGCAAATTGGTGAGCGCCGAACGTTTTTTCGCCAGCAGCAGCAAGCCCGAGGTTTCGCGGTCGAGGCGGTGCACCAGTTCCAGGAATTTCGCGTCCGGCCGCGCCGCGCGCAATTGCTCGATCACGCCGTACGACACGCCCGAACCGCCATGCACGGCCACGCCGGCCGGCTTGTCGATCACGAGCAGGTGGTTATCCTCGTACACGACCTTGAATTCGGCGCCAGGTACCGGCGCGGTGCTGGTCTTTTCGGCGATACGGATCGGCGGAATGCGCACCAGGTCGCCCGCCGCCAGCCGGTAGAGCTGGTCGATGCGGCCCTTGTTGACCCGGACTTCGCCGGAACGCAGGATGCGGTAGATGTGGCTTTTCGGAACGCCCTTGCACACGCGCAGCAGGTAATTATCGATGCGCTGTCCGGCTTCTTCTTCGGTAATGGTGACGAAACTCGCTGCTAATGCCTGTGATGAAGGGGGAACAACATCGTTTTGCATCTTCATGTGGCCTGTCTTCCCAGAAATTCTCTCTAAGTCCTTCATTTTGAATATATAATCGACAGGCGGCGGTCAAACCTCTGCTGGTGTAAGAATTAAAACGATATTTTACACAGGGGCGCGCTCCATCGGCCCCGCAGGCATGCAAATTCGATGGAAAAAACGTGTACGCACATTTCTGCGTGGATCAGGGTTGCACCGCAGTTGTAATCGGATCGCGCGCAGAAGTGCCGGATTGGATTGTTTGGAACTGTAAGGATAAGTACCGGAAAGCCCGGTTCGCCGAGCTCGCCGGTTGATGGTGTCGATAACGCTTGTCGTTTCGCCGGCCGTTGCAAGCGTCATCCTGCAGGCTTCCGGGACAAGGCTGATTACATCGCCTGTCATCGAAGTCCAGGTTGGTATGCTGTAAACGGTCTGGCTGGTTTTGCGCGCATTGCCCCCACCCTGTCGTGCCCCTCGGGATGAGCGGCCCAGGTACGGCGTGCCCTCGGCATGACGATCGACCCCATGCGCCCTGTTGCGGCAGCGAGCTTTACGCCTCGCTTTGCCGCACGCCCGGGCATACACCCCCTCCAGCTCTCCCCTCCCGCGTATGTCCCTGTAGTTACGCCGCCCTGGCAAGGCGGCATGGAACGGCCCACGGGTCGCGGAGTTTATAAAAATGAAACGTATGTTGTTTAACGCTACGCAGCAAGAGGAGCTGCGCGTAGCGATCGTCGATGGCCAGAAACTGATCGACATCGATATCGAAACGGCCGGACGCGAACAGCGCAAGTCGAATATCTACAAGGGTGTCATCACCCGCATCGAACCCTCCCTCGAAGCTTGCTTCGTCAGCTACGGCGAAGACCGCCACGGTTTCCTCCCCTTCAAAGAAGTTGCCCGCTCTTATTTCCGTGACGGCGTCGACGTGCGTAACGCGACCATCAAGGAAGCCCTGCGCGAAGGCCAGGAAATCATGGTGCAGGTCGAGAAAGAGGAACGCGGCAACAAGGGCGCCGCCCTCACCTCCTTCATCTCGCTGGCCGGCCGCTACCTGGTCCTGATGCCCAACAACCCGCGCGGCGGCGGCGTGTCGCGCCGTGTCGAAGGCGAAGAACGCCAGGAACTGCGCGAAACGATGGACAAGCTAGACCTGCCGCAAGGCATGTCGGTGATTGCCCGCACTGCCGGCATCGGCCGCAACGTCGAAGAACTGCAGTGGGACCTGAATTACCTGATGCAACTCTGGCGCGCGATCGAAGGCGCCGGCAAGTCGGCTTCGGGCGCCTTCCTGATCTACCAGGAAAGCTCGCTCGTCATCCGCGCCATCCGCGACTACTTCCAGCCTGACATCGGCGAAGTCCTGATCGACACCGACGAGATCTTCGAACAGGCCCAGCAGTTCATGAGCCACGTGATGCCCGACATGGCGCACCGCGTGAAACGCTACAGCGACGACGTGCCGCTGTTCTCGCGCTTCCAGATCGAACACCAGATCGAAACCGCCTACGCGCGCACCGTGCCGCTGCCATCGGGCGGCGCGATCGTCATCGACCACACCGAAGCCCTGGTCTCCATCGACGTCAACTCGGCACGCGCCACGCGCGGCTCGGACATCGAGACCACCGCCTTCAATACCAACTGCGAAGCGGCCGACGAAGTGGCGCGCCAGCTGCGCCTGCGCGACCTGGGCGGCCTGATCGTCATCGACTTCATCGACATGGAAGTCGCGAAAAACCAGCGCGAAGTCGAAACCCGCCTGAAGGATGCCCTGCACCATGACCGTGCACGCGTGCAGATGGGCAAGATCTCGCGCTTCGGCCTGATGGAACTGTCGCGCCAGCGCCTGCGTCCGTCGCTGTCCGAAGGCTCGCACGTGACCTGCCCGCGCTGCTCGGGCACCGGCCACATCCGCGATACCGAATCCTCGGCCCTGCAAGTCCTGCGCATCATCCAGGAAGAGGCGATGAAGGAAAACTCGGCCACGATCCACGTGCAAGTGCCGGTGGATGTTGCCGCCTTCCTGCTGAACGAAAAGCGCGGCGAAGTCCTCAAGATCGAGAACCGCCACCGCATCACCGTGATCCTGGTGCCGAACAAACACCTCGACACCCCGCACTACAAGCTCGAGCGCATCAAGCACGACGATCCGCGCCTCGAAGACGCCGCCGCCAGCTACACGCTGGCCGAGACGGCCGAAACCGACATGGCCTACAGCAAGCGCCAGAAGGAAGAAGCCAAGCCGCGCCAGGAAGCCGTCGTCAAGACCATCACCCCGGCCCAGCCGGCGCCGGTGGTCGACCGCAGCGAAGCAGCGAAGCCTGCAAAACCGGTCGAAGTGCCTGTCGCCCCTGCTCCGGCACCGGCGCCGACCGGCTTCTTCGCCAAGGTACGCGCCTTCTTCATGGGTTCGCCTGCCCCAATCGCACCGGCGCCTGTCGTGGCCGAGCCGGTCAAGCCGGCCGCTCCGGCAGCAGCCGAGCGTGGCGAGCGCAATGGCCGTGGCCAGCGCAGCCGCAATGGTCGTAATGAGGGCCGCAACGAGGGCCGAGGCAAGTCCGAGCGCCAGCGCGAAGAGCGCGACCTGACGGCCAAAGCCGCCGACGAGAGCGCGAAGCCGGTCGAGAGCGAAGGCAAGCCGGCACGTCCACCGCGTCCGCCACGCGAGCCGCGTGCTCCGCGCGAGGCACGCGAAACGACCGAAGCGGCCGCACCACGCGCCGAGCGTGGCGAGCGCGCCGAGCGTCCGGAACGCGCACCGCGCCAGCCGCGCGAACGCGCCGAACGTCAGCCATCCGGCCAGCAGCCGGTCGAGACCAAGCTGGACGAAGTGAACGTCGTCGCCATCCCGACGCCTGAATCCGAACTGTCGACCACCACGCCGCACGGCGACCAGCTCGAGCACGCCGTCAAGGCCGTGACCAGCACCGGTCCGGAAGAAGCGGATGCCGAAGGCGGCGACGAGCCGCGCCGCCGCCGCCGCCGCGGTGGCCGCAACCGCAACCGCCGCGACCGCGACGGCAGCGAAGTCGAGGCAGGCGAGCACGCCGAACAGGAAGGCACGCCGGCCTTCATGCCGGTTGCCGACGAGGAAGCCGCCAAGGTCGCCGCCGAGAAGACCGGCCGTGGCCGCGGCCGCGGACGTGGCGAACGCCAGCAGGCTGCCGAACAGGCGCCATGGCCGTTCCCGACCGCCGCATCGGTCGCCGCGGCGCAAGCCAAGGCTGCGCCGGCTCCAGCCGCGCAAAGCGCAGCGCCAGCACCAGTGCAGGCTGCCGGCGTGCCGGCGCCGACGAACCAGACCTGGTTCTTCCCGACCGCTGCGACGATGACTGTGGCCCAGCCGAAGCCGGCCGCCAAGCCGGTCCAGGCAGCGCCGGCCCCGGTGGCTGCACCGGCACCAGCGCCGGCACCAGTGGTGGCTGAAGCACCCGTTGCCGACGTGCCCGCAGCGCCGGTCGCTCCGGTGGCTGCCCCGGCACCGGCACCGGCCCCAGTGCCTGCTCCGGCTGCGCAAGCGGCCGCCGCGCCGGCCAGCGCCGACCTGAGCGACGTGCTCGGCGCCGCCGGCCTGACGCTGGCCTCGACCGATCCGGAAAAGCTGCGCGCAGCCCAGGAAGCGGCCGCCCAGGCAGCCGCCCCGGTGCGCGTCGGCCGTGCCCGCAAGCCGGCGCCAAAGCTGGTCGACGAGCCGCTGATCCAGGTCGACACGCGCCAGTAATACGGCCGCGTCGCCAGGAAAAAGGGAAGCCGCGTGCTTCCCTTTTTTTATGGCCGCGCTTGACGCGGGCGCCGGCTTTCTCGCAGGGCGCCTGTGCGGCAGCTGGCCTCGTGCTATCGTATCGGCATGTCCGAAAAAATCATCATGCTGCACGACCTGCGCGCACCGGCGCTGGCGGTTCCGGCAGCACCCGTGGCGCCCGGCGGTGTACTGGTCGATGCCTTGTCGCGCCCCTTGCACGACCTGCGCATTTCCGTCACCGACCGCTGCAATTTCCGCTGCGTGTACTGCATGCCGAAAGAAGTGTTCGGCAAGGATTACCCTTACCTGCCGCACGGCGAGCTGCTCTCCTTCGAGGAAATCACGCGCGTGGCGCGCATCTTCATCGCCCACGGCGTCGAGAAGCTGCGCCTGACTGGCGGCGAGCCGCTGCTGCGCAAGAACCTGGAGCACCTGGTCGCCATGCTGCGCGCCCTGCCGACGCCGTCTGGCCGCCCGCTCGACCTGACCCTCACTACCAACGGCTCGGTGCTGGCGAGAAAAGCGCGGGCCCTGAAGGACGCCGGCCTGGACCGCGTCACGGTCTCGCTCGACGCGCTCGACGACGCCGTTTTCAAGCGCATGAACGATGTCGACTTCGCGGTGTCCGACGTGCTGGCCGGGATCGATGCGGCGCATGCCGTGGGCCTGGGGCCGGTGAAGGTCAACATGGTCGTCAAGCGCGGCAGCAACGACGACCAGATCGTGCCGATGGCGCGTCACTTCAAAGGCTCGCCGACGATCCTGCGCTTTATCGAGTACATGGACGTGGGCGCCTCCAACGGCTGGAACATGGACGAAGTCGTGCCGTCGGGCGAAGTGGTGCGCCGCATCTCGGCCGAGCTGCCGCTGGCGCCGCTCGCGGCCAACTACGCCGGCGAGACGGCCGCGCGCTGGCGCTACCTGGACGGCGGCGGCGAGGTCGGCGTCATCTCCAGCGTCACCGGGGCCTTCTGCAAGGATTGCAGCCGCATGCGCCTGTCGACCGAGGGCAAGCTCTACACCTGCCTGTTCGCCACCCGCGGCCATGACCTGCGCGCCCTGCTGCGTGCCGGCCACGACGATCTCGCCATCGGCGGCGCGATTGCCCAGCTGTGGCGCGGGCGTACGGATCGCTATTCCGAAACGCGCACGGCGGATACGCCGAGTCTGGAGCGCGGCGCGCGCAAAGTCGAAATGTCCTACATTGGTGGGTAAAACAACAATGACACAACAAGCATCGATCAGCGGGCTGGTCCTCGCCGGCGGACGCGGCACGCGCATGGGCCAGGTGGACAAGGGCCTGCAGCCTTTCCGCGGCAAGACCATGGCCGCGCACGTCCTCGAGCGCCTTGGCTCCCAGGTGACGCAGGTCGCCATCAACGCCAACCAGAATCTCGACACCTACGCCGCGCTCGGCGTGCCGGTCTGGCCGGACGACCTGCCCGGCTTCATGGGCCCGCTGGCCGGCATGGCGACGGGTATGCGCCACTGCCAAACCGAATACCTGCTCACCGCGCCCTGCGACTCGCCCTTCCTGCCGCCGGACCTGGCATCCAGGCTGCTGGACGCGCTGCGCGCGCAGGATGCCGACCTTGCCTTTGCCGCGACCCGGGAGCCGGGACAGCGCGTGCAGCCGCATCCGGTGTTCTGCCTGGTGAAGGCGTCGCTGCTGCCGGTGCTGTCTTCGTATCTGGCTGAGGGCGGACGCCGCATGGACGGCTGGTACAAGGATCTGAAGGCGATCGAAGTCCTGTTCGAGGACGCGGACGCCTTCCGCAACATCAACACGCTCGACGAGCTGCACAGCCTCGACACGGTGCGTGCGCCGCGCCTGGCGGACGTGACCAGCTGCCTTTCGGCCTACGATCCGGACGCGCTGCCGGTGAGGGATGCGCAGCGCATCATCCGCGAATTCGTTCAACCGGTGCAGGCGGTCGAGCAGGTCGCGCTGCGCGCCGCCCTGGGCCGCGTGCTGGCGCGCGACATCGTCTCGCCGATCAACGTGCCGGCGCACGACAACTCGGCGATGGATGGCTACGCGCTGCGCGGCAGCGATCTGCCTGCCGAGGGCCAGGTGCGTCTTGCAGTCGTCGGCACCGTGTACGCTGGCAAGCCGGATGCGCGCGTGCCGGGTCCGGGCGAATGCGTGCGCATCATGACGGGCGGCGTCATGCCCGAGGGCTGCGACAGTGTGATCCCGCAGGAATTCGTGGCGCAGGAGTCTAGCGATGCAATCGTCATCGCGGCGGGCGTGATCAAGCCCGGCGACAACCGCCGTTTCGCCGGCGAAGATTTGAAGGCCGGCAGCGCGGCCCTCAAGGCCGGCAAGGTGATCCGTCCGGCCGACCTCGGCCTGGTCGCCTCGCTCGGCATCGCCGAGGTGCCGGTGCGCCGCCGCCTGCGCGTCGCCTTCTTCTCGACCGGCGACGAGCTGCGCTCGATCGGCCAGCCGCTCGACGAAGGCAGCGTCTACGACAGCAACCGCTACACCATCTACGGCATGCTGCAGCGCCTCGGCTGCGACATCATCGACATGGGCATCGTGCGCGACGACCCGGCCGCGCTGGAAGCGGCGCTGCGCAGCGCCTGCGAAAACGCCGACGCCATCATCACCTCGGGCGGCGTCTCGGTCGGCGCGGCCGACTACACCAAGCAGATCATGGCGCGCCTGGGCGACGTCACCTTCTGGAAGATCGGCATGCGTCCCGGGCGGCCGCTGGCGTTTGGCCGCATTCAGTCGAACGGCAGCAACGCCTTCCTGTTCGGCCTGCCCGGCAATCCGGTGGCGGTGATGGTCTCGTTCTACTTCTTCGCGCGCGAGGCCCTGCTGCGCATGATGGGAGCCGCTGCACCGCTACCGCTGCTGCGCGCGCGCTCGGTTGGCGCGATCCGCAAGAAGCCGGGGCGGACCGAATACCAGCGCGGGATTCTGGCGGTTGGCAAAGACGGTGCGCCGCAGGTGCGGATCACGGGTTCGCAAGGCTCGGGCATCTTGCGCTCGATGTCGGAAGCGAATTGCATGGTGGTGCTGCATGATGAGCAGGGCAGCGTGGCAGCCGGTGACATGGTCGATGTGCTGATGTTCGAAGGGCTGGTGTAATCGGGTTATGCTGATCGGAGGGACGTAAGGTGGGCGGGTCTCCCGCCCACGCGTTCACGATCACATGCTCATCCACGATGCCCCTCGTTGACCGGCCTCACGTTCTCCGCATGCTCGATACATCGCGGCGCGCTCGTGCATTACGATCACGCGATGCCCCGCTACCGCCGCGCCCTCACCGGCTCCACTTACTTCTTCACGCTGATTGCCTACCGCCGCCGCCCTATCCTGTGCGACGAGGCGATCCTCTCCGCACTACGCGATGCCATCATCGCGGTCCGTTCGCGTCGCCCGTTCACGATCGACGCCTGGGTCCAACTCCCCGATCACTTGCACTGCATCTGGACACTGCCGCCGGACGACCACGATTTCGCACGGCGCTGGTCTGAAATCAAGCACCACGTTTCCTACCGCTGTCGCCATTTATACGATGATGTCCCCGTCACACGCAGCATGAAGCGGCAGCGTGCAGCGGCGATCTGGCAACGCCGGTTCTGGGAACACCAGATCAGGGACGAGCGCGACTTCTGCGCGCATATGGATTACGTTCACATCAATGCGGTGAAGCACGGGCATGCCGAGCATGCGTCCTTGTGGCCGCATTCGAGTTTTGCGCGGTGCGTGCGGGATGGGATGTATCCGGCGGATTGGGGCGGGCCGGTCGATGAATTGAAGTTGGAGTGGGATTAGTCGCGGGTGAACGCGTGGGCGGGGGACCCGCCCACCTTACGGGTCGGTGCACAGTCGCCGACAGGATTGACGTTGACGATTATTCCTCGCGGTCGGCTTCTGGCCCTAACATCAGCTGCGCGGCTTCGCTTGGAAGCGCCTCTACTGACTTGAGTTTGCGCGCCATTTGCCGGCTGCGCACCTCGGCACTCTCGATATTCTTGGCCGCCTTCTCCAGCGTCAGCTTGGTCGCCGCCAGCACGTCGCCGAACTTGCCGAACTCGGTTTTGACCGCACCCAGCACCTGCCACACCTCCGACGAGCGCTTTTCAAGCGCCAGGGTGCGGAAGCCCATTTGCAGGCTGTTGAGCAGCGCCGTCAGGGTCGAGGGGCCGGCGATGGTGACGCGCAGGGTGCGCTGGAGTTCGTCAGCCAGGCCCGGGCGGCGCATGACCTCAGCGTACAGCCCTTCGGTCGGCAGGAACAGGATCGCGAAATCCGTCGTCTGCGGCGGCGACACGTATTTTTCGCAGATGGTCTTGGCTTCAAGGCGCACCGCGCGTTCGAGCTCGGCGCCGTAGCGCGCCACGCCCTCGGCGTCGGCGCGGTCCTGGGATTCGACCAGGCGCTCGTACTGCTCTTTCGGGAACTTGGCGTCGATCGGCAGCCACAGCGGCGCGCCGCCGTCGACCACGCCCGGCAGCTTGATCGCAAATTCCACGCGCGCATTGGTGCCCGCCACCGTTTCGACGTTCTTCGCGTACTGGTCGACGGTGAGCACCTGCTCGAGCAGCATCTCGAGCTGGACTTCGCCCCAGGTGCCGCGCGTCTTCACGTTGGTCAGCACGCGCTTCAAATCGCCCACGCCGATGGCCAGCTGCTGCATCTCTCCCAGGCCCTGGTGCACCTTTTCCAGCCGCTCGGAGACCTGGCGGAAGGATTCGGTGAGCCTCGTTTCCAGCGTCGTGTGCAGCTTCTCGTCGACGGTCTGGCGCATCTCTTCCAGGCGCTTCGCATTGTCGGCCTGCAGGTCGCGGATCTTGTGTTCGAGCGTGGCGCGCACTTCCAGCATGCGCTGGGCGTTCGATTCGGTGAGGTTACTGAGCGTCTGCTGCAGCGTGTCGGCGAAGCGCTTCAGCGAGCGCGCCTGCTCTTCGCGTCCGCCGGCCGCGTGCAGCTGCATCTGCTGGCGCATGCTGTCGAGCTGCTGCACGGTCGCGCCCTGGTGCTGCATCATGTGCCCGGCCAGTTCCTGGCGCGTGGCCTGGGCGCTGTGCTGGAGTTCCTGGCGCAGTTCGCGCTCGAGGCGCTCGAAAGCGTGCGCGCTGCCGTCGCTGCGTCCGCGCATGAGCAGCAGCACCTGCAGGGCGATCACGGCCACCAGGCCCGCCAGCAAGACGATTTCAAAAGTGGACATCAGTCGGCCTTGTTGCGCATCCAGTCGGCGGTCTGGTAGAAGGATTGCATCAGGCGCATGCGCAGGTCTTCCTCGATGCCGATGTCTTCCATCGCCCAGCCCATGGCGCGCAGCCACTGGTCACGTTCGCTGGTACCGATCCCGAAGGGCAGGTGGCGCGCGCGCAGGCGCGGGTGGCCGTAGCGCTCGATGAAGAGGTCGGGGCCGCCCATCCAGCCGGACAGGAACATGAAGAGCTTTTCGCGCGAACTGTCATTCGGCTTCGGGTGCAGGGCGTGGATGCCGGCGAATTCAGGCTCCAGCTCCATCAGGTCATAAAAGCGGTCGACCAGTTCGCGCAGGCGCGCTTCGCCGCCGATGATTTCGTACAGGGTTTGGTTCTCGGACATGGCGTCATGATAGCGTGGCGCGCTGTCCGAGACCAGAGTCCGTGGCTTATCCGGCCTCCCGCAGCGTCTGCAGCGGCGGCTGGCGCAACACACTGCGCAGCCCCAGCCAGCCGCCGACCAGCGCGCACACGGCGCCGACCACGACCCCGGCCAGCCACACGCCCGGCTCGAAGGTCCACGGGAACTTGAACTGGTACGTGGCCAGCGCCCAGCCCAGCAGCGCCGCGCCCGACGCCGCCAGCAATCCCGCCAGTCCGCCGACCAGCACGAACTCGATGCGCTGCGCCTGCGCCAGCTGGCTGCGCGTCGCCCCCAGCGCCCGCAACAGTCCCGCTTCGCGCGTGCGCTCGGAGGTCGATCCCATCAGCGCCGCGTACAGCACCAGCACGCCCGAGGCCAGCGTGAACAGGAACAGGAATTCAACGGCGACGACCACCTGGTCGACCACTTCCTGCACCTGGCGGATGATGCCGCTGACGTCGATCACGGTAAGGTTCGGATAAGCCCGCGCCAGCGTATTGGCCAGCTGCGCGCCCTGTTGCGGCAGGTGGAAGGCCGTCATATAGGTCGCCGGCGCGTTCGCCATCGCCGCCGGATTGATGATGACGAAGAAGTTGGCGCGCATCGAGCCCCATTCCAGCTTGCGCAGGCTTGTGATCTTCGCATCGACGACGATGCCGGCCATGTCGAAGCGCATGACGTCGCCCAATTTGAGGCCCAGCGTCTTGGCGATGCCCTGCTCTACCGAGGCCTCCGAGACGCCCGGCGCATCCGCATACCACTTGCCGGCAACGATGTCGTTGCCCTCCGGGGCGCGCGTCATGGTGGACAGGTTGAATTCGCGGTTCGCTAGGCGCTGCGCGTTGTCGGTCGCGTAGGTCGTGGGGGTGATCGCCTTGCCGTTCACGGCGGTCAGGCGGCCGCGGATCATCGGATACAGCACGGGCTGGTCGACGCCGGCGGCGGCGATGCGGCGCGTCACGTCCTCCTTCTGGTCGGGCAGGACGTTGATGATGAAGCGGTTCGGCGCGTTCTCCGGCGTGGCGCGCTGCCAGGCCGCGACCAGGTCGCCGCGCACCACGGTCAGCAGCAGAAGCGCCATCAGGCCGAGCGCCAGCGATACCACCTGCACGATGGTGGCGCCCGGACGGCGCTGCAGCGAGGTGATCGCGAAGCGCCAGCCCTGGTGCTGTGAGACGCCGCGCAGCCGGCGCAATCCTTTCAAGGCGAGCCAGGCGACCAGCGCGAACACCGCGAAGCCGCCAAGGAAACCACCCGCCGTCAGCAGGGCCAGTTTCGGATCGCCCGCCTGCCACAGCAGCAGCAGGACGAACACGCCGATGCCCAGGCCATAGGTGGCCAGCGCCATCGGCTGCGGCGCGGCCTGCTCGCGCCGGATCACGCGGTTGTGCGGCACGTTGCGCAACTGAAGGACGGGCGGCAGTGCGAAGCCAACCAGCAGCAGCATGCCGGTCGCAATGCCCTGCAGGGCGGGTAACGGCGAGACCGGCGGCAGATCAGCCGGCAGCAGCGTGCCGATCAATTTGAGCAGCACGAAGTGGGCGCCGAAGCCGACCAGTACGCCGATGATGCTGCCCGCCAGGCCCACGATGGCGAACTCGATCAGGTACATCATGCCGACGCCGTTTTGCGTCATGCCGAGGCAGCGCAGCATGGCGCAGGCGTCCAGGTGGCGCTGCATGAAGCGGCGCGCCGCCATCGCCACGGCCACCGCGGCGAGCATCGCAGACAACAGGCCGACCAGGGACAGGAAGCGGTCGGCACGGTCGAGCGTGGCCTGCATTTCGGGGCGGCCATTCTCGATCGACTCGATGCGCACGCCCTTGACGTTGTCCTGCGCGATGCGTGCGCGCAGCCAGGCTTCGAAATCGCGTATCCGGGACAGATCGTTGTTCGAGGGCGCGGCCACCAGCAGTTTATAAGTCACGCGCGCAAAATCGTCGACCAGGCCGGTGGACTTCAAGTCGGACAGAGATAACATCACGCGCGGCGCGAAGTTGGCAAACGACGCGCCGCGGTCCGGTTCGGCCGCGACCAGCTGGGCGATGGTGAATGTGCGGTCGCCCACCTGCAATGGGTCGCCGACCTTCACGTTCAAGGCCGGCAGCAGGTTCGCGTCGACCCAGACGGTGCCGGGAACCGGAATCGAACCGGCAGCCGTCCCGCGTGCCGCGCTGGCCTGGTCTGGATCGGTCGTGATGCGCAGGATGCCGCGCAGCGGATAGCCTGCGGAGACAGCCTTGATCGAGGCCAGCTGCGCGCGCGAAGCTTCGCCCTCCCCGCCCTGGGCCATGCTGGGGAAGATGACGGTATCGGCCAGCAGCAGGCCGCGCCGTTTCGCTTCCTCACGCCATACTTGGGGCACCGGATTGTCGGCATTGACCAGCAGGTCGGCGCCCAGCAGCTGGTTGGCGTCGCGCGCCAGTCCCGCGCGCATGCGGTCGACGAAGAAGCCGACCGAAGACAGGGCCGACACGGCGACGATCAGCGCCACCAACAGAAAGCGCAGTTCGCCCGCGCGCCAGTCGCGCGCGGTCATGCGGAGGGACTGGATCAGCATGGGCAACGGCCTTTCAGTGTGCGCCGAAGAAGGTATCGACTTCGGCCAGGAAGGCGCGCTTCTGCTCCGGCCCGAGGAAGGCTGCCTCGAAGGAGTTGCGGGCAAGCTGGCGTGCGTGCGAAGCGTCCAGCGGCAGCGCCTCGAAAGCGGCAACGAAGTTGGCGTTCATGTAGCCGCCAAAATAGGCGGGATCGTCCGAGTTGACGGTCGCGGCCAGGCCCTTGTCGAGCAGGGTGCGCAGGTTGTGCGAACCCATGACGTCGAAGACGCGCAGCTTGATGTTCGACAGCGGGCAGACGGTCAGCGCCATCCGTTCGCGCACCAGGCGCTCGACCAGTTCCGGGCTTTCCAGGCAACGCACGCCATGGTCGATGCGTTCGACGTTCAGGACGTCGAGCGCGCTCTCGATATAGGCGGGCGAGCCCTCTTCGCCCGCATGCGCGACCAGGCGCAGGCCGAGCTGGCGCGCGCGTTCGAACACGCGCGCGAATTTTTCCGGCGGATGGCCGACCTCCGACGAATCCAGGCCGACGCCGATGAACTTGTCGCGGTAGGGCAGCGCTTCGTCGAGCGTGGCCAGGGCCTCTTCCTCGGACAGGTGGCGCAGGAAGCACATGATCAGCGAGGCGCTGATCGGCCCCTCCTGGCAGGCGCGCCAGATGCCGTTGATGACGGTCTCGAAAGGCACGCCGCGCGCGGTATGGGTTTGCGGGTCGAAGAAGATTTCGGCATGGCGCACGTTGTCGGCGGCGGCGCGCTTCAGGTAGGCGGCCGTCATGTCATAGAAGTCCTGCTCGTGCAGCAGCACGCTGGCGCCGGCGTAATAAATGTCGAGAAAAGACTGCAAATCCGTAAAAGCGTAGGCCTGGCGCAACGCTTCGACCGATGGATAGGCTAGCGTGACGCCGTTCCTTTGCGCCAGCGCAAAGATCAGTTCCGGCTCGAGCGAGCCCTCGATATGGATGTGCAATTCGGCCTTCGGCATCTGTTCGATGGTCTGGCGCAGCTGCTCGTTCAGCATGGAATGTTCTCCGTCAAGGCGGTTTTACAGGGCAAGATCGACAAGTGTACCGCATGCCGCCCTACCCTACTTTTCATTGGAAGAGAGCCCGAAAAATAGCGTGTTTGGCGTGCGCCACCGCCCGGCCAGATCGTGCACTATCGGGCCAGGGCTTTCGTCACCCCAGCAGTAAAGACTGCTGGAAATGGCTATACAACATGCATAGAAATGGTGCCGCAGCCGGCTGTTCGAACGCTTTCCGAATGCACGCAGAAATTATTGTTTTTCGCGAATAATCAAGTACTTACACCTGTTACACGCACAAAGACGATACTGCTTTGACTTCGAGAACTAATAGGCACATAATAAATTTCAGAAACATAAAAAGACCCTTCATCCACGGGACACCCGGCCACAAGCCGGTTCAAACAAGAACAATCCGCCTGAGCCGCCGCGCACGTCGCGTCGCTACCAGGACGACCCGCCTAACGGGTGGAACTTCGCGAAGCCGTCGCGAATGGATTTTGGCCATGCCCCCTGGTCGATCCGGCGCGCAGCAGGTCTAACGAAGTATCCGTACAACGCCAAGAAAATACCGGGCTTGGGCAGCGGCATACGCCGTCTGTCGTGACAGTGATCGTTGTTAGCAAACTAAAGGACATGCACATGACCATTTTTGACAACTACGCAGCCCGTTACGAGCGTACCCGCGAAGAAGAATATTCCCTGTCCGAATATCTTGCCCTCTGCAAGAAAGACCCGCTGACCTATGCGAGCGCGCCGGAGCGCATGCTCGCGGCGATCGGCGAGCCGCAGCTCGTCGATACCCGGCTCGATCCGCGCATGTCGCGCATCTTCGCCAACAAGGTCATCAAGATCTACCCCGCCTTCCGCGAGTTCTACGGCATGGAAGAGGTGATCGAGCAAGTCGTCTCCTACTTCCGCCACGCGGCGCAAGGCCTGGAAGAACGCAAGCAGATCCTCTACCTGCTGGGACCGGTGGGCGGTGGCAAGTCGTCGATCGCCGAGAAGCTGAAACACCTGATGGAGCAAGTCCCCTTCTACGCGATCAAGGGTTCGCCCGTGAACGAATCGCCGCTGGGTCTCTTCAACGAGGAAGAGGACGGCGTCATCCTGGAAGAAGACTACGGCATTCCACGCCGCTACCTGCGCTCGATCCCGAGCCCGTGGGCGGTCAAGCGCCTGCACGAGTTCGGCGGTGACATCAACAAGTTCCGCGTCGTCAAGCGCTATCCCTCGATCCTGAAGCAGGTCGCCATCTCCAAGACCGAGCCGGGCGACGAGAACAACCAGGACATTTCCTCGCTGGTCGGCAAGGTCGACATCCGCAAACTCGAGGATTATTCGCAGGACGATCCGGACGCCTACAGCTACTCCGGCGGCCTGTGCCTGGCGAACCAGGGCCTGATGGAATTCGTCGAGATGTTCAAGGCGCCTATTAAAGTGCTGCACCCGCTCCTGACCGCGACCCAGGAAGGCAACTACAAGGGCACCGAAGGCTTCGGCGCGATTCCCTTCGAAGGCATCATCCTGGCGCACTCGAACGAGTCGGAGTGGAAGAGCTTCCGCAACAACCGCAACAACGAGGCTTTCCTCGACCGGATCTACATCGTGAAGGTGCCTTACTGCCTGCGCATTTCCGACGAGATCAAGATCTACGATAAGTTGATCCGCAACTCCTCGCTCGAGAAGGCACCTTGCGCGCCGGGCACCCTGCGCATGATGGCGCAGTTCGCGATCCTGTCGCGCCTGAAGGATCCGGAGAACTCGAGCGTCTATTCGAAGATGCTGGTCTACGACGGCGAGAATCTGAAGGACACCGATCCGAAGGCCAAGTCGCTGCACGAATACGTCGACTATGCCGGCGTGGACGAAGGCATGAATGGCCTGTCGACGCGCTTTGCCTTCAAGATCCTGTCCAAGGTCTTCAACTTCGACAATACCGAAGTGGCCGCCAACCCGGTGCACCTGCTCTATGTACTCGAGCAGCAGATCGAGCGCGAGCAGTTCCCGCCGGAACTCGAGCAGCGCTACCACTCCTATATCAAGGAGCACCTGGCCCAGCGCTACGTCGACTTCATCGGCAAGGAAATCCAGACCGCCTACCTGGAGAGCTATTCGGAATACGGCCAGAACATCTTCGACCGCTACGTCACCTTCGCCGACTTCTGGATCCAGGACCAGGAATTCCGCGATCCGGATACCGGCGAAAGTTTTGATCGCGAATCGCTCAACGCCGAGCTGGAAAAGATCGAGAAGCCGGCCGGGATTTCGAACCCGAAGGATTTCCGCAACGAGATCGTCAACTTCGGCTTGCGCGCCCGCGCGACCAACGGCGGCAAGAACCCGGCCTGGACCAGCTACGAAAAGTTCCGCACCGTGATCGAGAAAAAAATGTTCTCGAATACGGAGGAACTTCTGCCAGTCATTTCGTTCAATGCCAAAGCAAGTGCGGAGGATGCGACCAAGCACGCCGACTTCGTCAACCGTATGGTCGAGAAAGGCTATACGGCCAAGCAGGTACGGCTCCTGTGCGAATGGTATCTGCGTGTGAGGAAGTCGTCGTAAGAAGAAGTCGGCGATGCAGGGCAGCGGTTGCCCGCTGCCCGCCTCTGACGCATATTTGACACCCCTGCCAGGCGTGCGCACCCCGCTTATGCACGCTGCGTATTAAGATAGGGGGACCGTGGCAGCAGGCGGTCCGCTGCGGTTTTTACAGGAGGCATGTTTTGACTTACCTCATCGACCGACGCTTGCAGGGCAAGAACAAGTCCGCGGTGAACCGCGAACGCTTCCTGCGCCGCTACAAGGCGCAAATCAAGGACGCGGTCGGCCGTGCGATCAAGGGCCGTTCGATCACCGACATCGAGAACGGCGAGAAAGTCTCGATCCCCGTCAAGGACGTCAACGAACCGCATTTCGGCCATGCCCATGGCGGCGTGTGGGAAACCGTCAACCCCGGCAATACCGAATACCAGAAAGGCGACCAGTTCAACCGGCCGCGCAGCGGCGGCGGCGGTTCCGGCCGCGGCCGCGCAGGCAACAGCGAGCAGACCACCGAAGACGATTTCATCTTCGAGCTCTCGCGCGAAGAATTCATGAATTATTTCTTCGAAGACCTCGAGCTGCCGAACATGGTCAAGACGCAGCTCACGCAAACCATCGACTTCAAGACCCAGCGCGCCGGCTACAACGTCTCCGGCACCCCTTCCAATATTCACGTGCTGCGCTCGCTGCGCGGCGCGCTCGGCCGGCGCATCGCGGTCGGCGGTCCGAGCCGGCGCCAGGCCAATGCGCTGCAGGAAGAACTGGAAGAACTGTTTGATGCCGATGTGCCCGAAGACGACCCGCGCGTCCTCGAGCTGAGAAAGAAGATCCACCACCTGCACACGCGCATCAACGCGATCCCCTTCATCGATCCGTTCGACCTGCGCTACAGCAACCGCATCAAGGTACCGAAGCCGAGCACGCAGGCCGTGATGTTCTGCATCATGGACGTCTCCGGCTCGATGGACGAAACGCGCAAGGACACCGCCAAGCGCTTCTTCATCCTTCTTTATTTATTCCTCAAGCGCGTCTACGAACGCATCGACGTGGTCTTCATCCGCCACCACACGGCCGCGGCCGAAGTCGACGAGGACGAATTCTTCCACTCGCGCGAATCCGGCGGCACCGTCGTCTCGTCCGCCCTGCACCTGCTGCAAAAGGTGATCGCCGACCGCTATTCGAGTTCCGACTGGAACGCCTATGTCGCCCAGGCCTCGGACGGCGACAACTGGGACAACGACTCGCTGCTGTGCAAGCAATTGCTCGACACCGGCATCATGCCCAAGGTCCAGTACTACACCTATGTGGAAATCACCGACGGGCCGCCGCAGAACCTGTGGGAGCAGTACACCGAAGTGGCCGCGCACCACCCCAACTTCGCGATGCAGAAGATCGTGACGCCGGCCGACATCTACCCCGTCTTCCGCGAGCTGTTTAAAAAGCAGCCCAAGTAAAGAGGCACGCATTGAAGGACATCCCATGCCAGACGACCTCATCAAAAATCCGCGTGCATTACCCGAACAGTCGGAGTGGACCTTCGACCTGATCGAGCAGGCGCACGAGGAAATCCGCCGCGTGGCCAGGAAGTTCGGCCTCGACACTTACCCCAACCAGCTCGAGATCATCACGGCCGAGCAGATGATGGACGCCTATACCTCGGTCGGCATGCCGGTGTCCTATAACCACTGGTCCTTCGGCAAACACTTCCTCTCGACCGAGAAGAGTTATAAACGCGGCCAGATGGGCCTGGCCTACGAGATCGTCATCAACTCGAATCCCTGCATCGCCTATCTCATGGAGGAAAACAGCCTGACGATGCAGGCGCTGGTGATCGCCCACGCCGCCTACGGCCACAACTCCTTCTTCAAGGGCAATTACCTGTTCCGCACCTGGACCGACGCCGAAGCGATCGTCGACTACATGGTGTTCGCCAAGAATTACATCGCCGAATGCGAGCAGCGCTACGGCATCGATGCGGTGGAGGACCTGCTCGACTCCTGCCATGCGATCCAGAATTACGGGGTCGATCGTTATAAACGTCCCGCAAAACTGTCGGTGGCGCAGGAAGCGGCGCGCCAGAAGGAGCGCGAGGAATATGCACAGTCGCAGGTGAACGCCCTGTGGCGCACGGTGCCGCGGCGCGACGAAGAAGAGCGCGATACCCCGCCGCCGCGCTTCCCGCCCGAACCGGAAGAAAACCTGCTCTACTTTATAGAGAAGTATGCGCCGCTGCTCGAACCCTGGCAGCGCGAGCTGGTGCGCATCACCCGCAAGATCTCGCAGTACTTCTATCCGCAGCGCCAGACCCAGGTCATGAACGAAGGCTGGGCCACCTTCTGGCACTACACGATTTTGCAGGAACTATATAAAGAAGGGATCGTCGGCGACGGTTTCATGCTCGAATTCCTGCAGAGCCATACGAACGTCGTCTACCAGCCGCCGGCGACCAGCCCTTATTACAGCGGCATCAATCCCTACGCGCTCGGCTTTGCGATGATGACCGACATCCGGCGCATCTGCGAGAACCCGACCGATGAAGACCGGACCTGGTTCCCGGACATGGCCGGCAGCGACTGGATCAAGACGCTCGATTTTGCGATGCGCAACTTCAAGGACGAGAGCTTCATCGCCCAGTACCTGTCGCCCAAGCTGATCCGCGACTTCCACTTTTTCGCCGTGCTCGACGACGACCGCAGCGACAAATTGACGATTTCGGCGATCCACGACGAGGCGGGCTACCGGTATGTACGCCAGCAGCTGGCCGAGCAGTACAACATCGGCAACCGCGAGCCCAACATCCAGGTCTGGCAAGTCAATACGCGCGACGACCGCGCCCTGACCCTGCGCCATACCCAGTTCCAGCGCCGGCCGCTCAACGGCCAGGCCCAGGAAGTGCTGAAGCATGTGGCCCGGCTCTGGGGTTTCGACGTGCGCCTGGAAACGGTCGATACCAGCGGCCACGTCGTCAGCTTCCTCGACTGCCGGCGCGAGAAGCGCCATCGCTAGCTGTACTTAAACTACCTCCAGGCAAGGCGCGCACAGCCGCCCATGTCTGGAGGCAACCCTCCCACTGATACATGTCAAGATATAGCGACTATATGACATGTCATCACTTCCGGTCATGCCCGTAGCCCCGTTGGTCTCCCACTTCTGTTAGCTGGCGAACGCTCGGGTTTGCTAAAACTGGCTATAGTTTGCAAAAAGCTGAGCATTGCACTATATGATATTTGCTTATAGGCAAAATCGGCGTGCAATATTTGGCAAACAGCCAGTTCTTTCCAGATCTTCTACAGTTCGATCATAGCAAGGTGTAAAGTTGTAATTTTATATAGAGTTTGCCTGCGATTTTTTGCACACCGAGGATGCGTCCGGATGAGCCGTATCCCTTGTTTTTACAGGGGTTTAGGCTCGTTTCGGGGCCTCAAAAATACCTGTGCAAAAAAGAATTCGTAGGTATAATTCGCCGATGTCCCGGATGCGGCCTTGTCATTTCGTCGTGTTTTGTGGGTTTAGTAGCAACAAAAAGAGTTGGTATTGGAGAAAGCAGGCATGAATTTTTCACATGAGAAGGAACCGGGGAAGAATCTCACTGGTATCACCATTGTGGTCCTGTTGCACGTCCTGGTCGCCTGGGGGATCATCAATGGTCTCGGTACGAAGGTGATCTCGAAGGTGCAGGAAGCAGTGGAAACGAAGTTGATCGAAGAGGTGAAACCACCTCCACCACCGGAGACTCCTCCACCGCCGCCGCCGCCGGAAATGAAGGCCCCGCCGCCTCCATTCATCCCGCCGGTCGAGGTCCAGGTGCAGCAGCCGCCGCCGCCGCAAAACACCATTGCTGCCGCGACGAACACGCCGCCTCCGACGACCAGCCTGGCTCCGCCGGCACCGCCAGCGCCACCGGCTCCGGCCGCAGCGCCAGCCGGTCCTAGCCGTACCGCTGCAGTGGCTGACTTCAGCACCTGCGCGAAGCCGGAATATCCGAAGTCGTCGGCGCGTAACGAAGAAGAAGGTACGACGACGATTTCGTTCCTGATTGGCGTCGATGGCCGCATGGTCGATTCCAAGATCACGAAATCGAGTGGTTCGCGTGATCTGGACCGCGCAGCGCAGTCTGCCATCGGCAAGTGCCGCTTCAAACCGGCAATGGTCAACGGTCAGCCTGAACAGGCATGGGTCCCAGTACAGTACGTCTGGTCGCTGGAACAATAACCGAGACAGAAGATCGTCTCACAACTATGATTTTCGTTGTCTTTAGATCAGCGAACTGTCTATTTTTATATTTCTGGAGGAAGCATGTTTAAGAATACCCGTTTGTCCGCTGTACTGGCGGCAGTCCTGTTCTCGGTTACGGCAGCATCGGCCCTGGTCTCGGCACCAGCCTTCGCTGACGCACCGGCAGCAGCCGCTCCGGCCGCCGGCGCACCGGCAGACGCAGCAGCCGCTCCGGCCGCTGACGCCGCAGCTGCACCAGCAGCGGAAGGCGCCGCAGCACCAGCCGCCGCCGCCGGCGAAAAAGAAGAAGTCAAGAACCCGTACGGCTTCCAGGCCATGTGGGAAGAAGGCGACTTCGTCAACAAGGGCACCATCATCATCCTGTCGCTGATGTCGATGGGTTCGTGGTACATCATCATCACCAAGCTGATCGACCAGTCGAAGATCATGCGCCAGTCGAAAGAAGTGTCGCAGAAGTTCTGGAAAGCCAACTCGATCGCTGCCGGCTCGGCTTCGCTGAAAGAAGGCTCGCCATTCCGCTTCATCGCTGAAACCGGTACCAAGGCAACCCAGCACCACGACGGCGCCCTGCTCGAGCAGATCGACCTGTCGACCTGGGTGACCATGCAGATCCAGCGCGCCGTGGACCGCGTCCAGTCGCGTCTGCAAGATGGCCTGTCGTTCCTGGCAACCGTCGGTTCGACCTCGCCGTTCATCGGTCTGTTCGGTACCGTCTGGGGCATCTACAACGCACTGACCAACATCGGCATGTCGGGTAACGCATCGATCGACAAGGTCGCCGGTCCAGTGGGTGAAGCACTGATCATGACCGCCTTCGGTCTGTTCGTCGCAGTTCCTGCCGTTCTGGGTTACAACTGGCTGGTCCGCCGCAACAAGGCAGCCATGGAAGACGTTCGTTCGTTCAGCGCCGACGTGCACTCGGTCCTGGTTTCGGGCGCGATGTCGACCTCGGAAGCCGCACGTGCTGCTGCTGGCGCTAAAAAGATTGGATAAATCATGGGTATGAGTGTCGGCTCCGATAGCGGAGATGATGATGCCGTGATGTCAGAGATCAACACGACGCCGCTTGTCGACATCATGTTGGTTCTCCTGATCATCTTCCTGATCACCAGCCCGGTGGTCCTGAAGCTGCAAAATGTGAATCTGCCGGCAGAAACGAACCAGGTCACCAAGACCACGCCGGAAGACATCAACATCACCGTCAACAAAGACGGCGAAATGTACTGGAACCAGCGCCGCATCGCGAACACGGACGAGCTGTTCAAGTTCTTCGCGGAGCAGTCGGTGAAGGTGCCGCAGCCTGCAGTGAAAGTCCGTGGCGACCAGGCTACCCGCTACGAAGCGATCGGTCGGGTGATCTACACGGCACAACGTGCTGGTGTGCAGAAGGTCGGTTTCGTGATCGAACCGCCTGACAGGGGCTAATCACTTAGCCGCGGTGCCGGATTCCGGTCTGGCACCGCACCTTGCACCCCAACATTTGAAAAGGAAATACCATGGGTATGAACGTAGGTTCAGGCTCCGCCAAGGCAGCCGATCCGGAACCGATGATGGAAATGAACATGACGCCCCTGATCGACGTTCTGTTGGTCTTGATCATCATGTTGATTATCACGATTCCGAAGCAAAACCACTCGGTCAATCTGAACATGCCGGTCGGCACCCCGCCGCCACAGACTGAAGAGCCGCGCGTCGTCACGATCGACGTCGACTTCGACGGTACCATTCTCTGGGACGGCCAGACGATCCCTGATCGTCCGACGCTGGAAGCGAAGATGAATGAAGTGGCTGCCCAGCCGAACCAGCCGGAAGTGCACCTGCGTCCGAACAAGCTGGTCGAGTACAAGGTGGTTGCCGGTGTCATGGCAACGGCCCAACGTCTCGGCGTCACGAAGATCGGCATGGTCGGTAACGAGCAGTTCCAGTAACCGCACCAGGCTTGACCAACACGGCAGGGTTTCCCTGCCGTGTCCATTTTCAAAGAAGGATTTCTACAGCATGAGCAAATTCCGTCTCGCACACCTCGGCCTCGCACTGGCCGCCCTTGGTTTTACCGCCGCCACGCCCGTCATCGGCCTCGCCCCTGCCCACGCGGCAGAAGCCCTGCGTCCCGAAATCGGCAAGCGCCTGCAGGAAGCCCAGGCACTGATGAAACAGGGTAAGCACAAGGATGCCCTGGCAAAACTGCGCGAAGCGGACAAAGTCTCCGGCAAGACGCCGAATGAAGCCTACCTGATCGACCGTGTGCGCGCCTCCGCCGCCTCCTCGGCCGGCGACTACGGCACCGCCGCCGACGCCTTCGAAGCCCTGATCGCTTCGGGCAAGCTGTCGGCATCCGAGCGCAGCCAGTTCTCGGAAGGCCTGATCGGCATCTACATGCGCGGCGGCGAACTGAACAAGGCAAACGAAGCCATCCTGCGCCAGCTGAAAAACGGCGACGATCCAAAACTGCGCGGCTACCTGCTGCAGAACTATTACAAACAGGGCAACACCGCTGCCCTGGAAAACGAGCTGCGCAACGCCGAAAAGGCCGGTCGCATGACCGAAGACCAGCTCGGCATGCTGGCCAACATCCAGCTCAAGAAGAACGACAAGGTCGGCTACGTCAACACCATCGAAAAGCTGGCGGCCAACTATCCGAAAGCCAATTACTGGAATGACCTGCTGAATCGCGTGCAGGGCAAGCCTGGCTTCTCGGGCCGCCTGTCGGTCGACATCTACCGCCTGAAGCTGGCCAACGGCCTGATGAAGAAGCCGAGCGAGTACATGGAAATGGCCCAGCTCGTCCTGCAGGCGAAAGCACCGGCCGAAGCCCTGAAGGTCATCGACAAGGGCTACAAGGCCGGCGCCCTGGGCACCGGTCCCGACGCCGCCCGTCATCAGCGCCTGAAGGACCTGGCCGAGAAAACCCTGGCCGAGCAGAACAAGGGCGTCGCCGCCCTGGAAGCCGAATACGCGGCTGCCAAGGACAACGACGGCCTCGTCTCGCTCGGCTACAGCCTGGTGCAGTCGGGCCAGGCCGACAAGGGCCTCAAGATGATGGAAAACGCCATCAAGGCCGGCGGCCTGCGCTACCCTGACGAAGCCAAGCTGCGCCTGGGCGAAGCCTATGCCGCGGCCGGCAAGAAGCAGCAGGCGATCAACACCCTGAAGGGTGTGAGCGGCAAGGAAGGCACCGCCGAACTGGCCCGCTACTGGATCATGGCGATCAACAAGCCACTGGCCTGATAGCCTTTACGCTCCACAGAAACGCCGCCTGTTCGCAGGCGGCGTTTTTTTTGGCGGGGCGACCTCCATGCCATCCACCCGGCATGCCCCGCCCTTCTCTCCGCATTGCAACAAGCCTTTACCGTATAATCAGGGTTTTCGCCCCGCGGCATGGTTGACCACGACATGCGTGGCAGGCTTGCCGGGCATTCTGGAACCACCAATGAAGGTATTTCGCGGACTTCCCAACGACGCGGCGCGCGCACCGTGCGCCCTCACCATCGGTAACTTCGATGGTGTCCATCGCGGCCACCAGGCCTTGCTGGCGCGCGTCCGGGCTGCAAGCGAAACGCTGGGACTGGAAGCGGCGGTGATGACCTTCGAACCGCATCCGCGCGAATACTTCGCCCAGCGTAGCGGCGACCTCAGCCGCGCACCGGCGCGCATCGCCAACCTGCGCGACAAGCTCGAAGACCTGGCCCAGGCCGGCATCGACCGCGTCATCGTCGAACACTTCAACGAACAGTTCGCTTCCATCTCCCCCGAGGACTTCATCGAGCGCGTGCTGGTCGACGGCCTGCACGTGAAATGGCTGATGGTGGGCGACGACTTCTGTTTCGGTGCCAAACGCGCCGGCACCGTCGACATGCTGATGGAAGCCGGCAAGCGTTACGGTTTTCACGTCGAAACGCTACCCACCGTGCGCGAAGGCGACCAGCGCATCTCCTCGTCCGCCGTGCGCGCGGCGCTGGCCGACGGCGACCTGCAGGCCACCGGCGCCCTGCTCGGCCACCCGTATGCGATGTCCGGCCACGTGATCCACGGCGCCAAGCTGGGACGCACGCTGGGCTTTCCGACCCTGAACCTGCGCGTCGCGCACCGCCCTGCCGTGCAAGGCATCTTCGTCGTGCAGGTGCACGGCCTGGCCGAGCAGCCGCTGCCGGCCGTCGCCAGTCTCGGCGTGCGCCCGACCGTCGAGGACGCCGGCCGCATGCTGCTGGAAGTGCACGTCTTCGACTACGACCGTCCCTGCTACGGCAAGCTGGTGCGCGTCGAGTTCCTGCAAAAACTGCGCGACGAGGAAAAGTATGTCGACCTCGACACGCTGACCGCCGCCATCCACCGCGACGCCGAGCAGGCGCGCGCCTGGTTCGCGCGCAACACGCCGCAGCCCGATGCGCGCAGCATTGGCAGCCGCAGTGCGCGCGCCCGCGCCTTGAGCGCCACCGACCGAATTTGACGCGCGACGGCATCGTTCCCCGCGCCGCTGCGCCCACACTTTGCGCAGCCATACCGTATTCCCTTACCGAAGAAATTTATGTCCGAAAACAGCAAACCCGTCCAGAACGCGCCTGCCCAGAAGGCGGCCAAGAAACCTGATAGCAAGCCTGCGAGCAAGTACCCGGTCAACATGACCGACACCCCCTTCCCGATGCGCGGCGACCTCGCCAAGCGCGAGCCGGGCTGGGTCAAGCAATGGCAGGACAAGCAGATCTACCACCGCATCCGCAAGGCGGCCGAGGGCCGTCCGACTTTCGTGCTGCACGACGGTCCGCCGTATGCGAACGGCGACATCCACCTCGGCCACGCCGTGAACAAGATCCTGAAGGATATGGTCGTCAAATCGCGCACCATGGCCGGCTTCGACGCGCCTTACGTGCCGGGCTGGGACTGCCACGGCATGCCGATCGAGATCCAGATCGAAAAACTCTACGGCAAGAACCTGCCGACCGCCGAAGTGCTGCAGAAGGCCCGCGCCTATGCGCTCGAGCAGATCGACCGCCAGCGCGCCGGCTTCATCCGCCTGGGCGTGCTCGGCGAATGGGAAAACCCCTACATGACCATGGCCTACGGTAACGAGGCCGACGAACTGCGCGCGCTGGGCAAGCTGCTCGACAAGGGCTATGTCTACCGCGGCCTGAAGCCCGTGAACTGGTGCTTCGATTGCGGCTCGGCGCTGGCCGAGGCGGAAGTCGAATACCAGGACAAACGCGACCCGGCAATCGACGTCGGCTTCAAGTTCGCCGAAGAAGAGAAGCTGGCCGCCGCCTTCGGCCTGTCCTCGCTGCCGACCATGAACGGCTTCATCGTGATCTGGACCACGACTCCGTGGACCATCCCGTCGAACCAGGCCCTCAACGTCAACGCCGAAGTCACCTACGCCCTGGTCCAGGCCGAGCGCAATGGCGAGCCGCTGCTGCTGATCCTGGCGCAAGACCTGGTCGAATCCTGCCTGCAGCGCTACAAGCTGGAAGGTCAAGTGATCGCCACCACCACGGGCGACAAGCTGGAAGGCATGCGCTTCAAGCATCCGCTGTTCGCAGCCGATCCGTTCTACGACCGCCTGTCGCCGGTCTACCTGGCCGACTACGTCACCACCGACAGCGGCACCGGCGTGGTCCACTCGGCGCCTGCCTATGGCCTGGAAGACTTCATCTCGTGCAAGGCGCACGGCATGAAGGACGACGAGATCCTCAAGCCTGTCATGGGCGATGGCCGCTTTGCATCGACTCTGCCGCTGTTCGGCGGCCTGACGATCTGGGAAGCGAGCAAACCGATCTGCGCCGCGCTGACCGAAGCCGGCGCCCTGTTCGAACTGAAAATGTTCGACCACAGCTACATGCACTGCTGGCGCCACAAGACCCCGATCGTCTACCGCGCAACCAGCCAGTGGTTCGCCGGCATGGACATCACGCCAAAGGATGGCGGCCCGACCCTGCGCCAGACCGCGCTGGCCGGCATCGAAAAAACCCAGTTCTTCCCGGACTGGGGCCAGGCACGCCTGCACGGCATGATCGAGAACCGTCCGGACTGGACCCTGTCGCGCCAGCGCCAGTGGGGCGTGCCGATGGCCTTCTTCATCCACAAGGAAACGGGCGAACTGCACCCGCGCACTCCGGAACTGCTGGAGCAGGTCGCCAAGCTGATCGAAGCGAACGGCATCGACGCCTGGCAGGCGCTCGACCCGCGCGAACTGCTGGGCGACGACGCCGATGTCTACGAGAAGAACAAGGACACTCTGGACGTCTGGTTCGATTCCGGCGCCACCCACCAGACCGTGCTGCGCGGCTCGCACGCCCAGCAGTCGACCTTCCCGGCCGACCTGTACCTGGAAGGCTCGGACCAGCACCGCGGCTGGTTCCACTCCTCGCTGCTGACCTCCTCGATGCTGAACGGGACGCCGCCCTATAAGGCGCTGCTGACCCACGGCTTCACCGTCGACGAGAACGGCAAGAAGATGAGCAAATCGCTGGGCAACACGCTCGCGCCGCAGAAAATCTCGGACACCCTCGGCGCCGACATCCTGCGCCTGTGGGTCGCTTCGACCGACTACACGGGCGAGCTGTCGATCGGCGAAGAGATCCTGAAGCGCGTGACGGAGTCCTACCGCCGCATACGCAACACGCTGCGCTTCCTGCTGGCGAACACCTCGGACTTCGACCCGAACAAGCACGCCGTGCCGGTGGCCGAACTGTTCGAGATCGACCGCTATGCGATCGCGTCGATGGCGCAGCTGCAGAAGGACGTCGCCGCCCACTTCGACCGCTACGAGTTCCACCCGGTCGTCTCGCGCCTGCAGAACTACTGCTCGGAAGACCTGGGCGGCTTCTATCTCGACATCCTGAAAGACCGCCTGTACACGACGGGCGTGGATTCGCAGGCGCGCCGCTCGGCCCAGACCGCGCTGTGGCACATCGCGCATGCGCTGCTGCGCGTGATGGCGCCGGTGCTCTCCTTTACCGCCGAGGAAGCCTGGGCCGTGTTCGCGGGCCAGCAAGCCTATGCCGACAGCGACGAGACCATCTTCACGCAGACCCTGTGGACCTTCCCGGAACTGCCGGACGCCGAAGCGCTGCTGGCCAAGTATGCGGCCCTGCGTGAGGTGCGTGCGGATGTCACCAAGCAGCTGGAAGAGGTGCGCGCATCGGGTGCGATCGGTTCCTCGCTGCAGGCCGAGCTGACGATCAAGGCCGCGGGCGCCAAGCACGAGCTGCTGGCAAGCCTGGACGACGACCTGAAGTTCGTCTTCATCACCTCGCAAGCGATCGTGGAGCAGGCCGCCAACGAAGCGGAAGAGTCGGTGCAGGTGACGCCGTCGGAAGCGCCGAAGTGCGAGCGCTGCTGGCACTACCGCCGCGACGTGGGACACAATCACGAGCACGCGGGCCTGTGCGGCCGCTGCGTGAGCAACCTGTTCGGCGCCGGCGAAGCACGCCGCTTCGCGTAAGGCCCCGGCAAGCAACCGCCATGTCGCGACCCGGCATGGCGGTTTTTCTTATCCAGACCTGAACTCCCATGGCAACCAAGAAAAAACCAACGATCTCCAAGGTCCACAGCAGCGGCGCCGGAATCGGCCCCTGGCTCGGCATCGCCTTCCTCGTCGTGCTGGTCGACCAGCTCACCAAGATCACGGTGCAGAAGACCTTCTCCTACGGCGAAACCCTGCCGATTACCAGCTTCTTCAACCTGGTGCTCGTGTATAACCCGGGCGCGGCCTTCTCCTTCCTCGGCGACCAGGGCGGCTGGCAGCGCTGGTTCTTCACCGCGATCGCGGTCGGCGCCATCGGCTTCATCCTCTACCTCCTGAAGCGCCACGCCGGCCAGCGCCTGTTCTGCTGGGCCCTGGCCCTGATCCTGGGCGGCGCCGTGGGCAATGTGATCGACCGCGTCGCCTATGGCCACGTGGTCGACTTCCTCGACTTTTATTGGCGCGGCTGGGGCCACTTCCCGGCCTTTAATGTCGCCGACATCGGCATCTCGGTCGGCGCCTTCCTGTTCATCGTGGACGAACTGCGCCGCGTGAACAAACATTGAAGGGATACGCGATGAGCATGGACCTGCAAGGTAAAAAAATCGTCCTCGGCCTCTCCGGAGGCGTGGCCTGCTACAAGGCGGCGGAACTGTGCCGCGCGCTCATCAAGCAGGGCGCGCAGGTGCAAGTCGTGATGACCGATGCCGCGACCCATTTCATCGGCCCCGTGACCCTGCAGGCCCTTTCCGGCAACACGGTCTGGCTCGACCAGTGGGATCCGCGCATGCCCAACAACATGGCGCACATCGACCTCACGCGCGGCGCCGACGCCGTGCTGATCGCGCCCTGCTCGGCCGACTTCATCCGCAAACTCGCGCACGGCGTCTGCGACGACCTGCTCTCGACCCTGTGCCTGGCCCGTCCGCACGGCGTGCCGCTGCTGGTCGCGCCGGCGATGAACGTCGAGATGTGGCAGAACCCGGCGACGCAGCGCAACGTCGCCACCCTGCGCCAGGACGGCATTTGCATCTTCGGACCGGCCGCGGGCGAACAGGCCTGCGGCGAAACGGGCCTGGGCCGCATGCTCGAACCCGAGCAGCTGCTCGAGGAACTGGTCGCCTCCTTCCAGCACAAGATCCTGGCCGGCAAGCGCGTGCTGATCACTGCCGGTCCGACTTTCGAGGCGATCGATCCGGTGCGCGGCATCACGAATCTATCGTCCGGCAAGATGGGCTACGCCATCGCCCGCGCCGCGCGCGAAGCGGGCGCCGAGGTGACGCTGGTGTCGGGGCCCACGGCCCTGCCGACGCCGCACGGCGTGCGCCGCATCGACGTCTTGTCGGCCCAGCAGATGCACGACGCCGTCATGGCCGGCGTCGAGGGCCAGCACGTGTTCATCGGCGTGGCGGCGGTGGCCGACTGGCGCGTGGCGAATGCCAGCGAGCAGAAACTGAAAAAGCAGGAAGGCGGCGCCCCGCCCCAGCTCGAATTCGTGCAGAACGCCGACATCCTGGCCTCCGTTGCAGCCACCACCTCGCTGTCGGGCTGGCCTTACTGCGTGGGCTTTGCCGCGGAGTCGGAGAACCTGGTCGAATACGGCGCCGCCAAGCGCGAGCGCAAGGGCATTCCACTTCTGGTCGGGAATATCGGTCACCACACCTTCGGCCAGGACCAGAATTCCATCGTCCTGTTCGACGAGAACGGCCACACCGTGCTGCCGCGCGCCGACAAGCTGACGCTGGCGCGCCAGCTGGTGTCCGAAATCGGCAAGCGCCTCGAACAGCGCTCCCTACTTACCTGATTCACCCGAATAGCACTACATGAAAACCATCGACGTCAAAATCCTCGACCCGCGCATGAAGGAACTCCTGCCGGCCTATGCGACCGCCGGCAGCGCCGGTCTCGACCTGCGCGCCTGCCTCGACGCGCCGCTCACCCTCGAGCCGGGCCAGACCGTGCTGGTGCCGACCGGCCTGGCGATCCACGTGGCCGATCCGGGCTATGCAGCCATGATCCTGCCGCGCAGTGGACTCGGCCATAAGAACGGCATTGTTTTGGGCAATCTGGTAGGCTTGATCGACTCCGATTACCAGGGCCAGCTGATGGTCTCGACCTGGAACCGCGGACATGCCGCCTTCACGCTGCAGCCGCTGGACCGCCTGGCGCAGCTGGTGATCGTGCCCGTCCTGCAGGTGGGCTTCAATGTCGTCGACGAGTTTGCATCGAGCGAACGGGGCGCCGGAGGATTCGGGAGCACCGGAAAACAATAACAAATCGTAGAAGGAGAAAAATGATTCGCATTGAACGTCTGCGTCCAGCCGCGCTGGGTATTGCTGTTGCTGTCCTGCTGGCGGCTTGTGGCACCCAGCCCCAGGTCCGCCAGCCCGGTATGCCGGGCGGCCCGGTAACGGAAACGCCGCAAGGCACGCCGCTCACGCCGCAAATGGCGGCCGCGGCCGACACGCTGACGAAGATGGCGGCCATGCAGGACCGCCTGTACCGCGTCGCGGCCCCGCTGCTGATCGACAATGCCGAACTGTGCCCGAAACACGCGCGCAACCTGCTCGGCTTCACTGCGAAGAACCGTCACTCCTACCCTGGCGTCTACAACGAGGCCGCGCACGTGGCCTTCGGCATGGACGAGCGCCTGCAGGTGACCGGCGTGCTGGCCGGCAGCGGCGCCGCGAAGGCCGGCCTGCGCCTGGGCGACGACCTGGTCGCGGCCGGCGGCAAGCCCCTGCCGACCGGTCCGAGCGCACCCTCGACGGTGGGCGGCGTGTTCGGCGGCCTGATGGCGTCGCACTCGGCCCTGCCGCTGACGATCGAACGCGACGGCCGCCCGCGCGACCTGAGCATTCCCGTGACGCGCGCCTGCGGCTTCGGCATCGAACTGGGCAACGGCGACAACGTCAACGCCTACGCCGACGGCGCGCGCGTGATGGTCACGCGCGGCATGCTCGGCGTGGTGCGCAACGACGACGAGCTGGCCTACGTGCTGGCGCGCACGATGGCGCACAACATCCTCGAACACCCGAAAGCCCAGCGCAACCAGGCCACGCTCGACAGCGTGATCGACAACCTGACGCGCATGAGTCCCGACACCGGCATGCTGAACGGCAGCGCCGGCATCAAGGCCATGCCACAGAACCTCGACGCCGCCGCCGACCGCCTCGCCATCTTCCTGCTGGCGCGCGCCGACTACAACATCGAAGGCGCGCCCGCGTTCTGGAAGCGCTTCGCATCGGCGTATCCGGCCAGCGTGGCCAATGGCTTTACTGCCAACCATCCGTCGACGGCGGCGCGGCTGACGGCGATGGAGCTGGCGGTCGAGGATGTGAAGGCGAAGAAGTCTTCCAGAAAGCCATTAACGCCGTAGTAGGGTGGGCGCTCTGTGCCCACCATTGGTTCACATCGGTGGGCACGGGGCGCCCACCCTACAACTATTCACATCATGCGAACGAATGCATGTGCGATGACGCATGCGTGATTTGAACGCGTGGACGGGAGACCCGTCCACCCTACCGACGTCCGGCGCGCTTTTTTTGTATCATTGACATCCCTCACCCAGCCGCACCGCCCTGACCATGGACAGCCTCGACCTCGACGTACTCAAGACCGCCGCCAGCTGGCTCGATGGCGGTCACCGCTGCCAGCTGGTCACCGTCATCAAGACCTGGGGCTCGAGCCCGCGCCCGATCGGGGCCACGCTGGCAGTGCGCGACGATGGCCGCGTGATCGGCTCGGTCTCGGGCGGCTGCATCGAGGATGACCTGATCGAGAAGGTGCGGGAACGCGGCATCGCGCCGGATGCGCGGCCTCACATCGTCAGCTATGGCATCAGCGCCGACGACGCCCACCGCTTCGGCCTGCCCTGCGGTGGCACCATCGAGCTGGCCATTGAGCCGCTGGGTTCCAACAGCGGCCTGCGCGAGCTGCTGCAGCGCCTGGAAGGCGGAGAATTGCTGGAGCGCCGGCTCGATCTCGGCAGCGGCGCCGCCACGCTGGGCAAAGCGGCGCCGGGCGCCGTGCTGCGCGTCGAAGACGAAGCGCTGTACACGATCCACGGTCCGCGCTGGCGCCTGTTCATCATCGGCGCCGGTCCCCTGTCGCGCTTCCTGGCGCAGGTGGCGAGCGCCATGGATTACCGCGTCATCGTCTGCGACCCACGCGAGGAATACCGGGCCGCCTGGAACGTGGCCGGCGTCGAGCTCGTGCACACGATGCCGGACGACCTGGTGATCGAAGCGAAACTCGATGCGCGCAGCGCCGTGGTGGCGCTGACCCACGACCCGAAGCTCGACGACCTGGCGCTGATGGAGGCGCTGAAATCGGACGCCTTCTATGTCGGCGCGATCGGCTCGCGCCTGAACAATGCGCGCCGGCGCGAACGCCTGAAACTGTTCGACCTCAGCGATGTGGAACTCGACCGCCTGCACGGCCCGATCGGCCTCTACATCGGCAGCAAGACGCCCTCCGAGATCGGCATCGCGATCCTGGCCGAGATGACGGCGATGAAGAACGGCGTCTCGCCTTCCATGCTGGTACCGCACGCGGCCGCGCCGCAGCCGGCCACGGACGCTGTCTGCGCGCTTTGATACAAGAGCAATAAACAGGGTGCGTGGCCGCGCGCCGTGTGGCACCATGCGGCTCCGCTTTCTGAATCGATCATGAACACAGCCAATTTCCTGCGCCTTCTGCTGCTGGCCGCCATCTGGGGCGGCTCCTTCCTTTTCATGCGCATCGGCGCGCCCGTGCTGGGGCCGGCCGTGCTGATCGAATACCGGGTGCTGTTCGCCGCCCTGTTCCTGGCCGCCGTCGGCCTGGTGCTGCGCAAGAAGCTCGAGCTGCGCGCGCACTGGAAGCATTACCTGATGCTGGGCTTCTTCAACTCGGCGCTGCCCTTCCTGCTGTTCGCCTATGGCGCGCGCACGCTGACGGCCTCGGTGCTGTCGGTGCTGAACGCAACCGCGCCGATGTGGGGCGCGCTGCTCGGCGCCGTCTGGGCACGCCAGCCGATCACCCTGCGCAGCGGCCTCGGCCTTGTGCTGGGCACGGTGGGCGTGGCCTTGCTGGTCGGCTTCGACGACGTCTCGCGCCTGCCCGGTGCGGGCCTGGCGATCGCCGCGGCGCTGGCGGCGGCCCTGTGCTACAGCATCGCCAGCCTGTATGCGAAATCGGCCAAGTCGGTCGAACCCTTCGCGAACGCCCACGGCACCATGTGGGCGGCGACCTTGTTCGTGCTGCCCGCGCTGCCCTTCTTCCCGTCGCCCGGCACGGCGACGCCGGGCGTCTGGGCCGCGGTGCTCGCGCTGGGCGTGCTGTGCAGCGGCATCGCCTACCTGATCTATTTCCGCCTGATCGCCGAAGTCGGCCCGACCTCGGCCCTGACGGTGACCTTCCTGAATCCCGTGTTCGGCATCCTGTGGGGCGCGCTGTTCCTGGGCGAAGCCGTCGGCTGGCATACCTTGGCCGGCGCCGCCATCGTCCTGATCGGTACCGCCCTGGTAACGGGCTTCGTGCCGCGCTTCGGCCGGCCAGCCACAGCTGCCGCCAAACCATGACAGTACTGGCGCCGTCAATCGCGCTGCCGCCGGATTACCGCAGCGCCGACGTACTGGCATTTCATGCGCGCGATGCCGAGGGGCTGGCCGAACAGGTCGAGGACGCCCATCTGCGCAAAGCCGTGCTGCTGGGCGGCGTGCCGGTGCTGTTCGACGTCGCGCTGACGCCGGAGACGGCCGCCTGCCGCATCGCAGCCGACGGCGAACTCGATGCAAAGACACTGACGCTGGCCCAGGAAGCGCTGCGCAACATCCTGGCGCTGCGCATCGACCCGGCGCCGTTCGCCGTCTTCGTGCGCGACGATCCGCTGTTCGGTCCACTGGTCGCGCGCCAGCCGGGCTTGCGTATCGTCCAGTCCGCCACCGTCTTCGAAGCCCTGACCTGGGCCATCATCGGCCAGCAGATCAATCTGCCGTTTGCCATCAGCCTGCGCCGCACCTTCATCCAGCAGGCGGGCCGCGCTCACAGCAGCGGCCTGTGGTGCTATCCGGAAGCGCAGGACGTCGCGCGCCTCGAGCTCGACACCCTCACCAGCCGCAAGTTCTCGCGCGCCAAGGCCGAAACCCTGCTGCGCGTGGCGCGCATGGCGGCCGAGGGCGAACTGCAACTGGCGCAGGACGACGACCCGGCGCGCGCCGCGCAGGCGCTGCTGGCGATCAAGGGCATCGGTCCCTGGACCGTGAATTACACGCTGCTGCGCGGCTATGGCTATGCCGATTGCTCGCTCGAAGGCGACGTTGCCGTGCGCGGCGCCCTCGGCAGGTTGCTGGGCGAAACGGAAAAGCCGGGCCTGGCACGCACGCAGGCCTGGCTTGCGCAGTACAGCCCGCACCGCACGATGGCTGCCGCGTATCTGTGGGCCAGCCTCAGCCAACCAACAGCCTAGTCAATTCCAGCGCGGCATCCCCTCCAATTGCTGCGCGCCCTCCCCCGAAAACCGGATCAGCTCGGACAAGGGCACGGTCGCCAGGTTCTCGCTGCCGTAGTGCCCGCCGAGCGCACTGGGAATCTTGAGGCAATAGGTGCGGTCGTCGGTCAGCGGTCCCAGCGTGGACTCGGCGAGGTGCACCAGTTCCGGCATGTACCAGTCGTTGAGAAAATCCTGGTTATAGGAAAGCGCATCGAGGGCGGCGCGGTCTTCAGCCACCGGCTCGCAGCACAGGTCTTGCGGCCGCAGGCGCCAGTAGCTGCCGTCGGCGTCGCGCAGGATCAGGTTGCCGAAAGCGTTGGCGCCGAGTATCTCCACGGCACGCAAGCCCATCCAGCCCCAAGCCTCGTTGATGTCTTCAACAGTAATCATGGTCGAATCCGCTCATATGCGTTGGACGTGTCGGCGCGCGCCGCGGGGACGATCCCATGGCCGGGCCAGCTGTGTGTTGGACAACGCCGAGTTCGGCAAGTGCGGTAGACGGGTTTGATGCAGGTCGAGTCCGGCAAAAGGACCTGAAAGTAAAAAGCCGCTGACCTTTTCAAGTCAGCGGCTTTCTGAATTTGGTTGCGGGGACAGGATTTGAACCTGTGACCTTCGGGTTATGAGCCCGACGAGCTGCCAGACTGCTCCACCCCGCGTCTGATGAAATGAATTATACGCGGATTCGGCCGCTTAGGCAAATCCAATGCCGGCGCCGCGGACGATTGACGCCGTGAATGGCGTGAGAGCAACACTGCTGCCGAGCCGCCGTGGCGGCACAGCCGAACGAATAGCGTGTAAAGTAGACGGATATTCATTCTTCCGATTCTCTATGAACTTTTGTTCCGAGTGCGGCCACGCGGTCGCGCTAAGCATCCCCGAAGGCGACAACCGGCCGCGCCATGTGTGCGTTCAGTGCGGCACGATTCATTACCAGAACCCGAAGATGGTGATCGGCTCCATTCCCGTCTGGGAGCAGGACGGTACGCTGCAGGTACTGCTGTGCCGGCGCGCGATCGAGCCGCGCCACGGCTACTGGACGCTGCCGGCCGGCTTCATGGAAAACGGCGAGACCACCAGCGAAGCGGCCGTACGCGAGACCGAGGAAGAAGCCGGCGCCAACATCGAGATCGGCCCGCTGTTCTCGCTGCTCAATGTCGCCCACGTGCACCAGGTCCACATGTTTTATCTTGCCCGCCTGCTCGACCTCGACTTCGCGCCGGGCGAGGAAAGCCTGGACGTGCAATTGTTCGCCGAGCAGGACATCCCCTGGGACGATCTCGCCTTCCCGACCATCCGCACGACCCTGGAACTGTTCTTTGCCGACCGCGTCAAAATGCGGGAGACACCCGGCAGCACGTATGGCGTGCACAGCCACGACATCCGGCGCCCGATGATTGCGCCGCGCGAACCAGACTGATTCCTGCGAGGGCAGCTCATGATTCCCTGGCTTGACGCGCATACGCCGTTTCCCGACGTATCCGAGGCGCTGACGATAGATGCGCCCGGCCTGCTCGCGGCCGGCGCCGACCTCTCGCCCAAGCGCCTGCTGCTGGCCTACCAGAACGGCATTTTCCCCTGGTTCTCCGAAGGCCAGCCCATCCTCTGGTGGAGCACCGATCCGCGCATGGTGCTCTATACAAGCGACTTCAAGGTCAGCGACAGCCTGCGCAAAACCCTGCGCCGTGTCGAGCGCAGCCGTCAGGAAGGCGGGCGCTGGCAAGTGAAATTCGACAACGATTTCGAGGCCGTGATGCGCGCCTGCGCAGCTCCGCGGCGCGACGGCCCCGGCACCTGGATCTCGCAGGACATCATCGACGGCTACACCGGCCTGCATGCGCTCGGTTATGCCCACTCGGCCGAAGTCTGGCTCGACGGCGAGCTGGTCGGCGGTGCCTACGGCGTCTGCATCGGGCGCATGTTCTATGGCGAATCGATGTTCGCGCGCGTCTCCGACGCCTCGAAGGTGGCGCTGGCTTACCTGGTGGCCTTCCTGCGCAAGAACGGCGTGCGCATGGTCGACTGTCAGCAGGAAACCGGGCACCTGGCCTCGCTGGGCGCGGCGCCGATTCCGCGCAGCGTCTTCCTGCAGCATTTGCGGGCCGCGATCCGCGAACCGTCAATCGGGCCCTGGGAACCCGTCGCACCGTTGGATGCTTAACCGTGCGCGGGGTACCTATTCGTTAGAATAGGTTCATCACGTCGCTCCGAGAGCTTTGCATGACGCACCTAAACGACCTGCCCTTCTCCACGCTGCAGTTCTACACGACCGCCCCGTATCCGTGCAGCTACCTCGACGCACGCCAGGCGCGCTCGCAGGTCGCCACGCCTTCGCACCTGATCAATGCGGACGTGTATTCCGAACTGGTGAAGAACGGCTTCCGCCGCAGCGGCATTTTTACTTACCGCCCGTATTGCGACGGCTGCCAGGCCTGCATCCCGGTGCGCGTGCGCTGCGCCGAGTTCGCACCCAACCGCACCCAGCGCCGCGCCTGGAAGCGCCATGGCGACCTCACGGCCATGGTCGCCAACCTCTCGTTCTCGGACGAGCACTACGCGCTCTACCTGCGCTACCAGACCACGCGCCACGTCGGCGGCGGCATGGACCAGGACAGCCGCGACCAGTACGCCCAGTTCCTGCTGCAAAGCCGGGTCAACACGCGCCTGGTCGAATTCCGCGAACCCGACGGTACGCTGCGCATGGTGTCGATCATCGACGTCCTGTCGGACGGCCTGTCCTCGGTCTACACCTTCTTCGACCCCGACGTGGTCGGCGCCTCCTTCGGCACCTACAACGTGATGTGGCAGGTGGCCCAGGCGCGCGAACTCGGGCTGCCCTTCGTCTACCTCGGCTACTGGATCGAACAGAGCCCGAAGATGGCTTATAAAATCAACTTCCGTCCGCTGGAAGCGCGGATCAACGGCGTGTGGGGCATCCTCGACCGTTAGCGGCCTGCCCCGCGCACGGTACAATGGCGCGAACTTTCTTTCGAGCGCTCCATGTCCGACAAACTCCTCTACACCCTCGCCCGCCCCCTGCTGTTCACGCTGCCTGCGGAAACCGCCCACAACCTGACCCTGCCGGCCCTGCGCCGCGCCGCCCGCGGCGGTATGACGGGCATGTTCAAGAAGCCTGCCGCCGATCCGCGCACCGTGATGGGCATCACCTTCCCGAACCCGGTGGGCCTGGCCGCGGGCCTGGACAAGGATGGCGCCTACATCGACGGCCTGGCCGCGCTCGGCTTCGGCTCGATCGAGATCGGCACCGTGACGCCGCGCGCCCAGGCCGGCAACCCGAAACCGCGCATGTTCCGCGTGCCGGCGGCGCGCAGCATCATCAACCGCATGGGCTTCAATAACGGCGGCGTCGACGCCTTCGTCGCCAACGTGCAAGCCTCGCGCTTCTACCAGGAACAGCAGGGCGTGCTCGGCCTGAACATCGGCAAGAACGCCGACACCCCGATTGAACGTGCGGCCGACGACTACCTGGCCTGCCTGCGCAAGGTGTACCCGTACGCCAGCTACGTGACGGTCAACATCTCCTCGCCCAACACGAAGAACCTGCGCCAGCTGCAGGGCGCGTCGGAACTCGACGCCCTGCTCTCGCAGCTGAAGGCCGAACAGACCCGCCTGGCCGACGACTACGGCCGCTACGTGCCGCTGGCCCTCAAAATCGCACCGGACATCGACGCCGAGCAGATCCAGAACATCGCCGGCGCCCTGCTGCGCCACAAGATCGACGGCGTCATCGCCACCAACACCACGCTGAACCGGCGCGACGTCGAGCGCTACCGGCACGGCATGGAGACGGGCGGCGTATCCGGCGCGCCGGTGTTCGACCTGTCGAACATCGTGATCCGCGCGATGAAGAAGGAACTCGGCGACGCCATCCCGATCATCGGCGTCGGCGGCATCCTGTCGGGTCAGGACGCGAAGGAAAAAATGGCGGCCGGCGCCCAGCTGGTGCAGCTGTACAGTGGCCTGATCTACCGCGGCCCGGCCCTGGTGCGCGAATGCGCGGACGCGCTGCGCGCATAAGGAGATTGTTATGGAACGCAAACGCCTCGGGCGCAGCGACCTGCTCGTGTCGAAGGTCTGCCTCGGCACGATGACTTTCGGCGAACAGAACACGGAAAGTGATGCCCACCGCCAGCTCGACTACGCGGTCGAACGCGGCATCAATTTCATCGACACGGCCGAGATGTACCCGGTCATGGGCCGCGCCGAGACGCAAGGTTCGACCGAACGTTTCATCGGCAGCTGGCTGCAACAACGCGGCCGCCGCGACGACCTGGTAATCGCCTCGAAAATCGCTGGTCCGAACGCGAACATGGCTTGGATTCGAGGTTCTTCACACGACCTGGACGCGGCGAATGTCCGTGCTGCCGTCGAAACGAGTCTGCAGCGCCTGCAGACGGATTACATCGACCTGTACCAGATTCACTGGCCGAGCCGCAACTTGCCGATCTTCGGCGCCAACAGCTTCAATCCGACGCGCGAGCGCAGCAGCGTGCCGATCGAGGAAACGCTGGGCGCGCTGGGCGAACTGGTCAAGGCGGGCAAGATCCGCGAGATCGGCGTCTCGAACGAGAGTTCCTGGGGCGTGTGCGAATACGTGAAGCTGGCGGAAACGCGCGGGCTGCCGCGCATTGCGACGATCCAGAACCTGTACAACCTGACGGCGCGGGCGTTCGAGACCTCGCTGCTGGATGAGACCTGCTTCCGGTCGGACGTCAGCCTGCTGGCTTACAGTCCGCTGGCGTTCGGGCAGCTCACAAGCAAGTACCTGGACAATCCGAAGGCGCATGGGCGGCTGACGATCTTCCCGCCGAACTGGAGCCCTCGTTATGTGCGGCCCGAGGTGCTGGCGGCGACGGCCGAGTATGCGGCGCTGGCGCGTGCAAATGGCATGACGCCGGCGCAGATGGCGCTCGCCTGGTGTTATTCGCGCTGGTTCGTGGGGTCGACCATCATCGGGGCGACGACGCTGGAGCAGCTGATGGAGAACATCGATGCGGCGGAGATCATGCTGTCCGCAGAGGTGATCGCAGCGATCGATGCGATCCATGCGCGGATCACGAATCCGGGGCAGTAAGACTTCCGTGGGTTGCTGACGTGCGTTGAACGCGTGGGGTAATTCAGGCCAGTGGCCTGAATTACGAGCCGCCCACCTTACGTTCTTTTCATACATGTAGGGTGGGCGGGTCCCCCGCCCACGCGGTGATAGTTACCGGCAAGTCAGCCGCACGCGCACCGACATCAACTAGATCCCCACCGCCTCATCCGCCGCCAGCGAACGCTCGATATCCTGCTTCGTAAACCCCGGCGCAAAGCGCTCGATGAAATGGTAGGCATACGCCCGCAGGTAGGCCCCGCGCCGCACGGCCAAGCGCGTCACGTTCGGCGCAAACAGGTGCGAGGATTCGATCGCCCGCAATCCCCTGTCGCGTCCATGATCGAACGCCATCGAGGCGATGATCCCGACCCCCATCCCCAGCGACACATACTGCTTGATGACGTCCGAGTCCATGGCGGTGAGCACCATGTCCGGCGCCAGCCCGGCCTTGCTGAAAGCCTCGTCGATATGGCTGCGGCCCGTGTAGCCGACGTCGTAGGTGATCAAAGGATACTCGGCCAGGTCTTCCAGGCGCAGCGGCGTTTTACCCAGCAGCGGATGACCGTCGGGCGCTACCACGACGTGGCTCCAGCGGTAGCACGGGAAGGACACCAGGTCCGGGAAGGCGGTCAGGCCCTCGGTCGCGATGCCGATGTCGGCACGGCCCGAGAGCACGTATTCGGCAATGTGTTCCGGCGCGCTCTGTTGCAAGGCGATGCGCACGTTCGGGAAGGCATTGCGGAAGGACTGCACCACCTGCGGCAGCGCATAGCGCGCCTGCGTGTGGGTGACGGCGATGGTCAGCGTGCCGCTGTCCTGGGCCGAGTATTCCTGGCTCGCCTGCGCCAGGTTTTCCGCTTCCACCAGCAGGCGCTCGACGATTTTCAAGATGCCCTTGCCCGGCGCGGTGAGGCCGGTCAGGCGCTTGCCGTTGCGCTCGAAGATGACGACGCCGAGTTCGTCCTCGAGTTCGCGGATCTGGCGCGACACGCCCGGCTGCGAGGTGAACAGCGCACTGGCGACGTCGGTCAGGTTAAAATTGCGGCGCGCCGCTTCACGCACCGAGCGCAGCTGCTGGAAGTTCATATGCCACCGCCTTCGTCGACAAAGACTTGAATTTGGCGCGGCCGCACGAGCAGGGTCTCGCCTTCCTTGAGACCGAGGCCGGCGAAGCGCTCGTTCGGAATCACGGCTTCGATCAGCTGGGCGTTATCGGTGCGCTCGAGGTCGAGCTGGGCCAGCGGACCGATCGCATGGGCGCGGCGCAGCTTCACCACGATGCCCTGCTTGCCGGCCGCGTAGCGTTCGACGTCGAGGTCGTGCGGACGCACATAGCCGATGCCGTCGGCGTTCTGCACGCCGCCATGGCCGGGCGCGTCGAACAGGGCGTCGCCGCTGGCCAGCACGCCGTCGTGCACGCGGCCATGGAACAGATTCACGTTGCCGAGGAAGCTGTAGACAAACGGCGAAGCCGGCGCGTTGTACACGCTTTCCGGCGTGCCGAGCTGTTCGACGCGGCCCTTGTTCATGACCACCACCTGGTCCGCCACCTCCAATGCTTCTTCCTGGTCGTGGGTCACGAAAATCGAAGTCACGTGCAGGTCGTCGTGCAGGCGGCGCAGCCAGCGGCGCAGTTCCTTGCGCACCTTGGCATCGAGCGCGCCGAAGGGCTCATCCAATAGCAGAACCCGCGGCTCCACGGCCAGGGCACGGGCCAGCGCGATACGCTGGCGCTGGCCGCCGGACAGTTGCGGCGGATAGCGGTCGGCGATCCAGTCGAGCTGCACCAGTTCCAGCAGCTGCTTCACCTTGTCGCGAATTTGCTGCTCGGATGGACGCTCGCGGCGCGGACGCACGCGCAGGCCGAAGGCGACGTTCTCGAACACGGTCATGTGCTTGAAGAGCGCGTAGTGCTGGAACACGAAGCCGACCTGGCGTTCGCGCACGTGGCTGCTCGAGGCATCCTGGCCGTCGAGCAGCACCGAGCCGCTGTCCGGATGCTCGAGGCCGGCGATGATGCGCAGCAGCGTGGTCTTGCCGCAGCCCGAAGGGCCGAGCAAGGCGGTCAGCTCGCCATTCGGGAATTGCAGCGAGACGTCGTCGAGCGCCTTGAACTGGCCGAACTGCTTGCGGATGTGTTGGACTTCGATCGTCATTGCGTGCGCTCCGTGGTACCGGTGTCTGCTTTCATGGATTGGTGCAGACGCCATTCGATAAAGGTCTTGATGGCCAGCGTCACCAGCGCGAGCAGCGCCAGCAGGGACGCGATCGCGAACGCGGCCGTGAAGTTGTATTCGTTGTAGAGGATCTCGACCTGCAGCGGCATGGTGTTGGTCTCGCCGCGGATGTGGCCCGACACCACCGACACCGCGCCGAACTCGCCCATCGCCCGCGCATTACACAGGATCACGCCGTACAGCAGGCCCCACTTGATGTTGGGAAGCGTCACGCGGCGGAAAGTCTGCCAGCCCGAGGCGCCCAGCACCAGCGCGGCCTCTTCCTCCTCGGTCCCCTGCTGCTGCATCAGCGGGATCAACTCGCGCGCGACGAACGGGAAGGTGATGAACACGGTGGCCAGCACGATGCCCGGCACCGCGAACAGGATCTTGATGTCGTGGTCCATCAGCCACTCGCCGAACCAGCCCTGGGCGCCGAACAGCAGCACGTAGATCAGGCCCGCGATCACCGGGGACACCGAGAACGGCAGGTCGATCAGGGTCAGCAGCACGCTCTTGCCCTTGAAGTCGAACTTCGCGATCGCCCAGGCGGCAGCGACGCCGAACACCAGGTTCAGCGGCACTGCGATGCCGGCCGCGATGAGGGTCAACTTGATCGCCGAGATGGCGTCTGGGTCGAGAATCGATTCGACGTAGGTGTCCCAGCCGCGCTTCAGGGCTTCGGTGAACACGGCGACCAGCGGCACGAACAGGAACAGGGTCAGGAACAGCAGCGCGACGGCGATCAGGGTGTAGCGTACCCAGTTCGGCTCGAAGGCATTCGTCTTCACGCGGCGCGTTGAACTTTGCGGTGTCACCAAAGGTTTATCCAGGACTGCACTCATTTCTTGCCTGCCCTTCTGCGGGTCCAGGCCTGCAACAGGTTGATCGTCAGGAGCAGGATAAAGGAGACGATCAGCATCACGACCGCAATCGCGGTGGCGCCGGCATAGTCGTACTGCTCCAGTTTGGTGATGATGAAGAGCGGCGTGATCTCGGACACCATCGGCAGGTTGCCGGCGATGAAGATGACGGAGCCGTACTCGCCGGTGGCGCGCGCAAAGGCGAGGGCGAAGCCGGTCAGCAGGGCCGGCACGATCGAGGGCAGGATCACGCGGAAGAAGGTCTGCAGCGGGCTCGCGCCCAGGCTGGCCGCCGCTTCTTCGAGCTCGCGCTCGGCCTCTTCCAGCACCGGCTGCACCGTGCGCACCACGAAGGGCAGGCCGATGAAGGTCAGGGCGACGACGACGCCGAGCGGCGTGAAGGCGACCTTGATGCCGAAGGTTTCGAGGTACTTGCCGATCCAGCCGTTGTTCGAATACAGGGCGGTCAGCGTGATGCCGGCCACCGCGGTCGGCAGCGCGAACGGCAAATCGACCAGGGCGTCGACGAAGCGCTTGCCGGGAAATTTATAGCGCACCAGCACCCAGGCGACGATGCCGCCGAACACGACGTTCAGCGCCGCCGCGAGCAGCGAGGCGCCGAAGCTGAGCTTATAGGAGGCGACGACACGGTCGGACGAGACCGCCGTCCAGAACGCGTCCCAGCTCATCGTGAAGGTTTTCAGGAAGACCGCCGACAGCGGGATCAGCACGATCAGTGCGAGATAAAAGATCGTGAACCCGAGCGACAGCCCGAAACCGGGAATGACCCGGCCTGGTGCGCGCGGCTTGAGAGTGTGCATGGCGTCCTTATTACAAATTCTTCTAACGGACTGTAATAATCTCACTTCCAACTCATAAACCAAACGAAGGAATCTTCATTTGCATAGACGAATTACGCTATTAGCGTGGTGAACCTTACATCACTCAGTAGATGAGTTTCACGGCGACACCTGTGAGCGTCATTGCCAGCAGCGCCCGCAGGAAGCGTTCCGGCACCTTGCGCGCCAGCATTGAACCGAGGGTGATGCCGGGCAGCGAGCCGATCAGCAAGGTCACCAGCAGCGTCCAGTCGATCGAGCCCAGCCACCAGTGGCCGGCGGCGGCAATCGCGGTCAGCGGCACGGCGTAGGCGATGTCGGTGCCGGCCACTTGTGCCGGGGTCAATTTCGGGTACAGCAGCACCAGCAAGGTCGCACCGATGGCGCCGGCGCCGATCGAGGAGACGGTGACGAGGGTGCCGAGCACGGCGCCGGCGACGATGGTAGCGGTGCTGAGTGCCCTGCCCTGCAGCTGGCGCTCGGGATGGGCGTGGATCCAGGCGATCATGCGGCGGCGGAACAGCAGCGCGACGACGGTGAGCAGCACCGAGCCGGCGATCGAATAGCGGATCACCTGGCCGATGGCCGCGTCGAGGGCGCCATAGCGGCTCAGGATCAGGGTGGCAATCAGGGCCGCCGGCAGCGCGCCCAGGCACAGGCGGCGCACGATGGCCCAGTCGACGGTGCCGTTGAAACGGTGGGTGATGGTGCCGGCGCTTTTGGTGATCGAGGCAAAGGCGAGATCGGTACCGACCGCAACCGTGGGCGAGACGCCGAACAGCAGCGTCAGCAGCGGCGTCATCAGCGAACCGCCGCCCACGCCGGTCATTCCGACCAGCAAGCCGACCGCGAAGCCAGCGGTAATATATGTCATCAACATGCCCCAAGAGTAAGCCGGGTCAGCCGTGGGACAAACGATGAGATTCTTATTTGCTTATGCGCGGGGTGGGAATGGGGATGATGGGGCCGACAGTCGATATATGAAAAGTATCGTAGGGTGGGCACTCCGTGCCCACGCGGTCAAACGTTTGAATATCGAAACGTGTTCAAGGCCGCAAAATAATCAACCGGTGAGACCGCGTGGGCACGGAGTGCCCACCCTACGTGCATTACTTGTTCGGCTGCGGCGTGAGGCGCAGGTACGGTTTCGGAGAGGTAAAACCTTTCGGATACTTCTCAGCCAGCACCGCCGGATCCTGCACCGTCAGCGGAATGATGACGTCGTCGCCATCCTTCCAGTTACCCGGCGTCGCCACCGTATAACCATCGGTCAGCTGCAGCGCATCGATCACGCGCAGCACTTCGTCGAAGTTGCGGCCGGTGCTCATCGGGTAGGTGATGGTCAGACGGATCTTTTTCTTCGGATCGATCACGAACAGCGAACGCACGGTCGCCGTGGCCGACACTTCCGGGTGGATCATGTCGTACAGCGTGGACACGGACTTGTCGGCATCGGCGATGATCGGGAAGCCGACCACGGTCTGCTGGGTTTCCTCGATATCCTTGATCCAGTTCTTGTGCTGCTCGGCCGGGTCGACGGAGAGCGCAATCGCCTTCACGTTGCGCTTGTCGAATTCCGGCTTCAGCTTGGCAGTCAGGCCCAGCTCGGTCGTGCAGACCGGCGTGAAGTCGGCCGGGTGCGAGAACAGCACAACCCAGGAATCGCCCGCCCACTCGTGGAAGCGGATGGGGCCGATGGTGGAATCCTGCTCGAAATCAGGTGCGGTGTCGCCGAGGCGTAAGGTCATGGTCATCTCCAGGGTTGGTCAGGGACAGGCGTGACGGCGGCAGAGGACGCCGCATGCCATCCGGCTATTCTGCGGCATTTTTGACAAGCTTGCTGTGCTGTTATCGCAGTTCCTTACGCGAATCGGTTATATAGCACGGTGCCCCAGGTGATGGCCGCCAGCAGCACGGTCAGCCCGACGGCGGCGCTGCCGAAGTCCTTGGCGTTCTTCGACAGCGGATGGCGCTCGAGCGAAATGCGGTCGACGATGGCTTCGATCGCCGAGTTGATCAGTTCGACGATCAGCACCAGCATCAGCACCCCGATCAATACCAGGCGCTCGAAGCCCGATACCGGCAGCACGAAGGCGAAGATCACGCCGAGCGCGAACACCAGCACTTCCTGGCGGAAGGCGTGCTCGATGCGCCAGGCCATGGCCAGGCCCTGCACGGTGTAGCTCGACGCATCAAGGATGCGCTTGAAGCCGCCCTTGCTCTTGAATTCGCTGGTCTGGTGTTCCATGATATTTCTAAGAAGACATGAAGCGCTCATTATGCCCGTTCTGGGACGAGCCGGGAAACGGCGTGTGTTAGATGAACAATACTAGCGAATCGGTCCCCACTTTTCGCATTATGGTATAAAGTAGGGACGATACCGCACTGCACCAACCACATCATGAAAATCGAAACACTTGAACCGCCCAAGACATCGATCCAGGTGATTGAACGCATGGTCGCCCTGCTCGATGCGCTGGCGACCTATCCTGATCCGGTGAGCCTGAAGGAATTGTCCAAGGTCTCGGGCCTGCATCCCTCCACCGCCCACCGCATCCTGAACGACATGGTCGTGACCCGTTTCGTCGACCGCGTCGAACCCGGCACCTACCGGCTCGGCATGCGCCTGCTGGAACTGGGCAATGTCGTGAAAAGCCGCTTGTCGGTGCGCGAAGCGGCGCTCGACTTCATGCGCGCGCTGCACAAGAAGACCCAGCAGACGGTCAATTTGTCGGTGCGCCAGGGCGACGAAATCGTGTATATCGACCGCGCCTTTTCCGAACGCTCGGGCATGCAGGTGGTGCGCGCGATCGGCGGCCGCGGGCCCCTGCACCTCACCTCGACCGGCAAGCTGTTCTTGTCCGTCGACGAGGCCAAGGCGATCCGCGCCTACGCCACGCGCACGGGCCTGGCCGGGCACAACAAGAATTCGATCACGGACCTCGGCAAGCTCGAACGCGAACTGAGCCTGGTGCGCGCGCGCGGCTATGCGCGCGACAACGAAGAGCTGGAACTGGGCGTGCGCTGCATGGCCGCCGGCATCCACGACGACAGCGGCAAACTGGTGGCGGGCCTGTCGATCTCGGCCCCGGCCGACCGCTTGCAGGAAGACTGGCTCGACGACCTGGTGCAGACCGCCGGCCAGATTTCGGCCACGCTGGGTTTCCGGCCCTCTCCGGTGGTGTGAGCCCTGCTTCTGAAATAAAAAACGGCGCCCGCGGGCGCCGTTGTCGTCTGGGCGTGGGCTTCAGCGTTTTTGCAGGACGGCGGCTGCCGACACGGCGGAAAACGAGGTCGGGGCAGCGTCGCTGCTCGTGCTGACCGGGCTGGCGACCGGCACGCTGATGCTGTCCGGCGTCAGCGCCTCCAGCCAGCGGCGCATGCGCCCGGCGTCGGCGGTACGCGACATCTTGCCCTTGGAATCGAGGAAGACCATGATCACGTTGCGGCCCTGGATCATGGCCTGCATGACGAGGCAGCGCCCCGCTTCGTTGATGAAGCCGGTCTTTTGCAGGCCGATGTTCCAGTCCGGCAGCGCCACCAGATAGTTCGTATTGTTGTAGCGCATCGGACGGCCGCTGGCCTCGACCACCCAGTTCGGATCGGTCGAATACTGGCGCAGCAGCGGTTTCTGGTGCGCGTAGGCCACCAGTTTCGCCAGGTCGCGCGCGCTCGAGACGTTTTGGCTCGACAGGCCGCTGGAATCGACATAGCGTGTGTCGTTCATGCCCAGCTCGCGCGCCTTGGCGTTCATCGCCGCGACAAAGGCGCCGATGCCGCCCGGGTAGTTGCGTCCGAGGGCCGATGCGGCCCGGTTCTCCGAACTCATCAGCGCGATGTGCAGCAGGTTGTTGCGGGTCATGCGCGCGCCGACCGGCAGGCGCGAGCTGCTGTACTTGTGGCGGTCGACGTCGTCGTTGGTAATGGTCAGGGTTTCGTTCAGGTTCTGCTCGGCTTCGACCACGATCAGGCCCGTCATCAGCTTGGTAATCGAGGCGATCGGCAGCGCGACGTTCGCGTTCTTTTCGAACAGCACTTCCGAGCTGTTCTGGTCCATCACGAAGGCGACGTTCGAGCGCAGCGACAGCGGGTCGCCGGTCTTGTTCAGGCCGGCCAGGTCGCCGGCGGTGCGCGCCGCGGGAATCGCCAGCACGGCCGGCGCGGCACGGCGGATGGTCTGGTACACGACGCGGCGCTTGCCGTTGACTTTCACGACGCGGCGGACCAGGCGCGGACGGTCGTCCGCCGCGACGGTGGCAGCCTCCTTGCGCTTGCCCTTGCGCGACGTCTTGGCTGCGGTTTTCTTGACGGTCTTCTTCTTGACCGCCTGGCGCTTCTGTTTGCTCGAACTGGCCTGCGCACCGGCGCCGGCGCCGGCGGCCGATACGGGCTCGGCAACCAGGAACAGCGATACCAGGACAGACAACAGGAGCTTCAACATGGGTACTTCCTTTTCACGCGAACCGATGAGGCACTAAACCAGTGTATTCGTCCACAACTCAACTGCAAGCGAATTTAACACCCTCGCGTCTATTTTGCCGCACAACAACGGACTCATGCACACCGCATGCCGCCGTGCGCGGCGAACTTCTTTAATTGTGTAACCAGCGCAACACTTAGTTTACAAAATGGACAAAGGCCGACAGCGGTTCGCGTTCGGTCACCAGCGTGTTCTCGATCTTCGACGGATCGGCCCAGCCCAGCGCCATGCCGCAGACCACGGTTTCGTTTTCCGGCAGCTTCAGTTGCTCGGCGATGATGCGGTGGTATTGCGTGAAGGCCGCCTGCGGGCAGGTGTCGAGTCCGCGTCCGCGCGCCGCCACCATGATGTTCTGCAGGAACATGCCATAGTCGAGCCAGGAGCCCTGCTCCATGATGCGGTCGATGGTAAAAATTAGGCCGACCGGCGCGTCGAAGAAGCGGAAGTTGCGCGCATGCTGGGCCGCCATGCCGGCCTTGTCTTCGCGCGTCAGGCCGAGCAGGCTGTACAGGTCCCAGCCGACCTTGCGGCGGCGGTCGATGAAGGGCGAAACCCACTCGCGCGGGTAGTAGGCGTATTCCTCGGTGTGCTGGCGCGACTGCTCGGGGTCCGTATGCACGGCCAGGATGGCATCGGACAGCGCGCTGCGTGCGTCGCCAGTGAGCACGTACACCTTCCACGGCTGGGTATTGGTGCCGGACGGGGCGCGCGAGGCCACTTCCAAAATGCGCGCGATGTCGTCCTGCTCGACCGGCTTGTCGAGGAAGGCGCGGATCGAACGGCGCGAGGTGATGGCGGCATCGACCGCTTCTTGATTCTGGCTCGAGATCATGCATGCTCCTGTTTTTTGACGACGAATGCGACACCGGTAACGGCCACCGCCATGCCCAGCAGCCCGAGCGGGCTGAGCGACTCGCCGAACAGCAGCCAGGCCATGACGGCGGTGGTGGGCGGCGTCAGGTACAGCAGGCTGGTCACCTCGGTGGCGTTGCTGCGGCGGATGAGACTAAATAAGAGGAAGATCGCGCCGATCGACAGCGCGAAAATCGACCACAGCAGCGCGGCGATGAAATTGGCGTTCCACGTTACTTTAGACAAGGATGGGTCCAACTGTTCGACAAGAATCGCGCACGGCAGCAAGGCGGCGACGGTGGCCGCGAACTGGATCACGGTGCCGGTGCGCAGGTCGAAACTGGGGCAATAGCGGCGCTGGTACATGGTGCCGATCGTGATCGAGAATAGCGCGAACAGGCAGTACAGGATCGCGGCGCTGGACAGTCCCGTCAGGTTGATCTTGGCTGCCACCACCAGCGCCACGCCGCCCAGGCCGAGCAGCAGGCCGAGCCACTGGCGCGGACGCACCCGCTCGCCGATCAACGGCGCAGCCACTGCGGTGAGGATCGGCTGCATGCCGACGATCAGGGCCGACAAGCCCGCCGGCATGCCGATCTTGATGGCGCTCCAGACGCCGCCCAGGTAGCCCGCCTGCAGCAGCAGGCCCGCCACCGCGACATGTCCAATGCGCCCATGCGGCCAGGGCGCGCGCGAAATCAGGACCAATGGCACCAGCACCAGCAGCACGCCGAGGCAGCGCAGCAGGAGAAAGGTCAGCGGCGGCGCATACGGCAAGCCGAACTTGGCCACGATGAAGCCGGTACTCCAGAGGAAGACGAAAAAGGACGGCACCAGCCAGCGGTGCTGCGTGAGGGATGCGCCTGGACTTGCGGTGGTGTCGGCCATGATGTGAGTAGTAGGCGCCTGGACACCGGATGGCGAATAGCGCAATGGCAAGTCTAACATGGGCGTCAAAACCCTTCCGGCCATGACCCCGGTCTTTCCAGCCGTGGCGGCTACGCACTAGAAGTTGTCGGGAAGTATTTCTTCCGATGCAAGAACACAACAAAGGTTTCTGACGTGGTGCAACGCACCAAAATCGCTTGACGGGCTCGCAGAAATGGGCAAAACTGCGCTCTGTTGCGGTGCACAATACCTAGTTCACCCGTTTCACAGCACAGATTTCAGCAACATATTTCCCGCAGCAATACTCGTAGCAAATACTTCCTATAACGTCTTGTTTGGAGAATCCCATGTTTGCAATCCCAGAGCAGTTCTCGAATGCCACCAAAGCCAATTTTGAATCGCAATTCGCCCTGCTGTCCTCGTTGACCGCGAAGACCTTCGAAAGCATGGAGAAGCTGGTGGAGCTGAACATCAGCACCGCCCGTGCGACCCTGGCTGACAACTCGAACACCGCCCGCCAGCTGCTGTCGGCCAAGGACCCGCAAGAGTTCTTCCAGCTGTCCGCCGCCCAGGCCCAGCCTGCCGCCGAGAAAGCCGTCGCCTACAACCGCCAGCTGGCCGCCATCGCCACTGCCAACGGCGCCGAGTTCTCGAAAGCCGCCGAAGGCCAGATTGTCGAAGCGAACCGCAAGGTCATCGCCCTGGTCGACGAAGTGAGCAAGAACGCCCCTGCCGGTTCGGAGACCTTCGTCGCCGCCGTCAAGACCGCGATCAGCAACGCCAACGCCGGCTACGAGCAGTTCAGCAAGACCACCAAGCAGGCGGTCGAAGCGATCGAAAGCAATGTGAACGCCGCCGTGTCGCAGTTCTCGCAGGCTGCCGCCAAGGCGCCGGCTGCTGCTGCCAACGCTGCCGCTGCCGCTGCTGCTTAATTCATAGCACGCTGTAAAAAGGGCCGCCTGGGAGATCAGGCGGCCCTTTTGCTTTGTTACGCCAACACAATTCGTATGGTGATCGGCGGGCATGCCCGCCCTACAGCCGCACATCGTAGGGCGGGCATGCCCGCCGGTCACCGCATGCATTACGATTCTGCGTCTGCAATCACTCGCCCAAATACGCCGCCTGCACCCGCGGATCGTTGAGCATCGCCTGCGCATTCCCCGTCATCGTGATTGCCCCGGAATCCATCACATACCCCCGGTGCGCCGCCTGCAAGGCCAGCTTGGCATTCTGCTCGACCAGCAAAATCGTGATCCCCTGCTGCGACACGTCGCGAATCACCTCGAAAATCTTCTCGACCATGATCGGCGCCAGCCCCATCGACGGCTCGTCCAGCAGCAGCAAGGTCGGATGGCACATCAGCGCGCGCGCCATCGCCAGCATCTGCTGCTCGCCGCCGGACAAGGTGCCGGCCAGCTGGTTCGAACGTTCCTTCAGGCGCGGGAACACACTGAACCATTTATCGATGTCGGCCTCGATCCCCGCCTTGTCGTCGCGCGTATAAGCGCCCATCAACAGGTTCTCGTGGATCGACATGCGCGTGAACACGCCCCGCCCTTCCGGCACCATGGCCAGCTTCTGCTGCACCAGGCGGAAGGAGTGCGTGCCGCCCAGGGGCTGTCCCAGATAGGACATCGTCCCCTCGACCTTGCAGGCCGGCAGCGTGCCGGTGATCGCTTTCAGGGTCGTGGTCTTGCCCGCGCCGTTAGCGCCGATCAGGGTAACGAGTTCACCCTTGTTGACCTCCAGGTCGATGCCTTTTACTGCCTTGATGCCGCCGTAAGCGACTTTCAGGCCGCTGATTTTCAGTACGTTGTCGCTCATCAGTGAGCACCTCCCAGATAGGCCGCGATCACCGCCGGATCCTTCTGGATCTCGGCCGGGACGCCCTCGGCGATGCGCTTGCCGTACTCGAGCACGGTAATGCGGTCGCACAGGCCCATCATCAGTTTCACGTCGTGCTCGATCAGCAGCACGGTCTTGCCTTCGTTCTTGATTTTCACCAGCAGCTCGCGCAGCGCCAGCTTTTCGGTGGCGTTCATGCCGGCCGCCGGTTCGTCCAGGGCCAGCAGCTGTGGATCGGTGGCCAGGGCGCGCGCGATTTCCAGGCGGCGCTGGTCGCCGTAGGACAGGTATTTGGCCGTGCGGTTGGCGAACTGGCCGATGCCGACGAAGTCCAGCAATTCCTGGGCCCGGGCGCGGATCGCGGCTTCTTCGATGCGCGCCGCCTTGTGGCGGAAGATCGCGCCGAACACGCCCTGCTTCGAGCGCACGTGGCGCCCGACCATGACGTTTTCCAGCGCCGTCATCTCGCCGAACAGGCGGATGTTCTGGAAGGTGCGCGCAATCCCCGCCTTGGCCACCGCATGCGGGGCCGAAGGCGAATACGGCTTGCCGGCGAGCTCGAACTTGCCGCTGTCGGGCTGGTAGAGGCCCGTGATCACGTTGAAGAAGGTGGTCTTGCCGGCGCCGTTCGGGCCGATCAGGCCGTACACCTGGCCGGGCCGGATCTGGATGCCGACGTCGGTCAGCGCCTGCAAGCCGCCGAAGCGTTTATTGACGCCGGAAATATTCAGGAGATAGTCGCTCATGGGTGTCGGCGCCTCAGACGGCGGCCGCCTCCTGTTCTTCTTCGCGCGCATTGGCGACATTCGGGCGGTCTTCCTTGTTCGGCGAAGGCCACAGGCCGGCCGGGCGTACCAGCATGATCGCCACCAGCGCCAGGCCGTACAGCAACTGGCGCAGCACCTCGGCTTCGATGATCACCTTGCCGAACATCGCCATTTGCGCCGGCTCGACCACGTGGCGCAGCACTTCCGGCAGCGCCGCCAGCAGCACGCCGCCCAGCACCACGCCCGGGATGTGGCCGATCCCGCCCAGCACCACCATCGCCAGGACCGCGATCGATTCGGTCAGCGAGAACGATTCCGGAGATACAAAACCCTGGAAGGCGCCGAACATGGCACCGGCCACGCCGCCGAAGGAGGCGCCCATCGAGAACGCCAGCAGCTTCACGTTGCGCGTGTTGATGCCCATGGCCTTGGCTGCGATCTCGTCCTCGCGGATCGCGACCCAGGCGCGGCCCAGGCGCGAATGCTGCAGGCGGCTGGTGACGAAGATGGTGGCGATGCACAGGAACAGGAACAGGAAGTAGTAGGCGTTCACCGAGGGCATGCCGTAGCCGCCGATGTAGACCGTCGATTGCGAACCCGCTTCGCCGGCCAGCGAGACGCCGAAGATGCGGATCGGATCGATCATGTTGATGCCCTGCGGCCCGTTCGTGAAATTGATCGGGTCGTTCAGGTTGTTCATGAAGATGCGGATGATCTCGCCGAAGCCGAGGGTGACGATGGCGAGGTAGTCGCCGCGCAGCTTCAGCGTCGGCGCTCCCAGCAGCGCGCCGAACAGGGCCGCCACCAGGCCGGCCAGCGGTACGATCGCCCATACCGACAAATGAATGCCGTTCTGCTGGATCTCCGGCCCGAACAGCGCCACCAGCGATTCGCCGATCGCCGGGTGATAGTTCACCACCGATTCGAGCAGCGCCGCGAACTGCGGCGAGGAGAATAGTCCGGTCAGATAGGCGCCGACCGCAAAGAAGGCGATGTAGCCGAGATCGAGCAGGCCGGCAAAGCCGACCACGATGTTCAGGCCCAGCGCCAGCATGATGTACAGGAGCGCGATGTCGATGATGCGCACCCAGGAGTTGCCGTACTGGGCGGCAAAGAAGGGGAAAGCCAGCATCGCGGCCAGCAGCAGGCCCATCGTGATATAGGCCTGGCGCTTGTTGTGGTGGACGTCGAAAGTCAGGAAGGCCATGACGTCTCCTTTAGGCGCGGTCGGCCACGCGCTCGCCCATGATGCCGGACGGACGCAAGGTGAGCACCAGGATCAGCACCACGAAGGCGAAGATGTCCTGGTAATGGCTGCCGAGGAAGCCCCCGGTCAGGTCGCCGATGTAGCCGGCGCCGAGCGCCTCGATGATGCCAAGCAGCAGGCCGCCGATCATGGCGCCGTAGATGTTGCCGATTCCGCCCAGCACCGCCGCGCAGAAAGCTTTCAAGCCAGGCAGCACGCCCATCGTGAAGGTGATCGAGGCGTAGTTGGCGCCCCACATCACGCCGGCCACGGCGGCCAGTGCGGCGCCGATGGCGAAGGTGGCAACGATGACGCTGTTCGAATCGACGCCCATCAGCCCGGCCACGCGCGGGTTTTCGGCCACGGCGCGCATTGCACGCCCCATTTTGGTGCGTTCAACCAGCAGCACCAGCCCCACCATGGCCAGCGCGGCCAGCACCAGCAGCAAGACCTGGGTCTGCGAAATCATGGCGCCTCCTAACATGATCGGATCGGAGGACAGCAGTTGCGGGAACGGCAGCGGGCTGCGGCCCCACCAAGGCATGGCCATCACGAAGGTCTGCAGCAGGATCGAGACGCCGATCGCGGTGATCAGGGGCGCCAGGCGCGGCGCATTGCGCAAGCGGCGGTAGGCGATGCGTTCGATAAGCACATTGACCAGCATCGCGACGGGAATCGCGCCGAGGATGGCGACGGCCAGCTGGACGAAGCCGGGCAAGCCGGGGAAATAGTGTTCGAGCAGTTGCAGGATCGACAGGCCGACCATCGCCCCGATCATCAGCACGTCGCCGTGGGCGAAATTGATGAGGTTCAGCACCCCGTAGACCATCGTGTACCCAAGCGCGACCAGTGCATACATGCTGCCTAGCACCAGCCCGTTGAGTATCTGCTGGACAAAAGTCTCCATCGTTTCCGCACCTCTAGATTTCGATAACAAAAACGGCACTCCGAGAATCCCGAAGTGCCGCTCATTGGCCTGGCCTTGCTTCTGTCAGCAAAAACAGTTGCCACGACAAAAATTCCGAGCGTCGCCATCATAGCGAGCTTTTTGAAAAACTAACAACGGAAAATTGGTGCCGCCTTCCTATCGAAATAGTGCAAAACTTATGCCAGCTCAGCCTTGGCGCCGTCCAGGCCCTTCGGCAGCGGGAAGGTCACGTTCTCTTCCACGCCTTCGAGCGCACGCACGCTGGCCGCACCGAGTTGCTTGAGGCGGTCGATGACGGCCTGCACCAGCACCTCCGGGGCCGAGGCGCCGGCAGTCAGGCCGATGCGCTTTTTGCCGGCGATCCATTCCGGATTGATCAGCTCGGCCTGGTCGACCATGTAGGCCGGCGTGCCCAGCTTGTCGGCCAGTTCGCGCAGGCGGTTCGAGTTCGAGCTGTTCGGGCTGCCGACCACGATCACCACTTCCACCTGTGGCGCCATGAACTTCACGGCTTCCTGTCGGTTGGTGGTGGCGTAGCAGATGTCCCCCTTCTTCGGCTCCGAGATGCTCGGGAAACGGTTTTTCAGGGCCGCGATGATCTCGGCGGTGTCATCGACCGACAGCGTGGTCTGCGAGACGTAGGCGAGATTGTCCGGATTCGCCACCTGCAGCGTAGCGACGTCCTCGACGGTTTCGACCAGGTGCATGCCCTCTTCCGCCTGGCCCATCGTGCCTTCGACTTCCGGGTGGCCGTCGTGGCCGATCATGACGATCTCGGCGCCCTGCTTGCGCATCTTCGACACTTCGACGTGCACCTTGGTGACCAGCGGGCAGGTGGCGTCGAAGATCTTCAGGCCGCGCGCGTCGGCTTCCGCACGCACGGCTTTCGAGACGCCGTGGGCCGAGAATACCAGCGTATTGCCGGCCGGGACGTCGTCCAGGTTCTCGATGAAGATCGCGCCCTTGTTGCGCAGGTCTTCCACGACATACTTGTTGTGGACGATCTCGTGGCGCACGTAGATCGGCGCGCCGAACTGCTGCAGGGCGCGTTCGACGATCTCGATGGCACGATCGACGCCGGCGCAGAAGCCGCGCGGCTGGGCAAGAAGAATCTCGTTTTCCACGTTTTCCATAGTCATTCCTGTTACAGGACCGAAATCAGTTTCACTTCGAACTGCAAATCCTGGCCGGCGAGCGGATGGTTGAAATCGAACAGCGCCGCGTCCTCGCCCATTTCGCGCAGCATGCCGGCAAAGCGGCCGCCGCCGGGCGCGGCGAAGTCGACCAGGTCGCCCGCCTTGTAGTCGGCGTCTGGCACCGAGTTCTCTTCCAGCGTCTGGCGCGAAACCCACTGGATCAGTTCCGGATTGCGTTCGCCGAATCCTTCGGCGGCCGACAAGGTAAAAGTCTTGTGCTCACCCTCGGCCATGCCGAGCAGGCGTTCTTCGAGGAAGGGCGCGAGCTGGCCCTGGCCCAGCATCAGCGTGGCCGGGTTGGTCCCGAAAGTGGTGACAATGTCGGTGCCGTCCGCGCCGGCGAGGCGGTAATGCAGGGTCAGGTAGGCCGATTCGGTGACGACAGCAGGAGAAGCGTTGGACATGGTGTTCGCGTTTTTCGTAAAGCGGGCAAACCGCTATTGTAAAGCCTTGTGTCCGTTCCCGCCCGAGTGTCGCGCCCGCGCATCGCGCCTGATGACAAGCAAACATTTTGATATTCGTGCGTTTTTCAACAGCACTACCGGCCCGCTCAATGCTACTGTCGTTCTGATTTCCCGCAAGCAATCACCCTACTACTCAGGAGACAACGATGACACATCCGGAATCGGAACTGATCTATGCAGGCTTTTGGCGGCGCGTCGGCGCCTATCTCCTCGATGGCGTGCTTCTGTGTGCAGTGACCTATCCTTTGCTGCTGATGACCTATGGCCTGACCTACCTGGAAGACCCGAATGCATATTGGGGACCAATGCAGCCACTCATCTCTTATGTCCTGCCTGCGGTCCTGGTACTGTCGTTCTGGCTGATGAAGTCCAAAACGCCCGGCAAGATGGCCGTTGCCGCCACCATCGTCGACGCACGAACCGGCGCCAAGCCAAGTACGAAGCAATTCCTGATCCGCTATGTTTCGTATATCGTGTCGGCGCTGCCGCTGTGCCTCGGTTTCCTGTGGATCGTCTTCGATTCACGCAAACAGGGCTGGCACGACAAGCTCGCCGGCACGGTCGTCGTCCGGCGCAAGGCGAGCTCGGAACCGGTACGCTTCGATGCGCCGCTTTCCGGCCCCGTGGCCTGAACCTCCCCGCCTATGCGCCTCCCAAAGTTATTTACCGATCGTTCCAGAATAGTTGTTGACCGCCCGTTCCAGAATTGGCAGAATGGGCTCGTCAACCTCACGCTGGAACCGATCGCATGGCCCGTCCCCGGAATTTTGCAGAAGAGACCGTCCTCGCCCAGGCTGCGGAACTGTTTGCGCGCATGGGCTACAACGGCGCCTCGATCGACGACCTGTTGACCGCCACCGGCCTGCAGCGCGGCAGCCTCTATAAAGCCTTCGGCTCGAAACGGAACCTGTTCGAGAAGGTGCTGGCGGCCGCACTTGTCTCGGGCTGGCCAACCAGGCCCGCCGCGGTCGATCTCCTGATCGTCGCGCTGAAGGAACTGGCTTCCGACGATACGCCCATTGCCGGCCTGTGCCGCCAGGCGATCCTCGAATCCGGCACCGATACCGCGCACCTGCTCGGCGCGCGCCTGCTGAACCATCTCGACTGAAAGGAAAGCCATGCCCGTACTGGAATTGACGAAGGACGAACTGGTCGTGCACCTGAAGGCATGGGAAGCGCTCGCCTCGCTCCAGCGCAGCATCCGCATTCCGCTGGCGAACGTGCGCGGCGCCAGCGAGGACGAGGGTTTTCGCGGCCGCGCGCTGGGCTTGCGCGCCCCGGGAACCGGTCTGCCCGGCATCCTGCACGCCGGCACGTATTACAAGGATGGGGACCGGCAATTCGTCTTCATCGGCCCCAAGACCCATCCGGTCGTGATCGAACTGGCGAACGAGAAGTGGTCCCGCATCGTCCTCGGCGTGGAAGACGCACGCCGTACCGCGGCCGAGGTGAGCCACGCGATCGCGCCGCACTAAGCGCATCCATTGCGCGCGGCCTCCCATGATGCTACCGTGGGTCGCGGCCACTCCGGCCGCGCTTATTGGAGCATATTGAGCATGACCGTGGTCGATGAAACAGAATTTGAATACGCCGGCTTCTGGGTCCGCGTCGGCGCTGCGCTGATCGATACGGTCCTGGTGCTTTTTCTGACGGTGCCGCTCCTGAGGATGGTCTACGGCAGCGAATACGGGGAAAGCGAGCGGCTGATCCAGGGTCCGGCCGACTTCCTCATTTCCTGGCTGCTGCCGGCCATCGCGGCGATCGCCTTCTGGGTCGCGCGCGGCGCAACGCCAGGGAAGATGGCGATTTCGGCCCAGGTCGTCGATGCCCGTAGCGGCAAGAAGCCAGGCACGGGCCAGGCGATCGGACGCTATCTCGGCTACTACGTGTCGACGATCCCGCTGGGCCTGGGCCTCATCTGGGTCGCCTTCGACCCGAAAAAACAGGGCTGGCACGATAAATTGGCAGGCACCGTCGTCATCCGGCGCAAGGGTGGCGGTACGCGGCCCGTCAGTTTCGAACACGCCGGCAAGGACACGCCGCGCTGAAACGCCGTCCTGCCGCACCTCAGCGGCAGATCAGTACCGCCTGCGCCCGGATGCCCATAATCGGCCCTCCTCTTTTATTCGTGTGGAGTGCAAATGGGCATCAACGACTGGCCGGAACAGCACCGGCCGCGCGAACGGCTGGCGCGCGAAGGATCGGCGGCCTTGTCGAACGCCGAATTGCTGGCGATTTTCCTGCGCGTCGGCGTGCGCGGACGCAGTGCTGTCGAGCTCGGCAGCCACATGCTCGAGCACTTCGGCTCGCTGCAGCGCTTGCTGCATGCGACACCCCAGGAATTCTCGCAGGTGCACGGCCTCGGCCTGGCGAAATATGCGCAGCTGCAGGCCGTCATGGAATTGTCGCGCCGTGCGATCTCGGAAGAATTCTTTCGCCAGGCCCTGTGCTCGCCCGACACCGTCAAAGCCTATCTCCGCGCCAAGTTCGGCTTGCAGGCCTACGAGTCCTTCGTCGTCCTGTTCGTGGACGTCAAGAATCGCCTGATCGATGCCCAGGAAATGTTCAAAGGCACGCTTACCCAGACGAGCGTCTATCCGCGCGAAGTCGTCATGGCTGCCCTGCGCCGCAATGCCTCGGGCGTGATGCTGGCGCATAACCACCCGTCCGGCGTGCCCGAGCCGAGCCAGGCCGACCTGCAGCTGACACGTGCCCTGGCGCAGGCGCTGGCCCTGATCGACGTGCGCGTGCTCGACCATTTTGTGGTGGCGGGAACACAGGTGCACTCCTTTGCCGAGCACGGCCAGCTGTAGCCTCATCGTTCAATTAACTGCGTCAAAACAAGGCGCTAGCAGCGTTTTTACAATTGTTAAATTCAAGCGCATGATCAAGACACAATTGTTTTTCGCAAGTGATTGATTCCGCGATGGTTTTCACGCTATACTCTCGTTTTTCCGAATTCGGAAGTTTATCTTTAAGGAGTGCACTATGGCACGTGTCTGCCAAGTTACCGGCAAGGGTGTGATGGTTGGCAACAACGTCTCCCACGCTAACAACAAAACCAAGCGTCGTTTCCTGCCGAACCTGCAGAACCGTCGCATCTACGTGGAATCCGAAAACCGCTGGGTCTCGCTGCGTTTGTCCAACGCCGGCCTGCGCGTCATCGACAAGCTGGGCATCGACGCCGTTCTGGCCGACATGCGCGCTCGTGGCGAAAAAGTCTAATTAGGGAGCTATCATGGCAAAAACTGGCCGCGACAAAATCAAGCTGGAATCGACCGCAGGTACCGGTCACTTCTACACCACCACCAAGAACAAGCGCACGATGCCGGCGAAGATGGAAATCATCAAGTTCGACCCGAAAGCACGCAAGCACGTTCCGTACAAGGAAACCAAGATCAAGTAATTGGTCCTGGAGCTGTACAAGAAAAGCCGCCCACGCAAGTGCGCGGCTTTTTTGTTTATCCGGCTGTTTATGCACCATGTGTGACAATTGGTGCATTTTTAGCAATCCTGAATGCGTATAGTGGCAGGGTTCGTAACCCGACAAACCCTCCGCCATGCGACGCCCTCACGTCCTCCGTTCCGCCGTCCTGGCCGTCCTGCTGGTGTGGGCCGGCGCCGCGCATGCGTCCCCGCAGGCTGCCGCCTACCCGAATACCGAAGGTTTCGGCATCGATTTCGAAAAGAGCGAGGACTGGTACGCCCACTGCGTGCGCGCGCTGCATGCCGCCCCGCCCCCGGCTCCCGCCCCCGCCAAAATGCGCTGCAATGCGAGCGACCTGTACTACCTGAAACGGGACCAGGACAGCACCTCGAACGCCGAGTGGCGCGAGGTGCGCGACTGCGCCGAAGCGACGGGCGACGACGCCGTCCTGATGATGCTGTACGCGAACGGCTATGGCGTCGCGCGCAATCCCGATCGCGCGATCTATCACGCGTGCAAGCTCGACAGCGCAAAGGCCGAGATGGAACTACGGGTCGGCTACCTGGCCTCCCCCGCCGCCGCCGCCGACCGCCAGCCTTTCGATTTGTGCGACCACATCACGAGCGGACGCATGGGTGGGGTCTGCGCCGCCATCAGCCAGAACCGCGCCGAGCATGTCCGCGCCGCGCACCTCGACCGGTTCGCGGCAAGCCTGCCATCCGCGGTCCGGCAGCCGTTTGCACGCTTGCGTGCAGCCGCCGCGGCCTTCACCCGGAAAGCGGCCGGCGAAGTGGACATGACGGGAACGGGCGGCGCCGGCTTCACCTTCCGGCACAGCGGACGCCGTGCCGAGGAGTTCCTGGACACGCTGCTCAAGGCCGCAAGCGGCAAGCTGCCCCCTGCCAGCCCGGCCCGGCTGGCGCAGCTGGATCGCGAGCTGAACGAGGTGTACCAGAAGGTGTTGGCGACGCCATCCGAGCAGGAGAACCATCCGGAGCGGATTCGCAGCTCGACGGTCAAGCGCGCCGCTGTGCGCGATGCGCAGCGTGCCTGGCTGGCCTACCGCGATGCCTGGGAACCGTTTCTGGCCGCCGCACGCCTGCCCGTCGACGCCGCCGCCGTAAAAGCCGTGCTGACGCGCCAGCGCGTCGCCCAGCTGAAGCGCATCTGAAAATAAAAACGGCTCCCGCAGGAGCCGTTGTTCATTGCAAGGCCGAAGCGCTTATGCGTAGCTGCGCAGGCGCAGCGAGAATTCCTGCAGCGACTTGATGCCCGAGGCTTCGGCACGGGCGCACCAGTCCTGCAGTTGCTGCAGCAACTGGTCGCGGGTCGAGTGCGAACGCTCCCAGATCGCGCCCAGTTCCACGCGCATCTGGTGCATCGTTTCCAGCGCCTTGCTGTGCTTGAACAGCTCGATCAGCTGCTGCTTGTGCACCAGTTCCAGCTTGCCCGGCTCGCGTTGCAGCAGCTTGCGCGAGGATTTCAGGAAGCGTTTTTCCAGCTGGGCCTTGTCCTTCAGGTGGTCCAGCTCCTCGCGGAAGGCGTGCTTGACCGACTTGGCATACTTGGCCATCACGTCGTAGCGGTTGGTGATCACCGACTGCAGCGTTTCCAGGTCGGCCACGACTTTGTCTTTCGCAAACTTCGGTTCCGGCGCGACCTTCTTTACTTTGGCCAGGCCCAGCATTTCCAGGGCGCGGATGTAACCCCAGCCCAGGTCGATCTCGTACCACTTGCTCGACAGCTTGGCCGAAGTGGCGTGGGTATGGTGGTTGTTGTGCAGTTCTTCGCCGCCGATCAGGATGCCCCATGGGAAAACGTTGGTGGCCGCATCGCTGCAATCGTAGTTGCGGTAACCCCACCAGTGGCCCAGGCCATTGATGATGCCGGCCGCCGTGATCGGAATCCACAGCATCTGGATCGCCCAGATGGTGATGCCGATGACGCCGAACAGGACAAAATTAATCACCAGCAGCGCGGCGACGCCGAACCAGCTGTACTTGGTGTACAGGTTGCGCTCGATCCAGTCGTCCGGGGTGCCGTGGCCATACTTGGCCATGGTTTCCAGGTTCTTACTTTCGGCACGGTACAGTTCCGCGCCTTCCAGCAGCACTTTCTTGATGCCGCGGGTGACCGGGCTGTGCGGATCTTCCTCGGTATCGCATTTCGCGTGGTGCTTGCGGTGGATGGCCGCCCATTCCTTGGTCACCTGGCCAGTGGTCAGCCACAGCCAGAAGCGGAAGAAGTGGCTCGGGATCGCGTGCAGCTCGAGTGCGCGGTGCGCCTGGTGGCGGTGCAGGTAGATCGTGACGCTGGCGATCGTGATATGGGTCACGACCAGGGTGTACAGAACGACTTCCCAGCCGCTCAGGCCGATGAGGCCGGTGTTCAGGAATTCCAGTACGGAATGCAGGATGTTGCTAAAGCTCATTAAGGCTCCAAGAGTAATTGCTGTCTGGTGCACGCCGTCTTTTCTGGGAGAGGGTCGCAGGGGCGGACCGGAACAGGCCGGATCGCCAAGCACGCATTCTACGCACTTCCAGTGACGCACGGCATGACGAACGCAGCTAAATTGCGTCGAAATGCGAAATGTGCGCCACATTCATGGCAGATGTGCATCAAACCTGAGCAATTTGTGGCGGCAAGCCCAAACGGATAGTGCCCGAATGCACCAGTGCGTAGATATTCTTGTTCACGGCCGAGATCACGCCGCCGGTTCCCTTCTCCGGATCGACGATCGAAAAGCCCAGCTCCAGCTCGTAGCCGGCCGGGCCGAAGGCGTTCAATTGCGCCGACGGCGCCGGGTCCGCGATGACGCGCTCGACGTTGTCCGCCTGGCGCACCAGCAGGCGCATGACCTCGTCCAGGTCGCTGTCGTAGGCCACCGTGATGCGCGTGTTCAGGCGAACGGCCTTGTTGGTGGCGGCCTGGTTCAGCACGACGCCCGTGATCAGCATCTCGTTCGGCAGCAGGGTTTGCGTGCCGTCGAGCGCCTGCAGGACCGTGGTGCGGGTGTTGATGCGAGCCACACGGCCCGAATACTTGTCGACCGTGATCGGGTCGCCGATCGACAGGCTGCGTTCCAGGAGGATAATGAAGCCCGACACGTAGTTACTGGCAATGCGTTGCATGCCGAGACCGAGACCGACGCCGAGCGCGCCGCCGAACACCGACAGCACGGTCAGGTCGAGACCGACCAGGTTCAGGCTAACCAGCACCGAGATCAGGAGCAGCAGTGCGCGCGCCACGCGCGCCAGCACCACGCGCGATGAGGTGTGCATCCCCTGCAGGCCCATCAGGCGTTCCTCGATGGCCGCACCGGCCCACAGGGCCAGCATCATCAGCACGACGACCGACACGGCTCCCTGCAGGATGTCCAGCAGGGTCGCCTTGTGTTTGCCGATCGGCAGCACTTTACTGTCAAGGAACTGGATGATGTCCGGCCACATGCCGGTCAGGTAGAGCGCAACGCCGACCCAGACGACCAGCGCCAGGATCTTCTCGAAGGTCTGCAGCGCCGTGCCCAGGGGCCCATGGCGCGCGAATACCCGCCGCAGCAGGTAGAACACGATGCGGATCAGCGCCATCGAGGTGAACAAAGGCAAGGCCACGCGCAGCAGGTGCACGCTTTGATGCTTCTGCAGGGCGATCTTCGCACCCCAGACCAGGGCCGCGATCAGGAGCGGCGCCAGCACGCGGCCGAAACCTTCCACGCCGATGCGGCGGATTGCGTTCTGGGAATCGTCCTCGTGCAGCCAGCTGCGCCGGATGAGGCGCGCCAGCAGCAGGCCGACGAGCACCGCGCCGACGATGGCCAACGCCTGCCACAGGATACGTGGATTGCTGATGTCTTCCAGCAGGTCCTGTAGCAGGTCGGTGATCGGCATCGGTGCGGGGCTCCTCAATTACTCGTCAGCAGCAGCGTCGGTGGCTTCGGCCTTTGGCTTTTTCGCAGCCATCGGCTTACGCTCCAGCACGGCGGCGAAGAAGCCGTCGGTGTTGTGCTTGTGCGGCAGCAATTTCAGGTACTGGTCCATCTCCAGATCGATCTTCTGCTCGGCCAGCACCTTGCTCATCGGCACCAGCTCGAAGTCCGGATGCGAAGCCAGGAACTGCTCGACGATGACATCGTTCTCTTCGTTCAGCAGCGAGCAGGTGGCGTACACCAGGCGGCCGCCGCCCTTCAGCAGGCGCGCGGCGCCGTCCAGGATCGAGGCCTGCTTTTCCTGCATTTCCGCCACGGCGGTCTCGGGCTGGCGCCACTTGACGTCCGGGTTGCGGCGCAGGGTGCCCAGGCCCGAGCACGGGGCGTCGACCAGCACGCGGTCGATCTTGCCGGCCAGGCGTTTGATTTTCGCATCGCGTTCGTGCGCGATCAGGACCGGGTGCACGTTCGACAGGCCGCTGCGCGCCAGGCGCGGCTTGAGCTTGCTCAAACGCTTTTCCGACACGTCGAAAGCGTACAGGCGGCCGGTGTTGCGCATGGTCGCGCCCAGCGCCAGGGTCTTGCCGCCGGCGCCGGCGCAGAAGTCGACCACCATCTCGCCGCGGCGCGCGGCCAGGATCTGGGCCAGCACCTGGCTGCCCTCGTCCTGCACCTCGATTGCGCCTTCCTTGAACAGCGGCAGGTTCTGCAGGGCCGGCTTCTTCTTGATGCGCAGGCCGAGCGGGGAGTACGGGGTCGGCTCGGCGGCGATCGGCGCCTCCGCCAGCTTGGCGATGACCTCGTCGCGGTTGGCCTTGATCGAATTGACGCGCAGGTCGAGCGGCGCCGGCGTGTTCAGCACGGCCGACAATTCCTTCGCTTCCGGCTCGCCGAACTGGGCCACCAGCTTGTCGAACAGCCACTGCGGCATGTTCGCCTGGGCCAGCGGCGGCAGCAGGCTGCGGTCGATTTGCTGCATGCGATTGAGGAATTCGGTTTCGTCCTCGTGCAGGCCGCTCAGCGCGTCGATGCCGACGGTTTCGGCCAGTCCCAGCAGGGCCAGGCGGCGCATCGAGGGCGTGCCGCCGGTGCCGCCGAATTCGGTGAAGAAGGTTTTATTGCGCAACACGGCATACACCGCTTCGGCAACGACGCCGCGCTCGCGCGAGCCGAGACGTTGGTGGTCCTTGAAATAGCGCGACAGGGTGACGTCGGCCGGGGCCGTAAAGCGCAAGATCTCGCGCAGCACCTCTTCGGTGCTGCCGAGAATTGCTGGTGGCAATCTCATGAAAATCCTTGAATAAACTACGAATGACTGATGGTATCGGCGAGCTGCGGGTCGAGGACGCGCACGTCGCCATGTTCGATACTGAGCCGGTCCTCGACGAAGAGGCGCACGGCATAGGGGTAGAGCTTGTGTTCCTCAGCAAGCACGCGCGCGGCGAGCGTGTCCTCGGTGTCGCCCGGCAGCACGGGAACGCGCGCCTGCGCCACGACCGGGCCATGATCGAGCTCGGCGGTGACGAAGTGCACCGTCGCGCCATGCTCGAGCACGCCACCCTCCAGCGCCTGCCGATGCGTCGCCAGCCCCGGGAAGGCCGGCAGCAGCGACGGATGGATGTTCAGCATGCGCCCGGCGTAATGTTCGACGAAGCCCGCGGTCAGGATGCGCATGAAGCCAGCCAGCACGACCAGGTCGGGCGCATGACGGTCGATTTCCTGCTGCAGGGCCGCATCGAAGGCTTCGCGGCTACTAAATGACTTGCTCGGCACCACGGCGGTCGGGATGCCGCGCGCCTGCGCGAACGCCAATCCCGCCGCATCGGGCCGGTTGCTGATCACTGCCGCAATCCGGGCCGGCCACCCTTCCGCTTGCGCGGCGCGCACGACCGCTTCCATGTTGCTGCCGCGGCCGGAAATGAGGATGACGATGTTTTTCATAGCGCGCATTGTACCGCAAGCCCCTGTCGCGGCCGCAGCCTCGGGAGGCTTGACAGCCTACTCGAAGGAATAGAATACGCGGAACGGCACTTTCTTTTCGGCCCAGAATTCGGCCGCGTCGCGGAAGACGTCGAGCAGGGTTTCGCGCGCTTCCTTGTCGAATTTCTGGGTGTTTGGCAATTGCTCCAGTACGACGAGGAAGCCCGGCTGGCTACCTGCTTCAGAAACGGTATTGGTGAGACAGTTGCGCAGGGCGTCGAAGTTCTTGCTGCAGGGTTTGGTGAAATAGAAATTTTCGCCGATGCGGGCGCACACCTGCTGCTTGGTCAGCGTGTTCGCGCAGTGCGCGTACAGGAAATGGTGGCCCAGTCGCGCCGCTTCTTCCTGCAGTTCCGGCACACGGTAGGCGCGAATCGACTGCACAAGATTGGACGGCACTCTCATCAACATACTCATTTTTCCCTCAAGTCGACCTGGTGTGTGGTTCGAATCGCCAGGGCCGTTCACCATACGCGCCCGGTCGGTAACGCTGCTCTCCTAAATCGTTTCCACGCGCCAATAACCCTGAACCTGTAAGGGTAACGTTTTGTGGTAGCCGAAGCAACCCGAATGTGTCCTTACGCCCTAAATTCGAAAGAAAGTGGCGCTTTTGGGGCGGAATCGGGGCCGTTTCGCGTGTTTTTGCCATTCTGTCTGCCATGCCGAGGTATATGCATCGCTGTTACATTTTGTTGCCACACAGATCGTTTATGCGGGCGCAAGAGGATTAACATACATGGGTGGACGTGAATCCTTCCAATGCAGCACCAACGACGAGGTTCCTTATGAACATGCAAACCAAACTGATGATTTCCGCTCTGGGACTGTGCGCGCTGCCGCTCGCCCAGGCCGCCGAATTCGAGGATTTCGGCCGCGTGGTGCGCGTACAGCCACGCGTCGAGCAAATCCGCCAGCCGCGCCAGGAATGCCGCACGGAATACCAGCAAGTGCCGGTCCAGCAGCAGCGCGGCACGGGCGGCTCGGTGGTCGGCGGCATCGCCGGCGCCCTGCTCGGCAGCCAGGTCGGCAGCGGTAACGGTAAAGTCGCAGCGGCAGCGGCCGGCGCGATTGCCGGCGCCATGGTCGGCGACCGTGTCGAAAACAATGGCCGCCAGGATTACAACGGCGTCCAGGAACAGGCCGTGCGCCAGTGCCGCACCGTCGACGCCTTCGAACAGCGCACCACCGGCTACGACGTGACCTACGAATACCGCGGCCGGACCGAAACCGCCTTCATGCAGCGCGACCCGGGCAACCGCATCCGCCTGCGCGTGTCGGTCGAGCCGGACCAGTATTAATTTGTAAGCTTGCCATCGGCGGGGAGAACGCCCCCTCCTTCTCCACGCCGACCTCTTCCCGTTGCGCTTGCGCAGCGGGAACCCCATCTCTGATAATAGGACGATTCAACCAGGTCGCCCTATGCTCATCAAACGCAAGTCCATCGAACAAGCCGAATCCTCGCGCCGTCCCGCGCGCAAACCCAAATTCGCCCCCGTGACGCTGTCCGAACAGGACGGGGTGCGCTATCTCCATTTCGGCACCGAATGGGTGCAGGGCGCCATGCGCATCCGCAAGCCCGACTGGCCGGAACTCGAATACGCGCAGCAGATGATGGCCTGGATGCTGTACATCGAGTCCCCTCGTCAGATCGCACAACTCGGCCTGGGTTCGGCCACGCTCACCAAATATTGCTATCGCCAGTTTCCGGAAGCACAGGTGACGGCCGTCGAACTCAATCCTTCGGTCATCGCCATCTGCGACACGATGTTCAAGCTGCCGCCGTGCGACGAGCGCCTGCAGATCCTGGAAATGGACGCACTCGACTTCGTCGAAGACCCGGCCAACCATGGGCTCTACGACGTGCTGCAATGTGATCTGTACGACGCCACCGCGCGCGGCCCCGTGCTCGATACGCCCGAATTCTATGCTGCCTGCAACGACTGCCTGAGCGAGCAAGGCATCATGACGGTCAACCTGTTCGGCGACCATCCGAGCTACAACAAGAACATCAAGGCGATGAGATTCGCCTTCGACCACGTGATCTGCCTGCCCGAGGTGCACGACGGGAACGTCGTTGCCCTGTGCTTCAAGACCAAGCCCGCGCTCGACGATGCCACGCTGGCCGCCCGCGCAGCCGCCATTGTCGCGGCAACGAAACTGCCGGCGAAATCGTGGGTCAAGGGCATCCAGGCCGCGCGATAAATTAAACGACGAGGGAACATGAACGCCAACGCACCCCAGCCCGCTTCCCTCCCCCGCAGCCCGGCACGCCCGCGCCGGCTCGACCTGCAAACCATTTTTTCGTGGCTGCTGGCCGACGGCATCGTCGAAAAAGATAAAGTAAAGGCGCACTTCGCCCAGGCCCAGGGCATCCTCAAGAATGCGGCCGGCTCGATGCACCCGCTGACCAGCGTTGCCCAGTGCAAGCTGGTTTCGCACCAGCCGCCGCACCGCCTGCTGACGCTGGACGTCTTGAGCGAATGGTGCGCCGCCAAGGTCGGCCTGCCCTTCATCCGCATCGATCCATTAAAAATCGATTTCACCAAGGTGGCCGACGTGATGTCGGCCAGCTACGCGGCACGCTTTAATATCCTGCCGGTCGACATCAGCGCGACGACGCTGACGGTGGCGACGGCCGACCCGTTTTCCACTGAATGGGAGGCCGAGATCGCCAAGGTCGCGCGCCGCCGCATCGAACTGGTGCTGGCCAATCCGCTCGACATCGCGCAATACATTTCCCAGTTCTTCAGCCTGGCGAAATCGATCCGCGACGCGAGCAAGACCAATGCCCAGGACCTGGCGCTACGCAACAACTTCGAGCAGCTGGTCGAACTGGGCAAGGCGAATAAACAGTTCGACGCCAACGACCAGCACATCGTCAACATCGTCGACTGGCTGTGGGGCTACGCCTTTGAACAACGCGCGTCGGACATCCACCTGGAACCGAAGCGCGAGATCGCCGTCATCCGCTTCCGCATCGACGGCGTGCTGCACCAGGTGTACCAGGTGCCGGCGGCCGTGATGCTGGCGATGACGGCGCGCATCAAGCTGCTGGGCCGCATGGACGTTATCGAAAAGCGCCGCCCGCAGGACGGCCGCATCAAGACCCGCACCACTAGCGGCCAGGAAGTCGAGCTGCGTTTATCGACCATGCCGACCGCCTTCGGCGAAAAGCTGGTGATGCGTATCTTCGATCCCGAAGTCGTCGTCAAGACCCTGCCGGAACTCGGCTTTCCGCCCGACGACGCCGCGCGCTGGGATGCGCTGACGAACCGTCCGCACGGCATCATCCTCGTCACCGGCCCGACCGGCTCGGGCAAGACGACGACGCTGTACACGACCTTGAAAGCGCTGGCGACGAACGAAGTCAACGTCTGCACGGTCGAGGACCCGATCGAGATGGTCGAAGCATCGTTCAACCAGATGCAGGTCCAGCCCGGCATCGACCTCTCCTTCGCCGACGGCGTGCGCGCGCTGATGCGGCAAGATCCAGACATCATCATGGTCGGCGAGATCCGCGACCTCGCCACCGCCGAAATGGCGATCCAGGCCGCGCTGACGGGCCACTTGGTGCTGTCCACCCTGCACACCAACGACGCCCCTTCGGCCGTAATGCGCCTGCTCGAACTGGGCGTGCCCGACTACTTACTGGAAGCGACCCTGATCGGCGTGATGGCCCAACGCCTGGTGCGCACCCTGTGCCCGGACTGCAAGGCGCCCGATGGCGAGCTGAGCGACGACGTCTGGCAAAGCCTTGGCGGAAGCTGGAACTTGCCGAAGCCGGCGACGGTCTATCGTCCAATCGGCTGTCCTGAATGCCGCCAGACGGGTTACCGTGGGCGTACCGGACTGTATGAATTGCTGACGGTGTCCGAGGCGTTTACCCGGCTGATCGGCGAGTCGGTCGACCTGACTGGCTTGCGTCAGCAGAGCGTGCAGGATGGCATGAAGCCGCTGCGGATTGCAGGGGCGATGAAGATTATCGAGGGTGCGACGACGGCCGAGGAAGTGCTAAAGGTGACGGCGGCGCTGTCGGCTGCTTAGGTTTCGGTTAGTTGGCACTAGCGCAAACGCGAATCGCCAGCTATAATGCTGCCTCTTTCGGGTCGTTAGCTCAGCTGGTAGAGCAGCGGACTTTTAATCCGTTGGTCGCAGGTTCGAATCCCGCACGGCCTACCACGAATTTAGTAGCAGCAATGAAGGCGCCATGAGTGATCATGGCGCCTTTTTTGTTTTGTTGCGTCTGCGTTAGATTTCTTAGGTACACAGCATATCCGCTTTGCAGTGGATCCTCCACTCTACAACACGAACATGGCTTAGTTCGCCTTAGACTACCACTAGTGGTATCGTCATAGTGTCTAAACAATATGACTTCGAAGTTTATGCCTTAGAAGATTTACAATCATCTTTCGCTTTTGAATTCCAAGTGCTTAAGATCGGTTGAGATGCTAGCCGTCGGGTAACCCTCGATTTCTGGATAATTCATAAATTGAAGTGACAATTTTTTGTCAATCACAAAGAGCCTCCCCAAGATGCCGCTTGATAAATCTTGATCCATAATTTCGATCGATTCACTACAGCTTCCTATCAATATTTTTGATAAAACTTTAGGCGCCATTCGATGCTGAATATTTAGGAAATTTAAAAATATCTCTGCTCCAGCTCCGCATTGTCCTTTACCATCCCCACCACTAGTTCTGATTGATGAGATGTAGGCAAGAATCCCAATATCTTTGTAAACTTGAAGCTTATCAGGAAGAAATCCGATAAATGTGTCGGCCCCAACGATTACCGGATCGTATCTCTTCGGAATTTTCTGAAGCGTCACCTCTTTATTTTTATTTTTAACAACGATACTTGTCGTTTTCTTATTGTAATATATTCGATAATTCAGGCCATTTAAACAGCCTTCATCAAAGACACTAACTTTGTCTCCAGCGCGTTGATCTTTGCAGCCCAACCCAGCAACTGCCGCATCTGCCGCTAAAGCATTGGTAGTAATTACAATGAGCAATAAAAGTACGGTCTGTATCAAAGTTCTCATTTTTTTGATTCCTGTTCCTTTATATGTTCAGCATAGCAACGCCCCGTATATTTTGGTTTGCCGCCCTCACCTTTTTGGAGTTCCCTCAAGGACTTATTTTTATTAGCATCGCTGCTCATATCCCATCCTGAATTTGACTGTTCTGGATCGCATAGAACCTTCTCGTTCTTAATCCACTTTTCTCCATTAGGATCCCATACTAAATAGTGGTAATTTGCACCGTTGTAGTGAACCAAGGTTTCCATATCTAAATCTTCAGTGGTGTAGTTGCCATGCTTATCTAGGTATTTTTTAGCCAATATCCTTTTCTCTTTGATCACAGTTGTGACGATATAGCGTATGTGTTCCTTCCAATTCCAAACTTGCTCAAAGGATGGCACTGGGTTAGTAGCTTGTCCTAAACCATAGCCATTATCGAAGGAGACCAAAGGTTCCCCATCCGAATAAAATTGGAAAAACTTTGATTCTTGCTTGAATATTTTTCTTGCCAATTCAGCCTCGTGCGATTGAGCAGAGCTAAATTGAGCAAGCTCCGCTTTTACTCTAGCCTCACCAGGCTCAGTTCCAAGGATTTCAACTCGTCTTACAAACTTTTTAGACGCCGCCTCCACTCGAACAGTTAGTTCGCCACCAACAATTTTATTGTCCAAGTTGGCTTTCCATTGCTTAGAATCGGAAATGAACTGACCATTCATTGAGTATAATTTTACTTTATTCTGCTTATACCTTTTCCTATCTCGCCGCTGAGGACAGGCTAGTGCGCTCCACTTTATTTGCCAAAACCAATGATAGGGACCTGATACATCCGTTTTTATTTCAAAGCATACATCTGGAAATGCGGCGTCCGCGTCGATCTTATAAGTAGAACCGGCGGCAGGCGATATCCACTCTCCGGAATCCAGCTTTACCTCGCATTTCACCAATGAACCTTTTATCTTATTTGTAGATCCAGCGCAGTCGGATTTGGCAGTGATTTTGCTTAAGCTTTTACCGCCTGCCTCACCTAACTTCTCGCCCTTAACTTTTTCATTCATCGTCGACCCTTCCTTCCAGGTCGAACGCGACTACTTCAATTTTAAGTTTTGCAGGGCCAATAGTAAAAATCCTCTCTGTAAAACCATTTGCGTTCGTCGTACCTTCAAAAACTTCTCCCGTCGATGCGGTAATTCTGTAATCAACGCCCCGCATTTCAACACCGTTTTCGCAATCAATAAGATGAAATTGCTCATCAAATTTACCTAATCCGTTAGAGCAATCTTGACGAGGACCCGGCGCTACATCAGGCACATCCTCATTTTCTGCCACTATACTCTGAATAGAAATACCGTTCATTTTCCAGATCCACGTTTAATAGGTTTGCAACTATTAATCACTCGAAAATTGCCACAATCATGCTTGATCGAAGTAAAACTGTTGATATTTCCAATATTGAGAATTTACTAGAACTAGGAATTTGCGGGATACTATCAATCGGGGAAGTCTTGCATGGCTTCATAAAAAGTTATGCGCCCTTGCTTCACACTGTTGATTAGATAACGGATTTCAGGATCTTCCCTCATCCGCTCGCGATAAATAAGCGCGATACAACAATAGTTCAAGATATCTCGCATAGAACCCAATCCAATTGATCGCGCATCGCCCAATGCTTTCCGCACCAAAGAATAACGCTGGTCGCATCGAACTTTCTCAATAATATGAAAATTTTTTAGCTCGATGTGACAGAGAATATGATCAGGCACGCTGGCCTCAACAAGATCGTCGACTTGTTGCTGATCGAGTATGAAAGGGCATATAAAACTTGGTGAATAACTATCTTCAGAAGCGATCATCTGTAGCTCTCCGGCCCTATTCCAATACCACCATACTGAAGAATTGAAGATAAGAGTAGCTCGCTGTGTCTTGTTCAGCACGGGTCCTTTGACATGCAAGGTAAGATCATCTGAGTTTCCAACAAGTGTTCCCAGAATCGCCGGGTCCCAATAACTAAGAAACATATCGCTGCCGTCGGGCAGTATCACATTTTTGACGATCGCTAAGCGTTCGAAGATTTCTTCAAAAGACAACAGTGAAGCCACAACAATCACAGATGGTTTCCGTTTCGCATTCAAAGAGATCCACTGCCACGTTTTGCTGTACTCCATCGGGGAGCACATTTCTACCAAGTGCGGAGTGTGCTCAGCTAGTTTGGTCCCTGGAGCCGCCTCAAATAGAGACCTAGCATTGTTGCCCGGTTGAACAAGAGCATTAGGAAGAGTGCACTCTTGAGCGCTGTCCGCAATGACATACCATTTATAAGATGAAACCTGGCTGGCCAATTTCTGAAATGAAACAATATCGAAATTTGGGCTTTGCATTAGGAGCCTTTATTTATAAATGCAGATCGTTGTTTAGCACGTTTTGCCAAACATTCAATACAAACACCTTGCGGAAAAGCCGGGAGTTTATAATTGATTTTCTTAGGAGGCAGAAAACTCTTCTTCCCCGCATGCACCTTGATCTTCCCCGGACACTGCACCGTAATATTCCCGCCCTCGATCGTGACGTTCGCCCCACCAGCCGTCGATAAACTGATCCGCCTCGCCGCCGCCCAATCGATATGCGCGTTCGCGCTGATCACGTTGATCTCGTCGCGCGCCTGCACTTTTAGTTCGTCGGCCTGCGCCTGAATATCGATCGCATCCTTCGCCGTGATCAGCTGTAGTCCAAGCCCGCCCTCGCCGGCTTTCACGGCACCGCTCAGCATGCCGATCGCTTGCCCGGAGTGGACCAGCATCTGCCCGCCGGTGACGAATTGCGTGTCCTGCCCGCTCATGACGGTCACGGTTTCGCCATTCGCCAATTGAAGGCTTTGCCCGGCATTTGCAGCGAAGCCGTTTTGCGCGGCAATGGCGATAAGGGGATCGCTGAAATGCGGTAGTCCGGCATCGGCGGCGCCGAAGCTGTCCTTGCCTGACGTACCGGATGCGCTGGCAAGCATGGCCTTGAGCGGCGCGGATTTATCGTCGAGGGCACTGGAGCTGGCCTTGGCGGCGCCGAGGTGTGCGGCGAGCGCTACCGTCTGATGGGTCTGCGCGGCAGTGCTGAAAGTGCCGGCCAACTGCGTTGCCTGCTTCAGCAAGGTAAGCGCGGCGTTAAGCTCACCGGCTGCGTCGCGGGCGCCGACGCTGTGCTGGATCTTGTAGCTCGTGATGAGCAGGCCCGCACCCGCCCTGACGGCGCCGTAGGCGTCGGTCCGCAGTTCGGCGCCGAGTCCGCGGAAGCTGCCGCGGTAATTGTCGGCGGCGTGGATCAGGTGGCCGAGGTTGAGCTCGGTCGAGGCGTGGGTGCAGCGCAACTGGATGCGGCCCTGCCCGTCCGTGTCGTCGAACAGTAATTGGGTGTAGCCCGCGCCGCCGAATTCTTTGCTGCGGATACCCCACTGGGCGGCGCCGTTGCGGTGGCCGGCATTGTCAGCCGAAGCGCCGTGCCAGACGGGGCTGTTGCCGCCGGCCAGGTTGCCTTGTCCGGATGGCGCGTGATCATGCGCCTGGCCGAAAGGCGATGCGGGGTCGGACGTACGCTGGCCGCCTGGCGTCGGTGCGATGCCTCCTTCTCCCTGGCCGTTGTACAGGGCCCCGACGATGATGGGTCGATCGATGTCGTTTTCGAGAAATTGCACCAGTACTTCCTGGCCGATGCGCGGCAGGAACTGGCTGCCCATGCCGCCGCCGGCCGAGCGCTGCGCCACGCGCACCCAGCAGCTGGCTTGCTCGCTGTCCTGCCAGTGGTAGCGGATGCGCACCCGGGCCAGGCGGTCGCAGTACAGTTCGTCGGCGCCATTCGGCTGATCGTTGCCGTCGGCGCCGATGACGATCGCGCTCTGGGCGCCGCGCGCAGTGGGCTGGATGCACTGGCGGCTGTCCGGACGCCAGGGCAGCTCGGCGGGCATGGCGTCGAAACAGTTGGCGTAACCGGTCGCGCGCGCCTGGGCGATGGCGGGCGCGAAGTTGGGAAAACCGTCACGCGCAAGCGCTTCTTCCAGCAGTTCCGGAATCGGTCCGAACAGTTCGGCGAGCGCGTGCCGGGCGGCGGGCGGCATGTTGTTGACGCCGACGCTCGCCACGCGCAACACCGTGAACGCGGCGTCTTCCGCAAAGCGGCCGAGCGGCGTGTCGCTGACTGTGAGCCGCGTGCCGGCACGCAGGGTGCGCACGGTCGAGCGGCCCTCCCACAGAGCGGCGCGCGCTTCCTGTTCCTGCATCCGCAGGTCGGCGTAGCGCCGTGCCTGTTCGCGGTTGGCGTAAGCATACTGGCCGGGCGCATCGTAGGATTCGAGGAGGGGCAAGTTCTTGCCTTGCGTCAGCCGGGCGGGCGAGTTCGCGGCGACGGCGCCCTTGGCCTTGTAGTCGTAGCTGAGGACCGTGGTGAGCGAGGCGTGCAGGCGGCGCCGTGCGACCAGGGCCTGGACCGTATCGCTGGCCTCGACCGAGCGCACGCCGTGGTAGCGGACCGGGCTGCTGGGGTCATCGGGCACGGCGCCGAGGCTGGTGCTGTCGGCAAACAGGACCAGGCCCAGGCCATCCGCTTCCTGCTCGCAGCGCCAGCCGAGGCCCTCTTCCGCCAGCAGGCGCTGGACGAAGTCGAGGTCGGTTTCGCGGTACTGGCAGCAATAGCTGCGCGGCAGTGACTGCTCCATGAAGGCGCAGGTTTCCTCGCTCCAGCGCCAGCGCGCGAGCGGTCGATAGGCGGAAAAGACGGCGTCGACAATCTCGATCACGTTGCGGTCTTGCCATACGCGGCTGTTGCGCACCTGTCCCAGCCGCCATATCCACGGGACGATGCGCAAGCGGTAGCGCGCCAGGCCGCCGTCGCTGCCCAGCATAGCCACTTCATTGATGTCACCCGTAAAACGCGCGCGGCTGCCGTCGGCGAGACTGATGTCCAGCGCGGCCGTTTGCCCGAGCAGGGCCGCCTGGTCGAGGTGGGCACTGGTCGACAGGACAATGACATCGCGCCAGCCCGGCTCCTGCACGGCCTCGACGGCGGCGAAGGCCTCGACCAGCATGCCGCCTGAACCGCACGATGGATCCAGGACCGACAGTTCGTACAGCCTGGTGCTGCTCGAAAACTCTTGCAAGACGTCGGTGACCTGCCAAACCAGCGCGCTAGTCATGGATGAACGGGCTCCTTATGCATGGACAATGATGGGGTGGGCCGAATAGAAAGGGCGTTGCCACGATACAAGTACCGTCACGACAAGCGCTTGCGCCCGATCATGGCGTTCGCCAACTGAAGCATTTCGACAACATGTGCGGATGCACGCCGGGTGCAGTGCCGAACAGAGCCAGGCAGAAATGCCTGCTAAGGTCATGCCAACCATGACAACGCGAGGTCTTCCGTGAAATTCCTGCATCGCATCAGTTCCATCGGCTACGTCATCGTCGCCCTGCTCTTCTTCGTCTGCAGCTTTGCGCTGATCGTGCTTGCCGGGATGGAGATCTGGGCCGCGCTGACACCCTCCGGCGAGCAGACCGTGCAGGAGCGCTTCAAGCTCATCCTGGAATGCGTGGGCTTGCTGACCATTGCCGTGGCCGCGCTCGAACTCGGGCAGACCGTGCTGGAAGAAGAGGTGCAGCGGGCCGTGCATGTCAGCGCGCCGACCCGGGTGCGGCGTTTCCTGTCGCGCTTCCTGATCGTGGTGGTGGTGTCGCTCGGCGTCGAATGCCTGATCGGCGTGTTCCAGTTCCTGCATACGCAGCCCGAACTGCTGCCGCACGTGGCCTCGATTGGCGTGGCGGCGGCCGTGCTCCTGATCAGCTGGGGCATGTTCATCCGGTCGAATGTGGATGCCGAGAAGCTCGAACCGGAAGCCATGAAAGAAGCCCAGGAGGAAGACAAGCACGTCGAGACCTGAGGCTTTTTGCGCGCATGCGCAGGAAGTACTTGGACATTTGCAAGAGTCCGGCTATAATCTTGCCTTCTTCGGGTCGTTAGCTCAGCTGGTAGAGCAGCGGACTTTTAATCCGTTGGTCGCAGGTTCGAATCCCGCACGGCCTACCAAAGATTCAGCGAAAACGCCAACCTTCACCGGTTGGCGTTTTTGTTTATGCGCCTCCATATTGCGCCATGCCCCAGACCATCCTCGCTCCCGTCCACCACGAACTGCTCATCAAGAAGAGCCGCTTCATCGCTTGCGTGCAGCCGATGACGGACCGGGCCAGTGCGCAGGCCGTAGTGGCAAGCCTGCGCGCCGAGCATCCGCAGGCGGCCCACGTGTGCTGGGCACTGTTGGCGGGCGGCCAGTCCGCCGCGGTCGACGATGGCGAGCCAAGCGGCACCGCCGGACGGCCGATGCTCGACGTGCTGCGCCACCAGGACCTGGAAGGCGTGCTCGCGACCGTGGTGCGCTACTTCGGCGGCGTCAAGCTCGGTGCCGGCGGCCTGGTGCGGGCGTATACCGACAGCGTGGCCCAGGCGCTATTGCAAGCCGAGAAAATCGCGATCGTGCGTCATACCCTGCTCCGCTGCAGCGCGCCCTACGCCCAGGAAGGCATGATCCGGCGCGAACTCGAGGCGATGAACGCCACCCTGCTCGAGGTCAGCCACGGCGAGGCCGTCGTCTTTTCCTTCAGCCTGGCCGAAGCCGGCGCCCTGGCCCTGGTCGCGCGCCTGAACGAAGCCGGCCATGGCCGCATTGCCTGGATCGACGACGACGCCGGTTGAGCCGGCCGCCCCTCGCTATCAGGGCTCCGAATACCTGACATCACAAGTAGAAAGCGGACTGCGCGTGCGTGGCGGGCTATAGTGGCCGGTTCCACTCGGCCCGGCATGGCGCCCGGCCGGTGTCACCACTGTAAAGACACCTTATTTTGATCAAGAAAAGCCTGCTCCCGCTGGCCCTTGGCGGCTTCGGCATTGGGATGACCGAATTCGTCATGATGGGCATCCTCCCCGATATCGCCACCGGTCTGTCCATCACGATTCCCCAGGCCGGCTACCTGATCACGGCCTATGCTCTCGGCGTCGTGGTCGGCGCGCCGACCCTCGTCAGCCTGCTGGCCAAGCGGCCGCCGCGTAGCGTGCTGATCTGGTTCATGCTGATGTTTGCGGTCTTTAATGCCCTGTCCGCGCTGGCGCCGAACTTCGGTTTGATGCTGGTGTCGCGCTTCCTGGCCGGCCTGCCGCACGGCGCCTTCTTCGGCGTCGGCGCCGTCGTCGCCCGCCGTCTTGCGGACGAAGGGAAAGCGGCGGCCGCGATGGCGACCATGTTCACCGGCCTGACCCTGGCCAACGTCCTCGGCGTGCCGCTGGGTACCTGGCTCGGCCATAACATGAGCTGGCGCCTGGTGTTCCTGATCGTGGCCGGCATCGGCTTGCTGACCGCCGTTTCGCTCAAGCAGCTGGTGCCCCATTTCGACGCGCATCCGAGCGGCGGCTTCATGAAAGACCTCAAAATCTTCCGCAGCCCGGGCCTATGGATGGCACTGGCGATCACCTCGATCGGCACCGGCGGCTTCTTTGCCTGGTTCAGCTATATCGCGCCGCTGCTGACCGACCTGTCGCGCTTTGCACCTGGTCAGATCCCGATGATCATGACGGTGGTCGGCGTCGGCATGACGGTGGGCGTGACCGCCGGTGGCCGCCTGGCCGACCGGGTCGCGCCGCTGCGCGCCGTCCTGATCCTGCTGGCCACGATGACGCTGCTGCTGTTGCTCAACGGTTTGCTGGCCACCTCGCAGCCGGCCATGCTGGCGCTGGCCTTCCTCACCGGTGCGAATGCGCTGGCGCTGGGGCCGCCGATCCAGATGCTGCTGATCGACCATTCGCGCGAAGCGGAAATGCTGGGCTCCTCGCTCGGACAGTCGGGTTTTAATATCGGCAACGCGACGGGCGCCTTCCTTGGCGGCATCCCTCTGACGCTCGGGTATTCGTATGCGGCGCCGCAGTGGGTGGCGGCAGGCCTGGCCGCGACGGGCGTGCTGCTGTCGCTGGCGATGCTGGCCATGCGCCGTGCCCAGCCGCCGCAGGTGCATGCGGCTGGCGCCGTCCACGTGCGCGAAACCGAATCCGCCTAGCGTCTCCTCCCTTCCAGCAGGCTCGACAGCATCTCGACGGGCAGCGGAAACACGATGGTTGCCGTCTTGTCGCTGGCCAGCGTGGACAGGGTCTGCAGGTAGCGCAACTGCATCGATCCCTGCTGCCGGGCCAGCACCTCGGCGGCCTGCATCAGCTTTTCCGACGCCTGCAACTCCCCTTCCGCGTGGATCACCTTGGCGCGCCGCTCGCGCTCGGCTTCGGCCTGGCGGGCGATAGCGCGCACCATCGATTCGTCCAGGTCGACGTGCTTGATCTCGACATTGGCGACCTTGATGCCCCAGGCGTCGGTCTGGGCGTCGAGCACTTGCTGGATATCGATGTTCAGGCGTTCGCGTTCGGCCAGCATGTCGTCGAGCTCGTGCTTGCCGAGCACCGAGCGCAGCGTGGTCTGGGCCAGCTGGCTGGTCGCTTCCAGGAAGTTGGCCACCTGGATGATGGCGCGCTCCGGATTGACCACCCGGAAATACAGCACGGCATTCACCTTCACCGAGACGTTGTCGCGCGAGATGACATCCTGCTTCGGCACGTCGAGCACCACGGTGCGCAGGTCGACCCGGACCATTTGCTGCAGCACCGGGATCAGGAGGATCAGTCCCGGTCCCTTTACCGCCCAGAAGCGGCCGAGCTGGAACACGACGCCGCGCTCGTACTCGCGCAAGACGCGCACCGACATGGCGAACAGGACCAGCACCACGACGATCAGCAGGGACAAGCCGAAACTCAGGTTGAACAGCATGCGGTTCTCCTAGTGTCCGTTGGCGGGCGCATCCTGATTGTTGCCGGGGCGTGGGGGCACCCGCCCCAGCGGTGCCGGAGGCGAGCCCGGCTCGAGCGGCGCCACCAGCAGCACGCGTCCGCGCCGGCCCAGTACGCGCACCCGCTCGCCGCGTCGCAAGGGCGCGTCGGCCGCCACCTGCCAGGTCTCGCCGCCGACGTTCGCCCAGCCTTCGCGCACGCCGTTACCGGCTGCGTTGCCGCCTGCGTCGCCCAGCATTTCACCGATGCCGCCCTCGAGCGACGCCAGTGCGCCGGGACGCGGCCGGCGCCGCGTGCGCAACGCGACCTGGGCGGTGCCCACCACCAGCAGCGCAGCGACAAAACCGATGCCCGCCACCAGCCCCAGCGGCAAGCCGAAGCCCGGCGCTTCGCTGTCGAGCAGCAGCAAGGCGCCGATCACGAAGGCGATCACGCCGCCGAAGCCGATCACGCCGAAGCTGGGCAGGAAGGCTTCGGCCAGCATGCAGGCCAGGCCGAACAGGATCAGCGCCAGCCCGGAATAATTGATGGGGAGCAGCTGCAAGCCGTACAGCCCCAGCAGCAGGCAGATGGCCCCGACCACGCCCGGCAGCACCGCCCCCGGACTCATGAATTCGAACAGCAGGCCGTACACGCCGACCGACAGCAGGATCAGGGCCACGCTCGGATTGGTGATGGTGGCCAGCAGGCGCGTGCGCCAGTCCGGCGGCGTCGCGGCCAGCACCAGGCCGCCAGTGTCGACGCGCCAGGGCTGGCCGCGCACGGCCACCGTGCGTCCATGCGCCTGCGCCAATAAGCCCGGCACGTCGCGCGCGACGATGTCGACCACCTTGGCCGCCAGCGCATCCTCGGCCGACAAGCTCAGCGACTCGCGCACCGAAGCCTCGGCCCAGACCGCATTGCGTCCGCGCAGCTGGGCCAGGCCGCGCAGGTAGGCGGCGGCATCGTTGACGGCCTTGCTTTCCATCGCAGTGGGCTGGCGCGATTTTTCCTCACCGGCCTTGCCCGTGCCCGATGGAGTGCCTGCGGGAGGATCCGGCCCGGTACCGATCTGCACCGGCGTGGCCGCACCGATATTGGTGCCGGGCGCCATTGCCGCGATGTGGCAGGCATACAGGATATAGGTGCCGGCACTCGCCGCGCGCGCCCCGCTTGGAGCGACGTAGCAGGCGACAGGCAGCGGCGCGGCCAGGATGGCGCGCACGATGACGCGCATGGAGGTGTCCAGTCCGCCCGGCGTGTCGATCTGGAGGACGAGCAGCCGGCTGCCCCTGGCCGCCGCCTGGGCGATGCCGCGTTCGATGTAGTCGGCGTAGGCGGGGCCGATCGGGCCGTCGACCGTGAGCAGGCTGGCGCCGGGGACAGCAGGACGCGGCTGCGCGGCCACGACCGGCGCCGCCAGCAGGCAGAGCAGGCACAGCAACCGCACAATGGTGATCGATGCACGCGCCGGCCAGGATTTCACACCGCCTCCGCAGGATGGTCTACCTGCGGTTAGAACGGCTGGCTTCGTTCTTGGTTCCCGTGCGCCGTTTGACCAAACGCGAGATGCTTAGACCAGCAGCGGCCCGCCCATCGCCTTGCAAGTCTCCAGCGCCTCGGCGCGGATCGCCTCCAGCAGCGCTTCGTCGAGGACGAAATCGAGGGCGCTGTCGCCGTGCTCCGGCAACTCCGGCTGCACGCTGCCCAGCGGCGAAGCCACCGGGGCGTACTGGTTGGCCAGCAGCAGCGTGTCGAGCAGGGTCGAGGGCGGCATGTTGATCCAGGCGCGCCGCAGGCCGCCGATGGCATCGGCCACCGAGGTCGGTACCGAGAGCTTTTTCAGCACCTCGAGGCTGACCACGTCCTCGCACAGCTCGCCCCACTTTTCCGGATCGTCGTCCAGCAATCCGGGGAATTCATCGGCGCGCGAGAGCAGATAAAAGCCGCCGACCTCGTGGATGATGCCGGCGAACAGGGCCGTGTCGGGATTCACGCCCGTGACGTGGCGCGCCAGCGACCAGGCCAGCGCGGCCACGTGGGTGGTGTGCTCCCACAGCTGCTCGGCCTTGGCGCGCAGGCCGGGATCCTTGATGCGGCTGCCGAACTGGCGCACCACCAGACTGGCAACCAGCGCCTGCAGGCGCCGGTAACCCATGCGGGTGACGGCGGCGCGCACGTTGGTGACGGACGGCCCACCGCCGCTGAAGGCGGCCGAGTTGGCCAGAGCGACGGTGCGCGCGGCCAGTTGCGGTTCAGCCAGCACCAGGCGGATCGCCTCGTCGAGCGGACAGTCGGGATCGTCGAGCGCCTGCTGCAGGCGCAGCACGGCATTGACGCTGGTAGGGAATGTGATATCACCGCGCGAGGCTTGCGCCACGATGTATCCGAAGGCTTCGAGTTTGTTCACCCGAAAATTATACCTGCCCGGCCCCCGCTCACGTCATTACACCGTGCGTGCCCGCCGATCCCGGCAGGAATGCGGCTTGCATACGACAACGCGCGCAGCCACCCGGGACGGCTGCGCGCGCTGCTGTGAAAGCGGCCCTGGCGAGCCGCCCGATTCCTGCGTGCTTACTTGACCTTGATCGCGCTCTTCACGCTGTTCACGCCTTCGACTTCCTTGGCCGCCTTGACGGCCTTGTCGGCCTCGGCCTTCGATTCGACGAAGCCGCTCAGCATGACGACGCCCTTCTCGGTCTCGACGTGGATGCCCAGCGATTTCAGTTCCGGCTGCGCCAGCAGGTTCGCCTTCACCTTGGTGGTGAGCGCCGTGTCGGATGCGGCAACGGCGGTCGTGCGGCCGGCGTCGCGGGTCTTGTCGGCGGCGCGGTCGGTGGCGTTGTCGGTCCTGGCGGCCGCTTCCCTGCTTTCCTGCTTGGCGTCGGCAGCCACCTGGCGGCTCTTGTCGCCGACGTTTTCCGCAGCATTCTCGGTCTTCTGTGCGACCGTCGAGGCAGCAGCCTTGGTCTTGTCGACCACGGTCGATGCGACTTCCTTGGTCTTCTCGGCAACGGTCGCGGCAACGGCCTTGGTCTTGTCGACGGCGGTCGATGCGGCGTCCTTGGTCTTGTCGGCGGCGCGCTCGGTGGCGTTCTCGGCGCGGCCGGCCATGGTGGTCACGTTGCCCTTGCTGTCGACCAGGCAACCGGTATTGCTGTTGCCGGCAGCCTGTTCGCACTTGGCGACGGCGGCGGCTTTCACAGGGTCCTTGGTGTCGGTGCTGGCGATCAGGCCGGCGCTGCCGCTGGCGCCGGCAGCCGCGGTGGACGATGCGCCGTCACGGCCGGCCTTGGCGTCGGCCAGCGCGGCGGTGCGCACCGACTTGGCGTTGTCCATGCAGCTGTCCTTCTCGGCGCCGCTCTTGGCGTCGCACTTGGCTTTCGCCACTTCGTAATCGGCTTCGGCAACCTTGTTGCGGGCGCTGGCGCGGCCTTTTTCGGAATTGTTGTACTTGGCGATGGCCTCGGATTCGCTGCGCGCGCGCGCCGCTTTCGCTTCGGCCATGCAGACGTCCTTGTCGTTGCCGCTCTTCGGATCGCACTTGGCGGTGGCTGCCTTGTATTCGGTCGCAGCCTTCTGGTTCACGTTGCGATAGGTCGCAGGATCGTGGTTCAGGGCGGCAGTCGGGGCGGCGGCGAAGGTGGCGCCGGCTGCGGTAGCCAGCAGAGTAGCGAGCAAGGTTTTCATGGCGGTGTCCCTGAAGTCAGTTGTTGTGATAGCGCCATTAAACGCGCCCCTCCCCACAACATCTGTGCGACAACGAACACTTGCCGAAAAAACCATAAAATGCCCTGTTGGCGGGCGGCGGGCGCCTGCGTCAGTCCTGCAGCAGGCCTTCCTTCCAGAGCGGCGCGGCGTCCTCGAAGGGCGCCTCGGCCTTGCCGAAACGGCTGCCGTCGCTCGCCAGCTCGACCCAGGCCCGGGTATCGTGCCCGCCGCGCGGGGTCTGCCCGGCGCGCACGCTGCGCAGCCAGCCGTGGACGCGGCCGTAGGCCTGCGGATGGCTGTGGCGGGTCCAGGCCAGCGCCGCCATGTCGGCATAGGCTTCCTCGCGGCGTGACTCGCGCAGGGCGCGCGAGATTGCCAGCAGCGAGCCGTCGCTCGCCGTCTCTTCGCCGACTTCGACGAAGCCGGCCGGCAACGCATTCCAGGCACCGTTCGCATGGCGCCAGCAATGGGCGATCTCGTGCGCCGCCATTGCTTCGATCAGCTCGGCCTGCTGCTCCTGTGCAATGCCTGCGAAGACGAATTCCGCCTGGGGATTGCCGCGCAGCGACAGCACCAGCTTGCAGCGACCGCCCGCATAGCCCATCGCGAGCGGCACGTCGGTAGCGCGCGCCTGGGGCTGGACAATGATGTCGATCGGGAGTTTCAATGCCTGGGAATAAACCAGGACCGGAGAGGCCGCCTGTAGCCAGCGGCTTTCCAGCGCCGTCAGTTCAGCGGCTTGGGCGGTAGCGCCAGCGAGCAGCGCAAAAGACAGCAGAGATTTGAACATGGGACACATCCGGATCAGCGAAATGCTTCAAAGCAATTCTATGACCCAGATTATCTTCCCACGCAGAAATATTTTTGTCCCTGTTCAAACTGACAATGCCAACGCGGCCTTATGCGGCGCCGGAACAACAGAGCGCGCCGCTTGCTGTTCCATTTTGAAGACACTCACGACCTCGGCCAGGGCCGCGGCTTCGTCGTTGAGCGACGCGGCGGCCGCGCTGGCCTGCTCGACCAGGGCGGCATTCTGGCGCGTCGCCTCGTCCATGCGGCCGATGGCGCTGTTGACCTGTTCGATGCCGGCGCTCTGCTCGGCGCTGGCCGAACTGATCTCCGCCATGATGTCGGTCACGCGCTTCACGCTGGTGACGATGTCCTGCATCGTGCTGCCGGCCTTGTCCACCAATCGAGCGCCGGCGTCGACGCGCTCGACCGAGCTGCCGATCAGGGTCTTGATCTGCTGCGCGGCGGCCGCCGAACGCTGGGCCAGGTTGCGTACTTCGGTCGCGACGACTGCAAAGCCGCGTCCCTGCTCGCCGGCACGCGCCGCTTCCACGGCCGCATTCAGGGCCAGGATATTGGTCTGGAAGGCAATGCCGTCGATGACGCCGATGATGTCGACGATCTGCTTCGAGGAGGCGTTGATCGAGGCCATCGTCTCGACCACCTGGGCCACCACCGCACCGCCCTTGGACGCGACGCTAGACGCCGATTCGGCAAGCGCATTCGCCTGGCGCGCGTTGTCCGCGTTCTGGCGCACGGTGCCGGTCAGCTCTTCCATCGAGGCAGCGGTATCCTTCAGCGTGTCGGCCTGGCTTTCGGTGCGATACGACAAGTCCTGGTTGCCGGCGGCGATCTCGGTCGCCGCGTTGGCGATGGTCAGTGTGCCGGTGCGCACCTGCGCAACGATGTCGACCAGGCTGTCGCGCATGCCCGCCATCGCGAACAGCAGGCTCGAGCGGTCGCCGGGCGCAGTGTCGATGCGCACGCCGAGATTGCCGGCGGCAATGCTGCGCACGATGTCGGCGGCGTAGTCCGGCTGGCCGCCGAGCTGGCGCAGCAGGCCGCGGCTGATGAACCAGGCGCCGAGGCTGCCCGCGGCCACCGCGATGGCGCACAGTACAGCCATCCAGCCGAAGAAGCTGCCGGAGAGCGCACGCGCTTCGGCGGCAGCGTCCTTGTTCAGCCGTTCCTCGAGGTCGATCAGGCGGTTCACGCTGGCCAGCCACGACACGAAGGCCGGTGCGGCGCCCTGCGCCAGCAAGGCGCGCGCACCTTCGGTATCGCCGGCCAGGCGCAAGGCCGTCACCTTGTCGATCAGCGGCTGGGTCTTGCGTTCGTCTTCCTTGATCGCGGCCAGTGCGCTCTTCTCTTCGGGAAGGATGTCGCTGCGTGCGGCGAACAGCGCATCGAGGGCGGTGCCGGCGCGCTCGTAGTTGGCGGCCAGCACGCGGATCTGTTCGATGGCAGGCTGGGCGGCGGCAATGTCGCCGGCCAGCACCACGTCGCGCAGGGCAATCGCGCGGTCATGCACGCTGCCGCGAAAATTGATTGCGTGACGTTGCTTGACGTTGTTGACGTCGTTGATGTGATTGAGGGTGGCATCGATGTTGCCGACGCGGCTCACCGCCAGCGCCGTCAACACCATCATGAGCGCCAGCACGGCGCCAAAACCCAGCGCCAGGCGGGCGCCGATCGTCATTTTCGAAGAAAACATGGAAGCTCGCTACAGGTCATCCGGACAACGCGCCGGTCACGTCCCCATAATTATTGCCGTAGGGAAATATGACGACACTATAGCAGAGCCACCTGCAATTTCGTCAAATACTGACTAGAAACGGCCCTCTAATGTTGTAATTTGCCGGAATTGATAGCAAATATTCATTGTTGCTCTTTCCTTGTCAGCGCCGTAGCGGTCACGAAGGCTGGGCGGATATCGTTCGGCACCGCTTTCATCTTGTCGAGCGCCTTCTGCACGTCCGGACGAATGACGACGTACTTCGTCATCATCGCCTTGGCGCGGGCGTAATCTCCGGTCGCTTCGATGGTCAGGAATTCGCGGTCGAGGTCGATCACGGCCTGCTTGATCTTTTTAAAATCGACCGAGAAGGTGCCGTCGCCATGCGAGACGAAGGCGCCCTTGTCGAGCAGGTAGTTCACCTGAATCGCCATGCCGCGCGCGTGCGAATCCGTCAGCCCGAAGTGCAGCGTGCGGAAGCACGACGCCAGGAAGGTGTTGTAGAGCTTGCGCTCGGCCGCCTCGCCCTGCCCCAGTGTGTCCTTCAGCTGGCCCTTCTCCATCATGTAAGCCAGTGCCCACAGGCCGGTGACGTCGGCCTTCGCTTCCTCGATGGTCGAATAGGCTTCCTTCAGGTCCTGGCGCGGCGTCGATTCCTTGCCGTTTTGTTTCGTGTGGTGCGGGCCGAGGCCGTGCGTGATCTCGTGCGCCAGGATGTGGGTGAAGAAGGAATCGAAATCGAGGTCCTTCTGGTCTTGCGGACGAAGTACCAGCTTGGTGATCGGTTTCAGGGTCGATTCGAACTTCGCTTCCTGGATGTTCTTCAGCATCACGCGCTTGGAGCCGCGTTCGCGGATGATGCGCTCGTCGTTCGGCAGGTTGTAGGCGGCCGTTTGCACGCCCATGTTGCCGTCGCCGGCGCCATACACCTGGTTCACGACCACCATCGGCGCCATCGCCCCGACCTTCGGATTGCGGTACTGCTTGTCGACCGGCAGGTTGTCTTCCAGCTCCTGCATGTGCTTGCCGAAGAAGTTCAGCTTCTGCGTTTCCTTCGGATCGCGCACGCTGACGTAGGCCTCGAAGGCGGCCTTGTAGCCGAACAGTTCGTCGTTATAGGTCTCGTACGGGCCGATGGTGATGTCCACCGGCGAATCGAGGTCCATCCAGGCGAAATCCGATGCCAGGTAGTCGTTCGACAGGAAGGCGTCGGCGCGCAGCAGCAGGAATTTTTTCAGGGACGCGTTATCGGTGCTGGCGGCGGCGTCGCGCAGGAGTTTCGCCAGTTGCGTGAGTTCCGTCTTGTATTCCTCGGAATACGGCACGGTGCGGAATTTGCCGTCCTTGCCGGTGCGGATCGTGGTGAAGAACCACTGCGCCGCTTCCTTGTCCTTGGCCGGCAGCCCGTTCATCCAGGCTTCCAGCGTCTCCTTGGTCGCGCCAGCCGGGTAGAAGTTCGCGCCGTCCGGCTTGCGCGCGGGGATCGCGATGCCTGCGTACTCGGCTGGCATGAAGGAGGCATTGCCGTCGATGATGGACCACGGTCCCTTGTTCAGCCAGAAGTAATCGCGTCGCGCCTTGCCGAGCGGCGTGTTGTCCTTCTGCAGCGCCGCCCACAGCGCTTCGTTGCCGGACCAGCGCTGACGCAATTGCAGGGTGTCGACGATCTTGGCCGCTTCGATCAGCTTGCCGATGGCGACGCGGTCGCCCTTCGACAGCCCGGCGGTCTCCGCGCGCAGGTCGATCGGCGCGAAGCGCTTGGCCATCGCGTTCAGTTCGGCGGCGGTGGCGGCGTGGGGTTTGGCGGCGGGTGCTTCGGCTGCCGTAACGGCGCCGGCGGCGATGGCCAGCACCAGTGGTGCGAGAAGGTGTTTCATGTGTCTCCTGTTATATTGCGATTTCCGTAGGGCGGGCATGCCCGCCAAATTCGTATGCATTTACTCACTGCATGCACGACACGTTTGCGCCGGCACATATGGCATTGTGCATCACGCGGCTACGATGCCGCACCATGCCAAACTACCGCCGCCGCCACGCCGGCCCAACCTACTTCTTCACCGTCGTCGTCTACCAGCGCCGTCCAATCTTCTGCGACCCGCGCTTTCGCGCCGCTCTCCGGCAATCGATCACCGTTGTCCGCGCCGCGCGCCCATTCACGATCGACGCCTGGGTGCTGATGCCGAATCACATGCACTGCATTTGGACCTTGCCGGAACGGGATTTCGATTATGGACGTCGCTGGGGCGAAATCAAGCGGTATGTTTCGTACTTGTGCCGCGAGACGCTGCACGACCCTGCGTTGTTGACACGAACGGCGAAGAAGCAGCGCGAATCGACGATCTGGCAACGCAGGTTTTGGGAACACCAGATACGCGATGACTCCGATCTTGAAAAGCATATGGATTACGTGCATTTCAATCCGGTGAAGCATGGCTTCGTGATGAACGTCGGCGAGTGGGAGCATTCGACGTTTCATCGGTATGTCCGCGATGGGGTGTATGCGCAGGATTGGGGTGGGACGGTGGATGCGCGGACGCGCAATCTGGATTGAGCAGCGGGTGGGCATGCGCACGTAATGGCGGGCATGCCCGCCCTACGTTACACGACCGACGCAGCTTAACGACCGCGCCGGTTGTGTATGTTTATTCGCGTACGGCAGCCAATTCCGGGCCCGTGTACTTCATCAGCAAGCCCTTCGGCCCCACCGCCCAGCCAACTGAGGGACTGGCGAAGCCGACCGTATTCACCGGCGTGTCGTCCAGCGCGGTCCAGCTTTTACCACCGTCGCGCGAGAAGCCGGAGCCGGCCAGGCCGGCGGCAACAAAAGCGCGCGGCGCGCCCGGCACCGGTACCACCACCGACATGTAGCCGCTTGGTGCGACCCGTGCCGGCGTCCAGGTTGCGCCACCGTCCGAGGTCAGCGCGCCGTTGACGCCGGCCAGCAGCCGTTCCTTGTAGTCGCCGCCCACCGCCACGCCCTCTTTCGCATTCGCGAAAGCGACCGAGAAGACGCCCTTTGCGGCCGCGCCGGCCGGAATCGGCGTCGTCGCGGCGCGCCAGGTGCGTCCACGGTCGCTGGAATGGAAAACACGCGAGCTGCCCGCGCCGCCGGTGGCGATCCAGGCATCGTTCGTTCCGGCCACGGTGAGGCAGGTGCCGCTGGCGGCGAACGCACCCTCGTTCGGCATGGCTTCCAGGCCGCTGGCCGGCATTTCGCGCCAGCTCGCGCCGCCGTCGCTCGTGACATAGACCTGGAAGCGGCCCTTGACCGGATCGCCGAACAGGATGCCGTTGTCCTTGTCCCAGAATGCCATCGCATCCCAGAAACCGTCCGCGTAGCTGTTGGTGGCCAGCAGGCGCCAGCTCGCGCCGCCGTCGGCGGTGGCATAAAGACGCGACGCCGCGCCCGGCCCGGCTCCCATCACGATGGCGGACTGCGCGTCGAAGGCGTGGATGTCGCGCAGGTCGATGGCGCCGGCGTCCGGCACCTGCAGCGCCTGCCAATGGACGCCGTCGCTTGTACGCAGCACGGTGCCTTTCGTGCCGCTGGCCCAGGCAATCTTGTCGCTGACGACGGAGAGGCCGCGCAGCTCCGCGGTGGTGCCGCTGGACTCGGCGTGCCAGGATGAGGAAGACTGCGCGGAGGCGGCGCCTGCGCAAAGCAGGGCTGCAAGAAAGAGGGAGCGAGCGGGCATGGGCAAGGGCATCGATTGATAGTGATTGCCGATCTTACACTGCCCGCTCCTGCTTGCGATGGTTTGTGATGCTTGACAGCCGAGGAGCGTCAGCGGACCGTCGCGAGAGCCGGTGCTTGCGACCAGCCGCCACCCAGGGCACGCGCCACGGCGACCGACGCCAGCAAACGCTGCGTGCGGATCTGTGCGGCGGCGCGATCGGCGGCCAGCGCACTGCGCTGCGCATCGGTGACGTCCAGGTAGGTCGACACGCCGCGCTCGTAGCGCGCCTGCGCCACCAGCAGCGCGCGTGCGGCCGCTTCCTGGGCTTGCACCTGCACGTCGCCCTGCTTCTGGCGCTGCTGGGCATCCGACAGGGCATCCTCGACTTCGCGCAGCGCGGTCAGGAGGCGGTTCTCGTGGTTCGCCACCGCCTCTTCGTAGCGCGCCTTGTACAAGGCCAGGTTCGCCTTGTTGCGGCCGCCGTCGAAGATCGGCAGCGACAGGGCCAGCGGGCCGACCGAGAACTGGCGCGCGCTGCCGCCGGCGAGGTCGCGCAAGGATTCGGAGGCATAACCGAAATTGCCGGTCAGCGTCAGCGAAGGATAGAACATGCCTTCGGCCACGCCGACCTGCGCGTTCGCGGCGCGCAGGTTGGCGACGCTGGCCGCCAGGTCCGGACGCTGCGCCAGCAGGCTGGCCGGCAGGCCGACCGGAATCGACGGCGGCAGCGGCAGCGCCGGCCTGGCATCGGCCGCCAGCAGGCGCGTGCTCGGCGAGACGCCGACCAGCAGCGCCAGCGCGTGTTCGACCGTATTACGCTGGCGCTGCACTTCGTGCAGGTCGGCTTCGGCATTGGCGCGCTCGACGCGGGCGCGCGAGACGTCCAGCTCATTCGTCAGGCCGGCGTCGAAACGCGCTTCGACCAGTTCCTGCGCTTCGCGCCGCGCCGCCAGTGCGTTGACCAGGATCGCCTGCTCCGCATCCAGCCCGCGCAGCTGCCAGTAGCTCTGCGCCACCTGGCTCGACAGCACCAGCATCACGGCGTCGCGGTCGTCCTGCGCCGCCAGCGCCTGGGCGTCGGCCGCTTCGATCACGCGCCGCACGCGGCCCCAGATGTCCAGCTCATACGAGAAGGCCGCGCCGACCGAGAAGTTGTTGCCTTCGATCGAGCGGCCGCCCAGGGCCAGCGCCTGCGAAGTCTCGGCCGAGGTGCGCGAATTCGACACGCCGGCATTCACCGACACGTTCGGCGCCTGGCCGGCGCGCAGCACGCCGAGCTGGGCCTGGGCTTGCACCAGACGCTGGGCCGCCGCCTTGGCGCCCGGGTTGTCGCGCAGCGCGCGTTCTTCCAGGTCGCTCAGGGTGGGATCGTTGAACACGGTCCACCAGGTGGCCGGCAAGCGCGCCGTGTCAGCAGGCGCCGCATCGACGTGACGGTAGGCCGGCGTCTGCACCGTCTCGGGCGCCTTGAAATTCGGACCGATGGTGGAGCAGCCGCTTGCCATCAGGGCCAGCGCGGCCGTCACGCCGACGGTCAAGGCACGCTGCGGGAACATGCGAATCAGGGAATCGAACATCGTTTTCTCTTCTTTTAAATTGGTTCAGTGACCGCCACCGCCGGCGCCGCCGGGGGACTTGACCTTGTCGGCGAGCCAGACCATGGCGATGCAGCCGATCAGGATCGCGCCGACGATAAAGAAGCCGTCGTTGTAGGCCATCACATAGGATTCGCGCCGCACGATGCGGTCGAGCGCGGCCAGCGCCTGGTTGGCCGCCGTCGCCGGATCGATGCCGTTGGCGATGAAGGCTTGCGTCATCTGCTCGATGCGTTCCTGGGTCGGCGCCGCATAGGACGACACCGATTCGCCCAGGCGCGCCGAGTGGAAATGCTCGCGGTTGGTGAGCGAGGTCGCCAGCATCGCGATGCCGACCGAGCCTCCCAGGTTACGCGTCATGTTGAACAGGCTCGAAGCGGAGGGCATGTCTTTGGGGGCGATGCCGTTCATCGCAAAATTCGACAACGTCAGCATCACGAAGGGCTGGCCGATGGCGCGCACGATCTGGGTCAGCATCAGCTGGTCGTAGCCGGTGGTGGCGTCCATGTAGGCGTTCATCAGGCAGGAGCCGCCGAACAGCAGCAGGCCGAAACTGCACATGATGCGGTTGTCGACTTTCGAGGACAGGGCCGCCGCGAACGGCATCACGATCAGCTGCGGCAGGCCGACCCAGGCGATCACTTCGCCGATCTGCATCGGCGTGTAGCCGGCGATCTGGCCCAGGTACAGCGGCAGCAGATACGAGGAACCGTACAGGCCCATGCCGGTGACGGCCGACAGCACGGTCGCGATCAGGAAGTTGCGGTGGCCGTAGAGACGCAGGTTGACGAAGGATTGCTGGCGCGTGAAGGCGGTCGAAATCCATCCCAGGATGCCGATCAGGGCGAGTGCGGCGAAGGTCACGATGAACTGCGAATCGAACCAGTCCTTCGAATTGCCCTCTTCCAGGAAGATCGTCAGGCAGCCCAGGCCCAGGGCCATGAAGCCGATGCCGAGCCAGTCGGCGTGGACGAGCGTCCTGGCCTGCGAAGGTTCGCGGTCGAGGCCATACACCATGCCGGCGATGAGCAGCACGCCCGGCACCCAGTTGATGTAGAAGATCGAGGGCCAGCCGTAGATCTCGGACAGGTAGCCGCCCAGGGTCGGCCCCATGGCCGGCGCCAGCGTGGCGGTGAGGCCGAAGATGGCCATGCCGACCGCGCGCTTGGAACTCGGCAGGCGCGTCATCACGAGGGTCATCGCCATCGGGATCAGGGCGCCGCCCGTAAAACCCTGCAGCATGCGGAAGACGATCATGCTCTCCAGGTTCCAGGCCGCGCCGCACAGGGTCGAAAAGATCAGGAACAGGGAGGTGGTGCCGATCATGTAGCGGCGCACGCCGAAGGCGCGCGCGAACAGCGCCGTCATCGGGATCACGACGATCTCGGCGCACAGGTAGGCGGTCGAGATCCAGGAGCCCTCTTCCTGGGTCGCCGAGAGCGTGCCCAGGATGTCGCGCAGCGAGGAGTTCGTGATCTGGATGTCGAGCACCGCCATGAAGGCGCCCAGCATGCCGGCGGCGACCGCGATCCAGGTGCGCGCATCGACGCGCGCACCGGCGGCGGGTGCGCCTGGGAACACGGCCGGTGCGGCCTTGGTCGTACTCGTCATGGAGCTTCCTTACTTCGCCGCGGTGTTGGCCGATGCTGTGCGGGTGGCTTCCGCCTTCTGGCGCAGGTCGACTTCGGCGACCACCGACATGCCCGGCACCAGGCGGCCGGTCAGGCGCTGCACGTCGGCGGGCGCCAGGGTGATCTTGACCGGCACGCGCTGCACGATCTTGGTGAAGTTGCCGGTCGCGTTATCGGCCGGCAGCAGCGCGAACTGGTTGCCCGAGGCCGGCGAGAAGCTGTCCACGCGGCCGACCAGGTGCTCGTTCGGCAGCGCGTCGATCTCGAGGTCGACCGCCTGGCCCGGCTTCAGGCCTGCCAGCTGGGTTTCCTTGAAGTTGGCGGTTACCCAGACCTTGTCTTCGACCACGGCCACCAGCTGCTGGCCCGGCTGCACGCGCGCGCCCACTTCGACGCTGCGGCGGCCGATGCGGCCATCGACCGGCGCCACGATGCGGCTGTAGGTGACCTGCTGCTTGGCGTCCTTCAGCTGCGCCTGCAGCACCTTGATCTGGGCCTTCAGCACGTCGCGCGCCGACTGGGAAGCGTTGATTTGCGCCTTTGCGGCGCTGGCGTTGTCGCGGCGCGCATTCACGTCGGCCGCGGCGGCGGCACGCGCGGCGTTCGCGGCGTCGACTTCGGCCTTCGAGACGGCTTTCATCTGCTTGGTGTAGAGCTGGCCGAAGCGCTCGGCATCCTGGCGCGCGCGCAGGGCCAGTGCCTGCGACTGGCCGACCTGCGCCTGCGCCGCCTGGGCCTGGGCCCGCACCTGCTCGACCTGGGCGTCGGCCTGGATCACCTGCTGCTTCGCGCTGGCGATCTGCGCTTCGATCTGCTCGACGCGCACGTGCTGGTCGGCCGGATCGAGTTCGGCGATGACGTCGCCCGCCTTGACGTGCTGGTTGTCTTCCACCAGCACGCGCGTGACGACGCCGGCGATGCGGGCCGACACCGGGTGCACGTGGCCGGCGATGTAGGCGTTTTCGGTATCGACGAAGTTATGGCTGCGGTACCACATGCGTCCGCCGGCAGCCAGGGCCGCGATCGCGATCAAGCCGACGACGACGAGGACGCGCTTGTTGGGCGGGGTCTTGCCGGGAGCGGCTGGGGCCGGAGCGGCGGAAGGATTGCCGAGCGGCTTTTGCTCGAGCGTAGGCGTTTGCGACATGGAGTACTCCGAAAAGGGAATAAGGCAATTTCCCACATTATTCGGCAAGTACCTCAGTTCGTCAAGAAATGAAACGGTTGCATTTCATTTCTGTGTGATTTACAGTGAGGGCATGAGCAAATCATCGTTAGCAAGCCGCGTCCCCTGCCTGCGCGGCGCCGGCCGCCCCAAGGCAAGCGACGTCGAAGCCCGCATGCAAGACCTGATCGACGCCGCCGCCCGCCTGTTCCTGACCCACGGCTATACCCGCACCAGCCTGGAATCGATCGCCCGTGCGGCGCGCGTGGCCGTGCGTACCATCTACGTGAAATTCGGCGGCAAGGCCGGCCTGCTCGAAGCGGTGCTGGTGTCGCGCCGTGAACAGTTTTTCAAGGTCGGCGACCTGGAACACGACCTGCGTCCCTTCCGCGAGGTCGTCGGCGATTTCGCGCACCGCTTCTTCGACCTGCTCTGCGAAGATCAATTGATCGCGATGCAGCGTGTGGTGATCGCGGAAGCCGGCGACAATCCGGAGCTGGCCCACACGTTTTATGATACCGGCCCGCGCATGACGCGCGAGATGCTGGAGCGTTTCTTCGCCCGTCCCGACATCCGCGCCCAGTTGCGCTCCGACCTGCCCTTCGAGCAATTGCCCGCCTTCCTCACCAGCTGGATTTCGGGCGACGCCATGCAGCGCTTTATCTTTCCACACGATCAGCCGGCGCATGAGGAAGCGCATCGCCAGCTGGCACAGCGTCTCGACCTGTTCTATCGCGCGGTGCTGAAGTAGGAATGTACTGACGAGCGAAATGTGCGGCATCGCACGGACCCGTTATCGATAAAAATGAGAACCTGTCTGCCTTATCAAGGAGGATGTCATGGATCTCAACAAGAACATCGATGCAGGACACTGCAAGGGGGTAGCATGAGCAAGACTTCCCGTTACGAATGGCGCGACCAGCAGGCTGCGCTGCAAGAGCGCATGAAAGGGTTCCTGATGAACCCGGGCAGCGAACAGCTGGAAGCCGTCGTCGCCGAAATGCGCGCCTATGCCGACGCCGCCAAGTCGGGACATATCGATATCCCGCAAAGCTGGACTGCTTATGGCTGATCGCCGCCCCTGGCGCCGTGCGCGGCGCCTCCACGAAATGCCGCCCTGCTCACGCTCGGCGGCATTTTTCATGGATATCCAGCGTTCTACACGTCACCGGGACAACAGCGGGACACTTACCCTCTTTATGTACACAAATCGCTGGATTTAACGAGAATAGCAAGCACCAACCTGCCACACGGTTGAAACATTGACGATTGCATCAATTCGCTTCCGGTTATGATGAATTACTAATTCATTAATTTTGTCTAACTCTTCAGCATGGGGATCGGCGCATGACTACGATGACTGGACGATTGGACTTACGGGATCTGCGCAGCGATCCCTGGCAGGCCGAACTGGCCGCGATCCGCCACGAGTTCGAGGAACGCATGGCCGAACTGCTGCCCGACAGCGGCAATGGAGCCGACCTGCTCACCCAGGCGATGCGCGCCGGCACCCTGAGCGCCGGCAAGCGCCTGCGGCCCCTGCTGCTGATGCTGGTCGCGCGCGACCTCGGCTGCGCCTCTCCCGCGCTGGTCGACATCGCCTGCGCCGTCGAGATGGTGCATGCCGCCTCCCTGATCCTGGACGACCTGCCCTGCATGGACGACGCCAGCCTGCGCCGCGGCCAGCCGACCATCCACGTGCAGTTCGGCGAGGACGTCGCCATCCTGGCGTCGGTCGCCCTGCTCAGCCGCGCTTTCGGCGTGCTGGCCAGCGCGCCCGAGGTGCCGCCCGCGGTGCGCGCGCGCCTGGTGGCGAAGCTGTCCGAGACGGTCGGCACGGCCGGCCTGGTGCGCGGACAATTCGAAGACCTGCGCGCCGGCGCCCAACGCTCGGAACAGGAAATCGCCACCACCAACGAGCTCAAAACCGGCGTGCTGCTCGGCGTCTCGGTCGACATGGCCGCGATCCTGGCCGAGACCGACGACTGCGTCGCGCAATCGCTGCGTGCCTTCGCCTTGGCCGCCGGCCACGCCTTCCAGATCCGCGACGACTTCCAGGACGACGTCGCGATGGACACGACCGTCACCGGCAAGGACACCGGCAAGGACCTGGGCAAGGCCACCCTGGTCAATGCGCTCGGCTTCGAGGAAGCAAAGAAGCGCCTGATGCGCCACCTCGACGAGGCCGACCGCAATCTGACCGACGCGATCGGCAGCAAGCAGCGCACGCGCCGCTTTGTCGACACCCTGTTCGGGCAGGGTGCAGGCTTTCGCTTCGCCGACACTGCGCCGGAGCGGCAGCAGGTGCGCCATTGAGCGCTCGCCGCTAGCCGAGGACAAGGCATGGCCCATTTCGGCGTGGTCGCCCCGGCCTTCTACAGCCATGTCAGCGCCCTGTCGGCGCTGGCGCTGGCATTGGTCGAGCGCGGCCACCGCGTGAGCTTCATTCAGCGTCCTGACGCGCGCGCCTATTTAAAGGACGCACGCCTCGGTTTCCACGCCGTCGGCAGCGACAGCCATCCGCCGGGATCGCTGACGCAGTCGCTGCGGCGCGCCGCCAATCCGGGCAGCCCGCTCGGGCTGCGCCGCGTCATCCAGGACATGGCCGACACCACCACCATGCTGTGCCGCGAACTGCCGGCCGCCATCGAAACGCTGCGGATCGACGCGCTGCTCGCCGACCAGATGGAAGCGGCCGGCGGCCTGGTCGCCGAGTCGCTCGGCCTGCCCTTCGTCTCGGTCGCCTGCGCGCTGCCGGTGAACCGCGAACCCGGCGTGCCGCTGCCGGTCATGCCTTTCGACTGGAGCGCCAGCGAGCGCTCCCTGCACATGTTCCAGGGCAGTACCCGCGTCTACGACTGGATGATGACGCCGCACCGGCGCGCCATCGAAACCGCCTCGCGCGCCCTCGGCATTCCTCTGCGCGGCGCCCTGCACGACTGCCTGTCGCCGCTGGCGCAGATCGGCCAGACGGTGGCCGCCTTCGAGTTTCCGCGCAAGGCGCTGCCTGCGCACTTTACTCACGTCGGTCCGCTGCGCGCGGCGTCGCTCCGTACGCCGGCTCGGACAGACGCGCTGCCGGAGATCGCTTCGGACCGGCCTTTCATCTTCGCCTCACTTGGCACCCTGCAGGGCCATCGCTTCGATATCTTCAAGCGCGTCGCCAAAGCCTGCCGCCGGCTCGACGCCCAGCTGCTGCTGGCCCACTGCGGCGGCCTCGATGCGCGCCAGGCCGCCGCGCTGGAAGACCTGGGCGCGACCTGGGTCTGCGCCTTCGCACCCCAGGAAGCCGCGCTGGCCCGGGCCGATGCCGTCGTCTCGCACGGGGGCCTGAATACGGTGATGGATGCGGTTGCCGCCGACACGCCGATCCTGGCGCTGCCGATCGCTTTCGACCAGCCGGGCGTGGCGGCGCGCATCCGCCATGCGGGCATCGGCCTGTCCGCCTCGCCGCGCTTCACGGGCACAGGCGGCATCGAGCGCCGCCTGCGCCGCCTGCTCGACGAACCGGATTTTGCCCGCCGCTGCGCGCCGCTGGCCGAGAGCGTCCGGCAGGCAGGCGGCAGCGAGCGCGCGGCGGACATCGTCGAAGCCGCGTTCGGCATCCACATACGCGGCGCGGTGCAGCATGGATAAGCTGCCAGGCATGGTCGACCTGATCCTGGTCGGCGGCGGCCTCGCCAACGGCCTGATCGCCTGGCGCCTGCGCAGCACGCGTCCGGAGCTGAACATCCTGCTGCTGGAAGCCGGAGAGAGCATCGGCGGCAACCACACCTGGTCCTTCCACGACGGCGACCTCGACCTCGAGCAGCGCATCTGGATGGCGCCGCTGGTCGGGCACCGCTGGCCGCAATACCAGGTCGTGTTTCCGGGCCATGCGCGCACGCTCGACAGCGGCTACGCGAGCATTACGTCCGACGATTTCGCCCGCGTGATCGAAGCGGCGCTCGGCCCCGCCCTGCGCACCGGCGTGCGCGTCGATACCGTCAACCCGACCAGCGTGCGCCTGGAAAACGGCGAAACCCTCTACGCGCGCGCCGTCATCGACGGCCGCGGCCCGCGCCCGAGCAACCGCCTCGCGCTCGGCTACCAGACCTTCCTCGGCCAGGAAGTGAGACTGGCTGTCCCACATAATCTGACCGCGCCGGTGATCATGGACGCCAGCGTCGAGCAGCAAGGCGGCTACCGCTTCGTTTACCTGCTGCCCTTCGGCCCCGACCGCGTGCTGATCGAGGACACCCATTACGTCGATACCGGCGTCTGGGAACCGGAACGCCTGCGCGCCAACATCGCCGCCTATGCGCGCATGCGCGGCTGGGACATCGTCGAAGTACTGCGCGAAGAACACGGCTCGCTGCCGATCGTGCTAGCCGGCGACATCGAGCGCTTCTGGCAGGACCTGGGAGGCCAGCCCGCCTCCGGCCTGCGCGCCGGCCTGTTCCACGCCACCACCGGCTACTCTCTGCCGCACGCGGTGCGCCTGGCCGAACGCATCGCCGCCCTGCCCGCGCTGAACGCGCCCCTCCTGTTCGCCGCCATCCGCGAGGAAGCGCAGCGCGAATGGCGCGATCAAGGTTTCTTCCGGCTGCTGAACCGCATGCTCTTCATGGCAGCCGCCCCCGACCAGCGCTGGCGCGTCATGGAGCGCTTCTACCGCCTGCCGGCGCCGCTGATCGCGCGCTTCTATGCCGCGCGCCTGCACGCGCTCGACAAGGCGCGCATCCTCAGCGGCAAGCCGCCCGTGCCCGTGGGCGCGGCCATGCGCGCCGCCTTTTCCAATCCCTTACGCACCAACACCGTCAGATCAGGAATCCAGAATGAATCAAGCTAAAACGGCCGTGGTGATCGGCGCCGGCTTCGGCGGCCTGGCCCTGGCCATTCGCCTGCAGGCCGGCGGCACGCAAACGACGCTGCTGGAAAAGCGCGACAAGCCGGGCGGCCGCGCCTACGTCTACGAAGACCAGGGTTTTGTGTTCGACGCCGGTCCGACCGTCATCACCGATCCCTCCTGCATCGAGGAGCTGTTTGCGCTCGCCGGCAAGCGTATCGAGGATTACGTCGAGATGCTGCCGGTGTCGCCCTTCTACCGCCTGTGCTGGGAAGACGGCCGCCATTTCGACTATGCGAACGACCAGGAGGCGCTCGACCGCCAGATCCACGACTTCAATCCGGCGGACGTGGCCGGCTACCAGCGCTTCCTCGCCTATTCGAAGGCCGTGTTCGAGGAGGGTTACATCAAGCTCGGCACCGTGCCTTTCCTGTCCTTCCGCGACATGATCGCGGCCGGGCCGCAACTGGCCAAACTCCAGGCCTGGCGCAGCGTTTATGGCATGGTCTCGCGCTTCGTGCAGGACGAACACCTGCGCCAAGCCTTTTCCTTCCACTCGCTGCTGGTGGGCGGCAATCCGTTCGCCACGTCCTCGATCTACACGCTGATCCACGCACTGGAGCGGCGCTGGGGCGTCTGGTTCCCGCGCGGCGGCACTGGCGCATTGGTGAAAGGACTGGTGCGCCTGTTCCAGGACATCGGCGGACGCATCGAGCTGAATGCCGAGGTGGCGCAGATCGAAACGCGGGCCGAGCGTGCCAGCGGCGTGCGCCTGGAAGACGGCCGTTTCTTCGCAGCCGATTCCGTGGCCTCCAATGCGGATGTGGTGCACACCTATGCAAACCTGCTGAATCAGCATCCGCGCGGCGCGAGCGAAGCGGCCAGCCTGCGCAAGAAGCGCTTCAGCAATTCGCTGTTCGTCATCTACTTCGGCCTGGACCACCACCACAGCCAGCTGCAGCACCATACGGTCTGCTTCGGCCCGCGCTACCGCGGCCTGATCGACGACATTTTCAAGGGGCCCGCCCTCGCCGACGACTTTTCGCTCTACCTGCACGCGCCCTGCGTCACCGACCCGTCGCTGGCGCCGCCGGGCTGCGGCAGCCATTACGTGCTGGCGCCGGTGCCGCACCTGGGCAATGCCGACATCGACTGGGAAGTCGAAGGGCCGCTCTACCGCGACCGCATCTTCGCCTACCTCGAGCAGCGCTACATGCCGGGCCTGCGCAGCCAGCTCGTCACCAGCCGCATTTTCACGCCCTTCGATTTCCGCGACCAGTTGAATGCCCACGTCGGCTCGGCCTTTTCGCTGGAACCGGTGCTTACGCAAAGCGCCTGGTTCCGTCCGCACAACCGCGACAGCGCGCTGGCGAACCTGTACCTGGTCGGCGCCGGCACCCATCCGGGCGCGGGCGTGCCGGGCGTGATCGGCTCGGCCAAGGCGACGGCCGGCCTGATGCTGGGAGAACCCGCATGAGCGAAGCCCTTCTCGACCACGCAACGGAGACCATCAAGGTCGGCTCGAAGAGTTTCGCGGCTGCCGCCAAGCTGTTCGACGCCCCCACGCGGCGCAGCGTGCTGATGCTCTACGCCTGGTGCCGCCATTGCGACGACGTGGTCGACGGCCAGGAGCTCGGCTTCGGCGCCGCCGCCCCAGTCCACGATCCGCACGCCGAGCTGGCCCGTCTCCACGACCAGACCCGCCGCGCCTACGCCGGCGAGGCAATGGCCGACCCTGCCTTTGCCGCCTTCCAGGAAGTCGCGCTACGCTGCGCCATCGCCCCGCGCTACGCCTACGACCACCTGGCCGGCTTCGGTATGGACGTCGACGGGGTGCACTACGAAACCATCGAGGACACGCTGCGCTACTGCTACCACGTGGCCGGCGTGGTCGGCCTGATGATGGCGCAGATCATGGGCGCGCAGGACGAGGCGGTGCTGGAGCGCGCCTGCGACCTGGGCCTGGCCTTCCAGCTGACGAACATCGCGCGCGACATCGTCGACGATGCCGCGATCGGGCGCTATTATTTGCCGGCGCAGTGGCTGCGCGAAGCGGGCATTCCGCCTGAAGAGCTGGCGCTGCCGCGCCATCGGGTAGCGCTGGCGAAAGTCGCGGCGCGCCTGGTCGATCACGCTGAACCGTATTACGACTCGGCGCTCGACGGCATTGCCGCCCTGCCCCTACGTTCGGCCTGGGCGATCGCCACGGCGCGCCTGGTTTATCGCCAGATCGGGATCAAGGTCAAGGCGCGCGGCCCGTCCGCCTGGGACGAGCGCGTCGGCACCTCGAAGGCGACCAAGCTGATGCTGCTGGCGCGGGCCGGCATCGACGCGCTGCTGTCGCGCCTGCGCCCGCTCAGGCCGCGTCCTGGCGGTCTGTGGCGGCGTCCCGGGATGGACGCCGCGGTGCCCCGCCATGCAGGGCTTGCAGCTGGCGCTTGAGGGTGGCGACGGGCGGCGCGTACAGGAAGCCGAAGGAGACCGCCCCATCCTTGCCCTCGACCGCATGGTGCATGCGGTGCGCCTGGTAGAGCCGCTTGGCGTAGCCGCTGCGCGGCGTGTACTTGAAAGGCCAGCGCTGGTGCACCAGGCCGTCGTGGGCGACGAAATACAGGAAACCGTAGGCCGTCATGCCGGCGCCGATCCATTGCAGCGGCCAGGCGCCCTCGGTGCCGAACCAGATCAGGGCGATGGCGACGCCGGCGAAGACGACGGCATATAAATCGTTCTTCTCGAACCAGCCCGCGCGGGGTTCGTGGTGCGAGCGATGCCAGCCCCAGCCGAAGCCGTGCATGATGTACTTGTGCGCCACGATGGAGAAGAGTTCCATGAAGACGACCGTGGCCACGACGATGAGGGTATTGAGCAGCATGGATGCAGCCTACCATAGGGCGCCTGCGCGCACCGCAGCCTGCGTGCTGCCTGCCGCATCAAAACCGGAACAAGGAGATTGAATGACTAAGCTGTACCGCGAGCTGTCCCGCCTCATCCTGTCCACTGCCCTCTCGCTGGCAGCCGGCTCCGCCCTGGCCGCCACCGTCGAGGTGCGCGTAACGGGCGTCACGGCCAAGGGAAAGGTGAACGTCGCCGTCTGCGACAAGGCGCGCTTCCTCAAGCAATGCGCCTACAGCGCCTCAGTGCCGGCCCAGGCCGGGGAAACGACGGTGCTTGTGAAGGACGTGCCGCCCGGCACCTGGGCCGTGCTGGCCTACCAGGATGAAAACGGCAACAATGAGCTCGACCGTAACCTGATCGGCATCCCGAGCGAGAACTACGGCTTCAGCCGCGATGCGCGCGGCAAGTTCGGGCCGCCGAGCTTCGAGGACGCTGCCATCGAGGTCGGAGAGGCACCGGCAACGGCGACCGTGCGGCTGCGCTGAAACTCAGGCGGTAACCGACGCGTCCTGCTGCGCCGGATGCACGCCATTGTCGAGCACCCGCATCAGGAAATGCACCTTGCGCGGCGCGCGGTGCCGCTCATGGATATCGCGCGTCAGGATCTCGACGCGGCGCGGGTGCGCAGCCAGGTGGCGCACGTCGATGTGCTCGCCGGCCGCATCGTTACCCGCGAACTGCGCCGCCAGGTGCTGCGCCACGGTCCCGGTCAGCGTGACCGGAAGGCCGTGCAGCGTCGTGTTGAACTCGAAGGCCCGCGAGGCGGGCAGGACGAACAGCGTCCCGACATATTCAGTGCCATGCTCTTCCATGTCGCTCTCCTGTGACACGCATTGTGCCTGTCCATCATAGCGCGGCTGCAGGTGCATGGCATGAAAATTCGTTGATGCCGATGCTCGGCAGCATGTAGGGTGGGCGCTCCGCGCCCACGCGGTACGGGCGCCTCCATTAATCCGAAGCATGGGAATATCGCCCGCAACATGTTCGACAGCGGTATCGACACAATCGACGATGCGAGCGACGCGTCGCGGCAATAGGCAAAAGGAAACGCCCGTACCGCGTGGGCGCGGGAGCGCCCACCCTACGTCGTGAACGAAACAACGTTACTGCGAACAAAAAAAACGGGACCTCGCGGTCCCGTTTCGTTTGCAGCTATGCCGATGCTCAGCGCTTGCGTGCCGGCGGCAAGTCGGTGCAGACGCCCTTGTAGACTTCCGCCGCCATGCCGATCGATTCGCCCAGCGTCGGGTGCGGGTGGATCGTCTTGCCGATGTCGACGCCGTCGGCGCCCATCTCGATGGCGAGCGCGATCTCGCCGATCATGTCGCCGGCGTTCGTGCCGACGATGGTGCCGCCGATGATGCGGTGGGTTTCGGCGTCGAACAGCAGCTTGGTGAAGCCTTCGTCGCGGCCGTTGGCGACGGCGCGGCCGCTGGCGTTCCACGGGAAATGGCCCTTCTCGACCTTGATGCCCTTCTGCTTGGCTTCGTCTTCCGTGATGCCGGCCCATGCCACTTCCGGATCGGTGTAGGCCACAGACGGAATGACTTTCGCATCGAAGTAGGCCTTCTCGCCGTGCGCGGCTTCCGCTGCGACGTGGGCTTCGTGCACCGCTTTATGCGCCAGCATCGGCTGGCCGACCAGGTCGCCGATGGCGAAGATGTGCGGCACGTTGGTGCGCATCTGGCCGTCCACGCCGATGAAGCCGCGGTCGGTCACCGCCACGCCGGCCTTCTCGGCGGCGATCTTCTTGCCGTTCGGGCTGCGGCCGACGGCCACCAGCACCAGGTCGTACAACTGCGGTTCCGGTGCCGCCACGCCTGCCTCGGCCGATTCGAAGGTCACCTTGATGCCTTCAGGGAGGGCTTCCACGCCGACGGTCTTCGTCTTCAGCATGATGTTGTCGAAGCGGTGCGCGTTGTACTTCTGCCAGACCTTGACGGCCTCGCGGTCGGCGCCCTGCATCAGGCCATCCATCATCTCGACGACGTCGATGCGCGCGCCGAGGGTCGAGTAGACGGTTGCCATTTCCAGGCCGATGATGCCGCCGCCGATGACCAGCATCTTCTTCGGCACCTGGCGCAGTTCCAGCGCGCCGGTCGAATCGACGATGCGCGGATCTTCCGGCACGAAGGGTAGCTTCACGACGCTCGAGCCTGCGGCGATGATCGCTTTCGCGAACTTCACCACTTTCTTGGCGCCGTCCGGGCCGGTGACTTCGATGTGGTTCGGGCTGAGGAACTGGCCCACGCCCTGCACCACGTTGACCTTGCGCGCCTTGGCCATGAAGGCCAGGCCGCCGGTCATCTTCTTGATGACGCCGTCCTTGTAGCCGCGCAGCTTGTCGATGTCGATTTCCGGCTTGGCGAAGGTGACGCCGTTGGCGCTCATGTGCGCCGTCTCGTCGATGATGTGCGCCATGTGCAGCAGCGCCTTCGACGGGATGCAGCCCACGTTCAGGCAGACGCCGCCCAGGGTCGCGTACTTCTCGACCAGCACCGTGTTCATGCCGAGGTCGGCGGCGCGGAAGGCGGCCGAGTAGCCGCCAGGGCCGGCGCCCAGCACCATCATTTCGCATTCGACGTCGACCTGGCCGGTGTAGCTGGACGCCACAGGCGCAGGCACCGCATTCGGCGCGGCCGCGTCGGCTTTGTGGGCCGGCGCGTAGGAGTCGGTCGGACCTGCAGCGGCGGTCGGCGCCACGGCCTGCGCACCGATCTGCGCGGCAGGAGCAGCCGAAGGTGCAGCGGCAGGAGCAGCGGCGGCAGGAGCCGAAGCGCCGGCGCCTTCTTCCAGCATCAGCAGCAGCGAACCTTCGTTCACCTTGTCGCCGACCTTGACCTTCAGTTCCTGCACGACGCCGGCGTGGGTCGATGGAATCTCCATCGAGGCCTTGTCCGATTCCACGGTGACCAGCGACTGGTCGACCTTGATCGTGTCGCCCGGCTTGACCATCAGCTCGATGATCTCGACGTCCTTGAAATCGCCGATGTTCGGGACTTTTACTTCAACAGTACTCATGCTCGGCGCTCCTTACAGAAGGGTCTTGCGCAGGTCGGCCAGCACTTCGGCCAGGTAGGCGGCGAAGCGTGCGGCGCCGGCGCCATCGATCACGCGGTGGTCGTAGGACAGCGACAGCGGCAGCATCAGGCGCGGCTGGAAGGCCGAACCGTCCCACACCGGCTTCATGGCCGACTTCGACAGGCCGAGGATCGCCAGTTCCGGCGCATTGATGATCGGCGTGAAGGCCGTACCGCCGATACCGCCGAGCGACGAGATGGTGAAGGTCGCGCCCTGCATGTTGGCCGGCGAAAGCTTGCCTTCGCGCGCCTGCGCGGACAGCTCGCCCATTTCGGTGGCGATCTGCGACACGGTCTTCTTGTCCGCATCCTTCACGACCGGGACCACCAGGCCGTTCGGGGTGTCGGCCGCGAAGCCGATGTTGTAGTACTGCTTGAGGATCAGGTTCGCACCGTCTTCGCTCAGCGAGGCGTTAAATTGCGGGAACTTCTTCAGTGCGGCGACCGATGCCTTGATCACGAAAGCCAGCATGGTCAGCTTCACGGCGGACTTCTGCTTGGCCAGCGCGGCGTTCGAATCAACGCGGAACTGTTCCAGGTCCGTCACGTCCGCTTCGTCGAAGGTCGTCACGTGCGGGATCATGACCCAGTTGCGGTGCAGGTTCGGACCGCTGATCTTCTTGATGCGCGACAGCGGCAGCAGTTCGGTCGGACCGAACTTCGAGAAGTCGAGCGACGGCCATGGCAGCAGGTCCAGGCCGACGCCGGAGCCGCCCTTGGCTGGTGCTGCGGCGGTCGGGCCGGCGGCCATCACGCCCTTGACGAAGTTCTGCACGTCCTGCTGGGTGATGCGGTTCTTCGGACCGGTGCCCGGCACGCGCGACAGGTCGACGCCGAGTTCGCGTGCGAACTTGCGGATCGATGGCGATGCGTGGGCCTTGCTTGCATCGCCGGCTGGTGCGGCGGCAGGTGCCGGAGCAGCGGCAGGAGCCGGTGCAGGGGCTGGCGCGGCAGCAGGTGCAGGCTGCGCTGGGGCCGCAGCGGCAGGTGCCGGTGCAGCAGGTGCAGGTGCAGGTGCAGCTTCCGCGGCCGGTGCCGGCGCAGCAGCGGCGCCGCCTTCGGCTTCTTCCAACATCAGCACGAGCGAACCTTCGGCCACCTTGTCGCCGACCTTCACTTTCAATTCCTTGACCACGCCCGCATGGCTGGACGGGATCTCCATGCTCGCCTTGTCCGATTCGACGGTCACGAGCGACTGGTCGACCTTGATCGTATCGCCGACTTTGACCATCAGTTCGATGACTTCGACTTCCTTGAAGTCGCCGATGTCCGGGACTTTGACTTCCACAATGCTCATCGTATTAGCTCCGTTATTTTTGATATGGCTGTACTCACATGCGCCAGCTACGAAGGCTGGCGCACACCATGAGCATTTACTGGGTCACAGGATTCGGCTTGTTCGCATCGATGCCGTACTTGGCGATCGCCTGGGCCACGATCGAACGATCGATCTTGCCTTCGTCGGCCAGCGAGCGCAGCGCGGCAACCGTGATGTAGTAACGGTTCACTTCGAAGAACTCGCGCAGCTTGACGCGCGAATCCGAGCGGCCGAAGCCGTCGGTGCCCAGCACCTTATAAGTGCGGTCCTTCGGCATGTAGGCGCGGATCTGCTCGGCGAACATGCGCATGTAGTCGGTGGTCGCCACGATCGGGCCGGTCGTGTCCTGCATCAGCGAGGTCACGTAAGGCACGCGCTGTTCGGCGTCCGGGTTGACCATGTTCCAGCGCTCGCAATCCTGGCCGTCACGGGCCAGCAGCGTCAGCGACGGTGCGGACCAGACGTCGGCGGCGACGCCCCAGTCAGCCAACAAGAGTTCGGCGGCGAAGATCGATTCGCGCAGGATGGTGCCGCAGCCGATCAGCTGGACGCGGTTCTCCGTTTCGCCACCCTTCTTGAGCAGGTACATGCCCTTCAGGATGCCCTCTTCGGTGCCGGCGGTCAGGCCTGGCTGCTCGTAGTTCTCGTTCATGATGGTGATGTAGTAGAACACGTCTTCCTGTTCTTCCACCATGCGGCGCAGGCCGTCACGGATGATCACCGCCACTTCGTGGCCGAAAGTCGGGTCGTACGGCAGGCAGTTCGGGACCGTCGCCGCGATGATGTGGCTATGGCCGTCCTCGTGCTGCAGGCCTTCGCCGTTCAGCGTCGTGCGGCCGGCGGTGCCGCCCATCAGGAAGCCGCGCGCACGGATGTCGCCCGCCAGCCAAACGAGGTCGCCCACGCGCTGCATGCCGAACATCGAGTAGAAGGTGTAGAACGGGATCATCGTGCGGTTGTTCGACGAGTAGGACGTCGCCGCGGCGATCCACGAGCTCATGCCGCCCGCTTCGTTGATACCCTCTTGCAGGATCTGGCCTGCCTTGTCTTCGCGGTAGTACATGACCTGGTCTTTGTCGACCGGCTCGTACAACTGGCCCTGCTGGTTGAAGATGCCGATCTGGCGGAACAGGCCTTCCATGCCGAAGGTACGCGATTCGTCGACCAGGATCGGGACGATGCGCTGGCCCAGGCTCGGGTCCTTCAGCAGGCTCGTGATGACACGGACGTAGGACTGCGTGGTCGAGATTTCGCGGCCAGGCGCGGTCGGCTCGAGCACGGCCTTGAACGATTCGAGCGGCGGCACGACCAGCTGTTCGTCGGCCTTCTGGCGGCGCTGCGGCAGGTAGCCGCCGAGGGCCGCGCGGCGCTCGTGCAGGTACTTCATTTCAGGCGCGTCGTCGGACGGCTTGAAGAACGGGATCTCGGCCAGCTTGTCGTCCGGGATCGGAATGTTGAAGCGGTCGCGCATTTCGCGGATCGCTTCATCATCGAGCTTCTTGGTCTGGTGCGCGGTGTTGCGCGCCTCGCCCGACTTGCCCATGCCGAAGCCCTTGACCGTTTTGACCAGCAGGACGGTCGGCGAACCCTTGTTCTCCTGCGCGTTCTTGAAGGCCGCGTAGATCTTGTGCGGATCGTGGCCGCCGCGGGTCAGGCGCCAGATGTCGTCGTCGCTCATGTTGGCGACCATCTTCAGCAGCTCAGGGTGCTTGCCGAAGAAGTGCTTGCGCACGTAGGCGCCATCCTTGGCCTTGTAGTTCTGGTATTCGCCGTCGACGGTTTCCATCATCACGCGCTGCAGGATGCCGTCCTTGTCTTTTGAGAGCAGTGCGTCCCACTGCGAGCCCCAGATGACCTTGACGACGTTCCAGCCGGCGCCGCGGAAGTCCGCTTCGAGTTCCTGGATGATCTTGCCGTTGCCGCGCACCGGACCGTCCAGGCGCTGCAGGTTGCAGTTGACGACCATGACCAGGTTGTCGAGCTGCTCGCGCGCGGCCATGCCGATCGCGCCCATCGATTCCGGCTCGTCCATCTCGCCGTCGCCGCAGAAGACCCAGACCTTGCGGTTGGCCGTATCGGCGATGCCGCGGGCGTGCAGGTACTTCAGGAAGCGCGCCTGGTAGATCGCCATCAGCGGGCCCAGGCCCATCGAGACGGTCGGGAACTGCCAGAAGTCCGGCATCAGTTTCGGGTGCGGGTACGAGGACAGGCCCTTGCCGTCGACTTCGCGGCGGAAGTTCAGCATCTGCTCTTCGCTGATGCGGCCTTCCAGGTAGGCGCGGGCGTAGATGCCCGGCGAGCTGTGGCCCTGGATGTACAGCAGGTCGCCGCCGTGGCCGTCGCTTGGCGCTTTCCAGAAGTGGTTGAAGCCGATGCCCAGCATGTTGGCCAGCGAGGCGAAGGACGAGATGTGGCCGCCCAGGTCGCCGTCGGCGCGGTTGGCCTTGACCACCATCGCCATCGCGTTCCAGCGCATCCACGAGCGCAGGCGCTCTTCGTATTCGAGATTGCCCGGGCAATTGACGTTCAGGTGCGCCGGGATGGTGTTGACGTAAGCGGTATTGCTGGAGAACGGGATGTGGGCGCCGCGGCGGCGCGCCAGGTCGACCAGGCGCTCCATCAGGTAATGGGCGCGTTCGGTGCCTTCGTTTTCGATGACCGCTTCGAGCGCGTCCAGCCACTCCTTGGTTTCGAGCGAATCGGGGTCATTGGCGGCCTGGGCCGTCAACTGATCGAGTTGAGCTGACATTGGTGCGTCTCCTTGGTTGCGTGGCCCACGTCGATCTCCAGATCGCCGGCGGCGGTTTTGATGAACATGTAATGAGAGTTAAGCCTTGCGATTCTACCAGCGGAAATGGGCTTTTTCAAATTACGATATATCATTTCATAATATGGAATTACGTATGCGGACTGCATCTAATACCGGCATCTACCGTGCCTGACATACCCGTAAGGTGGGCGGCTTGCCGCCCACGCGTTCAGCTGGCGCCTGCCCAGTCGCGCTGGGAGTTTCATACGCCCTTTGAACGCGTGGGCGGGAGACCCGCCCACCTTACGGTCCTCCGTTTATGTATCACGGGTACATATGCACCCTCATCACTACCAACTCTGTAAATATGACAACGAACCAGCCAGCGCGGCGCGCGATACCTGTGTGGGCCGTATAATTTCATCTTTGTCCAGTGATGAGCCCCACCATGCCTGCCCAACTGATCGACGGAGTCCAACTTTCCCAGCAACTGCGTGCCGAAATCGCCGAGCGCGCAGCCAAACTCACGGCCGCCGGCCAGCAACCGGGGCTCGCCGTGATCCTCGTTGGCGAAGACCCGGCCAGCCAGGTCTACGTGCGCAACAAGGTCAAGGCCTGCGGCGACGTCGGCTTTCACTCGGTCCTGGAAAAATACGATGCGGACCTGACCGAGGCCGCCCTCCTCGCTCGTATTGCCGCGCTGAACGAAGACCCGAGCATCCACGGCATCCTGGTGCAAATGCCCCTGCCGCGCCACATCAATCCGAGCAAGGTCATCGAAGCGATCGCCACCTCGAAGGACGTCGACGGCTACTCGGTACTGTCGGCCGGCGAACTGGTCGCCAACCTGCCGGGTTTCCGTCCCTGCACGCCTTACGGCTGCATGAAGCTGATCGAATCCACCGGCACCGACCTGCGCGGCAAGCACGCGGTCGTGATCGGCCGCTCCAACACGGTCGGCAAGCCGATGGCCCTGCTGCTCTTGCAAGCCAACGCCACCGTCACTATCTGTCATAGCGCGACGCCGGACCTGGGCCTGTACACGCGCCAGGCCGACGTGGTCGTGGCCGCCGTCGGCCGCCGCAACACCGTCACCGCCGACATGGTCAAACCGGGCGCGATCGTGATCGACGTCGGCATGAACCGCGACGACGCCGGCAAGCTGTGCGGCGACGTGGACTTTGCCGGCTTACGCGAAGTCGCATCGCACATCACACCGGTGCCGGGCGGCGTCGGTCCGATGACGATCACCATGCTGTTGATGAATACCGTCGAGTCCGCTGAACGCGTGCTCGGCAAGCGCCAGGAAGTGCTCAACCAGGCGACGGGAATGGATCCGAAACCCGGGGTTGCGTAACCCTTCGCATAAACACTTTTGGAAGGAACACCATGAGCATTGATACCAGCAATCCCCTGCTCGATTTCTCGGGCCTGCCACGCTTCGATTCGTTCCGTCCGGAACATGTCACGCCGGCCATCGAGCAACTGATCAAGGAAGCCACCGAGGTTGTGGCCAGGCTCGAAGCGCCGAGCGACAACGTAACCTGGGACAATTTCGTGGTGCCGCTCGAGGAAGCGACCGAGCGTCTCGGCCGCGCCTGGGGCATCGTCAACCACCTGAACCACGTGGCCGACACGCCGGAACTGCGTGCCACCTACAACGAGAACCAGCCCAAGGTCACCGAGTTCTGGACCACCCTCGGCCAGAACGAAGTCCTGTTCGACAAGTACAAGGCCATCCGCGCGAGCGCCGGGTACGACAGCCTGAGCCCGGCCCGCAAGCGCATCGTCGAGAACGCCCTGCGCGACTTCCGCCTGGGCGGCGCCGAATTGCCGGCCGAGAAAAAGGAACGCTTCGGCGCGATCCAGGAACAGCACGCGGCGATCTCGACGCGCTTCTCGGAAAACGTGCTCGACGCGACCAACGACTACAAGCTGCTCATCGACAACGAAGCGGAACTCGCAGGCCTGCCCGAGGACGCCAAGGCTGCAGCCAAAGCCGCGGCGGAAGCGGCCGGCAAGAGCGGCTACCAGTTCACCCTGCACTTCCCGTCTTACTTCCCGGTCCTGCAATTCGCCGACAACCGCCAGCTGCGCGAGACGATTTATCGCGCCAGCGCCACGAAGGCCTCGGACATGGGGGCCGTGTTCAGCGAACTGGAGAAATGGGACAACAGCTCGAACATCGCCCAGCTCCTGAAGCTGCGCGACGAGGAAGCGAAATTGCTCGACTACCGCAACTTCGCCGAAGTCTCGCTGGTGCCGAAGATGGCCGAGAGCCCGGAGCACGTGATCAGCTTCCTCGAAGACCTGGCGCGCCGCGCGCGTCCGTTCGCCGAGAAGGACCTGGCCGAGCTGCGCGCTTTCGCCAAGGACGAGCTTGCTATCTCCGACATGCAGGCCTGGGACGTGGCCTACGCTTCGGAAAAGCTGCGCGAGAAACGCTATGCCTTCTCGGCGCAAGAGGTTAAAGAATATTTCCCTGAGCCGAAAGTGATCGAGGGTCTGTTCAAGGTCGTGCAATCGCTGTTCTCGGTGCAGATCAAGCCGGATACGGCCCCGGTCTGGCATCCGGACGTACGCTTCTACCGCATCGAGCGCGACGGCCAGCTGGTCGGCCAGTTCTATTTCGACCTGTACGCGCGCGCCGGCAAGGGCCAGGGCGCGTGGATGGACGACGCGCGCGGCCGCCGCATGACGACGGGCGGCATCGTGCAGACGCCGGTCGCCTATCTGACCTGCAACTTCACGCCGCCGGCAACTGTGGATGGCAAGCTCCAGCCATCGCTGTTCACGCACGACGAAGTCACCACGCTGTTCCACGAATTCGGCCACGGCCTGCACCACATGCTGACCGAAGTCGAGGAGCTGTCGGTGTCGGGCATCTCGGGCGTGGAATGGGATGCGGTCGAGCTGCCGTCTCAGTTCATGGAAAACTTCTGCTGGGAGTGGGACGTGCTGCAAGGCATGACCGCGCATTTCCGCACCGGCGAACCGCTGCCGCGCGCGCTCTACGACAAGATGTTGGCGGCTAAAAACTTCCAGTCGGGCATGCAAACCCTGCGCCAGGTGGAATTCTCGCTGATCGACATGCACCTGCACTACGACTTCGATCCGAACAGCCAGCGCAGCGTGCAGGAACTGATCGACGACGTGCGCAGCAAGTTCTCGGTGATGATTCCGCCGTCCTTCAACCGCTTCCAGCATTCCTTCGGTCACATCTTCGCCGGCGGTTATGCGGCCGGCTACTACAGCTACAAGTGGGCGGAAGTGCTGTCGGCGGACGCCTATGCCGCCTTCGAGGAAGCGATCGAGGCCGGCGGCGGCGAGCTGTCGGCGGAAACGGGCCGGCGCTTCCAGCGCGAGATCCTGGCGGTGGGCGGTTCGCGTCCGGCGCTGGAATCGTTCAAGGCTTTCCGTGGGCGAGAGCCGTCGATCGATGCCCTGCTGCGTCATAACGGCATGAACGCGTAAGCATCCGTTGACCTGCGCGCCGGCGATAAGTTCGCCGGCGCGCAGCGATCCAAACCAACCGCCGTCCGGCGCTCCGGTTTACAATCTGATCCATGACACGGATCGACTTTCACACCAATATCCCCGACAAGCTCGCCTACGCCTGCCGCCTGGCGCGCAAGGCCTACTCGTCGAAGGCCAAGATCGTCCTGCTGGCCGAGGACGCCGCCCAGGCCGCGGCCCTGAACGAAGCGCTGTGGACGCTGTCGAACATCGATTTCCTGCCGCACGTGATGGCCGGCGATCCGCTCGCACCCGAGACCCCGATCATCGTCACCGACAGCGAGGAGGCGGACTTGCCGCACCACGACATGCTGGTGAACCTCACGCGCCGCACGCCCAGCACCTTCGCCCAGTTCGCGCGCGTGTTCGAGATCATCTCCACCGACGAAAGCGACGCCGCCGCCGGGCGCCAGCGCTACGTCGCCTACAAAAAGCAGTCCTATCCGCTCACCCACTTCGTCGCAGGACAATCATGAGCCAGAATCCAGCCTTCGATAGCAGCATTCCCGTGTTGACTGAAGTTGTGCTGGAGCCGGCGGCGCCGGTTGGCCAGGCTGAGGCGGAGGCCGCGATTGCCATAGCGGAGGAGTTGGCGGAGGTAGAAGCGCCGGTTGCACCTGCGGCACTGCAGCCGCAACCGGAACCGAATTGGGATGAACTCGAAGGCCGCATCGTCGAGCGCGTTGTCGCGCAATTGCAGCCACAGATCGATGCCGTCGTGCGCAATGCGCTCGCCTCGGCCGGTGACCAGATCCACATCGGCCTCCGCCAGGCGATTGAACAGGTCGTCGCGCAACAAGTTGCTGCAATCCAGTTTGGCCAAAAAACGTAGGGTGGGCACTCCGTGCCCACGCGGTACGGACGTATCCATTTGCCACCGGCCGCGACTATTCGCCCGACATCACACGTTTCGACAACGGACATGTTGTACCGCGTGGGCACAGAGTGCCCACCCTACAACGTCCAAACCGGTGCACATCCCCTGCTTTTCGAGCGCAAACCGTGCGCGATTTCCCCCGTACGCACTCCGCATGACCACCCTCGCAATACCGCTTTCCTCCCTCTCCAAATTGTTGTACCTTTGCTCTGCTTCAACTGCAACTGGCGTCCGCCGGCGGTGAATCGGGCGCTCGTCATCCCTACCATTTTGGAGAACGTATGACCACCAAGCTCATTCCCCTCGCCGTTGCAATGCTGCTCGCTGCGAACGCCAGCGCCCAGCAGGTCGTCAAGATCGGCCACGTCGGCCCGGTCTCCGGCCCGAATTCGCACCTCGGCAAGGACAACGAGAACGCCGCGCGCATGGCGATCGACGAGCTCAACGCAAAAGGGTTTACCGTCAACGGCCAGAAGATCACCCTGCAGCTGGTGGCTGAAGATGACGCCTCCGATCCGAAGCAAGGCACGGCCGTGGCGCAGAAGCTGGTCGATGCCAAGGTCAAGGGCGTCATCGGCCACCTGAATTCGGGCACCAGCGTGCCTGCTTCAAAAATCTACAACGACGCCGGCATCCCGCAGATTTCGCCGGCCACCACCGCCACCCAGTACACCAAGCAGCGCTTCCCGGGCGCCTTCCGCGTGGTCGCGAACGACGCCAAGCTGGGCGGCACGCTGGGCAAGTATGCGGTGGACACGCTGAAGGCGAAGAACATCGCCGTCATCGACGACCGCACCACCTACGGCCAGGGCGTGGCAACCGAGTTCCTGAAAGGAGCAAAGGGCCCCGGCGTGAAAATCGTCGGCAAGGAATTCACCAGCGCCACGGCCACCGACTACACGGCCATCCTGACCTCGATCCGCGCCAAGAAGCCGGACCTGGTCTTCTTTGGCGGCATGGATTCGGTCGGCGGCCCGATGCTCAAACAAATGAAGGCGCTCGGCATCGATGCCCGCTTCATGGGCGGCGACGGCATCTGCACCGAATCGCTGGGCCGCCTGGCGGGCGACGCGGTCGGCGAAGGCAAGGTCATTTGCGCCGAAGCCGGCGGCGTGACGGGGGAGGAGGAAAAGGCGATGGCCGACTTCCGCACCCGCTTCAAGCAGAAGACCGGGGTCGACGTGCAGCTGTATGCGCCCTACGTCTACGATGCGGTGATGGTGATGGCGGCGGCCATGCAGAAGGCCAATTCGGTCGAGCCGGCCAAATACCTGCCGGAACTCAAGAAGATCAACTACAAGGGCGTGACCGGCCAGATCGCATTCGATGCGAGCGGCGACATCAACAACGGCGCGCTGACCCTGTACACCTTCAAGGGCGGCAAACGCACCAAGATGAACGTCATCCGCTAATCAGGAAAAGCACCTGCACAAACAAAAAGCGCGCCTGGCATTGCCGGCGCGCTTTTTCATTGGGACTGCCCGTCGACTTATTTGGTCGCCAGCACCCACTTCACCAGGCTGCGCGCTTCCGCTTCGCTCACCTGCGGATTGGCCGGCATCGGGACCGGGCCCCAGGCGCCGGAACCGCCTTTCATGACTTTGGCGACCAGCTTGTCTTCCGCGCCTTTTTGACCGGCATATTTGGCGGCCACATCCTTGTAGGCTGGACCGACCAGCTTGGTGCCGACGGCGTGGCAGGCCATGCAATTCTTCGCTTTCGCCAGGTCGGCTTGCGCGAAGGCGCTCGACGATGCCAGGACCGACAACACACCGAACAAGACCAAAGAACGTTTCATCTGACTCTCCATAGGTAATGCTTGCATTCTACCGTGTTTCCGTCGAGCGAAGCCCTTCGTCACACTCTGTAACCTCGCTTACGTTTTGTGGTTGTACGGTTTCCACGGCCTCGCCATATTTTGCCACAGAGCACTAATTTGTTTGTAAGATGGCCGGATTCCGGAGAACCCTATGCCATTGATCCTGCTGATTGCCGCGCTCGTCGCGCTGCGTTTTTTCGAAGTCTGGCGCTTCGCCGACCTGTCCTGGTGGTGGATCGTCGGCCTGATGGTGTTCGCCTTCGTCTGGTTCGAATACGTGGAGCCCCTGCTCGGCTGGGACAAGAAGAAGGCCCACGATGAGGATGACAAGCGGCGCAAGGCGCGCGTCAAGAACTCCTTCGACAAGCGCTAATCTTTCCTACTAGCAAACTAAATTCGACGCGGATAGCCTTTATGTAGAATGAATGACCACGCTACATACGGGAACCGCGCATGCAGGATGTGTTGACCAGCCACTGGACCGAGGAACAAGCCGCGGCGCTGACGCGCCTGATGCTGGAGGACACGCACCAGTACGGCGTCATGTTCTACGACATCGAGCGCCGCATCACGGGCTGGAACGAAGGCGCCTGCACCATCACCGGCTGGACGGCGCAGGAGCTGCTGGGCCAATCGATCGCGACGATCTTCGTGCCCGAAGACCGCGACCGCAAGCTCGACGAACACGAAGCCAACATGGCGCGCCTGCTCGGCGCCGGCGAGGACGAGCGCTGGCACATGCGCAAGGATGGTTCGCGCTTCTGGGCCAGCGGCGTCAGCATCATGCTCAAGGATGAGGCCGGCCAGCCCTCCGGCTTCGTCAAGATTTTTCGGGACGCCACCCACCTGCGCGCGCGCATGAAATACCTGGAAAACATCCTGCAGGACTGCAACGCCCGCCAGAGCGAAAAGGATGTGTTCATCGGCACCATCGCGCACGAGCTGCGCAATCCCCTCTCACCGCTGAAGACGGCGCTCGAACTGCTGAAACGCTCGCCCGAGCAGCATGCGCGCTTCGAATACCCGATCAAGATCATGGACCGCCAGGTCGGCTTCCTCGAGCGCCTGGTGGAAGACCTGGTCGACCTGACGCGGGTCCAGTCCGGCAAGATGAGCATTGCCTACGAGACGGTCCAGCTGCAGGACTTCATCCAGGAAGTGCTCGACACCTGCTGCCCGGCGGCCCAGGCCAAGAGCCTGCACGTGCGCTCCATCGTGCCTTCGGTGCCGATCGAGATCGAAGTCGATCCGCGCCGCCTGCAGCAGGTGATGGCCAACCTGCTGAACAATGCCATCAAGTACACGCCGAACGGCGGCAGCATCTGGCTGAAAGCGACCACCGACCAGACCCATTTCCTGTGCTACGTGAAGGACAATGGCCAGGGCATCAGCCCGGAGCTGCTGCCCCACATTTTCAATGTCTTTACCCAGGCCGAGGATGCACGGGCAGGCCGCGGCGCCGGGCTCGGCATCGGGCTGGCCGTGGTGCGCGAGATCGTCAACCTGCACCAGGGGACGGTCGAAGTGCGCAGCGAGGGGCCGGGCAAAGGGAGCGAGTTCAGCATTCGCATTCCTCTGAAAAGGCCGACAGGATCGGAACCGGAACCGCTGGACGGGCACCAATAAGCCTTTACCCCGTCACCGCCCCCTTGCTCGCGCTCGATGCCAGCGCTGCGAACTTGGCCAGCACCCCGCGCGTATAACGTGGCGCCGGCCTGGTCCAGGCGGCGCGGCGGCGCGCCAGTTCCTCGTCCGCCACGTTCAGCTGGATCAGCAACTGGTTCGCATCGATCGTCACCGAATCCCCTTCCTGCACCAGCGCGATCGTGCCGCCCTCGAAAGCTTCCGGCGAGACGTGTCCCACCACCATGCCCCAGGTGCCGCCCGAAAAGCGGCCGTCGGTGATCAAGCCTACCGATTCCCCGAGTCCCTTGCCGATCAGCGCGCCGGTCGGCGCCAGCATTTCCGGCATGCCCGGGCCGCCCTTGGGACCGAGATAGCGCAGCACCAGCACGTCGCCGGCCTGGATGCGGTCGCCGAGGATGGCGTCCATGGCCGAATACTCGTCGTCGAAGACCCGCGCCGGTCCCGTGATCGCGGGATTTTTCAGGCCGGTGATTTTCGCCACCGCCCCTTCCGGCGACAGATTACCTTTTAAGATGGCCAGGTGGCCCTGGGCATACAGGGCCTGGGAGATGGGACGGATCACGTCCTGGTCCGCGCGCGGGACGCTCGGCACCTCGGACAGTTCCTCGGCCAGGGTGCGGCCGGTGATCGTGATGCAATCGCCATGCAGCAGGCCGGCATCGAGCAGCAGTTTCATCACTTGCGGCACGCCGCCCGCCTTGTGCAGGTCGGTAGCGACGTACTGGCCGGAAGGTTTCAGGTTGCAGATCACGGGCACCTTGCGCCGCACGGCTTCGAAGTCGTCCAGCGTCCACGGCACGTCGGCTGCGTGGGCAATGGCGAGATAGTGCAGCACGGCGTTGGTCGAGCCGCCCGTCGCCATGATCAGCGACACCGCGTTCTCGATCGATTGTCGGGTGATGATGTCGCGCGGTTTCAAATCGCGCTTCACGGCCTCGACCAGCACGCGCGCCGACTCCGCGCAGGACGCTACCTTTTCGTCGTCCGGATTGGCCATGGTCGACGAATACAGCAGCGACATGCCGAGCGCCTCGAAGGAGGACGACATCGTATTGGCCGTGTACATGCCGCCGCAGGAGCCGGACGAGGGACAGGCGTTGCGTTCGATGCCCTCGAAATCTTCCCGGCTCATGCGCCCGGCCGTGAATTCGCCCACCGCCTCGAAGCTCGAGACGATGGTCAGGTCCTTTCCTTTCCAGTGCCCCGGCTTGATCGTGCCGCCATATACATAAATGCCGGGCACGTTCGCGCGGGCCAGTGCGATCATCCCGCCCGGCATGTTCTTGTCGCAGCCGCCGATCACGACGACGCCGTCCATCCATTGGCCGTTGACGCAGGTTTCGATGCAGTCGGCAATCACTTCGCGCGAGATCAGCGAGAACTTCATGCCCTCGGTGCCCATCGACATGCCGTCGGAAATGGTCGGCGTGCCGAACACCTGCGGATTGGCGCCGCTGGCCTTGACGGTGGCGACCGCGGCGTCGGCCAGCTTTTGCAGGCCGGAGTTGCAGGGCGTGATGGTCGAGTGAGCGTTGGCGATGCCGATCATCGGCTTGCCGAAATCCTCATCGCGATAGCCCATCGCGTAGTACATCGAGCGGTTCGGGCTGCGGGCGACGCCTTCGGTAACGTTGCGGGAACGGCGGTTGTAGCGCGGTTGGTCGGCCATGATGCACTCCCTGGAAGCGGTCTTGTGAGCATGCCTTGCGCGATCGGGAGCGTCAAATATAAGATTGATATGCGAAACATATCAGTCTTATAAAATCCAATGGAAATGAATATCGAATGAATCTCGAATTACGCCAGCTGCGCTATTTTCTGACCGTGGCCGAAGAGCTGCACTTCGGCCGCGCCGCCGAGCGCCTGCACATGACCCAGCCGCCGCTGTCGCAGACGATCGCCGCGCTGGAAGAGACCCTGGGCGCGCCGCTGTTCCTGCGTACCCGGCGCCAGGTCGAACTGACGCCGGCCGGCGCCGCCCTGCTGCCCGAGGCGCGCCGCCTGCTCGATGGCGCCGCCGGCCTGCCGGAGCTGGTGCGCCGCGCCGCTGCCGGCGAATCGGGACGCCTGGCGCTCTCCTTTGTCACGCCGGCCGACTACAGCGTCCTGCCCGGCCTGCTGCGCGACTACAGCGCGGCCTACCCGAACGTGCACCTGGTGCTGCAGGAAGCGACGACCGATGTGCAGGTAGACGATCTCCTGCATGAACGCATCGACGCCGGCCTCTTGATCCCGCCGCTGTCGGAAAAGGCGCAGGCCCAGCTGGACTACATGAAAGTGCTGGAAGAACCGCTCGTCCTGTGCGCGCCTGCCGGCCTGCTGCCCGCCGGCCGCAAACCGGTCGATCTGAAAACGCTGCGCCACCTGCCCCTGATCATTTTCCCGCGCAAGAGCGCACCGGCCCTGCACGACGCCATCCTCAGCTGCTTCCACGAGGCTGGCCTGTCGCCGGAGATTGGCCAGGAAGCGATCCAGATGCAAACCATCGTCAGCCTCGTCTCCGCGGGCATGGGCTTGGCACTTGTGCCACAATCCGTGTCGAACCTGATGCGCCCCGGCGTAGAATACCGTGCCCTGGCCGGCCCCACGCCGCTCGTAGAACTGGGCCTGGCCTGGCGCCGCGACAATGTCTCGCCGGTGCTGCGGGGCTTTTTGGAATTACTGAGGAAAGAATAGATATGCTGGTACACCCGAATCCGGATCCGATCGCCTTCTCGCTCGGCCCGGTCGACATCCACTGGTACGGCCTGATGTACGTGGTCGCCTTCGCCCAGTTCCTGATCCTGGGCCGCGTGCGCGTGAAACAGGCGCACATCGCCGCGCAGGGCTGGAAGAACGAGGACCTGGACGACATGCTGTTCTACGGCATGCTCGGGGTCGTGATCGGCGGGCGCCTGGGCGAAGTGCTGTTCTACCAGCCGGCCCATTTCTTCGCCAATCCGATCGAGATCTTCCAGGTCTGGAAAGGCGGGATGTCCTTCCACGGCGGCTTCCTCGGCGTGCTGATCGCGATGGCGCTGTGGGCGCGTAAAGCCGGACGCAACCTGCTCGACGTCTACGACTTCATCGCCCCGATGGTCCCGCTCGGCTACGCGGCCGGGCGCCTGGGCAATTTCATCAACCACGAATTGCCGGGCCGCGTCGCCGATCCGAGCCTGCCCTGGGCGATGCTGTGGCCGAACCCGAACGGGGTCGGTTACCTGGATACCCTGCGCCATCCGTCGCCGATCTATCAGATGCTGATCGACGGCCTGCTGGTGTTCCTGATCCTGTGGCCCTTCGCGCGCAAGGCGCGTCCACGCCTGGCAGTCGGCGCCATGTTCACCCTGCTGTACGGCTGCGCGCGCTTCTTCACCGAATGGTTCCGCGTGCCGGACTGGGAGACGACGGTGGCCGGCCTGCCGATCACCTCGGGACAGGTGCTCTCGCTGCCGATGATCGTCGCGGCGCTGATCATGCTGGCCTGGGCATACTCTCGTGACGGCAAACAAGCCGTACGAGCATAAACGACAACGGCGCCCAGGGCGCCGTTGTCGTTTAAGGGCTTACGTGGCCGCTTTCCAGAACATGTAGGTCGCCAAGGCGTACAAGAGCACCGCAAACACCTTCTGCAACTGGCGCACCGGCATCCGGTGCGCGGTCCGCGCCCCCAGCGGCGCCGTCATCACGCTGGCCGCGACGATGATCGCGAGCGCCGGCAAATAAATGAAGCCGAGCGAATAATCCGGCAGTCCCGGCTCGCCCCATCCATAGAACACGTTCGCGATCGTGCCCGCGAAGGCGATCGGAAAACCGAGCGCCGCGCTGGTGGCGACCGCATTGTGGATGCGCACGTTACACCAGGTCATGAACGGCACCGACACGAAACCGCCGCCCGCCCCCACCAGTCCGGCCAGCACGCCGATCACGCCGCCCGCCGTAAACATGCCGGCCGTTCCCGGCAATTCGCGCGCCGCGGCCGGCTTTTTATTGATCAGCATTTGCGTGGCCGAGAAGGCGACGAAGGCGCCGAAGAACCAGGCCAGCGTCGATGCATCCATCTGCTTGCCGATCCACGGTCCGATCGTCGAACCGACCAGGATGCCCGGCGCCAGCAGCGCCACGATGCGCCACACGACGGCGCCATGCTTGTGGTGCGCGCGCACCGAAGACAGCGAGGTGAACATGATGGTGGCAAGCGAGGTGGCGATCGCCATGTGCACCACCAGCGCTTCGGGCACGTCGCGCGCCGTGAGCACCATGGTGATGAAGGGTACCAGGATCATGCCGCCGCCGATCCCGAGCAGGCCGGCAGCGAAGCCGCCGAAGCAGCCCATGCCGAGCAGGGCCAGGATCATGAACGGGTCCATGCGGCCTCCCCTGCGCAATGGAGCACGCAGGCACGGCCTGCGGCGGGAGAAAACATCAACGGTGAAGCCATCGGCCAGCCTTATCGAACGGATGAGACCAGCATACTAGCCGAATGCGGGTGCAGCCGTGCGACGCTGCCCGGATTCAGTCGCCGCTCGCGGTCAGGCCGCAGTCGACCGGACGCCGAAGCAGCGCAGCAGGGCCGCGGCCAGGGCCACGGCCAGCAGCGTGCCGCCGACCAGATACATGCTCGCCAATGGCGCGAGCAGCATGGCGAGCATGTAGCCGAGGCCGCCCAGCACCAGGCTCCAGCCGGCGAAGCGGCGCGCGGCCTGCTCGGCGGCGGGGGAGCAGCGCAGCCGCGCCAGTTGCGTGAGCGACTTCGGAAGCACGTTCGCGTAGACCACGACGATGAAACCGAGCAGCGCGCCAAGCAGGCGCTGCGCCCACTCGGGCGACAGGTATTCGGGCGCCGCCCATTTCAGTACGGCAGCGCCGCCGATGATGATTGCTGCGCCCAACACAGAACGGCCCAAGGGGAAAGCTCGCTTCATGACTTCTCCTGTTTCGATTCGACTTCGGAAAGGCCGGCTTCCGGCCGCGTGACCTGCAATCCAAACGTTTGCGCAAAAGCGAGTAAGGCTTCCTCCAGTACCGACAGCTTGAGGCGGTAGGTGACGTTCCTGCCCTGCTTCTCGGCCTCGATCAGGCCGGCATTGACCAGCACGGCGAAGTGGGCCGACATGGTCGGCTTCGAGACGTCGAACATGTCGGCCAGTTCCCCCGCGCCGATGGGTCCGGCCTGCAACAGTTGCAGGACCTTGCGGCGGGTCGGATCGGACAGGGCTTTGAAGACAGTGCTCATGGAATCGATTATTAGCTAATCATCTAACTATCGTCAAGCACTTTCGCGCAAGGCAGCGGATCGGCAACGCTTACGCGAGGATGCGCTTGAGATCGGCCGGCGAGAAGGGCTTGGGCAAGCTGGCCGCGCCCAGGGCCTGCGCTTCGTCCAGGTGTCCATAGCCGGTCGCGACCACGATCTTCAGGTCCGGCCTGCCCTGCCGCGCGCGCCGCGCCAGTTCGATTCCGTTCATGTCGGGCAGCTCGTAGTCCGTGATGAAGACGTCGTAATGGTTGCGCTCCAACAGGGCCAGCGCATCGGCCGCGTTGGCCGTACCGTCGACGCGCTGGTTCAGCATTTCGAGCAGCGCGCAGGTCGTGGCCAGCAAATCCGGGTCGTCGTCGACGAACAGCACGCGCCGGGTGGCGCCGACGCGTTCGAGCGGCGCGGGCGCTTCGGTGCGCGTGGCCTGGAGCGGTTCCCTGGACAGCATCTGGCGCAGCTTGCGCGCCAGCTGGTCGCGCGCGTAGGGCTTCGACAGCAGCTGCACGCCCACATCGAGCTTGCCGTCGTGGACGATGGCGTTCTGGGTATAGCCCGAGGTGAACAGGACTTCGATGTCCGGATGGAGCAGGCGCGCCTGGCGGGCCAGCTCGGGGCTGCGCAGTTCGCCCGGCATGACGACGTCGGTGAACAGCAGGTCGATCGGCACGCCGCTGCCGAGGATCGCCAGCGCGGCGGCCGCATGGTCGGCCTTCATGACCTTGTAGCCCAGGCTGCGCAGCATTTCCACGACGGTGGCCTGGACCGCGAGATCGTCCTCGACCACCAGGATGGTTTCGTTGCCGCCCGTGACAGGCCCACCCTTGGCGACCGGCTCGCTCGCCTCGGCCTTGTAGGAGCGCGGGAAATACATCTTGATCGTGGTGCCGTGTCCGACTTCGGTATAGATCTTGAAGTGGCCGCCGGTCTGCTTGACGAAGCCATAGGCCATCGACAGGCCCAGGCCGGTGCCGCGGCCTTCCGGCTTGGTCGTGAAGAAGGGTTCGCAGGCGCGTTCGAGCACATCGCGGCTCATGCCGCAGCCGTTGTCGGAGACCGCGATCATGACGTACTGACCGGGCGTCAGGTCGTGCTGGTTCGCCACGTATTCGTCGTCGAGCATGGCGTTGCCCAGTTCGATCGTCAGCTTGCCGCCCGAGGGCATCGCGTCGCGCGCATTGATCGCCAGGTTCAGGATCACGTTCTCCAGCTGGTGCGGATCGACGCAGGTGTTCCACAGCCCGCCGCCGCGGATCGTCTCCACCGCGACCGTCTCGCCCAGCGCCCGGCGCAGCAGCTCTTCCATCTGCTGGACCACGCGCGCCGGATTGATCACCACCGGCTGCAGCGGCTGGCGGCGCGCGAAGGCAAGCAGCTGCGAGGCCAGCTTCGCGCCGCGCTCCACGGCGCCGGAGGCGGTGTCGATCTGCTTGACGGAGCCGCCCTCGCGCAGCGCGGCGTCGCGCAGCAGCTGCAAATTACCGCCGATAACCTGCAGGATGTTGTTGAAGTCGTGGGCCACGCCGCCGGTCAGCTTGCCGATCGCTTCCAGCTTCTGCGAATGCAGCAAGGCCGCCTGCGCGTTCTGCAGTTCGGCGGTGCGTTCCTCGACCAGGCTTTCCAGGCCCTTCTGGTACTTCTGCACTTCATCGGTAGCCAGCTTCTGTTTGGTGACGTCGCTGCCCTGCACGAAGATGCCGGTCGAGCGGCCTTGCGCGTCGAGGATGGGCTGGTAGATGAAATCGATGAAGCGCGTGACGATCTTGCCGGGCTCCTCCTGCAGCTCGAGCTGCACGCTCTGCCCGACCACCGGCGTTCCGCTCTGGTACACCTTGTCGAGCAGTTCGAAGAAGCCCTGGCCGTCGACGTCGGGCAAGGCTTCGCGCACGCCGCGTCCGATCAGCTCGCGTTCGCCGGTCAGCTTGCGGTAAGCCTCGTTGGCCAGCTCGAAGACGTGCTCGGGTCCCTTCAGCACGCAGATGAAGCCGGGCGCCTGTTCGAACAGGCTGTGGAAAAAGGCGTTGCTCAGCTGGAGCGCATTGGCGCGCGCCAGCTGGGCGCGCGCTTCTTCGAGAGCCGCCGTACGGGCCTGGATCGTCTGTTCCAGCTCGGCCTGTTTCGCGGCGAGGTTGCGGGTATTGATGACCTGCTCGGTCACGTCGCTGCCCTGCGAGACGATCCCGAGTACCTGGCCGTTCTCGTCGAAGATCGGCTGGTAGATGAAGTCGATGTAGCTGGCGACCGGCTCGCCGTCGGTCGAATGCACGGTGAGCGGCACGCCGCGGCCGACATACGGCTTGCCCGATGCGTACACGCCGTCGAGCAGTTCGTAGAAGCCCTGCCCGGCCAGCTCGGGCAGCGCCGCCCGCACCGGCTTGCCGATGATGTCGCGGTAGCCGGCCAGGCGATGGTGGGCGTCGTTCTGCAGCTCGTACACGTGCTCCGGGCCGCGGAAGAAGCAGACGAAGCCGGGCGCCTGTTCGAACAGGCGCAGCAGGTGCGTGCTCTGTTCGGTGCGCGCCTGCAGCAGCGCATCCTGGGCGCGCCGTTCGCGCTCGCGCGCTTCGCGCGTGCGGGTGACGTCGCGCGTCACCTTGCCGAAGCCGATCAACACGCCGTCGTCGTCGTACAGCGGATCGAGCACGACGTGGGCCCAGAAGCGGGTTCCGTCCTTGCGCACGCGCCAGCCGGTAATCTCGAACACGCCGGCCGACTGCGCGGCCGCGAGCGCCTGCTGCGGCAGGCCCGCCTGGCGGTCTTCCTCGGTATAGAAGCATTCGAAGGAATGCCCGATGATCTCCTCGGCCGTATAACCCTTGGCGCGCTGGGCGCCGGCATTCCAGGTCGCCACCCGGCCGTCCGGAGACAACATGAAGATGGCAACATCCCGGATCTTGGCGACCAGCGTGGAGGTCAGGTTGGCTTCGAGTGCAGCGAGCGAGGGCGATGCCGATGACATTGCAGGATCCGACAAGTAGAAAATGCAAATTCTATGTCAAACCGTATTTCTCCGGCGTTCTTGACGTGCAACTTTTCATTGGCCGCGGCAAGCCGGCGGCCTCCTTAGCCCGGCGCGCGGATCGTCTCGAGAATCGCATTCCATTGAGCGGCCGTCACCGGCGAAATGGACAGCCGGCTGCCTTTCTGCAGCAGGACCATGTCTTCCAATGCGGGCATGCTGCGCATGTCGGAAAGCGGCAGATAACGGCCCTTCTCTTTTGCCTGCACGTCGACCGATATCCAGCGTGGCTGCGCCTGGGTCGCTTTCGGATCGAAGTATTTGCCGGCGCTATCGAATTGGCTCGCATCCGGATAAGGGCCGCTCACGACTTCTGCAATCCCCGCGACACCGGGAACCGCGCAACTGGAGTGATAAAACAGGATGCCGTCGCCGACCTGCATCGCATCGCGCATGAAATTACGGGCCTGGTAGTTGCGCACGCCGAACCAGGCGACAGTCTGTCCGGGCGCTGCGAGAACGTCGTCGAAACTGACTTCATCGGGTTCGGATTTCATCAACCAGTAGCGCATCTGCTTGGGACTCCAAAAATAAGCGGGCATAAAAAAACGGCTGCGTGCATTTGCCCGCAACCGCTTTCATGGAATGTAGCCCCGCCTGTGCCGTTTTTTGCCGGCATCCCGAACCTGATGGCTCAAGGTGGTCACAGTCAGTCCAATTTCGGGTTCGTCGATCTAGCGACGCTCACGCCCATCAAACACTATCCCGCAACCTATGCATGTAAATGGTTCAAGGAATATATGGCAATCTCGAACACCGCAGGGTGCCTCGCAGTTTACTCGCTTGAGGCTTCATGTCAAACGAATTTGGCCGCTCAGGACAAATTTTCTTGCGGTGCCAGGGCCTGGTCGAGGACGCTGTGCATGACCTCGAGTTTTTGTTTCACTTCGAGCATCGTCATGTCCGACAAGGGTCCCTGCGGCGACTTGACCGACAGGAATTCTGCCGCCACGCTGAGCGCGGCCATGACCGCGATGCGGTCGTTGCCCTTCACTTTCCCGGAGTCGCGCAGCGCGGTCATCTTGCCGTCGAGGTAGCGCACGGCATCGCGCAGCGTCGCCTGCTCGCCTTCCTTGCAGGCCAGGCGGTAGGGCTGGCCCATGATCGTCACATCCAGGTAAATCATCGGGCGGCCTCGGCATCAACGGGTTCGGCGTCTTCGTCTTCCTCTTCTTCCGGCGCCGGCAGTTGCTCGATCACGGCTTCGACCCGGTGCTGGACTTCGGTCAGGCGCTCGAGATAGGCCATGTTCTCTTCGCTCAGCAGCTTGTTGGTCTGCTGCAGGAGCGCGTTCTCGCGGCGCAGCGATCCGACCAGCGCAGCAAGGCGCTCGATTTTGTCGGATAGGTCTTGGAATTCGGAAATCATTCGTAACTATAGGTCTGATATGGTTTGACAGTCAACATGATAGCGTGTCATGCGACTTGACTGGATTTCTTAACACTTTGATCCCGATCAATCGCCCGCCAACAGTGCGTCAAGCCCCGCGCCATCGGTGCTAGTCTCTCCGCTTTGTCTTCGCGCCATGGCGAACTGGCAACTCATCCACCAGGCATGGTTTGAGCACGATCAGCTCAATGCAGTTTATTTCGCAACATGGCCGCTTGAAATGCCCCATTATCGTCCCTATAATTAGCACTCGTTAGATGAGAGTGCTAACAACCTCTTCCAGGCCGCGGCGCAGATGCGACGCGGCACACAACGCAAACAAAGCTAGTCCAAACCACTGAATAAAGGAGTTTTGCATGAACCTTCGCCCTCTGCACGATCGCGTTATCGTGAAGCGTCTCGACCAGGAAACCAAGACTGCCTCCGGCCTGATCATTCCTGATGCAGCCGCCGAGAAACCAGACCAGGGCGAGATCCTGGCTGTCGGCAACGGCAAAGTCCAGGACAACGGTCAAGTCCGTGCACTGGAAGTCCAGGTTGGCGACCGCGTCCTGTTCGGCAAGTATTCGGGCCAGACCGTCAAGGTCGACGGCCAGGAACTGCTGGTGATGCGCGAAGAAGACATCATGGCCGTGCTGGTCAAGTAATCCTCCCCTCAGAAACTCTCTCGGAGAAATAAAAAATGGCAGCTAAAGAAGTTATTTTCGGCGACGCAGCGCGCGCCAAGATGGTTGAAGGCGTCAACATCCTCGCCAACGCAGTCAAAGTCACCCTGGGTCCTAAAGGCCGCAACGTCGTGCTGGATCGCGCCTTCGGCGCACCGACCGTCACCAAGGACGGCGTCTCGGTCGCGAAAGAGATCGAACTCAAAGACAAGCTCATGAACATGGGCGCGCAGATGGTCAAGGAAGTCGCCTCTAAAACCAGCGACAACGCCGGCGACGGCACCACCACCGCGACCGTGCTGGCACAAGCCATCGTGCGCGAAGGCATGAAGTTCGTTGCCGCCGGCATGAACCCGATGGACCTGAAGCGCGGCATCGACAAGGCCGTCGCCGCCACCGTCGAAGAACTGGCCAAGATCGCCAAGCCATGCACCACCTCGAAGGAAATCGCGCAAGTCGGCGCGATCTCGGCCAACTCGGACTACTCGATCGGCGAGCGCATCGCTGAAGCGATGGAAAAGGTCGGCAAGGAAGGCGTCATCACCGTCGAAGACGGCAAGTCGCTGAACGACGAACTCGACATCGTCGAAGGCATGCAGTTCGACCGCGGCTACCTGTCGCCTTACTTCATCAACAACCCGGACAAGCAAGTCGCCATCCACGACAATCCGTTCGTCCTGCTGTGCGACAAGAAGATCTCGAACATCCGTGACCTGCTGCCGGTGCTGGAGCAAGTTGCAAAAGCCGGCCGTCCGCTGGTCATCATCGCCGAAGACATCGAAGGCGAAGCGCTGGCGACCCTGGTCGTCAACAACATCCGCGGCATCCTGAAGACCGTTGCCGTCAAGGCTCCTGGCTTCGGCGACCGTCGCAAGGCCATGCTGGAAGACATCGCTGTCCTGACCGGCGGCCAGGTGATCGCCGAAGAAGTCGGCCTGACCCTGGAAAAGGTCACGCTGGCGGAACTGGGCCAGGCCAAGCGTATCGAAGTCGGCAAGGAAAACACCATCATCATCGACGGTGCAGGTTCGGCTGAAAACATCGAAGCGCGCGTCAAGCAAGTGCGTATCCAGATCGAAGAAGCGACCTCGGACTACGACCGCGAGAAGCTGCAAGAGCGCGTGGCCAAGCTGGCCGGCGGCGTTGCCGTGATCAAGGTTGGCGCTGCCACCGAAGTCGAAATGAAGGAAAAGAAAGCACGCGTGGAAGACGCGCTGCACGCCACCCGCGCCGCGGTTGAAGAAGGCATCGTGCCAGGCGGCGGCGTCGCCCTGCTGCGTGCCCGCGCCAACCTGCAAGTGCAAGGCGACAATCCTGACCAGGAAGCCGGCATCAAGATCGTCCTGCGCGCAATGGAAGAGCCGCTGCGCATGATCGTCCAGAACGCAGGCGAAGAAGCATCGGTCGTCGTCTCGGGCGTGCTGGCCGGCCAGGGCAACTACGGCTACAACGCCGCCAACGGCACCTACGGCGACATGGTCGAAATGGGCGTGCTGGACCCAGCCAAGGTCACCCGCTCGGCACTGCAGAACGCAGCGTCGATCGCCGGCCTGATGCTGACCACCGACTGCATGGTCTCGGAAGTCGTCGAAGACAAGCCGGCCGGCGGCATGGGCGGCATGGGTGGCATGGGCGGCATGGGCGGTATGGACGGCATGATGTAAATGCCGCATCCGGGCGCCGGTTCGCCGGCGTCCTGCTGCACAATCAAGCCTGCAGGGTTCGCGCCTTGCAGGCTTTTTTACTTTTTGGAGAAGACGATGCCTACTGTGGATGCAAACGACCTCGAAGACGCGGTGCTGATCGTGTCCGAATCGGGCACCTCGGACCAGGCCTGGGTATCCCTCGATACGGGCCAGGTGCTGATCCGCTCGGAGATGGTGGACGAGGAACTGGCGCCTTTGCCGGACGATATCGATACTTCGCCGCGCTACGTTCCGGTGCCGCATATGCGCACGCTCGACCTCGGGCTCGAACTGGTTTTCGATTTTGCCGATGCGGCGATGCCCGACGACGCCGATGGCGTGCGCCAGATGTTCAAGCGCTCGGAGGCCTACCGCCACTTCTCCGAGCTGGTCGAGGAGCGCGGCTTGACGGACCGGTGGCATGATTTTCGGGAAGCGCAGACGCGGGCCGTGCTGGCGGGATGGTGCGAGGAGAACGGCTTACAGCTGGGCTAAAAATCGGCGGGCATGCCCGCCCTACGACACCCGTGGCCGAGGTGCACCGTAGGGCGGGCTTGCCCGCCGAATGGACGGCCGCGAACCGATCACGTCAACGCGCCCCGCGATCGCCGCGTACCATTATTTGCCCGCCCGCCCCCGAAACCGCTTCAACTCCTCCGTCAAATACGGCCCGCTCGCCACCGCCTTCCCTCCCCCGCACCTCACCTGATACGGCTTCCCGCTCATGCTGCTCTCGGTCGCCGCCCGCTCGATGAAGGACTCCGCATTCGTCACCAGGTCGCGCTTGAGCAGATAGTCGTATTTCTTCTTCAAATGCGCCCGCGCTTCGGCTCCCTCGTGCCAGCTGCCGTTGCGATTGAACTGGCAGCCCGGCGTTGCGACATAGTCGAGCAGGTGCGCGATCTCGGCCTGCGCCTTCGGATCGGGCGCCGCACAGGCCGCGCCCTGCAGTCCGGCGGCGAGCAGGATGGCGCCGGCATATCGGTTGAGTCGCATGGTTCCTCCTGTTGGCAAGCGATGTGCCGAGTCTAGCACCCGAACGATGCGCCTCGAATACATTGCAGCTGCGCCCTGAGCGCGTGATCTAACAGACGCGAGCAGACGCCGCGCCTATCGTCCCCGCTCCATCTACCAGGAGCGAACATGATCAAGGTCACCGGCTACGCGGCCAAGCATTCCTACAGCCGCCTGAAACCCTATGAATTCGAACGCGAGGAAGCGGGCGCGCACGAAGTCGAAATCGATGTGTTGTACTGCGGCGTCTGCCATTCCGACATCCACCAGGTGAAGAACGAGTGGTCGAATACGGTCTATCCCTGCGTGCCCGGCCACGAGATCGTCGGCCGCGTCACGAAAGTCGGCCCGGCCGTGAAGCGCCATGCGGTGGGCGATATCGTCGGCGTCGGCTGCATGATCGACAGCTGCGGCCAGTGCGAAGCCTGCAAGTGCGGCGACCAGAATTACTGCGGCAGCCCGAACAGCTGGCTGGCGACCTACAACGGCCCGATGGTCCCGAAATCGCAGGCCGGCGAGAACATCTACGGCAAGGACAACACCTTCGGCGGCTACTCGAACCTGCTGGTGGTGAAGGAAGATTTTGTCCTCAAGATTCCGGCCAGCCTGAAGCCGGAAGTGGCGGCCCCGATCCTGTGCGCCGGCGTGACGACCTACTCTCCGATGAAGCACTGGGGCGTGAAGGCGGGTGACAAGGTCGGCATCATCGGCATGGGCGGCCTTGGTCACATGGCCGCGAAAATCGCGAAAGCGATGGGCGCCGAGGTGACGCTGTTCACGACGACGAAAGAGAAGATCGAGGAAGCGCAGAAGCTCGGCTTCCAGGCGGTGCTGGAGAAGGACAAAAAGGCGCTGGAAGAACTGGAGAAGAGCTTCGACTTCATGCTCTCGACCGTGCCCGAGAAACACGACCTGAACCCCTTCGTCGAACTGCTCAAGCGCGACAGCGTGCTGTGCGTGGTCGGCGCGCTCGAGCCGCTGGCGCCGACCGACAACATGGCGATGGCGCAGATGCGCCGCTCGGTGGCCGGTTCCCTGATCGGCAACCTGGCCGAGACCCAGGAAGTACTGGATTTCTGCGCCGAACACGGCATCGGACCGGAGATCGAGATGATCCGCATCCAGGACGTGAACGACGCCTATAAAAAGGTCGAGAAAGGCGACGTGCGTTTCCGCTACGTGATCGACATGGCCTCGCTCAAGGAAGAGATCGCGGGCGAACAGTAACCAAGCTGCACAGCGCGCCCGCGCGCTTCTTCTTATGCCAGGGCCGGACGGCGCGCCACCGCGTGGGCAGCGCCGCGAACGGCCGGCTGCTGCGCATCGTCGGCCAGCTTGAACACGCTGACCGCCTGCAGCAGCTGGTCGGCCTGCTCGTGCATCGCGCCCGATGCGGCCGCCGCCTGTTCGACCAGCGCGGCGTTCTGCTGGGTCACCTGGTCCATCTGGTTGATCGCTTCGTTGATCTGGCCGATGCCGGCGGTCTGCTCGTCGGTCGCGGCCGTGATCTCGCCGATGATGTCGGTCACGCGCTTGACGCTGCCGACGATGTCGTTCATCGTCGCGCCGGCCTGGTCGACCAGCCTGGCGCCGTCGTCGACACGGGCGACCGAGTCGTCGATCAGCACCTTGATTTCCTTGGCCGCCGCGGCCGAGCGGTGCGCCAGGTTGCGCACTTCGCTGGCGACGACCGCGAAGCCGCGGCCCTGCTCGCCCGCACGGGCGGCTTCCACCGCCGCATTCAGCGCCAGGATATTCGTCTGGAAGGCGATGCTGTCGATGACGCCGACGATGTCGGCGATCTTCTTCGACGACTCGTTAATCGCCGCCATGGTCTGCACCACCTGCGACACCACCACGCCGCCGCGGCCCGCCACTTCGCTGGCCGAGGTCGCGAGCATGCTGGCCTGGCGCGCATTGCCGGCGTTCTGGGACACGGTCGAGGTCAGCTCTTCCATCGAGCTCGCGGTCTCTTCCAGCGAACCGGCCTGCTGCTCGGTGCGCGCGGACAGGTCGAGATTGCCCGCCGCGATTTCCGACGAGGCCGTGGCGATCGCATGCGAGCCGCCGCGGATGTCCGTGACCAGGCCGAGCAGCTTGGCGTTCATGTCGGCCAGCGCGTCCTGCAGGGCGCCGATCTCGTCCTTCGAACTGATCTCGCGGCGCGAGGTCAGGTCGCCGGCGGCGACGCGGCGCGCCAGCTGCACGGCTGCCTGCACCGGACGGGTGATCGAACGGGTCAGCCACACGGCGCACACGGCGCCGAAGGCCACGCTCAGGACGCCGAGCAGGACCACGGTGCGGCCGCTCTCGCGCTTGATGTCCTGGATCTGGCCGCGCAGATCGTCGACCTGCTTGCGCTGCAGCGCCACCAGGGCCTGGATGTTGGCCTGGTAGGCTTCGGCCGCCGGGATATAGACCTTGTCGTGCACCTGCATCGCTTCCTCGTTCTTGCCTTCGCTTTTGAGGCGCACCGCTTCGGCGCGCCCGCCCGCGTAGGCGCCGCGCAGCGAGATCATCCTGGCGAAGGTCGCCTTTTCTTCGGGGCTGGTCAGCAGGGGCTCGACTTCTTTCAGGTAGGTCTGGGCCTTGGCATTCGTCTCCGCCGTGTTCCTGGCGAAGAACTCGGTGAGCGAAGGATCGCTGCTCTTGATGATGGCCGAGGTGCGGATCACGGCGATGGCGATATTGCTGGCCCAGTCGCTGATCATGCGTTCCTTCTTGACCGGCTGGTCCAGCATCTGTTCGGCGGCGTCGGCCACCGCGTCCAGTTTCAGGATACCGATGACCGTGATCAGGATCGACAGGGCCAGCACGACGGCGAAACCAAGGGCCAGGCGCTGGCCGATCTTCATATTGGATAACAAATTCATGACGTGTATTTGTGTTCTTTTGGGGCGGAGACGGATCGGTTGCCGGGAAACGCTGAATAACCGATATATTGTTTATGAATTACTACGTTCTATTTCATCAATTCTACGCATAAAACCAAATGTTGGCTTGAAGCAACAAGTGTTTTACTTAAATTAACGTGTTGCATAGTGCTTGACCTCGGCTCATACCCGGTGCTACTGTACTATCAATACTAGTACAGGTAGACAGCCATGACCCGACGCACTCCCCTGCTCATCAACATCAGCCCCGGCGACCCGCGCCCGATCGTGAAACAGATCGTCGATGGCGTCCGGCGCCTGGTCGCCAGCGGCGAACTGCCGGTCGGCGCGGCCGTGCCCAGCGTGCGCGGCCTGGCGCAGCAGCTGACGATCAATCCGAACACGGTGGCAAAGGCTTATAACGAGCTGACGAACGAGGGCTGGCTCGACGCCCGCCCCGGCCTCGGCCTGTTCGTGGCGCCGCCGCGCCAGCGCCTGTCGGAAGACGAGCGCGCGCGCCGCCTCGACGACGCCGTGGTGCGTTTCACCGGAGACGTCATCGGCCTGGGCTACGCGCCCGACACGGTGCTGCGCCGTGTCGCCGACGAACTGGCGCAGTGCGCGCCGAAAAAGACCGCCTGAGGAGCGCGCGATGTACGCCATCGACACCCGTGAGCTGTGCCTGCGCTACCGCGGCAAGACCGCCCTCGACCGCCTGACGCTGGCCCTGCCGCGCGGCGGCATCCACGCCATCGTCGGCGCCAACGGCGCCGGCAAATCGTCCCTGTTTCGCATCCTGCTCGGCTTCACCGCGCCTACCAGTGGCAGTGCACGCGTGCTCGATTGCGACAGCGGCGCCTTGACGCCCGCCCTGCGCGGCCGCATCGGCTTCGTCAACGAGGAACACACCCTGCCCGGCTGGATGCGCATCGCCGAACTGGCCGCAATGCAGGCGCGCCAGTATCCGCGCTGGAACGCCGAGCGCTATGCCCAGGTCCTGCGCAATTTCAACGTGCAGCCCGGCCAGAAGATCGCCCAGCTCTCGCGCGGCGAGCGCGCCGGCGTGAACCTCGCGCTGGCGCTGGCGCAAAGCCCGGATCTGCTGATCCTCGACGAACCGACCCTGGGCCTGGACGTCGTCGCCAAGCGCGCCTTCCTCGAGGCCCTGCTCTTCATCACGCTCGAAGAGGACGCCACCATCGTCTACTGCTCGCACCAGATGGAAGAGATCGAGCGCGTCGCCGACAACCTGGTGATCCTCGAACGCGGCGCGCTGCGCCACATGTCGGCGCCCGGCGACTTCTGCGAACGCGTGCACCTGTGGGTGGCCGAATTCCCGTTCCGCGTGCCCGACCTGGCCAGCCTGCCCGGCCTGCTCGAAGTGCGCCTCATCGACGGCCTCACGCACTTGATGGTGTTCGACCAGAATCAGGACCAGGACTTCGGCAGCCGCCTGCGCCTGCTGGGCGCGCGCAGCGTGCACCAGTCGCCGGTGGGACTGGACCGCGCCATCAACGGTTTTCTCGCGCGCGGCCATGTCGCGAATGCGCCCCTCCCTACTGCCGCCTGAGGCTCCCATGAAAGAACTGTTCCTGAGCGAGCTGCGGCGCTTCCGCGGCGCGGCCCTGATCGCGACCATCATCCACCTGGTGCTGCAGCTGTGCGCCAGCCGCCTGGCCGATCCGCTGCTGCTGTCCTGGCAGCCGCATGCCGTGTTCCTGCTGTTTTACGTGCTGTGCGGCTTCGGCTTCGCCGTCTACCAGTTCGGCACCTACCGCCAGCCCAGCCGCTGGATCTGGCTGCTGCACCGCCCGCTCGCGCCGCAGCGCGTGGGCGCCGCGCTGGCGCTGGCATCGAGCTGCCTGATCCTGCTGGCGATCGGCCTTCCGCTGCTGCTGGCCATTGGCCTCACCGACCTGCTCAGCACCCGTGTCGTCGATACGCGCCACTACACGATGGTGCTGTTCGTCGTGCTGTTCTGCCTGAACGGCTGGCTGGCCGGCGCCTACGTGATGCTGAACGGGCGCCTGAGCGCCGCCGTGGTCACGCTGCTGCCGGTGCTGCTGATGGGGCGCCTGGCCGCGGGCGTCGACCTGCTGCTGCCCGGTGCGGTCTGCACCGCGCTGCTGGCCGGCCTGGCGCTGGGCGCCGTGAAACCCGAACGCACGGCGCCGCCGCGGCGTTTGCCAGCCCTGCTGGCGGCCGGCCTGCCGCTGCAGCTGGGCTTTTATTTCACCCTGCTGTGGGCCGGCTCGCTCGCTTTTCAATACGGCGAGATGCTGCTTGGGGTGCATCCGCTGAACCGCCCGGTGCCGCCAGCAGGGGGCCACACCGAACTGGCGCGCGCCGACGGCCGCGCCGCCTTCCGGCTCGGGCTGGCGGCATCGAGCGATCCGCGCGCCGCGCACTGGGCGCGCCAGGTGCCGCTGCTCGACATCGAGTCGGTCGCTCCCATGACGCGCCAGTTCCCGGTGCGGCACCAGATCACGAACCTGGACAGCCTGCAGTGGATCGACGAGGAACGCCACACGGCCTGGACCTTCAGCCACGACAGCATGCGCTTCGAGGGCGCCGACCTGCACACCGGCGCCGCGCGCGGCAGCTTCGGCGCCGGCGGCGAAGCTTCTCCGGTCCCCTTCGACGCGGTGCCCTTCGTCTTCGAGAACTGGATCATGACGCCGCACCGCCTGTACCGGAGGGATCCTGTGTCACGCCGCTTCACCGAGGTGCTGTCGGTGCCCGCATCCGAGATCCTGGCCAGCACACCGCAGGATATCGGCGCGCGCTGGTACGTGCTGACCGACCGCCGCCTGATCGTATTCGCGCGGCCGGACGACTCGCTGGCGCAGCCGGTGCGCAGCCTGTACAGTATCGCGCTGCCGGGACGCGTCACCGGACTCGAACGCATCGACGTCGCGCCGCTGCTGGACGGCACCCTGCTCTCCTTCAACCACGGGCGCAAGATGGCCGAGGGCGAACCCGATGCGCGCCAGACCGTTTTATTCGTGGACGAGGCCGGGCGCACGCAAACGATCGCGGACCGTGCGCTCACCCACGATTTCGCGGCGCCTTTCGAGCACAAGGCCTGGTGGATCTCGCCCCTGACGCACGCCGTGCTGGCGCTGCCGGCCCTGATCGAGAACGGCGACATCGGCGTGCCGGATCGCAGCGCCTTTGTCGACATCGTCGGCCAGCGCCGTCCGCAGGAGGTCGTCGCCTGGGCCATCGGCGCCGCGCTGCTATCGAGCCTCGTTGCCTGGACCGGGCTGCGTCGTGCCCGCGTATCGCCGGCGCGCCGGTACGGCTGGACGCTCGCGGCCCTGCTGCTCGGATTGCCCTGCCTGGGCGTGCTCCTGCTGCTGCAGCCACGCAGCGCGGCTGCCCCCGCATTGGCCGGCGTGCCGGTGGCTGCCTGATGCGGCCCGCCATGCGGTTTTTAGTCGGCATGCTGTGCTGCCTCGGCGCGGCAAGCTGCGCCGCTGCGCCCTCACTGGCCACCAGTGTTGCGGCCAATGCGCGGCTGGCGCCCGCGCCCCTGTTTGACACCGAGGATTTCCAGCGCCCGCTGCGGCTGCGCCAGGTCCGCCTGTCGCCGGACGGCAACCGGCTCGCCTATCTCGACACGCAAGCCGATACGGCGACCCTGTTCCTGCTCGACACGGTTACACGCCAATCGCGGCGCCTGCTGGCCATCGGTCCCGATACCGAACTGCACTGGTCGAGCGACGGCGCGCTGCTGTTCGCGGTGAACGAGGCCGGCGTCTCGGCGCTCGACCTCAAGGACGGCTCCAGCCGGCGCGTGAGCGCCCTCGGCGGTGAGCGCGCGCGGCGTTTCGCCGGCGTCGATCCGGCGCTGCCGCGGCACCTGCTGGTGCGCGAGCGCGACCCGGCCGGCGGGCCTTATCGCCTTCTGCGTGTGCAGGCCGACGGCAGCGCGCAGCTGCTGCATGAAGACACGCGGCCGATCGACGATTTCCTGGTCGATGCGAGCGGCGCACTGCGCCTGCTGCGGGTGCGCGACGCGCAGCAGAATCAGCTTGTGCTGCGACGCGAGAAGGACAAGTGGATCGAGGCGGCGCGCTGCCGGCGCTTCCGCGCCTGCGCCTTGCTGGCGCCCTCCGCCGACGGCGCGCGCGTGCTGATGCGCACGGTCGAGGCGAACGACCGCCAGGTGCTGTCCGAGCAGCCGCTCGCCGGCGGCGCGGCGCGCGTCCTGCACCGCGATCCGCTGGCGCTGGCCGATCTCGAAACGGTCGTGTTCGAGCCGCGCACGCGGCGAGCGCTGCTGGCCACTTACGCCCTGCCCGTGCGGCGCCACCATGGCCTCGATCCGGCGAGCCGCGCCGCGGCGGCCGACATCGCGCGCCTGCTGCCGGGCGCCTCGCTGACGATCGAAGCCGGTGGATACACCTGGCTGCTGGCCGAGCGCGGCGCGCGCCTGAGCCAGCCCCGTTTCTGGCTCTACGATACGCGGACGCGCTCGGTCAACGAGATCCTCGGCGCCGAACGCATGCGCGCCCGGCCGCTTCCGGAAGCGCAACTCGCATCGACTGTCGCGCTCTCTTATCGGGCATCGGACGGCGCCACCGTGCACGGCTACCTGAGCTTGCCGCCGGGCCGACCGGCCGCCACGCTGCCGCTGCTGACCCTCGTGCACGGCGGCCCCTGGAACCACGTCGACGCCGAGTACTCGGCGCTGGTGCAGCTGCTGGCGAACCGCGGCTATGCCGTGTTCCAGTCGAACTTCCGCGCCTCGACCGGCTACGGCGAGCGCTATATGCGTGCGCCGGGCGCCGACTTCGGCAACGGCCGCGTGCAGGCCGATATCGTCGACGGCGTGCGCTGGCTGCTGGCGCAAGGCGTGGGCGACGCGCGCCGGCTCGGCATCCTCGGCGCCTCCTTCGGCGGCTATTCGACGCTGCTCGCCTTGAGCCATACGCCCGAGCTGTTCAAGGTCGGGATCGCGCTCCAGCCCCCGCTCGACTTTGCCCGCGCGCTGCGCCTGGCCGCGTCCGCACCGGCGCGCGACGGCGCTGCGCCCTTCGGTGCGGTCTTGGCCGAACTCGGCATCCGTGCGGACGATGCGGCGGCGATGCGCCGGCTCGAGCTGGATGCGCCACTGGTCCACACGGCCAGGGTACGTGCCCCGCTCCTGATCGCCGCCGGCAGCATCGACGACAAGGTCGAGATCGGCGCCGTCACCGATTACACCGCGCGCCTGCTTGGACGCAGCCACCCGGTCAGCCTGCTGGTCGCATCCGGCGAAGGGCACCATGCGCGCAGCGACCTGGCCCGGCGCGCCCAGCTGCACCTGGTGCTGCGCATGCTGCAGCGCCACCTCGGTGGTCCGCCCGTGCCGGCACCGGACAAGGAACTGGCGGATTATCTGGCGCGCCACCTGCGTGCCGACGGGGCGCTGGCGCCTTGATGGGAAGGGCGCAGATCGGCTAGTATGGCCTCACATTTTCACGAGGCCAGACCATGACTCCACGCGGCGCACACCTGCTGACACTCTCCCTGCTGGCGACGGCCCTGCTCGCCGGCTGCAAGGACAAGCAGCCCGCGCCCCCGCCGCCACCCGCCAAACCGGCCGTGCAGCAGCAGGCCGAGCCGGCCGTCACACGCGAACAGGCGATGGCTGCGCTGCTGGCGCTGCCGGAGGTGAAGAACTGGTCCTCGGAGATCGAAAAGCGCTCGCGCGGCAAGGCGCATGGGGCCGTGATCGAAGACGATCCGACGCCGCGCGTCATCAACGGACAAGCGTACTGGCAGCTGAGTTTTGTCGAGAATCGTGCGGACAAGGTGCAGCGGCGCGAGAGTTTTCTGGTGGCGCGTACTGGGAATCAGATCCTGGTGGAAGATACGGCCAGCGATACGGTGGTGTCGCTCGACGAATGGCGCCGCGGAATCCGGCGCGTCGAAACCAAGTCCGCCGATTGATGTAGGGTGGAGTCCTGACTCCACGCGTTTCACGGTCTGCGTCCACACGGCGTGTATCTACACCCTCGCATGTGATAACGGCGTCGATCATCGCTGCGATTACTCGAACACTGGAACGCGTGGAGTCAGGACTCCACCCTACGTGAGATGCGAAATCAAAAGTCGGCGTTGCTCCGCGTCGCTTTCGTGCCCATGCTGCCCATCGACCGACAAGCCCACCGCCATGATGTCGATGAACAGCAGCTGCAAAATCCGCGAAATCATCGCCAGGAACACCGTGCTGTCCTCCGCATGATCCACCGCCAGGCACACGCTCGCCTTGCGCGCCAGCGGCGACTGGCTGTTGCCGATCGCGATGACGTCGGCCCCACGGCCACGGGCGACGTCGACCGCCTGCAGCAACTCCGGCAGCCGCCCCGAATTCGAAATCGCAATCACCAGGTCGCCCGGCCCCAGCAAATCGGCGGCGAGCGAGAACAAGTGCGCGTCCCCATACAAGGCCGTCGGAATCCGGAAGCGGAAGAACTTGTGCTGCCCATCGAGCGCCACCACGCGCGCATTGCCCATCGCGTAGAACTCGACGCGCCGCGCACCGCGCACCAGTTCGATCGCGCGGTCGAGCGTGTGCACGTCCAGGCCATCGCGGAATTTCAGGATCGCCGAGACCGTGTTGTCGATCACCTTGGCAGATAAATCGTGGGTGCTGTCGCTGGTGCGCACCTGGCTGTGGCGCACGGGAATGGCGCCGGTCAGGCTGCTCGCGAATTTCAATTTGAAGTCGGCCAGGCCGAGAAAACCGAGCGAGCGGCAGAAGCGGATCACGGTCGGCTGCGAGACCTCGGCGCCGCGCGCGATCTCCGCGATCGGTTCGTTCAGCACCAGGCGCGGCTGCTCGAGCACGAGGGTGGCGACGCGCTGCTCGGCCGGCGAGAGTTCGTGGCGCAGCCCCTTGATGCGGTCCATCAGCGTATTCGCGCCGCTGCGTCCGCGCAGGTGCTCGGAGAGGATCGTCGCCACGCCGTGGAAGGCGGGGTTCGGCGTGGTGATGACGTAGGTCGGGATGTCGGCCAGGTAGTGCGAGAAGCGTCCCTTGGCTTCGAAGCGCGCGCGGAACGGAGACCGTGCGAACCATTCCCCCATGCGCGGCACGATGCCGCCGCCGATGAATACACCGCCGAAGGCGCCCAGCGTCACGGCGAGATTCGCCGCGGCGCCGCCCAGCATGCCGCAGAAGACGTCCAGTACTTCGATGCAGAGCGCATCGTTCTCGTCGAGCGCGGCCGCCAGGATCCCGGCGGCCGAGCGTGAAGGCGCGGTGACGCCGTTACGGATAGCCAGCGCCTCGTGGATCAGCTCCATGCCCGGCCCGGAAATCAGCCGCTCGTTCGACACGTGCCGCCAGGCGCGCCAGGCATGCTGCAGGACGGCGAACTCGCGCTCGTCGCTGGGCGCGAAGTTGACGTGGCCGCCTTCGCTGCCCAGGGTGACGAAGCCGTCGGCGGTCGGAATCAGTCCCGACACGCCGAGACCGGTGCCCGGTCCCAGCACGCCGATGACGGCATTCGCCGCCGGCTTGCCGCCGCCGACCTGCAGCAGGTCGTCGGGCGTCAGCACGGGAATCGCCATCGCCAGCGCCGTGAAGTCATTCACCACCAGCAGCGTTGACAAGCCGAGTGCGCGCCGCAGCGCATCGGTCGAGAACTCCCAGGCGCGGTTGGTCATGCGCACCTGGTCGCCGTTGACCGGGTTCGCCACCGCGAAGGCGGCGTGCTGCAGATTGAGGGGAAGATGCGGGTCCGCGTGCTCGCGCAGATAGGAACGCACCAGCGCCTCGACGCCGTCGAAGTCCTCGCACTTCAATACGGCGACATGACGAAACACGCCGGGCGCCGTCTGCAGCGCAAAGCGCGCGTGGGTCGCGCCGATGTCGGCCAGCAGGCGCGGGCCGTCGGCAAAGGCGGTGCGCGCCAGTTTTTCCGGCTCGGGCGCGCCGCCCATCAGGCCAGCGTACCGAACCAGGCGCCGTAGGCCGGCAGCGTGACCGTGCCGCCCGCAGCGTCGCCCGGCAGGCCGTGGCCGTCGAGCTTCTGCGCGTCCGCGGTTTCCGGCCACTCGATCGTGACCGGCGCGTTCGACAGGTTGAAGGCGGCCAGCACGGTCGGCTCGCCATCCAGGGTACGGCGCAGCGCCAGCACCGGCTCCGGCGCATCGAAGAAGGAGATGTCGCCGCGCGTCAGCTGGGGCAGGCTCTGGCGCCAATGAATGATGCGGCGCGCCGCGTTCAGAGCCGAATTCGGATCGGCGTCCTGCGCCGCGGCGTTGGCGGCCAGGTGCGGCGCGGCCACCGGCAGCCATGGCGTACCGTCGGTGAAGCCGGCGTTCGGTGCCTCACCCGTCCACGGCATCGGCGTGCGGCAGCCGTCGCGTCCCTTGAACTCGGGCCAGAAGGTGATGCCATACGGGTCCTGCAGCAGTTCGTAGGGCACGTCCGCTTCCGGCAGCGCCAGCTCGTCGCCCTGGTACAGGCAAGGCGTGCCCTTCAGGGCCAGCTGCATCGCCAGGACCATCGATGCGAATGCGACAGGCGCATCCTCGCCGCGCCAGCGCGTCACCACGCGGATCGCATCGTGGTTACCGACCGACCAGGAAGCCCAGCCGCCTTTTACGCGCGCTTCGAATTCTTCCACTTGCGTGCGGATGTGCGCAGCCGTGAACTGCGGCGTCAGCAGATTGAAACTGTAGGCCATGTGCAGCTTGTCGCCGTCGGCCGTGTATTCGGCCATACAGGCCAGGGCGTCGTCGGCGCCCACTTCGCCGATCGACACGGCGCCGAATTCGTTCAGCAGCGCGCGGATCTGCTGCAGGAAGGCGATGTTTTCCGGACGCGTCTTGTCGTAGATGTGGGACTGCATGCCGTAGGGGTTGACGTCGGTGACCGAGGCCGTGTCGCGCTTGGTGGCCGGCGGATTGCTGCGCAGCTGCGTGTCGTGGAAGTGGTAGTTGCAGGCGTCCATGCGCACGCCGTCGACGCCGCGCTCGAGCCAGAAGCGCAGCGCGTCCAGGTGGGCCTTCTGCACGTCCGGGTTGTGGAAGTTCAGCTGCGGCTGGCTGACCAGGAAGTTGTGCATGTAGTACTGCTTGCGGCGCGTGTCCCACTGCCAGGCGGAGCCGCCGAAGACCGACATCCAGTTATTTGGCGGGTTGCCGTCCGGGGCCGCGTCGGCCCATACGTACCAGTCGGCCTTCGGGTTGTCGCGGCTGGAGCGGCTCTCGACGAACCACGGATGGGCGTCGGCGGTGTGCGCCATGACCTGGTCGATCATGATCTTCAGACCGAGCGAGTGCGCCTTGGCGACCATCGCATCGAAGTCGGCCAGGGTGCCGAACAGCGGATCGACGTCGCAGTAGTCGGAGATGTCGTAGCCGAAGTCCTTCATCGGCGACTTGAAGTACGGGGACAGCCAGACGATGTTCACGCCCAGGCTCGCAATGTAGTCGAGCTTCGCGGTGATGCCCGGGATGTCGCCCACGCCGTCGCCGTTCGTGTCGAGGTAGCTGCGCGGGTACACCTGGTAGATGATGGCTTCGCGCCACCAGTCGTTGTTGTGCGAGGAGGTCTGGGTCATGGCAAGGTCCGGTTGATCGATTTTACGCAATATACAGCAGGATTTTCGATTTTACAATCCGAGCGCAGCAGCGTATTCAAGGCATATTTCCTTTGCATTCAACAACTTAAATGCAAATAATATTTGCACTGGTTTTCTACTAAGTAGCAAAACTACGAAGCAGCTTGATGAGCTGATTTTTTTAGTTGCAAAGACCCCAACGGCATCATAGGATTGCGCCTTACTTCTTCCAGGACGCGCCCATGAGCCAGCCGACGACGACCGCCAGCAGCGGACGCATGCCCCGCCAGATCCCCTACATCATCGCCAACGAAGGCTGCGAGCGCTTCAGCTTCTACGGCATGCGCAACATCCTTACGCCCTTCCTGATCTCCACGCTCCTGCTCTTCCTGCCGGAGTCCGAGCGCACCGGCGAAGCCAAGCACGTGTTCCACACCTTCGTCATCGGCGTCTACTTCTTCCCGCTGCTGGGCGGCTGGCTGGCCGACCGCTTCTTCGGCAAGTACAACACGGTGTTCTGGCTCAGCCTCGTGTACTGCGCGGGCCACGCCTGCCTCGCCCTCTTCGAGGACAACGTCAAGGGCTTCTACCTCGGCCTGGGCCTGATCGCGCTCGGCTCGGGCGGCATCAAGCCGCTGGTCTCGTCGTTCGTCGGCGACCAGTTCGACCAGACCAACAAGGGCAAGGCGAAGATCGTCTTCGACGCCTTCTACTGGATCATCAACTTCGGCTCCTTCTTCGCTTCGCTCCTGATGCCGCTGTTCCTGAAGAACTACGGACCGGCCGTCGCCTTCGGCATCCCGGGCGTCATGATGTTCATCGCGACCATGGTGTTCTGGAGCGGGAAGAAGAAGTATGTGCACGTGCCGCCGAGCGCACCGAATCCGCACTCGTTCTCGCGCGTGGCGCGCACGGCGCTGGCGACCAATGGCGCGGGCCGCACGGTGGCCATGGTCGGCCTCTTCGGCGCCCTCGCCTCGCTCCTGATGTCCCCCCAGTGGGGCTTCGTGATCGCGGCCTGCACGGCGCTCGTCCTGCTGCTGGGCTTTGTCGGCGCCGGCATCTCGATGCAGCTCGAACGCGCGCGCGGCCTGCACCCGGACGAAGCGGTCGACGGCGTGCGCGCCGTGCTGCGCATCCTGGTCGTGTTCGCGCTGGTCACGCCCTTCTGGTCCCTGTTCGACCAGAAGGCTTCGACCTGGGTGGTGCAGGCCAATTCGATGATCACCACCTTCTCCGTCTTCGGCAACGAGTTCACGCTGCTGCCGGCGCAGATGCAGGCCCTGAACCCGCTGCTGGTGATGCTGCTCATCCCCTTCAACAACCTGGTGCTGTTCCCGCTGCTGCAAAAGATCGGCATCACGCCGACGCCGCTGCGCCGCATGACGGCCGGCATCGCCTTTTCCGCCCTGTCCTGGCTGGTGATCGGCACCATCCAGGTCTCGATGGATGCAGGCACGCCGACCTCGATGGCCTGGCAGATCCTGCCGTACGCATTGCTGACCATGGGCGAGGTGCTGGTCTCGGCCACCGGCCTCGAATTCGCCTACAGCCAGGCCCCGGCCTCGATGAAGGGCGCGATCATGGCCCTCTGGAGCCTGGCCGTCACGGTCGGCAACCTGTGGGTGCTGGTGGTGAACGCAGCCGTCAAGAACGACGCGGTGCTGGGCACGATCGCCAGCTCGGGGGTGAGCGTGATCGCCTTCCAGATGTACTTCTTCGCCGCTTTTGCCCTCCTTGCCGCGATCGCGTTCGGGCTCTATGCGAAACGGTACAAGATGGTGGACCACTACCGTAGCATCGAAGGGGCGAAAGCCCCGGCGGCCGTCAAGGTCTGAGCCGTAGGGTGGGCGCCCCGTGCCCACCATAACGATGAGCAGACATGTGGTGGGCACAGGGCGCCCACCCTACGTCTAGTCAAATTACACATAATCAGTTCGATTTCTGTGCAATACAGGGCATACTGTAGCTAAACTACGATATGAGACCCGCATGACTTCGTTCGCTCGCTACGCCGCGCTGCCCGCCCTCCTCGCTCTTTCCGGCGCCGCCCACGCCGCCATTCCCCTGCAAGCCTGCGACGCCCCCGCATTCGCGACCACCCTGCATGCCGCACCAGCCACGCTCGAAGCCCGCGCCGTCTGGCTCGACCGCCGCCTCGTGCAATGGCCGGGCATGGCAAGCGAGGGCCGCTTCCGCCTGTACCACTCCCCTCTCGGCGCGATCGTCGCGACGCCAGGCGCAAAGGTGCAAGGCGCCGCCGGCGCATTCGATCTCGCGCTGCACACCGGCGCCGTGCCCACAGCCGCGGCCCAGCGCTTCAAGTACGTCGGTGCCGGTCCCGTGCTGGCCCTGGACGACGCCGACCTCGCCCAACTGCACCGCGAGCAGCTGGTGCTGGTACGCGAGGACGCCGGCGGCACCGTGCTCGCCGCCACGCGCCTGCAAGCGGCCGGCGCCCTCGACGACCTGTACGCGGCCGCGCAGCAGATTCCGGATCTTGGCGCCACGCCGGGTGCAAACGGCACCGGCTTCGCGCTGTGGGCGCCGACCGTCCAGCAGGCCGCCGTCTGCGTCTACGACAAGCCGACAGGCCGTGCGCGCGCCGTTCACCCGCTGGCCTTCGATGCAAAGACCGGCGCCTGGAGCGCGTACGTGCCGTCCGACCTCTCCGGCCGCTACTACACCTATCTGGTCGACGTGATCGCCGACGGCACCGGCCTGGTGCGCAACCGCGTCACCGATCCCTATTCCGTCAGCCTGAACACGGACTCACGGCGCAGCTACATCGCCGACCTCGACGCACCGAAGCTGAAGCCCCAAGGCTGGGACGCCCACACAGCACCCGCCACCGTCAAGGCGCAGGCCGACATGTCGGTCTACGAACTGCACGTGCGCGATTTTTCGCGCGACGACGCCAGCGTGCCGGTGAACAAGCGCGGCAAATACACGGCCTTCGGCGAAACGAATTCCAACGGCATGCGCCATTTGCAGGCGCTGGCGCGGGCCGGCCTGACCGACATCCACCTGCTCCCCGTCTACGACATCGCCAGCGTGCCCGAACGCGGCTGCGCCGTGCCGAAGCCCCAAGGCGCGCCGGACAGCGAGCGCCAGCAGGCCCTCGTGATGAAGACCGCGCACGGCGACTGCTACAACTGGGGCTACGATCCCTTCCACTACAACGCGCCCGAGGGCAGCTACGCCAGCGACCCGCGGGATGGCGCGCGCCGCGTCGTCGAGCTGCGCGAGATGGTAATGAACCTGCACCGCGCCGGCCTGCGCGTCGGCATGGACGTGGTCTACAACCATACGTTTGCCGCCGGCCAGCAGGAGAAATCGGTCCTCGACCGCATCGTGCCCGGCTACTATCACCGGCTGGATGCGGCCGGCAAGGTCGCGCAATCGACCTGCTGCGACAACACGGCTACCGAGAACGCGATGATGGGCAAGCTGATGATCGACTCGGCGGTCCTGTGGGCGAAGCACTACCGCATGGACTCCTTCCGCTTCGACCTGATGGGCCACCAGCCGCGCGCCACGATGGAGCGCCTGCAGGCAGCGGTCGACCAGGCCGCCGGCCGCAGCGTGCAGCTGATCGGCGAAGGCTGGAACTTCGGCGAAGTGGAAAACGGCGCGCGCTTCGTGCAGGCCTCGCAGCTGTCCCTGAACGGCAGCGGCATCGGCACCTTCAGCGACCGCGCCCGCGATGCCGCGCGCGGCGGCGGCGCCGGAGATGCCGGCGAAGCGGTCATCAAGCAACAGGGCTGGATCAACGGCCTCGTCTACGACGCCAACGCCAGGGCCGAAAAGCGGCCACGCGCCGATCTGCTGCAGGCCGCCGACCTGATCCGCCTCGGCCTGGCCGGCACCCTGCGCAGCTACGCTTTCGTGAATGCCGACGGCGTCACGCGCAAGGGCGAGCAGATGGCCTACGGCGGCCAACCGGCCGGCTACGCCAGCGCGCCGGGCGAGACCGTCAACTACGTCGAGAACCACGACAACCAGACCCTGTACGACGCCAACGCCCTGAAGCTGCCGCTCGCCACCTCGACTGCCGACCGCGCGCGCGTACAGGTGCTGGGACTGGCCCTCACGGCCTTCAGCCAGGGCGTGGCCTATTACCACGCCGGCTCCGACATCCTGCGCTCGAAGTCCCTGGACCGCAACAGCTTCAATTCCGGCGACTGGTTCAACCTCCTCGACTGGACCTATCGCACCAACTTCTTCGGCACCGGCCTGCCCCCGGCACCGGACAATGCGAAGGACTGGCCGCTCTTCAAGCCGCTGCTGGCGAACACGCATCTGCGCCCAACGCCCGACGACATCGCCTTTACCCGCGACGCCTTCCGCGACCTGCTGGCGATCCGCGCCAGCTCCACCCTGTTTCGTCTGCGCACGGCGGACGAGGTGGCGCAGCGCCTGCGCTTCTTCAACGTCGGGCCGCAGCAGGAGCCGGCCGTGGTTGCGGCCCACCTGGACGGCCGCGGCTACGCCGGCGCGGGCTTCGGGAGCCTGCGCTACTTCATCAACGTGGACAAGCTTGCGCATACCGTCGGCGACGAGGAGGCGCGCGGCAAGCGGCTGCGGCTGCATCCGGTGCACACGGCGGCGAACGCCGGAGACAAGCGCGCCGCGCAGGCGCGCTTCGATGCGGCGAGCGGCAGCTTCAGCATCCCTCCGCGCACGGCGGTGGTCTTTGTCGAGGAGCAGGCGCCTTAACTGGTCCGCCCGTCGCGCCCGGCCAGCGCGAGCGCCATCGCATTGGCCAGCGCTTCGAGGGTATAAGGCTTGCGCAAGAACTGGACCTGCAGCGTCTCCAGCCGCCCCGGATCGACCATGTAGCCACTGGCCAGCACGACCGGGATGCCGGGATGATGGCTGGCCAACCAGTGCACCAGTCCGATGCCGTCGGTGCTCCCGGGCATCATTACGTCCGAAAGCACCAGGTCAATGTTGGTAAAGTCGGCCGCGAAGGCCGCATCGGCACTGTCGACGACCGTGATCTCGGCGTCGAGCACGGACAGCAGCGAGGCCGTCGTTTCCGCCACTACCGGATCGTCCTCGACGCACAGGATGCGCACGCCCTTCAACGCGTGCAGCTGCGAGGCCGAAGCGCTGTCCTGGACGACCTGGACCTGTTCGGAACTGCGCGGCAGCAGGATGCCGATCGTGGCGCCTTGCTGCTCTCGCCGGATGAAGGCCGTACCGTGGCTCTGGCTGGCGAATCCATACACCTGCGATAATCCCAGGCCTGTTCCCTTGCCGACCGATTTCGTCGTAAAGAAAGGTTCAAACGCCTGGCGCGCGGTCTTTTCGGACATGCCTTCGCCATCGTCGGTGAGCGTGATGCAGACATATTCGCCCGACAGGTCTCCGCCTTGCGGCAGCAACGGATCAGGCAAACGCACGTTATCGGCCTCCAGCACGAGCATGCCCCGTCCTGCCATCGCGTCGCGCGCATTGGTCGCTACGTTCAGCAGCGCCGCGTCGAGCTGGGCGGGATCGACCGACACCGGCCACAGGCCTGGCGGAATCCGCAAGCGCATCTCGATATCGGCGCCCACGGCGCCGCTGAGCAGCTCCGCGCTTGCGTGCAGGTAGCGCGGCAGGTCGAGCGCGACGTTATTCAAAGGCTGGCGCCGCGCATAAGCGAGCAGCTGTTGCGTCAAGGCCGCGCCGTGGCCGGAAGCGCGCCGGATCGCATCGAGTGCACGTCCGACCCGGTCGTTGGTTTCCTTCGCCAGCAGCATCCGCAACAGCGTTTCCGATCCGGAGATGACCTGCAGGATGTTATTGAAATCGTGCGCGACGCCGCCTGTCAGGCGCCCCAGCGATTCCAGGCGGCGCGCTTCGGAGAGGGCGCGCTCGACGCGGCGCCGCTCGTTCACTTCGCGCTCGAGCGACAGCGTCCGTTCCTTGACCGCACTCTCGAGCGCATCCGCATGCTGCTCCAGCGCGCGCCACTGGTCGCGCATGTCGAACTGCAGGCGGCGCGTGCGCAATGCCGAGCGAATCGCCATCAGCAGCACTTCGCGCGAAGTCGGCCGCCCGATCAGCGTGATATTGCCAATCCGCGCCAGGCGGGAAAAACGGTTGCTGTCCACCTGCTCGCCGGCAGAACCGGCGAGCGTCAGGATCGGCAGATTGGACCAGGCCGGCTGACGCCGCAGGCTGGCGTCGAGTCCCTCGAGCGAGCAGCGGTCCAATCCCTCCTCGGTCACGATGGCGCACCATGCCTGCTCGTCCAGGCAGGCGTATAAACACTTCGCGTCGCTGCACGCCCGCACCGCGACGCCCTCGCCTTCCAACAGGGTACGCAGGGCCACGGCGTCGCCTTCGATCGGCGCGAACACGACCGCGACCGGGGGTGCGACGTGGCCGTCCTCAGGCTTCAAGAGACGCCACTTTCGACTCGCCGATGGAGACGCCGACCTTCGCGCCGATCTCGATGCCGGCATCGGTCAGGTGAAACTCGCGCACCTCGTGCTCGTGGCGTCCCTGGCGCCGCTTCAGGGCGCAGATGGCCTTGCAGACCACGTTGTCGTGCTCGTAATAGCGCAGCGAGATGATGTTGTCGGTGATGATGCTGAGAGCATCGGGCTCCTTCGACGTATCCAGGCGCGCCGAATGCGCGCCCACGATAATCGAGGTCACCCGCATGTTGCTCAGGTAGGAGAACAGTTCGTTCATCTGCAGCAGCAGCGACTTTTCCTCGCGAATGACGTCGAGATAGGAGTTGATGCAATCGATGATGATCAGGCGCGCGCCCACGTCTTCGACGATACGCCTGACGTTCCAGATGAATTCTCCGGGCGAGATGCGCGATGGATTGATCCGTCGCAGATGGAACAGCCGTTCTTCGCCGTCTGCGTGGTCTTCTTGCATGTGCTCGACCATCCGCGAGCGCAAGGTGGTTTCCGATTCGTCGAAGGTGAAGTAGCCGACGTGCTGCCCACTCCGCACGGAGGCCAGTGCGTATTGCAGGGCCAGCGTCGACTTGCCAACGCCCGAAGGACCAAGCAGCATCGTCGAGCTGCCGGCCGCCAGCGGGCCACCCAAGAGACGGTCGAGGCTCTCGACGCTGCTCAGGATATCGGATGCTGCATCGTCGCGGTGATGCTCCTGCGCGATCAGGCTCGGGAAGACGAGAATCTCGTTCTTCTTGATCGCATAGTCGTGCCACCCGCTCTGGAAGTCGCCGCCGCGCAGCTTGACGACACGCAGCCGGCGCCTGGTCGCACCGAAACTGCGCTCCAGCTGCTCCAGCGTCAGCACGCCGTGCACGGCGCTTTGCAGCTCGAATTCGCGGCCGTCCGAAGTCAGGTCGTCGAGCAGCACCACCGTCGACTCGCACTCTGCGAGGCGTTGGCGCAAGTCGATGATCTGGCGCCGGTAATGGGCGCTGTCGCGTGCCAGCAGGCGCACTTCGACCATCGAATCGATGACGACCCGGTCGGCACCGCTGGCGATGATCTTGTCGGCAATCGTCCCCACCAGCGCCGACAGCTCGGAATCCGTGGGCAACAGGATCGTCTGCGGCGATGCGGCGTTCTCGCCCATCGGCGAAATCTCTTCGATCTCGATGCCTTCCAGCGACCAGCCATGGCTGTTTGCGGTGGCGAGCAACTCCTCGCGGCTTTCCGACAGCGTCAGATAGAGACAGCGGTCGCCGACCGACTTGCCGTGAATCAGATAACGCAGGCCCAGCGTCGTCTTGCCGGTGCCGGGCCGCCCTTCGATGAGGTGGACGCGCTGGCGAATCAGGCCGCCGCGCAGGACGGCATCGAGCTCTGGTATGCCGGTCGGAATACGTTCAATTTCGGCGTGCATGGTCGTGCCTTACGTAAGAGAAGCGAATAGCGCTGCCATTGGCAGGCTCCATGCAGCCGATTGTAGATTATGCAATTTGCATCTTATGTGGTGTGACTAACCCAGCACACAAATGAACGCGCGCTCAAGCGGGCCTTGCACTCGCAGCCACGACGTCCTGGGTTGTATCGGCGAGAGGCAGGCGCACAGTGAATATGCTCCCCTTGCCCACGCCCTCGCTGTGGGCCGCGATGGTCCCGCCGTGCAGCTCGACCAGCCCCTTCGCGATCGACAGGCCCAGCCCCAGGCCGCCGAGGGAGCGGTCGATCGTCGTCGGTCCCTGCACCAGCGAATCGAAGATGGTCGGCAGCACGTCCGCCTCCATGCCGACGCCGTGGTCGGCCACCTCGATCACCGCCATGCCGGCGTCCGTGTAACTGCGTACGCCGATCGTGCTGCCCTCCGGCGAATACTTGATGGCATTTACCAGCAGGTTGTCGAGTACCTGCTCGAGGCGCGTCTTGTCGCCCACGATCCAGGCATCCTCGGTTTCGATCTTCCATTCGTGCTTCGACGCCGTCGCCATGATGCGCGAGTCGCAGCAGAAGCGCACCACGCTGCCAGCGTTCACGCGCGCCTTGTCGAGCACGACCTTGCCGGACAAGACGCGGCGCACGTCGAGCAGGTCTTCCACCATCCGGGTCAGCTGGCGCAGCTGGCGCGTCGCGATCTCCCAGGCCTTCTCCGTTTTCGCCGCCGGCATCGACGGCAGGCGGATCACGGAGATCGCCCCGCTGATGGCGGCCAGCGGGTTGCGCAGCTCGTGGCTCAGCATGGAAATAAAATTGTCCTTGGCGTCGCTCTGGGCCTCGGCCTGCTTCCTGGCGGCGCGTTCGCTTTTCAACAGGCGTTCGCGCTCGCGTTCCAGCGCCTGGCGCGCCGCGCTTTCCTGCGCCAGCGACTGGCTGCTGCGGTGGAGTTCTTCCAGCAGCACGTTGACTTCGTTCAGCTGCGAGCGCGTGGCCGGGGTCACGCGTCCCAGCGCCAGCGCGTGCGCCGCCAGGGTCGCATTGCGCAGCGACTTGTCGATGCGGTGCCCGAAGAAGACCGCGATACCGACCGCCCCGCCCAGCACCACCAACAAGGCCGTCGCGGACAGCCAGATCGTCGCCCGCTCGGCCGCTTCGATTTCCGCCACCGGCACGCCGACGGCCACGGTCCAGCCGGTCACCTCGGATCGCACGAAGGTATCGTAGACCTCGATCCCCTCGCGCGTGGCATGGCGCACCATGCCGGCCGGCCGGCGGCGCGAGGCCTCGAAGAGTTCGGGACGTACCATCCCGCCGACAAATTTGTCCGCACTGCGGTTGCGGGCGATCGAGATGCCGTTCGCATCGAATACGCCGACGATCCAGCTGTCGTTCAAGGTATTGCGGCGGAAGACCTTGTTGAAATAGTTCGGATCGAAGATCTGCGTGACGACGTATTTTTTCCCGGCCGCCGCCGGAACCGGCACGTTGACCGACACCACGCCGCGCTTCGAACTCGCCCCGATGAAGTAGCCGCCCACCTGGGTCTTCTGCCTGTCGTAGATGCGCGCCGCCCACGGCCCCGAACGCTGCTTCAGCGGCGAACCGTAGGGCACCAGCGTGTTGAGCAGGCCGTTGCCCTCGTAGTCGGCGATCAGGGTCCAGCTCAAGGGCGAGATGCGCGTAGCCGACAGCAGCGCGTACAGGCGCTCGAAATTGTCGGTCCTGAGGTCGTGCGAATGAGCGATCGTGGTGATGGATGCTTCGGCGGCGGCGATTTCGCCGTCGATCATGAGCGAGGTCGATTTCGCGATCTCTTCGATGCTGCGAAAGCGCGACTCCTGCTCGAAGCGCAGCAGCATCGACAGGCCGAAGATCGACAGGCAGGCGACCGGCACGATGATCGCGACCAGCATCAGGAGGAGGTAACTGCGTGTCTTCATCGGTCTCTGGCCAGGACAATGGCATCGCAGCGGACGCACCGCAGGATACTTGCAAAACGCATCATCTTACCACTTTGGCATTGCGCAACGCCGCTGTTTCGAATGGACCGCCGTGTGCGCCGTCAGGCTGGCAAGCTTGTTAAGCTGAGCTGGTAAGGAGTGTCCTGCAAATGCCTGGCCAGGCGCTCGATTGTTTCACCAACACACCCGGACGGTTTCGAGAGGATCGCATGAAATCCAGAGACAGCATCGCCGATAGCAAGGGCGGGCGTACGATGTGCACACGAGGCCCCCATGTTTGAGACCATCGAAGGAAACGTGCAGTCCGGCGTCGAGTGGCTGCGCCTGCTGGTCGAGACGCTGGGCGCGCTGGTGATCGCGATCGGCATCGTGGTCGTCGTGGTGGGACTGGTGCGCCATTTCGCCAACGGCCGCGGCTCAAGCTTCGTGCCGATCCGCCTGGCCTTCGCGCGCTACCTGACGCTGGCCCTGGAACTGCAGCTGGCCGCCGACATCCTCTCGACCTCGGTGGCGCCGACCTGGGACCGGATCGGCAAGCTGGCGGCGATTGCCGTCATCCGGACGGCCCTGAATTACTTCCTCAGCAAGGAGATCGGGCAGGAGCAGGCGCGCGAGGAAGGAACGCCTGCGCGGCCGCGCTCCTGAACTGCGGCCTTACACGTCCAAGTGCGAAATCAGCAGCTTCCTCGCCTCGATATCCCCATCCTGCTCCGCCTGCGCCCCCAGCGAGATCCCGACCGCCATGATGTCGATCAGGAGCAGCTGCAGGATGCGCGAAATCATCGACAGGAAGGTGGTGCTGTCTTCGGCGTGGTCGACCGCGAGGCAGACGTCCGCCTTCTTCGCCAGCGCCGATTTGCTGCTGGTGATGGCGATCACGCTGGCGCCGGCGCGGCGCGCGGCGTCTACGGCCGCGAGCAGCTCGGGCGCCTGCCCTGCCGTCGAGATCGCGATGACGACGTCGTTCGGTTTCAGGAGTTCGGCGGCGAGCTGGAACAGGTGGGCGTCGCCATGCGCCGTGGTCGGGATGCGGAAGCGGAAGAATTTGTGCTGGCCGTCGAGCGCCACCACGCGCGCGTTGCCCATCGCGTAGAACTCGACTTTGCCGGCATTCCTCAGCAGCGCGATCGCGCGGTCGATTGCGTGCACGTCGAGGCCGTCGCGGAATTTCAGGATGGCGGAGACCGTGTTGTCGATCACCTTGGCTGACAGGTCATGGGTGCTGTCGCTCATGCGCACCTGGCTGTGGCGCACGGGGATCGAACCGGTCAGGCTGCCGGCGAATTTCAGCTTGAATTCGGCCAGGCCCTGGAAGCCGAGCGAGCGGCAGAAGCGGATCACGGTCGGCTGGCTGACGTCGGCCAGGCGCGCGATCTCGGCGATCGGCTCGGACAGGACTTTACGGGGATGCTCGAGCACGAGGCTTGCCACGCGCTGTTCGGCCGGCGAGAGTTCGTGCTGCAGGTGCTGCACGCGCTCCATCAGGGTATTCGCGCCGCTGCGGCCGCGCAGGTGTTCGGACAAGATCGTCGACACGCCGCGCAGCGCCGGGTTCGGCGTCATGATCACATAGGTCGGGATCTCGGCCAGGTATTCGGTGAAGCGCCCTTTGGCCTCGAAGCGCGCGCGGAACGGAGAGTGCGCGAACCACTGGGCGATGCGCGGCACGATGCCGCCGCCGATAAAAATGCCGCCGAAGGCGCCCAGCGTCAGCGCCAGGTTGGCCGCCGCGCCGCCCAGCATGCCGGCAAAGCACTCCAGCACTTCCAGGCACAGCGCATCCTGGTCGTCGAGCGCGCAGGCGACGATCTCGGCCGCCGTACGGCTTGGGGCCTGCACGCCGTTGCGTTCGGCCAGTGCGCGGTAGATCAGTTCCATGCCGGGACCGGACAGGATGCGCTCGTTCGACACGTGCGGCCACTCGCGCCAGGCGGTCTGCAGGATCGCGAACTCGCGCTCGTCGCTCGGCGCGAAGGCGACGTGGCCGCCTTCGCTGCCGAGGGTGACGAAACCGTCGGCGGTCGGAATCACGCCCGACACGCCCAGGCCCGTGCCGGCGCCGAGCACGCCCGCCACCGCATGCGGCTGCGCCTTGCCGCCGCCGACCTGCAGCACGTCGCCCGCCTGCAGTCCCGGCAGCGCCATCGCCAGCGCCGTGAAGTCGTTGACGATGACCAGCGTCGACCAACCCATCGTGCGCCGCACCTCGTCGGTCGAGAACTGCCAGTCGCGGTTGGTCATGCGCACCAGGTCGCCGCTGACCGGATTGGCCATGGCGAAGGCCGCGTGCGTGATGCGCTCGCCCTTCTGCTCGCCCAGATAGGCATTCAGCAGCGGCACGATGCCGTCGTAGTCGTCGCAGCGCAGCACCGCCGTCTGGCGGAACACGCCGGGCGCCGTCTCGAGCGTGAAGCGGGCATGGGTGGCGCCGATGTCGGCCAGCAGGCGCGGGCCGTCGGCGTAGGAGGCACGGCCGGATTTTTGTTCGGTATCTGGTTCGGTGATCATCGGTGCTTACGACTGGGATACGTCTGGAGGCGCACAGGATAGCATTGTTTGATTGCTACCAGATGAGTATCGATGCTGGTTCTTGCCCGCACTTGCGGACGATGTTTCATAGACCAGTTGCCGCTTGCCCTTTCGGCAATCCAGCCGATACACTGCGTTGCTGAATAAACGGGAGACGGCAGTGACCGAACAATTCGATAAGCACCGCTGGCACGACAACGCCATTCATGGCTTTCGCATCGTCGAAGGCGAGCACGGATGCGGCGAACTGGACCTGGATATCGACTTCATCAATGAATGGCTTCCATCGAGGGATGTGGAACACGGCTTCCTGTTCGGAGTCTCCCCCTCGAACCCGGTCTTTCACGAAGTATCGGATCTCGTCATCTCGATCGACTACGCCGCCTGTTCCGCGGCCCTTCAGCCGATGGCGATCCTGGAAATCCACCGGAAAGAGCATGTGTACCCGAACGGCTATCAATCCTTCGCATGGAAGATCGAGATGGCCTGGCCCGCCAACAGCTTCCTCTCGTTTTGCTCGCCAGGGTTCACGCAAACGCCGCGCGCGGAGCCTGTATATTCACCGGACCAGTCCCTGGCGCCGTCACAGCGGTCAGGCTGATGGTCGCCGCTGTAATGAACATGAGGGATGGCCGCCGGATCGATCGAGCCTAATTCCGCCGGCAACGGAGCACTCATGCGCCTGGCGCCGGTACCGATGTATTTCGCCCAGGATGAGATGGCGGTGTTTCGATACGCCGGCGACAGCACGCGAACGACGCATGGCGCCCGCGAAGCCATCGAGTGCTCGCGGCTTTTCGGCCTTCAGCTGCGCGCGGCCTTGAACGGCGGCTCGAAGGCCGAGATATTTTCAGTCGCGTACCCCAAACCATCGAGTCCAAAGCTCGCATCGCTTGCCGCTGGCGAGTGGTTCAACAAGCCGATCGAACACATCAAAGGCAGCGGGTATTGCGTCCAGTCGCTCGAGGCCGCACTCTGGTGCTTCCGGCACACGGCATCGTTCAGGGACGCAGTCCTGAAAGCGGCCAACCTGGGCGACGATGCCGACACGACCGCAGCGATCTGCGGCCAGCTTGCCGGCGCTTTTTACGGCATCCAGGACATTCCGAACGAGTGGGTCGAACGCCTGGCGATGGGCGATGAAATCCTGGCGCTCTCGGACCGGCTCCTGGCCGAGCGATACAACCCAGTCTGATCTACCGCGCTCACGTTGTCGACCTTTCCCGGCCCGCCACCCGCCGCGCCGCCTGCAGCGCTGGCGTATCCCCCAGCGGCAGCAGCATCGCGCCGCGCGCCAGCGCGCGTACCAGCCGCGCTTCGCCGAAGCGCAAGCCCTGACTGCGCAGCTGCGGCAGCGAGCGCACCGGCTCCGGCACGATCTCGACGGCGGCGCGTACCAGCAGGCGCTGGAAGGGGCGCAGCGGGGCCGGCACGATCGCGGTCTCGTTCATGATCCGTAAAAAATCGGCGAGGATGCGCGAGCCTTCGAGCATGGGTGCGGTGGCGCCAAGCAGCGCCGCCCATCCTTGCCAGTCGCGCGGCAGGCCGGTCGCGCCGTACAGGCGCGCGGAGGACTGGCCCTCGTCGAAGATGGCATCCTTTTCGAACGGCGACAGGGCCTGCACGTAGGCGTGATAGGCCTCGGCGAACCCGAACACGGCGGTGGCCTGCACCCAGTCGAGCAGGCGCGGATCGTTGGCCTGGTAGGGAGCGCCGTCTGGCGTCCTTCCCCGCACGTGGCCGTGCATGCGCACCACGTGGGCGATCATCTTTTCGGCCGCCGAGCGCGGGCCGTACACCGTCATCATCGCGGCGAAGCCGGTGCGGCGCAGGCGCAACAAGGGATCGCGCGCGAAGCCGCCGCCGTCCCAGACGCCCGAACGCACCGAGGGTTCGGCCAGCTCGAGCAGCACGGCCGTCACGCCGCCGACGAACAGCGCAACCGGATTGGCGAAGATGCGCCAGGACACGCTGTCCGCGCCTACCAGCGCCGGCTCGCCCGGGGGCTGGCTGAAGTCGAAGGCCATGCCGGGGGGCGGCTGCAGCAGTTCGCGGATTGCCTTCAGCATCGCCGCCCTCCCCGTTTATTCCTGCCCGATCAGCACCACGGGATTGCGCGCATCGAACTGCACCTTGCCGCCTTTGACGATCGCCGTCTTCCCCGAGTACCAGTCGCGCACGGTCTGGCCGTCCAGGAAGACGCCGGTCACCGGCACCGCGGTCGGCTTGTCCGTCGGCAGGCCGAGCGCGACGACCACGCGGTCGGTGACCTCGCCCTTCTCCCAGGTGCGCTTGAACGTGTACGGATAGTGCTGGATCATGCGGTGCACGCCGGCACCGACCGCCGGGTGGGCCTGGCGGAAGCGGCCGAGTTTGGCCCAGTGCTCGCGCACGTCGCGCACGCGGTTCAGGCCGCGCTGGGTGTTGGCGGCCAGCTCGTCCCAGTTCATGAAGGAGCGCAGCGTGGCGTCGCCCTGCGCGCCCTCGATCTGCAAGAGGCGCGCCGTTTCGTCGCCGTAGTAGATCTGCGCCGCGCCCGGCGCCAGCAGCAGCTTATTGGCCGTCTCGTAGGGACGCTGGCGCAGCGCGTCGTAGGGCTGGCCGTCGTCGTGCGAGCTGAGGTAGTTCAGCACCGAGGTCCCCTTCATCGGTCCCTGCAGCGCTTCCGAATAGGTGCTGAACAGCTTTTCGTAGGACTCGACGGCATCGGTCTTCATCGCGAAGTTGATCATGCTGTCGAAGCCCTGGGCCGGATAATCGACCGTCAGGCCGCCCAGGTCGAAGGCGCGGCCGTGCTGGATGGCGTAGTTGTAGACTTCGGCCGTCATGTAGAAGGGCGTGTCGTCCAGCTTCTTCGACGGATTCGCCTTCTTCCAGTCCTCGAAGGCGACGCTGGCCACCTTTTTCAATTCCTTCCACACGCCCGGCTCGGTGTGCTTCACGGTGTCGGCGCGGAAGCCGTCGACGCCGAACTTGCGCACCCAGTCGGCATGCCATTTCATCAGGTAGTAGCGCGGCGCGCGCGGATAGCCGGTGCGCTTGAAGAAGGCGTCGAGTTCCTGCACTTCGCGCTCGTAGCGCCCTTCCCGCTTCCACTTCTCGACCAGCGCCGGCGGCAGCGCGACCGGCTTGTTGTCGCCGGTGCGGATGTCGGGCAGATTCTTCACCAGTGTGCAGTCGATCGTCGTGCGCGCATCTTTATACGTGCAGGTCGGTCCGGTGCGCACCCAGTCCGCCGGCCACACCGGATCGCTCTCGGTGACCGGCCCCGTGTGGTTCAGGACCACGTCGAACAGCACGCGCATTCCGTGCGCATGGGCCGTATCGACCAGGGTGCGCAGTTCGTCCTCGGTGCCGAGGTTGGCGTCGATCGCCGTGAAGTCGCGCGCCCAGTAGCCGTGGAAGCCGTAGCTCTTGCCGGTGCCCTCGTCGGTGCCGGCGTGGATCTGCTCGACCGGCGGCGTGATCCACAGCGCGGTCACGCCCAGTTCGGCAAAATAGCCTTCCTTGATCTTCGCGGTGATGCCGGCAAAGTCGCCGCCCATGAAGCCGCGCAGCTTGGCCGCGTCGTCCTTGCGGCCGTAGGCGTGATCGTTGTCCGGATTGCCGTTGTTGAAGCGGTCCGTCAGCAGGAAGTAGACGGTCGCGTTCTCCCACACGAAGGGTTTGGTTGGCGCAGCCCAAGGTGCCGGAGCAGCATGGGCAGTGTTCAAGGCAAACAGCAGGGAAACGGCAAGTGCGGACAATTTCATGCAGGGGTTCCTGTCAAAGTGGGGTCAGGTGATGACGCTCGGCTGCTCGCGGCCGGTGCGCCGGCGCAGTTCGGACACGCCGTCGGCGATCGCCACCAGGCCTGATAAAGCCTGCTGGGTCTCGAGATTGTGGCGGGCCGGGTCGGCCTCGTAGCGTTCGAGGTAGAGACGGATGGTGGCGCCTTCGGTGCCGGTGCCGGACAGGCGGAACACGATGCGCGAGCCGTCGAGCATGACGATGCGCACGCCCTGCTTGGTGGCGATCGAGCCGTCGACCGGGTCGGTGTAGACGAAATCGTCGGCCAGCGCCACCCGATAGTCGCCCAGGGTCTGGCCAACCAGCTTCGGCAGCTTGTCGCGCAGCGCGGCCATCATGCCGTCGGCGGCGATAGCGTCGACGGCTTCGTAGTCGTGGCGCGAATAATAATTGCGGCCGAAACGGGCCCAGTGCTCGGCAACCAGCTGGTCCACGGATTTGCCGGTCGCGGCCAGCATGTTCAGCCAGAACAGCACGGCCCACAGGCCATCCTTTTCGCGCACGTGGTTGGAGCCGGTGCCGTAGCTTTCTTCGCCGCAGAGCGTGACCATGTCGGCATCCATCAGGTTGCCGAAGTACTTCCAGCCGGTCGGCGTCTCGAAGCAGGACACGCCCAATGCTTGCGCAACGCGGTCGGCCGCGGTGGAGGTCGGCATCGAACGCGCGATGCCCTTGATGCCGGCCGCGTAGCCCGGCGCGACGGTGGCGTTGGCGGCGATGATGGCCAGGCTGTCGGAGGGCGTGACGGCGATGCCGCGGCCGACGATCATGTTGCGGTCGGCGTCGCCGTCGGAGGCGGCGCCGAAGTCGGGCGCATCGGGCGCGCTCATCAGGGCGATCAGTTCGGCCGCGTTGACCGGGTTCGGGTCGGGATGGTGGCCGCCGAAGTCTTCCAGCGGCTCGCCATTGATCACCGTGCCGGCGGGCGCACCGAGCACGCCTTCGAGGATCGCCTTTGCATACGGCCCCGAGACAGCGCTCATGCCGTCGAATTTCATCGTGAAGCCGCGCTGGAACAAGGCGCGGATGGCGCCGAAGTCGAACAGGCGGCCCATCAGCTCCGCGTAGTCGGCAACCGGATCGATCACTTCGACCTGCATGCCGTCGAGCGTGGTCGTGCCGATGTCGTCGAGGTTCACGGCCGGGGCATCGCTGATGCGGTAGGACGTGAGGGTTTGCGTGTGCGCGAAGATCGCCTCGGTGACCTTCTCCGGCGCGGGTCCGCCGTTCCCGATGTTGTACTTGATGCCGAAGTCGCCGTCCGGGCCGCCGGGGTTGTGGCTGGCCGAGAGCACGATGCCGCCGAAGGCGCCGTGCTTGCGGATCACGCAGCTCACTGCCGGCGTCGACAGGATGCCGCCGCGTCCAACCAGCATGCGCGCCACGCCGTGGGCGGCGGCCATGTGCAGAATCGTCTGGATGGCCTGGCGGTTGAAGTAGCGGCCGTCGCCGCCGAGCACCAGGGTGCGGCCGGCGCAGTCGCCCAGGGTCAGGAAAATCGCTTCGACAAAGTTCTCGAGGTAGCCGGGCTGCTGGAACTCGGTCACCTTCTTGCGCAGGCCCGAGGTGCCCGGACGCTGGCCGGCGAATGGCGTCGTTGCCACGGTCTGAATCGTCATGCTTCGCTCCTGTGATCGCATTAGTTTGTTAATAAAACATTACGATACGCCAGGAGTCAAAACGATGGCGCAGGCTTTATTTGCCTGCCTTGTCAGTCACCATCAGTGTCAATACGCCGGCCAGCAGCATGCAGCCGCCGCCCAGCGCCAGCGTTTGCACGGTATGGCCATTGAAAAATTCGCGCGTGACGAAGCCGAGCAGCAGGCCGCTGACGATCTGCGGGATCACGACGAAGAAGTTGAACAGGCCCATGAAGTAACCCATGCGCTTGGCCGGCAGGGAGCCCGCCAGGATCGCATACGGCATGGTCAGAATGCTGGCCCAGGCGATACCGACGCCGACCATCGGCAGCATCAGCATTTCTTTGGTCTCGATGGCGGCGATGCTGGCCAGGCTGAGTCCCCCGATGGCGAGGCAGGTGGCGTGCACGACCTTGCGGCTGGTGGCACGGGCGAACACCGGCAGAATAAAAGCGGCCAGCGCCGACACGCCGCTGTACACCGCGAACATGATGCCGACCCAGTTGCCGGCGTCCTGGAAAGCGGCCGACTGCGCGTCGCGGGTGCCGTAGATTGAATCGGCAATCGCGCTGCCAGTATAGATCCACATCGCGAACAGGGCGATCCAGGTGAAGAACTGGACAAAGGCCAACTGCACCATCGTCTTCGGCATCTTGGCGAAGCCGCTGAAGATCTCGGTAAAGGCGACGCCCATCCGGCGCGCGTGCTGGCGCTCGCTGTTGAACGATTCCATATCGGCCGGCGGCAGTTCGTCGGCGGTGAACACGGTCCAGCTGACGGCGACGATGAAGACCAGCGCGCCGGCGTAGAAGGAATAGCGCACGGTGTCGGGAATCGTGCCGTCGACCGGCACGTTCGACACGCCCAGGTGCGTGAAGATGGTCGGCAGCAGGGAGGCGATCACGGCGCCGCAGCCGATGAAGAAGGTCTGCATCGCATAGCCGGCGGTCTGCTGCGAGACGTCGAGCTTGTCGCCGACGAAGGCGCGGAAGGGCTCCATCGAGACGTTGATCGCCGCATCCATCATCCACAGCACGGCCACCGCCATCCACAGCGCCGAGGAATTCGGCATCAGGAACATGGCGATCGCGGCAAGCAGCGCGCCGATGAAGAAGAAGGGACGGCGCCGGCCCCACTTCGGGTGCCAGGTGTTGTCGCTCATGTAGCCGATCACCGGCTGCACCAGCAGGCCGGTCACGGGCGCGGCCAGCCAGAACAGGGCCAGGTCGTCCGGGTTGGCGCCGAGCGTCGAGAAGATGCGGCTGGTGTTGGCGTTCTGCAGCGCGAAGCCGAACTGGATGCCGAAGAAGCCGAAGCTCATGTTCCACAACTGCCAGAACGACAGGCGTGGTTTGAGCGCCTTGGTGTGCATGTCCATCTGTGTCCCCAATGGCCCGGCGTCCTGCCAGGCTCGAAGTATGTGGCGAAGTCCCTGCCTCTAAGCCATGAGGACGGACTGTTGGAAGATAATTTGTAGCAAAATAACATGGCGTTTTCCGAGTGTCAATCTCGCTAAGTGGTAGTAGAATCGCCACACCCGTGCTTTCCGCAACGGGATTTGTAGTCAAATAACAGAGAATACGGAGACACCATGCTCGACATGCAGCGCCGGCTGAGCAATTCCTTCTATGCCCTCACCAGCTTGCCGGCTACGGCCATGGGCTTCGCCCTGTGTATCCAGATTTCAGCCCTCAGCTGGCTGCTGAGCACCAAGTACCACCTCGACATCCACGAGATCGGCATCGTCTGGGCCGCGGGACCGCTGGCCGGCATCCTGGGCCAGGTGATCATCGGCTTCATCAGCGACAAGACCTGGTTCTGGGGCGGACGCCGGCGTCCCTTCATCCTGATCGGCGGGGTGCTGGCCGCGCTGTCCGTGTTCCTGCTGCCGCGGATCGAAGTCGTCGCGGATTTGCTCGGCATCGGCAACCTGCTGGTGGTCGCCGTGATCATCGCGCTGACGCTCGACCTGTCGATCAACATCGGCTTCAATCCGACCCGCTCGCTGATCGCGGACGTGACGCCGGACGGCGAGGCGCGCACGCGCGGCTATACCTGGATGCAGACCATCTCGGGCTTCTGGGGCGTGATGGCATATTTGATCGGCGCCTTCATCGACAACTACGCGCTGATCTCGGTCGGCGTGCTGCTGGTGCTGGTGTTCTCGATCGTGCCGGCACTGCTGATCGAGGAGCCGCGCGAGATCGCCGCGCTTGAAGCGGCAGCGGCGTCGCGCACCGACTGGCCGCAATTCTGGCGCCTGTGTGCGGCGCATGCCTTTACCTGGTTCGGGGTGCAGGCGATGTTCGTCTACATCATCTCCTTCATCCAGCAGCACGTGGTCGCGCCGGGCGCCACAGCCGAACAGGCTGCGGCGCAGTCGGGCCACATCATCGCGATCTCGTTCGCCGTCATGAACGTGGTCGGCTTCCTGCTGCCGGCGCTGGTGCTGGCACCGCTGGTGACGCGCTTCGGCCGCGTGCGCACGCAGGCCGCCTGCATCGGCATCATGGCCCTCGCCTACTTCGCGATCGCCCTGTTCGCGCGCTCGCCTGCAGCCCTGTACGTGCTGATGGCGGTGGTCGGCATCGGCTGGGCGGCGGTGGTCAGCCTGCCGTTTGCGATCATGAGCGAGAAGGTCGATAAAAGCCGCATGGGTTACTTCATGGGGCTATTCAACCTGTCGGTGGTGCTGCCGCAGCTGGCGACGACCACGGTCGGCTTCGTGCTCAAGACGGCAGCGGATAAAAGCCTGCTGTTCTTCATCTGCGGCGGCTGCCTGGCCGTGTCGAGCGTGCTGTGGTTGCTGGTGCGCGAAAACACGGCGGCGCTGCGCACTGCACCGACACTCGCGGCCTCACATTAACAACAACAGAGACATCTTCATGCGATTCTGCTTCATTCCATTTTTGCTGGCCGCCTCGCTCGCCTCGGCTGCCGATACGCCTGCGCCTCCAAAAGCCTCGACCGCCCTGCCCGGCGTCAGCCTGCTGCCCGAGCTGGTCGAAATCCCGGGCCTGAATCGCAAGCGCCAGATCCGCCTCTACCTGCCACCTGGGTATGCGACGTCCGGCAAGCGCTATCCGGTGCTCTACATGCACGACGCCCAGAACCTGTTCGACGACGCCACCGCCTTTGCCGGCGAGTGGAAGGTCGACGAGACGCTGGACGCGCTGTCGAAGGAGGGCAAGCTGGAACTGATCGTGGTCGGCATCGACAACGGCGGCGACAAGCGCATCACGGAGCTGAACGCCTGGGACAACGCGCGCTTCGGGCACGCCGAGGGCAAGCAGTACACGGACTTCATCGTGGGCACACTGAAGCCCGCGATCGACGCCAAATACCGCACCTTGCCCGACCGCGCGCACACGGCGATCATGGGCAGCTCGATGGGTGGGCTGGCTTCGCACTACGCGATCGCGCAGTACCCGCAGGTGTTCAGCAAGGCGGGCGTGTTTTCGCCGGCTTACTGGACGGCCACGCCATCGTTCGACTTCATGGCGCAGCATCCGCTGCCGAAGGACGCGCGCGTGTATCTGCTGATGGGGGAGAAGGAAGGCGATTCGATGGTGCCGGATGTGCAGCGCATGGCGCAGGTAGTCGAGAAGAGTGGGCACCCGAAGGCGAATACGGTGCTCAAGATCGTGCCGGAGCAGAAGCATAACGAGGCATTCTGGAGCGGCGAGTTGCGCGAGGCTTTGTTGTGGATGTTTGCGGACTGACTTGCGGGCGCGGCGGGGCTGATCGTGCGGTGAAACGCGTGGGCTCGGAGAGCCCACCCTACGTTACGTCCCGGCTCCATGAACTTGCTACGGGCGGTGGCGCACCGTAGGGTGGGCATTCTGTAGTGAAGCCGCCGCTGAGGCCATTGGCCTCAGCGGCCCCACGCGGATGCGGCCCATGAATGTCGAAACATCGCCTGAACCGTCGCAACATGTCGCGTACCGGTCAAATAAAAACGGGGAATCGGCCGCAAGGCCGATTCCCCGTTCGTCATTCATGCGGCGCCAGCCGCATGCACTTACGCTTTACGCGGCTTCTTGAAACCCGGCTTCTCGTTGAACCGGCGCTCCGCCCCGAAGGACTTCTTCGGCCCCGCCTTCTTCGGCGGCGGCGTTTCGCCATCGCGCGTGATCTGCAGCTGCTGCCCAGCCACCCACACCGTTTTCAGGTGATCGATCAGGTCCGGCGGCAGGTCCGCCGGCAGGTCGAGCGTGCTGAAATCGTCGTAGATCTCGATACGGCCGATCAGCTTCGAATCGATGTTCGCCTCGTTGGCAATCGCACCGACGATGTTGCCCGGCTTGACGCCGTTGATGTGGCCGACTTCGATGCGGAAGGTGGCCATGCCCTCTTCCGGCGCGCGCATCACGCGCTCCTTCTTGAAGCCCGGCTCGCGGTTTGGGCGCGGCGGACGGTCGTCCCAGCCGCCGTCGTCGCGCGGGGAGCGTGGCGGACGCTCGACGAAGTCGGCGCGCGCCGGGCGCTCGTCCCAGGTCGATGCCTTCGGCTCGCGGTCCGGCTTTTCCAGCAGCAGCGGCACGTCGCCGCGGCTCAGCTTTGCCAGCGCGGCGGCGATGTCGACCGCCGGCACGTTGGCTTCGCGCTCGAATTCCTCGATCAGGTTGCGGAACTGCTCGAGGCCGCCGTCGGCCAGGGTCTGCGCGATCTGTTCTTTGAACTTCGCGATGCGCACGTCGTTGACGGCCTTCACGGTCGGCAGCGTCAGCGGCGCGACCGGCTGGCGCGTGGCGCGCTCGATCGCTTTCAGCAGGCCGCGCTCGCGCGGCGTGATGAAGAGGATGGCGTCGCCGCTGCGGCCCGCGCGGCCGGTGCGGCCGATGCGGTGGGTGTAGCTTTCCGGATCCGACGGCACGTCGTAGTTGATCACGTGGCTGATGCGCTCGACGTCCAGGCCGCGCGCGGCGACGTCGGTGGCGACCAGGATGTCGATCTTGCCGTTCTTGAGCTGTTCGATGGTGCGCTCGCGCTGTTGCTGCGCCATGTCGCCGTTGATCGCCGTGGCCGCGAAGCCGCGCGCCTGCAGCTTGGTCGCCAGCTCTTCGGTGCCGAGCTTGGTGCGCGCGAAGATGATCATGCCGTCGAAAGGCTCGGCTTCCAGGATGCGCGTCAGCGCGTCCAGCTTCTGCATGCCGGCCACCAGCCAGTAGCGCTGGGTGATGTTGTCGGCGGTGCCGGTCTTGGCGGCGACGGTCACTTCGCTCGGATCGCGCAGGTAGGTCTTGGCGATGCGCTTGATCGCCGGCGGCATGGTGGCCGAGAACAGCGCGATCTGCCGCTCTTCCGGGATCTGCTGCAGGATCTGCTCGACGTCGTCGATGAAGCCCATGCGCAGCATTTCGTCGGCTTCGTCGAGAACGAGGGTCTTCAGCTGCGACAGGTCGAGCGAACCTTTTTCGATGTGGTCGATCACGCGGCCCGGGGTGCCGACGATGATCTGCACGCCGCGGCGCAGGGCGGAGAGCTGCGGGCCGTAGGCCTGGCCGCCGTAGATCGGCAGCACGTGGAAGTTCTTCATGTGCGCGGCGTAGCTCTGGAAGGCCTCGGCCACCTGGATCGCCAGCTCGCGCGTCGGCGCCAGCACCAGGGCTTGCGGCGCGACCTGCTTGGTGTCGATGCGCGACAGGACCGGCAGCGCGAAGGCGGCGGTCTTGCCGGTGCCCGTCTGCGCCTGTCCCAGCACGTCGCGGCCTTCCATCAACAGGGGAATGGTGGCGGCCTGGATCGGCGACGGCGTTTCGTAGCCGACGTCCTTCAGCGCCTTGAGGATGGGCGCAGGGATGTTGAGGTCGGCAAACGATGGGATGGGAGTGTCGGACATATGGATGAGTTGTTCTTAAAGTGAAACGAAAGCGACAGTTTACACCGTCGTTCAAGGAGACGTAGGCCAATTGCCCGCGCGCCTAGAGAGTTGCAAAAGAAAAAGCCCTTGCAGGCAGTGACGCCTGCAAGGGCCGGGCTTTCGCCGAGGAGGCGGAAATTACAGTTTGTAGTTCAGGCCCAGCAGCATCTGACGGCCGTACTTGACGTAGCCGCGTGGACGGTCCGGCGAGCCGGCGTAGGTCTGGAAGTCGGTGTCGGTCAGGTTGTTGACCTGGAACAGAACCGACAGACCCTTCACTTGCGGGAAGTCGTAACCCAGCTGCAGGTCGACCACGCTGTCGCCCTTGACGAAGGTCAGCTCGTTGGCACCGCCGATGCCGCCGATCTCGCCGACGAAGTCGCTACGACGACGCTGGCTGACGCGAGCCGAGAAACCATCCTTCTCGTAGTAGCCGGTCAGGTTGAAGACACGCTTCGACAGGCCCGGCAGCGGGATGTCCATGGTGCCGAAACGCTGGTCCTTGATCGCGATCTGGCTGCTGGTGAACGAGGCGTTGGCGGTGACGCCGAAGCCGTCGAGCATCGGGCTGACCACGTTCAGCGGGGTCGAGACTGCGAACTCGAAGCCCGACAGGCGGCCGCCGTCGCCATTCTTCGGCTGGTTCATGGTGCCGATGTTGCTGGTGGCGCCGGCCAGGCGGTACTCGGAGAAGTCACGCGGCACGGTGATGTTGTAGATGTACGACTTCAGGTCCTTGTAGAAACCGGCAGCCGACACGTAGCCCGTCTTGGCGAAGTACTTCTCGTACGACAGGTCGAGCTGGTTGGCGCGCCATGGGTCGAGCTGGGCATTGCCGCCGTTGCCGTAAGGCGTACCGGTGCTCTGCTGGGTCAGGCCGACTTCCAGCGCTGCGTTCAGCTGGTCGAGGCGGGCACGGGCCAGGGTCTTGCCGGCGCCGAAGCGGACCACCTGGTCATCCGGCAGGCTCCAGGCCAGGTTCAGGCTCGGCAGGTAGTCGGTGTACTTCTTGCCGTCGGTCAGAGGCACCAGGTCGGCGAACGGCCAGGCGCGCAGCGTCTGGGCGGTCGAGCTCTGGTCGGTCTTGACGACCTGTACGCCGACGTTACCGCGCAGCGGCATGGACATCAGTTCGGTGTCGATGTTCAGCTTGACGTAGCCGGTCTTGACCTTCTCGTCGATGCTCCAGTTCTTGGTCGCGCCCCATGGCACCAGGATCGCCGGGGTGTACGGGCCGAAGTTCTGGGCCAGCACGGTGTCGATGTCCCAGCTCAGGGTGTTCGGCAGCGCGTACAGCGATTGCGTGCCGTTGACCGCGTTGGCCGCGAAGCTGCCGTCGCCGATCTTCGAGAAGCCGGTTTCCAGGTGCGCCTTTTCCTTCGAACGCTTCGACAGGTTGAAGCCGACTTCGACGCTGCTGAACGGACCTTCGGCGAGCTTGTACTCGACGCTGGCGCGTGCCGAATCGAGCTTGTCCTTCATGTGCGGCGCGTTGACGTAGCCTTCGCCGAACTGGCCGCCGATGCGGATGTCGGCCGGGGTGGCATAGGAACCGGACAGGTTCAGCGCAGGGATGGCGCCGTTGCTGTAGTCGAAGCCCAGGGTCTGGCGGGTCGCGCGGCCTGCGTTGATCTCGACCAGCTCTTCCTTGTGGTCGGCCTTCGAGTGGCTCAGGTCGATGATGCCGACCCAGTCGCCCGAGGTGAAGCGGTTGTTCCAGCCGACCGCGGTCAGCTTGTCGTCGCGGGTCATGCGGTTGTTGCGCACGACCGGATTGACGTCGGTCGCGGTGCCGCTGACCATCACGCCGTTGACGATCTTACCGTTGGTGAAGCCGACGGTGCCGTCGTCCTTCAGCGGGATTTCCATGCCGCGGCGGATCTCGTCCTGGTCGAAACGCGAGTGGTACACGTCCAGGGTCGAGCTGAAGTTCTTGTTCGGGCGGTATTCGAGCACGCCCATCAGGCCGTCACGCACCTGGTTGCCGGTGGTTGCCAGGGCCTTGATGCCCTTCGGGACCTTGACGGTCTGGCCGCCCACGGTGGCGTCGACCCAGTCCCAGGTCTCGAACTGTTCGGAGACGTTCGGCTTGTCCTGGCGGGCGTAGCCGATGGCGACGCCGATGGTGCGGTTGGCGAACTGGTCGACATACGAGGCGCTGACGCGGCTGCCGGTGTCCGGCGAACCGGCGCTGATCGAACCCTTCGAGTTCTTCTCGCCACGCACGTTGACGCTGATCGCGCGCTCGCGCAGCGACAGCGGCTTGATGGTCTGCAGGTCGACGGTACCCGACAGGCCCTGGCCGACGACGGCGGCGTCGCCGGTTTTATAGACGGTGACGGCGTTGATCAGTTCCGACGGGTACTGGTCGTATTCGACGGTACGGTTGGCGCTGGTGCTGACCTGCTCGCGGCCGTTCAGCAGCGCGGTCGACAGGTCGCCCGAGGTGCCGCGGATGCTGATCTGCTGGGCCTGGCCGTTGACGCGCTGGGCGGTCAGGCCCGGCAGGCGCGCCAGCGATTCGGCGATCGAGATATCGGGCAGCTTGCCGATGTCTTCGGAGGAGATGGCTTCGACGATGCCGCTGGCATCGCGCTTGGTGGCGATCGCGTTTTCGATCGCGCGGCGGATGCCGGTGACCTGCACGGTCTGGATCGGCGCTTCGGCGGCCGGCTCGGTGACGGCGGTCTGTGCGACGGCGCTGCCGGCGCTAGCCGACAGGAAGATGGCGCAGCCGATAGCGACCGGGCTCAGTTGGAATACAAGGCCCGTACCAGCGGCGCGCTTGTTTGCGGAGTTATTCATGTGTCCCCTCAGATCGAACATTTAATTTCCCGAAAGACAGACTGCTACGGCACGGGATCCAGAATCAACGTCTTTTTAGACGTTCTGGCAAGAATTCTGTACTAAAACTAGATGCACTGTCAACGGGAGTTCATTTGCACTACGTTCTCCCGGCCATTTGCTTGCTCTTATATAGAGTGAAACGCTTAGGCGTTGTATTGGAGCTACAAGCACCGTCGTATGGACGTGTAGTCGTACTACATCTTGCTTGCTTTTCACCAATTAGGTGCGTAAATGCACTAATTTGGTGCAAATTTCAGAATGGTATCGATGTCATTGGTTTCGAGCCGAAATCCGGAGTGACGCGCAGGTTTTCCGGGTGCCGGTCAGCCAGGCACAGGCCGCACCGCAACATCGTCGGCGTATGTACTTAAACTAGCGAATTTGATGCATTGCTGTTGCCCGATCTGTAGTGTATTCTCGGCCCGTAACAGAGTGATAAGCCATATCCAGGCTTGTTTTATATGTAGCCAAACTACTGCTTTCTACTTGCGCAGCTGTTTGCCACCCTCTTTTCCAGCCAAGGCCCGCCATGCGACGCTCTTTTGCAACACTTTTCCTTGCAGCTGCTCTCCTCGATCCGGCCATGGCGGCGTCAGGCATCGATCATCTGGAGCCGCCTTTCTGGTGGACCGGCATGCAGCACAGTGGCGTGCAGCTGATGGTGCATGGCGCCGGCATCGGCAAGCTGCAGCCGCGCATCGACTATCCCGGCGTGCGCATCGCCTCCAGCACGCGCGTCGCGAACGCCAACTACCTGTTCGTCGATCTCGAGATCGCACCAGGCGCACAGCCCGGCCGCTTCGACATCGTCTTCGAAGGCGATGGCGCCAGCCTGCGCCACACCTACGAACTGCGCGCCCGCGCGCCCGGCTCGCGCCTGCGCCAGGGCTTCGGCAATGCGGACGCGATCTACCAGGTCATGCCGGACCGCTTCGCCAACGGCGACCCGTCCAACGACAGCGTGCCGGGCATGCTGGAGAAGGCCGACCGCAGCCACCCGGGCGGACGCCACGGCGGCGACATCGCGGGCATCATCTCCCGCCTCGACTACGTTGCGCAGCTCGGCTTCACCCAGTTGTGGCCCACGCCGCTGGTCGAGAACGACATGCCGGGCTATTCCTATCACGGCTACGCCGCCACCGATCACTACCGGATCGATCCGCGCTACGGCAGCAACGAGGACTTCGTGCGCCTCTCGAACGAGGCGAAGGAGCGCGGCATCGGCCTGATCCAGGATGTGGTGCTGTCGCATATCGGGAAGAACCACTGGTGGATGAAGGACCTGCCGACGCCGGACTGGGTCAACTTCGGCGGCCGCTTCGTGCCGACCGCGCACCACCGCGTGGCCGTGCAGGGCAAGTACGCCTCCAAGGCCGACAGCATCAACTTTACGGCCGGCTGGTTCGGCCCCTCGATGCCCGACCTGAACCAGACCAATCCGCTGGTGGCGAATTACCTCATCCAGAACAACATCTGGTGGATCGAATATGCCGGCCTGTCGGGCCTGCGCATCGATACCTACGGCTATTCCGACGGCGCCTTCCTCACCCAGTACACACGCCGGATCATGGACGAGTACCCGAACCTGAACATGGTCGGCGAAGAGTGGAGTACCCAGGTGCCGGTGGTAGCCCACTGGCAGCGCGGCAAGGTCAACTTCGACGGCTACACGTCCTCGCTCCCGAGCCTGATGGACTTCCCGCTGGTGGACAGCATGCGCAGCGCCCTCTCCGATCCGGACAAGGGTTTCAACGAGGTCTACCAGACGCTCGCGCTCGACTACCTGTATCCGCAACCGGAAAAACTTGTCCTCTTCGGCAGCAACCACGACATGGCGCGCATGTACAGCGCCGTGGGCGAAGACTTCGACCGCTACCGCATGAACCTGGTGTTCCTGATGACGATGCCGCGCATCCCGCAGTTCTATACGGGCGACGAGATCTTGATGACCAGCACCGTCAAGGGCCGCGACGACGCCAGCTACCGGCGCGACTTCCCCGGCGGCTGGGCCGGCGACAAGGTCGACGCCTTCCAGGGCAAGGGCCTGAATAGCCGCCAGCGCGCGGCCCAGGAACTGGTGCGCAAGCTCGCCACCTGGCGCAAGGGAGAATCCGTCATCCACAGCGGCCAGCTCATGCACTTCGGCCCCGAAAACAATACCTGGGTCTACTTCCGCTATAACGAGAATAAACGCATCATGATCGCCATGAACGACAACCCCAAAGAGATGGTCCTGCCCACCGCCCGCTTCCAGGAGATCCTGAAGGGGACGGCGTCCGGCACCGACATCCTCAGCGGCCGCGCCATCGACCTGACGCGCGAACTGCGCCTGGCGCCCAAGGCGACGCTGGTCATTGAACTGCCGGGGGCATGATGCGCCGCTCCCTGCTTGTACTCTCCCTCTCCCTGGCACTGACGTCGGCGGCGGCCGTCGAGAAGCCGGGCGTCGACGCCTTTTTCGACGCGATGGCGATCGAGGCCGCACCCGGCCAGCAGTCCCGCTTCGTGGCCGGCGACAACCTGGCCGGCTATTTCGAAGGTTTTACGCATGACTACGAGCGCGGCGCGGGCTACGTGTTCAAGAGCGGGACGGTCTTCGGCAACTACATGAGTTATGTCGACGGCGTGCAAAACGAGCGGGCCGGCGGACGCGAAGAGGTGCTGCCCTTCGGCCACCGCGTGGCCTATGCCAACGGCAGCGCCGAGGAACTGGTGCTGCTCTCGAAGAAGCATGCGCTGGCCCTGCGTGTGAGCAGCGCGAAGCCGGCGCGGCTGGCCCTGAAGCCGCTGCTCAAGACCGCGGGTGCGGTCTCGTTCAAGGACAGCGTCGTCATCGTCGCGCCGGGCCAGGGCGCAACCCAGTTCATGGCACTCGCCGCCAGCGCGCCCTTCGATCTGGAGGACGGCCTGCTGCTGCGCACGAAGGCGCCTGAAAGCGCATTCACCGTGGTCGCCGCCTTCGGCGCCACCGCTGACGAAGCGGCGCAACGCGCACGCGTTCTGGCCGCCGGCGACCCGATCGGCGACGAACGCCGCGCCACCCATGCGGCCCTCACGGCCAGCTACCTCGCCACCAGCGACCGCGAATACGACAAGGCGCTGAACTGGGCCAAGGCTGCCTCCCGCCTGTTCGTGGTCGAGGAATATGGCGCCGGCATCTGGGCCGGCCTGCCCTGGTTCCGCGAGAACTGGGGGCGCGACACCTTCATCGCCCTGCCCGGTACGCTGCTGGTGTCGGGCCAGTTCCAGGATGCCCGCGCCGTGCTGGCGAACTTCGCGCGCTTCCAGAACCTCAAACAGCCACGCGACAAGGACTACGGCCGCATCCCGAACCGGGTCTCGCCCGACGAGATCATTTACAACACGGTCGACGGCACGCCCTGGATGCTGCGCGAAGCCTACGAGTACATCCGCTACACCGGCGACCAGGCTTTTGCGCGCGAGATGTACAAGCTGGCCGTACCCTATTTCGAGGGCGCGATCGCCAACTACGTCGATGCCGACGGCTTATTGACGCACGCCGCCTCCGACACCTGGATGGATGCGCGCGTCGAGAATCCGACCCACCAGCCCTGGTCCGACCGCGGCCCGCGCGCCAACGACATCCAGGCGCTCTGGTACACGGCGCTGGACACCGGCGCCTGGCTGGCCGAACAGGCCGGCGACACCCGCCGCGCAGCCGAATGGCGCGCCCTGGCGAATAAAGCCCGCGCCAGCTTCCTGCGCCTGTTCTGGGACGGCGGCACCATGGCCGACCGCCTGCGCGCGGACGGCAGCCGCGACACCAGGATCCGCCCGAACCAGCTGATACTGGCGACGATCCCCTTCGACGATTTCCTTCCCGGCCCTGTGCAGGCGCACGTGACGAAGAACGCCGTCTCCCGGCTGCTCTACCCCTACGGCATCGCCTCGCTCAGCCAGGACGACCCCTACTTCCACCCGCGCCACGAGAACCCGGGCTTCCATCACAAGGACGCCGCCTACCACAACGGCACCATCTGGGGCTGGAATGCGGGCTTTACGGTGACGGCCCTGAACCGCTTCGGCTACCAGGACCTGAGCTGGCAGCTGACGCAAAACCTGGGCAGGCAGATCCTCGGTCTGGGCATCGACGGAACACTCGGTAGCATGAGCGAGAACCTCGACGCCCTGCCCCACGAGAATGGGCGCCTGAAGCCGAGCGGCACCTTCGCCCAGTCCTGGAGCGTGGCCGAATATGCGCGCAACGGCTACCAGGATTACGTCGGCTTCCGGCCCGACCTGCCGAACGACACGCTCGGTTTCGAGCCGGCGCTGCCGACCCAGTGGTCGCGGTTCGGCGCCCTGCTGCCCTTCGGCGCCGGCGAACAGCTCGCCGTCGATTTCGCGCGCGCGAAAAGCGGACAGCGCTGGACCTTCACCCTGCGCGGCACGCAGCCGCGCACGCTGCGCATGGCCTGGCTGAACCCGGACAAAAGCCGCTCGCAGACCAGCTTCAGGCTGGCACCCGGCAAGCCGGTGACGCTGAGCCTGGGCACGCGCCGCGCCGCGCTGGACGGCCGCAAGCTGGCGGTGCGCGAGGCGCGTCCGTCCTACGCCGACACCATCGGCACGCTGCATTTCGTCCAGCCGCGCGCCTATCGCCCCGAGGACTTCCCGATGCTGCGCGGGCAGGATACGCTGCGCGGCATCATCGAACGACACGAATACCGATAAGGCTTTTATGATTTCGCCACGCTGGCTGCTGCCCGCCCTTCTCGTCTCCAGCGCCGCCGTGGCGGCCGATCCCGGTCCCTTGCGCGACACCATGTACGTGCGCGGCGGCTTCAATGCCTGGGGCCTCGATCACGCCCTGCAGTTCAAGGGTAAAGGGATCTACCAGGCCGACATCCTGGTCAGTCCCGGCAACCACGGCTTCAAGCTGGGCAGCCGCGACTGGGCGCGCGAGTGGGTGCCAGGCGTGCGCGCCAGCGTCGCCGTCAAGCCGGACCAGCCGCTGCGCCTGGTCACCCAGGCCGGACCGGAAGCCACGCTGTTCGTGCGCAGCACCGGCACCTACCGCTTCACGCTCGACGCCGGCAAACCCGACGCGCCGGTGCTGCGCATCGTGCGCCTGCTTGATCGCAAGAATGGTCCGGCGCCCGATCCGCACGCGGGCCGCTCGCGCGTGGCCTCGCTGACCTTCCCGACCTGGGACGGCAAGCAGGAAACGGCGCGCTTCTCGGTCGTGGACCCGGAAGCCCCGCTGCGCAGCTACACCCATTCGACGACGATGACCTTGCGCGACCCAGTGGCGCAGCACGCAAGCTATGCCGAGAGCGCGGGGTTGCCCTACCTGCGCAGCGGGAACCTGGCCTTCGACGCCCTGTTCGCGCTCGCTACCAGCGAGATGCGCCAGGATGCGGTGAGCGAAATCCGCGACGGCAACTACAACGCCGGCGCGGCGATTCCGTGCGAGTGCTTCGAGACCGGCGAAAAATGGCATTACGTGTGGACGCGCGACCTGTCGTATGCGGCCGATCTGGGCCTGGCCTTGCTCGATCCGCAGCGGGTGCGCAATTCGCTCGACTTCAAGCTGGCCGCTTACCGTGCGGGTGTACCCAAGGCGCCGCAGGTGGCCGGCACGCCGGACGGCCTGCAGATCGTGCAGGACACCGGCAGCGGCGGCAGCTGGCCGGTCAGCACCGACCGGGTCAGCTGGGCCTTCGCGGCCGAGGAGACCCTGCGCATGCTGCCTGCAAAGGAGCGCGCCGCCTTCGCCGCGCGCGCCCTTGCCGCCCTGACGAACACGATCGAGATCGACCGCATCGCCGCCTTCGACGCGCGCGACGGCCTGTACACGGGCGAACAATCCTTCCTCGACTGGCGCGACCAGAGCTACGCCGGCTGGATCACCGACGACCTGGCCTCGATGGCCGGCAGCAAATCGGTCTCGACCAACGCCGCACACTACCAGGCGCTCAGGCTGACGGCGCGCCTGGCCCGGGAAGCCGGCGACATCGCGCGCGCTACGCGTTACGACACCTGGGCCGCGCAGCTGAAGACGGCGATCAACACGCGCCTCTGGCTGCCGGACGCCGGCATGTACAGCAGCCTCACCGCCGCCCACTTCGACGACGCGCCGCTGCACAAGTTCGACTGGCTGGGTCAATCGCTCGCCATCCTGACCGGCATCGCCAGCGAGGAACAGGCGCGCAGCATCCTGGCGCGCTACCCGCACGGACCGATGGGACCGCCCGTGATCTGGCCGCAGCAGCAGGGCGTACCGGTGTATCACAACCGTGCGATGTGGCCTTTCGTGACGGGCTACGGCCTGAAGGCCGCTGCCTCGATCGGCAACGCGGCGGTCGCCGACGCCGCCTACGATTCGCTGATGCGCGGCGCGGCGCTGAACGTGTCGAATATGGAGAATCTCGAGTGGCTGAGCGGGCAGCCGCTGCTGCTTGATGAGAAGAATCCCCACTTGATCGGCCCCGTCATCAATTCACGGCGCCAGTTATGGTCGGTCGGGGCCTATCTCGGCATGGTGATCGAGAACGTCTTCGGCGTGTCGGCGCTCGATGAAGGCCTCCGGCTGCGGCCTTTCGTGACAAGCAAACTGCGGCGCGAGACCTTTGCGGGAACGAGCCAGGCCACGCTGCACGAGCTGCGCCTGCACGGTGCGCGCGTCAGCGTGCGCCTGCTGCTGCCGGCCGCCAGCCGGGAACAGGGACATCACGAAGTGGAAAAGGTGCTGCTCAACGGCGCCCCGAGCGGCGCCACGATCCCGTGGAGCGCGCTGCGCGACGGCGACGTGATCGAGATCGTGCTCGGCGCCGTCATCAAGGGCGACAGTGGCATCCGCCGCGTGAGCGCCAATCCCTATGTCGAAGCGCCGGCCGTCTTCGGTCCGCGCGAGCCCGTCATCGACACGCTGGAACGCGACGCAAGCGGCCATGCGCAACTGCGGTTCAAGGCAAGCGGCGCCGGCGCCGTGTATCACGTCTACCGCGACGGCAAGCTGGTGGCCGCGAGCATCAAGGCCGGCGCGTGGCGCGACCCGCAGCCGGAACCATCCGCCTGCTACGCCGTCGAGGCCGAATTCACGGCCTCCGGCAACCGCAGCCACCACAGCGTCCCGCGCTGCGTTGGCCCGGCGACGGAGATCGGCGTGACCGATGCGCGCGTGTCCTCGAACCGGAAGCCAGGCGGCGCCGGCAGGCCGCGCCTGGCCGGCTGGGGCGCCCCGCAAGACCGCCTGGAAGTACGCGACGTGCGCATCGAACAGGCGGGCACCTATGCTTTCCAGCTGCGCTACCGGAACGAGGCGAACCAGATCAATCTCGGCATCAGCGGCGGCGTGAAATGGATGACGATCGAGGACGCGGCGGGACGCGCCGTGGCGCAGGGCGTGGTCCAGCTGCCGCACACGAAGCCGGGAGGATCACCGCGGCTGTCGACGCCCCTGAGCGCGCGCCTGCAACCGGGCGCCTACCACCTGCGCCTGAGCGATTTTTATAACATGAGCTACCTGGAGAGCAATGCGAGCTTCACAGGGACCGGCGGCCCAACGGGACCGTCGAACCGCGTTGATCTTTACGGGGTGCGGATGATGCGCGTGCAGTGAGCGAGGCCATTATGCGCCGGCTCTTTCGTTGGCAGCAGCATAACGTAGGGGTCATGGTGGCCAATGGCCGCCATGACGGTTTCACCGGGCTCTCCGAAGTGAAACCGCCGTTGAGGCCATTGGCCTCAACGGCCCCACGCGGGATACGTGACTTCAAGATCGTCGATTACGGCATCGGAGCCGATACGTATCACCGCGTGGGCTCGGAGAGCCCGGTGAACCCGTCCTAGAGGCCATTGGCCTCTAGGACCCCATACGGTGCACAACGGCTAACGTAACAGTTCTCGTACCGACGTGACGCAGTTGTCACGACCCCGGCACCGATTCCGGCGGTCCGGCAGGCTTGAGCAGCTTCAGCCTCCCCTCCACCACCCGAAACTCCAGCGGCATGTTCATGTGCGTGACCTCACCATCGGTCGCCACCTTGATGCGCCGCCGCGGCGACAGCCGCGCGTGCTTCACCGTCAGCCGCTTGAACGAAAACGCGATCACGTTCTCCGCCTCGCCCAGCCGTCCCAGCGCGCCGCGCAGCAGCAGGCCGAGCATGCCGAGCTTGCCGACCGAGCGCGGTGCGATCGCGGCCAGCTCGCCTTCTTCGAGCGTCGTCGCCAGGGGCTCCATGCCGACCTGCTCCATTTGCAGCCGATTGTTCCCGACAAAGAGCGTGGGCGTGCGCAGCTTGCGGTTGATGCCTTCGGTGTCGAGCGTGATACGCAGCGGCCGGTGGCGGCCGAGCGCCGTCTTCAGGGCCGAGAGGATCGCTACCACGCGGCTGCGGCCGTACTGGCGCTTGTCGTGCTCGCGCGCTTCGAGCAGCTGCGGATACAGGCCGACGCTGGCGTTGACGAGGAAGATGCGGTCGTTGACCATTCCGATCTGGACCGGCGTGACGCGCGCATCGAGCAGCGCACGCACGGCCTCGCTCAGGTCTTCGGGAATGCCGTGGGTGCGGCCGAAATAATTGAAGGTCCCCTGCGGCAGCACGCCGAACAGGCAGCCCTGCTGCACCGCCTCGTGCGCCACCGTGTTGATGGTGCCGTCGCCGCCGGCCGCGACGACGACGCCCTCGTTGTCCTTCGCCTGCGTCGCCATGCGGCGCGCGATCTCGCCCAGTTTCGCGGGATCGTCGACGACTTCGAGATGACAGGTGCGGCCCGCCTCCTGCAGCACGTTGCGGATGGTCGATTCGCGCAGCTCGGTTTCGGAATGGCCGGAGCCGGCGTTCATGACGACGTAGAAGGCTGCGTGCGGACCGGGTTCGGCGGAGTACATGGACGTCAGGCTGCTCTCGAGGATGATTGAATTGACAATCTCATCCTACCATTGCCCAGAACGCCATGCTGCACCGCAGCCGGGAGGAAATACCAGCGCTTACTCGTCAGTGGTCGGCCAATGGTCCGGGTCTTGCAACAGCTGGTACATCACATACGCATCGACAAAGCCCAGCCGCTTGTGGCGGAACGCCTTCGGCAGCGTCCCGACGATCGAAAAGCCGAGCTTCTTCCACAGCATGACGGCCGCCGTATTCGTGCTGACGACGTAGTTGAACTGCATCGCGAGGTAGCCCTGGCTGCGCGCCTCGTCGAGGCTGTGCTCCCCGAGCAGGCGGCCGACGCCGACGCCCTGCGCCGCCGGGCTGACCATGTAGGAGGCGTTGGCGACGTGGCCGCCGCGCCCGGTCTGGTTCGGCACCACGCGGTACATGCCGAGCACGCGCTCGCCGAGCGTGGCGACGCGGCTGGTCACGCCGTTCCCGAGCCAGTACATCTGCGCGTTCTCACGCGTGACCTCGGGACCGAAGGGATAGGTCTCGCCGGCGCTGACGTGGGCGCTGAAGATATGCCACATGGCGTCGAAATCGGCGCTGGTGGCGGGACGGATCTGGATGTCTTTCACGGCTGCTCAATACTTGATGAATCGATAAACAAGCTGGCGATTCTAGCACTCGGGTTCGCGAGTTCAGCGTCCGATACGGAAATCGACCGCGCCGGGCCGTCCCGGCAGGTTCAGGGTCGACGCCGCGCGCGGCGCTTCCGCCACCACCGCCCCGCGCCGCACCACGGCCCGCCGCGCCGCGCGCAGGCGGATCGCCTCCACGGGATCGGATGCGTCGAGCAGCACGAAGTCGGCATTGCAGCCGGGTGCGATGCCATAGCCCTCCACTCCGAGGATGCGCGCCGGGGTCTCGGTCACGGCCAGGAAGCACTGGCGCATGGCCGCCTGCCCCGTCATCTGCGCCACGTGCAGGCCCATGTGCGCCACTTCCAGCATGTCGCCGGAACCGAGGCCGTACCACGGGTCCATCACGCAGTCGTGGCCGAAGGCGACGTCGATGCCGGCCGCCAGCAGCTCCGGCACACGCGTCATGCCGCGCCGCTTCGGGTAGGTATCGTGGCGGCCCTGCAGCGTGATGTTAATTAAAGGGTTCGCGATCGCGGCCACACCGGACTCCTTCATCAGCGGCAGCAGCTTGCTTACATAGTAATTGTCCATCGAGTGCATCGAGGTCAGGTGCGAGCCGGCGACGCGTCCCTGCAGGCCGAGGCGCCAGGTTTCGTATGCGAGCGTCTCGATGTGGCGCGATAGCGGATCGTCGGTCTCGTCGCAGTGCATGTCCACGCGCAGCCCTTTGTCCGCCGCGAACTCGCACAGCAGGCGCACCGATTCCGCTCCCTGCGCCATGGTGCGCTCGAAATGGGGAATGCCGCCGACCACGTCCACGCCCATGGCGATGGCCCGCTTCAGGTTGTCGAAGGCGCTCGGACTGCGCAGCAGGCCGTCCTGCGGAAAGGCGACCAGCTGCAGGTCGAGGTAGGGCGCGACCGTGCGCTTCACCTCCAGCAAGGCTTCCACCGCGAGCAGGCGGTCGTCGCAGATGTCGACGTGGGTGCGGATCGCCAGCAGGCCGCGCGCCACGGCCCAGTCGCAATAATGCAACGCCCGCTCGAGCAAGGCTTCCTGCTCCAGCTGCGGTTTCAGCTCGCCCCACAGCGCAATGCCTTCAAGCAAGGTGCCAGATTCGTTGACGCGCGGCAGGCCATAGCTGAGCGTGGAATCCATGTGAAAGTGGGCGTCGACAAAAGGCGGCGTGAGCAGGTCGCCGCCCGCATCGATTTCGCGTATCCCTTGCGCAGACAGGCGCGGCTCGACGGCGACGATGCGTTCATCCAACACTCCGATGTCGATCCCGGGGCGGCCGTCGGGCAGGCTGGCATTGCGAATGACAAGATCCATGGACGCTCCTGTTCAGAACGACCAATTGTAGCGATTTCGCTTCATTTGGCGTGTTGTTTAGCGTGTCAATTTGTAACGGTGCTGCAACGCAATATTACCCTGATGACATAGTGGCAAATTTCGCTTTGCAGCGCTCCGGAACGGCACTACACTAGTTATGTTGCAGTGCGCCATAAACGACAAGCCAAACGATAAGCCGAACGATAAGGAAATACCGATGACCTCACTTCCAGAACAGTTCTCCGCAGCCCGCCTTGCCCAGCTCGACAATGGATTCAAGCTGATGAGCAGCTTCAGCGACCAGGCCTTTGACCGTACCAGCCGCGTCCTCGCCCTCCAGTTCGAGGCTTCGCGCACCGCCATCGAACAATCCTCCAATGCCCTGCGCCAGCTGCTCGAAGTACGCGACCCGCGCGACCTGCTCGCCCTGGGTGCCCAGTCCCAGCACAACCTGCGCACCCTGTTCGACTATAGCCGCGAACTGTTCAGCGTCGCCGCCGGCGCCGGCTCGGCCCCGCTGCGCAGCTACAGCGTCGACGCGCTGAACGCCATCGCCACGGCGAATGCCGCTGCGGCGCAACAAACCGTCGATGCGGCGGTGGCCAGCATCACGCCGGCTGCAGCCGTGCCGGAAGCCCTTGCCGAGAGCATCCCGGTGGTCACTTCCGACGTCGAACCGGAAGCCGAACCCACCGCCATCGCCAAGGCCGCCAGCGAAGTGCTGGACGTGCCGGTCGCGCCGCCGCACCCGGTCGCCGCCAGCGTCCCGGTCGAAGTCTCGGTCGAGATCGAACTGCCGAAGGTCGAACCGGTCGATGCGACGCCGCCGGTCGTGATCCCAAGCACCACCAAGGTCACGGAAATCCGCGGCACCAAGGGCCGCCGCAAGCAGAACTGACGGCGCTTCCCAGGCGCGCAGCAGGCGCGTCTCAAAGACAGTAAACTGGCGGGCTTCGGCCCGCTTTCTTTTTTGTCCCGCGCGGGCGCCAACGCAAGGAATCGTAATGAGTTTAGCGAGCCTGGTCGGCGGCTTTGTGCTGCGCCACTGGAAAGCCTATGCATCGTCGGGCGTGATGCTGATCGGCGTCGCCATCTGCACCGTCTGGATACCGCGCAAGGTCGGCGCCATGATCGACGGCCTGGCTGCGCACTCCCTTTCCAGCCAGGACCTGACCGTCGGCATCCTGCAGCTGCTCGCACTGGGCGTGGCGATCTACGTCCTGCGCGTGAGCTGGCGCATCCGCCTGTATTCGGCCGCCTACCGTCTCGGCGTCGAACTGCGCACGCGTTTATATGCGCGCCTGTCGAACCAGGGCCCGGCCTTCTACCAGAAGCAGCGCACCGGCGACCTGATGGCGCTGGCCACCAACGACATCGACGCCATCGAAATGGCCGCCGGCGAAGCGATGCTGGCCGGCTTCGACGGCACGCTGACGCTGGTCATGGTGCTGGGCGTGATGCTGCTCGGCGTCGACTACCGCCTGGCCCTGATCGCACTGCTGCCCTTCCCGCTCATGGGCCTGGCCTTCTGGTACATCTCGCGCCATATCCACACGGCGGAAACGGATTCCTTGAAACGCTTTTCGGCGCTGAACGACCACGTGCAGGAGTCGCTGTCCGGCGTGCGTACCGTGCGCGCTCTGGGCCTGGAAGCGCGCAGCAGCCAGCAGTTTTCCGAACTGGCCGGCAAGGCGGCCGATGCCAGCCTGAGTGCGCAGAAATGGGAAGCGGCCTACGAGCCGGCCGTCGGCCTGACCCTCACCGCGGCGAGCACCTTAACCCTTGGATTGGGCGGCTACCTTGTCTGGCATAACCAGCTCACCATCGGCGCCTTGACCAGTTTTACGATGTACCTCGGCCAGCTGATCTGGCCGATGTTCGCGGCCGGCTGGGTGCTGTCCCTGATCGAACGCGGACGGGCAGGCCTGGCGCGCCTGCAGCCGATGCTGGACGCGCCGCTGACCGTGGAAGACGAAGGCACGCTGACCCAAATCGAAGACGGCCCGCTGGTGCTGCGCGATGTGCGTTTCAGCTATGGCGGCGCGGAGCGTCCTGCGCTCGATGGCGTCTCGGTGGCGCTGCGCCCGGGGATGACGCTCGGCCTGGTCGGCCCGACCGGTTCCGGCAAGTCGACGCTGCTGCGCGTGCTGCTGCGCCAGGCGACGCCGCAGGCGGGCACGGTGACCTGGGGCGGCCACCCGCTCGACAGCTATCAACTCTCGGCGCTGCGCGCCGCCACCAGCTGGGTACCGCAGGAATCCTTCCTGTTCTCGGCCAGCATCGCCGAGAACATCGCCCTGGCCCGCCCCGGCGCCAGCCGCAAGGAAGTCGAGGAAGCGGCCGACATGGCGGCCATCCACGACGACATCCTGCGCTTCCCGCAGGGCTACGACACGCCGGTGGGCGAAAAGGGCATCACGCTCTCGGGCGGCCAGCGCCAGCGCGTGGCGATCGCCCGTTCGCTGCTGGCCGAGAGCTCGCTGCTGCTGCTGGACGACGCCCTGTCCGCGGTCGACACCGGCACCGAGACGCGCATCCTCGAACATTTGGCCGAACTGCGCGCCGCGCGCCCCGAACTCACCGCCATCATCGCCAGCCACCGCCTGTCGGCCGTCGTGAATGCCGACCTGATCGTCGTGCTGAAGGACGGCCGCATCGTCGAATCGGGCGACCACGACGCCCTCATCGCTTTGGACGGCTGGTATGCCAGCCAGTGGCGCTACCAACAACTGGAGGCCAGCCTTGACGCAGCCTGATGTAAAAGAAAAAGCCGGCCGCGCCCAGGTCACGCAGGCCGCCTCCCTGCTGCGCCGCGCCGCCTGGCCGGACCGCAGGCAACTGGTGCTGGCGACCCTGTGGCTGATGCTGTCGGCCTTCCTGGAGGTGATCGGCCCGATCCTCGGCAAAGCCCTGATCGACGAGCACCTGGTGCCGCGTCACGCCGACTGGACGCGCATGGCCCTGCTGCTGGGCGGCGTGCTGGTGACCGGCTGGGCCGCAAGCTGGCTGCGCTACCTGCAGCTGATCCGCCTGTCCGGCATGGCGATGCGCTCGGTGCGGCGCCTGCGCGAATGGGTGTACGGCCACGTGATGCGCCTGCCGATGGCCTTTTTCGATCGCGCCATCACGGGTCAACTGGTCAGCCGCGTGACCAACGACACCGAAGCGGTCAAGACCCTGTACATCCAGGTGCTGTTCGTGCTGCTCGATTCGACCATCGTCCTGGTCGGCACCATGATCGCCATGGCCTGGCTCGACTGGCGCCTGATGCTGATCGTGCTGGCCCTGCTGCCGGCGGTCCTGATCATCGTCTGGCTCTACCAGCGCCTGTCGGCGCCGGCGGTGACGCGTGCGCGCGCCCTGCGCAGCGACATCAACGGCCAGATGGCCGAATCGATCGGCGGCATGACCGTGCTCCAGGCCAGCAACGCCGCCGGCCGCTTCGGCGAGCGCTTCGCCTCCACCAACGACAAGCACTACCACGCGCGCCTGTCCGAACTGAAGGCCAACGCGTTTCTCTTGCGCCCGGCACTGGACCTGCTGAACGTGATCCTGCTGGCGGTCGTCATCTTCAGCTTCGGCCAGCGCAGCATCGGCGCCGTCGAAGTCGGCATCCTGTACGCCTTCATCAGCTACATCGCGCGCGTGGTCGAGCCTCTCATCCAGATCACGATGCAGTTCAGCGGCCTGCAGCAGGCGGTGGTCGCGACCGCACGTGTGGCCGGCCTGCTGGACGAAGCCGGCGCCGCCGAACACTTGTCTGGCCGTGCGGCCGGATCACGCCTGGAAGCGCGTCCCGACGCCCCCGCCGTGCGCGTGCGCGACCTGAGTTTCGCGTATGTGCCGGGCCAGAACGTCCTGCACGACATCAACCTCGACATCCCCCAAGGCGCCTTCTTCGGCATCGTCGGCCACACCGGCAGCGGCAAGTCCACCTTGTTGTCGCTGCTGCTGCGCTACTACCCGGCCGAAAACGGCCGCATCGAGATCTGCGGCGAACCGATCGCCGGCATCGACAACGAACGCTTCCGCAACGAAGTCGGCCTGGTGCCGCAGGATCCCTTCATCCTGGCGGCATCGGCGCGCGAGAACATCGACATGGGGCGGGGGCTGTCGCTCGACCGCATCGAAGCCGCTGCCCGCGCAGCGCATGCGCATGACTTCATCGCGGCGCTGGAACAGGGGTACGAGACTTCGCTGGGCGAAGGCGGCTCGCGTTTGTCGTCGGGCCAGAAGCAGCTGATCGCGATCGCCCGCGCGCTCGCCGGCGAGCCGCGCATCCTGTTATTGGACGAAGCGACCTCGCGCATCGACAGCGCGACCGAGCAGATCGTGCAGGAGGCGCTGGACGAGTTGCGCGGGCATGTGACGATCATCGCGATTGCGCATCGGCTCTCCACCATTCGGGATGCGGACCGGATCGTGGTGCTGAATCATGGGCGGATTACGGAATCCGGCGCGCATGAGGAGCTGATGCGGATCGAGGGGGGCTTGTATCAGCGCTTGTATTTGTTGCAGCAGTTGGCGGTGTAAGCAAAAAGGACGCATATGTAGTTGAACGGGCAATAATTGAACGCCAACATTGCCCTTTCGACGTGGCATTTTTGCGATACCTGGTCAAAAAAAACGATGTTTCTGTCTTGCAACAAGAATATAATGACAGATGGGCGCGCGTACGTACGCGATACCGACCACCCCATCGAGGACATCTATGCCGGCAGCACGCAAGACCAGACAGCCACGCCGTCGCAGCGCGACGCTAGTGGCCTCGTTGTTGCTGGCGGCGCCCCTGCTGGCGGCCTCCCCTGCCTGGGCCGACGCCACGCCGAGCCTGACCGAGCGCCTGGCCGACATCCGCGAAATCAACCGTTTCACGCCTGAACGTGCTCTGCCGATGCTGCTCAAGATCGAGGCGGAGGCGCGTGCCGCTTCGGTCGAAGAGACGGGCGAGATGCTGGCGCAGCTGTGCGTCGCCTACCAGAAGGTGGGCAAGCAGGAACTGGCGCTGGCCACCTGCGACGAGCTGATCGCCTTCGGCCGCGCGCACAAGGACAATGGCGCGCTGGCCAAGGGCCTGGTGCGCAAGGGCTACATCAAATACGACCAGAACGACCTGGTGGCATCGCATGACCTGGTCTGGGAAGCGGAGCGCCTCGCGAATACGACCGACGACGTCGAACTGCGCGTGCGCGTCGGCGTGTCGGCCGCCGAGTCCTTCGCCGAGGACGGCAACTTCCCGCATGCGCTGGAGAAGATGCAGGCGACGCTGGCCTATACGCGCCAGCATGGCGGGCCGGTCCACCTGGTCATCGTGCTCAATTCGCTGGCGCGCCTGTACCGCCAGATGCGCGAGTACGACAAGGGCTTCGAGGCGCTCGACGAGGCGCTGGTCGCGGCCGAGAAGGCGAATTCGCCGGGCCGCCTGGCGACCCTGAAAGGCACCGAATACGGCCTGGCGGTCGAATCCGGGCAGCTGGAACGCGCGCTGAAGGCGCAGACGGCGGCCCTGGCGCTCGAGCGTCAGATCGGCGCGCACGCGATGGCCGCGCGCTCGCTGATCAACCTGTCGGATTGCTACCTGCGCATGCGCGACTACGCACACGCGGCGGCCTATGCAAACCAGGCGATTGCGGCGTCGGCAGCCATCAATTACGAAAACGGCGTGGCGACGGCCCGCATCAACCTGGGCCAGGCCTATCTGGCCACAGGCCGCCTGGCCGAGGGCAAGCGCAGCTTCGAGGCGGGCCTGGCGTCCTACGAAAAAAGCGGCGACAAGCCCGAACTGCAGACCGTGCTGGCCGAATACGGCGAGGCGCTGGAGCGCGCGGGCGATTATGCCGGTGCGGTCAAGGCTTATCACCGCGAACGCGGCCTGTCGAACGAGCTGTTCGAGAAGCGGCGCCAGAAGGCGATGCTCGAGCTGCAGCAAAAATACGACGCCGACAAGAAGCAGCGCCAGATCGAACTGCTGGAGCGCGAGAACCAGGTCAAGTCGGTCGAGATCGACAACCGCCGCCTGCAGCAGCGCGTCTGGTGGCTGCTGGCCGTGGTGTTCGCGCTGGCCTCGGTCGTGGTCGGCCTCCTGTACCGCAAGGTGCGCCATGCGAATGCGCAGCTGTACCTGAAGAACCAGGAGCTGAAGCAGCAGAGCGTGCGCGACCCCTTGACGGGCCTGTACAACCGCCGCCACTTCCAGGACTTCATGCGCAATCACCGCGCCGACGAGAAGCGCGGCGCCGGCACCTCGGGCGAGGAGATGGTCAGCGCGCTGTTCCTGATGGACGTCGACCACTTCAAGCACATCAACGACACCTGGGGCCACGGCGCCGGCGACGCGGTGCTGATCAGGATCGCCGAGAGCCTGCGCGAGATCCTGCGCGAGACCGACATGATCGTGCGCTGGGGCGGCGAGGAGTTTCTCGCCTTCCTGCCGGCGATCCCGAAGAGCGGCCTGGACGAAGTGGCGCGCCGCCTGCTGAACGGCATCAGCGAGACCAGCATCGAGTTCCAGGGCACGACGCTGAACGTCAACGTTTCGATCGGCTACGCGCCCTACCCGCTGGCGCCGGGCGGCAAGCCGCTGCCGTGGGAGCGCGCGGTCAACCTGGTCGACATGGCGCTGTACATGGCCAAGGGGCATGGACGCAACCGCGCGTATGGCGTGCGCGGGTTTGCGAACTTCGGGAAGACCTCGATGGAAGAGATCGAGCAGAACCTGGAGCAGGCCTGGCGCGCGGGGTTTGTCGAGATGGCGATCGTGACGGGCGGGTATCCGGATTTACGCGCTAGTGCGTAGGGTGGACGGGTCTCCCGTCCACGCGTTCAACGGTCGCACGACCCTTCGCAAACGCATTTCATCCGCTTATTCCCACCACAATCCCATCTCCGCAGGCCCGGCCCAATCCGACGGATATAGCCCCTCCCGCACATACCTGCTGAAACTCGAATACGGCCACAACGATGCATGTGGCACATGCCCATGCTTTACCGGGTTGATGTGTATGTAATCGATATGCCTCTCGAAGTCCGCCTCATCCCTGATCTGATGCTCCCAGAACCGCCGTTGCCAGATAGCCGATTCACCTCGTCGCTTCATGCAAGTCGACATGAGCTCGGAGCCGGCTCGATCACGGCAAACGTATGAGACATGGTGCTTAATTTCCCGCCAACGTTGCGAAAAATTGTTATCGCCATCAGGCAAGGTCCAGATACAGTGAAGATGGTCGGGGAGCTGAACCCAGGCGTCGATCGTAAAGGGCCGTCGTGCCCGCACCGCGCAGATCGCTTGACGCGTTGCACTTAATACGTCAGCTTCGCACAGGATAGGACGTCGCCGCCATGCGACGAGCGTGAAGAAGAAGGTGGTGCCTGCGCGGGCGCGACGAAATCGGGACATCGCGTGATCGTAATGCGGCAGATGTCGCGCACGTTAATCCGGCGAGACGGCGAATGAGGTCGATCAAATGCTGGCAGACGGCGCGGCGACGCAGATGTCTGTTGAACGCGTGGACGGGTGACCCGTCCACCCTACAGCGACTTGCCTCGCAGGCGTTGCGGTTCGCCCTTCCATGCGACGACGGCGACGAACAGTGCGGCCGCGATGCAGCTCCAGCAGACCGTGACGAACTGGCCGTAAGGCGCCAGTAGTACCGGGCCGCCGATCAGTGCGGCCAGGAAGATGCCGTACACGACCCAGCCTTGCCAGACGAGCGGCAGGCCCCATCCCCAGCCGCGCGCTGCGGGACGCACGGGGAACCAGTACTGTTTTGTCATCGCGCCGCGTCCTGCATCTTCTCGCCGGCCTGCTCGACCTTCTCGCCGACCTTGCCGGTCGCCTTCTGCAATCCACGGCCGGCTTCCTCGGTCGCGTCCTTGATCTTTTCGCGCGCTTCCTCGGTGCGTTCGGCGAGCTGGCGCCGTTCTTCCTCGGCGCGTTCGGCCAGTTTTTTCGCGGCCTCGTCCGCCTTTTCCAGCGGGGCGCGCAGTTCGCGGGCGACCTTGTCGCCGGCTTCGTCGACGGCCTTGCCGGCCTTTTGCGCCGGGCCCATGCCGTCTTCCTCGCGCGTGCAGCCGGCCGCCAGGGCCAGGACCAGCAGCGCAGTGAACATGCTCGTCGTCTTCATGCTTTGCTCCTGTGATCGTGTTTGCAACAGCATACACCCGGCGGCACCGCTCAGCGCGTTACCTCATCAGCGCGGCGGTGTTCTGGCGCGCGGGTGTCGATCTCATCTTTCATGGCGCGTGTCTCGTCGTCCTCGCCCCAGCGCTTGGTGAACGCGCGCAGCCTTGTGCGGGCACGCTCGTAGGAGGATGAGGCCATGGCCGCCGCGATGCCCGGTTTCGCCTCGCGCCAGGCCTTGTCGCGCTGGCGCTTGCGGGTGCAGGCGGCGCTGGCCTCGTTGAGCGCCTTCTGCACCTTCTGCAGCTGCTCGGGCGTGGCCTTGGTCTTGCGCAGGGCGATCAGTTCGCTCTGGGCGTCGCGCGCCTTGCACTCGGCCGCCAGCGCGATCGCCTTGTCCATCTGGGCTTCGATGCGGCGGTTCGAGGGTTTCGCGATCAGCCAGATCGCCCACAGCGCGGCCAGCGCCAGCAGCCACCAGCGCAGGCGCACCGGCTCGCGCTTGGGCGGCGGCGTGCCGGTCGTGGGACCACTGCGTGGCGGCGGCGGTGGCGGTGGAACCGGCGGCGGTGGCGGTGGAGCCGGCCGCGGCGGCGGTGGCGGCACCTGTGGAGCCGCTGTCGGCGGCGCGGCCGGCGCAGGCGCCTGCGCGGCGACTGGCTGAACCGGCTCCGCCGGAACGTCGACACGCGCTGGCGTGGGCGCAACCGGCGGCTGCACCGGCGCCGCCGCCGGCGGCACATGCGTCACACGCTCCCCCTGCGGAGCTCCGCAATACGGACAGAACTTCACCCGGCGCGGCAGGCTGTGCCCGCACGCGGCCTGGATGCAGCGGACCATGGCGTCGTCTTGCAAAACCGTCCCCCGCTATTTCGGATCCGGAACGCCGTCGTCCGGATCGGGTATCGATGGCGACTCGGCTACGCCGGCAAGGCCGGGAATGTCGGCTACCGTCCCCCACTTGCCGGTCTTCGGGTCCTGCGCCATGTTCCAGGCGCGCGTGCCGAGGTCGATCTCGCCGCGCGCCAGCTGCCGCGCCACCTCGTCGAGCGCGAACGGCCCGCGCTGGGCGCCCGCCACGAACAATTTATAGCGCTCGCTCGAGGACGCGGGCAGCGGATCGGGAATCGGCACCGTGGTCGAGCCCAGGCCGCGCACCTCCAGCGCCGCTGCGGCGCGCGCCTCGCTGGCCAGGATCTCGGGCTTGACGATGCGCTTGTCGATCGGGCGCTCGACTTCCCAGCTGTAGGCGTCGTGGGCCGAATCGGGCACGACTTCGGTCCAGACCGCGATCGCCGCCAGCGCCGCGTCCACGGCGGCGTTGGAAAGCGTCGGATCGAGCGACTGTGCGCGGCGCAACCAGGCCTCGAACAGGCGGCGCGCCGTGATGTTCGGCAGCGACGGCGACGGCAGCTGGGCGCCGGTTTCGTCCATCTCGAGGCGCGGCTCGTACACGCGCAGCTGGTAGTGGCGCATCAGCGCGGCCAGCAGCAGCAACTGGTGCGGACCCAGTCCCGTCAGACGGTTGCGCACGGCGGCGATCACCTGCTCGCGGTAATACGGCGGCAGGCCGTTCGAGCGGATCGCATACTCGTTCCCGATCTGCAGCCATTCGCCCGAACCCGGTTCGACCTCGAACAGGTATTGCCCGCGCGGCTGGAAGGCGGCTTCGCGGTCGCCCATGTCTCCCTTGCGGCGAATGACGCCGAGCGCGATCGCCTGCAGGAACCACTCGTAATCGTCGGCCAGGCGATTCAGCTCGTCCATCGAGGGCGAGATCGGGTGGCGGAAACGGGTCGAGTCGAAGTGCAGGTGGGTCGGGATCTTCGGGTTCTCGATCTGGTACGAGGCGCGCCAGGTCGGCAGGCCGCGCAGGATCGTCATCGGGAAGCCCGACAGCTCGATGTAGCAGACCGCGCGCCCCGGAATGCCGGTGTTCACCACCGAGACCAGGTCGCCGTGAAAATACCCGGTCGGCACGGCGGCTCGGATCTCCGCTTCCATCCGGCGCCAGGCCGCTACGTCGCCGACGCCGATGAAGCACTTGAACTGGTCGGCATTCGGCGTGAACTCGGCCGAGAAGCGCGCGTTCACCCAGGGCATGGCACTGCGAATCCATTCGGCGAAGACGCGCTGGCGTTCCTGCGGTGTCATCGCATTCAGACGCTCGAGCAGCGGGTCGACGGGTTCGCCCTGCAACTCGCTATTGGACAGCTGGGTCTGCGCGCGCCTGAACAGTTTCAATAACAACTCGGCGCGGGTGCGCTCGTCGCCCAGCTGCGGGAACAGTTTTCCCGAGCCGCCGAATTCGAGCAGCACTTCTTCGCTCCAGGCACTGACGTCGCCGGTCAGGCGCACCGGCGCCGGCTGCAGGTCGCCGGCCAGCTTGATGTAGGTGGCGTGCTCCTGGCGCGCATCCGCGCGCAGCTGGCTGATGCGGCCGTCGACCGCGCGCAGGATGTCCTGCACGTGGCGCCGCCCTTCCTGGAATTCGCCGGCGATGCCGCTCCACTGCGCATTGCCGTATTCGTCGGTCGACTGCGGCTCGCCCAGCCAGGACGACATGCCGCGCATGACCTCGATCGCCTGTCCGGCGCTGACCGCCAGCAGGTGGAAGCGCAGGTAGTCGGCGATGTCGCGCTTTAAGTGGGCCATGACTTCGCGCGCCTGCGCGTCCTTGCCGAACAGGCGGCCGGCCGCCTGCGACAGGTTGTTCAGCGATTCCTCGACCTGGCGCGTCCGCAGCGCATCGCGGATGTCGCGGTAACGGCGGCCATTGCGCTCGGCGTGGGCCAGGTCGCGCTGCTGCAGGCGCGACTTGACCTGTTCCAGCAGCGACAGCACGAATTCGAGCCCGCCCTGCTTGCGGTCGTCGAGCAGCGCATACAGGCGCTCGCGCACCCGCGCCTTCAGGCCATTCGTCAGTTCGATCGTGTGGCGCTTGATGCGGTCTTCGCTGGTCTCGGCGCTGGCGCCAGCTTCGCGGATGGCGTCGCGTTCCAGGTTCGGCAGCAGCTCGGCCACGCGTTCCCTCCACTGCGGCACGTCGAAGGCGGCCATGATGCGGTCCATCTCGAGATTCACCTTGCTCTCGACGCGCTCCAGCAGCGAGCGCCCTTCCTTGTCGCGCAACAGGAGGCCTGTGAGTGCGTATTCCTGGAAGGGCGTGACGTCCACCGTCCCCTTCTTAAAATCGGGGAATTCGTCGAAGGGCAGTTCGCGCATGTCCATGTGCTCGCGCATGAAGCCGTCGCGCTCCTGGTCGCCGGCGCGGCGCGCCAATGCACCGTCGCGCCCGACCAGGCCGAAGAATTCCTTCACCATCAGCGCCGCCAGTTCATACGCCCGGATGTCTTCGCGCAGGCTTTGCTGGGTGTCGAGCACGGACTGGCCGAAAGCCGAATACACCTTCGAGTAGGACAGGCGCATGTCGCCGAAGCGGCTTTCCGGCACGCGCGGGTTGTAGGGGCCAAGCTTGTGCTGCTGCTGGTTGACCGCAACCGAGCGCTTGCGGTTGGCGAAATCGGCCGAGGCGAAATCCTCGAACAGGGTATCGGCCACCATCTGGTAGACGTCCTTCACGTCTTGCGTCGCCTTGTTGGCCAGGTTGGCCGTGTCGACGAAATACACGTCGTCGAAGGGCGCGCCGCGACCCGTGATGCTGTCCGGGTCCATCCATTTTACCTGCGCGTTCATGTCGCGCATGGTGGTCTCCAGCTCCATCATGGTCGCGTAGGCATTCGCCTCGGTGCGCTCCTTGTTGGCCTTGGCGAAACCGGAAGGCATGAACATCACCAGGTCGACCTGGCTGTCGGCCACTTCCTGGCGCGCGATGGCTTTGGCCATCCAGCCCAGGTCGATCGCGCTGCCGGCGCCGGTGCCGCCCGCATTCGAGCCGATGACGACGATGCGGAACTTGGAGGTGTCGACCTGCAGGCCCAGTCTCTGGTAATTCTCCTTGCGCTCGATGCCGGCGTTACTGCCCAGGTAGTTCAGCGCACCCTTGATGCGGCCGCGCAGCTTCGGGTACTTGTCGAACAGGTACAGCCGAGCCACGGCGCGGATCTGCCCTGCGCCTTTCGACGGGTCGATGCCGAGCGAACGCAGTTTTTTCGGACGCAGCGGCATCCACTTCTCGATCAGGGGAAAGCGCGCCAGGCTGTCGTCGGACTCGTGGTATTGAGGGAGATCGAGCGGCTCCACGAGCCGCTCTTCGTCGGTGAGTTTCACCAGTTCGTACCAGGGATCGGTGCGCTGCGACTTGCCCTCGTCGATGACGGCGTTCGAATCGAGGTCGAAGTGGAGGAAGCGCGCCACCGGAAAATCGGCGAGCGATTCGACGCGGGTCGGATGGTGGCGGTTCCAGACGGCCGACAGGATGCGCCGACGGATGCGCATCATGACTTCCATGCCGGTACCTCCGGCGCCGATGAACAGCGTCGGACGCAGGTCGACCTTCAGTTCGGACTTGCGGTTGATCTGGTTTGGGGTGGGGATGTCTGCCATGGCGGTTCCAGTTATTCCAAAATCAACGGCGGCCGATGACGAGCGCTGCGACCAGCGCCACGACGCCGATCACCACCAGCGGCGCGGTGACGCCAAACGTCAGGTACTTGCTCGCGTTGACGACGGCCAGTACGACGGCGGCCGAGATGAAGGCCAGGCCGACGAACAGCATCCAGCCGGCGCTGCCCGCAGTGGACGGCGCCACCCGGCGCACGACCATGTGGTGCACGTAGGCGTTACGCACGAAGAAGTACACGACCAGCAGCACCAGGAACACGGCGCCGCCGATCATCACGTCGCGTGTGGAGGTGTCGGTGGCGGGCGGCAGCGCGCCGGGCACCACCTCCACCGGACCGGTAGCCGTTTCGGGCGTGGTCTTCGGCCGTGGGTCGTCGGGCGCGGCTTTGTCTGCGGGGAGCTTGAATCCGGGATCGGTCTGGGCTTGCATCGTGTTTTATCCTTGAAATCAGCGGCCGAGCCGGACCTGCGCACCTTCGCGCAGGTCGATCAGCTGGTGGCCGAACAGGGTGGTCTTCAGGCGCGCGACTTCGTTGCCCGCCTTGTCGTAAATCGGTTGCACCGTGCCGGTGCGCGCATGCATGGTGCGCTGCTCGTCCTCGACCGTCACCAGCGCGCGGCGCGGACGCATCCAGGCATAAGCCGCCGCTGCGCCTGCCGCCAGCAGCGCCAGCAGGGCGCCGCCCGCGGCCAGCAGCGGGCCGGAGCCGTAATGCACGCGCACTTCGATCGGCAGCACGGCGGTCGACGCCTGCACCTGCGCGGGCGGCGTAAAAATGTCGGGCAGCGGATCGCCGGGGAACAGTTCGCGCATGCGCTCGCGGAAGCCGCCGGAAAGCGCAAGCTGCTGGTCCGCCAGGTGCACTTCGATCGTCCCCGGCAGCACATAGGCCGAGCCGGCAGCCTTGAAGGCTTCCATCGACCATTTGCCGGGCAGTTGCGCCACCGGCAGCTGCAGGGTCGATCCCAGCGGCTGCGGTTTGCCTGGCGCCAGCGCGGCGACCCGCGTGCTGCCCAGCGTGACGGGACGGTTCTCGCCGCCCAGCTTCGAGCGCGCGCTCAGGTTCGCGCTGACGATGGTGTACGGGTACATCGTGTTCTCGAGATGCCAGGCTATCTTCGCATTCGGCGAACGCGCATCCGGTGCCACGTCGGCGCGCAGCACGCCGTTCTGGCCCATGGCGAAGCTGACGCCTGGTGCGTTCTCGACCTTGCGCGGCACCAGGCGCACCGTATCGCGATCCAGCGGTTTCAAACGCGCAGGCGGTTCGGTGATGATGCGGCGCACCGCGCCCGCTGCCAGCAGCTGGTCCAGCGCGCGCGCCCCGCCCTCGCCGATGGCGAAGGCGTACACCATCAGGCCGTTGGCGCTGTAGTGCTGTCCCTTTACCGGCATGCGCAGCGGGAAGGCGAGCGCGGTGCGGATCTTGTCGCCCTGGTGGATCAGCCCGTAGAACTCGCGGTTGCGCTGGGCGGTCGCCTGGTCGTTGTTCGGGCTGTTGCGGTTGTTGGTCACAAGCCAGACGATGCCGTCGCGGCCGCCCAGCGCCTGGGTCATGGCGGCGCCGACGGCTTCGCCGAGATCGGTATCGGCCAGCGCGCCGCCGGCCTTGCGCGCGGTGTCGAGGTCCGCCAGTGCGCGCGACACTGCCGTGCGCGCGCCCTTGTCGACCGTGGTCGAGACCAGCGCGCGCGGCGACGGCGCGTTCGGCTGCGACTGATTGAATGCGGCCAGCACCAGGGCGTCGCCCGGCTGCGTGACGCTGAGCGCCAGTTCGGTCACCAGCGGCTTGAATTGCGATTGCGGGTCGCTGTAGAACGGCTCCATCCAGCCCGAGTTCTGCACGAGGAAGACGTGCGGCGTGGCGCCGGCCACGGCCGCGGCGCACAGCAGCAGGAACAGCGCGAGGATGCGGAGGAAGGCCACCATCACGTCACGGCTTCCAGGCGCCAGCCGCGCACCGCGTTCCAGTCCGGATGGTGCAGCCACAGGGCGCCGGCGTACACGAAGGGCACGCATTCGAGCGGCCGCGCCAGGCGCGCGACTTCGTCGAGGATCAGGTTGCGCTTGCCGATCCATTCGATCGTCGTGCGCGCGATCGTGCGGCCGGCCAGCGCTTCCTCGGCGCGTCCGGTGTAGGCGTGGAAGCGCAGCACCAGTCCGCTCGGCTGGCTGCGGTTGTTGTTAAAACTGCGCAGCAGCGGCAGCACCAGGGTGTCGTCCTGCGCCGCGTCTTCGACGTGCTCGGCCGACCAGGGTTGATCCAGCACCGGATGGCCGCGCCGGAACAGGAAGTTGGCAAAACCCAGGCGGCCGCCGTCGATCGGTTCGACCTGCGGATTCTCGGCGCCCAGTTCGAGGAAGGAATAGGCCTGGCCGTCGTGCCCGATGTGCCACAGGCGGCCGTCGCGGCTTTGCGTGGGACCGCCGAAATCGAGCTTCGGGGTCCAGCCGCGCGGCCACGGCGTCCAGCGCGGCGCTTCGCCCGGACGCCAGACCAGTTGCCCTTGCGGGTGCAGCCAGAACAGGCGGTTGTCGTAGCCGATCGGCCGCATCCAGCCCGAGGTGGGCGCATCCGGGCATTCCCAGGTGGTGCCGTTGACGAAGTCGAGCTGGGCGTCGAGCAGGGTCAGCACGCCGTCCTCGACATACAGGCAGCCGACCTGGCGCCGCATCACGCCGGGACTCGAGGCCAGGCGGCCCTCGAACAATACTTCGAGGCGGTAGCTTTCGTTGACCGGATTGATCCACAGGCGCGACAGGCCGCTGTCGAGCGGCACGATGCCGACTTCGCCGCGCGCCGGATTCAGCGCGGGCAGCCAGTTGTAGCTGCCGCTATTGAAGCGCAGCTCGCTGCCGGCTTCCTCGGCGCCCATCACGTGCCAGAGCTGGGCCAGCGGGTCCCAGTACTGCAGCACGCCGCGCGCCGGGGCCAGCGCCAGCAATCTCTGTTCGGGAAAGCCGTAGCTGCCGGCGATGAAGACGCAATGGGCGTTCGGCGGCGCCGGCATCGACAGCTCCGCGCGGTTCACAAACGGCGCGGCGGTCCGCCCCTCCAGGCGGTCGCCCAGGGCCAGCGAGGTGACCGGCAAGCCGTGCGGCACGTGGCGCGGCAGGGCCTGGTCGCTGGCGGCGCCCCACCAGTCGGGCTGGTGCTGAACGCGGCCTTGCAGGCGTTCGAGCGGCGCGCCGCAGGTCGGGCAAAAGCTGAAACCCTCCGGGTAGATGCCGGCGTGGGTGCAGGCGGTCGGGAGCGAAGCGCCCAGCAGATGGGCGACATCGGGCAGCCGGCCGCGCGCATGCGCCTGCCAGTCGATCGGCCCCAGGCCTTGCGTGGCCTGGAGCGCGAACTGTCCGCTTGCCTCGTCTTCCAGCCAGGTGCTGGTAGGCGTGTCCCATCGTGTTGCCATCGTGCTGCGCCGCTCCCGGAAGTAAGTGAGATATGCATGCCGCCCGGGTACCGCGGGGCGTCATTGCTGTCTAAATCATAACTGCCCCGGCTCTTGCGCGGCGCGCCGTTCGCCCGGTAGCGCCAGCCGGCACCGCCGGGCTCGGATAACGCGCCATCGGGGCGGGAACGGATATGAAAACCGTATAATGGCGGGTCCATCCGTGCCCTCCTCCGCCATGACCGCTTCCGCCCTCGCCCCCACGCCCGACCTGCCCGCGCAGGCCGTCGACGCCGCCGCCGACCACCTGAAAAACATCCTCGGCGTCGCCATCGAACACGGCCCGGACCAGCGCGCGCTGGTGGTCTACGACACCCGCACGGGCCTGGCGCGCGCATTGGTGCAAGCCTACCGGCGCAACCTGCCGCAAGCCGACTTCCTCGACTTCGACGAGGTCGCTCCAGGCGAGGTGCTGGCGCGCTTCCACCAGCTGGCGCCGAAGGACCTGGTGGTGCTGGTCCAGTCGACCAACTTCAGGCTGGAGGCTTTTCGGATTCGCGTCGAGCTGTTCAAGCTGGGGCTGAAAGTGGTCGAGCACGTGCACCTGTCGCGCATGCCGGGGGCGCAGAGCGAGCATTACATCGAGGCCCTGGCCTATGACCCAAGCTACTTCCGCGGGGTCGGCCGGGCCCTGAAAGCGCGCATCGACGCGGCGCCAGAAGCCCGCGTGTGCGGCGGCGGCGAAACCCTCACCTTCGCATCCAGCTTCGAGCCGGCCAAGCTGAACATCGGCGACTACAGCGAGATGCACAACGTCGGCGGCCAGTTCCCGATCGGCGAAGTGTTTACCGAGGCGCTCGACCTGGAAGCCGTAAACGGCCGCGCCCAGATCCACGTGTTCGGCGACACCAGCTACCGCTCGAACCATCCGCAGGTGCCGGTGACGATCGTCGTCGAGCGCGGGCGCGTGGTGGCGGCCGAGAACGCGACGCCGGAATTCCAGGAAGTGCTCGACATCATCCGGCGCGACGAAGGCGAAGTCTGGGTGCGCGAACTCGGCTTCGGCATGAACCGCGCCTTCAGCCGCGCGCGCCGCGTCGACGACATCGGCACCTACGAGCGCATGTGCGGCATCCACCTGTCGCTGGGCGCCAAGCACGGCGTGTATCCGAAACCCGGTTTCAAGAGAAAGGATGCGCGCTACCACATCGACGTGTTCGTCGTGACGGATGCCGTGTACCTGGGCGAGGAGCGGGTCTACGCGGACGGTGGCTGGACCGTCTGATTTAAGGAATTTGACGAACGCGACGCCAACGTGGCAGGATTGTTAGCTGAACAAACATAATAAATTGTCGGGAATCGAATGAAAGAGCAGCTCTCGAAGCGCGTAGCCGAGATCCAGGCGATCAGCGCCGTGCCGAAAATCCTGGAGACGGTCGCCGCCATGACCGGCCTGCGCTTCGTCTGCATCGCCCACGTTACAGACGACTCCTGGATCGCCTGCGCGGTGCTCGACAGGCTCGATTTCGGCCTCGTGCCGGGCGCCCAGCTCGACGTGACGACCACGCTGTGCGAGGAAGTGCGCGACACCGCGCGCGCCGTGATCATCGACAGCGTGCGTGACAGCGACCAGTACCGCGCTCACCACACGCCGCGCATCTACGGCTTCGAAAGTTATTTTTCGATCCCCATCTTCCGCACCGACGGCAGCTATTTCGGCACCCTGTGCGGGCTCGATCCGGAACCGGCGCGCCTGACCGACAGTACGGTCGCCGCGACGATGCACCTGTTCGCCGAACTGGTCTCGAAGCAGCTCGACGCCGACACCGAGCTGGTTGCCGCGCGCGCCGAACTGCTGGGCGAGCGCGAAACGGCGGAATTGCGCGAGCAGTTCATCGCCGTCCTGGGACACGACCTGCGTACCCCGCTCGGCTCGATCCTGCTCGGCACCGAAGTGCTGGCCCTGAAACACCCCGATCCCGCGTCGAAGCCGGTGGTCGAGCGCATCCGCCGCAGCGCCGTGCGCATGGCCGCGCTGGTCGACGACGTGGTCGATTTCACGCGCGGGCGCATGGGCAGCGGCATCACGCTGCGCCTGCGCGACGCCGCCATCGGCGCCACGCTCGAACAGGTGGTCGACGAAATGTGCGGCCTGTACCCGCTGCGCACCATCGAAGCGACGATCGCCCCGGACCTGCGCCTGCGCTGCGATCCCGAACGCATCGCCCAGCTGCTCTCGAACCTGCTCAAGAACGCGCTGGTGCACGGCGGCGAACACACGCCGGTGCGCGTCAGCGCGGCGCTGGACGACGACGAATTCGTGCTGTCGGTCGCCAACGCCGGTCCTGAACTGCCGCGCAGCGTGATCGCCGGCCTGTTCAAGCCCTACTGGCGCGCGGCCTCGCGTTCCGGCAGCGAAGGGCTCGGCCTGGGCCTGTACATCGTCGACCAGATCGCGCGCGCCCATGGCGGCTCGATCGACGTCAGCTCCACGGGCGGCACGACCGCCTTCGTCTTCCGGCTGGGCGCGGCCTTGCCGGACCATCCACCGACCGACCTGCTGACCCATGCTGACTGCTGAACAACGCGCCCGGTACGAACGCGACGGCTTCCTCGTCCTCCCCGGTTTCAAGTCGCCCGACCAGATCGCGGCGCTGCGGGCACGCGCCGAAGCCATCGTCGAGGCCTTCGACCCGAACGAATCGCACGCCATCTTCACCACGCGCGACCAGGAGCGCGCGAGCGACGCCTGGTTTCTCGGCTCGGACAATACTGTCCGCTGCTTCTTCGAAGAGGAAGCCTTCGGGCCGGACGGCCAGCTGCGCCAGGCCAAGGCGCTCTCGATCAACAAGATCGGCCATGCGATGCACGACCTCGATCCGGTGTTCTCCGCATTCACGCGCGACCCGAAACTGGCGGCCGTGGCGCGCGATCTCGGCCTGGAACGGCCGCAGGTCTGGCAGTCGATGTACATCTTCAAGCAGCCGGGCATCGGCGGCGAAGTGCGCTGGCACCAGGACGCGACCTTCTTCGACACCGATCCGATCAGCGTGACTACCTTCTGGTTCGCGCTGGAAGACGCGACGGTGGATAACGGCTGCCTGTGGGCGGAGCCGGGCGGGCATCGCGGCCCCTTGCGCGAACGCTTCCTGCGCGAAGGCGATGCGATCAGGATGGAGAAACTGGATGCGACGCCGTGGCCGGATGACAGCACCGCCGTGCCGCTCGAAGCGGCGGCGGGGACGCTGGTGTGTTTTCACGGGCTGCTGCCGCATTACAGTGCGCCGAACCGGTCGCCGGTATCGCGGCATGCGTTTACCCTGCATGCGACGGATGCAGGGACGATGTATTCGCCGCAGAACTGGATTCAGCGGGATGGCAGTTTGCCGGTGCGTGGGTTTGAATAAGTCGGTATCCGTGCTGGCGCTGTAACGCGTGGAGTCGGGACTCCACCCTACGAATACCATTGAATCGTAGGGTGGAGTCCTGACTCCACGCGTTTACTGACTCACGCAAACCCGCACTGCGCCAGCGCCCGCGTCAGGTCCGCCTTGAACACCCCGTAATCGATCGCCTTCTCGACGAAGTCGCCCGCCCCCAGCATGCGCGTACGCACGCGGTCCACCTCATCGCGCGAACTCGAGAGCACGATGACGGGAACATCGGACAGGAAGGGTTTGGAGGAGATTTCTTTCAGCACTTCGAAGCCGTCCACCTTCGGCAGCTTCAGGTCGAGCAGGACCAGGTCGAAGTCGTGCGCACGGTGCAGCTCGCGCAGCGCTTCTTCTCCGTCCGAAACCACGACGACATCGTGCTCCACGGCGCAGCCCTGCAAGACGCGCCGGGTCAGGGCGACGTCCAGGGGCAAGTCATCGACGATCAGCGCTTTTTTAACCATCCTCCCATCGTACAGGAATACGGCAATGTGTCGAGAATTAACATTGTTGATATTCACTTTCTTTTAGTAATAGCCCGTTGTGACATCGCGACGAAAACGACGACTGTCATAGCCGCACCTTGCAAGCCAAAGGTGTGCATCCGACCCGCCCCGGGCCGCGTATATAGTCATAGACCCGTCACGCGAAAACCGTTCGCCGGGCGGGGCGCAAGCAATCATCAAACGAGCCTGTTTACCGGAGAACGAGATGAGACCAATGCAGAAGTATTCCTTGTGGGCAGCTGCCCTGTTGACGGGAAGCGCGCTGCTTGCGCTGTCCGTGCCGGCCGGCGCCTCGAGCCACCGTGAAGCACCCTTCCTGACCACCGCACCGAAGGTCGACGGTACCGACTTCTACCTGTTCCGCAGCTATGCGCCGGGACGCGCCGGCTATGTGACGATGATCGCGAACTTCATCCCCTTCCAGGACGCCTATGGCGGCCCGAACTTCTTCCAGTTCGACCAGAACGCGCTCTACCAGATCCGCGTCGACAACAACGGCGACGCCAGGGAAGACATCAGCTTCCAGCTGCGCTTCAAGAACACCTCGAAACGCACCGCGCTGAACATCGGCGGCCAGCAGGTCCTGATCCCCCTGATCAACTCCTCGACAATCAGCGGCGTCAATCCGGCCGCGCTGAACGTGCGCGAGACCTACACCATCGACATGGTGCGCAGCAGCCGCCAGGGCCTCACGCGCACGCGGCTGGCCGCGGCCAACGGCGCCACCGAATTCGACAAGCCGGTCGACAACATCGGCGACAAGGTGTTTGGCGGCCCCGGCGGCTACGAAGCCTATGCCAACCAGCACATCTACGATGTCGCCGTGCCGGGCTGCGGCACCGGCCGCGTGTTCGTCGGCCAGCGCCGCGAATCGTTCTACATCGCGGTCGGCAAGATCTTCGACCTGTTCAACCTGAATCCGCTCGGCCCCGAGGCCGGCGGCAACGAGAACGACCTCGACGACAAGAACGTCAGCAGCATCGCACTGGAAATGCCGATCGGCTGCCTCGCCGCCCCGGGCGAACCGGTGATCGGCGCCTACGCGACGGCCAGCGTGCGTCAGGGACGCCTGCTAGACCGCAGTCCGGCTTCGGGCATCAACAACCTCTCCCGTGAAGCCGGTCCCTGGGTGCAGGTATCGCGCCTGGGCATGCCGCTGGTGAACGAAGTCATCATCGGGCTGGACGACAAGGACCGCTTCAACGCCTCCAGGCCGAGGGACGATGCCCAGTTCGCCACCTACGTCACCAATCCGGTGCTGCCGGCGGTGGTCGAGAGCCTGTTCCCGGCAGCCAGGGCGCCGACCAATTTTCCGCGCACCGACCTGGTCACCGTGTTCCTGAAGGGTTTGCCGGGCGTGAACCAGCCCAGGAATGTCGTCGCCTCCGAAATGATGCGCCTGAATACCGGCATCGCGCCGACCGCCCAGGCAGCGCAGAATCCGCTCGGCGTGGCCGGCGGCGACAACGCCGGCTTTCCGAACGGACGCCGCCCGGGCGACGACGTCGTCGACATCGAACTGCGCGTGGCGATGGGCGCGCTGTGCGCACTCAGCGGCAGCGGCGACGCGCTCGGCGTCGGCTGCGGGCCAGGCGATGCTCCGGCCGGCGCCCTGCCCCTGACCGATGGCGTGCGCCTGAACGCCGGCAGCTACAAGGCGGCCTTCCCCTACCTGAACACGCCGCTGCCGGGCAACCAGCCGTGACGCCATGTGCGGCAGGCGCCTGCGGTCCCTACATCAGCCTGACCCAGCCGCCCTTGTAGAGAATCGGCCCGCTCGGCCCGTCCGGGTTGGCCGAACCGCCCTTCGGCTCGAGGCTGACCGCGAGCACTGCGACGTCGGCGCCGATCGCATTTGCGGGCAGCGGCAGGGTCAGTTCGCGCTTCGCTCCGAGCACGCCCAGCGAACGCGGCTTGCCCGCGCGCGGCACCGCCCACAACTGCAAGACCTGCTGCGCCGTCAGCGGCACATCCGCCACCACCTTCACCGTCATCAGCCCGCGCGTGCGGTCGGCCGTCACGACCAGGGCGGGACGCTGCTGCGCATCGAGCAGGCTGGCGATGTCGCTCATGCGCGCCGTGTCGGGACGATCGAGCAGCACCGTCGCCAGCAGCAGCGCGGCCAGCGCGGACGAGGCCAGCCCGAGGGTACGCCACAGCGCCAGCGAACCGTGGCGCCAGAACTGCCAGCGCGGCGCTGCCTGCCAGTGCAGGCGCGCTTCGATCGCGCGCCAGACGCGCCGGTCGGGCGCCACCGGCGGCGCGAATTCGGCCATGGCGCCGAGGCGCTCGCTCCATTCGCGGGTGGTGCGGCGCAGGGCGGCATCGTCCTGCATCAGGCGCTCGAAACGGCGCCGCGCGCCGCCGCGCAGCGTGCCCAGCACGTATTCGGACGCGAGCCGCTCGCGCAGGGCTTCGTTGCCGCGCAGGTTCATGCGGCGCCTCGTGCGCTGAGACAGTCATGCAGGCGCGCCAGGCTGCGCCGGATCCAGGTTTTCACAGTGCCGAGCGGCAGGGTCAATTTATTGGCGACGTCGCTGTACGAGAGGTCGTGGAAAAAGGCCATGCCGATCACTTCGCGGTGCCGTGCTTCGAGCGCCGCCATGCAATCGGCCAGCGCCTGCGCCTCGCTGCTCGTCTGCAGGCGCTCGGCCGGCGTCGCCGCCAGGTCGGCCAGCGAAGCCAGCGCGGCGCTGTCGAGCGCATCGTCCTCGCCCGTGCTGCGTCTGTGCCGCAGGACGTCGAAGGCGCGGTTGCGCACGATCGCCGTCATCCAGGTCATCGGCGCCGACAGCGCGCTCTCGTAGTCGACCGCGTGATGCCAGATCGCGACGAAGCTCTCCTGCAGCACCTCTTCCGCCAGCTCGCGCCGGCCGAGGATGCGCAGCGCCAGGCCGTACAGCCGCGGCGCGCTGGCCTCGTAGAGCGCGCGGAAAGCCAGGCGGTCGCGCCGCGCAGCGCCATGCAGCCAGGCGCGCAATTGCGCCGGATCGGCCTGTGTCGGCGGAGTACTCAATGCAGATCCTTGCATGGATTCATGGCCGTGGCCGAGGTATTAACGCGAAGCAAAATACCATATTTACAGCCGCGCACGCTTGCCATAAAAAATATTGAATCCGATAAGCCCCGGTTCACGTATATGCCCTTACAGCCAGCGCCGAACGCAAGCATTCAATCGCGCGCCACGACTGCAACATACTCAATATCCTCAAATCGCGAACTTAAGCGAAACTTAAACAATACAATTTATCGGAGAGCGAGATGCGACAAGTGCACAAGAAATCCCTATGGACGGCAGCCATTTTGACGGGAACGGCGCTCGCTGCGCTGTCCGGTCCAGCAATTGCTTCGAGTCACCGCGAAGCGCCGTTTTTGACGAATTCACCAAAAGTCGACGGCACCGACTTCTACATGTTCCGCAGCTACGCGCCGGGGCGCAGCGGCTTCGTGACGATGATCGCGAATTTCATTCCCTTCCAGGATCCGCAAGGCGGCCCGAACTTCTACCAGTTCGACCAGAACGCCCTCTACGAAATCCACGTTGACAACAATGGCGACGCCAAGGAAGACATTACCTTTCAGGTGCGCTTCAAGAACACGTCCAAGCGCACCGCCCTCAACATCGGCGGCAAGCAGGTTCTGATCCCCCTGATCAATTCGTCGACCATCAGCGGCGTCAACCCGGCCTCCCTGAACGTGCGCGAGACCTACACCATCGACATGGTCAAGGGCGACCGCCGCAGCGGCACCCGCACCCGCCTGGCCGGCACAAGCGGCGCCACCGAATTCGACAAGCCGGTCGACAACATCGGCGACAAGGTCTTCGGCGGCACGGGCGGCTACGAGACCTACGCCAACCAGCACATCTACGACATCAACGTGCCCGGCTGCGGCACCGGCCGCGTGTTCGTCGGCCAGCGCAAGGAGCCCTTCTATATCGCGGTCGGCAAGATCTTCGACCTGTTCAACCTGAACCCGCTCGGACCTGAAGCGGCCGGCAACAAGAACGACCTGGAGAACAAGAACGTCAGCACGATCGCGCTCGAACTGCCGGTGGGCTGCCTGGCGACCAGCGCCGATCCGGTGATCGGCGCCTATGCCACGGCCAGCGTGCGCCAGGCGCGCCTGGTCAATCCGAACCCGGCCTCAGGCATCAACACCGCCGTCAAGGAAGGCGGCGCCTGGACCCAGGTGTCGCGCCTGGGCATGCCGCTCGTGAACGAAGTCATCATCGGCATGGACGACAAGGACCGCTTCAACACCTCCAAGCCGAAGGACGACGCCCAGTGGGCCAACTACGTCACCAATCCGGTGCTGCCGGCCGTGGTCGAGACCCTGTTCCCATCGGCCAAGGCGCCGACCAACTTCCCGCGTACCGACCTGGTGACCGCCTTCCTGAAGGGGATCCCCGGCGTGAACCAGCCGAAGAACGTGGTCGCCTCCGAGATGCTGCGCCTGAATACCAGCATCGAACCGACCGCCCAGGCGTCGCAGAATCCGCTCGGCGTCGCCGCGGGCGACAATGCCGGTTTCCCGAACGGGCGCCGCCCGGCGGACGACATCGTCGACGTCGAGCTGCGTGTCGCGATGGGCGCGCTGTGCGTGCTGACCGGAGCCAACGATGCGCTCGGCGTCGGCTGCAAGCCGGCCGATGCCCCGGCCGGCGGCCTGTCGCTGACCGACGGCGTGCGCAAGGATGCGAACAGCTTCAAGGCGGCCTTCCCCTACCTGAACACGCCGCTGCCGGGCAACCAGTAAGGAGAGATGCCATGTCTACCTCTCCTTACCTGCGCCTGGCCGCGGCCCTGGGCACGGCCCTGGCACTGAGCGCCTGCGGCGGCAGTCACCACCACGACGGCAAGGACGGCCAGTCCGGCACCGACAAGCCGCCGGTGGCTGCGAACGACTCGTTCTTCGACTACGTGATGGCACGTGTCGGCACGCTGATCGATAACGAGGAACCGGCATCCATCGACGGCGTGACCGAGACCAAGCCCGAGGACACCGAGCCGAAACCGGTCGGCTGATCCGGCGTTTTGCGTGCGGGGCGGCCAGCCGTCCCGCGCGTTTTCTGGAGTACGCATGCTCGGCAAGATCATCGTTTCACTCGCCTGCGCCGCTGCCGTGACGGCCGCCGGCGCGGCGCCTTATATTCCCGCCAGCGGCGCGCAGGTACTCGAACGCCTGCCCGGCGGCCTCGATCCCGCGCGGCGCCAGCTGCAAGGCCTGCGCACGGCCCTCGCCGCCAATCCCCGCAACCTGGACCTGGCAACGGCGCTGGCCCAGCGCTACATCGAACAAAGCCGGCGCGACGGAGACCCGCGCTATCTGGGCTATGCCGAGGCGGCGCTGGCGCCCTGGTGGAGGCAGCCGGAGCCGCCCTCTTCCGTGCTGGTGCTGCGCGCGACGCTGCGCCAGAGCACCCACCAGTTCGGCCCGGCCCTGGCCGACCTCGACACCGTCCTGAAACGCGATAGCGGCAACGCCCAGGCCTGGCTGACGCGCGCCACGGTGCAGCTGGTGACGGGCGACGCGGCAGGCGCGCGCGCCAGCTGCATGCGCCTGTATTCGCGTGCGCCCGAACTGGTGGTGCAGGCCTGCCTGGCCAGCGTGGGCAGCGTCAGCGGCCAGGCCGCGGCCAGCTACGAACGCCTGCTCCAAACGTTTGACTCCCGTGCCGGCAGCCCGGCGCCGCTGCGCGCGTGGGTGGCGACCCTGCTCGGAGAAATGGCCGCGCGCCTGGGCCGGCCGGATGCGACCGAAGCCCACTTCCGCGCAGCGCTCGCCCTCGACCCGCAGGACAGCTACCTGCTGGCCGCCTATGCCGACTTCCTGCTCGAGCGCGGCCGCGCGCCCGAGGTCATCACGCTCCTGAAAGACAAGACCCAGGCCGACGCGCTGCTGCTGCGCCAGGCCATCGCCCTGAAGACGGCGGGCCGGCCCGACGCCGCCCGCGCGACGGCCGAACTGGCGGCGCGCTTCGATGCCGCCATGCTTCGGCGCGACAACGTGCACCAGCGCGAACAGGCGCGCTTCGAACTGGCCGTGCGCGGCGACGCCGCCGCGGCCGTGCGCCTGGCCAAGCTGAATTGGGCAGTGCAGAAGGAACCGGCCGACCTGCGCATCCTCGCGCAGGCGGCCCTGGCCGGCGGCGACGCCGAGGCGCAGGCGCTGGTGCGCGCCTGGCTGAAGAAGAGCCGCATCGAAGACGCAAGCCTTGCCGCAATCGTGGCCCGCTTCGGGAGCGCAGCATGATCGCGCGCTGTCTCCTGCTGGCGATACTGTTCCTCGGCTGCGCCCTGCCCGCGCAGGCGCACAAGGCCAGCGACAGTTACCTCAGCCTTGCCGTGCAGGGCGAACGCATCGAGGGCCAGTGGGACATCGCCCTGCGCGACCTCGAGATGGCCGTCGGGCTCGACGCCGACGGCGACGCGGCGATTACCTGGGACGAAGTGCGGACACGCCACGAGGCGATCGCCGCCTACGCCCTGGCGCGCCTGCATTTGTCCAGCGAGGGCGCGGCCTGCCCGCTGCGCGTGACCGGGCACCTGGTCGACACCCATACCGACGGCGCCTATGCGGTGCTGCGCCTGCAAGGCGCGTGTGCGAAGCCGGTCGCGGCGCTGGGCGTCGATTACGGCCTGCTGTTCGACATCGACCCGCAGCACAAGGGCCTGCTGCGCCTGACCCACGGCGCCGCGACCAGCACGGCCATCTTCGCGCCCGACGCGTCCAGCCAGATGCTGCAGCTGGCCGCGCCCTCGCGCTGGCGCCAGTTCGCCGACTACGTGCGCCACGGCGTCTGGCACATCTGGATCGGCTTCGACCACATCCTGTTCCTGGTGTCGCTGCTGCTGCCGGCGGTGCTGGTGCGCGACGGCGGCCACTGGCGCGAACGCGAGACGCTGCGCGCCTCCATCGTCGACGTGCTGAAGATCGTCACCGCCTTTACGCTGGCGCACTCGCTGACACTGAGTTTGGCCGCGCTGGGCGCCCTGAGCCTGCCCTCGCGCCTGGTCGAATCGGCGATCGCGGCCTCGGTGATGCTGGCGGCCCTGAACAACCTGTGGCCGCTGGCGCACCGCTGGCGCGCGCTGGTCGCCTTCGGCTTCGGCCTGATCCACGGCTTCGGCTTCGCCAGCGTGCTGGCCGACCTCGGGCTGCCGCAAGGCGCCTTGGTGCTGTCGCTGGTCGGCTTCAACGTCGGCGTCGAACTGGGCCAGCTGGCGATCGTCGCCGCCTTCCTGCCGCTGGCCTACCTGCTGCGGCGCGGCGCGTTCTACCGGCGCGTGGTGCTGGGCGGCGGCTCGGCCCTGATCGCGCTGCTGGCCATGGTGTGGCTGGCCGAGCGCGCGCTCGACCTGAAACTGCTGGCCTGAGCTCCTGGCGCCCCTGCCAGCCGGCCCATCCGTGTGGCATATGCATCATGTATCAGGATTTTTACAATTCGGCATCGGATTGCTGGAAAGATACGCTTAGAATACTTTTTCCTAATTCCATATAAAAACAGGGGAAACATGATCCGTTTGCCAATCGCCTTGGCCGCGCTGTGCCTCAGCGTGTCCGCTTTCGCGGCCGAGCCATTCGACGACAAGTTCCGCCAGCTCGACGAGCTGCTGCCGACGGCGTCCACCATCCGCACCGCTTCCGGTGCACCCGGCCACGCCTACTGGCAGCAGCGCGCGGACTACACGATCCGCGCCACGCTCGACGAAGCGAACCGTTCGATCCGCGGCGCCGAAACGATCACCTACCATAACAATTCCCCGGACACCCTCAATTACCTGTGGGTGCAGCTCGACCAGAACATCTACAAGCCGAACTCGGACGCGCGCATGTCGGCCACCTCGGTTTCGCGCGAGGCCTGGGCCAAGCCGCGCAGCCCGGAAGAAGGCATGAAGTTCGACGCCCTGCGCACGACCTTCGAAGGTCTGAGCTTCGACGGCGGCTTCAACATCACCAATGTGAAGTCGGGCAGCCGCAAGCTGGCCTACGTCATCAACCGCACGATGATGCGCATCGACCTGCCGCAGCCCCTGAAACCGGGCCAGCGCTTCTCCTTCGACGTCGAGTGGAACTACAAGATCAACGAGCAGAAGGTGCTCGGCGGCCGCTCGGGCTTCGAGAAGTTCGACGACAAGAACGACCTGTTCGAGATCGCCCAGTGGTTCCCGCGCATGGCGGCCTATTACGACGTCTACGGCTGGCAGCACAAGCAGTTCCTGGGCGCCGGCGAATTCACGCTGGAGTTCGGCGACTACGACGTCGAGATCACGGTCCCGTCCGACCACATCGTCGCCTCGACCGGCGTGCTGCAAAATCCCGGCTCGGTCCTGAGCTCGGCCCAGCGCGAGCGCCTGGAGCGCGCGAAGAAGTCGAACAAGCCGGTGATCATCGTCACCCAGGCCGAGGCCGAAGCGGCCGAGAAGACCCGCGCCACCACGAATAAAACCTGGCACTTCAAGGCGAAGAACGTGCGCGATTTCGCGTTCGCCTCGAGCCGCAAGTTCATCTGGGACGCGCAAGGCATCAAGAGCGGCGACACCGACGTGATGGCCATGTCCTACTATCCGAAGGAAGGCAATCCGCTGTGGGAGAAGTACTCGACCCAAGCCGTCGTCCACACCATCGAACAGTACAACAAGTATTCCTTCGACTACCCGTACCCGACCGCGATTTCGGTGAACGGTCCGGTGGGCGGCATGGAATACCCGATGATCTCGTTCAACGGCCCGCGTCCGACCAAGGACAAGAAGACCGGCGAACTCACCTACGGCAAGCGCACCAAGTATGGCCTGATCGGCGTGATCATCCACGAAGTCGGCCACAACTACTTCCCGATGATCGTCAACTCCGACGAGCGCCAGTGGACCTGGATGGACGAGGGCCTGAACTCCTTCGTGCAGACCCTGGCCCAGGAAGCCTGGGAAGAGCAGTGGCCGGAAATGCGCGGCGAACCGCGCCTGATCACCGACTACATGAAGAGCCGTAACCAGGTGCCGATCATGACCAACTCGGAGTCGCTCCTCCAGTTCGGCAACAACGCCTACGCCAAGCCGGCCGCCGCGCTGACCGTGCTGCGCGAGACGGTGCTGGGCCGCGAACTGTTCGACTTCGCTTTCCGCGAATACGCACAGCGCTGGAAGTTCAAGCGCCCGACCCCGGCCGACTTCTTCCGCACCATGGAAGACGCCTCGGGAACGGACCTCGACTGGTTCTGGCGCGGCTGGTTCTACACCACCGACCCGGTGGACGTGAGCATCGACGGCATCAGCGAGTACACCGTCAGCACCCAGAATCCGGAAATCGAAAAGGCATGGCGCAAGAAGCTCAAGGACGCCGAGCCGATGTCGCTGACCGACCAGCGCAACAAGGGCATGCCGCGCCGCGTCGACGCGCATCCTGAACTGAAGGACTTCTACAACGAGCACGACGACTTCACCGTCACGAATGCCGACCGCAACAAGTTCAACGAGTCGCAGGAAAAGCTGGAAGACTGGGAAAAGGCCCTGCTCGCGTCGGGCAAGCACCTGTACCTGGTGGACTTCACCAACGTCGGCGGCCTGGTGACGCCGCTCGTGCTGGAGATCCAGCTCGCCAGCGGCAAGAAGTACATCGAGCGCATTCCGGCCGAAGTGTGGCGCTACTCGCCGAAGAAGATCACGAAGCTGATCGTCACCGACGAGCCGATGACCGGCCTGACCCAGGATCCGTTCTGGGAAACCGCCGACATCGACCAGAGCAACAACGCCTGGCCGCGCAAGGCGACTCCGTCGCGCCTGGAGCTGTTCAAGTCCGAACGTGGTCAGGGCAATGACATGATGAAGGACTTCAATGCCAAGTTGAAGACCAAGGAAGAGAAGGCGGCTGAAGGCACCAAGCAGGAAAAGGATACGGTGCCGAAGGTGCAGTAATGCTTTTGTAGGGTGGGCACTCTGTGCCCACGCGGTACGGCTGTTCGAGCTGTGATACCGCGTGGGCATGGAATGCCCACCCTACGTTACAGCCGGTAGCTGCGCCAAAAGCGTGGCTGCCGGTTTCGTTTTTTTCAGAACAGGTAACACAAACATGATGATGAAGCAGCTCGCCCGCCTTTGTGCGCTGACCCTGGCCCTGTCCACCGGCGCCCACGCCGCCGACCCATTCGACGACAAGTTCCGCCAGCTCGACGAGCTGCTGCCGACGCCGTCCACGACCCGCAGCGCCTCCGGCGCCCCGGGCCACGCCTACTGGCAGCAGCGCGCCGACTACAAGCTGCGCGCGCGGCTCGACGAAACCAAACGCGCCATCACGGGCGCGGGCACCATCACCTATTACAACAATTCGCCCGACACCCTGCATTACCTGTGGGTGCAGCTGGACCAGAACATGTTCCGCCCCGATTCGGACAACCGCAACATCTCGACCCTGCCCTCGCGCGAAGCCTGGCAGAAGACCGGCCCCGAAGGCGTGAAGTTCGACGCGCTGCGCGCCAACTTCGACAGCCGCGCCTTCGACGGCGGCATCCAGGTGGCGAACGTGAAAGCGCTTGGTGGCGGCGCGCTGCACACCGTCGTCAACAAGACGATGATGCGCATCGACCTGCCGCAGCCTCTGAAGCCGGGCGCGCGCTTCTCGTTCGCGCTCGAGTGGCGCTTCAACGTCCCGGAAGCGAACATCGTCGGCCGCCGCACCGGCTACGAGCGCTTCGATAAAGAGGACAAGAACGACATCTTCGAAGTGGCCCAGTGGTTCCCGCGCATGGCGGCCTACTACGACATCAAGGGCTGGCAAAACAAGCAGTACGTGGGCGACGGCGAATTCACGCTGGAGTTCGGCGACTACGACGTCGAGCTCACGGTCCCGGCCGACCACATCGTCGCCTCCACCGGCGAACTGCAGAATCCGAACGAAGTCCTGAGCGCCGCCCAGCGCGAGCGCCTGGCGCGGGCCCGCACCGCCGGCAAGCCGGTCGTGATCGTCACCCAGGCCGAGGCCGAGGCCAACGAGAAGGACCGCGCGACCAGCACGAAGACCTGGCGCTACAAGGCGAAGAACGTGCGCGATTTCGCCTTCGCCTCGAGCCGCAAGTTCATCTGGGATGCGCAGGGCATCCAGAGCGGCGCCAACAAGGTCATGGCGATGTCCTACTATCCGAAGGAAGGCAACCCGCTGTGGGAGAAGTATTCGACCCAGGCCGTGATCCACACCATCGAGCAGTACAGCAAGTACTCCTTCGATTACCCGTACCCGACCGCGATTTCCGTGAACGGCCCAGTGGGCGGCATGGAATACCCGATGATCTCGTTCAACGGCGGCCGGCCGACCAAGGACAAGAAAACCGGCGAGCTGACTTATTCGAAGGCGACCAAGTATGGCCTGATCAGCGTGATCATCCACGAGGTCGGCCACAACTATTACCCGATGATCGTCAACTCGGACGAGCGCCAGTGGACCTGGATGGACGAGGGCCTGAACTCCTTCCTGCAGTTCCTGGCCGAGGAAGCCTGGGAAGAAAACTACCCGTCGCGCCGCGGCGAAGCGCGCGACATCACCGACTATATGCGGAGTAAAAACCAGACCCCGATCATGACCAATTCGGAGTCGGTCCTGCAGCGCGGCCCGAACGCCTACGGCAAGCCGGCCACCGCCCTGAACATCCTGCGCGAGACGGTGCTCGGACGCGAACTGTTCGACTTTGCCTTCAAGGAATACGGCCGCCGCTGGAAGTTCAAGCGCCCGACCCCGGCGGACCTGTTCCGCACGATGGAAGACGCTTCCGGCACGGACCTCGACTGGTTCTGGCGCGGCTGGTTCTACACGACCGACGCCGTGGACGTCAGCGTGGACGGCATCAGCGAGTACACGGTCAGCACCCAGGATCCGGAAATCGAAAAGTCATGGCGTCGCAAACTGCGCGACGCGGAGCCGATGTCGCTCACCGAGCAGCGCAACAAGGGCACGCCGCGCCGCGTCGACGCGCATCCTGAACTGAAAGACTTCTACAACGAGCACGATGACTTCACCGTAACGAATGCGGACCGCAACAAGTACCAGGAAAGCCAGGACAAGCTGGAAGACTGGGAAAAGGCCCTGCTCTCTTCCGGCAAGCACCTGTACCTGGTGGACTTCAGCAACGTCGGCGGCCTCGTCACCCCACTGGTGCTGGAGATCCAGCTCGCCAGCGGCAAGAAGTATGTCGAGCGCATCCCGGCCGAAGTCTGGCGCTATTCGCCGAAGAAGATCACGAAGCTGATCGTCACCGACGAGCCGATGACGGGCCTGACCCAGGATCCGTTCTGGGAGACGGCCGACATCAACGTCGACAACAACGCCTGGCCGCGCAAGCTGACGCCGTCGCGCCTGGAGCTGTTCAAGACCCAGCGTCCGCAGAACGACATGATGAAGGACTTCAATGCGCCACTGAAGAAGCCTGACGCGGCAATCAAGGAAGCGAAATGATGCTGCGTTTGAAAACCGCGTTCGCGGCCGTCCTGCTGCTGGCCAGCGCGGCGGTATCTGCGCACCGCTTCCACGCGGGGATGACCGACGTCTCCTTCAATGCCCGCACCGGCAATACCGAGATCGTCCACACCTACATGGCGCACGACATCGAGGCCTTGCTGGCCAATTTGTACGGGCGCCAGTTCGACCTGAACGACGAGGAAGACCAGGATGCGCTGCGCAAATACGTCGAGAACCGATTCTGGATCGCCGGCCAGGACAAGGTCAAACTGAAGCTGCGCTGGGTCGGCATGACGGCCGACGCCGAGAAGGTCACCGTGTTCCAGGAGATCGAACAGACCCCGCTGTGGAAGGCGGGCGCCATCCATGACACGGTCTTGATAGACTTCATTGCCGAGCAGGTCAATACCGTCAATCTCAATGAAGGCAATGCCGTGCGCACGCTGACCTTCGACCGCAACAACCTGGAACAGCCTGCGCGCTGAGTCATCAATGTTTTCGATCCGCCCCATCCCGTGCGCGCTGGCCGCGCTGTTTGCCGCCTCCCCCGTTCTCGCCGACGACCTCGTGCTCCAGCGCGTGCTGGTCGAAGGCTCGCGCCTGTCCCAGCTCGGCATCGCCGATTCGGCCAACGCCGGCAGCGTCGGCCAGAAGGAGCTGGCGGCGCGTCCCGCCTACCGTCCCGGCGAAATGCTGGAAGCGATGCCAGGCCTGATCGCCAGCCAGCACAGCGGAGAAGGCAAAGCCAACCAGTTCTACCTGCGCGGTTTCAATCTCGACCACGGCACCGACCTCGCCACCTGGGTCGACGGCATGCCCGTCAACCAGCGCAGCCATGCGCACGGCCAGGGCTGGACCGACGTCAACTTCCTGATCCCGGAACTGGTCGGCCGCCTCGACTACCGCAAGGGCCCGTATTCCGCACGCGACAGCGACTTCGCCTCGGCCGGCAGCGCCGAGATCAGCTACGCCAACCGGCTGGCGAAGGACATCGCCAGCATCACGCTGGGCCAGGACGGTTTCAAGCGCGCCATGATCGCCGGCTCGCCCGAGCTGCTGGGCGGTACCCTGCTCTACGCGCTGGAAGCGCTGGACAACGAAGGACCCTGGACCCGGCCCGACGACTACCGCAAGCGCAACGGCATGCTGCGCTACAGCCGTGGCTACGCCAACAACGGCTGGAGTGTCACCGCCATGGCTTACCGCGGCAAGTGGAACGCGACCGACCAGATCCCGCTGCGCGCGGTGGAAGACGGCACGCTGGGCCGTTTCGATGCGATCGACGACAGCGATGGCGGCAATGCGCGCCGCTACAGCCTGTCGGGGATCTGGCGCCAGACCGGGCAGGAGTCCGCATCGAAAGTCAGCGCCTACGTGATCCGTAACCAGCTCGACCTGTATTCGAACTTCACCTACTTCATGAATGACCCGGTCAATGGCGACCAGTTCGCCCAGCCGGACCGGCGCGTTACCAGCGGCCTGGATGCGACGCACACGCTGCACGTGCACCGCGGCGAGACCATGGCCTCGGACCTGACGGTCGGCGCCCGTCTCCAGAACGACAACATCTTCAACGGCCTGTACGACACGCGCGCGCGCGAACGCATCCGCACCACGCGCGAAGACCACGTCGTCGAGACCAGCGGCGGCGTCTTCATCGAAAGCGCGACGCGCTGGAACGAGGTCGTGCGCACGCTGGCCGGCGTGCGTGCGAACCGCTACCGCTTCGACGTGAAGAGCGACCTGGCCGCCAATTCCGGCCGCGCCAGCGACACGCAAGTAAGCCCCTCGTTCAGCCTGATCGTCGCGCCGCTCGCCTCGACCGAGTTCTACCTGAACTACGGCCACGGCTTCCACAGCAACGACGCGCGCGGCACGGTCGCGGCGATCGATCCGAAGACGCTCGATCCGCTCGAACGCGCGCCGGGCCTGGTGCGCTCGCGCGGCATGGAACTGGGCATGCGCACGGAAGCGATTCCGAAGATGCAGACGGCGATCTCCCTGTACCGCCTCGACTTCGACTCCGAGCTGACCTATATCGGCGACGCCGGCATGACCGAAGCGGGCGATGCCAGCCGCCGTACCGGCATCGAGTTCTCGAATTATTGGCGCCCCCTGAAATGGCTGGCGGTGGACTTCGATGCGGCTTATGCGCGGGCGCGCTCGCGTAACGGCGACCGGATTCCGGGCGCCGTCGAGGGCGTAGGCCAGCTGGCGCTCAGCGTCGATAAAGTCGGTCCGTGGTCGGGCGCACTGCGCCTGCGCTACTTCGGTCCGCGTCCGCTCATCGAGGACAACAGCGTGCGTTCGCAGGGCAGCGCCACGCTCAACGGACGGATCGGCTACAAGGTGGGCAAGAACCTGCAGCTGGAACTCGAAGGGTTTAATCTGACCAACCGGCGCGATTCGGCCATCGACTACTACTATGCCTCGCAGCTGGCCGGCGAGTTGTCGCCGCGCGACGATATCCACTTCCACCCGATCGAGCCGCGCTCGTTCCGTTTGACGCTCACCAAGACCTGGTGATCATCGCGGCCGGTTTTCACCGCCCCCTGTGAAAACTGCTACGCTAGCGGGCATGACACCGAACGAACTGCCCTATACCGATCCGTCCCGCCTTGCCGAAGCCCTGCTCGGCAATGGCTATGCACTGCTGCGCCCACAGGACGTCGCGCGTCTGGCCGGCTGCACGCTGGCCGACCTCGACGCCCTCGTGCCGAGCTGGGACCACCTGGAACTGGATAACTATCTGAAGGACGGCGGCCGCTACCGGCGCCGCCGTCACTCCTGCTTCATCGACGACGGCAAGAGCCTGAACCTGACGCCGCACCGCGCGCACTGGCAGCCGGTCGAGTACAACGCCCTGCACGGCGGCATGCATCGCCTGTTCGCGCCGATCGACCCGGCCACCGTCGCCCAGCCGGCCTGGCAACAGCTGGTGCGTTCGCTCGGCGCGGTCTGCTCGCAGGCCAAGCCTGCCAAACCCTGGTATGTGGAAGCGCACCAGTTCCGCATCGATACCGCCGACGGCATCGGCCGCCCGACGCCGGAAGGCGCGCACCGCGACGGCGTCGATTTCGTTGCCGTGATTTTGATCGGCCGCACCGGCATCAAGGGCGGCGAGACGCGCGTGTTCGACGCCCACGGTCCGCGTGGCCAGCGTTTTACCATGCTCGAGCCGTGGACGCTGCTGCTGCTGGACGATGCTGCGGTGATTCATGAGTCGACGCCGATTCAGCCTCTGGGTGAGCATGGTTACCGCGATACCCTGGTACTGACCTGGCGCGCAGGGGCGTTCCAGGGTGAGGGTGCCTGAGCGATCGTAGGGTGGGCACTCTGTGCCCACGCGGTTCGTGCATTTGCGTTCACCTGCGATGGTGCGAATCATGCGCCTGTACCGCGTGGGCACAGGGCGCCCACCCTACAGTGCGCTTGCGTCCAGAACCAAAAAAAACGCCCGCGTACCTTGCGGTAGCGGGCGGCAATCCAGAATTTCGGAGAAAAACTGGAGGAGACGGGTCCACTATAGCGCGCTTTATGGTGCGTCGCAATACAGTAAAACTACCGGAAAGCTGGGATTACTCCCCCTGATTTCGTAGGCCTGCTCTGACGGCCTATCCTGTATGCCTGAGTTTATGACGCACTGCATCATCGCTGTGCGGAAATGTAGCGCGGTGCATGAAGTTGAAGCACTCGGGCCTCCGCCACTCCTCACCCGCCCTTTTCCGGTGCATCCGGTTTCGCGTCCGCCGGGCAAACGCCTTCTCCGTGTTTTTCCACCTCTGTCGTTTTTTGATCGCGCGCCAGCGCCGCTGCCATCGCACGGCTGGAGGGCGTCACCGTATGGGACGGCACGCGTCCGCTGGCGGCGATGCTGCCGCGTTCCGGCTCGGGGTGAACGGCGGCCCTGGCCGGCAAGGCGCTTGCGGTGCGTGCCGTATCGGCCGGCGCGGCGCAGCGGGGGGATGGGGCGGCAGTCGCGCCAGCTGTTGCGGGCGCTTGTGCAGCGCACCCTGGCAAGCCGGTGCAGACGGCGGCGATCAGCAGCGGCATGTTCATGGAGGCCTCCACGCGTTGTTCGATCGAGACGGCCATTGTAGTCTTCTGCGCTCAGGGCAGCGGCAGCAGCACGTCGCGCGCCGCCTTCACGAGCGCGGCGCCCATGCGTTCGACGCGCTGCGGCTGGATGCGCCAGGCATGCCAGTAGAGCGCCACGTCGACCGGCAGCTGCGGCGCCAGGTCGACCATGCTGCCGTCTTCCAGCATGTGCGCGCACTGTTCGAGCGGCAGCATGCCGTAGCCGAAGCCGAGCCGGATCGCCTGCACGTAGGGGTCGCTGGCGGGCACGTAATGGCAGGGATAGCTGCCCTCCGGCAGGCCGAGGTGCTCGAGCAGGAAAGCCGACTGCAGCGAATCCTTGCGGTCGAAGACGACGACCGGCGCCTGCGTGGCCGCGTCGCGGGTCAGGCCGTCGGGGAAGCGGCGCCGTGCGAAATCGCTGGCCGCCACCATCCGGTAGCGCATCAGGCCGAGCGGCGTCGCGGTGCAGCCGTGCATCGGCTGGGCCTTGCCCGAGATGCAGGCCACGACACGCCCCTCTTCCAGCAAGGCGAAGGTATGGCCCTGGTTGTCGAGCACGAAGTCGACCAGCAGGTCTTCCGCGGCGAGGATGGGGCCGAGCGCCGGCAGCAGCCAGGTGGCGAGCGTATCGTTGTTGACGGCGAGGGCGACGCGCGCCGGTCCCTTGTCTATACCCATCTCGGCCAGGAATTCGGCTTCGAGGAGCTCGCTGCGGCGCAGGTACTGCAGCAGGCGCATGCCGGGAATGGTCGGCCGGCAGGGTCGGCTGCGCACCAGCAGTGGGGTGCCGAGTTCCTGTTCCAGCGTCGAGATGCGCTGGGAGACGGCCGAGGGCGTGAGGCCCAGCCGGCTGGCGGCCAGTTCCAGGCTGCCGGTATCGACGGCGGTGGTGAAGGCGATACTGCGGCGCGGATCGATGTGCATGATTAAGCAGAATTTAATGAGCTTTAATACTCGTAAATATAATTGAATCGGCAGGTGCTGCTTGGGAAAATGTCGGCTTCCCTGTGATGGAGTCCGCATGTTTTCCCAACAAATCTTCCTGCAAGGGCTGGGCCTGGGCGCCAGCCTGATCATGGCCATCGGCGCCCAGAACGCCCACGTGATCCGCACCGGCGTGCGCGGCGAGCACGTGCTGGCCACCGTCCTCACCTGCATCGCCATCGACGTCGCACTGATCGGGCTGGGCATGGCGGGACTGGGCGCACTGATCGCGGCCTCCCCTGTGCTGCTCGCGCTGGCCCGGTTTGGCGGCGCGGCCTTCCTTGCCTGGTATGGCTGGCGCTGCTGGAAAAGCAGCCTGCGTGGCGGCACGGCGCTGACGCTGTCCGGCCAGGACAGCGCCATCAGCCTGCGGCGCGCGCTGGCCATCGTGCTGGCATTGTCTCTGCTGAACCCGCACGTCTGGCTCGACACCGTCGTGCTGCTCGGCGCCGTCGGCAGCAGCCTGGCCGGCGAGCAGCGCGGCGCCTTCGCGGCCGGCGCCATGACGGCCTCGGTGCTGTGGTTCAGCGTCCTCGGTCTCGGTGCGCGGCGCTTCGCCGGGGTGCTCGGGCGGCCCGCCGTCTGGCGCGCGGTCGAGGCCCTGACCGGTACGCTGATGCTGTTCCTGGCCCTGCTCCTGCTGCGCGGCGCCTGAAGGAGGGCGGGACGGCACGGCGGAGCTTGAAATCGCGTCAACTTTTTGTGCCTTTTGATAAACTCCTGCATTGCGCTCAAGGCAACCGCCTTGCCAGACAATGGAATGGAATCCCAGCACATGCCCTCCCCGACCCCACGCCCATCTGCCCTCGCCTGCTCGGCCCTCCTGCTGCTCGCTCTCCTGTCCGGCTGCGGCAAGGACGAGGACAAGAAGAACGCGCCGGCCACCCCGGCGCTGACCGTGACCACGGCGCGCCCAAGCACGGCCAGCCTGCCGCTCAAGCTGAGCGCGAACGGCAACGTCGCGGCCTGGCAGGAAGCGGTGATCGGCAGCGAGTCGAACGGCTTGCGCCTGCTGGAAGTACGCGTGAACGTGGGCGACGTGGTGAAAAAGGGCGAAGTGCTGGCCGTGTTCTCGGCCGATACCGTGAATGCCGACGTCGAGCAGGCGCGCGCGGCGCTGCAGGAAGCGCAGGCGAATGCGGCCGAAGCCGACGCGAACGCCAAGCGCGCCCAATCCCTCAAGAGTTCCGGCGCGATGAGCGAGCAGCAGGTGACGCAGTACGTCACCGCGGCGCGCACGGCACAAGCGCGCGTGGCGGCCTCGAAAGCCACGCTCACCCAGCAGCAGCTGCGCCTGAAGTACACGCAGGTGCTGGCGCCCGACAGCGGCATCATCTCGGCGCGCAACGCCACCGTCGGCGCCGTGGTCGGCGTCGGCACGGAGCTGTTCCGCCTGATCCGCCAGGGCCGCCTGGAATGGCGCGCCGAACTGCCGGCATCCGATATCGGCCGCGTCAAGCCGGGCGCGCGCGTGCGCGTGAAAGGCGCGAACGGCAGCGAGGTGCTGGGCAAGGTGCGCACCGTCGCGCCGACGGTCGATGCGCAAACGCGCACCACGCTGGTCTACGTCGACCTGCCGCCGAACCTGTCGGGCAGCGCGCCCCTGAAGGCGGGCATGTTCGCGGGCGGCGAATTCGAACTCGGCGCCTCGAACGCGCTGACCGTGCCGCAGCAGGCGATCGCCGTGCGCGACGGTTTCAGCTACGTGTTCCGCCTGAACCCGGACAGCCGCGTCAGCCAGGTCAAGATCGGCACCGGACGCCGCCTGGGCCAGCGCATCGAAGTGGTATCGGGCCTGGCGCCGGACGCGCAGATCGTGATCGAGGGCGCGGGCTTCCTCAACGATGGCGATCTGGTGAAGAACGTGCCGGCGCAGCCGGCCAAGGTCGCGGCGCGCTGAGGACGGGACCATGAATTTTTCCGCCCTTTCGATCCGCAATCCGATTCCCGCGATCCTGCTGTTCGCGCTGCTGACGCTGGCCGGTCTGCTCGCCTTCAAAGCCAATAAAGTCCAGTTCTTCCCCGATATCGAGCTGCCGATCGTGACCGTCACCGCCACGCTCGACGGCGCCGCGCCGGCCCAGCTGGAAACCGAGGTCGCGCGCAAGATCGAGGATTCGGTCGCCACGCTGCAGGGCGTGAAAAACATCTATACGAAGGTGCTCGACGGCGTGGCCACGATCACCGTCGAATTCATCCTCGAGAAGAACCTGTCGGACGCGGAAAACGACGTGCGCGGCGCCGTTTCGCAGGTGCGCGCCGACATGCCGCCCGAGATGCGCGAGCCGAGCGTGACCAAGGCGGCCACCGCGGGCCGCTCGATCCTCACCTTCACCGCTTCCGCCAAAAACACCAACGCCCTGGACGACCAGGAGCTTTCCTGGTTCGTCGACAACACGGTGTCCAAGCGCCTGCTCAGCGTGCCCGGCCTCGGCGCGGTGAAGCGCGTGGGCGGCGTCGACCGCGAAGTGCGGGTCGAACTCAATGATGCGCGCATGGCCGCGCTGCGGGTGTCGGCGCTGGACGTGTCGCGCCAGCTGCGCAACGTGCAGAGGGAAGCGCCGGGCGGGCGCGGCGACGTCAGCGGCGCCGAGCAGTCGGTGCGCACGCTGGCCACCGTGGGCAGCGCGCAGGAACTGGCGCGCATGGACATTCCGCTGCCGGACGGGCGCCGCGTGCGCCTGGACGAAGTCGCGACCGTGATCGATACGGTGTCCGAGCCGCGCTCGCTGGCCGAGCAGGATGGAAAAAAAGTGGTCGGCTTCGAAGTCTTCCGCACGCGCGGCGCCAGCGAGACCGAGATCGCCGAAGGCGCGCGCGCCGCGGTGGCCGAACTGCAGAAGGCGCATCCGAACGTGGTGCTCAAGGAAGTGGTCGACAACGCCGAGCCGGTGCAGGAAAACTTCGACGCCTCGATGGAGATGCTGTACGAAGGCGCGGTGCTGGCGGTGCTGGTGGTGTGGTGGTTCCTGCGCGACTGGCGCGCCACCTTCGTCGCCGCCGCCGCGCTGCCGCTGTCGGTGATTCCGGCCTTCCTCGGCCAGTACCTGTTCGGCTACACGCTGAACATGGTAACCTTGTTGTCGCTGGCGCTGGTGGTCGGGGTGCTGGTCGACGACGCGATCGTCGAGATCGAAAACATCGCGCGCCACCTGCACATGGGGAAAACGCCGATGCAGGCGGCGCTGGAAGCGGCCGACGAAATCGGCATGGCCGTGATCGCGACGACCTTCTCGCTGGTCGCCGTGTTCCTGCCGACCGCCTTCATGGGCGGCATTCCGGGGCGCTTTTTTAAACAGTTCGGCTGGACGGCGGTGCTGGCGATTCTCGCTTCGCTGGTGGTGGCGCGCCTGCTGACGCCGATGATGGCGGCCTACATCATGAAACCCGCCAAGCCGCACGTCGAAGAAGACGGCGCGCTGATGAGGCGCTACATGAAGACCATGCAGTGGTGCCTGCGCCACCGCCGCATCACGGCAATCGCCTCGATGCTGTTCTTCGCCGCCTCGATTTCTCTGGTGCCGCTGCTGCCGACCGGCTTCGTGCCGGCGGCCGACCGCGGCCAGACCATCGTCAACGTCGAGCTGCCGCCCGGCTCCACCCTGAACCAGACCCACGCCGTGGCCGAGCAGGCGCGCCTGGCGGCAATGCGCGTGCCCGGCGTGAAAAGCGTGTTCAGCTCGATCGGCGGCGGGTCCAGCGGCGACGCCTTTGCGCCCGGCGCCTCGGCCGAAGCGCGCCGCGCGGTGCTGACGGTGACGACCTCGCACCGCAGCGACCGCGACGAATCGCTGTCCGAGCTGGAGCGCCAGATCCGGACACAGTTGTCCGGCATTCCGGGCGCGCGTTTTAGCGTCGGCCAGGCCGACACCGGCGGCAAGCTGCAGCTCGTCTTGCGCAGCGAAGACCCCCAGGCGCTGGCCGTCGCCGCCCGCCGCGCCGAGCGCGAACTGCGCGGCCTGCAGGGCATCGGCAACGTCAGCTCGAGCGCCTCGCTGGTGCGTCCCGAAATCATCGTGCGCCCCGATTTCGCCCGCGCGGCGGACCTGGGCGTGACGGCCGCCGCGATCGGCGAGACGGTGCGCGTGGCCACCGCCGGCGACTACGAGCAGTCGCTGGCGAAGATGAATCTGTCGGAACGCCAGGTGCCGATCCGGGTGAAGCTGCCCGACGCCGTGCGCGCCGACCTCGACGCCATCGGCCGCCTGACCGTGCCGGGCAAGAACGGGCCGGTGCTGCTCTCGACGGTAGCCGACATCACGATGGAAAGCGGCCCGGCCGAGATCAACCGTCTCAACCGCAGCCGCAACGTCACGCTCGACGTGGAACTGGGCGGGCGCTCGCTGGGCGACGTCAACAAGGAAGCGCGCGCCCTGCCCGCCTTCCAGCAGCTGCCGGCCTCGGTGCAGATCGCGGAACTGGGCGACGCCCAGGAAATGCAGGCGCTGTTCGCCAGCTTCGGCGTGGCGATGGCGATCGGCGTACTGTGCATCTACGGCGTGCTGGTGCTGCTGTTCCACGACTTCATGCAGCCGATCACGATTCTCGCCGCGCTGCCGCTGTCGATCGGCGGCGCCTTCATCGCCCTCCTGATCACCAGCAGCGCGCTGTCGATGCCGACCATGATCGGCCTGATCATGCTGATGGGGATCGTGACCAAGAACTCGATCCTGCTGGTCGACTACGCGATCCTGGCGCGCGAGGCCGGCATGGCCCGCTTCGAGGCGCTGGTCGACGCCTGCCACAAGCGCAGCCGGCCGATCATCATGACGACCATCGCGATGGGTGCGGGCATGCTGCCGCTGGCGCTGGGGCTGTCGGGCGATCCGAGTTTCCGGTCGCCGATGGCGATTGCGGTGATCGGGGGCTTGATTACCTCGACCTTGTTGAGCTTGCTGGTGGTGCCTGCGGTGTTCACGTATGTGGACGATTTCAAGAACTGGATGAATCGTGGGGTGCACCGGTTGAGGAAGCATCCGAAGGAGCCGGTGCGCAAGGCGGAGCCGACGGCGATGAAATAAGGTCGTGGCTACATTGACGGTGCAAACGCGTAGGCATGCCCACCCTACGTCATGCCTCAGCCCGTGGCCGGTGTGTAACGTAGGGTGGGCATGCCCACGCGTTACGGCGTATCCACACCGTCGGCGCCCGCTCAAACCACCGCACCAAACAAAAACGCCGGCACGAATGCCGGCGTTTTCATTTGCTACACAAAGCTCAGAAGATGAGCGCGAGCAGGATGATGATGGGAATCGGAACCCCGATCAGCCACAAAAGAATCGAACGCATACCGTCCTCCTTGATTTAACGATGGGACACATGGGCCACGCCGTCGCGCAGCTTGCCGCCCAGGGTGGCGCACCAGCTGGCCACAAAAGCGCCGATCAGCAGCGCAACCGTCAGCCAGAGCGCCGTACCGGCAGCCGCCTTGCGGGCGGTGTCGGCGGCTTCCTTGGCCGTGGCCTTGGCTTTCGCGGCGGCAGCGGCGCTGCGGGCATAGACGTCGTCGACGCGCTTCTCGGCCGTAGCCTGGTCGAGACCGGTACGGGCGGCGATGCGGCTGGCGAGATAGGCGCGGTCGTCGGCGGCCAGGCTGCCGTTCTTCACGCTGTTGGCGAGGATACGCATGGTTTCCTGGCGCAGGTCGGCGCTGCCGCCGGTCGTGTCGGGCTTGTCGGTGCGCAGCATCATGTCCGAGAAATAGTCGAGCGGATTGCCGCCGGCGCTGTCGCCGTTGTCCTTGGCCGCTGCCGCAGTGGCCGCTGCGCCGCTGGCCATGGTCGCCTTGGCCACGCCGGCGCCGGCGTCGACCGCGGTTCCCGTCATCTTGGCGATCACGCCCGAGAACAGGGCGGCAGCCAGCATGGTCGACACGGCCCAGGTCAGGAAGCCATGTGCGGTATCGCGGAAATAGACTTCGTCGGTGTGCAGGCTCGTCCACTTGGTGCGCAGGCGTCCCGCCATGTAGCCGCCGATGGCCGAGGCCGCCAGCTGGGTCAGCGTGAGCCAGAGGATGGCGCCGATGCCGAAGGCCACGCCGCTGTTGTCGGACCACGGGGACGCGGCCGACAGGCCGAGGCCGGAGCCCAGCAGGTACAGGACGAGCGACAGCGCCGTCGCTGCCGCCGCGCCGGCCAGGATCGCGCCCCAGGAAACGCCTGAGCGCGCCGCTTCGACCGCATCGACACCCTGCGTAGGGACGTGCGCAGCCGAACTCGTTGATTGAGCTTGCATAATTTACCCTCGGATTATTGTTATTGGAACCGGACCCCGGCCGAGCGTCGTGTCGGCCGGGATTTCCGGAGAAGCGCTACCGATCAGTAGTCGCGACGACGGCTGCCGCCGAGCAGCTTGGCCAGGATGTAGCCGGCGCCCAGGGCGATTGCCACGGCGGTGCCCGGCTTGTTGCGCACGTATTCGCGACCCGAATCAGCCAGTTGCTGGTAGGTGTCGTTCATTTGCGCGGAACGGTTGCTGAACTGTTCCGATGCGCCGCTGAGCAGGCCGCTCAGCTTGTCGACGCCGGCGTGAGCCGAAGACACGACGCGCTCGACCATCGGCTGGGCTGCCTCGGCGGCCTTGTCGATCGACTTGTGCATCTCTTCCGGCTTCATCGAGGCCATCATGCCCTGGCTCGAGGACGAATCGCTGCCCGAGCTGGCTCCGGTCGAACCGCCCTGCGCACCCGAGGACGACGAACCGCCAGTCGAACCCGAACCGCCCGTGACGGACGAGCTGCCCAGTGCGCCGGTGCCCGACGACGAGCCCGACGAGCCCGACGACGAGCTGCCCATGGCGCCAGACGAACCAGCGCTCGACGAGCCGCCCTGCGCGCCCGACGAACCTGCGCTCGACGAGCCGCCCTGCGCGCCCGACGAACCTGCGCTCGACGCGCCGCCCGATGCACCCGACGAACCGGTGTTGGCCGAACCGGACAGCGACGAACCCGTGATGGTGGAGTTCGACGAGCCCGAGCTCGACGACGAACCGACCGACGACGATCCCATCGACGACGAGCCGCTCGCGCCGCTCGACGAACCACTCATGCCGCCGCTGCTGCCCGCTGCGCTCGAGCCCATGTTGCCGGAGCTGCTGGCATTGCTGGCGCCGCTGCTCGAACCCGTGGATGGGCTCGCGCTCTGCGACGAGCTGCCCGACAGGCTGCCCGAGGAGCCGCTGCTGCTCTTGTTCAGGCTGCTCGACTTGTCGTCCTTGCCCATGCTGTTGCCGCTTTTGCTGGCGTCAACGCCTTTTCCCTCGCTCGACTTCTGATTATCCATGACTTTTGTCCTTGTAAAATGTAGACCAACGCGGAATAGACCGGTACCCGACCCCACCACATTCTTCCTCGATTCCGCTCGAAACAAAACGGAGGCGCGAAAATGAACTGCGCTACATCAATGGATCAATCGGATCATGCCTTCGGTCAATGATTTGCATCGACGACCTCGGGCAAGCTCAAAAGTTCCTCAACCAGCCACGTCACTTTCGCAACCCGTTTTGCAAGAGTACGCCACTGAGGCGTACCGCACGATTGCAGCTGTCGGGTTACCGCATCGCGATACAAAAAATATAACGTCTGGGGTAGCGGGACCGTGCGTTGACTAACAGAGACACCGGATCGGGGACGTTCGGCGCGAAATAGCGCCCGTTGCGCGGTGTTTCAGTGAATAGAGGAAATTAAAACGGACTGCGAGCAAGATCTCGCTGGATACAGAAAAACTGGCGAAAAAGCGCCGGACGAAAAAAAAGCCCAGCGTGAAGCTGGGCTTTTTTGTAAATCCTTGGTGCCGCTGACCGGAATCGAACTGGTGACCTTCGCATTACGAATGCGCTGCTCTACCGACTGAGCTACAGCGGCTCTACGCCGGGCGATCCCGACGAAGAGCCGTATTCTAGCAAACAACCCGGCGAACTTGCTAGTCCGACTCGGCAATTTCACCAGGAATTTGCCAAAATATTACTTACTCAGCGTGATAGCGGGTGACCAGCTCGACTTCTTCCTTCGAACCGAGGAAGACCGGCACACGCTGGTGCAGTTTCGAAGGCTGGATCTCCATGATGCGCTGGGTGCCGTCGGTGGCGGCGCCGCCGGCCTGTTCGACGATCATCGCCATCGGGTTCGCTTCGTACATCAGGCGCAGCTTGCCCGGCTGCGAAGGGTCGCGCATGTCGGCCGGATACATGAAGACGCCGCCGCGGTTCAGGATGCGGTGCACATCGGCAACCATCGAGGCGATCCAGCGCATATTGAAATCCTTGGCGCGCGCACCAGTCTTACCGGCCAGCATTTCGTCGACATAGCGCTGCACCGGCGGGTGCCAGTGACGCTTGTTCGACATGTTGATCGCGAACTCTTTCGTCGAGGTCGGGATCTGCATATTGCTCTGGGTGCGGACCCACGAACCCATTTCGCGGTCGAGCGTGAAGCAGTGCACGCCGTCGCCGGTGGTCAGCACCAGCATGGTCTGCGGGCCGTAGACGGCATAGCCGGCGGCCACCTGCGCCGTGCCCGGCTGCAGGAAGGCTTCTTCGGTCGGCTCGCCCATGCCTTCCGGCGCCTTTAGCACCGAGAAGATGGTGCCGATCGAGACATTGACGTCGATGTTCGAGGAGCCGTCCAGCGGATCGAAGAGCAGCATGTATTCGCCCTTCGGATAGCGGTTCGGAATCGGGTGGATGCTTTCCATCTCTTCCGACGCCATCGCCGCCAGGTGGCCGCCCCATTCGTTCGCTTCCAGCAGGATCTCGTTCGAGATCACGTCCAGCTTCTTCTGGACTTCGCCCTGGATGTTCTCGGTGTCGGCGCTGCCGAGGATGTCGCCCAGCGCGCCCTTGCTGACTTCGTAGCTGATGCGCTTGCAGGCGCGGGCCACGACCTCGATCAGGAGGCGCAGCTCGGCCGGGATGGTGTTGTGGAGGCGTTGCTCTTCCACGAGGTGTTGCGTGAGACTGACGCGTTTCATGAACTTCCTTTTTGGATTGAATACTTGTAATTAATTGGCCAGAGCCTTGCCGACCACTTCGCGCACGTCGTTCGACAGGCGTTGCTGGCCGGCGACCTGCTGCAGCGCCTTCTTCATATGCTCCTGCAGCTCCGGCGTGTAACGACGCCAGCGGTCCATCGCGCGGGCCAGGCGGCTCGCCACTTGCGGGTTCAGGCCGTCGAGCGTGATCACCTGCTCGGCCCAGAAGGCATAGCCGCTGCCGTCCGGGGCGTGGAATTGCACCGGGTTGCCGGCGCAGAAACTGGAAATCAGGCTGCGCGCGCGGTTCGGGTTGCGCAGGTTGAATGCCGGATGGCGCATCAGGCCGCGCACGGCGGCCACGTCGGTGGTTGCGGCGGAGGCCTGCAGCATGAACCATTTGTCGATGACCAGGGCTTCGTCCTCGAATTCATCGTAGAAGCGCTGCAGGGCCGCATCCGCGCCCGGTGCGCGGGCGTGGATCAGCGCGCTCAGCGCGGCGACGCGGTCGGTCATGTTGCCGGCTTCGTCGAACTGCTTCTGGGCCAGCGCCAGGCCCTCTTCGTCCTGCGCCGCGGTCAGATAGGCCAGGCACAGGTTTTTGAGGGCGCGCTTGCCGATCGACAGCGCATCCGGGCTGTACTCGCCCGGGGTCTGGTTCGCTTCGTACTGCGCCAGCAATTCCGTGCGCAGGCGGGCGCCGATGTTGGCGCGCATGAACTGGCGCGCCAGGTGGATCGACAGCGGGTTCACGACCTCGATCTGCTCGGCCACCATGCCTTCCGAGGGCAGCAGCAGCGCCTGTTCGCGGAAGGAAGGGTCGAGCGTCTCGTCGCTCAGCATCTTGCCCATCGCCAGCAGGAAGGTGTCGTCCAGCATCAGGGGCGCGCCGACGCCGGCTTCGCCCGTCAGTTTCAGCAAGCGGCCCATGGCCAGGCGCTGGCCGGCTTCCCAGCGGTTCACGGCATCGCTGTCGTGATTGAACAGGTGCAGCAGGTCGGCGTCGCCATAGTTGTAGTCGAGGATGATCGGTGCGGAAAAGTCGCGCAGGATCGACGGGGTCGGCTGCTCCGGTACGTTCTCGAAGACAAAGGTTTGCTCGCTCTCCGTCAGCTCCAGCACGGTGGTGCTGCCGAGATGCTCGCCGCCGATGGTGAGCGGCAGGTCGCGCCCATCGGCGCCCAGCAGGCCGACGGCGATCGGAATGTGGAAGGGGAACTTGCTGGTCTGGCCAGGGGTTGCCGGGCAGGACTGGAAGAAGGTGATCGTATAGGTACGGGCAATGTCGTCGTAGCGGGTTTCGGCGCGCACGACCGGGGTGCCGGCCTGGCTGTACCAGCGCTCGAACAGGGAGAGGTCGCGGCCGTTCGCATCAGCCATGGCGCGGCGGAAATCGTCGCAGGTGACGGCCTGGCCGTCATGGCGCTCGAAATACAGGTCCATGCCCTTTCTGAAGCCGTCGCGGCCCAGCAGGGTCTGGTACATGCGCACGACTTCGGCGCCCTTCTCGTACACGGTCACCGTATAAAAGTTATTAATTTCGACAAACGAGTCGGGACGCACTGGGTGGGCCATCGGGCCCGCGTCTTCCGGGAACTGGGCCTGGCGCAAGGTGCGCACCTGGTCGATGCGGCCGACGGCACGGCCGGTCTCGGTGCCGATCATGTCGGCCGAGAATTCCTGGTCGCGGAACACCGTCAGGCCTTCCTTCAGCGACAGCTGGAACCAGTCGCGGCAGGTCACGCGGTTGCCGGTCCAGTTGTGGAAGTATTCGTGGCCGACCACGGCTTCGATGCCCTGGAAGTCGATGTCGGTGGCGACGCGCGGATTGGCCAGCACGAACTTCGTGTTGAAGATGTTCAGGCCCTTGTTTTCCATCGCGCCCATGTTGAAGTCGCCGACGGCGACGATCATGAAGCGGTCCAGGTCGAGTTCGAGGTTCCAGCGCTCCTCGTCCCAGCGGATGCTGTTCTTCAGCGACTGCATCGCGTAGTCGGTCTTGTCGAGGTTGCCCTCTTCCACCCAGACCTGCAGCAGGGCGTCACGGCCGTCGGCCAGGCGGAAAGTTTCTTCCTGGCAGACCAGGCGCGCGGCAACCAGCGCGAACAGGTAAGACGGCTTCTTGAACGGGTCTTCCCACTTGGCGTAGTGGCGGCCGTCGCCGAGATCGCCCTCTTCGACCAGGTTACCGTTCGACAGCAGCACCGGATACTTGTCCTTGTCGGCGCGCAGCATGACGGTGAAGACGGCCATGACGTCCGGACGGTCCGGGAAATAAGTAATCGCGCGGAAGCCTTCGGCCTCGCACTGGGTATAAAAACTGCCGTTCGAGGTGTACAGGCCGTTCAGGGTGGTGTTCTGTTCCGGCACGCAGATCGTCTCGATCTCGAGCGTGACCTCTTCCGGGGTGTCGGGAATGGTCAGCAGGCTGCCTTCGATGCGGTAATCCTGTTCGCTCAGGGTGTTGCCGTTCATGCGCAGCGCCACCAGTTCCAGGTTCTCGCCGTAGAGCTCGATTTCGCGCTGGGCGCTGTCGGGATTGCGCCGCAGCGTCATCCGGTTGGCGACGATGGTGCGCGCGGGATCGAGGTCGAAGCCGAGCTCGACGGTGTCCACGAGGTAGCTGGGCGGGGTGTAATCTTTCCTGTAAATCGTCTGGGGCGTGTCGGTGCGCATGGGATTGTCCGAAAAATACAGTCGAAGAAGGGGCCTTATTTTACCAACAAGATTTCACCGGGCACGCGCGATTTCGGTGTGGCGAAATGTGTCCGCATGTGCAGAGGGTAACCAGGTGTAAATTAATCTGCGAAAATTGATGAAAAGGCGCAGTCTGACGCTAGGCAAAGACCATCTAAAAAATCGGAGAGAAAACGAAATGAAACGCTTGATTGCAGCAGGCATGGCGCTCACGGCGCTGTTGCTGGGCGGGTGTGCCAGCACCATCCGCTCGGACGTGACGACCTTCCACCAGTGGCCGGCCCAGCTCGAGGACAAGAGCTATGTCTTCGAGGCGCCGCCGAGCTTCGACAATACGCTGGAATACCAGAGCTACCAGAACCTGGTGCGCGGGCAACTGGCCCAGCTCGGCTTCAACGAGGCCAACACGGGGGCGGCCGCGCTGAAGGTCGGCATGCGCTTCACCACCACCGACGTGCCGGTGCGCGTGATCCAGCCGGTGACGCCGATGTTCTACGACTACCCCTACTACCGTTTCGGCCCGCGCTACTATTCGCGCTTCGGTCCGCGCGGCCGCCTAGCGGGCTGGTACCACCCGTTCTACGATCCGTTCTGGAGCCCTTTCCCGTCTTACGAGGTCTCGATCGAGCACCAGTACCGGCGCGAGCTGCAGGTGTCGATCAAGGACAAGACGGACAAACGCCTGTTCGACGTTACCGTGCATAACATGAGCCGCGAGCTGTCGACGCCCGTGGTGATGCCGGCGCTGGTGCAGAGTGCGTTTACGGGATTCCCGGGGCCGAATGGCCAGGCGCGGCGGATCGAGTTGCAGCGCAAGGATGGTTAAATCAAATGCCGGCGAGAAGCCGGCATTTTTTATTCCTGCGGCGGTTGCGTAACGTAGGGTGGGCTCTCCGAGCCCACGCGGTACGGGCGTATCCATTCACCCGCGGCCGCGAATCACCGCTCGCGAAATCGGCAAACATTCGAACGGTATGCGATCGTTTTTTTGGATGCCGCGCGGGCGACAATTTACCGATTACGGTGAACGGAGACGTGCGTACCGCGTGGGCGCGGAGCGCCCACGCTACGAAAAATACGCCTCGGAAGCAAACGTAATCACAATAATCAGCAACACCGCCAGCAGCAACACAATCAACAAACGCCCGAACTTCGGCGCGCCGACCGTGTCCGGCTCCTGCGGCTCGTTATCGTCGCTGAACTCCCTCATGGCAGCAGGATGGTCGAGCCGGTGGTGCGGCGCGCCTCGAGCGCGGTGTGGGCGGCGGGGGCGTCGGCCAGCGGGAAGCGCTGGCGGATGTCGATCTTCACTTTGCCGCTCTCGACCATGCGGAACAGGTCGTCCGCGCGCTCTTCCAGCTCCGGACGGGTGGACACATACGCCGCCAGAGAAGGCCGCGTGATGTAGAGCGAGCCGCGCGAAGCCAGCTCGTTCATCGAGAACGGCGGCACGGCGCCCGAGGAATTGCCGAAGCTGACCATCAAGCCGCGCGGCTGCAGGCAGTCGAGCGAGCGGATGAAGGTGTCCTTGCCGACCGAGTCGTAGACGACCGGCACCTTCTTGCCACCGGTGATCTCCAGCACGCGCGCCACGATGTCTTCCTCGTTGTAGTTGATCACGTGGGCGGCGCCCGCCGCCAGCGCCAGCTCCGCCTTTTCCTTGGACCCGACGGTGCCGATGAGGTTCACGCCGAGCGCCCGCGCCCACTGGCAGGCGATCAGGCCGACGCCGCCGGCGGCCGCATGGAACAGGATGGTCTGGCCCGGCTGTACCTGGTACGTGCCATGGAACAGGTACTGGACCGTCAGGCCCTGCAGCATCATGGCCGCGCCGGTCTCGAAGTCGATACCATCCGGCAGTTTCACGAGAATGTCGGCCGGCATCGTGCGCAATTCGCTATAGGCGCCGTTCGGACGACCGGCATAGGCGACGCGGTCGCCCGGCTGCACGTGGGTCACGCCCTCGCCCACCGCCTCGACCACGCCCGCTCCTTCCTGGCCCAGGCCCGAAGGCAAGGGCATCGGGTACAGGCCGGTACGGAAATACACGTCGATGAAGTTCAGGCCGATCGCATGCTGGCGCACGCGCGCCTCGCCGGGGCCCGGTTCGCCCACCTCGACGTCGACGTATTCCAGTACTTCGGGCCCGCCGGTGCGGGTCATGCGGATTGCCTTGGCCATCATGCTGTGGTCTCCCTATTGGTTGAGATGAGGCGGCCCAGTACCAGCCGGGCCGTGGATACGTTGGTCGCGCAGGCGACGTCGTGGACGTCGCAGGCGCGCACCAGGGCGTTGATGTCGGGTTCGTGCGGCTGCGGCGTCATCGGATCGCGCAGGAAGATCACGCAATCGATCTCGCCGGTGACGAGGCGGGCGCCGATCTGCAGGTCGCCGCCGAAGGGGCCGGAATGCATGCATTCGACGGCCAAGCCGAGCTCGTTGATCAGGCGCGAACCCGTGGTGCCGGTGGCGACCAGGTTGCAGCCGGCCAGGAAGTCGCGGTATTCGCCGGCGAAGGCGATCATGTCGTCCTTCTTCTTGTCGTGGGCGATGAGGGCGATGCGTGGTTTCATGGTCTCTTTCCTATTTTTTCAGGGACAGCAGCGCAATGCCCGCCAGCACCAGGCCGGTGCCGAGCAGCTGCACCGCCGTGAGCGGCTCGCCCAGCACCAGGAAGCCCAGGAACAGCGTCGACACCGGGCCGATCATGCCGGCCTGCGAGGCGGTCGCCGCGCCGATGCGCTGCACCGCCGCCATGGTCATGAACACCGGGAGGATAGTACAGAAAACGCCGTTCACGAGCGAGAGGCCATACACGGGCAGCGGCTGCACCAGCAATTCGACAGGCCGCAGGATGAAGAATTGCGCCAGGCAGGCCACGCTGGAAACGCACATCGCATAGGCCACCAGGCGCAGCGAACCGATGCGGCGCACCATCTCGCCCGAGCCGAGCAGGTAAAAAGCGTAGCTGAGCGCCGAGCCGAGCACGAACAGCGCACCGAGGATGGTATTGGCCGCTTCGCCGCCGGCCAGGTCGTGCAGGAAGACCAGCACGATGCCGCAATACGACAGCGCCAGCGCGCCCCACTCGGCCGCGCCGATGCGGCGTTTGAAGAACGTGGCCGTGATCACCAGCACGAAGGTCGGCGTCAGGAACAGGATCAGCCGCTCGAGGCCGACCGAGATGTATTGCAGGCCGAGGAAATCCAGGTAGCTCGACAGGTAATAGCCGATCAGGCCGAGCCCGGTGATGCGCCAGCGGTCCGCCGGGCTGAGCGGCGCTTCGGTGCGCATCTTCCAGAGCGCGACGGCAGCAAACACCGGAAGCGAGAACAGCATCCTGAACGCGATCAATGTCACTGCATCGATGTGGTATCGGTACAGCAGTTTGGCGACCACGGCCTTCGTCGAAAACAAGACCGCACCGCCAATCGCGATCGCGAGGCCGGCGATATAGGCCGGACGTGGCAGGGAGGGGGCAGTGGCGGCGGATTCAGGCTGGCTCATCCGACGATTGTACGTCGTCGTACGGAATCGAGCTCGGCAGGGGCCTGGAACGCAAGGGCGCGCCGCCGGTCCAACCTCGGCAATCTCGATCAACGAGGAGGAACAATGCTGAACTGGAGCATGGGGCGGCTGCCCGGCCGGGGAGCACCTGGATGACGGCCCTGATCCGCGTCGACACCCAGCCCGGCCGCGAACGCCCGCTCGTCATCGCCTGCCTGGCGATGCTGGTGGCGCTCTGCTGGGCCTGCCTCGTGTTTCGCGCCCTGCGCATCGCCACGCTCGAGCCGGTCGTGCTCCCGGCCGGCCCACTGCCCGACAATGGGCTCGGCGCGGCCCCGCTGCCCTACCGCGCGCCGGAACTGCTGCTGCTATTGGCGATGTGGGGTGCGATGCTGTCGGCGATCACCCTGCCGGCAGCCACGCCGGTCATCCTGCTGTTCGCCCGCATCAACCGGCTGGCGCAGACGGTGCGCTTCCCGAACATCGGCACCTTCTTCTTCGTCCTCGGCTACCTGGCCGCCTGGAGCGGCTTCGGCGCCGTCGCCACGCTGGCGCAATGGGCGCTGCACGACGCCGGCGCGCTCGACGCCGGCATGGCCATCGTCAACCCGAGCGTCTGCGGCCTGGCCCTGGTCGCGGCCGGAACCTACCAGTGGACGCCGGCCAAGCACCGCTGCCTGCAGCACTGCCGGGCGCCGCTCTCCTTTGTCGTGGCGGGCTGGCGGCCGGGCCTGCCGGGCGCGCTGGGCATGGGTATTACGCACGGCCTGCATTGCATCGGCTGCTGCTGGCTGCTGATGCTGCTGCTGTTCGCCGCCGGGGTGACCAACCTGGGTGCCCTGCTCGCCCTGGCGGGCCTGATACTGGCCGAAAAGCTGCTGCCGCGCGGCCCCGTGGTGGCCTGTATCAGCGGCCTGGTGCTTGTTGCGTGGGGGACACTGTTGCTGTTTCCATAAGGGCGATGGGGCCTTGGCGGGCGGGTGCGCATGTTAAAATGTCGGCCACTCTTGCATACCGTCTAAGGAATTCTCGACATGGCTGGACACAGCAAATGGGCCAACATCAAGCACAAGAAAGCCGCCACTGACGCCAAGCGCGGCAAGATCTGGACCCGACTGATCAAGGAAATCACGGTCGCCGCACGCATGGGCGGCGGCGATATCGACGCCAACCCGCGCCTGCGCCTGGCGGTCGACAAGGCGGCCGACGCCAACATGCCGAAGGACAACGTCACGCGCGCGATCCAGCGTGGCTCGGGTAGCCTGGAAGGCGTGGACTACGAAGAGATCCGCTACGAAGGCTACGGCATCGGCGGCGCGGCGATCATCGTCGACTGCATGACCGACAACCGCGTGCGTACCGTGGCCGAAGTGCGCCATGCCTTCAGCAAGTTCGGCGGCAACATGGGTACCGAGGGTTCGGTCGCCTTCATGTTCAAGCACACCGGCCAGTTCCTGTTCGCGCCGGGCGTGGAAGAGGACAAGCTGATGGAAGCGGCGCTGGAAGCCGGCGCCGATGACGTGGTGCAGGACGAGGAAGGCGGCTTCGAAGTGCTGTGCGATCCGTTCGCCTTCTCGAGCGTCAAGGATGCACTGGAAAAGGCCGGCTTCAAGGCCGAGGTGGCCGAAGTCATCATGAAGCCTGCAACCGAGACCGTGTTTACCGGCGAAGACGCGATCAAGATGCAGAAACTGCTCGACGCGCTGGAAAACCTGGACGACGTGCAGGAAATCTATACCAACGCCGTCATCGAAGAATAAGGCTTGCGCCCCATGAAGATCCTGGTAGTCGGCTCCGGTGGCCGCGAACACGCCCTGGCCTGGAAACTGGCCCAATCCGAACGCGTCCAGATGGTGTACGTCGCGCCGGGCAACGGCGGCACCGCCGCCGACTCGCGCCTGGTGAATGTCGAGATCACGGACCCGGCCGCGCTGGCCGATTTCGTCGTGGCCGAACACATCGCGCTGACCCTGGTCGGCCCGGAAGCCCCGCTGGCCGCCGGCATCGTCAACCTGTTCCGCGCACGCGGCCTGAAAATCTTCGGGCCCACGCGCGAAGCGGCGCAACTGGAAAGCTCGAAAGACTTCGCCAAGGCCTTCATGCAGCGCCACGGCATCCCGACCGCGAAGTACCAGAGTTTCTCGGATGCCGCGCAAGCCCACGCCTACGTCGACGCCAACGGCGCGCCGATCGTCATCAAGGCCGACGGCCTGGCGGCAGGCAAAGGCGTCGTTGTCGCCATGTCGCTCGAGGAAGCGCATGCGGCGGTCGACCACATGCTGTCCGATAACGCCTTCGGCGACGCCGGCGCGCGCATCGTGATCGAGGAATTCCTGGCCGGCGAAGAAGCCAGCTTCATCGTCATGTGCGACGGCAAGCACGTCCTGCCGATGGCCACCTCGCAAGACCACAAGCGCCTGAAGGACCAGGACCAGGGCCCGAACACGGGCGGCATGGGCGCCTATTCTCCGGCGCCGATCGTGACTCCGGCGATGCATGCGCGCGTGATGCGCGAGATCATCAACCCGACCATCCAGGGCATGGCCAAGGACGGCATCCAGTTCACCGGCTTCCTGTACGCCGGCCTGATGATCGATGCCGACGGCAATCCGCGTACGCTGGAATTCAACTGCCGCATGGGCGACCCGGAAACCCAGCCGATCATGGCGCGCCTGAAAAGCGACTACGTGACGGTGCTGGAACACGCCTGCAACGGCACGCTCGACCAGGTCGAACTCGAATGGGACCGCCGCACGGCAGTCGGTGTGGTGATGGCAGCCGCCGGTTATCCGGACAGCCCGCGCAAGGGCGACGCCATCGAAGGCATCCCGGCCGAGACGCCTGAGTGCGTGACCTTCCATGCCGGCACCCAGGTGGTGGGCGGCACGCTGCAGACCAATGGCGGGCGCGTGCTGTGCGTCGTGGGGCTGGGCGACAGCGTCAAGATGGCGCAGAAGCAGGCCTACGAGGGCGTCGACAAGATCCGTTTCGATGGTGCGCAGTTCCGGCGTGACATCGGGTGGCGTGGAGTCAAATAAGCGCGTTTCGATTTCGGAAGCGTTGTAATGCGTGGAGTCGGGACTCCACCCTACGGTAGGGTGGAGTCCCGACTCCACGCGTTTACACCATTCGCACTGCGGCGCAGTGTACAATCCCCCACTTATTTTTCCGTCACCACGCATTTCAATGTCCACGCCCTCCCCATCCGCCATCAAAGCCTGGCTGCTCGACCTGCAGCAACGCATCGTCGCGGGACTGGAAGCGGTGGACGGCAAGCCTTTCCTGCGCGACAGCTGGGAACGCCCGGAAGGCGGCGGCGGGATCTCGCGCCTGATCGAGGAAGGCAATGTGCTGGAACGCGGCGGCGTGAATTTCTCGCACGTGACCGGGACCAACCTGCCGCCGTCGGCGGCGGCAAGCCGTCCCGAGCTGGCCGGCCGCGCCTGGGAAGCGATGGGCGTGTCGCTGGTGCTGCACCCGCGTAATCCCTACGCGCCGACGGTGCACATGAACGTGCGCTTCTTCGAAGCCACGGCCGAAGGGAAAGACCCGGTCTGGTGGTTCGGCGGCGGCATGGACCTGACGCCCTACTACGGCAACATCGACGACGCCCGCCACTTCCACCAGGTCTGCCACGATGCGCTCGCGCCCTACGGCGAGGGCCTGTACCCGCGCTTCAAGAAGTGGTGCGACGAGTACTTTTATATTAAACACCGCAAGGAAGCGCGCGGGGTCGGCGGCATTTTCTTCGACGACTTCAACGAGCTGCCTTTCGACGAAGCCTTCGCCATGGTGCGCAGCGCCGGCGACGCCTTCCTCGACGCTTATCTGCCGATCCTGGAGCGCCGCAAGGACACGCCTTACGGCGAACGCGAACGCGACTTCCAGGCCTACCGCCGCGGCCGCTATGTCGAGTTCAACCTCGTGTGGGACCGCGGCACCCATTTCGGCTTGCAGTCGGGCGGACGCACCGAGGCGATCCTGATGTCGCTGCCGCCGATCGTAAAATGGCGCTACGACTGGCATCCGGAACCGGGCAGCCCTGAAGCGGTGCTGTATTCGGACTTCCTGCCGCACCGCGACTGGCTACGCAGTGAGTAAATGCGTGACCGCATGCATCGCCCTGCTCGGGGGCAGCTTCGATCCTGTCCACCACGGCCACGTCGCGCTGGCGCGGCTGTTCTGCGCGCTGCTGCAGCCGAGCGAGCTGCGCGTGCTGCCTGCGAAACCCTGGCAAAAAGCGTCGCTGCAGGCCAGCGACGACGACCGCGTGGCGATGCTGGAACGGGCATTCGAAGACACCGGCTTGCCGGTCGTAATCGACCAGCGTGAACTGGTGCGCGGTACGGCCACCTATACGGTCGAGACCCTGCGCGGCTTGCGCGCGGAACTGGGGCCGCAGGCGTCGATCGTCTTCCTGATGGGGGCCGACCAGCTGCAAAACCTCGACAGCTGGCGCGAATGGCAGCAGCTGTTCGAACTGGCCAACATCGGGGTGGCGGCGCGGCCGGGCTACACCCTGGATCAACAAGCGCTGCCGCCGGCGGTAGCGCGTGAACTGGCGCCGCGGCTGGCGCCGCCCGAACAAGTGCGCACCACGGCTGCCGGCCTGGTGTGCCTGGCGCATACCCTGGCGGTCGACATCTCGGCTACCCAGGTACGCGCCCTGCTGCACGGAGCGGGCGAGCCGCGTACAGACGTGAACTCGCTGGTGCCGTCGGTAGTGCTAGACTATATTCAACAACATCATTTATACAAGAACTAATGGATATCAAAAAACTGCAAACGGTCGTCGTCGACGCCCTCGAAGACGTCAAGGGCCAGGAGATCATGCTGTTCGACACGACCGGGCTGACCAGCCTGTTCGACCGGATTGCGGTCGTTTCGGGTACGTCGAACCGCCAGACGAAGGCGCTGGCCGCCTCGGTGCGCGACAAGGTCAAGGAAGCAGGCGGCGACGTCGTCGGCATGGAAGGCGAGGACACCGGTGAATGGGTGCTGGTCGACCTGGGCGACATGATCGTCCACATCATGCAGCCGGCGATCCGCCAGTACTACCGCCTCGAGGAAATCTGGGGCGAGAAGCCGGTCAAGCTGGGCGCGGCCAAGCGCAAGTCGACCCCGGAAGCGGCGGAAGCTGCCGAGCCGAAAACGAAATCGAAGCACCTGGCGGCGAACCAGGATGCGCCGGAAGTCAAGCCGGTCAACGAGCGCAAGCCTGCTGCGAAGAAGGCCGCAGCGACCAAGACTGCCGCTGCGAAAGCGCCTGCGAAGAAAGCGGCAGCGAAAGCCGTCGGCAAGACCGTGCGCGTCGCCCCCAGCAAGACCGAGATCGCCGCCGTCGAGGCGACCAAGGCCAAGCCGCCGAAGCGCACGCCGAAAGTTGCCTCCGCAGCCGAAGGCGCCGCACCGGCCAAGAAGGTCATCAAGCGCGTTACCAAGAAGGTTGCAGAGTAATTTTCCAGCTGAGTTTCAATGCAACTGATCATCGCCGCGGTCGGCCATAAAATGCCGGCCTGGATCGAAACCGGCTTCGCCGAGTACACGAAGCGCATGCCGCCCGAGCTGCGCATCGTGCTCAAGGAAATCAAGCCGGTCGAACGGTCCGGCAGCAAGACGGCCGCCACCGCGATGGCGCTCGAACGCGAGCGCATTGAGGCGGCACTGCCGAAAGGCGTACGCATCATCGCGCTCGACGAGCGCGGCAAGGACCTGACCAGCGTCGGCCTGTCCCAGCAATTGCAGGCCTGGCAGCAGGATGGCCGCGACACCGCCTTTCTGATCGGCGGCGCCGACGGCCTCGATCCGGAACTCAAGGCCCGGGCCGAAGGTCTGATCCGTATTTCCAGCATGACCTTGCCGCACGGGGTAGTACGGGTCATGCTGGCGGAGCAGCTCTACCGGGCCTGGACCATTACCCAGAACCATCCGTACCACCGCGTCTGACGGCATTTATCTTATGAAAGTCCTCGACAAGAAAATCTACCTCGCCTCGAAAAGCCCGCGGCGGCGGGAACTGCTGCGCCAGGTCGGCGTGGACTTCGACCTGCTGATGCTGCGCAGCGACCCTGCGCGCGGCGCCGTCGACGTCACCGAAGACGTGCACCCGGGCGAGCCGGCCCACGATTACGTGGTGCGCGTGGCGCTCGAAAAAGGCGCTTTCGCCTGGCGCGTGCTGCAGCAGCGCCGCCAGCCGCTGCGCCCGGTGTTGACGGCCGACACGACCGTCACGGTGGACGACGAGATCCTCGGCAAACCGGCCGACCCGGCCGAGGCGGCAGCGATGCTGGAACGCCTGTCGGGCCGCACCCACCAGGTCCTGACCACGGTCGCCGTGCACTTCACCGACATGGCCGAACACGTGACGCAGGTGTCGAACGTGCGGTTTACCAAACTCACGCCGCAGGCCATCCGCGCCTATTGCGCCACGCCGGAACCCTACGACAAGGCCGGCGCCTACGGCATCCAGGGCCTGGGCGCGCTGTTCATCGAGCACATCGAAGGCAGCCACTCGGGCATCATGGGCCTGCCCCTGTTCGAAACGGCCGCGCTGCTGCGCAAGGCCGGCGTCGTCATCTGATTCAGGCCAGGGCGCCGCAACGGCGCCTTGTCCGTGCACCCTGAACAGCCGCAAGCGCGGCTGCGTCGCCTTCCCTTTTCCGTTTTTACCAGCGCCTTGCGCGCCAAGCAGGCACGACTGTGGCGTCCGCGCATCGATTGCAAAAATATAAATATATTTTTTTAACATTCGATATCGTGCGCGCGGCCGCACTCGTATGCTTCTTGTCATAAAGCTGTCATCGATCTCGTGTAATGCGAGACGACTGGCCGAGGTCTCGTCCGAGCGGTGACAGCCCAAAAAAATCAAAGGGGCTTGGATGTCAAACTATCAAATTTCAATCAATCGCCATGCGATTGCGCATGCGCTCGCAACCGTGATCGCCCTGCTGGTGGCCGCCAGCCTGCTGGGACAGATTGCCCGCTTCGAGTTCGGACACGATTACGTGTATGGCCTGGTGCATCTGTTCAATGTGGACGGCGAACGTAACATTCCCACCTTCTTCACGGTGCTGCTGGCCGCGCTGGCAGCCGTGCTGCTGGTGGTGATCGGCCTGGCCAGCCGCGAACGCGAAAAGAACGACAGCCGCTACTGGTTCGCGCTGGCCGCCGGTTTCGTTTTCCTCGGCTACGACGAAGCCTTCCAGGTCCACGAGCAGATGGTCGCGCCGATGCGCCAGCTGATGGGCAATACCAACCTGGGCGTGTTCTATTTCGGCTGGGTCGTGCCGGGCATCCTCGGCGTGTGCGCGCTGGCCCTGTTCTTCCTGAAATTCCTGCTGCGCCTGCCGGCCACGACGCGCCGCTGGCTGCTGTTCGCCGGTGCGCTGTACGTCGGCGGCTGCATCGGCATGGAACTGCTCGATGGCAAATATATCGAAGCCTATGGCGAAAACATGACCTACAGCGTGCTGGTGACGATCGAGGAAGCGCTCGAGATGTCGGGCCTGGCCACCCTCATCCATACCCTGCTCGGGCATATCGCCGAAGCCAGCGCCAGGGTCGAGTTCCGCATCGACGCCGCTGCCCAGCCTAGCCTGGTCGCCCAGCCGGAATTCAACTAAGCCTGTTTTACAGGCGCCTTCCCTGCGCGCCGGCCGCCAACGCGGCCGGCGTTGCCGTTTACGCCTGCCCCGAAGATGACCCGGCGGCGGTGGCCGCCTCTCCACGCGCCACACCCCAGCGTGTATCATGACACTCTGAACAATATTCCCCGGCGCAGCGCTCATGAACGAAGACATCCTCATCAATATCACCCCGCAGGAAACGCGCGTGGCGCTGGTCCTGCAGGGCGCGGTGCAGGAGTTGCATATCGAGCGCACGCTGACGCGCGGACTGGCCGGGAACGTCTATTCGGGCAAGGTCGTGCGCGTGCTGCCGGGCATGCAGTCGGCCTTCATCGACATCGGCCTCGAGCGCGCGGCCTTCCTGCACGTCGCCGACATCTGGGAAGCGCGCCCGCACGACAATTCGAACACGCCGCCCACGCCCATCGAAAAGCTGCTGTACGACGGCCAGGTGCTGACGGTGCAGGTGATCAAGGATCCGATCGGCACCAAGGGCGCGCGCCTGTCGACCCAGATCTCGATCGCCGGACGCATGCTGGTCTACCTGCCGCAGGACAACCACATCGGCATCTCGCAAAAGATCGAGAAGGAAGCCGACCGCGAACTGCTGCGCACGCGCATGGCGGGCCTGCTGCCGCCCGAAGAAAAGGGTGGCTACATCGTGCGCACCCAGGCCGAGGAAGCGCTCGATTCCGACCTCGCCGCCGACATCGATTACCTGCGCAAGACCTGGGGCGCGATCCAGCACGGCGCGCGTACCCGTCCGGCCACGAGCCTGCTGTACCAGGACCTGAACCTGGCCCAGCGCGTGCTGCGCGATTTCGTGCACGACGAGACGGCGACGATCCAGGTCGATTCGCGCGAAAACCACGCCATGCTCGTCGAGTTCGCCAAAATCTACACGCCGAGCGTGCTGGCGCGCCTGCAGCATTACACGGGCGAGCGGCCGCTGTTCGACCTCTATGGGGTCGAGGAAGAAATCCTGCGCGCGCTGGGCCGGCGCGTCGACCTCAAGAGCGGCGGCTACCTGATCGTCGACCAGACCGAGGCGATGACGACCATCGACGTGAATACCGGCGGGTATGTGGGCGGCCGCAATTTCGCGGATACGATCTTTAAAACCAACCTGGAAGCGGCGCACGCGATCGCGCGCCAGCTGCGCCTGCGCAACCTGGGCGGCATCATCATCCTCGACTTCATCGACATGGAAAACAACGAGCACCGCAACGCCGTGCTCGCCGAGCTGAAGAAGACGCTGGCACGCGACCGTACCAAGGTGTCGGTGAGCGGCTTCTCGGCCCTGGGTCTGGTCGAAATGACGAGGAAGCGCACGCGCGAATCGCTCGCCCACATCCTGTGCGAGCCCTGCCCGGCCTGCGCCGGCAAGGGGCAGGTGAAAACCTCGCGCACGATCTGCTACGAGATCCTGCGCGAACTGCTGCGCGAAGCGAAGCAGTTCAATCCGCGCGAATTCCGCATCCTGGCCTCGCAGGAAGTGGTGGACCTATTCCTCGAAGAAGAGTCGCAGCACCTGGCGATGCTGGGCGACTTCATCGGCAAGAAGATTTCGCTGCAGGTGGAAAAAGGTTACCACCAGGAACAGTACGACGTGATCCTGATGTAGGAGCATGCCGGCGCCGGCACAGGAGAAATCGACGCTGCCCATGCGTGAACCAAAGGGCGCGGCGAGGTTCAAACTCCTATTGGGATGTCCCGGCGGCGCTACTGCAACAGTCCGAAGGTCTTGAATTGTTTGCAGATCGCTTCTTTTTGTTGACTCGGCCGCTGAATCTGGCTTAGCGTTTCGCAGCCAGCTATTCGTGTCAAAGCGTTCTCCGCAGCCAGCCAAACTGCTTTCGATCATGCCTACAACACCATCCGGCCGCAGCAGCGAGGCGCATGGCCAGCGCCAATCCAGGCAGCCTGAATCACACGACGCGCATGACGGGCTCGCTGTCGACGACGAGCGCGAAGCGCCGATGCTGCGCCTGACCCAGGACCAGATGCTGGTCAACCAGGCCCTGGTGGAAAAAATCTTTGCCTGCGAGCGGGCCGAAATCGCCCTGCGCCAATCGGAACAGAAACTGCACGACCTGCTCGCGCACCAGCACGCCACACGCGAGGACGAACGCAAGCAGATTTCCCGCCGCCTGCATGATTCGCTGGCCCAGAACCTGCTGGCGCTACGCATGGACATCGTCATGATGCACCAGCAAACGACCGGCAAGCATTACCGCCTGCGCGACCGCATCGGCGCCGCGCTCGACAATGTCGACGTCACGCTGCGCTCGGTGAAGGAATTGCTGGGAGAATTGCGGCCGGCCTGCCTCGAACTCGGCTTGCTGGCGACCATCGAAATGGAACTGCGCAAGTTCTCGCGCGCCAGCGGCATCGCCTACGACCTGCGCGCCCATCCCGGGCTGGGCGAGCTGGTGCTGAACGAAGAGGAAGTGCTGACCGTGCACCGGGTGTTGCAGGAAGCGCTGAACAACGTGTGCCGGCATTCGCTGGCCAGCCGGGTCATCGTGCAGCTCGAGACCGGGGCCGGCACGCTGGCCATGACGATCACCGACAACGGCATCGGCTTCGACCAGGCCGCGCCGCGCAAGCCGAACAGCTTCGGCCTGCTCGACCTGGTCGAGCGCGTCGCCGCCCACCGCGGCCACCTGGTCGTGAGCGGTGCGCGCGGACACGGCACCGAAGTGCGCCTGCAGCTTCCCCTCAGCCAGGCCTGCGCGAACGATCCGGTCTAGCGCCGATCGGATAGAACATGCATTGACATCATCTATCCACCGGCCGGAACGTGGCGGCCGATTGCCGGTCGGCGTGCCTTTGCTCATGACTGCTGAACGCTGATGCCCATACCGACCGAGCTGCTCGTGAAGATGACCGGCAGGCTCACACCCGACGATGGTCCCGCGACTGCGGAGGCGGCGCTGCACGTGTGGCGTACGCTGTTTCGCAAACTCGCACCCCTGCTCGGCCCCCTGAGCACGGAACTGATGTTCGCGCGCAGCCTGGCGGCGCGGCACCCCGCCTTCCCCTGGCTGCCCCAGCTCGCGCCCGACGCCGAGCAGGCCGCCTTCGCACGCTTTGCACCCAGTCTCGACGCGCGTTCCCCGGACGACATCGCGGCAGCCAATCGCGCCCTGCTGGAAACGTTCACATCCGCGCTGGCCGACCTGATCGGCATGCAGCTGGCCGTACGCCTGCTGCATGCGGCCTTTCCCGACGACGATGCCAAAAAGAATACTTTGGAGAAAACGGCATGACCGACAAAATCGACCTGCGCGTGCTGGACAGTGGCGTCCCTGGACTCGACACCATCCTTGGTGGCGGCCTGCCCGAGTTATCGTTCAACATCATCGGCGGCGCGCCCGGCAGCGGCAAGACCACCTTCGCCCAGCAGATGATGTTCGGCATGGCAACGCCCCAGCGCAAGGCGCTTTTCTTTACCGCCATGGGCGAGCCGCCGGTCAAGATGCTGCGCTACCAGCAACAGTTCGATTTCTTTGACTTCGACAAGATAGGCAACGAAGTCAACTTCATCAGCCTGGCCGCCTCGGTCGAAAAGGGCAACTACGATGTCGTGCTGACCGAGATCCTGGAGGCGGTGCGCCAGCATGCGCCGGCGCTGGTGTTCTTCGATTCCTTCCGCTCCTTCATCCAGGGCGCGCGCGGCGACCAGCAGGAAGCGGCGGCGCTGCAGATCTTCGTGCAGCGCCTGGTGTCGCACATGACCAGCTGGAACGCGACCAGTTTCCTGATCGGCGAATACCTGGCCGAGGAAGCGGACCAGAACCCGATCTTCACCGTGGCCGACGGCATCTTCTGGCTGACCCAGCACGTGGAACGCAACGCGATGTCGCGCAAGATCCAGGTGGTCAAGATGCGTGGCCAGAAGCAGCGCTCGGGCCTGCACGCCTTCCGCATCGACCGCGGCGGCGTCCAGGTGTTCCCGCGCATCATTCCGGAAATGGCGCCGCAGCGTCCCGCACCGCTGGCCACGAGCGAGCGCCTGTCCTCGGGCGTGCCGGTCCTCGACGAGATGCTCGGGGGCGGCATCCCGCCCGGCTACTCGGTGCTGCTGGTCGGCCCGGCCGGTTCCGGCAAGAGCATCCTGTCCACCGAATTCCTGGATGCAGGTGCGCAAAACGGCGAAACCGGCGTGGTGGCCCTGTTCGAGCGCGCGCCTGATCAGATCATGAATCCCAAGCTGAAGGCCATGGTCGACGCCGGCCAGGTCGGCATGGTGACGGTCCGTGCGCTCGACGTGTCGATCGACGAGATCCTGTATGAACTGATGAACGAGATCGACGCGCGCAAGGCCACCCGCCTGGTGCTCGATTCGCTGACCGGTTTCGAGATGGCCCTCTCGCCCGAGTACCGCGACGACTTCCGCGAGTCGCTGTACCGCATGGCGACGGTGCTGAATGCGAAAGGCGTCACCGTCGTCATGACCAGCGAGCTGGAAGACCGCTACGGCGAACTGCGCTTCAGCCCCTACGGCAGCGCGATCCTGGTCGACGCCGTCATCATGCAGCGTTTCGTCGAATGGGAATCCGAACTGCACACGGTCATCTCCGTCATCAAGGTCCGCGGCAGCAAGCACAGCCGCCAGATCCGCATCTTCGAGATTACCGACGATGGCGTACGCATCAGCGCCACGCCGGCGCCCTTCGAGGGCGTGCTGACCGGGTGCACGCAGGGGCGCACCGGCTGAGCCGTCACCCTGGCCATTGCACAACGCCAGCCTGCGCGCTGGCGTTTTTATTGGGCGATCGGTGCGGCTGCGTTCTGAAAGAACAAGATTTCAAGTCTGAAAACGGTTCATTTCAGTTTGCAAACACATTTGCACAATTTTTCGTTCTTACCGGAAATGCCGATTTGTCGGGATTTTTTACATGTATTTACGAGACTTGATTGAAGTTCCTGTAATCAATTGATTCTTAAGACTAATGTTTTCAGGCACGAGGATTGCTTTACCTAAAGTACCCCTGCCCCCATGACATTTTGTCGAGAGAGTAATAATGAAATTTGTTAAACAACTGATCTGCGCCGCAGCCGTCGTTCTCGGCTCCACCGGTGCCGCAATGGCCGAGCCAGTACTCAACAATTGGGTCTTCAATCCGGTCGGCGGCGGCTTCGCCACGGGCCAGAAGATCAACGAATACCTGGACATCAACGGCAACGCCTTCATCCAGCTGAGCCGGACCGGTGCCACTTCCTTTTCGTTCAAGGAAACCGCCGTGTTCAACATCATTCAGGCGGACAGCAACGGCAAACTGTTCCCGCTGAAATACCGCGGCGGCAATATCACGGCCACCTTCGAGGCCTCCGGCAGCGGCACCTTCAGCGGCGCCTTCAGCTTCAGCAGCGGCACCATCCGCATGTACCAGAATCCGGTCAATGACAAGTACGCCGGCACGGACGGCTTCTACGGGGCCAATCTGGGCGAGATGATCGCCGAGTTCAACGTGCTGGAGGGCGGCGGCGGACTGGTCGATGCCAAGGGCAGCCCGGTGCGCAACGGGCAGGTCAGCGTCTTTGCCGAAGCGGCACCGGGCAAGCTCGACGCCGGGTACTTCTTCAACAGCGCCGGCCGCGACCTGTCGACTTCCTCGGTCCTGGCTTTCGCCTTCACCAACGCCAACACGGTCGGCTCGCCGACCAAGCGCCTGGTGAGCGAAGTGGCCTGCCAGTTCGCCGGCTTCAACGGCCCAGGCTGCACCACCGGAACCTATCGCAATCGTCCGGGCGAGTACTTCTTCCTCGGTACGAATGGCCAGTTCAAGCTGGCCGAAGTGAAAGAAGTGCCGGAGCCGGGCTCGATCGCCCTGTTCGGCATCGCCCTGCTGGCGGCGGGTGCGGTGTCGCGCAAGCGCAAGGCGGCGCAGCAGTAAGCATCGAACTCCGACGCGAAAAGAGCGGCCATCGGCCGCTCTTTTTGTATGTCTTTGCTATTGCGCTTCGCCGTGCTCTCCCTTGTGGGATCGATATTCGAGATGACCGTCGCGCAATTTGAGGCGCCGCACGCCGGGCAGCCCGATCAGGTCGCGGTCGTGGCAGGCCATGACGACCGTGGTCCCCTGCTCCATCAGGGTCGGGATCAGCGCGATCACCTGCTCGCGCGCCGCGCCGTCGAGGTTCGCGGTCGGCTCGTCCAGCAGCAGCAGGCGCGGCTGCAGCACGCGCGCGCGCGCCAGCGCCACGCGCTGCTTCTCGCCGCCCGACAGCCTGGCCGGGTCGGTCTCGCGCAGGTAGGCCACGCCGGCCCAGTCCATCGCCGCTTCCACGACGGCCGCCACGCGCGCCCTGGGCTCGCCGCGCGCCACGAGGCCATAGCCGATGTTCTGCGCGACGCTGGTCGAAAACATGACCGGATGCTGGTGCACATAGACGATGGCGCGGCGCAGTGCTTGCGGATAAGGATGCAGCGACACCGGCTTGCCGTCGAATTCGACCGCCCCCGCCTGCACCGGTTCGAGTCCCGCCAGCGCGCGCAGCAGCGTGCTTTTTCCCACGCCGTTGGCGCCGGTCAGCACGTAGGCGCTGGCGGCGTCCAGGGTCAGCTCGCCGATGTCGAACAGCAGGCGCTCGCCATGGCGCTTGACCAGGCCGCGTACCGTGAGCAGGGCGCTCATGTGCGCCCTCCCGCCGTGTGGGCTTCGCCCTGCAGCAGCATCAATGCGCCATTCATCAGCAGCGCCAGCGCGACCAGCACGATGCCCAGCGCAATCCCTTGCGCGAACTCGCCCTTGCTGGTCTCCAGCGCGATGGCCGTGGTGATGGTGCGCGTCTCGCCTTCGATGTTCCCGCCTACCATCAGGGCGCAGCCGACTTCCGAGATCACGCGTCCGAAGCCGCTGATCACGGCCGCCATCACGCCGTAGCGCGCCTCGTGCAGGACGGTGGTCATGATGCGCCAGCGCGAGGCGCCCAAGGCGCGCGCCGTCTCCGCATAGCGCGCATCGAGCGCCTGCACCGCCGCCAGCGTAAAAGCCAGCAGCACCGGCAGGCCGACCACGAACTGGCCCGCGATGATGCCGGACTGCGAGAACAGCCACTCCAGGGGGCCGAGCGGCCCGCGGCGCGACAGCAGCAGATACAGCAGGAGGCCGATCAGGACCGTCGGCAAGGATAATGCGCACTGCGCCAGCCAGATGGCGATGCGGCGCCCCGGGAAGCGGTGCATGGCGATCGCGTAGCCCAGCAGGACGGCCGGCGGCGTGGCCAGCAGCAGGCCGATGATGCTGGTCTTGAGGGAGACCCAGATGATGCGCCACAGGGCCGCATCGCCCGAGAACAGCAGCCCGAAGGCATGCGCCGTGGCGTCGAACAGCGACATTCAGGCCGAACGTGGCACGGGGGGCAGCTCGAGCAGTTCGGGCTCGAACACGAGCCGCTCCTGCCCGGCCAGCAGCAGGAAGTGCTTGCCGGTGCAGCGCGCCAGCAGCGACATGCCGACCTTTTCCGCCACCATGTGTCCCATCTGCGTGGTGCCCGAGCGCGACAGCAGGAAGGGAATGCCCATCTGCGCGCCCTTGATCACCATCTCGGACGTCAACCTGCCGGTCGTATAGAACACCTTGTCCTCGCCGCGCATCCCCTCCAGCCACATCAGGCCGGCGATGGCGTCGACCGCGTTGTGACGGCCTACGTCCTCGACGAAATACAGCAGCTCGCCCGTGTTCGAGAACAGCGCGCAGCCGTGCACCGAACCGGCCTGTTTATAGATCGACTGCTGGGTGCGGATGGTGTCGACGATGCGGTAGACGACGGATTGGGTCAGGCGCGCACTATCATCCAGGGAAATAGTCTCGACCTCATCCATTAATCCGCCAAATACCGACCCCTGCCCGCAGCCGGTGGTGACGACCTTTTTCGCGGTGCGCTCTTCCACGTCGGCGATGCCGCTGCGGGTGACGACCGCCACCGCATCGACCGACCAGTCGACCTGCACCGAGACCACGTCTTCGATGCTGCGCACCAGGCGCTGGTTGCGCAGGTAGCCAAGGGTCAGGGCTTCCGGCGCGCCGCCCAGCGTCATCAGGGTGACCAGCTCGCGCTTGTCCACGTACACCGTCAGCGGGCGCTCGGCCGGAATCGAGATCGTCGACGCGCGGCCCCGCTCGTCCAGCGCGCTCACCTCGTGGGTTAGGTGGGCGCGTGCATCGGAGAGGAGCGGTCTGTAGCGTGGCAAGTCTTGTTGGTTCATGTTGCCGATTGTGCCATGCCGGCGAGGATTTGGCCGCCACCGTAGCTGCTCTGGTGTGCGACCTCCCCGCCCGGCGTGACCTTGATCGCGCAGTACTTGAACTCCGGGATCTTGCCGAAGGGGTCGAGCGCGGCGTTCGTGAGGCGGTTGATCGCCGCCTCGTAGTAGCAGAAGGGCACGAAGATCGCGCCCACGGGCGAGCTGTCGTCGGCGCGCGCATACAGCACCACTTCGCCGCGGCGCGAGGCGATCGTGATCGGCGCGCCCGGTTTCACTCCCATGCGCTCCAGGTCGAGCGGGTGCACCAGCGCCACCGGATCGGGCTCGATCGCATCCAGCACGGTGGCGCGGCGGGTCATGCTGCCGGTGTGCCAGTGCTCGAGCTGGCGGCCCGTGATCAGCACCATCGGGTACTCGCTGTCGGGACGCTCGTCGGCCGGAATGATGTCGGCCGGGACGAAGCGCGCCCTGCCCCCTTCGCGCGGGAACAGCTCGGTGAACACGACCGGCTGGCCGATGTCGCCCTCGTTCATGCACGGGTAGACGACGGCGCCGTTCTTTTCCAGGCGCTCCCAGGTGATGCCGCCGATGGAAGGCATGGTGTGGCGCATCTCGTCGAACACTTCCGACACGTGGCCGTAGTTCCACGGCAGGCCGAGGCGGTTGGCGATCTGCTGGATGATCCACAGGTCCTGCTTGGCTTCGCCGGGCGGGTCGATCGCCTGGCGGCCCAGCTGGACCAGGCGGTCGGTATTCGTGAACGTGCCGGTCTTCTCGGGGAAGGCGGAGGCCGGCAGGATCACGTCGGCGAGATACGCCGTCTCGGTCAAAAAGATGTCCTGCACCACCAGGTGCTCCAGCGCGGCCAGCGCGGCGCGCGCGTGATTCGCGTCCGGGTCGGACATGGCCGGGTTCTCGCCCATGATGTACATGCCGCGGATCTGGCCGTGGTCGATCGCGTCCATGATCTCGACCACCGTCAGGCCCGGCTTCGGATCGAGCTTCGTACCCCAGGCCTGCTCGAATTTTTCGCGCGCCTGCGCGTTGTCGACGCGCTGGTAGTCCGGCAGCATCATCGGGATCAGGCCGGCGTCGGAGGCGCCCTGCACGTTGTTCTGGCCGCGCAGCGGATGCAGGCCGGTGCCGGGACGGCCGATCTGGCCCGTCATCAGCGACAGCGCGATCAGGCAGCGCGCATTGTCGGTGCCGTGGATGTGCTGCGAGACGCCCATGCCCCACAGGATCATCGATCCCTTCGAGGTCGCGTACAGGCGCGCCACGTAGCGGATGGTCTCGGCATCGATGCCGCAGATCGGCGCCATCGCTTCCGGACTGTACTCGGCGACGTTCTTTTCCAGCTCTTCGTAGCCGATCGTGCGGCTGGCGATGAAGGCTTCATCGACCAGGCGTTCGCTCACGATCACGTGCATCATCGCGTTCAGCAGCGCGACGTCGGTGTCGGGCTTGAACTGCAGGTAGCGGTGCGCGTGGCGGGCGAGCTCCGAGCGGCGCGGATCGAGCACGATCAGCTTGGCGCCTGTGCGCACGGCATTCTTGATCCAGGTGGCGGCGACCGGGTGGTTCACGGTCGGATTGGCGCCGATGATGACGATGACCTCGGCGCGGGTGACGTCCATCACCGGGTTCGACACGGCGCCCGAGCCGATCCCTTCCAGCAGGGCCGAGACCGAGGAGGCGTGACACAGGCGCGTGCAGTGGTCGACGTTGTTCGTGCCGAAGCCGGTACGCACCAGCTTCTGGAACAGATACGCTTCCTCGTTGCTGCCCTTGGCCGAGCCGAAGCCGGCCAGCGCGGCGCCGCCGTGCGTGTCGCGGATCTGGGCCAGCTTGCCGCCGGCCAGTTCTAAAGCTTCTTCCCACGTCGCTTCGCGGAACACATCGAGTACGCGATCCGGGTCCATCACGAAGTCGCCTGTCTTCGGCACGCCGGCGCGGCGGATCAGCGGTCTCGTGAGGCGATGCGGATGGTGCGCATAATCGAAGCCGTAGCGGCCCTTCACGCACAGGCGGCCGAGATTGGCCGGGCCGTTGCGGCCCTCCACGTACAGGATCTTGTTGTCCTTGACGTTGTAGGTCAGCTGGCAGCCGACGCCGCAATACGGACAGACCGAATCGACCTGCTTATCCGGGATGTTCAGCGCCACTTCGCGCGCCGGCATCAGGGCACCGGTCGGGCAGGCCTGCACGCATTCGCCGCAGGCCACGCAGGTGGAGTTGCCCATCGGGTCGTCCTGGTCGAACACGATCTTCGCGTTCTCGCCACGGAAGGCCAAGCCGATGACGTCGTTCACCTGTTCGTCGCGGCAGGCGCGCACGCAGCGCGTGCACTGGATGCAGGCGTCGAGATTCACCGTGATCGCGGCGTGGGTGGCATCAACCTGCGGCTGGCGGCGCGTCGAAGTGAAACGCGGCTTGCCGACGCCGAGCTTTTCGGCCCACAGGTCGACTTCGTTCTTGCGGGTGTACTCGGCTTCCGGCATGTCGGCCAGCAGCAGTTCGAGCACCATCTTCTGCGCGGCGGTCGCGCGGGTGCTGTCGGTGCTGACCTTCATGCCCTGGCTCGGATGGCGGCAGCAGGACGGCGCCAGCGTGCGTTCGCCGTTGATCTCGACCATGCAGGAGCGGCAGTTGCCGACGGCCTCGAAGCCTTCCTTGTAGCACAGGCGCGGGATCTCGATGCCTTCGCGGCCGGCGACCTCGATCAGGGTCTCGTGCGGCAGCGCTTCGACGGCGCGGCCATTGAGTTCGAATGTGATGGTTTGGATCGGAGCGTTCATGATTTGACTGTCTCCAGCTCGTGCGGGAAGTATTTGATGACGCAATCGAAAGGATTTGGCGCCGCCTGGCCGAGGCCGCAGATCGAGGCGTCGCGCATCACCTGCGACAGTTCGCCCAGCAGCGGCACGTCCCACACCGGCTTGTTGATGATGTCGAGTGCTTTCGCGGTGCCGTTGCGGCAGGGCGTGCACTGGCCGCAGGACTCGTCCTTGAAGAAGGCCAGCGTATTGCGGGCGGCGGCGGTGGCCGTATCGTGCTGCGACAGCACGACCACGGCGGCCGAGCCGATGAAGCAGCCATAGGGCTGCAGGGTGTCGAAGTCGAGCGGGATGTCGCCCATCGCGGTCGGCAGGATGCCGCCCGAGGCGCCGCCCGGCAGGTAGGCATAGAAGCTGTGGCCGTCCTGCATGCCGCCGCAGTACTCATCGATCAGTTCCGTGATCGTGATGCCAGCCGGGGCCAGCTTGACGCCCGGTTCCTTGACGCGGCCCGAGACCGAGAACGAACGCAGGCCGCGCCGCCCGTTGCGGCCGAAGCTGGCGAACCATTCTCCGCCGCGCTCCAGGATCTCGCGCACCCAGTGCAGGGACTCGAAATTGTGTTCCAGCGTAGGCCGGCCGAACAGGCCCACTTGCGCCACATAAGGCGGACGCAATCTCGGCATGCCGCGCTTGCCCTCGATCGATTCGATCATGGCCGACTCTTCGCCGCAGATATACGCTCCAGCGCCGCGGCGCAAATGGATCGGCGGCATGCCCTGCACTGGCGGGTCAAGCCGCAGCTTTTCCAGCTCGGCTTCCAGCATGGCGCGGCAGCCGTGGTATTCGTCGCGCAGGTAGATGTAGATGGCCTCGATGCCGACCGCCCAGGCGGCGATCAGGGCGCCTTCCAGGAAGCGGTGCGGGTCGCGCTCGAGGTAGACGCGGTCCTTGAACGTGCCGGGCTCGCCTTCGTCGATGTTAATCGCCATCAGGCGCGGGCCGGGCTCGGCGCGCACGATGCGCCACTTGCGGCCCAGCGGGAAGCCGGCGCCGCCGAGGCCGCGCAGGCCGGAGGCTTCCAGCGTCTTGATCACGTCTTCGACTTCGTGCTGACCGGCGACGCAGGCGCGCAGCAGCTGGTAGCCGCCACCCTCGCGGTAGGCCGCGTAATCGGCATGGGTCGTCACCGCATCGGTCGTGATGCCGGCGGCGGCCTTGGCCACGACGGCATCAAGCGTCGCGTTGGGAATCGCATGCTGCCCCACCATCGCTGCCGGCGCCTGTTCGCAGCGGCCGACGCACGGGGCTTCCAGCAGGCGTACTTCGCGGCCCAGCAGGGCCGGCAGTTTCGCCAGCAGCTCACGCGCGCCCGCCATCTCGCAGGACAGGCCGGCGCAGACGCGCACCGTCAGCGCCGCCGGGGCGGCCTCGCCTTCCTTGACCACGTCGAAGTGGTGGTAGAAGGTGGCGACCTCGTAGACCTCGGTCTGCGCCAGGCGCATTTCCTGCGCCAGCGCGGCCAGGTGTGCGCTCGAGAGGCAGCCGAAATGGTCCTGGATCTTGTGCAGGTGCTGGATCAAAAGGTCGCGCTGGCGCGATTCGGCGCCGAGCAGGGCCTGGACGTCGGCGAGGGCCTGCGGCTCGACGCGGCGGCCCTTCGGGGCTTCGCGCTTGCGCTGGCGGCTGGCGCCGGCGTTGGCGACGGCGATCGGGATGATGGGGTGGTTCATGGTTCGTCCCAGGTTGTGATCTGTGTTGCGTTGGTTTGTTGTGTGGTATGCGAGCGGTGATACCGCGTGGGCACAGAGTGCCCACCCTACAAAACCGGGCAGTCGTAGGGTGGGCACTCCGTGCCCACGCAGTACGACACCCGAACAGCGATTACTTGAAAAGCACCGACGCCTTCTGCAGCGTCACCCACACGCCGAACATCAGCGGAATGCCCACTGCCAGCCAGGCAAAGGCCGTCACCAGCGGGCTGCTGGCCACGGCGCTGCCGCCGCTGCCGCCGCGCGCGGCGTTTACCGTGCTGATGTCGCGCTCCTGCGCCAGCTTCTTTTCGTGCGCCAGTTCGGCATCGGTCATGAAGTGCTTGTCTGCCAGCGGACGGATCATGGCGTTGAGCACGATACCGACGACGATGAGGCCTGCCAGGACGTACATCGTCACGTCATAAGCTTGCGCCTTCGGCACGCCGTGCGCAATCTGGTACTCGCGGATGTAGTTGATCAGGACCGGACCCAGCACGCCTGCGGCGGCCCAGGCCGTCAGCAGGCGGCCGTGGATCGCGCCCACCATCTGGGTGCCGAACAGGTCGGCCAGGTAGGCCGGCACGGTCGCGAAGCCGCCGCCGTACATCGACAGGATGATGCAGATGAAGCCGACGAACAAGGCCAGCTGGCCGGCGTGCGCCATCGACGGGATCGCCGCATACAGGAAGAAGCCGAGGATCAGGAACACGAAATAGGTTGCCTTGCGGCCGATGAAGTCCGAGCACGAGGCCCAGGCGAAGCGGCCGCCGATGTTGAACAGCGACAGGAGGCCGGTGAAGCCGGCGGCGATTGCCGCGATCTGGCTCTTCTGCGCCGCGTCGAGTTCGTTGAACCCGAGGTCGACGCCGATCAGCCTGCCGCCGAAGACTTCCTGCAGCAGCGGCGAAGCCATGCCCAGGATGCCGATGCCGGCCGAGACGTTCAGGAACAGCACGCCCCAGATCAGCCAGAACTGCGGGATGCCCCAGACGCGGCTGGCGTGCACGTGGCGCGTGGTGACCATGGTGTTGGTGCTCTTCGCCGGCGGGGTCCAGCCTTCCGGCTTCCAGCCGTTGGCGGGCACGCGGTAGGCCAGTGCGCCGGCAATCATGAACACGAAGTAGATCGCGGCCAGGGCCAGGAAGGTTTCCCACACGCCGACCGAGGTCGGCGTAGCAAAATGCTTCATCAGCTTGTCGGCCAGCGGGGCGCCGATCATGGCGCCGCCGCCGAAGCCCATGATGGCCATGCCGGTCGCCATGCCGCGGCGATCCGGGAACCATTTGATCAGGGTCGAGACGGGCGAGATGTAGCCGAGACCGAGGCCGATCCCGCCGATCACGCCGGAACCGAGCCACATCAGCCAGATCTGGTGGCTGTAGATGCCGAAAGCGGAAATCACCAGGCCGCCGCACCAGCACAGGGCCGAGACGACGCCGGCCTTGCGCGGGCCCGCATGCTCGAGCCAGCCGCCGAACAGCCAGGCGGCGAGGCCCAGGAAGAGGAAGAAGATCGTGAAGATCCAGCCCAGCATCGAGATCTTCCAGTCGCAGGTGGTCGAGAAGATCTCGGCCATGAAGCCCATCTCGGGCGCGCAGGCGACCGATTCGGTGATGCCGATCGCTTTCGACAGCGGCAGCCAGAACACCGAGAAGCCGTAGGCCATGCCGATGCACAAGTGGATCGCCAGCGCCGCGGGCGGCACCAGCCAGCGGTTGAAGCCGGCGCCCGCGATCGTGCGCTCCTTATCTAAAAAACTGAACAAACCCATTGTCCCCTCCGTTTTATAAGTATGTAATATGCTTTTTAAAGCATATCTATTGGGCATCTTTTATTGCCTGCCGAGGGTAACATGATGTTTTTGACAGCGAAATAGGCTATTTTCAGCATATGCTCACCGTTCATATCCGGCCCCACTGGGAAATCAGCGTCAAGGGAGAGGCGCCGCTCGACACGGCCGACCTGCTCGGCCTACTGCTCTCGATCCAGGACACGGGTTCGATCGCGCAGGCCGCCAAAAGTGTCGGCCTGTCCTACCGTTACGCCTGGGGCTTGCTGCGCTCGGCGGAAAGCCTGTTCGGCGAACAATTGCTGCAAACCGGACGCGGGCGCGGCACGGCGCTCACGCCGCTGGCGCAGAAACTGGTCTGGGCCGACCGCCGCATCGCCGCGCGCCTCTCGCCCACCCTGCACAGCCTGGCCTCGGAACTGGAAGCGGAACTCGCGCGCATCACGGCGAATAAGCTGCGCACGCTGCGCATGGATGCCAGCCACGGCTTCGCGGTCGCCGCGCTGACCGGCTGCATCGACCGCGACGCCCTGCCGCTCGACCTGCGTTACCGCACCAGCACGGATGCCGTGGCGGCACTGGCGCGGCGCGAATGCGACCTGGCGGGCTTTCACATTCCGCAGGGCCGCTTCGAAGCGCAGACGGTCGCCTGGTATCTGCGCTGGCTCGATCCGAACCAGCATTGCCTGGTGCGCGTCGCGGGCCGCCAGCAAGGCCTGATCATGGCGCGCGGCAATCCGCTCGGCCTGCGCGGGCTGGCCGACCTGGCGCGTCCGGAAGTGCGCTTCGTGAACCGCCAGGCCGGCTCCGGCACGCGCATGCTGCTGGAGATGATGCTGGCCGCCGATGGCCCGCCGCTCGAATCGATCAACGGCTACAACAGCGCCGAGTTCACGCATTCGGCGGTGGCCGCCTACATCGCCAGCGGCATGGCCGACGCCGGCATCGGCATGCGCGCCGCCGCCGCCCAGTTCAAGCTCGATTTCCTGCCGCTGGTGCGCGAGCACTATTATTTCGCGCTGCGCCAGGATGCCGTCGACGAGCCTGCCATGCGCCAGTTGCTCGAACTGATGCGCGATCCTGCGTACCACAAGCTGGTCAATGCCCTGCCCGGCTACGACGCTACCGGCACGGGCGAACTGGTGTCGATCGCCGAGGCCTTCTCACTGCCGTCCTGAGCCACCGTTGTTTCCCGGCAGTCCGTTCTGTGCCGGGGATGCGACGGGCTCCGCTCTCGTCATGGTGTCTCCTGCGCTCCCTCAAATAAGCGACCTCGTCCATCGTTAGGCTGGAGTCTTTGCCCTGCGGCGCGCAGGGAAAAGGACGCCATGCCCGACAGATACTTCATCACGCTCGGCGCCGCCACCACGGCGGGGGGCAAGGTCGTATCGGGCAGCCGCTTCGAGACGATCGATGGCGTACCGCTGGCGGTCGAAGGCGATGTCTGCTGGTGCCCGCGCTGCCTGTCGGAAGGCGTGATCCAGCCCGACGGACCGCGCCTGCACGAAGCCATCGACGGCCGCCTGGCCGCCCTGCACGACGACCTGTGCATCTGCAAGTGCACGCCGCCGCCGCGCCTGATTGCCGTCCAGGCCCTGATGTGCCAATCGGTCGACGGCGACTGGTATGCCGGCCAGGTCGCCGCGGCCGCGCAAAAGGTGGCCGACGCCAACGCCGCCGCCATCCCGCCTCCGCCGGACGACTACCTTCCGCTCGCGCTGGTCGACATCGACACGCGGGAGCCCCTGGTCAGCCGCCCTTACCGGCTCGCGCTGCCGACCCGGGTGGTCGAGGGCACGCTCGACCAGAACGGCTGGACCGAGCCCCTGAGCGCGGCCGAACGCGAGGCGGTCCGCACCGGGCGCGCCGAAACGAGCATCGCCTGATCCCTGTTGCATGCCGAGGAGTTTGTCCATGCAGGCCACCTATGTTCCCGGAACACCGAACCCCTGGTTCCCCCGCCACAAGTATCACGGCATTCCCGTCGGCAGGAACGTCAAGTCGGTGACGGAATGCACGCTGCTTCACTGCGTCGGGCCGGCGGCCACGGTGGAGCGGGCGGTTGCCGTTCCGATCCTGACGCCAGAACATTTGTGGGGCACCTTCCAGGCCGAGGCCGAGGAGATTCTCAAGGTGAACGGCAGTTTCGAGGGCAACGACCGCGAGCGGAACAAGCGTATCAACGCGGCCTACGCCAAATTGTGGCTGGCCGATCACCGCTTCCAGTGGGCGGGGCTGGCGGCATTCGCGTCGAAGCAGGTGGGGTGCGGGTTGCTACATTCGGCCGAGGTCAGCGACAAGAACCGCCGCGTGCGCGAGCTGGTGCAGCGGGCCTTCGCTGCGTATCCCGGCGCAGGAGCGTCCACGATGGTGCAGTCCGGTACGCAGGCCGCGGCACAGTACATGTACCGGAAACTGGGCTTCGGGAATGCACACCTGTTTCTGGATATTTATCCGCTGCACAGGTTTTTCATGGAACGGGGGTGGGAGGAATTTAATACTTATCTCGCCAAGCGGCAGAACGATAAGTATCCGGTGCATTGGGCGGTGGACGGGAACACGCTAACGTTCGGTACACGTTTCAACGAAATCGTGCAGGGATTCAAATACATCGAGATGGGAAGCATCCGTGAAAGCGTTGACCAGATCGCGCGGCATGAGCAGGTGAACATCCTGCAAAAGATCATGTACAACGATCCTGTTCTCCAAAGGCTGCTTGCCATGAATCAGTATGCTTGGGCGACCGGATTTCCAACTGGTGACTACGAAGAGATCAAGTTGACCCTGTCAGCAGAGTGCAGGGCCAAAATCGGTTTCACGTCTTGGTTCTCCCGGAATAAGAATGCGGAGCTGTGGGTGGTCGAGCAACGCATGCAGTTCGTGCTGGGCGCCGCCAGACAATTTCACGCACTCCTACACGGCCCCGAACGGCCCTACGTCGAGGCGTCGATTCGCGCAATTGCCGCAGGAGGAGGCGTAGCATGAGGCGCCGCTATTGGCTCCCCGCTGTATTGGCTGGTCTCGCCATCGTTACCGCTTGGTGGCAATCTCGTGGTCCTGTACCAACCGTTCTAAGGTTTACCCTCGGCCAAACCTTCGATGAGGTCGTCAGGAGCTCCAGCTATCCCGCGATGGACCACGCCAACCGGCCTGCCGACGACCCTGATAAAGACCTACAATTTGGAGCGATCTGGGTCACGGAACCGGCAGTCATTATCCGTTTCACCGACCCGAAACACGGATTCACGCTGCCGCCCACAAAATTTGCTGCGCTCTCTTTCTCGAAGAACAAGGCATCCTCGCTTGCCACGTCGCCGATGCTCGAAGCCTTGCCCTTCGACGAAGCCGTTGCAATACTCGAAAACCTGCAGAACCAGTTCAAGGCAGGCGGCTGGGAACCCTGGGAGAAAAACGACAGTGTTTGGTTCGACCTGTCCCCGACGGGCAGGAAGCGTTTACATGCAAGGATGTTCGAACCAGGCTACGCACAGGAGACAACCCTCCGCATCCCCAAGCTGTATGGCATGACCTTCCGGCTGAAGTGCAATGAAGGCTGCGGGACAGGCGAGCCGCCCTACCTGTTCCTCATCGATATCGGACTCAGCGATGACGTATTTGGATGGATGCCTGGCCACCCGACGCAATCTCAGGCGGTCGCTGTCAACAGCGGTGTGAAATGAAGACCTGGCTGCCTCGCATCGTCGTACTGGCCGGCCTTATCGCTGCTGCCATCTGGTGGCATTCGCCTACGCCCGAGCCGACCGTCCTGGCCTTCCGCCTCGGCCAGACTTTCGAACAAGTCGTCAGGGACTCTACGGCTGCATGCACGCATGTTCGAATCGGCCTACTCGCAGGAGGCAACGCTCCGCGTCTCCAAGCTGTACGGCATGATCTTCCGCCTGAAATGCAGCGAAGGCTGCTGGACGAAGGAACCGCCGTATCTGTTTCTCATCGATATTGGATTAGGCAGCGATGTCCATGGCCGGGAGCCCGGCGAGCCGAGGAGGTGGGAGCAACCCGAGAATGCGCTCACCGGAAGCGCCGTGCAATGAGCAAGCGCTATCTCCGCCGCTTCTTCCAGTTGTAATCCGCCCCCGTCACATCCACCCCCGGATGCCCCACCAGGTCCGGGTGTTCCGAACACATCGTGATGAAGCGCACGCCCTCGCCTTCGCGCTGGCGGCGCCGCAAGTCTTCCATGAAGCCCATCGCCTTGACCATCTCGTCGGTGCCGAAAGCCTGGGCGTGCGGACTGCTGGCGGTTTCCTCAATAATTGTCCAATACACCATATACATATGCCGCTCCACCTGTGATTTTGACGAAATTGGCGAACAGACAATAATGTCACCAATTTGGGCGCGCCTGTAAACACGAAGCACGCTATTTCGTTGAAGATAGCATATATTTAGCAGAGGAAATGGATGTAATGGCAAAAAGTAGGACTAGTCCGAAATGTGTCTTATATGTTAGCCGATTCACATAACAGCCTGCGTTGGACCGTTAGTCTAGGGCCTGTCTCATTACTCGCAGGTATTTCTCATGAACATCGACAAGCAGATCCAGCCTGAGACCGCAACCGAGCTGGCGCTTTGGGGCGGACTCGAATGCACGGTCAACCGTGTACGCGACAATTACTTCAGCCAGATGGACCGCAATGGCCACGCCGACCGGGTCGAAGACATCGAACGTTTCGCTTCCCTCGGCATCAAGGCAATCCGTTATCCCGTGCTCTGGGAGCGCACCGCACCGAACGGCATCGAAAGTGCCGACTGGTCGTGGGCCGACGCCCGCCTGCCCGCGCTGCAGCGCCTGGGCGTGACGCCGATCGTAGGCCTGATCCACCATGGCAGCGGTCCCGAACACACGAGCCTGGTCGATCCAGCCTTCCCCGAAAAGCTCGCCGAGTACGCCGGCGCGGTAGCCCAGCGCTACCCCTGGGCCGAGTACTACACCCCCGTCAACGAAATACTGACGACGGCGCGCTTTTCCGGTCTGGCCGGCGTCTGGTACCCGCATGGGAAAAGCCATACGACCTTCATCCGTGCCCTGCTCAATCAGTGCAAGGCCACGGTGCTGTCGATGCGCGCGATCCGCGCCGTGAATCCGGACGCGAAACTGGTGCAGACCGACGACTTGTCGAAGACCTACAGCACGCCCGAGATGGCCTGGCTGGCGAACTTCTTCAACGAACGGCGCTGGCTGGCCTGGGACATCCTGTGCGGCAAAGTCGATCCCGAACACAAGCTGTGGGGCTACCTGCTTGAGTCCGGCGCCACGCCTGAAGAACTGCTCTGGTTCCGCGAGAATACCTGCCCGCCCGACGTCATCGGCGTCAACTACTACATCACCAGCGAACGCTGGCTCGATCATCGTGTCGAGCGCTATCCGCAATCGCATTGCCACGAGTACGACGGCGTCCTGCACGCCGACATCGAGACCCCGCGCGCGCTGGCCACACCGACGCCGGGCATCGGCCCGCTGCTGATGGAAACCTGGGAGCGCTACGGCCTGCCGATCGCCATCACCGAAGCCCACATCGACGCCAACCGCGAAGACCAGCTGCGCTGGCTGCTCGAAATCTGGAATGCGGCGCAGAAAGCCAAGACCCAGGGTGCCGACGTGCGCGCCGTCACGGTCTGGGCCCTGCTCGGCTCCTACGACTGGAACTGCCTGGTGACCGAATGCCGCGGCTACTACGAGCCGGGTCCGTTCGACGTGCGCGGCCCGCAGCCGCGGCCGACGGCGGTGGCCAAGCTGATGCGCGAACTGGCCAGCGGCCGGCCGCTGACGAACCCCGTGCTGCAAGGCCAGGGCTGGTGGCGCCGGCCGGGACGCTTCCTGTGCAAGCCGGTCGCCACGCGCACGGCGGTGGCCGACATCGCGGTGCGCAGCCAGTTCAAGTCGAACCACGTGCAGCCGATCCTGATCACGGGCGCCACCGGCACCCTCGGTTCCGCCTTTGCGCGCATCTGCGAAAAGCGCAATCTCGCGCACCACGTGCTGACGCGCCAGGAGATGGACATCACCGATCCGGCCTCGGTCGAAGCGGCGATCCAGCGCTTCAAACCCTGGGCGATCATCAACGCAGGCGGCTATGTGCGCGTCGACGAAGCCGAGCTTGATGTCGAAGGCTGCATGAACGGGAACACCCATGGACCGACCGTGCTGGCCCTGGCCTGCATCCGCCACGCGCTGCGCTTCATGACCTTCTCGAGCGACCTGGTGTTCGACGGCGGCAAGGGCACGCCCTACGTCGAATCCGACCCGGTGGCGCCGCTCGGCGTGTACGGCCGCAGCAAGGCCGAATCCGAACGCCGCGTGCTGGAAGCCGACCCGCAGGCGCTGGTGATCCGCACCAGTTCCTTCTTCGGCCCCTGGGACAAGCACAACTTCGTCACCCAGGCCCTGGCTGCATTGAAGTCGGGCCAGCCGTTCACGGCCTCGAACGACCTGGTGGTGACGCCGACCTATGTGCCGGACCTGGTGAACGTCAGCCTCGATTTGCTGATCGACCGCGAGCGCGGCATCTGGCACCTGAGTAACGGCGAAGCCGTGACCTGGGCCGAGCTGGCGCGCAAGGCCTGCGAGGTGGCCGGGGTCGATCCGAAGACTTTACAGGAACGTCCGGCGACCGAACTCGGTTACGTGGCCGTGCGGCCGCACTACTCGGCCCTGGGCAGCGAGCGCGGCATGCTGCTGCCGTCACTGGACGACGCGCTGGCGCGCTACATCAAGGCGCTGGAAGAGCATGCGGCGGACGACGGGGAGATGGTGGGGGAAGCGGCGCATTACGCGAGCTGACGCGCGTGTGAGGCCCCGCATGGTTGCGGGGCTGATTCACCGTTGTACCGCGTGGAGTCGGGACTCCGGTGAAACCGTCATCGAGGCCATTGGCCTCGATGACCCCTACGTATAGCAATGAATCGTAGGGTGGAGTCCTGACTCCACGCGCTTTCGTGCGTCAAACTACCCGAATGCCTATCGCGCCAACATCGGCGCCAACTCCTTCCACACGATCGGCGCCTCCATCCGCTCGAGACAATTGTGATGCCCCAGCGGACACTCCCGCTGCCGGCAAGGCGAGCAATCCAGGCGCAGCGACAAGGCCCGCGCCATGTCCGAAAACGGCGGCGCATGCTCCGGATCGGTCGGCCCATACAGCGCCACCACCGGCCGGTTCAGACTCGACGCAATGTGCAGCAGCCCCGAGTCGTTCGCCACCACCGCCGCCGCGCGCGCGATCAGCGCGATCGCCTCATCGAGCTGGGTCTGGCCCGCAAGGTTCAGCATGGCCGGCGCCGCGGCGCCCGCATGCGCAAGCACGTCATCGCAGGTCTCGCGGTCCTTGGGCGAGCCAAGCAGCGCAATCTGCGCATCGCCATGCTGCGCCAGGATCGCCTGCGCCAACGCTCCGAAGTGGCGCGGCGGCCAGCGCTTGGCCGGGCCGAATTCGGCGCCTGGCGCGAACACGACCAGCGGGCGCCCCGCATCGACGCCGTGACCTGCACAGGCCGCGGCGATGCGTTCATCCGGCACCTGCAAACGCGGCCGCGGCGCGGGAGCGAGCGGCGCGTCCGGCGATAACGCGAGCGCCGCATAGAACGGCACCATCGGCCGCGGCGGCGTGTCGTCCAGGTGCATGACGTTCACCAGGCCGTAGCGCATTTCTCCCTTGTAGCCGACCCGGCGCGCGATCCCGGCCAGCCAGGGAATCAGCGCATACTTCAGGGTATTCGGCAGCACATAGGCGTCAAGATAGCCGCGCGCGCGCAGCACGCGGGCGTACTTCCAGCGCTCGCGCAGCTGCAGCGCCTTGTGCCGGAACGGCGTCTCGAGCACCGTGTCGACTTCCGGCGCGGCGCGCCAGACCGGCGCCACCGAAGGCGGCGACAGGACGTCGATCGGGCGCTCCGGATGCCGGGCCTTCAGCCGCTGCAGCAAAGGCTGCGCCATCACGGCGTCGCCGATCCAGTTCGGCGAGATGACCAGCGTGCGCCCGTCCTTCATTGCTCGGCCGCCGTGGCCGCGAACTGCAGGCGGTACAGGTTGGCGTACATGCCGCCCAGGGCCAGCAGCTCGTCGTGGGTGCCCTGCTCGACGATGCGGCCGCCCTCCATCGCCACGATGCGGTCGGCGCGCTCGATGGTCGACAGGCGGTGTGCGATCACGATCGTGGTGCGGCCCGCCATCAGGGTGTCGAGCGCGGCCTGCACGGCGCGTTCGGATTCGTTGTCGAGGGCGGAGGTGGCCTCATCCAGGATCAGGATCGGTGCGTCCTTGTAGATCGCGCGCGCGATCGCCACGCGCTGGCGTTGGCCGCCCGACAGGCGCATGCCGTTCTCGCCGATCATCGATTCGACGCCGTCCGGCAGGCGCGCCACCACGTCGGTCAGGTGCGCGGCCTTGATCGCCGCGGCCAGGCGCTCGTAGTCGATGCGCTCGACGCCATAGGCGATGTTGGCCGCCAGCGTGTCGTCGAACAGCACCACGTTCTGGCTCACCATCGCCAGCTGCGCGCGCAGGCTGCTCAGCTTGATGTCGCGGTAGGGCACGCCGTCGAGCAGGATGCGCCCGCCTTCCGGATCGTAGAAGCGCGTGACCAGGTTGACGAAGGTGGATTTGCCGCCGCCCGAGACGCCGACCAGGGCCACCGTCTGGCCGGGCTGGATGTCGAGCGAGACGTCGTTCAGCGCTAGGCCGGCCGCGTTCGGATAGCGGAAGCGCACATTCTCCAGGCTCAGCTGCCCTTTTACTTGCGCCAGTTCGCGCGTGCCGGTGTCTTCCTCGACGGGCGAGTCGATCATCTCGAACACGGTTTCGGCGGCCGCGATCCCGCGCTGCATCGGGCCGTTCACTTCGGCCAGCGATTTCAGGGGCGTCAGCAGCATCAGCATCATCGTCACGAACTGGGTGAACTCGCCGACCGTCATGTTGGCGCGGATCGCCAGCACCACCACCAGCGACAGCGTCATCGAGGTGGCGATCTGCGTGATCGGCGTGGTGGCGGCAAAGGCGACCGTGCTGCGTTGCGAGAAGCCGCGCAGCGCCTCGCTGCGCGTGTCGAAGCGGCGCCGCTCGTAGCGCTCGCCCGAGAACACGCGGATCACCTGGTGCCCGCGCGCGGCCTCTTCGACCACCTGCGTCATCTCGGCGGTGACGCGCTGGTTCTCGCGGTGCATGTGGCGCAGGCGCTTGGTGGTCGTGCGCACGATGACGGCGGTCAGCGGCATGACGATGATGGCGACCAGGGTCAGCCGCCAGTTCAGGTAAAGCAAGGTACCCAGCAAACCGGCCACCACCAGCACGTCGCGCACGCAGGCGATGAAGACGGAGTTGATCATGTCGACCACCTGGCGCACGTCGCCGATCACGGTGTTGATGATCTTGCCGGTCGACTCTTCGTGGAAGCGCGCCACCGGCAGGCGCAGCAGGCGGTCGAACAGCTGCGCGCGGATGTCGTTCAGCACGCGGCTGATGACCCAGTTGTTCAGGTAGGCGGTGGCGAAGGTGCCGATCCCGCGCAGGACAAAAATCGAGATCAGGACGGCGGGAATCCACCACAGCGAAAATTCGACCTTGTTCTTGAAGCCCTTGTCCAGCAGGAGCTGGAGCGCCTTGCCCAGCAGCGGCTGGGTGGCGGCGGTAAGCGCCATCGCCAGCAGCGCCATGTAGGCGCGGCTGCGGTAGGGTTTGATGAACGCCCACAGGCGTTTGACGATCGTACTGTTTTCCATAAAGTCTTTCGATTCGGGCCTTTAGCGTGGCGCACCCCAGGCGCGCACCTGCGCGGCCACCGCCTGCGGCGTGATCGCGCGCATGCAGGCGCAGGCGGCGGGATCGGCGCATGCGGCGCATGGCTGCGGCGCGACCAGCACCGCGGCTTGCGCGCCGAGCGCGCCCCAGCGCGCCGGATCGATCGGTTTGATCGGCGGGAACAAGCCCAGGGTCGGCCGGCCCAGGGCGGCGGACAGGTGCAGCGGCCCGGTGCCGCTCGCCACCAGGCCGTCGCAGGCGCCGATCAGGGCGACCAGGCCGTCCAGACTGAGCGCTCCGCACAGGTTACTGACGTTTGGCAGCGCCAGCAAGTCCGGCGCGTCGCGCGCGATCAGCGTGCCTTCGGCCGGGCTGCCGGTCACGAATAGCCGGATATCCGGGCTTGTCGCCAGCTCGCGGGCCAGTTCGGTGTAGTGGTCGAGCGGCCACTCGCGGCCGTTGCCGTTCGATTTCGGGTGCAGGATCACGTGCCGCTTGCCCGGTTCCAGCAAGGCGTCGACGGCGGGATCGCGCGGCGCCGCCAGGCCGTACAGGGCCGGGATCTCGGCAAGGGACGGCAGGTAATCGATGCCGAGCGGGCGCAGCAAGGCGAAGTTCAGCTGCGCCTCGTGCAGCTCCGACTTCACGCGGCTGAAGTGGGCCAGCCGGTTGCAGGTGAACCAGTGGTAGACCCGGTGGCTGGTGCCGACCCGGTTCGGCACCCGTGCGCGGCGCGCGGCCTTGGCCAGGCGCCGGTCCGGATAGGCGAAGATCACGGTGTCGTAGCCGCCCTGTTTAAAAAAGGCCTCCAGCTCGCCGGCCTCCTCGACCGCAATCACGCGGTCCAGAAAACGGCAGTGGCGCATCGCCGGCGCGACATAGGCGCGGCACAGCAGGTCGACCTGCGCCTGGGGGAAGCGCGCCTTCAGGTAGCCGGCCAGCGGCAGGGTCAGGACGACGTCGCCGATGTTGTCGGTACGGCAGATCAGGATACGTTCAAGTGCGGGGCGCATGGGAACCTGAAAAAGCAGAGGGTGCGGCCTGCGCCGCCAGGCAGAACCCGGCCAGCACGCAGACCATGGTCGCGTAGAACGCCTGGGTCCTCATCAGCCAGAACATCACGTCGGTGAGACCAAAGGCGACGAAGAGGATCACGAGCAGCATGCCGGCCAGCGCGGGCGCCGCGGCGGCCTGCGGGCCATGGTGCAGCATACGCGAAAAGAAGGCGAACGGCCCGGCGTAGGCCAGCAACAGGAAAACCAGGTCGAGCAGGCCGCCGGTGGCGAGCGTGTGCAGCACGTCGTTGTGAGCACTGCTGTAGGTGAGCGCCATGGTGTCCTGCAGGCGTCCTTCCTGGTGCAATGCCCGCATGGTGGGCTGGAAATTCTCGCGGCCGACGCCGAGCCACGGATGCTCGGCGATCATCATGCCGGCGGCCTGCCACAGTTCGAGGCGGGTGCCGACATTCGTGCTGGCATCGTGGACGCTGTAATAACGCTCGACGTCGGACACGGCGTCCGCCACCCGTTGCGCGATGCCGGTCTGCGGCACCAGATAACCGGCCGCGCAAGCCAGCAGCACCAGACCGACCACCCAGCGCATCGTGTTGCCGTGCATGCGGCTGCCGTATTTGAGCATCGGCCACAGCACCAGCAGGAAAGCGAGCCAGGCGCCGCGCGAACCGGAGAAGGTCGCGGCCAGCATGCCGCACAGCAGGGCCAGCGGCGGCAGCCAGGCCAGGCGCGTGCCGCGAAACTCGGACAGCGCGCAGAAGGACATGACGCCCATCGCCACCGCCAGGTCGCCATAGGTGATCGCGTGGTGGGTGATGCCCGTGACCCGCTCTTCGTGCAGCACCAGGAACTGCCAGCCGCCCTGGACGGCCGCGACGATCGTGCCAATGCACATGCCGATCCAGAACAGGCGGATGTTCGGGCGCAGGATGCCGACGAAGCCGATGCAGGCCAGCGCGAACAGCAGCCGCGAGGGCCCGTCCATGACCTTGATCGAATGGCCGAACCAGAGCATGCGCAGCAGCGTGACCAGCACGAAGCCGCCGAAGCCGATGAAGAGATAGCGGAGCGCACGCGCGTGCGTGCGATGAAAGTCCGCCAGGCCGCGCCGCACCAGCAGGCCGAGCGAGAGCAGCACCAGCAACAGGGCCAGGTGCACGCCGAAATTGGTGGTGAGCGCGGTGGCCGGCAGCAGCAGCATGAGCCAGCTTGCCCAGGTAGTGGCGCGGTCGTTCGCGCGCGCGGGCGCTGCCGGTCTTGTTGTGTCCATCGTCATTGAGCGGCGCCGGGCGCGGCGTGTGGAGAAGGCCGGATTATAGTCGAAGCGCCCGTGCGCAGGGCCTGCACGTCAATACTCGACCGCCACGTCCTTCGCTCCCAGCGTCAGCTCGAGCGCCTGCTTGAGCGCGTCCGACGGCGCCACGCGCCATTCGTCGCCCAGCTGCACGATGCAGTCCACGTTCTGCGGCTTGATGCGCAGGCTGACCGGCAGCCCGTCCGGGTTCTTATACGGCGCCAGCACTTCGGCCAGCTTCGCGGTGCTGGCCGTGCAGGCCAGGTCCATCTCCAGCTTGTGGCCGTAGTGGATGCGCGAAGCGGCGATGTCGAACACTTTTTCGGCCGTGATGCGCAGGCCGCCGTTGAAGCGGTCTTCCGACACCTTACCGACCACCATCAGGAATTCGTCTTCCTTGAAAATGTTCTTGTTGGCCTCGAACACCTCGTTGTAGACCGTGACCTCGACCACGCCGGTCTTGTCGTCGAGCGTGACGATCAGGATCTTGCCGCGCTGGGTCATCTGGGTGCGCACCCCGGTGATCACGCCGCACAGCATGCGCGGATCGCGCGAGGGTTCCAGGTCCTTCAGCTTGGTCTTGGCGAAGCGCCGCACTTCCTGGGCGTAGGAATCGAACATGTGGCCCGACAGGTAGTAGCCGAGCGCGATCTTCTCTTCGGCCAGCTTCTGGCGGTCGGTCCAGGGCGTCGCCTTGACGTATTCCGGCGGCGCCACCAGGTCCGAATCGTCGCCGCCGAACAGGCTGACCTGGTTGGCGGCGGCCGCTTCCTGGCCCGCCACTTCCATCGCGAAGCTGACGGAAGCCAGCAGGATCGCGCGGTCGACGCCGAAGCAATCCATGGCGCCGGAACGGATCAGGGACTCGATGGTGCGGCGGTTGATCTGCTTGCGGTCGACGCGCTTGCAGAAGTCGAACAGGTCCTTGAACTTGCCACCCTCCTTGCGCGCGGCGATGATCGCCTCGATCGCGCCCTGCCCCGCGCCCTTCACGCCGCCCAGGCCGTAGCGGATGTTCGACACCTGCTTGCCGGTGACGGACTTCGGCTCGCCTTCCGGCGTGAAGCGGTAGTGCGATTCGTTGACGTCGGGCGGCAGCAGCGTGAGCTTGCAGACATCGATCGCATCCTCGACCAGGATCTTGATCTTGTCCGTGTCTTCCATCGCCAGCGACATGTTGGCTGCCATGAAGGCGGCCGTATGGTGCACCTTCAGGTAGGCGGTATGGTAGGACAGCAGCGCGTAGGCGGCGGCGTGCGATTTATTAAAACCGTAGCCCGCGAACTTTTCCATCAAGTCGAAGATTTCGTCCGCCTTTTCTGTCGACAGGCCGTCCTTGGCGGCGCCGGCGCGGAAGATCTCGCGGTGCTCGGCCATCTCTTCGGCCTTCTTCTTACCCATCGCGCGGCGCAGCATGTCGGCGCCGCCCAGCGAGTAGCCGCCGACGATCTGCGCCATCTGCATGACCTGCTCCTGGTAGACCATGATGCCGTAGGTCTCGGACAGGATCGACTCGGTGCGCGGATCGGGATAATCGAACTTCTCGCCGTGCTTGCGCTTGCAGAAGTCGGGAATCAGGTCCATCGGGCCCGGACGATACAGCGCCACCAGTGCAATGATGTCCTCGAAGCGGTCGGGACGCGCATCCTTCAGCATGCCCTGCATGCCGCGCGACTCCAGCTGGAAGATTGCGACCGTCTTCGCATCCGACAGCAGCTTATACGACGGCCGGTCGTTCAGCGGCAGCGTCTCCAGGTTGAACTCCGCGTCCGCCGGATCGAGCGCGCGGATGTAGTTCACGGCGCGGTCGAGGATCGTCAGCGTGGTCAGGCCCAGGAAGTCGAACTTCACCAGGCCGACGGCCTCGACGTCGTCCTTGTCGTACTGCGAGACCACGCCGGCGTCGCCGCCCTGGGTGTACAGGGGGCAGAAGTCGGTCAGTTTGCCCGGCGCGATCAGCACGCCGCCGGCGTGCATGCCGATGTTACGGGTGATGCCCTCGACCTGCTGCGCCAGGTCCAGCACCTGTTTCACTTCTTCCTCGTTCTCGAGACGCTCCTTGAGCAGCGGCTCCTCTTCGATCGCTTCGGCGATCGAGACCGGTTTGCCCGGCTTGAACGGGATCAGTTTCGAGATGCCGTCGCAGAAGTTGTAGCCGTAGTCGAGCACGCGGCCGACGTCGCGGATCGCGCCCTTGGCCGCCATGGTACCGAAGGTGGCGATCTGCGAGACCGCGTCGCGGCCATATAAATCCTTCACGTGCTGGATCACCAGTTCGCGCTTTTCCTGGCAGAAGTCGATGTCGAAGTCGGGCATCGAGACGCGTTCAGGATTCAGGAAGCGCTCGAACAGCAAGTTATATTTCAACGGATCCAGGTCCGTGATCTTCAGCGCGTACGCGACCAGCGAGCCCGCACCCGAGCCGCGGCCCGGGCCGATCGGCACGCCGTTGTTCTTGCCCCACTGGATGAACTCCGCAACGATCAGGAAGTAGCCCGGGAACTTCATCTTGATGATGGTCTGGTTCTCGAACTCGAGGCGCGCCTCGTAGCGCGGGCGTTCGGCCTCGCGCTTGGCGGGATCGGGGAACAGCTGCAGCAGGCGCTCTTCCAGGCCCTTCTTGGTTTCGGCGACGAGGAACTCGTCGATGGTCATGCCCGGCGGCGTCGGGAAGTCCGGCAGCTGCGGTTTGCCCAGCGTGAGCACGACGTTGCAGCGCTTGGCGATTTCGACCGAATTGGCGAGCGCGCCCGGCAGGTCGGCGAACAACTCGGCCATCTCGGCCTGCGTTTTAAAGCGCATCTCCTCGTTGAAGCGGCGCACGCGCTTGGCGTTAGCCAGCATCTCGCCCTCGGCGATACAGGTGCGCGCCTCGTGGGCGATGAATTCGTCCTTGCTGATGAACTGCACCGGGTGGGTCGCCACCACCGGCAGGCCGAGGCGGCCGGCCAGCGCCACCGAATGGCGCACGGCCTGTTCCTGGTTCGCTTGCCCGGCGCGCTGGATCTCGATATAGAAGTGGCCCGGGAAGATGCTTGCCCAGCGGTGCGCATTGCGCTCGGCGCGCTCGATGTCGCCGTTGTCGATGGCTTGCCCGACGTCGCCGAAGCAGGCGCCGGAGAGCACGATCAGGGCGTTCGACTGCGGCACGTCCGGCTCCAGCGTCGAGACGGAAGTCGCCAGCGCTTCCAGCCACTCGGCGCGGATTTCGGCCCGGCCCTTGTACTGGTTGGTGAGCCAGGCTTTCGACAGCAGCTCGCACAGCTGCAGGTAGCCGGTGCGGTTCTTCGCCAGGATCAGGAGGCGCGAGGGCTTGTCGCGGTTGTCGTCGTTGGTGATCCAGGCATCGACCCCGACGATCGGCTTGATCCCCTTGCCGCGCGCCGCCTTGTAGAAGCGCACCATGCAGAACATGTTGGCCAGGTCGGTGACGGCGAGCGCCGGTTGCTTGTCCTTGGCGGCGGCGCCGACCAGGTCGTCGATGCGCACCAGGCCGTCCACGATCGAGTATTCGGAGTGGACGCGCAGGTGGGTGAAAGTCGGGGAAGTCATACCGTATTTTAACCCGGCGGCGGCTCATCGGCAGCGCTGGCGGGCGTAGTTGCAATCAGACAACAGCACGCCGCGGGGGGGCGCCTCTTATAATAGTGTCCATGCCATTTGCAACTTCTTCCCTGCCCCGATGACGCTGCCGCCCGCGCGCGAAACCGCGTCCACCACCCTGCTCGACGTGCTGACGGCCGATGCCGCCGCAGGCACGATCGCCGTGCTGCCGCCGCCCCTTCCCGTCGCGCTGCCGGCGAGCACGCCAATCGCCCGCGCCGGCCTCGCCGCGCCCCTGATGCTGGCTGCACGCCTGGTGCTGCGCCGGCCGTGGGCTCGCCAGCTCGCGCTGCGCATCCTGAAACGCTTCCCCGGCCTGTACGCACGCGCCTACCAGGCGATGATGGCGTCCGGCGGCGCGCCGCCCGCTCCCGCAGCGGCCGATCCCGGCCAGGCCGACACCCTGTCGCCGCGCGCGAATGCGATCCTGCGCACCTTGCGCCGCCTGCAGGACGCGCCGCAGCGCCCTGCCGGCGCGCGTCCGCGCCTGGCTTTTGTTGCGCCGATGCCGCCCGAGCGCACCGGCGTCGCCACCTATTCGGTCGAGCTGCTGGCCGAACTGAGCGCCCACTTCGAGATCGAGCTCGTGGTCGCCCAGCCCGAGGTGGCGCTGCCGCCCGCGCTGGCCAACCTGCCGGTGCGCCAGGCCGCCTGGTTCGCCGAACACGGCGCCGAGTACGATCAGGTGCTCTACCAGTTCGGCAACAGCCCCTTCCACAGCCACATGTTCGCCCTGCTGGCGCGCCATCCTGGCGTGGTGGTGCTGCACGACTTCTTCCTCGGCGGCGCGCTGGTGCATGCCCAGATGAGCGGCGCCGACCCGCGCGCCTGGGGCGACGCCCTGCTGCATTCGCACGGCTACGCCGCCGTGCGCGCCACGCAGACGGGGCAAGGACGGGCCCAGGCCCACAAGGACTGGCCGGCCAGCCTGCCGGTGCTGGAAAACGCGACCCGGGTCATCGTCCATTCGCAGCATGCGCGCCAGCTGGCCGCCGACTGGTTCGGCCCCGCCATCACGGCCAGGATCGACGTGATTCCCCATCCGCGCACGCCGCCGGCGCACATTGACCGCGCGGCCGCCCGCGCCGCCCTTGGCATCGATGCCGACACCTTCCTGGTCTGCAGCTTCGGCTTCGTCGCGCCGAATAAACTGACCCACGAGCTGCTGCGCGCCTGGACCGGCTCCAGCCTGCACCTCGATCGCCGCTGCGAGCTGGTGCTGGCCGGCGCCAACCACGACAGCCCGTATGGCGTCGAGGTCGAGGCGCTGATCCGCGGCGCCGGGCCGGACGCCAACATCCGCATCGCCGGCTGGCTCGACGCCGAGGCGTACCGCCAGTACCTGCAGGCCGCCGACGTCGGCGTGCAGCTGCGCACGAATGCGCACGGCGAAAGCTCGGGCGCGGTCCTCGACTGCATGAACTACTGCTTGCCGACGATCGTCAACGCCAACGGTTCGATGGCCGAGTTCCCGCCGGAAGCCGTCTGGCGCCTGCCGGATGCCTTCGAGGTGCCGGAACTGAGCGCGGCGCTGGAAACCCTGCGCGCCGATGCGGCACTGCGTACGGCCCTCGGCCAGGGTGCCGTCAAGCTGCTCGACGCCCGATTCCGCCCCGCCCGCTGCGCCGGGCTGTACCTCTCGACGCTGGCAGCGGCCCGTGCGGCCACCGCGGTGCGGGACGCGGCCTGGCGCGCGGCGCTGGCGAATGACGCCGCGCTGCAAAGCGTCGCCGCGACGCTGGCCGAACAGGAAGACACGGCGCGGCGCCAGCTGCTGGTCGACGTCAGCGCCTGGGCCGCGCCTGGCGCCGTTCCCGATCCGCTGGCCGCACGCCAGCTGACGGAACTGCTGGCACAGGCGCACGCCGGCCTGCGCGTCGAACCGGTGCGCCTCGATACCGGCGGTGCCAGTCCCCGCTGGCGCCTGGCGCGCGGCGCCGCCGGACGCCTGCTGGGCCTGGGCTGGACGGCGCAGGAAGAGCCGGTCGCCGATGTCCACGCCGGCGACATCTTCTATGCGCCCGACGCGGCATCAACAGCCGTGGCCGCGGCCTTCGACGCCGGCCTGCTGGCCGCCTGGCGCAGCCGCGGCGTCAGTATCCAGCTGCTGGTGCGCGGCGCGGACGATGGCGCCTTGCCGCCCGCGGCCGCCGCAGCGGACCGCCTGCTGTGCCCATCGGAGGCGATTGCACAACAGTTGGCAGCGGAACTGGCCAAATGAAGGCCGTCCGAGGCCGTTGCTGCCAGCGCGACAATTTCCGCGCGGGCGCGACCGTCTTATAATAGCGGTTGACCAGAATTGAGCTACTTGGTAATCATGCAAACCACCACCATTGACACGACTGCGGCAAGCGCGGCGCCGGCGACGGGCCCCTACGTCAACATCGCCGCCTACAAATTCGTCAGCTTCGACGACACCGAAGAAAAGCGCCCGGAGTTCCAGGCGATCTGCGCGGATCTGAAGCTGCGCGGCACCATCCTGCTGACGCCGGAAGGCATCAACATGTTCCTGTCCGGCCTGCCGGACGACATCAAGGCGTATCTCGCCTGGCTGCGCCGCGACCCGCGCTTCGCCGACATCGAAGTCAAATACAGCTATTCGGAAGAGCAGTCGCACAAGCGCATGCTGGTGAAGATCAAGAAGGAGATCATCACCATGCGCATGCCGCTGATCAAGCCGGAGCTGGGCCGCGCCCCGTCGGTCGAAGCGGCCACGCTCAAGCGCTGGCTCGACCAGGGCCACGACGACCAGGGCAAGCCGGTCGTGATGGTCGACACCCGCAACGACTTCGAGGTCGACGTCGGCACCTTCGACAATACGGTCGACTACCGCATCGCCAAGTTCACCGAGTTCCCGGAAGTGATCGCTGCCCACAAGGACGACTTCGCCGGCAAGACCGTGGTCACCTTCTGCACCGGCGGCATCCGCTGCGAAAAGGCGGCGATCCACATGCAGAACATCGGCTACGACAACGTCTACCAGCTCGAAGGCGGCATCCTCAAGTACTTCGAGGAAGTCGGCGGCGCCCACTATCGCGGAGACTGCTTCGTCTTCGACTACCGCACCGCGCTCAATCCGAAGCTCGAACCGACCGTCACCACCCAGTGCTTCGCCTGCCGCGCCGTGGTCACGCCGCGCGAGCAGCTGTCGCCGCAGTATGTGTATGGGGTGTCGTGTCCGCATTGCGCGCAATCCGCGGGAAGCGGCCAATGAGCGCTCTGGCCGGACAACGCATCGCCATCCTTGTTCCCTGTTATAACGAAGCCCTGACGATCGGCACGATCGTCAGGGATTTCCGCGCCTGCCTGCCGCAAGCCGAGGTCTACGTCTTCGATAACAACTCGAAGGACGACACGGCCGCGATCGCCCGCGCAGCGGGGGCGACGGTGCGCAGCGTCCCCTTGCAGGGCAAGGGCAATGTGATCCGCCGCATGTTCGCCGACGTCGAAGCCGACATCTACATCATGGTCGATGGCGACGACACCTACGACGCCTCAGTGGCGCCGCAGATGGCGCAGCGCCTGGTCGACGAAGGCCTGGACATGCTGGTCGGTTCGCGCGTGACCGACGAGCAGGAAGCCTATCGCTTCGGCCACCGTTTCGGCAACCGGATGCTGACCGGCTGCGTGGCGACCCTGTTCGGCCGCAGCTTCTCGGACATGCTGTCGGGCTACCGCGTGTTCTCGCGCCGCTACGTGAAGTCCTTCGCCGCCCACGCGACCGGCTTCGAAACCGAGACCGAACTGACGGTGCATGCGCTGGAATTGCGCATGCCGGTGGGTGAAGTCGAAACGCGTTATAAATCGCGTCCGGAAGGCTCGTCTAGCAAGCTGTCGACCTACCGCGACGGCGCGCGCATCCTCTTGATGATCGTGCGCCTGTTCAAGACCGAAAAGCCGCTGACCTTCTTCTCGGCGGGCGCCGCGCTGTGCGTGCTGCTGGCCTTCGTGCTGGCCATTCCGATCTTCGAAACCTATCTGCAGACCGGACTCGTGCCGCGCATGCCGACCGCGCTCCTGTGCACCGCGCTGACCCTGTTCGGGATCATCCTGCTGTCCTGCGGCCTGATCCTGGACACGGTCACGAAGGGCCGGATCGAGCAGAAGCGCTTCGCCTACCTGGCCGTGCCCGCCCCGGTGCGCAGCAATGGGTAAGGCGCCGCGCCAGTTCGCCAGCTTCGCGCTGGTCGGGGTCGCTGGCCTGGTCGTCGACATCGTGGTGCTGTATGCCTGCCTGTCGATCGGCCTGGGCTACTATGGCGGCCGCGTGTGCTCGTTCCTGGCCGCCGTCTGGGCCACATGGGAACTCAACCGGCGGTACACCTTCGCCGGCGGCGCAACCAACGCGCCGCGCCCGCAATGGTGGCGCTACCTGCTGGCCATGCTCGGCGGCGGCGTCGTCAACTACCTGGCCTACAGCGCGGTCGTCTCGCTCGCGCCTGGCCTGCCCTTCCTCCCAGTCGTGGCCGTGGCCGCCGGCTCTCTGGCCGGCATGTTCGTGAATTTTTCGAGCGCCAAGTTCCTTGTGTTTAAGAAATAAGCGAGCGCCGAGCTCGCTGTGATAATGGAGAACGGATGAATCCGCCCAAACCGGCCAGCCTGCCCCGCCGCCTGTGGCAGGGCCTGGACAAGCCTACCCTGCAAGACCGCGCCATGTGGATCGTGCCCCTGCTGTTCGGGCTGATTTCCGTGCTGCTGCGCCAGGACGACAACTGGGACCTGCGCAACTACCACCTGTACAACCCGTTCGCCTGGCTCAACGGCAAGATCGGCTTCGACCTGGCGCCGGCGCAGATGCAGAGCTACTTCAACCCGACGCTGGACCTGCTGTACTACGGCCTGGTCCATGCACTGCCGGGGCCGTTGGCCGGCTTCGTCATGGGCGCCCTGCATGGCCTGAACTTCGTCCTGCTGCTGCTGATCGGACGCGCGCTGCTGCCGCAGCAGCAGCCGCACCGCGGCCGGCTGGCCCTGCTGCTGGCGCTGGCCGGCATGTTCGGCGCCGGCTTCGTGTCCCAGATCGGCAACACGATGGGCGACAACATGACCGCCCTGTTCATCCTCGGCGCGCTGCTGGTCCTGCTGCGTCGCTGGCAGGTGCTCGCGGCGGCCGGCCTCGCCCTGCTGGGCGCGGGCCTGCTCGCCGGACTGGGCACCGGCCTCAAACTGACCAATGCCGTGTACGCGCTGGCGCTCTGCCTGTCCCTGTTCGCGCTGCCCGCCTCCTTCCTGGCGCGCCTGCGCTGCATGTTCACCTTCGGCATCGGCGTGCTGCTCGGGATGGCTGCCAGTGCGGGGCACTGGTACTGGAAGATGTGGACGATGTTCGGCAATCCGCTGTTCCCTCAATTTAATAACCTCTTCCACGGGCCGCTCGCCAGCCCGATGGCAGTGGGCGACACCAACTGGCTGCCGCAGGGCTGGATCGAACGCCTGCTGTGGCCTTTCGTGTTCGCGCTTGATCCGCGCCAGGTCTCGGAGATCCGGCTGTCGCTGCTGGTCTGGCCCATCCTCTACGTCGCCTTCATCCTGCTGGGCATGCACCTCCTGGCCCGCCGCGACCGGACAAGCGCGCCGGACGGGGCGCTGCGCTCGCACCACGCCATGCTGTGGCTGTTCTTCGGCCTCGCCTACCTCGTCTGGATGAACCTGTTCAGCATCTACCGCTACCTGGTGCCGCTGGAGCTGCTCGCGCCGCTGGTGCTGTGGCTGATCGCGCAGCGGCTCAAGCCCGGACCGCAGACGGCCCGGCTGGTGGCCGCCCTGCTGCTGGTCGTGGTCGCCGCGGCGCTCGTGAAGAGCCCGTCCTGGGGCCGCGCCAAGTGGGCGGGAGAAAGCTTCCACGCCGAGGTGCCGGCCATTGCCCAGCCCGAGGAAAGCCTGGTGTTCACGGTGCATGGCGACCCGCCCATGGGCTGGCTGGTGACCATGTTCCCGGCGCGCCTGGCCTTCGTGTCGCTCAGTTCGGGCTTCCCCGAGTCCGACCTGTACCGGGCGCGCGTCGGCCAGATGGTGGCCGAACGCAGCGGGCCGCTCTACGTCATGACCAAGTCCGACGACGCGGATGGCACGACCTTGCAGCGGGCGCGGCAAGTGCTGGACGGCTACGGCCTGTCGCTCGTCCCCGGCAGCTGCCGTCCCTACCGCGCATTCGTCGGAAAAAATCCGTTCGACTACCAGCTGTGCAATGTCAACGGCCGCGCCGGCACGCCACGCTGAAATGAGCGCAAAGCCGGGTCGCCGCCGCTTCCCGGCAGGCGAATCCGGCAATGCTGCATGTTATGATTGCATCTTTTCAACGGCGGCTGTTGGCCGGCATTCCAGGCTTCATCGACTTATGAACAACGCAGCAGGATACCGCTCGCCTTGCCGCCATGCGTAAGCTACGCGCACACCTTACCCGCATGGCCGCACCGGCCGTGCGCCGCCTGATGTCCGCCGCATTGCGCCAGCCCCGGGTCAAGCGCGCGGCACGCATCGTACTGTCGCGCATTCCCGGTCTCCAGTCGCGCCTGCGCTCGCTCTTGTACAGCAATGCCTGGGCCATGCAGTCGGGCGCCACGCCGCCGGAGCCGATGATCGGTGGCGAAGCCCCGGCCAGGACGGCGCGCATTTTCCGCGAATTGAAACAGGCACAGCAGGCAAGGAAAGACCGGTGCGAATAGTCATCGACATGCAGGGCGCCCAGTCCGAAAGCCGCTCGCGCGGCATCGGGCGTTATTCGCTGGCGCTGGCGCTGGCCATCGCCCGCAACGCGCGGCAGCACGAACTGTGGCTGGTCCTGAACGGCGCGCTCGGCGCGGCGATCGAGGAGATCCGCGATGCCTTCGCCGGGCTGGTGCCGCGCGAACGTATCCGCGTCTTCGACATCCTGGCGCCATCGGCCGAAATCGAAACGCGCAACAGCCGGCGCACCCGCGCCAACGAACTGCTGCGCGAATACTTCATCGGCCAGATCCAGCCGGATGCCGTGCTCGTCACCAGCCTGTTCGAAGGCCTCATCGACGACGCGGTGGTGTCGGTCGGCCGCTTCATGCCGGGCACCACGACGGCCGTCATCCTGTACGACCTGATCCCGCTGCTGAACCCCGATGCCTATCTCGGCACCGATGCGCAGCGCCGCTATTACGACAACAAGCTCGCCTCGCTGCGCGAAGCCGGCCTGCTGCTGGCGATCTCCGACTACTCGCGCCAGGAAGCGCTCGACGCCCTCGGCCTGGCGCCGCAGCAGGTGGTGTCGATTTCCACGGCCGCCGACGCCTGCTTCGTGCCGGCCCCGGTGGAGGAAGCGGAACGGGCCGCGCTGCACGCCCGCTTCGGGCTGCGCGGCGAGTTCCTGATGTACGCGCCGGGCGGCTTCGACAGCCGCAAGAACATCGACGGCCTGATCACGGCCTTCAGCCAGCTGCCGGCCGAGCTGCGATCCCGCTATCAGCTGCTCATCGCCAGCAAGACCAGCGAAACGCAGCGCAGCGCGATGGAGCAGCACGCGCAGCGCTGCGGGCTGGCCGCGGGCGAGCTGGTATTCACCGGCTACGTCGACGATGCCACGCTGATCGCGCTGTACCGAAGCTGCGCCCTGTTCGTCTTCCCTTCGAAGCATGAAGGCTTTGGTTTGCCCGCGCTGGAGGCGATGGCTTGCGGCGCGCCGGTCATCGGGTCGAACACGACCAGCGTGCCGGAAGTGGTGGGCCTCAAAGAAGCCCTGTTCGATCCGCACGATCCGGCCGCCATCGGCGCCAGGATCGCCACGGTCCTGCGCGATCCGGCCCTGCTGGCGCGCCTGCGCGAACACGGCCGCACCCAGGCGGCCCGGTTCAGCTGGGACCACAGCGCGCGGCGCGCGCTGGAGGCGCTCGAGCAGCGCCATGCCAGCCTGGCGGCCGGTGTGGAACTGGCGGCGCAGCCCGCGGCCGCAAAACCGCGCATCGCCTTCGTCTCGCCGCTGCCGCCGGCGCGAACCGGCATTGCCGACTATGCGGTGCGCGTGCTGCCGACGCTGCTGCCGTATTTCGAGATCGACCTGGTCATCGAACAGGAAGCCGTCAGCCTGCCGGCGCCCCTCGATGCGCTTCCTCGCCGCGACGCAGCCTGGCTGCGCAGCCATGCGGGCGATTACGAACACATCGTCTACCAGCTCGGCAACAGCCCCTTCCACAGCCACATGCTGGCGCTGCTGGCCGAGCATCCGGGCGTGGTGGTGCTGCACGACTTTTACCTGAGCAGCGTGCTGTCTTACGAACAGATGACCGGCGCCATGCCGGGCGCCTGGTCGCGCGCCCTGTTCTCCTCGCACGGCTATCGCGCCTTGCAGCTGAGCCGGACGGAAGCGGGCTGGGAGCAGGCCAAGCACCGTTACCCGAGCAATCTCGAGATCCTGCAGGATGCCACGCACGTGATCGTGCATTCCGAATTCACGCGCCAGCTGGCACGCCAGTGGTACGGACCGGAGGTGGGCGAAGACTGGACCCTCGTGCCGCAGCCGCGCGCCCTGCCCGCCGTGCACGACCGCGCCGCGGCGCGGGCCGCGCTCGGGATCGCGCCTGACGCTTTCGTGGTCTGCAACTTCGGCTTCGTTGCCGCCACCAAGCACTGCCTCGAACTGGTGCAGGCCTGGGTCGCCGCCGGCCTGCACCAGGATCCCGCGTGCGAACTGGTCTTCGTCGGCCAGAACGACGGCCTCGAGTACGGCGCGCAGCTGTCCGCGGCGATCCGTGCGGCCGCTGCGGGCAAGCGCATCCGCATCACGGGCTGGATCGCGGACGACGATTACCTGCGCTACCTGCAGGCGGCGGACGCCGGCGTGCAGCTGCGTACCGGTTCGCGCGGCGAGACCTCCGCGACCGCCCTCGATTGCCTGGCCTATGGCTTGCCGACGATCCTGAATGCCAATGGCTCGATGGCGGAGTTCCCCCACGACGCCGTGTGCATGCTGCCGGACCGCTTCGGGGTCGACGAACTGGCCGGCGCGCTGGCCCTGCTGCGCGGCGACGCGGCCGAACGGCGCCGGCTGCGCGATGCGGCGCTCGCCTTCGTGACGGCGAAAAACAGCCCCGAGCGTTGCGGCATGCAGTACCGGCAGGCTTTGGCGCGCGCCGGCGCGCGCCGCCGCGGCGGCCGCGGCGCCCTGTACGAACGCCTGCTCGACACGCCCGGCATCGACTTCGACGACGCCGTGCTGCACCAATGCGCGCGCAGCATCGCGCGCGCACGCGACCCGCTGCAGCCGCGCCAGCTGCTGGTCGACGTGACCGCGATCGCCCAGCACGACCTCAAAACCGGCATCGAGCGCGTCGTGCGCACCCAGCTGCGCGAGCTGCTGCAGCTGTCCGGCAGCGCCCTGCGCGTCGAACCGGTGTACTTCCGCCACGAAGACGGCGCCCTGCGCTGCCGCTACGCGCGCCAGTACGCCGCCCGCCTGCTCGGCATCGAAGGCGCGCTGCCCGCCGGCGACGCCCTGGTCGACGTCCAGGCCGGCGACATCTACTACAGCGGCGACCACTCGCCCCACATCGCCATGGAAGCGGCGCGCGAAGGCGTGTTCGCCCGCTGGCGCATGCGCGGCGTCGAGATCAACTTCGTGCTCTACGACCTGCTGCCGGTGCTGCGCCCCGAGTTCTTCCCGCCGAACGCGGACCTGATCCACGGCGCCTGGCTCGCCTGCATCGCCGCCCAGGCGCACAGGGTGATCGGCATCTCGGGCGCGGTGGCCGACGAGTTCCGCGACTGGCTGGCCAGGACGGCCCCCGGCCAGCGCGTGCCGGAGATCACCGCACTGCATCTGGGCGCCGACATCGCCGGCCCCGCGCAGGCGGCCGCCCAGCCCGGCGAACGCGTACGCCAGATCGCAGCGCAGCCGAGCTTCCTGATGGTCGGCACGATCGAGCCGCGCAAGGGCCATCTGCAGGCCCTCGACGCGTTCGAGCTGCTGTGGCAGGCCGGGTTCGAGGCCAAGCTGGTCGTGGTCGGCAACGAGGGCTGGAAGGGCCTGCCCGAGGCCGACCGGCGCACCATCCCGCGCATCGTGGAACGGCTGCGCACGCATCCCGAACTGGGCCGCCGCCTGCTCTGGCTGACGGGCGTCGACGACGACGAACTGGAACAGATCTACGGCGCCAGCAGCTGCCTGCTTGCGCCGAGCGAGGGCGAAGGCTTCGGCCTGCCGCTCATCGAGGCGGCGCGCCACGGCCTGCCGATTCTCGCGCGCGACCTGCCGGTGTTCCGTGAAGTCGGCGCCGGCGGCGTGGATTACTTCAGCGGCCTCGATGGCGCAGCCCTTGCCGATGCCGTGCGCGACTGGCTTGCGCGCAAGGAGGCCGGCCAGCTGGCCCCGGTCTCGGCCCTGCGCTGGATGACCTGGCAAGAGAACGTCCGTCAACTGCTCGCCCTCCTGCATCCGCAGGCCATCCGATGAAAACATTGATCAAGAAGACCGCCCGCCGCGCCCAGACCGTGCCCGTGCTCGGCCGCCTGGTACGCATTGCGATCGCCATCGTCCGCCTGCCGGAGCTGCGCGCCGAAGTCATCGGACTCGCGTCCGGCAGCTACGCGCCAGGCGCGCGGCCGGCCCGGCCGGCACTCTGGCGCGCCGTCGACGAGCTGCGCGAAAACACGGCCGGCGACGCCAACCTGGCGCGTTCGGTGCCGGTCGCCCTGCGCCGCCTGACGCGCGAAGTGCATGCGCTGCGCCAGCGGCTCGATGCGGCCGGCCTGGGCGCGGATGCCGGCATGGCCCCGGCGGACGACCAGGCGCCGCGCCTGTGCGTCGCCCCTGAACATGCAGCTGCCGCGCCGCTCCGGCTCTACCTCGGCCAGGGCGAGACGCCGCCAGGCTACGTGCGCGCGGGCTTCGACGAGACCGCCGGCGCCGTACCACCGGCGCCCGGCGCCGCCGCGGAGATCCAGGTCGCCTGGCTGTTCGAGACCTTGACGCAGGCCGAGCTGCGCGACCACGCGCTGCCGCAGCTGTTCTCCTGCCTGCAGGCCGGCGGCCGCCTGCGCGTGCAAGCCACCGACGCCGGCGCCGCGCTGGCCGCCTATGCGCAAGGCGCCTGCGAGTACGACGCGCTGCGCGACATCCTGTACGGCGCGGCCGATCGCGACGGCCGCCTGCAGCTGAACATGCTCAGCCCGGCCAGCCTGGGTTCGCTGCTGGGTGCGGCCGGCTTCATGGTCACGCACGCTACGGAAACGGGCATGCACGATGGACGCCCCGGCTTCGAGATCCTTGCCGACAAGCCTGCGCCTGCGGCCGCGCACTGAGAGCCGACCATGCCACTGAGCTTTTCGATCGTCATCAACACCCTCAACCGCGCAACGCTGCTGGCGAAAACGCTCGACAGCCTGCGCTGGCTGAAGTACCGCGGCCGCTTCGAAGTCATCGTCGTCAACGGTCCCTCCACCGACCACTCGCAGGACGTGATCGACGCCTGGCTGCCGGCGATCCGCGCCGCCCGCTGCGAGGTCGCCAACCTGTCCGTCTCGCGCAATATCGGCATCTGCATGGCGCGCGGCGACATCGTCGCCTTCATCGACGACGACGCCATTCCCGAGCCGGAGTGGCTCGAGCAGCTGGCCCAGGCCTACGACGACCCGGCGGTGGGCGCCGCCGGCGGCCTGGTGTTCGACCAGACCGGCTACGCGTACCAATACGAATACTCGAGCGCGACGCGGCTGGCGAACGCCAACTGGCGCCTGACCCGCCCGGCCGACCACCTGGCCTATCCGGGCGCTTTCGAATTCCCCTACCTGCAGGGCACGAATACCTCGTTCCGGCGCAGCGCCCTGCTCGAGGTGGGCGGCTTCGACGAGGAAATCGAGTACTACCTGGACGAGACCGAGCTGTGCTGCCGCCTGGTCGACGCCGGCTACCTGATCCGGCAGTTGCCCAACGCTTACGTCCACCACAAGTTCGCACCGAGCAATATCCGGAACGAGCACAAGATCACGCGGTATCGCTATCCGGTCATCAAGAACAGGCTGTATTTCGGGCTCAAGCATGGGCGTGCTTACGTGCCGCTGGCGGACATCCTGGCCGACAACCGGCGCTTCGCCGAAGAGCAGTGGCAGGAAGTCGAGAGCCATATCGCTGCCGGCCGCCTGCCGGCGAGCGAGCGCGCGGCGCTGGCCGGACAGGTAAAGAGCGCGTGGGAGCGCGCGATGGCGCGCGGCTTGTCCGGCACTCGGGAATACATCACGCCGGACAAGCAGCGTGCCTGGCCCGGCGCGTTCCTGGCCTTCGACAAGGTGATCGACGCAGTCGCGCCCAAGGCGCTGGTGCTGGTCGCGCGCCGCCTGTCGCCCGCTGACGAAACCCTGGCCCGCTCGCTGGCGGCGCAAGGACACATCGTGTGCCTCATCACCGAAAGTCCGGACTGCGATCGGGTCGATTTCGAGGACGGCGTCTGGATGCACCGCATTACGGCGCCAGCATCTGTCCGTCCGGCGGAGGCGATCGAAACGGGCGTGGCGCAGGATGCCTGGAACTGGTCGGCCAGCGTACGCACCGAGCTGCAGCGCATCGCGCCGCACCGCCGTATCGACGCCGTCCAGGCATCGCCCGGCGCCGCGGACACGGTGGCCTGGCCGGACGGCGAATGGCCATTGGTGTCCAGTATCGACACCACGCTCCACACAGAATAGAAAGGCGGCCATGCCAGCCCAACCAACTTATAAAAACACCGATATCGAAGCATTGCGCGCATTGGCCATCGTGCTCGTCATCATGGCGCACGTCGCACGGCTGCTGCCTTCCGACCACTGGTACATGAACGTCGTCAGGCAGGCCGGCTTCGGCTTCGGCGTCGACATTTTCTTTTGCGTGTCCGGCTTCATCATCACGCAGTCGCTCGTCAATCTGATGCCGGCCGGGCCGGATCTGCGGCGTTTCCTGGCGATCGCGCGTCCCTTCCTGATACGGCGCTTCTGGCGCCTGATGCCCTCGGCACTGTTCTGGATCCTGGCCCTGCTGCTGGCCGCGGCCGTCCTTGACGGCACAGGCACGCTGCTGTCGTTCCGGGACTCGCTGCAGCCGGCCCTGACGGCGGCGCTGCAGGTCGCCGACTTCACCTTCTCCAGCTGCCGCGATGCCGGCAAATGCGGGGAATTCGGCATCTACTGGAGCCTGTCGCTCGAGAACCAGTTCTACCTCGTGCTGCCGCTGCTGGCCGTCTGCGCGGGGCGCCGCCTGCTGCCTTTCGTGTTCCTGGCCGCGTTCGCCGCGCAGTTCTTCATCGAACGCCAGCTGACGATGCCGACGCCCTTCCTGTGGGCACTGCGCACCGATGCTATTTGCCTGGGCGCCTTCCTCGCGCTCGTCAGCCATACCAGGCTCTACCGCGAGCTTGAACCGACCATGCTGCGCCTGCCGTTGCTGCCGTTGGCACTGCTGGTGTATCTCGTTGCCCTGATGGCCCGGATCAGCGTGCCGCAACCGGCGATTGCGTATGCGATGGGCGTCACTGCACTGCTGTGCGGCATGCTGACCTGGATTGCCAGCTATGACCGCTGTTACCTGACGAGCAACCGCTTTGTGCGTACGCTCGCCGTGTATGTCGGTTCGCGCTCCTACGCGATTTACCTGACGCACATGCTGGCCATGTCGCTGGCGGCCTGGCTCGCGCAACATGGACCGTTAAGCGGGCTCGCACAGGCCCTGGGACCTGGCGTAGCCGTCACGGCCTTTCTGGGATTAACGCTGCTGTTTTCGGAATTGAATTACCGGATGATCGAAACGCCGCTGCGTGCCTACGGAAAGCGCCGCACGGCGCGGATGATGCCGGAAGAAGGCCTACGCGGCCAGGAAGCGTGACGCAGTTCGTTCCTGTCACGGCGCTACGACCACAGATTGGCTCGGAATGCCGATTTTAAAGGATCCAATACGGCGCCTTCCACGTACACGTTCAGGTAGTCGCCTGAGACGACGACTGAGGTGATCGTTCGCGTACTGCCATTCTTGAACCTGACCTGTTTGCCTGGCTGGAAGCGGTTCCGGTAAGACGCTTCGTTTGGCACGAAAAATCCCGCCCATACCCGCGCAATACCCGTAACCCAGTTTTGGTCGGTAAGGAAAAAATCTTCGCGGGTGGCATCCGCCGCACCCGGTGCAGTGTCCAGTACGTCGAAGTTGCCGGGCAAGCCGACTCGTTCGGGATCGAGCGGGGTTCCGTCAACGGTCACGTTGATGTATTGCCCGGATGGAGCGCCCCCGGTAATCATCATCCTGGCATCGCCGTTTTTCGTGCGAATATACCGCCCGGTCTTTGCTCCTGAAAAGGTGCACGATTCGGTACGAAGAATCCGGCATGGTGTCGTCCAATCCCGCGCACCCAATTGCTATCGGTGAGATAGAAGTCTTCCGGCGACGACAGATGCAACACATCGGCGTGCTCGAAGGCGATTTTCTGCGCTTCGCAAGATTCGATGACCAAACGATCTGCCCCCTCGCCGACGATTCTGGAATCGTACACGTTGCCTGATTCCGCGTTGACGAGTACCGGGATGACGGCATGCGATCCGCCGGGCGGAAGCGAGACATAGCAAGTACGCCCCAGCAGGGCACGCATCGTGTGATGTGATAAGACGATGGGGAGCAGCTAGCGAATGACTGCAACTTCAGCTGGATGGCCGTCTGCCGGCAGCAATGGCGGGCCGTCGACCAGCACATTCGTGTAATCGCCGAAGCGGACCACCTTGAGGACGGCGCGATCGCCGGAATGGGCTAGCTTGATCCTGTCGCCCTGGCGCAGCGTCATGCCGTTATCGGCTTTGCTGAAAACAAAACTGTACTCGGCGGGCCGATCGGGATTCGTCCATATCCCGTGCGTCCAGTTATAGTCCGAAATATCGGCCAGGACGATCGTCTTGCCAGAGCTGGCCGGCGAACGCACGGCCCGGTATTTGCCGCTGCTGGCGAAGGAAGCAAAGTCGACATACAGCGTGGCATTGTCGTTTGGCACAGCAGCCGGATTCCCGTGTTCGATCACCGTGATCGTCGCGTCATGCAAAATGTCGAGGCTTTTACGCAGGATGTCGACGATCGCGTGTGCGTAATACGCCTTGATCGACGACTGCAACCCGAACTCGTCGTAGGCCATGGGTGCAGCAGCGGAGTCTGTCCATGCCGAAGGACGTACGAAGATGCTCGAAATTTGTCGGGTGTTGGCATGTTGCTGGAGGTACTGGCTCACGTTGTCTATTTCGGCGACGTTCGGCAACACGAGCGCATGAGATACCGTCTTTTGCGCATGCATCGCCAGGCAGACGATGACAACCAGGCCAGCCAGCATGCCTGCCTGATGGGCCGACCGGCGGCGGTTTTCGGCGCCGTTCCGCGCCACATACCGCGTGACTGGCTCGATGATCACGATGGATACCACCGCGACCACTGATGCCGCGAGGGCGCCGATCGAGCGATACGACGCCCAGTTTTCGGCAGTGGCCAGGTTCGGAAGATAAGCGCCGAGCAGGCACAAAATCGATAAGGCAAGCACGAAGCATCCAGCGCGCGTGCCTTTGCGGATGCAGAGGATGAGCAGGCCGGCGCAGACGAGCGCGACGCACGCCAGGGCTACAGCGTTGTCGGCAGGGACGGTGAACAGCGACAGCGCATTCCATAACGGCTCGCGCAGGAACCATTCGGCCTTGCCCAGCGGGTCATTCAGCAGTCCATAGCGTGACGATCCACTGGGATACAGCCGCTGCCCGATCTTGAGTGCCACGAAAGCGGCCGTCATCGCTACCCCGAAGGCGGCCGCTGCGGATGCGAGCCTGCTCATTGTCCAGTCGCGCAGCGGCTGGGGCGAGGCCATTACCGAGATCAGCACTGCAGTGCAAAAGAACATGGCGGTCGGCTGGTACATCAACAATCCCGTTGCAAGCAGGATGGCGGCTAGCAGGATAGCGTGCACCCTCGGTCTTTCGGCCGAGTGCGCCGGTGTCAGCAGGTATGCCGCGACAAGCGACAGCAGCGCTGCAAAAGGGGTCGTGAAATGCTGCGCCCAGGCGGCATACACTTGGAACGAAGGCAGGAGCGCGACTCCGGCGCCGATCGACACCGACGTTGCCGAACTCAGGCCGTGACGGCGCGCAAACACATACAAGGCAGATGCGAGTGCGGCAATGCCCACCAGGGTCACCAAGCGCAGGAGCGCCAGGTTCTCGATCGAGCCGGCCGCTGCGAAACCGGCATCGAGCAGCAAGGCGTTCAATGGCCTGCCCGCGCCAACCAGCAAATCGAAGGTTGCGTCGCTGCCGGTTATTCCGTTCAGCAGGAATGCATAGTCGTCGAGCAGGCCGAAGCGGCTAGTCAGCGTGATCGAATAGGTGAGGAACACCAGCGCGACGAGAAGCGCCAGCGCAAGCCATTCCCGCGATGCGACTTTGTTCCAGCTGCCGTTTTCCCCAACTGCCTTGTTATCCATTGATTTCTTACCGTTTGATCAGGTTACCGGTTATCCGGCGATGTGTTGTATGCGCCCCTGCACGCCTTCAATAAGACCTTGAACACCTCGAGATTGCCGCGGAAAGCACTGATCTTCGTCGGTACCTCGCCCTTCGGATAACGGCGGATGGTCGGCAATTCGACGCAGCGGTAGCCCAGCAACGGCGCGCGATAAGACAGGTAGGCCAGCAGTTCATAGGTTGCGAACACGTCGCGGAACGGCGCCAGTTTCGGGTCGAGCAGCATCTTGCGGCTATAGGCGCGGAAGCCTTGCGTGGTATCGGTCCATTTGAATCCCGACGCCAGGCTCAGCAAGGGAGCGTGGATGAAGCGGATCGCGAAGTCGCGCGACTTCGGCGTGTTTTCCGCGACGCCGCCATTCAGGAAACGCGAGGCCTGGACGAAATCGACGCCCTCTTCCAGCGCCGTGATGAAGCGCGGGATGGCTTCCGGGTCGTCCTTGTCGTTGCCGTCGATGGTAACGATGCCTTCGTAGCCCTGCTCGAGCGCGAACGAATAGGCACAGCGCAGCTGGGCGCTCAGCTTGCCTGGCCCGGTTTTCACCAGCAGGCCGCGCACGCCGAAGGCCTGCAGCGCGCCGAGTTCGAGCGAACCGTCCTTGCTGCCGCCATCGATGATGATAATGTCCGCCTGCGACGCGATCCCGCAAGCGGCCATGCGCTTGAGAAGATTGCGGATGCGTTCGCCCTCATTGATGACGGGAATGACGACGCAATACGGGTACTGGCGCCCCAGCCACAGCGGCGATTCGAAACTTGGAACTTGCCATCCCTGGCCGATGGGCGCGGACGCCAGATGAGTTGTATTCATTATTTAGGAGAGTCGAGCGGTAATGCGCACGGCACCGGTGAGGACGAGCAGGATGCCGCGCCCGACGGTCCGGTGACATGCTCACGGAAAAATAGATTCGATCAAAATACTGGCCGACGCGTCATTACGATGCAGACGAAGCGAACCAGCCATTGCATTACTGCGCCGCAGGCGCTTGCCGGTAGAAGCTTGCCGCCTTGCCGAGGGCGCGTTCGACCGCGTCGAGGCGAGGCTCGTCTTTGGTGGCGACCATTTCGATCGACACCACGTGGTCCGGGAGGTACTTTTCGAGCGCGGCGCGCATGGCCCGGTGGTCGGTCGTACCATCGCCCAGCGGCACCAGGTTCGGCTCGCTGGCATGCACGTGACCGATCAGGTCGGCGCAATCGCGCAATACCTGCTCCGGGTCTTCGCCGTTGATTGCCAATGCACCCGTATCGAACTGCATCTTGATCGCGGGATGGGCTACCGCGCGTACAACGGCGGCGGTCTCGACAGCGTTGGTCATGAAGTTGGCGCCGTAGCAGGTCGGATTCGGCTCCAGGCACACGATCACGCCGGCAGCGCGTGCGGCGTCGCCGAGCCGGCGGAAGAATGCCGTTGCGATGGTCATCGTCTGTTCGTCGTCGAGCCCGGAGCGGTCGCGGTTCTTCGGCGATCCGAACACCAGGCGCGTGGCGCCCAGCCCGCCGGCGATGCGGCATACCGCCGTCAGATGCTCCAGCATGGCTGCGCGCGACTGCGCATCGCCGAACAGGTTCAGTCCCGTCGTACCGAAGAGCAGCGCCTGCATGCCGGTCAGTTCGATACCGCGGGCGGCCCACCAGTCGCGCACTTGCGCGATCTGCTCGCTCGTCGCTTGCGCAGGCACCGGGAAATACTTGCCCGGTGCAACATCGATGGCGTCGACCCCGTATTGCTTCAGCAAGCGCAGCAAGTCTTCGTCGTCCGCGGCTTCCCAGGCGATGTTGGAAATGGCCAGTCTCATGCCGCGCCTCCGGCTTTTGCCGCGGCGGTCGGCTCCGATTGCGCATAGGCGCGCACGGCCTGGATCGTTTCGCGTGCGCTGTACTGGTGCTTTCCGCTTCCCCCGAACACGGCTGCGTGACGCGTCTGCATGTCGTAGCGGCCGGCCGATGCACCGACCTGCTGGTCGAATACCTTGCCGAAGCCCTGCGCGGACACGTCGGCCACGCTCACCGGTTCCGCCGTCAGGTGGACCAGTTTCAGCCCGGCGTTCACGGCCGTCTGGATATCGAACCACAGGTTGACCATCGGGTAAAACTGGAACACGCCGCGGCTGTCGATGGCGCCCAGGTTGTTCTGGTTCAGGAAGTCATAGATGACATTCTTGCGCAGGCCCGGGCCGACCAGGCCGGGCAGCCTGACGACCAGGTGCCCCGGGAATTTCGACTCCACGAACTTCTCAAGGTAGCGCCGATGCAGGCCGTAGGCATGCAGGCCTTCTTCAGCGACCGGCGTGTCTTCGTCGACCCCGATCGGGCTGCCGAAGACGTCGACGGTACTGATCAGGATGAAGCGCTTGCACTTGACCGTGTCCAGCAAGGCGATCAGGCGGTTGATGTTGGCCAGGTCGGCCTCCGGCTCGCGGTTGGCGATCCATTTCTGCGCAGGTGCGCCGGCGCACACGACCAGGTCGAATTCCTGGCCCTCGATGTCCGCGATATTGGTCGAGCGGTAGAGGGCGTCGAAACTGGCCTGCTTCATCAGCGTGGCACCGACGAATCCCGAAAATCCAATCAAAGCGTTTTTCATTTTTTCTCCGCTGACGCTTGAAACGGCTCTTCATCGAGCTTTTCAAACACGTCGTAAATGTTGTCAATCTTGCCGCCGAGGACCGAATAACAGCCCGGCAATGTAGCATATCGTTCGAACAGGATCGGACGGCCATCGTCCGCCTCGTTCTTCACCAACACGGTCTTGATCTCGAAAAGCGAGTCGGCATGGCGGGCATTCAGGATGGCGGGAACATAGCGTCTTACGTCGCGCATCATGCGGTCCACGCGCGAAGCACGTTCGTATTCGGCAAGTCGTGCATAGGGATCGATTCCCGGCTTGTCTTCCCAGCTCAGGTGCGGGGTATAACGCACGTGCGAGAGCGTATGCAGGCCGCGCGCCGGGAATGGCATGGCAGAGAAAAACGGGCCGTCCATGACCGTAATGCCGATCTCGGCAAGTTCGGGCGGCATCTGCACCAGTCCCATCTCCGAAATCTCGTGCTTGATCGAGGTATGGGTGCCCGGAAAATCACCACCGAACTGGTTGATCCCGCTATAGCAGGTATTGATGACGTAGCGGCAGGAGACGGACTCCTGTGTTCCATTCGTGTCGAGGGCCACGGTCAGCCCGCCACCGGCATCGTTGGAGATCGCCGTCGCGCGCGTACGCAAACGCACGGCAACACCGCTGCTGGCGAGCTCGCGCTTGGCCCAGGCAGCCAGGCTGGTGCTGTCGAAGGCATATTCTTCGACAAGGAAAACGTCCTCGATCAGGCGCTCGTCGAACAGCTTGCGCAGCGAGGCATCGGCCGGGCTGATCTTTGCGCCGATCTCGAGGCAGAAGCGGACGAACTGGCGTGCCGTGACTTTCGAATTACGGCGCGCGATAGCGTAAAGTTTCGTGAAATCCTTCTTGACAGCGAGCGGCCAGTCCTGGACGAACTTGGGCAGGTTGACGCGGCTACGGAACGCGGTCGTGAAACTGCGCGGATAGTGATAACCGTTGTGCACCCGCGCCTGGTTGTTATACGACGCGCGCTGCAACAGGCTGGCTTCGTTTTCCACCAGCAGGACGCGCGGCAAGCCGCGCTGCGTTGCCAGGTAGACCGCAATGGCCGCCCCGTAAAATCCGCCGCCAATAATGACCGCGTCAAACTCGCTCCGGGAACTCATGAACCCTTGCCCATACTCGCGGCGTGTGCGTCGACCGGCAGTGCCACCTCCTCGATATTGAGCTTTTCACGCCGGGTCAGGCGGGCGCTGGTGAATTCCTGGCCGACGTGGTACAGCGGGCCCTCGTTCGACAGGCTGGCCATCTGCAGGATGTACTCGCCGAGCACCATCAGAACCAGCGAGATCAGGAAAAACATCCCCGACTGTTGCAGCGACAGGCTGACCCAGCCCGGCGCCACGTCTTCCTTGAACAGGCCGACGATGACGACGTAGACCGAATAGCCGACGTTGGCCGCGGCCCCGAACAGGGACAGGCTCGTCACGAGACGCATCGGCGTCTGCGTGGTCGACACCAACAGGCGCATGCCCTGGTCCATGCTGGCGGCGAGGCGCTTGGTCTTGGCCGCAAGCGGTGCGGCACTGTACGACATGTTTACGCGGGCAAAGCCGCCAGTCGCCGGAAGATGGCGATAGCTGACGGCGGGCTGAGAGTGCTGGAGAATGAAATTGACGACACGCTTGCTCAGCACCCTGAACTGTGGCGCTTCGTTCGCCAGGTGGACGCCATTGACATATTTGTAAAGGCGATTGAACGCTCCATAGGCCAGCCGATAGGACAGGCTGCGCTTCGGTTTCTGGCTGTTGCGGGCAAAGACAACGTCGGCACCGCTGACCGCCTTGTCGAGCATTTGCGGCAGGAAGCCGATATCGTCCTCGAGCGGATCGATCACGGCCACGAAATCACCCAGAGCGTTTTCCAGGCCAACCCATGAGGCGGTATCCGAATCGACTTCCTTGGTCAGCGCGTAGACCTGCAGGTTGGGCAAGCCGTCCTCGCGCGTCAGGCGCTTGAGCAGGCCGACGCTGCCGTCCTCGGAAGAGTTGTCGACGACGACGATTTCATAGTCGGACACCAGGCCGGCAAGCTGGGCTATGGCCTTACGCAGGAAAGCCTCGAGCATTTCTTCCTGGTTGCGGACGACAAACACAACTGTCAAAAATACCGGGAAATAGTTCATTTCGTAATCTCTCCACCGCGCGAGCGGACAACACTGAATATCTGCAAATTGATCATGGCGTCGACTTCGGCCAGGGAGCGGCTGACGGCACCGCTCCATTCCCATGGCCGCAATCGAGCTGCGCACCAGCCTGCGCCGCGCTCGTTGCTGCGGATTGCGGCCGGCTCACGCCGGCCATATGCGACCGTTCCGTCCTGCCTCAGGCTAGGCCAAGACGGGCATGCGTGCGCCCAAGAACTGGCGCAGGTATGCTTCGAAATCTTGCGCCACTTCCGGGTGGCGCAGGGCGAAATCGACCGTGGCCTTGAGATAACCGAGCTTGCTGCCGCAATCAAAACGAGTCCCACGGTATTTGTAGGCCAGCGTCTGCTCTTCCAGCAGCAAGGACTGGATAGCATCCGTCAATTGCAATTCGCCGCCGGCGCCTGGCTTGAGGGACCGAAGATGCTTGAAGATGGAAGGCTTCAGGACATAGCGGCCAACCACACCAAAATTCGATGGAGCGAGAGCTGGTTGGGGCTTCTCGACGATACCGGTCATCTTGACGATATCGGCCGTGAAGTCGCCACCCGAAATGACGCCATACGACGCTGTATCTTCACGCGCAATTTCTTCCACGCCGATGATGGAACTATCGTGTTGCTCGTACATGTCAATCATTTGCGAGATGACTGGTTGCGGACCGTGCAGCAAGTCATCTGCCAGGATGACGGCGAACGGATTATTACCGACCAATTTCTCTGCGCACAAAACTGCATGTCCCAGGCCCAATGCTTCGGGCTGGCGCACATAGAAGCAGTCCACGTGGCTCGGCTTGATGCTGCGCAGTACCTCGAGCAGTTTTTCCTTGCCGCGCGCTTCAAGTTCGGCCTCCACTTCATACGATTTGTCGAAATGGTCTTCGATGGCGCGCTTGCTGCGGCCGGTGACGAAAATCATTTCGGTAATTCCCGCTGCCATGGCTTCTTCAACTGCATATTGAATCAGTGGCTTGTCTACGACGGGGAGCATTTCCTTCGGACTTGCCTTGGTTGCGGGAAGAAATCGCGTACCCAGGCCTGCGACTGGAAAGACCGCTTTGGTAATTTTCTGCGTTGCTTCTTGTTTAAGGTACATTTGAGTTTTTCTTTCCGACATCACGCAACTTCAGATAAGGCTGTTCGATAGCGTGGTAAGTGATAAATGCGAAACTGTAATAGAAAGCGAAATAAACCAGGTAAATAGCCAGGGTCTGAAGCCGGCCAGCCACAGCCACTCCATACATTTCCAGGGCGCTATTTACCAAGGTTAGCATTGCAATGTGCCCGAGATAAAGCGAGTAGGATATCTTGCTAGTAAATACAATGAAACGATCGAGATAGCCGTTATCGATTCCATGCCATTCAATTGCACCAGGCAACAGGGTTGCGATCATAAGCGAAATGACTGGAAAGAGCAAAGCCTGGGAAACTGCCTGGTTTGGCAATCCCGGCGCGCCACATGCGAAATAAAACGCAATGACGAGCAATGCACCAATGCCAATGGGCGCAAGCTGACCGACAAATTTGAACCAGCGCGCGTGGCATACGCTCAGGTAAGCCATGAGGACGCCGATAAAGATCGAATCCAGTCGGCATGCCACCACCATACGGACGAGGTTATTGAAATCGTTCCAATCACTGACGCGATGCACCTGCCACATGCGGCCAAGCAATGGCAATACAAGGAAAAGCGTACCGGCTATCCAGAAGGCTCGATCGACGGAACGAGTCAGTTTGTGTGCAATCAGCAACAGCAGGGGAAACAGGAGATAGAACCACTCTTCGACCGCCAGGCTCCACGAATGTTCGAAGAAGCGAATAGGTTGCCAGGCAAAGTTTTGCAGAAAGACGAAGAATGGCGCATGCGTGACCATGTTCCCCATTCCGGTATAATCGAAACGGAAATAGATCAACAGGAAAGCAAAATATAGTGGAAGCGTGCGCGCCCAGCGACGCGACAGAAACTGGGTCAAATCCCGCAAATTGTTGAGCTTATTTGCAACCAGCTGCTTGAGGAGGATACGGCCGATCAGAAAACCGCTGAGTACAAAGAAGATTTCAACGCCGAGCGAACCTTGGGCTCCCCAAAACCATTGAATCCAGGCAGGCGGTTTCTGGTGCGCGAGCGTATGCCCTACCAGCACTAGCAACACCGCGAGAGCGCGCAGGGCATCGAGACCGAAAATCCGGCTCGGATGGGCGGATTTCGTCCCGGCTGTGGCAATAGGAGTTACCTGAGTATCGAACATGTGTAATAGGCCATCGTAAAATGAATTGATGGCAGAAGCCGGCAGCAGCGTCTGCCTGCAGCATCGGACTGGCCAGGTGCATGACGCACCTGGCCACGGGCTTTACGACCAGTCGACTGCCACGCCGCAGTAGTAGTTATTCTGCGCCTTGTCGTCCATGCGGACCTCGATGAGCATGTGCGGCAACCACTGTTCCGCGAAGGGCATGGAAAACTTCGTCGCAGTCGGCGTCAGTTCACGCGTTTCGACAGGCTGTTTGGTATCGATCTTGCTGACCACGACATGCACCGGGCTGGCGCAACGCGTGTCCTTCAGACCGATGGTGAGCGTGGTGCCTTTTTGCGAAGCGATACGCAGTATGGTTCGTCCTGCGGCGTTGGGCGGCATGGGAGTCATCGTCACATTGTGGACGAAGTCGCCGCTGAACGAAGAGTAGGAAAGCCCGAGGGCCGCGTCCGTTGCCTTGTCAGGATAAACGACGTAGGCATTTGAACTTACGACGGGAGCGACAGCGCCAGCGTCGGCGCCATGATTCTGTACCTGCGCCTGCTGCATAGGCGCCTGCGATTGCGGTGCGGCCCCGCCCCGTACGAATACCTGGTGACCGAGGTAAGCCAGACCTAATAGAGCAACAAATACTCCCGCGAAGCGATAGATATTCGGATTCATTCTTACTTTCGAAATTGTAAAGAGCGGACGGCGTCGCGCCGGGGCGGCGGCGCACAGTCCAGGTGAGCGTCAAGCATTCATGCGCGCGCGACGGCGGCACAGCCCTCGGTTGCGTGTTCTTTCGCCACAAGCGCAACGTTCTCGCCGAGGTAACCGGGAACGCCCTGGATCGCAGCGGTGAACGCATCCGGCGAATGTCCGGCCTTGACCTGTTGCGCCAGAGCAATAACCCGCGCGTTGCGCAGATCCCGTTCATCGGCCAGCCGCTTGATTTGCTCGACATAGGCGGCCACATTTTCGGGATCGGCAACCAGGGTATTGGATGGAATGAATTCAACGATGCCGCCAACCGCAGGCGCTACGATCGGCAACCCGGCCCTGGCCGCTTCCAGCAGAATATTCGGCATACCATCCCACTGCGTCGTGTAGACCAGCGCCAGGTGATCAGGACGCACGATGGCATAGAAATCGTTGAAGGCGCCGCGCAGGCGCACATTTGGCGCGTTGCGCAGACCGGCCATCGCCGGGCTCTCCTGGTCCATGACCGCTTGGCCATACACGTCGAAGGTCCACTCCGGCATCGCCCGTGCGATCGCCAGCAGAACGTCCGGGCGCTTCTGGCGGTCCAGGCGGCCGGCCCATAGCAGGGTACGGGCTGCCGGATGGGCGGGCAGCAAAGGCTGCGCCGGTTCGCGTACCGGGAACGGCACGACATGGAACAACGAAGGAGAAATCCCCATCGAGCGCGCCCACTCTGCGCCGACCACGCCGTTATCCGAAATCACGCCATCGAGCGCCTCGTAGCAATCCATCAGGAAAGTCTGCGCATAGCCCATCAAGTGGCCGCCTTCGGATACGTCGTCGCAATACAGCGACGCGTAGATTTTGGTGGTGTGACGCAAGGCTTTCGTGTGCATGGCCACCATTTGCCAGCCGAGGTAGGAATTCATCAGGTGAATCGTCTGGGGCGCCAGCTGCAGCATCAGACGCACCATCACCAGGCGGCGCTCGTCGGCCGACAGCGGTCCCATTTCAGTGCCAGCGTCCAGGAACTGCACGCCTTCAGGGAGGCGACTGGCCCAGGGCGAATCGGCGGCTTCGGTACCGATCACAAGCACTTTCTTGCCGAACGTCCCATGCAGCGCCGTGGCGAAGTGGATGGCGCCCAGGTCGGCGCCTCCCTGCTTCAGCCAAGGCACCAGGATGACCACATCAATCTTGCCGGTCACCTGCCGCCGCAAACGCGAATAGACAATGCCCGGATAGTGGTGCTGGAGCGGCATTGCGTAATACTGAAGGTGCGGGGTAATCGGGCCGTCCGCGTGGAAGCCAGGGTCGAGCGTGGCGGCGATTTCCTCGATTTCGCTGGCAGCCCACGACGGCAACGCCGGCGGCACCCAGACACCAGCATTTTCCAGTTCGATCCGTTCTTCGGCACTCATGCCCGTCGTGGAACGCACGCCGCTGAGCGGCTGCGGAACCTGGCCGTTGACGCTGCCATTCGAATTTCGCCGTTCGAGGCGGTGCGCCAGGGCCTGTGAGAGGTAGAGTTCGGTCGTCGCGCAAGAGATGCGGCTTGGAAAAGCGAACTTCGCAATACGGAATGCCGTGCTCTTGACGGTACGCTCGAGTGCAACAGGACCGCGGCGCAGGACGACGCGATCGATCAAACGATAAAGGCGGGTGACGTGTCGATACATCATGTTAAACCTGGTCAAAGAAAGCGGAAGGCCGGATCACAGCGCCTGTGCGCTGGTGAGCGACGTTGAGCGAGCCGTTCGATTTGCGTCGTTCGAAGCGAATGGTCTCGGGTGCCGTGCGGTGCACATAGCCGGCAGCGATCGTATCGCAGTTCCACAGCCAGTCTTCGTAACCAAAGCCCGACTCGCCTGGGCGCGAGACCTGGTAAGGCCACTCGAGATAGACCGAGCGCTTAGCAAACGCACATGCGTTCCACAGGTTCATGGTCAACAGGCATTCAGGCGTGTAGTACTTGCCTGCCTGGTCGGGCTGCCACCAGTAGGCATTGAGCTCGCCGAACGCCACCATCAGTTCAGGGTGATAGATCGTCTTCGACCCGTTTTCCTCAATGCCGCGCACACAGCGCTCGATCCAGTTCTTCGAAAAATAATCGTCGCCGTCGAAAGTGCCGACATATTCGCCGCGCGCTTTCTCGATTGCGAAATTACGCGATAGCGACAGGTCGCGGAAGTTGATCTCGTGGACCTGGTCGTCACTGCGCAGCGATGGATGCGACATGACAACGCGGCGGGTTTCCGCAGTGGCATTGTCTAGCGTGATGACGAATTCGGTACGCAAGCCACGCGCTTCGGCATACTCGCGGCAGCGCTGGATCGACAGCAAGGTACGGTGGGCAAGAATGCCCTCGCCGTGCATCGTGATGACGGCACTGACGACTGGATCGGTATTCATGTTTTTGGTTTTTCTCTCGACTCGCTCGCCAGCGTGCCGGGTTCTCTGGCGGAACCACTAACCTGCTGGCTGTTGTTGGACAGTTTAGTTGATTGTTTCTGTTTCTTACCTGATGGTCTGGCCCGCCGCCCCCCCCGCGTCCTGGCCGCGCGCTTCGATGCGCTCGCGTTGGGTGCGGTGTAGTTCGTCGAGCAAGGCGCTGCTCTGTGCTTCGGCCGTGGCATGGCGCGCGTGCGCCTGGCCCAAGTGTGTTTCGAATGCCTCGAAACGGCTGCGCATCTCGGCCAGGGCCGATTCGATCTCGCCTTGCCGGACCGTCAATTCACGGTAATACGCCTGGCTTTCGCCGACCCGGGCTTCGAGTTCGCCGTGGCGGGCAGCCAGGGCCTGGCCGGCCTGTACAAACCGGGCTTCGAGTTCAGTGTGGCGGGCGTTCAGGGCCGTGCCAGCCTGCACATACTCTTCTCGCAGGCGCTCGATTTCGGCATGCTTTGCCAAAGCGAAACGCAGAGTATCACGCTCGATCCGCAAAGATTCCATTTCTTGTTCGATACGTTCAGTATTTGTCTGGAACCAGCAACGTTCCTCCCAATTTTTGTCTCTTTCGGCAACAGCAGCAGCAAGTTGCGCTTCGAGCTCCGCCAGGTGTTTCTGCTCGCCGTCGACCTTGCGCGACAGAGAACGGGTGGCAGACCACAGGGCCGGATTGCGATGGGGAATGGCTGGATTGCGCACTGGCGTGGCCATTGCCGGCGCCGGCGCCGGCAGCTCGGGCATGGGGGCATCGGCTTGCACCGCGTTGCGCCTGAATACTCCCAGGTGACGCGTAAAACAATCGCGCACGGTCGCGCCTGCAAGGCGCCAACGGTAGTAATCGGGGTCGAACAGGAAAGTGCCAGGCACCAGGTAGGCCAGCAGCAAGGCGTTCAGCAAGAGAGCCGGATCGGCACCCGCCGCCGCGGCCTGCGACGGGGGCAGCGGCGACGACAGCACCGAAAACGGCGTATCGCCGAGCGCCGTGAAGGGAACGCCCCACAGCGCGGCCTCGGCCGCGACGCTCGAGTTGATCGTCACCAGGTGATCGATGCGCTGCAGGAAGGCCACCGAGGTCGCCGAGGCGTCGCGCTCGCCGAGACCGCCGCGGTATCCGAGGCGCGCACCCGGATGCGAGCGGACCAGCACCTGTTCGGGTGCGAAATTGCGTTGCGCCTGGTACAGCAGGCGGATGGCATCGTAGCCGCGGCCGTACACCAGAGTATTCGAATCGTCCTCTACCTGCAGCGCCACGCCGAGCGGGTAGCGTTGCTGCTTGGGGCCGGTTTCTTCGTGCGCCGGCAGTCCGGTTCCGCAAAACAGGAGCTTGCACAAGTCTGCGTGCGCCAGGACTTCCACGCCGTCGAGCTCGGCTGCGAGCGCGGCATGGTCGGTCCAGGCGACGGCCGGGGTCGTGTTTCCGTTCACGCCCTGGAAGTCGAAATACACGGTGTCCTGGTATGCGTGCCCACGAAACGGTCCGAGTTCGTTGTGGATGACGGGCTTGCCGAGCCGCGCGGCAAAGGCGGACAGGCTCGGGCAATTCGACCAGGTCAGGAAGGCTTCGATTGCATCGGACGCCACTGTCAGTTCGTCCAGCGCGGCCGCGATCGCGTCCACCAGCGGCGCGTGCTCGGCCGTCAGCAAGTCCTTGAATGCATCCAGGTGATTGCGTTCGTCGTCGTACAGCGCGGCGACGGCGGCGAAAGGTAGCGACGCCTTGGCGTAGGCGCGATAGCGTTCCCGGCTGACGCAGGTGAAGCGGATCGTTCCGAGCGCCAGCTCTTCGCCGAACGGAATGTGCTCCTCGTCGAAATAGGCATCGTCGCCGAGGAAGCAGATTTCGCCCGGTGCGAACCGGCTCATCTGCAACAGCATAATCAGGTGAAACAATGGACCGGCGCCGCGGTCCACGTGGGGCATGAGGAAGGATACGAACATGGCTCAGTCCAGCGTGTACAAATTCAGCTCGGTCGCCGGATGGATCACGCGGCCGCCGTAATCGCCCCAGCTGAGCGGATTACCCATGATTTCCAGCACCGCCATCGAGAAGCAGCGGTCGTAGAAATACGGGCTGTCGGGTGTCGGCTTGATGCCGCCATGCAGGGAGTAATAGCCGCGCGACAACGGCAGGTGGGCCACGATTTCCCAGACAAAACGTTGTCCCGCCTGCATCGCCGGCAGGTAGCGGTTATGGAAATTCGAATTCAGTCCGATCAGGTCGACGCCGTTGGCGTCGCGGATCAGGATGCCGGGGCAGGCGCCGGCGGGAATATCCTGCGTGGCCAGCATTTCGACACGCAGCTTGACCTCGCCGCACTGCTCGATGGCGTGCACGGCCTTGTCCTGGTGGTCACGGATCTCGATGCCGGTGAACACCAGTTCGCCGCCGCCGGAGCGCTGGCTCAGGCGCTGCTCGAAGCCCGGATCGTTGATGCGTTCGGTACGCCCGGCCGCGCGCACGACGGACTCGCCTTCGGTCGCCCCGGCCATGGCGGCAAAGGCCACGGCTTCGTCGCGCGCCTGGGCCGAGATCGTGGTCAGGGAGTTCTGGTACAGGTCGCATACTTCGTCGGCCGGACCGTCGGCCACGACTTGGCCACCCTGCAGGAAAATGGCGCGGTCACACAGGCTTTTCACGGAGTTCAGCCCATGCGAGACGAACAGCAGGGTGACGCCGCGGCTGAGGATCTCGCGGATCTTGGTGATGCATTTTTGCTGGAAAAAGACGTCGCCCACGCTGAGCGCTTCGTCGACGATCAGGATGTCCGGGTCGACGTGGACTTGCAGCGAGAACGCCAGGCGCACCAGCATACCGCTGGAGTAGCTCTTGGTCGGACGGTCGATGAAGTCGCCGATGTCGGCGAATTGTTCGATCAGCTCGTATTTTGCCTCGATCTCGTCGCGCGTCATGCCGAGCGCGGCGGCGCTCAGGCGCACGTTCTCGCGACCGGTGAATTCGGGATTGAAACCGGCGCCCAGCTCCAGCAGCGCGGACACCCGGCCGCGCACGTGGACACTGCCGCTGCTCGGCTGCAGCGTCCCGGTCAGGATCTGCAGCAGCGTGCTCTTGCCTGCGCCGTTCTTGCCGATCAGGCCGACGGCCTCGCCGCGCCGGATCTCGAAGGAAATGTCGCGCAAGGCGACATGACCGTCCTTCGAGACATTCTTGCGGCGCGGTCCGAACAGGCCCCACCGGTGGCCATGCGTGAAGTCGTACTGCTTGCGCAGGTTCGATACCGAGATGATCGGCGGGTTGGCATCAGACTGCATCGGCGAATCCATCACGGTTCCTGACAAAAGACACCAGGCCGAGCCAGGCGAACAATAGACCGACCACCCAGCCGGCGGCGAGGATGCCGAAATCCGGGGCGCTCCCGTAGATCATGACTTGGCGCGCTTGCTCCAGCACATAGGCCAGCGGATTGAAATCGAAGAGGAAACGCAGGTGCTCGGGAATCGCGGTAACCGGGAAAAACAGCGGCGACAGCAGCATCAGCATCAGCATCAGCATCGGGATCAGGTGTTCGATATCCGGATGAAAGACGCCGGCGGCGGCCAGGAACCAGCAGCATCCGAGCGCGAACATGGCGAATGGAATGACGATCAGGGGCAGCCAGGCCAGCGAGAACGGGACATAACCGCGAATGGCGACGCTGAACACCACCCAGATCAGCAAGCTGACAAAACCGTTGATCAGCGCCGAAAGCAAGGTCGACCACGAGAGCACCTCGAGCGGAAAGACCATTTTCTGCACATAGGGTTTGTTATGCACGATCAGGCCGGGCGCGACTGAAACAACGGCCGAAAAGAAATTAAAGAAAATCAGGCCGGCAAACATAATCAGGGCAAATTCGGCACTGCTGCCGGTCCCTGTACTGCCCCAGCGCGATTTCAGGATGACGCCGAACACCAGCGTGTAACCGGCCAGCAGTAGCAGCGGCTGCAGGACGAGCCATAACAGGCCGCCGCGCGAGCGCTTGAATTTGAAAGTCAGTTCGCGCTCGACGAGCTGACGGATAAGAAAGCGGTGTACCCACAGCAAGCGCAAGGGATCCAGGGGCTTGGGAATTGTTTGACTCAATTGCATTGCATTTGCACAGTTGGAGAATACGCGACGGCGATGGCGACACAGGCCTCGACTTTGATTTGCAGCCATCGACCGCGGCAAGCGTTTCGATCGCTGAAAAGAGAGATGCAAACGCTCTACAGCAGCATGGCAACCGAGCAATTATACAAGGTAATCGCAACACTCCCGTCGTATTTAGGTAGCAGATTGTAACGTAAAGCTTTCATTCCTTGCATCATCACGAGCCGCCGATCTCCGGTGCAAAGCATCGCTCCTACCCGACAGTGATCTTCAGCGGAGCGGGCTTACCGGGCTTGCGCGCCCTCAAACGTGTGCCGCACCGGGCACGGGTTGCGTTCGCGCTTGCGTGAACCGACGCACAGTCGGGCGCCTGCCCGCCACAGTAGTATGGACACCGGTACTGGCCTGTTACAGCCAGTGCAAGCTCACACTCGCGGAAAAAGGCCCCCATGGCAACCGGCTCCACCCCCGAAGAAAACGCAGGCAAACCGCTCGACATCCAGGGTGACGGGCAAAGCGTCGGCGTGCCCGCTTCGGGCGAAGTCGAGGGCAGCGCCTTCAATCCGCTCGGCAATCCGGGCGAAAAACACTGGCAGGCGGGCTATATCCAGGAGCCAGGGCTGGAAGACCGCGGCAATATTTTCTTCGCCGCCGTCGAAATGACGCGCATGCCCATGATCGTCACCGACCCGCGCCAGCCTGACGATCCGATCGTTTTCGCCAACCGCGCCTTCCTCGACCTCACGCTGTACGACGAACAGGACATCGTCGGGCGCAATTGCCGCCTGCTGCAGGGACCGGAAACCAACCGCGACACCGTCGCCGAAGTGCGCAACGCCCTGGCCGAGCGGCGCGCCGTGGCCGTCGACATTCTGAACTACAAGGCCGACGGCACGCCCTTCTGGAACGCGCTGTACATCGGCCCGATCTTCGACCGCGACGGCGAGCTGCTGTACTTCTTCGCTTCGCAGATGGACATCACGCAGCGCCGCGCCAGCGAGCAATCCTCGATGCAGGCGCAAAAGATGGAGGCGATCGGCCAGCTGACCGCCGGCATGGCGCATGACTTCAACAACCTGCTGCAAGTCATCAACGGCAACCTCGAGCTGGCCCTGCTGGCCCTGAACAATACCGGCGCCGCCGCCGATCCGATCCGCCGTGCCCAGCGCGCGGCAATGAAAGCCGGCAAGCTGACCCAGCAGCTGCTGACTTTCGCGCGCAAGCAGCGGCTGGAGCCGAAACGGGTCAACCTGAACGCCCTGCTGGTCGAATTCTCGGAGCTGCTGGTGCGCACCCTGGGCGACCGGGTGGAGATGCAGCTCGACCTGAAACCGGGCCTGCCCTCCTGCAAGCTCGACCCGACGCATTTCGAGATGGCCTTGCTGAACGTGCTGATCAACGCGCGCGACGCCATGCCGGAGGGCGGCCGGGTGCGCGTCAGCACCACCGTCGAGGCGGGCGGCGCGGAAGGCGGGGCCGGCCAGGTGGCCGTCTGCATCAGCGACGAAGGCGAAGGCATGGCGCCGGACGTGATGCGCCGGGCCACCGAGCCCTTCTTCACGACCAAGGGACCGGGCACCGGCCTCGGCCTGGCGATGGTGCACGGCTTCGTGCAGCAGTCGCGCGGCCGGCTCGAGATCGACAGCACGCCCGGGCAAGGCACGACGGTGCGCATGGTGTTTCCGGTCGACGGTGCGCGCTACGCGTCGGCACCCGGGGAGGACGCGCCTGACGCCGCCGCGCAGGAGAGCGCGAAGGCGCGCATCCTGGTGGTCGAGGACAATGAAGACGTGCGCGAACTGGCGGAAACGATGCTGGAATCGGCCGGCTACGCCGTGGTGTCGGCGCCCAGCGGCGAACAGGCCCTGAACGTGCTCGACGAAGGCGCCGAGATCGACCTGGTGTTTACGGATGTGATGATGCCGGGCGGGATGAACGGCTTGCAGCTGGCGGACCACGTGCGCCGGCGGCGTCCCGGCACGCCGATCCTCGTCACCACCGGCTACATGGACGAGTTGCCGGCCGCGCGCGGGCAGCGCCTCGACATTCTCGGCAAACCCTACCGCCAGGAAGATTTATTGGCGCGGGTGCGTGCCATCCTGCCGGCTTCGAACGGCTGAATTCTCATCCGCAGGCTGGAGCACGCCAATGCCGTATCATGGGCATTTGGCCACTACGACCCCATTTCCATGATTCTCGTTACAGGCGGCGCCGGCTTCATCGGATCCAACTTCGTCCTCGGCTGGCTGGCCCAGTCCGACGAGCCGGTAATCAATCTCGACAAACTCACCTATGCCGGCAACCTCGGCAACCTGCAGCCGCTGGCAGGCGACCCGCGCCACATCTTCATCAAGGGCGACATCTGCGACGAAGCGCTCGTCGCCGGCCTGCTGGAACGCTACCAGCCGCGCGCAATCCTGAACTTCGCAGCCGAGAGCCATGTCGACCGCTCGATCCACGGTCCTCGCGACTTCGTCACCACCAACGTCAACGGCAGCTTTGCGCTACTGGAAGCGGCACGCGCCTACTGGCAGGGGATGGGCAAGGAAGACAAGGCCGCCTTCCGCTTCCTGCACGTCTCGACCGACGAGGTCTACGGCACGTTGGGACCGGGCGACGCGCCCTTCACCGAAACCACGGCCTACGCCCCCAACAGCCCGTACTCGGCCTCGAAGGCAGCGTCCGACCACCTGGTGCGCGCCTACCACCACACCTATGGCCTGCCGGTGCTGACCACCAACTGCTCGAACAACTACGGCCCCTACCAATTTCCCGAGAAGCTGATCCCCTTGATCATCGCCAACGCGCGCCAGGGCAAGCCGCTGCCGATCTACGGCGATGGCCAGCAGGTACGCGACTGGCTGTATGTGAGCGACCACTGCGCGGCGATCCGGCGCGTGCTGGAAGCTGGCCGCTGCGGCGAAACCTACAACGTCGGCGGCTGGAACGAGATGGCCAACCTCGACGTCGTGCGTACCCTGTGCGGCATGCTCGACGAACTGGCGCCGAAGGCGGCAGGGAGCTATGCCGGGCAGATCGTGCATGTGCAGGACCGCCCCGGGCATGACCGGCGCTACGCCATCGACGCGCGCAAGATCGAGCGCGAACTCGGCTGGAAACCGCTGGAAACCTTCGAGACCGGCATCCGCAAGACCGTCGAGTGGTACCTGGAACACGACGACTGGGTACGCAATGTGCAGTCAGGCGATTACCTGCGCTGGCTGGACACCAATTACGCGAACCGTGACGCGGGCCACGGCGCCGAAACCAGGACCAGCGCATGAGTACCCAACGCAAAGGCATCATCCTGGCCGGCGGCTCCGGCACCCGCCTGCATCCGATCACGACCACGGTCTCGAAGCAGTTGCTGCCGGTCTATGACAAGCCGATGATTTATTACCCCTTGTGCACGCTGATGCTGGCTGGCCTGCGCGAGATCCTGATCATCACGACGCCTCACGACCTGCCGCACTTCCAGGAGCTGCTGGGCGACGGCAGTCAATGGGGTATCAAGCTCAGCTATGTGGTGCAGCCCTCTCCCGACGGGCTGGCCCAGGCATTCATACTGGGCCGCGATTTCCTCGGCGATTCGCCTTCGACGCTGATCCTTGGCGATAACATTTTCTACGGCACCGACCTCGTGCCCAGACTGCGCGCGGCGAGCGAGCGCAGCAGTGGCGCGACGGTCTTCGCTTACCACGTCAACGATCCGGAGCGCTACGGGGTCGTCGAGTTCGACAAGGAGCGGCGCGCCGTCAGCGTCGAGGAAAAGCCGCGCCAGCCGAAGTCGAACTACGCGATCACCGGCCTGTACTTCTACGACAACACCGTCTGCGACATCGCCGAGCGCATCCGACCTTCCGAACGAGGCGAGCTGGAAATCACGGAAATCAACCGCGTCTACCTGGAGCGGCAGGCGCTGAATGTGGAAGTGATGGGACGCGGCACGGCCTGGCTCGACACCGGCACCCACGATTCGCTGCTCGACGCCGGACAGTTCATCGCCATCATCGAAAAGCGCCAGGGCTTGAAGATTTCCTGCCCTGAAGAGATTGCCTATCGCAATGGCTATATCGACGGTGCCCAACTGCGCCGCCTGGCAGCACCGCTGGCCAAAAGCGGGTATGGGCAATACCTGTTGAAGATCGATCAGGAACGTTCCGATTAGGCACCTGCGCGCTTCGCCCGCGCTACCCTCTTCCAGGCGAAAAAAAACCTGCGGGCCCTCGGGCGCGCAGGTCTTTGGCGCAAGCGCGTGCGCTTACTGCGCCTGCTTCGGCAAGCCGCCCAGCAAGGCCGCGATCTTCTGCTTCGGCTTGGCCGGTGCCGCGCCTGTGCCCGGATTGCTGTCCTGGCGCGGGGCGCTGTTGCTCGGCTCGTAGGGCTTGAGGAACCAGGGATCGACCTTCTCGCGGCGCGGCAGGGCGCCGGCGCCGTAGCTGCGCGGACCACGTTCGCTGCGCTCATTGCGCTCGCCATCGCTGCGGCGCGGGCCGCGCTCGCTGCGCTCTCCGCGTTCGCCACGCTCACTACGCGGGCCACGTTCGCCGCGTTCCGCATCGCGGCCGCGGCCGCGCACCACGAAGCCGTTCAGCTCGCCGCGCGTGATGCTCTGCTTGATCAGCTTTTCGATGTCGGCCAGCAGGCGCTCGTCCTTGTCCGAATACACGGACAAGGCGTCGCCCGAGGCGCCGGCGCGGCCCGTGCGGCCGATGCGGTGCACGTAATCCTCGGCGTTGTAGGGCAAATCGAAATTGATCACGCACGGCAGGTCGGAAATGTCGAGGCCGCGGGCGGCGACGTCGGTCGCGACCAGCACTTCGATGTCGCCGCGTTTGAAGGCGTCGAGCGCGGCCATGCGTTCCTGCTGGGTCTTATCTCCGTGAATCGCCGAGGCCTTGATGCCGGTCTGCTCCAGGTGGCGCGACAGGCGCGACGCGCCGATCTTGGTGTTCGAGAACACGATCACCTGCTTCAGCTCGCGCTGGCGGATCAGGAATTCGACGACGTCGCGCTTCTGCTCGTCCTCGACCTTGTAGACGATCTGGGTGACCTTGTCGGCGGTGGCATTGCTGCGCGCGACTTCGATCAGCACCGGCTGCTGCAGGAAGCTGTTGGCCAGCTTCTTGATTTCCGGCGAGAAGGTGGCCGAGAACATCAGGTTCTGGCGCTTCTTCGGCAGCAGGTTGATGATGCGCTGCAGGTCGGGCAGGAAGCCCATGTCGAGCATGCGGTCGGCTTCGTCCATCACCAGCATCTGCACCTGCGCCAGGCTGACGTTCTTCTGCTCGATGTGGTCGAGCAGGCGGCCAGGGGTGGCGATGACGATCTCGACGCCGCCCTTCAGGATCGTGGTCTGGCCCTTCATGTCCATGCCGCCGAAGACGACGGTCGAACGCAGCGGGGTGTGCTGGGCGTAGGCCTTGACGTTGTCGGCCACCTGCACCGCCAGCTCGCGCGTCGGCGTCAGCACCAGGGCCCGTACCGGATGGCGCGCAGGCGACATGCTGCTGTTGGCGTGGGCCAGCAGCAGCTGGATGATCGGCAGCGAGAAGCCGGCGGTTTTACCGGTACCGGTCTGGGCGGCGCCCATGACGTCGCGGCCCTGCAGCACCACGGGAATCGCCTGGGCCTGGATCGGGGTGGGATGGACGTAGCCCTGGTCGGACAGGGCGCGCAGGATTTCCGGCGCCAGGCCGAAATCGGCAAAGGTCACGCTCGGTTCGACAGCCGCGGCTGCGGTATTCGATGTTTCAGACATTATTCTTTCCGATGAAGGAAGGCTCGACCTGCTCGATGCGGGTGCGCGCGTTTCCTTGGCTCTTAATTGGGTCTACGGGTAAGCACCCACGCGGGCCCAGCAGGCGTGGCCGGCACTGACAACTCCTGGAGGGGCGGGCGAGCCGCCGGCTGGGAACACGGCCCGAGGGCCGGCTTGGTGGGCACGTCGCGTCGGCAAAAACCGGGCGCGCGGACGTAGAGACACACTATATCGCCCACAAGGTTACCTGAAATCCACGGCAGTGTATATGGAATCGTGCGCGACCCCGGCCGCGGGCTTGCCGTTTTGGCATGGCCGGCTTTACCCGGCTTTACATCCCCTGCCCTGCTTTTGCCGCCCCGCGCTGCTGTTAACCGGGACACGACTCATTGCAAAGGACAACACCATGGTTTCATCGATCGGCAGTAACAACCTGGCGCAATCGCTGCCGGCGCGGGTGGAAAGCCGCACGGCCCAGGCGACTGCGCCCGGCGCGGTGGCTGCGGCAAGCATCACGCCGGCGGACGACGGGGACACCGGCACGGCAAGCATGCCGAGCGCGCAATCGGCGGCGACGGCGCGCGTGGGCGGGCAGCTCGATGCCCAGTTCGATGCGGCGCGCGTGCAGCGGGCGCAGGAAGAGATGGCGCTGCCGGAAGGCGTGCCGCCAGGTCCGCCACCGGGCGAGGAGGCGGCCAGCGACGAGGTGCAGGGAACGGACTCGGCCGCAGCCGATACCGTGGCCGCCGCCGCGGCAAAGCCCGCCGGCGGCGCACCCGCAGGCGGCGCATCGGGCAGCAGCGCCGAGGAATCGACCGACTACATCGCGGCAGCCGACACCAACAATGATCGCAAGGTCAGCGAGGAAGAACGCATCGCCTACGAGAAGAAGCAGGCGAGCGAAGCGCAAGGCACTACGGCGCAGGCGCGCGCCCAGGAAGTGCAGCAGGCTTATTTGCCGCAGGACAGCGCCGGCTCGCAACTCGACATCGAAGCCTGATCAGCCTTCCCTGCGCCAGCCGCGTGCCTGGGCGGCACGTTCGGCCGCCGGCCCCAGCGGGGTGCCGGCGATGCGGCTGTCGATCGCATCGAGCACGGCCGGCGGCAAGCCGTTGCCATCCATCCAGGCCGCCCCGGCCGCCCCTTGCGCCAGTACCGGGATCTTCCACTGGCCGCTGTCGCGGCAGGCCAGGCCGGCCGTCGTGTCCATCACGAAGCTGCGGCAATATCTGCCGTCCTTGGCCAGGAAACTGATGCCGATGCGCACCCGCCCCGATGGCCCGGGACTGGCCAGCTGGGCGCTCAGGGCCGAGGCCAGGTGGCCTTGCGCCACCAGCGCGCCGTCGGCGCCGCTGAGGGAGGCCAGTTCCGCTTCGCCCTGCCAGGCTTGCCAGCCAAGGACGCCGGCCAGTACCCCGGCGGCCAGCGCGGCGGCCAGCGCGCCCCAGTGGCGCAGCGTCCAGGCCGGCGTCGAGGACGGCGGCGCGGCCGGCGGCGGAACGCAGCGCGCCGCGCGCACCGTGTCGAGATGCACGACCTTGGCGCCGGAAGCCGGACCGGGGCTGTGCGCATGCCCGTTGCCCTCGCGTCCGCCCGCGACCACGCCGTAGACGCGGCTGCGCCGGGCGCGGTGCTGGGCCACGCGCGCGGCAATGGCGGGGTCGGCGCGCAAGGCGCGTTCGACGGCGGCGCGGGCCGGCTCGGCCAGTTCGCCGTTGACGAATGCAATCAGGAGTTCGTCGGAGAATTTCATGGCAGCCGCTAGGAAGTGATCAAGCCATGTTCGTCCAGCACGTCGTGCAGCAGCTCGAGGCGGATCACCGGATTGTCGAGCATGAGCATGTTGTGCTTCTGGGTATTCGGCAGGGGCAGCAGCTCGCACCAGCGGTTCGCGACCCAGCCGCAGTCCTCGAGCCGGAACGGCGGCTGCACCGGCCAGCGCTCCTGCGGCACGTCGTGCAGGGAGGCGAGCACGCGGTCGAGCGCGTCGGAGGCGCCCTGCAGCTCGGCCGGGATGCGCACCGCGTGGTCGTCCTCGACCAGTTCGACCTCGGCCATCCACAAACCGTTCAATCTCTGCTGCGAGGATTTCACTTCGAAGCGCGCGCCGCCGCGGCAGACCACCTGCAACAGGCCCGGCGTGGTCGCCGTGGTGTCGCAAACGGTGGCCAGGGTGCCGCCTTCGACGAAGCGCTCGGGCGTGCCGCTGTGCGCGCGTACTTCATGGCCCTGGGTCAGCAGAACGACGCCGAAGGGCGTGTCGTCGGTAAGGCAACGACTGACCATCTCGAGGTAGCGCGCCTCGAACACCTGCAGCGGCAGCACCCCGTCCGGGAACAGCACCGTGCTCAGTGGGAACAATGGAAGGGAAATCGTGGCCATGCCCCATCATGACAGAATCGCCGGGCAGACCGCAGCACGATTGCGGATGCCCGGCGCGGCCGCGCAGGGGCGGCTTAAGCGCGTTTTGACAGGCAAGAACTGGGCGGCATGCCCCGAGCAGCGGGCTAGGACCGGGGCGCCACCAGCGGCAGCGTGCGCAGGCCTTGCACCAGCGCATCGAGGCGCCAGCGCAAGCGGTCCCAGCCCGGATCGGGCAGGCGCACCACCCGCACCGTCAGGGTGCCGCCGGCCACGTCCGGACAGGCGTAGGCAAAGCGCCCCTCCTCTTCGAACGGCAGACGGAATTCCTGGCCCGGCAGCAGGTGCAGCGGCCCGAACACATGGGGCCGGCGGTCGCGGTTGCGCAGCAGGAGCACGTCCTGTACGCCCAGGGTCAGGCGTATCTCGCGCGGCAGGGCGATGGCCCGCTCCTTCGCGCCGCCCGCTGCCGGGAAGGTGAAGGCGCGTTCGTGGCTGGGCGTGCGCAGCGGCGCCAGCGCGCCCAGCAGCAGCGCCAGCAGGAGCGCGCCGGCCAGCAGGCAGGCCAGCCGGTGACGGCGCAGGATCGGGTGCAGGGGAAGCATCGGGAACAGGAGAAAGGCGAAGGCGATTTGTCGCAGTGCGGATATTGTATTATGCAAACAAAAACACTGGCCAGCGAGGGGGCAAGCCGGGCATCCCGTGCGCCCGCGCACGACATTGCCGCGTATCCTGAGTACTCCTCGCCGACGTCCGATCATCCCCGCCGCCCCAGGGCCGCGCCCCACTCTCGATTACATGCCGCGTCCAGAACCCGACGAGATCATCCCCGCTTCCGGCACACCCGTCCGCCGGGAGTGGGGTCCCCTGATCCTCGCCGGCTTCGCCTTCCTCGTTTCCCTGCTGCTCACCTATGGCGCCTGGAGCAGTGCGCGGCGCGACGCCGCCGCCGACCTGGCGGCCCAGTTCGACTACCGGGCACGCGACATGGTCACCACCACCGTGCGCCGCATGGCCGTGTACGAGCAGGTGCTGCGCGGCACGCGCGGCTTCATGCGCGGCAGCATCGACGTCGACCGGCGCGACTTCGCCGACTATTTCCAGACCCAGAATCTGCAGGAACATTTTCCCGGCATCGAGGCGCTCGGCATCGCCAGCATCATCCCGGCCGGGCGCCTGGCCGCGCACGAAGCGGCGCTGCGGGCGCAGGGCTTCAGCAGTTACGCGGTGCATCCGCGGCCGACGGGCGACTTCGCCACCTCGATTACCCACATCGAGCCATTTACGGGACGCAACCTGCGCGCCTTCGGCTTCGACATGTACAGCGAGCCGGTGCGCCGCGCCGCGATGGAAGCCGCGCGCGACAACGGCGCCGCCGCCCTCTCGGGCAAGGTGGTGCTGGTGCAGGAAGGGCGCGATGCCCAGCCCGGCTTCCTGATGTACGTGCCGGTGTACCGGCGCGGCGCGCCGACGGGCAGCGTCCAGCAGCGCCGCGCCGCCCTCGTCGGCTGGGTGTACGCGCCGTTCCGGATGGCCGACCTGATGCGCGGCCTCGGCGGCACCCATGCGGCCGACCTGCAGGTGACGATCTACGACGGCGGGCGCCCGCTGCCGGAGGCGCTGCTGTTCCGCTCGCAGGACGCCGTCGCCTGGCGCCAGCCGCTCTTCCGTCAGAGCTTGCCGGCACGTATCTCAGGCCGCCCCTGGCTGATCGAGATCGCTTCCTCGCCCAGCCTCGAGGCGCGCCTCGACACGCGCCGCCCGCAAGTCATCGGCGTCACCGGCATCGGCCTCGGTTTCCTGCTGAGCCTGGTGGTCTGGCTGCTGGCCAGCGAACGCGGGCGTGCGGTGCAGCTGGCGCGCGCGATGACGCTGGAACTGCGCCAGTCCTACGAACGCATCGACGCCGAACGCGTGCGCATGGACCTGATCCTGCAAACCACCTACGACGCCTTCATCGCCATCGACAGCGCGGGCCGGGTCACCGACTGGAATCCGCGCGCCGTCCAGCAGTTCGGCTGGACCCGCGAAGAAGCCCTGGGACGCGAGATCGGCGAACTGCTGGTGCCGCCGGAGCAGCGCGTGGCGCGCGAGCATGGCTTCGCCCAGTTCGCCGCGCTCGACGGCGGCGCACGCGTGCCTGACGCGGCCGGGCGCGGCTTCCCGGCCTCGGTGCACTACGGCGAGCCGGCCGAGGTGATGGCGCGCCACCGCGACGGCCACCTGGTGCCGGTGGAAATCGTGGTCGCCGCCCTGCCCGCTGAAGTCGGCCATGGCGCGTCCGCCTTCCTGCGCGACATCGCGCCGCGGCGCGAAGCGGAAGCGCGCGAGCGCCTGCGCCAGCAACGCCTGGACGAAGCGCGCACGGCCCTGGCGCGCTCGCAAAAGCTGGAGGCGGTCGGCAAGCTTACGGGCGGCGTGGCCCACGACTTCAACAACATCCTGCACATCATCAGCGCCAACGTGCAGCTGCTCCTCAAATCGGCCAGCCAGGTCGAGGGCAACACGAAAATCGAAAAGCGCCTGCACAGCATCCTCGACGCCGTCGAGCGCGGCTCGAAGCTGTCGTCCCAGCTGCTGGCCTTCGCGCGGCGCCAGCCCCTGCATCCGAGCCTGGTCAACGTCGGCCAATTGCTCGAACGCATGGACAGCCTGCTGCACCGCGCCGCCGGCGAATCGGTCGAGATCGCCCTGAGCGGCGCCGGCGGCCTGTGGACTACCCTGGTCGACCCGAACCAGCTTGAAAACGTGATCCTGAACCTCGTCATCAATGCGCGCGATGCCATGGCCGGCAAGGGCAAGGTCGCCATCACCCTCGAGAACCTGAGGGTCGACAGCGCGCTGGCCGCCGCCGACCCGGAACTTGCACCGGGCGACTACGTGCGCATCGCCGTGGCTGACACCGGCGAAGGCATGCCGCCCGACGTCATGGAACGTGCCTTCGAACCCTTCTTTACCACCAAGCCCGAGGGCAAGGGAACCGGCCTCGGCCTGTCGATGGCGCATGGCTTCGTGCGCCAGAGCGGCGGCCATATCCGCATCGCCAGCAGCGTCGGCCAGGGCACGACGATCAGCATCTACCTGCCGCGTGCGGACGCGCAGGCGGATGCGGACCTGCCGCCGCAGGCCCCTCCGGCCTCCGCGGCGCACTGAACGGCAGGCCGGCCTTATGGCGGCCCGTCGCGCGCCGGTCTTCCCGTGACATGGCGAGCAATCGCCGCCACATGGCGCGTGTCGGTCCCGCAGCAGCCGCCCAGTACGTTCATGCGCGGCAGCAATTGATGCAGGACCTGGTATTCCTCACCCAGCGCTTCCGGATCGCCGTCGTCGAGTTCGGTCGCCTCGTCGAGCTCGGCGTGGCTGCGACGCGAAGCGTTCGCGCGCAGGCCGTGCAGGCGCTCGCGCCAGGGTCCATCCTCGGCCAGCGCCGGCTCGACATGGGTCGGATGCGCGCAATTGACCATGTAGTAGGCAGCGCAGGCGCCGGTCTCGGCATCGGTGCGCAGGATGGCCTCGGACAGCGCGTCGCCGGAGGGCAGCCGGCCATCGGTTTCGAGGGTGAAGGAAATTGTCACCGGCATCTCGCAGGCCGCGGCCGCGTCGACGATGCCGATCGCCTCGTCCGGATAGCTGAGCGTAAAGGCGGCCACCATGTCGGCCTCGGTGCCGGCGAAGGTGGCGATCTGGGCCAGGTGGTAGTCGCGCGCGGCAAGCGCGCTCATGCGGCGATCGGCCCGGTAGCCGTCGCCGCGCGGCCCGATGTTGCCGCTGATGACGATGGGCGTGGCCGGTGTTTCCCAGGCCGCGCGCACCTCGGCCAGCAGCGCCACCGCGTCGCGGTCGGCATCGGCCAGCGCGAGCGCGTTGTAGCCGAGCGATTGGCCCCAGTCGGGATTGGCGCGCCAGGTGGGGGTTTCGAGCACCAGCCCGGTGCCGTGCGCACGCGCCAGGCGGGCGAAGGAAGCGAAATAATCGTGCAGCGCCGCGCGGCCGCGCGGGTCCTGCAGCAGCACGAAGGAGGCAAAGGCGGGCAAACTGAAACCCTGCTGGAAGCTGAGCATCGTTTCCAGCCCGGCGTCGGTCAGGAACAAACGGCCATCCAGCTGAGGCAAGCGCTTGCGGTAACGGCTCATGGATTCTCCTGGCAGCGGTGCGTATTGACTCCCCGCTTGCTTGGAACCTCCCAGCCCGCCTCCGGTTCCCCGGCCTCCGTGGAGCGCGCCTGACGCCGCACAAGACGCGGGCCGCCGGTGTTGTACAAAGCGCGATAAGCCTGCCGTACGGGCGCCAGCGCACATTCGGAACAGGCCTGCTCTGGCACACTCGGTGCGAAAGGAGATTGCCCATGAACGCGCCCCACCCCGCCCTGCCCGTGCACCGCGCCATCCTGCAGGCGCCCGGCTTCGACAACACCATCGCGCTGCTCGAGGAGGGCTACCGCTTCATCGGCAACCGCTGCGACGAACTCGGCACCGACATCTTCGGCACCCGCCTGATGCTGCGCCGCGTGGTCTGCGTGCGCGGAGAAGCAGCGGCGCGCATGTTCTACCAGCCCGGACGCTTCACCCGGCGCGGCGCGATTCCCCCGAGCACGCTGGGCGCCCTGCAAGGCCCGGGCAGCGCGCAGACCCTGGACGGCGAGATGCACCGGGTGCGCAAGGCGATGATGCTGTCGCTGCAGTCGCCTGAATCGCGCGCGCGCCTGGTGGCGCTGGCCGAGCGCGAGTGGCGCATCCAGTTCGGGCGCTGGCCGCGCCAGGGACGGCGGGTGCTGATCCAGGAAGCGCAGGCCGTGCTGTGCCGCGCCGCTTGCGCCTGGGCCGGCGTGCCCCTGGCCAATGCCGAGGAAGAGGTGCTGCGCACGGCCGAGTTCTCGTCCATGATCGACGGCGCCGGCTCGATGGGCCCGCGCAACTGGATGGCGCTGGCGCTGCGCCGGCATACCCAGCAATGGGCGCACGAGCATATCGCGGCGGTGCGCGCCGGCCGTCCTACCGATCCCGACAGTCCGCTGGCCGTGATCGCCTTCCACGTCGATGCCGACGGCGAAGTCATGTCGGCGGACGACGCCGCAACCGAACTCATCAACGTACTGCGCCCGGTGGTGGCGGTGGCGCGCTACATCGTGTTCGGCGCGCTGGCGCTGTACGCCTATCCGGAGTGGCGCACGCGCCTGGCCAGCGGCGACGAGGCGGCCCTGGCCATGTTCGTCGAGGAAGTGCGCCGCTACTATCCCTTCTTCCCGGCCGTCGGCGGACGCGCCAACGCGCGCTTCGAATGGCAGGGGCTGGAATTCAGCAAGGGCGACTGGGTGCTGCTCGACCTGTACGGCACCAACCGCCATCCCTCCAATTGGCCGGATGGCGAGGTGTTCCGTCCAGATCGCTTCGAAAGCAAGGAAAGGGGCGAGTTCGAATCGATCCCGCAAGGCGGCGGCGACCTGGCGCTGGGGCATCGCTGCCCGGGCGAAATGGTGACCGTCGAGCTGACCCGCTCGGCCCTGCGCCTGCTGGTGACCGAGGTCGACTACGTGGTGCCGCAGCAGGACCTGACGATCGATTTGTCGCGCATGCCGGCCATGCCGCCCAGCGGATTCGTGATCGAGGACGTGCGCCCGGCCCGATGAGAAGGCGCGGCCTCCTCCGTTCCGCGCAAATCCAGGGTTGCGACGATGAAATTTTATTTCAACAAGTGATACTTGGTGAAATATTGTTTCAACACGCACACTCGGCAATTGTTCGCCGCGTTCGCCCGGTTACCGCATAATCGAGGCACGCACAAGGACACGACATGGAACTGCAATTCCTCGGCACCTCGTCCGGCACGCCCAGCCGCGCACGCAATGTCTCGGGCCTGGCCCTGCATGCGCCGGGATCGAAGCACTGGTACCTGGTCGACTGCGGCGAAGGCACGCAGCACCGCATCCTGCGCACCAATTATTCGCCGATGAGCCTGCGGGCGATTTTCATTACCCACATCCACGGCGACCATTGCTACGGCCTGCCGGGCCTGCTCGCCAGCGCCGGTTTGCTCAACCGCAGCGAGCCGCTGCTGATCGCCGGTCCGCCTGCCGTCGAACGCTTCGTGCGCGGCGTGATGGAGAGCACGGAATTGCGCCTGCCTTACGCGGTCGAATTCGCGCACGTCGCACCGGGCTGGGCCATCTCGAGCTTGCCGGACTTTCGCGTCGAGGTGGCGGAACTCTCGCACCGCGTGCCCTCCTTCGCTTTCACCTTTGTCGAGAAGAGCATCGAACGCCGCCTCGACATCGGCAAACTCGAACGCGACGGCATCGCTTCCGGCCCCGGCTGGGGCCAGCTGCAGCGCGGCGAAGACATCGCTCTGCCCGACTGCCGCGTCGCGCGCAGCGCCGACTACCTGCTGCCGGGCCGGCGTCCGCGCAAGCTGATCGTGGCCGGCGACAACGACACCCCCTCGCTGCTGGCCGCGCAGGCGCAGGACGCTCATGTACTGGTGCATGAGGCGACCTATACCGAGGACGTGCTGCAGAAAGTCGGCCCCGGCTCGCAGCACAGCTCGGCACGCGCGACGGCCGCGTTTGCCGAGGAAGCCGGCATCCCGAACCTGGTGCTGACGCACTTCAGTCCGCGCTACCAGCCGGCCGGCAATGGGAGCCCGTCGATGGCCGACATCGAAGCCGAGGCGCGGGCGGCGTACCAAGGGAGCCTGTTCCTGGCGAGCGACTTGCAGCGCTATACGCTGGACCGGCACGGCGTGCTGGCCGCCGTGCCCTTGCCGAACGCTTCCTGACGGCTTAGCCGACGGCCTGCGCCCCCGCACGCGCAACCTGCGCGTCCTCACCCGGCTTGACGCCGGACACGCCCACCGCGCCCACCACGTGCCCGTCGACGATGACAGGAACCCCGCCCTCCAGGGTCGCCACCATCGGCGCGCTGAGGAAGGCCGTGCGGCCGTTGTTGATCATTTCCTCGTACAGCCGCGATTCGCGCCGTCCCACGGCCGAGGTGCGTGCCTTGCCGGTGGCCGTCTCCGAACTGATCGGTGCGCAGCCATCCAGGCGCAGCAGGCCCAGCAGATGGCCGCCGTCGTCGACCACGGCGATCGCCACCGGCCACTTGTTTTTTTCAGCCTCGGCGCGCGCCGCGTCGAGCATACGCGTGGTTTCGGCGATGGTGAGAAAAGGTTTCGTCTGCATGTTTTTCCTCTAGATTATTGTGGCTGCGCCGCACCGCCGCCGGTCGGTCCGGATCCCGGAGCGCGCGGGAAGAAGCGTGCGCGCAGCGAACCCAGCAGCGACCAGCCGAGCCCGGCGACGGCGAGCGTCATGATGGTGCCGACCAGCCCGTTGCTCCAGAAGACGCCGAGCCCGCCGCGCGAGGCCAGCATGCTCTGGCGGAAGGCATCCTCGGCGCGGTCACCCAGCACCAGGGCCAGCACCAGCGGCGCCAGCGGATAATCCAGCTTCTTGAAGACGTAGCCGACGATGCCGAAGGCCAGCATCAGCCAGATGTCGAACTGCGCGTTATGCACCGTAAAGGCGCCGATCGCGCACACCACCAGGATCGCCGGGGCGATGATGGAGAAGGGGATCCGCAGGATGGCGGCGAACAGCGGCACCGTCGCCAGCACGATGATCAGGCCCGAGATATTGCCGAGGTACATGCTGGCAATCAGTCCCCACACGAAATCCTTCTGTTCGACAAACAGCAGCGGCCCCGGCTGCAGCCCCCAGATCATCAGGCCACCCAGCAGCACCGCGGCAGTGGCCGAGCCCGGGATGCCGAGCGCCAGCATCGGCAGCAAGGCGCTGGTGCCGGCCGCGTGGGCCGCCGTTTCCGGCGCCAGCACGCCGGCGACATTGCCCTGGCCGAAGCTGTCCTGGTCGCGCGCAAATTTCTTGGCCACGCCATAGCCCATGAAGGAAGCGGCCGTCGCGCCGCCCGGCGTGATCCCCATCCAGCAGCCGATCGCCGAGGAACGCAGCAGGGTGGCGAAGTGGCGCGGGATGGTAGCCCAGGTCTTGAACACCACCTTCAGGTCGATCTTGCCGTTCTTGCCGCGGAAGGCCAGGCCCTCCTCGATCGTGATCAGGATTTCGCTGATGCCGAACAGGCCGATCACCGCGACCAGGAAATCGAAGCCGCGCAGCAGCGGCGCCGCGCCGAAGGTCATGCGCAGCTGGCCGGAAATCGTATCCAGGCCCACCGCCGCCAGCACGAAGCCGATGCACATGGCGATGACGATCTTGGCTTTCGATTCCTTGCCCATGCCGATGAAGCTGGCAAAGGTGAGGAAATAGACCGCGAAGAATTCGGGCGGCCCGAAGCGCAGCGCGAATTTGGCCACCAGCGGCGCCAGGAAAGTGATCATCAGCACGCCCACGAGGGCGCCGATGAAGGAGCCGGTGAAGGCGCTGGTCAGCGCCTCGCCCGCCCTGCCCTGCTGCGCCATCGGGTAGCCGTCGAAAGTGGTCGCCACCGACCAGGCCTCGCCCGGGATGTTGAACAGGATCGAAGTGATGGCGCCGCCGAACAGCGCGCCCCAGTAGATGCAGGACAGCAGGATGATCGCCGAGGTCGGGTTCATCGTGAAGGTCAGCGGCAGCAGGATCGCCACCCCGTTCGGGCCGCCGAGGCCGGGCAGCACCCCGACCACGATCCCGAGCAGGATGCCGACGATCATCAGCCCGCCGTTATGCCAGGACAGGACGGTCGAAAAGCCCTGGAGCAGCGCATTGAAGTCATCCATGTGAAGCTCCGATCAGTAACCGAACATCTGTTCGAGCGGGCCCTTGGGGAGCGGCACCGTGAACATGATTTCAAAAATCCAGAACAGGACCAGGCTGACGCTGACGCCCGTGATCGCCGACCTGAGCGGGTTGAACTTGCCGACCAACCACATGAAGATGCCGATGAACAGGGCCGAGGCCACGTAGATGCCGATCAGCTGGAGCGCGCCGATGTAGACCACCAGCGGCAGCAGCACGACCGCCACCAGCCTGAGCTGGTTACGTTCGAGGAAGGCCGAGCGGTCGTTCTTGCGCAGCGCCTGGACGAGCACCACGATGCTGGCCAGCAGGATGGCGATGCCCATGCGCATCGGGAAGTAGCCGGCCTGCGGGCCATCCTCGGCCCAGCCGGCGCCGATCTGGTAATTGCTGACGATGGCCAGCAGCGCGAAGGCGGCGACCACGATGCCGACCACGAGCTCCGCGGTCCGTTTGGTGATGACGGTGGCCGAGGGCGGCACGCCGCCCTGGCTCTGTTCGTGGGTGCTCATGGCCTGCCCCTCACGGCGCCATGAAGCCGGCCGCCTTCATGATCTGGCGGTGGTTCTGTTCGTCTTTACCCAGGTAGTTGCGCAGCTCGTCGCCCACCATCACGGTCGACTTCAGGGCGTTCTTGGTCACGTACTCTTTCCAGTCCGGCGTGGCCACCACCTTCTGCAGCAGCTGGGTGTAGAACTTGGTCACCTCCGGCTGCACCTTGCCCGGCAACATGAAGACGCGCAGCATCTGGTACTGCACGTCGAGGCCTTTTTCCTTGCAGGTCGGCACGTCGGCCCAGCTCTGGGTCTCGGTGACCTTCTCGGTGTAGCTGCTGCGCTTGTCGGCGAACAGGCACAGGGCGCGGTGCTGGCCGGCGCGCCATTGGGCGATCGATTCGGACGGATTGTTCGGGTTCGAATCGATGTGCTTGCCCGAGAGCTGGGTGGCCGCCTCGCCGCCGCCTTTATAGGGGATATAGATGAACTTCACGCCTGCGGCCTTCTCTACCATCGCGGTGATGATCTGGTCTTCGCGCTTGGAGCTGGTACCGCCCATCTTGAACTTGCCCGGCTCCTTTTTCACGGCGGCCAGATAGTCCTGCGGCGTCTTGAAGGGAGAGTCGCTGTTGACCCACAGGATGAATTCGTCCTGCGCCACCATTGCCACCGGCGTCAGGTCGCGCCAGTTGAAGGGCAGCCCGGTCGCCAGCGGCACCGTGTACAGGCCGGAGGACGAGACCACGATGCGGTGGGCGTCGCCCGGCGTGCCCTTGATGTCGAGCAGGCCTTCGGCGCCGCTGGCGCCGGCCTTGTTCTGCACCACGATCGGCTGGCTCATCAGCTTGTGCTTGGCGATGATGCCCTGGATCGCGCGCGCCATGTTGTCGGTGGCGCCGCCGGCGCTGAAGGGCACGATGAATTCTACCGACTTGGTCGGTGCCCAGTCGGCCGCGGCGGCCTGGGTTGTGCCGAGTGCCATGCCGAGGGTCAGGCCGGCGATTGCGAAAGCGTACTTGAGCTTCAGGTTCTTCATGAGCTGTCTCCTGTCGGGCCGCAGCCCTTGTTTTTGATGTTCTACGAGGGTTGCGTCGCCAGGACGCTTATGCCGCCTGTTGCAGGGCCGCGTCGGGCAGGGATGCCTGCAGCGAGCGCATCGCCGCGGCCACCCCGCCGGCCTGGTGCGGGACGCCGGCCAGCGCCAGGCCCATCTCCACGCCAGCCAAGGTGCCCATCAGCGTCAGGTCGTTGAAATCGCCCAGGTGGCCGATGCGGAAAACCCAGCCGCTCAGCTTGGAGAGGCCCTGGCCGAGCGACATGTTGAAATTCGTCAGGATCACCTTACGCAGGGCGTCGGCGTTGTGGCGTTCGCCGTTGGCGCCCACCGGCATGACCACCGCCGTCAGCGCGCCGCTGTATTCGGCTGGGTTCTGGCACAGGATCTCCAGGCCCCAGGCGCGCACGCAGGCGCGGGTCGCCTCGGCATGGCGCTGGTGGCGCGCGAACACGTTCTGCATACCCTCTTCCAGCAGCATGTCGCAGGCTTCCGAGAGGCCGTACAGCAGATTGGTCGCCGGGGTATAGGGCCAGAAACCGTTCTTGTTGGCTTCGATGATCTCTTCCCAGGCCCAGAACGCGCGCGGCAGTTTTGCAGTGCGCGAGGCGGCCAGCGCCTTTTGCGAGACCGCGTTGAAGGAGAGGCCCGGCGGCAGCATCAAACCCTTCTGCGAACCGGCCACGGTAACGTCGACACCCCATTCGTCGTGGCGGTAGTCGAGCGAGCCGAGCGAGGAAATCGTATCGACCAGCAGCAGCGCCGGGTGGCCGGCCTTGTCGATGGCGCGGCGCACGGCGGCGATGTCGGAGGTGACGCCGGTCGAGGTTTCGTTGTGCACCACGCACACGGCCTTGATCTGGTGCTCGCTGTCTTCCCGCAGGCGCGCTTCGATGCGGTCGGCATCGGCGCCGCGGCGCCAGTCGTCGCCGATGAATTCGGGCCTCAAGCTGAGCCGCTCGGCCAGCTTCTTCCACAGGGTGGCGAAGTGGCCGGTCTCGTACATCAGCACCGTGTCGCCGGGCGACAGGGTATTCACCAGCGCCGCCTCCCAGGCCCCGGTGCCGGAGGCGGGATAGATCACCACCGGTTGCGTAGTTTGGAAGACCTGGCCGATCTGGCCGAGGATTTTCTTGCCGAGCTGCTGGAACTCGGGACCGCGGTGGTCGATGGTGGGGTAGTCCATGGCCCGCAGGATGCGGTCGGGGACGTTGGTCGGGCCGGGGATCTGCAGGAAATGCCGTCCGGACGGGTGAGAATTCAGCTTCAACATTGCAACTCCTAGAGAGGCCAACGTAGTCAGAGAGATTCGAGCGATGAGCAACTTTGCATACAATATACGTAAACGCGGCAGTGTCAAGAAAATATCGTGTTGCGCCGCAGCGCGGAAACAAGCGGCTTTCACTCTACATATGCCCCGTGCATGGGCGCAAAATCCTGTTGGCACGGTCTTAAAAGAGTCTTTTGCTCCCGAAAAAATCGTATACAATATATTTTATGATTCACGAACTAACATTTCCCATTCCTGCCCGCCCGGCCGTCATCGACCGCCAGGGCCTGGCTTCCGCCGTCACCGTGCGCCTGCGCGACATGATCATCGAGGGCGTGCTGGCCCCCGGCACCCGGCTCAACGAGCGGGTGCTGTGCGAACAATTGATGGTCTCGCGCACGCCGCTGCGCGAAGCGTTCAAGGTGCTGGCCGGCGAAGGCCTGGTCGAGCTGCTGCCCAACCGTGGCGCCCAGGTGGCCGAGATGTCGGTGGCCGACATCGAGCAGACTTTCGAGGTACTGGGCGCGCTCGAGGCGCTGTCGGGCCAGCTGGCCTGCGAGCGCATCACGGATGCCGAAGTAACCGAGATCCGCGCCCTGCATTACGAGATGCAGGCGGCGCATGCGCGGCGCGACCTGGCGACCTACTACAAGATCAACCACGAAATCCATGACCGCATCAACGCCAGCGCCCGCAACGCGGTGCTGACGACCACCTACCTGCACATGAACGCGCGCATCCAGAACCTGCGCTTCCGTTCCAACTTCAACCAGGACAAGTGGGATGCGGCGATGAAGGAGCACGGCGTCATGCTCGATGCCCTGGAGCGGCGCGACGGCGCCGCCCTGCGCGCCGTGCTCGAGCGCCACCTTCTCTCCAAGCGCGACACGGTCGTGGCCGACCTGCGCGCATCGAAAGCCAGCCAGGAGCCCTAGACGCCATGAACGCACCCGCCGCCGCACCGATCAAGCTGAGCGAACAACTCGCTTCCCGAATGAATGGGCAAGGACTGGCAAGGCGGCTGGTAGCCGAAACCGGGGGCGAAGTCCTGTTCGACGCCGGCTCGCGCGGGCGTTACTCGACCGACGCCTCGATCTACCAGGTCGAGCCGATCGGCGTCTTCGTGCCGCGCACCGAGCGCGACGTCGAAGTGGCGATTGCGATCGCGCGCGAGATGGGCGTACCCATCCTGCCGCGCGGCGCCGGCACCAGCCAGTGCGGCCAGACCGTCGGCGAAGCGCTGGTCATCGACTACAGCAAATACCTGAATCAGGTCTTGGAATTCGATCCGGCCGCAATGACGGTGACGGTACAGCCGGGGATCGTGCTCGACCACCTGAACGCCTGGCTGAAACCCCATGGCGTCTGGTTCCCGGTCGACGTCAGCACGGCGGCCCAGTGCACCATCGGCGGCATGGCCGGCAACAACTCCTGCGGCTCGCGCTCCCTCGCCTACGGCAACATGGTGCACAACGTGCTGGCGATCGACGCCATCCTGTCGGACGGCACCGAGGCTAGATTCCAGGACGAACGCGCGATGCAGGACGCGCCGCCGCGCGTGCGCGAACTTCTTGAAGGCCTGCGTTCGATCGCCGCGCGCGAGCACGAGGAAATCGCGCGCATGGTGCCGAAGGTGATGCGCCGCGTCGGCGGCTACAACATCGACATCTGGCACCCGCAGAGCGAACGGCCCTACACCGAGGACGGCAGCGTCAACCTGGCGCACCTGCTGGTCGGCAGCGAGGGCACGCTGGCGGTCACGAAACGCGTCGTGCTGAAGGTGCTGCCGCTGCCGAAACACAAGACGCTCGGCGTGGTGAACTTCCCGACTTTTCATCAAGCGATGGACCTGACGCGCCATATCGTCAAGCTGGCGCCGGTGGCGGTGGAGCTGGTCGACCGCACCATGATCGAGCTGGCGCGCGACAATCCCGCCTTCCGCCCGGTGATCGAAAAAGCCCTGATCGGCGCGCCCGATGCGATCCTGCTGGTGGAATTCGCCGGCGCATCGATGGACGAGCAGAAGGCCGGCCTGGCCCGGCTGGTGGACTTGATGGCGGAACTGGGACTGCCCGGCAGCGTGGTCGAGATGGTCGACGCCGGTGCCCAGAAGGCCTTGTGGGAAGTGCGCAAGGCGGGCCTGAACATCATGATGAGCATGCGCGGCGACGGCAAACCCGTTTCCTTCATCGAGGACTGCGCCGTGCCGCTCGAGCACCTGGCCGAGTACACCAGCGCCCTGACCGAAGTGTTTGCGCGCTACGGCACGCGCGGCACCTGGTATGCCCACGCCTCGGTCGGCACCCTGCACGTGCGCCCGATCCTGGACTTGCGCCGCGACGGCGCCGAGAAGATGCGCGCGATTGCCGAAGAAGCGGGCGCGCTGGTGCGCAAGTACAAGGGCGCCTTCTCCGGCGAGCACGGCGACGGCCTGGTGCGCAGCGAATGGGTGGCCTGGCAGTTCGGCCCGCGCCTGCTGCGCGCGTTCGAGGAGATCAAGGCGCTGTTCGATCCGGCCGGCCTGATGAACCCCGGGAAGATCGTGCGCAGCACGCGCATGGACGATAAATCCCTGTTCCGCTACAAGCCGGGCTATCAGCCAACGGCCTTGCAGCCGGCGCTGGACTGGTCGGCCTGGAACGTGCAGGTCGATCCGGTCACGGAACAAAGCACGGCGGCAGGCAGCGGCGGCGACCCGGCCGGCGGCTTCGCCAAGGCCGTCGACATGTGCAACAACAACGGCCACTGCCGCAAGTTCGACGCCGGCACCATGTGCCCGAGCTACCGCGTCACGAAAGACGAGCAGCACCTGACGCGCGGGCGCGCCAACACCCTGCGCCTGGCCCTGTCCGGCCAGTTGGGCGAAGACGGTTTTACGTCCGAGACGATGCGCGACACGCTGGACCTGTGCGTCAGCTGCAAGGGCTGCAAGCGCGACTGCCCGACCGGCGTCGACATGGCGCGCATGAAGACCGAGTTCCTCTACCACTACCAGAAGAAGCACGGCCTGTCGCGCAAGGACAAGCTGATCGCCAACCTGCCGCGCTGGGCGCCGTGGGCGGCGCGCCTGCCCTGGCTGGCCAACCTGCGCGATACGGTGCCGGGAGCGGCTAAATTGTCCGAGAAGCTGCTCGGCTTGTCGGCACGGCGCTCGCTGCCGGGCTGGCGCTTGGACACCTTCCTGTCTCGCGTGCAGGCGCCGGTGCTGGCGCCGGAACAGGCCGACGTCGTGCTGTTCGCCGATACCTTCAATAATTACTTCGAGAGCGAGAACGCGGTCGCTGCATTGCAGGTGCTGCAGGCGGCGGGCTACAAGGTGCATGTGGCGCGCCCTGCTTCGCTTGACGCGGAACCTGCGCGGCCCCTGTGCTGCGGCCGTACCTATCTCGCCAGCGGGCTGGTCGACGAAGCGAAGGCCGAGGCGCGCCGCGTGGTGGAAGCGCTGCGTCCCTTCGTCGCCCGCGGCCTGCCGGTGGTCGGGCTGGAGCCGTCCTGCCTGCTCACGCTGCGCGACGAATTCCTCGTCATGGGCCTGGGCCGGGACGCCGAGCTTCTCGGCGCGCAGGCCTTGTTGTTCGAGGAATTCCTGGCGCGCGAGCATGCCGCCGGCAAGCTGAAGCTGGACTTGAAGGCGCTGCCGGAAGCACGCGCCCTGCTCCACGGCCACTGCCATCAAAAGGCTTTCGATGCGGTGCGGCCGGTGCAGACGGTGCTGGGCCTGGTGCCCGGCCTGAAGGTCGAACTGATCGAATCGAGCTGCTGCGGCATGGCGGGCAGCTTCGGCTACGAAGCGAAGCACTACGAGGTGTCGATGCAGATGGCCGAGCTGTCGCTGCTGCCGGCCGTGCGCGCGGCGGGTGCCGACACGGTGCTGGTGGCCGACGGCACCAGCTGCCGCCACCAGATCGCCGACGGCGCCGGGCGCGAAGCCGTCCACGTGGCGCGCGTGCTGGCCCGCGCGTTGTAGGGTGGGCGCCCCGTGCCCACGCGTGACACGTGCACGGTGTTGGCCTCGATCGCGGCCAACAATAATCATCATTCCGCGTGGGCACGGGGCGCCCACCCTACTTGAGCCGGTATTCGCCCAACCCTGAAAGGACAGCATGAGCGAGCAGAATGGCAAGGTACACCTGACGATATCCGATGGCGTGGCCGCCATCCTGATCGACCGCCCCCAGGCGCGCAACGCGATGACCTGGGCGATGTATGAAGAGCTGGGCGCGATCTGCACCAGGATTGCAGCCGACCCGTCGGTCCGCGTGGCCACCATCCGCGGCGCCGGCGGCGAAGCCTTCGTCGCCGGCACTGACATCGAACAGTTCAGCACCTTCAAAGGCGGCGACGACGGCATCGCCTACGAACAGGCTATCGACGAGCGCGTCGGCCAGATCGAGAGCCTGCCGATGCCGACCATCGCCATCGTCGAAGGCTGGGCCATCGGCGGCGGTCTCGCCATCAGTGCCGCCTGCGACTTCCGGATCGCCACGCCCAACGCCAGCTTCGGCGTGCCGATCGCGCGCACGCTCGGCAACTGCCTGTCGATGAAGAACACGGCGCGCGTCGTCGCCGCAGTGGGCGTGCCGACGGCGAAACGCCTGCTGCTGCTGGCCGAGACCATCAGCGCGGCCGAGGGCCTCTCGAACGGCTTCGTCACCAAGGTGGCCGAGCCCGGCGCGCTGGACGACGAAGTGGCGAGCATGTGCAAGCGCCTCGCCGGCCATGCGCCGGTGACGATGCGGGTGTCGAAGGAAGCCATCCGCCGCCTCGTGAACGCAGGCCTGCCCGACGGCGAAGACCTGATCCGTACCGCCTACGGCAGTGCCGATTTCAAGATCGGCGTCAACGCCTTCCTCGACAAACAACGCCCACAGTGGACCGGAGCATGACGACTAAACCAAAACACACCGGGCCGCTGGCCGGCATGCGCGTCCTCGAACTGGCGCAGATCATGGCGGGGCCGACTTGCGGCATGATGCTGGCCGATATGGGCGCCGACGTCATCAAGGTCGAGAAGCTCCCGGGCGGCGACGATGCGCGCGCCTACCGCGAGCCGCGCGTGAACGGCGTCTCGGCGCCCTTCATGATCCTGAACCGGAACAAGCGCGGCATCGCCCTCAACCTCAAGCACGCCGAAGGCCGCGACATCCTGCTGCGCATGGTGAAGGAAGCTGACGTCCTCACCGAAAACTACCGCCGCGGCACCCTCGAAAAACTGGGCCTCGGCTACGACGTATTGAGCAAGGTGAACCCGGGCCTGATCTACTGCGCCGTCTCCGGATACGGCCGCGACGGCCCCGACGCCGACAAGCCCGGCTTCGACCTGATCGCACAAGGCTTTTCCGGCCTGATGTCGATCACCGGCGAGCCGGGCGGCCCGCCGGTCAAGACCGGCAACTCGATCGCCGACACCAACGCCGGCATCCTCGCCATGGCCGGCATCACCGCCGCCTACGTCCATAAGCTCAAGACCGGCGAAGGGCAAATCGTCGACACCTCGCTGATCGAAGCGGCCCTGCAGCAGACCTACTGGCAGGCCGCCATCTATTTCGCGACCGGAGAGTCCGCAGGCCCGACAGGCTCCGCCCACCTGCTGACCGCCCCCTACCAGGCCTTCCAGGCCAGCGACGGCTGGATCAACATCGGCGGCGCCAACCAGGGCAACTGGGAACGCATCGCGGTGGCGCTGGGGCGGCCGGAATGGTGCGAGGATCGACGCTTCAGGACGAATACGGACCGCATGGAAAACCGCGAGGCGCTGGTGTCGATGATGAGCGAGATCGTGGCGACCCGCAGCAAGGCCGAATGGATCGCGATTCTCGACGCGGCGGGCGTGCCGGTGGGACCGGTGCACACGATGGCCGAGGCGCTGACGCACCCGCAAACCCTGGCGCGCGGGATGGTGCTGGAGCTGGAACATCCGCAGGCGGGAACCACGAAGGCGCTGGGCTGCCCGATTCACTTTTCGAAGACGGCGACGCGGGTCGACCGGCCGGCGCCGATGCTGGGTGAGCATTCGCGCGAGCTGCTGCGCGAGTATGGCTACAGCGACGGCGAGATCGATGGCTTCGTCGAGGCCGGCGTCGTGGAGGAAGCGAAGGCCTGATCAGGCCAGCTGCAGCGACTCGATCCGGTCGCGCCCATTGCGCTTGGCCCGGTACATCAGCTCGTCGGCCGCCGCGATCAGGCGCCGCAGCGGCGGCTCGAAACTGAACTGGGCCAGGTCGACGCTGGCGACGCCGAAACTGGCCGTCGCCTTCAAACGCGTCGCGCCGTCGTTGGAGACGACCTCGGTCGCGGCGAAGGTAACGCGCAGGCGCTCGGCCAGGCGCATGCCGCCCTCGAGGTCGGTGCCCGGCAAGACCACCAGGAACTCCTCGCCTCCATAGCGCACCACGCTGTCGACGCCGTCCCGGATCGCCGCCTGCAGGATGCGCGCAAAGCCGCGCAGCACCATGTCGCCGTCGCCATGTCCATGGGTATCGTTGATGAGCTTGAAGTGGTCGATGTCGCACAACACGACGCTCAGGCAGTTCGCTTCCGGCGCCCGGTCGATCCACTGCCCACCCATCAAGTGATCGTGCAGATAGCGGCGGTTGAAGCAGCCCGTCAAGTGATCGCGCTCGGCCGCATGTTTCAGCACCGACCAGGAGCGGAATTCCTCGCGTGAGACGTGGTGAAAGCGGCGCGCGGCCAGGAAGCCGAAGGTGTTCACCAGCACCAGCAGCATGCCCATCGTGAATTCGTCGGCCGGCGTGAACCGGCCATAACGGTCGGCCAGGAAGACGAAGACGACCGTCGTCACCACCGCGATGATCGAGGCGTAGCGCAGGCGGTTCGGAATGTACAGGTAGACCACGACCAGCATGATCGCCAGCGACATCGCGTGCCAGTGGAATTCGGCCGGGCGCAGCACCGAGATGAGCATGAAGCAGGCCAGCGCCACCCCTTCCGAGAGCGAGGCCGCGAGCCGGGTCGCCCGCACCGACAGGGCGCGGCGGTAGGCCAGCCAGGCGCAGCTGCCGGCCGTTAGCCCGACCAGCAGGCGGGCGGCCAGCAAGATCATCGCATCCGGCCCCCAGCCGAGCGCGGCCAGGTCGGTAGCAAAGAAGCCGAGATAGAAGACGGTGCAAAACGTCAGCGTAAAGCCCAGCAGCGACCGGGTCTGTTCCTGCTTGTGGCGCAGGAAGGCGTGTTCGGTCGGCGCGCACACGAACTCGCCAGTCAGCGAATTGATTTCCATGGGGTGGTCTCCAGCACCGCGCCTACTGATGAGAGTTCCATTGTGCCAGTAATTAGAGCGGTGGGAAATCATTGATTGCATGGCGGCTAGGTCATGCTCTGGAGACCTTGCCTGCACAGGCATGGCGAACAGATCAGGATTTCTCCTATCGAGTTCATTAATAAAATCTTATTGTGCTATCGCCGCCGGAAGCCTTAGGCTTGACCTGCTGTTGACAAGTTCTTTCACGATGAGTCCCTACCCGATGGAGACCGACATGTCCGACAAAGAGAATACCCAAAGTGTCAGCGAAAGCGAAAATCCCGCGATGCCCGCCCCGACGCCGAAGGCCGGCCGGCCGCGGCGCAACAAGGACTGGTGGCCGAACCAGCTCGACCTGTCCGTCCTGCACACCCACTCCCACCTGTCCTGTCCGCTGGAAGAAGAGTTCGACTACGCCGAGCAATTCAAGAAGCTCGACCCCGAGGCGCTCAAGCGCGACCTGACCGAGGTGATGACCACTTCCCAGGACTGGTGGCCGGCCGACTACGGCCATTACGGCCCCCTCTTCATCCGCATGAGCTGGCACGCCGCCGGCACCTATCGCATCGCCGACGGCCGCGGCGGCGGCGGCGAAGGCCAGCAACGCTTCGCCCCGCTCAACAGCTGGCCCGACAACGCCAACCTCGACAAGGCGCGCCGCCTGCTCTGGCCCATCAAGAAGAAATACGGCCAGCAAATCTCCTGGGCCGACCTGGTAGTGCTGGCCGGTAACGTAGCGATGGAGTCGATGGGCTTCAAAACCTTCGGCTTCGGTTTCGGCCGGCCTGACGTCTGGGAACCCGAGGATATTTTCTGGGGCCCGGAAGACACCTGGCTCGGCGACGAGCGCTACAGCGGCGACCGCCAGCTGGCCGGCCCGCTCGCCAATGTCCAGATGGGCCTGATCTACGTGAACCCCGAAGGCCCCGGCGGCAATCCCGACCCGCTGGCCGCCGCCCGCGACATCCGCGAAACCTTCGCCCGCATGGCCATGAACGACGAAGAAACCGTCGCCCTCATCGTCGGCGGCCACACCTTCGGCAAGACCCATGGCGCCGCACCGGCGGTCGGCAACGTCGGCCCCGAACCCGAAGGCGCCGGCCTGGAGGACCAGGGCCTCGGCTGGAAGAGCAAGTTCGGCTCCGGCAAAGGCCCGCACGCGATCACCAGCGGCCTCGAGGGCGCATGGACTTCCAATCCCACCAAATGGGACAACGGCTTCCTGGAAAACCTGTTCAAGTACGAGTGGGAACTGACCACCAGCCCGGCCGGCGCCAAGCAGTGGAAACCGAAGAATCCCGAAGCGCAGGACACGGTGCCGGACGCGCACGACCCGGCCAAGCGGCACGCGCCGATGATGCTGACCACCGACCTGTCGATGCGCCTCGACCCGATCTACGGACCGATCGCGAAACGGTTCCACGAGAACCCCGACCAGCTGGCGGACGCCTTCGCAAGAGCCTGGTTCAAGCTCCTGCACCGCGACATGGGCCCGCTGTCGCGCTACCTCGGCCCCTGGATTCCGGAGCCGCAGCTGTGGCAAGACCCGGTGCCGCCGGTCGACCATCCGCTGATCGACGAGCAGGACGTCGCCGTGCTCAAGCGCACGATTCTGAATGCGGGCCTGCCGACGCCCGACCTGGTCTCCACCGCTTGGGGCGCGGCGGCGAGCTTCCGCGGCACCGACAAGCGCGGCGGCGCCAACGGCGCACGGATCCGGCTCGCGCCGCAAAAGGACTGGGAATCCAACGAACCGGCCCGGCTCGACAAAGTCCTGGCCAGCCTCGAGCGGATCCGCAGCGACTTCAACAGCGCCGCCAGCGGCGGCAAGCAGGTCTCGCTGGCCGACCTCATCGTCCTGGCCGGCTGCGCGGCGATCGAGGATGCGGCCGGCAAGGCAGGCGTCCAGATCACGGTCCCGTTCGCACCGGGCCGCACCGACGCCTCGCAGGAGCAGACGGACGAGACTATCTTCGACGTCCTCGAACCGCTGGGCGACGGCTTCCGCAACTACTTCCGCCCAGACGATCCGCTGACGCCCGAAACCCGCCTGCTCGACCGCGCCAACCTGCTGAAACTGACCGCGCCGCAAATGACGGTGCTGGTCGGCGGCATGCGCGCGCTCGGCGCCAATCACGGGCAGAGCAAGCATGGCGTGTTCACCGACCGTCCCGGCACGCTGAGCACGGACTTCTTCGTCAACCTGCTCGACAGCGGGGTTGCGTGGCGGCCGTCGGCGTCGGCCGAGCGTGTGTATGAAGGAACCGATCGTGCGACCGGGGCCGTGAAGTGGACGGCAACGGCGGCCGATCTCGTCTTCGGCGCCCATTCGCAGCTGCGCGCGATTGCGGAGGTCTATGCGAGCGACGATGGAAAGGACAGGTTCGTGCGCGACTTTGTGGCGGCGTGGGACAAGGTGATGATGCTGGATCGGTTTGATTTGCTGGCGAGGAGGAATCCGCGGCGGGCGTTGAAGGTGGCTGCTTAAGTTGACGGCGGTGCTGGAAACGAAAAAGGCTTACGCGGAAGGTGCGCGTAAGCCTTTTTAATCTTGGTAGGCCTCCCCGGAGTCGAACCGGGCACCAACGGATTATGAGTCCGCTGCTCTAACCAGGCATGAGCTAGAGGCCCAGAAATCGGGACAGTGGCTTGAAAAAAAATCTCGCCACCTGCTACAACGGCGCGGTACCGTAAAGCAGAGTGGCGAGAGGATATGGCTTTTGGTGTACAGCAGTCAAGCATTTGCTAAACTCAACCGCTGAACTCAACAACAATCAGCTGCTGCCCTCGAGGAAACTCTTCAGCTTGTCCGACCGCGACGGATGCCGCAGCTTGCGCAGCGCCTTCGCTTCGATCTGGCGAATCCGCTCGCGCGTGACGTCGAACTGCTTGCCGACCTCTTCCAGCGTGTGATCGGTCGACATCTCGATACCGAAACGCATGCGCAGTACCTTGGCTTCGCGCGGGGTCAGCGAGTCCAGCACGTCCTTCACCACACCGCGCATCGAGGCGTGCAAAGCCGCATCCGACGGCGCCAGCGTGTTGTTGTCCTCGATGAAGTCGCCCAGATGCGAATCGTCGTCGTCGCCGATCGGCGTTTCCATCGAGATCGGCTCTTTCGCGATCTTCATGATCTTCCGGATTTTGTCTTCCGGCATTTCCATCTTGATGGCCAGCGTTGCCGGGTCCGGCTCGGCGCCCGTCTCTTGCAGGATCTGGCGCGAGATACGGTTCATCTTGTTGATGGTTTCGATCATGTGCACCGGAATACGGATGGTGCGCGCCTGGTCGGCGATCGAGCGGGTGATGGCCTGGCGGATCCACCACGTCGCATAGGTCGAGAATTTATAACCGCGGCGGTATTCGAACTTGTCCACCGCCTTCATCAGGCCGATATTGCCTTCCTGGATCAGGTCGAGGAATTGCAGCCCTCGGTTCGTGTATTTCTTCGCGATCGAGATCACGAGACGCAGGTTGGCCTCGGTCATCTCGCGCTTGGCCTTGCGGGCCTTCATTTCACCGGCCGCCATCTGGCGGTTGATGTTGCGCAGGTCCGGCAGCGGCAGCACGACGCGCGCTTGCAGGTCGATCAGGCGTTGCTGCAGTTCCTTGATCGTCGGGATGTTGCGGCCGAGGATGGCGCTGTAGGCGTGGCCGGCGTTGACTTCGCCGTCGACCCATTCCAGGTTCGTCTCGTTGCCCGGGAAGACTTTAATGAAGTGCGCGCGCGGCATGCCGCAGCGGTTCACGGCCACATCGAGGATCTGCTTTTCGATGTGGCGCACTTCGTCGACCTGGCCGCGCAGGGTGTCGCACAGCTTTTCGACGACTTTCGCCGTGAAGCGGATGCCCAGCAGTTCGTTGGAGATGGCTTCCTGCGCCTTGACGTAGGCTTTGGAGTTGTAGCCGTCTTTCTCGAAGGCCTTGCGCATCTTGTCGAATTGCTGTTCGATCATGCCGAACTTTTCCAGCGAGGCCGCTTTCAGGGCCTCGAGCTGTTCGGCGGAATAGCCGGCCGCGCCAGGGGTGGCTGCGGCTTCTTCTTCCTCTTCCTCTTCTTCGTCCTCGGCTTCGTCGTCATCCTCTTCGTCGTCGGTGCTTGGGCCGACGGCCGACGGCGACGTTTCTTCGGCGCCCTCTTCCTCGACGAGGCCGTCGACGATCTCGTCGATCTTGATCTCGTCGGCTTCGATGCGGTTGGCGGCGGAGATGATTTCGGCGATCGTGACCGGGCAGGCCGAGATGGCCTGGATCATGTCGCGCAGGCCGTCTTCGATGCGCTTGGCGATCTCGATTTCGCCCTCGCGGGTCAGCAGCTCGACCGAACCCATTTCGCGCATATACATGCGGACCGGGTCGGTGGTGCGGCCGAAGTCGGAGTCGACGGTCGACAGCGCCGCTTCGGCGGCAGCCTCGGCTTCATCGTCGCTGGTGACGGTGGCGACATTGTCGGACAGCAGCAGCGTCTCGGCATCGGGCGCGTGTTCGTACACGGCAATGCCCATGTCGTTGAAGGTGCCAATGATGCCTTCGATCGCTTCCGGATCGACGATGTTGTCGGGCAGGTGGTCGTTGATTTCCGCGTAGGTCAGGAAACCGCGTTCCTTGCCGTTCTTGATCAGCGTTTTGAGCTTCTGGCGGCGCAGCTCGATTTCTTCTTCGCTGGCCTCGGTGTCCGATGCGAAGGCGTCTTTCAGCAAGGCTTTTTCTTTGGCCTTGCGGTCCTTGGCCTTGGCCTTGTCGACGGCCTTCATTTCGGCACGTTCGACCGCGTTGAGGGCAGCGACTTCGTCGTTCTCGGGGGTGAATTCTTTCGGCTTGCGACCGCGGCGCCCCGGGACTTTCACGGATGGCAGCACGTAGCCCGACGTGTCGATGGCGGCCAATGCGGCCGCATCGGTGGTCTGGCTGACGACAGGCGCGGCGCCCGCTGTGCGAACTTCCGCCTTGTCTTGCGCATTGTCCGCCTTGGCGGACGCTCTGGTGGGTTTGGCAGCCACTTTGGGTTCGGGTTTCTTGGTTGGCACAGGCGCTTTCGATGTCACAACGACTAACTTTACGATGGTTAAAGATAAAGTTTTGTTACCTTACATCACGCTGCAAACAGCGTACAACACTGCTGCGCTAACTGAAACTCCACGCCCCCTTGGACACGAAAATCGTTTCAAAGGTTGCAATAGTTAGCGTTTTATTATAGCACGCACCCCTCTTTTTCCAAGTTGCACAAATCCTAACAGCCGACTTCGCAACACACCCTCAGCGAGGGGACATCGCCGCAGCGTCTTCCTGCTCCAGGACCTGCAGCTGTGCTGTAATTTCGCGATAGCGAGTACTCACCTGATCTGGGGTCAGGCCCTTGGAAAACAACTGGTTCGTTTCCTGTTTCAACGCATCTTTCTTGATCTGCCTCACAGCACTAGCTAGCCAGACACGGTCCGCCTCGGGGTCGGATTCCGGCTCCGAGGCGATCTCGGCGATGATGCGGTCGTAGCCGTCGCCGCCCTCTTTCAGCTGTTCGGACAGGGCCGCGAAGTTGCCATACTCGCCCAGGGCCTGGGCAGTGCCGACCAGGTAGCGCAGCGCGTCGCTCGATTCCTGACCGAAGTGGTCGAAGGCTTGCAGCGCCGATTCGTCGAGGCCCAGGGACAGCGACGGATGCGCGACCAGGATGCGCACGATCTGCAATTCCAGGCCGACCGGCTCCGGACGGCCCTGGCGCGGCGGCGCCTGTTTCGCGACCGATACCGGTTTCGACAGTTCGAACAGGCCCTCGATCTCGGCCGGCGTCGATTCCGTCAGGCTGGCGAGGCCGCGCACGATCTGCAGGCGCAGTGCCGAAGGCGTCATGGCCTGCAGCAGCGGCTTGGCGTCGTACTGGGTGGCGGCGCGTCCTTCCGGCGTCGACAGATCATGGTCGCCCGTCACTTCGCGCAGCAGGAATTGCGACAGCGGCATCGCGTCGTTGATTTCCTGGGCAAAGGCATCGGCGCCATATTCGCGCACGAAGCTGTCCGGGTCGTGCTTTTCGGGCAAGAACAGGAACTGGATGGTCTTGTTGTCCGACACTTGCGGCAGGCAGGCTTCCAGCGCGCGGCGGGCGGCGCGGCGACCGGCTTTATCGCCGTCGAAACTGAAGATCACGTTGTCGGTCTGGCGCAGCAGCTTTTGCACGTGGGTGCTGGTGCAAGCCGTGCCGAGGGTGGCAACCGCTTGCGGGAAGCCGAGCTGGGCCAGCGCGACCACGTCCATATAGCCTTCGGTGACGAGCACGTAGCCTGCGTCGCGGATCGCTTGTCTTGCTTCGAACAGGCCGTACAGCTCCAAGCCCTTCTGGAACAGCGGCGTTTCCGGGGAGTTCAGGTATTTCGGTTCACCCTGATCGAGCACGCGGCCGCCGAAGCCGATCACCTGCCCCTTGGTATTGCGGATCGGGAACATGATGCGTTCGCGGAAGCGGTCGTAACGTTTCTTGTTGCTGCCGTCCTCGTCCACCTTGTCGATCACGAGACCGGACTCGACCAGCGCGAGGGCGTCGTAGTCGGGGAAGACGCTACGCAGATTGTCCCAGCCGGACGGGGCGTAGCCCATGCCGAAGCGGGCGGCGATCTCGCCGGTCAGGCCGCGGTTCTTCAGATAGGTGATGGCATTCGTCGCGCCGCGCAGCTGGGCGCGGTAGTAGTCGCAGGCCTGGCTGAGGGCGTCCGTCATCGCCAGCGATTGCGCTTGCTGGGCGGCGCGCTGCAGCGGGGGAATCTTGTCGTCGTTATCCGGGACCACCATGCCCACGTTCTGGGCCAGGTCCTTGACGGCATCGACGAAGCCCATGCCCGAGTATTCGATCAGGAAACCGATCGAGGTGCCATGGGCGCCGCAACCGAAGCAGTGATAGAACTGTTTGGTGGGGCTGACGGTGAAGCTGGGAGACTTTTCGCTGTGAAAAGGACAGAGGCCCATGTAATTGGCGCCGCCCTTTTTCAGCTGGACGTAACGCCCAACGACGTCGACGATGTCGACGCGGTTGAGCAAATCGGTAATGAAGGATTGCGGAATCACGTAGGAGCTCTACACCGTGTTTGTCTAAGGTCAGACTATACCGCAGGGCTCGCTGCAAGTTGATTTACAACAAGCCCGGGCCCGTCCGGCCCTGTTGTGTTGCATCAGGCGCCGGTCAGCGCTTTCTTGACCAGGGTCGAAACGACGGTCATGTCGGCACGTCCCGCCAGTTTCGGCTTGACGATGGCCATGACTTTACCCATGTCCTGCGGGCCGGCGGCGCCGGACGCACTGACTGCTGCAGCGACTTCGGCGGCAATTTCCTCATCCGACAGGCCGGCCGGCATGTAGGCGACCAGCACCTCGAGCTCGGCCTTTTCGATGTCGGCCAGGTCCTGGCGGTTGCCCGCTTCGAACTGGGTGATCGAATCCTTGCGCTGCTTGATCATCTTTTCGACGATGGCGACGGTTTGATCGTCGTTCAGTTCGATCTGCTCGTCGACTTCCTTGCGCTTGATCTCGGCGAGGATCAGGCGGATGGTCGCCAGCTTGCCGGCTTCCTTGGCGCGCATCGCCGCTTTCATGTCGTTGGTGATTTGTTCTTTCAAGCTCATGACTACTCCGAGGCTATGGGGGAAAACAACAAAACCCGCCGGGGTGACAACCAGGGCGGGTTCGCGGGACTTCTCGCAGCTGCCGGGACGAGCGTACCGCTACGTCACCGGATCAAGCGGCAGGACAGTCTTAGTACAGTTTCTTAGGCAGTTGCTGGCTGCGGATGCGCTTGTAGTGGCGCTTCACGGCAGCGGCGAGCTTGCGCTTGCGCTCTGCAGTTGGCTTCTCGTAGAACTCGCGTGCGCGCAGTTCGGTCAGCAGACCGGTTTTTTCGATGGTGCGCTTGAAGCGACGCATGGCGACTTCGAACGGCTCGTTTTCTTTAAGGCGGATAGTGGTCATGTAAAAATGAAACCGTTGGATTTAGAAAGAACGAAAGTCTAGCAGGTTTTGGCGGACAGTGGAAGAGATTACGTCGGTGTGATGAATTTGATACAGGGTTCTTTCGCGTTGGTGAAGCTGCAGCTGGTCCGTTAATGGCCGGTTTGCTCCGCGTGGGCTCGGAGAGCCCGGTGAACCCGTAGTCCAGGCCATTGGCCTGGCCCACCCCTACGGGTAACGCTAACAAATTAAACGCTCTGGCCGGCGACGTAACCGGAAGCCCATGCCCACTGGAAGTTGTAACCGCCGAGCCAGCCGGTGACGTCGACCGTCTCGCCGATGAAGTACAGGCCCGGCACGTCCTTGGCCATCATGGTCTGCTGCGACAGCGCGCGGGTATCGACGCCGCCCAGGGTCACCTCGGCCTTGCGGTAGCCCTCGGAACCGGTCGGGACGATGGCCCAGCGGTTGATGGCGTCGCCGAGTTTGCGCAGCCTGGCGTCGGGCAGGTCGGCCAGACGCGCATCGGGCGCGAAGCCGTTGGCCAGCAGCAGACCTTCGGCCAGGCGCGCCGGCAGCCATTGCGACAGCACGTTGCCGAGCTGTTTCTTCACCGTCGTTTTCGAACCGATCAGCTCTTCGGCGACATCCATTTCCGGCAGCAGGTTCACCACGATCGGCGTGCCCGGCTCCCAGTAGCTGGAAATCTGCAGGATCGCCGGGCCGGACAGGCCGCGGTGGGTGAACAACAGGTCTTCGCGGAACAGGCCGCGCTTTGCATTCTTGCCCTTGCCCGAACCGGTCGAGACTTCGACTTCCAGCGCAATGCCGGCCAGCGGCGCGAATGCGGCCCAGCTCGGACCGTCGAAGGTCAGCGGCACCAGGCCCGGACGCGGCTCGACCAGCGGCAGGCCGAACTGGGTGGCGATGCGGTAACCGAGGTCGGTGGCGCCGATCTTCGGGATCGACAGGCCGCCGGTGGCGATCACGACACTTTCCGCAAGAATATCGCCGTGGTCGGTGGCGACGACGTAGCCGCCCTCTTCCTTCGTTACCTCGTGCACCTTGCACGGCATGCGCCAGTTGACCTCGGCGGCGCTGCATTCGGCCTTCAGCATGGCGATGATCTGTTCGGCGGAATCGTTGCAGAACAGCTGGCCGCGGTGCTTCTCGTGGTAGCCGATGCGGTGCTTTTTCACCAGCGCCAGGAAGTCCTGGGCCGTATAGCGCGACAGCGCGCTTTTGCAAAAATGCGGATTCTCGGACAGGAAATTGGCCGGTCCGGCATTGATGTTGGTGAAATTGCAGCGTCCGCCGCCGGAGATGCGGATCTTCTCGGCCAGCTTTTCGGCGTGGTCGATGAGGACGACGCGCTTGCCCCGCGCGCCGGCGATTGCCGCGCACATCATTCCGGCCGCGCCCGCGCCGATAATCGCTACATCGAATTGTTTTGCCATGAGCTGCTGCCGCCGAAATCCAAACCCGCCATTGTAAACGCTGGGGGCGTTCGCCGCACGGCCGATGGGCGCAGTGTGGTTTTACTGTGAGGCAGCCGCGACCGGGTAGCGCTGCCGCAGCGCGCGCGCCGCCGCCGTCACCCGCGCCACCTGGTTCGCGATCGACTCGGGAACCGGCGCTTCGCCCGCCAGCGCCGCGCGGATCCAGCTTGCTGTGGCAGCCGCGTCGCGCGCTTCCGGCACCTCGGACAGGGTGTCGGCCGGCGGATCGCGCTCCACCAGCAGCTCGCGCTGCCCCTCGTGGAACCAGTCGATCTGCTGGGCGCGGTGCGGATTGGCGACCGTTTCGCCTTCGGTGCCGCGCATCAGGAAAGCGTCGCCGCGCGCATGCGGTGCGGCCGTCAGGAAGTACTCGCTCAGGGCCTGCAGGTATTCGGGATGGGTGTACGAGACCAGGCGCAGCGCCGCGCCCTCGAAGGGCTGCAGGATCTTGACGATCGTGTGAGTGGAATTGCGCACGCCGAGAATGCGCCGCAGCGACAGCATGTGCGCAAGGCTCGGCGCCAGCGTCTCGATCGGCATGAAGGCCGGACGCCCGGCGGCGAAAGCATCGTGCACGGCCGCGCTGGTGGCCGCTTCGGCCAGCCCCAGCTCACCGAGGATCTCGGCCGTGGCGACGCGCCCCGGGTCGCTGCGCACGCCGTGCACCAGGGTCGGCACGCCCTCGCGCGCCAGCAGCAGCGCCAGTAAGGGCGTCAGGTTGGCCAGTTTACGGGCGCCGTTGTAGCTCGGGATCAGCACGGGCGCATAGTCGCCCGGCGGCGCGGGCAGCGGCGCGAACGCCGTTTCGGCCGCGTCCATGAAGCCGGCCAGCTCGTCCACCGACTCGCCCTTGATGCGCATGGCGAGCAGGATGGCGCCCAGTTCGAGGTCGGAGACGCGGCCTTCGAGCATGGCGCCGTAGAGAGCGGCGGCATCGACGCGCGACATGCTGCGTGCGCCTTTGACGCCGCGGCCGATCTCCTTGATGAAGTGGGCGGCGGGGAACGGGGTTGGCTGTAGTTTGGTGTCCATGACGCTAGCTTACACCCTCGTGCGCATGACCCGCTTTTGCGCCATCTGCTGCAAACAAGCATTTTTGGCGCTACACTCGTTGATCCGACCTTGTCCAACGGACCGCATCATGCTGATCACACCAGATATCGAAAACACCAACGTTACCTCGTTCGGGCGCATGCCGACCCCGACCGAGCTGCACGCCAAACTGCCGCTGTCCGAGCGCGCCTTCACCACCGTCATGAACGGCCGCGCCGCGCTGCGCGACATCCTCGACCGCAAGGACGAGCGCCTGTTCGTCGTGGTCGGCCCCTGCTCGATCCACGATCCGGAAGCGGGCCTGGACTATGCGCGCCGCCTCAAGGCCCTGCAGGAAGAAGTGAAGGACACGATGCTGCTGGTGATGCGCGTGTATTTCGAGAAGCCGCGCACGACCACCGGCTGGAAAGGCTACATCAACGACCCATTCATGGACGACTCCTTCCAGGTCGACGTCGGCATGGAACGCGCCCGGCAGTTCCTGATCGACGTGTGCGAACTCGGCCTGCCGACCGCCACCGAAGCGCTGGACCCGATCTCGCCGCAGTACCTGGGCGATTTGATTGCCTGGACCGCGATCGGCGCGCGCACCACCGAGTCGCAGACCCACCGCGAGATGTCCTCGGGCCTGTCGACGCCGGTCGGCTTCAAGAACGGCACCGACGGCGATGTGAGCATCGCGATCAATGCCGTGCTGTCCTCGGCCAATCCGCATGCCTTCCTCGGTATCAACGACAAGGGCGCGGTCTCGATCGTGCGTACCCGCGGCAACGCTTACGGCCACGTCGTGCTGCGCGGCGGCGGCGACCGTCCGAACTACGATTCGGTCTCGGTCACCATCGCCGAACAGGCCCTCAAGAAGGCCGGCCTGCCGGCCAACCTGGTGGTCGACTGCTCGCACGCGAACAGCTACAAGAAGCCGGAACTGCAGCCGCTGGTGATGTCGGACGTAATCCAGCAGATCAAGCACGGCAACCAGTCATTGGTCGGCGTGATGATCGAATCGAACATCGTGGCCGGCAACCAGCCGATTCCTTCGGACCTGAGCCAGCTGAAGTACGGCTGCTCGGTGACCGACGGCTGCATCGGCTGGGACGATACGGTGACGATGCTGCGCAATGCGCACAAGGAGCTGCTGGCGCGTCCTTGATGCTCCGGCTGTGATCACGCGCGGCCGGGCAATGCCCGGCCGTCTGCTTTACAATTGCACCTTCCGCTTTCCCCTTCCTTCTGTTCCCATGATTGTTCTCGGCGTCGAATCCTCCTGCGATGAAACCGGCCTGGCTCTGTACGATACCGAGCGCGGGCTGCTGTCCCATGCCCTGCATTCGCAGGTCGCCATGCACGAGGAGTACGGCGGCGTGGTGCCGGAACTGGCTTCGCGCGACCATATCCGGCGCGCCCTGCCCCTGCTCGAACAGACGCTGGATAAAGCCGGTATCGCCAAGTCCGACATCGACGCCGTCGCCTATACCCAGGGCCCGGGCCTGGCCGGCGCCCTGCTGGTCGGCTCCTCGGTCGCCTGCAGCCTGGCGCTGGCGCTGGATAAACCCGTGCTCGGCGTGCACCACCTCGAGGGTCACCTGCTGTCTCCGCTGCTGGCCAGCGAGCGTCCCGACTTCCCCTTCATCGCCCTCCTGGTCTCGGGCGGCCACACCCAGCTGATGCGGGTCGACGGCGTCGGCCGCTACACGCTGCTGGGCGAAACCCTGGACGACGCCGCCGGCGAAGCCTTCGACAAGTCGGCCAAGCTGCTCGGTCTCGGCTATCCGGGCGGTCCCGCGATTTCGCGCCTGGCCGAATTCGGCGATCCGACTGCCTACACGCTGCCGCGCCCGATGCTGCACTCGAAGGATTTCAATTTCAGCTTCTCGGGCCTCAAAACGGCCGTGCTGACGGTGGTGAAGAACCACGAACAGAAGGTCGTGGCCAACATCTGCGAGCAGGACAAGGCGAACATCGCGCGCGGCTTCGTCGATGCGATCGTCGACGTGCTGACCGCGAAATGCGTGAACGCGCTGCGCCACACGGGCCTGAAACGCCTGGTGATCGCCGGCGGCGTCGGCGCGAACGCGCAGTTGCGCGCTTCGCTGAACGCGGCCGCAGCCAAGCGCAAGTTCCGCGTGTTCTATCCGGAGCTCGAATTCTGCACCGATAACGGCGCGATGATCGCCTTTGCCGGCGCCCTGCGCCTGGAGAGGAATCCCGAACTGGCGACGCGCGATTACGCTTTCAATGTGCGTCCGCGCTGGCCTCTGGACGAGCTCGAAGCCGCCTGATCGCAGGCTCTCGCGAGTGAACTTGCAACGCTGACAACGATCCTACCGTGTGAGCGCCCTGCCCCGAACGGTGGCAAACTCTGGCGGTTCAGTTCTGGGAGGTTCTACATGCGCGTTGTAAGCTGGAACATACACTGGGGTTGCGGGAAAGACGGGCGCATCCGTATCCACGCGATCATCGATGTGCTGCGCAAGCTCAATCCCGACATCGTCTGCCTCCAGGAAGTCGCCGCCAACCACCCCGAACTCGAGGGCAGCGCCACCGCCAACCAGTTCAAGCAGCTGGCCGGCGCCTTCGGCGGCTTCCATGCGATCGAGCATGCGCCCAGCGAAATCTACCGCAACAATGTCCCCCGCCTGTTCGGCAACCTGATCCTCTCGAAGTACCGCATCACCCAAGTCCAGCGCCACCTGCTGCCCTGGCCCGCCGACCCCGAACGCAAACCGGGCATGCCGCGCGGCGCGATCGAGGTCGTGCTCGACACGCCGGGCTCCAAGCTGCGCCTGGTGACCACCCACCTCGAATACCACTCGCCGCTGCAAAGGATGGCGCAGGTACGGCGCCTGCGCGAACTGCATGCGGAAGCCGCCGCTCGCGCGCGCAGCTTCGCCGTGCATCCGGAGATGGATGCGCCCTACCAACTCGGCGAGCGTCCCGCCGCCGCCATCTACTGCGGCGACTTCAACATGGCGCCGGGCGACACCGACTACCAGGCGCTGCTCGCACCCGGCATCGACGGCGCACCCACGTTGGTCGATGCCTGGGCGGCGCGTCATCCGGAGACGGCGCGCGCGCCGACGACCGGGCTGCATGGCTATCCATGGCCGGACAAGCCGGATTGCTACGATTATTTCTTCGTGACGGAAGACCTGGTACGGCGCGTGGCCGCGGTCGAGGTGCAGTCGGAGACGGCGGCGTCGGATCACCAGCCGGTGGTGCTGGAGCTGATTCCGGGGGCGTAGGGGTGGGCGAGGCCAATGGCCTCGCCCACGGTTTCATCGGGCGCCCTGTGCCCACCAAACGCACGCGTCTCGTTTGCGCATCCATGGTGGGCACGGGGCGCCCACCCTACAAAATCACACCTGCGGTACGTCTGACTGCGCTGCAATCTCACGCAACGCGCGCTCGAACACTTCCGGCGGCTGGCCGCCCGAAATCAAATGGCGCTGGTTGATGACGATCGCCGGGACCGAGCGGATGCCGGCGCGCTGGAAGAACAGCTCCGTCTCGCGCACTTCGTCGGCATATTCTCCGCTTTCCAGGATGCGCGCCGCTTCGGCCGTGTCGAGGCCGACCTGGCCGGCCACGCGTACCAGCAGTTCGCGCGAGCTCGGGTCTTCGCAGTGGGTGAAGTAGGCTTCGAACAGGGCCAGTTTCAGCGCATGCTGGCGGCCCTGCTCTTCGGCCCAGTGCAGCAGGCGGTGGGCGTCGAAGGTGTTGTAGATGCGGCCGCGGCGCGCCATGTCGAAGGTGAAGCCGACCGCTTCGCCGCGCTGGCGGATCTGTTCGCGCGACTGGATCTGCTGTTCGAGCGGGGCGCCGTATTTTTCGGTGATGTGCTCGACGATGTCCTGGCCTTCGGGGCCCATGTCGGGATTGAGTTCGAAGGGCTGGAAATGCAGTTCGGCGGTGACGTCCGGCGCGACGCGCTCCAGTGCCTGTTCCAGTGACTTGAGGCCGATCGCGCACCAGGGGCACGATACGTCCGACACGAAATCAATCCTCAATTGCTTGCTCACGCTACACCGCCTTCCTGTCTGGATGCCGGCGCACTGTGCGCCGGCGTGAACAGGTATGTGGGGATGCTTATGAGGGAATCAACAGGAAGCGCGGCGTGATTATTTCTTTTTGGCGCCGGCGGCCTTGCTGCCGATGCGCGATTCCTTGCCGGCGATGAGGTTGGCGATGTTGCTGCTGTGGCGCCACAGCAGCAGCGCGCTCATGGCGACGACGGCGAACAGGATCTCGTCCACGCCGAACAGCAAGCCGTAGTAGAACGGCGCGAACACGGACGCGATCAGGGCGGCCAGCGAGGAGTAGCGGAAGGCATAGGCCACCACCAGCCAGGTGACCAGGGTCGCGAGGCCCAGCCAGACGTTCAGGCCGAGCAGCACGCCCAGCGCCGTGGCGACGCCCTTGCCGCCGACGAAACGGAAGAACACCGGCCACAGGTGGCCCAGGAACACGGCGATCGATACCAGCGCGATGCCGGCGTCGTCGAGGCCATATTGCGGACCGAATTTCACCGCCAGGAAGACTGCCAGCCAGCCCTTGGCGCCGTCGCCGATCAGGGTCGCGATCGCAGCTTTCTTGCTGCCGCTGCGCAGCACATTGGTCGCGCCCGGGTTTTTCGAGCCATAGGTGCGCGGATCGGACAGGCCGAACAGGCGGCTCATCACGACGGCGAAGGAAATGGAGCCGATCAGGTAGGCGGCGACGGTGGCGATCAGGGTGTTCATTGTTGTCTCACTAATATGACCCTCTGGCGGGCGTGTGAATATACACCAGCCCCGAGCTCAGCGGTAGTCAGTCGGCCAGCGCGCACTGGACCGGCTTGGCGCCCAGCACCCCGACCAGCACGCCGGGGGCGATGCCGACCAGGTAGCCGCGCCGCCCGCCGTTGATATAGATCTTCTCCAGTCCCAGGATCGATTCCTCGACATACACCGGCATCGCCTTGCGCGTGCCGAAGGGCGAGGTGCCGCCGACCAGGTAGCCCGAATGGCGCTGGGCCACCTCGGGCTTGCAGGGTTCGACCGACTTGCAGCCGATCGCGCGCGCCAGGTTTTTAGTCGAGACCTTGCAGTCGCCATGCATGAGCACGATCAGCGGACGCGCCGCCTCGTCCTGCATCACCAGGGTCTTGACGACGTCGTGCTCGGGCACGCCGAGGGCGCGCGCGGAGACCGCGGTGCCGCCATGTTCCTCGTAGGCGTAGGGATGCTCGCTGAAAACCACCGCATGCTTGCGCAGGAAGCCGGTGGCGGGTGTCTCTGACACGTGCTCTTTCTTGGCCATGCGTGATACGCTAAACACTGGAATAAAGGGTTTCTATTATGCAGCAAGAAATACGCTTTGCCACCTTCAACGTCTGCAACCTGGCCCCGCCCGGCGTGAAGCTGTACGACAACTTGCTGCCCACCACGCTCGAGGAATACGAGGCCAAGCTGAACTGGACGGCGCACCAGCTCGACCTGCTCGATGCCGACGTGATCGGCTTCCAGGAAATCTTCTCGCAAGCGACGCTGAAGGAAGTACTGGCCCGGACAAAGCGCTACCGCGAGGCTTTCCACCTCGGCTTCGATCCGGACCCGGCCGCGATCCGCCTGACCCCGAGCGTGGCCCTGGTGTCGCGCCTGCCGCTGGCGGCGCCGGCCCGGCAAATGGTCGAGTTCCCACACGGCATCGAGATGCCGGTCGGCAGCCGCGACGCCGCCCGTTTTACGCGCGCGCCGCTGCATGCGGTCATCACCGTCTCGCCCGACGTGCTGGTCGACGTGGTGGTGGTGCACCTGAAGTCGCGCCGTCCCGACTACCGCACCGGCGACACCGGCGAAGACCCGGCCCTGTACGCCCTCGCCTGCCTGCGCTCGCTGATCCGGCGCGGCACCGAAGCGGCGGCGCTGCGCGTCTTGATGACCGAAATGGGCCGCGCCAACCGCCGCCCGCGCGTGCTGCTGGGCGACTTCAACGACGTGGCCGACTCGGTCACCACCAGCATCGTGCTGGGTGCCGGAACGCCGCTGGGCGACCGCCTGTACGACGCCAGCCAGGTGCAGCGCCGCGTCGACCATGCGCGCCACCTCGGCTTTTCGAGCGTGCACGAAGGCCACTACTCGACCATCGACCACATCCTGGTCTCGGAAGAGTTCAATGGCGCGCTGCCGAACGCGGTCGGCGAAGTGGTCGACGTGCTGTACCTGAACGACCACCTCGACCTGGCACTGCCGCAAGCGTCCGATCATGGCCAGGTGCTGGCGCGCATCCGTCTCTACGACGAGGGCCACGGGCTCATGGAGGCGGGGTTGTAGGGGTAGTCGAGGCCAATGGCCTCGACTACGGCCTCATTGGGCATGCCCACGCGTGAAGCTGGCATTGTGTTGGCGAGGTCTTTCCTCAAACGAAGCCAACATGACGCGGCGTTTACGCGTGGGCATGCCCACCCTACGTTCCCTTCCCCGCATAAAACCCCTGGTATTCGTCGCAGCCATGCTGCTGCAGGTAACGCAGCTGCTCGGCCGTCTCCACCCCTTCCGCAATCACCCGCAATTTGAGGCTGCGCGCCAGCGCGATGATGGCCGGGATCATGCCCGCCCCATCCGGTTCGCCTGCGATGTCGTCGACGAAGCTGCGGTCGATCTTGAGTTTCGACAGTGGAAAGCGGCGCAGGCTCGACAGGCTGGAGAAGCCGGTGCCGAAATCGTCGATGGTCAGTTTGACGCCGCGTGCGCGCAGGGCCTCGAGCGTGGCGAGCGTGGCGTCGTCGCCGTGCATGATGGTTTTTTCGGTGATCTCGAGGTCGAGGAATTCGGGCGCCAGGCCGGATGCCGTCAAGGCCTCGTCGACGTGGCCGGGCAGGTCGGCGTGGCTGAACTGGGCATGCGACAGGTTCACGGCCACCATCACCGGAAACCCCGCATCGCGCCAGCGCCGTCCCTGCTGGCAGGCTTCGCGCAGCACCCAGAGCCCGATCGGCACGATCAGCCCGGATTCCTCGGCGGCGCCGATGAAGGCGTCGGGCTTGAGGAGTCCCCGTTCGGGGTCGCGCCAGCGCAGCAGCGCCTCGAAGCCGACCGTCTGGCCGCTGCCGATGTCGATTTCGGGCTGGTATTCGAGCTCGAACTCGTTATTCTCGAGCGCCCGGCGCAGGCGCTCTTCCATCGCAACCCGTTCGAGCACGCGCGAATTCATTTCCTGGCTGAAGAAATGGTATGTGCTGCGCCCGCTTTCCTTGGCGTGGTACATGGCCACGTCGGCATGGCGCAGCAAGGTCTTTTCGTCTTCGCCATCGCCCGGGCAGACCGCGATGCCGATCGACACCGACAGGCTGACGGAGCCGCTCGCCGTGTCGATCGGACGCGCCACCGATTGCAGGATGGTCGCGGCCACGTGCGCCGCCTGGTCGACGCCGCCGAGGTCGGCCAGCAGCACGACGAACTCGTCGCCGCCGAGCCGGCTGACCGTATCGACCCGCCGCACGCAGCGCCGCAGCCGCTGCGCCACTTCCTGCAGCACGGCGTCGCCGACCTCATGGCCGCGGCTGTCGTTGATCGTCTTGAAATGGTCGAGGTCGATGAACATCAGGGCGAACTGGCGCCGGCGGCGCGTGATGGCCGCCATCGCCTGCTCCAGCCGGTCCATGAACAGGATGCGGTTCGGCAGTCCCGTTAGCGGATCGTGCTCGGCCTGGTGGCGCGCCTGCTCGACGGCGCGGCGGCGTTCGCTGACGTCGCTCAGCATCACCATATAGCTGGTCACCGTCCCGTCGCCGTCGATGATCGGCGAGAGGGCGGCGCGGATCGGGATCGTGGTGCCGTCGCGCCGCATGCCCCACAGTTCGCCTTCCCAGCCCTCGTGGCCGTCGAGGTGGTCGCGCAGGCGGTCGTAGAAGGCGCGCTCCTGCATGCCCAGCCGCAGGCTGGGCAGCTCGACGCCGATCACCTCGTCGGCCGGGTAGCCGGTCAGCTCGGTATAGGCACGGTTCGCCGCCAGCACCCGGTGCCCGCGGTCGACCAGCAGGATGGCGTCGCGCGCGTGGTCGAATACCTGGCCGGCCTGGCGCAGGGACTCTTCGAGTTCCTTGCGCGCGGTGACGTCGATTTCCATACAGAACACCTGGCTGGTCTCGCCGTCGCCCGGCACGGGAAAATGGCTCGATTGCAGCCACAGGCGGCGCCCGTCGCTCAGCTCGACATGCCATTCGCGCGCCTTGACCGCCTCGCCGGTACGCCAGACCGCAGCAATGGTGTCGTCGAACTCCTGCTGCTGGTCGAGGTGCCTGACCAGATTCACGAATGGCTGGCCGATCGCCTCAAGTGCGGGAATGCCGGTGAGCGCGGTACAGGCCTGGTTCCAGAAGCGCACGACGCCCTTGCGGTCCTGGCTGTGCACCGCCACCGACGGGCTGAGCTCGATCGCCGCGACGAAGCGGTACAGCCAGTCGAGCACTTCACGCGCCGGCCCGCCGGGCAGGGCGGACAGCGGCGGTTCGGGCAATTCGCTGCTCACGAAAAATGTCCTTTTCTCGAATGAAATGGAAGCGAAAGGGCTCCCCCCAAGCGACTCATTCTTGTCCCCACCGGCGCGAACCCGTTTGCGCACACGCAAATTCATCTCGCCTGCATGCACGGGCGCGGCGGCGCCTCCCTTCTGTCCTCCTTTTCTGCACTTCAGCGTCCAAAAACCCCTGCTTGTCGCATTCCGATGGCGCTGGAACTTGTCAATTTTTATAGTCCTCACCATGCGCACGGAGCTCCGCCTCAGACCAGGTGGAGGACGCGCGCCCCCTATTCCTTCGTGCTCTCAACAATTCGAACAACGGCCGCCATGAAAATCGAGACCCTGCCGCTATCCTCCACTCCTCCCGCATCCGTTCCCACCACCCGCCGGCGCCGCTGGCGTAAACCAGTCATCGCACTGGCGGTGATTGCACTTGCAGGCGGCGGCTGGTATGCGCTGCAGGGCAAGGCGCCGCCCCCGGCACAGGCCGCCGCAGCGAAAAAGGCCGACAAACCAGCCGTCTTCGAACTGGCACAGAACGACGTCGTCACGGTCGAGTCGCGCGAACTGGCGCTGCGCCTGCCGCTGTCGGGTTCGCTCGCGCCGCTGGCACAGGCGACCGTGAAATCGAAGGTCTCGGGCGTAGTGCTCGAGACCGGCGTGCGCGAGGGCATGAAAGTGGCGGCCGGCCAGGTGATCGCGCGCCTGGACGATGCGGACGCGCGCGCCCGGGTCGCCCAGCAGGCGGCGCTGCTGAAGGAAGCCAATGCGCGCCTGGCGATGGCGGCCAAGAACGAAGCCAACAGCCAGGCCCTGCTCAAGCAGAACTACATCTCGCAGAACTCGTTCGACACCACCCGCAACAGCGTCGAGCTGGCGCAGGCGGCGGTCGATGCGGCGCGCGCCCAGCTCGACCTGGCGCGCATCGCCCTCAACGACACGGTCATCCGCGCGCCGCTCACCGGCGTGGTCAGCAAGCGCCACGTGCAGGCCGGCGAAAAGCTCTCGCCCGACAGCCCGGTGATGGCCATCGTCGACCTGCAGCACCTGACGCTCGACGCCCAGGTGCCGGCGTCCGACATCCCGCGCGTGCAGGTGGGCCAGGACGTGCGTTTCAAGGTCGACGGTTTCAACGGCCGCGACTTTCAAGGCAAGGTGGCGCGCATCAATCCGGCCACCGAAGCCGGCTCGCGTTCGATGCTGGTGTATATCAGCGTGGCCAACGACGACAGCAGCCTGCGCGCCGGCATGTTCGCGAAGGGCTCGATCACCACCGAGAAGTCGGATGCGCGTCCGATCGTGCCGCTCGCGGCCCTGCGCAAGGACGGCGCACGCGACGTCGTCTACCGCGTCGACAGCGGCAAGGTGGTGGCGCAGCCGGTCCAGCTGGGCATGAAGAGCGAGGACGAAGGCCTGGTCGAAGTCACGGACGGCGTGCAGGCCGGCGCCGTGCTGCTGGCGGTGCCGCTCGACGGCGTCAAGCCGGGCAGCGCGGTGAAGGTCAACAAGCCGGCCGCGCAAGCCCCGGTCACTCTGGCGAAGAAGGACTGACGCCATGTGGATCACCAAAGTCAGCATTCGCCACCCGGTCTTCGCCACCATGGTCATGGTCGGCCTGATGGTGCTCGGCCTGTTCTCCTATCGCTCGCTGGGCGTGGAAAGCATGCCGAACGTCGAGATCCCGTTCGCCTGGGTCGAGACCCAGTATCCTGGCGCCTCGCCGGAACAGGTCGAGAACGACGTCACGCGGCCGATGGAAGAAGTCATCAATACCGTCAGCGGCATCAAGAACATCCGCAGTAATTCCTGGGAAGGCCGCAGCGGCGTCTCGATCGAATTCCACATCGCCACCAACATGGACAAGGCGATGCAGGACCTGCGCGACAAGGTGGCGCGCGTGCGCCCGAGCTTCCCGAAAGAGGTCAAGGAACCCTTCATGATCCGCGCCGACGGCGAGAACGCGCAGCCGGTGGTGCGCCTGTCCGTCACGTCGAACGAACGCGACATGCGCGCGCTGTCGACGCTGGCGGAACAGGTGATCGTGAAGCGCCTGCAAAGCGTGGCCGGCGTCGGCGAGGTGCGTACCGGCGGCCTGGCGACGCGCCAGATCCTGGTGCACGTCAAACCCGAGCAGCTGCGCAGCCAGAACATCGGCATCGACGAAGTGCTGCGCGCGATCCAGGCCACCAACACCAATCTCCCGGCCGGCAACCTGCAGTACGGCGCCGCCGAGCGCCTGGTGCGGGTCGAGGGCAAGATGCGCGAAGCGCGCGAGTTCAACAACATCATCGTGGCGCGCCGCGCCAGCGGCCCGGTCTACCTGTCGCAGGTGGCCGAGGTGGTCGACGGCGAGCGCGAAGAAACGTCGATTTCGCGCGTCAACGGCGTGCGCGCCATCTCGCTCGACATCACCAAGGTGCAGGACGCGAACACCGTGCAGGTCGGCACCGGCATCATGAAGATGGTCGAACAGCTGCGCAAGACCATGCCGGCCGACGTGCAATTCCGCGTGATGGACGACCAGTCCACCACCGTCCAGCACCAGCTCGACAACGTCAAGCGCACCATCATCGAAGGCGCGCTCCTGACGATGGTGATCGTGTTCCTGTTCCTGCACTCCTGGCGCAGCACGGTCATCACGGGCCTGACGCTGCCGATCTCGGTGCTGGCCTCCTTCATCGCGATGCGCTACTTCGGTTTTACCCTGAACTTCCTGACCTTGATGGCGCTGTCGCTGTGTATCGGCCTGCTGATCGACGATGCGATCGTCGTGCGCGAGAACATCGTGCGTCACCTCGGCATGGGCAAGAGCCACCTGCGCGCGGCCGAGGAAGGCACCAACGAGATCGGCCTGGCGGTGATGGCGACCACCTTCGCGATCGTCGCCGTGTTCGTGCCGATTGCCTTCATGGACGGCATCATCGGCCGCTTCTTCCTGCAGTTCGGCGTCACCGTCGCGGTGGCCGTGCTGGTGTCGCTGTTCGTCTCCTTCACGCTCGATCCGATGCTGTCCTCGGTGTGGCCGGATCCGGTCAAGGACCGTTTTAAATATGTGCCCTGGCTGGGCCGCGTGATGGCGAAGATCGAGGTCGGCATCGAACACGTGCACGTGCTGTACGGCCGCGTGCTGGCGCTGGCCCTGCGCTGGAGGAAATCGACGCTGGCCCTGGCACTGGGTATCTTTGTCGGCAGCCTGTTCCTGATCCCGATGATCGGCGGCGAGTTCGCGCCAAAGACCGACAACGGCTTCATCGAGATGCGCTTCAAGACGCCGGTCGGCTCCAGCCTGGCCTACACCGACGGCAAGGTCAAACAGGTGGAGGATGCGCTGCGCGCCTATCCGGAAATTGAGGCGATCAGCAGCGCCATTGGCGTCTACGAGGGCCATAACAGCGCCCAGGTGGTCTTGAAGCTGACCGACGTGAAGAAGACCCATCGCCGTTCGCAGGAAGAGATGGAGTCGGTGATTCGCGAACGCCTGTCCTCGATCGCCGGCATCACCATGTCGGTCGGTAACAAGCCGATCTTCATCGCGATTCTCGGCCGCGACGAAGCCAAGCTGGACGCCGCCGCACACAAGCTGATGGACAAGATGCGGGCGATTAAAGGCGTGGCCGACATCGAGTACAGCCAGGAAGGCGCCAATCCGGCGACCGTCATCAAGATCAACAACGAGCTGGCGAGCGACCTGGGCCTGTCGGTGGCGCAGGTCGGCGCGGCGCTGCGTCCTTTCGTCGGCGGCGACCAGATCAGCCACTGGCTGGCGCCGGATGGCCAGAACTACGAAGTCAACGTGCAACTGCCGAGGAGTGGGCGCCAGAAGGTCGCCGACCTGGCCGACCTGTCGCTGGCTTCCTCGCGGGTGGATGCGGCGGGCAACCCGATCATGGTGCCGCTGCGCCAGGTGGTCGACTTCGTGCCCTCGTTCAGCCCGCAGGTTTTAAAACGCCAGGCGCTGGAACGCCGCGTGGCGATCTATGCCGGCATCGAAGGCCGTCCGTCGGGCGACGTGAATGCCGACATCAAGAAGGCGATGGACTCGATCGAACTGCCGGAAGGCGTGCGCTTCGACGTCGGCGGCGACGCCCAGCAGATGGCGGAAACCATGGCCAACTTCGGTTCGGCGATCATCATCGCGATCATCTTCATCTACCTGGTGCTGGCCTCGCAGTTCGGCAGCTTCCTGCAGCCGATCGCGATCATGATGTCGCTGCCGATGTCGCTCATCGGCGTGCTGCTGGCCCTGCTGGCGACGGGTTCTACGCTGAACGTGTTCTCGGTGATCGGCGTCGTGATGCTGATGGGTTTAGTCACCAAAAACGCGATCCTGCTGGTCGACTTTGCCAACCACGGCCAGCGCGAAGGCAAGGCGCAGTTCGCGGCGATCCTGGAAGCGGGACAGGTGCGCCTGCGTCCGATCCTGATGACGACGCTGGCCATGATCTTCGGCATGCTGCCGATGGCGATCGGCGCCGGCGACGGCGGCGAGACCCAGGCCCCGATGGGCCGCGCAGTGATCGGCGGGGTGATTACCTCGACCTTGCTGACCCTGGTGGTGGTGCCGGTGGCTTACAGCTATCTCGACAATATCGGCAAGCGGGCACGCAAGTGGTTTGCCAAGGGGCACGAGGAGATTGTGGAAATCGCGCCAGTCATCGCGAAGGAATCCGCGCAGGGCGGGCATGCCCGCGCGTGAACGCGCCGCAGTAACGTAGGGTGGGCACTCTGTGCCCACGCGTGAACACGCCGCAGTGTTAGCTTCAAACGAAGTCAACATTGCGGCGTGTTATCTTTGTCCAAAATCATCACGAGCGACGTTTTAAACCGCGCGAATATTCACCGGTTGGACCGCGTGGGGTTATCGAGGCCAATGGCCTCGATAACGGCTTCACTACGGAGTGCCCACCCTACAAAATCCACATCAAGGCGTCTGCGTCTCCTGCGCATCCGCATTCTGCTCGGCCTCGACATCGATCCCTTCCGATCCCGCCGCCATCATCTCATCCCCCGCCCCCGCCGGATGGTTCTTCGCTTCTGCTTTCCGCTTGGCTTTTTCTTCCGCCTTGCGCTTCTTTTCCAGTTCCCGTTGCCGCTTCTCGTATTGGAAGTTGGTTTTGGCCATGATCACCTCTTGTGCGCTGAAAGGATGTGGTAGTGCGGGACTATTATGCGCCAGATAAGGCTTCGGGTTTTGAATTAACCCCGTGGGTGGTGCTGCGCGTGCAAGTGTTTCAGACGCTCGCGCGCAACATGGGTGTAGATCTGTGTGGTGGAAATGTCCGAGTGCCCCAGCAGCAGTTGCACGACACGCAAGTCGGCGCCGTGGTTGAGCAAGTGCGTCGCAAACGCGTGGCGCAAGGTGTGCGGCGACAGCGGCGCGCGGATGCCGGCTTTCACAGCATGCTTCTTGATCACGACCCAGAACATCTGGCGCGTCATCGGCCCGCCGCGGCTGGTGACGAACAGGGCGTCGTCGACCTGCCCGTTGAGGATGATACCGCGCGCGTCTTTCAGATAGCGCTCGAGCCAGCCGCGCGCTTCGCCTCCAAAAGGGACGAGCCGCGTCTTCGCGCCCTTGCCCGTGATGCGCAGCACGCCATCGTTCAGGCTCACTTCGACCACTTTCAGCGCCACCAGTTCCGACACCCGCAAGCCGCTCGCATACATCAGTTCGAGCATCGTGCGCTCGCGCAGGCCCAGCGGCGTGGCGACGTCGGGCGCGGCCAGCAAAGCCTCGACCTGGGCTTCGGAAAGCGTGTGCACGAAACGCACCGGCTGGCGCGCCGTGGCCATTTTCAGGCAGGGGTCTTCGCTCACCTGGTTCTTGCGCAGCGCCAGCGCATAGAAGCGCTTCAGCACGGACAAACGCCGGTTCGCCGTGCTCGGTTTCGTATCGGGATGCCGTTCGGCGAAGTAGCTGGCGAGATCCTGCGGACCGGCGCCGAGCAGGCCGCGGCCCGGCCGTTTGACGGTGAGCCAGTCCAGGAACATGCGCATGTCGCGCCGGTAGGCGTCGAGCGAGTTCTTCGCCAGGCCCTGCTCGAGCCAGAGCGTGTCGCAGAACTCGTCGATCAGTCCCAGATCGCCTGCTGCTGCCATGGCGATGCGGTAGCGCCTTCGTGGCGCAAAAGCCAGCGCTTGACCGACAAATGAAAACCGTTTTCGTCGTCGTTGTTCGAGAAGCCGCCGAGGCCGCCGGCGGCGGTGACGCGGTGGCAGGGAATGACGAGCGGGAACCAGTTGGCGCCGCAGGCCTGGCCGACCGCGCGCGGCGCCGAGCCGATGTCCTTGGCGATCCTGCCGTAGGTCAGCACCGAACCGCGCGGAATGACGCTGATCGCTTCCCACACGCGTTTCTGGAAGGCGCTGCCGGTCTCGAACAGGGGCAGCTCGAAACGGAAGTCGGGATCCGCCAGGTAGCGTTCGATTTGCCGCGCGGCCTGCTCGGCCACGGCATCCTGCGCATCCTTCTCGTGGAAACGCGGCTGGAGATAGACGAGCTCGCGCACCCGCCCGTCTTCGGTGCGGATGCCCATCGCGCCAAACGGGGCCGCCACGATGGCGGAAAACAGCTCGCTGCCTTGTTGTGTAGTCATCGTGACAGTTTACTCCTCGCGCGGCCCGTCCACCACCTCTTTTTCGTCGGAGAAAGAGTTCCTGCGTGGCGGCTGGCTCATCCGAAAAAGATTATGCTGACGACATCTTCGGAGACATTTCATGCCGTGCGTACACCGCTTCCTGGCCCTGCTTCTCCTCCTCGGCTGCCTTAGCCAGGCGGCGGCCGTGGCGCAGGCGCCGCTGCGGGTGGGCGTCTATCCGAATCCGCCGAAAGTATTCATGAACGAGGATGGCGGCGCCTCGGGCATCCTGGTCGACCTGCTGCGCGAAGTGGCCAGCGCCGAACACTGGGCGCTGGAATTCGTCGCCTGCGAATGGCAGGCCTGCGTGGAAGCGCTGGAAGCGGGCCGCATCGACCTGCTGCCCGACATGGCCTGGTCCGAGGAGCGCTCCCACCGCTATGCCTTCCACCACGTGCCGGTGCTGCACAGCTGGTCGCAGATCTATGCGCGTCCCGGCCACACGATCCGCTCCCTGCTCGACCTGAAAGGCCGCCGCATCGCCGTGCTGGGCGGTTCGGTGCAGGCCCAGGTGCTGCCGGGCGTGCTGTCCGGCTATGGCGCGGTGCTGGTGCCGGCCGTCTCGCTCGAGAGCGCCTTTGCGATGGTCAAGGAGGACAAGGCCGATGCGGTGGCTGCCAACCATTATTACGGCGAGGTCCAGGCCAACGCGCAGCAGCTGGTCGCCACCCCGGTCGTGTTCAATCCGGCGCGCCTGTTCTATGCCGCCATGCCGGGCCGCCAGCCGGCAGTGCTGGACGCCATCGACCGCCACCTGAGCGCCTGGCGTGCCGATCCGAACTCGGTGTATTTCTCCCTGCTGCGGCGCTGGCAGGCGGGCGGACCGGCGGCCGCGGTGCCGCAGACCGTGCTGTGGGTGCTGGCCGCGACCGTCGGCCTGCTGCTGTCGGCACTCGCCGTGGCCAGCTGGCTGCGCACCGAAGTCGCGGTGCGCACGCGCGAACTGCGCGACAGCGAACGCAGGCTGGCGACCATCCTCGACAGCGTCGATAGCCTCATCTACATCAAGGATGCGCAGTCGCGCTACCAGTACGTGAACGGCGCCATGTGCCGCCTGCTGAACCGGCCCGCCCGCACCATTCTCGGCAAGACGGATGCCGACCTGTTCGGTCCCGAGGAGGCGCGGATGACGCGCGCCGGCGACCTCGCCGTCATCGAGGAACACCAGCGTTTCGTGTCGGAAGAACGCCTGAACGACAAGCTGTACCTGACGACGAAAATCCCGCTCGTCGACGGCGAGAAAGTGAACGCGCTGTGCGGCATCACCACCGACATCACGCCGCGCAAGCAGGCCGAGGAATCGCTGCGCATCGCCGCCACCGTGTTCCAGTCGGGCGAAGGCATGTGCGTGCTCAGTCCCGACGCGGTGATGATCGAGGCGAACCAGGCCTGGGCCGCGCTTTACGGCCGCAGCGCCGCCGACCTGCCCGGCACCGCCTTCCCGCTGTTCTCGCTCGAACTCGACGGCGACGACGCGCGCGAACGCATGTGGCAGAGCGTGCGCGAGACCCAGCCCTGGCAGGGCGAAGTCTGGATGCGGCGCGACAACGGCGAACGCTATCCGGCCTGGCTCACGGTCAGCGCCGTGCGCGACGCCGACGGCGTACTCACCAATTTCGTGTGCACCCAGTCCGACATCAGCGAACGCAAGCAGGCCGACGAAAAGATCGTCCAGCTGGCCTATTACGATTCGCTCACCCGGCTGCCGAACCGGCGCCTGCTGTACGACCGCGTCCAGCACTGCCTGGGCCTGCACGGGCGCACCGGCCGCACCGGCGCCCTGCTTTTCCTCGACATGGACAATTTCAAGGACCTCAACGACAGCCGCGGCCACGCCGTCGGCGACCAGCTGCTGCAGCAGGTGGCGGCGCGCCTGCTGGCTTGCACCCGCGAGACCGATACCGTGGCGCGCCTGGGCGGCGACGAATTCGTGATTCTGCTCGAATCGAGCGGCGTCGACGAGCAAGACGCGCAGCAGCATGCCGAGAAGGTCGGACAGAAGATCCTGGACGCCCTGCGCGAGCCCTTCGACATCGGCGGCATCGAGCACCATGCCAGCTGCAGCATCGGCGTCACGCTGTGCCTCGCCGAGAAGGAAGGTCTCGACGACCTGATGCGGCGCGGCGACCTGGCGATGTACGAAGCCAAGCGCCAGGGCCGCAACACGCTGCGCTTCTTCCACCCGTCGATGGAAACCGAGGTCACCTACCGCACCGAGATCGAGACCGAGCTGCGCGCGGCCCTGCAGCACGCGCAATTCGTGCTGCATTACCAGGGCCAGGTCGACGGCGACGGCATCCTGACCGGGGCCGAGGCGCTGGTGCGCTGGCAGCATCCGACGCGCGGCCTGATCGGACCGGGCGGCTTCATCGGCATCGCCGAAACCTCGGGCCTGATCGTGCCGCTCGGCCGCTGGGTGCTGCGCACCGCCTGCCAGCAGCTGGCGCTGTGGGCCGCCACTCCGGCCACCGCTCACTTCACGCTGGCCGTGAACGTCAGCGTGCGCCAGTTCCTGCAGGCCGACTTCGTCGAGGAGACGCTGGCCATCGTGCGCGAAAGCGGCATCGACCCGACGCGCCTGAAGCTGGAACTGACCGAGACCCTGATGATCGAAGGCGTCGAGGAAACCATCGGCAAGATGCGCGCCCTGCGCGAACACGGCATCTGCTTCTCGCTCGACGATTTCGGCACCGGCTACTCGTCGCTGAGCTACCTGAAGCGCCTGCCGCTGGACCAATTGAAGATCGACCAGAGCTTCGTGCGCGACGTGCTGGACGACCCGAACGACGCTTCGATCGCGCGCAGCGTGGTCGCGCTGGGCAAGTCGCTGGGATTGAGCATCATCGCCGAAGGGGTCGAGACCGAGGCGCAGCGGACTTTCCTGGCGGGGATCGGGTGCGATCACTGGCAGGGCTACCTGTTCAGCCGGCCGGTGGATGCGCGGACGCTGGAGGAGCTGGCGGCGTAGGGTGGAGTCCTGACTCCACGCGTTTGGCAGCGTTTCCGTAATCGAAATGCGTTTTCAACCCGCACACGCCGTACCGCGTGGAGTCAGGACTCCACCCTACGTGCACAACCGTCCCGTGACAGAAATACGCCACCAATGATTCAGGCGAAAAAAAAAGCGCACCCTTGGGTGCGCTTCAATCATCAGGCACGTCCCGGCCGTTTGGTAGTACCAACGGCTTCTGTCGAACGTGTGTCTCCTCTCATGATCTCCGGTATGGACTACCGACTTTTTCTGGCCCTCCCCAAGACGTGTGTCCGGGTCGCCTGCACCGCTTTGGTGCCGCTGCGCCCAATCATAACGCAACTGTGCCAACGAAGAATAGTTTTTTATATACGGTTTCCAAATACCAGACATAAGCGAGGCCAGCCAGCCACATTGTCAATACCAGAACACCGGATTACTGACCGCAGCGTCATTATTTTTTGGCCGTTTCGCGCGCAATCGCGTCGAGCAGATCCTTGCCGATGCGGCGCTCCATCTGGCGGTGCACCGGCAGCAGCGCGGCGCGCCATTGCGCCTGTTCCTGCGGGGTCGGATAGTAGATCGTGGTCTTGCCCGCTTTGCGGATCGCCTCCAGGGCGCGGTCGTTGTCGCGCTGGGCGATCGTTTTCTCGAATGCCGTGGCGTCGCGCATGGCGCGTTCCAAAGCAGCGCGCACGTCGGTCGGCAGGCCTTCCCAGAACTTGCGGTTGACGATCACCGCATAGCCGAGATAGCCATGGTTCGATACCGTCAGGTGTTTCTGCACCAGGTGCATGCGCTGGGTGTACATGTTCGAGGGCGGATTCTCGGTGCCGTCGACCAGGCCCGTCTCGAGGGCCTGGTAGGCTTCGGAAAAGGCCATCACCTGGGGCCGGGCGCCGAGCGCGCGCATCTGGGCGTCGAGTACGGTCGAGGACTGGATGCGCATGCGCAGGCCGCGGAAGTCCGCCGGCACGTGCAGCGGGCGATTGGCCGACATCACCTTGAAGCCATTGTCCCAGTAGGCCAGGCCGGTGAGGCCCTTCGACTGCAGTTTCTGCAGCAGCTCGCGTCCGATGGGACCTTCGGTGACGGCGTACAGCGCCGCCTTCGAGGGGAAGATATACGGCAAGTCGAAGGCTTCGAATTCCTTCACGCCGAGCGGGCCGAACTTGGCCAGCGAAGGCGCCAGCATCTGCACCGCGCCCAGCTGCAGGGCTTCGAGCTCCTCCTTGTCCTTGTACAGCTGGCTGTTCGGATACACTTCCACCTTGACGCGGCCGCGCGTGAATTGTTCGGCGAGCAGTTTGAAACGTTCGGCGGCCTGCCCTTTCGGGGTGTCGGGCGCGACCACGTGGCTGAATTTGATAACGATCGGGGCCTGGGCCCAGGCGCTGTTGAAAGTAAAAAGGAAAGCCAGTGCTGCGGCCAGGAATTTGATGGTCATGCTCGATCGACAATATGAAATAAGTGCGCATGCAGCAGTTGCGTCGCTGCGTCAGCAGTTCACAATAGCATCGCACAAGAAAACCTTCCACCATTCATGAAAAACCCGTTCTCGCTGCGCCGCCGCGCCAGCCTGGCCCGTCCCTGGCGCTGGCTGGTGCCGGTCCTGCTGGTGCTGCTCTTCCTCGCCGTATTGTTCTGGCTGCCCTGGCAGGCGCGTCAGATGGAAAGCAATGAGCGCCAGGAGCAATTGATTGCCGATACCTTGTGGGTCGAGCAGACCTTGCGCTTCGAGCTCGCCCGCAGCGAGGAAGCGCTGGCCACGCTCGGCGCCGACCTGGTCGCCAATCCGCCCGCGCCCGGCGTGCTGCAGGCGCGCCTGCAGCAGCTCTTCAAGAACGGTCCCGAACTGCGCCGGGTGCTGTGGCAGGGCCCGCAGGGCGAAGTGCTGGCGCATCAGGGCATCGACCCGGCCGGTCCTTCCCCGGGCCTGGACGAAACCGAGGAGATGGCGCGCCTGATGCGGGCCGGACGCTATACCGAACCGTATGGCGCCAGCCTGCATCTGCCGGGACTGGTCGACTACTACCTGCCCCTGTACCGCAACGGCGCCTATGCCGGCAGCCTGGTCGCGACCTACAGTCTAAAAACGCTGCTGAACGAAACCGTGCCCTGGTGGTTTGCCCAGGACAATGCCCTGTCCCTGCTCGACCGCAACGACCAGCCGGTGGCCGCCCGCGCCGACGGCGGTCCGGGCCGCGGCGTCTACACGCACCGGCGTGCGCTCGACTTGCCGGGCTCGTCGATCGTGCTGGCCACCGACAGCGTCAAGGGCGCGCCGCGCCTGCTGCCGAATTTATTGGTCGGCTCGGTGATCGTACTGGCGCTCGGCCTGCTGCTCAGCCTGCTGACCTTGTGGCGCCACATCTCGCGCACCCTGGCCGCCGAGGCCGCGTTGCGCCAGCAGATGGCCTTCCGCACGGCCATGGAAAACTCCCTGATGACGGGCCTGCGCGCACGCGACCTCGAAGGACGGGTCACCTACGTCAACAAGGCCTTCTGCGAGATCGTCGGCCTGCCGCCGGAAGAGCTCCTGGGCAAGAAGCCGCCGATGCCCTACTGGGCGCCGGAAGCGCGCGGCGAATACGAGGAACGTTTTGCGGGCGTGCTGGCCGGCACGATCACGCCCCAGTTCGAGACCGTGTTCCAGCGCTCGGATGGGCAGCGGGTGCCGGTGCTGGTGTTCGAAGCGCCGCTGGTGGACAGCCGCGGCAATCAGACCGGCTGGATGAGTTCCATCCTCGACATCACCGACCGCAAGCAGGCCGAGGAGCTGAACCGGCAGCAGCAGGAAAAGCTGGAAGCGAGCGCGCGCCTCGCGACCATGGGCGAAATTTCCTCGATGCTGGCGCATGAGCTGAACCAGCCGCTGGCCGCGATCTCGAGCTACACGGCCGGCGCCCTGAACGTGCTGGAGCGGGCCGACAAGGGCGTCGCGATCGAGCCGACCCTGCTGCGGCGCGCGCTGGAACAGGCGCGCCAGCAGGCCCAGCGCGCGGGCCAGATCATCAAGAGCGTGCACGAGTTCGTCAAGAAGAGCGAGCCGCAGCGCGAAACCGTGACGATCCACAGCGTGGTCGAAGGCGTGCGCGCGCTGATCGAGCTGCAGGCCCGTAAGTCCTACGTGGCGCTGCAGATCGACTTGCCGCCGCAACTGCCGCCGGTACTGGCCGACCGCGTGATGCTCGAACAGGTGCTGCTGAACCTGACGCGCAACGGCATCGAGGCGATGGCCGAGGTAGCGCCCGCCCAGCGCATCCTGCGCATCGCCGCCAGCGCCGATGCGGCGCAGGTCTCGGTCTCGGTGATCGACCGCGGCCACGGCATCCCACCCGACGTCGCCGAGCGCCTGTTCTCTCCCTTCTTCTCGACCAAGGCCGAAGGCATGGGCATGGGTTTGTCGATCTGCCGTACGGCGGTCGAGTTCCATGGCGGCACACTGACCCACGCGCCGAACCCGGGCGGCGGTACGATCTTCACCTTCAGTTTGCCGAGGCCGAGCACCGCCACGAACGCGGCCGAGCTAAAATAGCGCACGATTTAGGAGACCCTGCATGCTGCATATCGTCGACGACGAAGACGTGATCCGCGACGCCCTCGCCTGGCTGGCCCAATCGCGCGGGCTGGCGGTGCGCGGCTATGCCGGCGGCCAGGAATTCCTCGACAGCCTAGGCGAGCCCGACCCGAACGGCGATTGCGTGCTGCTGGACGTGCGCATGCCCGATATGAACGGCATCGCCGTATTCGACCAGATCATCAGCCGCGGCTGGCTGGCGCGCATGCCCGTGATCTTCCTCACCGGCCATGGCGACGTGCCGATGGCCGTCGATTCGCTCAAGCGCGGCGCCTTCGATTTCTTCGAAAAACCCTTCAACGACAACCAGCTGATGGACCGCGTCGACCAGGCCCTGGCGAGCGCCCGCGACGCCGCCAGCGCCGCCCAGGTGCAAGCGCGCCTGGCGACCTTATCCGCACGTGAACGCGAAGTGCTCGACCTGATTTTGGCAGGCAAGATGAACAAGGTCGTGGCCGACGAACTCGGCATCAGCATGCGCACGGTCGAAGTGCATCGGGCGCATATCTTCGACAAGATGCAGGTCAAGACGGCAGTGGAGCTGGCGGGCTTGTTGAAGTAAGCCAATGCCCGGTCGTGGGGCTGTTGCCTTTGACGGTATCAGTGTGCACGATCCGCGCGGGCATGCCCGCCCTACGGGATACGTTAACTGATCCGGGTTTACATGCGTGACCGTAGGGTGGGCGCTCCGTGCCCACGCGGATCATGGCGCCCACCCCTTTAAAACTTCCGGTCACAAATCCTCGCGCACAGGACGTGTCGAACACCGTCCCGTTTTTTCGATCGCTTGTAAAATCAATCCGACCGCGTCGCCGCGCGTGCGTCGGCGATGCCAACTTCTTTAGGGAAAGCAGATGAACGAAAAGACAGTTGCAGACAGGATGTTTTTGCGCAACGCGAAATCGATGCAGATCATAAACGGCGGCGTGCACCCGAGCGTGGTGTCGCAGTTGCCGCAGGAATTGATCAAGGAAGGCGACGGCCCCTTCGACGTGATCATGATGTTCTGCATGAACCGCAAGGACCTCGAACAATTCCTGCCGCAAGCCAAGGAGCGCCTGGGCGACAAGGGCTCGCTGTGGATCGCCTACCTGAAGCAGACGGCCTCGAAAGCCACTGATATCAATCGCGACTCAATCAACGCCTATCTGAAGGAAAACGGTATCACAGCCGTGGCGATGATCTCGATCGATGGCGACTGGTCGGCCATGCGCGCAAAACGCATCGAACTATGATTGATGCTGGTGCAGCGCCCACTCGACATGTTCGCGCACCAGCGCGGACGAGTGACTTGCGCGCGCCTGCAATGCCTCCACGATGAGCGGATCGCCGCGGCGTCCGCTCGCGGCATTGCCCAGCCCGACCGCCAGGTTGCGCAGCCAGCGCTCGTGGCCGATACGCCGGATCGGACTGCCTTCCATGCGGCGATTGAACTCCTCTTCTTCCCACGCGAACAGCTCCAGCATGCCTGCATCGCCGAGGCCATTCCTCTCGTCGAAATCCGGCACCGTCGCCTTTTGCGCAAACTTGTTCCATGGACAAGCCAGCTGGCAATCGTCGCAGCCGTAGATGCGGTTGCCGATCAGCGCACGCAGCTCGACCGGTATGCTGCCCTTCAGTTCGATCGTCAGGTAGGAAATGCAGCGCCGCGCATCGAGGCGCCCCGGGCCGAGAATCGCCTGGGTCGGACAGAGATCGATGCAATTGCTGCACGCTCCACAGTGACTGCTGGTCGGCGCATCCACCGGCAGCGGCAGGTCGACCAGGATCTCGCCGATGAAGAAAGTCGAGCCGGCCTCGCGCGACAGCAGCAGCGTATGCTTGCCGCGCCAGCCCAGGCCCGCCTTTTCCGCCAGCGGCAATTCCATCACCGGCGCCGAATCCGTGAACACGCGGTAGCCATATTCTCCGATCTCGGTTTTCACGCGTTCGGCCAGCTGCGCCAGGCGGTTGCGCAGCACCTTGTGGTAATCGCGGCCGCGCGCATACATCGACACCACCGCCGCACCCGGTTCCAGCTGGCGCGCCAGCTCGCGCTCGCGCCAGCCCTCCCGCAACGGCAGGTAATCCATGCGCGCGACGATGGCGCGCACCGTGCCCGGCACCAGCTCCGCCGGCCGGGCGCGCTTCATGCCGTGGCTTGCCATATAATCCATCTCGCCGTGGTGACCCGCCGCCAGCCAGGCGCGCAGGCCCTCCTCGGCGTGCGCGAGGTCGACGTCGGCAATGCGCACGTCGGCAAAGCCGAGTTCGCGGCCCCAGGCCTTGATGGCGCGGGTGAGTTCCTGCAGGTCGGGGGATTCGATGGACATTCGGACTAGCGTAGACAATCGCGGCGTGGATATGCGCCGCCAAACACACCATTTTAATTGATGCAGCCGAATTGATGCAGCCCTTCACAGCCTACCTGCCGGACGAATCGGCAACGCTCGCCCTCGGCGCCGCCCTGGCCCGCGCCGTCGTGCCGGGCCTCGTCATCTACCTGCACGGCGACCTCGGCGCCGGCAAGACGGCCCTCACGCGCGCCCTGATCCAGGCGGCCGGCCACAAGGGAACGGTAAAAAGTCCGACCTACACCTTGTCGGAACCGTATCGGGTGCAGGTCGACGGCCAGGCGCTGAACATCATTCACTACGACCTCTACCGCATGTCCAGCCCCGAAGAATTCCTCGACGCGGGCTTTCGCGAAGACTTCGACGGCCAGAACATCTGCATCGTCGAATGGCCGGAAAAAGGAGAACCGGTGTTGCCTTCACCCGACGTCCGGGTGTTGCTCAATGTCAGCGGCGCCGGACGTGCTGTAGAATTGCAGGCGTTGTCTCCACAGGGCCTGCTATGTCTCGACCGCCTCTCCTTCGCCCCGCCTCCCTGAGCTCTCCCACCCGCCGCACTGTCCTCAAGGCTGGCGGCACGCTGCTGCTGTCGGTGGTCGCCCCGCTGCCTGCAAGCGCCGCGCAGATCCTGGCCGTGCGCGTCTGGCCGGCCGACGACTACACCCGCGTCACGCTGGAAAACGATACCAACCTCAAGGCCGAGCACTTCCTGGTGCCCGATCCGCCGCGTCTGGTGGTCGACATCGACGGCCTGGCCCTGAACGACACCCTGAAAAGCCTGGTCGCGAAAATCGAGTCGAACGACCCGTACATCAAGCAGGTGCGCGTCGGCCAGAACCGCCCGAACGTGGTGCGGCTCGTGTTCGACCTGAAGGAAGAAGTCAAGCCGCAGGTGTTTACGCTGGCCCCGGTGGCCGAATACAAGCACCGCCTGATCTTCGACCTGTATCCGGTGCGCGAAGCCGACCCGATCGCGGCCCTGATCGAAAAGGGAGAGTGGTCGCCCGGCGACGGCACCCCGACCGCCGTGCCGGCCGTGCCGGTGCCGCCCGCGCAGCCGGTCGCGCCCGATCCGGTCGCGCGCCTGGAAGCGGAGATCGCCGCCATGAGCGGCAACGCGGCGCCGCGCGCCACCCAACCGACGCCGGCGCCCGCGCCGGGCAAGCCGGCTACTAAACCGCAGCTCCCCGCCAACAACGTGGTGCGCATGGTGACCATCGCCCTCGACCCCGGCCACGGCGGCGAAGACCCGGGCGCGATCGGCGCCACCGGCACGCGCGAGAAGGACATCGTGCTGGCGGTGGCCAAGAAACTCAAGGCGCGCCTGGAAGCGCTGCCGAATACGCGCGTCATGCTCACGCGCGACGGCGACTATTTCGTCCCGCTCGGCACCCGCGTGGAAAAGGCGAGAAAAGTGCAGGCCGACCTGTTCGTCTCGATCCACGCCGACGCCTTCATCGAGCAGCGCGCCCGCGGTTCGTCGGTCTTCGTGCTCAGCGAAAAAGGCGCCAGCTCGACCGCCGCGCGCTGGCTCGCGACCGACCAGAACAAGGCCGACATGATTGGCGGCGTCAATCTGGCCAAGCACGACCGCCAGCTGGCGAGCGTCCTGTTCGACCTGTCGACGACGGCCCAGATCAACGACAGCCTGAAACTCGGCAAGGCCGTGCTGGGCGAGATCGGCGGCATCAACCGCCTGCACAAGGCAGCCGTCGAGCAGGCCGGCTTCGCCGTGCTGAAAGCGCCGGACATCCCCTCGATCCTGGTCGAGACGGCCTTCATTTCGAATCCCGAAGAGGAAGCCAAGCTGAAGGACGACGACTACCAGGAGCAGCTGGCGAATGCCATCACCAAGGGCATCAAGCGCTACTTCTCGGCCAATCCGCCGATGGCGAAGAGCCGCACGACCTGATCACCCTGCGCCTCAGTTCAGGGTACCGGCGGCGCGTGGCACACGACACACAGCTTGTTGCCGTCGGGGTCTCTCAAGTAGGCCGCATAGTAATCCGCGTGGTACTCCGGCCGCAGGCCGGGTGCGCCTTCCGAGCTGCCGCCATGCGCGAGCGCCAGCCGATACACCGCCTCCACGGTGGCGCGGTCGGATGCCGCGAAGGCTACCATCTGGCCATTGCCGGCCTGGTGCGCATGTCCGTCGTGCGGGGCGCCGAGCAGGAACAAGGGGCGCACCTCCGGATGCGATTGCCAGCCGGCCCAGGGACGCGCGCGGTCGCAAAAACGCAGCGCATTGCCGAGCACCTCCATGATGGGCGAGTAGAAGCGCAGCGCTTGCTCGAAGTGGCTGGTGCCGATGAATATGTGCGAAAACACGGTTTGCTTCCTTATCGTCGAATCCAGGGCTGAGTGTACGGCGAAATCGGTTTGCGCCGCTGGCCATGGCATACTACGCGGCCCAGATCTTGTTAGGCTTTTGCCATGAACCACCAAGACGCCGCCGTCTCCACCACCTTCGGCCAGCTGCCGTCCCTGCTGCTTACCTCGCCCGACGGCGCCCAGGCCAGCATTACCCTGTACGGCGCCCACCTGATTTCCTGGCGCGGCGCCGACGGGCGCGAGCGCCTGTTCTGCAGTGCGAAGTCGGCACTCGACGGTACGAAAGCCATCCGCGGCGGCGTGCCCGTCATCTTCCCCCAGTTCGCCGAGCGCGGCACCGGCACGCGCCACGGCTTTGCACGCACCAGTATCTGGCGCGTGGGAACCCAAGGCCTCGAAGACGGCTGGGCCTTTGCCGTGTTCGCGCTGGCGCCAGGCGACCTGTCGGCGCAGCACGCGCAGGCCTGGCCGCATGGTTTCGAACTGCGGTTGCGGGTGGCGATCCGGGCCAACGAACTGACAATGCGCTTCGAGGTGCGCAACACCGGCAGCGAGGCCTTTCCGTTTGCGGCCGCGCTGCACACCTACTTCCTGGTCGACGACATCGCCTCGGTACGCATCGACGGCATGGAGACGGAGGAACTCGCCATCACCGGCAAGTTCGACCGCGTGTACGACCGCGTGGCGCCGCGCCAGGCGCTGGTCGACGGCGGCGTGGTGCTGACGCTGCGCCAGGAGGGCTTTACGGATGCCGTCGTCTGGAATCCGGGCGCGGAGGATGCGGCCTCGCTGGCGGACATGGCGGACGAGGAGTACCGGCGTTTCGTGTGCATCGAGCCGGCGCTGTTGAATGGCCCGGCGCTGCAACCGGGCCAGAGCTGGACGGGGGAATACCACGTCAGTTGAGGTAGGGTGGGCGCTCCGTGCCCACCGAAACGATGCGCTGACGCGGCGCACACGTTTGGTGGACACGGGGCGCCCACCCTACATAAGGAAAAGCCGCGTTAGTATCGTCAACGATCAAAAAAGCCGGCATCGCCGGCTTTTCCTTTAATTCGATTCCTTCACCATCCGCCCGCCATTTTCCTGAATCGGCCGCGCATTCAGCGGATACAGGCGCGAGAACAGCGCCATCTGCGCCGGCGAGGCCGTCATCGGCTGCTTCATCACCATCCACAGCACGTTCTCGGTGCAGGGCGGCGTCGTCATCGAGCCCATGTAGGTGTAGTACTCGCGCCGGTTCGGCAGCAGTTCGAGCGGGTCGAGGTCGACGCCCGGGGTGCCGAGCGTGCCCTTCTCGAGCGGGATGTTGTTCCACACCGTCTGGATCGCATCGTTCGCCTTGCCGCGCTCGAGCAGCACGGCGACCACGGCCAGCTGCCCCCTGGCGCCGCGGTGCACCAGGTGGACCACCATCTCGGTGCCCTTGCCATTGATTTTCTCTTCCGACGGACGGTGGAAGTGGAACTGCACCAGCTCGTAGCGCTGGTTGCCGACATTGATCGCATTGCCGCCGGCGACATTCACCTGCACCGTGTGGCCGTTGTCGATCTCGCTGAAAGTCGAGGGACGGTAATCGAAATCGATTTCGTCGAGGTTGACCTTCATGCCGTCGCGGATGTCGATCGGCGACTGGCGGTTGCCCTTGCCGCACTGGGCCCAGGCCGGGTTGATCTTGCCCCAGTTCTCGGGACCGAACTCGCCATCGTAATCCCAGTGGTTGCTGATCTTCGGCGCGGCCGCGATCGCCGCTTCCTTCTTGCGCTTGGCCTCAAGCGCCTTGCGGGCTTTGGCCGCGGCGGCCACGCGCGCGGCCTGCTTGGCACGCATTTCGGCCAGGCGTTCGGCGATCTTCACCGACAGGTCGACCTCGGCGTCATCCTCGCTGGCGGAGACCGCGGCGGCCACCTTGTCGGCGGTGGCCGCGCTGACCTTGGACGGCTTTTCCACCAGCGACTTGTCGATGGTCGGCTTCTCGACCAGGGGCGCGTGCAGTTTCGCGGGCTTGTCGTCCTTCTCCGCAGCGGGCTTCTCGGCCTTCTCCGCTTTCTCGACGGCCTTGGCCGGCTTGGCCAGCTCGGCGGCGAGCTTGGCGGCGGCGTCCGTCTTCTTGGCGGCTTCCGGCGCCGGCTTGCTGCCGTGGGCCGGTTCGCTGGCGCTTGCGCCGAGCATGACGATGCTGGTGGCAAACAGGGCAATCAGGTGTCGCATGGAGGTGGGTAGAAGTGAATTCACCTCCTCTTAACGACGCTTCCATGGGGAAACTTGAGGATGTAAACGCAAACGCGCCGGATAAATCCGGCGCGCTGGTCAAGCAATCAACAGACTTGTCGGCGCGTCATCAGCGGCTGAGCACCTTGCGTCCGAACTTGTACAGGCCGCCGATCATCAGCGGCACGATCGCGGCGCTCACGCCGACCAGGACGATTTCCGTCAAGTGGTCGCGCACGATCGGGATGTTGCCGAAGAAGTAGCCGGCAGTCACCAGGCTGGCCACCCAGAGGACGGCGCCGGTGATGTTGTACAGCTGGAAGCGCCAGTGGGTCATGTCCGACACGCCGGCGACAAACGGCGCGAAGGTACGCACCACCGGCACGAAGCGCGCCAGGATGATGGTCTTGCCGCCGTGCTTTTCGAAGAAATCGTGGGTGCGGTGCAGCGCGTCCTTGTTGATCCAGCGATAGTTCTGCGTGAACATGCGCTGGCCGACGGCTTCGCCGATGTAGTAATTCAGGGTGTTGCCGGTCACCGCCGCCACGATGAGCAAGGCCATCAGGAGCGGATAACTCATCTGGCCCGTGGCGCAGAAAGCGCCGGCGATGAAGAGCAAGGTGTCGCCCGGGAAGAAAAACAGGACCACCAGACCCGTTTCGCAAAACACGATCGCGAACAGGACAGCATAGACATAGATACCGTACTCGGCGAGCAGTACTCCCAGTGTCTTATCGACATGAAGAATCATGCCGAAAAATTCCATCAGATCCATAATTTTCCTAAACGGTAACGCCGAATGATACCACCAGACGCGGGCGCCAAACCGCCGGGCCGGCAAGCGCCGCCTCAGTTTTTAAGTGAGTGTTAAGTTTTTTAGACAGGTTTGGATTCACGATTACAATTACTTAACGTTAATAACAAGCGGGAGTGGAGATGAAGGCAGTCAAGATCGCAGCACACGCAGTCGTCACGGCCCTGGTGGTGTCAGCCGTGCAGGCAGCCGCCCTGAAACCGCTGCCGCCGAAACCGAGCGTGGGCGACATCGTCAAGGAATCGAAGGCGGCCGACTGGCGCCCGCTCGATCCCGAGAACACCCTGTACATGGACTTGCCGACGGGCCGCGTGGTGATCGAACTGGCCCCCACCTTCGCCCCGAACCACGCCGCCAACATCAAGGCGCTGGCCCGTGAAAACTACTTCGACGGCCTCGTGATCCTGCGCTCGCAAGACAACTTCGTCGTCCAGTGGGGCGATCCGGACGAGCAGAACCCGCGCGAACCGAAGAAAGCCAGGAAGACCTTGAAAGGCGAATTCACGGTGCCGATGAAGAACGACACCCGGTTCACGCGCCTGAAGGACGTCGACGGCTACGCGCCGCAAGTCGGTCATTCGAACGGTTTCCCGGCCGGGCGCGATCCGAAGACCGGCGAAACCTGGCTCGCGCACTGCTACGCGATGGTCGGCGTCGGGCGCGACACCGATGCCGACAGCGGCGGCGGCACCGCCCTGTACGTCGTCACCGGCCAGGCGCCGCGCCAGCTGGACCGCAACATCACCGTGGTCGGCCGCGTCGTGTCCGGCATGCCGCTCTTGTCGACGGTGGCGCGCGGCCCGGCGCCGATGGGCTTTTTCGACAAGCCGGAGATGCAGGTGCCGATCAAGGCCTTCCGCGTCGCCGCCGACGTCCCTGAAGCCGAGCGCAGCAAATTCGAAGTCATGCGCACCGACAGCGCGACGTACCAGAAAGTGGTGGAAGCCCAGCGCAACCGCGGGGGCCCGTGGACCAAGGTCGCGGCCGGTCACGTCGACCTGTGCAATGCGCCGATTCCGGTGCGCGAGCAGAAATAAGACAGGTGCTGCTTTCGCGGTGGGGCCGCGCGATATAATCGCTGCATGAATGCGCCCGTCCCCACCCACCGTCCCATCCAGCAGCTGAACGACCAGCTGATCTCGCAGATCGCCGCCGGCGAGGTCGTCGAACGGCCCTCGGCCGTGGTGAAGGAGCTTCTGGAAAACGCGCTGGATGCGGGGGCGACCCAGATCACGATCCGCCTCGAAGAAGGCGGCGTCAAGCGCATCGCCATCACGGATAACGGCCGCGGCATCGCGCCCGATCAGCTGCCGCTGGCCCTGGCGCGCCATGCGACCTCGAAAATCGCTTCGCTGACCGACCTCGAGAACGTGGCCACGCTCGGCTTTCGCGGCGAGGCGCTGGCCTCGATCGCTTCGGTGGCCGCGGTGTCGATCACCTCACGGACAGCGGACGCGCCGCATGCCTGGGAAATCGTCGGCTCGCACCAGGGCACCGTTGCGCCTTCCTCCGGCCCCTGCGGCACCACGATCGACGTGCAGGACCTGTATTTCAATACGCCGGCGCGCCGCAAATTCCTGAAGTCGGAACAGACCGAATACGGCCACTGCGCCGAAGTCGTGCGCCGCATCGCGCTGGCGCGGCCCGACGTCTCCTTCAGCCTGACCCACAACGGCCGCACGATCGACCACTGGAACGTGTGCGAGATGGCGAGACGGAGCGCCCAGATCCTGGGCAACGACTTCGCCGAAGCGCGCCTGTCCATCGACGAGGCGGCCGGCCCCTTGCGCCTGCACGGCTATGCCGGCCTGCCGACGGCCTCGAAGGCACGCGCCGACGGCCAGTTCTTCTACGTGAACGGGCGTTTCGTGCGCGACAAGCTCCTGGTGCACGCGGTGCGCGCGGCTTACCAGGACGTGCTGCACGGCGACCGTTTTCCGTCGTACGTGCTCGCGCTGGACCTCGATCCGGCGCTGGTCGACGTGAACGTTCACCCATCGAAAATCGAGGTGCGCTTCCGCGACAGCCGCGCGGTGCACCAGTTCGTATTCCACGCGGTGCAGCGTGCGCTGGCGGCGACTTCGGCCACGGCCCACGGCAGCGTGCCGGCGCCGATCACGGCGGCCGAGATCGCGCCCTCGTCGTCCGACTGGCGCCGTCCGCACGAGCAGACCGGTTTCGGCGCCCAGCTGGCGCCGAGCTTCTCGCCCTCTCCCTTCCCACCGGGCAGCCGCTGGGATGCGCCGGCCACCAATGGCGTCGCCCAGAGCACGGCGGCCTACGGCGCGCTGTTCGCCGCGGAGCCGCGTCCAGTCGCCTCTTCCGCCTCGGTGGCGCCGATGCCGGTGCCGTCCAGCGCGCCCAGCAACGACGACTTCCCGCTCGGCTTCGCGCTGGCCCAGCTGCACGGCATCTACATCCTGGCCCAGAACACCAAGGGCCTGGTGCTGGTCGACATGCACGCCGCGCACGAGCGTATCCTGTACGAACAATTGAAGAACGCGCTCGACGCCCAGGTCGAGGGCCAGGACATGCAGGTGCAGTCGCTCCTGATCCCGGTGACCTTCTTCGCCGATGCGATCGAGGTCGCCACCGCGAGCGAGCACCAGGAGACCTTGAAAGCGCTGGGCTTCGACATCGCCGCGCTCTCGCCCACCACGCTGGCCGTGCGTGCGGTGCCGACCCTCCTGAAAAGCGCCGACGCCCAGACCCTGGCGCGCGACGTACTGCGCGACGTGCGCGAATTCGGCGGCTCGCGCGTGCTGATCGAGCGCCGCAACGAACTGCTCGGCACCCTCGCCTGCCATACGGCCGTGCGCGCCAACCGCATCCTCTCAAACCAGGAGATGAACGCGCTGCTGCGCCAGATGGAACAGACCGAGCGCGCCGACCAGTGCAACCACGGCCGCCCGACCTGGGTCCAGCTCGACATCTCCGCGCTCGACAAACTTTTCCTGCGCGGTCAATAAGATGGGTTTTATCGTACAAGACGCCAAGCCTTTGGCGGTGGCGATCATGGGCCCGACCGCGTCGGGCAAGACCGCGGCGGCGCTGCGCATCGCGCAGGAGATCCCCAGCGAGATCATCTCGGTCGATTCCGCCCTCGTCTACCGCGAGATGGACATCGGCACGGCGAAACCCACGTCCGAGGAACTGGCCGCCGTGCCGCACCACCTGATCGACATCATCGATCCGCTCGACGCCTATTCGGTGATGCAGTTCCGGACCGACACGCTGCGCCTGGTCGCCGAGATCAGCGCGCGCGGCAAGCTGCCGTTGCTGGTGGGCGGCACGATGATGTACTTTAAAGGTCTCACCGACGGTCTGGACGACCTGCCCACCGCCAATGCGGGCGTGCGCGCCGCCCTCGACGAGGAAGCCGCCCGGATCGGCTGGCCGGGCATGCACGCGAAACTGCAGGCGCTCGATCCGCTCACGGCGGCGCGCCTGGCGCCGAACGACGCCCAGCGCATCAACCGCGCGCTGGAGATCATCGAACTCACGGGCCAGCCGATGTCTTCCCTGCTGGCGCGGCGCGAGAAGCCCGAGCTGCCTTTCGATCTCGTCTCGTTCGCATTGGAGCCGTCCGACCGCGCGGTGCTGCACAAGCGGATCGCGCTGCGTTTCGACCAGATGCTGGGCGAGTCGGACGACGAGGGCATCGTGGCCGAAGTGGCGCGCCTGCGCGCCCGCGGCGACCTGTCTCCGAACCTGCCCTCGATGCGCTGCGTCGGCTACCGCCAGAGCTGGGACTACCTGGACGGGAAGATCGACCGTGCGGGCCTGCGTGAAACCGGCATCATCGCCACCCGCCAGTTGGCCAAGCGCCAGCTGACCTGGCTGCGCGCGATGCCGGACCGGATCGTCGTCGATTGTCTCGGTCCAGACCCGACCGGCGAGATCCTGGCCCAGGTGCGCAGCTTGCAAAAATAACAGGTCAGATACAAACTGGTCGGTTTGGCGCACGCAGCCTTGACAGGGATGGCTGCGCCTTGGATAATGTCGTTCGCTTTGGTGATATAGCTCAGCTGGTTAGAGCACAGCACTCATAATGCTGGGGTCGGTGGTTCAAGTCCACCTATCACCACCAGGAATTCAGACGAATGGCTTGGCTCACGCGAGTCGAGCCATTTTGTTTTACAGCTTTTCGGTGATATAGCTCAGTTGGTTAGAGCACAGCACTCATAATGCTGGGGTCGGTGGTTCAAGTCCACCTATCACCACCAAACGCAGTTCGAAAAAGCCACCGCTTCGCGAGAACCGGTGGCTTTTTGTTTAGCGCTTATTGTCGGACGGCGACAGGCTCGGCCTGCATGGAATGCAAGACCTGCTTGTACATCGGCACCAGCAGCGTATTGCCATGCCCGCCGAGATGGTCGTCGTCATAATAGAACGGCACGCCCAAGCGGCTGCCGAAACAGCGATTACCGCGGCACAGGTAGGACGTGACATCGAGGATGCGTGCCCCGCATTGTGCCTGGGCCTCATTTTGGGCTTTCCAGATCCAGTCGTTACGGGCCCGGTAGGCCGCCATCGAAATCGAAATATCTTCCTGTACCCCGAAGCTCATGCGGCGCGCCATGGCCCGCGGTACGTTCGTTCCCATTTCGGGAATTGGCCGCACCAGAAAGACGGGGCGTTCTTTCGCCAACGCGCAAGCCGTACTGGTAATTGCGCTGGCGTATTCGGCGATGAATTCCGGGGTCGGCTGCGCATGGATCTTCGTGAAATAAATCCGCGGAGCGGCGGCTTCCTCGTGGTTTTCGTTCAATCCATAGGCCATGGCTGCATAACGGTTGGCCACGATGACGGGGACCGAGGCCGGTATGGCCGACAACTGTGCATTCACCCACTCGACGAAACCGGAGCATTGGTATCCCTTCGCCTGGATCGCCAGGTCAGCTGGCGTCTTCTTGACACCATTCACGAAAGGACAGCCTGTATACGTCCACTCGGTCACTTCAACCTGTCCGTCGGCCATGGCTTCGACGACGCCGGTAACCAATGCGGCGGCGTGGCTGTCGCCAAGGACGATGACACGCTGCTTGCCGGCGCCGTAGGTGCAGGATGGCGACGCCGCGCCGCTCTGGGCCAGACATTCCGTACGGCGTGGGTTATGGTTCTTCGATTCGGCAGCAACCAGGTCGATTCGGGCCGGGAAGCGGCCATCGATTCCCGCGTACTTCCAGACCAGGAGCGCGGGAACCGCGGCCACGGCAACGACGCATGCAACGCCGGCCAGCGCCGCACCGAGCGAACGACCGCCCAGGAATACCCGGGTATGCTGTTCGACCAAGACATACGACAGGTGCGCGAAGACCAGGGTGGCAAGCAGGCCGGCGCAAATCGCCCACGGTTCGAAGCGCAGTTCGACATACACCAGGGCGACATACACGGGCCAATGCCACAAGTAGAGCGAATACGAGCGGTCGCCCAGCCATTGCGCGACGCGCGTCGATGTAAAAGGCGAAACGCGATTCGCCAGCAGCACCATCATGGTGCCGGCAACCGGCACGATCGCGGCGCTTCCCGGCCAAGCCGACGCCTTGTCGAACAGGGCATTCGCGGCAAGAATCAGGAGGAAACCACCCCATTCCAGGTAACGGCGCGTCATGCTGGACAACACCATGCGTGCGCTCAGCATCCAGACCAGGCCGCCGCACAGCATTTCCCATGCCCTCGTGGGAAGCAGGAAAAATGCCGCCGAGGGATGCGAGCCGGTCAATACGATGCACAGCGCCAGGGACAACACGGCACCGCTGGCCAAGACCCACGCCTGTACACCACGCCCTGGTTTGCAGCGCCATACCAAGGCAAGCGCTACCGGCAACAGCAGGTAGAACTGCCATTCGACGGAAAGTGACCACGTATGCAAAAGCCACTTCTCGTGAGATGCGACATCAAAATAGCCTGCCTCCTGCCAGTATGCGATGTTCGACAGGAAGGCCAGGCTGGAGATGGAATCGAACGCGAGCTTTTTGTAGTCAGGCGGCAGCAAGACGAACCAGCCAAGCGCCGCCAGGCTGGCGCACAGGACCGCCAGCGCCGGCACGATCCGCCGGGCGCGTGCGAGATAGAAATCGATGATCGAGAAGCTGCCCCGCTCGAGTTTCCTGACGACGATACCGGTCATCAGAAAGCCGGAGATTGCAAAGAAGATGTCGACGCCGATGAATCCGCCGCCGAATCCACTCACTCCGAAGTGATACAGAATGACCGCAACGACCGCCCATGCCCGCAGCCCATTGATGTCGCGTCGGAATTCCGGCTGAAGCGAAGCATTCTTGACGGAAACTTCTGCAATGATTGACATTTATAAAATACACCTGAACTAATCAGATTGTATTTTAGTAAATAATCATTCAACCAAGAAATTTTTTATGTAGTGTGTATCGTTTGATCAACACGCAAACTTTTTAGTAGTCTGCATTATCGTCGAGCGCGAATTCGCCACGTTGAAAGGCCTCGATGGTCGCCAGCGCCTGCTGCACATAGGCGGCCGGCACCAGGATGCGCACGCCGCCCAGTGCCGGCGCCAAGAGCAGATCGGCCTGCATCAGATGCGCATCGGCCAATACTGCCGGTATCCCGGACGCTTCCATGCAGCCCTGCATCAGCGCCGCCTCCATCGGAATCAGGTAACGCGCGACGATGAACAGGTCGCGGCCGGGAATCGCCTCGATCTCAGGGTGCGCAGCGAGCCATGCATTGAGTGCCTGTTCCATGGTGCTTCCTCGTGAAGGTTAACGCAGCAAGCTGGGCAGCGACGATAAAAGGTATAAGGTCACGCCAATCAGGCCGCCGACGATCGTGCCGTTGATGCGTATGAATTGTAGATCCTTGCCGATATTCAGCTCGATTTGTTCCGACATCTCGGCACTGTCCCAGTTTTTCACCGTGTCGGCGATATGGCGCGTGAGATAGCCAGCGAATTCCGGCGCCGCCGCCCGCGCCGCCAATTCCAGGTTGTCGTTCAGCGACTGGCGCAGGGCCGGGTCCTCGGCCAGGGTCTTGCCGAGCCAGGCGCCGGTCGCTTCCAGGCGCCGGCGCAGGGTCGAGTCCTCGCTCGCCAGGTCCTTCTTGAGCCAGGTTTTCAGATCGTCCCACAAGGATTTGAGGTAATTGTTGAGCGTGTCGTCGTTGAGCAGGTACTGCTTGATTTCCTCGCTCTTGCTGGAAAACTGGGGGTCGGCTTTCAGACGCTCGATGAACTCGGCGGTGAACTCGTCGAAACGCTGGCGCAGCGGGTGCTGCGGATCGCGCGCCACCCGGTTCAGGATGCCGAAAGCCAGCTTGACCGCGATATCGGCGCCTTTGCGGCCGATGAGTTCGGACGGCAGCATGCGTTCGACGAAAGCATATTCGTCTTTCAGCCAGTCGACGATGCCTTGCGCGATCGTGGCCTGGGTTTCTTCGTTGTCGAGCAGTTTCGCCAGCTGATAGATGCCCTCGTTCAGGAGTTCCTGATGGCGCCCTCCTTTCGTCAGGCTTTCCAGGATAGTGCCGGCCGATTTGGACAGATCGACACTGCCGACCATCGTGTGCACGGCCCTGCGCAGGAAATTCTGGATTGCCGCGTCTTCCGTAAAGTCGAGCATCCAGCCGGCGGTTTTTACCAGATAGCCGCCCATGTGCCGGGTATTGTCCGGTTTGGTGAGCCAGTCTGCCACTTTCTGCGCCGGGTCGTGCTTCTGGATCAGGCGCACGATCGATTCCGTATCGAGGAATTTCTCGTGCACGAAGAGCGCCAGGTTATCGGCGATCTTGGCCTTGTTGTTCGGGATGATGTTGGTGTGACGGGAAACGATCGGGATCGGCACGCGCTTGAACAGGGCGACCACGGCAAACCAGTCGGCCAGGGCGCCGACCATCGCCGCTTCCGAAAACGCTTTTAATAGACCCGTCCACCAATTCTGGGGCAGGAAAAAGCTGAGGACAAACAGCAGCGCGGCGCCGACAAAAAAGCCCAGCGCCAGCCGTTTCGATCGATCGAGTTCGCGTTCCTTGGTCATGTGCTCACGGTATTGGCTCTACCGTGGCAATCCTATATGACGCCGGCGTTTTTCAGCGCTTCGATTGAGTCGTCCTCGAAACCCCAGTCCGCAAGCACGGCGGCGCTGTGCTGGCCCGGCGCGGCGGCGGCCTGCCCTGCTGCCGGCGCCGTGCGGCTGAAACGCGGCGCCGGCGCCGGCTGCACGACACCCTCGATCTCGATGAAGCTGGCGCGCGCCGCGTTGTGCGGGTGGTGCGGGGCCTCCGCCATGTCGAGCACGGGGGCGACGCAGGCGTCGGTCCCCTCCAGCAGCGCGCACCAGTCGTCGCGCGTGCGGGTGGCAAAGAGCGCGGCGAATTTCGCTTTCAGTTCCGGCCAGCGTTTGACGCTCCACTGCTTCTGGAAGTCGGGGTCGCTGGCGCCGCATAGCTCGAGCAGCTGGGCGTAGAACTGCGGTTCAATCGCGCCCACCGACAGGAATTTACCGTCCGCGCAGGCATAGGTGTCATAGAAGGGGGCGCCGCCATCGAGCATGTTCGCTTCGCGCGCATCCGACCAGGAGCCGAAGGCGCGCAGGCCGTACATCATCGCTCCCAGCAGCGCCGAGCCGTCGGTCATGGCGGCGTCGACGACCTGGCCCTTGCCCGAGCTCTTCGCTTCCAGCGCCGCGCAGACGACCCCGAAGGCGAGCATCATGGCGCCGCCGCCGAAGTCGCCGACCAGGTTCAGCGGCGGGCTTGGCGGCGTGCCGGCACGGCCCATCGCGTGCAGCATGCCGGACAGGGCGATGTAGTTCAGGTCGTGGCCGGCCGCTTGCGCCAGCGGGCCGTTCTGGCCCCAGCCGGTGATGCGGCCGAAGACCAGCTTGGGGTTGCGCGCCTGGCAGGCCTCGGGACCGAGGCCGAGGCGCTCCATCACGCCCGGTCTGAAACCTTCGATCAGGATGTCAGCCTGTTCCACCAGTTTGAGCACGACCTCGCGCGCCTCGGGCTTTTTCAGGTCGAGGGCGAGCGAGCGGCGGCCGCGCGCCATGACGTCGAACTTCGTGCCCAGCATCGGGAACGGGTTGTCGGCGCCGGGTTTGGTTTTGCGGTCGATGCGGATCACCTCGGCGCCCATGTCGGCCAGCATCATGGCGGCGAAGGGACAGGGGCCGAGGCCGACCATTTCGATGATTTTGATACCGGTGAGGGGTCCGGGCATGGGCAGGTCCAGTCAAAACATCACAAGGAACGGGCGATGATCTCTTTCATGATCTCGTTGGCGCCGCCGTAGATGCGCTGCACGCGGGCGTCGACGTACATCTGGGCGATCGGATATTCGAGCATGTAGCCATAGCCGCCGAAGAGCTGCACGCACTGGTCGACCACCTTGCACTGCAGGTCCGAGATCCAGTACTTCGCCATCGAGGCGCGCACCGTGTCCATGCGCCCGGCCAGCATGTCTTCCACGCAACGGTCGATGAAGATGCGCGCGACCGTCGCTTCGGTCTTGATCTCGGCCAGCACGAAGCGCGTGTTCTGCATCTCGATCAGGGCCTGGCCGAAGGCCATGCGTTCCTTCGCATGTTCGACCGTCAGCTTCAGCGCGCGTTCGATTGCGGCCACGCCGGCCACGCCGATGATAGTGCGCTCATACGGCAGCTCCGTCATCAGCTGGACAAAACCCCTGCCCTCTTCGCCACCGAGCACGCCATTCGAAGCCACGTGGGCGCCGTCGAAGAACAGCTCGCAGGTGTCCTGGCCCTTCTGCCCGACCTTTTCCAGGATGCGGCCGACGCGAAAGCCCGGATTGTCCTTCGTTTCGAGCAGCATCAGCGAGATGCCCTTGGCGCCGCCCGCCGGGTCGGTCTTCGCGACCACCAGGATCAGGTCGGCCATGTAGCCGTTCGATATAAACGTTTTCGAGCCATCCAGGCGGTAACCGTCGCTGCCTTTGACGGCCGTCGTGCGGATGCCCTTCAGGTCCGAGCCGGCGCCCGGTTCCGACATCGCGATCGCCGCGATCATCTCGCCGCTGGCCAGTTTCGGCAGGTAGTGCCGTTTCTGTTCCTCGGTACCCTGGTTCAGCAGGTAGTGGGCGACGATGGCGTGCACGTGCAGACCGAAGGCCATGTCGCCGGCGTAGCCGAGCTCCTCGAACACGATGGCCATGTGCGCGAAGTTGCCGCCCGAGCCGCCGTATTCCTCGGGGATGTCGGCGGCCAGCAGGCCCATCTCGCCGGCCTTGTTCCACAGCTCGCGATCGACGTGCTGCTGCTGGCGCCAGCGTTCGCCGTGCGGGACGATCTCGCTGGCGACGAAACGGCGTACGGCGTCGCGAAAACCTTCCAGTTCCGGGTTCATCCAGGATGGCGTCATCAAGTCCATGCGCCTCTCCTTATGCTGCCTGGTACATGGTGACGACGCAGGCGCCGCCCAGGCCCAGGTTGTGCTGCAGGGCGGTGCGCGCATTCTCTACCTGGCGCGCGCCGGCGCTGCCGCGCAGCTGGTGGGTCAGCTCGAAGCACTGGGCCAGGCCCGTGGCGCCGAGCGGGTGTCCTTTCGACAGCAGGCCGCCCGACGGATTGGTGACGACCTTGCCGCCATAGGTGTTGTCGCCGTCGCGGATGAATTTGTCCGCGCCGCCTTCCGGGCACAGGCCGAGCGCCTCATAGGTAATCAGTTCGTTGTGGGCGAAGCAGTCGTGCAGTTCGACGACGTCGAGGTCCGCGGGGCCGATGCCAGCCTGCTCGTAGACTTTATGCGCGGCTTCGCGGCTCATCTCGTAGCCGACCAGGCGCATCATGTCGTTCCCCTCGAAGGTGCTGGCGCGGTCGGTCGTCATGGCCTGGGCAGCGATGAAGACGTCGCTGCGCAGGCCGCGCTTGCGTGCAAACTCTTCCGACACCAGCACCGCGGCGGCGGCGCCGCAGGTCGGCGGGCAGGCCATCAGGCGCGTCATCACGCCTGGCCAGATCATCGGCGCATCCAGCACGTCCTGCGCCGTGACTTCCTTTTTAAATAGCGCCAGCGGATTGTTGACGGCGTGGCGGCTGGCCTTGGCGCGGATCTGCGCAAAGGCTTCCAGCGGCGTGCCGTATTTTTCCATGTGGGCCAGGCCCGCGCCGCCGAAGTAGCGCAGCGCCAGCGGAATCTCGGGTTTGCCGACCAAGCGGTCGGTGACGGCGTCGAAGTCGTCGAAGGGCGTCGGACGGTCGGTGAAGACGGAGCCAAGGGCGCCGGGACTCATCTGCTCGAAGCCGAGCACCAGCACGCAGTCGGCCGCGCCGCTGGCGATTGCCTGGCGCGCCAGGAACAGGGCCGTCGAGCCGGTCGAGCAGTTGTTGTTGACGTTGACGATGGGGATGCCGCTCATGCCGACGCCATACAAGGCCTTCTGGCCGCAGGTCGAGTCGCCGTAGACATAGCCGACGTAGGCCTGTTCGATGTCGGCGTAGTCGACGCCGGCATCCTGCAGCGCGGCGCGCGCAGCCTCGGCGGCCATCAGGTGGTAGGGGGCGCTCGCGCCCGGCTTGGCGAAGGGGATCATGCCCACGCCCGTGACGTATGCCTTGTTCATGCTGTCTCCTGTTTGTGTTCGTAGCCTGTGGCTTTTATTGAATCGATTATAGCCAGCCAAAACGGCGCCGGACCGGCGCCGCCGTCGAGGCCCTCCTCTATTTTTCGATCATGTTGCCTACGTCGCTTATACTCATATGATTCCACCTTGATAAGGAGCTGTACTGCATGCATCATGAACTCAGTCTGATCACCACCATCGCCGCCGCCCTGGGCTTCGGCCTCCTGTTCGGCATGATCGCCGTGCGCCTGAAACTGCCGGCCCTGGTCGGCTATCTGGCGGCCGGCATCGTCATCGGTCCCGCCACGCCGGGTTTCGTTGCCGACGTGTCGCTGGCTTCCCAATTGGCTGAAATCGGTGTGATGCTGCTGATGTTCGGAGTCGGCCTGCATTTCTCCTTGCGCGACCTGCTCGACGTGCGGAGAATCGCCCTGCCCGGCGCCATCCTGCAGATCGCGGTGGCGACCCTCATGGGCATCGGCATGGCATACCTGTGGGGTTGGAGCCTGGGTGCAGGCCTGGTGTTCGGCCTGGCGCTGTCGGTGGCCAGCACCGTGGTGCTGCTGCGCGCACTGGAGGCGCGCGGCGTGCTCGATTCGATGAACGGCCGCATCGCGGTCGGCTGGCTGGTGGTCGAAGACCTGGTCACCGTGCTGGTGCTGGTGCTGCTGCCGGCCCTCGCCGGCCCGCTCGGCGGCAAGGGCGGCGACGGCGATACGTCCCTGCTCTACGCCCTCGGCAAGACGCTGCTGCAGGTCGGCGCCTTTGTCGCCTTCATGCTGATCGTCGGACGCAAGCTCTTCCCCTGGTTCCTGTGGCGCGTCGCCAAGACCGCGTCGCGCGAATTGTTTACGCTGTCCGTCATCGCGGCGGCGGTCGGCATCGCATACGGCTCGTCGGAACTGTTCGGCGTCTCGTTCGCACTGGGTGCCTTCTTCGCCGGCATGGTGCTGCGCGAGTCGGACCTGAGCCACCGCGCGGCCGAAGAGTCGCTGCCGCTGCGCGACGCGTTCTCGGTACTGTTCTTCGTCTCGGTGGGCATGCTGTTCGATCCGATGGTGCTGGTCGAAAGCCCGCTGAAGGTGCTGGCGGTGGTCCTCGTGATCATCTTCGGCAAGTCGATCGCGGCCATGCTGCTGGTGCTGGCCCTGCGCTATCCGTTGAATACCGCGATCACGGTCTCGGCCAGTCTGGCCCAGATCGGCGAGTTCTCCTTCATCCTGGCGGCGCTCGGCATTTCGCTGGGCCTGATGCCGCAGGAGGGCCAAAGCCTGATCCTGGCCGGCGCCATCATCTCGATCGCGGTCAACCCGCTGCTGTTCACGGCGATCGAGCCGCTGCAGCGCTGGCTGCGCGCCAATTCGCAGGCCGTGCGCAACATGGAGGCCTCGCCCGATCCGCTGGCCGAACTGCCGATGTCGGTGCCGCACGAGCGCCTGACGGGCCAGGTGGTGCTGGTCGGCTTCGGCCGCGTAGGGCGGCGCATCGCCGACGAGCTGACGGCGCAGGGCGTGCATTTCGTCGTCGCCGAGCAGAACCGCGAACTGGTCGAAGCGCTGCGCCGGCGCGACCAGCCCGCGGTGGTCGGCAACGCGGCCGAACCGGCGGTGCTGATCCAGGCCCACATCGCGCGCGCGTCGGTGCTGGTGATCGCCACGCCCGACACCTTCCACGTGCGCACGATGGTCGAGACGGCGAAGATGCTCAATCCGACGATCCGCTGCGTGGTGCGCACGCATAACGAGGAAGAGGCGGAGCTGCTGCGCAAGGAGACCGGCGGCAAGGTCTTCCTCGGCGAGCACGAGCTGGCGGGAAGCATGTCGCGTTATGTGATGGAGACGCTGGAGAAGAAGGAGCACGCGCACTGAGGGAGCGCGTGTTTTGGTGGGCACGGGGCGCCCACCCTACCGTAGGGTGGGCGCTCCGTGCCCACCATGTCGTACGTATCGGTCGACGAAAAAAAGCCCGCTGGCGTGTAACGCACAGCGGGCTTTTTATTCAGCGATGCCGGATCAGGCGGCGACCATCTCGCCGGTCTCCGAGCACAGCTTCAGGTTCGCATGTTTCGGTGCGAAGTGCAGCAGCTCCTTGCGCTCTTCCAGCAGCGCGAACACGGCATCCTTCGACAGCACGTACTGGTCGAGCAGCGTGTCCTTCAGCGACTCGATCATCGCGCGGTAGTCGCGCATCGCGCCCAGCGTGTAGCTGTAGAGTTCATCGGCCTTCTCTTCCATCTGGCGCAGCGTGTGCTCGCCGCTAGCGTCGTTCTGCAGCTGGCTGTAGTCGATCTTCGAACGCGAGTACATCGACAGGCGGTTCACCATCAGGTTGAGCATCTTGGTGACCTTCTCGATGTCGTTCTGGGCGCCGACCGAGATGCCGCGGGCGCCGTAGAACAGCTCTTCGGCCGCCATGCCGCCGTACAGGCCGACCACGTCGCGCTCAAGTTCTTCCAGCGTGCGCAGCGACATGTCGTCGCCCGACTGCAGCACATAACCGAGGGCGCCGATCTTCGACACGGCTTCGGTCGAGATCTTCAGCAGGTGCGACTTTTCCTTCACTTCGGCCAAAGACAGGCCGGCGCGCAGGTGCGGATCGATCTGCATGAAGAAGTGGCCCAGTTCGTGCAGGGCGATGCGTTCGCGCTGCTTGTGCTTCTCGGCGGTGGTGGCGCGGTCGGTCAGGCCGATCGTGGCACGCTCGTAGGCACGGAACAGCAGGTCGGTATTGATGATCGTCTTTTCCTGGATCGACAGCATCGAGGCGCGTTCGACCACGGTTTCCAGCAGCGCCGGGCTCAGGTTCTGGGTGATCTCGGCCACCTGGTCCAGGTCGAGGTCGTCGTAGTCGACCAGGCCTTCCTTCTTACGTGCCAGGAAGCTGCGCAGCAGTTCGCGGCGCTCGGTCTTGTTCGGCAGGCGGAAGTTGATCTTGACCGAGAAGCGGCGCAGCATCGCTTCGTCCATCTCGGTCGAGGCATCGTCGAAGTTCGAGGCGACGACCCAGATCACGCCCTGGCCCTTGTCGCTTTTCACGCCGTCCAGCAGGCCCAGCAGGGTGTTGGCGGTATCGTCTTCCCATTTCTTTTCGCTGCGGCCGCGCGGCATGAACAGGCTCTGCGCCTCATCCAGGAAGATGATGCATTTACCTTTGGCGCAAGCCTTGCGGTACAGGGCGTTCAAGGCCTTCGAGCCGCCGCCGACGTAACCCGATTCCAGGGCCGAGCCCGAAGCCGAGATCAGCGGCATGTTCAGGCGCTTGGCCAGGTAGCCGACCAGCTTGGTTTTACCGGTACCGGCAGGACCGGTCAGCATCACGTTGAAGGGCTTGTCGATGTTGTGCGAGGCGTATTCGTCGCGGTTGCGGATCATGTCTTCCAGGTGCAGCACTTCCTGCTTGATGTCTTCCATGCCGATCAGGTCGTCCATGCTGCCCTTGAGCTTGTCCGGGGTGATCATGGTCGCGCTGGCACCCATGCCCGGGATGCCGAACTTCAGGCAGTACACGATCAACAGCAGCAGCACGATCTCGAATGCGTGACGCTTGAGGAAGTCGCCGGCAGCGGCGCCCATCGAACCGCCCTCGTCGAGCACGGCCTTGTGCGAAGCCAGGTACTCGTCCTTGGCGATCGAATATGGAATCGCGTTCTTGAGCAGCACTTCGCGCTCCAGGCTCAGGTGCGAGGTGCTCGGCACCTTGACAACGTGCAGTTCCGGCGCGTTCTTGAACTTGAAGACGTAGCGCGGCGATTCCGACAGCGGCTTGGCCACCATCAGGTAATCGAGCTTGTCTTTCTGCCCGGCCAGGCGGGTGATTTCAGAGATGTCTTGCGAATGCACGACCGGGCTCGGATCCTGCGGCGCGTCGGCCGTATAGATCGCGATACCAGTCACCGCGCCGAGCAGGACAGCGGCGGCGATGCGTACATAAACGTTCTTGAAGGCAATCTGAAGTCGGGCAAAGTTGGGCATTATCGGTACTCTACAAATGTATGGGTGCGCGTATGCGACAGTGCAAACAGCGGTTGCGTTTCCGAGAAGCTCGATCGGAGCGGCGGCGGCTCTTGAAGGCCGGTGGCGTGTCGAACATATGGGTTCGACATCAATTTGATGCTCTGGGGCAATGGGATAAAGAGACTATACCCGTAAAAAAATCGCAGATGTATACGCCAGGCTTAAAATTTCTTGATCGATGTCATAGCTGGAAATCCTGATAACGCTATTCGTTGCAGGGTTGGCAAAAAACACGTAGACAGGTGCACAACAATGAGCAAGGCGGCAACAAACCGGGATGAAAAACGTGACGGTTTGTCATTGCTGGTTTGCCCGGGTGTCGCATTTCTTTCACATGCCGCTTTGGCATCGCGCCCCCGCAGCGCTTACTTGCCGCAGAGCTGTTTTCAACCCGTATCGAACGTCAGCTGGCGACAGCGTTTTGCTATTCTGGGTCGCACCGGTGTCGCCTGCGATGCCCTCTGCTTTCCTGGATCCGCTCGGCAAGGAAGGAATCATCGTGAACAGAATCGCACTCGCAGCAGCGCTCGCCTTCGGGTTGAGCGGGATTGCACACGCCAAGGTCATCGACCTGGTACCGGTACCGGCGGGCACCGTCCAGTCCGGCGCGACGGTACAGAGCGGTCCCTGGTCGGCGTTTTCCCTGCCTTCGGGGATCTCCGAATTGCCGGAACCCGAGGTCTTCGCCATGATGCTGGTCGGCCTGATCCTGCTCGGTTACCGGGCGCGGCGGGACAGCAGCGAAAAGTTCAAGTAATGGCAGGGCCTTGCGTTCTCAGGTGCCTGGTGGTGCGACTGCGGGCTCGTTGCACAGCGCGTACAGTTTGCACAAGGTATTCCAGTTGCGCGAAGTCGTGGTGTCGCCCAGCTGCTTGCCAAGCGCGGTCGCCGCCGCGCTGCTGAGTACGCCGTCCGGACACCAGACATAGGCCGCGCGCTGGCCAAGCGCCAGCGCTTCCTCGCCCCATGCCTGCTCGCACAGCGGCGCGAGCGCGTCGCGCAGGGCGGCGTCCCCCAGGATGAAGACCAGCAGGCGCGCGTGGTCGCTCGACTGTTCCACCAGGGTATTCTCGGCCAGCACGGTGGCCAGCTCTTCGCGGCTGAGCACGAGGACGCGGGCCGCCACGCCCAGTTTCAGTACCAGCTGTTCTTCGATCGCGGCGGCAGCCGTGCCTGGCGCCACCCCGTCGGCGGCGAACACGAGGTTCCCGCTATTGAGAAGGCTGCGCACGTCGCGGTAGCCTAGATCGGCGATCAGCTTGCGCAGGTCGGCCATGGCCACGCGCTTGGCGCGGCCGACGTTGATCCCGCGGATCAGGGCGATGTAGCGTTGACTCGTCATGGGGCCATGGTAGCGCCCACCGGACGGTGGGCGGCTTATGCTTACTTTCTGTTACTTGATCAGGCCTTCCGCGCGCAGCGCCTGCTGCACGGCAGGACGGGCGGCGACGCGGGCACGGTAATCGGCCAGCTGCGGCCAGTTGGCCAGGCTCACGCCCACGCGGTCGGCCCAGCCGAGCACCGTGAACAGGTAGGCGTCGGCCACGCTGAAGCGCGCTTCCAGGAATTCCTGCTTGCCCAGTTGCGCCGCGACGGCTTCCAGGCGCAGCGCCAGCATCTTGCGCGCATGGGCTTTCATGTCCTCGCTGGCAGCCGGATTGAACAGGGGGCTGAAGTTCTTGTGGATTTCCGTCGAAATATAGTTGAGCCAGGAAATGACGCGATAGCGTGCGGCGTCGCCCACGGGCGGCAGCAGGTTCGCGCCTGGAACGCGGTCGGCTAGGTACTGGACGATGGCCGGGCCTTCGGTCAGCAGGCTGCCGTCGTCCAGCGCCAGCGCCGGCACGTAGCCTTTCGGATTGATGGCGCGGTAGTCGTCACCGCTGGCCGTCTTCTTTTCGCGCAGGTCGACGCGCTCGGACGTGAAATCGAGGCCGGTCTCGAGCAGGACGATGTGGGGAGACAGCGAGCAGGCGCCAGGGCTGAAGTACAGTTTCATGAAAGTCCTTGATCTGATGAGGATAGACACCGGCATGCACGGGCAGGTCCGGCGGAGCATGGCGAGAATACAATAATCGGCGTGCCGATGCTTGGGACGGCGCAGAAAAGGGATGCGGTACGGGCGGTGCCGGCGGCGCGGACCAGGTCCGGGGCGTCAGGAAGGGAAGAGAATGAAACGGCAACGCATCCGGCAGGCAGGCGCCGGCAGGACGCGAAAAAAGAAAAGGCAGCGGGCAGCGTCGCTCAGGACGCCGGGCCGCTGCCTGGCTTTACCGAGGGCATGGCAACAACTGCCATGCCGCCGGCATTAGTGCGCATAGTTACCAGTGGTCGAGGGCGTTGCCTCGTTGGTCTGCGCTTGCTGCTGTTGCTGCTGCTGTTGCGCGGCGGCGGCTTGCGCTGCCTTCTCTTCTGGCTTTGGACGGCCTTGCGCGTCGGACAGACGATATTTGGTGCGGCGATCGCCCATCAAATCGCGCAGGTCGCGAATGCTCATGCCGGTTACTTCGTGCATGCGGATCAGCAACGAAGCGCCGACCGGCAGGCGGTGGTGGCGGATCTTGCTGATGACCGGTGGGGCCACCTCGAGCATGCGCGACAGGGCCGCGTCATTCTTCAGCTGCATCTTGCCCAGCAAGATGTCCAGCAGGTGGTTCGGGTTATAGCTTTCCTGCGATGACAAAGCATGGTGTGCCATGATGTTTACCTCGTAAAGTGAATGAAATAGTTCCGTTACGAACTTTGAATGACTACCTTTCGTCAACCTAAGTTCCCGGACACGCTCCTGGGCCATTAAACAGAACGAGTCTGAGTCCTAGCTTAAAAACAATGCGGACGTACATCCGTCCTGCTTAACACTCCCCGAACGCACTTGTCTTTCAAACAAATTATCAGACCCTTACGAACCCTTCGTGTCCGTCCTGAGCACATGAGTCATTGTTGGAAATCAAGCTATCGTGTGGAAAGCTTGTCACATAAGCATTTCAACACATGGGGATAATTTGTGGCGCACGCAAGAGATTTTTTTTAGTAATTTATGTAAAAGAATTCATAGGGAAGCCTTTGATTTACAACAGGAAACATATTGAGCAAACGCTGACTCTACCTTAGTTCCAGCGATTTAATTCCTGAGTGCAATTTAACAATCTGAATAGATTGGCAATCGTTTCGAGGGATGCAACAATCGATTCCCAGGCGCATTGAATCTCGCCCGTTTGCATGTCCTTTTTTGGTCAGCAAGAGCGAATTACGGTAAACTCCCTTGTCGCCTTGTCACAGCCCCGCCCTTCTTTTCCCACCAAGCATTTATGCAGAAAAAAGTATTTATCAAGACCTTTGGTTGCCAGATGAACGAGTACGACTCGGACAAAATGGCAGACGTCCTCGGCGCGTCCGACGGGCTCGTACGCACCGACACGCCCGACGATGCCGACGTCATCCTCTTTAATACTTGTTCTGTACGAGAAAAGGCTCAGGAAAAAGTATTTTCCGACCTGGGCCGCCTGCGCGCCTTGAAACGCGAGCGTCCCGACCTCATCATCGGTGTAGGCGGATGCGTGGCCTCGCAGGAAGGCGAAGCGATCGTCAAGCGCGCACCGCATGTGGATATGGTGTTCGGGCCGCAAACCCTGCACCGCCTGCCGCAGATGATCCGCGAACGGCGCAGCACGGGATCGGCCCAGGTCGACATCAGCTTCCCGGAAATCGAGAAGTTCGATCACCTGCCTCCGGCCAAGATCGAAGGCCCGGTGGCCTATGTGTCGATCATGGAAGGCTGCAGCAAGTATTGCAGCTACTGCGTCGTGCCCTATACCCGTGGCGAAGAAGTCTCGCGCCGCTTCGAGGACGTGCTGACGGAAGTGGCTGGACTGGCCGCCCAGGGCGTGAAGGAAATCATGCTGCTGGGCCAGAACGTGAATGCCTTCCGCGGCACGATGGAAAATGGTGACGTGGCCGACTTTGCCTTGCTGCTCGAATACATTGCCGCGATTCCCGGCATCGAGCGCCTGCGCTTCGTCACCAGCCACCCGAAAGAGTTTACCCAGCGCCTGATCGATGCCTACGCGAAGATCCCGCAGCTGGTGAATCACCTGTACCTGCCGGTGCAGCACGGCTCCGACAAGATCCTCGGCGCCATGAAGCGCGGCTATACGGGCCTGGAGTACAAATCGATCATTCGCCGTATCCGCGCCGTGCGTCCGGACATCGCGATCTCCTCGGATTTCATCGTCGGCTTCCCCGGCGAGAGCGACGCCGATTTCGAGGCCATGATGAAGCTGGTGGAAGATGTCGGCTTCGATAACAGTTTTAGCTTTATTTTCAGCAAGCGCCCCGGTACGCCGGCCGCGAACCTGGAAGACGATACCCCGCACGAGGTCAAGCTGGCGCGCCTGCAGCGCCTGCAAGCCCTGATCGATGCCAACACGCGCAAGTACAGCGCGGCCATGGTCGGCACGGTCCAGCGTGTGCTCGTCGAGGGACCGTCGAAGAAAGATCCGTCGGAACTGCAAGGCCGCACCGAGAGCAACCGTGTGGTCATTTTCGCGCCGGGCGCCCTGGGCGCCGCGCTGATCGGCCAGCTGGTCGATGTGCGCGTCACCGAGAGCCTGGATTACTCATTGCGCGGCGAGCTCGTCGCCAATCTCGATACGATTGCCAAAGCCAGTTGAAAACACAAGCAACCCAGCCGTCCTACTTCATCCCCGAGCCGCTCGATAACACGCGGCTCGCCCACCTGTGCGGTCCGCTCGACGAGAACCTGCGCCAGATCGGCGCGGCGCTCGACGTGACCATCTTCCGCCGCGGCGAGAAATTCATCGTCAGCGGCGCCAATGCCGAGCGCGCCGTCGAGCTGCTCGAGCGTTTCTATGCCGTCGCCAACAAGGTCGTCCCGATCGAGGAAGTGCAGCTGGCCCTGGTCGAGCAACGCGCCGGCCTGAAGCCGAAAATCGAGGGCGCCGACGAGCCGGCACAGGACAAGGAGGCCGGCGAGGCCGCGGCAGGCGTCGACGAGTCCGAACTCGTCAGCCCGACGCTGAAAACGCGCCGCAGCGACCTGCGCGGCCGTACCCCGCACCAGATCCAGTATCTGAAGGCCGTGCTCGAGCACGACATCAGCTTCGGCATCGGCCCGGCCGGTACCGGTAAAACCTACCTGGCGGTGGCTTGCGCGGTCGATGCGCTCGAACGCGACGCCGTAAAACGCATCATCCTGACCCGTCCGGCCGTCGAGGCGGGCGAACGCCTGGGTTTCCTGCCGGGCGACATGAGCCAGAAGGTCGATCCTTACCTGCGTCCGCTGTACGACGCGCTGTACGACCTGCTCGGCTTTGACCGCACGCAAAAGCTGTTCGAGAAGCAGGTGATCGAGATCGCCCCGCTTGCCTACATGCGCGGCCGCACGCTGAACCACGCCTTCGTCATCCTCGACGAGGCGCAGAACACGACGGTTGAGCAGATGAAGATGTTCCTGACGCGTATCGGTTTCGGCAGCAAGGCCGTGGTGACGGGCGACGTCACCCAGGTTGATCTGCATAAAACCCAGCGCAGCGGCCTGGTCGACGCCATGCATGTGCTGAAGGACGTGCGCGGGATCGCCTTCTCGCAATTCTCGAGTGCCGACGTGGTGCGCCATCCGCTGGTGGGCCGTATCGTCGATGCTTATGAAAAGGCCACAGCCGTCCAGGAAATGGGCGCTTTACCAAAACCAACCACTGTTCGCAATGCAAGAAAAAAATCATCCGCTTGACCTCGACGTCCAATACCCGGACGCCCGCCTCGAAGCCACCATCACGCCCGAACTGGTGGAGCGCTGGGTGCGCGCCACCCTGCTGGGCCCGGCCGAACTGACGATCCGTTTCGTCGACAGCGCCGAGGGGCAGACGCTGAACCGCGATTACCGCGGCAAGGATTACGCCACTAACGTTCTTACGTTTGCCTACAACGAAGGCGAGGAACTGGCGGACGACGAGCCGACCCAGGCCGACATCATCCTGTGCACGGACGTGCTGCAGCGCGAGGCGGACGAACAGAAGAAGACGGTCGAGGAGCACGCGGCGCACCTGATCGTGCACGGCGTGCTGCATGCCCAGGGTTACGACCACGAGCACGACGAGGAAGCGGAAGAGATGGAACAGTTCGAGCGCGACATCATGGAAGTGCTCGGATATCCGGATCCGTACGCGGGCGAATAAAATCCGCCACAAATAATAAACGCCGGCGCGGACCACATCCGCGCCGGCGTTTTTTTATGCCTTCAATTGATCCCCGATCGGCAGCTTGCGAATCCGCTTGCCGGTCGCCGCGAACACGGCATTCGCCAGCGCCGGCGCAATCCCCGCCGTGCCCGGCTCGCCGATGCCGCCCGGCTCGTCGTGGCTGCTCACGATGTGCACTTCGACTTTCGGCGCCTCGTTGATGCGCATCATGCGGTAGTCGCCGAAATTGGTTTGCTGCACGCGGCCCTTGTCGAGCGTGATCTCGTTCCACAGCGCCGCCGTGGCGCCGAAGACAATCCCGCCCTCCATCTGGGCAATGATCGTATCGGGATTCACCGCCTGGCCGCAGTCGACCGCGCACACGACGCGGTGCACGCGCACGTCGCCGTCCGGGCCGACCGAGACTTCCGCCACCTGCGCCATGTAGCTGCCGAAGGCAAACTGGGTCGAGATGCCGCGCCCGACCTTGCGCCCGGCGATCGGCGCCAGCGGTTTGCCCCAGCCGGCCTTCTGCGCCGCCAGGTTCAGCACGCCCAGGGTGCGCGGCGATTTGTCGAGCATGGCGCGGCGAAAGGCCACCGGGTCCTGCTTCGCCGCCTGCGCCAGCTCGTCGATGAAACTTTCCACCACGAAGACATTGTGGGTCGGACCGACGCCGCGCCAGAATGCGGTCGGCACGCCCGGCGGTTCGTGGCGCACGTATTCCACGCGCATGTCGGGGATCGTGTACTGCAAGTCGGCCGCGCCTTCGACCGCGTCCGGATCGACCCCGTTTTTCACGGCCGGCGGCGCGAAGCGCGCCATGATGGACGAGCCCGTCACCCGGTGGAACCAGGCGGCGATGCGGCCCTTGTCGTCCAGGCGCGCGGCCAGGCGGTCCACGTAATACGGACGGAACATGTCGTGCTGAATATCTTCTTCGCGGGTCCAAATGAATTTCACGGGACCCTTGGTCAGCTTTGCGAACGCCACCGCCTGGATCACATAATCGACTTCCAGGCGCCGGCCGAAGCCGCCGCCCAGATAATAGTTGTGGACCCTGACCTTCTCGACCGGTATGCCGGCCACCTTGGCCGCCGCGCCCTGCGCCAGCGCCGGCACCTGCGTGCCGACCCAGAGGTCGCAACCGTCGGCGCGTAAATCCACCGTGCAATTCATCGGTTCCATGGTCGCGTGGGCCAGGAAAGGCATTTCATAGACGGCCTCGAGCTTGCGGCCGCCCTCCTGGCCGAGCGCCTTGATGGCGTCGCCGGCGTTCTTGGCGACCGCGCCGCCGCCTTCCGACACTTTCATCATGTCGCCGACGATACCGCTAAGGGACACCTTGCCGTTGGCGCCATCGTCCCAGCGCGGGCTTGCGGCCGCCAGGCCCTGCTTCGCCGCCCAGAAGTGGTCGGCCACCACGGCCACGGCGCCTTCCAGGCGCAGCACCTGGCGCACGCCCTTGACCGCCATCGCCTTGGCTTCGTCCACGCCGGCGAGCTTGCCGCCCGTCACCGGCGACGCGGCCACGGCCGCGATGCCCATGTTGGGCAGGCGCGCATCGATGCCGAACAGGGCTTCGCCATTGGTCTTGGCGGCCGAATCGAGGCGCTTCATCGATTTGCCGATCAGCACAAAATCTTCCGGCGCCTTCAGCTTGACGTTCTTCGGCAGCTCCATTTTAGAAGCCGCATCGACCAGCTCGCCGAAGTGGGCCGAACGGTTGGAGGCCTGGTGGCGCACGCTGCCGGCTACGACCTGCAGCTCGCTCGTGTCGACGTTCCAGTTCTTGGCCGCAGCGGAAACCAGCACGCTGCGCACCATGGCCCCTGCTTCGCGCAGCGGCTTCCAGGCGCCGCGCACCGAGGTCGAGCCGCCCGTCACCTGGCCGCCCAGCAGCGGATCGGCATACAGTTCGTTGTTCGCCGGTGCCTGCTCCAGCTTGACTTTCGACAGGTCGGCGCCAAGCTCCTCGGCCAGCAGCATCGGCATCGAGGTGAAGGTGCCCTGTCCCATTTCGACCTTGTGGATGATCAGGGTGACGATGCCGGCGCGGTCGATGCGGATGAAGGCGTCGCGCGCGAGGCCGGGCGGGGTGTCGGAATGCTCGGTCGAGGCCTGGCCGACCGCCTTTTCCGAAGGCGGCTCCTTGCGGCTGTCGTCCTTCTGGCAACCGAACAGCGAGAAACCGAACAGCAGGCCGCCGCCGGCGGTCGCCCCGAGTTGCATGAAACGGCGGCGCGAGTTCGGGACGCGGGTTTCCTTGATTTGGCTCATGCACGCGCTCCTTATTTGGCCGCGGCGATCTTGATCGCCTGGCGAATACGTCCATAGGTGCCGCAGCGGCAGATGTTGCCGGACATGGCGTTGTCGATGTCGGCGTCGCTTGGTTTCGGCGTTGCCTGCAGCAGGGCCGTGGCCGACATGATCTGGCCCGACTGGCAATAGCCGCACTGCACCACGTCGATCTGGCGCCAGGCTTCCTGCACCTTGGCGCCGACCGGGTCCTGGCCGATGGCCTCGATGGTGACGATCTTCTTGCCCGCGGCGGCCGAGACAGGGGTCACGCAGGAGCGGATCGGCTGGCCGTCGAGGTGGACGGTGCAGGCGCCGCACAGGGCCTGGCCGCAGCCGAACTTGGTGCCGGTCAGGCCGGCCACGTCGCGCAGCACCCACAGCAGGGGCATGTCGTCGGGAACGTCGAGGGTGGTAGCGGTGCCGTTGATGGTGAGGGCAGGCATGGTCGATTCCTTTGCTTTTTGGCCAATTAATCAATCATAAAGCAAGCGTGGCCGACGCGCTGAGCTCCCTGCCGAAAGGGCTACCGCGCTCTGGCGGGTCCGCTTTTGGTGTATGCTACGTCCATCGCAACAACGGCTTCACGCCAACTATGCCCGAGTATCCCAGTGACGTCCGATCGGACGCCAAACCCCACCGGTCGCTCTTCGAACGACTGACCGCACTCATCTCCCCTGAGCCAGAAAACCGCACCGAGCTGCTCGAAGTGCTGCACGAAGCACACGAGCGCAACCTGATCGACGCCGACGCCCTGTCGATGATCGAGGGTGTGTTCCAGGTCTCCGACCTCTCCGCGCGCGACATCATGGTGCCCCGTTCCCAGATGGACGTGATCGACATCACCGATCCGATCGAGGAATGGCTGCCGATCGTGCTGGAAACCCAGCACTCGCGCTTCCCCGCCATCGAAGGCGAGCGCGACAAGGTGGTCGGCATTCTGCTGGCCAAGGATTTATTGCGGTATTACGCTGAAGAATCGTTCGACGTGCGCGCCATGCTGCGTCCGGCGATTTTCATTCCTGAATCGAAACGCCTGAACGTGCTGCTGCGCGATTTCCGCGCCAACCACAACCACATGGCCATCGTCGTCGACGAGTACAGCGGCGTGGCCGGCCTGATCACGATCGAAGACGTGCTGGAACAGATCGTCGGCGACATTGAGGACGAATACGACTTCGACGAGGAAGAAGACAACGTGTTGTCGGTCAAGGAAGGCCAGCTCGGCCCGCGCTGGCGCGTGAAAGCCCTGACCGAGATCGACCAGTTCAACGAAGAAATCGGCGTCGACCTGCCGGAAGACGAAGCCGACACCATCGGCGGCTTTGTTGCCGGCCACCTGGGCCGCATGCCGCACAAGGGCGAGGAATTCACCTTGCGTAACCTGCGTTTCGAGGTGCTGCGCGCCGATGCGCGCCAGATCCACGTCCTGCTGGTCGAAAAGCTGCCGTCCTCGCAGCACGCCCGCGACGACGACGATTGATGCTGCGCCGCCGTCCCGCCAGCGCGCCCGTGGCCACCGTGCGGGGCGCGCGTCCTTCCCTGCGTGAACTGGTGCTGGCGGCCCTGGCCGGCGGCGCCTCCCTCTTTTCCTTTGCCCCATTCGGCTGGTGGCCGCTGCAGTTCCTGCTGCTGGCGTATTTCTTCTACCGGGTCGGGCTCGGCCAGTCGGTGAAACGCGCCACCCTGCTCGGCTGGGCCTTCGGCTTCGGCTGGTCGGTCGGCGCCATGCACTGGCTGTACATCCTGATGACCCGCTTCGCCCACTTGCCGGCGATACTCGGCGCCATCGGCATCGTCCTGCTCGGCCTTTACATGGGCCTGTTCGGCGCCCTGGCCGCGGGCGTCGCCACCTGGCTGCGCCGGCGCTGGTCGCTGCCGCTGATTACGTTCGTCCTGCTGGTATTGCCGGTGACCTGGGGCGTGTCCGAATGGATGCGCGGCTGGGTGTTCACGGGCTTCCCCTGGTCGGTCTCGGGTTATGCCCACGTCGATGCGCCGCTGGCGGGCTATGCTCCGCTGATCGGCGTGTACGGCATCGGCGTGCTGGTCGCGCTATGCGCCGGCTGCCTCGTGATGCTGACCCAGCGTAGGCGGCCATGGGCGATCGGCCTGTTGGGCGCCGTGCTGATGGCCGGCTTCACGCTGCGCTACGTCGAGTGGACTGAGGAAACCGGTTCGCCGATTACCGTACGCCTGTTGCAAGGGAATGTTCCGCAGGACCACAAGTTCGACTATGCCTTCCTGTCGAGCATCCTCGACAAGTACCGCGCGATGATCGCGGCCGCGCCTGCCGACCTGATCGCCACGCCGGAAACGGCGATCCCGAGCTTCCCGCAGCAATTGCCGCCGGATTACCTGGCGAGCCTGCAGCGCTTCGCCACCAGCAGCGGCAGCACACTTGCCGTCGGCATTCCCCTGCTCGACGGTCCGCGCCAATATGCCAACAGCGTGATCGCGCTGATGCCGCAACCGGCATCCTACCGCTACGACAAGGCGCACCTGGTGCCCTTCGGCGAATTCATTCCGCCGGGCTTCCGCTGGTTCACCGACATGCTGAACATTCCACTGAACGACGCCACGCGCGGCAAGGTCATGCAGGCGCCCTTCCCCGTCAAGGACCAGATGATCCTGCCGAACATCTGTTATGAGGACGTGTTCGGCGAAGAGATCGCCTATCAGCTTCGGAATGCGCCGCGCCCGGCGACGCTGCTGCTGAACATGTCGAACCTGTCCTGGTACGGCCAGTCCTATGCGATTCCGCAGCATCTGCAGATTTCGCGCATGCGTACCCTGGAAACCGGCCGCCCGATGCTGCGCTCGACCAACGATGGCGCCACCGCCGTCATCGACGGGCGCGGCCAGGTGAAGCACGTGCTGCCCTTCTACACCGAAGGGACCTTGAGCGCGACCGTGCGAGGCACGACCGGCATGACGCCCTTTATCCGCTTCGGCAACTACGCCTTCCTGCTGCTGGGCGCCCTCGCCTTGCTGGGCGCATGGTTTTCCGGGCGCAATTACCGTAAGAAAAAGACCAATGCTGAATAGTTGAGGTGAATCCGGTCCCCAGAGGCCGGTCAAAACCCGCTAGAATTGGTCATTTAGCAAACTATCCGCGTTCGCGCCTGGCGCGCCACTCCAAGATGCTCACATTCCAACAAATTATTCTGACCTTGCAAACCTACTGGGACAAGCAAGGTTGCGCCCTGCTCCAGCCTTACGACATGGAAGTGGGCGCCGGCACCTTCCACACTGGCACCTTCTTGCGCGCGATTGGACCTGAGCCATGGCGCGCCGCCTATGTGCAGCCTTCGCGCCGTCCGAAAGATGGCCGCTACGGCGAGAACCCGAACCGTCTGCAGCACTATTACCAGTACCAGGTGGTCCTGAAGCCGGCCCCGGAAAACATCCTGGATCTGTATCTCGGCTCGCTCGAGGCGCTGGGCCTGGACCTCAAAAAGAACGACGTCCGCTTCGTCGAGGACGACTGGGAAAGCCCGACCCTGGGCGCCTGGGGCCTGGGCTGGGAAGTCTGGCTGAACGGCATGGAAGTGACCCAGTTCACCTATTTCCAGCAAGTCGGCGGCCTCGATTGCAAGCCGGTGCTGGGCGAGATCACCTACGGCATCGAACGCCTCGCGATGTATCTGCAGGGCGTGGAAAACGTCTACGACCTGGTCTGGACCGAGTGGGAAGAGAATGGTGTGAAGAAGAGCCTGTCCTACGGCGACGTCTTCCACCAGAACGAAGTCGAGCAGTCGACCTATAACTTCGAACACGCGAACACCGATTTGCTGTTCCAGGCTTTCGCGAATCACGAATCGGAAGCCAAGCGCCTGATCGAACTCGAGCTGACCCTGCCGGCCTACGAGCAGATCATGAAGGCTTCGCACAGCTTCAACATGCTCGATGCGCGCGGCGCCATCTCGGTGACCGAACGCGCCGCCTACATCGGCCGCGTGCGCACGCTCTCGCGCCTGGTGGCCCAGGCCTATTACGACTCGCGCGAGAAGCTCGGCTTCCCAATGGCGCCAGGCGCCGCCCAACAAGCCGCATAAGCGCTTAGGAACAGACAAGAACAGAACCCATGAATCAAACACTCCTCGTCGAACTGCAGACCGAAGAACTGCCACCGAAAGCGCTCGTCAAACTGGGCGCCGCCTTTGCCGCCGGCATCGCCAACGGCCTGAAGGCGCGCGACTTCCTGGAAGCCGACAGCGTCGTCACCCCTTACGCCACGCCGCGCCGCCTGGCCGTCTCGATTACCAAGGTGCGCGCGACTTCGCCGGATAAATCGATCCGCGAAAAAGTGCTGCCGGTCTCGGTGGCGCTGGACAAGGACGGCAACCCGAGCGCGCCGCTTAGCAAAAAGCTGGCCGCGCTCGGCTTCCCGGAACTGCGCATCGCCGACCTCGAACGCGCCCAGGACGGCAAAGCGGAAAGCTTCTTCTACACCTATACCGCACCGGGCAGCGCCCTGGCCGGCGGCCTGCAGGACGTGCTGGCCGATACGGTGGCCAAGCTGCCGATCCCGAAAGTCATGAGCTACCAGCGTCCCGACGGCGCCACCGTGCAGTTCGTGCGTCCGGTGCACCTGCTGCTGGCCCTGTTCGGCGAACAGGTGCTGCCATTGACCCTGCTCGGCCTCGATGCCGGCCGCCAGACCATGGGCCACCGCTTCCTGTCGCACGGCCAGGCGATCGCGATCACCCACGCCGACCAGTACGCCGCCATCCTCGAGAACGAAGGCAAGGTGCTGGCGGGCGCCGAGGCGCGCAAGGAAAGCATCCGCAAGCAGCTGCTGGAAAAAGCGGGCAGCGACCAGGTCTTGATGCCGGAGTCCCTGCTGGACGAAGTCGCGGCCCTGGTCGAATGGCCGGTCGTGTACGAATGCCGGTTCGAGGAAACCTTCCTCTCCGTGCCGCAGGAATGCCTGATCCTGACGATGCAGACGAACCAGAAATACTTCGCGCTGACGGACGCCGAAGGCAAGCTGCGTTCGCGCTTCCTGATCGTCTCGAACATCGCCACCGACGACCCGCAGCACATCGTCGGCGGCAACGAGCGCGTCGTGCGCCCGCGCCTGTCGGACGCCAAGTTCTTCTTCGAGCAGGACAAGAAGAAGACCCTGGAATCGCGCCTGCCGCAGCTGGCCAACGTCGTCTATCACAACAAACTGGGCACCCAGGCCGAGCGTACCGAGCGCGTGACGAAACTTGCGAGCGCGATCGCCAAGCGCCTCGGCTACGACGTGGCGCTGGCCGAACGCGGCGCGCGCCTGGCCAAGGCCGACCTGCTGACCGACATGGTCGGCGAGTTCCCCGAGCTGCAAGGCATCATGGGCACCTATTACGCGCGCCACGACGGCGAGGCGGATGAAGTCGCGCTGGCGGCCTCGGAGCATTATCAACCGCGCTTCGCCGGCGACAAGCTGCCGTCGACGAACACGGGCGTCGTGGTTGCGCTGGCCGACAAGCTGGAAACCCTGGTCGGCATCTGGGCCATCGGCCTGCAGCCTACCGGAGAGAAAGATCCGTTCGCGCTGCGCCGCCACGCGCTGGGCGTGATGCGCATGCTGGTCGAGAAGCGCCTGCCGCTGGCGATTTCCGAGCTGCTGGCCGACGCGACAAACGTCTTCGCAGGCCAGGCCGCGTTCAAGGACCCGCGCGAGGAAGTCGGCGCCTTCATGCTGGACCGTCTGCGCGGCATGCTGCGCGAGCGCGGCTTCACCCCGAACGAAGTGGAAGCCGTGCTGGCCCAGAACCCGGACCGCGTCGACGACGTGGTGGGGCGCCTGGAAGCGGTGCAGGCCTTTGCCGCCCTGCCGGAATCCGCCTCGCTGGCCGCCGCCAACAAGCGCATCACCAACATCCTGAAAAAGACCGACGCCGCCATCGGCAGCGTCTCGCAAGACCTGCTGCAGGAAGAGGCCGAGCGCAAGCTGGCCGCTGCAATCGAACGCGTGCGTCCGCAGGTGGATGCCGCTTTTGCGGGCGGCGACTTCGCCGGCACCCTCAAGACGCTGGCCCAGTTGCGCGACGACGTCGACGCCTTCTTCAACGACGTGATGGTGATGGCCGAAGACCAGCTGCTCCGCAACAACCGCCTGGCCTTGCTGTCGTCCCTGCACGGCATGATGAACCGCGTGGCCGACATCTCGAAGCTGGCCGCGTAAGGGTGTTGTCATGAAGCTGATCATTCTCGACCGCGATGGCGTCATCAACCACGACTCGCCGGATTTCATCAAAAGCCCGGCCGAGTGGATTCCGATCCCCGGCTCGCTCGAGGCGATCGCGCGCCTGAACCAGGCCGGCTACCGCGTCATCATCGCCTCGAACCAGTCCGGCATCGCGCGCGAACTGTTCGACATGCCGACCCTGAACGCGATCCACCAGAAGATGCACAACCTCGCCCAGCAGGTCGGCGCCGACATCGACGCCGTGTTCTTCTGCCCGCACGCGGCGATCGACAACTGCGACTGCAGGAAGCCGAAGGCCGGCATGTTCGAGGAGATCAGCAAGCGCTTCAAGGTCAGCCTGAAGGGCGTGCCGACGGTAGGCGACTCGCTGCGCGACCTGCAGGCCGGCTACGTCAAAGGCTGCCTGCCCAACCTGGTCCTGACCGGCAAGGGCGAGAAGACCCACCAGACCGGCGGCCTGCCGCCCGGCACCCAGGTCTACCCCGACCTGGCCGCGATGGTCACGGCGCTGCTCAAGACGCCGCGCGTGCAGCCCAACTAAAACCAAAAAAGAGAGACCTTCTTGCGTACCGTCGTCCCGTTCCTGCGTTCCCTGCTGTTTGCCGTCGTGATGGTGGTCGCCACCGTGATCTGGGCCTGCGTCTGCTTCCTCGTCGCGCCGCTCCCCTACAACAAGCGCTTCTGGGTGACCTCGCGCTGGAACGTCTTCATCATCTGGTGCGCGAAGGTCATTTGCGGCATTCGCTACCAGTTCAAGGGCTACGAGAACCTGCCGGACGCGCCGGCGATCGTGCTCTCGAAGCACCAGTCGGCCTGGGAGACCATCTTCCTGCTGCCGAACCTGACGCGCCCGCTGGTTTTCGTCTTCAAGAAGGAGATCCTCTACATTCCCTTCTTCGGCTGGGCGATGGCCTTGCTGCGCATGATCCCGATCGACCGCAGCGAGGGCAAGAACGCCTTCGCCCACGTGGTCCGCCACGGCAAGCGGCGCCTCAATGACGGCCAGTGGATCATCATGTTCCCGGAAGGGACCCGCATCCCTGTTGGAAAAAAGGGAAAGTACAAGAGCGGCGGTGCACGTCTTGCGGTAGAAACCCAAGCCGTCGTCGTGCCGATCGCGCATAATTCAGGTGAGTGCTGGCCGAAGAATTCCTTCATCAAGCGGCCAGGGCTCGTGACGGTCTCGATCGGCAAACCGATCTCGCCGCAACACCATACTCCCGACAGTCTGATGCAAGAGGTCGAAAATTGGATAGAATCAGAAATGCGCGTCATTTCGCCCCACGTCTACACCGATGGCTGAACGAAGTCGGCGCGCAGATCAAAGCACCTCCACCTCTGCACGCCATGACTTCCCCCAAGATTGCCGGGTCCCAGCTGGACCTGTTTAGCCAGGGCCCTGCCACGCAGGACCCGTTCGCGGTACTGGCGCCGGCCGCAAGGCCGGTCGCCTTGCCGCCGGCTCCGCCGCCTCCGCAGCCGCTGTTCAAGGCGCCGCCCGCGCCGCCGCGCATCACGCTGCCCTCGCCTCCCCGCAGCCCCGACGATCCGCCCCTGCGCCGCATCGTGCTGGGCCACTACGCGGTCGACTACGAACTGAAACGCTCCTCGCGCCGTTCGATCGGCTTCATGATCGACGACGACGGCCTGCACGTGACGGCGCCGCGGCGCGCCATCCTGACCGACATCGACAACGCGATCCGCGCCAAGCAGCGCTGGATCCTCACCAAGCTGCATGAACGCGGCGAACGCCGCGCCAAGCGCGCCGAGCGGCCCCCGGTCAAATGGGAAGACGGCGCGCGCCTGCCCTACCTTGGTGGAGACATCACGCTGCGCCTGCAGCCGGCCGCACGCAGCCACTGCGTGTTCGATGGCGAGACGCGCGAGCTGAATGTCGGCGTCACGCCCGGCCTGTCGGAGTGGCAGCTGAAGGAGCGCGTCAAGTTGTGGTTCCAGGCCGAGGCCAAGCGCCTGTTCGTCGAACGCCTGGACTTCTATGCGCCGCAGCTGGACGTGCGCTACAGCTCCCTGACCCTGTCCTCGGCCGGCACGCGCTGGGGTTCGTGCACGATCGGCGGCAGCATCCGCCTGAACTGGCGCCTGGTGCACTACGCGCTGCCGCTGCTCGATTATGTGGTGGTGCACGAACTGGCGCACCTGAAGGAGATGAACCACAGCCCGCGCTTCTGGGCGGTGGTGGGGTCGGTGTATGCGGATTACGATGGGGCGCGGCTGGAGTTGCGGCGGCGCTCGCATGAGATGCCGGTGTTGTTTACCGACTGATTGGGTAGTGTGCGGCAGTCACAGCGCCCACTGAACGCGTGGGCGGAAGACCCGCCCACCTTACGTCCCTTCGTTCACGTGTGGCTATGACCTGTAGGGTGGGCGGGGGATTTAGTCCGGGGGACTAAATCCCGCCCACGCGTTCAGCGCACGTCAGCCCTACCTCAGCACGTGATCCCGCCGCGCCTCCGCCAGCCCGCGCATCGCGCCGCGCTGCGCCTCGTCCAGGCAGCGAAACGGAATCGGAAGCGTGCCGCGTTTCAGCACCATCATGAAGCCGCGCGAATAGGTGCGCACGGCCGTCACGTCGGACCACCCGATCAGGGTCACGCCGCCGCTGGTGCGCACGATGCCGTGTTCGTCGATGGTGAATTCGTAGGTGCGGCGCCCGCGTCCGAGCAGGACGAAGTTCAGGGCCGCGCTGGCAGTGCTCTTGATGCGCAGGTAGAGGCTGGCCGGCCAGCGGATGCGGCGGCGGCGGATCAGGAAGCCGCCGTGCTGCCACATGAAGCCGATGTACTCGCGCAGTGAGTAGCGTACGAAGAAATGAAGGTCGCCCAGCTTGGTGCCGACCGTCGGCAAGGAGGACGTGTTGGCGGAACCATAGAAGCCCTCGCCGCCATCGGTCGCACCGTGCGCCACCATGGTCATCGGCTTGTTGCTACCGGCCGGTCCCGGGTGATTTAACGACGACATGCGCATCCCCTTTTTCTGCCGAACTCAAAAAGCAATGGTATCAAAACCTAATCGAATTCCTGTTGCAAGAGTTCAACAGTGCGCAGGGTCGCGCCACGATGACGGCTTGCGAAAGCGGCCGCGGCGGCGCCCATCTGCGTGCGCGCATGCGCGTCGCATAGCAGGCGCACGGCCTGCGCCGCCAGGCTATCCGCATCGGGTACGCGCAGCGCCCCGCCGGCCGCGACCGCTTCCTCGGTCGCATCGAGGAAATTGAAGGTGTGCTCGCCGACCAATACCGGCTTGCCCAGCGCGCAGGCCTCGATCAGGTTCTGTCCGCCCAGGGGCAGCAGACTGCCGCCGATGTAGGCGCAATCGCAGGCAGCGTAATACGCGAACATTTCGCCCATCGAGTCGCCGAGCAGCACGTCGGCATCGACGGCAGCGCCGGTCATCTCCGAACGCCGCTGCAGCGACAGGCCGCGCGCGCGCACCAGCTGCGCGACCTCGTCGAAGCGCTGCGGATGGCGCGGCACGATGGCCAGCAGCGCGCGCTGCGGCTTGTCCTGCAGGCGCGTCCAGGCGTCCAGGATCAGAGACTCTTCGCCTTCGCGCGTGCTGGCGCACAGGAAGACCGGGCGCTCCTTGAAACGCTCGCGCAGTCGGGCGCCGGTATCGAGCACGGCCTGCGGCGGCACCACGTCGAACTTGATGCTGCCCGTGACCACGACCTTCGGCGCGCCGAGCGAACGGATGCGCGCCGCGTCGTCCCCGGTCTGCGCCGCGACGACCGTGATCGCGCGCGCCGCGCCCGACATCAGGGTGCCGAAACGCTGGCCGCGGCGCAGCGAGCGTTCCGACAGGCGCGCATTGACCAGCGCCACCGGCACCCGCTGCGCGGCACAGCCGGCAATCAGGTTCGGCCACACTTCGGTCTCCATCAGGATGCAGATGCGTGGCGCAAAATGGCGCAGGAAGCGGCGCACCATGAAGCCGGTGTCGTAAGGCAGGTAGGATTGAATGACGCGTGCGCCATGCTGCGCGAACAGCGCGCGGCCGGTGGCGCGGCCGGTCGGGGTCATGTGGGTCAGCAGCACGCGGCTGTCCGGCCATCGCGCCAGCAGGGCTTCGACCAGGGGCTGCGCGGCGCGCGTCTCGCCCACCGAGACCGCGTGCACCATGAAGGTCAGCGGCACGCGCGGCACGCCTGGATAAAAGCCGAGGCGCTCGGCCCACTGCGCGCGGTAGCCGGGCTCCTTGCGTCCGCGCCACCACAGGCGCGCCAGCACGATGGGCAGCGCCAGCCACCACAGGAAGGAGTACAGCGTGCGGTTCATTGCGCTTCCAGCAGGCGGCGCGCGGCGGCGATCACCTCATCGCTGGAAGGCGGCGCGCCCTTCTCGCCCAGGTTGAGGATGCGCGGCGACCAGTTGCCTTCGGTCTTCCATTTCGGCGAGTCGGCGTAGATCTCCACCGTCGGCCGGTAGAAGGCGGCCGCGATGTGGGTCAGGCCGGTATCGACGCCGATCACCAGCGCCGCCTGCTGCGCCAGCGTCACCGCATCCATCATCGACAGCTTCGGCAGCACGCGCGCGTTCGGCAGGTGGGCGGCGAGCGCCTCGGCTTCGCGCTTTTCTCCTTCGGAACCCCAGGGCAGCAGCACCGGCATCGGAGACAAGGCGCGTCCGGTGGCGATCCAATTTTCAGGCGCCCATTTCTTGGCGTCGCGCGCGGTGCCATGGAAGAAGACGGCGTACGGCTCGCGCGGCAGCCAATCGGGACGCTGCGCGGTGTCAGGCGGCGGCAGGCCGAAGTCGGGCGGGGTATCGACGGCGTAGCCGAGCGCCGCACCGGCCACCAGGCGCCCACGCGCGACCGCGTGCGTGCGCGGATCGAGCGGGATGCTCTCGGTATGGAAGATGCGCGAGATCCCTTCGTAGCCGGAGCCCTCGCTGCCGTTGGCCAGGCCGACCTTGCGTCCGCCCTTGCGCACGCGCGCGGCGCCCATGATGATCCCGGTCTTCAATAAACCCTGGGTGTCGAACACGAGGTCGTATTCCTCTTCGCGCAGGGTGCGGAAGAAGGCCTTGATCTCGGCGCGCACGGCGGGATTGCGCAAGCCCTTGCGCCAGCGCCGCAGCGCGAACGGAATGACCTTGCGGACGTGGGGATTGAGGCGCACGAGGCTGACATAGCCCTCTTCCACTACCCAGTCGATCGTCGCCTGCGGGTGGCGGCGCAGGAGGTCGGCCACCATCGGCAGGTTGTGCAGGACGTCGCCCAGGGACGACACCCGCACCAGCAGAATCTTCATCTCTTTAAATCGCGTCAGAACGGCAGTTTGGCATCCGGCTTGGCGGCCAGGATCACGCTGCGGAACTCGTCCTGGATGCGCGCCAGCGCTTCCGGGTTCTCGCCTTCGAAGCGCAGCACCACGACCGGGGTCGTGTTCGACGAGCGGGCCAGGCCGAAGCCATCCGGGTACTCGACGCGCAGGCCGTCGATGTCGTTGATCTTTTCCGAGCTCGGGAATGTTGCGTCGGTACGCAGCTTGTCGATCAGCGCGAAGTTCTCGCCCTCGTTCAGGTGCAGGTGCAGTTCCGGCGTGCTGATCGCCATCGGCAGCGCGTTCAGCAGCGCCGACGGATCGTCGGTTTTCGTCAGCAGCTCGAGCATGCGCGCGCCCGAATACAGGCCGTCGTCGAAGCCGTACCAGCGGTCCTTGAAGAAGATGTGGCCGCTCATTTCGCCGCCCAGCGGCGCACCGGTTTCCTTCAGCTTGGCCTTCACCAGCGAGTGGCCGGTCTTGTACATCAGCGGACGGCCGCCGTGCTGTTCGATGTACGGCGCCAGGTGGCGCGTGCACTTCACGTCGTAGAGGATTTCGGCACCCGGGTTACGCGACAAGACATCGGCCGCAAACAGCATCATCTGACGGTCCGGATAAATGATGTGGCCATCCTTGGTGACGATGCCGAGGCGGTCGCCGTCGCCGTCGAAGGCCAGGCCGATCTCGGCGTCGCTGGTCTGCAGCGCGCGGATCAGGTCCTGCAGGTTTTCCGGATGCGCCGGGTCCGGATGGTGATTCGGGAAGTGCCCATCGACTTCGCAGAACAGTTCCATGACCTCGCAGCCCATGCCGCGGTACAGGTCGCCCGCGAAGGCGCCGGCGACGCCGTTGCCGCAGTCGACCGCGATCTTGATCGGACGCGCGATCTTGACGTCCTTGATGATGCGTTCGAGGTAGGCGGCGCGGATGTCGTGGGTGCTATAGCCGCCCTTGACCGCTGCGCTGCCGCCGTCGTGCGCCTGGATGCTGTCGTAGAGGCCGGTGATGGCCTCGCCGTAGATCGCCTCGCCGGCGAGCACCATCTTGAAGCCGTTGTAGTCCGGCGGGTTGTGGCTGCCGGTGACCATGATGCCCGAGCGGGTGCCTTCCAGCACATTGGTGGCGAAGTAGACCATCGGGGTGGCAACCATGCCGAGGTCGACGACGTCGACGCCGGCGGCCTGCAGGCCTTCGGCCAGGGCTGCAGCCAGGCTCGGGCCCGACAGGCGGCCATCGCGGCCGATTACGACCTTGCGCTCTCCCTTGGCCAGCGCCGCCCGGCCGAAGGCCTGGCCGATGCTGCGTGCCACGCCGGCGTCGAGCGTGCTGTCGATCACGCCGCGAATGTCATAAGCCTTGAAAATCGTTTTTGAGAGAGCAACCATGTTCTACCTTGAAAAGTCGAGCGCCGCCATGCTTGCCGGCCCGCGCAGTCGAACAGCGCGAAGAGCGGCCAACGCCAATGATGAGAGGATGACAAAACAGGGGGTATTGTAGCGGCAAGCGCGGCCATCGGGGAAACCGCTGGCCGGCCAGGGTGCGTTACCCGCGAGCGCCGGTAACGATGGGTAAAAATTTAAACGCGCAGCTTGTCCAGGGATTTGCCACCCTCGACCCATTCTTTCACCCATTTCGGCTGGCGGCCGCGGCCAGTCCATTGCTGCGACGAATTGTCCGGGTGACGATAACGCACTGCGACCGAACCCGTTTTGCTTCCGCGCGCAGGAGTATTGATCAGGTCTTTCAGCGGCACGCCCACCTTTTGAGCAATTGCCAGGATCTGCTCGCGTGCCTGCTGCACTTCCTGGTGCTCGCGCTGTTTCATTTCCTGTTTGATTTGCTCCTGCAGGTTGCGCAAATCGCCAATCGACATATTTGACAGATCCATCATCGTTCCTCGAAAGTTGGGTTTAGTCCAATTCAGGTGAATTCTCACCAAATGTCGCAATATACTACATTGGCAATTTATTGCCAGTCCTTCTTGCGCGAAATCAGCCATCTAGGGGACTTGAATCGAACAATACGCGCATACAACCACAGATAGCTGATTACGAACAATAAACAGAATACTATCAAGACGATTGTATTTTTCCAGAACAATGTAGCAGGGATGACGGCCATCAGTGAAAACAACCACAAATAAGGTGATGTCCTTGCATTTCGCTGCAGCAGAGCCCGCGCTTCTTTTTTACCGACAGTCCACCTGACAATACGCCTGAAAATAAGGCTGTGCAAGTGAATACCGTCGGGAACCGCAGGAGATTTTCCGCGCACAAACATACGTCGGTAAGCGGAAAAGATTGTTTCAAATGCAGGATAAATCAAGAGCAATGCCGCGTACCAGGTCGACACTTCCGGGTTGCGCATTACCAGCAGCAGGGCCAGCTCGCCGAGCATGAATCCAATGAAATAGGCGCCGCCGTCGCCAAGGAAAATCAGGCCGACCGGATAATTCCAGATCAGGAAGCCGGCCGTGGCGCCGGCGACCATCAAGGCCGTAATCAGGATGAACATGTCGTCCACCTGCAGCGCCACATAGGCCAGCGACAGCAGCATGCAGATCGTGACCATGCTGGCCAGGCCATTGAAGCCATCGATGATATTCACGGCATTCGCAATCCCCGCCACCGCCAATACCGTCAGCGGGAAGGCAATCCAGCCTGAGGCGAGGATGACGAGGCCGAATGGCAGGTCGATGCGTTCGATCTTCGCATCGAGCATCAGGTAGGCCAGCATGGCGCCGGCCATCGTCAGCAACAGCCGGCGCGAAGGACGCACCGCCCCCGTATAGTCTTCCAGCACGCCGCCGAGAAAGGCGATGAAGGCGCACAACAGCAGCAAGGGCAGCGTTTGCAGCGGCACCGGCTGGCGCGCGATCGAGATCGCGGCGGCCAGCACCACCGACAGATAGATCGGCAAGCCGCCGATCCGGGCCACCAGGTGCATATGCGCCCGTTGCACGCCCTTGTAGTCGGTATCGAGAGCGAGGCCGCGCAACTTCGCCTGCTTGATCACAAGCAGGGTCAGCAGGGCCGAGCAGACGAAGCTGACGAAGAAGGAAAACATGGGTATCCCGCGGTTCCACAGCGCATCAGGCGGCCGCTCAGGCGCTGCGGCAGCGGTAGACGATGCACGTTAGCGTGCATGCATAGAGGCTGGTTCTATTCTAACCGGATAAGCATCCTCATCACGGGCACGTCAGTGTAGCGTCTGCACAGTGTTGGAAATTGCGCCAAATCGCGTGTGGCGGCGTGGCTGCAACGCAAAATGCGGCGCCGTCGCAACGCCCATGGCGGCCGGTTTATTTCAGTACGCCTTCCTCAGGCAATGGCAGCAGGTATTGGCGATATCGGGTATGCCGCACCGGTCCGGCATTGCAGCTGCGCCGCGTCGATTCAGCCCATCTGGAATGCCATTTCTTCGGGCATCGCGCCTTTCAGCCCTGGCGTCCCATCAGTCCGAGCTGCAATCGCCCGCCCGACAGATAAGCCTGGTTAATATCGGTGATTTCGCGTGAGCCTCAGGCCGAGAGAAGCAGGCTGGCCGCAATGGCGCATACCCCGCCATCGCCGAAATACGGCCCGGTCACCGTATAATGCGATTTCAGGACCTGCGGCTTTTCCTCGATCGACAAGGCCTTGCCGCCGGACTGGATTCGCTTACGCCATAAAGCAGGCGCGTTTGCCCGGGAGCGCGCTGCATGGCCTAATGCGGGGACAAACTCCATTGCGCTCCATCGCCCGGCAATTGCCGGAAGCAGTAAATTCCCGCGGTCGAGATAATCGGGAACCACCGAATTCCCGTCTGCATCAGCGTGGTCAGCCGATAATAAATCGTCGGCTGTTCATACACCGGCAATCGCCGCTTCGGATTCTGGCGCCGTCGTCGGATACGGCGCGTCTCCGCTCCGCGGCACGACGCCCCCCGGCAAAATCATTTAGTATGCCCCCACGGCACATCCGTCCGCATTACTGCGAGGGCGGCATTATCGAACAAAAATATCCGCCGCGGCAGCCATGCCCCAGGCGGCAGGAAACGAGCTTATGAAAACCTATGTCATCGGCGACCTGCAGGGTTGCGCCCACGAGGCCGAAGCCCTGCTCGACAAGATCGCCCGGGACGCCAGGGGCGACGCCCGCATCCTGTTTGTCGGCGACCTGATCAACCGCGGCCCGGAGTCGCTGCTGGCCCTGCGGCGCATGAAGGCGCTGGCCGAAAGCAGCGCCGGCCGCGTGGAGGCCCTGCTCGGCAACCACGACCTGCACCTGCTGGCGGTGGCCGCCGGCGCCCAGCGCGCCAGCAAATCCGACACCCTCGAGGAGATCCTGGCCGCGCCCGACCGCGACGAACTCATGGCCTGGCTGCGCCAACGCCCGCTGGCGATGTTCGTCGATGCCCACCTGCTGGTGCATGCCGGGGTCGCGCCGCAGTGGGATGCGGCGCAGACGATGGCGCTGGCGGGCGAGATCGAGGAGGTGCTGCGCGGCCCGGGCTGGATCGACTTCCTCGCCAACATGTACGGCAACCAGCCCGACCGCTGGGACGACAATCTGCAGGGCATTGAGCGCCTGCGCTGCATCGTCAACGCCCTTACCCGCATGAGGCTGTGCCTGCCCGACGGAACCATGGATTTCGCGCACAAGGAAAGCGAGAGCGGGCCGATCGGCTCCGGCCTGCTGCCCTGGTTCGATTTGCCGGGACGGCGCACCACCGACGTGACGGTGGTGTTCGGCCACTGGTCGGCGCTGGGCCTGATCCTGCGCCCCAACCTGGTGGGCCTGGACAGCGGCTGCGTCTGGGGCGGCAAGCTGACCGCCGTCTGCCTCGACGACCGTGGCCTGCTGCAGGTCGATTGCCCCGAGTACCGGCCGCACGCCGGCAAGACCTAGGCCTGCTCCGTGGCGGCTCCCGATAAGGCCGCCTGGATCGCGTCCTGTGCCGCCTGTGCCAGTTCGCGGCGATGGGCGCCGCTGCCCTCCAGGGGCGCCAGGCAGGCTACGCGCGCGCGCACCGGCGCGCCTTTCAGGATCGTGAGCAGGCTGTCGACGAAGGTCACCTCGCCCATGTAGTCGACGCTGCGGTGCCAGCCGCCGTTTGCATCGAGATAGGCCAGCGCGCAGGGCTGCAGCGCCACCTTCGCGTCGATCGCGGCCTCGAACAGGTTCGCATGGAAGGGCAGCACGCCGCCCTGCTGGCCGACCGTCCCCTCGGGGAAGAAGGCGACGCGCTCGCCCTGCTCCAGCACCGAAACGATCCCTTTAAAAATGTGGCGCAGTTCGCGCCGGTTGCCGCGCGCAATGAAGACCGTACCGGCGGCGCTTGCCAGCCAGCCGAGCACCGGCCAGCTGCGGATCTCGGCCTTGGCGACGAAGCGGCAGGGATGCAGCGAATTGAGGACGAAGATGTCGAGCCAGGAGATGTGGTTTGCCACGAACAGCGCATGTTCCAGCGCCGGCGCGCCGGGCGCGCTTTCCACGCGCACGTTGCAGATCGCCAGCAGGCGGCGCGACCAGCGCCGGGTCGCCTTGTCGCGCAGCGTGCGGCTGGCCCAGGGGAAGACGAGCGCGCAGGTCGCCAGCCCGGCCAGCAGGTGGACGGTCACGCGCGCAAGGCGCCAGGCGAGGCGAAGTCGGGTCATGAATGAAAAGCGGGGCTTTCGCCCCGCGCTTTGAACGCTGATGTTAACGCTGGTAGGCGATGCGTCCGCCGACGATGGTCGCCTGCACCTGGCCGCTCAGCTCATAGCCGAGGAAAGGCGTGTGCTTGCCCTGGCTGGCCAGGGCCGCGCCTTCGACCTTCCAGCGCGCGTCCGGATCGAAGACGACGATATCGGCTTGCGCGCCCACGCCCAGGCTGCCCGCATCCAGGCCGGCCGTACGGGCGGCGCTGGAGGTGATCAGCGCCAGCGCGCGCGGCAGCGCATCCTGGCCGCGCTGCTCCTGCGCCCATTTCAGGGTGAGCGACAGCAACAGCTCCAGGCCGGTGGCGCCGGGCGAGGCTTCGGCGAAGGGCAGCAGCTTCTCGTCGTCGTCGACCGGAGTGTGGTCCGAGCAGACGGCGTCGATGGTGCCGTCGAGCAGGCCGGCGGTGATCGCATCGCGGTCGCGGCCACTCCTCAGCGGCGGCGTCAGGCGCGCGTTCGAATCGAAGAAGCCGATGTCGGCGTCCGTCATGTGCAGGTGGTGCACGCCGACGTCGCAGGATACGGGCAAGCCTTCCTTCTTGGCGGCGCGTATCAGCTCGAGGCCCGCGCTTGACGAGATGCGGCACAGGTGGACCCGGGCGCCGGTCGAGCGCACGAGTTCGAAGATCGTGTGCAGCGCGATGGTCTCGGCCATGACGGGCACGCCGGACAGGCCCAGGCGCGACGCCAGCGGGCCGCTGTGGGCCACGCCGCCGCGGCCGATATGCGCATCCTGCGGACGCAGCCAGACCGTGTAGCCGAAGGTTTTCGCGTACTGCAGAGCGCGCAGCAGGACGTTGGTGTCGAGGATCGGCACCTCGGCCTGGGCGAAGCCGATGCAGCCGGCTTCGGTCAATTCCGCCATTTCCGTCAGCGCTTCGCCTTTCAGACCCATGGTCAGCGCGCCCAGCGGGTGCACGTGGGCCAGGTCCAGGTTGCGCGCGCGGTGCTTCAGCATCTCGACCAGGCCGGGTTCGTCCAGCACCGGGTCGGTGTCGGGCGGGCAGACCAGGGAAGTCACGCCGCCCTGCACCGCTGCGCGCATTTCGGATTCCAGCGTCGCCTTGTATTCGTAGCCCGGCTCGCGCAGGCGCGCCGAGAGATCCACGAGGCCGGGCGCGACCACGAGATTGGTGGCGTCGATGGTCTCGTCGGCGGTGAAGCCGGCCGGCGCGTCGCCGATAGCGGCTACCTTGCCGTCCACGACGAACAGGTCCGCCACGCGGTCGATGTTGTTTGCCGGGTCGATCAGGCGCCCGTTCTTGATATGTAGTTTCATCCGTGCGAAGTTCACGCCCTGCCTCCCGCCAAAATACTCATCACCGCCATGCGCACCGCAATCCCGAAGGTCACCTGCGGCAGGATCACGGCCTGCTTGCCGTCGGCCACCGCCGAGTCGATCTCGACGCCGCGGTTCATCGGCCCCGGGTGCATCACGATCGCGTCCGGCTTGGCCAGCGCCAGGCGCTCGGGCGTCAGGCCGTAGCTCTTGAAGTACTCCTGGGCCGAAGGCAGCAGCGCGCCCGACATGCGTTCGTTCTGCAGGCGCAGCATGATGATGACGTCGACATCCTTCAGGCCTTCGTCCATGTTGTTGAAGACCCGCACGCCCATGTGTTCGAGGCCGCCCGGCAGCAGGGTTTGCGGGCCGATGGCGCGCACTTCCGGCACACCGAGCGTCGTCAATGCATGGATGTCCGAACGCGCCACGCGGCTGTGCAGGATGTCGCCGACGATGGCCACGCGCAGGTTCGTGAAGTCCTGCTTGTAATGGCGGATCGTGTACATGTCGAGCAGGCCCTGGGTCGGGTGCGCATGGCGCCCGTCGCCGGCGTTGACGACGTGGATGTCGTTCTGGCCGCTGTCGTTCAGGTGCTTGGCGATCAGGTAGGGCGCGCCCGACTGCGCGTGGCGCACCACGAACATGTCGGCGTGCATGGCCGCCAGGTTGTCGATCGTGTCGAGCAGCGACTCGCCCTTGGTGGTCGAGGAAGCCTGGATGTTCAGGTTGATGACGTCAGCCGACAGGCGCTTCGAGGCGATCTCGAAGGTGGTGCGGGTACGCGTGCTGTTTTCGAAGAACAGGTTGAACACGCTTTTGCCGCGCATGAGCGGCACCTTCTTGACCTCGCGGTCGGAGATGCCGACGAAGCTCTGCGCCGTGTCGAGAATGTGGTTGATGATGGCCTTGGGCAGGCCTTCGATGGTGAGCAGGTGCTGCAGCTCGCCGTGTTTGTTCAGTTGCGGGTTATTGTGCAGAATCGGCATTGTCTTCTTCGATCGTGAGCGAGAGTTGGCCGGACGCGTCGCGTGCCAGCGACAGCAGTTGCGCGCCTTCGAGCGTGGTGGTCACGCCGACGAAGTCGGGCGCCACGGGCAGTTCGCGCCCGCCGCGGTCGGCCAGCGCCGCCAGCTTGATGCAGGCCGGGCGGCCGTAGTCGAACAGCACGTTGATCGCCGCGCGCGTGGTGCGGCCCGTGTAGAGCACGTCGTCGACCAGCAGGATGGTGGCGCCGTCGACGTTGAAGCCGATGTGGGTCGGCTTCACGTCCGGATGCAGGCCCTTCTTCGCGTAGTCGTCGCGGTAGAAGGAGACGTCGATGAAGCCGAGCCGGCTTTTCAAATCGAGGTCGCCGGCCAGGCGTTCGGCCAGCCAGGCGCCGCCCGAATGGATGCCGACGATGGCGGCGTCCGGCACGTCGGCCAGGCCCGCGCGCACCTGTTCGAGCAGGGCGCGATACAGCGCCTCGGCATCGAAGTCTTGTTTAGTTGTTGGCATGATCGTCAAAGTACTGTTGCAAAATGATGGCGGCGGCCTTGGCGTCGATGATCTCGCCGCGCTTGGCGGGGATCACGGCCGACGAGTAGCGCTCGTCGACCAGCTCGACCGGCAGGTTGAAACGGCCGTTCAATTGATTGGCGAAGCGGCGCGCACGCAGGGTCATGTCGTGCTCGGCGCCGTCGGGATGGCGCGGCTCGCCGACGACGAGGCGCGCCGGGCGCCATTCGTCGATCAGCTTGCCGATGGTGCTGAAACGGGTGGCGTTGTCGATGGCCTTGATGACCGTGAGCGGCTGCGCCTGCCCGGTCAGCGTATTGCCCATCGCGATGCCGATCCGCTTGATGCCGAAGTCGAAGCCTAGAACGATATCAACCATCGATATCAACCAACATCACGCATGGCCGGCCTCGGTGGCGAGCATCATCGGGTCGATGCCCAGGAGTTTGATGGCGGCGGTGTAGCGCTCCTCGATCGGCAGGTCGAACAGGACGTGGGCGTCGGCGCCGACGGTGAGCCAGCCGTTGCGCGAGATTTCTTCTTCCAGCTGACCGGGGCTCCAGCCGGCATAGCCGATCGACACCAGCATGCGCGCGGGACCGGCGCCGCTGGCGACCGCCTCGAGCACGTCGATCGAGGTGGTGAAGGCGACTTCTTCGGTCACGTTCAGCGAGGAGGAATAGCGTCCGCCCGGGCTGTGCAGCACGAAGCCGCGGTCGTCCTGGACCGGGCCGCCGAACATGATCGGCTCGTCCACCACCTGCGCGCGCAGGCCTTCGGCCACCTTCAGGTCGATGCGGTCGAACAGCACCTCCATCGTCATGTCGGTCGGCTTGTTGATGACGACCCCGAGCACGCCTTTCTCGTTGTGCTCGCAGATATAGACCACCGCGCCGCCGAAGATCGGGTCATCCATGGAAGGCATGGCGATGAGGAAATGATTGGCCAAATTCAAGCCTGATGGCGCCGGGCCGATATTGCCGAGCGTTTCGCTTGCCTGCGGCAGGCCGGCCATGGGCAGAGTTGTGCCGATTTTACTTTTCTTCATACGCTGACTCTCTGTTGGCTCGCTCTACAAGTATCCAGACAACAACATTGGACTTTTCGATAGTTTACACTGAAACGCGCCAGCGGCCATTTTGGGGCCGTTGCGCGCGCGGCGAATGACCCGCTATTCGGCACAAACGAAGACGCAACCCTTCGATCCTAGCCCGTAAAATGGGGCGCCCTGTTGACTGAAAACACGATGATTCCGAAAAGCAAGAGCCTGGTCTGGTTCCGGCGCGACCTGCGCGCTTTCGACCATGCCGCCCTGCATCACGCCTTGCGCGATGCCGTCCAGGACGGCGGCAGCGTCGCCTGCGTCTTCGTGTTCGATACCGCCATCCTGGCCGGCCTGCCACGCGACGACCGCCGGGTGCGCTTCATCCACGCCAGCCTGATCGAACTCGACACCGAACTGCGCAAGCTGGGCGGCGGCCTGATCGTGCTGCACGGCGCGGCGCGCAGCGAGATCCCGCGCCTGGCGGCCCAGCTCGGGGCTGGCACGGTGTACGTCAACGAGGACTACGAACCGGACGCGATCGCACGCGACGCCGAGGTGGCCGACGCTTTGCAGGCCGAGGGACGCACGCTGCTGCGCTTCAAGGACCAGGTGGTCTTCGAAAAAAGCGAAGTGCTGACGCTGGCCGGCGGCATCTACGGCGTGTTCACCCCGTACAAAAATGCCTGGCTCAAGCGCCTCGAGGCGCAGCCGGACAGCATCGCGCCTTGGCCGATCGAACCGTATGCGGCGGCCCTGGCGCCGGTCCCGTTGACGCCCTTGCCCACACTTGCCGCGCTCGGCTTCGACGACGGTCCCCTGCCCGCCGCGGCCGGCATGAGGGGCGCAAGCGACGCCTTCGAAAGCTTCCTGCCGCGCCTGGCCGACTATGGCACCGCGCGCGATTTTCCGACGCTGGACGCGACTTCCCGCCTGTCGGTGCACCTGCGCTTCGGCACCACCTCGGTGCGCCACCTGGTGCGGACATTGCGCCAGATGATGGCCAATGGCGCGGGCGGCGCCGGCGCGCCGGTGTGGCTGTCGGAACTGGTCTGGCGCGACTTCTACGCGATGGTCCTGTTCCACCATCCGCACATCGCGCAGGCTTCGTTCAAGCCGGCTTTCGACGCGGTCGCATGGGAAGCGGGCGACGCCGCCTCGGCGCTGTTCGCGGCCTGGTGCGAGGGATGCACCGGCTATCCGCTGGTGGACGCGGCGATGGCGCAGCTGAACACGACGGGCTTCATGCACAACCGGCTGCGCATGGTGACGGCCAGCTTCCTGGTGAAGGACCTGGGCATCGACTGGCGCTGGGGCGAGCGTTATTTTGCGCGCCGGCTCAATGACTACGACCTGGCGTCGAATGTCGGCGGCTGGCAGTGGGCGGCGTCGACGGGCTGCGATGCGCAGCCGTGGTTCAGGATTTTTAATCCGACCACGCAGTCGCAGAAGTTCGATAAGAACGGAGAGTTCATCCGGCGGTATTTGCCGCAGCTGAGCAAGCTCGATGCGCGCGATGTGCACGCGCCGTGGCTGGTGCCGGAGGATGAGTTAAAGGCGTGCGGGATCGTGCTGGGGGAGGATTATCCAAGGCCTGTCGTGGATCATGCGGAGGCGCGGCAGCGGACCTTGGAGCGGTTTGCCGTTGTTAAAGGCGGGTGACGCGGTCGGGTGTGCGTGGGCACGAACGCGTGGAGTCGGGACTCCACCCTACGCATAGAGTGAATCGTAGGGTGGAGCCCCGACTCCACGCGTTACAGCGTACGCAGACCGATCACGCCTCCGGCATCTCGCCATTCAACAACCCCGCAATCGCCCCCAGCAGCACCGGCTCCTGGAACGGCTTGCCGAAATACGCATTCACACCCAATCCGAGCGCGTAGTTGCGGTGTTTATCGGCCGTGCGCGAGGTGATCATGATCACCGGCAGATTGGCCGTCGCCGCATCGCCGCGCACATGCCGCACGAGGTCGAACCCGTCCATGCGCGGCATCTCGATATCGACCAGCATCAGGTCGGGATGCACTTGCGGCAGCTGCGCCAAAGCGTCGACGCCATCCTTGGCCAGCGCGACACGGTAGCCCTCACGCTCGAGCAGGCGCTGGGTCACGCGGCGCACCGTCAGCGAATCGTCGACCACCATCACGGTCGGACGGTGCACCGGGGCCGGCTGGGCCACCGCAGGCGCCGTGTTCAGGCTGCCGGCATTGCGGCCCAGCGCCAGGGGATTCAAAATCAGGACGATGTCGCCGGTGCCGAGCACGGTGGCGCCGGCAATGCCCGGCACGCGGGCCAGCTGCGGCCCGAGGTTTTTGATGACCACCTCGCGGTTGCCCAGCACCTCGTCCACCTGCAGCGCGATGCGCTCGCCCGCGCCTTGCAGCACCAGCACCGGACGCGAACGCAGGCCCGGCTCGAAGCGCTCTCCCTCTCCCAGCAGCGCCGGCAGGTAGTGGAAAGGCAGCAGCTCGCCGTTCGCTTCCAGCGTGCCGGCCTCGAACGCAGCGGCCAGGTCCGGCTCGCGCACCTGCAGCACCTGCTCGACCAGGGTCGAAGGCAACGCATAGGTGCGGGCGGCGCTGGCCACCAGCACCACCTGGGTCACGGCCAGGGTCAGCGGCAGGCGGATCGTGAAGCGCGTGCCCTGCCCGGCCCTGGTGTCGATCGTCACGCGTCCGCCCAGGGCTTGCGCTTCGGAGCGTACCACGTCCATGCCGACGCCGCGGCCGGCCAGTTCGGTCAGCGTGTCGGCGGTCGAGAAGCCCGGCGCGAAAATCAGTTCGGCGGCCTGCTCGTCGCCCAGTTCGGCATCCGGTGCGACCAGGCCAAGTGTTACCGCCTTCTCGCGGATGCGCGCCAGGTCCAGGCCGGCGCCGTCGTCGCTGAACTGCAGCACGACCTCGTTGCCTTCCTGGCTGACCTGCACCAGCAGTTCGCCCGTATCCGGCTTGCCGCCCGCCGCCCGTTCGCTGCGCGCTTCGATGCCGTGCACGATGGCGTTCCTCAGCAGGTGTTCGAAAGGCGCGGCCATCTGTTCCAGCACGCTGCGGTCGATCTCGACGGCGCCGCCGCGGATGTCCAGGTTCACGCGCTTGTCCGTCTCCTTGGCCGTCTGGCGGGCGACGCGAAACAGGCGCTCGGACAAACTCGCGAACGGCACCATGCGCACCCGCATCAGGTCGCGCTGCAAATCGCGCGTCATGCGCGACTGCGCCGCCAGCTCCTCGCCCGCGCCGTCCACCGTGCGCGAGAGCGACTCGTGGAAGGAGGCGACATCGTTGACGCTTTCGGCCATCATGCGCGTGAGTTCCTGCAGGCGCGTAAAGCGGTCGAATTCGAGCGGGTCGAATTCGCGCTCGCCGGCGATCGACATGCGCGAGGCGATCTGCGATTCGGCCTGCATCTCGACTTCGCGCAGCTGGCGCCGCAGGCGGCCCAGGTTGTCCGAGAACTCGGCCAGCGCGCCTTTCAGCACGCCCATCTGGTTTTCCAGCTTCGAACGCGTGATCGAGACTTCGCCGGCCTGGGTCACCAGGCGGTCGAGGATGTCGGCGCGTACCCGCACCAGCGGCGTACGCGTCTCGCTCGGCGCCAGCGCTTCCACGGCCGGGGCGGCAGCGTCCTGCGTGGCCGCATCGGCTTCCGGCGCCTGCGCCGGCTGCACCAGCTGTTCGAACAGGGCCAGCGCCGTGTCGTAGTTGGCCATCAGCTCGTCGAACGCGGCCGGCGCGGTGGTCCCCGCATGGACCATGTTCTCGACCTGCGTTTCCAGCTCGTGCGTGTGCTGGCCGATGCGCATCGCGCCGGCCATGCGCGCGCTGCCCTTGACCGTGTGCAGGGTGCGCAGCAGGCCCTGGGCCGGCGCCGGATCCTGCGGATTGTGCTGCCACTGGCGCAGGCCGTTGCCGATCTGCGGCAGCAGGTCGGCCGCCTCTTCCAGGAAGACCGGCAGCAGGTCGGGATCGAGTTCGTCGTGCAGCACCGGCTCGGGGGCGAGCGCATCGGCGGCCAGCGCGACGGGGCGTTCGATCGCTTCCGGTTCGGGTTCCGGTTCCGGTTGCAGCTCTGGTTCCGGCTCTGGTTCCGGCTCGGCTTGCGCCACCGGCTCCTGTTGCGGCACGGGCGCTTCTTCCTGCGCCTGCGGCGCATCGAACAGCGCGTCCATATCGAAGTCGAACGGATCGGCCGCAGGTTCCGTAGATGCAGCGGGCTCGGATTGCACAGTCTCCGGCGCGGCAGGCGGCTCGGCCAGCAGGCTGTCGTAAGCTTGCGCAAACAGGTCGTCGAGCTGGCGCGCCAGGTCCGGCGCGGCGTCGCCATACGCGGCGGCGGCCTGCTGCTGCGCCAGTTCCTCGCGCAAGGCGTCGAGGGCGGCCAGCATGTCGGGCTGCTCGGGCGCCAGTTCGTCGCGTCCAAAAGCCTGCAGCATCTGGCGCACGCGCGCCAGCACGGCATCGAGGACGTCGTGCTGGGCCGGGTTCAGCACCAGGCCGGGCGCGGCCAGCATCTCGAGCATGGTCTCCAGCGCCTGCGCCAGGTCGCGCAGGGCGAGGAAACCGACCGTGCCCGAGGTGCCCGCCAGCGTGTGCACGGCCTTGAGCGCTTCCGCGCTGACCGGGCGGCCCGCCTCGTGGCGCCACTCGCCGACGTCGCGCTCGAGCAGGCGCAGCAGCTCGTCGGTTTCGGCCACATAGATGTTGTACAGGGCCAGCGGGATCTCGAGCGTGCCGACGCGGTGCAGGTTCTCGTCGGCGCTCGGCGCGGGACGGGTGGCCGTCGGCAGCGCGAACACATTGCTGGCCGGCTCGCGTTCCGGTTCCGGCGCGGGCGCTTGCGGAGCCTGTGGCGTCTCGACGGCGAAGCTGCCGCCGTTCTGCACGCGTTCGGCCGCGGCGATCAACCCGGCGCTGCCGCGCGCCGAGGCGCCATTGGCCGCCAGTTCGGCAACCCAGGGCGTCAGCTCGGCATGCGCGTGTTCGGCGAGATCGAGCAGATCCGGCGTGGCGGCGCGGCCATCGGCCAGCCAGACGTTCAGCACGCGCTCCAGCGCGGCGGCGCCAAGCGCGAAGTCCTCGAGGCTGACCATGCGCGCGCTGCCCTTGAGCGTATGGAAGGCGCGCCGCACGATGGTCAGCGCATCCTGCGCCTGCGGGTCGCGCCGCAGTTCGGGCAGCGTGGCGGCGATCGTGTCGAGCACCTCGCCCGCCTCGATGACGAAGATCTCGAGCAGCTCGGCATCGATGCCGGCATCCTCTTCGGCCGTGGGCGCCTCAGTTACGTCAACGGCCTCGGGCGCCGGCACGTTCTCCTGCGCCGCACCGGCCTGCTCGAAGCTCAGTTCGCGCAGCAGTCCCGCTTCCTCGTCGAAGACGAAGCGGCCCTTCGCGCTGTCGCTGTTCTGCGCCAGCATGTCGGTGAAAAAGCCGAGCGCGCCGATGTTGCGCGCGATGTTGTGCAGGGCGCCGGCCTGGGCCTGGACGTCGCCGTCGCCCGCGGCCAGTTCCGCCACCGCCTCGCGCACGTGGTGCGCGGTGCGCGCCGCCGCTTCCTGGTCGAGGATGGACAGCGCGCCCTGGATCTGGTGCAGCACGGGCGCGGCGGCATCCAACGCGCCGCGCTTGTGCTGCGGTTCGTCGTAGTACTCGTCGAGCAGCTTTTCGACCTGGCGCAGGCCGGACTTGATCTCGCCCGCCAGCACCGCCACGGTCTGGCCCTGCTGGATCTGCTGCGCCAATTCGTTCTGCCAGTCGGGCGCCTGCGGCGGCGTCTGGCCGGCGGCCAGGGCCAGCAGGCGCTGGCCCACCACTTCCGCGTGCTGGCCGAAATCCTCGGGCAGCTGGCGCACCTGGTCCAGGCCATGTTCGACGAACAGCATCGCGGTCGCCATCTCGAGGCCGAACTGGTCGTTGCGGCCGGAGGCGATCGAGGCGTTGGCGGCCTGGCCGAGTTCGCGCAGCAGCTGGGCCAGCGCCGGCGCGCCGAGCTTGTCGCTGGCGCCGGCCAGGGTCGCCAGCGCGTCGTTGAAGTCCGCCTCGCGCGTATCGTCCGGGTGCACGGCCAGCTGGTCCCAGTCGGACTTCGACCGGGCCAGCGCCTCCTTCGCTTCCTTCAGCGCGGCCGGGTCGACCTTGCCGTAGCGGCGTTCCGTGTAATCGGCAGGCACGGCGCCATCGAGCCGGAACGCTTTTCGCAATGCTGCCGCCTCGCCGTTGGCAGCGGGTGCCACGGCGATGAAGAACAGCGCATCGCGCAGCATGGTGTCCGGCAGACCGGCCTGGCCCTGCGCCAGGCGGCGCAGCTGCAAATTGATCTGGCCGAACAGCTGCTTCACATACAAATCGCCCGCCAGGCTGCCGTCTGCGACCAGGGCCGCGACCGTGTGCAGCGCGCGCCAGGCGGTGCCAGTGCCGGCCAATGGCGCGATGGCGGCGGCGAGCGCGCCCGCATGCGTGCGCTGGGCGGCGGCATCCGCGCTCTTCAGGTATGGCAGCAGCGCCTTCTCGAACTGGGCGCGGCAGGCCGCGTAATCGGGGACGACATCATTGACGACTTGCGCCGCCGAGGTATCCACATCCAGCAGATCCGACGGATGGATGCGCTCGGCGCCCAGCAGTTCCTGCAGCGCGCGGTAATACGGAAACAGGCGCAGCGGCTGCGGTGCGCTGCCCGCCACCAGTTCGTCCAGGTATTCGCCGATCGCATTAAAAGCGTCGCGCACGGCCTTGACGGTCTCCGGCGTGCAGTCCAGCGTACGCTCCTTGAAGCGCTCCAGCGCGCGCTCGGCGGCGCCCGTGAGCAGGCCCACGCCGGCGACGTCAACCATCTGCAGCGCGCCGTGCGCCTGGTGCAAATGCGTCTTCGCATGCAGCAGCAGGGTCGGCTGGGCTTCGCTCGAACGCGTGGCGGCGTCCTGCAGGGCGGTGCTGGCGCGTTCGAGCGCGCCGCGGATCTCGCCGATCACCCAGGACAGGGGACCGGTGTCAAAGGCGGGCGCGGGCTGGGATGAAGTCATCGTCGTCTTGATATATCAAAGTCCGGCTCAGGCGGCGACGCGGAAGCGCGACACCGAGTTTTTCAGTTCCTGCGCCAGCACGGCCAGCTGGCGGATCGATTGTGCGGTCTGTTCGGTGCCTTGCTGGGTGTGCTCGGTCACCGACAGGATGTGCTGCATGTTGTGCGCGACGCCATTCGCGGACGTCGCCTGCAGGGCGGTCGCAAACGAGATCCCCTGGATCAGTTCCGCGAGGCGGTTCGAGACGCGCGAGATGTCGGCCAGCGCGGCGCCGGCGGCGTCCGACAGGCGCGCGCCCTCGACCACGCCCTGGGTCGATTTTTCCATCGCCGCGGCGGCGTCGTGGGTGTCGGTCTGAATCGTCCGCACCAGCGCGCCGATCTGCTTGGCCGCTTCGCCCGAGCGTTCGGCCAGGCGCTGCACCTCTTCGGCCACGACCGAGAAGCCGCGGCCCGCTTCGCCGGCGGACGCCGCCTGGATCGCCGCGTTCAGCGCCAGCACGTTGGTCTGTTCGGTAATGTCGGAAATCAGTTCGGTGATCTCGCCGATCTCCTGCGAGGATTCGCCCAGGCGCTTGATACGCTTCGAGGTTTCCTGGATCTGTTCGCGGATCTCGTGCATGCCGAGGATCGCGTTCTGCACCGCGGCCGAGCCCTGCTCCGCCGCAGCCACCGACTGGCGCGCCACCTCGGCCGATTCGTTGGCCGACTTCGACACGTCGGTGATCTCGCCGGCCATGCGCCGGACCGTGGATGACGCTTCCTCGATCTCGCGCGACTGCTGCTCGGTCGCGCCCAGCAGGCCTGTGGAAATCAGCTGCGCCTCGTTCGAGGCCAGCGTCACCTGCTCGGCGGTGGTGGTCACGCGCAGCACCAGGCCGCGCAATTCCTCGACCGTGTAGTTGACCGAGTCGGCGATCGCGCCGGTGATGTCTTCGGAGACGGTGGCGTGCACGGTCAAATCGCCGTCCGCCACTTCCTGCAGTTCGTTCATCAGGCGCAGGATCGCGGCCTGGTTCTGGCTGTTGGTGGCCTTGGCTTCTTCTTCCTGGGCCTGCGCCAGCTGGCGCTGGCTTTCCGCTTCGCGGCGGCGGCTTTCCGCGCCGCGGGTGCGATTACGCGAGTCCTGCAGCATGACGCGGCTGATCGAACCGGCGGTGGCGAGGGTGAAGATCGAAGCGACCACCAGCAGCCAGAACCAGCCGTTCTGCGAGGATTGCTGGTCGCGGTAGCCGGACTGCAGCGCCGCCACTTCCTTTTTCACGTCTTCGTTGTCGCGGTGGATGGTGCGGGCGGCGGCGCGCGCCTTCGAGTAGGCGGCCGGGTTGTCGAGGAAGGGCGAGAAGTCCTTGCGGAAGGCATTGAAGCGGGTCTGGACCTGCACCAGCTTGTCGCGCAAGTCCGGGTTGCGCTGGGCGGCGCCGCCACCGAGCAGCACGCCGAGCGCGTGCTCGAAGGCCGCGCTGTCGGCGCCGATGCGCACGGCGGCGTCGTCGTCGGGCACGCCGATGGCGAAGAACTGGTTGGCGCCGCGCGCCAGGCGCTGGGTCAGCATCATCATGCGGCCAATCGCCGCCAGTTCGCCGGCGCTGGCGCCGCGCTCGACGTTCTGCGTCATCAGGTCTTCGGTGAGCTTGAGCATCTCGGAAGCGAGGCCGTCGAGCTGGCGCACGCTTTTATCGAAGGCGATCAGCGCCGGCTTCATTTTCAGGATGTTGGCCGCGCCCTGCTCGGACGCACTCCAGGTATTGCGCACGCGCGCGAGCTGGGCGGCCTGGCGGCCGCTGGCGCCGGGGATGGCGACCTCGCCCAGGTCGCCGCCCTTGGCCAGCAGGCGCATGTTGCGGTCGACTTCGGTGCGGCTTTCGTCGAGCTGGCCGAAAGAATCGGCGCGTCCGGCGAGTGCGTTCGGCGCCGCCTTGCCGGCACGCTGGGTGTGCATCAGGAGGTCGCCGGCGACCTGGATTTGCGCCGCGACCTTGGCGTTCTCCGCCGCGTTCTGCCACATCCCGAGAATGGTCAGCAGGATGCCGGCGCCGAAGGCGGCCAGCAGGATGCGCAGCTGGCGCGGCAGCGACAGGTGGCCGATCAAGGGCAGGCTGAGTTTGTCGTCCTCGTCCTCGTCTTCCACCTCGGCCGAAGGAGAAGCGGCGGAGCGGCCGCGCATCACGTTCCCGAGGCGCTGCATGGCTTCCTCGGCCGAACCGCCGGCGGGCGCGCTCGCCGTCTCGTCAGGCGCCGCGGCCGTCAGCACGTCGGCGCCGAAGCGCGTGTCGGGCGACGCCAGCACGGTGTCGTTCTCGACCTTCCCTTTCGGGAGGAAATTCAAACTCATCTTGGAAGCGATTCCCATTGCGGCTCCTGATGCTGCGGTTTTTATAAGTGTGTGTTATCGGCGTGGGGCCAGTGCGACGTGCAGGAAGCGTTCGTCCCGCACCAGTGCCGCCAGCGACAGCGGCGTCCAGGCATGGCCCTCGGCATCGCGCAGCCGATTGCCTTCTTCCTGCATCGCGCCCGGGCGGCGCAGGCCGTGGACGCGCGTGACGAGCAGCGCGCAATTGATGCCCAGGCGCGGCGCCAGCGACACCAGGCGCGCGTCAGGCCCGGCGGCGCTCGTATCGGGATCGAGATAGCGTGCCAGGTCGATCACGCCCATCAGGCTGCCGCGCACGTTGGCCAGGCCGAGATACCAGGGCTGGGTCAGCGGCACGACGGCCAGCGCGGGCGGCGGCACGATCTCGCCGGCTTCGGTGAGCTCCAGCAGGTAACGCTCGCCGCCGATCGCCACGCCCAGCTGGTGCAGGGTCGCGCCGCTGCCGCTTTGCGCGGCCTGCATGCGCTCCAGGAGCTGCGCCTGGTAGTCGCGCAGGCGGGTGCGGCGCGCCGCCTGCGGCGCCAGCATGCCGGCATCAAGGGCGGCGTTCATCAGGCGCCCAGCGCGGCGATGCGCGCCAGCAGCTGGCCTGGATCGACCGGCTTGACGAAGTAATCCTTGGCGCCCTGGCGCATGCCCCAGATGCGGTCGGTTTCCTGGTTCTTGCTGCTGCAGATGATGACGGGGACGGCGGCCAGGTCGGGATCGCGCGCGATCGCACGCGTCACCTGGAAGCCGTTCGCGCCCGGCATGACGACGTCCATCAGGATCAGTTCGGGGCGGTCGGCGCGCATCTTGACCAGCGCATCCTCGCCGTTGTCGGCGGTCGAGACGGCAAAGCCGTTTTTCACCAGGATGTCGGTCAGGTAGTAGCGTTCGGTCGGGGAGTCGTCGACGATCAGGATCTTGTTAATGGCCACGGGGGCTCCGCAATGTCAGTATCAGGCCTTCGGGGCCGTGTGCTCGCGGACGGCCGCGAGCAGGGTGTCTTTGGAAAACGGCTTGGTGAGATAGGCGCTCGAGCCGACCATCGCGCCGCGCGCGCGGTCGAACAGGCCGTCTTTTGATGAGAGCATGACGACCGGCGTCGCGTGGAAGCGCGCGCTTTTCTTGATCAGGGCGCAGGTCTGGTAACCGTCCAGGCGCGGCATCAGGATGTCGCAGAACACGAGGGCCGGATGGTGGTCGTTGATCTTGGCCAGCGCGTCGAAACCGTCCTCGGCCAGCACCACCTGGTAGCCGGCTTGGGTGAGGAAAATCTCGGCCGAACGGCGGATCGTGTTGCTGTCGTCGACCACCATGACCGTGAGGCCATTTGCTCCCTGCGATGTCGTCGTCATATTCGTTTCACTTCAGCATGGACCGCCAAGATAGCATAGGGCGATGGGCTTGTGCGGGAAGTGTTGCACAGAGTCAACTAAGGGCAAACGGGAGGGGGGAAAGCTTGTTGGAAGGGCTAGAAATTACGTTATCGACCAGAGTTGGTTTGATAACTTGATTGCCAAGTAAGCATCAGAATTGCTGCATTTGTAGGGTGGGCTCCGCCCACGCGGTGAACCATGTGCACAGTCGCAGCGTGGAATACCGTCAGTAGTGTGCAGAGGTACCATATCGCGTGGGCGGAGCCCACCCTACAACGGCGACCGCAGATCAGATTGCGGTCATCTCGAAATCGTCTTTGCGTGCGCCGCACTCGGGGCACGTCCAGTTCATCGGCACATCGGCCCAGCGCGTACCAGGCGCGATCCCGTCGTCCGGGGCGCCTGCTTCTTCGTCGTAGACCCATCCGCAGATCAGGCACATCCAGGTCTGGTAAGCGGTCGCCGTCGTATCGTTACTCACGTTGTCGTTCCTTCGATCTAGTAAAATGGGGAATCAGGTATCTTAATCTACCCGTCGTGCAAAACCAACCGTCTCCGCTGATTCTCACATTTGGGGTGTCCGACCCGGTCGGGGCGCTCGGCGTGCAGGCAGATGTCGCCACCTTCGCCGCCCATGGCTGCCATGCCCTGTCGATCACCACCGCCATGCTGGTGTCGGACAGCGCGCGCGTCGAGGAGTGGCATGAAGTCGATACCGGCGTCATGGCCGACCAGGCGCGCCAGGTGCTCGAAGACATGCCGATCGCCGCGGTGAAAATCGGCGCCATCGCTAGCATCGAGCAGGCCGCCGCCATCGCCGAAATCGTCTCGGACTACGCCGAGGTGCCGCTGATCGTCGATCCTTTCCTGTCCGCCCTGCCCGACTCCGGCATGTCGGACGAGGACATTGTGGCCTCGATCCGCCAGATCCTGGCGCCGCAGGCAACGATCCTGCAACTGTCGCAATCGGAACTCGGGCGCATGGCCGAACTCTGGCGCGAGGCCGGTGCCGACGGCTCGCTCGAAGCCGACGTGGCCGAACTCACCGCGCGCGGCTGCCAGTACGTGCTCGTCACCGGCACCTCGAGCGAAGGCCACAAGCGCGCCAACAGCCTGTTCGACCGCGACGACGGCGTGACCATCCTCGACTGGCAGCACCTGCCCGGCCATTTCGTCGGCGCCGGCACCACGCTCTCGGGCGCGCTGACCGCCTGCATGGCGCGCGGCATGGACGCTATCGAGGCCCTGCATGCCGCCCAGGCATACACCTATGGCGCCCTCCAGCACGCCCAGCGCTTCGGCATGGGCAAGCTCGTTCCCAACCGTTTTTATCGCATCCTGCCGCAGGCCGGCAGCACGAAAGCATCCATCCAATGACGACTGAACAATCTGTTTCCCGTAACGACACCCTGTTCGCCCGCGCCCAGGAAAGCACCCCCGGCGGCGTCAACTCCCCGGTGCGCGCCTTCCGCTCGGTCGGCGGCACGCCACGCTTCATCACCCGCGCCGAAGGCCCGTATTTCTGGGATGCCGACGGCAAGCGCTACATCGACTACATCGGTTCCTGGGGCCCGGCCATCGTCGGCCACGCGCACCCGAAAGTAATCAAGGCGGTGCAGGATGCGGCCGCCAACGGCCTGTCGTTCGGCGCGCCGACCGAAGGCGAGATCGAAATCGCCGAGGAAATCTGCAAGCTGGTCCCGTCGATCGAACAGGTGCGCCTGGTGTCCTCGGGCACCGAAGCGACCATGAGCGCGCTGCGCCTGGCGCGCGGCGCCACCGGCCGCGACAAGATCGTGAAGTTCGAAGGCTGCTACCACGGCCACGCCGATTCGCTGCTGGTCAAAGCCGGCTCCGGCCTGCTCACCTTCGGCAACCCGACCTCGGCCGGCGTACCCGAAGATTTCGTCAAGCACACCCTGGTCCTCGACTACAACAACGTCACCCAGCTCGAAGAAGCCTTCGCCTCGATGGGCGACACCATCGCCTGCGTGATCGTCGAGCCGGTCGCCGGCAACATGAACCTGATCCGCGCCACGCCGGAATTCCTCACGCGCATGCGCGAGCTGTGCACCGAGCACGGCGCCGTGCTGATCTTCGACGAAGTCATGTGCGGCTTCCGCGTGGGCCTGGGCGGCGCCCAGGAAATGTATGGCATCACCCCGGACCTGACCGCCCTCGGTAAAGTCATCGGCGGCGGCTTGCCGGTCGCGGCCTTCGGCGGCAAGACGGAACTGATGCAGAAGATGGCGCCGATCGGCCCGGTCTACCAGGCCGGCACCCTGTCGGGCAACCCGGTGGCGGTGGCCGCCGGCATGACGACCCTGAAGATCATCCAGGAACCGGGCTTCTACGAGAAGCTGACGGCCGCCGGCGAAAAGCTGGTCGCCGGCCTGACAGCTGCCGCGAAAGAAGCCGGCATCGCCTTCTGCGGCGATGCGGTCGGCGGCATGTTCGGCTTTTATTTCAGCGAGACGGTGCCGGCAAGCTACGGCCAGATGATGGCTGGCGACAAGGCACGCTTCAATGCCTTCTTCCACGGCATGCTGGACGAAGGTGTGTATTTCGCACCGGCCATGTTCGAAGCGGGTTTCGTGTCCGCCGCGCACGACGATGCGGTGATCGAGGAAACGATCGCGGCGGCGCGCAGGGTATTCGCCCGCCTCGCATGATCCAGCAAGGGAGCCGCCGGCTCCCTTTTTTTTCGCCCGACATAGACCAGGGAGCCGCATGCCACTGTTCCAGCGCCTGACCGACAACGCCACCCTGAAGTCGCTCGGCCCCGGCCTGATTTCCGGCGCCGCCGACGACGACCCGTCCGGGATCGCCACCTATTCCCAGGCGGGCGCGCGCTTCGGTTTCAATACGCTCTGGACGCTGGTGCTGACCTACCCCTTCATGGTCGGGATCCAGGCCGTGTCGGCGCGCATCGGCCGCGTCACCGGGCTCGGCCTGGCCGGCAACATCCGGCGCACCTATCCGGCCTGGCTGCTGTACACGCTGGTGCTGCTGCTCCTGGTCGCGAACATGATCAATATTTCGGCAGACATAGCCGCCATGGGCGAGGCGGCGCGCATGGTCGCGGGCGCCGGTTCGGCGCACATGTATTCGCTCGGCTTCGGCCTGCTCTGCCTGGCCTTGCAATTGTTCCTGCCCTACACCCGCTACGTGCGTTTCCTGAAGTGGCTGACGCTGGGCCTGCTGGCCTATGTGGCGACCGGTTTTGCCATCGACATTCCCTGGCGCGAGGTGGCGGCGCGCACCGTGATGCCGCATTTCTCGTTCACGAAGGAATCGATTGCCTTGATCGTGGCCATTTTTGGCACCACCATCAGTCCCTATCTCTTTTTCTGGCAAGCGTCGCAGGAAGTCGAAGAGATCCGCGCCGACGACACGACCCACGCCCTGCGCATCAGCGCCGTCGATGCGACGGAACAATTGAAACGCGTGAAGACCGATACGATGATCGGCATGGGCTTTTCGAACACGGTCGCTTTCTTCATCATGCTGACGGCGGCCGTGACGCTGGGCGCCCATGGCGTCACCGACATCCAGACGTCGGCCCAGGCCGCCGAAGCGCTGCGTCCGGTGGCCGGCGATTTCGCGTTCTGGCTGTTTGCCCTCGGCATTGCCGGCACCGGCCTGCTGGCCGTACCGGTACTGGCCGGCTCGGCCGCGTTCGCCGTGACCGAAAGCCTGCGCTGGAAAAATGGCCTCGAACTCAAGGTGCAGGAAGCGAAAAAATTCTACGGCATCATTGTGCTGGCGACAGTCGGCGGCATGCTGCTCGACTATGCACCGATCGACCCCATCGAAGCGCTGATGCTGTCGGCCCAGATCAATGGTGTGATCGCTGTCCCGGTGATGACCATCATGATGCTGCTTGCGCAGAACCGCAAGATCATGGGTGAGTACACGCTGTCGCGACGTCACCTCGTGCTCGGCTGGGGCGGCGTGGCGATCATGGCGGCTGCAGTGGTGGCGATGTTCGCTACGCTCTAAGAGCGCTCCAGCCGGCCGCTAATCGGGTGCTTTCCAGCCAGGAAGGGGCTGACCATGGCACGATCGAGACGTTCTCCTCCCGGCGCGCCCCGTTCGCGGGTGCCGCGCTCGCAAGCACCGCTGCCGCCATCGCCGCAGCCGGTGGTCACGCTCGCCCTGCTGCGCGCGGCCGACGCTTCCAATTCCGACGCGTACTACGCCGGCATCGTCGACGCGCTGAACGATGGCGCGCGCCGCTACGCCGTGAACACGCCCCTGCGCCTGGCCCATTTTTTGGCCCAGATCGGCCATGAAAGCGGCTTTCGCGCGCTGGAAGAAAACGGCCGCTATTCGGCGCCGCGCATGCGCGAGATTTTTGGATGCCGCGGCGGCCCGGCGCGCTACGACCGCGCGCTCGACGATTGCCGCCTCGACGCCGAGGGCCGGCCCGATAGATTACGTCCGAAACTGTGGCTGGAAGCGGACAGCTACGCCGGCAACCCGGAGCGACTGCTGTCCTATGTCTACGCGAACCGCCTGGGCAATGGCGACGAAGCCTCGGGCGACGGCTTTCGCTACCGCGGGCGCGGCCTGATCCAGCTCACCGGCAAAGACAATTACGCCGACTTTACTGCGGCGCATAACGCCCGCAACAGCCTCGATCCGCGCGATTTCGTGGCGGAACCGGAACTGCTCATGAGCGAACTCAAGTACGCAATCGAATCGGCTTTCTATTACTGGGATGCGCGTACAGTAAACCCGCTTGCTGACCAAGATGACCTCGAGCAAGTGACCCGCGCTATCAATGGCGGATTGAACGGACTGGAAGATCGCGGAGCGCGCCTTGCGAGCATCAAGAAAGTACTGGGTATCTGAATGCGTGTTCGCCGCGGCGTGCTGCGTGACCATGCCGGCGCAGGCCGCTTCGCTGTGTGCGCCCGATGAACCCGTCGTGTTCGCCTGCCACGTGGGCAGCAAGCAGGTAGCGTTGTGCCGCCCGGCCGGCGACCGCGGCATGCTGAGCTACCGCTTCGGCCGGCCCGACAGTGTCGAGTTGTCGTATCCAGAGCCGGGCCGCCAGGCCAGCGCGGCCTTCACGGTGAAATCGGCGCCCTTGGTCGGCGGCGGAGAAACGACGGTCGCCTTCCGGCGCGGCGCCTACACCTATACCGTCTACAGCAAGGTGGCGCGCGGCGCCGACGGCACGACGCCGGAATTCGAGGATGGGGTGATCGTCGCGCGGGGCGGCAAGGTGCTCAGCCGGATGCGCTGCGAGGATGGGGGAGAAGGCTTTCGCGAACCGGTAGCCTCGGTGGCCGTGAAATAAAATTTCACACCGACCGCTTCGTTGAAATTTTATTACGCCATTGTAGGGTGGGCGCCCCGTGCCCACCAATGGCGTGCACTTAGTTTGCGCATCGTTTTGGTGGGCACGGGGCGCCCACCCTACACTCGTGGAATTTTATTACGCCAGCTTCAGCCAGCCGCGGCGGCGGAAATACCACAGCGGCGCAATCGCGCTCGCCACCATCAGCCCGATCGCGAACGGATAGCCGTAATCCCAGGTCAGCTCGGGGAACCACTTCTGGAAGTTCATGCCGTAGATGCTGGCGATCAGCGTCGGCGGCAGGAAGGCGACCGAGGCCACCGAGAAGATCTTGATGATCTTGTTCTGGTTGATGTTAATGAAACCGACGGTTGCATCCATCAGGAAGTTGACCTTGTCGAACAGGAAAGAGGTGTGGCCATCCAGCGATTCGATGTCGCGCAGGATCTGGCGCGCCTCGTCGAACTGTTCCGAGTTCAGTAATCGGCCGCGCATCAGGAAGCTGACGGCGCGCCGGGTGTCCATCATGTTGCGGCGGATGCGGCCGTTCAAGTCTTCCTCGTGGGCGATCGCGTTCAGCGCGGCCGCCGCGTCCTGGTCGGTGAATTCCTTCTGCAGCACGCGCTGGCTGACCTCTTCCAGGCTCTCGTAGATGCCCTCCAGGGCGTCCGCCGAATACTCGGCATCGGTCGCGTACAGGTCGAGCAGCACGTCCATGTAGTCGGCGATCGAACCGGGACGCGAACGGGCGCGCATGCGCACCAGGCGGAACACGGGCAAATCGTCCGAGTGCACCGAGAACAGGCGCTTGCCCGACAGGATGAAGGCGACCGTCACCACCCGCGACGGACCGTCTTCTTCCTCGAGCAGGAAGTCGGTGCGCAGGTGCAGGTCGCCATTCTCCGCTTCGTAATAGCGCGCCGAGGCTTCGATGTCCGAGACTTCGTCTTCGCCCGGCAGCGTCACGCCATATATCGTCTTGACCCACGCGCGTTCGTCGTCATCCGGATCGGTGAGATCGACCCAGACAGGCGTGGCATTCTCCAGGTCCGCGCGCGAGGCGATGGGCACCTGGTTCAGTCGGCCATTTTGTAGGACAAATACGTTGATCATGCGCTTTCTCGGCCGGAATCAAAACTGACGCAAGTGTACCCGTTAGCCCCGAGCCCGGCCACCCCGAAACAACAGTTTTGCGGGGCATTCAGCTGTTTTTCGGCGATCGGACTTACGGCAACTCGGCCGAGGCCATGCGGCGCTGGATCAGCACCGTACGCTTGACCAGGTAATTGGTGCTGCGGTGGCGGTCGTAGTAGCGTGGATTGGGCAGCATCACGGCCAACCTGGCGGCCTGGAAGGGCGCCAGGTTGGCGGCCGGCACCTTGAAGTAATAGCGCGCCGCCGCTTCGGCGCCGAACACGCCGCGGCCGAACTCGACCACGTTGAGGTAGACCTCGAGGATGCGCCGCTTGCTCATCACCGTTTCCAGCATGAAGGCGATGATCATCTCCTGCCCCTTGCGCAGGTAGCTGCGGTCGCCCGACAGGAACAGGTTCTTGGCCAGCTGCTGCGTGATGGTCGAGCCGCCGCCAACGACCTTGTGCTTGCGGTTGTTGCGGTTGTAGGCGCGTTCCAGCGCATCGAAGTCGACGCCCGGATGGTCGGCGAAGTTCGCGTCTTCCGAAGCGACCACGGCGCGTTTCAGGTTGTTCGAGATGCGCTCGTAAGGCACCCACTGGTGCTTCAGTTCGGCATTCGGGTTCTTCTCGCGCAGCACGGACAGCTGCTGGCGCATGAAGCTGGTCGAACTCGGATTGAAGTAGGCGAACCAGCAGACCTGGATGAAGAAATACAGCTGGAGCAGGAAGACGGCCAGGATCGGGCCCAGGAAAATCCATTTGATCCAGCGCCGGCCGCCCTTGGCCGCGCCCGATCCATTACCTCGTTTTGCCATCGTTATACTTATTTTAGGTTGAGCAGATTGTTCAGCACCTCGGCCGTTGCCGGCCGCACGCCGCGCCAGACCGTAAACGCTTCGGCGGCCTGTTCGACCAGCATGCCGAGGCCGTCGCGCGTGTCGGCGCCCTGCTGCGCCGCAAACGCCATGAACGGCGACGGCGCGCTGCCGTACATCATATCGAAAGCCAGCGTGCCTTTGGCAAAAGCCGAGGCCGGCACCGGCGGCATGTCGCCCGCCAGGCTGCTCGAAGTCGCGTTCACGACGATGTCGTAGGGTCCGGCGATCTCGTCGAAGCCGCAGGCGGCCACTTCCACGCCGTGGCCGGCGAAGGCGGCGGCCAGGCTGTCGGCCGTGGCGCGGGTGCGGTTCGCCACCAGGATAGACGCCGGCTTCTCTTCGATAAAGGGCAGCATGACGCCGCGCGCCGCGCCGCCCGCCCCCAGCAGCAGGATGCGCTTACCCGTCAGCGACACCCCGGCATTCCTGACGATGTCGGCGACCAGGCCGGCGCCGTCGGTGTTGTCGCCGACGATCTCGCCATCGACGAAGCGCAGGGTGTTCACAGCCCCGGCCGCGCGCGCGCGTTCGCTCAGGCGCGTGGCGATCGTCGCCGCTTCCAGTTTGAAGGGTACGGTGACGTTGGCGCCCTGGTAGCCCTGCTTGACCAGGGTGCGCACGAGGTCGAGAAATCCGTCGAGCGGCGCCAGGCAGCGCTCGTACGCCATGTTCTGGCCGGTCTGCGCGGCAAAGGCGGCGTGGATCTGGGGCGATTTGCTGTGGGCGACTGGATTGCCGATCACGCAGTATTTGTCCATTACGCCTGCTCCTGCAGTTCGGCCTTCACTTTTTCCTCGCGGGTAAAAGTAAAACGGGTGATCACGATCCACAGGTCATCCTTGCCGGCCGTGCGCATGTTCTGCGGGAAAGCGCCGAAAGGCGCGGCACGGCGCACGATTTCCAGGGCCGCGCGGTCCAGGGCCGGATTGCCGGACGAGCGCTCGATGCGCGGGCCGCCTTCCTTCTGGTACAGGCTGCCGTCCTGGAACACGGGAATCGACACCACCAGCTCGCCATACAGTTTCTTGCCGTTTTGCTGGGGGAAGTTCAGCGTGCCGACCTCTTCCACCTGTTTCTGCATCGCCTTGTAGTACAGCGCGTAGCCGACCTGGCGCGTGCTGGGCGAGATGTGGGTGCGCTTCGGGCGCTTGTTCTGGTCCTCGATCGTCTGCGTGATTTCCGCCGTCATGCGCGCGATCTGTTTCGCGGTGTCGACCTCGTCGTTGCCGGTCCGGGTCGGATCGGGCTTGTCCTTGTCGGTGACGGGGGCGGCGACAAAAGCCGACTTCTGCACCCGGGTCAGCACGTTCTGCTGCAATTGCTCGAGTTCGACGATGCGCTTTTGCAGGGCCTTGATGCTGTCGCCGTTTTCGGTCTTGCGCAGGTCGGGCAGCGGCGACTTCGAGCGTCCCGCGTCCGCCGTGCCGCCGCCTTCCAGGTTGGCCTGGGCCAGCGCCTCGGCTTTACTGGGCGCCTTGGCATGTTTCGCGTTGACGAGGATGACTTCCAGGCCCGGATCGGCCGGCTCGAAGCGCAAGGCATCGGGCGCCGCGAAACGGATGGCGAGCAGGACCGCGTGAGCCAGCACGGAGGCGGCCAGGGCAATCGTCAGGGGGCGGTTTTCTCGGGAGTACTTCACACGGGCGGCCGAACGGCTTTGAATCTGGGAATCCAAGCATTCTACCGTGCGAAGCGGTCGTGTGGGATGTCACTGCGGAAGCGTGGTGGCGGCGCGGCAACGTCCCAGAAAAATTGTTGGCACATGCATAACGCGCGGCCAACCCTCATTACTTCGGGCAGACCAGCTTCAACGCGTGCCCATCCTTCTCCGCGTAATACTCGACGCACTTCTCGCCCTGCTTGTAAATCGTGCGCATGCCGAAGGAGGACACGTAATCGGCCTCGTCGAAGCTGACCGAGCCATCGTGGTCGAGGTCGATCGCTTCATAGGGCATCGGCGCCCGGTAGACCATCCAGCCAAAGGCGCCCCAGTACAGCAGCATGAGCGCGGCCGTGGCGAGCACGAGCGCGCGCAGCGAGCGGTGCCCGCGGCGCGGCGGGGAGCCTGCCTCGATTCTTGCCGCCATCAACCGGCAGCCGGGGCCGGGTCGTCGGTGCTGACAGCGGCAACCGCGCCTTCGGCTTCGACAACTTCCTCGACCGCGGCTTCCCCGGTATCGGCCACTTCGCCCTCTTCCTCTTCGAAAGCGATGTCCTCGCTCGGCGCCGCCGCCACCTCAAGCAGGCGTGCCTCCAGCGACAGGTCGACCTCGTCCCAACGCACGATGTCGAGTTTGACTTGCGCGCCGCGCGCCACCTGCGGCATGCCGGCCAGGCGGATCACCAGCGGCACGTCGGAGAGGCGCAGCACGTCGTCCTTCAGTACGACGGCGTCGGCCTGCTTGACGCCTTCCTGGCCCAGCCAACGCAGGCACCAGTAGCGTTCCATGGTCTGCTGGAAATCGTTGTACGCGGCATAGGCCGCGTCGAAGGCCGAGACGATCGAGAACAGGGTCGCGTCGCGCGGTTTAAAAGGCGCGACCAGCGGCGCCGTCACGCCGTGCTCGGCGCAGGCGATGATCTGCCACTGGTTGACCAGGTCGGTATAGCGGCGCAGTGGAGAAGTGCTCCAGGCATATTGATCGACGCCGAGACCCTGGTGCGGCGCTGCGTGCGTGACCATGCGCACCTGCATCTTGGCCGCCCAGCCCGCACCGCTGCCGGCGCCCTGCGAACGGTAGATGCCCGGCACGCCGGAGTCGTGCAGCAGCTTGCCCCAGGTGCTGTTCGCGAAAATCATGAGTTCCGCGACGATCTTGTCGAGCGGCGCACCGCGCTTGCGGCGCACGATCGAGACCACGTCGTCTTCGACATAGAAATTGAAGTCGACGCGATTGGCCTGCTCCGGCTTCAATCCAAACGCTTCGCGCTTGGCCATGCGCCCCGCTTCCAGCTTCAGGGCCCACTTCCACAGCAGCGCCAGTTCCGCCTTGTGCGGATATTCTCCAACACCATTTTCCAGCGTCTCTTCGTTGACCAGCTCGTCGAGATCGTTGTGGCGCAGGTTGCTCTGGATCGGCACCAGCTCGGCGCGCGTCGTGGTCGAGACGGTCGACCAGTCGGCCGGGTTCAAGGTCGCATACAGCGACAGCGCCGGGCAGGTATTGCCTTCGGCCAGGGTGAACGCGTTGACCACCTCGTCCGGCAGCATGGTGATCTTGTCGCCGGGCATATAGACGGTCGACATGCGGCTGCGCGCGATCTTGTCGATCTCGTCGTCCGGCTTGATGGCCAGGCCCGGCGCGGCGATGTGGATGCCGACGCGCACGTTGCCATCGTCCAGTTGCTCGACCGAGAAGGCATCGTCGATCTCGGTAGTGGTGACGTCGTCGATCGAGAAGGCGGCGACCTTCGCGACTGGCAGCGCCGTCGGCGCGCTCGGCACGGCCACTTGCGGGAAGCCGGCGCCGCGCGGGAAGTTCTCGAACAGGAAACGGCCCATGTGCAAATCCTTGGGCGAACCGATGCCTTTCGTCGCCAGCATCAACCGCGGCGCGGTCGTCTGCAGCTCGTTGGCCGCCGCTTCCAGCGCCTTGTACTCGATGGTGTTCTTGTCCGGCTTGAACAGCAGTTGGGCAACAATCGGCTGCATCGCCGCCGGCAGCGTGCCTGCCTTCAATTCTTCGACATAGGCTTGCTGGATCAGCCCCTGCTGCTTCTTCTTTTCGATGCCGGCCTGGGCCGCGCGCAGCGACTGCTCGGGCGCGGCCTTGTAGCGTCCGCGTCCCTTTTTATAGAAATAGATCGGGGCGTTGTGCAGGGCCAGCACCAGGCCGGCCGCTTCCGCCGGCAGCGGCGCGTGGCCGAAGTATTCGGCGCCCAGTTCCGCAAAGCCAAATTCTTCCTGCCCTGCCACTTCCCACAGGAAGTCGAGATCGACTTCGGCGGCGATACCCTTCGCTTCCTCCAGCAGCGCTTCCGGCGCCGGTTTTTCGAACTGGAGCAGGACGTCCTTGGTTTTCACCTTGGACCGCTTACCGCTCGACAGTTCGACCTGGTAGGCCTCACCGGCCGTCGACAACACCGTGCCGACCTTGAAGTCGCCCGATTCCTCAAAAAATACGTTCATGTTATTTCGCTATCTTTTATTTTGTTGCAGCTGCCGTCAGGTTCATTACAGCCGGCAAGAATACTTCGGTGACCATCAGCAGGCCTTGATGGCGGCGGTAGACACAGCGCCGCGCATGGAAATTAGTTGCGTCCGCATCAGCCCCGAGCGCGGCACGTACACGCGCCAGCAGCCGGTGACCGGGACGCAGCCGGGCAAATTCAAGCAGCCCGCGTTGCACCTTCGGGTCATAAAACAGGGTGCTGCCGAGCGAGCGTTCGCCCAGCGCCGAAAACAGCGGCCAGTCGCTTGCCGTCGCCGACATCGGCACGACCGTATGGCCGAACACCACCGGCACGCCGTCGCACAGCAGCAGCACTTCGCGTTCCCAGACCCCTCCGCGACGCGGCAGCGCGATGCACGCCGCCTCCTCGATCGAGCACGGCGCCAGCTTCTGGTGCAGGCGCCGCACGCGGAAGGCCTCGCTGCTTGCGACCAGGCGCGCCGTCAGCGAACCGGTCGTCTCCAACCAGTCGCGCATCGCCGGTTCGGCGCCAACAGCGCCGGCATTCTCGTGCCACTTCGCCAGGCGCAGCGATTGTCCCCTCACCTAGGCGCGCCTGACCAGTCCACGCCTGGCTGGCAAAAGGCCAACACTTCATCGACATACTGCGGAAATTCCGAAATCGCGTGATCGCTGCCCTGGATCACGTGCTGGCGCGCACCTTGGTAGTGGTTCACCATGTCGCGGTAGTCCAGCACTTCGTCGCCCGTCGCCGCGATCAGGAAATAGCGCTCAGGCTTGGTAATCTGCGCCACTTTCAGCTCGGCCAGTTCGTCGATGTATTCGCGCTTGAACTCGAAGGGTTCGTCCGAATGCCAGCCGGTCGTCACGCCGACGTGATGCTCGAGATTCTTCAGCGGATCGACCGAGGGATTGAGCAAGACCGCCGGCACGTCCAGGCGCTCGGCGAGCCAGGTGGCATAGAAGCCGCCCAGCGAGGAGCCGACGATGGACAGATTGTGCGGCGCATGGCGCTCGGCCAGCAGCAGGGCCAGTTCCATCGCCGCTTTGGGCGAGGCCGGCAATTGCGGACAGATCAGGTCGCCGGCGCGGCCGGCCGCCGTCATGCGCTCCTGCATCACCCGCGCCTTGAACGAACGCGGCGACGAACGAAAACCGTGCAAATACAGAATCATTTCGCCAGCGCCTCGAGCAGCTTCTGGTGCACGCCGCCGAAGCCGCCATTGCTCATCACGAGGATGTGGTCGCCCGGCTGGGCCGCCTGCACGATGGCCTGCACCATGTAGTCGATCTGGTCGAAACTGTGCGCAATCGTCCCAAGCGGCTTTAATGCATCGGCCAGCGACCAGCCCAGCGCCTGCTGGCTGCCGAATCCGAACACCAGGTCCGCATCCTTCAGGCTGCCCGGCAGCGCGTCCTTCATGGCGCCCAGCTTCATCGTGTTCGAACGCGGTTCCAGCACGGCCAGGATGCGGCCCGAGGTGCCGATACGCTGGCGCAAGCCGCCGACGGTGGTCGCGATCGCGGTCGGGTGGTGCGCAAAATCGTCGTAGACGGTGACGTTGTTGACCACGCCGCGCACTTCCATGCGGCGCTTGACGCTCTGGAAGCGCGACAGCGAATCGACGGCTTGCGCCACCGGCACGCCGACGTGGCGGGCAGCGGCGATCGCGGCCAGCGCGTTCGAGCGGTTGTGCTTGCCGGTCAGTTCCCAGTGGACCGTGCCCTGGTTTTCGCCATTGAATAAAACATCGAAGCTGGCGCCGCCCGGATGCTCGACCATCGCCCAGTTCACGCCCTCGGACGAACCGAAGGTTTCCTTGTCGCTCCAGCAGCCGCGCTTGATCACACGTGCCAGCGAGGCTTCGTCGCCGTTCACCACCAGGCGGCCCACGCCCGGTACGGTGCGCACCAGGTGGTGGAACTGGGTTTCGATGGCGCCGATGTCCGGGAAGATGTCGGCGTGGTCGAATTCGAGGTTGTTCAGCACGGCGGTTTTCGCGTGGTAGTGCACGAACTTGCTGCGCTTGTCGAAAAAGGCGGTGTCGTACTCGTCCGCCTCGATCACGAAGAAGTCCGATTCGCTGTCGCCCTGCAGGCGCGCCGAAATGCCGAAGTTCATCGGCACGCCGCCGATCAGGAAGCCCGGCGAATAACCCGCGTCTTCCAGGATCCAGGCCAGCATCGACGAAGTCGTCGTCTTGCCGTGGGTACCGGCGACAGCCAGCACCCATTTTTCACGCAGAATATGTTCACCGATCCACTGCGGGCCCGACACGTAGGGCAAACCACGGTTCAGGATTTCCTCGATCAACGGATTACCGCGCGTCATCACATTGCCGACCACATACAGGTCGGGATTCAGCGACACCTGTTCCGGACCATAGCCCTGGATCAGTTCGATGCCCTGGGCCTCGAGCTGGGTGCTCATCGGGGGATAGACGTTGGCGTCGCAACCGGTAACGCGGTGACCGGCTTCTTTCGCCAGGACCGCCAGGCCGCCCATGAAGGTGCCGCAAATGCCGAGGATGTGAATGTGCATGATTGTGAGGAATAAAGCGAATACGCGATTCTACCCGACGCGATGCCATTTTCCGTTCAAGAGTATGATCGACAACATGATGCCAACCCAGAATAATGACCTCCAGCAGTTGCGCGCCCAGATCGCCGCAACGGCTGCGCGCATGATCGCGCAAGACGGCGCCGACTACCCGACGGCGCGTAAAAAGGCGGCCCGCCAGGTGCTCGGCGTGGACCAGCCGCAACCGAATCTCATGCCCGACAATACCGAGATCGAGGACGAGGTGCGGCGCTATCTGACCCTGTTCGGCGGCGCGGCGCATGCCGAGCGTCTGCAGGCCCTACGCGAGACCGCGCTGCAGGTGATGGATGCGCTGGCCGACTTCCGGCCCTATCTCACCGGCGCCGTGCTGAACGGCACGGCGGGCGAGCACGACGACATCCACCTGCAGCTGTTCGCCGACAGCGCCAAGGAGGTCGAGATCTTCCTCCTGAACCGCAACGTCAATATAGACCTCTCGGAAACCCCGCATTTCAAGGGGGCGCGCCATGAACCCGTTGAAACGGTGAGCTTCCTGTGGCATAAGGAAGCCGTGCATGCCGAGTTGTATGATTTTCATGATCTGCGCGGCGCACTGAAACCCCGGGGCGATGGCCGCCTGCAGCGTGTCGACGCCGCCGGCCTGCGCGCCCTGATGACCACCGACCAATCCCTGGAACAGGACGAATGAAGAAAAACAAGAAGCTGGGCGCGCTGATCGCCGTGGCAGTGATTTTTTGCGCCCTTGGCGTCGTATTCGGCAACAAGACGACGCCCGTGGCGGCGCCCGCCGCCGCCCCCACCGCAGTGGCCGATGCCGGCCCCGCCGCCGGTTTATATAGTCAAACCCTGAACGACCTGTCCGGCAAGCCGCAATCGCTGGCCCAATGGAAAGGTAAACCCCTGCTCGTGAATTTCTGGGCGACCTGGTGTGGCCCCTGTGTGCAGGAAATGCCGGAGCTGTCCGCCATCGCCGATGAGGAAAACGGCAAGCGCTTCAACGTGGTCGGCGTCGGCATCGATTCGCCTTCGGCCATGAGCGAGTTCGCCGCCAAGCACAACATCAAGTACCCGCTGTATGTCGGCGGCATGGGCGGCACGGAATTGTCGCGCGCCTTCGGCAATACGAATGGCGGCCTGCCCTTCACGGTCTTGATCGGTGCCGACGGACAAGTGCGCAAGACTTATCTCGGGAAATTGAAATTCGACGAGCTGAAAGCGGACCTCGCAACACTGTAGAGCTCACGAACGGTCGTTCTTTTCCGATCTCCGCTCAAGTCGCAGGTATCCACAGAGAATTTTATCGCTTGCCAATAGCTGACGTTGGCGGCAAAATGCGACACTTTCGAGCATAGACTCTAGAATACAATGGCGAAAAAGCTACTGCTGCTCAACGGTCCCAACCTGAATTTATTGGGCACCCGCGAGCCTGCGGTGTATGGCGCGGCAACGCTGGCCGACATCGAAAGCGCAGCCACGGCGCAGGCCGAGGCTGCGGGCGGGTCGCTTTCCTGCTTTCAGAGCAACCATGAAGGTGCGCTGATTGACCGCATCCACGCCGCCCGTACCGAGGGCGTGGACGCGATCGTCATCAATCCTGGCGGGCTGACCCATACGAGCGTGGCCTTGCGCGATGCGCTGGCTGCGGTGGCGATCCCGTTCATTGAGGTCCATATCTCAAATATTTATCAGCGCGAAGAATTCCGCCATCACTCGTACCTGTCGGCGCTGGCCCGCGGCACCATCTGCGGACTCGGCATCGACGGCTACCGGTTTGCCATCGACTTCGCGCTTAAATAGCGTTAATCTACGACAACTTCACGCATCATCCTCGGCTGCGCCCTCTTTTTGCGCGCTGATTTACTCTTCTAATACACAATAATTCCAAGGGGTTTCACATGGATCTACGTAAACTCAAGACTTTGATCGACCTCGTCGCCGAATCGGACATCGCTGAACTCGAAGTGACCGAAGGCGAGAGCAAGGTCCGCATCGTCAAGTCGTCCGCCGCGCCCCAAGGCCAGATGGTCATGATGCCGCCTGCCGGCATGCAGCAATACTCGGCGCCTGCCCCTGCCGCCGCCCCTGCTGCACCAGCCGCCGCCCCTGCCGCGCCGGCCGTCGCCGCCGAAACCGGCCACGTGGTGAAATCGCCGATGGTCGGCACCTTCTACCGTTCGTCGGCGCCAGGCGCACCGGCTTTCGTCGAAGTGGGCGCCAACATCAAGGAAGGCGATACCCTCTGCATCATCGAAGCGATGAAGCTCCTGAACGAAATCGACGCCGACGTGTCCGGCGTGGTGACCAAGATCCTGGTGGAAAATGGCCAGCCGGTCGAATTCGGCCAGCCGCTGTTCGTGATCGGCTAAAGACCTTCTCCGGCCGTGACTTCTTCCCGGCCGCATGATCCCGAACCCAGGCCGGCGCACGACGCCGGCTCTCTCATACACCGAAGCTAACCATGTTTGAAAAAATTCTTATCGCCAATCGTGGTGAAATCGCGCTGCGCATCCAGCGCGCGTGCCGCGAAATGGGCATCAAGACGGTGGTCGTCCACTCGGAAGCGGACAAGGACGCCAAGTATGTGAAGCTGGCCGACGAGTCCGTTTGCATCGGCCCGGCCCAGTCTTCGCTGAGCTACCTGAACATGCCGGCCATCATCAGCGCCGCCGAAGTGACGGACGCCGAAGCGATCCACCCCGGCTACGGCTTCCTGTCGGAAAACGCCGACTTCGCCGAGCGCGTGGAAAAATCGGGCTTCGTCTTCATCGGCCCGCGTTCCGACTCGATCCGTTTGATGGGCGACAAGGTCTCGGCCAAGCAGGCGATGATCCGCGCCGGCGTGCCTTGCGTGCCGGGTTCGGATGGCGCCCTGTCGGACGATCCGAAGGAAATCATCCAGACCGCCCGTAAAATCGGCTATCCGGTCATCATCAAGGCGGCCGGCGGCGGCGGCGGACGCGGCATGCGCGTCGTGCACACCGAAGCGGCCCTGCTGAACGCCGTGCAGATGACCAAGACCGAAGCGGGTACCGCCTTCGGCAATCCGGAAGTCTATATGGAGAAGTACCTGGAGAATCCGCGTCACGTGGAGATCCAGATCCTGGCCGACGAACACAAGAATGCCGTCTGGCTCGGCGAGCGCGACTGCTCGATGCAGCGCCGCCACCAGAAGGTGATCGAGGAAGCGCCGGCGCCGGGCATCCCGCGCAAGCTGATCGAGAAGATCGGCGACCGCTGCGCCGAAGCCTGCCGCAAGATCGGCTACCGCGGCGCCGGCACCTTCGAATTCCTGTACGAAAACGGCGAGTTCTATTTCATCGAGATGAACACCCGCGTGCAGGTCGAACACCCGGTCACCGAAATGATCACCGGCATCGACATCGTGCAGGAACAGATCCGCATCGCCTGCGGCGAGAAGCTGCGTTTCAAGCAGCGCGACATCATGCTGGCAGGCCACGCGATCGAGTGCCGCATCAACGCGGAGGATCCATTCAAGTTCACGCCGTCGCCGGGCCGCATCACCAGCTGGCACCCGCCGGGCGGTCCTGGCATCCGTGTCGATTCGCACTCGTATGCGGGATACTATGTTCCACCTCATTACGACTCGATGATCGGCAAGGTAATTTCCTACGGTGCTACTCGGGAGCAAGCCATCCGCCGCATGCAGATCGCGCTCTCGGAAATGGTGGTCGAGGGTATCCTCACCAACATCCAGCTGCACCGCGAACTGATGGTCGATGCCCGCTTCATCGAAGGCGGCACCAACATCCATTACCTGGAACAGAAGCTGGCCAACCGTCCCGACACGAAAGTCGTCGTGAACCCTGAGAACAAGGCTGACGCATGAGCTGGACCGAAGTCATCATCGAAATCGCACGCGAGCACGCGGAGGCCCTGTCGGACGCCTTGATGGAAGCGGGCGCGCTGTCGGTTTCGGTGGAAGACGCCGACGAAGGCACCGACCAGGAAAAGCCGCTGTTCGGCGAACCCGGCATGGAGCCGACGGAAGCGGCCTGGGACCACAGCCGTGTCGTCGCCCTGACGGATACCGATGCGGACCAGGCGGCGATCGTCGCCGAAGCCGCTGGCGCCATCAAGCTGGCGCAAGTGCCGGCCTTCACGACGCGCTCGGTGGCCGATGCCGACTGGGTGCGCCTGACACAGTCGCAGTTCGAGCCGATCCACATCGGCACCAACATCTGGGTCGTGCCGAGCTGGCACGAGGCTCCTGATCCTGACGGGTTGATCCTGGAACTCGATCCGGGCCTGGCTTTCGGCACCGGCAGCCATCCGACCACCCGCCTGTGCATGGAGTGGCTGGAAGCGCATCCGAAGCCGGGCAAATCGGTGCTCGATTACGGCTGCGGTTCCGGCATTCTCGCCATGGTCGCCAAGAAGGTCGGCGCCGGCGACGTGGCCGGGGTCGACATCGACCCGCAAGCCATCGAATCGGCACGCGCAAACGCCGAGCGTAACGCTTGCGAGATCGCCTTCTACGTGCCGGACGAATTCGCCGTCTCGCCGAACGAGCGCCATGCGAAGGGCCAGTTCGACATCGTCGTCGCCAACATCCTGTCGAGCCCATTGAAGCTGATGGCGCCGATGTTGTCCGGCCGCGTGGCGCCGGGCGGTTCGCTGGTGCTGTCGGGCGTGCTGGCGCGCCAGGCCGAGGAAGTGGCCGCCGCCTACGCACCTTTCATCAAGCTGGGCGTCTGGGCCGAGCAGGACGGCTGGGTCGCCCTTCACGGGACGCTCGGCCAGGACACGGTACCGGCCCCGCGCTCCGCTTCCTAAGGAGAGCGCATGGCGCTTGCCACCCAATGCCCCCACTGCGGCACGATGTTCCGGGTCGCCTCGGACCAGCTCAAGCTACGTGGGGGCATTGTCCGTTGCGGCTCCTGCCAGGAGATCTTCGATGGCAGCGCCACCTTGGTCGATCTCGATGCGCTGCCGGCCAAGGCGCCGGTAGCGGCCAAGCCTGAGCCTGTTCCTGAGCCCGCAGCGTCCGTAGCCGCTGCTTTGCCTGAACCCGAACCGGAACCCGTGCCAGCACCGGCCGAGGCTTCCGTCGAAGCACCCTCCCCTGCCGTCCCCGAAGACGAGCCGCTCGCACCGCTCGAAGTGGCCGTCGAGCTGCCGAATTTCGACGACCAGCCGGTCTATACGCTCGACTTCGATCACACCTTCGATCCCTTCGGCATCCTGCCGAAAGTCGATGCGCCGGAAGCGGCCGCGCCCGAGCGGGTCGAGCCGGTCCTGATCGATCTCGGCACGGAGCCGGTGGACGAGACGCCGCCTGCTCCCACTGAAGAAGCGATCGAGGAGCCTTCGCAGCCGGTGCTGCCGCCCTGGTCGCAGCTGTTGAAAGATCCCGAGCCGGTCGCCGACATGGCGCCACCGGCCGCGCCCGAGGCGATCGATCCGGTCCCGGCGGCACAGGAAAGCCGTATCGAACCGGCCTTCGGTTTGCCGGTCGACGAGGAACTGGTGGCCGCGCCCCTGCCCGGCCACGAGCCGGAACCGGAACCCGCCGCGCCCGAGCCTCCCATTAAAACGCCTGCCGCCGACGCGCCGCCGCCCCTGCTGCGCGAATCGACCGCCAGCGTGGTCACGCCGCCGGCCGCAGCCCATATCCCGCCGGTCGCGCGCACGCCGGCCGCCAAGCGTGCCGAAAAAGCGGCTGCGCGGCGCTCCAAGCTGACGCCGACCCGGATCGAGCCGCAGCCGAAGCTGCGCGCCGCCGAAATCGACGAGCCCGAGTTCGTCAAACGCGGCCGCCAGCAGGAGCAAAGCGGACGCACCCGCAAGATCGCGCTGATCGCCGGCAGCATCGCCCTGCTGGTGCTCCTGTTCGCGCAAGGCGTGCTCACCTTCCGTAACGCGCTCGCTGCCCGCTATCCGGCCGCGAAGCCGGCCCTGGTCTCGGGCTGCGCCGTATTCGGCTGCCGCGTCGAGCTGCCGGCCCAGGCCGACAACCTCGCCATCGAAACGGGAGAACTGACCACCCTTGGCGGCGGCGCCTATTCGTACACTACCGAACTGCGCAACACGGGCACGACGGCCCAGGCCTGGCCCAGCCTCGAACTCGCGCTGACCGACGCCAACGACAAGCCGCTGGTGCGCCGCGTCTTCGCGCCGCGCGACTATCTGGCTGCCGGCACGGCGCTTCCGAACGGCATCGCGCCCCGCACCGAACACGCCATCAAGCTCCACTTCCGGGTGGACGACCTGAAACCTTCCGGCTACCACATCGCCGTCTTTTATCCTTGAGCCCTACATGACCCAACCTACCCTGATCTGCGGATCGCTCGCGTTCGACAAGATCATGCAGTACCACGGCCGCTTCGCCGAGACCCTGCTGGCCGACCAGCTGCACCGCGTGAACGTGTCCTTCCTGGTGCCGACCCTGCGCACCGAGTACGGCGGCTGCGCGGCGAACATCGCCTACAACCTCCAGCTGCTCGGCGGCGAACCGCTGATCATGGCGACCCTCGGCCAGGACGGCGCCGACTACCTCGAGCGCCTGCGCAACTTCGGCATCAAGACGCGCGCGATCAAGACGATCCAGGACGCCTACACGGCCCAGTGCTTCGTCACCGCCGACCAGGACAACAACCAGATCAACGCCTTCCACCCGGGCGCGATGCAGTTCTCGCACGAGAACAAGGTCGCCGAGCAGGGTCCGCTGCGCCTGGCGATCATCGCTCCCGACGGCCGCGACGGCATGCTCCAGCACGCGCGCGACTGCGCCGCGCAAGGCGTGCCCTTCATGTTCGACCCGGGCCAGCAGCTGCCGATGTTCAGCGGCGAAGAACTCTTGCACTTCATCGAGCAGGCGACCTACCTGGCCGCCAACGACTACGAATTCGAGATGGTGATGGACCGCACCGGCCTCACCCTGGAGCAGATCGCTTCTCGCCTGGACGCGCTGATCGTCACCCGCGGCGAAAAGGGTTCCGAGATCTACGCCGGCGGCGAGCGCCACGACATCCCGGCCGTCCCCGCCAGCGCCATCGTCGACCCGACCGGCTGCGGCGACGCCTACCGCGCCGGCCTCCTGTACGGCATCGCCCAGGGCTACGACTGGCCGACCACCGGCCGCCTCGCCAGCCTGCTCGGCTCCATCAAGATCGCCCACCAGGGCGGCCAGAACCACAGCTTCACCCCCGCCGAGATCGCGACCAAGTTCGAATCCGCCTTCGGCTATAGTTTTAAGTAAGTTAGCAGACGCGCACCGTAGGGTGGGCTCTCCGAGCCCACGCGGTCCGGCGCCAAACGTAGCCACAAAAAAAAGGGCAGCCCAAGCTGCCCATTTTCACATCTAACGTCTCCGCTTAAATCGGCACCACCGTCCTCAGCAAATACAACGCAATCTGCAACAACAACACCGCCACCAGCACCGACAAATCCAGCCCGCCGATCGGCGGCACCACCTTGCGGATCGGCCGCAGCAGCGGATCGTTCAGCGCATGCACGAAGGGCGCCAGCGGCGCATGCGGATTGACCCAGCTAAAGATGGCTTCGATGATCAGCAGCGCAATAAACCCGTAAATGATCCACTTCACGAAGCGCGCCAACGCCAGCAGGAATACCTGCTCGGCCGAGGCCCCGACGATGAACAGGATCGAGGTCGCCAGCAGCACCACCAGGAAGGCGCCGATCAGGCTTGCCCAATCATAGCCGCCCGCCCCCGGCACGATGCGGCGCAGGGGTTTGACCAGCCAGTCGCTCAGCGTGAAGATGAATTGCCCCACCGATGACGGCGGACGCACGCGGATGGCCTGCATCCAGAAGCGCAACAGGAGCACCCCGCCCAGCACGCTGGCAATGGTATCGACGATCAACTGAAGAATGGGCAGCACGAGAACTCCTTGAGATAAAAAAAACCGCTGTGTGAACGCTTCACACAGCGGTATTTTGCCCTAAAGCGGGCCAGACCGGATTACGGACGGCTGCTGGTCGGGAACGGCCATGCGGCGGCTGGTGCCAGCACGGTCTTCGCGGCTGGCGCCGGTGCGGCCGGCTTGGCTTCGGTTGCCTGGGCTGGCTTGGCTTCGGCGCTCGCTTGCGGCACTGCCGAAGCTTGCTTTGCGGCCGGCTTCTTCGCAGCCGTTGACTTCTTCGCTGCAGGCTTGGCTGCCGCTTCCGGCTTGGCTTCCGCCTTCACGGCTGCTGCCTCCGGCTTGGCTTCGGCCTTGGCGGCTTCCGGCTTGGCTTCGGCTTTCATCGCTTCCGGCTTCGCTTCGGCCTTCATGGCTTCCGGCTTGGCTTCGGCTTTTGCAGCTGGCTTGGCGGCTGGCTTGGCGGCGGTTTTTGCTGGCGCTTTGGTAGCGGTCTTGGTAGCGGCAGCCTTGGCTGGAGCTGGGGTGGCAGTCTTAGCGGCTGACTTGACCGGCGCCTTCGTGGCAGCGGCTTTCGCCGGTGCCTTGGCAGCCGTTTTGGCGGCGCTCTTGGCGGACGGCTTCGCAGCCGTCCCCTTAGCTGCCGACTTGGCTGGCGACTTGGCGGGTGCCTTCGATGCGGTCTTGGCGGCCGACTTGGCTGGACCCTTCGAAGCCGACTTGGCTGCGGTCTTTGCTGGTGCCTTGGCTGCCGACTTGGCTGGTGCCTTAGCTGCCGACTTGGTCGCTGCAGCTTTTGCTACCGGCTTAGCGGCTGCGGTCTTCTTGGCCGCTGGCTTAGCTGCTGCCTTGGTCGCGGTCTTCTTGGCCGCTGGCTTGGCTGCTGCCTTGGTTGCAGTTTTCTTGGCTGCTGGCTTGGCTGCTGCTTTGGTCGCGGTCTTTTTCGCTGCTGGCTTAGCTGCTGCCTTGGTTGCGGTTTTCTTGGCCGCTGGCTTGGCTGCTGCTTTGGTCGCGGTCTTCTTAGCGGCTGGCTTAGCTGCTGCCTTGGTTGCGGTCTTCTTGGCCGCTGGCTTGGCTGCTGCTTTGGTCGCGGCCTTCTTCGCCGCTGGCTTGGCTGCTGCCTTGGTTGCGGTTTTCTTAGCGGCTGGCTTAGCTGCTGCCTTGGTTGCGGTCTTCTTAGCCGCTGGCTTGGCTGCCGACTTGGTTGCGGCCGCCTTTGCTACTGGCTTGGCTGCTGCTTTCTTTGCAGCTGGCTTGGCTGCCGGCTTGGCTGCTGCCTTCTTCGCTGCTGGTTTCGCTGCCGGCTTGGCAGCGGCTTTCTTCGCTGCTGGCTTAGCTGCGGCCTTTGCCGGCGCCTTCGATGCAGCTTTCGCTGCCGGCTTGGCGGCGGCTTTGGTTGCGGTCTTCGCTGCCGACTTCGCGGCTGGTTTCTCTGCGGCGGCAGACTTGGCTGCCGGTTTTGCTGCTGGTTTCTTAGCTGCTGTTGCCATTTTAGTTCTCCTTCTCTGCGATGAGAAAATACGCTACAAGGTTGAAACCCGTCCGTCCGACATGGCCAGGCGGGTTATTCATCGGCATAAACCTGGATGGTTACTGCCAATGAATCCGGCACCAGCTGAACTGCTGCAACTCCTCACAATTGCAGCGCTTCAGCCAACGACGTCGGGACACCTGCTTCATTACTTAGCTGCGCTTTCACATCGCTGCCCTTACGAGCACGAAAAGAAAAAGCCGCCTTGCCTGAATACGATCAGGCAGTGCGGCTTGTTCTTTTCGTTACGCTTATGTGCATGCTGGCTTGAATCAGCGTCCCATTACGGAAGTCTCGAAGCTCACTACGCGCCGCATTTGCTGCGCTGCCGAGGCTGTTTCGACTCCCTTTTTTCGATCGGTTTTGTCTGCCTGAGAGCATGCGAAAAAAGCCATGTTCACGTTTTGACAAATTCAATCACGTAAAGTACACGAAAACCTTGTCACTCCGCAACCCACGCACAACAAATTCGTAGCTGAATCGCGATTACAACAAGCCCGGCGCAGGAACTCCGAGCCGATCCGACGCGCTTCCATTTCAAAGCGCGCCTTATTCCATCAGGCTCGCTTTGAAATGACCACGCCTTGTGCGGAGCTTTGCGCAGCGACGCACAAAAACGACCTGCCCCCTCCATTTCAATCGTGCGCGCGTACGCAATCCGCCTCCTATCTGCTTTGACCATCGATGTCGCCATATGTCCCATCGCATCGCACATGCGCTCGATGCAGACGAAAAAAAAGCCCGATGATTTCTCATCGGGCTTCCTGATTCGAACAGGCTGGAATCAATCCCAGTTCAGCGCACCACCGGTCTGGTACTCGGTCACGCGCGTCTCGAAGAAGTTACGCTCCTTCTTCAGGTCGATCATTTCGCTCATCCATGGGAATGGATTTTCTTCGGCCGGGAACAGCGGATCGAGGCCGATCTGCACGGCGCGGCGATTCGCGATGAAGCGCAGGTAGCCTTTGAACATGGTGGCGTTCAGGCCCAGCACGCCGCGCGGCATGGTGTCTTCGGCGTAGCGGTATTCGAGTTCGACGGCCTGCAGGAACAGGGCCTTGATCTCGTCCTTGAACGCCTGGGTCCACAGCAGCGGGTTTTCCATCTTGATCGTGTTGATCAGGTCGATGCCGAAGTTCACGTGCATCGACTCGTCGCGCAGGATGTACTGGTACTGCTCGGCGGCGCCGGTCATTTTATTTTGACGACCGAGCGCCAGGATCTGGGTGAAGCCGACGTAGAAGAACAGGCCTTCCATCATGCAGGCGAAGACGATGATCGACTTCAGCAGGGTCTGGTCGGCTTCCAGGGTGCCGGTCTTGAAGTCAGGGTCGGTCAGGACGTTGATGTACGGGATCAGGAACTGGTCCTTGTCGTGGATCGACGGGATCTCGTTGTAGGCGTTGAAGATCTCGCGCTCGTCCAGGCCCAGCGACTCGACGATGTACTGGTAGGCGTGGGTGTGGATCGCCTCCTCGAAGGCCTGGCGCAGCAGGTACTGGCGGCATTCCGGGGCCGTGATGTGGCGGTAGGTGCCCAGCACGATGTTGTTGGCGGCCAGCGAGTCGGCGGTGACGAAGAAGCCGAGGTTGCGCTTGACCAGGCGGCGCTCGTCTTCCGACAGGCCGTTCGGGCTCTTCCACAGCTCGATGTCGCGCTGCATGTTCACTTCCTGCGGCATCCAGTGATTCGCGCAGCCGGCCAGGTACTTGTCCCAGGCCCATTTGTACTTGAAGGGCACCAGCTGGTTGACGTCGGTCTGGCCGTTGATGATGCGCTTGTCGTCGGCGTTGACGCGCTTGGCGACTTCCGCGGCGGCGGCTTCCGGCTGGGCGCCGGCTTGCGGTGCGCGCGCTACCGGCGCGCTGCTTGGTTCATCGTCCCATGACAGCATGATCGTTCCTCTTGAATTCTTTGACGGCAGCGCCCGGCACTTGGCCGGGCGTGGATTAATTAGTTAAAAAGCGGCTTATTGGCAAGCTTCGCATTCGTCGAAGCCGGCATCGCCCGGACGCAGGTAGCAGGCCGCGCCTTCCACCACGTCCGGCGTTGCTGCAGGAGCCGCAACCGGGGCCGCAGGCGCCGCGTGACCGGCCGCCAGGCCGCCCGAGACCGGCACCGCGTTCAGGGCGCCGGTGCGGGTGGTCGACTTCTCCATGTGCGTCGCCGCGATGGTGCGCAGGTAGTAGGTCGTCTTCAGGCCGCGCAGCCAGGCCAGTTTATAGGTTTCATCCAGCTTCTTGCCCGAGGCGCCGGCCATGTAGATGTTCAGCGACTGGGCCTGGTCGATCCACTTCTGGCGGCGCGATGCCTGCTCGACCAGCCACTTCGGCTCGACTTCGAAGGCGGTGGCGTAGATGTCGCGCAGGTCTTGCGGCACGCGGTCGATCTTGGAAAGCGAACCGTCGAAGTACTTCAGGTCGGCGATCATGACCTCGTCCCACAGGTCGCGTGCCTTCAGGTCGCGCACCAGGTAGGAGTTGATCTCGGTGAATTCGCCCGACAGGTTCGACTTCACGTACAGGTTCTGGAACGTCGGCTCGATGCAGGCCGAGACGCCGATGATGTTCGAGATCGTCGCGGTCGGGGCGATCGCCACGCAGTTCGAGTTACGCATGCCGAACTGTTTGATACGCTCGCGCACCACGGTCCAGTCCATCGATTCGCTGGTGTCCTGCTCGAGGTAGCCGCCGCGTTCTTCCGCCAGCAGCTTGATCGAGTCTTGCGGCAGGATGCCGCGGTCCCACAGCGAACCGGTGTACGACTCGTAGCGGCCGCGCTCTTCGGCCAGCTCGGTCGAAGCCAGGTAAGCGTAGTAGCAGACGGCTTCCATCGACTTGTCGGCGAATTCCACGGCTTTATCGGACGCGAACGGCACGCGCATCATGTGCAGGCAGTCCTGGTGACCCATGATGCCCATGCCGACCGGACGGTGGCGCAGGTTCGAATTACGGGCCTTTTCGACGGCGTAGTAGTTGATATCGATGACGTTGTCGAGCATGCGCATCGCGGTGCGGATCGTCTTCTGCAGCTTCACGTGGTCCAGGCCATCGCCCTTCATGTGCTGCGGCAGGTTCACCGAACCCAGGTTGCAGACGGCGATTTCGTCGGCGCTGGTGTTCAGGGTGATCTCGGTGCACAGGTTCGACGAGTGCACGACGCCGATGTGCTGCTGCGGCGAACGGATGTTGCACGGATCCTTGAAGGTGATCCATGGGTGGCCGGTTTCGAACAGCATCGACAGCATCTTGCGCCACAGGTCGAGCGCTTCGATCTTCTTGAACACGCGCAGTTCGCCGCGCTCGGCCTTGGCTTCATAGGCCAGGTAGGCTTGTTCGAAGGCCTTGCCGACCAGGTCGTGCAGGTCTGGCGTTTCCGACGGGGTGAACAGGGTCCAGTGGCCCTTTTCCATCACGCGCTTCATGAACAGGTCGGGAATCCAGTTCGCCGTGTTCATGTCGTGGGTGCGGCGGCGGTCGTCGCCGGTGTTCTTGCGCAGGTCGAGGAATTCCTCGATGTCCATGTGCCAGGTTTCCAGGTAGGCGCAGACCGCGCCCTTGCGCTTGCCGCCCTGGTTCACGGCCACTGCCGTGTCGTTGACCACTTTCAGGAACGGGACCACGCCCTGCGACTTGCCGTTGGTGCCCTTGATGCGCGAACCGAGCGCGCGGACCGGGGTCCAGTCGTTGCCCAGGCCGCCGGCGAATTTCGACAGCAGCGCGTTTTCCTTGATGGCGTCGTAGATGCCTTCCAGGTCGTCGCCGACGGTGGTCAGGTAGCACGAGGACAGCTGCGAGCGGCGGGTGCCCGAGTTGAACAGGGTCGGGGTCGAGCTCATGAAGTCAAAGCTCGACAGCAGGTTGTAGAACTCGATGGCGCGCTCTTCGCGCTCGCTTTCGCGCAGGGCCAGGCCCATCGCGACGCGCATGTAGAAGGCCTGCGGCATCTCGATGCGGGTTTCGCGCACGTGCAGGAAGTAGCGGTCGTACAGGGTCTGCAGGCCGATGTAGCCGAATTGCAGGTCGCGGTCGGCGACGATGGCTTTCGCCAGGCGCTCGAGGTCGTAGGTGCCGAGCTGTTCGTCGAGCAATTCGTTGGCGATGCCCTTGGCGATGTACTGTGGGAAGTACGTGACGTATTCGGCGGCGGCCTTGGCTTGCGCGACTTCCTTGCCGAAGACTTCCTTGCGGATCGTGTGCAGCAGAATGCGGGCGGTGACCTGGCTGTAGGCCGGATCGGTTTCCATCAGCGCGCGTGCGGCCAGGATGGCCGACTTGTGCAGTTCTTCGACCGGCACGCCGTCGTACAGGTTGCGCAGGGTCTCGGCGACGATGGCGTCGGCGTCGACGTGCTTTTCCAGGCCGGCGCAGGCGGCGTTGACCAGGGCGTGCACGTCGTTGATGTCCAGCGGCAGGCGCTGGCCGTCCACCACCACGTGGATCTGCGGTGCGGCGACCTGGGCGGTGCCGGCGGCTTCCTTGGCGGCGCGGCGCTCTTCCATCTGCTTGGCGCGGTACAGCACGTAGGCGCGCGCGACATCGTGTTCGCCCGAGCGCATCAGCGACAGTTCCACCTGGTCCTGCACATCTTCGATGTGGAAGGTGCCGCCGTTCGGCTGGCGGCGCATCAGGGCGGCGACGACGTTGTTGGTCAGCTCTTCCACCAGCTCGCGGATGCGGGCCGAGACGGCGCCCTGGCCGCCGGCGACCGCCAGGAAAGCCTTGGTCATGGCGACCGAGATTTTATTCGGCTCGAAGGGCACGACGGCGCCGTTGCGGCGCAGGATGCGGTAGTCGGCGCGGGCGGCCAGTTCGGCGGCGCTGTTCGCGGTGGCCGTTCCTGGTGCCGCGTGCGGGTGGATGGAAATGTCTTGAGAAGTCTGCATGGGGCCTCCAGGAGGGCAGTCGAACTGCCGCCTAATGTTGATCGATCGCCCGCGCACGGGCAGCCTTTTATTTACAAAATGTTCAGGCAAAACGCACCCCTGCCAGCCTGGAGAACCGGGCTGGACAACGCTGCTGCCGATGGATTTAGTTTTGCTTGGAGCAAATATAGGCAACTGTAAACTATTGTTGCCCTGCTACACAAATGTCTTTGATGCTTGAGTCCGCTACCACTAGATCTAGTGCCGTGGTTTGACAATGGACTAATTGTAGTACTTGGTCGGCGCAAGTCGCAAGTGATTAAATTTTCAAATCCGGGTGTTTTTTATGCCCCGAACTCTTGACTTCCCGCCGCTCGACATCGAATGCGCCGTCGCCGGTAAGCGAGCACTAACCTGCTGCTCAAGCCTTGATCAGCCAACCGTGGCCCTGCCCAATCGCAGTGCAGCGCGCACCGTTTTGCACTGGCGAAAAGGCAACGCTTTTTGACAAGATCGGGGTTGAGATGACACAAACTCAGGTCGTGGCGACCGGCGCGGGTGCCGGTGTTGCCGCCGGCACGCAAGCATTGGTACCGGCATCCCACTGCCCGCCCGACTTGCGGCAGGCATCGGCGGCCTTTTCGTGGCGCATCCACATGAAGGCGGCGATCAGGGCGATCGCCAGCGCGGCATAACGTAACAGTTTCGGCATGATCAATTCTCCGGAGCCTGGATATCGAGTTTCTGCATCTGGTAGCGCAGCTGGCGCACGCTGATGCCGAGCAGGCTCGCGGTGCGGGTGCGGTTGAACTGGGTCTGCTGCAGCGCGCGCTGGATGATGTCGCGTTCGACCTGCTCCAGGTAAGCCGGCAGGTTGCTCGGCAGCGAGGCGGGACCGAGCGGCGTAGCTTCCGGCGCGACCGGCGCCGCGGCGGGCATCGGTGGCGCGGCGGCCGGCGTGGGCGGCGTCGCCACGACTGGCGGCGGCTCCACGCGCGCCGTCTCGGCCACGCGGGCAGCCTTCAGCGACAGGTCCTCGACCTGGATCACGCCGTCGTTGGCAAAGGCGAGCGCCCGCTCCAGCACGTTTTCCAGTTCGCGCACATTGCCGGGGAAGGAGTAGGCACGCAGGGCCTCGAGCACGCCCGGCCCGAGCGAGGCGCCGCCGGGACCAGCCAGGCGCGCGAGGATGGCATTGGCCAGCACCGGCAGATCGTCGAGCCGTTCGCGCAGCGGCGGCAGCGCCAGTTCGATCACGTTCAGGCGGTAGAACAAGTCCTGGCGGAAGGCGCCGGTCTCGACGCACTTGGCCAGATCCTTGTGCGTGGCGCTGATGATGCGCACGTCGACCGGTTCCTCGGCCGTGGCGCCGATCTTGCGCACGCGCCGCTCCTGGATCGCGCGCAGCAGTTTCACCTGCATCGCCAGCGGCAAATCCGCCACCTCGTCCAGCATCAGGGTGCCGCCGTTCGCGGCCTGGAAGAAGCCGTCGCGCTCCTCCCCCGCTCCCGTGAAGGCGCCCTTGCGGTGGCCGAAGAATTCGGACTCCATCAGGTTTTCGGGGATCGCGCCGCAGTTCACGGCGACGAAGGGCTTCGCGGCGCGCGAACTCTGGGCGTGGATCTCGCGTGCGGCCAGTTCCTTGCCGGCGCCGGATTCGCCCGTGATCGCGATCGGCGCCATCGAACGCGCCAGGCGTCCGATCTGGGCGCGCAGCGCCTGCATCGCCTGCGAATGGCCGATCAGGCGCGAGCCCGTGCCTCCGCCTGCATCCTGGGCGGCACCCGGGTCCGACAGCTTCAGGGCCGAGCGCACCATCACGCGCAACTCGTCCAGCACCACCGGTTTGGAGACGTAGTCGAAAGCGCCGGCCTTGAGCGCCACCACCGCGTTCTCGGCGCTGCCGAAGGCCGTGATGACGGCGATCGGGGTCTTGCTGGTGCTCGACACTTCGCGCACCAGCTCCAGGCCCAGGCCGTCGGGCAGGCGCATGTCGGTCAGGATCAGGTTATACGCATTGTCGTCGGCCAGGCGGCGCGCTTCGCGCAAGGTCGCCGCGCAATCGACGTCCAGGCCCATTTTCAGGAGCGTGATCTCCAGTAGTTCGCGCAGGTCGGCTTCGTCGTCGACGACCAGGATGCGGGGTGAAGCCATACACTCCTCTATATTAGACAGCAGCCGCCTGCGGCTGGGCGAAGGTGATGACGAAACGGCCGCTGGCCTTGCGCGGGCCGAGCGCGCTCGTATCGAATCGCGATTCGTAATCCAGTTTAGCCCCATTGTTCAGACACAGCTCGCGCGCCAGGTACAGGCCCAAACCGGTGCCCTTGCTCGAGGTCGTATAAAAGGGCTCGAACAGGTGGGCGCGCACCTCCGGCGTGATGCCGGGGCCGTCGTCCTGCACGTGCAGCTCCAGCGTGCCGAAGGCGTCGAGCTCGGGCCAGATGCGGATGCTGGCCGGCTTGCGGCTGGCGTAGCGGATCGCGTTGCCCAGCAAATTGACCAGCACCTCCCGCAGGTGCAGGGCATCGAAGCGCACCTCGATCGCGCCGGCGCCGCCCAGCCACACCATTTCCTCGGGCAGGTCCTGGGTTTCGCAGAATTCGTTCTTCAGCTCCAGCAGGAACGGCGCCAGCTGCACCGGCTCCGCATACGGCTGGGCCTTGCGCGAGAGCTGCAGGATGTCCTCGACCATGCGGTTCACGCGCGCCACGTTGTCGCCGATGATTTTTAAAAGCCGCACCTCGGCCTTGCCATGCAGGTCTTCGGCCAGCAGGGCCGTCGCGTGGCCGATCGCCGACAGCGGGTTCCTCACTTCGTGCGCGATGCTGGCCGTCAGGCGGCCCATCGAGGCCAGTTTCAGTTGCTGCGCCTGGTTTTCGATGGCGCTCACGTCCTGCAGGAAGATCACGCTGCGCGCGGGCGCACCGCCGCCGGCGGCGACACTGGCGAAGCGCAGCTTCAGGTGGGCCGGCTGGTCGCGCCGCGCGCGCAGGCCCCCCTCGCCCACCGCCGTCTCCTGGTAAGGTTTTAATATGACCCAGGCTTCGTCCGGCCCCGCTTCGCCGGATACCGGCTCGACCGCGGCCAGCGCCGGCGTCGCCGCCGTGCCCATCCAGGCCGAGAAAGCGTGGGCCACCGGTTCCAGCCCCGGCAATTCGTCGAGGCGCAGGCCGGCCGCCGCTTCCATGCCCAGCATGCGCCGCGCCGCCGGATTGGCCGTGTGGATGCGGCCGTCGGTCCCGACCACCAGCACGCCGTCGCCGACGTCGGCGATCACGATCTCGTTGATCGCCTGCTGCACCTGCAGGTCGGCGCCGCGCTGGGCCGCCAGTTCTTCCTGCCCGATCAGGCGCGCCGCCAGCCGGTTGACCAGCCAGACGACGGCGAAAAAGGCGATGCCGTACATTCCCGCCTGCATCAGGGCCGGTTCGCCGTCGCGTGTAAACAGCTGCCAGGTCGATTCGAACAGGACGAACAGGGTCGCCAGCGCCGCCGAGAACAGGGCCGGCACCAGCGGCGCCAGGATCGCCGCGCCCGCCAGCGGGAACAGGTACAGGATGCCCAGGCCGCTGCGCACGCCGCCGGCGGCCAGGTAGAGCAGCGAGATCACGGCCAGGTCGACCGCGATCTGGCTGGTCAGCTGGACCGCGAAACGGCGGCGCCAGGACAGGGTCAGCGCGCCGAACACGAAGGCGGCGCCCAGATAAAAGAAGCAGATGCGCGCGTACGCCGGGGACGCCTGGGCGCCGCCGTCGCGCACGTCGAAGGCCAGGTACAGCATCAGCACCAGCGCGATCACGATGCGCGTGACGGTCAGCGCCCCCAGCGAACGCCAGAAGGTCGCGCGCGAGTGGGTGGACAACACCTGCCAGCCCGTCTTCAAAGCCTGGTGTTGGCCGGCAGATGGGCCGGGCTGCAGTAGTCGCGCCCGTCGGCGTGCAGCGCTTCCGAGGCCGGGAAATGCAGGCCGCACTGGGCGCAGCTGGTCATGTCCTCGATCGCGGCCGGCGGTGCAGCATGCGGCGGCTGCGGCGGGGTGTGCATCTGCTGCTTGCGCAGGGCCGCGCGCAGTTTCGAGCGCAGGGCGAAGAAGACCAGCACCAGCAGGGCGATCCAGAATACGATGCGGCTCATGCGATTCCCCGGTGGAGCACGACTTCAAGGACAAAACGGCTGCCGACATAGGCCAGCGCCAGCGTGGCGAAGCCCGCCAGCGTGAAGCGCAGCGCCGTCTTGCCGCGCCAGCCGCGCAGGTAGCGTCCGGCCAGCAGGGCCGCGAACAGGATCCAGGACAGCAGCGCGAACACGTTTTTATGATCCCAGCGCAGGGCGCGGCCGAACAGCTGTTCGGAGAACACCACGCCCGACAGCACGGTAAGGCTGAGCAGGACGAAGCCGATCCAGATCAGGCGAAACAGCAGCTTTTCCATGGTCAGCAGGGCCGGCAGCTGGTCCAGGGCGCCGCCCAGCCAGGTCCCGCCGGCCGGCACCGCGCGCGCATGCAGGCGCGACTCCTGCAAGGCCATCAATACGGCGTGGAAGGCGGCGATCGTCAGCGTGCTGTAGGCCAGCACCGCCACCGCCACGTGCCAGCCGAAGGCGCTCGACTGGTTTTGCAGCGGCATGACCGCACCCGGGAACACCAGCGGCAGCAAGGCCACGGCGCAGGCGCAGGGCATGACCAGGCGGCGCAGGCCGTCGAGGGCGAAATTGCGGTTCTCGATCCAGTAGGCGCCGACCGAGACCCACAGCGCGGCCGAGAGCATGATGGCGAAACCGATGCGCAGGCCGTTCGGTGCGAACGCGTCGCTCCACAGCGCCGCGCCGTGCACCGCCCAGGCCAGCGCGGTGACGCCGGAAATGAGGGCGCCCCGCTTTGAATCCAGCAGGGCGCAGGCCGCGTACAGGATCGCCGCGGCAAGAAATAGGGTGTTGTGCATAGCGCGAGTCTACACCATCGCGGCATGCGGGTGACAGGCCCCGGCCCGGCCTGCCTGGCGTTTCAATCGACCACGGCCATCCTTCGTTCGGCCTGGTGGTGGCGCTGCTGCTCTTCCATGACGAGATGGCCCAATTCGCGTTTCAGATCGTTGAACGCGGGCGCCGCCGGATCGCGCGGGCGCGGCAGGTCGACGAGGATGTCGCGCTTGACCGTGCCCGGCCGGTAGGTCATCACGACGATGCGGTCGGCCAGGTAGATCGCTTCCTCGATGCTGTGGGTGACGAACAGGATGGTTTTATTCGTCTCGCTCCAGATGCGCAGCAGCTCGTCCTGCAGGTTGCGCCGGGTGAGTGCATCGAGCGCGCCGAAGGGCTCGTCCATCAGCATGACCGGCGAATCGAGCGCCAGCACGCGCGCGATCGCGACGCGTTGGCGCATGCCGCCGGACAGGTCTTTCGGATAGCGCGACCGGAACTCGATCAGTCCCAGCATTTTTAAAAGCTGTTCGACCGTAGCCGCGATGCGCTCCTTGTCCTGTCCCTCGATCTCGAGGCCGAAGGCGATGTTGCGCTCGACCGTCATCCAGGGAAACAGCGCATACTCCTGGAACACCATGCCGCGCTCCGGCCCGGGCCCGGTCACCGGCGCGCCGTCGACCGTGATCCTGCCGCTGCTGGGATGGGAAAAGCCGGCGACGGCGTTCAGCAGGGTCGACTTGCCGCAGCCCGAGGGGCCGAGCAGGCAGGTGAACTGGCCGTGCGGGATATGGAGGTGGATGTCCTGCAGCGCCACGACCTGGCGCCGGCCGCTGACGAAGGTTTTGTTGACGCCGTCGATACGAATGTGAGTTGCCTTGCTCATCTCAGTGCTCCAGGCCGCGGTGCCAGCGCAGCAAATGGTTGTTCAGGCGGTTCATGCCGATGTCGATCGCCAGGCCCAGCATGCCGATGCTGACCATGCCGGCGATGATCTTGTCCGACCAGAAGTACTCGCGCGCTTCCAGGATGCGGTAACCGAGTCCGCTGTTCACCGCGATCATCTCGGACACGATGACGACGATGAAGGCGGTGCCGATGCCGATCCGGACACCCGACAGGATGTAGGGCACGGCGGCCGGCAGGATCACGCGCAGGAACTTGGTGCCCGGCCCCGCGCCCAGGCTGCGCGCCGCGCGCAGATAAATGCCGTCGACCTGGCGCACGCCGGCGATGGTGTTCATCAGCACCGGGAAAAAGGCGCCCAGCGCGATCAGGAACACGGCCGGCGGATCGCCCAGGCCGAACCACAGGATCGCCAGCGGGATGTAGGCAATCGGCGGGATCGGGCGCAGGATCTGCACCAGCGGATTGAACCAGGCATACACGGCGGCGTTCGCGCCCATCGCCAGGCCGAGCGGCAGCGCTAGTCCGGCGCCGATGGCAAAGCCCACCACCACGCGGTACAGGCTGGCCGCCGTATCGACCACCAGTTCGCCCGACAGTGCCCAGGCCAGCCAGGCGCCCTCCTCCGTCATCGGCTGCAGCGGCAGCAGGTACTCGACCCATTTGCGCCAGACGGCCATTGGTGCCGGCAGCACCTGGGGATTGACCAGGCCCGCCGCGGCGACCCATTGCCAGAGTGCGATGGCGAGGATCGGCACCACCATGCCGACCCCGAGTTCACGCCAGTTCCGTTTGTCCATGCTTGCTCCTTATTTGATCTGCAGGCTGGTCTTGGCCCCGGCCAGCAGCTCGGTGCGCACCCAGTCCTGGGCCCGCGGCGGCGTGCGCATGCGGCCGACGCCCGTCTTGACCATCATGTCGGTGGTGGCCTGGATGTGCTGGGGCGTGATGTCGTAGGAGAAGGGAGAATTGGCGATGGCGTCGTCGAAATCGTCCGCCGAGATCTGGCCCTTGAAGACGATGTCGCGCACGTATTTCGAGGCCAGCGCCTTGTCGTCGATGAAGGATTTCGTGGCCTGTACGAAGCAGCGCATGAATTTTTCGGCGACGGGTTTGCGCCCCCGGTAGAACTGTTCGGTCATGACCATGGTGCGCACCGGCTCGCCGATCGCGGTGCCGTAGGGTTTCATTACCTCCATGCCGAAGCCGCGGTTGATCGCCTGCGAGGACTGGGGTTCGGACTGCATCATGGCGTCGATCTGCCTGTTCAACAGGGCGCCGTTCAGGTCGGCGAAAGGCAGGTACACCAGCTGCACGTCCTTGCCGGGCATGGCGTCGGCACTGAGGCCATGGCGCGCCAGTTCCGCCATCAGGAGCACTTCCTGGATCGCGCCGCGGGTGACGCCGACCTTCCTGCCCTTCAGTTGGGCCACGCCCGTCAACTTCAAATCCGGCCGCGCCACCAGCCGCGCCCCGCCGCGCGCGAAGCCGGCGACGACTACGATCGGCGCGCCGCCGGCGCGGCCCGAGATCGCCGCTTCCGAGGCGGTGGCGCCGACGTCGAGTTCGCCGGCGATGATCGCCTGCATCACGTCCAGGCCCTTGGCGAAGATTTTTTCCTCGACCCGGATGCCGCAGCGCGGCGCGATTTCCTTGATATACGAGACGGCGCCGAAATGCGCCAGTTTCAGGTTCCCGAGCCGCACCACGTCATCGGCCTGGGCGCCGGCCGCCGCCGCCAGGGCCAGCGCGACCAGGGTTTTGCCAATTAAGCTCCTCATGCCAGTCCTCCCAAAAATAATTCCACACGGAAATTTTTCTCTGCGAGTGCAGAATGTGCCGGATAAAGCAAACCCGGTTTTTGAGAAGGCGCAGGACCGCGCCCAAAAATTCACGTAATGCAAGCAGCATCGGCGGGCGGGCGAGCTGTACGCAGGGTAAAATGACGGATTACCGAATGCTGTCCCCTATTTATATATAGTCAGGTGCAAGAACATGCTAGATAACCTTACCCAACGCCTTGCCAAGGTCGTCAAGACGATGCGCGGCGAGGCCCGCCTGACCGAGGCGAATACCGCCGAGATGCTGCGCGAAGTGCGCCTGGCCCTGCTGGAGGCCGACGTGGCGCTGCCGGCGGTGCGCGAGTTCATCGCCAAGGTCAAGGAAAAAGCACTGGGCGAAGAAGTCATCGGCTCGCTCAGCCCCGGCCAGGCCCTGGTCGGCGTGGTGCAGCGCGAGCTGGCCGCCCTGATGGGCGCCGACCTCGGTCCGGAAGCGACGCAGCTCTCGTTCGCGCAGCAGCCGCCCGCGATCATCCTGATGGCCGGTTTGCAGGGTGTCGGTAAGACGACCACCACCGGCAAGCTCGCCAAGTACCTGAAAGAGCAGAAGAAGAAAAAAGTGCTGACGGTGTCCGCCGACGTGTATCGCCCGGCCGCGATCGCCCAGCTCGAATCGGTGACCAAGCAGGTCGGCGCCGACTTCTTCCCTTCCCACTCGACCGACAAGCCGGTCGACATCGCCCTCAATGCGCTGGACTGGGCGAAGAAGCACTACCACGACGTCCTGATCATCGACACCGCCGGCCGTCTCGGTATCGACGAAGCGATGATGCAGGAAATCGCCGCCGTCCACGGCGCGGTAAAACCGATCGAAACCCTGTTCGTGGTCGACGCCATGCTGGGCCAGGATGCGATCAACACGGCCAAGGCCTTCAACGATGCGCTGCCCTTGACCGGCATCGTGCTGACCAAGCTCGATGGCGATTCGCGCGGCGGTGCGGCTCTCTCCGTGCGCCACGTGACCGGCAAGCCGATCAAGTTCGCCGGCGTCTCGGAAAAGCTCGATGGCCTGGAAGCCTTCGATCCGACCCGCATGGCCAGCCGCGTGCTGGGCATGGGCGACATCATGGCGCTGGTCGAAGAAGCCCGTAAAGGCGTCGACGAAAAGGCCGCGGCCGACATGGCCAACAAGATCAAGGCGGGCGGCCGCTTCGACATGAACGACTTCAAGGCGCAGCTGACGCAGATGAAGAAGATGGGCGGCATGTCCGGCCTGCTCGATAAACTGCCGGCGCAGTTCCAGCAGGCGGCGGCCGGCGCCAACATGGACCAGGCCGAGAAGCAGGTGCGCCGCATGTGCGGCATCATCGATTCGATGACGCCGCAGGAACGCGCCAAGCCGGAGCTGATCAAGGCCAACCGCAAGCGCCGCATCGCCGCCGGCGCCGGCGTGCAGGTGCAGGAAGTCAATCGCATGCTGACCCAGTACGACCAGATGCAGACGATGATGAAGAAGCTGAAGGGCGGCGGCCTGATGAAAATGATGCGCGGCATGAAGGGAATGATGCCCGGCATGCGCTGATTTTCCGGACGGTTTTGCCCTCTTCGACGCCGCGCCCGGCCCCAAGCCGGCGCGGCGTTTTTTCATGTGTTTTCTACCGGTTTTGAAGCCTATGCGAACGCGTTGCGAATAAACCCTGTTTTTTGGGCTTGTCAGAGTGAAAAAATGGCGAAAAAGACTTGCAGGAACAGTAAAACGCCACCAATATAAGCTGTGCGATGAATAGCGCAATTTCTCATTTTGTCCGTTTAGGAGGCTCGAAGATGGCAACAGCCAAGAAATCCCCAGCAGCGCCAGCAAAGAAAGCAGCCGCCAAGCCGGCCGCAGCGGCAAAGCCTGCAGCGAAGAAGGCAGCGGCTCCTGCCAAGGCAGCAGCACCGAAAGCGGCCGCCGCAAAGAAGCCGGCAGCAGCGCGCAAGCCAAACGCCGCGTTCATGAAAGAACTGACGCCGTCGGCCGAACTGGCTGCAGTGGTCGGCAACAAGCCGCTGCCACGTACCGAAGTGACGAAGAAAGTCTGGGAATACATCAAGAAAGCGGACCTGCAAGCTGCAGACAACCGCCAGATGATCAATGCCGACGACAAGCTGAAAGCCGTCTTCGGTGGCAAGGCCCAGGTCTCGATGTTCGAAATGACCAAGCTTATTTCGAATCACCTGAAATAAAATATTTGGCTTTCCTGGCCGAACGTTAAAAAGCCCCGCTCGTGAGATCGGGGCTTTTTGTTTTTGGGGCGTGCATCGAATATGCTGCGTCGGGGAACTGCCCCGTAAGGTGGGCGGGTCTCCCGCCCACGCGTCGATTGTTATCGGCGCCAATATCGTGCCGGATGATCTTGCTGCCAACGATCACCGCGTGGGCGGGAAAACCCGCCCACCTTACGGCCTACTAACCGCTTCGCAGGCAATCACAATCCCGCTGCCGCTTTCATCAGGTTGAACACCTGCGTGTTCTCGATCGTGCCGCGGAATGGCGCCGACCCTGCTCCCGCCGCATACAGCTTGACGTCCCCGCCACCGTGCGACTCGCTCGACCATTTGATCCCGGTCTCCTGGTGATAATCCGCGCTCAGCGCCTGCGCACTGTCCACATCCGCCCGCAGCTCCGGCCGGTTCGGCCCATTGCCGAAAACGAGCGTCGTAAACGTCTTGCCGTCCGCATCGCGCGTCGGCTCGCCGTTGCCGTAGCCACGCACGATGTCGAGCACCGGATTGCCGCGCTTCGGATAGCCGTTCAAAACCATCGTGTGGTCGTGGTCGGCCGTGACGACGATCAGGGTGTGGTCCAGGCCCGGATCGATGGCGCGCATCTTGTCCAGCGCGGTCTGGATCGCCTCGTCGAAGGCCACCGTCTCGATCAGCGCGTTGCGCGCATTGGTGTCGTGCAGCGCGTGGTCGATCTTGCCGCCTTCGACCATCAGGAAGAAGCCGTTCGGATTGTTCGACAGCAGCTCGATCGACTTGGCCGTCATCTCGGCCAGGGTCGGCTGGGTCGGCGAGCGCTTCGAGGCGTAATCGAGATGGCTCTCGGCGCTATACAGGCCGAGGAACTTCTTGCCCGGCCGGCTCGAGGCCATGTCGGCGCGCGTGTTGGCAATGAAGTATCCCTGGCGCTCGAATTCCTCGACCAGGTTGCGCCCGTCGCCGCGGCCCTTCGGATTGCGCTTGGCGTCATACGGCGTGAAGTGGTTGCGCCCTCCTCCCATCAGCACGTCGACGCCGTCTTTCAGGCGCGCGTTGTAGCCCGCGCCGCCCGGTACGATCTGCTGCGCGATCGTATAGGCCATGTCGCGGTCGCAGACGTGCGAGAAGGTCGACGCCGGCGTGGCGTGCGTGAGTTCGGTGGTGGTGACGGCGCCGACCGACTTGCCGGCGGCCTTGGCCAGTTCCAGGATCGTCATCGGCGAGCTGCCGTTGCCGGCGCCGCAGCGGTCGATCGAAGCGATGCCGTTGGCGTCCTTGCCCGGCGCGACCGGTTTCGCGTCCTTCATCGAGATGACGTCGTTGTTGATCTTCACGCCGGTCATGTAGGCGCCCATCGAAGGCGCGCTGTCGGTGACTTGCGCATCGGCGGAATAGGTCTTGATGCGCGCGGTGCGGTCGAGGCGCTCGAAGTTCAGGAGGCCGTCTTCGCCTTCCTTGAAGATGCGCGCGGCCGTGATCGTGGTCGGGCCCATGCCGTCGCCGAGGAAGAAGATGATGTTCTTCGCTTGCGGCGTCGGCGCCAGGCGCATGGTCGCCGCGGTCTGGGCCTGGGCGCCGCAGCAGGCTGCCAGCAGCAGCGTGGAGAGAATCGTTCTGGTCATCGTGTGCTTTCTGCTGGCGCTCATAGTCCCGCCGCGTTCTTGATCAGGTCGAACACGCGGGTGTTGTCGATGGTCCCGCGGAACAGTTCGGCGTTGGCGCCGGCCGCGCCGAGGTAGACGTCGGCGCCGCCATGGGTCTCGGCGCCTGCGCGCGTACGCACCACGGCTTCCTGGTGGTAGTCGTCACCGGCCGCGATCTCGTCGGTGAGCTTGACGTCCTTGCGGCTGCCCTGGATGCGGTGTTCGCCGGTGCCGAAACCGAGGATCGTGAACGGTGCGCCATCCTTGTCGAGGCGGACCTTTCCGTCCGGGAGGCTGCGCACCAGGCCCAGCACGCCGGGATTGGTCGGCGTGGTCCTGCCGGTGCGCGGCGAGTAGCCGTTGATCAGCAGGGTGTGGTCGTGGTCGGCCGTGGCGACGATCAGGGTGTTTTTCAAACCCGGATCGAGCTTGTTCATCTTATCGAGCGCGGTCTTGATGGCCGCGTTGTAGGCGACCGTCTCCTGCAGCGCGCGCTTGGCCAGTGTGGCGTGCAGCGCATGGTCGATCAGGCCGCCCTCGACCATCAGGAAGAAGCCGTTCGGATTGGTGGACAGGATGTCGATCGCCTTGGCCGTCATCTCGGATAATGCCGGCTGTTTGGCCGGATCGCGCGCCGCTTCGTACGTAAAGTGGTTCTGGGCGAACAGGCCGATGGCCGGCTGGCTGTTCGCGGCCAGCGCCTGCAGCTGCGCGGTGTCCGATGCGACGCGCCAGCCCTTACTCTGCAGCTCGCCGACCAGGTTGCGCCCGTCGCCGCGCTTGCCGCCGGCGTCGACGGACGTGAACTGCTGCAGGCCGCCGCCGAAGACCAGATCGAGGCCCGCGGCACCCAGCGCCTTGTTGTAGCCGGCGCCGCCCGGCACCAGGGCCGCTGCGATGTCCTGTTCCAGCTTGCGGTGGCAGGCGTGGGCGTAGGTGGCGGCAGGCGTGGCGTCGGTGACGCTGGTGGTGGTGACGACGCCGGCCGCCATGCCGCGCGCCTTGGCCAGTTCGGCCAGGGTCGGCACGGCCTGGCCGTTGTTGCAGCGGCTGACCGTGCGCTTGCCGTCCACGGTCGGCGACAGCGCGCGCGTATCGCTCGACATCGAGATCACGCCATTGTTCTGCTTCACGCCGGTCATGTAGGCCGACATCGAGGCGGCGCTGTCGGTCACCTGCGCGTCGTTCGAGAAGGTTTTCACGAAGGCCGATTCAGGCAGCGTGTCGATGGTCAGTTCGCCGTCTTCGCCGACGGCGTAGATGCGGGCGGCGGTGAGCGTGTTGATGCCCATGCCGTCGCCGAGGAAGAAGATGATGTTTTTCGCCTGTCCGTCAAGGGCGGCGCGCGGCTTGACGGCGGCCGGGCCGGTCGCGGCGCAGCCGGCGAGCGCCGCCAGCAGGCCGGCGGCGGCAAGAGGTGTGATTCGCATGATGAGTGTCGTAGCGGGAAAACGATGAGTGTATACCGCAACCGCCCAACGTGGATCAGGATGTTGACGCGTGCAGCAGGACGTAAGGTGGGCGGCTTTGCCGCCCACGCGTTCAATGTACGCGTGAATAGTCGCGAGGTTTCGTAGGCTGGCTGAACGCGTGGGCGGCAGAGCCGCCCACCTTACATGTGAAGCACGTGCATTATCGAGACGCGACCGATACGGGATTGAACTCCCACTTCTTCCACGCCGCCAGCACCGCATTCGGATACTGCGGCTTGCCGCGGCTGCCGTTGTAGCGGCCGAGCGCGAGGTAGAGGTTGCCGCGTTCCATGTCGATGTACATGCGCAGGATTGAGCAGCCGTAGCGCAGGTTCGTCTGCATGTGGAAGAGTTTGCGGCGGTCGTTGTCCCCGATGACCTTGGTCCAGAAGGGCATCACCTGCATGTAGCCGCGTGCGCCGACGATCGACACCGCGTACTTGCGGTAGGCCGATTCGACCTGGATCAGGCCCAGCACCAGTCCCGGATCGAGGCCGGCCCGCGTCGATTCGTACCAGACCGATTCGAGGAACTCGGTGCGCGAGAGCTCGTCCGGCAGGCGTTTTTTCAGACGCGCCGACATCTCGGTAAACCACGTTTGATAGCGCACGCGCGCCGCCTCGTCGCGGAAGCTCGGCTTGGGCGGACGCGTGTCTGCGATGGCGTTCGACAGCGCCAGGCGCACTGAATCGGCCATCGCCTCTTCTTTCTGGTTGCCGGCGTGCGCGCTCCCGCCCGCGGCCAGCGCGGCCGCAAGAAAGAGGCTGCCCAGCCAGGCCGCAGCCCGGCTGTGGAAACCCGGGCGCATCACTGGCTCAGCTTGCCCTTGATGAAGCCGACGATGTCCGCTACCGGAACCGCGGTCGCCTCGCTCTCGCGGCGGCCCTGGTATTCCAGGTTGCCTTCCTTAAGGCCGCGCTCGCCGATGACGACGCGGTGCGGCACGCCGATCAGTTCCCAGTCGGCGAACATCGCGCCCGGACGCAGGCCGCGGTCGTCGAGGATGACGTCCACGCCGGCGGCTTCCAGCTCGGCGTACAGCTTCTCGGTTTGCTCTTTGACCAGTTCGCTGCGATCCAGGCCCATCGGGCACAGCACGAGCTGGAACGGCGCCAGCGCATCCGGCCAGACGATGCCCTTGTCGTCGAAGTTCTGCTCGATCGCCGCGCCCAGGATGCGGGTCACGCCGATGCCGTAGCAGCCCATCTGCAACGGGGCCGGCTTGCCGTTTTCATCCAGGTAGGTCGCGCCCATCTTTTCCGAGTAGGCGGTACCGAGCTGGAACACGTGACCGACTTCGATGCCGCGCTCGATCGCGAGTACGCCCCTGCCGTCCGGCGAAGCGTCGCCTTCGACCACGTTGCGCAGGTCGGCAACGATCGGTTCCGGCAGGTCGCGGCCCCAGTTCACGCCCGTCAGGTGGGCGTCGACTTCATTGGCGCCGCAGACGAAGTCGCTCATGTTGGCGACCGTGCGGTCGGCAACCACGGTGACTGCCTGTTTTGGTGCGACAGGACCGAGGTAGCCCGGCACGCTGCCGTAGACTTCCTGGATTTCCTCTTCGGTCGAGAAGCGGTGGTTCGCCAGGCCCGCGACCTTGCCGACCTTGACTTCGTTCAGCTCGTGGTCGCCGCGCAGCAGCAGCATGAAGTACTGCTTGGTCACTTTACCGCCGGCTTCGTTCTCGACGGTCAGCGCGATGGTCTTCACGGTGCGCGCCAGCGGCAGGTTCAGCAGCTCGGCGACCGTTTCGCATTTCGTCTTGCCCGGGGTCGGCACCTTCTTCATGTCCTCGGCAGGCGCAGCGCGCTCGCCGATTGCCATCGCCTCAGCCGCTTCCATGTTGGCCGCGAAATCCGAATCCGGGCAGTAGACCAGCGCGTCTTCGCCGGTCGAGGCGATCACGTGGAATTCGTGCGAGCCCGTGCCGCCGATGGCGCCGTTGTCGGCCGCCACCGCACGGAACTTCAGGCCGAAGCGATTGAAGATGCGCACGTAGGCGTCGAACATGATCTGGTAGGACTTCTGCATGCCTTCCAGGTCACGGTCGAAGGAATACGCATCCTTCATCGTGAATTCGCGGCCGCGCATCAGGCCGAAGCGCGGACGGCGCTCGTCGCGGAACTTGGTCTGGATGTGATAGAAGTTCAGCGGCAGCTGGCGATAGGATTTCACCTCGGTGCGCACGACGTCGGTGACGACTTCTTCCGAAGTCGGCTGGATCGCGTAGTCGCGGCCGTGGCGGTCCTTGACGCGCATCAGTTCGGCCCCCATCTTGTCCCAGCGGCCGGTTTCCTGCCACAGCTCGGCCGGCTGCACGACCGGCATCAGGAGTTCGAGCGCGCCCGACTTGTTCATTTCTTCGCGGATGATCGCTTCGACCTTGCGGATCACGCGCAGGCCCGTCGGCATGTACGTATAGATGCCGGAGCCCAGGCGCTTGATCATACCGGCGCGCATCATGAGCTTGTGGCTGACGATCTCGGCGTCGGAAGGCGCTTCTTTAAGAGTTGAAATAAAAAATCGTGAGGCGCGCATATCGATGAATTCTTTTTAAAAAGAGAGAGTTATAATCGACCTAATTTTAAAGGATTAGCTGGCTGATGCGTCCAATCTTTGTACAAATGGGTCTTGAACACGCAGCGTCCGCCGTTTTCGTCGTGCACGAGGGAAGCTGACGTGTGGATTTGTAGGTAAAAATGTAAGGGACACAAAAGCCGGCAGAAAGTTTCGAGGTGCTTTATGCTCGATCGGGAAGGGTTCCGCCCCAACGTCGGCATCATCCTGCTTAACGCCAATAACGAGGTGTGGTGGGGCAAGCGGGTGCGCGAGCACTCGTGGCAGTTTCCGCAAGGGGGTATCAAATACGGCGAGACGCCGGAACAGGCGATGTACCGCGAACTCGAGGAAGAAATCGGTTTGCGCCAGGAGCACGTCAAGATCGTGGGCCGCACCCGCGACTGGCTGCGCTACGAGGTGCCGGATCACTTCATCAAGCGCGAGATCCGCGGCCATTACCGCGGCCAGAAGCAGATCTGGTTCCTGTTGCGCATGGTTGCGCGCGACAATGACGTCAATCTGCGCCTGACCGACCATCCGGAGTTCGACGCCTGGCGCTGGCACGATTACTGGGTGCCGCTGGACGTGGTCATCGAGTTCAAGCGCGATGTCTACCAGCGCGCATTGCAGGAACTGTCGCGTTTCCTGACCAGTCCGGCCCACGGCGGACAGGGCGAGCGGCGCCACAGCGCGCGCTACCTGCGCCAGCCGCGCAGCAGTAGTGCAGGCTCGGCCAAGCCGGCCGCCAAGGCGCCGCTGGCGGGGAGCGAACCGCAGTTAGCGCAGTTAATATTGGCGCCGGAAAAGTAACATCTAGCCAGGAGCAGGCACACCACGCAGTGGTGGGGCCTGCTTTTTTTTCGTCCCTGCGCGCCAGGACGGCGCACGCTACAATGGCGGTCTACGCCAACGTTTCACATTCCCCCCATGTTCACACCCTCCTCGCACGACGTGCGCCGCTTCTTCTGCGACGCCTTCCGCAAGCAGCGCGCTGGAGAGATCCTGACGCCGATGGACGCCATCGCCGCCGACTGGATCGTCCAGCACCCCGAATACCACGACGCCCTGATGGACGCCGACGAAGCCGTCGCGCGCGACTATTCGGTCGAAGGCGGCCAGCCGAATCCTTTTTTACACCTGTCGATGCACCTGTCGATTGCGGAACAGGTCTCGATCGACCAGCCGCGCGGCATCAAGGCGGCGCACGACCAATTGGTGGCGCGCATCGGCGAGCACGACGCACACCATGAAATCATGGAGTGCCTGGGCGAGATGATCTGGAAGTCGCAGAGAAATGGCGTGCCGCCGGATACCGAGGCGTATATCGAATGCGTGCGCAAACGCGCGACGCGCTGATATGGCGATGAAAGCGATACGAAAATGCGGCACATGCCGCATTTTTTGTATCGTATCCAAACTGCATGATTTTCGTCGGGAAACTTTACATTCAACGCGTAAATAAATCACCGATTTTTTGTAAGTACATGATCTTTCAGAAATAATTCCTAATGGCAAGAAAGTTGCTAAAACTGCAGCGTCACTGCTTGTAAAGCGCTATTCATGGCTGCATTGCAGGACCAAACCAATAACAAGCACTGCAATCCAAAACGGAGCAATCATGAAAAAGAAACTTGGTGTCGCCCTCATCGCCATGCTGGCCTCGCTGTCCACCCAGGCAGCTGTCCTGACCTTCACGGACCGCGCCGCTTTCGAGGCAGCCGTGTCGGCTCACACGGTCGACCGCCTGGATGACCTGTTCGATGGCCCAACCAACATGATCGATCGCAACGCCTACCAGATCAATATCCAGGCCTATCGCTGCAGCAGTGGCCCGTTCCAGTGCGGAGACAACTCGGCGCAGGGTTTTCAGTATCCTGCCTATGTGTGGACCTACAGTGGCGGCACATTCGATTTTGCGAATGCCATCAATGCCTTCGGTATCGATTTCGGCGACTACCAGCGATCGACGGCAAAGGTCTCGCTGAACGGGCAAGAGTATTCGAGCGCCAACGGCGGCTTCTTCGGCATCGTCGATACCGAGAACATGTTCACCAGCGTCAGCTATGCGGCCAACGGGTCGGGTTCGTTGTTCGACAACGTGACCTTCGGAACGGCAGGCGCCGCCGAAGTTCCTGAACCGGGCTCGATCGCCCTGTTCGCGATCGCGCTGGCCGGCGCCGGCTTCCTGCGCCGCCGCGCCGCGTAAGCACCGGCTGCTTCAATAAAAAATCCCCGGCCAGCCGGGGATTTTTTGTATCCCGTCCTCGGCCTGCTTCAAGCGAGCTTGTCGTCGGCCACCCGGTAACGCGGGTCTTCCAGCACGTTCACCTCGATCATGTCGCGCGCCTTCTCCAGCAGCTCGCGGCAGTCCGGGCTCAGGTGGCGCAGGTGCAGGCGCTTGCCCAGCGCCCGGTAGCGTTCGGCCAGCGCGTCGATCGCCTGGATCGCCGAGTGATCGACCACGCGCGCGCGGCGGAACTCGACCACGACATCCTGCGGATCGTCCTTCGGCGCGAACAAGCCATTGAAATGCGCGACCGAGGCGAAGAACAGCGTGCCGTCCAGTTCATACACTTTCCAGCCCTGGGCATCGACGCTGGTCGCGACCTTGATCTGCTTGGCGTGCTGCCAGGCGAAGACCAGGGCCGAGACGATCACGCCGGCCAGCACCGCGACCGCCAGGTCGAAGATCAGGGTGACCGCCGCCACCAGCACCACGACCAGGGTGTCGGCGCGCGGCACCTTGCCGATGGTGCGGAACGTGCCCCACTCGAAGGTCTTTTCGCAGACCACGAACATCACGCCGATCAGCGCCGCCAGCGGGATCTGCTCGATCCAGCTCGAGCCGAACAGGATGAAGGAGAGCAGGAACAGCGAGGCTGACATGCCCGACAGGCGGCCGTAGGCGCCGTTGTTCACGTTGATCATCGACTGGCCGATCATGGCGCAGCCGCCCATGCCGCCAAACAGGGCCGTGACGACGTTGGCCGCGCCCTGCGCCATGCACTCCCGGTTCGGCTGGCCGCGCGTTTCCGTGATCTCGTCGACCAGCGTCAGGGTCAGCAGCGACTCGATCAGGCCCACGCCGGCCAGCACCAGAGAATATGGCAGCACGATGCGCAAGGTCTCGAAGTTGAACGGCACGCTCGGCAGCGCAAACTGCGGCAGGCCGCCGCCGATCGAACCCAGGTCGCCCACGGTCTTCGACTCGATGCCCAGCAGCGCCGCGCCAGCCGTCACCACCAGGATCCCGATCAGGGTCGCCGGCACGGCCTTGGTGATGCGCGGCGTGACGTAGATGACGGCCATGGTCGCCGCCACCAGTCCCAGCATCGTGGCCAGCTGCGCGCCCTGCATCCACTGTCCATTGACCTTGAGGTGACCGAACTGGGCGATGAAGATGACGAGAGCCAGGCCGTTGACGAAGCCCAGCATCACCGGATACGGCACCATGCGGATGAATTTACCCAGCCGCGCGGCCGCGAACAGCATCTGCCACAGGCCCATCAGCACGATCGCCGCGAACAGGTACTGCACGCCGTGTTCGACCACCAGCGCCACCATGACCACGGCCAGTGCCCCGGCCGCGCCCGAGATCATGCCGGGTCGGCCGCCGAAGGCCGAGGTGATGAAGGAGACCAGCACGGCGGCGTACAGGCCGGTGAGCGGAGAGACGTGGGCGACCAGCGCAAAGGCGATCGCTTCGGGCACCAAGGCCAGCGCGACGGTCAATCCGCTGAGCAGGTTGGTCTTTAAATAGGCGGGTGAGACGGACTGCAAGAGACAACTCCAATAAAAATAAAATCCCCCGGAACCGACTTCGAAAAGCCGGGTCCGGGGGACCGAATACGATGCTGCAGCTAGGCTGGACCTACTTGCTGACCACCAGCTGCGACGGCAGGCTATGCAGGTAGGCGCCGATGTCGATCATGTCCTGGTTCGACAGCGGCTTCGCGAAACCGGCCATGATCGGGTTGCTGCGGCCGTTGGCCTGGTCGCCGCCGCGCTTGTACGCGTTCAGGGCATGGGCGATGTAGTCGGCGTGCTGGCCGGCCAGCTTCGGATAGCTCGGGTCGATCGGCTTGTTGAAGTCGGCGCCGTGGCAGGAGGCGCAATTATACTTCTTGGTCAGCTCTTCGCCGCGCTTGACGTCGGCGGCGGCGGAGCTGAAGGAAACGGCGCCGAGGGCCAGCGCGATGATCAGTTTTTTCATGGCGTGGTCCTTATTTGCGGCTCTGGGCGTTCTGCTGCGAGTAATAGGCGGCGACGTCGGCGATGTCCTGGTCCGACAGGCTGGCGGCGATGCCGCGCATCGATGGATGCTTGCGGTCGCCCTTCTTGTAGGCGTGCAGTGCGGATTCGATGTACTTGGCCGACTGGCCGCCGATCATCGGCACCTGGTAGACCTCGGGGAAGCTGGCCTTGTAGCCGGGGATGCCGTGGCAACCGATACACATTTCGATCTTGTTCGGGGCTGCCTTCGGGTTGCCGACGACGTCCGCGGCCATCGCGGCGCTGCCGCAGGCGGCCAGCACGAGTACTGCCAAAAGTTTTTTCATGGTGGGAATCGCAAAATTTTTAATCGAATACCGCTACCGCACAAAACATTAGCTATCTACTACCAACTGAAGGATTCTAGCCCAACAAAAGGTTGCAGTCTACCAACCTCGTGCGGCCCTTCAGCCAGCCTTGAACTTCTGGCATATACTCAGGATTTCCCTCTTTACGATCGCCACGTATGCAAGCCCAACCCCGTTTCGAAGGCACCGAAAGCTATGTCGCGACCAGCGACCTGAAGCTGGCCGTGAATGCCGCCCTGACCTTGCAGCGCCCGCTCCTGATCAAGGGCGAGCCCGGCACGGGTAAAACCATGCTGGCCGAGGAAGTGGCCGCCGCGCTGGACATGCCGCTCTTGCAGTGGCACGTGAAGTCGACCACCAAGGCCCAGCAGGGCCTGTACGAATACGACGCCGTCTCGCGCCTGCGCGATTCCCAGCTGGGCGACGAGCGCGTGCGCGACATCCACAACTACATCGTCAAGGGCGTGCTGTGGCAAGCCTTCACGGCGCCGGAACCGGTCGTGCTGCTGATCGACGAGATCGACAAGGCCGACATCGAATTCCCGAACGACCTGCTGCGCGAACTCGACCGCATGGAGTTCTACGTCTACGAGACGCGCGAGATGGTCGTGGCCAAACACCGTCCGCTGGTGATCATCACCTCGAACAACGAGAAGGAACTGCCGGATGCTTTCCTGCGCCGCTGCTTCTTCCACTACATCAAATTCCCGGACCGCGAGACGATGGCGGAGATCGTCAAGGTCCACTACCCGCGCCTGAAGCAGGAGCTGCTGAGCGCCGCCCTGCAAAGCTTCTACGACGTGCGCGACATCCCCGGCATCAAGAAGAAGCCGTCGACTTCCGAATTCCTCGACTGGCTGAAACTCCTGATGGCCGAGGACATCCCGGCCGAAGCCCTGCACAGCAAGGACAACAAGACGGTCGTCCCGCCGCTGCACGGCGCGCTGCTGAAGAACGAGCAGGACGTGCACCTATTCGAGCGCCTGCTGAACATGTCGAGGATGAACCGATGATTGCAGTCGAGCCGGTCGCGCTCGAATTCAACGGCGTGCACCTGGAGCCCCTGAGCCTGGAGCACGTCGACGGCCTGCGCCTGGCCGCAGCTGACGGCGATCTGTGGAACCTGCGCGTGACCTCGGTGCCGGAGCCGCACCGCACCCAGGCCTACGTGCACGCCGCGCTGGAGATGAAGGACCGCGTCGCCTTCGCCGTCGTCGATTCCTCGAGCGGCAATGTGATCGGCACCACCAGCTACCACGACATCCTGCCTGCCGTCGACCGGGTCGAAATCGGCTACACCTGGTATGCGAAAAGCGTCCAGCGTAGCCACGTGAACACCAGCTGCAAGCTGCTCCTGCTGTCGCACGCCTTCGATACGCTCGGCTGCGCCGTGGTCGGCTTCCGGACCGATAATTTCAACTACGCCTCGCAAAAGGCCATCGAACGGCTGGGCGCGAAAAAGGATGGCGTGATCCGCCACCACGCGCCGCGGCGCGACGGCACCGTGCGCGATACCGTCATGTACAGCATCGTGCGCGGCGAGTGGCCCGAGATCAAATCGCACCTGCACTACCAATTGAGCCGACACGCATGCTGATCGACTTCTTCTTCGCGCTGCGTAATGCCAAGGTCCCGGTCTCGATCAAGGAATTCCTGACCCTGCTCGAAGCCCTGGAAAAGGCCGTCATCGCCCCGTCGCTAGACGAGTTTTACTATCTCGCGCGCCTGACGCTGGTGAAGGACGAGGCCCACTTCGACAAGTTCGACCGCGCCTTCGGTTCCTACTTCAAGGGCATCGAGGCGGTGTTCGACACCTCGAAGGGCGAGATCCCGCTCGACTGGCTGATCAAGCGCATGGAGCGCGAGCTGACGCCCGAGCAGAAGGCGGCTTTGGCCAAATTCGGCTACGACAAGCTGATGGACCGCCTCAACGAGCTGCTCAAGGAACAAAAAGAACGCCACGAAGGCGGCAGCAAGTGGATCGGCACCGGCGGCACCTCACCCTTCGGCCACGGCGGCACCAATCCGGAAGGCATCCGCATCGGCGGCGCCGGCCGCAACCGCACCGCGGTGAAAGTGTGGGACCAGCGCTCCTACAAGGACTACGACGACGAGCGCGAGCTCGGCACGCGCAACATCAAGGTCGCCCTGCGCCGCCTGCGTCGCTTCGCCCGCACCGGCGCGCTCGACGAATTTGCGCTCGACGAGACCGTGCGCGCCACGGCCAGCAACGCCGGCTACCTCGACATCAAGATGCAGCCCGAGCGCAAGAACCGGATCAAGGTGGTGATGCTGCTGGACGTGGGCGGCACCATGGACGACCACATCGAGCGTACCGAAGAGCTGTTCTCGGCGGCGAAGAGCGAATTCAAGAACATGGAGTTCTACTACTTCCACAACTGCGTCTACGACTACCTGTGGAAGAACAACCGCCGCCGCCACGCCGAGCGCTTCGACACCTGGGACGTGCTGCGCAAGTACCCTGCCGATACCCGCCTGATTTTCGTGGGCGATGCCACCATGAGTCCCTACGAGGTGCTGGCGCCCGGCGGCTCGGTCGAATACAACAACGAGGAAGCCGGCGCCGAGTGGCTGGCGCGCTTCTGCCGCGCGTTTCCCAAATTCGCCTGGCTCAATCCGGAGCCGGAGCACCTGTGGCAGTACCGGCAGTCGATCGCGGTGATCCGGCAGATCATGAATAACCGGATGTTCCCGGTGACGCTCGAGGGACTGGAGCGGGCGATGCGCTTGTTGAGCAAGTAAGCCGCGGGCTGCTCGACATTCGGCGTGGGCACGGGGCGCCCACCCTACGGGTCTGGCAATCGCTGGCCGATGCGTAACGTAGGGTGGGCGCCCCGTGCCCACCCATTTTCACCGCTCGATCCGCCCCCCTTCCCTCCACCACTCCGCCCGTGCTATACACCTACGCATGAGCACCTATCGCGTCCTGGTCATCGGCGGCTACGGCTTCTTCGGCAGCCGCCTGTCCACCCTCCTGTCCCGCCAGCCCAATCTGCACATCCTCGTCGCCGGCCGCTCCCGCACGCAAGCCCAGGCGCTGGTCGACAAGCTCGCCCCCGGCGCCGCCTCAGGGCTCGAAGCCACGGCGCTCGACATCGCGTCCCCATCGCTCGCCGCAGCACTGCGCGCCCTGCAAGCGAACGCCGTCATCCACACCGCCGGCCCCTTCCAGGGCCAGGACTACGGTGTCGCCGCAGCCTGCATCGCCGCGCAAGCCCATTACATCGACCTCGCCGACGGCCGCGATTTCGTCGCCGGCATCGCCGCCCTTAATGACGACGCCGCGCGCGCCGGCGTGCTGGTCACCAGCGGCGCCAGTTCGGTTCCGGCCCTGTCCTGCGCCGCTGCCGACGCGCTGGCCCAGGGCATGCCGCGGGTGACGAGCATCGACATCGGCATCAGTCCCGGCAACCGCACAGACCGCGGCCTGTCCACCGTCCAGGCCATCCTCGGCTATTGCGGCAAGCCGCTGCCGGGCGGCGCGATCGGCTGGCGCGGCACCCGCAGCCACGACTACCCGGCCCCGGTCGGGCGCCGGCTGCTGTCGGCCTGCGACGTGCCCGACCTGGTCCTGCTCGGCCCGCGCTTTGCCGGCACGCCGGCGGTCCGCTTCGGCGCGGGACTCGAACTGCATGTGCTGCATTGGGGGATGAATGTCATGGCCCTGCTGGCGCAGCGCGGCCTGGTGCGCAACTGGGCGGCTCATGCGCCTTTACTGAAACGGATCGCCGACTGGTTCCGCCACCTCGGCTCCGATGCCGGCGCCATGCACGTGCGCGTCACCGGGACAGGCACGGACGGCAGCGCGCACACGCGCAGCTGGTCTCTGGTCGCAAGGGACGGCGACGGACCCTTCGTTCCCACCCTGGCCGCGGCGGCGCTGGTACGGCGCCTGGCGGCCGGCGAGACCTTCGCGCCCGGCGCCCGGCCCTGCCTCGGACTCTTGTCGCTGCAGGACTTCGAACGCGAAGCGGCCGGCCTGGCCATCACCATGAAAGCCGAAGCATGAACGCACGCTCGATGTATGAAACCGTGATGGGACCGGCCTTCACGGAACTGGCCGAACCCGTGCAGGCCTTTCACCGCACCCGCGGCCGGCGCGAGCTGCACGGCTGGGTGGAGACCGAAGCGCCCGCATCGCTGCCGGCCCGGCTGCTGGCCCTGTGCCTGGGCACGCCCCTGAAAGCCTCGTCCGGCGCGATCCGCTTCGAACTCGATGCGCGGCCGGATGAGGAGCTGTGGGTGCGGTACTTCCCGACGCAGACGATGCGGTCCCACATGCGCCTGGTGGAAGGCGAGCTGACCGAGCGCCTGGGACTGACGCTGCTGCACTTCCGGCTCAGCGCGCGCGACGGCCGGCTGGCGATGCATTTAAACGGCCTGAAATTCCTCGGCATCCCCTGCCCGCGCTGGGCCTTGCCGCGCATCGTGGCCGAAGAGGAAGGGCGCGACGGCCGCCTGTATTTCACGGTGCGCGCCGCGCTGCCGCTGGTGGGACAGGTGGCCGGCTATACCGGGCACCTGGTGGTGCACGAAACGGCGAACGCCTAGGCGCGCGCTCCCCGCAGCGTATTGCGGACCACATACAGCCCGATCACGTCGAGCGCCGTGTGCACCATCATCGCCGCCAGCAGGCCCACGTTCTGGTAGATGAAACCCAGCGCCACGCTGGCGCCGAACACGCCGGCCGCCTGCACCAGGGTCGCCTTGTTCAGGCGGCGGAACTGGTACACCGGCGTATGCGTCAGCAGGAAGACGATCGAGGTGATCCACACGCCCAGCAGCGGCTGCAGCGCCGCGCGGAACAGCAGCTCTTCGCCGATCGCGGCGGCAAGGCTGATCCAGACCGGATTCAGGCCCGACAGGTCGAGGCGGCCATAGGCCTTGATCGTGTTGGCCGTCGCTTCCGATTTCGCCGTCAGGCGAAAGCTGACATACGAAGCCACCGCCGCCAGCGCCGACAGCACCAGGCCGCACAGCAGCTGCGTCGCGACGCCCATCGGGCCGCGGATGACGGATAGAAAATCGTCCTGGGCCACGAAAATGATCAGGCAGGCGATCAGGGAAAAGCCGACGCAGGTCAGCACCTGGGCGGTCAATCGAATCGGGGCACGTGCCTGGGCCTGCGGTTGCGGTGGAATCGGTTGAGACATGAAAACGCATGAAGAATGGCGGTGCGCCATTCTAGCAGCGGCGTCCGCCCAATCGTGCGCGGGTCGCGGCGCATCGCTCTTGTAAAATCGACAAAAGACCAGCCGATGTGTTCACGAGGAGCCCGCATGCCCGATTTGTTGCCGATCCTGACCAGCCTTGCCTGGCCGCTCGCGATCGCCATCGCCTGGATCGCGGGGGAATTCGGCCAGCGCTGGACCGGCCTGCCGCGCATCAGTTTCTATGGGCTGGTCGGCTTCGCGCTCGGCAGTTCGCAGCTCGGCGTGCTGCCGGCCCCCGACGCCGGCGCCGCCTCGATGCTGGCCGACGTCGCCTTCGGCCTGATCCTGTTCGAACTCGGCTACCGCATCAACCTGCGCTGGCTGCGCACCAATCCCTGGATCGGCGTCAGCGGCCTGGTCGAATCCCTGTCCACCTTCGTTGCCGTCTATTTCATCGCGACTGCTTTCGGCACGCCGCAATTGACGTCCCTGATGCTGGCCGCGCTGGCCATGGCGACCTCGCCGGCGACCGTGGTGCGCGTAATCAACGAGCAGCGCAGCTCGGGCCAGGTGACGGAACGGGTGCTGCACCTGACCGCCCAGAACTGCGTGCTGGCCGTGTTCGCCTTCAATGTCGTCGTGGCTTTCTGGATCTTCCGCACCTTCGAAGACCTGGGCGACGCCATCTGGAACAGCCTGGTGCTGCTGGCGGTGTCGATCCTCACCGGCGCCGTATTCGGCCTCGCCGTGCCGGCGCTGCTGCGCGGCTTCAAGAACCCGAGACAGGACGCCACCGTCGCCTTTGCGCTGGCGGTGATCCTGCTGGTGGCGCTGTCGTACGCGGGCGGCCTGTCGCCGGTGGTGGCGACGCTCGCCTTCGGGCTGGTCGCGCGCCACCGGCGCGTCGCCTACAGCCAGGCGCAGCGCGGCTTCGGGGCGCTGGGCGAACTGCTGACGGTACTGCTGTTCGTGTTCGCCGCCTCGACGCTGGACTGGGAGAAGGTCGCCGCCGGCAGCGTGCTCGCCGTCGTGATCGTGCTGGCGCGCCTGCTCACCAAAACCCTGGGTGTGATGGCGTTTGCCCACCTGTCCGGCATCTCCTGGCGCAAGGGCGCGCTGGCCGGGGTGGCGCTGGCGCCCTTGTCCGTGTTCGTGATCCTGCTGCTGGAACACGCGCGCCTGCGCGGCGTGCACGTGGTCGAGGAGTTGCGCTCGGTGGCGGCGGTGACGATGCTGCTGGAGGTATTCGGCCCGATCATCATCCAGCGCGCCCTGGTCTGGGCCCGCGAAGCCCCGGAGCTGCGCCATGCCGCTTGAACCCTTCAGCCAGTCGACGCCGCTGACCTTCGGGGTCGAACTCGAACTGCAGCTGGTCAGCCTGTCGGACTTCGACCTGACCGCCGCCAGCCCCGACCTGCTGCACCTGCTGTCCCGTAAGCCCTTCCCCGGCAATGTGACGCCGGAGATCACCGAGAGCATGATCGAAATTAATTCGAGCGTGCACTCGCACTATCCGGCGCTGCTGGCCGAACTGCAGGAAATCCGCGACACCCTGGTGACGGCCGGCGACGTGCTGAACATCGGCATCGCCGGCGGCGGCACCCACCCCTTCCAGCACTGGTCGGAACAGAAGATTTTCCCGAAGCCGCGCTTCGAGCACCTCTCCACGCTGTACGGCTACCTGGCCAAGCAGTTCACCGTGTTCGGCCAGCACGTGCACATCGGCTGCGGCGACGGCGACAACGCGATGTACCTGCTGCATGCGCTGAGCCGCTACATCCCGCACTTCATCGCCCTGTCGGCCTCCTCTCCCTTCGTGCAGGGCCACGACAGCCTGTTCGATTCGGCGCGCCTGAATTCCGTGTTCGCCTTCCCGATGAGCGGACGCGCGCCCTTCATGCTGACCTGGTCCGAGTTCGAATCGCACTACTACGCGAAGATGGAGCGCACCGGCATCGTCAAGAGCATGAAGGATTTTTACTGGGACCTGCGGCCGAAGCCCGAGTACGGCACGATCGAACTGCGCGTGTGCGACACGCCGCTCAGCGTCGAACGGGCGGCGGCGCTGGCGGCCTATCTGCAGGCGCTGTGCAGTTATCTGTTGGAGCGCTTCGACGAGCCGCCCGTCGAGGACGATTACCTCGTCTACAACTACAACCGCTTCCAGGCTTGCCGCTTCGGGCTGGAGGGGGCGATCACGCATCCGAAGACCTACGAGACGGTGTCGCTGCGCGAGGATATCCTGGCGACGCTTGGCAAGATGGAGCCGTATGCGGCGGCGCTGGGTAGTCAGGAGGGTTTAAAGCACCTGGCGGCCGCGGCGGCCAACGGGAGCGATGCGGCGCTGTTGCGGCAGCAGTACGAGCAGCAAGGGAGCGTGGAAGGGATGGTGCATGCCGCCATTAACTGGTTCCGCGGCGAGCGGAGATTTCGGCGCAGGTAGGGTGGAGTCCTGACTCCACGCGTTTGGAACGGATGACCATTTGAAACGTATCCCACCTTGGATGCGTATCCGATCATGCGTTTCGATTGCTCACCCGTTCCGCGCGTGGAGTCAGGACTCCACCCTACATATCCCGCAACTCAGCCGCTACCTCATCAAGCCGGGCTCGCCCCTGCCCGGCTGCTTCGCATGATCCGCTCGATGAAATTACGCTTGACCGGCCGCGGCATCCCTTCGTCCACCAGCGCCGCCCAGCGTTCGCACAGCTGCTCGCAGGTCGCGCGCAGCACCGGGTCGATGTCCGGCAGCCGCGCCAGCGCGCTCAGGTGGCGCTCGATCACCGAGGCCAGGCGCACGCAGGGTTTGTCCTTTTCGTCGCGCGCGGTGTAGTGCGACATCAGGTGCAGGACGGAAGCGAGCATGACGACGTCGCGCTGGGGCATGGCGGGCGACGGCGCGGCGCTGCCGATAAGTGGATCGTTCATAACAGTCCCTTCGATCATGTCGTGAATGAGAATGATTCTCATTCATTATGATCAAGAGAGATGGCTGATGCAAGCGGTTTTGCAAGCGTGTGAACATAACCAGGCGGTCATTGTCCAGACGCCGCAAGACGTGGAGTCGGGACTCCACCCTACGTCAGCTGCGATTCGTAGGGTGGAGTCCTGACTCCACGCATTTCTACAATATGAACATAGGCGGTGCGACTTAGAGCCGCGTCTCGCGCGCCGCCCGTAAAAATTCGTCCAGCACAGGCGTGCAGTCGAGCAGGTCGGTGCCGCCCGCCCGGTGAAATTCCGGATGCCACTGCAGCCCCATCACGAAATCCGCCTTGTCGTAGCGGATCGCCTCGACGATCCCGTCCGGATAGGACATCGCCTCGATGCGGATGTCGCGTCCCAGCTCCTTGACCGCCTGGTGGTGGATCGAATTCACGATCGGCCGCCCCGCGTTGGGGAACATGCGGCCCAGCGAGGAACCCGCCGGGAATTCGATCGCGTGGCGGTGGGCGTCGTAGTCGGTGTGCACGTGGGCGAGCGCGGCCGGCACGTTGGTCGCCACGTCCTGGTACAGGGTGCCGCCAAAGGCGACGTTGATCAGCTGGCAGCCGCGGCACACGCCCAACACTGGTTTGCCGGCCTCGACGAATTCGTGCAGCAGTTCCAGTTCGTATAAATCGCGGGCGCGGTCGCCGCTCCATTCGGGCCGCGTCGGCGATTCGGAATAGGTCTGGGGCGAGACGTCAGCCCCGCCCTGCAGCACCAGGCCGTCCAGGTGGCGCGCGTAGTGGCGCAGGGTGATATTGCTGGGGTGGAGCAGGCCGTTCGTGTTCACCGTCGGGATCATGAACACCAGCACGTCGCGCGACATCACCCACTGGGCGATCGATTCCTCGAGATATTGCAGGTTCTTGCTGCGCAGGCCGGTAGCGCCCGGTTCGGGGTGAAAGATGCGGGCCGACACGCCGATGCGCAGGGTGCGGCGCATGAAGTCGCGGCTGAAGCGGTCGCGCAGGGCGCGCCAGCGCGAACTGAGGACGCGGCCGGCCAGGGCGAAAGGCGTGTCGCCGGGACGCTGGTAGCGCGGCGCGCCATTGCCTGCGCGGCGGTCGGGAATGCGCTGCGGTGTTTCAGTGCGGTTTTCCTGCGGCGGACCGGGCGCCTCGCCGCGCTGCTTCACTTGTTCGTCTGCCATGGGACCAATATAGCCCCGCTACGCTCGCGCACGATTCAGAGTTGTAACAAAGTGACACCGGATGAGTTCAGATCACGCCGGCATCTCGGGAAGCGACGCCAATCGTTGAAGCATCGCCACCAGGCTGCGGTCCCCCACCGGCTTGTCGAGCAGCCCGCGCACCCCGGCCCCATGCGCCAGCGTGCTGTCATAGTTAAAAGTGCGGCCCACCAGCAGCACGACCGCCGTCTTCTCCGCTCCTTGCTGCGCCTTGATGTCCCGGCTCAGGCCGTAGGGATCGATACCGGGCGCGGCGGTATTGATCATCGCCAGCGACACCGGCGTCTCGTCGCACAGGCGCACCGCCATCGGCGCGCTGTCGGTCCAGGCGATCGCGAGGCGGCTCGGTCCCACCAGGCCGGCCAGGTGGTCGCGGAAGGCGCCGCCCTTGTCGACGATCAGCACCTTGCCGTCGCGCGGCGGCTGGCGTTCCGAGGGGCAGCCGGCATCTGGTCCGAGCCTGGGACGGCGCCGGCGTTCAGCCAGCAGCGGTTCGCCGCGCGCGCTGAGCAGCATCAATGCACGCCGCCGCTCGGCCAGCAATTTCACCATGCAGGCATACAGTTCGTCCGGTTCGAAGGGTGGAGATAGTTGGGTGTAGCTGGCGCGGGCCATGCCGCCGATGACCAGGGCCGGCGGCGGACAGCGCATGCCGTCGAGCCAGGCCAGGGCAGCGGGACTGGTGCCGTCGGCCAGGACGATGTCGGGCTCCTGCAGGCTGTCCTCATGCAGGCAGGCATACAGCGGTCCCGAGCGCGGGGCGCTGGCCAGCAAGGTCGCCAGGTGCGCGGTGGCACAGGGCGAGAATCCGAGCAGTCTGACTGCGGTCGGCGTTTTTTGTGCATGCATGATCATTATCCGGTGCGTGCGGCGGTCACGAGTCCGGACCTGTTGCAGATCAGATTGCGGTAAGATGGCGAGTCTTGCGATTATTACTGTATGCATGTACAGTAGTAGTCTCAATACATGCCTTCCGCTCAACGGTTCTCGGGGCCGCTTGACGTAGCAAGCTTGCGTACCAATCTAGTCACGTTTCCGCGCGTTGACAAGAACAATCCGCGCATTTGCCGGCGGCCCCTCCTGCTTTTTCCTCCCGACAAGATATAGAATGCGCAGGCTTTCGATAAAACACTGATCAGCATGGCAACCAAGAAACCCGCACCCGATTACAGCGAATCATCCATCCGCGTCCTGAAAGGACTCGAGCCCGTGAAGCAGCGTCCGGGCATGTACACCCGGACCGAGAACCCGCTGCACATCATCCAGGAAGTGATCGACAACGCCTCGGACGAAGCGCTGGGCGGCTACTGCAGCAACATCGGCGTGACCCTGAACGTCGACGGTTCCGTCACCGTCGAAGACGACGGCCGCGGCATCCCGGTCGGCATCCACCCCGAAGAAGGCGTGTCCACGGTCGAAATCGTGTTCACGCGCCTGCACGCCGGCGGCAAGTTCGACAAGGGTTCGGGCGGCGCCTATGCCTTCTCGGGCGGCCTGCACGGCGTCGGCGTGTCCGTCACCAACGCGCTCTCGAAGCGCCTGGAAATCACCGTCTGGCGCAAGGACGAGGACGGCAACGGCATCCACAACCTGGTCTTCGCCGATGGCGACGTCATCGAGCCATTGAGTTCGGTTCCCTTCGAGCGCGGCGGCAAGAAGAACGGTACCCGCGTCACCGCCTGGCCGGACGGCAAATACTTCGACACCCCGAACATCCCGATGACGGACCTGGTGCGCCTGCTGCGCTCGAAGGCCGTGCTGCTGCCGGGCGTGACCGTGACGCTGACCAATGCGAAGACCGGCGACGTCCAGACCTGGCGCTACGACGAAGGCCTGCGCGGCTACCTCACCGAAGCGATGGCGCAGACCTCGAGCGGCCAGACCGTGATCCCGCTGTTCGAAGGTGCGCAATACGCGCCGGCCGGCGACGAAGCCTTTGCCGAAGGCGAAGGCGCGGCCTGGGTCGTGGCCTGGAACGAGGAAGGCGGCCTGGTGCGCGAATCCTACGTCAACCTGATCCCGACCCCGAGCGGCGGCTCGCACGAGTCCGGCCTGCGCGACGGTTTATATGGCGCCGTGAAGGGCTTCGTCGAACTGCACGGCCTGCTGCCGAAAGGCGTCAAGCTGCTGCCGGAAGACGTGTTCGCACGCGTCTCCTTCGTGCTGTCCGCGAAAGTGCTGGACCCGCAATTCCAGGGCCAGACCAAGGAACGCCTGAATTCGCGCGACGCCGTGAAACTGGTCTCGACCTTCACGAAACCGCCGCTCGAACTGTGGCTGAACCAGCACGTCGAGCACGGCAAGAAGCTGGCCGACCTCGTCATCAAGCAGGCGCAGTCGCGCATGCGCTCGCTGCAAAAAGTCGAGAAGAAAAAATCCTCGGGCGTGGCCGTGTTGCCGGGCAAACTGACCGATTGCGAATCCTCGGACATCACCCGCAACGAGCTGTTCCTGGTCGAGGGCGATTCGGCGGGCGGCTCCGCGAAAATGGGCCGCGACAAGGAATTCCAGGCGATCCTCCCGCTGCGCGGCAAGGTGCTGAACACCTGGGAAACCGACCGTGACCGCCTGTTCGCGAACAACGAGATCCACGACATTTCGGTGGCGATCGGCGTCGATCCGCACTCGCAGGGCGATTCGCCTGACTTGAGCGGTCTGCGCTACGGCAAGATCTGCATCCTGTCGGACGCGGACGTCGACGGCTCGCACATCCAGGTCCTGCTGCTGACCCTGTTCTTCAAGCACTTCCCTGCCCTGTTCAAGCATGGCCACATCTGCGTGGCGCGTCCGCCGCTGTACCGCGTCGACGTCCCGCCGCGCGGCAAGAAGCCGCTGCAGAAGCTGTACGCGCTGGATGACGGCGAGTTGCTGGCGATCGAGGACAAGCTGAAAAAGGATGGCCTCAAGGAAGGCAGCTGGAACATCTCCCGCTTCAAGGGCCTGGGCGAGATGAACGCCGAGCAGCTGTGGGAAACGACCATGAACCCGGACACCCGGCGCCTGCTGCCGGTGGCCCTGGGCGGTTTCGACCACGGCGAATCGAGCGCGCGCTTCAATATGTTGATGGGCAAAGGCGAAGCCGCCGCCCGCCGCGCCTGGATCGAAGAACACGGGAACGAAACGGAAGCGGATATTTGATGCGTCGTAAACGCGTGGAGTCGGGACTCCACCCTACGCACACCACGATTCGTAGGGTGGAGTCCTGACTCCACGCGTTGCACCGCCAAGAGAATCGAACAAACTGAATATGACTACGCAAGCAAACCTCTTCGAACAAGCTGCCGAGCCAAGCGACGACATCGAAACGCTGACCCTGTCGACCTTCGCCGAACGCGCCTACCTCGACTACGCGGTCTCGGTCGTCAAAGGCCGCGCCCTGCCCGACGTCTCCGACGGCCAGAAGCCGGTCCAGCGCCGCATCCTGTACGCAATGAACGAACTGGGCCTCGGTCCCACCGCCAAGCCCCGTAAATCGGCGGCCGTGGTCGGCGACGTGCTCGGCAAACTCCACCCGCACGGCGACCAGTCGGTCTACGACGCCTTGGTCCGCATGGCCCAGGACTTTTCCTTGCGCTATCCGCTGATCGACGGCCAGGGCAACTTCGGCTCGCGCGACGGCGACGGCGCCGCGGCGATGCGTTACACGGAAGCCCGCCTGACCCCGATCTCGCGCCTGCTGTTGGATGAAATCGACATGGGCACGGTCGACTTCCAGCCGAACTACGACGGTTCGACGCTGGAGCCGCGCACCCTGCCGGCGCGCCTGCCGATGGTGCTGCTGAACGGCGCCTCCGGCATCGCGGTCGGCCTCGCCACCGAGATCCCCTCGCACAACCTGCGCGAAGTGGCCGACGCCACCGTCGCCATGATCCGCAATCCGAAGATCTCGAACGCGGAACTGATCACCCTGATGCCGGGTCCCGACTTCCCGGGCGGCGGCCAGATCATCACCCCGGCCTCGCAGATCGCCGACATGTACGCCAGCGGCCGCGGCTCGCTGAAGGTGCGTGCGCGCTGGAAGATCGAGGAGCTGGCGCGCGGCCAGTGGCAGGCGGTCGTCACCGAACTGCCGCCGGGCACCTCGGCTGCGAAGGTGCAGCAGGAAATCGAAGAGCTGACCAATCCGAAGGTCAAGCTGGGCAAGAAGACGCTGACGCCGGAACAGATCGCGCTGAAGCAGACGATCCTGAACTCGCTCGATACGATGCGCGACGAATCCGGCCGCGAAGCGCCGGTGCGCCTGGTGTTCGAGCCGAAGTCGAAGAACCAGGACCAGAACGAATTCATGCTCCTGCTGCTGGCGCATACCTCGCTGGAGACCTCGAGCCCGATCAACCTGGTGATGATCGGCGGCGACGGCCGTCCGCGCCAGAAGGGCCTGAACGAGATCATCCAGGAGTGGATCGATTACCGCTTCACGACCGTGCGCCGCCGTACCGAGCACCGCCTGGGCAAGGTCAACGACCGCATCCACATCCTGGAAGGCCGCGAGATCGTCCTGCTGAACATCGACAAGGTGATCGCCATCATCCGCAATTCGGACGAGCCGAAGGCGGCCCTGATCGCGGAATTCAAGCTGTCCGAACGCCAGGCCGAAGACATCCTCGAGATCCGCCTGCGCCAGCTGGCGCGCCTGGAAGCGATCAAGATCGAGCAGGAGCTGTCGCAGCTGCGCGGCGAGAAGGAAAAGCTGGAAGACATCCTGGCCAATCCGTCGACCATGAAGCGCACGATCATCCGCGAAATCGAAGCGGACGCGAAGCAGTTCGGCGACGCGCGCCGTACGCTGATCGAAGAAGCGCAGAAGGCGGTTGCAGAACAGAAGATCATCGACGAACCGGTCACCGTGATCATCTCTGAGAAGGGCTGGGTGCGCGCGCGTACCGGCATCGGCCACGACCCGGCGCAGTTCACCTTCAAGCCAGGCGATACGCTGCTCAACGCCTTCGAGTGCCGCACGGTCGATTCGCTGGTCGGCATCGGCGACAACGGCAAGACCTATTCGGTGCCGGTGTCCGCCCTGCCGGGTGCGCGCGGCGACGGCGTGCCGATCACGACCCTGGTCGACCTGTCGGGCGGCGTGCGCATCCTGCACTACTTCGCCGGCACCGCCGACACGCGCCTGCTGCTGGCAACGTCGAATGGCTTCGGCTTCATCGCCAAGGCCGGCGACATGGTCAGCCGCCTGAAGGGCGGCAAATCCTTCATCACGCTGGACGACGGCGCCCTGCCGCTGCCGCCGCGGATCGTCTCCGACGCGGCCGGCGCGATCGCCTGCCTGTCCGAGAAGGGCCGCGTGCTGGTGTTCGGCATCGACGAGATGAAGGTGCTGACCAACGGCGGCCGCGGCGTGACGCTGATGGAACTCGAGCCGAAGGAAAAGCTGCTGGCTGCACAGCCGATCAGCCAGAAAGGCGTGAACGTGATCGGCACCTGGGCCGGCTCCAAGCCGCGCACGGTGGAGCTGTATGCATCGGGCCTGGAGCCGCACTTCGGCAAGCGGGCGCGCAAGGGCAAGCCGCTGTCGCAGAAGCTGAAGGCGACGGATCTGGCGATGCGTTCCACCGGGGAGTGATGTAGGGTGGACGGCTCCGCCGTCCACGCGTTCAACGCACGGATGCAAATCGAATCGCGGTTTTCACATTCCGGTTGAACGCGTGGACGGGGAACCCGTCCACCCTACGGTTGCGTACCGCGCGATCAAAAAAAATGCCGGCTCGATGCCGGCATTTTTCGTTGACGTCGACCCGATTACTTCTTGGCCGCCGCCTTGTGCACATCGGCCATCGCTTCGGCGCGCACCTGTTCGGTCTTGGCCGCTGCCGTGGCCTTGTCAGCCGCCGCATCGACCTGCTGCTTGAGCGCCTTCTCGTCGGCCTTGATCATGGTCTTCTCGGCCTTCAGGTTCGCTTCCGACACCTTCTCTTCGGCCTTGGCGACTGCCTTGGCGCGGTCTTCCGGGTCGGCCTTGCTGACCTTCTCGGCGGCGTTCGCGTGCGCCTTCACGGCCTTGGCGTGGGCTTTGGCTTTCTTTTCCTGCGCGTCGGCGACGGCCTTGGCGGCTTTCTCGTCGGCCTTGGCGGCTGCCTTCATTTCCTTCGCTTCGGCCTTGGCCACGTCGGCTTCGGCGCGGGCCTCGGCCTTCACGACGGCTTCGGTGTTGGCCGTCGTGACCGGCGCCGTGGTGGTGGTCGTGGTCGTGGTGGCGGTCTGCGCATAGGCGCTGGTGGCGACGAGACCGGCGATCAGGGTGGCGAGCAGTTTGTTCATGATGTTGTCCTTTCGATGCATATGGTGGGTGCGGGTTCTCTCCCGCTTGTTTAACTTTTTATTAACGACGAGCCCAGAATATGCCTCCATGCACAACGGGTCTGTTCGCCATCACACACACCGTTGTTGCGCAACATCAAGCGATTTTTAGCGTGCCGCCGCCCCCGCGTACAGGTCGATGATGTCCGTGATCCCGTCCTGGCACACGGGGCAAAACGCCTCGCTGCGGTCGAACATGATGCACTGCATCGCCGGCCGGTAGTAGCCCTTGGCCTCGTAGTTGGCGCCCTCGAAGGCGCCGATCGTGTGGCGGTGCGGCTGCTTCTCGAACAGGGCTTTGGTACGCGCCAGGTCTTCCCTGAACAGCGCATTCATTTCGCTTTCCGGACGGTTCTCGGCACGCAGCGCGGCGCGCCGTTTCTGGTAGGCGCGCGAGTACTCTTCGTACTCCGCCTTCGGCCACGGCGTCGGCAGCGGCGTGCCCGCCTTCACGTGCTTTGCCCATTTCAGTTTCGACGGGTCGCGCAGCGCGGTCGCATTCGGCTCCCACGGTTCCATGCGCGTGCTGCTGGCCGCGTACGCCACTGGAGACGTGTAGTACTCGTCGGCCAGGCCCGCGAAATGGTGGCCGAACTCGTGCACGAACAGGTAGTTGGCCCACTCGTTGGATGCCGCCGCGGTGCTGAACTGGCCGAAGATGCCGCCGCCGCCATAGGTCTCGTTGTTCACCAGGATCTCGATGAATTCGTAGGGCGCGTACTGGGCGATGTCGCGCAGCGCGCGGTTGTCGAGCGTGAGCACGTAACGTTCGCTGCCGAAGATGTCGTAGCGCGTGCCCAGCCTGGAGGCGTGGTGCACGCCGGTCGAAGGACGCGAGACGCCCGATTCGACGGTCGGCACGGCCAACGCCCAGACGTTGAAGTCATTCGCGCGTTCCTTGAACGGCGAGACCGTGAACAGGTGCTGCGACAGGCGCCGCGCATCCGCCTCGAACTTCTTCATGTCGGCAGCCGTGTAGCCGTCGCCGAGGATCAGCAGGTCGACCTTCTGCGGCGACGGGCCGCTGACTTTCACCGGAATCGGCGTGGCCGGTGCCGGCGGCTGCTTCCTGACGACATCCGGCGCATCGGTATCGATCTCCACACTCCAGGCCACCGAAAAGGCATTGCGCTCGTCGCGCTTCAGGATGCGCACGCGCACCGGACGGTCCGGCTTCGGGAAGCGCACGGACTCGTGAAAACTGCGGCTGATTTTATTGGCCTCGTCGGTCGTACGCCACTCGCCGAAGATGGTGGAAAAGTCGCGCGAGTACAGCAAATCTCCCGTCTTCGCATCGGCCACCTCGACCCGGTTCTGGCCGCGGTTGGTGTTGTCGAAACTGCGCGCGCTGTCGCCCGGCCAGGGCAGCGGTTCGACCAGCACCTGCTCCAGCGCGTAGCTGTCCGAGAGCGCGTTGCCGCTGTGGGTGTAGTCGACGCGGATGGTGGCCGGTTGCGCCGCCTGCGCCAGTGCGGATGCCAGCAGGGAAGCGGCAACGAGCAGGCGCGAAAGAGTACGAAGCATGGGGAATCCTCGAGAAAACGAATCCCGGCATTGTAATCCTGACACAGGCGATTCCGGACAGCGGCGGTGCATACCCGATTCTTGTTGACGCCGGCGCAGCGCCCACCGATGATTACTGAACGACAAGATTCGGAGAACCGATGCGCACCTTGCACCTCCTCGCCGGCGCCCTGCTGGCCCTTCCCTTCGCCTGCATGGCGCAGGCATGCACGTCACCGGGGCAGCGCGTCGACCAGCAGGGTTTCGTGCGCATCAACGGCATCGAGCAATGGGTCACGATGCAGGGCGACAGCTGCGCCAATCCGGTCATCCTGATCGCCCACGGCGGGCCGGGCAATCCGCAAAGCCTGTACGCGAACGGCCCCGACGCGGCCTGGCGCAAGGACTTCACGGTCGTCCACTGGGACCAGCGCGGCGCCGGCATGACCTATGGCCGCAACAAGCCAAGTGAAGACGAGAAGCTGACCGTCGAGGGCTTGCGCGACGACGGCCTGGCCGTGGCGCGCCACGTGCGCGAACGGCTCGGCAAGCGCAAGCTGATCCTGATGGGCGGTTCCTGGGGTTCGGTGCTGGCGGTGAACATGGCCAAGACTGACCCGGACCAGTTCTGCGCCTACCTCGGCACGGCGCAATTCGTCGGCCACCACCAGAACACCGACGGCCACGCGAAACTCATCGAACTGGCGCGCGCGGCCGGCGACAGCGCGACGGTAGCGACCATCGAGGCGCTCGGCCCGCCGCCCTGGAAGAATCCGCGCTCCTTCGGCATCGAGCGCCGCGCCATGCGCAAGTACGAGGCGATGACGACCGATCCGATGCCGAAGGCATGGATGGCGCCGGGCGCGCTGTACGCGACGCCGCAGGCGCTGGCCGACTACGAAGGCGGCGAGGATTATTCCTTCATCCAGTTCGTCGGCATGCAGGACGACGGCATGGCGTCCACGATCGACTTGTATAAACTCGGCACCGACTTCAAACTGCCGGTCTACCTGGTGCAAGGGACCGAAGACCTGCTGACCACGCAGGCCGTCACCCAGCGCTACTACGATGCGATCAAGGCGCCCGTGAAAAAGCTGGTGCTGGTACCGCGCGCCGGCCACGATCCGAATCCGCCGACGGCCGACGCGCAGACCAAGCTGCTGCGCGAGGACATCCGGCCCCGCTGCCTGTGACGAACGCAGGCCTAGTCGAATCGCACCGCAGCAAACTGGTATAAGCCTCAGTCGATCCGGCAAGTGACATCTGCCGGTAGCGCAAGAGCGCAGCACGGTGCACGAATGGTCAAAGTCCGCTCGCAGGGCGGGCGCCGCTTCGGTCGATAGACGGGTTAGGGAGCACGTCTGCGTCGTGCGTTACCTGGTCCGGCGTCCACACCAGTTCGCGAGCCCACACGAGCTTGATTTCACCCGGCTTCGTTGCGGCTTCCAGCCGACAGACGAGGATGTAAGCGAGCTTGTCTTTGACCACGAAGTGGGCCTGGAGCTCGCTGCAAGTGTGCGGTTCCATCACAGCAGTCGGCCAATGCGCCCAAGACCATCGTTCGTCTCGTTTGACGACATTGCCCAATCTGGGACCGATCGGACCTGGCGCGGCGGTCGCCGGCACCTCAAACACGGTAAATCCCGTTGTCTGGGTATTCACCGGAAGCGGCACGGGACTCGTGTTCTTCCACCTGCAACTGACGGTCAGCACTACAAGCCCCTCGGCCAGGGGAACGGCCCGTGCGAACATCTCGCCCTCGAACGATGGAATCTCCCGCCGCCGCCGCAAGTACTCCGACAGCGACCAGCGCCAGAATGCCCACGCTCCAGCCAGCACGATCCCGGCCGCTGTCGTCAGGGCCTGAATTGTCTCCGCAGTGCCGTGTGAGGGAAAATCCATATCGCTTCCGCCGGCCTCTTCACTTGTACTGGTACAGCGGCCTCCTCACCACGATCGGCCGGATATCCAGCCGCACGTTGTAGACCGAATACGCCTCGGTCGTGGCCGACATATAGCCCACGCTTTCCCCCGTGCGCGAGAACTTGAATTCGAAGCCGAGATCCGGCTGCACCGAATTGGCGCTGTCGAGGGTGAGGCCGATGGCTTCGGGCTGGTCGCTGTCGATCAGCTTGCCCATCAAATCGACCACGGTGCTGTTGCCGAGGATGTCGGCCGAGAACAGCGGCTCGCGGTAGTAGGGCCGGGCCGGGTCGAGCCGCCCGTCGGCTTTATCGGGTGCGGGCGTAAAACTGTGGCTGGCGATATTGAAACGGTCGCCGTTGTCGAGGTAACTCAGGCGCACGTTGCTGACGTTGAAATCGCCCTGCTTCGCGTTCGCGGCGGACAGGTCGACCACCAGCGCGCCCTTGTAGCCGATCACCTCGACCTCGCGGTTGGGGCCGACGATCATCGCCGTGTTCTCGTCGATGCCGAGTCCTAATTTGTAGCCCTTCTTGAGCATCGCCGGCAGCATGCGCGCGAAGCGGCCGCGTACCAGCAGGTGTTGGTCGACGAAGACATCGTCGCCGATGAAGCCGAGGCCGGGCGTGATTTCCTGGCCGTCGGTCAGGCCCAGTTTCAGTGTCGCGAGCACGGGCTTCGGATGGCCGAACATGGTGCTGCTCATGATGGCGGCGCCGGCGCTGGTGCCGGCGATCACGCCGCCGCGCCGGTACAGGTCCCACAGGGCGTCGAGCACCATGGTGTTGGAGCCGTCGGTGCGGCGCAGCGCGCGCGTGATGCGCGCCTGGTCGCCGCCGGCGAAGTAGGCACCGCCGGCGCCGCGTACGGCAGCGGCCAGTTCGGGATTGTCGGCGGCGGCCTGGTAGTCGGTGCCGGTCAGGCGCACGGCGACCGGCACGAAGAAGGCGTTGGCGCCGTATTTGTTCAGCCGTTCGACCAGGGCGGCGCCGGATTTTTCGGGATTGGCGGAGGCGGAAGCGAAGACGGCGATGCGCGCGCCTTTTCCGCCGGACAGCTGGACGATACGCTCCCAGACGGCAGCGTTATCCGGGCGCAGGGCGCCGCCGATGATGACGAGCGAGCCCTTGGCTGCTGCTCCCGCAGCCGGCACCTCGGCGGCCTGGGTCGAGGTGGAAAGTAGAGCAACGGCAAGCGCAACGGAACCGGCGATCGGCCACATGAGACACTCTCCCTCTTCAAGCTAAATCCTAAGCCTGATTCGGGAGGGGTGGCGCCGTGTTGAGCTTTCTCAGGAGAGATAAATGTTCGGAAAGTAACGCTCCATCAGTGTCTCGGGATTGCGCGGCGTGGTGAAACCGAAGCGTTCATACAACCCTTGCGCATCGGTGGTCGCAAGCATGAAACGGCGCAGGCGCTGCAGGCTCGGATGGCGCAGCACGGCGGCCACCAGCTGCTTGCCGTAGCCGTGGCTGCGGTACTCCGGCACCACGAACACGTCGACCAGGTTGGCGAAGGTGGCGAAGTCCGTGATCACGCGGGCAAAAGCGATCTGGCGGCCGTCGAGGTAGCCGCCAAAGCAGAGCGAATTTTCGATCGCGCGCTCGACGATCGGCCGCGAGATCCCCACTGCCCAGCTCGACTGCTCGCTGAGGAAGCGGTAGATCATCGGGATGTCGAGCCGCGACTGGTCGGTGCTGACCTCGAAGCTGGAATCGTTGGTAGTCATGTGACTGGCGAATCTGGCAAAAAAGCCAATTCTACGCCGTTTGCACAAACGTCAAGATTCGATTGCCTCGCGTTTATTGGCGGTTCTGCAGATAGCGTTCCGGCAGCGCCAGACCCGCATCTTCGGCACGCCAGACCAGGTTGGCGATCCACCAGCGCTTGCCGTCGTGCGCCAGCTGGATGCTATTGATGCCGCGCATGAAGGGCTTCGGATCGTTCGGCGAGCGCAGCAGTTCATAAGTGCTGAACACGTGCACCAGCTGGCCGAAGGCGTCGGTGGTGCGCGCGATCTCGCGCTCGTAGAAACCGTTCGTATTGAAGGCGCTCATGTTGCGGCTGATGTAATCCTCGACCGTCATGCTGCGCAGGGCGAAGCCGCCGCCTTCGCGGTTGGGCACGACGACCATCAGCTTGGCGTCCGGCGCGAACAGCGCGCGCATGCGGTTCCAGTTGCGCGGCGCGCCGGCCGGGCCGGAAATCACGTCGTAGAGCGCGGCGACGATGCTGTCGACCGAGGCGCCGTCGGCTTCCTTCGTCACCGTGGGCTGGGCCGGCGCCGTATGCACCTGCGGCACCGGCTGGGCTGCTGTCTGTGCCGACTGCGCCTGCTGGGCGGCGCATGCGGCACCGCTGCACATCGCGGCTGCAAGGCCGACGCTGAGCCATCGTTTCATCGCTTCTCCTCGATCAGAATCTGTTAACAGTCGAATAATCAACGATTTCGGCCGGCTTGTCATCCGGGAGGGGCTTCGGCGAGGCTGGCGGAGCGCGGTTTATAATCGAGCAAATCCAACGGAACCTCCCACCATGACCGAACAATTCTCCAAAAAAGCCGAAGCCTGGTCGGCACGCTTCTCCGAACCCGTGTCGGACCTCGTCAAACGCTACACGGCCTCCGTCTTCTTCGACAAGCGGCTGGCCATGTTCGACATCCAGGGGTCGCTCGCGCACGCCGAGATGCTGGCCGCACAAGGCATCATCAGCGAGCACGACCGCAGCGAAATCGAGCGCGGCATGGCGCAGATCAGGAGCGAGATCGAAGCCGGCAGTTTCGAATGGCTGCTCGACCTGGAAGACGTGCACCTGAACATCGAAAAGCGCCTGACCGAACTGGTCGGCGATGCCGGCAAGCGCCTGCACACGGGCCGCTCGCGCAACGACCAGGTCGCAACCGACATCCGCCTCTACGTGCGTGCGGCGATCGACGACGTGGTAGTGCTGCTGAACCAGTTGCGCAGCGCGCTGCTTGAGGTCGCCGAGCGCCACTTCGACACCATCATGCCGGGCTTTACGCATTTGCAGGTGGCCCAGCCGATCACCTTCGGCCACCACATGCTGGCCTACGTCGAGATGTTCGGCCGCGATGCCGAGCGCATGCTCGATGCGCGCCGCCGCGTGAACCGCCTGCCGCTGGGCGCCGCCGCGCTGGCCGGCACCACCTTCCCGATCGACCGCCTGCGCGTGGCCAAGACCCTCGGCTTCGAGGACGTCTGCCACAACTCGCTGGACGCCGTCTCCGACCGCGACTTCGCGATCGAGTTCACGGCCGCCGCGTCCCTGATCATGATGCACGTCTCGCGCATGTCGGAAGAACTGGTCATGTGGATCAGCCCGCGCATCGGTTTCATCGACATCGCCGACCGCTTCTGCACCGGCTCGTCGATCATGCCGCAAAAGAAGAACCCGGACGTGCCCGAGCTCGCCCGCGGCAAGACCGGCCGCGTGTATGGCCACCTGGCGTCGCTGCTGACCCTGATGAAAGGCCAGCCGCTGGCCTACAACAAGGACAACCAGGAAGACAAGGAACCGCTGTTCGACACCGTCGACACCGTGCTCGATACCCTGCGCATCTTCACCGACATGGCCGGCGGCATCACGGTCAAAGCCGAGAACATGCGCGCCGCTGCGCTGCAGGGCTATGCGACCGCGACCGACCTGGCCGACTACCTCGTGAAAAAGGGCCTGCCCTTCCGCGACGCGCACGAAGCCGTGGCGCATGCGGTGCGTGCCTGCGACCAGGCCGGCGTCGACCTGTCAGAGATGTCGCTTGAAACGTTAAAAGGCTTCTCGCCGCTGATCGAGGACGACGTGTTCGCCGTGCTGACGCTGGAAGGGTCGGTGGCCGCGCGCGACCACGTGGGCGGCACGGCGCCGAACCAGGTGCGCAAGGCGATCGAGCGCGTGCGCAAGCAGCTGGCTGAGTAATGTCCCGGTGGGCGGCGTGCGCCGCCCACCTTCGCCGTCCTAGCCGCCGCGTTTCTCGCGGCCGCGCTGCCTTGCTCCCTTCATCAGCACCTTCCACTTCCCCCTTTCCGCAATCCGCTCGAGCGCCGTCTGTTCGGCGCGCCGCACCTCGCGCAGCAGCTTGCGGTAGTTCTGCAGGCGGTCCGTATCGACCATACCGCGCACGGCGCATCCCGGTTCGCTCTCGTGCGCGCAGTCGCGGAACTGGCATTGCTGCGCGAGCGCGGCGATGTCGTCGAAAGCCAGTCCCAGCTCCTCCTGGTCCGCATCCGGCTGCCAGGCGCGCAGCCCTGGCGTGTCGATGATGCAGGCGCCGCCCGGACAGCGGTGCAGGGAACGCGCCGTGGTCGTGTGGCGGCCGTGGTCGTCGCCCTGGCGGGTGCCGCCCGTCGCCTGCGCACTGCCGGTCAGTGCATTCGTCAGCGTGGACTTGCCGACGCCCGAGGAACCCAGCAGCACCAGCGTCTGTCCCGCTCCCAGCCAGGGCGCGAGCGGCCCGCTGTCGATCTGCTCGGCCGGATGCAGGGATAGCACCGGCACGTCGTCCGGAATCCGTTCGCGCAAGCGGACGATCTTGTCCGCAGCATCGAGACCGACGTCCGACTTGGTCAGCACCATCACCGGCGCCACCCCGCAGGCACGCACCACGGCGATGTAGCGTTCCATGCGGCGCGGATTGAAATCCTGGTCGAGGCCCATCAGCAGCAGCGCCGTGTCGACGTTGCTGGCCAGCGTTTGCCGGCCCGAGGGCGTGCGGCGCGTCAGCCGGGTGTCCGGCTCCAGCACCGTGTCGATCCAGTATTCTCCGCCGGCGGCGGCGAGGAGCACCCAGTCGCCGACGACGGCGGGTTCGCCGTGGCGCAGGTGGCGCGCATGGAAGGCCTCGATGCCGTCGTCGACGGCGAGCCAGTCGCGCTGGACGGCGGTGACGCGCGCGAGGCGCTGCTGCGGCGACGCGGCCGCCAGTTGCGAAACGACGTGCTGCTTGAATCCGATCCCGTGCAGGGTGGGGAAATCGATAGCGATCATGACGATGTGGTTTTCCAGTTCGATGGGCGCAACAGGCGTGCGCAGGCCGCTGCGATGGCAGCGTGCTTCGAGAGTGGAAGGTCGGCGCTAAGGCGCCCGGGACATCGCCGGGATGGACGAGCGGAACGAGCGGATCAGGCGGCCGACCGGAGGGCGGTATCAGGCTGGTGCATGTTGGTCTCCCCGGGGCGTGTGAATGAATGGCCATTCTGGCGGGGTCCTGCCGACAGGTCAAGGAGCGCGCGGATTCTCCGCTTGCGCCGGCCACTTCCAAGCGTAGCGCTCGGCGCCATGGTAACTCATTGATAATTACAAACTAGCAACTTCGACCTGTAAATGGGTTAAAATGCCGGCGGTCTGCTGGACGATTCCTGGTGCAGCTGCGCGAGTCAATCCATACCGAAAGATGCCGTGTCGCTTCACTACCTGCCTCCCCTCCCCCTGACGATCGACCGCCGGCGCGCCGAATTCACGGACCGCGCATTCGAGGACCGCTTCGCCCGCCACTGCCTGCCCGAGCGCAATGCCCAGCTCAAAGCCAGCCTCCTGTTTTCGGCAGGCTTTTATGTGCTGTTCGGCCTGACCGATATCGCGACGCTGGGTCCCACCGCCACCGCCTGGGCCATGGTCGCGCTGCGCTTGCTTGTCGCGCTGGCCGCGCTGGGCGCCTGGGCCGCGATTTCCCGCTATCCGGATTCGGTGGCCGTCTCGCTGCGGTCCACCTGCATTGTCCTGGGCATCGGCGTCGGCGTCTTCCCGATCCTGTGCTGGTACCAGCCCGAGGCGATGGCATGGAACCTGATGTCGCATGCATTGATCCTGATGGCGATCTACGTCATCTTCCCGAACCGTTTTATTTATGCGCTGGCGATCGGCATCGGCGCGAGCGCGGTGTTCGGCGCGATGCTGCTGGTCCAGGGCGGCCTCAGGCTGGACGACCTGGTGGCGCTGGTCCTGATGCTCATCCTCGGCAATGCCCTCGGCTATATCGCCGCGCGCCGCTACCACCTGGCCCAGCGCGAGCAGTTTCGTTCGACCATGCTGCTGCAGGAGCTGGCCGACCGCGACCCGCTGACCGGCTGCCTCAACCGCCGCGTGTTCCAGAGCGGCCTGCTCGACGCCGAGCTGGCGCGCACCCGCCGCTACGGCACCGCCCTGTCGGTGATCCTGTGCGACATCGACCACTTCAAGCGCATCAACGACACCCACGGCCATGCCGCGGGCGACCAGGTGCTGGGCGAATTCGCCGGCCTGCTGCGCTCGGTGGCGCGCGAGGGGATCGACAGCGTGATCCGTTACGGCGGCGAGGAATTCCTGCTGGTGCTGCCGCAGACCGAACTGGCCGGCGCGCAAGTCCTGGCCGAACGCATCCGGCATGCCTTCGCCGATTCCGCCACGTCGACGGCAAACGGCAGCCTCGTGTCGACGACCGCCAGCTTCGGTGTTGCCGCGGTGGCGGCAAACCATTCTTTCCTGCCTGCCAGCTTCGAGGCGCTGATTGCTGTCGCCGATGAGCAACTGTATGCGGCCAAGCGCGGCGGACGCAATAGCGTGCGCGGGACGGTCGTCACGGCTCACGGATGCCCTGGGCAATCCCGTTCGATGGCACCAGCGGCGTAAGCGCCGGGCCTTCACTTTTTCTCACATCAGAAGTGAATTGCGGTGAATAATCGGATGCATTGCCGGCATTAATCTGTGTTGCTATCGACTCGATGCGTCGGCAGAGGCTTTTCTGCCCGCGACGTCCATGGTCCACGCACACCGGCAGCAAGACCGGTACGGCTGTAGAGGTAATCCCGTTTTACCCCACTTCACGGAGACAACAGCATGAAGACCGCATTCCCGACCTCCCTTCTCTGCCTTGCGCTGGCCGCAAGCCCCGCCTCACATGCGGCGGGTTACCCGGACAAGACGATCACGATGATCGTTCCCTTTGCAGCCGGCGGCCCCACCGATACCATCGCCCGCCTGCTGGCCCAGGCCATGGGTAACGACCTGAAGCAGCAGATCATTGTCGAGAATGTGGGCGGTGCGGGCGGCACCCTGGGCGCAGCGCGCGCGGCCCGGTCCAATCCCGATGGCTACACCATCTTTCTCCATCACGTAGGGCATGCCACGGCACCGAGCCTGTACCGCAAGCTCTCCTACAGCAGCATCGACAGTTTCGAACCGGTCGGTCTCGCCACCGACGCGACCTCGACCCTCATTGCCCGCAAGGACTTCCCGGCGAAGGACATGCCGGAGCTGCTTGCCTACCTCAAGGCGAACAAGGAGAAAGTGACGCTTGCCAACGCCGGGATCGGCGCGGCATCGCACCTGTGCGGCATGCTCTTCATGAGCGCCGTCGGCACCGAGCTCACCACCGTCCCCTACAAAGGCACCGGGCCGGCGATGAACGATTTATTGGGTGGACAGGTCGACCTGATGTGCGACCAGGCTACCAATACGATGGGCCACATCAAGACCGGCAAGGTCAAGGCCTATGGCGTCACGTATAAGAATGCGGTCGCCAGCCTGCCGGGCTTGCCTCCACTGGCGAGCAGCGGTTTGCCCGGCTTCGAGCTGTCGGTCTGGCACGGCCTGTATGCCCCGAAGGCGACACCCAGGGATGTGGTCACCCGGCTGAGCACTGCCTTGCAGCACGCCGTCACGGACCCGACCGTCAAGCAGCGCCTCGCCGACCTCAGCACCGATCCGGTGGCCCCGAACCGCGCGACGCCCGAGGCCTTGCGCGCGCATTTGAAGGCGGAAATCGACAAATGGGGGCCGATCATCAAGAAATCAGGCACCTACGCCGACTGATCGGCACTTGGCTGCCGGCAGCGCGCATTGTGGGAAGCAGCACAGAGCGCGCGTCTTTTCATGCCTACAATCCTCGCACCACTTCAGCACGGGGAACGGCATGCAACGCTACAAGAACCTGAGCGGCGAATCGGGCGTGGTCGCCTACGAGATCGGCGACCGCGCGATCACCATCCGCTTTAGCGGCGGCGACCGCTACCTATATACCGACCAGAGCGCCGGGGCGGACAACATCGCGGAAATGCAGCGGCTGGCGACGCTGGGCAGCGGCTTGTCGACCTTTATCAGTCAGGTCGTCAAGGAGCGCTACGCGCGCAAGCTGGATTGAGGCGCGCCATGAGCATGTTTCCACACGAGCGCACGTTCGCCGCCTTCCTATTCGACATGGACGGCACCATACTCACCTCGATCAAGTCGGCCGAACGCGTCTGGACCGCCTGGGCGGAAAGCCATGGCCTCGACGTCCACACCTTCCTGCCGACCCTGCACGGCAAGCGCACCCACGACACCATCCGCCAGCTCGGCCTGCCCGGCGTCGATCCGATCGCGGAAGCGGCGTGGATCACGGCGGCCGAGATCGAGGACGTCGCCGACATCGAAGCCATCCATGGCGCGGCCGACTTCCTCGCCAGCCTGCCGCCGGAACGCTGGGGCATCGTCACTTCGGCGCCGCGCGCGCTGGCCAAGGCGCGTCTTGCCGCGGCTGGCCTGCCTTCGCATCGCTTGCTGGTGGCGGCCGAGGATGTCGAGCACGGCAAGCCGGCGCCGGATCCCTTCCTGCTGGGCGCGCGCAAGCTGGGGTTTGCGCCGGCGGAGTGCCTGGTGTTCGAAGACACGCAAGCCGGTCTGCAGTCGGCCAAGGCGGCCGGAATGGACAGTATTGTCGTGACGCTGACGCATACGCATCCGATGGAGACGGATGTGTTCGGGGTGCTCGATTACGCGGATTTGCGGGCCGTACGGACCGCGGATGGCCGCTTGAAGATTGCCTGCGGCGGTAAAGCACCGTAGGGTGGGCACTCCGTAGTGAAACCGTAATTGAGGCCATTGGCCTCAATTACCCCACGCGGTACGGCGCATGCAATTCGAAAAGCAGAACGCAGCCGGTAGCGGCCGTCCGAAACCGTAGGGTATGCAACGGTACGACCGCGTGGGCATGAATGCCCACCTACGTTATTCGTGGCGATACACCCGCGGCTCGAGCGTATGCTCTTCCACCGGCGGCTGAGGCGCAGCCGCGTTCGCATCCCGCTTCGGATACGGCGTCCCATCCTTGTGCAAATAACTGCCGGTCGCGCCGTCGTACATCAGGTCGATGTCCGGATAGGTCGCCTTGTCGGCCGGGATATTCGGCCCGACCGCGACGAACAGGGCGTTGCCCCAGCTGCGGTTGACCAGGTGGTGGCCATTGGGGCGGCCTGCCGGGAACGCGGCGCAGTCGCCGGCGCGCATCAGCGTCTCGCCCTCGTCGGTGACGAGCATCAGCTCGCCCGACACGACCATCACGAACTCGTCCTCATGGCTGTGCCAGTGACGCTGCGACGAAGCCGCGCCCGGTTTCAATTCGACCAGGTTGACGCCGAACTGGGTCAGGCCGCCGGCCTCGCCCAGGGCCTGCCGGCTGCGTCCGTTGACGATCTCGGCGAAGGGATCCGGATAACCGGTTCCGGTCAGTACGGGGATACTGCTCAGGTCTAACCGCGACATACGCTTTCCTTCCTAGTTTTTGGGGGAGCTGCAAAATCTGCCGGCTCCCCTTACTTGCAGGGAACTCAGCTCGCGCGTTTCTGTACCAGCGTCAGGATATCGTAACTTGCCACCAGTTCGTCGTTCTGGTTCGTTACCTGCACGTCCCAGGCGACGACACCCTGGCCGCGGCCCTGCTCGTCGGTACGGTTGCGGTCGACCTTGCGCTTGCAGGTCAGGCGCGCGCGGATGGTGTCGCCGATCGCGACCGGCGCCACGAAGCGCAGGTTGTCGAGGCCGTAGTTCGCCAGCACCGGACCCGGCGCCGGCGACACGAACAGGCCCGCCGCCGCCGACAACACGAAGTAGCCGTGCGCGATGCGCTTGCCGAATTGCGTGTCCTTGGCCGCGATCTCGTCGAAGTGCATATAAAAATAGTCGCCCGAGACGCCGCCGAAGTTGACGATGTCCGCTTCGCTCACGGTGCGGCGGTGCGTCAAGAGAGAGTGGCCGATTTCCAGCTCTTCGAAATGACGGCGGAACGGGTGCACCTCGGTCTCCTTCACCGCGGCGCCGCGCACATACTCTCCCGTAACGGCCGTCAGCATGGTCGGCGAGCCCTGCACCGCCGCGCGCTGCAGGAAGTGCTTCACTGCGCGGATGCCGCCCAGCTCTTCGCCGCCGCCGGCGCGGCCCGGACCGCCGTGCTTCAGCTGCGGCAGCGGCGAGCCGTGGCCCGTGCTGTCCACCGCCGATTCGCGGTCGAGGATGTGCACGCGGCCGTGCGAAGCGGCCGCGATCGGCACGGCGTGCGCGGCGATCATCGGGTCCTTGGTCGCCAGCGTGGTGACCAGGCTGCCGCGGCCGAGCGCGGCCAGGTGCAGGCCTTCGTCGATGTCGCGGTAGGTCATCATCGTGCTGACCGGGCCGAAGGCTTCGATATCGTGCACGGCCGTGTTGATCGAGGCGTTGCGGCACAGGAGCAGGGTCGGCGAGAAGAAGGCGCCATTTGCTGCGTCGTCGCCGACCGGGTTGAAGCCGTGGTGGGCGCCGAAGATGACCTCATTGCCGCGCGCGAGCATCTCGACGCGTTCCGACACGTCGCGGTGCTGGTCCATCGAGGCCAGCGCGCCCATGCGCACGCCTTCCATCTTCGGATTGCCGACCACGACTTTCGCGAGACGGTCGCGCAGGCGCTCGCCCAGCGCGTCGACGTGCTGTTCGGGGACGATGATGCGGCGGATCGCCGTGCACTTCTGGCCCGCCTTGCCGGTCATCTCGCGCGCCACTTCTTTTACAAAGAGGTCGAACTCGGGATCGTCCGGGGTGACGTCCGGCGCCAGGATGGCGGCGTTCAGCGAATCTGCTTCGGCCGTGAACGGGACCGATTCACGGATCAGGTTATGGTTGGCGCGCAGCTTGGCGGCGGTGTCGGCGGAACCGGTGAAGGTGACGGCGTCAAAGCCGGTCAGACGGTCCAGCAGGTCGCCGGTCGAGCCGATGACCAGTTGCAGCGAGCCCTCCGGCAGCAGGCCGGATTCGTGCATCATCTTGACGACGGCATGGGTCAGGTAGCTGGTGGCAGTAGCCGGTTTGCCGATGCAGGGCATGGCGGCCAGGAAGCTCGGTGCGAACTTCTCGAGCAGGCCCCAGATCGGGAAGTTGAAGGCGTTGATGTGGACGGCCAGGCCGCCCTTCGGCACCAGGATGTGGGTGCCGGCGAAGCCGCCGCGCTTGCCGAGGTTGAGCGCCGGGCCCTCGTGCAGCACGTTCGAGGACGGCAGCTCGCGCGAGCCCATGCTGGCATAGGCGAACAGGGTGCCGATGCCGCCTTCGACGTCGACCCAGCTGTCGGGACGGGTGGCGCCGGTCAGGTGCGAGATTTCGTACAGCTCTTCCTTGCGCTCCATCAGGTAGAGGGCCAGGGCTTTCAGGCGCTGGGCGCGGGTCTGGAAGTCGAGCTTCATCAGGCCGGGGACGCCGGTCTTGCGGGCGTAGGTGACGGCTTCGTCGAAGTCGATCTTTTCGGCGTGGGTGTGGTAGACCAGGCGGCCGTCCAGAGCGCTGTGCAGGGGGGAAGCGGCTTCCTGGCCGATCCAGCGGCCGGCGATCCAGCTTTGCAGGGTGCTTGGGTTTGCCATTTGTTGTCTCCTCAGGATATGTTTGAGCAGGTGGTGTGCAAGCGCCGCACCGCGTGGGCATGGAATGCCCACCCTACGTATAGATTATTTTTTGGGTGCGTGGCCGCCGGTGCCGCTGAAGTCGAAGACCGGGCGGTTTGGTTCGATCTCGGTAAAAGCTTCGACTTCGCGCATGGTGGCCAGGGAGCGTTCGGTCAGCTGGTGGTACTGCTTGGTACCAAAACTCTTCCACTTGACGTCTTCGTCCTTCAGCTCGCGCATCACCTTGGCGGGCGTGCCCATCACCATGCTGCGCGGCGGGATGACCATGCCGGCTTTCACGAAGCTCATGGCGGCGACGATCGATTCTGCTCCGACGACGGCGCCGTCCATGACGACGGCGTTCATGCCGACCATGGCGTTGCGCCCGACGCGGCAGCCGTGCAGGACGGCGCCGTGGCCGATATGGCCGTCGACTTCGATGACGGTTTCGCCGTCCTCGAAGCCGTGCATCACGCAGCAGTCCTGGACGTTGGCGCCTTCTTCCAGGATCAGGCGGCCGAAGTCGCCGCGCAGCGAGGCCAGCGGGCCGATGTAGCAGCGCGGGCCGACGATCACGTCGCCGATCAGCACCGCCGTCGGGTGCACATAGCTGGTCGGGTGCACCACCGGGCGCACGCCGTCAATTTCATAGACCTTGACCATAGTTTTTTATACCCGTTCGATGATGAGGGCGATGCCCTGGCCGACGCCGATGCACATCGTGCACAGTGCGTAGCGGCCGCCGGTACGCTGCAACTGGTAGACAGCGGTGGTGACCAGGCGTGCGCCCGATGCGCCCAGCGGATGACCCAGCGCAATCGCGCCGCCGTTCGGGTTGACGTGTTCGGCGTCGTCGGCCAGGCCGAGGTCGCGCATCACGGCCAGGCCCTGGGCAGCGAAAGCTTCGTTCAGCTCGACCACGTCCATCTGGCCGATCGTCAGGCCGGTCTGCGCCAGCACCTTCTTCGTCGCCGGCGACGGGCCAAAACCCATGATCCTCGGCGGCAGGCCGGCAGTGGCCATGCCGATGATGCGGGCGCGCGGCGTCAGGCCGAAGCGCTCGGCGGCGCTGCTTGACGCGATCAAGAGCGCGCAGGCGCCGTCGTTCACGCCCGAGGCGTTACCGGCGGTGACGGTGCCGTCCGGCGATACGACGCCCTTCAGCTTGGCCAGCGCTTCGATGGTTGTGTCCGGACGCGGATGCTCGTCGGTGTCGAACACGCGCGACTCGCCTTTTTTGCTATGCAGCGTCACGTGCACGATCTCGTCCTTGAACAGGCCGGCGGCATGCGCGCGCGCCCAGCGCTGCTGGCTGCGGATCGCAAAAGCGTCCTGGTCGGCGCGGTTCACGTTGAAATCCTTCGCCACGTTCTCGGCCGTCTCCGGCATCGAGTCGATGCCATATTTTGCCTTCATCAGCGGATTCACGAAGCGCCAGCCGATGGTCGTGTCCTCGATCTTGGCGGCGCGCGAGAAGGCCGTATCGGCCTTGCCCATCACGAAAGGCGCACGGGTCATGCTCTCGGAACCGCCGGCGATGATCAGGTTGGCCTGGCCCGACAGGATGGCGCGGGCGCCGATGCCGACCGCGTCCAGACTGGAGCCGCACAGGCGGTTGATCGTATTGCCCGGCACTTCAGGCGGCAGGCCGGCCAGCAAGCCCGCCATGTGGCCGACGTTGCGGTTGTCTTCGCCGGCCTGGTTGGCGCAGCCCCAGTACAGGTCGTCGACCATGGCCCAGTCGACGTCCTTGTTGCGCTCCATGAGGGCGGCGATCGGCAGCGCCGCCAGGTCGTCGGCGCGCACGCTCGCCAGCGAACCGCCATAGCGGCCGAAGGGGGTGCGGATGGCGTCGCAGATGAATGCGTCATTCATGTCTGTCTCCTCTTATGTATTCTTTGGACGCTTGTCGACCACGCGCCGGGCTTTGCCGGTCATCGTGCGTTCGATGCCCATCGGCGGCGTGAGCGTCACCTTGGTGGTCACGCCGACATAGGTCTTGATGCAGTGCTGCAGTTCGCGGGCCAGGGCTTCGATGCTGTCCGGGGTGTGCGTGTTTTCCTTCAGCTCGCCGAAGACTTCCAGCGTGTCCAGGTGGCCGTCGCGCGCGACGACCAGCTGGTACTGCGGCGCCAGCGCCGGCATCTTGAGCACGAGTTCCTCGATCTGGCTCGGGAATACGTTCACGCCACGGATGATCAGCATGTCGTCCGAACGGCCCGTGATCTTGCCCATGCGGCGCATCGAGCGCGAAGTCGGCGGCAGCAGGCGGGTCAGGTCGCGGGTGCGGTAGCGGATGATCGGCAGCGCCTCTTTCGACAGCGAGGTAAAGACCAGCTCTCCCTCTTCGCCGTCGGGCAGCACTTCGCCCGTGTCCGGGTCGATGATCTCGGGATAAAAATGGTCTTCCCAGATGACCGGGCCATCCTTGCTCTCGATGCATTCGCTCGCCACGCCCGGCCCCATGACTTCGGACAGGCCGTAGATGTCGACGGCGTCGATGCCCGCCTCGGTTTCAATGGTGCGGCGCATCTCATTGGTCCAGGGTTCGGCACCGAAGATGCCGACCTTCAGCGACGAAGCAGCCGGATCCAGGCCCTGGCGCTTGAACTCCTCGACGATGTTGAGCATGTAGGACGGCGTGACCATGATGATCGAGGGCTGGAAATCGCAGATCAGCTGCACCTGCTTTTCGGTCTGCCCGCCCGACATCGGGATGACGGTGCAGCCCAGGCGCTCGGCGCCGTAGTGGGCGCCCAGGCCGCCCGTGAACAGGCCGTAGCCGTAGGCGACGTGCACCATGTCACCCGGACGGCCGCCGGCCGCACGGATCGAGCGCGCCACCACGTCGGCCCAGGTGTCGATGTCCTTTTGCGTGTAGCCGACCACGGTCGGGCGTCCGGTGGTGCCGGACGAGGCGTGCACGCGCACCACCTGCTCGCGCGGCACCGCGAACAGGCCGAACGGGTAGTTGTCGCGCAGGGTCTTCTTTTCGGTGAAGGGGAACTTCGCCAGGTCGGACAGGGTTTTCAGGTCGCCTGGATGCACGCCGGCTTCATCGAAGGCCTTGCGGTAGTGCGGCACGTTCTCATACGCGTGCTGCAGCGACCATTTCAGGCGTTCCAGTTGCAGCGCCTGCAGCTCGTCGCGGCTGGCGCGTTCGATCGGTTCCAGATCGCCGGGCGATGGAATACGTTGGACCATGTTGTGCCTCCTCTAGCTTTGGATTTAAGCCGCGGCGTCGGTCACCATCCCGCTCACGCGATGGGACTTGCCGCGGAAGAGCGCGATCGTGCGCCCCTCTTCGTTTTTCACCGTGACGTCGTAGACGCCGGTTTTGCCGGACAGGGCCTGCTCGACCGCCTCGGCGATCAGGAGGTCGCCTTCGCGTCCCGGCGCCAGGTAGTCGATCGTGCAGCCTGCGCCGACCGTATTGAAATTGTGCGAGTTGCAGGCGAAGGCAAAGGCGCTGTCGGCCAGCATGAACGTAAAACCGCCGTGGCAGGTCTGGTGCCCGTTGAGCATGTCGGCGCGCACGCGCATGCTCATGCGCGCGTAGCCCGGACGGATTTCGTCGAGCTTCATGCCCAGCGCCTGGCTGGCCGGGTCGCGTTCGTACATGGTCTTGCCGGCCAATTCGGCCAGGGCCTGGGGATCACTGTGCATGGAAACGGGCTCCGAATGGGTTGGCGGCGAGCTTGCGGCGCAGCAGGGGCGATACGCGGTAGCGGTCTTCGCCGTAGGTGGCGGCGAGGTTCGCCAGCACGGTCACGATGTGAGGGATGCCGACCGTATCGGCCCAAGCCAGCGGCCCGCGTGGATAGTTCACGCCCTTCTGCATCGCGATGTCGACGGCGATCGCGCTGCACACGCCCTGGTTCACGGCATCGGCCGCTTCGTTGGCGAGCATGGCGGCGGTGCGCATCACGGCCATGCCGGGCACGTCGTCCAGGCGCGTGACCTGGAAGCCGGCCGCCTGGAACAGGCCGACGGCGGACTGGTAAGCCTCTTCGCTGCACTGGTCGGCGCGCGCCAGCGCGATGCGCGTGGCTTTCGCATGGTCGAACAGCAGGTCGTAGACGACCGTGTTCGGGTGATTGTTGTCGGCGGCGCGCTCGGTGGCGGTGCGGCCGTCGGTCAGGAAGATCGCAGCGCCGTTGGTGTGCAGGGCCGGCGCTTCGTGCTTCTCGGCGCCCTGCAGCGGCTCGCGGTGGGCGACGGTGAAGCTGGCGCTGCTCAGGCGCGCTTCCATCGGGGAGAGCACGCTGCTGGTGACCTCGCGCGCGATGCTGATGCCGACCGATTGCGGACGCACCGCATGCGGCTCGGTCTGCACGACCGGCTTCACGGCATCGTCGCCGTAGCGGTAGAAGCCGCGTCCGGATTTACGGCCGAGGAAGCCGGCATTCACCAGCTCCTGCTGCAGCACCGAGGGCGTAAAGCGCTGGTCGCCGTAATAGGCGGCGTGCACCGATTGCGTGACCGAGAAATTCACGTCGTGGCCGATCAGGTCCATCAGCTCGAAAGGGCCCATGCGGAAACCGCCGCATTCGCGCATGACGGCGTCCAGCGTCGGCGCATCGGCTGCGCCTTCCTGCAGCAGGCGCAGCGCTTCGGCGTAATACGGACGGGCGACGCGGTTGACGATGAAGCCGGGCGTCGACTTCGCATGCACCGGGTCCTTGCCCCAGGCTTGCGCGGTGGCGTAGACGGTGTCGGCGACGGCTTTATCTGTTGCCAGGCCGCTGATCACCTCCACCAGCGCCATCAGCGGCACCGGATTAAAGAAGTGCATGCCGACCAGGCGTTCCGGATGGCGCAGCTGCGCGGCGATCGCGGTGACGGAAATCGAGGAGGTGTTGGTCGCCAGGATGCAGCGTGCATCGACGATGGATTCGAGGTCGGCGAACAGCTTGCGCTTGGCTTCGAGGTTCTCGACGATGGCTTCCACGACCAGCGCCGCATCCTTGACTTCGCCCAGCGTGTTCACGGGCTGCAGGCGTTCGCGCGCGAGGTCGGCTTCGGCCGCGCCCATGCGGCCCTTCTCGACCAGCTTGGCGTAGACCTTGCCGATCTCGATGATCGCATTCGCCGCCGCGCCTGCGCGCGTATCGAACAGGCGCACCTGGTGGCCGCTGGCGGCCGCCACCTGGGCAATGCCCGAACCCATGGCGCCGCTGCCGATGACGGCAACGACGCTGTCCTTTGCCAGTGCCTCCATCACTCCCCCTTGAACTGGGCGGGACGCTTGGCGACAAAGGCGGCGACGCCCTCGCGGTAGTCGTGGCTGTAGCCGAGTTCGCGCATCATCTCGCCTTCCAGTTTCAATTGGTCAGGCAGGGTGTTGGCGTAGCTGGCTTGCAGCGCCTTCTTGGTAAAGGCGAGCCCTTTGGTCGGCGCGGTCGCGAAGTGCTTGGCCATGGCCATGGCCTCAAGCATGAGCGCATCGTCGTCGACGGCGCGCCAGATCAGGCCCCATTGCTCGGCTTTTTCTGCGCTCAGCTTCTCGCCAAGCATGGCGAGACCCGTGGCGCGCGCCATGCCGATCAGGCGCGGCAGATGCCAGGTGCCGCCGGTGTCCGGGATCAGGCCCAGCTTGCAGAAGGCTTCGATGAAGCTCGCCGATTTCGCAGCCAGCACGATGTCGCAGGCCAGCGCCAGGTTGGCGCCGGCGCCGGCGGCCACGCCGTTGACGGCGCAGATGACCGGCATCGGCAGATTACGCAGGGTGAGCACCAGCGGCGCATAGAATTTTTCGACGGATTCGCCCAGGTCGACGCCCGGTGCGCCCGGTGCGACGGCGCGGTCGCCCAGGTCCTGGCCGGCGCAGAAACCGCGGCCGGCGCCGGTCAGCACCAGCACGCGGACGGATTTATCCGCTTGCAGCTTGTCCAGCGCGTCGCGCACTTCGAGGTGCATGGCTTGCGTGAAGCTGTTCAGGCGGTCGGGGCGGTTCAGGGTGAGGACGGCGACGCCCTCTTCCACCTGGTATTGAATCGATTCGTAGCTCATGGGGTGTCTCCTCCGTTTTTATTTATTCGTGCTGGTCGAAATCGATGATCACGTTATCGGTGATCGGGAACGCCTGGCAGCTCAGGACGAAGCCGCGTGCGACCTCGTAGTCTTCGAGTGCGTAGTTCACGTCCATCTCGACATTGCCTTCGACGACCTTGCAGCGGCAGGTCGAGCACACACCGCCCTTGCAGGAATAGCGCATGTCGATGCCGGCGCGCAGGCCAGCGTCCAGGATCGATTCCTTGTCCTTGTCCATCGTAAAACTGGCGGCGCTGCCGTCCATGATCACGGTGACTTCGGTCTGGTGGCGCGTGCCCTCCGCCACCGGGCGCGGCTTGTGCTCGTGCTTCGGAATGCTGGCCGCGAACAGCTCGATGCGGATCTTTTCCTTGGCCATACCGGCATCCTGCAGCGACTTGGAGACGCCGTGCATCATGTCTTCCGGGCCGCAGATGAAGGCGACGTCGATGTCTTCGGCATTGATCCAGCTTTTCAGGAAGGCCGTGCACTTCTCGCCGGTGATGCGGCCGTTGAAGAGTTCAATGTCCTGCTGCTCGCGGCTCATCACATAGACCAGTTTCAAACGGCCCATGTAGATGTCTTTCAGATCCGTCAGTTCGTCGCGGAAGATGACCGACGAGGAGGCGCGGTTGCCGTAGACGAGGGTGAAACGGCTCTTCGGTTCGGCCAGCAGGGTGGTCTTGATGATCGACAGGATGGGCGTGATGCCGCTGCCGGCCGCGAAAGCCAGGTAGTGGCGTTCGCTGCTTGGATCGAGCGGCACGTTGAAGTGGCCCATCGGCGGCATGACTTCGAGCGTGGTGCCGGGTTTCAGGCTGTCGTTGGCCCAGTTCGAGAACAGGCCGCCCGGGGTCTTCTTGATCGCCACGCGCAGCTGCTCGTCCTGCACAGCCGAGCAGATCGAATAGGAACGGCGCACGTCTTCGCCTTCGATCATGGCGCGCAGGGTCAGGTGCTGGCCCTGCTGGTAGGCGAAGGTGGATTTCAGTTCCGGCGGCACGGCGAAGGTGACGGCGACCGCGTCGCGCGTCTCGTGCTTCACCTTGGCCACGGTGAGTGGATAGAATTTGCTCATGGTGTACTCAGTGACACTTGAAGTAATCGAAGGGTTCGCGGCAGTCCAGACATTTATACAAAGCCTTGCAGGGAGTCGAACCGAACTGGCTGGTGAGCTGGGTGTGCTTGCTTCCGCAGTTGGGGCAAACGATCTCCGGCTCTTTAAAAGTGCCGCGCTTGACGCCGCCGCGCAGGCCGCTGATGTCGATCGCCTGCTGCACGGGCGGCGCGATACCGTAGCCTTTTAAAGCCGCCTTGCCGGTCTCGCTCATCCAGTCGGTGGTCCAGGCCGGGGACAACCGGTTCACCAGTTTGACCTTTTCCAGGCCGTGCGCATGCAACGCCTCGCTCACGGCTTCGCTGATGACCTGCATCGCCGGGCAGCCCGAATAGGTCGGTGTGATCGTCACCACGCACTCGTCGCCCTCGAAGGCGACGTCGCGCACGATGCCGAGATCGACCACCGAGATCACCGGGATCTCGGGATCGGGCACCTCGCCGAGCCAAGTCCAGACCTGATCGAGGGTGACGCTCTGGGCGCTCATTGCCATCTCCTTACCACTCCGCTCCCGGATAGGCGCGCTGCAGGAACTGCATCTCGGCCAGGATGTAGCCCAGGTGCTCGCTGTGGCGGCCCTGCTTGCCGCCGCGCTGCATCCAGGCGTCCGGCGACGGCATGGTCAACGTCGCCTCGGTCAGGATGTCGTTCACGTGGTCGAGGAAGGAGGCGCGCAAGCCCTCCACTGCGGGCGCCACGCCCTGCTCGACCATCGCGTTGTCGATCTCGTCGTAGAGGAAGACTTCGCCGCTGTACATCCACAGGTCGTCGAGCGCGGCCTGCATCTTGCGGTGGCTGAGCTCCGTGCCGTCGCCCAGGCGCACCATCAGGTCGCCGCTGCGGCGCAGGTGGTAGGTCACTTCCTTGAACGATTTCTCCGCGATCTCGGCGATGCGCGGGTCGCTCGATTGCAGCAGGCCCTGCATCAGGAAGTAGTGCCAGGTATCGAACAGGAACTGGCGCACCATCGTTTCGGCGTAGCTGCCGTTCGGCTGCTCGACCAGCAGCACGTTGCGGAAGTCATGGGCGTCGCGGTGGTAGGCGAGCTTGTCCTCGTCGCGGCCTTGTCCCTCGAGTTCGCCGGCGTAGGTCAGCCACATGCGGGTCTGGCCGAGCAGGTCGAGCGCGACGTTGGTGAGGGCCATGTCTTCTTCGAGGGCCGGGCCCTTGCCGCACAGTTGGCTGAGCTGCTGCGAGAGGATCAGGGCGTTGTCGCCCTGGCGCAGCAGGTACTGGATTTTTGCGTCATCCATGGCCGCGCTCACAGGTTTTTGACTTCTTCCGGCATCGGGAAGAAGGTCGGGTGGCGGTAGACCTTGCTGTTGGCCGGCTCGAACAGGGCTTCCTTGTCGGAGGGGCTGCTGGCCACGATGTCCTGGGCGCGCACGACCCAGATCGAGACGCCTTCGTTGCGGCGCGTGTAGACGTCGCGCGCGTTGTTGACGGCCATTTCGGCGTCAGGGGCGTGCAGGCTGCCGACGTGCTTGTGGGCGAGGCCGTGCTGGCTGCGGATGAAAACTTCCCACAGGGGCCATTCTTTGCTCATGATTGTCTCCGGTGTTTCAGGATGTTGGTGACGGTGTTGGGTCACCGTTTCGATATGCGGGCGTGACGCGTGGGCGGGAGACCCGCCCACCTTACGATCCTGCGGCCTACGCAGCGGCTTTGCGAGCTGCGGCCTTGTCGGCGTGGGCGACGAGGGCGTCGCGGAACCATTCGCCGTCGTCCCAGGCTTTTACGCGGGTGCGCAGGCGCTCGCGGTTGCAGGGGCCGTTGCCCTTGAGGACGTTGTGGAATTCGCTCCAGTCGATCTCGCCGAATTCGTAGTGGCCCGTTTCTTCGTTCCACTTGAGGTCCGGGTCGGGGATCGTCAGGCCCAGGTATTCGGCTTGCGGCACGGTCTGGTCGACCATGCGCTGGCGCAGTTCGTCGTTCGAGAACAGCTTGATGCGCCACTTGCTCGACTGCGCGCTGTTGACCGACTCGGCGTCCGACGGGCCGAACATCATCAGGGAAGGCCACCACCAGCGGTTCAGCGCATCCTGCGCCATCGCCTTCTGTTCCGGCGTGCCCTTTGCAAGGCTCATCATGATGTCGTAGCCCTGGCGCGCGTGGAAGGACTCTTCCTTGCAGACGCGGATCATGGCGCGCGCGTACGGCCCGTACGAGCAGCGGCAGAGCGGCACCTGGTTGATGATCGCGGAGCCGTCGACCAGCCAGCCGATCGCGCCCATGTCGGCCCAGCTCAGGGTCGGATAATTAAAAATGCTCGAATACTTGGCCTTGCCCGAGTGCAGGGCCGCCAGCAGTTCGTCGCGCGACACGCCCAGGGTTTCGGCGGCGCTGTACAGGTACAGGCCGTGCCCCGCTTCGTCCTGGATCTTGGCCAGTAGGACGGATTTGCGTTTCAGCGTCGGTGCGCGCGTCACCCAGTTGCCTTCAGGCAGCTGGCCGACGATTTCCGAGTGCGCGTGCTGCGAGATCTGGCGCACCAGCGTCTTGCGGTAGGCGTCCGGCATCCAGTCTTTTGCTTCAATTTTCACGCCGGCATCGATGCGAGCCTGGAAGGCCTGCTCTTCGGCACTCATGTCTTCATTCGTCTGGACCTTTTTCAGGCCCGTTTCCACCATCTGTGCGTACATGGTCAGTCTCCCATTGCAAACATCGTCCAACAATAATACGATACAGAAAACGAGATGTACACCAAAATTTTGAATCATATTGCGAAGTAAATTGAAAGTGGACGGCATGACACAACTGACCAGCAACGAGTGGATCGCGCAGGAACTTTCCGCTGAGCCATTGCGCTCAAAATCCCTCGTGATGACGGTGATGGGCGACGCCATCGCGCCCCACGGCGGCGCCGTCTGGCTGGGCAGCCTGATCGAGTTGCTGGCCCCGCTCGGCGTTACCGACCGCCTGGTGCGCACCAGCGTGTTCCGGCTGGTGCAGGAAGGCTGGCTGAACGCCAGCCGCGAAGGCCGGCGCAGCCGCTACGCTTTCGAGCCGCGCTCGCTGCCGCGCTTCCTGCGCGCCGACCGCCGCATTTATGCGCCGCCCGGCCTGCACTGGGACGGCCGCTGGACCCTGGTGCTGGCGCCGAACGGCAGCATCGACGGCGATCTGCGCACCGCGGTGCGCAAGGAACTCGAGTGGGAAGGCTTTGCGATGCTGGGGCCGGGCATGCTGGCGCATCCGGGGGCGGATGCCGAGGGGCTGCTCGACGCGTTGGACCGCACAGGCGGGCGCGACAAAGTGTTCGTGCTGAGCGCGGCCGAGCTGCCGGAGGTCGGATCGCGGCCGCTGGGCGAACTGGTCGGCGAAGGCTGGGACCTGACGGCCGTGGCGCGCAGCTATGTCGATTTCATTGCCCGCTTCACGCCGCTGCTCGAACTGCTGCGCGCCGGGCCGGCGCTGGGGCCGGCGGATGCGTTCGCGGTGCGCTCGCTGCTGATTCACGCTTACCGGCGATTGCAGCTGCATGATCCGATGCTGCCGATCGAGCTGCTGCCGGATCCGTGGCCGGGGTCGGATGCGTATGCGGTGGCGCGGGCGATTTATTTGCTGGTGTATGCGCAGGCGGAGGTGCATATCGATGCGGTGCTCAGGCGCGAGGATGAAGGGGCGCCGGCCGCCGATGAGGCGTTTTATCAGCGCTTTGGGGGACTGCGCGGCTGAGCGGGGTTTTAACCCCCGTGGAGTCGGGACTCCACCCTACGATTATCTCGGTTCGTAGGGTGGAGTCCTGACTCCACGCGTTCACAAAGCGAGCGGTGAGTCCGCGTGCGCATGAATGCGCACCCTACGCGCTGACTCCACGGGGGTTTTATCATATGAATATCAACATGAACCGAGTATGATCTCGGCTTTACGCCTTCAATCTACAGGACACACCATGTCTATCAAGATCAGCAGCCAGTTCGACGCTGGCGCGATCGAGGTCGTGAACGCCACGAGCGCGAACGCCATCGATCTGAACATCCGCAAGGATTCGCACGCCGACATCATCCAGTGGTTCTACTTCCGCCTGCAAGGCGCGGCAGGCCAGCCCTGCACCATCCGCTTCCTGAACGCCGGCCAGGCCGCGTATCCGGCCGGCTGGGAAGACTACCAGGCAATGGGCAGCTACGACCGCATCAACTGGTTCCGCGTGCCGACGTCCTACGATGGCCAGGTCATGACGATCACCCACACGCCGGGCATGGACAGCGTCTACTACGCCTACTTCGAGCCCTACTCGTGGGAACGCCACCTGGAGCTGCTCGACCGCGCCCAGATGAGCGAACAGGTGCGCATGGTCGACCTGGGTTCGACCGTCGATGGCCGCGACCTGAACATGCTGGTCATCGGCGAGCCAGCCGAAGGCAAGAAGAAGGTCTGGGTCATCGCGCGCCAGCACCCGGGCGAGACGATGGCCGAATGGTTCGTCGAAGGCATGCTCGACGCCCTGCTCGATCCGGCTCACCCGTTCGGACGCCAGCTGCTAAACGAGACCGTGTTCTACGTGGTCCCGAACATGAATCCGGACGGTTCGGTGCGCGGCAACCTGCGCACGAATGCCGCCGGCGCCAACCTGAACCGCGAATGGCTGAACCCGACCATGGAGCGCAGCCCGGAAGTCTTCCTCGTGAAACAGAAGATGCATGAAACCGGCGTCGACCTGTGCCTGGACGTGCACGGCGACGAAGGCCTGCCGTATGTCTTCGTGGCCGGCAGCGAGTCGCTGCCGAACTTCACGCCCGAGCAGGCCGCCGCCCAGAAGCGCTTCTCCGACAACTTCATGATCGCCAGCCCCGACTTCCAGGACGTGCATGGCTACGGCGCGACGCCTTACACCGAAGAGACGCTGACCATGGGTTCGCCCCACATCACGCACGCCTTCGGCTGCCTGTCGTTGACCCTGGAACTGCCGTTCAAGGACAACGCCAACGATCCGGACCCGCAAGTGGGCTGGGACGGCGCCCGCAGCGCGCGCCTCGGTGCGGCGGTGCTGCAGCCGGTGCTGCAATCGATCCGCGCACTGAAGTAACGCTCTCAACGCCCCGCCAGCCGGGGCGTTTTTCACTCATCAACGAATCCATATCATGAGCATCTTTTCCGCCCCCGTCTTCGACGCCACCGTCATCTACAACGGCCAGGAACTGTTCAAGGGCCAGGGCGCGGCCCGCGGCTGGGCCGAGAAGGTAGCCAAAGAACTCGAAACCGAGATCACGGTCGAGAAGATCGGCACCGGCTGGGCGCTGCGCGGCACGGTCGACGGCGTCGACGCCACCTGGGGTATTTACGGCCAGCGCCTGGCGCGCATCGAGGCGTCCTGAAGAGCATGTGTGTGGGCTTGTCGCGACGGCAAATCGCACTATAATCGCGTCATCAGCAATGCCGGATTTGACGGCCTTGCCCCCACACCCGGTCGGAAATCCGGCCACTCGATAGGCCGTTTCGATGAATTCCGTACCCGCGCTGCATACCGCAGAGTCCAATCCTCCTCCGCGCATGTCGACCGGCATCGCCGGCCTCGACGACATCCTCGGCGGTGGTCTGACGCCGCAGCGCGTCTACCTGGTCGAAGGTTCGCCCGGCGCCGGCAAGACCACGCTCGGCCTGCAGTTCCTGCTCGACGGCGAGGCGCGCGGCGAGCATGGCCTGTACATCACCCTGTCCGAAACCACCGAGGAACTGAAAGCCGTCGCCGCCAGCCACGGCTGGTCGATCGAGGCGCTGTCGCTGTTCGAACTGGCCGGCGAGACGGCGCTCGACATCGATGCCCAGCAGTCGGTGTTCCACCCGTCCGAAATCGAACTGGGCGAAACGACCCGCAACGTGATGGACCAGGTCGACCTTGTCAAACCGGTGCGCGTGGTCTTCGACAGCCTGTCGGAGATGCGCCTGCTGGCCCAGAACCCGCTGCGCTACCGGCGTCAGATCCTGGCCCTGAAACAGTTCTTCACCGCGCGCAACTGCACCGTGCTGCTGCTCGACGATAAAACCGCCGCGTCGGACCAGCACCTGCACAGCATCGCCCACGGCGTCATCAGCCTCGAGCAGATCGCCAAGGAATTCGGCAAGGAGCGCCGCCGCGTCAACATCCTCAAGATGCGCGGCATCCGCTTCCGCGGCGGCTACCACGACTATGCGCTCGACACCGGCGGCATCACGATGTATCCGCGCCTGGTCGCTGCCGAACACATGCTCGACTTCACCCCAAGCATCCGCTCGACCGGTTCGGAAGGGCTCGACAAGCTGCTCGGCGGCGGCATGGTGCGCGGCACGAATACCCTGATCGTCGGCCCCTCCGGCATCGGCAAGACTACCCTGTCGGCGCGCTGCCTGCTGTCGGCGCTCGAGCGCGGCGAGACCGCCTCGTTCTACCTGTTCGACGAAGGCCTCGGCACCTTCTTCGCCCGCAGCGCCTCGCTCGGCATGGAACTGCGTCCCTTCGTCGACAACGGCCGGCTGCGCATCCAGCACATCGATCCGGCCGAACTGTCGCCGGGCCAGTTTGCCCAGATGTTGCGCGACGCCGTCGAACAGCACGGCGTGTCCTTCATCGCCATCGACAGCCTGAACGCCTATCTGCAGGCGATGCCGGGCGAACACTACCTGACCCTGCAGATGCACGAACTGCTGTCCTACCTGAACCAGCAGGGCGTAACCACGGTGCTGGTACTGGGCCAGCACGGCCTGGTCGGCGAAGTACACAGCGAGGTCGACCTGAGCTACCTGGCCGACTCCACCGTGCTGCTGCGCTTCTTCGAGGCGAACGGCCGCTTGCGCCGCGCGATCACCGTCATCAAGAGCCGCACCACGAGCCACGCCTTGACCATCCACGAGCTGCTGCTCGGGCACGACGGCGTGCGCGTCGGCGAGCCGCTTGAAGGCTTCGAAGGCGTCCTCACCGGCCTGCCGAGCTACCACGGCACGACCCCGATGATGGTCCCGACTCCGCATGGACAAGACTGAACCGCACGACGAGCGCATCCTGATCTTCGCGCCGCGCGGACGCGACGCCGAGGTCATGTGCGCGGTGCTGACGCGCGACGGCTTTCGCTGCGAGACCGTGGCCAGCTTCGCGCGCTTCGTCGCCGAGATCGCGGCCGGCGCCGGCGCGGCCATCGTCGCCGAGGAAGCGCTGCAGGGCGAGGACAACGCGCCCCTGCTTGCCTGGCTCGAGCACCAGGAGCACTGGTCCGATTTTCCCTTCGTGGTGCTGCTGACGCGCCTGGTCGGGCTGCCCGCCGACGGCGCGCGCGAACGCCTGGGGGAACTCGGCAACATGATCCTGCTCGAACGCCCGCTGAACGCGCAGACGCTGCGCAGCGCAGCCCTCTCGGCCCTGCGCGCGCGGCGCCGCCAGTACCAGGCGCGCGACGTGTTGTTCGACCGCGAGCGCACTGCCGCCAGCCTGCGCCAGAGCCAGGAAGCGCTGGTCCACCTGAACGAAACCCTGGAAGCGCGCATCGACGAACGCACGCGCGCCCTGGCCCAGGCCAACGACCGCCTGATGAACGAAGTGATCGAGCGCGAGCGGGTGCAGCAGGCCATGGTCCAGTTCCAGAAGCTGGAAGCGGTCGGCCGCCTCACCGGCGGCATCGCCCACGACTTCAACAACCTGCTCAACGTCGTGCAGGGCAGCATGGACCTGATCCTCCTGCTGTCGAAGGACGAGGTGGCGAAACAGCGCGCCGAAGTGGCGCGCCGCGCCTGCCAGCGCGGCGGCAAGCTGACCAGCCAGCTGCTGGCTTTCTCGCGCAACCAGAGCCTCGATTTGCGCCCGCTCGACGTCCATACCCTGTTCGAAGGCGTGCGCGAACTGGTCGCCACCTCGCTCGGATCGAGCGTGCGCCTGCAGTTCGAGGTCGACGATGCCGGCGCCAGCGTGGTGGCCGACACCAACCAGATGGAGATGGCGCTGCTGAATCTCGCCATCAACGCGCGCGACGCAATGGACGGCGGCGGCGAATTGCGCTTCACGGCCGGCCGCGCCGAGCCGCCGGACGGCCTGCTGCCAGAGGGAGAGTATGTACGCATCGCGGTGGCCGACAACGGCTCGGGCATGCCGCCCGAAATCGCGGCGCGCGTATTCGAACCCTTTTATACGACCAAGGGCGTCGGCAAGGGGACCGGTCTCGGCCTGTCCCAGGTCTACGGCATGGCCCAGCAATCGGGCGGCGCCGCGCGCATCCTGAGCGAACAGGGCGTCGGCACGACGGTGGAAATCTGGCTGCGCGCGGCCGGCAGCGGGACGGCGCAAGCACCGGCCGCGGCGCCCGCGCTGGCGGCCACGCCGCTTCCGGGCGCGCACATCCTGGTGGTCGAAGACGACGATTTTGTGCGCGACTCGATGGTCGAATCGCTGGGCGCGCTCGGCTACACGGTGTCGCATGCCTCCGACGGCGAGGCGGGCCTGCGCGAGCTGGAACAGGGACGCCCCGACCTGATCATCACCGATTACCTGATGCCCGGAATGACGGGTGCGGAACTGGTGCAACAGGCACGCCTGGCCTTCCCTGACGTCCCGACCATCATCGCCACGGGTTACGCCGACATGCACGCGATCGAACAGGTGATCGGCGAAGACATGGTGCTGCGCAAGCCCTTCCAGCTGGCCGAACTGGCCGCCAGCGTGGCACGCGCGCTGCACAAGGTGGATAAGGCGACGGCCCGGACCTGAGCCGCACAGGGTTCAGGCCTGCGCGGAGCCGTACAGCGCCTCGGTGGCGGCGATGGACTCGCGCACCAATTGTTCCAGCACCGTCACGTCGACCTCGTCGAGCCTGCGCACATACAGGCAGGACTTGCCCATCTTGTGATGGCCGAGTTGCGCCAGCAGGTCCGCGCGCGCTCCCATGTCGCAGCTGAGGTAGATGCTGATATCGCCCTTGCGCGGCGCGAAACCGGCCAGCGGCGCATCGCCTTCGCGCCCGCTGGCATAGCGGTAATGGTAGCTGCCGAAACCGACGATGCTGGCGCCCCACATGACCGGCGGCGCGCCCGTGATCCGCTCCATCAAGCCGCTCAGGGCCTGGCAGTCGGCGCGCCGCACCGGGTCGTCGATGGCGGCCAGCCAGGCGTGCGCATCCACCGGGGTCGGCAGCGTCTTGTTGGCAGCCATGGCTGCGGCTTAAAGCTGCACGTCCAAGTGTTTTTGGACCCACGCGTGCGCATCCTCGACGCTGTCGAAGTGCACGGTGGCGATCACCGTCTTGTCATGCGCCAGGCAGCTGAGGTAGACGCGCTTCTCGTCGGCTGAACTGAGCAGGTCGGACTGAGGCGAGAGCTCGACCGATGCCACCAGGTCGAGGTTCAGCAGCTGGGCCTTCTTCGGATTGTTTTCCTTGTCGATGCGGACGAATTTGCTCATGGCTGTTCCTTGGGTTTAGTTACCTGCCACGACCATCTTCTCGATCAGGATGGACCCGGTCGATTTATTGCCGCGTGCCAAAACGTCGTTGCCGACGCCGACGATCTGCTGGAACATCTCGCGCATGTTGCCGGCGATCGTGATTTCCTCGACCGGATACTGGATGACGCCGTTCTCGACCCAGTAGCCCGAGGCGCCGCGCGAGTAGTCGCCGGTGACGTAGTTCACGCCCTGGCCCATCAGTTCGGTGACCAGCAGGCCGGTGCCCATCTTGCGCAACATGCCTTCGAAGGTGTCGGCCAGTTTCGTGTCGTCGGAGGTGATGCTGAGGTTGTGCGAGCCGCCGGCATTCCCCGTGGTCTTCATGCCCAGCTTGCGCGCCGAGTACGAGGACAGGAAGTAGCCCTGCAGGACGCCGCTGTCGATGACCTTGCGGCGCACGGTGCGCACGCCCTCTTCGTCGAAGGGAGAAGAACCGACTTCGCCGATCACGTGCGGGTCTTCGATGATCTGGATGTGGCTCGGGAAGACCTGCTTGCCGAGGGTATCGAGCAGGAAGCTCGACTTGCGGTAGAGCGAGCCGCCCGAGACGGCCTGGACGAAAGCACCCAGCAGGCCGGCGGCCAGCGGCGCCTCGAACAGCACCGGGCAAGTGCGGGTGTCGAGCTTGCGGGCGTTCAGGCGCGCCAGCGCGCGTTCGGCGGCGTAGCGGCCGACCGCCTCCGGCTTGGCCAGCTTCTTCGGATCGCGCGCCGAGGTGTACCAGTCGTCGCGCTGCATTTTATTGCCCTTGCCGGCGATCGGCGCGATCGACATCGTGTGGCGCGAGAACGGGTAGCCGCCCATGAAGCCGCGCGTGTTGGCAGCGACGAAGTGGGACTGCTGGACGTAGACGCTGGCGCCTTCGCTGTTGGTGATGCGGCGGTCGACCTCGAAGGCGGCGTTCTCGCAGCGCTGGGCCAGCTCGACGGCTTCCTCGGTCGATATCTGCCATGGGTAGCACAGGCGCAGGTCGCGCGGGTTCATCTCCAGCATGTCGGCGTCGGGCAGGCCGGCCGCGTCGTCCTCGGCGGTGAAGCGGGCGATGTTCCAGGCCGCCTCCACGGTCGCCTTGAGCGAAGCTTCCGAGAAATCGGAGGTGCTGGCGTTGCCGCGGCGCTGGCCGGCGTACACGGTCACGCCGATGCCCTTGTCCTTGTTCTGCTCGATCGTTTCGATCTGGCCGCGACGGACCGACACCGACAGCCCGCTACCCTCGCTGATCTCGACCGAGGCATCGGTCGCGCCCTGCTCCCTTGCGAAGGCAAGCACGCTCTGCGCCAGCGCTTTGAGCTGGTCCTGGGTGTGGGTAAAAACGGAGTCGTTCATGTCGTGTTTTTCGTGGCGAGCCCTAAAACAGTTATCATAGCAGCCGTTTACTGTTTTTACTGATCGGCTCCTTGCCAATCGGATCACCCAATACCATGCCTAATCCAAACCGCGGCTCCGTGGGCTTCCAGTCCAACGAGTTCGAGCAAGAATACGAACGCCCATCGAAGTCCGAACTCAAGCGCCAGATGGACGAGCTGCAGAAGCTCGGCGCACAGCTCGTGGCCGAGCCGCGCGACCGCGTCAAGCGCGTGCCGATGCCGGAAGACGTCAAGGACGCCATCCTCGAGTGCCAGACCATCACCAACCACGAAGGCCGGCGCCGCCAGCTGCAGTTCGTGGGCAAGAAGATGCGCACGCTCACCGAAGAGGAAGTGGCCGTCATCCAGCGCACCATCGACAGCTGGAAAGGCGCCTCGAAGGCCGAGACGGCCGCCCTGCACGCGCTGGAACGCCGCCGCGAGAAGCTCCTGAGCGACGACAAGGCACTCACGACGCTGCTCGAAGAACACCCGGAACTGGACGTGCAGCACCTGCGCACCCTGATCCGCAATGCGCGCAAGGAGCAGGCCGAGAACAAGCCGCCGAAGGCCTACCGTGAACTGTTCCAGATTTTAAAAGAGCTGGGCAAGAAGCCGGCGGCGCCAGCGGAAGACGAACTGGAAGACGATGAGTCCGCAGACGACTAACGAAGTGATGCTGGTGATCGGCCTGGTGTCGGTCTCCGACCGCGCCAGCGGCGGCATCTACGAGGACCAGGGCATCCCTGCGCTGCAGGACTGGATCGCCTCGGCCCTCACGACGCCTTACCGCATCGAGCCGCGCCTGATTCCCGACGAGCGCACGCAGATCGAGAAGACCCTGGTCGAACTGGTCGACGTGGTCGGCTGCCACCTGGTGCTGACCACGGGCGGCACGGGACCGGCGCGGCGCGACGTCACGCCCGAGGCCACGCTGGCCGTCGGCACCAAGGAAATGCCGGGCTTCGGCGAGCAGATGCGGCAGATCAGCCTGCGCTTCGTGCCGACCGCGATTTTGTCGCGCCAGGTCGCGGTGATTCGTGAGACCGCGGACCACGCGGCCCTGATCATGAACCTGCCGGGCCAGCCGAAGGCGATCAAGGAAACGCTGGAAGGCCTCAAGGACGCGGACGGTAACGTGGTCGCCGGCGGCATCTTCGCCGCCGTCCCCTACTGCATCGACCTGATCGGCGGCCCGTATATGGAAACCAATCCGGCGGTGAGCAAGACCTGGCGTCCGAAGACGGCGCTGCGTCCGGCCACGCCACAACCCCAGGACAACGCATGAGCGATTTGCTGCAAACCATCGATATCGAAACCGCGCCGAATCCATCGGTCGCGATCATCTGGCTGCACGGCCTGGGCGCCGACGGCAACGACTTCGTGCCGCTGGTGCGCGAACTCGATCTGGCGGGCCTGCCCGCCATCCGCTTCGTCTTCCCGCATGCGAAGACGATCCCCGTGACGATCAACGGCGGCTACGTCATGCGCGCCTGGTACGACATCACCGGCGCCGAACTGACGCGCCGCGAAGACGAGACGGGTCTCCGCGACTCGCAGCGCGACGTCGAGGCCCTGATCGCGCGCGAAAAGGCGCGCGGCATCCCGGCTTCGAAGATCGTGCTGGCCGGCTTCTCGCAAGGCTGTGCGATGACCCTGCAGACCGGCCTGCGCCATCCGGAAAAGCTGGCCGGCATGCTGTGCCTGTCGGGCTACCTGCCGCTCAACGAAAAGGTCGTCCACGAGCGCACCGAGGAAAGCATCGACACCCCGATCTTCATGGCGCACGGCCGCCAGGACCATGTCGTGCCCTTCCTGCGCGGCGAGCAGTCGCGCGACATCCTCAAGGAACTCGGCTATACGATCGACTGGCACGCGTATCCGATGCAGCATTCGCTCTGCTTCGAGGAGGTGCAGGACATCTCGGCCTGGCTCAAGAAAGTACTGGCTTAGCAAGCCTCAACCAACGGGAGCTGCGGCTCCCGTTTTACATTGGAGGTCCTTAACATGGCCAAGAAAGAAGAACTCGACGAAGAGACGCTGGCGCTGATCAACTGGTGCATCGAGGTTGAAGGTTTTCTCGTTGCCGGCGGTGCGACGCAGAAGCAGGCGCAGGAGCATATCGAGGAACAGGTCGAGTGGTTTACGGACTTGTTCTATGACGGTTTGAGCCCGGAGGAGGCAGCGAAGGAAGCGTTGGCTTGAATTCACGCTCTGTACCGCGTGGAGTCGGGACTCCGGTGAACCCGTCATTGAGGCCATTGGCCTCAAAAACCCCTACGTAGACCACTGACCGTAGGGTGGAGTCCTGACTCCACGGGGTTTGGGTTTATTTCGGCAAAGGCGCCGCGCTCGACACCGGCACCTCGGTGCGCGCGGTGTTCATCACCATCGCCAGAAACGTGTAGTAACCATTCAGCCCCATCAAATCGACCACGCCCTGCTCCCCGAACAGGGCCACTGCCTCGCCATAGGTGCGGTCCGACACCTCCTTGTTCTGGTGCAGTTCGACGCAGAAGTCGTGCACCACCGATTCGTCCACCAGCATGCCTTCCGGCCGTTCGCGCCGCGCGATGGCATTGATCACGTCCGGCGGCACGCCGACCTGGGCCGCAATCGGCGCGTGAATCGCCCATTCGACGCCCTGGTTCCACTGGCGCGCCGTGACCAGGATCGCCAGTTCCGACAACCTGACGCCGATGGCGCTGCGGTAGCGCAGATACTCTCCCATGCGCTGGGCGTTTTCCAGCAGTTCCGGGCTGCGCAGCAGGGGGACGAAAGGGCCGTAGAGGGCGCCGCGCGGGCCTTCGATGACGGCCTGGGCGGCCCGGCGCTGGGCTTCGGTCATCTCGCTGGGGGGAATCGGACGAAGGCGGTCGGTCATGGTCGGCGTCCCGAGTGTCTTAACGGAAAACTGTCTTTACAAAAATATTCGCACAGCTTCCAGTAAAGATCAAAGGAATCCGGGCACGGCGAGTTTATTGTCAACCGTCAACTATTTGCCGGAGGGAAATTCCATGAGCAACATCATCCACCGCAGCCTGCGCCAGACGCCGCCGATCGCCACCCATGCTTCGGGCATCACGGTCTTCGACAATGCCGGGAATGCCTACCTCGACGCCAGCGGCGGCGCCGCCGTTTCCTCGCTCGGGCATGGCCATCCGGACGTGATCGCCGCCATGCACCGCCAGATCGACCGCTGCGCCTATGCCCACACCGCCTTCTTCACCACCGAGGTGGCCGAAGAGCTGGCGCAGACGCTGGTGGCCAAGGCGCCGGCCGGCATCCAGGGCGTGTACCTGGTCTCGGGCGGCTCGGAGGCGATGGAAACGGCGCTGAAGCTGGCGCGCCAGTACTTCGCCGAAGCCGGCGAGACGGGCCGCTCGCTGTTCATCGCGCGGCGCCAGAGCTATCACGGCAACACGCTGGGCGCGCTGGCCGTCGGCGGCAACGAATGGCGCCGTAAACCCTTCGCGCCGCTGCTGATGGAGGTGCCGCGCGTCTCTCCCTGCTACGAGTACCGCGACCGCCGCGAAGGCCAGAGCGTGGATGCCTACACGGCCTGCCTGCTGGACGAACTGGAGACGGCCATCATCAAGGCCGGGCCGGAGAAGGTGATCGGCTTCGTGGCCGAACCGGTGGTGGGCGCGACCGGCGGCGCGATCCCGCCGACGCCCGGCTATTTCAAAGGCGTGCGCGCCATCTGCGACCGCTACGGCATCCTCTTCATCGCCGACGAGGTGATGTGCGGGATGGGCCGCACCGGCACCCTGTTCGCCGTCGAGCAGGAAGGGGTGGCGCCCGACATCATCACGGTGGCCAAGGGCCTGGGCGGCGGCTACCAGCCGATCGGCGCGGTGCTGGCGCAGGGCGCGATCGTCGATCGCCTGCGCCACGGCAGCGGCGCCTTCCTGCACGGGCATACGTATATCGGCCATCCGGTGGCGGCGGCGGCCGCACTGGCGGTGCAGCAGGTGATCGAGCGCGACAATCTGCTGGAGCAGGTGCAGCGGCGCGGCGCAACGCTAAAACGCATGTTGGGCGACGTGTTCGGCAAACATCCGCACGTGGGCGACATCCGCGGGCGCGGGCTGTTCCTTGGGATCGAGCTGGTGCAGGACCGCGCGACGAAAGCGCCGTTCGCGCCGGAGCGCAAGCTGCATGCGGCGATCAAGAACGAGGCGATGGCGCGCGGATTGATGGTGTATCCGATGGGCGGGACCATCGACGGCCAGCGCGGGGATCACATTTTGTTGGCGCCGCCGTTCATCGTGTCGGCCGGCGAGCTGTCGGAGATCGTGACGCGCCTGAGCGAAGCGGTTGACGCCGCATTACTGAAGTAAGCGTAGGGTGGGCGCCCTGTGCCCACCATCACGATGCGCCAACGCGGCGCAAGCTTCTGGTGGGCACGGGGCGCCCACCCTACCGCATCATTTCGGGAATGCAACCACTTCCGCCTGCTGTTCTCCCAGCCCTGCAATCCCCAGCCGCAGCTTGTCGCCCTTCTTGAGGAAGCGCTGCGGCGTACGCCCCAATCCCACGCCCGGCGGCGTGCCGGTGGTGATGATGTCGCCCGGCTCCAGCGTCATGAAGCGCGAAACGTAGCTGACGATCTGGGCCACGCTGAAAATCATGTTCGAGGTATTCCCGGTCTGCATGCGCTTGCCGTTCAGTTCCAGGTAAAGATCGAGGTCCTGCACATCGTAGACGTCGTCGCGCGTGACGAGGAAGGGGCCGACCGGACCGAAGGTATCGCAGCCTTTACCTTTGTCCCACTGCGAGCCCATCTCGAACTGGTAGGCGCGCTCGGAGACGTCGTTGACGACGCAGTAGCCGGCCACGTATTTCAGCGCGTCCTCTTCGCTCACGTACTGGGCGCGGGTGCCGATCACGACGCCGAGTTCGACCTCCCAGTCGGTCTTTTTCGAGCCTTTCGGCAGCTGGATCGGGTCGTCCGGACCGTTCAGGGAGCTGATCGCCTTGGTGAAGAAAATCGGTTCCGTCGGCACCGCGGCGCCCGTCTCGGCGCAGTGGTCAACGTAATTCATGCCGATGCCGATGAACTTGCCGACGCCTTTCACCGGCACGCCCAGGCGCGGATTGCCGCGCACCAGCGGCAGGGTCTTGGTATCGATCTTGGCGAGTTTGCGCAGCGCGCGCTCGTTCAGCATGGCGGCATCGATATCGGCAATCACGCCGGACAGGTCGCGCAGGCGCCCTTCATCGTCGAACAGGCCCGGCCTTTCCTTGCCCGGGCGGCCATAGCGCACCAATCTCATGTTGTATCCCTTCGTGTTCTGCCGCTGCCGGCGCCACCATGGCGCGCGGCGGGCCCGCATGATACCAATTATTCTTTGGCCGTCAGCAGCCAGGCCGTCATGTCGAGGGCATCGCGTTCGCTCACGCCCAACTTGGGCATCGCCGTCTGCGGATCGATCGATTGCGGGTCGCGGATCCAGCGCACGAGATTAGGCTGGTTGTTCGGCAGGCTGCCGGCGACGAAGCGGCGTTCGGCGAGACCGGCCAGAGAGCGCCCGACGTGGGTCTCGGGACCGGTCAGGCCGGGAATCATGTGGCAGGCGCGGCAGGCATGCTGGGCCAGCGCGATGCGGCCGCGTTCGGGGTCGCCCTGCACCGTGTTCGACGGCGGCTTGCCCTGGCAGCCGGCCAGCAGCGCCAGCACGCAGAGGAGCAGGCGCGCGCTCATCGCGTGGCTCCTTCTGCGACAGGCGCCCGCGCGGCGCGTGTCGCCTGCGCGTAATCGCGCGCCGACAGCGTCGGCAGCACGCCCATGAAGGCGACTACCGCCCATAAATCGGATTCGCTCATATGAAACTGCCAGGCCGGCATGCCGCTCATCTTGATGCCGTGCTTGGTGATCCAGTACAGCTCGCGCGGCTGCCAGCGCGCACTGGCGTCGACCAGGGGACCGGGCAGCGGCTGCATGCTCTGCCCGATCTTGGCCTGGGCGAAGCCCGGTGCGCCGTGGCATTGGGCGCAATGGGCGGCGTACACCAGCGCGCCCTGCTTCACCTGCTGCGGCGCGCCCAGCGGCGGCACCTGCACTTCGCTCGAATGATTGCGCACCGAATAGCGCATGCCCTGCTCGAGCAGCGTAAACACGGGCTGCAGGTGCTGGGCGGTGGCCGAGGTGTCGTACCAGCCGGCGCGCAGCACGACGAAGCCGCCGATGGCGCCCGCCAGCCCCGCCAGCGCCAGCGTGGCGGCAGCGGTTTTCAGGATCAGGCGGGTACGGGTGGATGGCATCGTTCGTCGCTGTCAGGGGGTGCGCACTGTTGAAAAAATGATATTGCTTCTCTTGTATTATATAGAGCCATTGGCCTTATCGAATTCAATTGTGCGCTATCACTTTATTCTTCCCGCGCTGCCCCGTGCCGCCTGCCTTGCCGGGCTCTGCCTGGCATTCCTGGCCGGCTGCGGCAAGCAGGAGGCACCGAGACAGGTGAGCGGCGGCGATCCGGCCCGGGGCCAGCGCCTGATGGCGCAATACCAGTGCACGGCCTGCCACGCGATCCCCGAGGTGCCGGGCACGCCCGGGAATGCGGGACCGCCGCTGGATCAGTTCGGGCTGCGCAGCTACATCGCGGGGGGCTTCCCGAATACGCCGCAGCAGCTCACGGCCTGGCTCGACAACCCGCAAGCCATGAAGCCCGGCACCGCCATGCCCGACCTGGGCGTCTCGCCAAGCGAAGCACGCGACATGGCCGCTTACCTGTACACCCTCCGATGACGGCTGCGACAACGACACCGCTGCAATCGGTCCTCCACCCCGCCGGCCCGGACGCCGCCATCATCGCGCACCTGTCCTGGGTGCTGTTCGGCGGCGCCGCCCTCATCTTCGTCGCCGTGATGGCCTTGATGGTCATTGGCCTGCGCAGCAAGGGAGGTCGCCAGGTCCCGGCGCGCTGGTGGATTGCCGGCGCCGGCATCGTGTTCCCGGTCGTGGTCCTGAGCGCGCTGCTGGTCTGGAGCACCTGGCGCAGCGCGGACCTGTCGCCGCAAACCTCGCGCGGGGCGATGAGCATCGGCGTGACGGCCAAGATGTGGTGGTGGGAAGTGCGCTACCACGATCCCGCCAGCGGACGCGAAGTGGCGAGCGCCAACGAGATCCGGATTCCGGCCGGACGTCCGGTCTATATCGGCCTGACGTCGACCGACGTGATCCACAGCCTGTGGGTGCCCGCCCTGAACGGCAAGATGGATACGGTGCCGGGACGCGTCAACGGCCTGACCCTGCAGGCGGATAAACCCGGCATCTACCGCGGCCAGTGCGCCGAATACTGCGGCGAGCAGCATGCGCGCATGGCGCTGCACGTGATTGCGATGGCGCCGGCCGACTTCGAGCGCTGGCTCGCCAACGAAGCGCAGCCGGCCAAGGCGCCGGACAATGCGCTGGTCGAACGCGGACGCGCCGCCTTCCTCGAACAGCGCTGCCAGAGCTGCCACACGATCCGCGGCGTCGCCGAAGGATCGCGCCTCGGTCCCGACCTGACCCACGTCGGCGGGCGCATGCACATCGCCGCCGGCACGCTGCGCAACCACCGCGGTTCGCTGGCCGGCTGGATCGCCGACCCGCAAGCCATCAAACCGGGCGCGCGCATGCCGGCCGCGCTCGACATCGACGGCGAAACGCTGCGCGCCCTGGCCGTGTACCTCGAACAGCTGAAATGACGACATGACGGACCACGCCATCGAACAACGCCTGCCCAGTTCCCTCCCCCGTCCCGAGGGCGAGCTGGAGCGGCTGGAAAAACCCTGGCAACGGCCGACCGGCTGGCGCTTCCTCAAGCGCGTCGACAACACCAGCATCGGCCTGCTCTACATCGGCACCGCGCTGCTATTCTTCCTGCTGGCCGGGATCCTCGGCCTGATGATGCGCACCCAGCTGGCCGTGCCCGACAACGATCTGATGAGCGCGTCGGTGTACAACCAGGTCTTCACCATGCACGGCACGGTGATGATGTTCCTGTTCGCGATTCCCATCGTCGAGGCAATCGCCGTCTACCTGCTGCCGAACATGCTGGGCGCGCGCGACCTGCCCTTCCCGCGCCTCTCGGCCTACGCCTACTGGGCGTATGCGATCGGCGGCCTGGCCTTCTTCTGCACCCTGTTCTTCGGCCTGTCGCCCGACGGCGGCTGGTTCATGTACCCGCCGCTCACCGGGAAGCAGTATTCGCCGGGGCTGAATGCCGACTTCTGGCTGCTCGGGATCGGCTTCATCGAGATCTCGGCGATCGCCGGCGCCATCGAACTGATCGTCGGCATCCTGTTTACGCGAGCGCCGGGCATGACCCTGGCGCGCATGCCGGTGTATGCCTGGGCCATGCTGGTGGTGGCCGTGATGATCGTGTTCGCCTTCCCGGCCATCATCGCCGGCACCGCGCTGCTGGAGATGGAACGCGCCTTCGACTGGCCCTTCTTCATCGGCGAGCGCGGCGGCGATCCGATCCTGTGGCAGCACCTGTTCTGGTTCTTCGGCCACCCCGAGGTCTACATCATCTTCCTGCCCGCCGCCGGCATGGTCTCGACCATGATCCCGACGATCGCCGGCACGCCGCTGGTCGGGAGAAAAGCCATCATCGTGGCGCTGGTGATCGTCTGCTTCTTCAGCTTCGCGCTGTGGGCGCACCACATGTTCACGGCCGGCCTGGGCGTGATGACGATGAGTTTCGTGTCGGCCGCCAGCATGGCGGTGGCCGTGCCGACCGCGATCCAGGTGTTCGGCTGGATCGCGACGCTCTGGCGCGGCAAGGTGAGAATGACCGGACCGGCCCTGTTCCTGGGCGGCTTCATGTTCATTTTTGTCCTCGGCGGCCTGACCGGGGTGATGGTCGCCGTGCTGCCCTTCGACTGGCAGGCCCATGACACGTATTTCATCGTCGCCCATTTCCATTACGTGCTGGTCGGCGGGATGGTGTTCCCGGTGTTCGCGGCCATGTACTACTGGCTGCCGCTCCTGAAGGGCCAGCGCCTGTCCGAACGCGTGGCCAAATGGGTGTTCTGGCTGATGTTCGGCGGTTTTAATATTGCCTTCTTCCCGATGCACATCACGGGGCTGCTGGGCATGCCGCGCCGGGTCTACACTTATCCGGGCGAGATGGGGTGGAATGGGTTGAACATGGTCTCGACCGTGGGCGCCTTCGTGCTGGCGGCGGGCGTGCTGCTGTTCCTGGTCGACGTCGTGCGCACCCTGCGCCGGCCCGAGCAGCCGGTCGGCAATCCGTGGAATGCGTCGACGCTGGAGTGGCTGCCGACGGAGGCCTATAACGCGCGCAGCATTCCGGAGGTGCGCTCGGCCGATCCGCTGTGGGACCAGCCGAACCTGTGCGAACAGGTGGAGGCCGGCCAGCATTACCTGCCCGGTACCGAAAGCGGCCAGCGCGAAACCCTGGTTACCAGCCCGGTCGCGGCCACACCGCGCCACCTGCTGGTGCTGCCGGCCGACAGCTGGCTGCCCTTCCTTGCCGCGGCGGGCACGGCAGGCTTTTTCCTGCTGCTGACGGTCAAAATGCACGTCGTGGCCTGGGCCTGCGGCCTCACCGCCATTGCCGCAACCGTCGCCTGGCTCTGGGACGCGGACCGTCCGCCGCCGATCAGCCAGGCGAAGGTCTCCGACACGCTGGTGCTGCCGGTCGGCGCCCGCGGCAGGGCTTCGCATTCGTGGTGGGCGACGATCATCATGCTGGTGGTGGACGCGACCGTGTTCGCTTCCTTCGTGTTCGCCTACATCCATATCTCGATGCGCCTGGAAGTCTGCCCGCCGCCGTCCGCCAGCCTGCCGGCGCTGCGCTGGTCGCTGTTTTCCGGCGCCCTGCTCGTCCTGGGTTCAGGCCTGATGCTGTGGGCCGTGCGCAGCCTCGGCACGCGGCGCCTGCCCTGGCTGGCGCTGGCGGCGACCGGCTGCGCGATCGCGGCCTTCCTGGTCGACCTGCACGGCTACCAGCTGGCGGGACTGGCGCCGCGCGACCTGGCGTGGAGCGCGGCGATCGCAGCCCTTCTCAGCTACCAGGGCCTGCATGTGGTCGTGCTGACGCTGGCCGGGATCTACCTCGCCGCGCGCGCCTGGAGCGGCCGCCTGTCGCCCGCCAGCCGCGCGACCCTCGACAATACGGCGCTGCTCTGGCACTACACGACGCTGCAGGGCATCGTGCTGGCCCTGGCGGTGCATGGCGTGCCCTTGCTGATGGAGTGATCGATGCGCGAACGGTTCTTCGGAAAGCTCATGCGCGGCACCCTGCCGCTGCTGGTCTGGGCCGCGCATTTCGCCGGCAGCTATGTGCTGGTGGCGGCGCAGTGCAGTCCGGCGGGTTTTGCGCCGGGCAATCCGCACCGGCTGCCGCTGGCCCTGATGACGCTCGTCGCGCTGGCGGTCTGCGCGGCGCTGATCTGGCGTGCGCGGCGTGCGTTCGGCGGCGACGAGCGCACGGCGCTGCTGGATTGGGCGGCGGCGCTGACGGCCTTGCTGGCGTTTGCGGGAATTGCGTGGACCTCGGTGCCGCTGTGGTTCGTGGATAGCTGCGCGTGACATGGTGGGCACGGGGCGCCCACCCTACGGACTGATCTGAGGCTGGTTGAACGCGTGGGCGGGGAACCCGCCCACCTTACGTCCCTTCGGCAAATCGTGGTTCGTCGATAGCTGCGCTTGGCACCCTACTTAACTTTATCTCGCTGCGGGACGCACCCGCCAGACCACGTTTCCGACGTCGTCCGCCACCAGCAAGGCTCCCGTCTTGTCGATGGCCACACCCACCGGGCGCCCGAGGGCATCGCCGTTCCGGTCGACGAAGCCGGTCAGCACGTCGACCGGCTGGCCATTCGGCTTGCCGCCGGCGAAGGGAACAAACACGACCTTGTAGCCCGACAGCGGCTTGCGGTTCCAGGAGCCGTGCTCGCCGATGAAGGCGCCGCTGCCGAACGTCGGGCCCAGTTTCGCGCCCTCGGCGAACGTCAGGCCGAGTGCGGCGACGTGGGCGCCGAGTGCGTAGTCGGGCGCGATCGCCTTTGCCACCATGTCCGGGCGCGGCGGTTTTACACGCTCGTCGACGTGCTGGCCGTAGTAGCTGTAGGGCCAGCCATAGAAGGCGCCCTCCTTCACCGAGGTCAGGTAGTCGGGCACCAGGTCGCTGCCGATCTCGTCGCGCTCGTTCACGACCGTCCACAGGGCGCCGGTCTGCGGCTCCCAGGCCATGCCGTTCGGATTGCGCAGGCCGGAGGCGAACAGGCGCGTGCCGCCGGTTTTCAGGTCGACCTCGAGGATGGCGGCGCGGTCGACTTCGTTTTCCATGCCGTTTTCGGCGACGTTGCTGTTCGAGCCGACGGTGGCGTACAGCTTGCTGCCGTCGCGGCTGGCGATGATGTTCTTGGTCCAGTGGTGGTTGAGCGTCCCGCCCGGCAGAGGCGCCACCTTCTGCGCTGCGGCGGTGATCTCCGTGACACCCTCCTTGTACGGGAAGCGGACAATGCCGTCCGCATTCGCCACGTACAGGGTCTCGCCCACGAGAGCCATGCCGAAGGGCGAATAAAGGTCCTTCAGGAAGACGCTGCGCACGTCGGCCACGCCGTCGCCGTCAAGGTCGCGCAGCAGCGTGATGCGGTTCGCGCTCGGGACGGCGGCGCCGGCCTTCGCCATCACCTTGCCCATGATGTAGCCTTTGATGCCCTTCTTGTCGTCCGGGCGCTCGGGCGCGTTCGTCTCCGCGACCAGCACGTCGCCGTTGGGCAGCACGTGCAGCCAGCGCGGGTGATCCAGGCCGCTGGCCATGGCGCTCACTTCCAGGCCCTGGGCGGCCGTCGGCTTGCCGCCGTTCCAGCCCTTGGCGGGCGCGATGTCGACCGTCGGGATCAGGCTTTTCGCCGGTGGCGGCAGGAAGGGCGCAGGACCGACGCCGGCGCCGGCAGAGAGGGTGGATTTGTCGCCGCAGGCGGACAAGACAAGCAGGACCGCGGCAGCCACGAGGGAGGAAGAGCGAACGCGCATGATGTCTCCTGGACGGATCGAACCAACGGATCAAACGATTGTAGCGAGAAAGAAAATGCCGTTCCGCTCGATTCCGTCCAGCAAACAATGCGCCGCTCAGGCGGGCGTGTGCGCCTCCTCGATGCTGCTTTCCGCCTGTGCCCGGGCATTGAGGCGCCGCCGCGCGTAGCCGAACAGGCCGGGCAGCTGCAGCGCGACCAATATCCCGAAAGCCACCTGGTATGCCAGCGCCGGATAGCGTCCGCCGCCGTCCGGCTGCCACAGCCCGACCACCAGCCCGAACCCGGCCTGCACCAGGAAGGCGCCGACGAAGATCAGAAGGTTCAGGCAGGTGGCGGCGCGTCCCGTCAGTTCGCGCGGCATGCTCTGGGCGACGATCGCGTATTCGATGCCGGTGATCGTGCCGACCAGCGTGAACAGCACCGACAGCAGCTGGAAGCTCGGCTTGTAGCCGACCACGAAGGCCGCCTGCACCAGCACGAACACCAGGATGCCGGCGCCGGCGACGTCGAGCGGCGTGACGCCGCGCTTGCCCGCCCACTCGGTGATCATGCCGACCGCGATCGCGCCGAAGATGACGGCCGCCATGCCCAGGTACAGCAGGTAGGCCACGGCGTCGTCCGGAAAGCGCGCCACGTCCGACAGCCAGCGTCCGATCCACAGGCCCTGGATCCCGAAGAACACCGCATGCGGCAGCAGGATCAGCGAGATCGTCGAACGGAAGGCCGGCGTGCGGTACACGCTCAGGATCGAGGACAGCATGGGCGCGCGCGCGCTGGTGGGCGTAGCGCAGCGCGGCGCGAACAGCCAGATCAGGGCGCCGCTGGCGGCGATTCCCGCGGCCAGCAGCAGGAACAGGCCGCGCCAGTCGGTGTACTGGAGCGCCATCCGTACCGGCATGGTGGCGGATGCGGCGCCAAGCCCGCCGACCGCGATCAGGTAGCCGTGCACCGAAGGCAGCTTGCCAGGTGCGATCCAGGTCGAAATCGCCTTCACCGCCGACATGAAGCAACCGCCCAGTCCCAGGCCCATGATCGCGCGCGCCAGCACCAGCTGGCCGAAGCTCGTGCCGCGCGCGAACAGCAGCGCGCCCAGCGCCGCCACCAGCATCAGCGCCAGCTGCACCTTGCGCGGCCCGTAGCGGTCGAGCGCAATCCCGACCGGCAGCTGCACCAGCGCGAATGCAAAGAAAAAGGCGCTGGTGAGCAGGCCCAGCTGCCCCGGCGTGAGCGCGAGCGAGCCGACCAGGTTCGAGGCCAGCACTGCATTTACGTTGCGCAGCAGCGAGGACAGGTAGTGTCCCAGCGCGAAGGGCAGGAACACGTAGAAGAAAACCGCCACGCCTGACAGGCGTGGCGAGCTTTGGTCACCCATGGCGGGGCCGGATCAGGCTGCGCTGGGCTGGTTGTCGCTGGCGCGGCGGTCGTGCGTAGCCTGCACGATCGGGATCACGCGGCCGGCGGCTGCGTGCAGGCCGTGGTCCCCGCTCTCTTCCTCGAAGAAGAATTTCTTGCGCCCGAAAGCGGGTTTCAGGTGATCGAGCCAGGTGGCGTCCGGATCGTATTTTGCGAAGAAGGGTTTACGGACCCACTCCGGATTGCGCGCTTGCAGGAACTGCAGCGCGAACAGCTTTTCGCCATTGATCGTCACCACGCCGTCGATCACGACCTTGCCGGGGAAGGCGCTCATCGACGGGCCGCGCACGGTGCGCGACAGGCCCGAGACCATCGAGTAGGCCGACTGGAAGATCTCGTGCGCTTTCGCCAGCGGCAGCGAGAAGTACTCGCTCGGGCCGGTGTCGCGCTCGACGAACATGTAGTACGGGATCGCGCCCAGGCGCACGCCGGTGGTCCACAGTTCGGCCCAGCTCTTCGGGTCTTCGTTGATGTGGCGGATCAGCGGGCCCTGCATGCGCAGCGTGGCGCCGGTGCCGACGATGCGCTTGACCGCGGCTTGCGCGATCGGATGGCGCAGCTCGACCGCGTGGTTGTAGTGGCCCATGATGGCCAGGTTCTTGCCGGCCTTGACCACCCGCTCGAACAGGCGCATCAGGTCGTCCGAATCCTTGTCCGACACGTAGCGCTGCGGCCAGTAGGCGACCGACTTGGTGCCGATGCGGATGTTCTGGATGTGGGCCAGTTCCGGCGCCAGCAAGGGTTCCAGGAATTCGGTCAGCGAGCGCGTATTCATGATCATCGGGTCGCCGCCGGTGATCAGGACGTCGGTCACGTCCGGGTGCGTCTTGAGGTAGGACACCAGCTCGGTGCATTCGCGCGCATCGAACTTCATGTCGTCCATGCCGACGAACTGCGGCCAGCGGAAGCAGAAGGTGCAGTAGGCGTGGCAGGTCTGGCCCGAGCTCGGGAAGAACAGCACGGTCTCCTTGTACTTGTGCTGCAGTCCTTTCAAAGGCGCGTCGTTCACGCGCGGCACGTTGTGGGTCATCTGGCCGGCCGGGTGCGGGTTCATGCGCATGCGGATCTGGTGCACCAGTTTCGCGATCGCGGCGTCGTCCTTCTTGTGCAGCACCAGGTCGCGCAGCTGCTCGTACTCGCGCGCCGGGAGCATGTCGCGGTGCGGGAAGGTGAGCCGGAAGATCGGGTCGTCGGGAATCCTGTCCCAGTCGATCAGCTGGTCGAGCACGTATTCGTTGACGCGAAACGGCAGCACATGCGAGACGACCTGGGTTGCTTCCTGCAACTCCGGGCTCATCCATTGCCACTGGCGGGCAAGCGCGATGGTCTGGCGTGTATAGGGCTTGAACTTGGCGGGCGTCGAATCGGTGGTGGTCACGGCATGCTCCTGAAAAGGAAAGATGGTGGGGGGCGGCGACGGGCGAATTCTTGAGTAAGAAATTGCCGACGGGAACTCATCTTATGGCCCATGCGTGACGCGGAATTGCACACAATCAATCAAAGCGACACAAAATTTCCGCTAAGCACTGAATGTTTGCTGCGCGACATGTGGCGCAACGGTCGCACAGATTTTATGCACTTGAGTTAGCGCAAGTTGCCTCTTGGAAGTGCAGCGTACATTTCCCAATGCACTTAGGAAAGTTTCCCTCCTGCTGACCCACCGAAAGGATTGTTCTCATGAAGCTGCTCGCCACTGCCACCGCCCTGTGCCTCGGACTCGCCTGCTCCGGTGCGCTGGCCAATGAACCGACCGAAAAGGATGCGATCGCAATGGCCGAACGCGGCGCCGCCCTGATCAAGGCCAAGGGCAAGGAAGAAATGATGAAACGCATTAACGCCAAGGACGCAGACTTCGTCCAGGGCGAACTGTACGTCGACCTGCGCGACGTCAAGACCGGCATCGTGCTGGCCCACCCCTACAACCCCTCGATCGTCGGCAAGGACCTGACCGACGTGCCTGACGCGAACGGCAAGAAATACCGCCGCGAGATCATCGAACTGGCCGCCGCCAAGGGGAAAGGCTGGGTCGACTACATGTACAAGAACCCGACCAGCGGCAAGATCGAGCCGAAGACGACCTACATCCTGCTGGTCGACGGCGTCGTGCTGGAAGCCGGTCTCTACAAGAAATAAGCACAGCGTGATGCGGGGGCGGCTTCGGCCGCCCTTTTAATTTGCAATGGAGAAAAGCATGCTGAAAAAACTACGGATTGGCCCGAAGCTCCTGCTGGCGCCGGGATTGGTGCTGGTGCTGCTGACGCTGCTCTCCGGCGCCGCCTATTACGGCATGGTGCGCCAGCATGCCTCGCTCGAGAACATGGTGCAGGTGCGCGCGGCGCGCCTGCAGGACACGGCCGACGTCGCCGGCGACGCCAAGTACGCGCACGCGAACATCTATCAATTGCTGGCCTGGGTCAGCGGCAGCTTCGCCCAGAACCGGCTCGATGCGCTGATCAAGGAAATCAAGCAAAAGCACGAGGCCATCAAGACCCGCCTGGATGCGCTGGCGCAGGTCGCCGAGCCTTCCGAGCGCAAGCTGATCGACGCCTCGAAGACGGCACTCGGCGCCTACCGCAAGGCGGTCCTGGACACCATCGAGATGGCTTCGGTCGACCAGTCGATCGCGACCAATTCGATGCAAAAGGCTGAAAAGGAATTCGTCACCCTGAATACCCAGCTGGCCCAGCTGGCGGCGCTGGAACGGCGCCTGAGCGAAGAAGCCTATGCCGCCGCCGGCGCCGAGTTCCGCACGCTGGGCATTTCGATGGCGGTGCTGGTCGTGCTGTCGATCGCGCTGTCGCTGACGGTGACGGTGCTGGTGCGGCGCGCCATGCTGCTCGATATCCGTGCGATCTCGGACGTGGTGTCGGAACTGGCCGAAGGCCGCCTGGCCAGCCCGACGGGCAGCACGGGCCGCGACGAGATCGCCGACACCTCGCGCGCGCTCGACCACACGATCGCCACCCTGAACACGACGCTGCATTCGATCCTGACCTCGGTGCGTTCGATCGATACGGCTTCCAAGGAAATCGCAACCGGCAACCTGGACCTCTCGACCCGCACCGAGATGCAGGCCGGCTCGCTCGAACAGACCGCCAGCGCCATGGAAACGCTGACGGTGGCGGTGAAGGACAACGCGAATAATGCGCGCCTGGCCACCGATCTCGCGGCCGAGGCGGCGCGCCTGGCCGATCACGGCGGCCAGGCCGTCGACCGCGCGGTGACGACGATGGAATCGATCAAGGCCAGTTCGCGCAAGATCGTCGAGATCATCGGCGTCATCGACGGCATCTCCTTCCAGACGAATATCCTGGCGCTGAACGCGGCGGTGGAAGCAGCGCGCGCCGGCGAGCAGGGGCGCGGCTTTGCGGTGGTGGCGTCCGAGGTGCGCACGCTGGCGCAGCGCTCGGCGGCGGCGGCCAAGGAAATCAAGGCCCTGATCGCCGATTCGGTGGCGATCATCGACGGCGGCGCCGCGTCCGTCAACGAAGCGGGCAGCAGCATGGGCCACATCGTCGCCTCGGTGAAGCAGGTGAACGACATCATCGAGCGCATCAGCGTGGCCAGCACCGAGCAGGCCGACGGCATCGCCGAGGTCAATCGCGCGGTCGGGCAGATGGACGACATGACCCAGCAGAACGCGGCCCTGGTCGAGGAAGCGGCAGCCGCCGCCGAAAGCCTGCATGAGCAAACCGTGAACCTGGCGCGCGCGGTTTCCGTCTTCAAGATCGAGGGCTTCGAGACGCTGGCCGAAGCGGAAGAATCCGCCGATTTCCAGGATCCCCTGGAGCGCCGCGCGCCCGGCAGCCCGATGCGCGGCGCGCCACGCGCCCTACTCGATGCCGGCAGCGCAACCGCGCCGGACCGGTTCAGCGGAACGGACGGCTGACGAAGCGCGATCCGGCGAGACCAAAGCGCCAGGGCACGTCCATCGCCTTGGAGATGCCGATGCGCGGGCCGGCAACGATCTCCAGTCCCGGCGGCGCGGCTTCGAGCACGAACGGCGGCTGCGCCAGCGAGCGTCCGTTGAAGGCGCGCGTCACCTCCAGGGCCTGGCACAGCTTGCCTGGCCCGGAACACAGCGCCGTGACATCCTGGGCGTCGCGGCGCGCGCGCATCACGTCCAGTCCCGCCAGCGGCTCGATCGCCCGGATCAGCACCCCGGCGCCATGTCCTTCTTCGCGGCAGACGAAGTTCAGGCACCAGTGGATGCCATAGGAGCGATAGACGTAGCAGTGCGCCGGCGGCCCGAACATCGCCATGTTGCGCTCGGTAGGACCGGAAAAAGCATGCGAGGCCGGGTCTTCGCGGTCGTAGGCCTCGGTCTCGACGATGCGCCCGCCGACGCCGTCGACCAGCACCACCACCCCGATCAGCTGGCGCGCAACGATCTCGCTCGGTGCATAAAAATCAATTCCTGCAAGCTTGGCTGAATTCATGGAGGCGATTTTAGGCGTTCCGACAACACCCTTCTGTCCGTTTTGCCACACAAGCCACAAGGAAAGCGGCCTGTTGCTGCAAGGAAATGCAGCATCGTTTATCATGGCGGTCTTCGCTTTTATTTCCCATAAGCACCTTCTTCCCATGAGTACAGTTGCCGCAAAAGCAATTCCTGCGCGTAGCGCGCCGCGCGCCCCGCTGCGTGCCGCCGCGTCTGCGGCTCCTGCTGCCGCCGATCCTGTCGACGAGCTGATCAAGTCGATCCGCATTCCTCCGCGCCCTAGTCTGCTGGCCGACCTGCAGGCCGAACTCGCCTCCAGCGACCCCTCGCCCGAGCGCATCGGCCACATCGTCGCGCGCGACGTCGGCATGGCCGGCGCCCTGTTGAAACTGGCGAATTCCTCGCTGTTCGGCGGCCGCCGCGCCAAGTCGATCGAACAGGCCATCCTGTTCCTGGGCATTAACCAGGTGGCGGCGCTGATGACCGGCCTGCTGGCGCGCCAGGCGATTCCCGTCGAGAGCGCGGCGCTGGCGAATTTCTGGGACGTGTCGACCAAGCGTTCGCACGCGATGATGTTCCTGTCGCGCCGCCTGCGCATCGGCGCGCCCGACATCGCCCATACCTTCGGCCTGTTCTGTGATACCGGGATGCCGCTGCTGGTGAAACGCTTCCCCGACTACGAGACCACCTTCCTCGACGCCGGGGCGCAAGCCGAACGCGCCTTCACCGCGCTCGAGGACGAGCGCCACAGCACCAATCACGCGGCCGTCGGCACCCTGCTGGCGCGTAACTGGGGCCTGTCGAGCGACGTATCCTGGGCCATCCTGCACCACCACGATTACGCCGTGATCGACGACGAGAACACCGACGACGCCGTGCGTTCGCTGGTCGCCCTGTCGCTGCTGGCCGAGCGCGCGATCCGCCGCTACCAGGGCCACGCCGGCTCGCCCGAATGGGACAAGGGCGGCGAACGCGCATGCGCCTATCTCTCGCTCGACGAGGATGAAACGGCCGAATTACTGGACGAACTGGAAGAAGCGCTGCACGACGATCACTAGTTTTTGACAGGCCGCCCGGGCAGGCAGATACTGAAGTATCGCTACCGGCTTGGGAGGCATGATGAAAACCTGGATTTTGTCGCTGCTCGTATTCTTGTCCGGCTGCGCCCATGTCGGGCAGCCATCGGTACCGGACAGCGAGGTGACCGCCCTGCTCAACGACAGCGCCTTTCCCACCCCCAGCCGGCCGGTCGACGCCAGCAAGCTGTTCGACCTCAGCCCGGCCATGCGCAGCCACCTCACCAGCGCGCGCTTCCAGGCGCTCCTGCGCGAACATGGACAAACGCTGGGCCTGGTCCACGCGCTTTACGACGCGAGCGACCTCAAGCTCGACTACGATTCCAGCTATACCGGCACCGCAGCCGAAACCTATGCTTCGCGCCAGGGCAACTGCCTATCGCTGGTGATCATGACCGCCGCCTTCGCGCGCCAGCTCGACCTGAACGTGCGCTTCCAGGACGTGCAGATCGAAGACACCTGGAGCCGCGACCACGCGCTCTACATGGTCAGCTCGCACGTCAACCTGAGCCTTGCACCGCGCGCACCGCGCACCGACGACTACGACGCCTCCGCCATGCTGACGATCGATTTCATCCCGGGCATGGCAAACAGCCGCCAGCGCGTACGCTACCTCAGCGAGACGGACATTGTCGCCCTGTACATGAACAACCGCGCCGCCGAGGAACTTGCGCAGGGTCGCCAGGCCGACGCCTACTGGTGGGCGCGCGGCGCCTTGCTGAAGAAGCCGACGCTGGCCGCCGCCTACAACACGCTGGCCGTGATCTACCAGCGCAGCGGCCACCCCTTGCTGGCCGAGCAGGTCTACCGGGTCGCCCTCGAACGCGAGCCGGACAGCCTGGTCGTGCTGCAGAACTTCGCGCCCCTACTGGCGGCCAACGGCAAGAACGAAGAAGCGGAACAGCTCAAGCAGCGCGCCGCGCGCCTGTATCCGGCACCGCCTTACCACTTCTTCAACCAGGGCATGGACGCCTACAAGGCCGGGAACATCGCCCAGGCACGCGCCCTGTTCGCGCGCGAGGTGGCACGCGCGCCCTACAACGACGAATTCCATTTCTGGCTGGGGATCGCGAACCTGCAGCTGGGAGAACTGAAGGTCGCCGAGAAACAGCTGGCGCTGGCGCGCGACATGAGCGTGCGCAGCGATACGCGCGAGCGCTATTCGGCCAAGCTGGCGCACCTGCGCGGGATGACGGGCGGGCCGCGCCGTAATTGACAGGCCTTGCGCCTGTCGATCGCGGCCGCGGGGATGGATCAGCGGCGGCGCTGGAAGCCGCCGGTGCGTGGCGCCGGGGCGCCGCGCGTTTCGATGTGACGGAACACGATGCGGCCCTTGTTCAGGTCGTACGGCGACAGTTCCAGCGTCACCTTGTCGCCCGCCAGGATGCGGATGTGGTTCTTCTTCATGCGGCCCGAGGTATAGGCAACGAGCTTGTGGCCGTTGTCCAGGTCGACGCGGAAGCGCAGTTCAGGCAGCACTTCGGTCACGAGGCCGTTCATTTCGATGAGTTCTTCTTTTGCCATGTTGTTCTTCCTTTAAGTTGAAGCCGCGAGCCGGCGCATAACAGAAGCGCGATGACGATGCCGCCGGTTGCCAGCGCCCGCGTGGACTGGACCGGAGAAAACGGTGAAAGGGCCGCTTGTAGCGGGAGTGTGGCGGCGGCTTGTATCCGGGCCTGCAACCGGACGCCGACCTGCGCGAGGAGAGAAAAAGCCCGCTTGTTGCGGGCCTTGTTTCGATGCCATGGACATCGCCACGACAGGGAGCAGTATACCACCGAACCCAAATCGGCGTATGGACGAGCTCTTGTTACAGCAAGGAGCCTTGTGCCGGCACCCCCGCATCCTGCGCGAGCAGCTGGCGCCATGCGGCCAGCTTTTGTTCGAAACTCATCGCCATGTGCGCCGGTGAGCTTGACGGCAGCACCACGGTCCGGTAGCCGTTCGCCGCGAACTGCGGCGCGAATTTACCGGAGGCTTGGCCGTTGAAGCCGACCGTTTCCAGGGCGGGACACAGGATGTGCAGGCGCGCGAAATCGTTGGCGGCCGGCTTGCGGATGGCGGAATCGAGGCTGCCTTCGCGCTCGCAGGCGCCGAGCACGTCCCACAGGCCGATGCCGTGTGCCAGCAGGCGCGGCAGGCGCTCGGCGTAAGGCATGGCATATAGCTCTTCGTCCACCAGGGCGCCGACCAGCTTCCAGAACTGATTGCGCGGATGGGCGTAGTATTGGGCGGCGGCGAGCGACTGGGCGCCCGGAAAACTGCCGAGGATCAGGATCCGGATATGGGTGTCCAGAACCGGGGCCAGGCCGGTCAGCAAGGTGGAATCGGTGCTCATGCCGCGATTGTAGCCCTGCCGGGCTCACGCGGGCCGCACATAAAAAAACGGCGGACCGCACCAGGTCCGCCGCAAGGGGCAGCTCTCTATAAGGCTTAGCGCGCAGCCAGCGGCGTGGAAGCCGCCGGCGCATCCCAGCCGCCACCCAGCGCCCGGATCAGTGCGACGCTGGTCAATACCTGGTTGCCGCGCAGCTGGACCGCGCTGCGCTCGACGGCCGCCAAATTGCGCTGGGCGTCGAGCAGGTCGAGGTAGCTGGAGCGGCCGGCGTCGTAGAGTTTGCGGGCCAGCTCCGCCGAGCGGCGCGCCGAGCGCACGGCATCGTCGACTTCCACACCCTGCTCGGCCAGGATGCGCACGCCGGCCAGGTTGTCCTCGACCTCGGCAAAGGCGACCAGCACGCTCTGGCGATACGCCGCCACCGCTTCCTCCAGCGCCGCTTCGCTGCGCGTCACGTTGGCCTTGTTGCGGCCGCCGTCGATGATCGGCAGCGACAGCAGCGCGCCCAGCACCCAGGAGCGGCTGCTCCAGTTGAACACGTCCGCCATGCTGGCGCCGACGCCGCCGCCGGCCGCGTTGATGTTCAGGGCCGGGAACATGGCCGCACGCGCCACGCCGATGCGCGCGTTCGCCGCTTCCATCGCGCGCTGGGCGGCGGCGATATCGGGCCGGCGTTCGAGCAGGGTCGAAGGCAGCCCTGCCGGAATCGCGGGGAGCGCCAGGTCCTCCGGCAAGGGGCTGGACGTGGCCGCGAAGCGCGCGGCCGGGCGGCCCAGCAGCACGGCGAGTGCATGTTCGGCCGTCGTACGCTGGCGCTCCAGGCCGATCGCCTCGGCGCGCGTGGCGGACAGCTCCGTCTTCGCGCGCGTCAGGTCGAATTCGCCGATGTCGCCCAGGTCGAACCTGCGCTGGTTCACGCGCACGCTTTCCTCGCGCAGGCGCACCGCGCTGTCGACGGTCGCCAGTTCGGCGTCCAGCGCGCGCAGGCGGAACCATTGCTGCGCGACGTCGGCCTGCAGCGACAGCAGCACCGAGCGGTAGCTGGCCTCGCTGGCGCCGGCATCCTGGCGCGCCGCTTCGACGCTGGAACTGACGCGGCCGAACAGGTCGACTTCATAACTCGCGCTCAGGCTGGCGCTGTAGCTGTTCTGCGGCGCGAGCGAACCGCCCGCTTCCAGCGGCGCCGGACGGGCGCGCTGGGCGCCGACGCCCAGCCCGACCTGCGGCAGGCGGTCCGCCTGCGCAATCCCGGCGATCGCCCTTGCCTGCTTGACCCGCGCAGCGGCCACGGCCAGGCTGGCGTTGTTCTTCGTCGCCTCGTCCACCAGTTCGGTCAACCGCGGATCCTGGAAGGCGAGCCACCATTGCCCGCGCGGCTGCTGCTCGGCCTGGCGGGCCGGGGCCCAGCGGCTGCCGTCGGCAGCGGTGAGGACCGGCGCCGCCTCCTTGAACGCGGCCGGCGTATCGAGTACCGGCTGTTTGAAGGCCGGCGCGGCGCAGGCGCTCAGCAGCAGCGCAGCGAGAAGCGGTGCAACACCGCGTGCAATCATCGATTTCATTGTGCGACTCCTTCCACCGCCACCACGACAGGGGCGACGGCTTTTTTCTCGAAACGTTTGGCAAAGCTGCGCAGCAGCACGTAGAACAGCGGCGTCAGGAACAGGCCGAAGAAGGTCACGCCCAACATGCCGGCGAATACGGCGACGCCCATCGCATGGCGCATCTCGGCGCCGGCGCCGCTGCTGAACACGAGCGGCACCACGCCCATGATGAAGGCGATCGAGGTCATCAGGATCGGACGCAGGCGCAGGCGGCTCGCTTCCAGTGCCGCGGCAACGACGCTGCGGCCATGGTGTTCGAGTTCGCGGGCGAATTCGACGATCAGGATCGCGTTCTTCGAAGCCAATCCCACCAGTACGAACAGGGCGATCTGCGTGAAGATGTTGTTGTCGCCTCCGGTCAGCTTCACGCCCACCAGCGCGCACAGGATCGACATCGGCACGATCAGGATCACGGCCAGCGGCAGGGTCCAGCTTTCGTACTGCGCGGCCAGCACCAGGAACACCAGCAGCACGCACAGCGGGAAGACGAAGACCATGGTGTTCCCCGACAGGATGTCCTGGTAAGTCAGGTCGGTCCATTCGTAGGCGATCCCTTTCGGCAGCGTCTCTTTCGCGATCTGCTCGAAGATGGCTTGCGCCTGGCCCGAGGATACGCCGGCTGCCGGACCGCCGTTCATGTCGGCCGCCACATAGGCGTTGTAGCGCTGCACGCGGTCCGGGCCATAGCTGTCCTTCACCTGCATCAGGGACGACAGCGGGATCATCTCGCCTTTTACGTTACGCACCTTCAGCTGCGCGATCTGCTCCGGCTGCGAGCGGAACTGGGCGTCCGCCTGCACCCGCACCTGGTAGGTGCGGCCGAACTGGTTAAAATCGTTCACGTACAGCGAGCCGAGGTTCACCTGCAAGGTCTGGTAGATGGTCTGCAGCGGCACGCCGAGCTGCTTGGCTTTCACGCGGTCGATGTCGGCGAACAGCTGCGGCACGTTGATCTGGTAGCTCGAGAACACGCCAGCCAGGCGCGGATCGGCCCAGGCCTTTGCCTGCATGGCCTGCGCCGCCTTGTACAGTGCGTCGTAGCCGAGATTGCCGCGGTCTTCCAGCATCATCTTGAAGCCGCCGGTGGTGCCGAGGCCATTCACCGGTGGCGGCGGCAGCACCATCACGAAGGCGTCTTCCACGGCGCCCATACGCTTGTTGATCTCGGCGGCGATGGCTTCGGCGGACTGCTCCTTGCCATGGCGCTCGCTGAACGGTTTCAGGGTCGTGAACACGATGCCGGCGTTCGGCGCATTGGTAAAGCCGTTGATCGACAGGCCGGGGAAGGCGACCGAGGAATCGACGCCGGGGATCTCCTTCGCGATGGCCGACATGCGGCGGATCACGGCGTCGGTGCGGTCGAGCGAGGCGGCATCCGGCAGCTGGGCAAAGCCGATCAGATAGGCTTTATCCTGCTGCGGCACGAAGCCCGGCGGCACCGCCTTGAACATGAACAGCGCGGCCACGCCGAGCACCGCATACACGGCCAGCGAGATCGTCTTGCGGCGCAGGACCGTCTGCACGCCGCCTTCGTAGCGGTGTGAGGCACGGCCGAAGAAGCGGTTGAAGGCGGCGAAGAAGCGGCCGAAGATAGTATCCATGGCGCGCGTCAAGCGGTCCTTCGGCGCGTCGTGCGCCTTGAGCAGCGCGGCCGACAGCGCCGGCGCCAGCGTCAGCGAGGCAAAGGCCGAGATCACGGTGGAGATCGCGATCGTCAATGCGAACTGGCGGTAGAACTGGCCGGTCAGGCCCGATACGAAGGCGATCGGCACGAACACGGCGCACAGCACCAGCGCGATGGCCACGATCGGGCCCGACACTTCCTTCATCGCCTGGATCGTCGCGTCGTGCGGGCTCAAGCCGTTGGTGATGTTGCGCTCGACGTTCTCGACCACGACGATCGCGTCGTCGACCACGATGCCGATCGCCAGCACCAGCCCGAACAGCGACAGCGTGTTGATCGAGAAGCCGAACATCAGCATCACGGCGAAGGTGCCGACCACCGACACCGGCACGGCCAGCAGCGGAATGATGGATGCGCGCCAGCTTTGCAGGAACACGATCACGACGATCGCGACCAGCACCACTGCCTCCAGCAGCGTATGGATGACGGAGTCGATCGACTCGCGCACGAATTGGGTCGGGTCGTACACAATGCTGTATTCGACACCTTCCGGAAACTCTTTGGACAGCTCGGCCATGGTGGCGCGCACGTCCGTCGACAGCTGCAGCGCGTTCGCGTTCGGCGCCTCGAAGATAGGGATGGCCACCGCCGATTTGTTGTTCAGGAGCGAACGCAGGGCATAGGAATTCGAGCCCATCTCCAGGCGTGCCACGTCCTTCAGCAGCGTGGTCGAGCCATCCTCGCCGGTCTTGACGACGATGTCGCCGAACTCCTCGACGGTGGACAGGCGCCCCTGCGTATTCACGGTCAGCTGGAACTCGGCGCCCTTGGCAGGACCCTGGCCGATCACGCCGGCCGCCACCTGCACATTCTGCTCGCGAATCGCATCGACGACGTCGCCGGCGACCAGGCCGCGCGCCGCCACCTTTTGCGGATCGAGCCAGACGCGCATCGCGTAGTCGCCCGAGCCGAACAACTGCACTTCGCCCATGCCCTCGATGCGCGCCAGGCGGTCCTTGATGTTCAGGGTCGCGTAGTTGCGCAGGTACAGGTCGTCGTAGCGGCCGTCCGGCGAATTCAGGTGCACCACCATCGTCAGGTTCGGCGAACTCTTGACCGTGGTGACGCCGATCTGACGCACCTCTTCCGGCAGGCGCGGCAGCGCGCGCTGGACGCGGTTCTGCACCTGGGTTTCGGCCTGCTCGACATTGGTGCCGATGGCGAAGGTCACCGTCAGCATCAGGGCGCCGTCGGAGGTGTTTTGCGAGGACATGTAGAGCATGTTCTCGACACCGTTGATCTGTTCTTCGAGCGGCGCGGCCACGGTTTCGGCGATGACTTTCGGGTTGGCGCCCGGGTACTGGGCGCGCACCACGATCGAAGGCGGCACCACGTCGGGGTATTCCGAGACCGGCAACTGGAAAATCGCAATCAGGCCGGAGACGAAGACCAGCACCGACAGCACGACGGCGAAGATCGGTTTGTCGACAAAGAAGCGTGAGAAGTTCATGGCTTACTCCTTCGCGTTCGCGGCCAGCGCCAGCGGTGCGCTACTGTCCATCGGGACGATCTGCGGCGCCACCGGTGCGCCAGGGCGCACACGCTGCAGGCCGTTGACGACGATCTTTTCGCCCGCCTTGACGCCGCTGCGCACCACGCGCAGGCCGTCGACCACGGGGCCGAGCGTGACCGGACGGTATTCGGCCTTGCCATCAAGCCCCACCACGAACACGAACTTGCGGCTCTGATCCGTACCGACGGCGCGCTCGTTGATCAAGACCGCCTTGCGGCTGTCGGCCGCGCCCAGCTGGACGCGTGCGAACAGGCCCGGCACCAGCGCGCCATCCTTGTTGTCGAAGGTGGCGCGCATGCGCACGCTGCCCGTGCGGGTGTCGAGCTGGTTGTCGACGAATTCGAGCTTGCCCTCGTGCGGGAAGCCCTCTTCGTTGGCGAGACCGACGCGCACCGCCACCGGCGCGCCATCTCTCGCCTTGGCGCCGACGCGCAGATAGGTTTCCTCGTCGCCGTCGAAGCTGGCGTAGATGCGGTCGAGCGAGACGACCGAAGTCAGCGCGGCGGCCGGGTCGACCAGGTTGCCGATCGTGATCTCTGCTTTCGAGACGCGGCCGTCGATCGGCGACACCACGCGGGTGTAGGCGAGATTCAGGCGTGCGGCTTCGTACGCGGCTTGCGCGGCGGCCGCATTCGCTTCGAGTTCCTTCTGGCCGGCGGCGGCTTCGTCGAATTCGCGGCGGGCGATGGCTTTATCGGCCATCAGGCTCTCTGCGCGGGCCAATTCGCGTTTGGCCAGATCGGCCTTGGCGCGGGCCGAGGCGGCGGCGGCCTGGGCACGGGTGGCTTCGGCCTGGTAAGGACGCGGATCGACCACGAACAGCACGTCACCTTTTTTGACTTCGCTGCCCGGCTTGAAGTTGACGGCGGTAATAAAACCGCTGACGCGCGAGCGGATCTCGACCCGTTCGACGGCTTCCAGGCGGCCGGAGAATTCCTGGGTTTCGGCGACCGGCTTTTCGAGCACGATGGCGGCCGAGACGGGTGGCGCGGCAGGTGCGGCCGGTGCGGTCTTGCCGGTCGCGTCTTCGCAGCCGGCGAGCGACAGGCCGACCAGGCCAGCGGTGGCCAGTGCGGCGATCAGCGGCTTTGCGGCGCTGGTGAGTTGTGCCAGATTTCTCATGTTGACCCCTTTTTCTTGTGAGAATGTTAATTTTTGGCGACACCCGTCCCTCCCGCAGAAAATGGCAGGAAAAGCGGGTCCCGCCGCACCACGATGGTGCGGTTGCCCAGTTCGTTTCAGAGTTGGAAAATCAGGGAGGTGCTGACTTAGGCTTGAGGGGCCTCCTGCCCCTCGAGGTCAGCGATAAAGGAAGCGATCTCCGCCAGCGCCGGCCGTTCGCAGGCGCATTCGTTGCGGTCGTCCGCCAGTTGCGGCGCCGGCAGCATGCGGCGCACGGTGGTCTGCACGCCGAAGCTGGCGAGCTTGGCGCCATAGGCTTCGGCCTCGTCGCGCAGTGGGTCGTCGTCGGCCGAGAGGATCAGGGCCGGCGGCAGGTTTTTCAGGCGGCTCGACTGCAGCGGCGAGGCGTACGGATGGGTACGGTCAGCCGCGTTCGGCAGGTAGCCGCGGTAGGCGGCGGCGCAGCCATCGGCCAGCCTGGCCTGGTCGACGCATTGCGGCATTTCGCGCATCGAGCAGGTCGACAGCCCCGGGTCGAGCATCGGCATGATCAGGATCTGGCCGGCCAGTTTCGGCGCGCCGCGGTCGCGCGACATCAGGGCGCAGACGGCGGCGAGATTAGCGCCAGCTTCGATGCCGGCCACCAGCAGGTGCTTGCCGTTCCAGCCGAGCTTGGTCTTGTTCTTTTTCGCCCACAGCAGTACGGCGTGGGCATCCTCGACCGCGGCCGGGAATGGGCGCACCGTGGCCAGCGTGTAGTTCGATGCGAGCACGACCGGGGTATGGCTGACGCCGGCAAGGCGGCGCAGGAAGCCGTCCGATTCGTCGAGGTCGTCGACGATGAAGCCGCCGCCGTGGAAGAACACGACCAGCGTATCGCGCTTGCCTTTCACGGGGCCGGCGGCGTACAGGCGCGCCCTCAAGGGCCCCTGCTCGCCGCTCACTTCCATTTCGCGCACCCGAACCTCGTCGGCAATCGCGTTCATGGTATCCAAACGGTCGTTCATCGCGTCACCTCCGGCGCGACGGCGGCCAGGGTCACAGCTTCGGTGCACAGGGTATGCGCCATGATGGTCGACAGCGCATGCACGCCGCGCGCCTCGGCGCCCGCCGCCTGCGCATAAGCGCCGCTGCCGACGACCCCGGCCATTGCCAGGGTGCTGACCGCCACTGCGATCGTTGCCACCACGCTGTCCCGAATGTTCATGTCCTGCTCCCGATTGCCACGTTATTGATGCTCCAGTACGCACACTATAGACATCAACTACAATCTGATAAAGACGGCAATTCCGAATCCATTGTTCGGATATTGCGAACAATACGCTTAAAAGTGGATTAAACGGGTCGAATCGAGGCATCATGAACAAGCTGCAGGCAATGGAAGTCTTCGTGCAGGTGGTCGACACCGGCAGTTTTACGCGCGCCGCGCAGCTGCTCGACCTGCCCAAGGCCAGCGTCTCGACCCTGGTGCAGGCCCTGGAGGCTTCGCTCTCGGCCAAGCTGCTGCACCGGACCACGCGCATGGTCACCGTCACCTCCGACGGCGCCGCCTATTACGAGCGCTGCGTGCGCATCCTGGCGGATGTGCGCGAAGCCGAGGAATCGCTGTCGCGCATGCGCATCAACCCGAGCGGGCGGCTGCGCGTGGACACGCCGACCGGACTGTCGAGCGAGATCCTGGTGCCGGCGCTGCCAGGGTTCTTCGAGCGCTACCCCGACATCACGCTGGAACTGGGCAGCACCGACCGGCCGATCGACCTGGTCGAGGAAGGCGTCGACTGCGCGGTGCGCGGCGGGCCCCTGCTGGACACGAGCCTGATCGCGCGTCGGGTCGGCATCATCAATTTCGTCACCGCGGCCTCCCCCGCCTACCTGGCGCGCTACGGCATGCCACTGCACCCGAACGAGCTGTCGCAGCACCGCTGCGTGAACTATTTTTCGGCCAAGACCGGTAAAGTCTACGACTGGGACTTCAACCGCGACGGCGAGCGCATCGAGGTGCCGATGCCGGGCGTGATCGCGCTGAACGATTCGAATACTTATGTGCAGGCTGGCCTGGCGGGCCTGGGTATCGTGCAGATGACCGATTATCTGCTGATGCGGCACGTGGAAGAAGGACGGATGGTGCAGGTGCTGCCGGATTGGGTCAGCGATCCGCTGCCGGTGCACATCGTCTATCCGCAAAACCGCCACATGTCGGCCAAGGTGCGCGTGTTCGTGGAGTGGGTGGCGGAGGTGTTCGCGAATCATCCGCACATGCGCCTGGGCGCAGCGCCCGCGTTTGCGCCGGCAGCGAGCGCGGCGGCCTGATTTTTTGCGCGCGTCCCGGTGTAGAATCGTTCGCATAACAATCAAGCCGGAGACTCCCATGACCGCCCCCTCGCGCGACATTCACCTCTTGCTCGCCCAGTACAGCGAGAGCCACCGCAACCCGACCAACGAGCTGATCCATTTTGTCTGCGTGCCGGTCATCGTGTTCTCGCTGCTCGGCATCCTGTGGGCGATCCACCCGGTGGTGGCGCTGGCTGCCGTGATCGGGTCGATGTGGTACTACCTGCAGCTGTCGAAACCTTTCGCGGTCGGCATGCTGGCGATGTCGATCCTGATGCTGGCGATTTTGGCGGCGATGCCGCCGCTGACCGTGCTGCCGCTGTCGATCGCGATCTTCGTCGTCGCCTGGATCGGCCAGTTCATCGGCCACAAGATCGAGGGCAAGAAGCCGTCCTTCCTGGACGACCTGCGCTTCCTGCTGATCGGGCCGCTGTTCGTGCTGGGTTTCCTGTACCGGCGCTTGAATCTGGCTTATTGAACGTGAATGGCGCCGCATCACGGTGTGGCGCCTTCTCTGCTCCGGGAGTGAGCTCTCCGAAACGTCTCACGTTTTTGGAGGCTGTCATGAAAGCCCCTTCCCTCTTCCTCCTTGCAGCCCTGCTTGCCGGCTGCGCCACCGCACCGCCCTCCGGCAACGTCTACCGCGCCTACCAGACCCAGAGCGAGCAGGTCGTGCGTATCGGCACGGTCGAGTCGGTGCGCAATGTGGTGATCGTCAATCCGGACTCGGGCGTCGGCACCATGGGCGGCGCGGCGCTCGGCGGCCTGGCCGGCTCCACGGTCGGCCACGGCAGGGGATCTGCCGCGGCGGGCATCGTCGGCGCCATCGCGGGTGGCGTGCTCGGCCATCACACCGAAGCGAGCGTCAACAACCGTCCCGGCTTCGAAATCACTGTCCGGCTCGACAGCGGAGAATTGCGCGCCATCACGCAGGCGGCCGATGAATTGTTCCGTCCGGGAGAGCGCGTGCGCCTGCTGAGCAATGGCTACATGACGCGCGTCACCCACTGAGCGATCGGCTGCATTTGCGGCACCGCCACACCGTGGCGTGGCCTCCTGTTTTTCCAATCTATAGACGGCAGGAAACGGGGAAAGCACGTATACTTCCGCGATGCCTTCTTCCGTCCTGTTTACCATTGCCTCGCTGATCTGGGGCTCGACCTTCTGGGCCATTACCTTGCAGCTGGGCGAAGTACCGCCGGCGGTGTCCGTCGTCTACCGCTTCGCGCTCGCCTCGAGCGTGCTGTTCGTCCTCTGCATCGGGCGCGGCTATAAATTGCAGCTGCCCTGGCGCACCCAGAAGTGGGTCATGCTGCAGGGCGTGGCAACCTTCGGCCTGTCGTACATCTGCACCTACCAGGCCGAGGAAGTCGTGGTGTCGGGCTTGGTGGCCGTGCTGTTCGCGCTGATGGTGTTCTGGACGCCGGTGCTGAGCCGGGTGTTCTACGGCACCCCGATCGCCCCGCGCACCTGGGGCGCCGGCGCGGTCGCCACCGGCGGCGTCGCCCTGCTCTTCTACCACTCGATCGGCACCGCCTGGCGCGACGTGCAGGCGGGCGGCAGCGGCCACTTCCTGCTCGGCGTCATTCTCGCCCTGGTGGCGACGATCGCCAGCTCGGCCGGCAGCATCGTGGTCGGCAAGGTGCGCGAGCAATCGGGCAACGTGATGCTGACCACGGCCTGGTCGATGTTCTGGGGCACGGCCCTGGTCGCCGTCTATGTGCTGCTGACCGGCCAGCGCTTCGTGCCGCCGCCGACCGCTTCCTATACGCTGGGATTGCTGTACCTGTCGGTCTTCGGATCGGTGATCGCCTTCCTCGCCTACTTCACCCTGATCAACCGCATCGGACCGCAGAAGGCCGTCTACATCGGCGTCATCACGCCGGTCCTGTCCGTGCTGCTGTCGATTAAACTCGAACATTACCGCCCGGGTCCCGTCGAGTTCCTGGGCATGGTCCTGTGCCTGGGCAGCGTGGCCTGGGCCCTGCTCGCACCCGCAGCCAAAGCCGTGCAACCTGTCACCTTGAACAACGCAACCGAAACCCAATGAGCTCTGCCACCCACTTTTCCGTCCGTCCCGCCGAACCGGCCGACGTCACCCACATCCACTCGATGATCGTCGAGCTGGCCGTGTTCGAGAAACTCGAGCACATGGTCGTCGCCACCGAAGAGCTGCTGCACGAGGGCCTGTTCGGCACCCGGCCGGCCTGCGAAGCGATCATCGGCGAGGAAAACGGCGAAGTCGTCGCCTTTGCCCTGTTCTTCCATAATTTCTCGACCTTCCTCACCAAGAAGGGCCTGTACCTGGAAGATTTATACGTGCGCCAGTCGCACCGCGGCAAGGGTTACGGCACGGCGCTGCTGTCGAAGCTGGCGCAAATCGCCGTCGAACGCCAATGCGGCCGCTTCGAATGGTCGGTGCTGGACTGGAACGAGCCGGCGATCGGTTTCTACCAGACCATGGGCGCCGAAATCCTGCCGGAGTGGCGTATCTGCCGCGTGACCGGCGAGGCGCTCGATCACCTGGCGCGCCGCGCGGACTGATCGCGCAATAAAAAGCCCACGGGACCGAAAGGCGCCGTGGGCGAACCCATTTTGTCAATGGGGAGGGGAGACTGGAAATCAACGATTTCACTATAGCCCGATGAAACCGCTGGAAGTGGTTGTTCTTACAATTGCTTACCTCTCTTACGGATTCTCCAATACCTATCATTACCGAGCTGGAAATGCGTGAGTTGACGCTGATCAAGCTTCGATAGGGGCTGTCGCACGATTGAGTGATCACAAATGCAAGGGAGTGGCGTGCTTGAAAATGTGCTCTTCGCACAAGGGGAGACACCATGGCACCCATCTTCCGGCCGATCACGAGGCGGCTCTATAAAGCCTGGCTGCGTTCACGCCTCGACAATTACAACCGCAGCCTGACGGCGATCGCCGCCCAGCGCGAGAACGATTTTCATGCGGAGAGGATGCTGCACCGGGCGGTGTCGGCAACACGATCGAAGTTGCAGTCGCTTTGAGAGGTAGGGAGTACCCGGCAGATCAGCGACAAGCCCGTGTCTTGTCAGCCGATCTTGTCCAGTTCGTTTAAAACCCCGCCGGCAGCTCGATATCCCGCGCCCGCATCACGCCGCCATTCACCACCGCCTGGCAGGGATTGAAGCCGATCGCATACGCCAGCTCGGACGGCCGCTTGATGTCCCACAGCGCAAAGTCCGCGCGCTTGCCCACTTCCAGCGTCCCGATCTGCTCCTGTAGGCCGAGGGCGCGGGCGGCGTTGATGGTGGCGCCGAGCAAGGCTTCGCGCGGGGTCAGGCGCCACAGGGTGCACGCCATGTTCATCGCCAGCAGCAGCGAGCTCAGAGGCGAGGTGCCCGGGTTGCAGTCGGTCGCCACCGCCAGCGGCACGCCGGCAGCGCGCAGGGCGGCAATCGGCGGGGCCTGCGTCTCGCGCAGGAAGTAAAACGCTCCGGGCAGCAGCACGGCGACCGTGCCGGCGGCGGCCATGGCGTTGATGCCGGCCGGCGTCAGGTGTTCCAGGTGGTCGGCCGAGAGGCCCTTGTAGCGCGCCACCAGTTCGGCGCCGCGCTGGTCGGACAATTGCTCCGCATGCAGTTTCACCGGCAGGCCGAGTTTTTTCGCAGCGGCGAATACGCGTTCGGTCTGGTCATAGCTAAAACCGATGTGTTCGCAGAAGGCGTCGACGGCGTCGACCAGGTTTTCCTTTACCAGCAGCGGCAGCATGCGCTCGGCGACTTCGGCGATGTAGTCGTCGGGGCGGTCGGCGAACTCGGGCGGCAGCGCGTGGGCGCCGAGGAAGGTGGTACGCACCTTGATCGGCAGCAGTTCGCCGATGCGGCGCGCGGCGCGCAGCAGGTTCGCCTCTCCTTGCAGGTTCAGGCCGTAGCCGGACTTGATCTCGAGGGTGGTGACGCCTTCGGACAGCAGTTGCGAGATGCGCGGCGCGCTGGCCCGCAGCAGCTCTTCGACGCTGGCGGCGCGGGTGGCGCGCACGGTGGACATGATGCCGCCGCCGTTACGCGCGATGTCTTCGTAGCTGGCGCCCTCTAAACGCGCTTCCCATTCGTCGCTGCGGTTGCCAGCGTGGACGATGTGGGTATGGCAGTCGACCAGGCCGGGCGTCAGCCAGGCGCCGTCGCAGTCGTGGATGACGGCGGCGCGCGGCGCCTCGCGGCGCGGACCGAGCCAGGCGATGCGGCCGTGGTGCACGGCGATCGCGCCATCCTGGATTTCGCCATAGCCGTCGACCATCGTGGCCAGGTTCACGTTCGCAAATAGCGCATCAAAGCGCGGCCCGTGGCGCTCACTCATCTTCGTAATCCTCGTCTTCTTCGTTGTAATAGAAAATATCGACAATGAAGATCACCGCCTGGGTCGCTTCGATCGACCAGATGGTGCCCGGATCGAACAGCACGGCGTCGTAGCGCACCAGGTTGATGCGCTCGGCGTCGCTGGCGATTTCCAGGGTATCGCCCTCGGCCAGGAACATCAGGGTCAAGTCGGCGCGCGCCACGAAACGCGACTTACCCGACAGGCGGCGGCGGCCGAACTGGTGGTAGCAGCGCTCGCTGCGCGTCATGACGTTGAAGTCGGTGGTCGGGCCGCGATTGAGCTTGGCAGTGACGTCGGAGTCGCCATCGAAAGCCAGCACCGGGCCGCTCTCGCAGATGATGACGCGTTCGCTGCCGTCGATGTCGAGCGTCATGCCGTGGCCGTCCACCAGGGCGAGGGTGCGGTCCACGCCCGGGAAGCGCGAGAACGGGCCGTCTTCGGCAATCGTCGCCAGGCTGACGCGCCAGTCGAAGTCGTCGAAGCCGGCCTCGGGCGGGCCGATCGCGATCGTGGTGGTACTGCCGCCGCCGTTCTTCCACGGGACCGCCGACAGGCCGGCAAACGGGATCAGGATGTTCATGCTCATGCCTCGCTCATGCTTAAGCTTCGCGCAACTGTTGGAGGGCTTGCCGGTAGCGGCGCCCGATCGCTTCCTGCGCCATGTGGCGCCCGCCCTGCACCACCCAGCGCCCGCCCGCCAGGACGTCGCGCACCAGGTTGTCGTTCCCGCAGAATACCAGACGGCCGAGCACGTCGGCGTCGAGTACCCCGTCCAGGTTCGGATGGGCGGCGTCCAGCACCAGCAGGTCGGCCCGGCGCCCCTGCACCAGCGCCCCGACCGGCCGTCCGGCCGCTTGGGCGCCGCCAAGGAGTGCATCCTGCCACAGGTTGAGCGCCACGTCGCGCCGCGCTGGCGTGGCGGCGACGTTCCGGCGCTGGTGCAGCAGGCGCTGGCCATATTCCAGCCAGCGCAATTCCTCGACCGGGCTCTGCGACACGTGGCTGTCGCTGCCGATGCCCCAGCGCCCGCCTTGCGCCAGGTAGTCGCCGAGCGGGAACAGGCCGTCGCCCAGGTTGGCCTCGGTGGTCGGGCACAGTCCCGCCACGGCGCCGCTGGCGGCCAGCTGCGCGATCTCTCCCTCGTTCAGATGGGTGGCATGCACCAGGCACCAGCGCGCATCGACGGCGAGCTGGTCGAACAGGTATTCCACCGGGCGGCGGCCGCAGAAATCGAGGCTCTGCTGGACTTCGCCCTGCTGTTCGGCGATATGGATGTGCAGCGGACGCTCCTTCGGCAGCGCCGCCATCAGTTCCTGGATCTGCCTGACGCTGACCGCGCGCAGCGAATGCGGCGCCGCGCCGACCTCGAGCTGGCCGTTGCGCAGCGGCGCCAGCGCCTCGACGATGCGCAGCACCGTGTCGACGTCCGTCTGGAAGCGCTGTTGTTCCGGCTTCAGGGGCTGCTCGCCGAAGCCGCTGTGGCTGTACAGGACCGGCAGCATGGTCAGTCCGATGCCGGACTGCTGGCCGGCAGCCGCGACCCGCTCGGCCATCTCGGCCGGGCGCGCGTACATCGAACCGGCCGGATCACGCTGGATATAGTGGAATTCGCACAGCGCCGTGTAGCCATGGCGCAGGCATTCGGAAAACAGCTGAGCCGCGATGGCCTCGACCTGCTCGGGCGTGATGTGCTGCGCGAAGCGGTACATCAGCTCGCGCCAGGTCCAGAAGCTGTCCGGCCCATCGCCCGCCTTTTCGGTCAGGCCGCCCAGCGCGCGTTGAAAAGCGTGCGAGTGCAGGTTGACCATGCCCGGCACCACATACTCGGCACGGGCCACGCCGATCGGCGGCCGCGCCTTGGGCTCCACCCGCGTCAGGTTGCCGCGCGCATCCCATTCGATCAATACGTCGCCCTGCCAGCCCTCGGGCAGCAGCGCGTGGCGCGCGAACAGGGCGTTCATGCGCGCACCCAGTCGAGTGCCGCTCCCATCATGTCTTCCAGGAGCGGCTGCACCTCGGCCGCGACCTCGGGGCGATAGGCGAAGGGCGGCGCCTCGTCCATGTACAGGCACTGGCACATTTCGAGCTGGATCGCGTGCACGCCCTCTTTCGGCTGGCCGTAGAAGCGGGTGATGTGGCCGCCTTTAAAACGGCCGTTCACGGCGATGCTGAAGCGGTCCTGGGCGCGCGCCACATTTACCACCGCATTCTCCAGGCCTGGATCGCAGGATTTACCCTCGGCGGTGCCGAAATTCAGGTCCGGCAGCCGGCCCTCGAAGAAGCGCGGCACCTTCGAGGCGATCGAGTGCGCATCCCACAGCACCACGCGGCCGTGCAGCGCCAGCAATCTCGCCAGCTCGGCGCGCAGCTGGTTATGGTAGGGGCGCCAGTAGCGCTCCAGGCGGCGCTGCACCTCGGCCTGGTCCGGCACTTTCCCCTCCTGGTACAGGCTTTCGCGCCCAAAAGTATCGACCGGGCACAGGCCCGTGGTATCGAGGCCCGGATACAGGTTCGTGTTCTCGGGCGGCCGGTTCAGGTCGATGACGTAGCGCGACCAGCGCGCGGCCAGCGTCGAGATGCCGAGGCGCTCGGCGCTTTCGTAGAGTTCGGCCAGGTGCCAGTCGGTGTCCGCCTTGGCCAGCGCGCAGGGCGCCAGGTGCGCGGCCACTTCGTCGGGAATGTCGGTGCCCACGTGGGGCATCGACAACAGCATCGGTGCATCGCCTGCCTTGAACCGGAAATCCATCACGACTCCTGTTGAAATTAAGGGTGCAGTACGGTGAACAATTCCTTGCATGAAGCCGACAGCTCGCCAGTCACCACCATCTGGCGTGCGGCCTCGATGTCGGGTGCGAAGAAGCGGTCGGCGTCGAACGGGGCCACGCGGCGGCGCAGCTGCGCGTGCACGTGCTCCAAGTGTTCCGAGCTCGCCAGAGGACGGTGAAACTCGATCCCCTGCCCCGCCGCCAGCAGCTCGATCCCGACAATAACCGCCGTATTGTGCGCCATCTGGTCGAGGCGGCGCGCCGCGAAGGTGGCCATGCTGACGTGGTCTTCCTGGTTGGCCGACGTTGGCAGGCTGTCGACGCTGGCCGGATGCGCCAGCGACTTGTTTTCGGAAGCCAGCGCGGCGGCCGTCACGTGGGCGATCATGAAGCCGGAATTCAGGCCCGGCTCGCGCACCAGGAAGGCGGGCAAGCCGGACAGATTCGCGTCGATCAGCAGCGCGATGCGGCGTTCGGCCAGGGCGCCGATTTCGGCGATGGCCAGCGCCAGCGTGTCGGCGGCAAAGGCGACCGGCTCGGCATGGAAGTTACCGCCCGAAACAATCGCGCCATCGTCGGGGAACAGCAAGGGATTGTCGGTGACCGCATTCGCCTCGATCAGCAGGGTGCGGCCGGCATTCGCGACGAGGTCCATCACGGCGCCCATCACCTGCGGCTGGCAGCGCAGGCTGTACGGATCCTGCACGCGTTCGTCGCCGACCAGGTGCGAGGCACGGATCGCGCTGCCTTTTACCAGTTCACGATAGATCGCGGCGGCCGCGATCTGGCCTGGCTGGCCGCGCACCGCGTGGATGCGGGCGTCGAAGGGCGCGTCGCTGCCGCGCGCGGCGTCCACCGACAGCGCGCCGGTGACCATCGCCGCTTCCACCAGGCGCTCGGCCATGAACAAGCCGTGCAGGGCCAGCGCGGTCGAGACCTGCGTGCCGTTGATCAGGGCCAGCCCCTCCTTCGCGGCCAGCGTCACGGGCTCGATGCCGGCCGCGCACAAGGCGTCGGCCGCTTCCATGATCTCGCCCTTATAGCGCACCGGACCGACGCCGAGAATGGCCAGGGTCATGTGCGCCAGCGGCGCCAGGTCGCCCGAGGCGCCGACCGAACCTTGCGAAGGAATCGCCGGCATGATGCCCGCGTTGTAGATCGCGATCAGGGTGTCGATGATCACCGGGCGCACGCCCGAGTAACCGCGCGCCAGGCTGCCGATCTTGGTCAGCAGGATCAGGCGCACGACGGCGTCCGAAATCAGCTCGCCGGTGCCGACCGCATGCGACAGGATCAGGTTGCGCTGCAGCTGTTCCAGCTGGTCGTTCGGGATGTGGGCCTTGGCGAGGATGCCGAAGCCGGTATTGATGCCGTAAGCCGGGTCACCCTTGTCGACGATGGTTTTCACGAGGGCCGCCGACGCGGCGATCGGTTCCGCCGCTTCAGGTGACAGCGCGATCGGGAAGTGATCGGCCCAGGCCGCGCGCAGGTCGGATAGCGTCAGGGCGCCGGGGTTCAGGGTCCAGCCGTGGTGTGCTTCGTGGTTCATGTTCGTGCTGCCTCTTACTTGATCATCGGGAGATTCAAACCGGTGCGCTTGGCACAGGCGATGGCGGATTCGTAGCCGGCGTCGGCGTGGCGCATGACGCCCGAGCCGCTGTCGTTGACCAGCACGCGCGCCAGGCGTTTCGCCGCCGCGTCGGTGCCGTCGGCCACGATGACGACGCCGGAGTGCTGCGAGTAGCCCATACCAACACCGCCGCCGTGGTGCAGCGAGACCCAGGTCGCGCCGCCGGCGGTATTGAGCATGGCGTTCAGCAGCGGCCAGTCGGAGACGGCGTCGGTCCCGTCGCGCATGCTCTCGGTTTCGCGGTTCGGGCTGGCCACGGAACCGGTGTCGAGGTGGTCGCGCCCGATTACGATCGGCGCTTTCAGTTCGCCGTTTTTCACCATCTCGTTGAAGGCGAGGCCGGCGATGTGGCGCTCGCCCAGTCCCAGCCAGCAGATGCGCGCCGGCAGGCCCTGGAAGGCGATGCGTTCGCGCGCCATGTCGAGCCAGCGGTGCACCTGGGCGTGGTGGGGGAACAGTTCCTTGATCTTGGCATCCGTTTTATAGATGTCTTCCGGGTCGCCCGACAGCGCCACCCAGCGGAAGGGTCCACGCCCTTCGCAGAACTGCGGGCGGATGTAGGCCGGCACGAAGCCGGGGAAGTCGAAGGCGTTCTCGACGCCCTCGTCCTTCGCGACTTGCCGGATGTTGTTGCCGTAGTCGACGGCATACGCGCCCAGCGCCTTGAAATCGAGAATGGCTTGCACGTGGGCGGCGCAAGAAGCGGCGGCGGCCGCCTTCAGGCGGGCGTGCTGGGCAGGATCGGCCTGGGCCGCCTTCCATTCCTCGACCGTCCAGCCTTGCGGCAGGTAGCCGTGGATCAGGTCGTGGGCCGAGGTTTGGTCGGTGACCAGGTCCGGCACCAGGCCGCCGGCGCGGGCGCGGCGCACCAGTTCCGGCAGCACGTCGGCGGCGTTGCCGAGCAGGCCGATGGAAATCGCCTCGCGCTTGCCCGTGTGTTCCTTGATCAGGGCCAGCGCCTCGTCGATGTCTTTCGCCTGCTTGTCGAGGTAGCGCGTGCGCAGGCGGAAATCGATGCTGGTCTGCTGGCATTCGATGGTCAGCGACACGGCGCCGGCGAAAGTGGCAGCCAACGGTTGGGCGCCACCCATTCCACCTAGCCCGGCGGTCAGGATCCAGCGTCCGCCCCAGTCGCCCTTGAAATGCTGGCGGCCGGCTTCGGCGAAGGTTTCATAGGTGCCCTGCACGATGCCCTGGGTGCCGATATAGATCCAGCTGCCGGCCGTCATCTGGCCGTACATGAACAGGCCTTTACGGTCGAGTTCGTTGAAATGCTCCCAGTTGGCCCACTTCGGCACCAGGTTCGAGTTCGCCAGCAGCACGCGCGGGGCGTTCTCGTGGGTCTGGAACACGCCGACCGGCTTGCCGGACTGGATCAGCAGGGTCTGGTCGTCTTCGAGGGTACGCAAGCTCGCCAGGATCTGGTCGTAGCACTCCCAGTTGCGCGCGGCGCGGCCGATGCCGCCGTACACGACCAGGCGCTGCGGGTCTTCGGCCACCTCGGCGTCGAGGTTGTTCTGCAACATGCGATAGGCGGCTTCGGTGAGCCAGCTCTTACAGTTCAGTTCGGTTCCGCGCGGGGCGCGGATGGTGCGCGTCGGATCGAAGCGCGGATCGAAGGACGATTCTTGGGTCATGGCAGCTCCTGGGAGTGAGGAAGGGCCGGCTGTTACCGGCCTTGGCATGCGCAGAGTCTAAGTTGTCTATACAAGCCAGTCAATCCATTTTGTCAGTAGCTGCAAACACTGCTCACCATTCCGCGTGGGGCCATTGAGGCCAGTGGCCTCAATGGCGGTTTCACTACAGAGTGCCCACCCTACCTGCTGTACACCGCCTTGCCGGCTACCCAGCTGTAGGGTGGGCGCCCTGTGCCCACCAGAATGCAGCGCAAGCATTTGGTGGGCACGGAGTGCCCACCCTACCTGCTGTACACCGCCTTGCCTGCCACCCAGGTCTGCAGAACACCGGTTTTATAGATGTCGTAGGGCGAGACCTTGAACAAGTCCTGGTCGACGACAATGAAATCGGCCCATTTGCCCGGCTCCAGCGAGCCTAAGCTGTTTTCGGCGTGGCCCGCATAGGCTGCGTCAAGCGTGAAGCAGCGGAAGGCTTCCTTCAGCGACATCGCCTGGTTCGGATACCAGCCGGCAATTGGCTGGCCCGACGCGTCCTGGCGCGTGACGGCGGCGTGGATGCCGAAGAAGGGGTTCGGCGACTCGACCGGGAAATCTGAACCGCAGGCAATGCGCGAACCCTGGTGCAGGAAGCTGCGCCAGGCGTAGGCGCCCTTGATCCGCTCGGGGCCGACGCGGTTCTCCGCCATGTTCTTGTCCGAGGTGGCGTGGGTCGGCTGCATCGATGGAATGATGCCGAGCGTCTTGAAACGGCCGATATCGGCCTGGGTCACGACCTGCGCGTGTTCGATGCGGTGGCGCTGGGCCGCGCTCTTCGTTGCCGCCAGTTCCTTCTGGTAGATGTCGAGGATTTGATGGTTGCCGGCGTCGCCGATGGCATGCACGTTGACCTGGTAGCCGCGCGCCATCGCCTTCTTCATCATCGCGTCCATCTCGGACGTTTTATAGAACAGCAGGCCGTGCGAATGCGGTTCGTCGGAATACGGCTTGATCAGGGCGGCGCCGCGGCTGCCCAGCGCGCCGTCCGAATACAGCTTGACCGCACGCAGCGCATACATGTCCTTGCCGTAGGTTTTCAGGGGGCCGTTCTTGGCCAGCGCGTCGAAGTCGCCCCCGGTGCCGCCGATCATGCCGTAGATACGCGCGGTCAGTTTTCCTTGGTCTGCATAGGCGCGGTACAGGCGGTCTTCCGCTACGCCGAGGCCCGCATCGTGGGCGCCGGTCAGGCCGACCCGCGCCATCTCGGCGAGTGCGCGGTCCAGTACCTTGCGGCCTTCAGCCTCGGTCTGGGCCGGCAGGACTTTCACCACCAGTTCCTTCGCCGCGTCGACCAGCACGCCGGTGGCCTTGCCATTCGCGTCGCGCATGATCTTGCCGCCGGCCGGGTCCGGGGTTTTATCGGTGATGCCGGCCGCCTCCAGGGCGCGGCTGTTGGCCCAGCCGGCATGGCCGTCGACGCGTTCGAACCAGACCGGGCGGTCGCTGACGACGGCATCCACATCAAGCGCGGTCGGGAAGCGGCCCAGCTTCCAGTTTTCCTGGTTCCAGCCGCGGCCGCGCAGCCAGCCAGTGCCGGGATTGGCGCGCGCATAGTCGCCGATCGCCTTCAGGGCATCCGGTAGCGAGCTCGTTTGCGACAGGTCGAGCTGAGTCAGCATCTGGCCGAGGCCGAAGACGTGGCCGTGGGCGTCGATCAGGCCCGGCAGCACGGTGCGCCCTTGCACGTCGACCTGGCGCGCGCCCGGCGCCTTGGCCGCCACCTCGGCGGCGCTGCCGACAGCGAGGATCTTGCCCTGGTCGTCGAAGGCGAGTGCGGCGAACTGGACCAGCTCACCCTTGGTGTTCAGCGTGTATCCGTTGGCATTCACGATGACGGTATCGGCCTGGGCGCCCGCCATGGCGAGGGCGGCAAGGACGAACGCGGAACACTGTTTCAGGGTGGGCTGCATGGACTCTCCAATGACGTTTATGAAATGCAAAACATGAGTGTAGCGAAGTCCTCCCGGCTTGGACACAGGCGCCGGCCCCGTGCACCTGTTTTTTCGTTATGATTTCACCGCAGCAATCCAACCACTGAATAGGGAATCCCCGTGAAACGCATCGCCGCCCTCCTGTCCTGCCTTCTTGCTGTCCCCGCCTTGTCCGTCGCGGCCGAGTGGGAGGGTCCGCAAGATCCCTTCAAACTCTACGGCAACAGCTACTACGTCGGCACCGCAGGCCTGAGTTCGGTGCTGATCACCACGCCCGCCGGACACATCCTGATCGACGGCGCCACGCCGAAGGCGGCCGTGCAGATCGCCGCGCACATCCGCCAGCTCGGCTTCAAGCTGGAAGACATCCGCTACATCCTGACTTCGCACGAACACTTCGACCATGTAGGCGGCGTCGCCGAACTGCAGCGCCTGAGCGGCGCGACCGTGCTCACCAGCGTGGCCGCGAAACCGGTGCTGGAAACGGGCAAGACCGACAAGGGCGATCCGCAGTTCGGCAACAACATGCCCGACATGACGCCCGTCGCGAAGGTAACGGCCGTGCGCGATGGCGAGTCGGTCGAACTCGGGCCCGTGTCGGTCAAGGCGCACTACACGCCCGGGCATACCAAGGGCGGCATCAGCTGGACCTGGATGGCGTTCGAAAACGGCAGGCCGATGAACATGGTGTATGCGGACAGCCTGAATGCGATCACCGGGCCGGGCTTCCGCTACAGCGGGAATACGGTGTATCCGAATGCGAAGGCCGACATCGAGCGCTCGATCGCGCGGGTGGCCGCCCTGCCCTGCGACATCCTGGTGACGGCGCATCCGGAGGCCAATGATTTGATAGAGCGGCAGGCGAAGGGGAAGCTGGCCGATGCGAATGCGTGCAAGGCGTATGCCGAGACGGGACGTGTGCGCCTGGCGAAGACCTTGGCGCAGGAGGCGGAAAAGCGTTGACCCGTAGGGTGGGCGCCCCGTGCCCACGCGGACGCATGCACCACGTTGGCGCGAAAACCGGTGGGCACGGGGCGCCCACCCTACGATTTCTCGCGCGCGATCAGCGCCGCCTTTCTCTCGATCCCCCACCGGTAGCCAGACAAGCCGCCATCGTTGCGCACCACCCGGTGACAGGGAATCGCCACCGCCACCGGATTCGCCGCGCAGGCCCCAGCCACCGCGCGCACAGCCGCCGGCGATCCGATACGCTGCGCCAGCTCCGTATAACTGACCGTCTCTCCGGCCGGAATCGCCCGGAGCGCCGCCCACACGCGCTGTTGAAAGGCGGTGCCGCGCACGTCGAGCGGCAGATCCAGGCCGATGCGCGGCGCCTCCACCAGGCCGATCACCTGCGCCACCGTGCGCTCGAAACCGACGTCGGCGCCGATCAGGTTCGCCTTCGGGAAGCGGTCCTGCAGGTCGCGCACCAGCGGCTCCGGATCGTCGCCCATCAGCACCGCGCAGATGCCGCGTTCGGTGGCCGCGACCAGGATCGCCCCCAGCGAGCAGGCCGCCACCGCGAAACGGATCTCCTCGCCGGCGCCGCCCGCCTTGAAACGCGAAGGCGCCATGCCGAGCATCGCCTCGCTGCCGGCATAGAAGCGCGAACTAGAATTGAAGCCGGCCGCATACACGGCATCGGTGACGCTGCCGGTATCCAGCAAGGCTTCGCGCACGCGCGCAGCCCGGCGCGCCGCCGCATAGGCTTTCGGCGTCACGCCGGCATGCGTTTTGAAGACGCGCTGAAAGTGGAAGCGGCTCATGCCGACCGCGCGCGCCACGGCGTCGAAGTCGGGCGTGTCTTCTGCGGCGTCGATGAGGCGGCAAGCCTCGGCCACCAGCTGCGCCTGGCGCTCGGGCAGCGGCGGCTGGTCCGGCTTGCAGCGCAGGCAGGGCCTAAAGCCGGCGGCTTCGGCCTCAAGGCAGCTGGCGTGGAAGGCGACATTCGCGCGTAGCGCGGGACGGGCGCCGCAGGAAGGCCGGCAGTAGACGCCAGTCGTGCGCACCGAGTAATAGAAGACGCCGTCGGCCGCGCGGTCGCGGCTTTGCACGGCGGCCCAGCGCGCATCAGGGCTGGCATACGGTTCGGCAAAGGTCTCGATCTTCATGGCGCTTATTCTCCGTGGGTGAATGACGTCATCCTGCCAGCATGGCCGGCGCCGCGCACCTTGCTGCTTGCTTTCGAATTCGCAGTGCTAGAATCCGCACAGAGAACAGTCATCATTATCCCCTTTCGGAGAGCAGTTTGGACGAATCCAGCGCGCAAGCGAGCACCCCCATCTTCCAGCGCATCAAGGACTACCTGGTCGGCGAAATCGCCACCGGACGCTGGAAGGAAGGCGACCTGGTGCCCTCCGAGCAGGCGCTGGTGCGCCAGTTCGGCGTCTCGCGCATGACCGTCAACCGCGCCGTGCGCGAGCTCACCGCCGAGCAGGTGCTGACCCGGCGTCAGGGCTCGGGCACCTTTGTCGCGCCGCGCAAGTACCAGGCCACCCTGGTCCAGATTCGCAACATCGCCGACGAAGTGCGCGCCCGCGGCCACCGCCATGCGAGCCGCCTGCACCTGCTGGAAAGCGCGCCGGCCAGCGAAGCGCTGGCCCTGCAGTTCGAGCTGGCGCCGGGCGCCCCGCTGTTCCACTCGCTGATCGTGCACTTCGAGAACGAAGTGCCGATCCAGCTCGAGGACCGCTGGGTCAATCCGGCCTGCGCGCCGGCCTACCTGGAACAGGATTTTTCCAGCATCACTCCGAACGAACACCTGATGGTGGCCGCGCCCCTGCAAGGCGCCACCTACAGCCTGGAAGCCCTGGGGGCGCCGCGCGAAGTGGCCGAGCTGCTCGCCATCGACGCGCGCTCGCCCTGCCTGGTCCTGAAACGCAGGACCACCTCGCAAGGCGCCGTGGCTTCGGTGGTCACGATGTGGCATCCGGGCCACCTGATCCAGTTCAACGGCAGCGTCTGAGCTTCATTCGGCAGAAAATTTTGGACGGCATATGCCGCTGAGGCCGGTTCTCGCCCATAATCGCTGACAGTCAATTATTCGCCGGAACCAACTGTATGAATCACCTCGCCGCACCAGGCGCAGGCCAGCTCCCGCGCGTGCTGGTGCTCGACGACGACAATTTCATGCTCGAGATGCTGAAGGACATGCTGCACGCCATCGGCGTGCGCGACGTCTTTACCGAAGCGAGTACCCGTCATGCCCTTTCAACCCTGGCAGAGGCCGGGCCCAACGTCCTGATCTGCGATTTGGCTTTACCCGACATGGACGGCATCGAGTTCCTGCAGGCCGCCGCCGCGCGCGGATTTCGCGGCAGCGTGATCCTGTTGTCGGGCATGGATTCGGGCGTGCGCGACGCCGCCGGCGAGCTGGCGCGGGTGCTCGGATTACGCATAGCGGGTATCTTCCGCAAGCCCATTGCGCTGGACCAGTTGCGCTCGGCCGTAGTGTGCTGACGGCGTGTTAAGATTTTGTACAAACGCCCGAACACTTTTTTGGAAATTCAGGTATTATTCGGCCTAAATCCCCCGCCTGACGTCCTCCAGACGCCCTTCCCATTGAGTTCGCGCACATTGCCTCCACCATTGTGTTGCAACTGATCTTACAACAAGCGGAAGCCGGACGAGCCAGAACATCGGCCTTGTCTCCAGGCGTACATTGATCCTTACCTCTCTTTGAGGAAAACATGAGCGAAAACATTAAACACATCAGCGATGCTTCTTTCGAAACCGACGTGCTCAAGTCCGAGCGTCCGGTACTGGTCGATTTCTGGGCCGAGTGGTGCGGTCCGTGCAAGATGATCGCCCCGATCCTCGAAGAAGTCGCGAAAGAATACGACGGCAAGATCACGATCGCGAAGATGGACGTCGACGCCAACCAGGCTGTTCCAGCCCAGTTCGGCATCCGTGGCATCCCGACCCTGATCCTGTTCAAGAACGGCAGCGTCGCTGCACAGAAAGTCGGCGCCCTGGCAAAGGGCCAGCTGACCGCCTTCATCGACAGCAATATCTGAAGTAAAACGCATAGCGGCGGCAGCGCGCCCGCACTGCCGCCATTGTCCGGACGGGATCCGGTCGGCTCCGGCCGTTTCCCCAACGTTTAACTAAGCCACGCAGTTCCCTCCCCTACCTTTATTTCCCGTCACGGGACACCCACACAACATGCACTTATCTGAACTGAAGGCAATGCACGTCTCCGCGCTGCTGGAGATGGCCATCGGCCTCGACATCGACAACGCAGCCCGCCTGCGCAAGCAGGAACTGATGTTCGCGATCCTCAAGAAGCGCGCCAAGTCCGGCGAGCAGATCTTCGGCGACGGCGCCCTCGAGGTGCTGCCCGACGGCTTCGGCTTCCTGCGCTCGCCCGATGCCAGCTACATGGCCTCGACCGACGACATCTACATCTCGCCGTCGCAGATCCGCCGCTTCAACCTGCATACGGGTGACTCGATCGAAGGCGAAGTGCGTACCCCGAAAGACGGCGAACGCTACTTTGCCCTGGTAAAGGTGGACAAGGTCAACGGCGAATCGCCGGAAGCCTCGAAGCACCGCATCCTGTTTGAAAACCTGACGCCGCTGCACCCGCAAGAGCCGCTGCGCCTCGAGCGCGACATGAACGGCGCCGAGAACATCACCGGCCGCATCGTCGACCTGATTTCGCCGATCGGCAAGGGCCAGCGCGGCCTGCTGGTCGCGTCGCCGAAGTCGGGCAAGTCGGTCATGCTGCAGCACATCGCCCACGCGATCACCGCGAACCACCCGGACGTGACCCTGATCGTCCTGCTGATCGACGAGCGTCCTGAGGAAGTCACCGAGATGCAGCGTTCGGTGCGCGGCGAAGTCGTGGCCTCGACCTTCGACGAACCGGCCACCCGCCACGTGCAGGTTGCCGAGATGGTGCTGGAAAAGGCCAAGCGCCTGGTCGAAATGAAGAAGGACGTCGTGATCCTGCTGGACTCGATCACCCGCCTGGCGCGCGCCTACAACACCGTGATCCCGGCCTCGGGCAAGGTGCTGACCGGCGGTGTCGACGCCAACGCGCTGCAGCGTCCGAAGCGTTTCTTCGGCGCCGCCCGTAACGTCGAAGAAGGCGGCTCGCTGACCATCGTCGCGACCGCCCTGATCGAAACCGGCTCGCGCATGGACGACGTGATTTACGAAGAGTTCAAGGGCACCGGCAACATGGAAGTGCACCTCGAGCGCCGCCTGGCCGAGAAGCGCGTCTACCCGGCGATCAACCTGAACAAGTCGGGCACCCGCCGCGAAGAATTGCTGATCAAGCCGGACCAGCTGCAAAAGATCTGGATCCTGCGCAAGCTGCTGTACTCGATGGACGAGATCGAGGCGATGGAGTTCATCCTCGACAAGATGCGTGCGACGAAGACGAATATCGAATTCTTCGACATGATGCGCCGCGGCGGGTAATTACCGTTAAAAGCATCCATAGGGGCAGCTGCGGCTGCCCTTTTTCATTCCCCGCAGTCGAAACGCACCGTTTACGCGCGGGCATGCCCGCCCTACGGCGCCGTTCGTAGGGCGGGCATGCCCGCCGATAAACGTCACAACACCCCCACGGTTGCCTTGAACCCGCAACCGTTTTATAATCGTGGGTTCAGCAGTACCTCAACCCCTGGCAAGTGATCGGCAATCGGGTCAAGAAGCAAGACGACCGACGAAGTGCTGTTTGGCTACCAAACATACCCAAGGCAAGAAACATGAAAACCGATACCCATCCAGATTACCGTGAAGTCGTCTTCCACGACGTGTCGTGCGACTTCAAATTCGTGACCCGTTCGACCATCGCCACCCGCGAGACGATCACCCACGAAGGCAAAGAATACCCGCTGATCAAGATCGAAGTCTCGGCTGAATCGCACCCGTTCTTCACCGGCAAGCACAAGATCGTCGACACCGCTGGCCGCGTCGAGAAGTTCCGCCAGAAGTTCGGCGCCGTCGGTTCGAAGACCTCGGTCGCGAACGGCTAAGTTGTATCCGCATGGGAGCCGAGTGCTTCCACGCAGCCCAAGAAGAAGCCGGTTCCCGGCTTCTTTTTTTTTCGCCGCTATACTAGCGCGACATTCATTTCAGCATCAGACTTATCGATGAAACCAGTCCGTCTCCCCGCCGCCGCCACGCTGGCACTGCCGCGCTGGGCCCTGTTCGCGCTCGGCCTGCTGTATATCCTGCCGGGACTGATCGGCCGCGACCCGTGGAAGGACGACGCCGGCAGCTTCGGCATCATGTGGACGATGGCACGCGGCGGCTTGCACGACTGGCTGTATCCGAACATCGCCGGCCTGCCCGCGCTCGAGGACGGCCCGCTCACGTTCTGGCTGGGTGCGCTCTGCATCAAGCTGTTCGGCTGGATCCTGGGCGACGTGCTGGCCGCGCGCGTGTCGAACGTCGGCATCTTCGTGATGGGCGGCATGTCGCTGTGGTACACCGCCTTCCACCTCGGCCGCCGGCCCGAAGCCCAGCCGCTGCGCCTGGCCTTCGGCGGCCAGCCGGAACCGGACGCTTATGGCCGCACCCTGGCCGACACCACGGTCCTGATCTACCTCGGCTCGCTCGGCCTGCTGCTCTACAGCCACGAAACCCTGGCCGTCACCCTGCAAGGTTCGCTGGTCGCCTATTTCCTCTACCGCGCGGTGCGCTACATCGAGACGGCCAGCGTGCGCAACGCGGCCCTGGTCGGCCTGTCGCTGGGCGCGCTGACGCTCACGCGCGGCCCGCTGTCGCCGATCGTCCTGCTGCTGGCGCTGCTGCTGTGCACGCGCTTCTTCCGCGTCCCGCCGGGCGATGCGCTGCGCCATATGGGTGTCGCCGCCGCCGCCGCGCTTGCGCTCACCCTGGCCTGGGTGCTGCCGGCCGCGCTGATCCAGCCCTACGGAGAATCGCCGGTGGCGACCTGGTACGGCACCAACATGGCGCAGCTTGCCATGCCGGGCTGGACCTCGATCAAAGCCTTCTTCCGCATCGGCGTCTGGTTCTTCTGGCCGGCCTGGCCGTTTGCCGGCTGGGCGATCTGGGCCTGGCGGCGCCAGCAAAACATGCTGCACATCGTGCTGCCGCTGACCTTCCTGGGCGCCCTGACCCTGCTCTTCCTGTGCGACCCGACGCCGGAAAACGGCGACTTGCTCAAGCTGCTGCCGCCGCTGGCCCTGATGGCCGCCTTCGGCCTGCCGACCATGAAGCGCGGCGCGATCAATGCCATCGACTGGTTCTCAGTGATGGCGCTGACGACCCTCGCGGCCCTGGTCTGGCTGTTCTGGATCGCCAAGCTCACCGGCTGGCCGGCCAAGCTGTCGCACAACGCACTGAAACTGGTGCCGGGCTTCGTGCCCGAGTTCGGCATCGTCGCGTTCACCGTGGCGGCCGCCGTCTCGATCGGCTGGATCTGGCTGGTCCGCTGGCGCGTGTCGCGCCAGCGGACGGTGCTGTGGCGTGCCGTCGTGCTCTCGTCGAGCGGCCTGATCCTGCTGTGGGTCTTGCTCATGACCCTGTTCCTGCCGGACTTGAACTACAGCAAGAGCTACGCCGGCGTGGCGCAGGCGCTCGCCGCCAAGCTGCCGCACGACGCCAACTGCATCGACAGCAATGTCGGCCCGGCCCAGCGCGCCTCGTTCGCCTACTATGGGCGCCTGCCCTTCCCCGGTGTCGAAGGCGGCCAGGGTGCTCAGGGCGCTGATCAGTGCGACTACGTGCTGCTGCACGACAGCTTCAGGACGCGCGACGACCGCAAGCTGTCGCGCACCTGGGGCATCCGCGGCGCCACGCTGCTGTGGGAAGGCCGGCGCGCCTCCGACCGCGACGAGCGCTTCCGCCTTTATCGGCGCGCACCCTGAACCATCCCAAGCCGCCTCTTTAGGCGGCTTTTCTTTTGCGCGGGCGCCGGGCCAGCGCCCCGCAGGCCGCCAGGCCGCCCAACAGCAGCGCATACGCCGGCGCATCCGGCACCGGCGACACCGTCAGGTCGGCGCCGAAACTGCCGCCCGACGCGCCCACCACCTGGCCGTCGACCCGCAGCGCGTAGGCACCGCTGGCGAGGTTGAGTCCGGACACTGCCCAGGAATCGACCGGATTGCTGCCGAAGCCCGTCAGGTCGACGCCGGCGATTGCATTCCCGATCACCGCCAGCGTCTGCGGATCGTAGCGGTACAGCGAGAAGCCCGTGATCAGGAGGTCCTTCGAGCCCGGTGAATCGAGGAAGGACGAGGTCACGGAAGCGGCCGCATCGAAAGGCGTGCCGTCGACCGAGAAGGTAAACAGGTCGATGAAGGCGCTGCCGCTTTGCGCACCGGTGAACGTGTCGCCATAGAAGGCGTTGAAGCCGCCGGCGCCGTCGGGTACCGTATTCAATGGCGTGCTGCGTTCGATTGCCTGCGCCTGCGCCTGCGGCGCGCCCGCGAGGGAGGCCGAGAGCACGGCGGCAAGCAGGACTCCCTGCAGGAACAATGATCGTTTCATGGTGTCTCCATCGGCAATGTGGCGGTGGTTCGGCACGTTGACGCACGCCGGCGCGGAACGCAGCCGCCAGGCTGGCGTTCCCGCCAATTTCCTTGAGTCACGTCAACTCCAGGGCGCAAGCGGAGCCGACAATGACAAAAGCCACGCCGATCGCAGTGCCCCATAGAGGAGACAACATGAAAAGCGTAATGTTCTCGGAAATCGTCGGTGCACCGCGTCGCGCCGGCCTGCGCGGCCTGTCTCCGCTGGCTGCCTACGGGATCACCATGGCGATCGGCCTACCGCTGCTGGTACTCGTCCTGCGTCTGGTCGACCCCGAGGCCCCGCTCGCCTGCATCGTGCTGCCGGTGCTGGCCGGCCTGGCCCTGCCGCTGTGCACGAGCGCCCCCGGCCGCCTCGACGTCAGCACCCGCTTCGACGCCCGCCACATGCGCACCACCCTCGACAGCGCCCTGGGCGGCCTGGGCTTCTCGGAAGTCTGCGCCGGCCCCGACGGCATCCGCTACGCCAAGGCGGGCGTCAGTTCCTGGCGCACGCATTCGGTCAGCGTACGCATCCGCCCGCACGTGCTCGAAGTCGTCGGCCCGATCCCGACCCTGCGCGCCCTGCAGGTGGTCCTGGCCGGCCCGGCCGCCGCCCCGCCTCCTGCACCTCTTTCAGACCGGGAAACTGTTGCCGGTGCAATCCAAATCAGCGATAATGCGGAGCGCGTTGCCGGGATGGCGGAATAGGTAGACGCACGGGACTCAAAATCCCGCGCCGCGAGGCGTACCGGTTCGATTCCGGTTCCCGGCACCACAATTTTGTAGTAGCAAGGCTCATGACCCGCATGTTTTCTGACATCGCGGGTTTTTTGTTGCGCGGAACAATGAGGCAGCGCAGATGACCACCCATACCCACAGCTTCGCTTCCTGGCCTTTCGCCGATCCAGTCGACACGGTTAGCTATTGCACCGCGAAGGTGGCGCATGAGCGCCTGCCGGTCCTGCAAGTCGCACATGACTGGGACGGCGACTGGCAATTTCTCGATGCGACGACTGAAGAACCGGGGGAATGCGTGCTGCTGTGCCTTGGATGCGTGGTCGAACGCGATGCAACGCTGGCGGAAATCAGTGATCTGCCGCGTGGCCACGGCGCCTTCCGACCCTTCGTTGGGGCGCCCTGGGAGTGTTGGGAAAAACCGCACGAAGCCGATCCAGGGGAAGAAAAGGCACTGTCCGATATCGCCGAGCATGGCCTACACATTATCAATGTGTGCGGAGAGGATGATTTGCCACCCTTTTCCTATTCACTCGGTATCGAACAGTCGTTGAACTTGCCTGAACTGATCGTGGTCGGACTCCGTGCGGAAGTCGGCCAGTCCGTGATCAACGCTTGCTATGAGCAGATGCGGTCCGGGACACCAATCGCGTCAGGTATGCGCGTGAGCGGCCTGCTTGGAGGCGATTTCGAATGCCTGCTTGGTGAAGTCTCGGATACCAACCGCAAGCAATATATGGGCTGGACGTCCTGGCTGTACAAGGACGCCGGGTTCCGCGCCTACCAGATCATTTTCCCGAATACGTCGGGCGTGTTTCCTTGGGAAGCAGAAGCCAGCAACTGGTTCAGGAACTGGCAACCGTTATTGGCCGATTGAGGCAGGCAATTACGCGGCAACAGCATAACTATTGTCGTCAGCTGCCTTCACTTCGCCAAGTAGTTCAGGATGTTTATCCAGGAGTCGGAGCAGTTTTATTAGTGACACAGGAGGTTCAGCCTTTCCGTTTTCATATCGCGAGAATGCATTGACGCCGCCTCCAAAGATCATTCCTGCCTCTTTCTGTCCAATTCCAAGCTTCTTTCGTATCGAGCGGATGAACGCGGGCACCCCAGCTTCACCGTTCACTTGCTTATGGAAATCTTGTGCAATTGATCCAAATCGATCTATCGCTGCAGGAGCAAGAATGCCTTCATCACATGCAGGACAAAAGTCACCCTCAATGCCTTTGATAGTCGTTGACTTACCTTTGTAGGTGTAAGGGAGATCCCGCGTTTCATGGACGAGATCTGCCCCTCCGCAGATTGGGCATTTCATAATTACAGCTCCTTAAACGAAACGATCAGCACATCGTCAACAACGGTCAGCTTCACGTAGAGGCGAGTCCCGTTGACCTCGCCGTGGTACACGTCCTGCCACACCGTGTGGTCAGCGTGAGTGGTCATACTCTTGTAGAAATTGCGAGTGGTCAGCGACAGGATAAGCTTGCACATCGCTTCGGTACCCAGGACACCCACTGCTGCAGCCGTCATGGTGGCACTCACGGTGGCACGCACCTTGCCGGCTTTGATCATCGACTGAACGACAGTCAGTTTACAGTGCGGGGTCTTTTTTTCCATGGACCGATTCTAACCTAGAAGGTTATTTTAACCAAGTAGGTTACTCATGTGTGGCCATTGAATACAACATTAACCCGCTAGTCGACCACCATCGTCCTGACCGAAGCATCGACCGTTCGCACGAACTGCCGCACCGCATCCGTCGTCACCGTATCAATCTGCCCCGCCATACGCCAGTCGAACGGGTGATCATCGAAGGCAACGTTCGCGCGGAACATGCGCGCGCCCAGGCGCGTTGCGGCCGGGACCTCGACCGTGGGCGGCTGGTAGCGCATGCTCTTCAGCCAGGCCTGCGCCTCTTCCCGTGTTTCGACCTGGCCCGCCGGCGCGCTGGCCGCGGCCAGGGTTTCCAGCACCCACTGATTCGAATTCTGGTAGCGGGTCGAATAGACGTAGGCCAGCATGTTGTAGTGCGCCTCGTGCATGCGCAGAGGCGTGCGCGTGGCGAACAGGGCCGCCATGCGTTCCTGCAGGGCCTCGCCGGGAATGAGGATTTGCGCCTCGAAACGGTACAAATCGGTCAGGAAAAAATTGCCCATGCCTTCGTAGTAGAGGCCGGAGGCAGACGTTCCGCAATCGTTGAGTTCATGCACGACGGTCCAGCGTCCGCGCGGATGGTCGCGTACGGCGACGCCCATGTGCGAATAGCGCAGGCCGTAGCGGCTCAGATCCTGGCCGGCGCGCGCCACCAGCGCCATGCGCGCGCCGCTGGCCTCCAGGGCCTGCACGGTGCGCTGGGCCAGGTCCATCGAGCGCACGACCTCGCCCGGCGTAAGCGGCTTGTCGGCGCAGGCCTGGCCGGCGTGAGCCCGGCAGGCCGCGAGCAGCAAGGCGCCCGCGAGAAATTTAAATGGCGCGCGCATGATGGAGCAGCGCCTTGCCTGCTTCGTTCGGCAGGAAGGCAATCGCCTTGCCCGACATGACCAGCACCTGGCCGGTGGAGGCCGTCACCACTTCCAGTACGGTGCCGGTGGCCAGCGAGAGGCCGCCGACGGCCTTGCTTGATACGCGCACGGTGGCGCGGCTGGCGCCGGCTGCGCCCTCGAGCACGATCTCGAGCACCTCGCCGACCGTGCGCACGCTGGCGACGACGACGCTGCCGGCGGCGGCGACCGTGAGGACCGAGCCGCCGACCACGACGGCCGAGAGATTGGCACTGGCCTGCGACGGCGCCGACAGGTCGCTTGCCGGTGCCGCGCCGGCCGGGGCGCAGGCAAAGGCAAGGCTGACCAGGGAAACGATTAATACACGCTGCATGATGGCCTCCGTAATGGACGGGGCCATGTTGGCAAACGCTGTGCCGCGCCGCAACGGCGCCAGATAAAGTACTGCCCGGCGACCGTCCAGGTAGCGTGCGGCGCCACCGGGGCTGGTTTGCCTTCTATTTGCCCTGCTGCCGGACCGACCAGTTATCGTAGGCGCGCTCGATCTTGCGCATCGTCCCGTCGCGTTCGAGCCCGTCGAAGGCGCCGTTCAGGCGCGCGATCAGCTCGTCCGGCACGGCGCGGTTGCAGGCGAGATAAACATCGATCCGGTTGAACACGAGCACCGGGACGATTTGTCCGGCCCAGCCGTTCTGTTCGAGCACGGGACTGCCGACGCGCAGGGCCGCGGCCCAGAGGTCGATGCGGCCCAGCAGCAGCTTGCGTGGATTGGTGAGATCGTTGGGCGCGGAGTCGACGCGGAAACCGCGGCTGCGCAGGAACTGGTCGCGCGCGTCGCCGTTATAGGTGCCGATCCGGTAGGGACGCGCGTCTTCCAGGGTGCGCAGTGCGAAGCGGCGGTTGGCGGGCGCCATCAAGACCCATTCCGCGCTGTCGATCGGCCCCACCCATTTAAAATGCGCCTCGCGCTCGGGGGTGCGGCTGGTGGAATACACGCAGGCGTCGCCCCGGGCGGCGGCGGCGGCATAGGCCCGCTTCCAGGGCAGCAGTTCGATGGTATGGGCCAGGCCGGCGCGCTCGAAGGCGGCGCGCACCTTGTCGGTGGAGATGCCGACGACCTTGCCTTCGCCGTCGAGCATGCTCGACGGTGCCGCAGCTTCGGTCGTGATGTAGAGGGAAACCGGGCGGCGCGGCGCCTCACCCGCCATGGCGCGCACGTCGGCCAGCGCCGGAGCCGCACACAGTCCTGCCAGCGTTGCCAGCGCCATCCATCGGAATTGTCGAATCAGCATGTCGTGCACCTCTCTGGGGCATCGTGAAAAGCGTCCCGCATGCTTACAGCATACCGCATCGGCATGCCGGGCCCGGTGCCGCAACGGCGTGCTCGTCCATATGGTGGCAAAGCCGCGACAGAATGCTTGTGCTTTCAGTAATTTCAGCAAATTCCGACAAGACTTTCCACATGGAAAATGTCATACTGACGATAACGCCGCCCGCCCTGGGCGCTTCTTCTTTTGCTGGAATCCCCATGTTGCTCTTCATGTTGCCCGATGACCCATCGATGCTTAGCTACGGCATCTACGACCCGAAACTGGTCGTGCTGTCGCTGCTCGTGGCCATTTTCGCCTCATGGATGGGCCTGCAGATCGCCGGCCAGGCGCGCCAGCAGACCAACCAGCGCACCCTGTTCCTGTTCACCGGCAGCCTGGCGCTCGGCGCCGGCGTGTGGGCCATGCACTTCATCGGCATGCTGGCCTTTAATTTGTGCACCCAGGTCGACTACGACCCGATGATCACGATCCTGTCGAACCTGCCGAGCATCGGCGCCTCCTTCGTGGCCCTGAGCCTGATCGCGCGCGAGCGCATCGGCACCGGCACCCTGGTCGTGGGCGGCGTGCTGCTCGGCGCCGGCATCGGCGCGATGCACTATTCCGGCATGGCCGGCATGCGCACGAGCCTGGACCTGCGCTACGATCCCCTGATGTTCGGCCTGTCGATCGTGGTGGCCGTCGTGCTGGCCACGCTGGCGCTGTGGGTGCGTTTCGGCCTGGCGCGCCTGCGCAACCTGAGCGAAGGCAAGCGCCTGCTGCTGGCGGCCATCGTCATGGGCTGCGCCGTCACGGGCATGCACTACACCGCGATGGCGGCCGCCCGCTTCGTCGGCACGGTCGACCCGAACCTGCCCTACACTTCCAACACGACCTACCTGGCGCTCGGGATCTCGCTGGTCACGGTGCTGTTCACGGTGGTCGTGCTTGCCGCAAACGGCCTGCTGCGCTACCGCCAGCTGTATCTCGAACTGTCGCGCAGCGAAGCCTGGATGCGCGCCCTGCTGACCACCACGGTGGACGGCGTGATCACGATCGACCGCGAGGGCACGGTCCTGGAATTCAATGCCTCGGCCGAGAAGATCTTCGGCTGGAAGCACGACGACATCGTCGGCGGCAATATCCGCCTGCTGATGACGGACGCCGAACGCAGCAACGAAGGCGGCCTGCTCGGCTACCTGCGCGACAGCAGCGCCCACGCGGCGCCGAACAACGAGGAAGTCGACGCCGTGCGGCGCGACGGCAGCCTGGTGCCGATCCGCGTCGCGGTCGGCCACGCGCGCCTGGGCGACCAGGAGCTGTTCGTCTGCTTCGTCACCGACATCACCGAACGGCGCGAGATGGTGGCCGCCCTGCGCGCCAGCGAACAGCAGTTCCGCTCCCTGATCGGCACCATTCCCGGCATCTCCTACCGTAGCCGCATCGAAGGCACGCATCCAATGGTCTTCATCAGCGATGCCGTCGAGCGCGTGGCCGGCTACCCGGCGCGCGACTTCATCGGCGAGCCGCCGGGCACCGCGGCGCGCCGCAGCTTCGGCGCCCTGATCCACGCCGCCGACCGCGTGCGCGTATCGGAAGCGATCGAATCGGCGCTGGCCGAGGACCGCCCTTACCTGGTCGAATACCGCCTGCTGCATGCCGACGGTTCGACCCGCTGGCTGTGGGAAAACGGCACCGGCGTGCGCGACGATGAAGGCAAGCTGGTCTGGCTCGACGGCGTGATCCTCGACATCAGCGAGCGCCGCACGATGGAAGACGCGCTGCGCGATGCCAAGGACGCCGCCGAGCAGGCCGCGGCGGCGCGCGCTTCGTTTGTGGCCAACATGAGCCACGAGATCCGCACGCCGATGAATTCGATCCTCGGCTTCACCGACGTCCTGCTCGACGGAGAGCTGGCACCGGAACAGCGGCGCCACCTGGATACGGTGCGCAGCAACGGCCGTTCCCTGCTGCGCCTGCTGAACGAAATCCTCGACACGGCCAAGCTGGAAAAGGGCGCGGTCGAACTCGAGATCAACGATTTCAACCTGCTGTCCCTGATCGACGAGCTGTCCTCGACCCTGGCGGCCAACGCACGGGCAAAAGGCCTGCAGGTCGACATCCACTACGATCCGGCCCTGCCGACCAATCTGCGCGGCGACGAGCTGCGCATCCGCCAGGTGCTCACCAACCTGCTCGACAACGCGATCAAGTTTACCGCCGCCGGCAGCGTCACCCTGCGCGCCGAGCAGCAGGACGGGCAGCTGCATTTCAGCGTGAAGGACACCGGCATCGGCATCGCCCAGGACCGCCTGCAGGCGATCTTCGACCCGTTCACCCAGGCCGACGCCTCGATGACGCGCCGCTTCGGCGGCACCGGTCTCGGCACGACGATCAGCAAGCAGCTGGTCGAGCTGATGGGCGGGACGATCTGGGCCGAGAGCGTGATCGGCGAAGGCACCACCTTCCACGTGGTGCTGCCGCTGGTGGTGGCGCGCTTCGCGCCGCAGCAGGCGCGCGTGCGCACCGCCGCCGCCCTGCCGCCGCTGCGCGTGCTGGCGGCCGACGACGTGCCGCAGAACCTGGAACTGCTGCAGCTGCTGCTGGCGCGCCGCGGCCACACGATGACGGCGGTGTCCGACGGCGGCGCCGTGGTCGAGATGTGCGCGCGCCAGGAATTCGACCTGGTCCTGATGGACTTCCAGATGCCGGTGCTGGACGGCCTGACCGCCACGCGCCGCATCCGCGAACACGAAGCGGCGACCGGGCGCGCCCGCGTCCCGGTGATCGCGATGACGGCCAGCGTGCTGCCCGAGCACCGCCGCGCCAGCGCGGAAGTCGGCATGGACGGTTTCGCCTCGAAACCGGTCGACTGGATCACGCTGTCGCACGAGATCGCACGCGTGCTGGGCCTGGGTTCGGGCCAGGCGGGTCTTGAGCCGGCGCCGGTGCTGGAGCGCCACGTCCTGAACCGCACCGCGGGCCTGAACCGCTGGGGCGGCAAGGACGACGCCTACCGCGACGCGCTGGAACACTTCCACAGCCAGCACGCGATGCTGCCGCAGTTCCTGCGCGGCTTCCTCGAAGGCGCCGACTACCCGTCGCTGCGCATGCTGGCCCACAAGGCACGCGGCGTGGCCGCCAACGTCGGCCTCGAACTGCTGGCCGATGCGCTGGCCGAGCTGGAACAGCTGGCCGAAGGCGAGAAAGGTCAATTGCTGGCCGGCGTGGCGCTGCTGCCGGAAGCGCTGGTAAAAGTCGACGCGGCGCATGCCGCGGCGGTGCTGATGATCCGCGCCGAACGTCCGGCGCAAGCGCCGGCCCTGCCGTCTTCCGAGAGCGCCGCCGACCTTCCGCGCGCCCTGCGCGCCGGCCAGGCGCTGCGCGACGCGCTCGCCCGCGGCGCCCTCGACGACACCGCACTGGCCGCCCTGGCGGCCGCGCTGGCCGGCCACCCGGCCGCCGCCCGCGTCACCCAGGTCCAGGCGGCACTTGCCGATTTCGACTTCGACCTCGCGCAGCAGCAGCTCGACGCCGCGCTCGAGGCACTGGGCGAACACGGTGCCTGACCCGACAACCCGCATAAGCACGCAACAGGAAACGACGTAATGAGCATGACCAGTAACCGCCCGCTGATCCTCGCGGTCGACGATGAAGCGAGCAACCTGCAGCTGCTGCGCCAGATCCTGCAGGACCACTACCGCCTGCTGTTCGCCAAGGACGGCGCGCGCGCCCTCGAGCTGGCGAACAAGGAAAAGCCAGACCTGATCCTGCTCGACGTGATGATGCCGGGGATGAACGGCTATGAAGTGTGCGCGGCCCTGAAGGCCAATCCGCTGACGGCGCCGATCCCCGTGATCTTCGTCACCGCCCTGTCCGACACGGCCGACGAACTGGAAGGCTTCGAGGCCGGCGCGGTCGACTACATCACCAAGCCGGTCAGCCCGCCGGTGGTGCGCGCGCGCGTGCGCACCCACCTGTCGCTGGTGCGGATGGAAGAACTGAAAGCCTCGCGCCTGGCGATCGTCCAGCGCCTCGGCCTGGCGGCCGAGTACAAGGACAACGAGACCGGCCTGCACGTGATCCGCATGAGCCACTTCGCCCAGATCCTGGGCCTGGCCGCCGGCATGACGGAACAGGAAGCGGACGACCTGCTGCACGCCGCGCCGATGCACGACGTCGGCAAGATCGGCATCCCCGACCGCATCCTGCAAAAGGCGGGTCCGCTCGATCCGGAAGAATGGAAGGTCATGCAGAGCCACGCGACCATCGGCGCCGAGATCATCGGCGAGCATGGCGACGGCATGCTGCAGCTGGCGCACCAGATCGCGCTGACCCACCACGAGAAGTACGACGGCAGCGGCTACCCGAACGGGCTGGCCGGCGAAGCGATCCCGCTCACGGGGCGCATCGTGGCGATTGCCGACGTGTTCGACGCCCTGACCTCGGTCCGGCCCTACAAGCGCGCCTGGAGCGAAGAGGAAGCGGTGGACTACCTGGTCCAGCAAAAGGGCAAGCACTTCGATCCGGCCCTGGTCGACCTGTTCGTCGCCCAGCTGCCGGCGATCCGCACCGTGCGCGTACGCTGGGCGGAGGCGCCCGTGGAAGCGCCGGTAGCAGTGGCTGCCTGAGCTTACTCCGGCCTGGCAGGATCGGTGCCGGGTTCGATACCCGGCACTAGCAGGCCCGGCGTGGCAGCGCGGCGCGCCATCACTTCGCGGTACAGCGCCGTATAGTCCTGCGCCATCTGCTCGGCCGTGAACACGTCCTGGAAACGCTGCCCGGCGCGCACGCCCATCCGGCGCGCCATGTCCGGGTTGTCCCATAAGGTGCGCATGGCCGCGCGCAGGGCCGGGGCGTCGGCCGGCGGCGTCACCAGGCCGGTCTCGCCGTCGATGTTGATGTAGGTGGTGCCGCTGCCGATGGCGCAGGAAATCATCGGCTTGCCGTACATCGCCCCTTCCAGCAGCGAGATGCCGAAAGCCTCCGAACGCAGGTGCGAGGGGAAGGCCAGCGCATGGCACAGGGTCAGCAGGGCGACCTTGTCCGCCTCGTTGACAGCGCCCACGAAGATCACGTTGCTCAGGCCGAGACTGCGCGCCTGCGCCTTCAGGCGCTCCTCTTCCGGCCCGGCGCCGACGATCACCACCGGATAATCGGTGCCGGCCACGGCCTCGAGCAGCACGTGCAGGCCCTTGTAATAGCGCAGCACGCCGACGAACAGGAAGAACTTCGGGCCGACGCGCTCGCGCCAGTGCGCCAGCAGCGCCGGATCCGGCTGCGGATAGGTGCTCTGGTCCAGGCCGTAGGTGATGACGCGCGTCTTGTCCGGGTAGCGCGCCAGCACCGCCGAGGATTCCACGTAGTCGGGCGAAGCGGCGACGATGGCGTCGACGCTGCGCAGGAAGCGGTGCTTGAGCGGCTGGTACAGGCGCAGCAGGCGCTTCTGGCGCACGATGTCGGAGTGGTAGCTGACCACGGTCGGCTTCTTCACGCGCGCCACGAAGTGGGCCAGGTCCATGAACGGCCACGGGAAGTGGTAGTGCACGACGTCGGCCTCGCGCGCCAGGCGCGCCAGCGCGCCCAGGGACGCCACCGAGCAGGCGTTGGACGCGACTTCGAAGTCGAGCGGCACGCGGTGCACGGTATGGCCTTCGAAGGCGATCGGCGCCAGGTTCTTTTCGCGCGACAGCGACAGCACGGTATTGGTCACGCCGAGGCGGCCGGTGCCGACGCACAGCTGGCGGATGACCTGCTCGATACCGCCGACGGAATCGGGATAATAGGTCTTATAGAAGTGGAGAACGCGCATAGAATCGGAAAAGGGACGCCTGTCTTCAGGCGGCGTCGGGGCCCGGCCAGCCGGGGAAGGCGCCACGCGGGTTCACGCGCCGTACATCCAGCGCAGCGTATCGTACAGGGGCTGCTGCGCGACGGCGCCGATCGTGCGCACCAGCTTGGCGTTGCTGCCCGACAGGGTCAGCACGTCGTTGGCGCGCACGAAAGCCGGGTTGACCTCGACCTCGATACGGTAGCCGGCGATTTCGGACATCATCTCGATGACCTCGCCCAGCGAATGGGTGTGGCCGGAACAGACGTTGAACGCTTCGCCGGCCGGCGCCGCCGCCAGCAGGCGCCGGTAGCTCAGCGCGACGCTGCGCACGTCGGAAAAATCGCGTGCGATCGCCAGGTTGCCCAGTTCGATGCGGCGTGCGCCGCGTCGGAAATGGCCGACGATCTTCGGCAGCAGGAAGTGTTCGCTCTGGCCGCGGCCGGTGTAATTGAAGGGACGGGCCAGGACGATCGGCAGCTTGTCCATCCACAGCCGCGCCATGTATTCCATCGCCAGTTTGCTGACCGCATAGTCGTTGGCCGGGGCCGGGGCGACCTGCTCGTCGATCAGGGGGACGTCGGCATTGCCGTAGATGTTCGCGGACGAGGCCAGCAGCACGCAGGACGCCTTGTGGCGCGCGCCGGCCAGGGCCTCGAGCAGGTTGCGCGTGCCGGCCACGTTGACCTGGTAGATCTGGCCCGCGTCGCCGTACACTACCGAGGCGATGCCGGCCAGGTGCACGACCACGTCCGGCTGGACTTCCTCAACCAGCGCGGCCACCACGCCACGCTCGCACAGGTCGGCGGCGAAGACGTCGCGGCCGGCTGCGTCGCCGGGCATGACGGTGCCGTAGACGCGGTAGCCGGCCGCCGTCAGCTCGTCGGCGACATAGCGGCCGGTAAAGCCGCCCAGCCCGGTAATGAGGGCACGCTTGCCCTCGCCCTCGCGCACAGCGGCGGGAGCGGAACCGGTCTCGGTGCCCAGGGAACGCATATCAGAACGAGGCGCCCTGCCGGTTACGGCGCAGGTCGGCTTCGACCATCATCTGGCACAGGGCTTCGAGCGTCGTCTGCGGCTCCCAGCCGAGTTCGCGCTTGGCCTTGGCCGCATCGCCGATCAGCAGGTCGACTTCGGCCGGACGGTAGAAGCGCGGCGACACGCGCACCAGCGCCTTGCCGCTGCGGGTGCAAACACCCGTTTCGGCTTCGCCGCTGCCCTGCCAGTCGAGCGTGACATCGACCGACTTGAAGGCCATGGCCACGAAATCGCGCACGGTCTCGGTGCGGTTGGTGGCCAGCACATAGGTGTCGGGCCGTTCAGCCTGCAGCATGCGCCACATGCCTTCGACGTATTCGCGCGCATAGCCCCAGTCGCGCTTGGCGTCGAGGTTGCCCAGTTCGAGCACCTCGAGCTTGCCGAGGGCGATCTTGGCGACCGAATCGCTGATCTTGCGGGTGACGAATTCGCGCCCGCGCAGCGGCGACTCGTGGTTGAACAGGATGCCCGACGAACCGAAGATGCCGTAGCTCTCGCGGTAGTTGATCGTCATCCAGTGGGCGTACAGCTTGGCCACGCCGTAGGGGCTGCGCGGATAGAACGGGGTCTCCTCGACCTGCGGGATGGCCTGCACCTTGCCGAACATTTCCGAGGTCGACGCCTGGTAGAAGCGGATCTTCGGGTTCACGATGCGGATGGCTTCGAGCAGGTTGACGGCGCCCAGGCCGGTGATCGATGCCGTGGTCAGCGGCTGGTCGAAGGAGACGCCGACAAAACTTTGCGCCGCCAGGTTATAGACCTCGTCGGGCGCGGCATTCTGGATCAGGCGCAGGCTGGAAGCGAGGTCGGTCAGGTCGAATTCGACCAGGGACAGGTTCGGATGGGTATCAATGCCGAGCTCTTCGATACGCCAGAAATTGGTGGAGCTGGCACGGCGGAAGGTGCCCGTCACGTGGTAGCCCTTGTCGAGCAGCAATTGCGCCAGGTAGGCGCCGTCCTGGCCGGTAATGCCGGTAATTACGGCTCTTTTTGTTGGTTGTTGCATGATGCGAAATCCCGGATGAATGGACTGAAGCTAGACGAGCTGATGGCAACCCAATATTGTAGCAGAACATTCTTGCCGCACCTCAGGAAGGACAGGAAAAATTGCCGCCATAGCAACATCGATACGACAGTATCGGTCATCGCCGCCGGCCTGCGCCCCCTGCTTACGGATTGTTACTTGTGTCCGCCCAAAAAAACAGGCGAGCACGCTCGCCTGTGAGTCCACTCAATGGATCATCAGTCGGGCTGAACTTTCGTCAGCCCGGTCGTTCAAATCATTTCACCGGTTCGACACCGCATCGACCACGCACAGCGCCGTCATGTTGACGATGCGGCGTACGGTCGCCGACGGGGTCAAAATGTGCACCGGCTTGGCGCAGCCGAGCAGGACCGGACCGACCGCGATGCCGTTGCCGGCCGCCGTCTTGAGCAGGTTGTAGGCGATGTTCGCCGAGTCGATGTCCGGCATCACGACCAGGTTGGCGTCGCCCTTCAGGGTCGATTGCGGCATGATCTTGCTGCGCAGCTTGGAATCCAGCGCGGCGTCGCCGTGCATCTCGCCGTCCACTTCCAGGTTCGGCGCCTTCTGCTGCACCAGGGCCAGCGCCTCGCGCATCTTGCGGGCCGACTCGCTGTCGGAGGTGCCGAAGTTCGAGTGCGACAGCAGCGCCACGCGTGGGGTGATGCCGAAGCGTTCCAGCTCCTCGGCCGCCATGACCGTGATCTCGGCCAGCTCGCAGGCCGTCGGATTCTCGTTGACGTGGGTGTCGACCATCGCCAGCTGGCGCTCGTCGGTGATGACGAAATTCATCGCCGCGTACACCTTGGCGCCGGCACGCTTGCCCAGCACCTTGTCGATGAAGTCGAGGTGGGTCCAGGTGGTGCCGTAGGTGCCGCAGATCATGCCGTCGGCGTCGCCCTTGTGGATCATCATCGCGCCGATCAGCGTATGGCGGCGGCGCATCGCCAGCTTGGCCATGTCCGCGGTCACGCCGCGGCGCATCACCATCTGGTGGTAGGTCTGCCAGTAGTCGCGGTAGCGCTCGTCGAAGTCGGGATTGATGACGTCGAAGTGCACGCCCTGCTTCAGGCGCAGGCCGAATTTTTCAATACGCTGCTCCAGCACGGCCGGACGGCCGACCAGGATCGGGCGCGCCAGCTTTTCGTCGACCACCACCTGCACCGCGCGCAGCACGCGCTCGTCCTCGCCCTCGGCGTAGACGATGCGCTTGAGTTCCGGCGGCGCGCTCTTGGCGACCTGGAACAGCGGCTTCATGAAGGAACCGCTGCGGTACACGAACTGCTGCAGGCTCTCGGCGTAGGCGTCCAGGTCCGCGATCGGACGGGTGGCGACGCCGCCTTCCATCGCGGCCTTGGCAACGGCCGGCGCGATGTGGGTCAGCAGACGCGGATCGAAAGGCATCGGGATCAGGTATTCCGGACCGAAGGCCAGGTTGTTGATGCCGTAGGTGGTCGCGACCACGTCCGACTGCTCGGCGTGCGCCAGGTCGGCAATCGCGTGCACCACCGCGATTTCCATTTCGCGCGTGATGGTGGTCGCGCCGCAGTCCAGCGCGCCGCGGAAGATGTAGGGGAAGCACAGCACGTTGTTGACCTGGTTCGGGTAGTCCGAACGGCCGGTGGCGATGATGACGTCGCTGCGCACGGCTTTCGCGTCTTCCGGCAGGATTTCCGGATTCGGGTTGGCCAGCGCCAGGATGATCGGGTTCGGCGCCATCTGCGCGACCATCTCGGGTTTCAGCACGCCGCCGGCGGACAGGCCGAGGAAGATATCGGCGTTCGGCACGATGTCGGTCAGGGTGCGGTGCGGCGTGTCTTGCGCGAAGCGTTCCTTGTCCGGGTCCATCAGTTCGACGCGGCCCTTGTAGACCACGCCGGCCAGGTCGGTCACGAAAATGTTCTCGATCGGGAAGCCGAGGTCGACGATCAGGTCGAGGCAGGCCAGGGCCGCCGCGCCGGCGCCGGAAACGACCAGTTTGCAGTTCTTGATGTCCTTGTTGACAACCTTTAAGCCATTGAGGATGGCGGCGCCGACGATGATCGCGGTGCCGTGCTGGTCGTCGTGGAAGACCGGGATCTTCATGCGCTCGCGGAGTTTACGCTCGATGTAGAAGCACTCGGGAGCCTTGATGTCTTCCAGGTTCACGCCGCCGAAGGTCGGTTCCAGCGAAGCGATGATGTCGACCAGTTTATCGGGGTCGCTTTCGTTGATCTCGATGTCGAAGACGTCGATGGCTGCGAACTTCTTGAACAGCACGCCCTTGCCTTCCATCACCGGCTTCGAGGCCAGCGGGCCGATGTTGCCCAGGCCCAGCACGGCGGTGCCGTTCGAGATCACGGCCACCAGGTTGCCGCGCGAGGTGTACTTGTACGAGGCCGCCGGGTCCTTGACGATTTCTTCGCAAGGAGCTGCGACGCCCGGCGAGTACGCCAGGGCCAGGTCGCGCTGGTTGAGCAGGCCCTTGATCGGGGTGACGGCGATCTTTCCCGGACGTGGGAACTGGTGGTATTCGAGCGCTGCAGCACGCAGTTGTTGGCGCAGTTCTTCTTTTTTGTCCGATGACGAATCCATGCTATGCAGCCTTCCTGAACTTAGAGGGGAACCTCCAATTTTATCAGACTGACTCTTTCATTCGGCTATCAATTGGCTACGTATTTTCCACGCATGGAGAACCATAAGCTTAACCAATACGATGCGTCATCGTATAAGCAAATCCGATAAATACCAATATTGCCGCGATGACAATCATTCGATATGGGGACGCGGACGGTAGAATTGACCCATGCTTTCCGAATTCGACCTCATCAAACAATACTTCCGCCGTGCCCGTACCGGCCACGCCGTCCTCGGCATCGGCGACGACTGCGCCCTGCTCGCTCCGACGCCCGGTATGCAGACGGCGATCTCGACCGACCTGCTGATCGAGGGCCGCCATTTCTTCGCCGGCGCCGATCCGCGCATGCTGGGCCATAAATGCCTGGCCGTGAATTTATCCGACCTGGCCGCAATGGGCGCCAAACCCATCGGGTTCACGCTCGCGCTCTCGCTGCCCGGCGCCGACCCCGAGTGGCTGGAAGCCTTTTCGAACGGGATGTTCGCGCTGGCCGATGAACACGACTGCGAACTGATCGGCGGCGACACGACGCGCGGGCCGCTGGCCATCTGCATCACCGTCTTCGGCGAGATCGCGCCCGGCCACGCGCTGCGGCGCGACGCCGCGCGCGCCGGGCACGACATCTGGATCTCGGGCACCCTGGGCGACGCGCGCCTGGCGCTGGCCGGCTACTGGAAGGAAGTCGCGCTGGACGCCGACGACCTGGCGCTGGCCGCGCCGCGCATGCACCTGCCGACTCCCCGGGTCGAACTCGGGCGCGCGCTATCGGTGCTGCCGCTGGCGCACGCGGCGCTCGACATCTCCGACGGCCTGGTCGGCGACCTGGCGCACATCCTGGACGCCTCGAAGGTCGGCGCCACGCTCGACGTCGATGCGCTGCCGGCCGGTCCGGCGCTGGCGCAGCAATCGCTGGCGCTGCGCCGCCGGTTTACGCTGGCCGGGGGCGATGACTACGAACTGTGCTTCACGGCGCCGGCGGCTCAACGCGAGGCCGTGATCGCGACGGCGGCGGGAGTCGGGGTGCCGGTCACGCGCGTGGGCAGGATCGAGGCCGAGCCGGGATTGCGATTCGTGGATGCGGCCGGGAAGCCTGTGGAGATGGATGTGCAGGGGTGGGATCACTTCAGCGGCGAGTGATTGTTCGACGTTTTGCATGCATCTTACGGCGTGGGCACAGAGTGCCCACCCTACGAACGGCGCCGGTTTTGTAGGGTGGGCACTCCGTGCCCACGCGGACGCCGGCATCGTGCTCACCTACCCCGTCCGCGGCACCTTGCGGTCGTCGTACGGCCCGTGCTCCATCCAGTAATGCCGGAACGCCAGCCGCACGTTGTCGCGCAATTCCGCGTCGTTCCACGGCTTCGTATAGAACTTGTAGATCGCCCCGCGGTTGATCGATTCGAGCACTGTCTGCACGCCCGTGTAGCCGGACAGGATGATGCGCATCGTATCCGGGTACATTTCCTTCACCTTGCTCAGGAACTCGGTGCCGCTCATGACCGGCATGCGCTGGTCGCACATCACGACCTGCACGTGGTACAAGGCCAGCAGCTCGAAGGCCTCGGTCGGCGTCGCCGCCGTCAGCACGCGGTAGTTATCGCGCCGTAGCAGGCGATGCAGCGTGCTCAGGGTGTCGACGTCGTCGTCCACCACCAGGATGGTCTGCACATTGCTGTCGTCCGAAGTCGGGCGGGTCGGCGTTTCGCGGTTCTCGCGCACCAGCTGGGCCAGCTGGCTTGCCGACAGCGCGCGCGAAAAATGAAAACCCTGGATCTCGTCGCAGCGGTGGCGGCGCAGGAAAGCCATCTGGGCGCGCGTCTCGACGCCTTCCGCGATCACCTGCATGTGCAGGCTGTGCGCCATGCTGATGATGGCCAGCGCAATGGCCGCGTCGTCCGGATTGGTGACGATGTCGCGCACGAACGCGATGTCGATTTTGAGCTTGTCGATCGGGAAGCGTTTCAGATAGGCCAGGCTCGAGTAGCCGGTGCCGAAGTCGTCGATCGCGATGCGGATGCCCAGCTGCTTGAGCCGTTCAAGCACCTCGATGGTGCGCCCGGCATTCGTCATCAGCGCGCTTTCGGTCAGCTCCAGTTCCAGCATGGACGGTTCGATGCCGTGCGTCTGGATCGCGGCGCGCACCACGCCTTCCAGGTCGCCCTCGACGAACTGGCGGCTCGATACGTTGACCGCCACCCGCACGTCGCGCACGCCCTGCTCGTGCCACTCGGCGATCTGGCGGCAGGCCTCCATGATGATCCACTCGCCGATGCGTACCACCATCCCCGTCTCTTCGAGCACCGGCACGAATTCGGCCGGGTACACCAGGCCGTGGCCCGGGCGGAGCCAGCGCAGCAGCGCCTCGACGCCGCACACCCGTCCCGTCGACAGTTCGAGCTTGGGTTGATAATGCAGTACGAACTGATCCCCCTCCAGGGCGCTGCGCAGCGCCACCTCGAGGTCGAGCCGGGCCAGCACCTGCACGTTCATGCCGGCCGTGAAGAAGCGGTAGCCGTCGCGCCCCGCTTCCTTGGCGCGCACCATCGCCGTATCGGCGTATTTCACCAGGGTCTGCGGCTCGGTCGCGTCGTCCGGATACATGGCGATGCCGATGCTGGCGGTGAGCACGGCCTGCTGGCCGTTCAGGTCGAAAGGCGCGCGCAGCGATTCGCGGATCTCGTTGGCCAGGTGCGCCGCCTCGTCCTGCTGCTCGCGCGTCATGCTGAGGATGACGGCGAATTCGTCGCCGCCCAGGCGCCCGACCGCGCCGCGCTGCCCGCGCACGCGCACCAGGCGGTCGCTGAACTGGCGCAGCAGCTCATCGCCCAGCGCCGGCCCCAGCGAATCGTTGACGATCTTAAAACGGTCGAGCGTGATGAACAGCACCGCCACGCGCCAGGCTTTATCCTGCGCCAGCTCGATCGTCTCGCGCAGGTTCTGGAAGAACAGGGTGCGGTTCGGCAGGCCGGTCAGCGCATCGAAACTGGCCAGGTGCTTCAGGCGCTGCTGCGCCAGGCGCCGCTCCGAGATGTCGCGCGCGACCGCGATCAGGAGTTTACTCGTCCCTGCCTCCTGCCACTGCCAGCTGATCTCGACCGGCACCGCGCCCTCCCCGCCGGCGCGCAGCAGTTCGGTCTCGTTGATGTCGGCTTCGTGTGCCGCGCCATTCGTCGCCAGGTGGCGCTCGAGCTGGGCTTTGGTCGTCAGGCCCAGCGCCACCGGATCGATGCGCAGCAGCGCCTCGCGCGAAAAGCCCAGCATGCGGCAGGCGCCGTCGCTCACGTCCACCAGGGCCAGGCTGGCCGCGTCGATTAGGAAGATGCCGTCGGTGGTGGCGTCCATCGCGCTCCTGAAGCGCCCCAGCGCCGCGGTGCGCTCGCGCACGGTGCGTTCCAGGTGCACCCCGTATTCTCGCGACTCGCGGTGCATCAGCCGCACTTCCAGCAGGTTGCGGATGCGCGTCATCACCTCGACCGTGTCGAGCGGCTTGCCGATGAAGTCGCGCGCGCCCGCTTCCAGCGCCGCCAGCTTCTTGTCCGGTTCGGCCGTCACCACCAGCACCGGCAGCCAGGATTCGCTCTCCAGAGGTTTTAATGCCTCCATCACCTGGAAGCCATCCATGTGCGGCATGTGCAGGTCGAGGATGATCAGGTCGAAGCGGTGCTTCAGGTGCAGCGACACCACCTGGCGCGGGTCGCTCGTGCTGTGCACGTTCTCGTAGCCGGTGGTCTTTAACAGGTATTCCAGCAGCTGGACGTTGACCGGCTGGTCGTCCACCACCAGGATGCGCGCACGCCGCACGTCGGCCTGCGTGATCATGAGGCGGCTCCTTTCTGCGCGCGCAGCTGCGCCAGCGTCAGGTCGATCGCCTCGTTGAACTTGTCGATGTCGATCGGTTTCGTCAGATAGCGTGTGAAGCCGGCCGCGATGCCGCGCTCGATATCGCGCGGCATGGCGTTCGCCGTCAGCGCGATCACGGGGATGTCGCGCATGCCGGGCTCGCGCCGCAGCTGCGCCAGCACTTCCAGTCCGCTCATGCCGGGCAGGTTCAGGTCCATCAGGATGATCTCGGGGTGGTGCGCGCGCGCCATCGACAGGCCGAGCGGCCCGTCGCCGGCGGCGATCAGGCGCAGGTCGGGGCGGAAGCGCACGATCTCCTCGACCAGTTTCAGGTTGGCCGGATTGTCCTCGACGTAGAGCAGCAGGTGCGGCGTGCCCTGGTCATCGGCGGCGAGCGCCGGCGCGGCCGCCTCGAAAGCGCCGGCCTGCGAGACCTGCGGCGAGGTCGCGCCCAGTTCGATCGTAAACACGCTGCCCACGCCCGGGCTGCTGCTGACCTCGATGGTCCCGTTCATCAGTTCGACCAGGCGCCGCGTCACCACCAGGCCGATGCCGGTACCCTCCTGCGCGCCCGCTTCCTGGCCGAGGCGGTTGAAGGGCTGGAACAGGCTGTCCAATTGGTCGGGACGCAGGCCCATGCCGGTGTCCTGCACCGCGATGCGCAGGCGCTCGCGGCTGACCTGCTGGCAGCCGAGCACCACGGCGCCGGCATCGCGGTTGTACTTGATCGAGTTCGACAGCAGATTGAGCAGCACCTGCTTCAGACGCGTGCGGTCGGCCAGCAGCACCACATGGTCCACCTGCGCCTGCTGCGGGAACAGCACCCGGATGCCGCGCGCCGCCGCCAGCGGTTCGATCATGGTCTGGCATTCGGTCAGGATCTCGCCCAGCGCCACCGGTTCCATCGACAGCGTGATGGTGCCCGATTCGACTTTCGCCAGGTCGAGGATCTCGTTGATCAGGGTGAGCAGGTGCCGTCCCGATTTGAGGATGTGGCTGGCGAATTCCTTCTTCTGGGCCTCGGTGGTGGGCAGCGACTCGGAAGTGAGGATCTGGGCGAAGCCGAGGATCGCGTTGAGCGGGGTGCGCAGCTCGTGGCTCATCGAGGACAGGAAGGCGGACTTGGCCTGGTTGGCTTTTCTCGCCTCGTCGATCGCATTGGCCAGCTCGGCGTTCGCCAGCGCCAGCTGCATGGTGCGCTCGTCGACCCGGTGTTCGAGCTGCTCGTTCAGGCGCATCACTTCCTGCTGGGCGCGCGAGCGCTCCTGGGCTTCGCGCACGATTTCTCCGTTCGAGTCTTCCAGCTCGCGCGTGCGCTGCTCGATCTCGGTCAGCATCGCATTGAAGGAGTCGGCCAGTTCCGCCGCCTCGTCGTTGCCCAGGCGCGGCGCGCGGCGCGAATAGTCGCGCGTGGCGACCACGTCGCGCGCGATCTCGGTCACCGCCACGATCGGCACCGTGATGACGCGGCCCATGCGCCGCATCAGGAGGTAGGCGGTCCCCATGGCCAGCAGCATCACGCCGAGCGCGATGGCGAGGTAGTCGAGGGTGCGCGCCAGCATCCGGTTCTCGGCGCGCAGCCAGACCGTGCCGATGGTTTCGCCGTTTTCCACGATCGGGCGGAACAGCAGCACCGCATTGCCTTCGGTGCGGGCGCCCGCCGCTTCGGGACGCGACGGGAAGGTAGTTGCTTCCTTGCCCGCCGAATAGGAAGCGAACAGTCGCCCGTTCTCGTCGAAGATGGCGGCCGCATTCACGGTCGGGCGGGTGCGCAGCAGGGCCAGGTTTTCGCCGGCCAGGCGCGGGTCGTCGAAGGCCAGCGCGGCCGAGGTCATGTGGCCGACCAGTTCGGCCTGGGTCGACAGGTCGTTCACCAGCGAGCGCTGGTAGTTGCGCAGGTCGTAGGCGATGATCAGGCCGACCGAGACCAGCAGCGCGGCGAAGGTGGTGGCCATTACCACCCGCACCAGCTTCTTGCGGATCGAGGAGCTGGCGTTCATGAAGCCCCCGTCACGCGCAGGGCCGCCGCCAGCAGGCGCGCGCTGATTTTCAGGCCGCTCGGCGCGACCGGGCCGAGGGCGACCTCGAAGCGCAGGTGCTGGTCGACCATGACGAAGCGGATCATATTATTGGGCAGGTCGGCGGCCTCGCCGACGGTCAGCAGCGGCAGGCCGCGCGCGCCGGCCAGCAGCTCGCTCCAGGCGCCCGGATCGGCACCGGCGCCGCCCACATACAGCACATGCAGACCGGTGGGCGCATCGCCGCGGCGCAGGCGGCGCACGGCCAGCGGATGGCCGCCGACGCTGCGGTTCACTACCAGCTGCTCGAGCTGGCCGGCCAGTTCGTCGTTGCCGGCCACGCCGATCACGAGCGGGCTGTCGGGGCGGGCGAAGGCGCTGGGGGGCCAGTCGACGAAGCCGGCGAATTTATACAGATAGGCGGCCTTGACCGCGACTTCCTTCGCCGCCTCGGGACGCACAGGCTGCGCATGGACGGTGCCGGCCAGCAGCCACAGGGCAAACAGGACGAGCGGGGCCGAACGCGCGACCCGGACGGCGAAGGCCATCACGATTGGACCGGCCCTACCCGGCAGCACGTGGATAATGCATGCGGCATAAACATGTCTGTTGAAAAAAAGAAACGCGGCCTTAGCGCCGCGATGCAGGATAGCAGCTCGGATTCCCGTCGTGTCGCACGGGACATTTTTCGGGACATACATATACTTTACCGCTGCATGTCGCGTTTGGGTAGCTTGCGCGTCCGGGACGGCCATCGCATGCAAGTTTGCCACACCGATCCGGGCCGGGCCGCGCTAGAATGAATCCACGCGCGACCACCCGCTGTCGCGCCGCCGGCCGAGTCCGGCCCCACCTGAAGGAGCTGCACGTGACGAACGATTTGATCGATCTTGCAACGAAAGTGGGCATGGCGCTGCAAGCCAGGCGCCTGGTGCTGGCCACCGCCGAATCCTGCACCGGCGGCGGCGTGTCGCAGGCCGTCACCGAGATCGCCGGCTCGACCGGCTGGTTCGAATGCGGGTTCGTGACCTATTCGAATGCCTCGAAAACCGAGCTGCTCGACGTCTCGGCCGCGCTGATCGCCCAGTTCGGGTCGGTGAGCGAGGAAGTGGCGGGCGCGATGGCGGAAGGGGCGCTGGCCAACAGCAACGCCGACGTCGCCGTCTCCACCACCGGCATCGCCGGCCCGACCGGCGCGGTGCCGGGCAAACCGGTCGGCACCGTCTGTTTCGGCTGGTCGCGCGGCGACACCACGTTTACGGAACGCCTCGTGTTCCAGGGCGACCGCCAGGCCGTGCGCGAGCAGACCGTGGCGCACGCACTGCGCGGGCTGCTGCGCTTCATTGAATAGCGAGGCGCGAATCGTGAGGCGCGCCGGGGCGCTGCCGCTTGCCTGCGCGCTGGCGGCTTGCGCCACGACGAATGCTCCCACCCCTGCGCCGGCGCCGGACGGGCTTGACATCCAGACCGTGTACGCCGTCGGCGACATCGCCCGCTGCGCCCACCCCGACCCGCGCTGGTCGGGCGCGGCCGACACCGCCGCCGTGGTCGCGGCCGGCCTGGCCGCCGACCCGCAAGCCGTCGTCTTGACCCTGGGCGACCACACCTATCCGCGCGGCACGCAGGCGGAGTTCGAAGGCTGCTACGGCCCGACCTGGGGCCGTTTCAGGGAGCGCACCTGGCCCTCTCCCGGCAACCACGAGTACTACAGCAAAGGCGCGGCGCCCTACTTCGCCTATTTCGGCGCCCGCGCCGGCCGCGGCTACTACCGCCTGGAACTGGGCGCCTGGCGCATCTACTCGCTCGACAGCAACCTGGCCGGCGAGGCCCAGGCCGCCCAGCTGGCCTGGCTGAAGACGGAACTGGCGCGCGACGCGGGCGAAGCCGGCGAGGACACGCCGCCCTGCACGCTGGCATTCTGGCACCATCCCCTGTACAGTTCGGGCGGCCACGGCAGCGTGCCCGTCATGCGCGACGCCTGGGCGCTGCTGCAGCAAGCCGGCGCCGAGCTGGTGCTGTCCGGCCACGACCACGACTACGAACGCTTCGCGCCGCAAAATGCGGATGGACAAGGCGATCCGCGCGGCCTGCGCCAGTTCGTGGCCGGCACCGGCGGCGCCTATCCGACGCCGTTCCTGGTACCCAAGGCAAACAGCGAGACGCGCGACGCCAGCCGCAACGGCGTGCTGCGCCTGCGCCTGGCGCCGGGACGCTATGACTGGGAATTCCTGGAAGCGACCCCACCTCAGTTACCGAACGCATCGCCACCCGACCACGGCAGCGCACGCTGCCACTGACGCATCTGCATGATTAGCCGCATGAGCTTATTTTTCTGGAGTATCACATGAACACCCGCCCACTCGTTGCCGCATCGCTGCTGATGGCCGCCCTGAACGGCGCCGGCGCGCAGGGCGGGGGCGCCGCGGCCGCGAGCCCCGCATCGACGACGCAGCTTCCCGGCATCCCGAACATCGCTTTCGACAAGTACGTCCTGCCCAATGGCCTGCAGGTGATCCTGGTCGAAGATAAACGCCTGCCGCTGGTGGCGGTGAACGTCTGGTACCACGTCGGCCCGGCCAACGAGGCGCCGGGCCTGACCGGCTTCGCCCACCTGTTCGAGCACATGATGTTCGCGGGCAGCAAGCACCTGCCGCGCGGCCTGGCCGACCGCCTGATGGAGGGCGCCGGCGCCAGCGACAGCAACGGCAGCACCGACTACGACCGCACCAATTACTACGACACCGTGCCCTCGAACCAGCTGGAGCTCGCCTTGTGGGTGCACGCCGACCGCATGGGCTACCTGCTCGACGTGCTGGACCAGAAGTCGCTGACCAACCAGCAGGACGTGGTGCGCAACGAGCGGCGCGACACGGTGGAAAACGAACCCTACGGCATCGTCGAGGAAGCGCTGAACCATGCGCTGTTCCCGCAGGACCACCCGTACCGGGCCTCGGTGATCGGCTCGCACACCGACATCCAGAACGCGAAACTGGAAGACGTGCGCGAGTTTTTTACGCGCTACTACGGTCCCAATAACGCCAGCATCGTGATCGCGGGCGACATCGACAAGGTGAAAACCCGTGCCCTCGTCGCGAAGTATTTTGGGAGCCTGCGCCGCGGTCCGGCCGTGGTGCGCCCGAAAGTCGTCACCCCGCCGATCACGAGCGAAAAGCGCCTGGTGGTGCCGGACCGGGTCGAGCTGCCGCGCGTCTACATGGGCTGGCTCACGCCCTCCGCCTACCAGCCGGGCGACGCCGAACTGGCGGTCGCGGCCCAGATCCTGGCCGGCGGCAAGTCGAGCCGCCTGTATAAATCGCTGGTCTACGGGCGCCAGATCGCCCAGGACGTCGACGCCGACCAGGATTCGCGCGCGCTGGCCTCCACTTTCCTGATCGAGGTCACGGCGCGCGCCGGCCACACGCCGGCCGAGATCGAGGAAGCGATCGATGCCGAACTGGCTGCCCTGCGCGACCACGGCCCGAGCGAGCAGGAAGTGGCGCGCGCCCGCAACCAGATCGAGACGGCGATCGTCAGCTCGCTGGAAAAACTGGGCGGCGACGGCCTGGCCGACCAGCTGAACCACTACAACCAGTACACGGGCGACCCCGGCTATCTGGCCCAGGACGTGGCGCAGCTCCGTAAAATTACCGCCGCCGACGTCCAGCGCGCCGCGCGGACCTGGCTGCAGAAAAAATCGCGCGTGGTGGTGGCCGGCGTGCCCGGCATTCCCGAGCTGCCGCCCGATCCGCCGGCCCCGAAGCCGCCGAAGGCGCGCACCAAGGGCATCCCCGGCGGCATCAATGAAGCCGAAGCCTGGCGCGCGCAGATGCCGAAGGCGGGACCGGCGCCGCGCATGCAACTGCCGCAGGGCGAAGCGTTTACACTCGAGAACGGCCTCACCGTCATCCACCACTACAACCCGGCGCTGCCGCTGGTGTCGGCCGACCTGGTGGTACGCAGCGGGTCGGACGCCAATCCCCCTGCCCTGCCCGGTCTCGCCGGCTTCACGGCGCAGATGCTGACCGAGGGTACCGCCACACGCAGCGCGCCGCGCATCGCCGACGAGATCGCGCAGCTGGGCGCCTTTCTGGACACCGGCAGCAGCACCGGCGCGTCCAGCGTCTCGCTGCTGGCGCTGCGCGCCAACTTCGGCGCGGCCCTTGCCGTGCTGGCCGACGTGGTCCAGCATCCGGCCTTCCCGACCGCCGAAGTCGAGCGCCAGCGCGCCAGCCGCCTGGGCGACCTGATGCAGCAGCGCGACGATCCGGAAACCATCGCCGCCCTGGCCGCCGCCGGCGCCCTGTACGGACCGCGCCATCCTTACGGATACGGCCAGCTGGGCACCGAGCCGGCGATCCGCGCCGTCACGCGCGAGGACCTGGAAGGCTTCTGGCGCCGCCATTATGTGCCGGGCAATGCGGCGCTGGTCGTCTCAGGCGACATCTCGCGGTTCGAACTGAAAGCCCTGGCCGAAGCGCAGTTCCGCGACTGGAAGCGCGCGCCGGTGCCGCCGTTTGCGCCGGGCACGCCGACCACGACGAAGGCGCGCGTGGTGCTGGTCGACCAGCCAGGCGCGGGCCAGACGGCGCTGCGTTTGACGATGCTGGGCGCGGACCGCAAGACGCCGCAGTTCCCGGCGCTGGAAGTCATGAACGCTGCCTTCGGCGGCCTGTTCACCAGCCGCATCAACCAGAACCTGCGCGAAGACAAGGGCTATACCTACGGCGTGTACTCGGGCTTCAGGTACGACCGCACGCCGGGCCCCTTCATCATCGCCGGCAGCGTGCGCGCCAACGTGACGGGCGCTTCGGTATCGGAACTGCTGCGCGAAGCGCAAGCCATGATGGACAAGCCGCTCGGCGCGGAAGAGCTGGCCGGCGCGCGCAATGCCCAGCTGCTGTCGCTGCCGAACCATTTCGAGACCAACAGCGACATCGGCGCCAGCCTGGCCGAGGCGTTTGTCTTCGACCTGCCGCTCGATTACTACACCCAGCTGCCGGCGCGCCTGGAAGCCGTGACCGCGGCGGACGTGCAGGCCGCTGCAAAACGCTACCTCGATCCGCAGCGCCTGATGGTGGTGGCGGTGGGCGAGCGCAAGAAGATCGCGCCGCAGCTCGACAAGCTGAAGCTGGGGCCGGTCGAAGTGCGCGACACTGAGGGCCAGCTGCGATGAGCGCGCTGACGGACGAGCGCATCGTCGACGCCTGGTCGCGCAACGTCGATCCGTGGACAGCCGCCGTGCGCGGCCGGGAAATCGCCAGCCGCGCGCTGGTGACGGACGCCGCGATCGTCGAGGCCGTGCGTTCCTGTTCGCCCCGCACGGGCGTCGATCTCGGCTGCGGCGAAGGCTGGCTGATCCGCGCCCTGCCGGACGTGCAGATGGTCGGGGTCGATGCGATTCCCGGCCTGGTCGAAGCGGCGCGGGTGTCGGGCGGCGGCGAGTTTCGGGTGATGTCGTATGAAGAGATCGCGGCGGGCGGCCTGCAATTGTCGGTGGATGTCGCCGTCTGCAATTTCTCGCTGATCGGGGAGGAGGCAACGGCGAACTTGCTGCGCGCGGCGCCTTCGTATTTGCGTCCCGGCGGCACCTTGATCGTGCAGACCGTGCATCCCTTGATGGCCTGCGGCGAAGCGCCTTATGTCGACGGCTGGCGGGAAGGCAGCTGGGCCGGGTTCAGCACGGATTTCCAGGATGCCCCACCGTGGTATTTCCGTACCGTGGGGAGCTGGGTGACGCTGTTCGTCGACAGCGGGCTGCGCGTGACAGCGCTGCGAGAACCGGTGCATCCGCACACGGGCAAGCCAGTCTCGCTGATTCTGATGGGCCAGCTGCCCGGATGATTTGTAGGGTGGGCGCTCCGTGCCCACCAACGGCATGCGCCCCCTCTGCTCGTCCTTATGGTGGGCTCGGGGCGCCCACCCTACAACACTCAACCCAGCGGATCGATCACGAACGCCGGCATCTGCGACTTGTCGCGCGCCGACTCCAGGAATTTATCCGCCGTGATCAGTGCCTCATTGATCGTCACATCCATATCCAGGTAACGATAGGTGCCCAGACGCCCAACGAAAGTCACGTTCGGCTCCTTCTTCGCCAGATTCACGTACAGCTCGAGCTGCTTCTTGTCGCGCGCCAGGCGGATCGGATAATAGGGGATGTCCTTCTCTTCGCACTGGCGGCTGTATTCCTTGTAGCAGATCGTCTTTTCGTGCTTTTCCCACGGCGAGAAGTGTTTATGCTCGGTGATGCGGGTGTAGGGCTTGGCGTCGTCGCAGTAGTTGATGACGGCATTGCCCTGGTAGTCGCCGGTGGCGCGGAAGGTTTCGAAGTCCAGCGTGCGGTAAGGCAGGCGGCCTTCGGCGTGCTTGAACCAGGCGTCGATCGGGCCACTGTAGAACACGTGTTCGTACTCGGACTTCAGGTCCGGGTCGAAGCGGGTGTTCAGGTGCACGGTCACGCCCGGCACGTTGATGATGTTCTCGACCAGCGCCGTGTAGCCCTCGGCCGGCATGCCCTGGTACTTGTGGCTGAAGTAATTGTCGTCGTAGTTGAAGCGCACCGGCAGGCGCTTCAGGATGCTGGCCGGCAGTTCGCTCGGCTGCAGGCCCCACTGCTTGACGGTATAGGTCTTAAAGAAGGCCTCATACAGTTCGCGGCCGACGAAGCGCAGCGCCTGCTCTTCGAAGGTCTGCGGGTCGACGATCGACTTGTCGCCCAGCGACGCCAGGAATTCTTCCGCCTCGGCCGGACCCATGGTCTTGTTGAAGAACTGGTTGATGGTGAGCAGGTTGATCGGCAGCGTGAAGACCTGGTTCCTGGTGATGGCCTTGACGCGGTTCACGTAGGGCTTGAACTCGGCGTAGCGGTTGACGAATTCCCAGGCGCGCTCGTTGTCGGTGTGGAAGATGTGCGGACCGTAGACGTGCAGCATGACGCCGGTTTCGGCATCGCGTTCGGAGTGGCAGTTGCCTGCAACGTGGGAGCGCGCTTCGAAGACTTCGACGGTGTAGCCGGCTTGGGCCAGCTGGTTGGCAATCACAGCTCCGGAAAATCCAGCGCCGACAATGGCGATTTTCTTGTTCATGTGTCTATATCCTAAAGTAGCTTGTGATGTTCTCGAGGGACAGTCCCGTGTGGCCGCATATCCGTTTGCGGGCCAGAACGACGGCGGGGAATGCTGAGCGTTGGATATATTCTTGTTGCACGCTTGGCAAACCAAAACCGTTCCATTTCTTAATACAAGAACAATTATATGACGCGCTTTCCGTTAACCCCCGTTCAATTGAATGCTTGCCTGTAGTACTTTCCCGACAAGAAAAAACGCGCCCTTCGCTCTGCTGCAAGGCCGCTGGCTTGCTGAAATATCGAACTTGATCTAACATGTGAACAACTATTCACATGTTAGCGATGAGCAAACTCGACCATCCCGATCACGCCATTGCCCAGCTGGCGGACCTGTTCCACCTGCTGGGTGATGCAACCCGCCTGCGCATCGTGCTGGCCTGCCTGAATCAGCCGACCTCGGTGGGCGACATCGCCGCGACGCTGGCGCTGTCGAGTTCGCTCGTCAGCCACCATTTGCGCCTGCTGCGCGCCGCGCGCATCTTGAAGGCCGAGCGCCAGGGCAAGCAGGTGTTCTATTCGGCCGCCGACGCCCACATCAGCATCCTGCTCGCCACCATGTTCGAGCACATCGCCGAACCCCTTACCGCAATGGATGCCGCATGAGCCACGACCACCACGATCACGACCATCACCACGGCCACGCCCACGGCCACCATCACCACCACATGCCGGAACCCGGCCACGGGCGCGCCTTTGCGCTGGCGATCGGGGTCAACACCCTGTTCGTCGCCATCGAATTCGTCTACGGCTTCCTGGCCAACTCGACGGCGCTGATGGCCGACGCCGGCCACAACCTGTCCGACGTACTCGGCCTGGTGCTGGCCTGGGGCGCGGCCGTGCTGGCCAAGCGTGCGCCCAGCGCGCGCTATACCTATGGCCTGCGCAGCTCCTCGATCCTGGCGGCGTTGGCCAACGCCATTTTGCTGCTGCTGGCCTGCGGCGCGATCGCCTGGGAAGCCCTGCACCGCTTGACGGTACCGATGCCGGTCGAAGGCGTGACGGTGTCGGTCGTGGCGGCCATCGGCGTGGCGATCAACGGCTTCTCGGCCTGGCTCTTCATGGCCGGCAGCAAGGACGATCTGAATGTGCGCGGCGCCTACCTGCACATGGCGGCCGACGCCGCGATTTCGCTGGGCGTGGTGGTGTCGGGCCTGGTCATCATGGGCACCGGCTGGACCTGGCTCGACCCGGCGGTCAGCCTGGTGATCGTGCTGGTGATCGTGTACGGCACCTGGTCGCTGCTGCGCGAATCGCTGCGCCTGGTGATGGCGGCCGTGCCGGACAATGTCGATGCGGCGGCGATCCAGCGCTTCCTGAACGGCCAGCCCGGCGTGACCGGTGTGCACGACCTGCACATCTGGGCGATGAGCACGACGGAGACGGCGCTGACGGCGCACCTGGTGATGCCGCAGGGTTATCCGGGCGATGCGGCGATCGACGCCATCGTGGCGAAGCTGCGCCACGATTTTTCGATCGGGCATTGCACGCTGCAGGTGGAGGAAGGGACGTCGCAGCATCGCTGCGCGCTGGTGGCGTAATCACGTTTGGTGGGCACGGGGCGCCCACCTTACGGCATCGTAGGTCGTAGGGTGGGCGCTCCGTGCCCACCATAAAGAATCAACCGGCCAGGTTCGCAAACAGCGCCGTACTGAGATACCGCTCACCAAACGACGGAATAATCGTCACGATCAATTTCCCCGCATTTTCCGGCCGCTGCGCCACCTGCATCGCCGCCCACAAAGCGGCCCCCGAGGAAATCCCGACCAATAAACCTTCTTCGCGCGCCGCGGCACGGGCCGTCTCGAAGGCATTCTCGTTACTGACGGTAATGACCTCATCATAGATGCCGGTATTCAGTACCTCCGGCACGAAGCCGGCGCCGATCCCCTGGATCGGGTGCGGGCCTTTCGTCCCTTTCGACAGCATCGGCGAGGCTTCCGGTTCGACGGCGATAATCTGGAAGCCGGGCTTGCGTTCCTTGATGACTTCGCCCACGCCGGTGATGGTGCCGCCGGTGCCGACGCCGGCGACGACGATGTCGACTTTGCCGTCGGTGTCGCGCCAGATTTCCTCGGCGGTCGTGCGGCGGTGCACTTCCGGGTTGGCGGGATTGTTGAACTGCTGGGGCATGAAGGCGCGCGGCTCGCTGGCGACGATTTCCTCGGCGCGGCGGATCGCGCCCAGCATGCCCTCCGAACCGGGCGTGAGCACCAGTTCGGCGCCATAGGCACGCAGCAGCATGCGCCGTTCGTTGCTCATGGTTTCGGGCATGACCAGCTTGCAGCGATAGCCGCGCGCGGCGCACACCATGGCCAGGGCGATGCCGGTGTTGCCGCTGGTCGGCTCGACGATGACAGTGTCGGGCCCGATCCGGCCGGCCTTCTCCGCCGCCTCGATCATCGCCAGGCCGATGCGGTCCTTGACGCTGTGCGCGGGATTGTAGAACTCGAGCTTGGCAAGGATCTCCGCCCCGCCGGGAGACAGCTTGCGGATCCTGACGAGGGGGGTGTTACCGATCAGTTCAGTGACATCGTTCGCGATACGCATTGCCGTCTCCTAAAGATGAGGAATTATTTAACGCCCACCAGCTCCACGTCGAAGATCAGGTCGCTGTCCGGCGGAATCATGCCGCCCGGCGCGCCGCGCTTGCCGTAGGCGAGCTGGCTCGGAATGATCAGGGTGCGCTTGCCGCCGACCTTCATGCCGGCGACGCCCTGGTCCCAGCCCTTGATGACCTGGCCGGCGCCGAGGCGGAATTCCAATGGATCGCGGCCGCCCTCGAGCGAGGAATCGAATTTCTTGCCCTTGCCGGTAGCCGACAATGGCTTGTGCAGCCAGCCCGTGTAGTTGACGCGCACCAGGCTGCCGGCGCTGGCTTCGCGGCCCTTGCCGACAACGCGGTCGATGATTTCGAGCTGGGGGCCCGTATTTGCTGGCTGTGCCGGCGGCACCGGCTGGGCTGCCTGGGCGGCGGCGGCAGCCGCGGCGGCGCCGGTGTCGGCGGTGGTCGTGGCGGCCTGGCCGGCGGCCTGCTGCGAGGTGTCGGCGGCCTGGTCGGCCGCGCTCTGCACGCCCTGCTGGCGCACGGCGGTGGCGGCCTGGTCGGCGGTGGCCGGCGCATTCGCCGGGGTGACCGGGGCCGGGGTGGATTGCTGGGCGGTGGCAGCGGCGGCTGCGAATAGCATGGCCGCCGAGAAAATGGTACGACGCATCATGAGGACTCTTTCAATGACAGGATTTCAATCGATATCCCATGATAGCAAGCCCGGACCATGATGCACAGCGGTGACTCAGGCGTCGGCAAGCTCCGGCTGGGCCGCAGGGACTGCGGCAGCATTCGCCGCCTCGGCCAGCTTGCGCAGGATGTGGGCCGCGGCGATCATGCCGAAGCTGGCCGTCACCACCATGCTCGAACCGAAGCCGGCGCAGTTCAGGCCGGTGATGCTGGACTCGATTTCGCAGGCATCTTCCGCCTCCGGATAGCGCAGCGGTTCCATCGAGAACACGGCGTCGATATGGTATTTCTGCTTTTCGCCGCGCGAGAACCCGTACTGCGCGCGCAGGACCTTGCGCACCTTTTTCAGGAGCGGCTCCTGCTCGGTACGGGCCAGGTCGCGCACCTCGATTTTCGTCGGGTCGAGCTGGCCGCCGGCGCCGCCGCTGGTCAGCAGCGGAATCGCATGGTCGCGGCAATATGCGATCAGGGCCGCCTTGGCCTTGACGCTGTCGATGGCATCCACGACGTAATCAAACCCCTTGCCGCCGATCATCTGGACGATGTTGTCCACTTCGACGAAATCCTCGACCAGGTTCACCTTGCAGTAGGGATTGATCTGGGCGATACGGTCGCGCAGTGCCTCGATCTTGGGCTGGCCGATGGTATCGGTCAGGGCCTGGATCTGGCGGTTGATGTTCGATTCGGCCACGTTGTCGAGGTCGATCAGGGTCAGTTCGCCGACCGCGCTGCGCGCCAGCGCCTCGACGATCCAGGAGCCGACGCCGCCGACGCCGATCACGCAAACGTGCGCCGTTTTAAAACGTTCCAGTGCACGCTCGCCGTAGAGGCGGCCGATGCCGCCGAAGCGGCGTGCAAAGTCGATGTCGTCGCCCTGGGGCGCTTGAGTGAAGGAGGTGTCGATCGAGTTCATCCGGACATTTTACCGGACCGATCTTTCGCATCCGCACTAAAATAACGCTCTGTCAATCAAAAAACTTCCCTCTGTCAAAAATACGCACATGAACGATTTCCTTCCTGACACCGCGCCCGGTTTCGACCAGCCGATCGCCGTGCTCAAGCATTGCCACGGCCGCATCCGCAAGCAGCTGGCCACGCTCGAGCGCCTGCTGTCGCACCTGCCCGAGCACGGCGCCGACGAGCAGGCGCGCCAGGCGGCCGGCGCCGTGCTGAAGTATTTCGAGAAGGCGGCCCACCTGCACCACGACGACGAGGAGCAAGACCTGATCCCGATGCTGCGCGCCGTGGCGCAAGGCGAGGATGCCGCCACGCTGCAGGCGCTGGCGCCGATCATCCTGCAGGATCACAAGGAAATGGATGCGCTCTGGCAAGACCTGCACGAGCAGCTGACGGCGGTCGCCGACGGCAGCGGCACCAATCTGTCGAGCACCAACGTGCAGCGCTTCGTCCAGCGCTACACGGCGCACATGGAACGCGAGGAAAGCACGATGGCGCCGATGGCCATGCGCCTGTTTACGCCCGAACAGATGACGCAGCTGGGCACGGCGATGCAGCGCCGCCGCGGAATCGAGCAGGAACCGGCGCCGTCGATCGGCGATGCCGTCGCCGGTTTGCGCAAGGATTATGGCCAGGCCAGCCTGAACGAAGACGATGTGCTCGAGGACCCGATGCTGCAGTTCACGCGCTGGTTCGAGCAGGCGCTAAAAGCGCAGGTCAACGAGCCGAACGCGATGAACGTGGCGACCGTCGATGAAAATGGCCGGCCGAGTTCGCGCATCGTATTGGTAAAACAGTTCGACGAGCGCGGCTTTACCTGGTACACCAACTATGACAGCCGGAAAGCTCAGGAATTGCGCGCCAATCCTTATGCAGCACTGCTATTCTTCTGGAGCGAGCTTGAACGCCAGGTTCGCATCGAAGGCCGGGTCGAAACGACCTCGGCCGAAGAAAGCGACAAGTATTTCCACAGCAGGCCGTTGAAGAGCCGCCTGTCGGCGATTGCTTCCCAGCAAAGCGCGCCGATCGAAAACCGTGCGGCCCTGGAACGGAACTACGAAGCGGTCGCCGCCACAGCCGGCGACGCACCGGCGCGCCCCGTCAACTGGGGCGGCTTCCGCCTGGTGCCCGAGCGCATTGAGTTCTGGCAGGGGCGCCGGTCGCGTTTCCATGACCGCATCGTCTACGAGCGGCAGGAAGACGGAAGCTGGGCACGGCAGCGTTTGCAACCGTAAGACCTGTCCTTCCAGGATGGTGGGACGGGTCGACGCCGGCCGCCTGGCCGGTGTGCCACCGGCTGGAGGAAACCGTGTTCACCGAAATGAAGCTCAGCGCCTGGAGCACAGGCGTGCGCAGCAAACTGTCGCTGCCCTTGCGCGTGGAACTCTGGAACGGAGAACACGTCGACCTGTCCTCCGATCCGCCGCGCGTCACCATCCGCGTGCCCAAGCCGGCCAGTCTGCGCTACCTGCTCTCCCCCACCCTGTACAACCTGGGGCGCGCCTATGTCGAAGGCGCGCTCGAGATCCGCGGCCGCGCCGCCGACATGATCCGCATCGGCAGCGAACTGGCGGCCGCCGAAGGCAAGGCGGAGCGCCGTTCCAATCCCCTGCGCCTGCTCTCGCCGCACACGCGCCAGAAGGATGCCGAGGCGATCCGCTACCACTACGACGTCTCCAACGATTTCTACGCCGCCTGGCTCGACCCGAACATGGTGTATTCCTGCGCCTATTTCGAGAACGGCGACGAAGACCTGGCGAGCGCGCAGGTGAAAAAGATCGACCACATCCTGCGCAAGATCGATGTTCGCCCCGGCCAGAGCCTGCTCGACATCGGCTGCGGCTGGGGCGCGCTGGCGATTCGCGCGGCGCGGGAATTCGGTGCGCGCTGCGTCGGCATCACGCTGTCGGAAAACCAGGCGGCGCTGGCGCGCGAGCGGGTGGCGCAGGCGGGACTGGATCAACAGGTGGAGATCCGGCTGCAGGATTACCGCGATCTGACCGGCCAGTTCGACCGCATCACCAGCGTCGGCATGTTCGAGCACGTGGGCGTGCAGCATTTGCCGGAATACTTTTCCAAGATCGACAGCCTGCTGGCGCCGGGCGGCGTGGTGATGAACCACGGGATCACCACCACCGACGTCGCCCACCGCTCCACGCCCTATGGCGGCGGCGAATTCATCGACCAGTACGTGTTCCCGCAGGGCGAGCTGGCCCACTTATCGGCGGTGATCAAGGCGATGCAGCAGGGAGGACTGGAAGTGCGCGACGTCGAAAACCTGCGCCGCCACTACGCACGCACCTGCGCGCTATGGACCGAGAATTTCGAAAGCCATTTCGATACGATCGGGCGGCTGACCGACGCCAGGAGGCAGCGCATCTGGCACGTGTATCTCGCCGGCTGCGCCTATGCGTTTGCGCATGACTGGATCAGCCTGTACCAGATCGTGGGGGCAAAGGCGGGAGAAGACCCGGCGCAGATGCCGTGGTCGCGGCGGTACATGTATCCGTAGGGGTGGGCGAGGCCAATGGCCTCGACCACGGCTTCACCGGGCGCTCCGTGCCCACCAAACGATGCGCTAACGCGGCGCATGCTCTTGGTGGGCACGGGGCGCCCACCCTACGTTACGCATCCGCCGCGGATCATTTCATCCAGTGCGAAAACGTCTTGCGGAATTTGGCCACCTTCGGCGCGACGACGAAGGCGCAATAGCCCTGCATCGGATGCTGCGCATAGTAATTCTGGTGATATTCCTCGGCCTTGTACCAGGTCTCGCTCGGCACCAGCTGGGTGACGATCGGCGCGTCCCAGACCGAGGCCATTTCCGCCATCACCTGGCGCGCGGTCGCTTCCTGTTCCGGGTTCTCGAAGAAGATCACGGAGCGGTATTGCGGGCCGACGTCGTTGCCCTGGCGATCCTGGGTGGTGGGATCGTGGATCGTGAAGAAGATCTGCAGGATGTCGCGGTAGCTGATGACGTCGGGATCGAATTCGAGCCGCACGATTTCCGCGTGCCCGGTGCCGGCGCCGCAGACCTGTTCGTAGGTCGGGTTCACGACATGGCCGCCCATGTAGCCCGATTCGACGCGCGTCACGCCGCGCACTTCGAGATACACGGCCTCGACGCACCAAAAACATCCGCCGCCAAGAATCGCTACCTCGGTCCTTCCTTGCTCGCTCATCGCATGCCTCGCCTGTTGTCCTGGATGGCTTGATGCTAACGCAAAGCGCCGCTTGCTGCTGGCGCGATAGAGAGTCGGGCGCGCCGTGGCGACGGCCGGCCGGCCGCGGTGGCATAATGAGCATGCAAATATTCAAGGGTCCGATGAACACACGCTCTCCCCGCGCCACCGAGCGCGGTTTCGACTCGGCGCATTTTCGCCAGGCACTGTCGCAATTCGCCACCGGCGTGACCGTGATCACGACGCGGCTTGCCGACGGCAGCTTTCGCGGACTGACCGCCAGTTCCTTCAATTCCGTCTCGCTTGATCCGCCGCTGGTGCTGTGGAGCCTGGGCACGCGCGCCAACAGCCTGCCCGTCTTCAGCGGCAATTCGCACTACGTCATCAACATCCTCTCGGCCGGCCAGGAAGAGCTGGCGCTGCGCTTCTCGCGCCGCACCGACAACCCGTTCGAAGGCATCGACTACGAACTCTCGCGCACCGGCCTGCCGATTCTGAAAGGCGTGGCGGCCTGGTTCGAATGCCACAACCGCAGCCGCTATCCGGAAGGAGATCACGTGATCTTCGTCGGCGAAGTCGAGGACTGCGCGGTGCAGCCGCAGGCGGGGCTGCTGTTTCATGGCGGGCGCTTCGGCACCACCGGGTAAATATGAAATTGGCTGTCGCAGTTTGAAAAGATAGCCAACTCTCTCCTTTCTATAATGGCCTGGCCCGCGTGGGGCCAGCGACGGCCCACGCTCTCCAACAAGAACTGACTGAGACCAGGACCGCCATGAACCATTCCGATTCGCCACGCAAAGCCGCCTTCCACTGGGACGATCCGCTGCTGCTGAACAGCCAGCTGACCGACGACGAGCGCATGATCCGCGACGCAGCAAGCGCCTACTGCCAGGACAAGCTGCAGCCGCGCATCCTCGAGGCTTTCCGCCACGAGCAGATGGACACGAGCATCTTCCGCGAGATGGGCGAGCTGGGCCTGCTCGGCCCGACCATCCCCGAACAATACGGCGGCCCGGGCCTGAACTACGTCGCCTACGGCCTGATCGCACGCGAAATCGAGCGCGTCGATTCCGGCTACCGCTCGATGGCGAGCGTGCAGTCGTCCCTGGTCATGGTCCCGATCCACGAGTTCGGCAATGAAGCAACGAAGCAGAAATACCTGCCGAAACTGGCGACCGGCGAATGGATCGGCTGCTTCGGCCTGACGGAACCGAACCACGGATCCGATCCGGGTTCGATGGTCACCCGCGCACGCAAGGTCGACGGCGGCTACGCGCTGACCGGCTCGAAAATGTGGATCACGAATTCGCCAGTGGCCGACGTGTTCGTCGTCTGGGCGAAAGATGACGAAGGCGCGATCCGCGGCTTCGTTCTCGAAAAAGGCTGGGAAGGCCTGAGCGCCCCGGCGATCCACGGCAAGTTCGGCCTGCGTGCCTCGGTCACCGGCGAGATCGTCATGGACAACGTGTTCTGCCCCGAAGAAAACGCCTTCCCCGACGTGCGTGGATTAAAAGGTCCGTTCACCTGCCTGAACTCGGCACGCTACGGCATCGCCTGGGGCGCGCTGGGCGCCGCGGAAGCCTGCTGGCACACGGCGCGCCAGTACACGCTGGACCGCAAGCAGTTCGGCAAGCCGCTGGCTGCGAACCAGCTGGTGCAGAAAAAGCTGGCCGACATGCAGACCGAGATCACGCTCGGCCTGCAAGGCTGCCTGCGCCTGGGCCGCATGAAGGACGAAGGCACGGCGGCGGTGGAAATCACCTCGATCATGAAGCGCAATTCCTGCGGCAAGTCGCTCGACATCGCCCGCACCGCACGCGACATGCTCGGCGGTAACGGCATTTCGGACGAGTTCGGCATCATCCGCCACATGGTCAACCTGGAAGTCGTGAATACCTATGAGGGCACGCACGATATCCATGCGCTGATTTTAGGCCGCGCCCAGACCGGTATCGCGGCGTTCTGAGGCGTTTTCCGGCAACCCGGCCCGGATTGTTACCCGGGCCGGGTGGAACTGTAAAATATACGTGTTTGAGTGACAACAGGTAGAAGAAAGCGTTGTTAGGGTAACGAATCGACGCAACTTTCGCGTTACCATGTGTGCTAGATCAAGCATCGCCCTGCTGGTGTTCCACCTATCTCAAACACGCGGAACATGCACACATCCGGCCATCCAGTCTCGACAAATTTGCGGTCCCATGACGCCTCCGCCTTGTCGCTCGATTTATTGTTGAGCAACCTGCCGGGCATGGTCTACCGTTGCCTGAACGATTCCACCTGGACCATGCGCTTCCTCTCCGCCGGGGTCGAGAAGCTCACCGGCTATCCGGCCTCCGCCTTCATCGGCGAGGATGCGATGTCTTTCGCCAGCCTGATCCATCCCGAAGACCGCGCCCAGGTGGCCGACGACACCAATGCGGCGATCCGCGAACGCCGTCCTTTCCAGCTGAGCTACCGCATCACGACCGCCTCCGGCAAGATCCGCTGGGCCTGGGAACAGGGCTCGGCCGTGTTCGACGCGCACGGCAACGTGGAAGCGCTGGAAGGTTTTATTGCCGACATCACCGTGCTGCGCCGCGCCGACATGCTGGCGCTGGAACAGGCGTCATTGCTGGACAAGGCGCGCGACGCGATCTTCGTGATCGACATGGGTTCGCGCATCACCTACTGGAACAAGGGCGCCGAGCGCCTGTATGGCTGGGAAGCGCAGGAAGCCGTGGGCCAGCGCATGTCGGACCTGCTGTGCGACGACCACGCGGCCTATAGCGAAGCCTACAAGGCCGCGCTCGTCGAGGGCGAGTGGGCGGGCGAGCTGTCCCAGCGCCGGCGCGACGGCAGCAACCTGCACGCCGACTCGCGCTGGACCGTCGTGCCGGCCGATCCGGCCTCGGGCATCCCGCAGAAGATCCTGGTGATCAGCACCGACATCAGCGAGCGCAAGAGCAACGAGGCGCGCATCCACCGCCTCGCCTATTTCGACGCATTGACCGAGCTGCCGAACCGCGCCAGCCTGCTCGACCACCTGCGGCGCGCCTTGCTGGGTAGCGCGCGCTCGCGCAAGTTCGGGGCCCTGATGTTCCTCGACCTCGACAACTTCAAAACCCTGAACGACACCCACGGCCACGCCGCCGGCGACATGCTGCTGCAGGCGGTGGCGCGCCGCCTCGAACACAGCGTGCGCGAGGCCGACATGGTGGCGCGCCTGGGCGGCGACGAATTCGTGATCCTGGTCCAGCCGGAAGAAGACAAGCTGGAAGCGGCCGCGCACCAGGCCGAAACGGTGGCCGCGAAGGTGGTGGCCGCGATGCGCTCGCCCTTCCAGCTGGCCGATTTCATGTATGCGGTCTCGACCAGCGTGGGCGTGACCATGATCAGCGGCGCCACCGACACGGTGGAATCGGCCCTGAAGCAGGCCGACACGGCGATGTACCAGGCCAAGGCGGCCGGACGCAATACCTTCCGCTTCTTCGACCCCGACATGCAGGCCAAGTGGACCGCGCGCTCGGAACTGGAAACCGGGCTGCGGCGCGCGCTACGCAACCACGAATTCATGCTCAACTACCAGCCCCAGCTCGACGGCGACAGCCGCGTGATCGGGGCCGAGGCGCTGCTGCGCTGGCGCCAGCCGAACGGCGACATCCTGTACCCCACAGACTTCATCAAGCAGGCCGAGGAAACCAGCCTGATCGTCGACATCGGACGCTGGGTGCTCGGTACCGCCTGCCTCGAGCTGGCCTCCTGGCAGCGCAATCCGGTCACCAGGCATTTGACGCTGTCGGTCAACGTCAGCGCGCGCCAGTTCGTCGAGCCGGACTTCGTCGCCATGACCCAGGAAATCCTGGCCGCCACCGGCGTCGATCCGCACGGCCTGAAATTCGAGCTCACCGAAACCCTGGTGGTGACCGATTTCGCGCACACGGTCGAGACCATGGAAACCCTGCGCCGCCTCGGCATCACCTTCTCGCTCGACGACTTCGGCACGGGCTACTCGTCGCTGGCCTACCTGCGCAAGCTGCCGCTCGACCAGCTGAAGATCGATTATTCCTTCATGCGCGACGTGCTCACCGACCGCAACGACGCCTCGATCGTGCGCTCGATCATCGCGCTGGGCGGCAGCCTCGGTTTGCAGGTGATCGCCGAGGGCGTCGAGACGCAGGGCCAGCGCGAGTGGCTGTCGCAGGCCGGCTGCTTCGTCTACCAGGGATATTTATACGAACGCGCCCTGAGCGGCGAGCACTTCGCGCGCTACGCTTCCAGATTGCATTAGCTTTGCTGATAACTGAGCCGCTCGTATCGGCAAAGCTTATGGATGAGGACGTAAAAAAACCGGCAAGGCCTGCGCCCTGCCGGTTTTTCTTTGCGCCGTCCGGGCCGCTATTTAAAACTTGTAGCCGACGGCAACCACGACAGCAACCGGGTCCAGCTTCATGTGCTGGTTCTGGCCGGTCGAGAAGTGCACGTCGGTGCGCAGGCGGCTCTTGTTGACGGTCACGTCGGTGAACCAGCGCTCGTTGATGTTCATCGCCACGCCGACTTGCGCCGTGTAGGTGAACTTGTTGTCGATGTTGAAGGTGGTCGGCGCGCCGCCCGGATTGGTGAGCGCCGTCAGCTTGCCCGAACCGGTTTCCTTCATGAAGTAAGCGTAGGTCGCGCCGATGCCGACGAAGGGACGGAAGGTCGCGGTCGGCGAGAAGAAGCGGTACTGCGCGAACAGGGTCGGCGGCAGCGCCTCGACCGTGCCCAGCTCGCCGGTGCCGGCGATGGAACCTGCGCCCTTGATGACGTGCTTGTACGGGGTACCCAGCGCGCCTTCGAGCGAGATGTTGTCGGTGAGGCCGTAGGCGATGATCACCACCGGCTGGATGTCGCGCTCGACGTCGGCCTTGGTGAACGGCAGTGCCGGCGCCGAGATGTCGCCGCTCTCGACTTTCGGGGTCAGCTGGTTGAAGCCGAACTTGGCGGTCCACTGGCCGGCCGACTGGGCCGAGGCGCTTGCGGCGCAGACCAGCGCGCTTGCTGCGACCAGCGTCTTGACGACGCTATTGAAACGTACTTTCATCATTTCTCCTGGATTCTTGTGCAAGCAGTCGCACCGGCCCGCCTCGCAGGCTGGTGTGACTGAGCTTTTCTTTATCGATTACAGCCAGCCCTTGACCGCCATGTCCTTCAGGACGTAGCGGGTCACCAGCCAGTACTCGTATGGAGTCGGGTGGATGTCGTCGGCGAACATGTAGTGGCTCACGTCCGGCGCCGAGGTGGTCTTGATCGTGCAGGTCAGCGACGATTCGGTCGTGCAGGCCTTCTGCGTGGTGTTGGTCAGGCCGTAGATGGCCGGGTTGGCCACCTGGTCGCGGCTGACGGTGAACAGGTCGACGTAGGCGATCGCAGGATCGGTGCTCAGGTTGGCCTTCAGCTGGTTGTTGAAGGCATCGACCATGGCCATGATCAGCTGCTGGGTCGCGGCCGATTGCGCCTTGCCCGACGGGGTGCTGGCGACGTCCGGCAGGTTGTTGACGATGATGTACTTCGCGCCCTTGGCCAAGATCTGGGTGTTGACGATGGCGGCCAGTTCGGCGCCGGCCTTGCCCAGTTCGGCGACCAGCTTCGGACCTTCGGTCGCGGCGTACTGGTTGCCGGCAGCGGTGCCGGCCGCTTGCGCGTCGGCGCCGGCCTTGGCGGCGGCAGCTTGCGCGGCGGCCAGCGGTGCGCCCAGCTGGGCGGCGGCCGTCACGGCGGCGGTCGCGATCTGGGTCTGGGAACCGCCACCGGCCGCGGTGGTTTGCACGGCGGTGGTGATGTTGGTCTGTGCGGTCGCCTGGTTGGCCGCTGGCACGGTGGCGACGAGGCCGCCGATCAGCAGCGCCGGGAAGGCGGCTGCACCGGCACGGGTGCCGGCCGCGGTGGCGCCGGCGCTCAGGGCGCCCAGCTGCATCAGCACGTCGTTACCGCCGGCCATGATGGTGACCAGTTCGGTGCCGGTGAACTTGCCGCCGGTCTTAGCCAGGTGGTTCGCGACCTGGGTCACGACCGGCACGGTCATTTCGCCCAGTTCAGGCTTGACGGCGCGGTTGCCCGGGCCGATCGGGTTGGTCACGCGGGCGCCGCCCTGTGCGTAGTTGAAGCAGTTGGCGTTGTTGACGATCGCGACGTTGAAGTCGAGCGCCGGGTTCGCATTGTCGGCGCCCTGCAGGCCGGTCTGGGCGGCGCATGGCTTCGGCAGGCGCAGTTCGGCTGCCAGGACTTCGGTCCAGTTCAGGCCGGTCAGTGCCGGGTTGGTGCTGGTGCTGTCGCCGTTGATGGTGAACTTGCCGCCGCCAGCTGCCGTGACGGCGCCGACGTTGTAGCTGCCGACGTCCGACAGGCTGTCGCCGAAGGTGACTTGCTGGGTGAACGCCACCTTGTGCGTTTGATCGCCACCGCTGCTACCGGTGCCGCCGCATGCAGCCAGCGCAGCTGCGGTCAGCAGCGCGAGCGCGAAATTCATTTGACGCATTGTGTCTCCTAAAAGGATAAGATTTTTTTCTGTGAAACGAACGCTCGTGCTATTCGCATCCCAAACTAATATGCCAGTGTTCTTTCCTCTTGTATAGAAATATTGATTGTCATAGCGTCAACCAAAGCCAACAAGGAGAAAGGCTGGCAAGCTGGGGCGATTATATCAAGCATTGCCTTTCGTAATATCTCAAAAGGTAACGGCTAGATGGGAAATTGCAACGGCGCACGAATAGCCATGCAGGAGGGAAGCGAGGAGCGGTCCCGGACCGGGAGCCGCTCGATGGTATTACACGCCCGCGTCGCGATTGAGCAGGCCGTGGACGATGCCGGTCGACCCGTGCGCCGCGCGGCGCAGGCGGTCGTTGACTCCCAGCCAGGCGCCCTCTTGCGGCGGCGCCTCGACCAGGATCACGTCGGCGCCCTGCCCGTCCATCGCGCGCAGCGCCGCGTACAGGGCGTGCGCAAACCCTTCCGGCGTGGCCGGCAGGCGCTCGGAAGCATGCGCATTCCACAGGTCGGAATAGTGAATGAGCGCGACCTTGCGTCCCGCCGCCGCCATCTGCTCGAGAGTGCGCACCAGGGTGGCCGTATCCTGCATCGCCACCGGCGTGTGCGGCGCGTAATGCGATTCGAGCGTGCCGGATGCGCGCGGCGCGGCGACGTCGGGCGCACTCGGCATGCGGTCGATCACGGCGGCAATCGCTTCCGCGCTGACGTGCCCCGGACGCAGCAGCACCGGACCGTGCGTCGCCAAGCGCGACAAATCGACGATGGTCGACTCGATGCCCACCTGCGAGGCGCCGCCATCGAGCACCAGCGCCACCGAGCCGTCGGCGCCGAATTCGTCGCGCACGTGCTGGGCCAGGGTCGGGCTGACATGGCCGAATTTGTTGGCCGAGGGCGCCGCGACGCCACCCTGCCCGCCTTTGAAAGCACGCAGCAGCGCGATCGCCACCGGGTGCGAAGGGCAGCGCAAACCGACCGTGTCCTGGCCGCCGCTGACCGCATCGGGAATGCCCGGCGCGCGCTTTAAAATCATCGTCAGCGGACCGGGCCAGAAGGCGCCGGCCAGGGCATGCGCTTCCTGCGGAATCTCGCAGGCCCAGTGCGCGAGCTCCGCTTCCGGCGCCAGGTGCACGATCACCGGGTGATCCTGCGGACGGCCCTTGGCGGCGTAGATGGCGGCCACCGCCGCCGGGTTCTCGGCGTCGGCGCCGAGGCCGTACACGGTCTCGGTCGGGAAGGCGACGAGCTTTCCTGCTTCCAGCGCACGCGCTGCCGCGGCGATGGCGTCCTGATCGAACTCGCTCATGGCGCGATTCCCAGGATGGCGCAGGCGGCCTGCAACTGCTGCTGCGCCTCGGCCAGCGTCGGCGCCACAAACGTAACGTGGCCCATCTTGCGGCCGCGACGCGGGTCGTCTTTGCCGTACAGGTGCAGGTACGCGCCCGGCAACGCCAGCACGCGGTCCCAGGCTGGCTCGCGGATCGTGTCGCCGTCGAACCAGACATCGCCCAGGATGTTGAGCATGACGGCCGGCGAATGCTGGCGCACGTCACCCAGCGGCAATCTCGCCATCGCGCGCACCTGCTGCGCGAACTGGCTCGTGACGCAGGCGTCGATCGTGTAGTGGCCGCTGTTATGCGGACGCGGCGCCATTTCGTTGACGACCAGCGAACCATCATCGAGCACGAAGAACTCGATGCACAGCACGCCCACATAGCCCAGCTCGGCGACGATGGCGCGCGCCGCATCCTGGGCGCGCTGTGCGCATTCCGCCGTCACGTTCGGCCCCGGCACGGTAGTCGTGAACAGGATGCCGTCGCGGTGCACGTTCTCGGCGATCGGATAGACAACGGATTGGCCATCCGCGCCGCGCGCCGTCAGCACCGAGACCTCGTAGGCCAGCGGCAGCATTTTTTCGAGCAGGCAGGTGACCCCGTTCATGCCATCGAAGGCGGCGCGCACGTCTTCGCGCGTTTTCACGCGCACTTGCCCCTTGCCGTCGTAGCCCATGCGCACGGTCTTCAGGATGCCGGGCAGCAGCGCATCCTCGATGGCGTCGATGTCCGCATGCGATGCGATCACCTTGTGCGGCGCCGGCATCACACCCGACTTGTCCGCGCATTCGACGAAGAAGCGCTTTTCCAGCACGCGGTCCTGGGCGATCGAGACGCAGCTGCCGGCGGGCGCGACAAAACTGCCGTGCGCCAGCAGGTTCATGCTGTCGGCCGGCACGTTCTCGAACTCGGTGGTGACGGCCGCGCACAGGGCCGACAACTGGCCGAGGGCGATGCTGTCGTTGTAGCCGGCATTGATCAGGCGCTCGGCCACCTGCCCGGCCGGGCAGTCTTGCGCCGGCTCGAGCACGGCTACCTTGTAGCCCATGGCCTGGGCGGCGTGGGCGAACATGCGGCCTAGCTGGCCGCCGCCCATCACGCCGAGCCAGGTCGGCGGATTGGCGCTGGGGAGAAAGGCTGGATACTGCGGATTACTCATAAAGATCAGACAGGTAAGGTCATGGCCTGGGCCGCGGCGGTCTGGTCCAGGCGGAACTGTTCCAGCTGGGTAGCCAGGGCATCGTCGTTGGCGGCCAGCAGCGCGACCGCAGTCAGCGCGGCATTCGCGGCGCCCGCTTCGCCGATGGCGAAGGTCGCGACCGGCACGCCCTTCGGCATCTGCACGATCGACAGCAGCGAATCCTCGCCGCGCAGGTATTTCGAGGGCACCGGCACGCCGAGCACCGGCACGATGGTCTTCGCCGCGATCATGCCCGGCAGGTGGGCCGCGCCGCCGGCACCGGCGATGATCGCGCGCAGGCCGCGCGAACGGGCTTGCTCGGCATAGCGGAACATTTCGTCCGGCATGCGGTGCGCCGAGATCACCTGCGCCTCGAACGGCACGCCGAACTGTTTTAACACGTCGACCGCGTTCTTCATCACGTCCCAGTCGGACGAGGAACCCATCACCACGCCGACCAAGGGCTTTACTTGCTCAGTCATCTTATTCGGCTTTCAGCTTTTCGCCGGTCAGGCGTTCGATGGCTTCGAAGTACTTGGCCTGGGTTTTGGCGATCACGTCCTGCGGCAGCGCTGGCGCCGGTGCGGTCTTGTTCCAGTCCGACAGGGTTTCCAGGTAGTCGCGCACGAACTGCTTGTCGAAGGACGGCGGCGAGATGCCCGGCGCGTACGAATCCGCCGGCCAGAAGCGGGAAGAGTCGGCCGTCAGCACTTCGTCCATCAGGTGCAGCACGCCGTTTTCATCGAGGCCGAATTCGAACTTGGTGTCGGCGATGATGATGCCCTTGGTCGCCGCGTATTCGGAGGCGGCCGTGTACAGGGCGATCGAGACGTCGCGCATCTTGGCGGCCAGTTCAGGACCGATGCGCGACTCCATGTCGGCAAACGAGATGTTCTCGTCGTGCTCGCCGATGTCGGCCTTTGCTGCCGGCGTAAAGATCGGCTGCGGCAGTTTATCGGCCTGGCGCAGGCCCTGCGGCAGTTCGATGCCGCAGATGGATCCGCTTTGCTGATAATCCTTCCAGCCGGAACCGATGATGTAGCCGCGCACGACCGCTTCGACCAGGATCGGCTTCAGGCGCTTGGCAACGACCGCGCGGCCGCGTACCTGCTCGACCTCGTCGGGCGCCACGACGCTTTCCGGCGCGACGCCGGTCAGGTGGTTCGGCACGATGTGGCCGAGCTTCTCGAACCAGAAATCGCTCATCTGGTTCAGCACCATGCCCTTGCCCGGAATCGGCTCGTTCATGACGACGTCGAAGGCCGACAGGCGGTCGGTGGTGACGATCAGGATCTTGTCGTCGCCGACGGCGTAGTTGTCGCGTACTTTGCCGACGCCCAGCAGTGGCAGGGACTTGATCGTGGTTTTATAAAGGCTGTTCATGGGGAGGAATATCAGGAAAACAGAGTCGGCAGAAAGCTTCGCCACTAAAGAAACACGGGCTGCCGCAGCAGCCCGTTCACACATACGGATTATTTCACGACTTGCGCAAGCTCGCCGGCCTTGTAGCGCTCGGCCATCTTTTCCAGCGGGATCGGCTTGATCTTCGAAGCCTGGCCCTCGCAGCCGAAGGAAATATAACGCGCCTTGCACACTTCCATCGCCGCTTCACGCGCCGGCTTCAGGTAATCGCGCGGATCGAACTTCGACGGGTTCTGGAACATGTACTTGCGGATCGCGGCCGTCATCGCCAGGCGGATGTCGGTGTCGATGTTGATCTTGCGAACGCCGTGCTTGATGCCTTCCTGGATCTCTTCGACCGGCACGCCATAGGTTTCCTTCATGTCGCCGCCGAATTCGCGGATGATCGCCAGCAGCTCTTGCGGCACCGACGAGGAACCGTGCATCACCAGGTGGGTGTTCGGAATGCGCGCGTGGATTTCCTTGATGCGGTCGATGGCCAGGATGTCGCCGGTTGGCTTACGCGTGAATTTGTAGGCGCCGTGCGAGGTGCCGATGGCGATGGCCAGCGCGTCGCACTGGGTGCGCGCCACGAAGTCGGCCGCCTGGTCGACGTCGGTCAGCAGCTGTTCGCGGGTCATGGTGCCGTCGGCGCCGTGGCCGTCTTCCTTGTCGCCCTTCATCGTTTCCAGCGAACCGAGCACGCCCAGTTCCGCTTCGACGGTCACGCCGATCGAGTGCGCGAACTTCACGACTTCCTTCGACACTTCGACGTTGTACTCGTAGGAAGCGACCGACTTGCCGTCGGCTTCGAGCGAGCCGTCCATCATCACGGAACTAAAACCCGAGCGGATCGCGGCCATGCAGACTGCCGGCGACTGGCCGTGGTCCTGGTGCATGACGACCGGGATGTGCGGGTAGGCTTCGACGGCGGCGTCGATCAGGTGGCGCAGGAAGGCTTCGCCGGCGTATTTGCGCGCGCCAGCCGAGGCTTGCATGATGACCGGGCTATTGGTGGCGTCGGCCGCGGCCATGATGGCTTGCACCTGTTCCAGGTTGTTGACGTTGAACGCCGGCAGGCCGTAGCCGTTTTCAGCAGCATGGTCCAGCAGTTGACGCAGAGATACGAGTGCCATGGTAGTACTCCAATTTAAAAAAATTCTTGTCTCAGGACTTCGACAACGCGAAGCCGTTTTTAATCTTTATAAGTCTCGCCGACACGCACGATTTTCAGTGCATTGGTACCGCCCGCTTCTCCCATCGGCGAGCCCCAGGTCACGACGATAGTGTCGCCCGGACGCACCATGCCTTCGCTGATCAGGAGCTCTTCCGCCTTGCGCAGCACGGCGTGGCTGCCGCCTTCCTGCAGCAGGTGGAATGCTCGCACGTTGCGATACAGGGAGGCCTTGCGCTGCGTCGTTTGTGACGGGGTCAGGGCGAAAATCGGGGTGTCGATGTTATGGCGGCTCATCCACAGCGCCGTCGAGCCCGATTCGGTCAGCGCCACGATGGCCTTGACGGCCAGGTGATGCGCCGTGAACAGGGTGCCGTAGGCGATCGACTGGTCGATGCGGGTGAATTCCACGTTCAGGAAGTCGGCGTCGAGCTTGTTGTATTCGGATTGCTCCGCTTCCAGGCAGATCGCGGCCATCATCTCGACGGTTTCGATCGGGTACTTGCCCGAGGCCGTTTCGGCCGAGGTCATCACGGCGTCGGTGCCGTCCAGCACGGCATTCGCCACGTCCGAGACTTCGGCGCGGGTCGGCACGGCGTTCACGATCATCGACTCCATCATCTGGGTCGCGGTAATGGCCAGCTTGTTCGAAGCGCGTGCCATGCGGATCATGCGCTTTTGCAGGGCCGGGACGGCGGCATTGCCCACTTCCACCGCCAGGTCGCCGCGCGCCACCATGATGCCGTCCGACGCGTCCAGGATTTCCTGCAGCACGGGAATGGCTTCGGCGCGCTCGATCTTGGCGATCATCATCGGCTTGTGGCCATAAGGCTCGCCCGCGATGTTCGCCAGCTGGCGCGCCATTTCCATGTCGGTCGCGCTCTTCGGGAAGGAGATCGCGAGGTAGTCGGCCTGGAAGCTCATCGCGGTCTTGATGTCTTCCATGTCCTTCGCCGTCAGCGCCGGCGCGGTCAGGCCGCCGCCCTGGCGGTTGATGCCCTTGTTGTTCGACAGCTCGCCGCCCACTTTGACCGTGGTGCAGATTTCGTGGCCGGCGACCTTGTCGACGACCAGCACGATCAGGCCGTCGTTCAGCAACAGCTTGTCGCCCGCACGCACGTCGCGCGGCAGCGCCTTGTAGTCGAGGCCCACGCGTTCCTGGTTGCCCAGTTCGCCATTTTCTCCCCACCTGGCGTCGAGGATGAACTTGTCGCCATTGTTCAGGAAGATCTTGCCCTCTTCGAATTTGCCGACGCGGATCTTCGGACCCTGCATGTCGGCCATGATCGCCACTTCGGTGCCGCATTCGGCGGCGGCGCGCCGTACCAGCGCGGCGCGGTCGATGTGGTCCTGGGCTTTACCGTGCGAGAAGTTCAGGCGCACGACGTCCACGCCGGCGCGGATCATCTTGACGAGGATGTCGAAGTCGGTCGAGGCCGGGCCGATGGTGGCGACGATCTTGGTGGCGTTGTACAGAGGACGCATGTGGTGGCTTTCCTTGTTTCTGAAAAGAGAAGCGCAGCCCCGGGGCTGCGCTGGCACTCATTACTTGGCGTTACGCTGCAGCAGGATCTCGACTGCCGGCAGGGTCTTCCCCTCCAGGAACTCGAGGAAGGCGCCGCCGCCCGTGGAAATGTAGCCGATCTGGTCGCCGATGTTGTACTTGGCAATCGCCGCCAGGGTATCGCCGCCGCCGGCGATCGAGAAGCCCTGCGAGGCGGCAATCGCCAGCGCCAGCGTCTTCGTGCCTTCGGCAAACTGGTCGAATTCGAACACGCCGACCGGGCCGTTCCAGACGATGGTGCCGGCTTTCGTGACTTGCTCGGCCAGCATGGCTGCCGTCTTCGGGCCGATGTCGAGGATCATGTCGTCATCCGCCACGTCAGCCACATCTTTTACCGTCGCGGCAGCCGTCGGCGAGAACTCTTTTGCGCAGACGACGTCGACCGGGATCGGCACCGAGGCGCCGCGCGCGCTCATCATGTCGATAATCGACTTGGCTTCAGCGACCAGGTCGTTTTCCACGAGCGACTTGCCGATGTTCAGGCCGACGGCCTTCATGAAGGTATTCGCGATGCCGCCGCCGACGACCAGGTTGTCGACCTTGCCCGCCAGGCTCTGCAGGATCGAGAGCTTGCTCGACACCTTCGAGCCGGCGACGATCGCCAGCAGCGGACGCGCCGGCTGGCCCAGGGCTTTACCGAGGGCGTCGAGTTCGGCGGCCAGCAGCGGACCTGCCGCGACGACTGGCGCAAATTTTGCGATGCCGTGGGTGGTCGCTTCGGCGCGGTGGGCGGTGCCGAAGGCGTCGTTCACATACACGTCGCATAGCTTGGCCATCTTCTGGGCCAGCTCGTCCGAATTTTTCTTTTCGCCCTTGTTGACGCGGCAGTTTTCCAGCAGCACGACCTGGCCCGGCGCGACGTCGACGCCGTCGACCCAGTTCTGCTTCAGTTCGACCGGCTGGCCAAGCAGTTCGGACAGACGCTTGGCGACTGGCGCCAGCGTGTCTTCCGGCTTGAATTCGCCCTCGGTCGGACGGCCCAGGTGCGAGGTCACCATGACGGCGGCGCCGGCTTTCAGGGCAGCCTGGATGGCGGGGACCGACGCGCGCACGCGCGTGTCTTCGGTGATGTTGCCATTGTCATCCTGCGGCACGTTCAGGTCGGCACGGATGAAGACGCGCTTGTTGTTCAGCGCGTCGCGATCGATCAGGTCTTGCAAGCGGGTGAAACTCAGAACGGCGTCCATGTCGGCTCAACAGTGAAATAGTGAAAAAACGATATTCTACCTTAGGCGGACCCACCGAAAACGTGTAATAGCCGCAACAGTGTGAAGGCAAGCATGCCGAATACGATGGTCTGCAGCATGTTGCGGCGCCAGAGGTAGAAGCCGAGCGCGGCGATACCGGCCAACAGTTTCGAATTCGCCAGTTCCAGATGGACGCTGCCGCCGGCGTCGACCAGCAGGTCGGGGCCGATGATGGCTGCCAGCGCGCAGGCCGGCGCATAGCGCAGCATGCCCTGCACCCGCGGCGGGATCGAGACCCGGTGCCCGATCAGCCAGAAGCCGCTGCGCGTGAGCGCCGTCGACAAGGACAGCACGGCGATGATCGCCCAGATTTCCCAATCAGCCATGGCGGCCCTTTCGTTTTTCAAGGAGGCCCTCGGCGGCCAGCGCAGCCAACATGCCGGCCACGACCGCCGCCAGCAGGCCGAGTTTATAAGGCAAGCCATAGGCCGCCACCGACACCGCCCCCGCGACCACGACGCCGCACAGCGCCGCGCTGTTGACGATCAGCGGCACCGTGATGCAGAGAATGGCCAGCGTGCCGGCAAAGCCGAGGCCCCAGGCAGCCGGCACCGCGCTGCCGAGGAAGATGCCGATCAGCGAGCCCGCCTGCCAGGACAGCCAGTTCGGGAACATCAATCCCTGCAGATAGGACAGCTTGCCGGGAATCGGCGCCGCGGTCGGGAAACGCTGCAGGAACAGGGCGATCGTCAAGTCGCCCGAGATATAGCCGTAGAACAGGCGCTGCTTCCAGGGCAGATGCGAGAAATGCGGTCCGAGCAGGGCGGAAAAGATCACGAAGCGCAGGTTGACCACCAGGCCGGTCGCGAACACGACCCAGATCGGCGCATGCGCCATGATCAGGGGCAGCGCCGCCAGCTGGGCGGAACCGGCGTACACGAGCAGGGTCATGCCGGTGGCCTGCAGGGCGGTCAGCCCGGTTTTCACCATCGCAATGCCGACCACCATGCCCCAGGCGGCAATGCCGAACAGGGTCGGCAGGCCGGTTTTCAGGCCTTCCTGCCAGAGCGCGGGATCGTGGCGCTCGACGACGGATTGCTGCACAGGTTCAGGCGCGTTCATGTCGCCTTCCTGCAACAGACGAGAATGGGGATGTGTCGATGTAACGAGGACGGAGAGGCATGAAACGGATGTGTGATTGGTCGAACGACGCCTGATCATCTTGGCATGATCAATCTGCCATTCTACCGATCATTCCGAACCGCCGCTCTTATCCGTTAAAATCCTGTCTTTGCCCAACTTTGTGTACCGGAGAATTGTAATGACTGACAAGACGATGCCTGTGGTGGAACTCGAGGCCAAGGATCTGCCGGCCCACTGCCCGAACCCGGCGATGCCGCTGTGGTCGTCGCACCCGCGCGTCTTCCTCGACTTCGACCATGACGGCGAAGCCAAATGCCCCTACTGCGGCACCCGCTACCGCCTGGCCCCGGGCGTGGCGTTCAAGCACCACTGATCTGACAAGAGGCGCATGAGCTATCGCGCCCCGAAGTGGCTGCCCGGCGGCCACCTGCAAACCATCTATCCCGCGACCCTCATCGCCAAGCCGGCGGTGCAGTACCGGCGCGAGCGCTGGGAAGTGCACCACCCCGAGCTGGGCGAGGATTTCGTCGACGTCGATTTCGTCGACGGCGAACCCGGTAAACCCTTGGTCGTGCTGTTCCACGGACTGGAAGGCTCCTCGCACAGCCATTACGCGCGCGGCCTGATGGCGGCCTTGAAAGCGCGCGGCTGGTCGGGCGCGGTGCCGCATTTCCGCGGCTGCTCGGGCGAACCGAACCGCACGGCGCGCTTCTACCACTCCGGCGACGCGCTGGAAATCGACTGGATCATGGCGCGCCTGCGCGCACGCGCTCCCGGCCCGCTGTATGCGGCCGGCGTCTCCCTCGGCGGCAACGCCTTGTTGCGCTGGCTCGGCGAATCCGGCAGCCGCGCGGATTTCGTCACGGCCGCGGCGGCGATTTCCGCCCCGCTCGACCTGGCGCGCGGCGGCGAAGCGCTCTCTTCCGGCTTCAACATGCTGTACACCCGCATGTTCCTGCAGACCCTGAAACCGAAATGCCTGGCCAAGCTGGAGCAATTCCCCGGCCTGTTCGACCGCGATGCCCTGCTGGCCGCACGCGACCTGTATGCCTTCGACAACGTCGTCACCGCCCCGCTGCACGGCTACCGCGACACCGACGACTACTGGCACCGCGCCAGCGCGCGCCACGTGCTGCACGACATCACGGTGCCGACCCTGGTGCTGAACGCGCGCAACGATCCTTTCCTGCCGGGCCAATATTTACCAGGCAGCGCTTCATCTGCCGTGACGCTCGAATATCCGGAAGAAGGCGGCCACGTCGGCTTTCCCGCCGGTCCCTTCCCGGGCCGCATCGACTGGCTGCCGCAGCGGATTCTTTCCTTCTTCGATCAGCCTATCTGCGCGCCAACGAAGGCCGAACTGTGCGAAGCTGGCACCCATGGATGACATCGTAAAACAGGCAATGGCCAAGTGGCCGAACGTGCCGCACTGCTACGGCTGGCTGGCGCTCGATGCACGCGGCGGCTGGCGCATGCGCGACGAGGCGGCCCAGCAGGCGAACGCCGCCGGCGACAAGCTGAACAACCCCACGCTGCTCGGCTTCATCAACCGCAACTACGCGCACGACGACGCGGGACGCTGGTATTTCCAGAACGGTCCGCAGCGCGTCTACGTGAACCTGGAAGCGACCCCGTATATCGCGCGCACCGACCCGGCCCAGGGGCTGGTGCTGCACACGGGCGCCGCGCTCTCGGACATCGAACGCTTGTATCTCACAGAGGCGGGCGTGGCGGTCGTGCAGGCGGGCGAGGTCATCGCCCAGCTCGACGACCGCGATGTGGCGCAACTGTTTGAAATGTTGGAACTCGATGGCCAGCCTGCCGGCGACGAGGCATTGATGCGCTGGCTCGAAGGCGGAGATGGCGCGCTGACCCTGCGCTGGCGTGGGCAGGCGGTGCCGGTCGAACGCATTCCCGGCGACGGTATGCCGCAACGCTTCGGCTTCGTGCCCGCGCCGGGCGCCTGACGTAGGGTGGGCATGCCCACCCTACCGCTCCTTCTCTTCTTCCTTCTCTTCCTTCTGCCGCGCCTTGATCTCGCGCTCGCGGGCATCGATCACGGACTGCTCGTAGAACGAGACGTCGCTCGCCTTGCGCGCAAAATTCAGCTGGTCCACCGCCGCCGGCAGCGCTCCGGCCAGCACATAGGATTCGGCCAGCGCCATGTGCTGCAGCGCGATCTTGCCCTGCTTCGAATACGCTTTCGCCATCAGGTCGTACAGCTTCGGATCCTCGCGGTACTGGCGCACCTGTTCGCGCAGGTAGCGCGTGGCGTCGTCGAGCTTGCCGGCATTGATCATCGCGTCGGCGTACTGGCGCGCCAGCGCGCGCGACAGGGGGTAACGATAGGTCGCCTGTTCGGCATCCTTCACGGCCTGCCGGGCCACTTCGGCCGGCTGGCCCGCCGCCAGCTTGATCTCCAGGTCGAGCACGGCGAACATGGCGCCGCCGTCGCTTTGCGGCGCCGCCGAGAACGCGCCCTCCTTCGGTTTCAGGGTCGCGCGTGCCTTGTCGTACCAGCTACGTGCACCGGTCAGGTCGCCTTCCTTCAGGGCCAGGTAAGACAGGCCGTACTGCGCGGCCGCCTGCTGCTGGCGGTGCTGCTGGTCCAGCTGGGATTGCAGGGTCGTGCGCGTATCGCGCCGTCCGGTCGTGCTCTGGTCCTGCAGCACCCGCGCGCGCGCCTTGGCGATGTGGAATTCGATCGAGTCGGGACGCTGCCGGTAAGGCGTTTCGCGGATGCGCGCCTGGATGTCGACGATGCGCTCGCTCGTCAGCGGGTGGCTGCTGAGGAAGGCAGGAATTTCTCCATATACTTTCGTTGCCCCCTGCAGGCGCCTGAAGAAAGCCACCATGCCCGAGGTATCGTAGCCGCCCGCACCCATGATCTGGAAACCGACGCGGTCGGCTTCGCGTTCGGCATCGCGGCTGAAGCTGAGCTGGCGCGACACGGCCAGGCCCTGCCCGCCCATCACCACGCCCATGGCGGCGTCCGGACTGGCCTTGGCCGCCAGCGCCGCCAGGATCAGCGCGGCGATCGGCAGCAGCGCATCCTGGCGCTGCTGGCCCAGCATGCGCGCGATGTGGCGCTGCGAGACGTGGCCGATCTCGTGCGAGATCACCGAGGCCAGTTCCGATTCGGTCTGGGCGGCCAGCAGCAGGCCCGAGTGGACGCCGATGAAGCCGCCCGGCAGCGCGAACGCATTGATCGCCCCGTCGCGCACGGGGAAGAAGGTAAAGTCGGCATTCGTTTCGCCGCGCGTGCCCGGCATCGCATCGACCAGGGCGCCGCCGAAATTGTTCAGGTATTCGGAGATCGCATCGTCGTCGAGGTAGTCGCGGTCGCGCCGCACCTCGCGCATGATCGCCTCGCCGAGTTTGCGCTCGACGATCGGCGACAGGTCTTCGCGCGCGGTGTCGCCCAGGGTCGGCAGGCGCGTGGCGGGCGCATTGTTGAACGATTGGGCAGGCGCCAGGGCTGGCGCGAATCCGGTCGCGGCGGCCGTGAACAGCACGGCCAGCGAACGGCGCCAACGGGCGGCAGCAGGATGAGAGGTCGAGTTCACGATGCTATGATAACCCCATCCGCAGGCGCTTTGCCGCAGCCCGAAACACTTTCTTACCCAAGCATACCGAGCCCACCATGACTCCATCCGATCCGACGCCCGGCCCCGGCAACCTCACCCATTTCGATCACGCCGGCCAGGCCCACATGGTCGACGTCGGCGCCAAGGACGAAACCCACCGCGTCGCCGTCGCCGCCGGCACCATCCGCATGCAGCCGGCAACGCTGGCCCTGATCCGGTCCGGCAACGCGAAAAAGGGCGACGTGCTCGGCATCGCCCGCATCGCCGCCATCATGGCCGCCAAGCGCACCAGCGACCTGATCCCCCTGTGCCACCCGCTGGCGCTGACCCGCGTCGCCGTCGATTTCGAGATCGACGAGGCCGCCAGCAGCGTCCACTGCCGCGCACAGGTGGAACTGCGCGGCAAGACCGGGGTCGAGATGGAAGCGCTGACCAGCGTGCAGATCGGCCTGCTGACGATCTACGACATGTGCAAGGCGGTCGACCGCGGGATGGTCATGACGAATGTGCGGGTGCTGGAAAAGCACGGCGGCAAGTCCGGCGACTGGACGGCTGCCCCGGCCATGTGAGTTGATCGCTGCATTGAGCGTCATGCCTTGGTCTTGCGGCGACGCGACCAACCGAGTGCTGCCAGTGCAAGTCCCATCAGGGCGACGGAACCCGGTTCGGGTATCTCCTGGCCATCCGATACGCGTGTAAATAGAACGTAGTTGTAATTATCGAAATCGCTTGCCAACGTCTCTTCCGCGAAGACCATTTCATTAATGACGTCACTACCGTCGGCATTGTTCACGACATCCTGAATCGCAATAAGACCGTCCATATCAACTGTTTCGATGAATTGATGAGGGATGAAGGAATGACAGTTTTGCAGATTCGTGCAGCCGAATATGGTGTCCGGCCGGCTGTCGAACTGGCCTGCCGGACCATCGACGAATACCTGTTCCAGCAAGGCTTCGCCAGCTGCCAATGCCTCCGCCGCATTTGCGAATGCAAATAGTCGCTGGTCACATCTTCCTCCAAACAAGCTATTACAGGAGCCTTCGGAAAAGCTGATGTCGTACAGTGTGCCCGCGATATCAACACCATTGGCCCCCGTCAAGATGCCCTCCTCATTGACGAGAAGGACAGGTACGGCATTGGCTTCCGCAGCAGCAGAGATAGCGCAAACTGCAAGAAGCTTGCGCAAAGAATGGGAGATATTCATGGCATTCCTGATCTGCAAGGTTGTAAAAACTGGAAAGGCCAGCCAACAGCTCAGCAATGACCTGTTGAAGGTCACTATCAAATGCATGCATAGAGCGTACCCGAAACGGGTTTTCCTGTAATTACAGCAGCTTACGGGCATACCGGAAGCCGCCGCCAGTCACAGTGTCAAAAATCCCGACAAGCTGCGGATCGAAGCACATTGCCGGGTGCAGGTGGGAATCTGACAAGAGCGGAGATTGGACGCGACGGTATAAAACAGTACAAGTACAGCAACTCAAGAATCTGGAAAGAACCAGCAATGAAAATCCAGCATTACCTGGCCGTTGTGTTCTTGTATTTGCTGGTCCTGGTCCTGGTCATGGCCGTGGTAGCCGGCAGCGAACTGTCGAAAGGGGTGACGCTGCTGCGTTCCGGTGTCAGCGTCTGGGAAGGCCGCTCCCAGAGCGCCGCGGGTTTGCTGAGCCTTGGACTGGCTTGTTTCCTGTGGCGCTGGGCCGGCAGCGTCAGGGACAATGCACGCATCAGCCTGCAACTGAAGAAGCGGCTCGACGGGCAGGCACGCGGCTGATGCCGGTAGCCGCGCATTGGACTGTGATGCGGTAAAGCGCGCCTCCCTCAGGCGCGCCCGTCCTGCGCGCTGACGGGCACCAGGTCCTCGTCCGCCACCTGCCCCGCGCGCCGGTTCGCAGCCCGCGTGTAGCGCTTCTTCCAGTCCAGGAAGGGCTGCTCGAAGTAGCGGTAGGACAGCGGGGCGACGATGACCAGCAGCGCCACGCCGGTCGCCGGGCTCGGCGGCCACATTTCTCCCGCCACCCGCCTCGGCCCCGTGGTCAGGAAAAATCCTTGCCACATGTAGATGCCGTACGAGATGGTGCCCAGGTAGCGCAGCGGACGGATCTCGAGCATGCGCACCAGCATGCTGGCCTGGTTCAGGTAAATCCAGAGGATCATCAGCAGGATGCCGGCGGCGCGGATATAGCCGCACGCCACATTCTGGATGAACCAGGACCCCGAATCGATATACAGCGTATTCGCGTATAGCAGCAGGCCCAGCAGGAAGGCGCCGGGGCCGGCGAACATGCGTGCGCTCTCGCCCTTGCCCACGGAATTGGTGACGAGCAAGGCGCCGATGCAGCCCAGCGCGATGTTGTAGCCGGCCAGGAAGGACCAGCGTGAAATCGCGTAGCCGTCCGCGAAGGGCTGGCGGACCAGCACCGCATGCAGCAGCAGCGAGCCGATCACGAAGGCGCACAGGCCGAGCAGCAGGCCGCGGCGCCGGTTCACGAAACCGAACGCAAAGACGAGCGGCCAGACCAGGTAGAAGTGCTCTTCGACGGCGAGCGACCAGGTATGCCCGAGCAGCGGCAGGTAATCGGTCTGCGGCACGAAATTATAGGAATACAGGAAGGCGTAGCTCAGCGCGCGTGTCGGCATCTGCCCGTTCAGGAAAACCAGCGCCAGCGTGGCCAGGATGCAGAACAGCAGGTACAAGGGAAAGATCCGCAGCGAACGCCGCACCATGAAGGCGCCGATCGAAATCCTGCCCGTCGTGCGCTTTTCCTTGATCAGGAGGATCGTGATCAGGAAACCGGACAGGATGAAAAAGGCTTGCACGGCGGTCGTACCCGACAACAGCGGGAACACGCGCTGCGCAATGGCGCCGGCTTCCTCGGCGGGGCCCCAGATGCCCAGGTGGTGCACGACGACGGCGATGACGGCCAGGGCGCGGATTCCATCGAACCCGGCAATTCTACGATTCAATAACATACTCGACTCCGATCCGGCATCGCGCCGGCTCGGTACAGCCCTGCCGCGACCCTCGCCACAGCAGCGCTGCACACGCGTTAAGATAACCGTCAGATATTTATCTGTACGTACGGAAACATGACACCTTACCACAGCTTTCGCGTTCGCCTCAATTTTAAGCAGATCAGCCATACGGATTTGCTGCAATGCAGCACCTGCCGTGCATGGTACATTGCTGGCTTTGCGCCGGCTTTGCCGCGCAGGACCGATCGACGTTCGAAGAGGATGCAATGAATTTACGCTTGCTCGTACTGGCGGCGGCCGTGGCCGCCTCCAGCGCCACCGCCACTGCGGCCCCGCGCGGCTTCACCGTGGAAGACCTGGTCAACCTGGAACGGGTCGGCAGCCCGGCGGTATCGCCCGACGCCGGCCGCGTCGTCTACACCGTGCGCCGCACCGATCTCGGCAAGAACCGCGGCCACACGAGCCTGTGGATCGCCGACCTGCGCGCCGGCAGCGCGCCGAAAGCGCTGGTCGATCACGACAGCAGCAGCCTTGATCCGGAATGGTCGCCCTCGGGTGACGCCGTGTATTTCCTGTCCACCCGCTCGGGCAGTTCCCAGGTCTGGCGCCAGGGCGCCAACGGCGGCGAACCGGTGCAAGTGACGAACCTGCCGCTCGACGTCGACAATTTCCGCGTTTCTCCGACGGGCGAGCGCATCGCCTTCAGCCTGGCCGTGTTCCGCGATTGCGCGGACCTGGCCTGCACCAGGGACCGCATGGACGCGCAGGCGAAGAATAAGGCGAGCGGCCGCGTGTACGACCGTCTGTTCGTGCGCCACTGGGACACCTGGGCCGACGGCCGCAATGCCGTGCTGTTCTCGGCGCCGCTGGACGCCAACGGCCGCGTGAGCGCCGCCCCGGTCAGCCTGTCGGGCTCGCTCGACGGCGACGTGCCCTCGAAACCCTTCGGCGACCGCGAGGAATACCGCTTCAGCCCGGACGGCAAGACGGTCGTGTTCTCGGCGCGCATTGCCGGCAAAACGGAGGCCTGGTCGACCAACTTCGACCTGTACAGCGTGCCGGCCGCAGGCAATGCCGCGCCACGCAACCTGACGAGCGACAATCCCGCCTGGGACACCAAGGGCGTGTTCTCGCCCGACGGCCGCACCCTCGCCTACCTGGCGATGGCGCGTCCCGGCTTCGAAGCCGACCGTTTCCAGATCATGCTGATGGATGTCGCCAGCGGCAAGAAACGCAAGCTCGCCGACAGCTGGGACCGCTCCGCCGGCGCCCTGCAGTGGAGTGCGGACGGCAAGACGCTGGTGGTCGATGCCGAAGATGTCGGCCAGCACCGCCTGTTCGCGATCGACGTCGCCAGCGGCAAGGTGGCCCCGCTGACGGGCAAGGGCTCGATCGGCGGCTTCGACATGCGCCGCGACACCATCGCCTATACCCAGGCGACGCTGTCCTCGCCGGCCCAGCTGTATGCGTCCACATTGCGCGGCGCCACGCCGAAACAGCTGACCAACAACAACGCCGACAAGCTGGCGGACGTGCGCTTCGGCGAATACGAGCAGTTTTCGTTTGCCGGCGCAAATGGCGACACCGTCCACGGCTACGTGATGAAGCCGTGGAACGCCCAGCCCGGCGTGAAATACCCGATCGCCTTCCTGGTGCATGGCGGCCCGCAGGGCAGCTTCGGCAACGCCTGGAGCTATCGCTGGAATCCGCAGGTGTATGCCGGCGCCGGTTATGCGGCCGTCTTCATCGACTTTCATGGTTCGACCGGCTATGGCCAGAAGTTCACCGACGCGATCAGCGGGGATTGGGGCGGCGCGCCGCTGGTCGACCTGCAAAGGGGCCTGGATGCGGCCGTGAAGAAATTTACCTGGCTGGACCGCGGCCGTAGCTGCGCACTGGGCGCCTCCTATGGCGGTTACATGATGAACTGGATCGAGGGTAACTGGTCCGACGGCTTCAAGTGCATCGTCAACCACGACGGCGTGTTCGACACGCGCGGCATGGCTTATTCGACCGAAGAGCAATGGTTCACCGACTGGGAAAACGGCGGCGCCTATTTCGCCGTGCCCGAGCAGCACGAGCGCTTCAATCCGGTCCACCACGTGAACAAGTGGAAGACGCCGATGCTCGTGATCCAGGGCGACCTCGACTTCCGCATCCCGACCGCCCAGGGCCTGTCCACCTTCACGGCCCTGCAGCGCAAGGGCATCGAAAGCAAGCTGCTCGTGTTCCCGGACGAAAACCACTGGGTGCTGAAGCCGGCCAATTCGCTGCTCTGGCACCACACGGTGATCGGCTGGCTCGACCAGCACCTGAAGCAATGATTTTGGCAATTTGACCCGAAATCGACCCGCCGCATGGCGGGTTTTTTTACGACAAACGTCAAATTAATTGCTTTTGGTTATCTAATGGAATGGTATGATTCTGCCCTTGCCAGACCAAAGGCTTTTACTTCAAGTACCTACTGCATGCACGTCGGACAGGCGAACGAGCTCAAACCCCAGGATGTCGACTTCGAGACCATGAATCTCCAGGTCGGCACGCGCCTGCAGCTCATCACCCATCGCCGCGTCAAGCCGGTCCAGCACTTCTCGAGCCTGATCGGCTACGTCAAGGATGAGTACATCATCCTCAAGATCCCGATGGAAAGCGGCGCGCCGATCGCACTGGCCGAGGGCGAGCGCCTGACGATCCGCGTGTTCTCGGGCATCAAGGTCTGTTCCTTCGCCTGCACCGTCGAGCGCGTGTTCGCGCGGCCCCTGTACTATGTCCACGTTTCCTTTCCGACCTCGGTGCAGGGCACCAGCCTGCGCACGGCAATGCGGGTCAAGGTCGACCTGCCCGCGCAGATCCACGGCAGCGGCACCCACAACAAACCGCTGGCCTGCACGATCCTGAATTTGTCGGTGAGCGGCGCCCTGGTGGTGTCTCCGAACCGCCTGCCGGCTGACGAAGAGCAGATCACGCTGCAGTTCTCGCTGAAGGCGCCGCCGGACGACCAGGAAGTGCGGGTGTCGACGCGCGCGGCGATCCGCAACGTCAACGTCGCCAAGGCGGCCGACGACAGCGACCTGTACACTTACGGCCTGCAATTCATCGACCTCGATCCGGGGCACTACACCCTGCTGCAGAACATGACCTATGAGGCGCTGCTGGCCGACCGGCAGAAGATCGTCTGAGGCGCGTCGCCTGCAATGCAAGACCCCGCTGCGGCGGGGTTTTTTATTGGTGGATCAGCCGGCCTTGCCCTTGCAGACCGCTTCGGGGCCGATCTGCTTTTGCGGAACGGTCGGCGCGCTGCAGCTCCAGACGCCGCTATCCTTGTCGCGCGTGAGGGTGATGGTCTGGTCCTTGACGCTGGCGGGACCGGCCACGATCTGGCAAGTCAGGCTGGCGGCCTCGGTGTTGGCGGCCGCGCCGAACTTGCAGTTGGCGGTGGGCTTGTCGGCGGCGGCCAGGCCGATGTCTTGCGGCCCTGCGACGGTCTCGCCATCGTTGAGGCGGGTATCGACACCGACCTTGCCGGCGGCGACTTCGGCCAGGGCCACGCCGAACTTCGATTTCGCCATGTAGTCCTGGTAGGCGGGAATCGCGATCGTCACCAGGATTCCGATGATGGCGACGACGATCATCAGTTCGACCAGGGTAAAGCCTGCTTCTTTCTTCCTCACAAGGTTCGTGCGTGTCACGGTAATTCTCCGGTGGTTGAAGAGTCCGCAACGATAACCGTGAGCGCCAGAGCACGATTGAGGAGACGCAGCCAAAAACAAAAACCCCGCCGAAGCGGGGTTCTTGAGTCAGGCAAGGCCGGTATTACGAAGCTTTGCAGACGCCTTCCGGGCCAATCAGTTTCTGGGCGACATTTGCGCCGCAGGTCCAGGCGCCGCTGGTGGCGTCACGGGTCAGGGTGATGGTCTTCTCTTTCACGCTGGCAGGACCGGCGACGATCTTGCAGGTCAGGGTGGTGGCGCTGGCGCCGAAGGTGCAGTTCGCGGTCGGCTTGTCAGCAGCGGCCAGGCCTGCGTCTTCCGGCGCGGCAATGGTTTCGCCGTCGTTCAGCTTGGCATCGAAACCGACTTTACCGGCCGACACTTCAGCCAGGGCAGCGCCGAACTTCGACTTGGCGGTGTAGTCCTGGTAAGCAGGGATGGCGACAGCAGCCAGGATGCCGATGATCGCGACGACGATCATCAGTTCGATCAGGGTGAAACCCGCTTGGGCCTTCTTAACAATTTTCATCGATTTCATGGTGTTACTCCGGTCAGGTAGAGAGGGGGTGTCTGTTGCGTTGCTTGGTGCCACGCTTTCTCTATTGCAAGCCGCGTGCCAGCCTGATTTCGCCCCTGTTCAATAATTACCCAACAATAAAAGTGACAAAAGCCGTCGCTGGACAGCTTTTGGGGTGACAAGTTTTGTCGGCTGCTGCCAATTTATGCCAGATGGGTGAACATTTTTGCATGGTCGAGCACGAGCGTTTTGCGTAGCCGACAAAACAAAAACCCCGCCGTAGCGGGGTCTTGGTGGATGCAAGTTCAGCTATTAGCCGGCGGTCTTGCCGGTGCAGATGCCGGTCGCGCCGATGAGCTTTTGCGGCACGGTAGTGGCAGCGCAGGTCCAGGCGCCGGTGGTTGCGTCGCGGCTCAGGGTGATGACCTGGTCTTTCACGCTTGCCGGACCGGCGACGATCTTGCAGCTCAGGCCGGTAGCAGGAGCGGCAGCAACGTCGAATTCGCAGTTGGCGGTCTTGTCGGCTTTCTTGTTCAGGCCAGCCTGTTCAGGTGCGGTGACGGTGTCGCCGTCGTTCAGACGCGAATCGTAGCCCACTTTACCAGCCGACACTTCAGCCAGTGCGGCGCCAAACTTCGACTTGGCGGTGTAGTCCTGGTAGGCGGGGATCGCGACAGCAGCCAGGATGCCGATGATGGCGACAACGATCATCAGTTCGATCAGGGTGAAGCCGGCTTGGGTCTTCTTAACAATTTTCATCGATTTCATGGAGTTCTCCGGGTAGGTATTGGGTTGTCTGTTTTGGTAGTGCTTCGTGCCACGTTCTCTATATTGCAAGCGCCGTGCCAGCCCATTTCCGCATGGAATCGATAATTCGATGACAATAAAAGCGACAAAAGATGTCATTACAGCTAGTTGGTATGACAAATTTTGTCACTCAGTGTGCAATTTCTGTCTGACAACAATTCAGCTGACGAAAATTGTTGTGCCGGTCTATGCACCAATAAAAAAGGGAAGCCCGCAGGCTTCCCTCTTCAGAACAAGAACTGTCCGGTATTACAGCATGGCCTTCAGCAGGCGTGCCATTTCCGATGGGTTCTTGGTGGCTTTGATGCCGCACTCTTCCATGATGTCCAGCTTGGCTTGCGCGGTGTCGGCGCCGCCCGAGATCAGCGCGCCGGCGTGGCCCATGCGCTTGCCCGGAGGAGCGGTGACACCGGCGATGAAGCCCACGACCGGCTTCTTCATGTTGTCCTTGACCCAACGTGCTGCGTTGGCTTCGTCAGGACCGCCGATTTCGCCGATCATGATGACCGCGTCGGTATCAGGATCGTCGTTGAACATCTTCATCACGTCGATGTGCTTCAGACCGTTGATCGGGTCGCCGCCGATGCCGACTGCCGACGATTGGCCCAGACCCAGTGCGGTCAGCTGGCCGACTGCTTCATAGGTCAGGGTGCCCGAGCGCGAGACGACGCCGATGCGGCCCTTGCGGTGGATGTGACCCGGCATGATGCCGATCTTGATTTCGTCCGGGGTGATCAGGCCTGGGCAGTTCGGGCCCAGCAGCAGGGTCTTCGAGCCGGCCTTGGCCATGCGGTCCTTCAGGGCCATCATGTCACGGACAGGGATGCCTTCGGTGATGCAGATTGCCAGGTCCAGGTCGGCTTCGACGGCTTCCCAGATCGCGGCGGCGGCGCCTGCCGGCGGCACGTAGATGACCGACACGGTCGCGCCGGTAGCGGCTTTCGCTTCGGTGACGTTGGCGTAGATTGGAATGCCTTCGAAGTCTTCGCCGGCTTTCTTCGGGTTCACGCCTGCGACGAAGGCAGCCTTGCCGTTCGCGTAGTCGCGGCACATACGGGTATGGAACTGACCGGTCTTGCCGGTGATACCCTGGGTGATGACTTTAGTATCTTTGTTGATCAGGATCGACATTTTTTATTCCTTGAATTAGGCGTTACCAGCTGCAGCGGCGACGACGGCCTTGGCTGCATCTTCCATCGTATCGGCGGCGATGATCGGCAGACCGGAGTCGGCCAGCATCTTCTTGCCCAGGTCTTCGTTGGTGCCCTTCATGCGCACGACCAGCGGCACTTGCAGCGACACGGCCTTCGATGCGGTGATCACGCCTTCGGCGATGACGTCGCAACGCATGATGCCGCCGAAGATGTTGACCAGGATGGCTTTCAGGCCTGGGTTCTTCAGCATGATCTTGAATGCTTCGGTGACTTTCTCAGCCGTCGCACCGCCGCCCACGTCCAGGAAGTTGGCCGGCTCGCCGCCGAACAGCTTGATGGTGTCCATGGTGGCCATGGCCAGGCCGGCGCCGTTCACCAGGCAGCCGATGTTGCCGTCGAGCGAGATGTAGGCCAGGTCGAACTTCGATGCTTCGACTTCGGCTGGATCTTCTTCGTCCAGGTCGCGGTAAGCCATGATTTCCGGCTGGCGGAACAGGGCGTTGGCGTCGAAGTTGAACTTGGCGTCGAGGGCGATGACCTTACCGTTGCCGGTCAGGATCAGCGGGTTGATTTCGGCCAGCGACGAATCGGTTTCCCAGTAAGCCTGGTACAGGCCTTTCAGGTTCTGGCGGGCTTCGGCCAGCGATTCGGCAGGGATGCCGATCTTGGTCGCGATGTCGTCCGCTTCAGCATCGGTCAGGCCGACCGACGGGTCGATCGCGATCGAGTGGATTTTTTCAGGGTTCGAGTGAGCGACTTCCTCGATGTCCATGCCGCCTTCCGATGAGGCCATCAGCACGACCTTCTGGGTCACGCGGTCGGTGACCATCGAGACGTACAGTTCCTTCTTGATGTCGGCGCCTTCTTCGATCAGCAGGCGGCGCACCTTCTGGCCTTCCGGGCCGGTCTGGTGGGTCACGAGCTGCATGCCCATGATCTGGTTCGCGTATTCGCGCACTTGCTCGATCGACTTGGCAACCTTCACGCCGCCGCCTTTGCCACGGCCGCCAGCATGGATCTGGGCCTTGACCACCCAGACCGGGCCGCCCAGCTCTTCAGCTGCCTTGACGGCCTCGTCGACCGACATGCACGGAATGCCGCGCGGAACCGTCACTCCGAACTTTCGGAGGATTTCTTTGCCCTGATACTCATGGATTTTCATGCTGGCTTCCCTTCTTCTGTTACTGATTTAGATAGGTTAATTGAAGTACTTCGACATCGGTCTCAACCCTGTACGGCCTTGATTACCCAGCGCGGGTAATACTTTGCCACAGCGGGGCCGTCGGCGCGCAGCGCGTGGCAGCGGTCGATTTCATACGGACGCACAGCTTCGCCCGGTGGCGTGGCGCTGCGTGTCTCGAATGCGTCATCGGCGAAGGCCTGGATTGCCGCGGTGGGCAAAACCTGCGCCAGTTCGGTCAGGTGGGTGCAGCCGAGCACGCCCGAGAGGCGGTCTTTCAGGTGCAACCGAAAATGTTTGGCGAGCGACAGGCCGATCAGCTTTTTATAGGCGGGGCCGATGGTGTCGCAGTAACCGGGATAGGGCACCGAATCGGACGCGGCTTCGGCGTCGACGATCTCGAGGTCACGGTTGATGGTGATGCGCAGGCTGAGGTCATGCACGGCGGTGCCGGCCGGACGGGTACCGGAAGCCAGTTCGATGTCGCGTGCCTTGATGTCGCGAATGCGCGCGTCAAGATCCCACAGGCCATCGTCGCGCGCGTACGCTTCGACCGTAATGGCGCGTGTATGCCGCAGGGAACGCGGGGCGGGAGAGGACAAAGGCATAAAAACCGTGCCGACGGAGCGGCAATTAAATGTATGCAGCCGGTGTGCAAAGTGCACGTCACCGCAGCTTCTGCGGCGACAACCGCTCATGCGGCGCTGCTTAAACCGTGAAAGTTTAGCACAGGCCGGGGCCAGTTGCACTGCAACATGAGGGCAGAAAGCGTGCGCGGGGACGCGTCGGCGGGAAAGGTGGCAAGCTTGCCAATATTGATCTTGGGTAGCCGCGCTGCATGAAAGCCGACGGTCAGGCCTCGCCGTCCTTGGTAAAGCAGAGCGATCCCGCGGCGTCGATGCAGATGCCGCCGGCGCTGTCGAATTTCACGGGCCACAGGGCGCGCGCCGGCTCGGGCTGCTCGCCGCGCCAGGCCAGGCCGTGGAACGTAGCGTCGGCTTTGTCGCTGCGCGCCTCGTCCCAGCGGCCGCGGATTTCCTCGGTCATGCTGTCCGGGCCATCGATCTGGAGCACGTAGTCGCCGCTGGCCCGCACCTCGAGCACCATCGTTTTTTCCGCCGTACCGAGCCGGTAGATGCCGATCGGCTCAGCCGGCTGACGGCCGCAGGCGGCAAGAACGAACAGGGAGACGAGGAGACAAGTCGTTTTCATGATGACAACTTTCTGGACAAACAAAAACCAGCGTGCAGCGTCATCCGGGGTTGAGGAATATGCGGGCGCATATCGCCGGATGGCGCTCCACGCTGGCGCCTGGGAATAGATGATTAGCTAAGAGAGCCGCGGACAGTCGCGACAGCGGTGACGATCTAGAGCACCTTAAAACTCGTCGTCCTCGGGTGCACCCTTCAGGGCCACACGCACGGCACTGCTGGAAAAGCCGCGTGCCATCAAAAAACGCATCTGCTTGCTGCGCTCGGCCGCGTCTTGCGCGACGGTGCCGAATTTACGTTGCCAGACCTCGAGCGCACGCGCGGTCTCGCTCTCGGCGAGATTGGACTTCAGTTCAGCCAGCGCTTCGCCATTGACGCCGTGGCTTTGCAGCTCGGCCATGACACGGCTGTTACCGTAGCGCCCAGCCTTTCGATGAATCAGCGATTCGGCAAAGCGTTCCTGCGACAGCCAGTTGTTCTTCTCGAGAAAATCGAGGAGGGCGTCGATGTCGTCGCCCTCCTCCGCATGACGCGCCAGCTTGCGCTTGAGCTCGAGCCGGCTGTGCTCCCTCATGGAGAGGAAGCGCAGGGCACGTGCTTTCAGGCTCAGGACTGGTTGGCGCATCGCGGTGCAGCACATCGGATGGGATCGAGCATCGGACTGACACCCGATCCCGCCCCGATTACTCCGAAACAGCCTTCAGCTTCGGCGCCTTCTCTTCGCCTGCGCCGGCAGCTGCATCGGCTGCCACTGGCGGCAGTTCGCGCACGCCAAGGGCGGCACGGACCTTGTTCTCGATTTCGCGCGCCAGAGCCGGGCGGTCTTTCAGGAACAGGCGGGCGTTGTCCTTGCCCTGGCCGATACGTTCGCCGTTATAGCTGTACCAGGAACCGGACTTCTCCACGATCTTGTTGTCGGCGCCCAGATCGAGGATTTCGCCTTCGCGCGAGGTGCCTTCTCCGTACAGGATGTCGAAGTGGGCTTCGCGGAACGGAGGCGCGATCTTGTTCTTGACGACCTTGACCTTGGTTTCGTTACCGATCACCTCGTCGCCCGACTTGATCGAACCGGTACGGCGGATGTCCATGCGCACGGAGGCGTAGAACTTCAGCGCGTTACCGCCGGTCGTGGTTTCCGGGCTGCCGAACATGACGCCGATCTTCATACGGATCTGGTTGATGAAGATGACCAGGGTGTTCGTACGGTTGATCGAGGCGGTCAGCTTGCGCAGTGCCTGCGACATCAGACGTGCCTGCAGACCTGGCAGCGAATCGCCCATGTCGCCTTCGATTTCGGCGCGCGGGGTCAGTGCCGCCACCGAGTCGATGACCACCAGGTCGACCGAACCCGAACGCACCAGGGCGTCGGTGATTTCGAGCGCCTGTTCGCCGGTGTCCGGCTGCGAGATCAGCAGCTCGTCGAGCTTGATGCCCAGCTTTTGCGCATAGGTGACGTCGAGCGCGTGCTCGGCATCGATGAAGGCGCAGGTGCCGCCCAGCTTTTGCATCTGTGCGATGGTCTGCAGGGTCAGCGTGGTTTTACCCGACGATTCCGGACCGTAGATTTCCACGATACGGCCGCGCGGCAAGCCGCCAACGCCGAGGGCGATGTCCAGGCCCAGCGAACCGGTCGAGACGGTCTGCACTTCTTCGACCGGCATGTTGGCGTCCATGCGCATGACCGAACCCTTGCCAAACTGCTTCTCAATCTGCGCGAGGGCGGCGGCCAGTGCCTTGCCTTTTTCGGAGGCGTTGATTGCTACTTTTTTGTCGTCCATAATTTTCTCTCAGTCTTGGAGGTACCAAGGTGTGGGTACCCTCACGCTTTTCAAGGTCACTACTGTATAAAAATCCAGTGGTTTTGGCAAGCGAGATTTTGCTCGAACGTTGCAGAAGACTCGCATTGTTGCGCCAAATCAAACACAATGCGAGTAGAGGGAATATCTAATCGTTAAGAGGGTGATCTTATGCGAATTTTGCTTGCCGAAGATGATAGCGTACTCGCCGACGGACTGACGCGTTCGCTGCGCCAGTCCGGCTATGCGATCGACGACGTGCGTAACGGCCAGGACGCCGACACCGCCCTCTCGACCCAGGAATTCGACCTCCTGATCCTCGACCTCGGGCTACCTAAAATGTCGGGCCTGGAAGTGCTGCGCCGCCTGCGCGCGCGCTCTTCCCTGCTGCCGGTGCTGATCCTGACCGCGGCCGACTCGGTCGAGCAGCGCGTCGAAGGACTCGACCTGGGCGCCGACGACTACATGGCCAAGCCCTTCGCCCTGTCGGAACTCGAGGCGCGGGTGCGCGCGCTGACCCGGCGCGGCGCCGGCGGCGGCCCGACCGTGATCCGCCACGGCCCGCTGGTCTACGACCAGGTCGGGCGCAGCGCCTACATCAACGAGCAGATGCTCGATCTGTCGGCGCGCGAACTGGGCCTGCTGGAAATCCTGCTGGCCCGTACCGGACGCCTGGTCTCGAAGGAGCAGCTGGTCGACCACCTGTGCGAATGGGGCGAGGAGGTCTCGAACAACGCCATCGAAGTCTACGTGCACCGCCTGCGCAAGAAGATCGAGGTCGGCGGCGTGCGCATCGCCACCGTGCGCGGCCTCGGCTATTGCCTCGAAAAATATTCCGACGCCCGCGCAGTGACCGGCGGCGCCGGGGCCGACGCGAGCACCGAATCGAAGTGAACGAACGCGATGCGGGCTTGACGGACGTGGCAGCCGCGCTGCCCGAGCCGCTCTACGTCCCGCCGAATCCGGAACCGGAAGAAAACATCCAGCACTCGCTGTTCGGCGAGATCCTCGACTGGATGCTGGCGCCCCTGCTGCTGCTGTGGCCGATGAGTATCGCGATCACTTACCTGGTCGCGAAATCGATCGCCAATCAACCCTTCGATCATGCGCTGGAAGACCGGGTCACGGTGCTGGCCCAGCAGGTGCGCGAGGAGAACGGAGTCATTAACACCCGCCTGCCGAACAGCGCGCGCGACATCCTGCGCGCGGACGACATCGACAGCGTGTATTTCCAGGTGGTGGACGCGGCCGGCCGCCATGTCGACGGCGACCGCGAGCTGCCGCGCCCGCGCGACGATGAGGCCGACAAGGATGGCGCCGTGTACTTTCGCAATGCCGCGCTGCACGGCAATCCGCTGCGCATCGCTTACCTGTACATCAACCTCGATCCGCTGGCGCCGCCCGACAGCAACTCGCCCGCCTTCCCCCGTAAAGCCCTGGTGCAGGTGGCCGAGACCCTGGACAAGCGCGCCCTGCTCGCCAACGAAATCATCAAGGGCGTGATCCTGCCCCAGTTCATCATCCTGCCGATCATCCTGGCCCTGGTCTGGTTCGCCCTCTCGCGTGGGCTGTCTCCCCTTGCGGAACTGCAGGAACGCATCCGCGCCCGCTCTTCCGACGACCTCTCTCCCATCGATTCCCGTCAGGTGCCCGAAGAAATTTCTCCGCTGGTCGGCTCGCTCAACGAGATGCTGGGCCGCCTCTCCCAGACCATCGACATGCAGAAGCGTTTCATCGCCGACGCCGCGCACCAGATGAAGACGCCGCTGGCGGGCATGCGCATGCAGTCGGAACTGGCCCTGCGCCAGCTCGATCCCGACGAGATCCACCGCTCGCTCGAACAATTGGCGAAGAGCTCGGAATCGGCCACGCGCCTGGTGAACCAGCTATTAGCCCTGGCGCGCGCCGAAAACCAGCCGCATGCCGGCCTCGCCTTCGAGGAGCTCGACCTCGCCAGCCTGGCGCGCGGCGTCGTGCAGGACTGGGTGCAGGCCTCGTTCGCCCACAACATCGACCTCGGCTACGAGGCCCAGGACGAGGACGTGATCATCGCCGGCAACGCCCTGATGCTGCGCGAGCTGCTGTCGAACCTGATCGACAACGCCCTGCGCTACACCCCGGCCGGCGGCAGCGTCACCGTACGCGTGCGGCGCGACGGAGACGTTGCCCTGCTCGAAGTCGAGGATACCGGGCCGGGCATCGCCCCGCACGAGCGCGCCCACGTGTTCGAGCGCTTCTACCGCATCCTCGGCTCGAGCGCGAGCGGCAGCGGCCTGGGCCTGGCCATCGTGCGCGAGATCGCCGGCCAGCACGGCGCCGAGGTCGACATCTTCAATAATCCGCGCAGCCATTCGGCCAAATTCCCCGGCAGCCTGTTCCGGCTGACCTTCCCGCCACCTGTCGACGACACCCTCGATGCCACCTGAAACCGCGCCACCGATTGAGCCCGACCTGGAGCGCCAGCGCCGCCTGCTGGCCGCCCGCGCCGTCCACTGGCGCCGCACGCGCCGCCTGACCTTCGTGCTGATGGCCTTGTGGCTGGCGACCGGTTTCTGCACCGTGTTTTTCGCGCGCGAACTGTCCAGGGTGACGATCTTCGGCTGGCCCCTGTCCTTCTACATGGCGGCGCAGGGCGCCTCGCTCGTCTGCCTGGCGATCATCGGCGTCTACGCCTGGCGCATGCGCCGCTACGACCGCGACCTGGCGCGCACCATGGGGCCGACCGAATGAGCCGCCAGAAGCGCTACTTCCGCCGCCTCTCCGGCTACTACGCCTGGTTCTGCGTCTGCTTCGCCGGTTTCCTGCTGGCCCTGACGGTGCTGGAAAACGAAGGCATGCCGCGCCTGTGGATCGGCCACCTGTTCATGTTCGCCACGATCGTGCTGTACGCGACGATCGGCGTCGTCAGCCGCACCTCGAACGTCACCGAATACTATGTCGCCGGACGCCGCGTGCCGGCCCTGTTCAACGGCATGGCCACCGCCGCCGACTGGATCTCGGCGGCCAGCTTCATCAGCCTGGCGGGCGGCCTGTATTTGTCCGGCTTCGACGCCCTCGCCTACATCATGGGCTGGACCGGCGGCTATTGCCTGGTCGCGCTATTGATCGCCCCTTACCTGCGCAAGTTTGCCCAGTACACGATCCCCGACTACCTGGCAGTGCGCTACGGCGGCGGCGCGGGCGGACGCGGCGGGCCGGTGCGGGCGCTGGCCGTGGGCGCCACCATCATCGTCTCCTTTGTCTACGTGGTGGCGCAGATCTACGCCGTCGGCCTGATCGCCTCGCGTTTCACGGGGGTCGATTTCTCGGTCGGCATCTTCCTGGGACTGGCCAGCATCCTGGTCTGCTCGTTTTTGGGCGGCATGCGCGGCATCACCTGGACGCAGGTGGCGCAGTACATCATCATCCTGGTCGCCTTCCTGATCCCGACCATGTGGCTGTCGGCCAAGCATGCCGACAATCCCTTGCCGCAGGTGGCTTATGGATCGGTGCTGCCGAAGCTGGCCCAGCGCGAAGCGCAGCTGGCGCTCGATCCGCGCGAGCACGAGGTGCGCGCCCGCTTCCAGAAGGAGGCCGACGCCTACAAGGAACGCCTGGCCGCCCTGCCCGCCTCCTGGGAGCAAGGCAAGGTCGAGGCGCAGCGCCGGCTCGACACGGCGCGCCTGCGCAACCTGTCGCTGGCCGACGTGCGCAGCGCCGAGCGGGCGCTGGCCGCCTACCCGAAGACGGCGGAGGATGCCGACGCCCTGTGGCGCGAACAGAGAGCGCGCCTGCTCGCCCGCGCCCAGCCGCCGCAACCGCATGCCGCGCCCTTCGCCGGCGCGACCGAGGCGGAATCGAATGCGCGCCGCAATAATTTCCTGGCCCTCGTGTTCTGCCTGATGTTCGGTACCGCGGCCTTACCCCACATCCTGATGCGCTCCTACACCACGCCCTCGGTGCACGAGACCCGGGTCTCGGTGTTCTGGACCCTGTTCTTCATCCTGCTGATCTACCTGAGCATCCCGGCGCTGGCCGTGCTGGCCAAATACGACATCTATACGAGCCTGGTCGGCAGCGATTTTTCTTCCCTGCCGACCTGGATTTCCTACTGGGCGAATATCGACAAGGTGAATCCGCTGATCCAGGTGGTCGACATCAACGGCGACGGCCTGGTGCAGCTGGCGGAAATCGCGATCGACGGCGACGTGCTGGTGCTGGCCACACCCGAAATCGGCGGCCTGCCCTACGTGATCTCGGGGCTGGTGGCGGCCGGCGGCCTGGCGGCGGCCCTGTCCACCGCCGACGGCCTGCTGCTGGCGATCTCGAACGCGCTCTCGCACGACATCTATTACAAGATCGTCGATCCCGGCGCCTCGACCCAGAAGCGGGTGACGATCTCGAAACTCCTGCTGCTGGCCGTCGCCTTCATCGCCGCCTATGCCGCCTCGCAAAAGCCGGCCGACATTCTGTCGCTGGTCGGCGCCGCGTTCTCGCTGGCGGCATCCGCCCTGTTCCCGCCGCTGGTGCTGGGCGTGTTCTGGAAGCGCGCGAACCACGCCGGGGCGATCGCCGGCATGGTGGGGGGCTTCCTGGTCTGCCTGTACTACATGATCCGCGTGCATCCGATGCTGGGCGGGCGCATGGATGCGGCCTGGTTCGACATCGCGCCGATGTCGGCCGGGATCTTCGGGGTGCCGGCGGGGATGCTGGCGGTGGTGCTTGCCAGTTTGCTGACGGCGCCGCCGGCGCGGGGGAGCGATGCCTTGGTCGACTATATTCGGGCGCCGGAGTAGCGAGAAAGCGACTTTATCCGGACCGTATGGCCGCGCTCGCGGACCGGTGATATTCTGGATTGTCGTAGGGTGGAGTCCCGACTCCACGCGGTGATACGTAGCTGCAAGGTCATCGCGCACGAAAGCGGAGCCGATACGTATCACGCGTGGAGTCGGGACTCCGATGAAGCCGTAGTCGAGGCCATTGGCCTCGACTACCCCTAATAATCACGGAGGTTCCATGTCATCCGGCAAAATCCTCGTCGCACAAGGCGGCGGCCCGACCGCCGTCATCAACCAGTCGATGGTCGGCGTGACCCTGGAGGCGCGGCGCTTTCGCAACGTCAACCGCATCTACGGCGCATTGCACGGGGTACGCGGCATCGTCAACGAAGACTTCCTCGACCTGACCCAGGAAACCAGCCACAACCTGGAGCTGGTGGCGGCCACGCCTTCCTCCGCGCTGGGCTCGACCCGCGACAAGCCGGACATGGCCTATTGCCAGCGCATCTTCGAGGTCCTGCGCGCGCACGAGATCGAACATTTCTTTTACATCGGCGGCAACGATTCGGCCGACACGGTGCGCATCGTCAGCGAGGAAGCGCGCGCGGCCGGCTACCCGCTGCGCAGCATCCACATCCCGAAAACCATCGACAACGACCTGGTCGGCAACGACCACACGCCCGGCTTTCCCTCGGCCGCGCGTTTCGTGGCCCAGGCCTTTGCCGGTGCCAATCTCGACAATGCCGCCTTGCCCGGCGTCTACGTCGGCGTCGTCATGGGCCGCCACGCGGGTTTTTTGACGGCGGCCTCGGCACTGGGCAAAAAGTTCCCGGACGATGGCCCGCACCTGATCTACCTGCCCGAACGCGTGTTCGAGCTGGAGCGCTTCCTGGCCGACGTAAAGGCGACTTACCAACGCTACGGACGCTGCGTGATCGCCGTCTCCGAAGGCGTGCACGACGCCGCCGGCGAGCCGATCGTGACCTTGCTGGCCAAGGAAATCGAAAAGGATGCGCACGGCAACGTGCAGCTGTCCGGTACCGGCGCGCTGGCCGACCTGCTGTGCGAGGAGATCAAATCGAAACTCGGCATCAAGCGCGTGCGCGGCGACACCTTCGGCTACCTGCAGCGCTCCTTCATCGGCTGCGTGTCCGACGTCGACCAGCGCGAGGCGCGCGAGGTCGGCGAAAAGGCGGTGCAGTTCGCCATGTGGGGCGACCGCGACGGCTCGGTCGTGATCCGCCGTACCGGCTTTTATTCGGTCGACTACGAGCTGCTGCCGCTGGACCAGGTCGCGGGCAAGACGCGCACCATGGAAGACGCCTTCATCAGCGACAGCGGCACCGACGTGACGGATGCCTTCCGCCTCTACCTGCGCCCGCTGCTGGGCTCGGGCATGCCGGATGCTTTCCGGCTGCGCGGGGCGCGCGTGCCGAAAGTGCTGCATCCGGACCGGAGCTGAGCGCAGTTCTCAGCAGTCGAACCCGAACTCGCGCCGGTAGCGGTCTGCCTCGGCCTGCGGCACCTTCTTCATCATGACGCAAACCGTGAAACTGCCCACCTGCCTTCCGTTGCGTACGTAGCCCCAGTCGGAAATGCGTGCACGCTTGAACTGGACAACTTGTCCCAGTTTCACGTTCTTGACGATCTGGGGCGTGTTGGCGATCACGCCCATGAAGCCGCCGCGCACGATCTTGAAGGGGCTGACCCAGAAATGCTCGGCTCCGTTGGCGTCAGTGATCTCCACCTTCAGCTTGTAGCCTTCGGTGCCTGCAGGCGGATTGGCCGCCAGCTCCAGGAAGCCGGGAAGCGTTTGCTGCGCCTGTTTGATCGCCGCCTGCATTGCCTTGTCGCTTGACGCGATATGAACGATACGGTCTTGCACCGGTGCTTCGGCGCGTGTCATCGAGCAGCTTCCGGCAAGCACTGCCAGTGCAAGGCACTTTGAAATGTTCATCCGTCTCCGAAATGGTTGGTATATGGCAACGTGGATCTTAGCCGAATGCATATAGACAAGATAGCAATTTCCCCGACCTTGCTCGCAAAAAAAAGCGCCCCAGTGGGGGCGCCTTGCAGGTTCGATCGCCGAGCTGCCGTTACAGCACCACGGTCTGCGCCTGCCCTTCTTCACGCGTGCGGATCTCGCCGATGCGGTACACGGTCTCGCCGGCCGCCTGCAGTTGGGCCATGGCCGCGTCCGCGTTCTCTTTCGAGACAATGACCGTCATGCCGATACCGCAGTTGAACACGCGGTGCATTTCGGCATCGGCCACGCCGCCGTGCTGCTGCAGCCACTGGAACAGCGGCGGCATCGTCCACGACTTGCCGTCGAGCACGGCCGTGAGATTGTCCTGCAGCACGCGCGGGATGTTTTCGACCAGGCCGCCGCCGGTGATGTGGACCAGGCCCTTCACTTCCATCGAGGCCATCAGCGCCAGCAGCGGTTTGACGTAGAGGCGGGTCGGCGCCATCAGCACGTCGGACAATTTACGGCCGTGGAAATCCGCTTCCAGGTCGGGTTTCGCCACCTGGATGATCTTGCGCACCAGCGAGTAGCCGTTCGAGTGGATGCCCGAGGAAGCCAGGCCCAGCACGACGTCGCCCGGGGTAATCTTGCTGCCGTCGATGATCTGCGACTTTTCGACCGCGCCAACGGCGAAGCCGGCCAGGTCGTATTCGCCGTCCGGGTACATGCCCGGCATTTCGGCGGTCTCGCCGCCGAGCAGGGCGCAGCCGGACTGTTCGCAGCCCTGGGCGATGCCCTTGACGACCGCGGTCGCCGTCGCCACGTCCAGCTTGCCGCAGGCAAAATAGTCGAGGAAGAACAGCGGCTCGGCGCCCTGCACCAGGATGTCGTTGACGCTCATGGCGACCAGGTCGATGCCGACCGTGTCGTGGCGGTTCAGTTCGAAAGCCAGTTTCAGCTTGGTGCCGACGCCGTCGGTACCCGAGACCAGCACCGGTTCCTTGTACTTCTTGCTGATCTCGAACAGTCCGCCGAAACCACCGATCCCGCCGAGCACGCCTTCCCGCATGGTGCGCTTGGCAAACGGCTTGATCGCTTCGACCAGGGCGTCGCCGGCGTCGATATCGACACCGGCGTCGCGGTAGGAGAGAGAAACATTAGATGGTTGGCTCATGGTATTTGGCAGCGGAGGCGGTAAAATAGAAGGCGAAGACCTGATTCCAGTCAATCCGCTATTTTAACAAAACGGCCCGGCCTACCCCTGCCAAACCGAGATAACAACAAAAACATGCCATCTTTCCCGCCCCCCGGAGCCCACCCAGCCTGCCCTCGCGCCGGCGCTCCCGGAGGCACTGGCGCAGGCGCCTGCCGCCCCGCGCACCCCGGTCTTGCCCTTGTCTGCGCGACAGCTTTTATAATGCCGCATGCGTATGACACTTCCAGGATGAAACGAACGCCATGAAACAGCTGGTGCTCGATCTAGGCGCCGAGCCGGCGCACAGCCTCGATACCTTCCAGGTCGGGGAAAATGCCGAGCTGGCGCACCTGATGCACCAGTTCGCGCAGCGTGCATCGCGCGAGCATTTCGCCTACCTGTGGGGAGATACCGGCGCCGGCAAGACCCACCTGCTGCAAGCCCTGGCCGCCACCCCGAACTCGCGCTACATCGCCGCCGATGCGCCGGGCAGCGACTTCGTGTATTCGCCGGAGGTGTCGCTGTACCTGCTCGACGACTGCGACCGCCTGTCGGCCGCGGCCCAGATCGATGCGTTTGCCCTGTTCAACCAGATCCGCGAGCACGGCGCCTACATGGTTTCGACCGGCCCGGTGCCGCCGGCCGTGCTGCCGGTGCGCGAAGACCTGCGCACGCGCATGGGATGGGGCCTCATTTACCTGATCCACGGCCTGTCGGACGACCAGAAGATCGCCGCGCTGACCCAGGCGGCCGAGGCGCGCGGCCTGACGCTGTCGGCCAGCGTGTTACCCTATTTGCTGTCCCATTTCAAACGCGACATGCGCTCGCTCGCCACGATGCTGGACGCGCTCGACCAGTATTCGCTCGAAACCCAGCGTCCGGTCACGCTGCCCCTGCTGCGCGACCTGCTGCTGTCCCAGCCGGCCGATGCCGCGCAGTCGGAAACCAAAGAATGAACCTTGCCCTGTTTGACCTCGACCATACCCTGCTCCCGATCGATTCGGACTTCGAATGGGGCCAGTTCCTGGTGCGTGTCGGTGCCGTCGATGGCGTTGCTTACCAGCGCCGCAACGAAGAATTTTTCGCCCAGTACCAGCAAGGCGTGCTCGACCCGGTCGAATACCTCGAATTCGCGCTCGGCACCCTGGCCGGCTTCGCACCGGAAGCGCTCGACGAACTGTATGCGCGCTACCTCGAGGAAGTGATCGAACCGGCGATCCGCCCGCCAGCGCGCGCGCTGGTGCAGCGCCACCTGGACGCCGGCGACCTGGTGGCGATCATCACCGCCACCAACCACTACATCACCGCGCCGATCGCCCGCATCTTCGGCGTCGAGCACCATATCGCGGCGATGCCGGAATACGATGCCGACGGCCGCCTGACCGGCAAACTGGCCGGCACCCCGACCTCGGGCCCGGGCAAGGTCGTGCACATGCACGCCTGGCTGGAGGAGCTGGGGCGCCCGTTCGGCAGCTTCGAGCGCTCCTACTTCTACAGCGATTCGCACAACGACATTCCCCTGCTGTCCGTGGTGTCGCATCCGGTCGCCACCAACCCGAGCGCCGCGCTCGCCAGCCATGCACACGCCCAGGGCTGGCCTTTACTCCATCTGTTCAATGATTAAAAAATTCATTCGTAAAATCCTTGGCGTGAAAGACGAGCGCGATCCGACCCAGGCCCACATCCTCGGGCCGGAAGAGCACGGCATCGACCCCAAACTGGTGTCGCCGAACGCGATCCGCCTGACGCAGACCCTGCAGGAAAACGGCTTCAAGGCCTTTGTCGTCGGCGGCGCCGTGCGCGACCTGCTGCTGGGCGTGAAGCCGAAAGACTTCGACATCGCCACCGACGCCACGCCCGAGCAGGTCAAAAAACTGTTCCGCCGCGCCTTCATCATCGGGCGCCGCTTCCAGATCGTGCACGTGATGTTCGGCCAGGAGCTGCTGGAAGTGACGACCTTCCGCGGCGCCGGCAGCGCCAACGCGCCGAAGGACGAGCACGGCCGCGTCCTGCGCGACAATAACTTTGGACCGCAGCACGAGGATGCCGCGCGGCGCGACTTCACCATCAACGCGATGTACTACGATCCGGCCACGCAAACCGTGCTGGACTACCACGGCGGCATCGCCGACATCCGCGAAAAGACCCTGCGCATCATCGGCATGCCGGAAGCACGCTACCGCGAAGACCCGGTGCGCATGCTGCGCGTGGTGCGCTTCGCCGCCAAGCTCGGTTTTACGATCGAGCCGACCACGCGCGCGCCGATTCCCGTGATGGCGCCCTTGATCGACAACGTGCCGGCCGCGCGCGTGTTCGACGAGATGCTGAAGTTGCTGCTATCGGGCCATGCGCTGGCCTGCCTGAAGGAACTGCGTTCGGCAGGCCTGCACCACGGCCTGCTGCCCCTGCTCGACGTCGTGCTGGAGCAGCCGATCGGGATGAAGTTCGTGACCCTGGCCCTCGAATCGACCGACGCGCGCGTAAAAGCCGGCAAGGGGGTGTCGCCGGGCTTCCTGTTCGCTTCGCTGCTGTGGCACCAGGTGCTGGAAAAGTGGACGGCCTACCGGGCCGCAGGCGAGTCGCCGATCCCGGCCCTGCACCTGGCCGCCGACGACGTGCTGGAAACGCAGACGGACAACCTGGCCCTGCAGCGCCGCATCGCTACCGACATGCGTGACATCTGGGCCATGCAGCCGCGCTTCGAGCGCCGCGCTGGTCGCGCCCCGTATAAATTGCTGGAAAATCCGCGCTTCCGCGCCGGCTACGACTTCCTGCTGCTGCGCTGCGAATCCGGCGAGCTGGACAAGGAAATCGGCGAGTGGTGGACCGCCTTCTACGATGCCGAGGCGGGCGAGCGCGAGCGCCTGGTGACCCAGGCGAACCGTCCGGCTCCGAGCGGCGAGAAGAAAAAACGCGCGCCGCGCCGTTCGCGCAACCGCAGCGGCGGCGGCGAAGGCGCCAGCGCTGCCCCAGCCAGTTCCGCCGCGGGCGCGGGCGAGGAATGATCGCCCTGATCGGCATCGGCGCCAACCTGGGCGACGCGCGCGGCAATGTCGCCGACGCCTTGGTGCGATTGAAACGCCAGCCCGGCTGCCGCCTGGTCGCCGCCTCCAGCCTGTGGCGTACGGCGCCGATCGACTCCTCGGGCGACGACTACATCAATGCCGTGGCCCTGCTCGACACCGATCTGGACGCCCACGTGCTGCTGGCGACGCTGCACGCCATCGAGACGGCGCACGGTCGCGAACGGCCCTACCGCAATGCGCCGCGCACGCTGGACCTCGACCTGCTGCTGTATGGCGACGAGGTCATCCACACGCCGGCCCTGACGGTACCCCACCCGCGCATGCACGAGCGCGCGTTCGTGCTGGCGCCGCTGCTGGAAATCGCGCCCGACACCGTGATTCCGGGCCGCGGCCGTGCCGCCGACTTTTTACCGAACGTGGCCGACCAGGCCATCGAAGGCCTCCACTAGCATGCAGATCCCCGTTTTCTTCCAGACCGCGGGCCTGCTCGTGCTGTCGAACATCTTCATGACCTTCGCCTGGTACGGGCACCTGAAAAGCCTGAACAACCGGGCCTGGTACATTGCCGCCCTGATCAGCTGGGGCATCGCCCTGTTCGAATACCTGCTGCAGGTACCGGCCAACCGCATCGGCGCCACGCAATACAGCCTGGCGCAACTGAAGATCATGCAGGAAGCGATCACGCTGACCGTGTTCGTGCCCTTCGCCATGTTCTACATGAACCAGCCGTTCAAGCTGGATTACGTCTGGGCGGCGCTATGCCTGGTCGGGGCCGTGTACTTCATCTTCCGCAGCTAAAAATTGCATCCTTCGGCAGGTTTTTTGCCGCGGGATTACACTACGCCGTCGAATTTATTTGTTTTCAAAAGGATCAGCATGAGCGCTTATTTGCAGGGCAAGGAAATGACGGGCGGCGACACCCCTGCGCCGGCCAAACCGGTGGCGAAAGCCGTCACGATTCCGGCACTGCAGGCAATGCGTGCAGCCGGCAACAAGATCGCCATGCTGACCTGCTACGACGCCAGCTTCGCTTCGCTCATGGACCGCTGCGGCGTCGACATCCTGCTGGTCGGCGACTCGCTCGGCATGGTCTGCGCCGGCCACAACTCGACACTGCCGGTGACCCTGGCCGACATGGTCTACCACACCGCCTCGGTCGCGCGCGGCAACAAGAACGCCCTGCTGGTGGCCGACCTGCCCTTCGGCAGCTACGCCACCAAGGAAATGGCTTTCGAGAGCTCGGCGGCACTGATGCGCGCCGGCGCCCAGATGGTCAAGATCGAGGGCGGCGCCTGGTTGGCCGAGACCGTCTCCTTCCTCGCCGAGCGCGGCATCCCGGTCTGCGCCCACATCGGTTTGACCCCGCAGTTCGTGCACGCGCTGGGCGGCTTCAAGGTGCAGGGCAAGACGGATGAAGGCGCCGAGCGCCTCAAAAACGACGCGCTGGCCCTGCAGGCCGCCGGCGCCGCCATCGTGCTGCTGGAAGCCGTCCCGGCCGCGCTGGGCAAGCAAACCACCGAACTGCTGCAGGTGCCGACCATTGGCATCGGCGCCGGCCCCGACTGCTCGGGCCAGGTACTGGTCATGCACGACATGCTGGGCGTGTTCCCAGGCCATAAGGCGAAGTTCGTGAAGAATTTTATGGAAGGCCAGGCCAGCATCGAGGGTGCCGTGCGCGCCTACGTGTCCGGGGTGAAGGACGGCAGCTTCCCGGCACAGGAGCATTGTTTCTAAAATAGAGACAATGGACGTTCCAAGCACCCGATTGTTTCTAGCGCTGTGGCCGGATCCGGCGATCCGCCACGCCTTGCGCGAGCGGCGCGATGCCTGGGACTGGCCGCGCGGCGCCACGCCGGTGCACACGGATAAACTGCACCTGACCTTGCATTTCCTGGGCGAAGTGCCGAGCGCGCGCGTAGCGGAACTGCAGCGCGGTTTTGTAGTGCCGTTTACGCCGTTCACGCTGTCGATCGGCGTACCGAAACTGTGGCCGCATGGCGTGGCCGTGCTGGAACCGCACGAGCAGCCGCCCGAGCTGCTCGAGCTGCACGCGAACTTGTCTTCGGCCCTGGTCGCGCTCGGCTTGCAGCCCGAAGCGCGCAGCTACAAGCCGCACGTGACGCTGGCGCGGCGTGCGAATCATGCCGTCGTACCGTCCGAGGCCGAGCCGCTGATCTGGAAGATCGATGGCTATGCGCTGGTCGAATCGAAGCCGGGGAATGGTGGCGGTTATACGGTGCTGCAAAACTACCCGTAGGGTGGGCACTCCGTGCCCACGCGGTGCAGCGCCTGCGGACTCGCGGCCACGTTTCAACTGCTCGACCGTGCGTAACGCGTGGACTCGGGAGTCCACCCTACGGTGCGCAACTGCTAGTGGCTTACACTAGCAGCATCAGGTGTTCTCGTTCCCACGAACTGATCACCCGGCTGAAGGTCGCAAATTCCAGTTCTTTCACCTCGCAAAACGCCTGCACGAACAGCTCCCCCAGCATGTTCGACAGCGGCGGGCACTGGCGCATCCTTAAAATCGCGTCTTCCAGGTTGCGCGGCAGGTCGTCGTGGATGTGCTCGGCACTATCGAAGGTCGGCTCGGCCGGCGCGATCCCCTCGATCATGCCGAGGTAGCCGCAGCTGAGCGTGGCCGCCATGGCCAGATAGGGATTCACGTCCACGCCCGGCACGCGGTTCTCGACGCGCCGGTTTTCCGGCGACGAGTTCGGCACGCGGATGCCGCAGGTGCGGTTGTCGTAGCCCCAGCGCACATTGGTCGGCGCCGACTGGAAGCGAGAAAGGCGGCGGTAGGAATTCACGTGCGGCGCGAACATCAATAAGGCCGAGGGCACGTATTTTTCCAGTCCGCCGATGAAATGGAAGAATAGCTGGCTCGGTTCGCCATCGGGCTGCGTAAAAATGTTCCGGCCGCTGGCGGCATCGACCACGCTTTGGTGCACGTGCATGGCGCTGCCCGGTTCGGTTTCCATGGGCTTGGCCATGAAGGTGGCGAAGATGCCGTGGCGTAGCGCCGTCTCGCGCACGGCGCGCTTGAACAGGAAAACGCGGTCGGCCAGCTCCAGCGCGTCGCCGTGAGCGAAATTGATTTCCATTTGCCCGGCACCGGCTTCGTGGATCAGGGTTTCCACGCCCAGGTCGTGGGTTTTACAAAAACTCGAGAGCTCGAGAAAGAAGGGATCGAAATCGTTGACGGCGTCGATCGAATAGGACTGGCGGCCGAGTTCCGTCATGCCGCTGCGGCCCATCGGCGGCATCAGCGGCACGTTCGGGTCGACGTTCCTCGCGACCAGATAAAACTCCATTTCGGGCGCCACCACCGGCTTCCAGCCGCGCGCCGCATACAAATCGAGCACGCGGCGCAAGACGGCGCGCGGCGCCAGCTCGACCGGGGTGCCGTCGAAATTCATGCAGTCGTGGATCACCAGCGCCACCGACTCCGACGCCCAGGGCACGACGCGCATCGTCGCCGCATCGGGCACGCAGACCATGTCCGGGTCGGTCGCGCCGACGTAGGGCAGATTGTTTGGCTGCTCGCCGTTGACGGTATTGAGCAGGACACTCTTCGGCAAGCGCATGTGCTCGCCGTCGAGGAACAGATCCTTCGGCAGGATCTTGCCGCGCGCGATCCCCGTCATGTCGGTGATGACGCACTCGACTTCGTGGATATTGTGCTCGCGCAGGAATTCGCGCATGGCGTCAAGCGGTGCAGCACTCATCTGGACTCCCCGGCGGTTCCGGACCGGCCAATGTAGCACGGCGGCCGGCGCCGGGGCGCCAGCGCTCTTAGCTAACCTGGATCCAGGTGGTCTTCAGTTCCGTGTACTTGTCGAAGGCGTGCAGCGACTTGTCGCGCCCGTTGCCCGACTGTTTATACCCGCCGAAGGGCACGGTGATGTCGTCGTTGTCGTACTGGTTGACGTGGACCGTGCCGGCGCGCAGCTCCCTCGAGGTGCGGATCGCCTTGCCGATATCGCTCGTCCAGACCGCCGCCGCCAGGCCATAGGGCGTGGCATTGGCCTGGCGCACCGCTTCGTCGAGCTCGGTGAACGACAGCACGGAAAGTACCGGACCGAAGATTTCCTCGCGCGCAATGCGCATCGATGCGTCGACGCCGTCGAACAGGGTCGGTTCGATGTACAGCCCGCCACTTTCCACCCGCGCCGCCTTGCCGCCGGCCAGCAGGCGTGCCCCATCCGCCTTGCCCGATTCGATATAGCCGAGCACGGTTTTCATCTGGATCGGGTCGACGATCGCACCCATGACAGTAGCCTCATCGAGCGGGTCGCCGGGCGCGAAGTCCGGGATCATTGTCAGGGCTTTGTCGAGGAAGGCATCCTTGATCGACGCCTCCACGAACAGGCGCGAAGGCGCGTTGCAGCTTTCTCCCTGGTTGAAATAGATCGAGCCGATGGCGGCGCTTACTGCCGCGTCGAGGTCGGGGCAATCGGCGCAGACGATGTTCGCCGACTTGCCGCCCAGTTCCGTCCAGGCGCGCTTCAGGTTCGACTGACCCGCCATCTGCACGATGTCCTTGCCGGTGCGGGTGGAACCGGTAAAGGCGATGCAGTCGACGTCCATGTGCAGCCCGAGCGCGCGGCCCGCTTCCTGGCCGAACCCGGGCAGGACATTGAACACGCCCGGCGGCACGCCCGCCTCCAGCGCCAGCTCGGCCAGCCGCAGCGAACTCAGGGGCGCCTTTTCCGAGGGTTTCAGCACCAGGCTGTTGCCGGTGGCCAGCGCCGGGCCGATCTTCCAGGCCGCCATCAGCATCGGGTAATTCCAGGGGATGATGGCCGCCACCACGCCGACCGGCTCGCGCGTGATCAGGGCCAGGCTGTCCTCGGCGGTGGGCGCGACCTGGTCGTAGACCTTGTCGATCGCCTCGCCGTACCAGCGGATGCAGTTCTGGGCCAGCTGGACGTCGACGCTGCGGCTGTAGCGGATCGGTTTGCCCATGTCGAGGGTTTCCAGCAGCGCCAGCTCGTCGCGGTGTTCGAGCATCAGGTCGGCGAAGCGGACCAGGATCTTCTTGCGCTCGCCCGGCGCCTTGCCGGCCCAGCGCCGGTCTTCGAAGGCGGCGCGGGCACTGGTGACGGCCGCGTCGACGTCAAGCCCGTCGCAGCGCGCCACTTCGGCCAGCTTGCGGCCGTCGACCGGAGAGAGACAATCGAAACGCGCGCCGGAACGGGCGTCCACGCGTTCGCCATCGATGAAAGCGCGGGCGTCGATCCGCAGGGCGGCGGCGCGTTCGTGCCAGGATGTTGTTGGCATGCCAGTGTTCCTTCCTATGACAGTAAAAACACGAGGAAAACGATGCAGACCTCATCCAACGACGAAGTTCTGCCGCTATAATCGCCGATTTTCCGCCCGAACATTTTTCACTCCGCCGGAGCTGTCATCAACATGAACTACACCTTGATTACCTGTGTCGTGATCTATTTGCTGGGCACGCTCGCGCTGGGAGTGTGGGCGGGTACGCGCATCAAGAATACCAGCGACTTCGCCGTGGCCGGCCGTAGCCTGCCCTTGATCATGGTGATTACGACGACTTTCGCCACCTGGTTCGGCGCCGAGACCGTGATGGGCGTGCCGGCGAAATTCGTGCAGGGCGGCCTGAACGCCGTCATCGAGGACCCGTTCGGCGCCGGCACCTGCCTGATCCTGGTCGGCCTGTTCTTTGCCACCAAACTCTATAAGCTGAACCTGCTGACCATCGGCGACTATTACCGCCAGCGCTACGGCAAGGGCATCGAGGTGTTCTGCTCGGTCGCCATCATCCTCAGCTACCTGGGCTGGGTGGCGGCGCAGATCACGGCGCTGGGCTTGGTGTTCTCGGTGCTGACCAATGGCGCGATGGCCCCGGCCGTGGGCATGGTGATCGGTACCCTGGCGGTGCTGATCTACGTCGTGGTCGGCGGCTTCCTGGCCGTCGCGCTGACCGACTTCATCCAGATGATCGTGCTGGTGATCGGCATGTCGATCATCGCCTTCTTCGCGGCCGACCTCGCCGGCGGCGCCGACCGCGTGCTCGGCATGGCGCAGCAGGCCGATCTGTGGCGCCTGTGGCCGGAGCCGACTTTTACCGACATCATCTTCTTCTTCGGCGCGGCCATCACGATGATGTTTGGCAGTATCCCGCAGCAGGACGTGTTCCAGCGCGTCATGTCGGCCAAGGACGCCCCGACCGCGCGCACCGGCGCGGTGATCGGCGGCGCCAGCTACATCCTGTTCGGTTTCGTGCCGATGTTCATCGTCGCCGCCGCGGTCGTGGTGATGGGCGACAATGCGATGGACATCGCCAAGAACGACTACCAGCGCCTGCTGCCGACTTTCGTGATGACGAAAATGCCGCTCATCATGCAGATCCTGTTCTTCGGCGCCCTGCTCTCGGCCATCAAGAGCACTTCGTCGGCCACGCTGCTGGCGCCATCGACCAGCTTTACGGAAAACATCCTCAAGAACCTGCGCCCGGGCATGAACGACAAGCAGCAGCTGTTCGCGATGCGCATGACCATCGTGATCTTCGCCGCACTGGTGCTGGCTTATGCGATCGCAATGGAGGGTACGTCGATCTATGAGCTGGTGTCCTCGGCCTACCAGGTGACCCTGGTCGCCGCCTTCGTGCCGCTGGTCATGGGCCTGTACTGGAAGCGCGCGACGACCCAGGGCGCGATCTTCTCGATCGCTGCGGGCCTGTTCGTGTGGATCCTGTTCTTCCCGCAGATTTCTTCGCTGGGCGAAGCTTTCCCGGGCCAGCTGGCCGGCTTGCTGGCGGCGTTTGCGGGCATGTTCGTCGGTTCGCTGGCGCCGCAGGTGCTCAAGAACCGCACCGAAGCGCCGAAGCATATCCAGGTGAACGCGTAAACGTAGGGTGGGCGCCCCGTGCCCACCAAAACGATGCGCTAACGCGGCGCATGCTCTTGGTGGGCACGGGGCGCCCACCCTACGTGTCACATCCAGCCGCGTGACCGCACGTCGGCCAGCGTCAGGTCCAGGCAGTCCCAAATCCGCAGCGCCATCTCGTCGATCTCCGCCTTGGTCATCACCAGCGGCGGCGCGACGATCATCCGGTCGCCGACCGCGCGCATGATCACCCCGTTGTCGAACATGTAGCCGCGGCACACCATGCCAACGTGCAGCGCAGGATCGAAGCGCACGCAGTCGTGCACGCTCGCCCCCTTCTCGCGCACCAGGTTCAGCCCCGCCACCATGCCGCAACTCTCGGCATGACCGACCAGCGGATGCGTCGCCAGCTCGGCGAACGCGGCCTTCAGATGCGGCCCCGTCTCCAGCGCCACCTTTTCCACGAGGCGTTCCTCGCGCAGGATGCGCAGGTTTTCCAGCGCCGCCGCGCAGGCGACCGGGTGGCCGGAATAGGTAAAGCCGTGATTGAAATCGCCGCCCTGCTCGACCAGCGCCTGCGCCACGCGCTTGCCCACCAATACGCCGCCGAGCGGCACGTAGCCGGAGGTGACGCCCTTGGCAAAACTGATCAGGTCGGGCCGCATGCCCATCAGTTCCGAGCCGAACCAGGTGCCGAGCCGCCCGAAGCCGCAGATGACCTCGTCGGCGACTAAGAGGATGCCGTACTTGTCGCAGATGCGCTGCACTTCCGGCCAGTAGGTCGGCGGCGGGATGATGACGCCGCCGGCGCCCTGCACCGGCTCGCCGATGAAGGCCGCGACCTTGTCCGGTCCGGCGGCCAGGATCTCGTCTTCCAGCCAGCCGGCCGCCACCAGGCCGAAGGCGTTCTCGCTCAGGCCCTGGCCGTGTTCGGCGTAGTGCGGCTGGCCGATGTGGCGGATGCCCGGAATCGGCAGCCCGCCCTGGGCATGCATGCCGGCCATGCCGCCCAGCGAAGCTCCGGCCATGGTGCTGCCGTGGTAGGCGTTGTGGCGGCTGATGATGACTTGCCGGTCGGGCTGGCCGAGGATGTCCCAGTAGCGCCGCACCATGCGGACAATGGTGTCGTTCGCTTCCGAGCCGGAGCCGGTGAAGAACACGTGGCTGAACTGCGGCGGCGCCAGGGCCACCAGTTCGGCCGCCAGGTGCACGGCCGGGACGTTGGTGGTGTTGAAAAAACTGTTATAGAAGGGCAGCGTTTCCATCTGGCGGTAGACCGCCTGCGAGATCGACGTACGGCCGTAACCCGCGTTCACGCACCATAGGCCCGACATGCCGTCGATCAGCTGGTGCCCTTCGGAATCCCACAAATAGACGCCCTGCCCGCGCACGATGACGCGCGCGCCGCGACTTCGCAGCGCCGCGTGATCGGTGAACGGGTGCAGGAAATGCGCCGCGTCGAGGTCCTGGATGGCGCGCGTGTCGAATGTTTCGACCGCGCGCGAAGCGTGCAGACTGGCGGCAAGCACCGCCGTTTCGTCGGTTGCCATGATGGCACCTCTTTTAGTTTAAAAAACCCTGGTTTGGTCAGACGTGCAATAGCAGGTGTTCGCGCTCCCATGGACTGATCACGGTCATGAACTCCTGGTGCTCGAGTTCCTTGATCGCGGAATAGACATCGATGAAACGGTCGCCCAGCACTTCGCGCAGGCGCGTTTCGTTACGCACCAGGTTCAGGGCTTCCGGCAAGCCTTGCGGCAGTTCGACCGGCATTTTGTAGGCGCTGCCCTCGACGATCGGGGTCGGCTCGAGCGCGTCGACCATGCCGAGGTAGCCGCAGGCCAGGGTCACAGCCAGGGCCAGGTAGGGGTTGGCGTCGGCGCCGATGATGCGGTTTTCGATGCGGCGGTCCTGGGCGCCGGAGACCGGTACACGGAAACCGACGGTGCGGTTGTCGATGCCCCACTGCAGGTTGATCGGCGCGGCCGTGTGGCGCACGATGCGGCGGTAGGAGTTCACGTAGGGCGCGACGATCGCCATCGCCGACGGCATATAGCGCTGCAGGCCGCCGATGTACTGGTGGAACAGCTTCGATTCATTGCCGTCCTCGCCGCTGAAGATGTTGCGCCCGGTTTTCACGTCGACCACGCTCTGGTGCACGTGCATCGCCGAGCCCGGCTCGCCCGCCATCGGCTTGGCCATGAAGGTGGCGTACATATCGTGCTTCAGGGCCGCTTCGCGCAGGGTGCGTTTAAAGTAGAACACCTTGTCGGCCAGGCCCAGCGGGTCGCCGTGCTGGAAATTGATTTCCATCTGGCCGGCGCCGATTTCGTGGATCAGGGTGTCGACGTCGAGGTTCATCAGGTCGCAGTAATCGTAGATGTCCTCGAACAGGGGATCGAATTCGTTGACGGCGTCGATGCTGTAGACCTGGCGGCTGGTTTCGGCGCGGCCGCTGCGGCCGATCGGCGCGGCCAGCGGCAGGTCCGGGTCGATGTTTTTCGCGGTCAGATAAAACTCGAGCTCGGGCGCGACCAGCGGCTTCCAGCCCTTCTCCGCATATAGTTTCAGCACGCGGCGCAGCACCGAGCGCGGCGCGAAGTCGACCAGCTCGCCGTCGGCGAAGTAGCAGTCGTGGATCACCTGCGCGGTCGGATCGACGGCCCACGGCACCATCGTGATGGTGGTCGGGTCGGCCTTTAAAATCATGTCGCGGTCGGTGCTGGAAATGGCCTTGTCGTAGGCCTCGTCGCCGACCGGCGAATTGCCGGTGACGGTCATGCCGAGCACGGCTTCCGGCAGGCGCATGCCGCGCTCTTCGGTGAACTTAACCCGGGGCAGGATCTTGCCGCGGGCAACGCCGGTCAGGTCGGGGACCAGGCATTCGATTTCGGTGACGCGCTTGGCATTGAGCCACTCGTCCATGTCGGTGTAAGAAAAGTTCTCGCGGATTGCCATCATTGCCTCTCTGTTGTTCGAAGTCGCAAGGACGCGACGCGCGTCCCGCACGTGGGGAGAGAACGAGGCAAGCTAGGGAACGGCGCGCGCCACCCAGCGCATTTCCCACTGCGCGGCGGCACTCATGATCGTCCCTGCTTTTTGGCGCGGTAGTCGCGGCAGGCCTGGCCGAAGGCGCCGAACATCTTCATGGAATACGGATTGTGCGTGATGCGCCATTCCGGGTGCCATTGCACCGCCAGCGTGAAGCCGGGCGCGGCGCCGACCGAGAAGGCTTCCACCAGGCCGTCTTCGGCGGTCGCTTCGACCACCAGGCCCGGCGCCAGTTCGTTGACGCCCTGCCCGTGCAGCGAATTGACGGGGATTTCGTCAGCGCCGACGATACCGTGCAGCATGCCGCCCTGGACCAGCGTGATCTTGTGGGCGTCGCCGTATTGCTCGTCCATGCCGAGTTCGGGGTTTTCGCGGTGGTCGAATTTGCCTTCGACCAGTTGCACCGCCTGGTGCAGCGAGCCACCCAGGGCCACGTTCATCTCCTGGAAACCGCGGCAGATCGCAATGATCGGGATGCCCCGTCCGACCGCCGCCCGGATCAGCGGCAAGGTCGTTTCGTCGCGCGCCGGGTCTTGCGGCAGCGAAGGGTCGAGCACCTCTTCGGAGTAATAGCTGGGGTGAACGTTCGACGCCGAACCGGTCAGCATGATGCCATCGCACAGCTGCAGCATCGTCTCCAGATCCAGCGACTTGCCGAGGGACGGCAGGATCATGGGCGCGCAGTCGGCGCCAAGGACGATGGCGTCGACATACTTGTGCTGGGCCGCGTGATACGGATGTTCGCCGAAATCACGCGTGCATGCTGGAACGATGACGATGGGGCGCATGGTGTCTACCTTGTCGTGAGCGCACTGAGACCATCATACGAGCAATCTGGTCCGAGCGCGAGAGGCCATTAATCCAGATCAAACACGGTGCTTTTACTGCGCAAACAGCGTGCGGATCTGCTAACAAATTCGCGGTTTCATGGCAAAAGGGTAACGTTAACTGAAGAAGGGTGCCAACACGAACGGGCGCCACGGTTCTGTTGCGAGCGTTGCGTTACTGTCGGGAAGTTTTACAGAACAGATGCCTGCCGCATGCCTGCGTAGGCACAAGTGCTTGAAAGTAGAGGAAATTTACTTTTTGGCATGCTAATTGCTATAAGTAAAATATTCTTATACTTTATAAAACATCTCATGAATGTCCTGAAAAAACTCGCTGCCGCCGCTTTCCTGAGCCTCGGCCTCAGCTCTGCCGCCCACGCGACTTTTATCCCCGGCACCTACGTCACCACCTTCACGCCGTACACCCATACCTTTACTTACGCGCAGCCGGGCAACACGAAGATCGACTGGGTCCGCCTGTCGCTGTTCGTTTCCGATCCGATCGACTACCTGCCCTGGACCACGACGCAGGAAGTGCTGACCGTGAAAGCCGACGGCTTGCTGGTTGACACGATCAGCAACATCAGCGCCGGCGGCAAGGCGTACACCTATGAGCTGGCGCCGGACCTGCTCAGCGACGGCAAGCTCGCGGTGTCCTTCAGCCTGGGCTGCAACCGCGGATGGTTCGGCAGCTGCGCCCTCCAGGACGCCTGGCTGAATTCGGTCGACATCACGGTCGAGACCTCGCCGCTCGCCGTGCCTGCCGAAGTTCCGGAGCCGGCAACGCTGCTGACGCTGGGCGCCGGCCTGCTGGGCCTGATGGCAAGCCGGCGCCGTCGCAGCTGACTGGCTAGTTAGCCGGAAACAGAAGTACGAAGCTTGTCGTGGCGGCCGTGCTGCGCACTTCGGCACGGCCGCCATGCAAGGCCATGATGGCGCCGACGATCGACAAGCCGAGTCCGGTCGATCCTCCCGCCGCGCCGCGCGCTGCATCGGCCCGGTAGAAGCGCTCGAACAGGTGCGGCAAGTCGCGCGGATCGATCGGCGCTCCCGTATTCGTCACCTTCAATTCGGTCCAGCCCGGCTGTGTGCCGGTTTCCAGCCGCACGATGCTGCCCGGCTCGGCGTGGCGGATCGCGTTCGACAGCAGGTTGGCCAGCGCCCGGCGCAGCAGCTGGGCATCGGCTTGCACGACGCCGCTGCCGGCGCAGGCCAGCCTGAGCTCGCGCTCTTCGGCCATGCCCTCAAAAAATTCCGCCATGCGGGCGAACTCGTCCTCGATCGCAAGCAGCTGGCGCACCGGCACCACGTCTTCCTGCTGCGCGCGCGCCAGGAACAGCATGCTGTCGACCATGCGCGACAGGCGTTCGAGTTCTTCCACGTTCGAGGCCAGCAACTCCTCGTACTCGCCGGGGCTGCGCCGCTGCGCCAGCGCGACCTGGGTCTGGCCCAGCAGGTTGTTGACCGGCGTGCGGAATTCGTGCGCCAGGTCGGCGGAAAAACCGGACAGGCGCGTATAGCCGTCGTGCAGGCGCGCCAGCATCGCATTCAGGGCAGTAATCAGGGGCTGCAGTTCGCTGGGCGCGCTGACACTGTCGAGCTGGCTGTCGAGCCGTCCGGGGCGCACCAGGGCGGCGTGAGCCGCGATCGCACGTAGCGGCCGCAAACCGCGCACCAGCATCAGGGAAGCCAGCAGGCCCGCCAGCAGGGCCGCCGCCGCGCAGGCCAGCACGATCTGGTGGCGGTAGCGCGCAAACATGGCCGTACGGTCGGCATACACCCGCGCCACGACGATACGCACTGGCTGCCCGCCCAGCCGGGCACTGCCGGAGACGACCTGGGCAGGCGCGCCGGCGCGGCTGGTCCAGGTCAGGACCGGCGTCTGCTCCGCCCTCTCGGCGAGCGAAGGCACCGGATAGCGCTCGTCCAACGGATTGATGTCGAGCAGCAGGCGGCCGTCGGCATCGAGGATGCGTACCAGCGCATTTTCCTGTCCGCTCATCGTGTCGCGGAAATATTGTGGGCGCTCGTGCAGCAGGACCTGCGCATCCTGTGTGCCGAGCAATTGTTGAACCTGGCGCAGCTTGCCGCGCAGCGCGATCTCGTCGCGGCGCAGGATTTCTCCGGTAAAGGCGTGATACAGGTAGAGGCCCAGTCCCGCCGCGCTGGCAGCCACGATCAGCACGAACGCCAGACTGACACGCAGGGTCAGTGAACCCTTCACGCGGACGGCTCCGCCTGCGCTTCGCAGACATAGCCCATGCCGCGCCGCGTATGGATCAGCTTGAGGTCGAAGGGATCGTCGATCTTGCGGCGCAGGCGCCGGATCGCGGCGTCGATGACGTTGGTGTCGCTGTCGAAGTTCATGTCCCACACCGCCGATGCGATCAGGGAGCGCGACAGCACTTGCCCCTGGCGCCGCGCCAGCAGGTGCAGCAAATTGAATTCCTGGGCCGTCAGCGCGATCGCCTTGCCCTGGCGTTTGACGCTGCGGGCGATCACGTCGATCTCCATGTCGCCCACGCGCAGCAAGTCGTCCTCGCGCACCGGGGCGCGCCGCAACAAGGTACGGATGCGGGCCACCAATTCGACGAAGGCGAAGGGTTTGACCAGGTAATCGTCAGCGCCCAATTCGAGCCCTTTTACGCGGTCCTGCACCTCGTCGCGCGCGGTCAGGAACAGCACCGGCAGCCTGGCCGTCGCCACATTCGCGCGCAAGGCGGCCAGCACTTCCCAGCCGTTCATACGCGGCAACATGACGTCGAGCACGACCAGGTCCACCTCTTCCTCGCCGGCGATGTGCAGGCCGTCGCGGCCGTTGCGCGCGAGGCTGGCCTTAAAACCGGACTCGCGCAGGCCGCGCTGCAGGTAGTCGCCGGCCTTCGGTTCGTCTTCGATGATGAGGATGTGCATGAGAACGCATTCTAAGCTGCGCGCACGCGCCCGAACATGACGGAATTGTCATCTTCGCGTCACGCGCGTGTCGGGCAGGCGCCTCTACAGTAGCCCTGTTACCGAACGAAGGAATTCCATGGTCAAGCCCACCCTGGCGCTGTGCGCCGCCCTGCTCGCCCAGCCGGCCTTTGCCGCCCTGCCCCAGGTCACCGACCTGTCGCTCGATGCCGCCAACCGCCTCGCTGGCGCCGCAATCGCCGCCTGCGCTGCGCAAGGCCGCGCCATCGTCGTCTCCGTCGTCGACCGCGGCGGCAACCTGGTCGTCGTCCAGCGCGCCGACGGCGTCGGCCCGCATAACACCGAAGCCAGCCGCCGCAAGGCGTACACGGCTTTATCGACCCGCAGCGCAACGCTCGACCTGGCGCGCAATGCTGCCGCAGAGCCCGACACGCGCAACCTGGCCTCCCTGCCCGAACTCCTGCTGCTCGGCGGCGGCGTGCCGCTGCGTGTGGAAGACCAGGTCGTCGGCGCCATCGGCGTGGCTGGTGGCGGTGGCGCGCGCAACGACCATGCCTGCGCATTGGCAGCAGTCTCCACGCTTGCCGCATTCGAACGGCCATCCATCAACTGAATTTTTTATCGAAGGAATCCACAATGAAAAACATCACCCGCATCCTCCTCGGCGCCACCCTGGCGAGCGCCTCCCTGCTAGCCGCCGCGGCGGACAACCCGCTCAGCGTCCACATCCTCGACCTGCAGAGCGGCAAGCCGACCGCCGGGGTCGCCGTGAGCCTCGAGCAGCGCGACGGCCAGGCCTGGCGCGCCCTCGGCAATGCCGTCACCGATGCCCAGGGCCGCGTGCGCGCGCTCTACCCGGCCGGCAAGCCGATCAGCAAGGGCGTCTACCGGATCGTCTTCAACACCGGCGAACACTATGCGCGCCTGCGCCAGCCGACCTTCTTCGAGCAGATCCCGGTCGAATTCAAGATCGACGATACGGCCCAGCACTACCACATCCCCTTGCTGCTGAGCCCTTACGGCTACTCGACCTACCGCGGCAACTGAGCCGTCCCGCCCGGGGCAAACGCGGCGAAAAAGGTCTACCATGTGGTATCGAACGTGTCTGAATACTAACGAGGATCCCATGCTGACTCTGAAAGACCCGACCCTGCTGCGCCAGCAAGCCTATATCGACGGCGCGTGGTGCGATGCCATTGAGACCGCCACCGTCGACGTGATCAATCCGGCGACCGGCGAGAAGCTGGGCACGGTGCCGCACATGGGTGCGCAGGAAACCCGGCGCGCGATCGAGGCGGCCGCCGCGGCCTGGCCGGCCTGGCGCAAGAAGACGGCGCGCGAGCGTGCCCTCATCCTGCGCAAGTGGAACGACCTGATGCTGGAAAACGCCGACGACCTGGCGCTCCTGATGACGGCCGAACAGGGCAAGCCATTGGCCGAGGCCAAGGGCGAAGTGGCCTACGCCGCCTCCTTCTTCGAGTGGTTCGGCGAGGAAGCGAAACGGGTCGCCGGCGAGACGATCCAATCGCCCTGGCCGGACCGCCGCATCGTCGTCACCAAGGAGCCGATCGGCGTCTGCGCAGCGATCACGCCGTGGAATTTTCCGGCTGCGATGATCACCCGTAAGGTCGCACCGGCGCTGGCCGCCGGCTGTCCGATCGTCCTGAAGCCTGCGGAATTGACGCCGTACTCCGCGCTGGCCCTCGCCGTGCTGGCCGAGCGTGCCGGCGTTCCCAAGGGCGTGTTCAGCGTCGTGATCGGCGATGCGAAAGCGATCGGCGGCGAAATGACGAGCAACCCGACGGTCCGCAAGCTCAGCTTCACCGGATCGACCGCCGTCGGCCGTCTGCTGATGGAGCAATGCGCGCCGACGATCAAGAAAGTCTCGCTGGAACTGGGCGGCAACGCCTCCTTCATCGTCTTCGACGACGCCGACATCGACGCCGCCGTCGAGGGTGCGATTGCCTCCAAATACCGCAATGCCGGCCAGACCTGCGTCTGCGCCAACCGGATCTACGTGCAGGACGGCGTCTACGAGGAATTCGCACAGAAGCTGGTCGCGGCCGTAGGCAAGCTGAAGGTCGGCAACGGCGTCGAGGCGGGCGTCAACCAGGGGCCGCTGATCGAAGAGAAGGCCGTGGTAAAAGTCGAGCAGCACATCGCCGACGCGTTGAGCAAGGGCGCGCGCCTGCTGCTGGGCGGCAAGCGCCACGAACTCGGCCACAGCTACTTCCAGCCAACCGTGCTGGCCGACGTCAGCGCGGATATGGCGGTCGCGCGCGAAGAAACCTTTGGACCGCTGGCGCCGCTCTTCCGCTTCAAGACCGAAGACGAGGTAATTGCCATGGCCAACGATACCGAGTTCGGCCTGGCCTCCTATTTCTATTCGCGCGACATCGGCCGCGTCTGGCGCGTGGCCGAGCAGATCGAGACCGGGATGGTGGGCGTGAACACCGGCCTGATTTCGACCGAGGTTGCGCCTTTTGGGGGCGTCAAGCAGTCGGGCCTGGGGCGCGAGGGGTCGATCTACGGCATGGACGACTACCTGGTCGTGAAATACATCTGCATGGGAGGCGTGTGACGCGTGATCCGCTGGCGGCGGTCGTCGACGCTCCGCTGTTCATCGTGCCGCGGGTGCTCGACAGGTTACGGGCCTATCGCGGGCAGCCGCGTCTTGCGAGCCTTGCCGGCGCGGGCGCACAGCTGGATGCGCTGCTCGACCGGCTGCTCGACGGCGTGGCGGCGCACCCGACCAAGTTCTGGGTCCTGCAGCAGTTTCAGCGCGCGCTGCAGGCGGTCGAGGACGAGGACCGTGAAGCGCGCAAGCAGTTCCGCAGCGCGCTCGAGCAGCTGATGGACATCCTCGGCATCGGCAGTTCCGACGGCGTCCTCGGCCCCGACCATCGCTGATTCCCGCTTTCTTATTCACGCTGCATGGCGCAGCCCTTTAGGCGCCCTCTCTCGCTCCGCGCTGTTCAATAAGCCGCTATGATCAATTGATCGCGATCAATTGACCAGTCGCGCCACGAACAGCCAACGAACCAGGAGACACGCAGTGAACAAGAAAGCGCCGCTTCGCCCCCGTTCCCTTACACCCCTGCTCGCGTCGAGCGTCGCCGTGCTGCTTGCCGCATGCGGCGGCAGCGACAAGGACACGGCGCCGCCCTCGCGCGTCGCGATGGATGTCGTGCGCACCGCCGGCGGCGAAGTCCGCGCCGTCGACCGCCTCGGCATGCGCAGCTATTTCGCGATTCCCTTCGCGGCGCCTCCCGTCGGCGAGCGGCGCTGGCAAGCGCCGGCGCCGGCCCAGCCGTGGACGACGACGCTGGCCGCGACGAAATCGGCGGCGCCCTGCCTGCAAACCAGCGCCAGCCCCTTCCGCCTGTCCGGCGACAGCGAAGACTGCCTCTACCTCGACGTGCACGCGCCGACCGGACTCGGTCCCTTCCCGGTCATGGTCAACCTGCATGGCGGCGCCTTCAATACTGGCGGCGCCTCGGTGTATGCCGATCCCTCGCCCCTCGTCACCAAGGGCGTGATCGTGGTGAACGTGGCCTATCGCCTGGGCGCCATGGGCTTCCTTGCGCACCCGACGCTGGCGCAGGACGGCGCCGCCGGCAACTACGGCATCATGGACCAGCAGGCTGCCTTGAAATGGGTACAGGACAATATCGTCCAGTTCGCGGGCGACAAGAACAACGTCACCGTGTTCGGCGAGTCGGCCGGCGGTTTCAGCGTCATGACGCACCTGGCTTCTCCCGGTTCAAAGGGCCTGTTTAACAAGGCGATGATCCAGAGCGGCAACTACGGCAACGACCGTCAATTGAGCGCAGCGCAAATGGGGGCAGTCAGCCAGTCCATCGTCGACACGGCGATCAATGCCGCGACGGCTGCCGGCGTCACCGGCATCAATTGCGCTCCGGGCGCCGTCACGGCCGCCTGCCTGCGCAGCCTGCCCGAGCCCGTAATCCGCACTTATCTCGCGAATGCGATCAGCACGGCGCTTCCGATCATGGTGCCCTCGGTGGACGGCAAGGTGCTGCCGAAGTCGGTCAAGGCGACCTTCGCCGCCGGCGAGAACATCAAGGTGCCGACTGTGAACGGCACCAACGAGGACGAGTACGCGCTGTACATCGCCATCAACGAAGCCGGGCGCCGTGCCGCGGCATCGAACTTCGATCCGGCCAACACCAGCTTCTCGCTGCCCGCTGCCGGCTATGCGCCGACGATTGCCGGCCTGACCGCGGGCACCGGCATCGACGTCAACGTGGTCATCGCGAACTTCTATCCGCTGTCGAATTACGGCAGCAATCCGGCCACCCAGCCGAGCCTGGCGGCCTCCGCGCTGGCGACCGATCTCGGCTTCTCCTGCCCGGCCCTGCGCACCTCGCAGCGCATCGCCGCGCAGGGTTCGCCGGTGTACATGTACGAGTTCCGCGACCAGACAGCCTTGCCGACGGTCGGTGTGGCCAATGGCAAGTACTACCTGAGCTTCCCTCAGGGCGCGGCGCACTCGTATGACCTGCAGTACCTGTACAACCTGGGCGACCTCGGCAACGAGGAACGGCGCGCGCTGCAGGCGGCGATGACGCGCTACTGGAGCAATTTTGCGAAGACGGGGAATCCGAACAGCGGGGGCAGCGTGCCGGCAGAGTGGCCGGCGTTTACCACGACGGACAATCGGGTTTTGGGGCTGGATGTGGCGTCGGGCGGAGGAGTAAAAGCTTTGACTACTTTCGATGCGGCTCACCAGTGCAGTAGCGCGTGGAGCAGGATTGTGGCGTTTTGATGGGTGTGTAGTTGTAGGGTGGGCACTCTGTGCCCACGCGGTACGAGTACGTTAATAATCGCGGCCAACGCAAATGACAGGTGCGTAACGCGTGGGCACGGGGTGCCCACCCTACGGTACACCAGCGTCATGGGCATTGTTCGGCGAAGCGATAAATCAAACGTCCTTGTACTCGTAATATTTGCGCGCGTCGCCGCGCACTTTGTCGGCGGGATACTTGGCGCGGTTGAGGACCATCTTTTCCTCGACCGCCGCCATCAGGTCGACGTCGAGCTTGTCAGCCAGGCGCACGAGATAAACCAGGACATCAGCCATCTCGTGGCGCACTTGCACCAGCTTGTCGTCACCGAGCTCGTCGATGCGCCCATGCTGCAGCCACTGGAAATGTTCCAGCAGCTCGGCTGCCTCGACCGATAAGGCCGAGGACAGATTCTTCGGTGTATGGAACTGATCCCAGTCGCGCTCGTCCACAAAAGTGCGCACCAGCTCGCGCAGCCGGGCCAGGTCGCCCTGCCCTGCTTCGGAGCTCACAGTTCCTCGCCGCGGTCGCGGTAGCCGTCCAGCACCACCTCGAGCTTCGGGGCGATCTCTTCGAAACTGCTGACGGTGATGCCGAGGTCGCGCAGCAGGCCGTCGTGCACGCCGTAGACCCAGCTGTGGATGGTCAACGGCTGGCCGCGCTCCCAGGCGTCGCGCACGATCGTCGTGTGGGCGACATTGATGACCTGCTCGGCCACGTTCAGTTCGACCAGGCGGTTGGTGGCCGACACGCCGGCCACGTTGCCGAGGTATTTGCCGTGCTTTTCGCGCACGTCGCGCACGTGGCCGAGCCAGTTGTCGGCCAGGCCGACGCGGGTATTGGTGAGCGCCGCATGCACGCCGCCGCAGCCGTAGTGGCCGCAGATGATGATGTGCTTGACCTTCAGGACGTCGACCGCGAACTGCAGCACGGAGAGGCAGTTCAGGTCCGAGTGCACGACCACGTTGGCGATGTTCCGGTGCACGAACAGTTCGCCCGGCGCCATGCCGAGCAGTTCGTTGGCCGGCACGCGGCTGTCCGAGCAGCCGATCCACAGGTATTCCGGCGCCTGCTGCGAGGCCAGGTCCTTGAAAAAGCCCGGGTCTTCTTCGACCATCGATGCGGCCCATTTACGGTTGCGCTCGAAGAGATCGACAGCCGTCAGGCCGGTCGGTGTTTTCGCCATTCAAATTCTCCTGCTGAAGGAAAGCGCGTCGGGCGCCATTCCGTGAAGTTTGGTGAGAATCCAGTATTGTAAACGCAACACTGCGTTTTGACTGGCTAGGTACAGACATGAAAAAACCGCCGGAGGCTGGCGCCGCCCGGCGGTTTCGATAGGAGGACTTACTCGAAGAAATCCTTGACCTTGTCCATCCAGCCCTTGCTTTGCGGGCTGTGCTTGGCGCCACCTTCGTTGGTGAGACGATCGAACTCGCGCAGCAGATCCTTCTGCTTTTCCGTCAGTTTCACCGGGGTCTCGACGATCATGTGGCAGAACAGGTCGCCCGCATAACCGGAACGCACGCCCTTGATGCCTTTACCTTTGAGACGGAAAGTCTTGCCGGTCTGCGTACCTTCCGGCACCGTGAACGAGACCTTGCCGGTCAAGGTCGGCACTTCGATCTCGCCACCCAGGGCCGCTTTCGAGAACGAGATCGGCATTTCGCAGTGTAAATCGTCGCCTTCGCGCTGGAACACGCTGTGCGGCTTGATGTGGATCTCGACGTACAAATCTCCCGACGGACCGCCGTTCGTGCCCGGCTCGCCGTTGCCGGTCGAGCGGATGCGCATGCCGTTGTCGATACCGGCCGGAATCTTGACTTCCAGCGTCTTGTTGCGCTTGATGCGGCCGGCGCCCGAGCACGATGGGCACGGTTCCGGAATCATCTTGCCGCTGCCGTGGCACTTCGGGCAGGTCTGCTGGATGCTGAAGAAACCCTGCTGCATGCGCACCTGGCCGTGGCCGGCGCAGGTGGTGCAGGTGACGGGCTGCGTGCCCGGCTTGGCGCCGCTGCCGTGGCAGGTGTCGCACTTGTCCCAGCTCGGCACGCGGATGGTCGTGTCGAAGCCGTTGGCCGCCTGTTCCAGCGTGATCTCGAGGTTGTAGCGCAGGTCGGCGCCGCGGTAGACCTGGGGGCCACCGCCGCCGCGCCCGCCACGGCCGCCGCCGAAGATGTCGCCGAAGATATCACCGAAGGCATCGCCGAAACCGCCGGCACCGAAGCCGCCTCCGCCGCCCATGTTCGGGTCGACGCCGGCGTGACCGTAACGGTCATAGGCCTCGCGCTTCTCCGGATTGGTCAGCATCTCGTAGGCCTCTTTGACCTCCTTGAACTTCTCCTCCGCTTCCTTGTTGTCAGGGTTGCGATCCGGATGGTACTTCATCGCCAGCTTGCGATAGGACTTCTTGATCTCTTCTTCCGAAGCACCTTTTGCGACCCCAAGGATCTCGTAAAAATCACGCTTTGCCATTTGGCACCTTGCTGTTATTTACTTAACACATCTGTATGAGCAAAAAAACCGAGCCGCGAACCTTTTTGGGATTCATCGGCTCGGCCGTTACACGCGCTATTAAATTACTTCGCGTCTTTGACTTCTTTAAAATCGGCATCGACGACGTCGTCAGCCTGGGCCGACGAATCCGCACCGCCAGCCTGCTGGCCTTCGGCACCCGCGCCACCTGCCTGCTGTGCCTGCATGTCGGCGTACATCTTCTCGCCCAGCTTTTGCGCAGCGGTCGACAGGGCGGCCGTCTTGTTGTCGATGTCGGCCTTGTCGCCCGACTTGATCGCGCCTTCCAGGTCGTTGATGGCGGCTTCGATCTTTTCCTTCTCGCCCGCTTCCAGCTTGTCGCCGTATTCGGTCAGCGACTTGCGGGTCGAGTGGACCAGCGCGTCGGCCTGGTTGCGCGACTCGGCCAGTTCCTTGACCTTCTTGTCTTCTTCGGCGTTCAGCTCGGCGTCCTTCACCATCTTCTGGATTTCGTCCTCGGTCAGGCCCGAGTTCGCCTTGATGGTGATCTTGTTTTCCTTGCCGGTGGCCTTGTCCTTCGCGCCGACGTGCAGGATGCCGTTGGCGTCGATGTCGAAGGTCACTTCGATCTGCGGGGTGCCGCGTGGTGCCGGCGGGATGCCCTCGAGATTGAATTCGCCCAGACCCTTGTTGCCGGCCGCGATTTCACGCTCGCCCTGGTACACCTTGATGGTCACTGCCGGCTGGTTGTCGTCGGCGGTCGAGAACACCTGCGAGAACTTGGTCGGAATCGTGGTGTTCTTGTGAATCATCTTGGTCATCACGCCGCCCAGGGTTTCGATACCCAGCGACAGCGGGGTCACGTCCAGCAGCAGCAAGTCCTTGCGCTCGCCCGACAGGACCGAACCCTGGATCGCGGCGCCGACGGCGACGGCTTCGTCCGGGTTCACGTCCTTGCGTGGATCCTTGCCGAAGAACTCCTTCACTTTTTCCTGCACCTTCGGCATGCGGGTCATGCCGCCGACCAGGATGATGTCGTCGATGTCCGAAACCTTGACGCCCGCATCCTTGATAGCGGTGCGGCATGGCTCGATGGTCTTGGCGATCAGTTCTTCGACCAGCGACTCCAGCTTGGCGCGGGTGATCTTCAGGTTCAGGTGGACCGGCGCGCCGTTCGCCATGGCGATGTAGGGCTCGTTGATCTCGGTCTGCTGCGACGACGACAGTTCGATCTTCGCGCGCTCGGCCGATGCCTTGATGCGCTGCAGGGCGATCGCGTCTTTCGACAGGTCGAGGCCGTTGATCTTGCGGAATTCGTCGATGATGTAGTCGATGATGCGCTGGTCGAAGTCTTCGCCGCCAAGGAAGGTGTCGCCGTTGGTCGACAGCACTTCGAACTGCTTCTCGCCGTCCACATCCGCGATCTCGATGATCGAGACGTCGAAGGTGCCGCCGCCGAGGTCATACACAGCGATCTTGCGGTCGCCCTTGTCGGTCTTGTCCAGGCCGAAAGCCAGTGCGGCCGCGGTCGGCTCGTTGATGATGCGCTTGACGTCCAGGCCCGCGATACGGCCGGCATCCTTGGTTGCCTGGCGCTGCGAGTCGTTGAAGTAGGCCGGCACCGTGATGACGGCTTCGGTCACTTCTTCGCCGAGGTAGTCTTCGGCGGTCTTCTTCATCTTGCGCAGGACTTCAGCCGAGATCTGCGGCGGAGCCAGCTTCTTGTCGCGCACGCCGACCCACGCATCGCCGTTGTCGGCTTTGGTGATCGCGTACGGCATCAGCGAGATGTCTTTCTGGACTTCCTTTTCGTCGAACTTGCGGCCGATCAGGCGCTTGACGGCGAACAGGGTGTTTTTTGGATTGGTGACGGCCTGGCGTTTCGCCGGGGCGCCAACGAGGATCTCGCCATCTTCCTGGTAAGCGATGATCGACGGGGTGGTACGCGCGCCTTCCGCGTTTTCGATGACCTTAGGCTGGCCATTTTCCATGATCGCGACGCACGAGTTGGTGGTGCCCAGGTCAATACCGATGATTCTGCCCATGATTGTTATCCTTTAATGCGTAAGTTTTAGATGTTTTAAATATTGGGAAAAACTACGTGCTTTCAAGGGTCATTGCCGTCAAGCACACTGAATTTTTCTTATTTTGGTGCCGCTGCGGTCACGATGGCCGGGCGCAGCAGGCGGTCGGCAATCATGTAACCCTTTTGCAGCACGCTGACCACGGTATTGGCTTCCTGGTCGGCCGGCACGACGGCCACGGCCTGGTGCTTGTTCGGATCGAGCTTGTCGCCCTGTTGCGGCATCACTTCGACCAGGCGGTTCTTTTCGAACGCGGCGGTGAGCTGCTTGAGGGTCATCTCGACGCCTTCCTTGATCGATTCGACCGTCGGCGCTTCGACCTTCAGCGCCATCTCGAGACTGTCGCGCACCGGCACCATGGCCTCGGCAAAGCTCTCGATCGCGAATTTGTGGGCTTTACTGACGTCTTCCTGGGCGCGGCGGCGGATGTTCTCGGCGTCGGCCTTGGCACGCATGAAAGCGTCGTGCATTTCAGCCAGCTTGGCTTCGGTCGCGCTCAGCTGTTCTTCGAGGCCTGGCTCTGCGGCGGCTTGAGCAGCGGGAGCGGCGTCGCCCTCCGGCTGGGGAATCACCTCTGGATTTTCTTGATCTTGCATCGAAAACACTCCTGAAATCAAATACTTGGCTGAATAATTGGACGAGTACTGCTTGTCGTACAGCGCCGCATATGGGGCGATCTCCTACAAATTCAAGGGGTATTGCAAGGCCGTCAGCAGAAATCCTGATAACAATTGTTACAAGATTTACCGATGAGGTAAGCCTTCCCCGGGCCGGACGCTCTACCATTCTTGCAACGCATCAGAGCATGCGAAGAACAAGAACCAGGGCCAAGGGAGCCATCATGAAATTGCGATTGATCAGCAGCGCCGTCGTGGTCTACACCGCGCTTGCAGTGGCGTGCATCTGCTACGCCGGGGTGTAGAGCACGCCGTCAAAACATGCCATTTTAACAGGTCGGCTACGCCGACCGGCAGGCTGGGCCTCGGTGCCCCCGCGGTCCCTCGTAGGCTGGGCGTGTTTCCCGGTAGGCTGGGCGGGTTTCCCGGTAGGCTGGGCGGGTTTCCCGCCCAGTGGTGATAGTTAAAACTTGATTTGACGCGCCCGTACCGATAATCGGGTATCAGGCCCCCAGCCGCAGCGCATGCTCGCGCCCCAACTCCGCATCACGCCGCTCCGCCTCCCGCTGCGACGGACTCATCATGGTCGGCCACCCGATCAGATGCTGCTCGGCAATCTCCGCCATGCCCACGATCCAGGTCGGCGACTCGTTCAGGCACGGAATGTAATGAAATTCCTTGCCGCCCGCCGCCTCGAAATCGTGCTTCACTTCCATCGAGATCTCTTCCAGCGTCTCCAGGCAGTCGCTGGTGAAGCCCGGGCAGATCACGTCCACGCGCCCCACGCCCTGGCGCGCCAGTTCGGCGACGGTGGGCGCCGTGTACGGCTGCAGCCACTCGGCCTTGCCAAAGCGTGACTGGAAAGTGACGACGTACTCGTCCGGCGTCAGGCGCAGGCGGCTCGCCAGCAGGCGCGCCGTCTTCTGGCATTCGCAATAGTATGGGTCGCCCAGCAGCAGCGTGCGCTTCGGCACGCCATGAAAACTCATCACCAGCTTCTGGCCGCGGCCGTGGGTGTCCCAGTGCGCCAGCACCGTGTCGTGCAGCGCGTCGATGTAGCCGTCGTGGTCGTGGTAGTGCTTGACCAGGCGCAGCTCGGGCACGTTGCGGATGTCCTTGTAGTGAGCGAAAACGGCATCCCAGATCGAGCCGGTGGTCGTGCCCGAATACTGCGGATAGGCGGGAAGCACGGCGATGCGGTCGCAATTCTCCGCCTTCAGTTCGTCCAGCACTTCCGCCAGCGAGGGCGAGCCGTAGCGCATGGCCATGCGCACCTGCACGCCTTCGTGGCCACGCTCTTCCAGCGCCTCGGCCAGCAGGTTCGCCTGTTTTTGCGTATGCACTTTCAGGGGCGAACCTTCGCGCGTCCAGATCGTCTGGTATTTCTTGGCCGAGGCACCAGACCGGAACGGCAGGATGATCAGGTTCAGGATGAACCACCACACCAGGCGCGGGATTTCCACCACGCGCGGATCGGACAGGAATTGCTTGAGGTAGCGCTTGACCGCCGATCGCGTCGGCGCATCAGGCGTGCCGAGGTTGACGAGGACAATCGCGCTGCGCGCAATCGCGCCGTGGGTGTGGGCAGGTTCTTTTCTGAAGGGCATGAGCGAATAGGAGGCTAAGGGGCCTCCATTATATGTGGGGCGCTTAGGCGCTTCGAATCGATATTTTCGATCGGTGCGATAGCCCAGCCGTTCGGCAATGTCGGCGTCGCGCCTGCACCACGCGACGCCGGCACTTAGTCAGCTCAGGTCGTGACCTTCAAACGCACGTCGATGTTGTTGCGCGTCGCATTCGAATACGGGCAGACGATGTGGGCCTTGTCGACCAGTTCCTGCAGCTGCTGCTGGTCCATGCCCGGACCGTGGATGGTCAGGTCGGCTTCGATGCCGAAGCCGGTCGGAATCTGGCCGATGCCGACTTCGCCGGTGACGGTCAGCTCTTCCGGCAGTTTCACTTTCGCCTGGCCGGCGACGAATTTCAGCGCGCCCAGGAAGCAGGCCGAATAGCCGGCCGCAAACAGTTGCTCGGGGTTGGTGCCGGTCGCGCCGTTGCCGCCGAGTTCTTTCGGCGTCGTCAATTTGACGTCCAGCACGCCGTTGTCGCTGCGCGATGTTCCCTCGCGTCCGCCCTGCGAAGTGGCCTTGGCGCGGTACAGGACTTTGTCGATGCTCATGCGAACCTCCTTTGTTTTGGTTGGAAGACGATTCTGGCAGATGCGTAAATGGTGGAGCGCCCGGTAGAGTGATCCCGGACACCAGTTCCGCTCGGCAGGAAACACGACGGATCTGTTATCGTGAACGCCATGATCGATTTCAAGCAACGCTGGATACGCGACTGGACCAGCCTCGGGCTGACTGGAGACCTCGACTTGCTCGATCGGCTGCTGACCAGCTACGCGGAACCGCAGCGCCACTATCATACGCTCCAGCATCTGGCGGAATGCCTGGACCTCTTCGGCCAGGTCGCGCACCTGGCCCGGCATCCCGGCGAAGCGGCACTCGCACTCTGGTTCCACGACGCTGTTTACATTCCACTGGCACATGACAACGAAGCACGCAGCGCGGCCTGGGCGGGCGAAGCACTGTACGCCGCCGGCGCCGATCAAGAAGTGATTGCACGCACGCAGGCGCTGATCATGGCGACGGCGCACCATCAGGGAGAGGGAGGCGACGCTCGCCTGGTGATCGATGTCGACCTGGCGATCTTGGGCGCGGAGCCGACGCGGTTTGCGGAGTACGAAGAGCAAGTGCGCGCCGAATACGCCACCGTGCCTTTTGAGCTGTACCGGCAAAAGCGCGGCGAGCTGCTGGCGCGTTTCCTGGAACGGCCTGCGATTTACGGAACGGCCGAATTGCATGCACGGCTGGAGAAGCGGGCGCGGATGAATCTCGGTCGTGCGATCGGGCTACCTGCCTGAACAGTCACTGAATAGGTAGCGCAAGGAGTGCCGATGAAAACTGAAGTGCTCGCAGGGCAAGCATGAACTTCGTCGTTTTCAGCCACGGTGCCGACTGGGTGCTGACTTATGTAGCTGGCTGCGTGGGCTATACGAGGTCAGCATCCGCCTCACTCCGGAAGAGGTGGTCCAGATTCGGGCCATGCCGGAGTTCGCCAAGTCTCTGGCAGAGCGGTTCCGCATGGTTTCCGAACATTACCGTGCGAGAGGGCATCCCGTAGTTCGTCCTTCCTCAAACAAGTCGATCTGAGTTCGGATATATGCGGTATCGCCTTCTTACTTAAAGCTTGGGACATGCAGAAGCGCGATGTTCTCATGCGAAAAAATCACACTGGACTTCGCGCTTCTATCCGCATGACACCAGGACGCATCCTCATAGCGTACGTAGTATTCGAATGATCGGGCTGCGCTGGCAAACACTGCCAACAATTCGAGAAAACCCTGCACTGTAAATCGTCCTGCATCCAGGTCGGCCGGGAAGAAAGTCAGTTCACAAAATACGCGGTCAGGTTCCTCCCAGAAGAAATAGGCCTGCAGGTGACGAGGACTTAATTCGCCTTGCCATACGGTCGAGAGCGCACCTTTGTGCTTGGTGAACAATGCCACGGCGTCCCTTGCTTGCACTACTACTCCCTCAGCATCTGACGCTTGGACTAACTTCCAACGAGCAGCAATGGCTTCAAAAAGTGAGGCTGCGCCCACCGTCGAGATATCTTTGGAAAAATTGATGTCTCTACACGAGCCATCAATATCCAGCAGGCTGCGCTCGATGGCATCTCTGTTCATTGCGCGCTTGCTGATCACTGTTTACGGATAGGTTTGACATTGGCGGGACGCTATTGATGAGCCAACGATTCTGGATACGACGAGCCGCGTGGGCACGGAGTGCCCACCCTACAAAGATCAGGACGCCAGCAATTCCCGCGCATGCTTGCGCGTCGTCTCCGTAATCTCGATCCCGCCCAGCATGCGCGCCACTTCTTCCACGCGTGCCCGGTTGTTAAGGACCTCGATACGCGAGACGGTACGGCCTTCGCCGGTCGTCCCTTTGGCCACCTGAAAGTGCTGGTTAGCCTGGCTCGCCACCTGCGGCAAGTGGGTCACGCACAGCACTTGCCGTTCCTGGCCGAGGCGTTTCAACAGGCGCCCCACCACTTCGGCGACGCCGCCGCCGATGCCGCTGTCGACCTCGTCGAAGATCAGGGTCGGCGTGGTGGTGGCGTTCGAGGTGATGACGGAAATCGCCAGCGAGATCCGCGCCAATTCTCCGCCGGATGCGACCTTGGCCAGCGGACGCGGGACGACGCCGGCGTGGCCGGCGACCAGGAATTCGACGACTTCGAGGCCGTGCGCACCCGGCTCGCCCGGATTCAAGGCGACCTCGAAACGGCCGCCGCCCATGCTCAGTTCCTGCATCGCGTTCGTCACCTGCTCGCTCAGCGTACGGGCGGCATGCATGCGCCGCGTAGACAAACGCTCGGCGACTTTGCGGTAGGCCGCTTCGGCCTTGGATTCCTGGCGTTTGAGACCTTCCATGTCGCTGGCGTCGGCCAGCTGGCGCAGCTTGGCGGCGAGGGTTGCGTGTTCTTCGTGCAGTTCTTCCGGCGTGACGTGGTATTTGCGCGAAGCGCTATGCAGCGCGTCCATGCGCGCGTCGACTTCGCGCAGGCGGGCCGGGTCGAGCTCGACCTTGTCGATGTAGCTGTTCAGCGCGTACACCGCTTCCTGCAGCTGGATGCGGGCTGGTTCCATGCAGTCGAGGACGGTTTGCAGTTCGGCGTCGACGTCGACCAGCTTGCCGAGCTTGGTGTTCAGCGAAGACAGCTGCGACAGGATCGGGTGATCCGATTCGGAAATCGCGGCCAGCGCTTCCTGTGCGCCTTCGATCAGGCTGGCGGCGTGCGACAGGCGGCTGTGTTCGTTGGTGATTTCAAGCCACTCGCCCGCTTTCGGTGCGAGTTTATCGAGCTCGCTTACTTGCCATTCGAGGCGCTCGCGCTCGATCAGCACGTTTTTCGCATTCGTCTCGTATTCCTCGCGCTGGCGCGAGAGCGCACGCCAGGCGCGCCAGGCGACGGCGACTTCCTGTGCTTCAGCAGCGGCTGCCGCGTCGCGCACGGCGATTTGATTATCGAGCAGCGCGCGCTGGGCGTCCGATTTCAGCAGCGACTGGTGCGCGTGCTGGCCGTGGATGTCGACCAGCATTTCGCCCAGTTCGCGCAGCTGGCCGGCGGTGGCGGCGATGCCGTTGATATAGGCTTTCGAACGGCCGGCGTTGTCGATCACGCGGCGCAGCAGGGCCCCGCCCTCTTCCACGGCAAATTCGTTCTGTTCGAGCCAGGTGGTCGCGCTTTCCGTCAGCGCGAAGTCGGCGCTGATGTCGGCCTTCGCCGCGCCTTCGCGCACCATGCTCGCTTCGCCGCGCCCGCCTAGGGCCAGCTGCAGCGCATCGATCAGGATCGATTTGCCGGCACCGGTCTCGCCGGTGAAAACCGAGAAGCCACGGGCGAATTCGAGTTCGATGGCGTCGACGATGACGAAGTCGCGGATGGTCAGTGTGCGCAGCATGAAAAAAGGGGTCTCCCGGATTTGGAATTATTTAAGCTTGCCGTCATTCGACGGGTATTCGTGCCAGTGCAGCTTTTCGCGCAGCGTGTGGTAGTAGCTCCAGCCTTCCGGATGCAGGAAGGTGATGGTGTTCGGCGAACGCGAGATGTGGATTTCGTCGCCATGCTGCAGGCTGGCGAAAGTTTGCATATCGAAGTTCACCGAGATGTCGCGCCCGCTGACGATCTCGACCACGATCTCGCTGGTGTCGGGGATGGCGATCGGGCGGTTCGACAGCGCGTGCGGCGCGATCGGCACCAGCACGATGCCTTGCAAACTCGGATGCAGCAGCGGGCCGCCGGCCGACAGCGCGTAGGCCGTGGAGCCGGTCGGCGTCGAGACGATCAAACCGTCCGAGCGCTGGTTGTACATGAAGTGGCCGTCGACGGTGACGCGCAATTCCGCCATGCCGGCGCCGCTGCCGCGCGCGACGACGACGTCGTTCACCGCCACGCCGCAATAGATCATTTCGCCGGCACGCATCACGCGCCCTTCGAGCAGGGTGCGCTTTTCGGCACGCGCTTTACCCTGCAAAATTTCTTCGAGGGCCGGCAGCATGCGCTCGACGGGAATATCGGTAATGAAACCGAGGCGGCCGAGGTTGATGCCGATGAGGGAGACGTCGTACTTGGCGAGTTGGCGCGCGATGCCGAGCATGGTGCCGTCGCCGCCCATGACGATGACCAGCGGCACTTGCTCGCCGATTTCGGTGACGGTCATGGATTCGACGTCCGGCATGCCGAGGTGCGCGGCCGTATCGGCTTCGAAGACGACGCGGTGCCCGGCCTGCTGCAGGAAGGCGACGATGCTCGCCACCGGTTCTTCGATGCCGGCCGTGTTTTGCCGCACCACCAGCGCGATGATCGATTGCGATTCGGGTGTAACGGGCATAAGGTCTCTCGGCGATGGGTGGGCGAACACGGGGGAGATTAACCGATAATCCCAGCCGCTGCCACCCGGCCGCGCATCAAATACTGTACAGATGCACAGTATAGATGCGAGGGCTGTGATACCGCAAGATCAGGCGATCACGGCCAGTGCCGCGGCAGCGGCAATCGCCATAGCGATACAGAAAAGGTGCATGGTCATCAGCACGATCCAGCGCAGCGCGGTGATCAGGCGCCCGCCCCCGTACACCTTGCGCATGGCCGTCGGCAGGTAGAACACCAGCCATATCCACAGCCCGAGCCCGACGAGGGGAATAAAGTCCGGGATCAGCAGCCACAAGCTCAGCGCCAGGAAGGCAAAGGCATTCGTGTGCAGCGCGAACAGCAGGTGCTCGCCGTAACGCCGGCCCGAGCCGAGGTACAGCAGCTTGAGCAGTGCGGCAAAGACCGGCATCAGCGCGAAGATCGCATACGGGGAGTAACTCGACAGGGCGCGCAGCAGCGCGGCCTTGCGCTCCTTCTCCGGCAATTGGAAGAAGTGCGCGACCTTTTTGCCCAGTGCCGGATGGACCGATGCCGCGAGTTTCTCGGCCTTGGCGTCATCGCCTTCATCGAGTGTAATCAGGTCCCCGTTTTCATTCTTCGGGCGCGCGCGCCGCCGCTCTTCCCTTTCCTGCTCCCTCGCACGCGCTGCCGCCGCCACGGTGGCGTCGTTTCTGCCCGCCTTCTGCGCGGCCGATGCTTCCACCTGTTGTGGAGGAGTGGTATCCGGTTCGGTGTTGCCCAGATGGACCCCGCCAAATTTAAAGACCGCAAAGAAGATAATGCTGAAGCTGAGGTACAAGCGCAGCGGCTCGACATAGCGCACGCGCTTGCCTTCGATGTAATCGCGCGTCAATCGTCCTGGCCGGAACAGCAGCAGCGCCACCGACTTCCACAGTTTTCCTTCCAGCGCCACGTAATGGGCGATGAATTCGTGGATGAACTCGCGCGCGCTCGGCACGTGCAGGTGCGCCGGCTGGCTGCAGCCCTGACAGAACTTGCCGGCAATGAGCGTGCCGCAGTTCGGGCACTGGATGTCGGTGTGGGGCAGCAGAAGATCGTTTTTCACGGCGGCGTCCGGCAAGGATGTCGAAACCGCCATGTTATCGATTTAATTGCAAAAAAGCATCATCCAATTGCGCGACTGGCATATAGGCGACACGTTAGGATTCATACAAGAGTCAGCCGAGGAGAACACCATGGTTATCGAAACCAAAGATCGCTTCGTCAACACCGATGCGAAGATCGAAAACGACGGCGTCAAGCGCCAGCCCCACGAACGCGACGAGTCGCCCGACGGCCAGGACCAGGAACCGCGCGGCATCATGAAGCAGGCCGCCGAAGACCTGGAGCAGGGACTGGTCGACACCGACCTGCGCAACACGCCGGGCATCAGCGAAGCCGTCGAACCGAAGGCCGGCGCCACCGGCCAGGCCAACCCGCAACCCGACCGCCACGACTCGATGCGCGACCACGATGCGGCGCGCCTCGCGTCGGGCAACAACAACCAAGGAAAGAAACCATGACCATCAAACGTAATGGCAGCGCCGTATGGAGCGGCGGTTTGAAAGACGGCAAGGGCGCCGTATCGACCGGCAGCGGTGCGTTGAAAGAGCAGCCGTATGGCTTCAACACCCGCTTCGAAGATAGCCCTGGAACCAACCCGGAAGAACTCATCGGCGCGGCCCACGCCGGCTGCTTCACCATGGCCCTGTCCGGCCAGCTGGGCAAGGCCGGCATGACCGCGCAGGAACTGCGCACCACGGCGACCGTCTCGATGGAAAAGCAGGGAGAAGGTTTTAGCATTACCGCTGTCCATCTCGACCTGGTCGCGAAGATCCCCGGCGCCAGCCAGGAAGCCTTCGACCAGGCCGCCAACACCGCCAAGGAAAACTGCCCGGTGTCGAAGCTGTTGAATGCCGAGATCACCCTGACTTCGCGCCTGGAAAACTGAGGTCCGGTCAGGATGTAAGGGTCATGGAGGCCAATGGCCTTCATGACGGTTTCTCCGGGCGGGTCTTCCCGCCCACGCGTTCACCGCACGTGTGCGAGCCACAGTCAGCAGGATTTCCCTCCACCGCATAAAATTCCAGCTTTCCGATTCATCAAGAAAGAAAACCATGCGCCTCCTGCACACCATGCTCCGCGTCGGCAACCTCGACCGCTCGATCGACTTCTACACCAAGGTGCTCGGCATGAAACTGCTGCGCACCAGCGACAATCCCGAATACAAATATAAACTCGCCTTCCTCGGCTACGGCAGCAACCCCGAGCACGCCGAACTCGAGCTGACCTACAACTACGGCACCGAGAGCTACGACATGGGCACGGCCTATGGCCACATCGCGATCTCGGCCGAAGACATCTACGCCACCTGCGAGGCCGTGCGCGCCGCCGGCGGCAACATCACGCGCGAGCCGGGCCCGGTCAAGGGCGGCACCACCGTGATCGCCTTCGTCACCGATCCGGACGGCTACAAGATCGAGTTCATCCAGCGCCGCGACGACCAGGCTGCAGGCGGCCTGAACAACTAAGCCCTGCCCGGCAGCATCCCCACGATGCTGCTACAATTTCCTCGCCTGATTCCCAGGCAACACAAATACGTCTTCGGGGCGGGGTGGAATTCCCCACCGGCGGTAGGACCGGCAACGGTCGAGCCCGCGAGCGCCTGTTTTCTCCCGAAAGCAGGGTCAGCAGATCTGGTCAGATGCCAGAGCCGACGGTCATAGTCCGGATGAAAGAAGATGTGCGTTATTGCGTAGGATATGGATCCGTCCGTCAGCCCGCCTGACGGCCGGCTGACGTACTCCTGCGTGCCTTCGCTTGCCCTGATGCGTTTTTCGCCAACTTACCGCGAGGAGCGTCTCACATGTTAGTCAACACCTACACTCTCTACAGTCCCGACCTGGACGGCCGCATCGAAGCCGCACTGGCCGCAACCCGGGCGGGGATTCCCGTCATCCTGCTCGACGACTTCGACCGCGAGAACGAAGCCGACCTGATCGTCGCCGCCGAAAAATTGACGGTCGAAACGATGGCGTTGATGATCCGCGAATGTAGCGGCATCGTCTGCCTGTGCCTGTCGGCCGACAAGGTGCGCAGCCTGGAACTGCCGCCGATGACGGTCGAAAACGGCAGCCGCTACGGCACGCCGTTCACGGTCTCGATCGAGGCGCGCGAGGGCATCAGCACCGGCGTCTCGGCCCAGGACCGGGTCACGACCGTGCGCGCCGCCACCGCGCCGGATGCCAGGCCGGAGCACCTGGTCAGTCCCGGCCACATGTTTCCGCTGCGCGCCACGCCGGGCGGTGTGCTGGCCCGCGCCGGCCATACCGAGGGTTCCGTCGACCTCGCCATCATGGCAGGCCTGCAACCGGCCGCCGTGCTGTGCGAACTGATGAACCCGGACGGCACCATGATGCGCGGCGAAGCGATCGAGCGCTTCGCCGAGGAGCGTGGCTTCCCGATCCTGACGATTGCCGAACTGATCGAGTGGCGCAAGCGGCAGGCCTGAGCCCCTGATCGCATCACAAGACGGCGCTGCGGCGCCGTTTTTCTTTGGAGAAGCTTCTCCAGCTTGTCATTGCATGTCGTCAACGATGAGTTTGACCGGCGCCAAGCAAACTCTTCAATGATGAAACGCGGCCGCGCAGCCGGTCCTAGACTGAACTACCAACTCGTCAATGGAGGCGCGCCATGTTCGGTTCCCGTTCAGGAAAGTCATCCCATCTATCCAGCCTGATCCCATCGGCGGCGGCTTTTGCGCTGGCGACCCTGCTGAGCGCCTGCGGCGGCGGTGGCGGTGGTGGGCACCCTCCCGCCCCGCCGCAACCGGGCAACCCGGTACCGCCGCCGCCTCCGGCGCCGCCCGTCGATCTCGGTCCGCTCTACGATTTCACCGAGCTCGGCCTGCCCGGCATTAGCTTTGGATCGGTCGAGCGCCAGGGCATCGCGAACGGTGGACTGGTAGCCGGTACCTCGGTCGACGCTGCGGGCGTCAGCCACGCCTTTTTCTATGACGGCACGGCCAACATCGACCTCGGCAGTTTTGGAGGCAATGCTTCCAGCGCCCAGGCGATCAACCGCTGCGGTCAGGTGACCGGGTGGGCAGCGACCGGGTCCGATGGCATACGGCATGCCTTCCTGTATAACGGCAGCCTGCACGACCTCAGCGCACCGGGCGACGCCCCCTCCTGGGGCAGTGCGATCACCACCTGCGGCAAGGTGGCGGGCTGGGCGGTCACTCCCGCCGGCGAGTTGCACGCCTTCTATTACGACGGCAAGACGATGCGCGACCTCGGCACCTTCGGCGGGGAAGCCTCGGCGGCGACCGACATGAACGCGGTCGGCCAAGTGGTCGGTGTCGCCAGCATCCCGGGCAATACCGCGCTGCACGCCTTCCTGTATGACGCCCGTACCGGCGCGCCGATCCAGGACATCGGTGTGCCCGGCCTGGGTTCGGCGGCGATCGACATCAACGAGGTCGGCCAGGTCGCCGTCAGCACGAACAATGCCGATAACGTGCGGCGGGCTTTCCGTTACGACGCCGGCACCGGTACCCGCCTCGATCTCGGCCTGCTGCCCGGCAGCCAGGGTTCGGAACCACGCGCGATCAACGACGCCGGCCACGTCGTCGGCTATGTGGACTATGCCGACGAGCACCGGATCGCCTTCCTGCACGACGGCACGACCCTGCGCAGCCTGGGCACGCTGAAGGACGGCCGCGCTTCCGAAGCCTATGCGATCAATGCCGGCGGATTGGTGGTCGGGTCGGCGCAAGGGATGGCCGGCCAACGTGCGGTCGCCTGGGGCCCGGGCTATGGCCCGGTCGACCTCAACCAGCGCGTCAAGGACTTGCCGGCGGGGATAAGGCTGGTGGCGGCGCTGGCGGTGGCGGATGACGGCGCAATCGCAGTGCGCACGAACAGCGGTCTCGGCTTGCTGCGGCCGCGCAAGTGAGCGCGCAATGAAAACGGCGCCTGGAGAGGCGCCGTCGTTTATTTGCCTCCTGGGCTCAGGATGCAAATTTTATGTGCAAGCTTACTTTTGCAGCAGGTTGTTCACCGGTACCAGGTCTGCTTCGCGCAGCGAGCCCGACGCGGCCTTCAGGCGCAGGCCGTTCAGGATCGTGTTGTAGCGGGCGCGGGCCAGGTCGGTGCGGGTCGAATACAGCTGGCGCTGCGCGTTCAGCACGTCGATGTTGATGCGCACGCCGACCTGGTAACCCAGCTTGTTCGATTCGAGGGCCGACTGGCTCGACACCTCGGCCGCCTGCAGCGCTTTCACTTGCGCCAGGCCGCTGTTCACGCCGAGGAAGGCCTGGCGCGCCTGCAGGGCCGCGTTGCGGCGCGTCGCTTCCAGGTCGTTACGAGCCTTGTCTTCCAGCGCGATGGTTTCGCGCACGCGGCTGCTCACGCCGAAGCCGCTGAAGATCGGCACCGTCCACTGCACGCCGATGGCGTTGTTGCGGGTGTCGCCCGAACCGGCGCTGCGCCCGGACACGTCGGTGCGCGAGGAGCTGGCGACCAGGTCCAGGGTCGGCAGGTGGCCGGCGCGGCTCTTCGAAATCTCCCGCTTGGCCGATTCGACCGACAGTTGCGCCGCCGTGACGCCGTAATTCTGGTTTTCGGCCGAGGACACCCACTGGTCGACGGTGGCCGGGTTCGGCGGCGCCAGCGTGATGCCGGTCTGCAGCGGCGCCAGCGTGCCCGGTTCGGCGCCGATGATCGCCTGCAGCGCGCTGCGCTTGTTGTCCAGGTCGTTCACGGCGGCGAATTCCTGCGCCACCACCAAGTCATACGCGGCTTGCGCTTCGTGCGTATCGGTGATGGTCTGGGTGCCGACTTCGAAGTTGCGCTTGGCCGACGCCAGCTGCTCGGTCACGGCGGTCTTTTGCGCGCGGGTCGATTCCAGCGTGTCTTGGGCCGACAGCACGTCGAAATAAGCTTGCGCCACGCGCGTGATCAGGTCTTGCTGGGCCTGCGCGAACTGGGCTTCGGCAATCGATTGCGCCAGCTTGCTTTGTTCGTAGGTCTGCCAGCGGTCCCAGCGGAACAGCGGCTGGCTCAGCGCCAGCGTGTACTGGTTGCTGCGCAGGTTGGAACCGCCGGCAATGAAACCGTTCTGCGCCACGCTGAACTGCGAGACATCGCTGTCGTTCTTGCCGTAGGAACCCGACAGGCCGACCGTCGGCAGCAACCCCGCCCGCCCCTGGGGTACGCGTTCCCGGCCGGCCGCGAGCGAAGCGCGGGCGCCGGCGAAGGTGGCGTCGTTGGCCAGGGCCTGCTGGTACACCTGGATCAGGTCGATCGCATGCGCATTGAGCGACACGAAAGCGCTGGCCAGCAGCACGGCGATGAGGGGTTTCTGCATTATGGTCTCCGTCGGAGTCATCAAGGTTTTGGAAAACAGGTCAATACTTCGGCATCGCCGGATCGACCTGCACGGCCCAGGCGTGTATTCCGCCCGTCAAATTCGTTACGTTCTCGAACCCGTTACGTTCGAGGAAAGCTGCCACCTGCATGCTGCGCGCACCGTGGTGGCAGATGCAGACGATGTCCTGATCGTCCGGCAGTTCGCCGGCGCGGATCGGGACCAGGTGCATCGGGATCTGGGTCGAGCCTGCGATGTGGCAGGTCTCGAATTCCCAGTTCTCGCGCACGTCGAGCAGGAGCGGACGCGGCTTCGATTCATCCGCCAGGCGCTGCGCCAGCTCCGGCGCGGTCATGTGTTGCATGCTCGTCGCCTCAGAAGGTGAAGCGCGAGACGGCCGGCGCGCCCGTCAGCTGCTTGACGTTGGTCTCGAACACGGTCACGGTGTCGTAAGCCGCTTCCGAAACGCGCGTCACCAGCACGCACTGCATGGCCGGCGCATTGCCGACGATGGCGGCGATGCGGCCACCGACCTTCAATTGCTTGAGGAAGGTCTCCGGCAGGTTCTCGAGGGCGCCCGAGATGACGATCACGTCATACGGCGCATCCTTTTCCCAGCCGTTGGCGCCATTGCCTTCGACCACGCTGACATTGCTGATGCCGGCTTTCTGGAGATTCTGTTCGGCCAGCGCCTTGATTTCCGGCGAGATCTCGACCGTCGTCACGTGACGCGCCTGGTGCGCCATCAGGGCCGCCATGTAGCCTGAGCCCGCGCCGACTTCCAGCACGTTCTCGTGTTTTTTGAGGTTCAATTCCTGCAGGATGCGCGCTTCGATCTTCGGATTGAACATTGCCTCGCCGCCCGGCAGCGGGATCTCGACGTCGGCGAACGCCAGGTTCTGGTAGCCCTGCGGCACGAACTGTTCGCGCTTGACCACGTGCAGCAGGTCGAGCACGTCCTGGTCCAGCACGTTCCAGGGACGGATCTGCTGTTCGATCATGTTGAAGCGGGCTTGTTCGATATTCATCTTGGTACTCGGCGGAAAGGAAATAATCCCGTATTTTATCGTTGACTGCCTCTGGACGCACATCTTATCGGGATGCTATCCAGATAAGGCGAAATTGCGACAGTCTGCAGTTTGGAGGGGGTGAACGCCGGGAAACCGGCGCCATAGCGATGAGCCGTCAGGCCGCCGGGGGCGTTGCGGGAAGCAGGCCGTGCAGGGCCATGTCGAGGAAGGTGTTCAGGAAAGCCTGGGGTTCGAGGTCGCCGCGCTCGCAGGGACCGACCGAATGCTTCCAGGTGACGAGCATGAGCATCGGCGCGATCAGCACCTGGGTCATCTGGGTGATATTGATGTCGCGGAACTCGCCACGTGTGACGCCGCGCTCGAGCATGCTGGAGAACATGCGGGTGCCGCGGCTGATGACTTCTTCCTGGTAAAACTTGGCCAGTTCCGGGAAATTACCCGCCTCCGCCATGACCAGCTTGCCGATGCCCGACACTTTATTGGCGCCGATCCGTTCCCACCAGTCCATCAGCACCTTGCGCAGCAGGTCGGCGCTGTGGCCATCGAAACCGGCGATCGAGGACTCGGCCTCGGCCACGACAGGCACGATGCTGGTACGCACCACGGCCTTGAACAATTCTTCCTTGTTCTCGAAATACAGGTACAAGGTGCCCTTCGAGACGCCGGCGCGGCGCGCGACATCCTCCAGGCGAGTGGACGCAAAGCCGCGCTCGACGAACAGGTCGATGGCGGCGGCCAGCAGCTCTTGTGGACGAGCATCCTTGCGGCGCTCCCAGCGCGGCTTGGTGTCAATGGGGCATTCCATGCTTCTGTCCGACAACTTAGTATTAAGTCATCGAATATAGACCCGGGCTCGGGGGTAGTCAAGCAGGGTTCGTCCACTGCTTACGTGGCAGCGCCCGCTTTCGCCGCGTGACGGTGGTAGTGGCCGGTAGAGAGCGGTATACTGCGCGGTCCCCCTTCCTGTTTCGTCCAATGAATTGCCGCGACCACTGCGGTGCCTGCTGCACCGCCCCTTCGATCACCAGCCCGCTTCCTGGCATGCCCAACGGCAAGCCGGCCGGCGTGCGCTGCGTGCAACTGGACGACGATAACCGTTGCCGCGTGTTCGGCAAACCCGAGCGGCCGGCGTTTTGCGGCGGCTTGCAGCCGTCATTGGAAATGTGCGGGGAGAATCGCGAGCAGGCGATTCGCTGGCTGAATGAGCTGGAGCGGGCGACGGCGCCGGCTTAGCTTGTTAGTAGGGCTGTCGCCTGCCGCGCTAATGGTGTGCGTTGAATCCGCGTGGGCATGCCTACCCTACGGAAAGCGTCGCGTCCCGCTATATTAGAGGCCGCAGGCCGAACCGCCGGCTTCATCCGTAGGGTGGGCATGCCCACGCGGATACGGCACACCGATAGCGCCACAGGCAACAGCCCCACTAAACGGCGAGCACCCGATGTTTGCTCTGCTGCACCTGAGCAAACAAGGCACCCAGGGTCATGCGCTCATCCCAGATGTCGCCCAAGGCCACGCCATAGCGCTTGCGCAATTCCTTCGCCAGACGCTCGATTTCGTTCGCATCCGGAATCCACTTGGCCGGATTCAGTGCGCGATACACGCCGATCAATTGATCGTCAGGGCGGAACTTTTGGGTTTCAGTAGCGCGGAAGGAAAAGGCGTCGGCAAACAGGGAGAGGAATTCGCCGATCTGGCGCTTGGTGGCCGAGGGGAAAGCGCGGCGCCACAGGCGGGCCTGGGAAGTGCGTGCACGGAAGGGATTGGGAATCTGTCCGATGGCAAGGGCGGACCATGCAACCGCCAGCAAGACCAGGATTGCAACAATACTCATCGTCGTACGGCAGAGTGAATCATGAAATCAGTCTAGCACGCGAATCGGCGCCATGGACATACTTTGCCGCGCTATCGTGTTCACGGTGCGTTCGCAACAGAAACATACTAATTGGGCAAGTTTAAGGGCAGAAAATAGCTGCGCCATTGCCTCCGGGCTCAGCGGCACACCCCCCGCTCGTGGTAAGCTTCAGCCCCGCGCAGCTTCTCCACCCGCTTCCCCAGCTACTACGTTAAAGAATTCATGGACATTCTTCTCGCCATCAAGGCGATCATCATGGGCCTGGTCGAGGGCTTCACGGAATTTCTGCCGATCTCCTCTACCGGCCACCTGATCCTGGCGGGCAGCCTGCTCGAGTTCACGGGCGAAAAAGTCAAGGTGTTCGAGATCGCGATCCAGGCCGGCGCCATGCTGGCCGTGATCTGGGAATACCGCGAGCGCATCGCGCGCGTGCTGAGTGGAATGTTTACCGAGCGCCGCCAGCAGAAATTCATCGTCAACCTGATCGTCGCCTTCCTGCCGGCCGCCCTGCTCGGCCTGGTCTTCGCGCACGCGATCAAGGAGCATCTGTTCAAGCCGGTGCCGGTCGCGCTCGCCTTCATCATCGGCGGCCTGGTGATCCTGTGGGTCGAGCGTCGTCCCAAGGGCCAGGAAAAGCAGCAAGGCATGCCGCACGCGTCGCGTATCGAGACCGTCGACGAGATGACGCTGCTCGATGCCTTGAAGGTCGGCTGCGCCCAGGCCTTTGCCCTGATCCCCGGCACCAGCCGTTCCGGCGCGACCATTATTGGCGGCATGCTATTCGGTCTGTCGCGCAAGGCCGCCACCGAATTTTCCTTTTTCCTTGCCATTCCAACCTTGCTGTCCGCGACCGTCTATTCCGTCTACAAGGAACGCGCGCTGCTGTCGATGGCCGATTTGCCGATGTTCGCTGTCGGAGGACTTGCCGCCTTCGTGTCGGCTTTCCTGTGCGTGCGCTGGCTCCTGCGTTACATCAGTTCGCACGACTTCACGATCTTCGCCTGGTACCGTATCGTGTTCGGCGTGATCGTCCTCGTCACCGCCCATTACGGACTGGTGAACTGGGCGGAATGAGCCCGAAAGCAACCCGATGAACATCGAACCCATCGTTCACGACACCGGCCACGACGTCGAAGCGCGCGCGCTGCACCTGCTGCAGACCGTCTTCGGCTATCCCGCTTTCCGCGGGCAGCAGGCCGACATCGTCAATCACGTGGCCAGGGGCGGCGATGCCCTGGTCCTGATGCCGACCGGCGGCGGCAAGTCGCTGTGCTACCAGATCCCGGCGCTGCTGCGCGACGGGGTCGGCGTGGTCGTGTCACCGCTGATCGCGCTGATGCAGGACCAGGTCGATGCATTGGAAGAAGTGGGCGTGCGCGCCGCCTTCCTGAACTCGACCCAGACCTTCGAGGAAACCCTGCGCATCGAGCGCCTGGTACGTACCGGCGAGATCGACCTCGTCTACGTCGCGCCCGAGCGCCTGATGACGCAGCGCTGCCTCGACCTGTTCCTCGATTCGCGCATCTCGCTGTTCGCAATCGACGAGGCCCACTGCGTCTCGCAATGGGGTCACGATTTCCGGCCCGAATACATCCGGCTGTCGATCCTGCACGAGCAGTTTCCCAACGTGCCGCGCATTGCCCTCACGGCCACCGCCGACCAGCAGACCCGCGATGAGATCGCACACCGCCTGCAACTCGATGACGCGCGCCAGTTCGTTTCCTCCTTCGACCGCCCGAACATCCGTTATTCGATCGTCGAAAAGACGACTGGACGCAAGCAGCTGCTCGATTTCATTACCACCGAACATCCGGGCGACTCCGGCATCGTTTACTGCCTGTCGCGCAAGAAGGTCGAGGAGACGGCCGACTTCCTCAACGAAAACGGCATCCGCGCCATGGCCTACCACGCCGGCATGGAACACGCGAAACGCGCCGACAACCAAGCCAAGTTCCTGCGCGAAGAAAACATCGTGATGGTGGCGACCATCGCCTTCGGCATGGGCATCGACAAGCCGGACGTGCGTTTCGTCTGCCACCTGGATCTGCCGAAAAGTATCGAGGGCTATTACCAGGAGACGGGCCGCGCCGGCCGCGACGGCATGCCGGCCAGCGCCTGGATGGCCTACGGTTTGCAGGACGTGGTCTTGCAGCGCCGCATGATCGACGAGTCCGAAGCCGACGAAACGTTTAAACGCGTGCTGTCGATGAAGCTCGATGCCATGCTGGGGCTGTGCGAGACCCTGTCCTGCCGGCGCATGCGCCTGCTCGACTATTTCGGCGAGCGCTCCGGTCCCTGCGGCAATTGCGATACCTGCCTGATTCCGCCGGTCTCCTTTGACGCCACGGTGCCAGTCCAAAAGCTGCTATCGGCGATCTACCGCGTCGACCAGCGTTTTGCTGCCGGCCACGTGATCGACGTGCTGCGCGGCGTGCAGACCGACCGCATCAGCCAATGGCACCACGATTCCCTCTCCGTGTTCGGCATCGGCAACGATCGCAGCGAGCAGGAATGGCGCGCCATCGTCCGCCAGACCATTGCCCTCGGGCTGGTGACGGTCGACCACGATGCCTACAGTTCATTAAAACTGACCGACGCCGCGCGGCCGGTACTCAAAGGCGGGCAGAAGGTGCAGCTGCGCCAGTACCAGAAGCCGGTCAAGCCGAAGCGCGCCTTTACCTCCTCCTCGTCCAAAGGCTACGAGGAAATGGAGCTGTCGAAATCCGAACAAGCCCTGTTCGAGCGCCTGCGTTCCTGGCGCATGGGCGCCGCGCGCACCCACGGCGTGCCGGCCTATGTCGTGTTCCAGGATGCGACGCTGCGCGAGATCGCCAAGGTCAAACCGACTTCGCTCGAGCAGTTGCGCGGCGTGTCTGGCGTCGGCGAAAAGAAACTGGTTTCCTACGGCGACGAGATCGTCGATATCATCAACGAAATGCTGTAGCACCCTGCCGCGGCGCGATTCACTTACTAACATGCACATCGATTCCCCCGCGGCCGCTTCATCGACCCCTACCGTGCCGGCGAATGCCGGCAGCCTGCAGACCTTCGTCTTCGCGCTGTTCTTCATCTTCGGCGGCATCACCAGCCTGAACGACGTCATCATCCCCAAGCTCAAGGACCTGTTCACGCTCAGCTATGCCCAGGCGATGCTGGTGCAGTCGGCTTTCTTCGCCGCCTACTTCATCGTGTCGATTCCCGCGGCCGCCATCGTGCGCCGCGTCGGCTACATGCGCACTGCCGTCGTCGGCCTGCTGACCATGACGGCGGGTTGCCTGCTCTTCATTCCGGCATCATCGTCCGGCGTGTTCGCCACCTTCCTGGTCGCGCTGTTCGTGCTGGCCTCTGGCATCACGATCGTGCAGGTGGTCGCCAATCCCCTGATTTCGCTGCTGGGCGCTCCCCAAACCGCGCACAGCCGCCTGACCTTTGCCCAGGCTTTCAATTCGCTGGGCACGACCGTGTTTCCGTATGTCGGCGCGATCCTGATTCTGGGTTCGCTCGCCACCATCGATCCAAGCACCCTGTCCGGCGTGGCGCTCGATGCCTACCGCGCCGCCGAGACGCGCGTCGTCGTGCACACCTATATCGGCCTGGCTATTGCGCTGAGCATCGTGGCGGCGCTGGTCTGGCATAACCGCAAGAAGCTGGTGGAAACGAAGGCGCCGAAAGTCAGCATGCTGCGCGCCTTCGAGCTGCTGCGCCAACCACGTTTTGCCTTCGGCGCGGCCTGCATCTTCCTGTACGTAGGCGCCGAGGTGGCAGTCGGTTCGCTGATCGTCAATTACCTGATGGAAGCGAACGTACTCGGCCTGGACGCGGAAGCGGCCGGCAAGCACGTGCCCCTGTACTGGGGCGGCGCGATGGTCGGCCGCTTCATCGGTGCAGCCCTGCTGCGCATGTTCTCGCCCGGTAAAGTGCTGGCCTGCGCGGCCGGCATGACGATCACGCTCTTGATCGTGTCGGCGAATACGACGGGGATGGTGTCGGGCTGGGCGCTGCTGGCAGTGGGACTGTTCAATTCGATCATGTTCCCGACCATTTTCTCGCTGGCCTGCGAGGGGCTCGGGGAACGCGCAGCGGAGGGCTCGGGGCTGATCTGCATGGCGATCGTGGGCGGGGCGATCGTGCCCTTGATCACGGGGCATGCGGCGGATAGCGTCGGCCTGAAAATGGCCTTGATCGTGCCGGCAGTGTGCTACGCCATCATCCTGTGCTTCGGGATCTTTGCGCGCCGGCCACGGGCAGTTTAAATACTCTCTGGCGGATTTGGCATACCCGTAAGGTGGGCGGGTCCCCCGCCCACGCGTTCAGATCACGTTACCGGGCCCGCTCCGTGGCTTGTCTGCGTTCGTTGAACGCGTGGGCGGAGACCCGCCCACCTTACGTCCTGCTGCACACATCGCGTGAACAGCACAATAGCCTCTTACTTCTTGGTGAACACCAGGTCCCACACCCCGTGCCCCAACTTGAGGCCACGGTTCTCGAACTTGGTCAGCGGCCGATACGCCGGCTGCGGCGCATACCCTTCCGCCGTATTCGACAGCATCGGCTCCGCGCTCAGCACTTCCAGCATCTGCACCGCGTAGTCTTCCCAGTCGGTCGCCAGGTGGATATAGCCGCCTGGTGCCAGCTTCTGGCAGAGCAGCTTCACGAACGCCGGCTGAATCAGGCGGCGTTTGTTGTGGCGCGCCTTGTGCCAGGGATCCGGGAAATAGATATGAAAACCGTCCAGCGAGCCGTCGGCAATCATGTGATTCAACACCTCGAAGGCATCGTGCTGGATCAGGCGCAAGTTCGTGATGCCCTGCTCGCCGATCTGTTTCAACAAGCTGCCCACGCCCGGCGTGTGCACTTCGACGCCGATGAAATTTTTATCGGGCATCTGGCGCGCGATATGCGCCGTGGTGTCGCCCATGCCGAAGCCGATCTCGAAGATGGTCGGCGCCTGGCGTCCGAAGGCGGCCGCGTAGTCGAGCGTTTCTTTCTTGTACTCGACCAGGAACTGCGGTCCGAATTCCTCGAACGCGCGCGCCTGCCCCGTCGACAGCCGGCCGGCGCGGGTGACGAAACTGCGGATGCGGTGTTCGGTAGGGTCGTAAAGCATCGTACGGGCCGGGCCGTTGTTGGGCGTGTCTTCGGACATGGGAATGTGGGTAAGAGGAGAGAACGGCGGACATTATAGCCTACCGCCCTGCCGGAACAGCCCGCCCCAGCCGCGTGTGGTCATTCAGGCAATCTGCGCCATAATCGGGTTTTAGACACGCATTCGCCAAGGCTTGACCATGCATTCGACCAAACACCCGATCGCAATCGAAGACAACGTCGCCACTTTCCAGCTGACCTCCTTTCACTACGGTACGCCGGGCAGCGGCAAGAAGGTCTACATCCAGGCCTCGCTCCACGCCGACGAGGTGCCGGCGATGCTGGTCGCCCATTTCCTGCGCCAGGAACTGGACCGGCTCGACGCCGAAGGCCGCATTAAAGGCGAGATCATCCTGGTGCCGGCGGCCAACCCGATCGGCCTGTCGCAGACCATCCACGGCACACCCTTCGGCCGCTACGACCTCTCGACCGGCGTAAATTTCAACCGTGCCTATAAACACGTCGCCGACGACCTCAAGGGGTCGCTGGCCGGCAAGCTGGGCAAGGATGCCGCAGCCAACGTCGCCCTGATCCGCGAGCACGCGCGCGCGTCGCTCGAGCAATGGGCGCCCACCACCAGCGGCGGCCTGCTGAAAAAGATTCTATTGTCGATGGCGATCGACGCCGACATCATGCTCGACCTGCATTGCGATAACGAGGCGGTGCTGCATATGTACGCCGGCGAACCGCTGGCCGAAGCCGTGCAGCCGCTGGCCACCCTGATGGGCGCCCACGCCGTGCTGCTGGCGCGCGAATCCGGCGGCGAACCCTTCGATGAAGCCTGCAGCCGCCTGTGGTGGGACCTGGCCGAACACTTCGGCCCGGAGGTCGCGATTCCGCCGGCCGGCATCGCCATCACGGTGGAACTGCGCGGAGAGAACGACGTGCGCTACGAGCTGGCCCGCCCCGACGCCGAGGCCTTGTTGCAATACCTGGCCCGCAACGGCGTGCTCGACATTCCGATCACTCCGCTGCCCGAGCCGCTGTGCGTGCCGACGCCGCTGGAGGCGGTCGAGCCCCTGTCCGCGCCCCACTCGGGTGTGCTGGTCTTCCTGAAACAACTGGGCGACAAGGTCGAGGCCGAGGAAGCGGTGGCCGAGATCGTCAACCCGGTGACGGGCAAGGTGACCCCGGTCCGGCCGAAGCACGCCGGCGTCCTGTTTGCCAGCACGGCGCACCGTCACCTGCTGCGCGGCATGCATGTCTGCAAGATTGCGGGGACGACGGGGTTCCGGGCGGGGAACCTGCTGGGCTCGTAAGCCTCAGCCGCGGCCGCCCCGCACCGCCGTGAGTAGCCTGGCGCCCGCCGCCAGCGCCGCCAGCACCGGCAACACCCAGGCCTGGCCGGCACGCAACTCCACCAGCGTCGCCGTACTGATCGCGCACCACAACAGCGGCACGATCCACAGCAGCGGGCCTGATCGCCACAGCAGCAAGGCGGACAAGCTCAGGGCCACGGTCGGATCGGGCGCCAGGCCGAACAGTTCCGCGCCAGTCCATGGACGCCCGCCCAGCGGCGCCAGCAGTGGATAGCCGAGCAGCGCGATCACGGCAATCGCCAGCCCCAGCTTGCCGAGCGTCCCGGCAGGCTCCACCAGCCGCGGCTCCTTCTTCCTGCTGGCCAGCCAGAGCAACAGCACGGCCTGCAGCGCGAAGCCGAGCGCAAAATACGGTGCGCCGGTGTTGATCGTCGCATAGCGCTGCTCAAAATAATTCCAGGCGACGTGCAGCCAGGCCAGCGCCAGCAGCAGCGCCGCTGTTCGCCCTGACCGCGCGCCACCTTGCACCAGGCAGATCAGGAGCGCGATGCCGATGCCCAGCGCAAGCAGTTGAAAAGGCCACAGCGCCAGGTTCTGCAGTTCGAACAGACGAAAATAGGTCGCCTTCGAGAACATCAGCAAGTCCGACAAACGGTAAGTCCACCACTCGCTCATGTCAGCCGCGCCACATCTGCAGCGATGCGCCGGCGCAGGGCCGCGTCGGGCATCGCTCCTTGCGAGGCCAGCATGTTCTCGCGCGCATGAAGCGGATTGGAGGTGGCGGGAATGGCGCAGCTCACGCCCGGCTCGGCGACGATGAATTTCAGCAGCGCCTGCGCCCAGCTCGTGCAGCCGATCTCGGCGGCCCAGCCTGGCAGGGGCTTGCCGGCCAGCGCCTCGGTCAAGTCTCCCTGGCGGAAGGGCCGGTTGACGATGACGCCGATTTTTCTCTCGCGCGCCAGCGGCAGGATGCGGTTTTCAATCTCCCTATCGAGCACGTTGTAGCTGACCTGCACGAAATCGAGCGGCTGGGTTTCCATGATTTTTATCAGCTCGCCATGCCTGCGGCCTTCGGAAGTGGTGATGCCGACGTAGCGCAGGCGGCCCGCCGCTTTCATCTGCTGCAGGGTACGCAGGTGCTCTTCCCAGGCCAGCAAATTATGTACTTGCAGCAGGTCGAAGCGCGGCACGCCCCACAGGCGGCGCGAGCTGTCGATCTGGGCCGGGCCGCGCTCGCCCGAACCGATCCAGACCTTGTCGGCCGAGAACAAGGTCTTCGGCTGCTTCAGTTGCGCAAGGGCGTGGCCGATGACGGCCTGGGCCGAACCGTACATCGGAGACGAATCGATCAGGCGTCCGCCGCCCGCCAGGAAGGCTTGCACGACTTGCGTGCATCTGGCGCGCGCGGCGGGATCGTCGCCGACATTGAAGGTGATCCAGCTGCCGAGGCCGACGACGGGGAGCGGCTCGCCTGACGAGGGAATCGGGCGCGTGAGGAGCGCAGCGGACGCCGCCGGCAACGGCCTGCACACGGCGCAGCCGGCGCCCGCGAGCATGGCGTGCAACAGCTTCCTGCGTTCGGTAGAGTGCTCCATGATCGCTCCCACAAACGTGACTGATCGGCTGAGACGCCATGTCACCACAGTTTGGATGAGGATTCAATCGTGCCGACGCATCAACCGTTCGACTCCTTTCCCTTCAGCGCCGCCAGCCGCGCTTCGGTCTCGCGCATGGCCAGCTCGGCCTGGCGCTGCTCGCGCGCATCTTTCCTCAGCATATAGAACACGTTGAGGATGCAGGTCGTCAGTCCCGTCAGGATGCCGAACGCCATCCCCACCCGCTCAAGCGTCATCGCGGAACCGACGGCGGTGATCGCGCCCAGAATGCTCGAGATTTCAAAGATGTGCCGTTTCATTGCCTGCCTCCTCCTTCAGCTGTCATTGAGATAACTCAATCGGTATAGTAATACTATACTTTTTAGTTAAGAATTTCTATACTTGCGTGAAGCGAGTTGCTATACAATTTCACGATGGAAGCAAAAACGATGATTGCCAACTGGATCAAGGAGGCGCGGCGCGATGCCGGCCTGTCGGGCGAAGCCCTGGGGACGAAGCTGGCCTTCGAGCTGGGCACGGCGCGCGGCCATACCAAGGCGAATATTTCTCACTGGGAGAACGAAAAGCACAGCCCCAGCCTGCAGCAATTGCTGGCAATCGCCAAGATCACCGGCAAGAGCCTGCCGCACGCGATCATCGCCGGCCTGCAGGGTACGGACCCAAGCGCCCTGTTCCCGGGCGCCATGCGCGTGGTGGTGTCCGACACCAACGACGACACGTTTATTCAGGTGCCGATGGTCAAACTGCGCCTGTCGGCCGGGGTTACCGGCTTCCAGACGGAGCCGGAATTCCACGATGGCGGCACGGTCGGCATGCGGCGCGACTGGATCGAGCGCAAGCGCCTGAATCCCTCCAAGTTGATCGCCATTCTGGTCAAGGGCGAGAGCATGGAGCCAACCTTGTATGAGGACGATATCGTCGTCATCAACACGGCCGACCGCAAGCCGGCGGACGGCGAGGTATTTGCCGTCAATTTCAACGGTGAGCCGGTAGTGAAACGCATGCAGAAGGACGGCGGGCGCTGGTGGCTGGCCTCGGACAATCCGGACCAGCGCACCTATTACCGCCGCGCCTGCGAAGGCGACCTGTGCCTGGTCATCGGCCGGGTCGTGCGCAAGGAAAGCGACCGCATCTGATGCTGATCCAGGTAACGGAATTCGCGCCGCACGGCTCGCCCATCGCCGTGGCGATCGTCGATACGGCGTACACGGTGAAGGGCGCGGCGGAGCCGGTGCTAAAGAAAGTGGCGGAGTATTTTCCGGCCCTGCCGGTCATGCTGGTGTCGATCGAGGCGAATGGCTTCCGGGCCTATGCGCCTTTCCAGACGGGAGAGCTGCTGGCCTTGCTGCAGCTGGAGCAGCTGCATTTCCAGGAAATCGACATCTCCCTGCCGGCGCCGGGGAAGGACGATCCTTTGCCCTTCTAGACCGGAAGCCGCCCCGCTTCAAGACACTATTCAGACATGCCGCGCCACATGCTGGTCGGAGCGGACATGTCTCATGCATTCAACCTGGAACTTCGCAAGCATCCAGGAGAGGAGCTGGCGCCAGTTGGCGGACAGCCACTTTGATATCCAGGCGTCGCTTCGTCAACGAGAATACATACCAGACGAACAGGCTAATTGCGAGCATCTCTCCGCCGTCCTCGACCAAAGCGAGAATCGGACTGATGAGCGAATGGTTCATGAACACGACGTGCACCATGTCGACGCCGACACCAAACGCCACCAGCAAGACCAACAGCAAGCCCAGGTTATGGAAAATCTTTCTGAGCGCCGGGCGTCCCCAGTAGTAAGCCAACAATAATGAGGGCAGGATCAGCAGTCCGGCCGCTGCTGTCACGCTCAACTCCCCTAAATCCTGCTTGCGCAGTCCGAAATAGGAGGGCATGGAGAGTCCCGAAGCGATGACGGAACCCAGCCTTTCGTGCAGTTGGAAGGCATCGTCCAGCAGAAAATACGCAAACAACAGAACCCAGGGAACAAACGACCAAATATTTCTCTTGAGGCACAAATAAGTGAACAGCAGGATGATCGTAGCAAACTTGAAGTGCTGGTAAGTCTCGGCAAATCCGTTGTCCATTTCAATGTTGAACATCGGATTCGCGAGATATGGCGTCAGCTGTTGAAGCCAGCCGCTATTCAAGCTTTGGTAAAACGCAGCATGTCCGCTATCCATCCCAACATGGGACAAAGCATTAGCGAAGTGCTGGGTCAACTTGTGAAAAACGTGAATGATCACAAAAACAAGATCACCCAACAACAATAAAAGCAGTAGAGGCTTGTATGCGCCGGCCTCTTGAAATTCTTTCAGGCTCTCGGCTATGTTTTTTTTAAGCATTTAAAAATCTACAAATAAAAATAGATAATGGGTTTATTGCTGCTTTACATGCAAGGCGTTGCAAATAGCGCCAGTAACTGAATAAATCCGACTTGCACAACGACGTTTGCGCAATTGAGGCGGGCAAGCCAAACGTCAAAAATATGCAGTATGAATAGCAAAAGGCAGGGTGAAACTTCCGTACCAGACCCGGCACGCTTGCGTTTGCGTTCATTTGCTACCAGACACTACGAGCAGCAGACTAAAGACAATTGAAACTAAGTTTGCCAGCTACGGCTCATGGACGCCACGAAAAAGTTGTAATGATACAATTGTTTTTGCTTAATTGACAATTTGTCTCAATTTCGCAGCAGCCGGCGACATGTTTGCATCCGATCTTTGCCCCTTGCAGAGCGCTCACCCCGCGCTGCGCGGCATGTCTTCTTCCAGGTCGTCGTCGACCTGATTGGCGGCGGCCGGCGTTGCGGGTACCTGTGCCGCTGCCGATTTTCTTGCGCCGAGTTCGATTAGCGGCAGCTCGAAATACTTGAACGAATAATGCGCCAGCACGATGCTCAGGCCGATCAGGAAGAGCGTCGTTGCCGGAGAACTGAAACCGTAATCTTCGGTCGCGAGCTGCTGCCACAGGTAGATGCCGTAGGACATGCGCCCCAGGTACGCCAGCACCGGATGCAGGAACACGGCCTGGACGGACGGCCGTTGAATCGGCGTGCCGAAGACGGCGATGCAGACCAGGATCGGAAACACGATCGGGTAGACGTAGATGCGGACAGCCCAGGGCAAGCCGACCGCATTCAGTCCCACCAGCGAAAAGGCCGCGAGCAGCCATGCCCACAAGGGCAGCCGGTTCAGGCGCGGCTGCAGTTCGTCCCAATACAGCGCGCACGCGCACCCGGCCATCAGGTAGATGAAATTGTTGAGGTAAAAGCCGAGGAAAGACATGTGGTCGGCCAGGATCGCGAGCAGGAACAGCACGACCATTCCGGCCAGGATCGAGAGCAGACGCTGGCGCTGGCGGATGATGCCCAGCGAAGCGACCAGCAGCGGGAAGATCAGGTAAAACTGTTCTTCGTACGCCAGGCTCCAGGTATGGCCCAAGGCCCAGCCACAGCTGCCGAGCGGCTTGATATTGCAGAGAAACAGGGCCGCCTGCGAAAACTGCGCCCCCGTCGTCTGGTACAGACCGAATGCCGTGAGCACGGCGACGGCCAGGATAAACGCGCCCAGCGGCGGCAAGATCCGGTATGCCCGCCGGATGAAGAAGCCGCGCATCGAGATGCTCCCGTTGGTGCGGTCCTCACGCATCAGGCCGCGGCAGATGACGAAGCCGCTGATACAGAAAAAGATTTTTACACCGACCACGCCGTTCGGCTCCAGGCGCCACAGCAAGCCGGGAAACGCGTCCCTGTACCAGGGATGGCTATGGGCGACGACGTGGCTGAGCAGTACCAGGAAGATGGCAAAAAAACGCCATACATCGATGTGCTGAAGGCGGACGTTCTGCATGAGATGAACTTAGGCAATAAATGATCATCTTATCAACGAAAATTGCCTATGTATATCTTCGTGCAAAAATACCACGGTAAATACGTGCCGTTTGCCGAAGGCGTGTCAAAGCAGCCCGTGGCAAGACAGATGTGCGGTGTGTGTGAGGGAATTCAAAAAGGCGGGAAGCGGCGCGTGGGCCGTGGCGCTGGAGCGGGTGAAGGGAATCGAACCCTCGTCATAAGCTTGGGAAGCTTCAGCTCTACCATTGAGCTACACCCGCGTTGCCTGCATTCTACGCGCGTTTGAGCGTTGTTGACAACTTCTCAAGCTGGACAGTGTGATCGGAAATGAGATGGCCGCATCTTCGAACGTGTGATGTCTTGTGAATACGCGAATCTGTATTCGCTACCTTAGTTGCATAACACATGTGGTTAAAAGTCAACAAAAATATTTTCCTCAGGACATGTTGCTCTGCTAGACTTATGCCACGAACAACAGGCACAAGTAGAGCAGATAAATGCGCGCATCTAAGAGAGACATTGTAGAAATTTTTGGCTTCGCTCCAAACGATCGCAGCCCTCTTGCTTCTCATCATTGGATGACACAAACTTGCCCCTTCGTCAAGCATCAGTGTACCAAAACTAATCATGACAATTCATTAGTTTATGGTACCTGTTCAGTGTCAAATGGAATTCAGCGAACAGCTGACCAAGATATCATCATTTGCCCCAATCGGTTGTATGCCAACAATTACGCAACCATTAGAGCCGTGGCAAATGAAGTTTGGGGACATCTTCATCCTGATGTGATTATCGGCGGGACTTTGGAGCAGCTTAAATTAGCAGCTCAACGTTCGCGCTCAAACAATATAGTTATCGCATTTGGAAAAAACTCAGGAAGAGAAATAGGTGTAACTTCCAATGGACAGATGAGCATGGACTGGATCCTGCAGCGATACACGAAGACCAGTTATGGGCTTAGGCCAGAAGATTTCGTTGGGATCGAAGTGCAAAGCATCGATATAACCGGAAACTATCGCGAAACTCATGAGGCCTATTCAAATTATGCTCTTGGAAAAGCAGTGACTATTATCCCAGATTCAGGACATGGGTTGAATTGGGCAAACGTCCATAAACGACTCATTCCACAAATAATCAGAAAAGGAAATATTTACCAAGAAAGCGAACGCTGCGTTGGCTTCTATTTCATCCTACCTGACATTGTCTACAAAAAGTTCGAAGAAGTCTTAGGAGAAATTGCGACTGTAAGCCAACACTCTAAGAACGTGGTCTCTATAATGACATATGCCCTTGCAGCAGAATCGCAATTTGGCACACATCGAGACTTAAATTTGGTTCGCACCGCACACCATCGTCTTGCGGATATTAAAGAAGCATTTAGTCACAACACCGGAAGCGACGCTCCGGCGTTGTTAGACAGCTTACTTTGCTCGATTATGAAATAAGTGCAAGCTCAGTTTGGGAACATCTCCCTGCGAAGGAGGAAGGTACAGTTTCACCGTCATCTATCCGATTGAGAACGCTCTGGATCTGATTTCCAATAGCTCTCGCAAAAAGAGGCGGCACCGCATTGCCAACTTGTTCGTACTGCTCGGACAACGATCCGCAAAATCGCACCCGATCCGGAAAAGATTGTAAACGGGCGGCTTCTCGCACACTCAGGATCCTATGTTGGGTTGGGTGGATGTATGCCCCCCAATGAGGGTCACATTTCGTCAAGATCGTACTTGCGATTCCTTGAGGTTCAAGACGACCATATCTCTTAGTATGATCGGACCGCTTTGCTCGCTGCATGCCCTTTGGCAGCAAATCATGCGGAATATCTCGCCACGACCCCCCTGGCGGAATAAAAGGTAGACGCACCGTATTAGCCGGCCCAAGATTTGCGGCTTGATGGCTAGTCAAACATTTAGATCCTGTCCGCAAAAGGTCTTGGTACCCGCTCTCAGCAGGCTTAGAGTAATCCATTAGCGGCGCACCGCCACCATTTTCAAGCTCAGGCAAGTCACCGATGGCATCCCATACGGTAGTATGAGAATGGACCGCATTGCTTGCGACATATTCGTCCGAAAAAATCAGACTATTCCCATCGAGCTTTGTTGTGAAATTCGGGCGTCCTTTAGACAAATGTGACGGAATCGGATACAGCGCTTGCGGCGAAACATCTAACCGAGTTGCCAGGAAAATAGTACGCCAACGCATCTGGGGAACCCCATAATGTGGAGCATATAGCACGCGAACCTCAGGCTTGTACCCCAATCCACGCAAACTACTCATAATCGCGTTAATTGTATCTCCGCCTTCGTACGAAACCATTCCCGGCACATTTTCAATGAGCACAACTTTCGGGAAAAATTCTTTTACAAAATCCAAATAGTTCAAAAACAAGTGATTCCGTCGATCATCACTGGATCTTACAGGTGCGTTAATGCTAAACCCTTGACATGGAGGCCCACCGGCAATCAGGTCAAGCGCACCAACCTCCAAACCCAGCGACATCCGAATGTCATGCGGAGAAACCGATCGAATATCATTCACACATACTTGGCTATTTGGATGATTAAGTGCAAGCGATTCAGCGTATGCAGGCATTATTTCGTTTGCAAACAACACATCAAACCCTGCCAGTTCTAGACCAGTACTTAATCCGCCAGCACCAGCAAACAAGTCAATACATGTACGCTGGCGCTTGACTAAATCTTGCGGCTGAGTGTCGTTTTTCATTGAAATATCATCGAAATTAGAATCGGTTGCCGAAGTAATATACGCCAAGTCAACCTTGTTATTAATGCCACGATTTCCGGAGAAATCGTCCAAAATTTTAAGGTTCATCATGATGAGCATTTCCTTCATGCAGGTCAAGAGGAACCACTGCCACCTGAAGCAGACCTTTAGATCTTGCACTTCTAGGCCCGTCACTAGGTTGCGAAACCTCACAACTACTGTACATTCATACAGCATACACGATTTTTGGATGTTGACAAGTAGCCTACGCATCTAGGCGCCAACACAATTCCCAGCGCTGATCCAATCGCCAACGCAGCAAGCTAGAAGCCTCGCGGACAAATATTCTTTAGGGAAACATTAATCGATTTTCAATAACCGAATGGAAATTGAATTAGCACTTAATTTACAGTTTTATTCTATTGAAATTTCCTATGAACCCCTCAGATAGAGTTCTAAGCGTGCCGTCAGTCCATAGATGAAACTTTCTTAAAAGAGACATTTTTTCTAGCCTTGAGGCTAACAAGATTCGATTTCTCGGAATGACCACTAGAGCTAATAATGGGTGATACCGTAACATCTGCTCAGAGAAGTGAAAACATGAAGCGTATTCGCTCAGCAAATACGCGTCCGGAACTGACAATACGTCGGATGATCTATCGATTAGGTTACCGGTATCGTATTCACGTAAAAAAGCTCCCCGGAACCCCTGACATTGTATTCTCTTCCAAACGAAAAATAATTTTCGTGCATGGTTGCTTTTGGCATTTTCATCAAAACTGCCGTGCTGGAAGAATTCCTAATTCAAAAGTAACATACTGGCACCCAAAATTAATGCGCACACGGGCAAGGGACGAAGCTCATCTAGAAAAATTAGCGAGTTTGGGTTGGAAGGTATTAGTTATATGGGAGTGCGAACTTAAAGATACCTCTGAAGTTGAGCTAAAAATTCAAAAATTCCTAGAATAATAAACTGACCGTTGATGCACTAAGAAAAAATTTAACTAAATTTTACATTGAGCGTGTGCCATACAAGACTTTAGTGTGACGCCACGGAACAATGCGTTTCTAAACCGCATGGTGCCGTCAGGATTCTCGAGAAATGATTCAATCCTAAGATACAACGAATCTTCCCTATTGTACGGAACATCGATATAGATTTCGCCGCGATATCGAACACTTCCAAAACCACTTGGCAAACTGCTGCACTCCCAATGCGGAATACCGTTATCTGTTAGCCAGTTGACGATCGCCGTTCGCGACGCATTCGTTAGATAGTCCTGTGGATGCTCTGAACCGAAATGGTGAAACTCAACGAAGATTACATCATGCTGTCGTTGGCACGCTATTTCGTCGATATGGTGAAGTAACTTTGGCACATCTCTCTCCGATTGTCGTTTCTTCTATTTACGATTGAAACTGGAGTGAGCATGCAGGTTACTGATGAATTTTGGAGATTTTACTGAGGCGATTCCTGCCGTTTAATAAAACTTATCGATTCCGGTGGTTCCGATTTTACCCGCACCTGTCACCTGCACCTGAAATGGGACAGTTCTTTCTCGAAATAGCGCGTAACGCCTATCTGGCATTACGCGCATACTCTGTTTAATCGGAGACAGCGTGGAGAGAGTCGATTAATCCAACTGCTTTGCGACTCGCATCATTCGGCGCGAGGTGAGCATAACGTTGCGTCATCTTGGAATCGCTGTGCCCAAGAAGCACCGAAACCTCATAAAGGCTAATCCCATTTTTCACGAGCTTGCTCGCATATGAGTGGCGAAGGGTGTGCATCGTCACCTTGCCGCCCTTTTCGCGGACTACTTCGGGATCGTTCAACCCGGCTCGATCCATTGCTTTTTTGATAGCCTGCGCTGCATAACCTCGGGCTTTCCCAGCCTTGTTCTCGAAGACGTATCTGGCGTTGGCCTGACGTTCACCGAAACGCCGCAAGAGGACCTCCTTAAGCCTGCTTGTCATGTACAGCATATCCTCATTGTTTACTTTACTTCGGTATATGCTCAGGCTGCCTGCGTCAAGATCCACTCGTGACCAAGGGAGGTTAGCAACCTCCGAGTAGCGGCAGCCCGTATCCAGCAGCATAATGACGAGATCATAGTTGTCCTGAACATTACGCCTCATCTCTGAAGTCCGTTCCTCGAGAGATTTGACGCCATTTCGAGTACTGTGGGGATCAAGTTCACGCAACAGTGCAGCCTCATCACTCGCATCAAGGTAGCGCAATCGATATGACGTTTTCAATTGAGGGAAAACGATATCACGGGCGACTCTATAGCCTAATTTTTGCATTTCCCGAAGCGTCGAGCTAATCAGCCCGACTTCGTGCTTAATTGTCGCCGGCTTGTCGCCTACCGCTTTACGTCGTGCCACCAGGCGCTCAATATCTTTAGTCTGCAGTTCGTGTGCCATGATGTCAGAGGGCAGTCCGTAGCATGAGTAGTCTTTCAAAGTCTTAGGATTGCGTTTGCTCCCAAACATCTTTCTCGAAATTGACTCCATGCCGCGATAGTATGAGAACTGTTTGCGTGTCTCAAGATATTTGAGGACCGCATGTTGTAGTGTAATTTCCTCCGCTTGTCCAAGGAACACCTCTCCGTGCACCTTATTGCGGATTTCACGCTCAACTTGAAGTGCCTTAGTCTTGTTAGCAGTACCGGTGCTGCCTACATACTTCTTATTTTTAAATTGAAATTGGTAGTACCAGTTACTGCTATTTTCTCGTTTATGAAGAGCCATGATCTTTCCCAAACCAATATGAACGTCCACCTTCCACCATTCAAGCGGAAGGGGAAACGCATGAAGAATAAGCAAGCTTGACAGGTTCAGTCAGAACGTTTCTTCATTCAATGACTTTTTCACATGCATGTGAAGTCCGTTGTTCAAAGCAAGCCCTTTATAGATCCTGCCTTTCTTTGTACCAACTTCGAATCCACGTTCACGGATCATTCGACCAAAACGGTTCTTAGAAAACGAGATGTTATAGTTTTCTTCACACCAAGTCTTAAAAGATTTATCCGCATCCGCTGCGGTAACGTAATAGCAAGCGCCTACAACGCAATTTTCCGCAATCCAGGCTCCTACAATATCCATCTCGTTTTTGTAGTCACTTGTAGCCTCCTGCACGGCTTTCGGGAGCGGCATGCGGGAATGTTGCCATTCAAGGCATCCGGCTAGCGCCCAGTTCAAAATTCCAGGGAGCTCTTGTCGTAGTTCGTTCTCCAAATTGGGATTACGGTCCTGTTCCTTGATGGTTACCTTGAATGGAATCAGCCGGATTCGCCGCCAGATTCCATGATCGGTACTCTTAATCACGGGCATATGATTGGATGCAAGAAAAATCTTGTGGGTAGGAGTGAAATGGATCACGCTCTGATAGAGTTCGCGCGCAACAACCATATCGCCACCCGTTAGGCTTTTGACCTGAGCTTCGTTGAGGTGCCGCCCGTCGTCTGACTCGCTCATCGCCACGAAACGCTTGCCACGCAGTCGTGCTAGGTCAGACGAGGTGCCTCCACCAGATCGCTTGTCCATCAGTGTCTCGGATGCAGCTTGGGTGCTGAGCGCTCCAAGCAGCGCCAGCACGAGGTTAAGGAAAGTGCTCTTGCCATTTGCCCCATACCCATAAAGGAAGAACAGGCAATGCTCTTCCGTGGATGCAGTCAGGACATATCCTAAGACGCGTTGAAGGTAGCCAACTAACGCGGCATCGCCGTCCATGATCTGCGACAAGAACGCTTCCCATCGAGGGGCTTTTGCATTCGGATCATACGAAACGGACGCAATCTGGGTGACGAGTAGGTTCCGATCAGGCTCAGAAAACCGTCCGGTACGCAGGTCGATGGTTCCGTTTTTCACAGGAAGAACGAACCCATGTTGATCCAGCATGGACGTTGCAATTCCAACGTCAGGCTCTGATTTGAATAACTCAACCATAGCCCTGATCTTCGTAAGCGCTTCCGAGCGCGCGGCGAATTTCGCAAGCATTGTCTTCATCGGGCCACTTGGAAGTTTTACGGCCTCTGCAGCTAGTGTTCTGGGCACGTCCCTCGCCAATGCGACAATTTTTTCTTCTGGAGCAAGCTCCCAATACGCACCGTTCCAAAGGAGCCAGCACTTCTGGTCAAACACATAACGGACTTTGTCGCCATGTAGCTGCGCTAGCTTGCTGCTGTTACCAAGGTCAGACAAACGGACTTTAAGCTGATCCGCGTATATGCGAAGCGCATTCTCGACAATCTGATTTACTTCGTCATTCTCAAGCGGTGGCTCGCACATTGAACTATTTGCGTTCTCTGCTACCTCTGCCATCTTGTCTGGAGGTGTCCCAACCCGAAGTTGCGTCATTACAAATCGGAACAGCTGATCGTTACGGCTTCCTTGCGCAAACACGTCAGTGCTTTCTCGTTTGGTTTTGCCGGTTGACTGTGAGGAGGCGGAAATTACACTTAACAGCCAGCTTGGTGCTTCGACAATTGGCTGAGTATCATCAATCCATGAGTAGGACTTGCCATCGACTACGGATGGAGGCGCGACGACATACCCGCCCTCGCAACGAACATCGATGCCAGGACGAACTGCCGTTCGGTTTCTAGCGGTTACGCCTGCTGGTAAAAGAAAGTAGCGGTGTTTGCCCCCATTCGCAGTTGAGGCAGTAAGAGTTTCTGGCAACGGGAAGTACTCGCGTTCAAGAATTGCAAGGGATTCCTGTCCCGAAACGCCGTTCTTTTCATCGGTATCAATGACAAGTAGACGAGCAATGCCACCCGTTGGGATACCTACGTTACAGGATGGGTTCTTGTCCCACCACTCTTCGATTTGCTCTAAGGATAACGAGGCGGCCTTATATCCAGTGTGAACCGCCGGGTCTTTCCTGTTCGAACGAAGAGGAAAGACAGGCCACTTTTTGGACCGAACGTAGTGCATACACGCCGAGAGTACAGCCTCGCGATCGAACGCACCTTCAGACGTTTTATCTGAAGACGTTCCCTGGTGGCTTTCCGGAGTATTGACCGCAACAGGTGCGGTTGAGTCTTGATGCTGAGGTGTAGTAACAGCGAGGGGATTAATTTGGTCGTTCATGCAGCGCCCTTTAAGCGACGCGCTGTGGCCAACCAGATGCAAGACGGTTAAGGTGGGGCACAACGCGTCTGTTCGTCAAAGCTACAACTTGTAGCGTCTTGAACAGGGTTATACCCGCCGTGGTGATCTGTCTTACTCAGATCTGACTCTCGTCCAACGCCGTCGTGGAGGGGCGTTACCCAGCTTGATGGTCATTGGCAGAAGGCCAATGAATTGTCACATGCTTCCCTTGTCTTGCGGGCTGCATTGTGTCGAAGGTTCGGCCCGTTGTCAAGCCCGGTCTCTGCGCCACTGTCCACTCTTCACCTTGTGGCAAGCTTTGTACAGAAACGATATAAACGATTTTTCACCTTTTTCTAAAAAATTTAAAAATTTAAACAATTAAAAATAATAAAAATTTTTATCAAAACCCGGCAAAATCGTTCCGTTTCGTTGCAATAATGTCGCACCGACGCTAAATAAGCTTCTGACGTAGCCCCGCAAACCCAGCATTCATGCGGGTCTTGCGTGAACGCTCTCGTAGGTATGATGAGAAATGAGATGGCTGCCCAGCGAAAACCACTTCTGGGCAGTAGGTCGACAGAGAGAAGTACCTAGCGTTGACCTGTGAATGACCGTTGCCTAGTCGTCGAAGACTGTTGATGGTGAAGGATCCTTAACCAGACGAGCGCCCACATCATGAACGCTAAAAGTACTGCAACCGAGCTGTCCAAGACAACGAACGACCAGAAACCAGTAACTTCCGCTGGTGCGGCCGCAGAGCCAGCCGCCATCGCCGCGCAGGCAAGCACGGCTGGACCGATTAAGAACGCTTCTACGGCGATTTCATCGATGACGACGGCAGAGATGACGGGGACAGAAGTAAAATCCGTCATCGAGGGATCTTCGGCTGTCAAAGCCGAGAAAAAACACAAGGCATCAACGAAGATGGAAGTCGCCTCCGGCATATACTCGCGCATGTCCAGACAGAAGGACGTGACTCGCAAGCAGATCGTGGAACAGTTCGTAGCGGAAGCCAAGCTGAGCCCCGCTGGTGCAAGCACCTACTATCAGCTAATCAAAGCGAAGCTGGGTTAAGCGTTGATTCGCACGCAGCCTGTACAGGCTGTCGTGCCATGAGTAGGCAGTTGCGTTAATTTCGCAACTCAGGCCGACTCGGAACGTCAAGTTCACATACGCGCAAGAGTAGCGCAGGGCGGATAGTATCTATGGCAAATCGGCACCAATGCCAATGCCTTAAACAGACGCCTGCTCACTGCGCAATTTCGGCCACCGATTGGCGTCTCCCATCCATAATCATTTTGCTTAACCACTGTTCAAGAAAATTATTCAGCTCTGCCTTGGCTAAAGGGCTGAAGGCCATCAATTCTGGGCAGAACACTTTCCGTGAACCGAAGCAATCGCAGTACGTCAGGGCGCCCACTGCTTCAGCCAACAAGTACACTTCGATAGTCATGTCAGGGTCAGGCATCGCTTCTCTATAAGGCCGTTGGAGATAGCGGCTCATGCGAAGCACGAGACGATGAGGATGCCGCTCGGTCACGCTCACCTCCACATCAGTATCGCCAAGCAAGACAAGTTTGACTGGTGTGCGGATGGTATGCAAATTGGGTAGAAGTTGAAGGAGCTTACGGTAGTTTTGCTTGTAGAGATCCATGTCAAGTCAGCGTCGTTTACAATATGGTAACCATCCATGGAAAAACGAGAATCGACAACAACGAACTAAATGTAAGGGTCTGAAAATATAAGGGGCACGCCCCGCGTTTTAGCGGCGATACGATATCCTGCATGTCTTCCTTCAGACTGCACCAACTTCTTCAAAAAATCTTAAACGGGCCGCGATGAGAAAGGCAAGTAGAAAATGAATAGATTGGATATTAAAAGATCAATGTCCGCACTACCCGAGTATCTTCAGGAGATACCAGAGGAAGTCCGCAAGAAAACTGGAATCGAAGTTGAATTTAAAGAGCCCGATGCGGAGTTCAAAACACGCAATCCTGGGATGGCGGCAACTTCCGCAGGTGTAGAAATTGACCCCGATAATAATTCAATCATTATTTGGCTTACACCAGCTGGCCTCGAAAAAGGAGCGCTAATTCATGAACTCCTCCACTTAAAGCGCAACATAATAGACTCCGTATTAAAGATTTTTCCGAATTCGTCTTCGCCAGTACATATTCAGCAGCAGACCTTTTTCTTGGAAAATGATTTCGAACATCTTTTTATTCTTCCGGAAGAAATTTTGGCAGACCCGGAGCGAGAAAAGGAATGGGTCGAAGTTTACAAAAATGCACTTGAAAAATCACGCGACCGGGTTCTATCTTTATACATGCATTGGTTGGTCCTTAATATAGCATTGCCCAACCAAACTGAATTGATTGCCGAGTGCAAGTCACTTCTGCATGGCTTTCCTCCATATGATGTATTTGGAGCTGCTGAGAGCCTCCGTAATCAAGTTCAGTCCTCTATGCCTGATAAGCATAAAATGCTTAATGTATTGTCTTCAATATTAAGGCCGGAACTTAGATCCCATATGCTAATCGGTCGTTACGTTAGCGCGAACGGGCGGCTGACTGCAGAGTGTCTGGGCGCACTCTGAGACAGGATAGAATAGTTTATTCAAGTTATTTATAGAAATTATAATTACTTGTCTATTTTTCTATTTCCACATCTAGATTCATCAAAGAATAAAATGCCACTCTACGAGCTTTCTTCAAATTCGATAGCCGAAATTCCTTCTGTCACCTATGCGTCACTTGGGCTACGTGAACGGGAGGACGTTCAGCGGATTCTTCGAGATCATGTTGATGTTATATCGCCTAACACCCTCATCCTTGCCGAAGAGTTTGGAGAGTGGACAGACTCTCGCAGACGTATTGATTTACTAGGTTTAGACCGTGATGGCTGCCTTGTCGTCATTGAACTTAAACGTTCAGAGGATGGAGGTCACATGGAACTTCAGGCCTTACGCTATGCAGCAATGGTCTCCACTCTGAAATTTGAACAAGCTGTCGACGTATATCAAAAATTCCGGGCCTCGCGCGGCCAGCTTCCTGATTCTGCTGAGACTATCATTCGCGATTTCCTCGATATCGCTGACGGACCTGTAGCATTCAGCAATAAGGTGCGCATAGTTCTGGCATCTGCCGAATTCTCGAAGGAAATCACCTCGACTGTTTTATGGTTGAATGCTCAAGGACTTGACGTAACGTGCGTCAAAATGCGCCCGCATTCTTTTCAGGGCCGTGTCTTGCTAGACGTTGAGCAAGTGGTTCCGCTGCCGGAGGCAGCTGCTTTTCAGGTCGCGATCCGCGAGAAATCGGTTGCACAACAAGCCGTGGCAGCCAATGGCCGCGACTTCACACGATATCGATTGAAAACGTTTCAAGGTGAAATTTTTTCTAATTTACCCAAAAGACGATTTATATACAAAATTGTTTGCGAGGCGATTAAGCTGGGAGTTAAACCCGCAGAAATTCTTAAGGTTCTACCCTGGTGCCAATCAAATATGTTTATCTCCGCGCCTGGGAAATTAACTGGGGGCGAGCTAATGTCTACCGTTTCAGATAGGTCGCCTATGCGTTACTTCTGCGAAGACAATGAAGTGTTTTATATCGATGGCCACACGTACTCGATGAGTAATCAGTGGGGAACACGTACGGAAGAAGCAGTGAAGAAGATTCTAGAAATTCTTCCAGCCAATCATGGCATATTGTACGAACACGAAGAATGAGTCCAAGCTTGCCTTAATGACAGTCATAATGGATTTTTCTAGCGAAGAAATTCTAACTCAATAAACTTGCAACACTGCCTTTAATAATTATTATTGCAAACTGGCTTTTGGAAATGAGAAAACGCAAGTTAGTGGAATACGTATGTGAGTTTAATAATCTGCGTGCATGGCGCAGAAAGCGTCGAAGACCAATTCAGCCAAAAATTTGAAGCGAGTTAACTAAACCGGTGCATTCGGGCCACTTCAACCAAAGCAAAATGCGGATCCAAGTGAAATCTCATTTTCTCTTGCATTCGATAAGCTTCGTCAAGCTGACTATACAGCTTAAGATTTTTATCAAAATCCGACAACACATCAAGATCAATTCGATTGATTTGCTTTAATACCGAATCGTCGCTCAGAAGAAAATCGGGCAGCATCAAATTTTGCAATCCAGCCTGTGCAGGCGACATTGCAGATAGGACTTGTCTATTAATCAATCCACTTCGAGAAATAATATTCGAATCCGATAAGGTTGAGAATTCGTTAAGCATCTTAACTGATGCCGCGTACGTCCACTCCATAGCAAGCAAGCGAACATCAATTCCGAGCGCTTCTTCCAAAAAAAGATTGATTGCCGAACTAGGATTCCGCTTTAGCTCATCAATATAGCGAGTCTGATTCTGCGGCAAGCTAAGTTGAAGCCACCCATACATTAATAAAATAGTCTTAACAAAGATCACGGCCCTAGACATTCCGCGCCGCAATTCCATGTCAATAGATGGGCCATATTGACTTTGAATAGATTGCTCGACATGATTTGCTAGTGCCGCAAGCAACATATCTCCTGCATCTAGCGTAAAGCGGGCCATAGCCGAAACGAACTCTAGAAGCTCCTGGAATGAGAGCTGCGGGAAATGCAAGATGCAAAGCTTAATCAGGACAGAATATTCCAACCCTTCTTTATCCATTGCCTCATCAAAATCCCTTCGCAAAACTTTTAGCTCGACGTCGTGATACTCATCATGACTTACTTGTTTTAAGTCATAAATCCGTTGCAGATATTCGTTAGCCGTTGCGTTAGCCTCTAATACTGAAAGCATGGTTACTGGCACATGATAGGCTATAGAATCACCGTAAAAATAGGCCATCATGAGAACAGCACCATATTTTTTATCGTATTTGATATAGTGGCTTAACTTGGTGCAATCATTAGGGCCTACCTGGATTTCACGTACTAACAGATCAGTATGAGACTCAATTTCTAAGGTGTTCAGCATAAAAACTTTGGCTCGATCCTCCAGTTCGCACTTCGCCTGAATCGCTTCAACGAGTCTTAGTTTTCTGAATACATACTCGACACCCCATCTGGTTGTTGTCACGTCAAGAAAATGCACAGCCTCATGCATGATCAATGATCTTGCGCGGGAATAGCATTGATATGCTTCTAGATTTGTTTTTCCGTTTAACTTTAGAGCGGCTTCAAGATGCGTTTTTGATTTTTCTTCGTACTTGTCAAGAACAACTACGTTGGAGAAAAAGTCAAAACTTCCATGTTGAACAGGAGAACAAAGAAAGCGGTGCATTGGTACACCTTAGCGAAGAGGTCCTAACGCAACAGCTTTTCGCACCTTATATGGGGACGAAAATGTGATGGCGCCTAACTTGTTGATTAAATTGGTGTTTTTGCTTCTGCGCGGATTTTCGCAATGGAAAAGCGCATGAATAGCGGTTGTTCTTGATGTGGAGGGGCTTGGGAAGCTTCAGCTCTACCATTGAGCTACACCCGCGGCTCGTCGCATTCTACGCGAGTTCGCGCGGCAGTGACAAGCTTGCATCAATCCCTGCAAGCCCCCTGCCCTTGCCGCTTATTTTGGCGCTTCGACCGTATAACCCTTGGCCTGCAGCGTGGCGATCACGCCTTTCGGATCGAGGATTTCCTTGATGTGCACGACGGCGAAGGTACTGGTGTTGGTAGCCAGCGCCTTCTCGGCAGCCGCGACCCACGATGCCAGCGCCCGCTCGTTCAGCGTCAGCAGTTCCGGCTGGTTCTTTGCCAGCGAACTGCTCAGCATCGCCTGCTTGCAGGCGGCGCGGTCGCCGTAGTCGAGCTTGCGGATGTCCTCGTACTCGCCGACTGCCCAGGCGTTGGCGCGGGCGCGCATCGCGACCAGATCGCCGTCCAGGCGGTCGATCGTCTTTGCCAGGCAGGGTACGTCGTCCATGGCCGACTTCTTGAAGTCGCGCACGGCCTGCCCCGGGTCCTTGATCTTGACCTGGACCGTGGCGTCGACAATTTTGACATTGTGCTTGTCGACCAGCTTTTCGATGCTCCGGGTGATTTCGTTGCTGTTGGTGAGGCCGGCCTGCTTGAGGGCGCGGTCCGACAGTTGCGCCGCGACGAAAGAGGGACGTTCGCGCTCGATGCCGTTGTCGTCGCCGAAATACACCTGCTTCAATGGCTTCCAGCGCGCATACACGTCCGGCGGCAGCAGGTCTTTCAGTTCCGCGCCATCGGGATTCTTCTTGACGCCCATCAGGAAGGGCAAGGCCGTCACGGCGCCCCAGCCGACGCTGATGCCCGATCCCGGCGGCTTCAGGTATTCCTGGGATTCGGCGATCTTTTTCTCGACATCGCGCGAGCGCCATTCCATCTTGATCGGTACCGGGGAATAGCTGCCGAATACCCACATCACGTGATCGCCCTTCGACACCTTCCACAAGCCGGGACCTGGCCGGCTGCCGGAGACGAGGATGGTTTGCGGGACCGGCTCGCCGTCATCCGTCGTTGGCGCGGCGACCGCCGGTTGCTGCGCCGGTTCGGGTTCGGGCGCGGTTTGCGCCAGGACAGGCCAGCTCAGGCAACACAGGAACAGTGCGGATACGACTCGTTTCAAGGCCATGCTTGCCTCCTTCCAGTGATTAACTGGAAGGGATTGTGTGGCGAAGCAGCGATATAAGCAAGAAACAAGATGTTACAAAAGCCATATGTATATTGAATATCACGAATTCTCACGCGGACGCTTGCGCTCTGCCCACGGCCGCAGCACCAGGTAGCTCGGTACCGCCGTACGCGAGACGCTCGTGGCGCTGATCAATTGCCGGCGCAGCAGCAGGGCGATGGCGCGCTGGGCGGTGATGCGCGAGAGGCCGGTCTCGAGGCCGATCGTCGCATAGCTCAATTGGACGGCGCGCCCGCCATTCGCCTCGATGCGGTGCCACAGGTAGACGTACACGAGGAAGGCCGAGGGCGCATGTTCGTGGCCGACGAGGTCCGGCATCAGTACGTCGAGCACATAGGGATCGAAAGTCGTCACTGGCATCATGAAGAGTATAGTCATCATGATTATAGCCGGCCGCCCTGTCGTGCGAGAATGCCGGCAAACAATCAGGGAGCCCTCATGATTACCCACATCAAGTTCGTCAGCATTCCGACCCGCGACCAGGACGCGGCCCTCGCCTTCTACACCGAGAAACTGGGCTTTCGCGTGATCACCGACCAGCCTTTCGGGCCGCAGCGCTGGATCGAACTGCGCGTCGGCGCCTCGGAGACGCGTTTCGTGCTGTTCACGCCGCCGGGCCAGGAAGACCGCATCGGCAGCCAGTTCAACGGCTCGCTGGCCTGCGACGACGTCGAAGCAACTTACCGCCAGCTGTCCAGCCGGGGCGTCGAGTTCGTCTCCGAACCGCAAAAGCAGCCCTGGGGCACCTACGCCATCATGAAGGACCCGGATGGCAACCAGTTCGTGCTGTCGTCGAGCTGAGCAGCTTGCACAAGCGGCATCGAAGCTTGACGGACCGCTAATCCAATTGCGATTTTGCGGATTTTTAGGATAAATATTTCCCTGCGTCCATCAAGATCCGGCGGCGGCGGCCGTTATCCAGAGAGTTGGCGCGCCCGTCGCGCATGCCCTACCTACTCCGGATCCGTCATGAAATTCGCCGCCGTTTTCGCCTTTGCCGCCGCCACGCTGCTGTCCGCCTGCGGCACCGCGAGCATCTTCAAGCCCGTGCCGCCGCAGCCGGTCATCGTCACCCTGAACGCCACCGGCTATGGCGCCGTCAACACCGCCGCCTGCAATGGCGAGTGCGACCGCGTCTCGCCGGCCCAGCGCAAGCTGCTGGCCATGCGCGCGTCGCGCCTGGACGCCTACCGCGCCATGGCCGAACAGGTCTATGGCCTGCGCGTCGAAGGCGGCAGCACCGTTGGCTCGCTCGCGCTCAAGGACGACAGTTTCAAGGTGTATATTGACGCCTTCATCCGTGGCGCGCGCGTGACCAACAGCGTCCAGCGCGAAGACGGCACCTACGAGACGACCGTGGAGATGGATTTCGATACGAATGCGGCCCAGTCCCAAGCTTCCACTCCACGCCCGGCCCAGGCAGTGGCCAAGAACGCCCGCACCCTGGTGGGCAACGCCGGTCCCGGCGCTGCCTACGGCGCGTCGTTCTACCATGCGCAGTAAGCTGCGCTTCATCGGCGGCGCCCTGCTGGCGCTGCTGCTTCACTTCTCCTCCCCCGTCGCAGTTGCTGCGGCCTCCGCGCCGCTCGAGGCCGAAGGCGTCGCCGCGATCGCCAACGGCAACGTGGCGCAGGCGCGCCAGGCCGCGATCCGCGACGCCCTCGAACAGCTGGGCCTGCGCAGCGGCGCCCGCGTCGACGTGGCCGCCGGCGCCTCCACGCGCGGCAAGGCCCTCGACAGCAGCCGCGTCCAGCCTGCTGCCGACTTCGAACGCTACAGCGTGCTGCGCGAATGGCAGACCGGCCAGCTGCTGCACGTGCGCATCGCGGTCAAGGAAGAAGACGCGCGCCCGCGTGGCAGCGTGAACCTCGCCTACAAAAAGAAGATCGTCGTCACGCCTTTCCACGTGCGCCGTTCGCCCCAGCTCGACGACGTCGACGACATCGCCGTCCGCCTGCCGCAGGAACTGCTGCGCCGCATGGCCGCCTCCGGCAAATTCCTCGGCAAGGAAAGCCCCTACGTGATTTCCCCGGGCAGCAGCGGCCCGAGCGCGGATACGGCGGCCGTGCGCCGCATCGCCAACCTGTACGAGAGCCAGTTCGTGATCTCCGGCGAGATCGTCGACGCCAGTAACTTCGACAAGCCGACCCTGTATGGCCTGATCAACAGGAACGCGCGCCGCATCGAAATCGATTTCTATGTGCACGACGGCCTGAGCGGCGCCCTGCTGGCGCGCCGCACGGCCGTGGTGGAGCAGGTCGGCGAGCGCCGCGTCGGCCGCGACAAGCCCTTCGGCAGCGCCAGCTTCGCGGCGACACCGTTCGGCGGCGCGATCCTGCGCGCGCTGGACGAGGGTATTGCCGGCATCTCGGCCGACATCGCTTCATTACCCTTCATGGCCAAGGTGGTGCAGGTGCAGGGCGAGCGCATCGTGATCGACGCCGGCAGCACCTCCTCGGTGGCGCCGGGCGACCAGCTCGTGATCTACCGCGCCGACCCGCGCCAGCAGGTCTACGGCGCCGATCCGCTGGTGCCGCTGGGGACGGTGGAGTCGCCGGTGGGCACGGTGACTATCGTGCAGGTGCAGCCGGGATTTGCGATCGGGACGGTGATGCCGCCGGCCGCGGCGCGGCAAGTCAGCGCTGGCGACATGGTGCGGTTCGATGTCGCGGTGATGCCAGGACGGTAAGGTTTTGTAGGGTGGGCACTCCGTGCCCACGCGGTCGTACCGTGGCAAACCGCACGGTGATCGAAACCGCATCGGCATGCGTTGGCGATCGTCTACGACCATGTTGCGGTATGCATAGGTACAACCGCGTGGGCACAGAGTGCCCACCCTACGTTACGCTACAGTCTCAGGCTGGCGGCTCTTCCGGCGGCCTTTCCAATAGCGACTGCGCCAGTTTCAAGCCATCCACCATCACCTTGAACGCCGCCTGCTTGGTCGCCTCGTCCGGCACACGCAAAATGTACGACGGGTGATAGACGGTCACCACCCAGCGGTCCCCAACGCGGATCGCCTTCCCCAGCGATTCCCCCAGCTTCGCGCTGCCGCTCCCGAGCACCGATTTCAAGGCCGTCGCCCCCAGCGCCACGATCACTTTCGGCTTTACGGCGGCCAGCTCCTTGTCCAGCCAGTAGTGACAAGCCTCGACTTCGCGCTGCGCCGGCGTCTTGTGCAGGCGCCGCTTGCCGCGCGGCTCCCACTTGAAGTGTTTGACTGCGTTGGTCAGATAGATCTCGCGCCGCTCGAGACCGGCGGACGCAAAGACCTGGTCCAGCAATTTACCGGCGGGCCCGATGAACGCCTTGCCGGCCAAATCCTCTTGGTCGCCCGGCTGCTCGCCTACCAGCATGATCTGCGCCTTCTTCGGCCCCTCTCCGCCCACGGCCTGGGTCGCGTACTGCCACAGCTCGCAGCGCCGGCATTCGTCGAGCTTCGAGGGCTGCTGGCGCTCGGGCTGGGCGTCGGCCGGGGCGATCGGGATGGTGGCGCCGCTTTTCCGGCCCACGGCCTGGGCCTGGCCGGTGCTGCGCGCGCCGAGTTCGGCGTTGCTGACCATCTGCGGCACGATCGCGCCCTCGGGCAGATTCTTCCAGAAGCGCGACGGAATATGGCTTTGCATCAGCTGGGCGTTCACGCGCGCGGGATTGAAGATGCTGCGGTAGTAGGTAAGCCAGAGCGCTTCGCCGGCGTCGTCCAGGTCGGCTGCGCTCTTCATCAGGGGGCCGGTGTGGTGCAAGGTCGCGCCGTCCCACATGACGCTGGCCTCGGGCGTGCCGATCATCCAGGTCACGTTGCCCATGCGGTCCTTGAAATGCTCGGCCACTTGCGGCAGCACGTCGTGGCGCGGCTCGAACCAGGCGGCAAATTGCGGCGGCCCTGCCTCCAGCGGACGCTCGCGGAATCGGATATAGGCATGCATGTCGTGCTCCTCGCGGCGCACCGCCTTCACCATCGCATGCAGGCGCGAACCGTCGGCATCGGCCGGCGACTGCACGTCGTGCTCGCCGTGCTGCCAGCGCCAGATGACGCGGTACAGGAAAGCCCAGCGGTCGGGCATGCGGCAGCAGGCGGCCGACTGCAGCATTTCCATCAGCGCGCGCGGAATCGATGGTCTGTTCGGCAGTGCGGGTTTTATGGGGGTCAACCCGGCAGGAGCATTATCGGAAGAAGCCGGTAACTCCGGCGCACCCGAGAACAGGTCGGCGGCATGCGTGCCCACTTCATTCCAGGTCACCAGCTCGGGCGCCACCTCGTGCATGAGGAGATCGCGCGCGGCGCTGCGCCATTCGATGAAGCTGGACACCACCAGCGGCCGGCCGGCGGCTACCATCGCAGAGGCAGCCGCCGCGTTCATGCCGCCTTCAGCTCGGGCCACAAATTCATCTGCTCCTGCGGCGCACCCAGATGACGCCGCAGCAGCTCGGAACTGGCGAGACCCTGCGCCGGCTTGTAGTCGGCCGTGACGACGAAGGGCGCGATCTTCTTCATGCTGCAGCGCAGGCGCGACAGATCTTCCCAGCGCACCCGGCGCAGGCGGCGCAGGTCGACGATGCGCTTGGCATTGCGCAGGCCGATGCCCGGCACGCGCGCGATCATCTCGGCATCGGCGCGGTTCAGGTCCATGGGGAAGTGTTCACGATTGGCCAGCGCCCAGGCCAGCTTCGGATCGACGTCGAGCGCGAGGTTGCCGCTCTTGGGCATCAGCTCGCCCGCGCTGAAGCCGTAGCCGCGCAGCAGGAAGTCGGCCTGGTACAGGCGGTGCTCGCGCAGCAGCGGCGGCGGCGCCAGCGGCACGCTGTCCGGGCTTTGCGGGATCGGGCTGAAGGCCGAGTAGTACACGCGTTTCAGCTTGTAGCTGCCGTACAGGGTTTCGGCCGTGTTCAGGATGGTTTGGTCGTCGCTGGCGTCGGCGCCGACGATCATCTGCGTGCTTTGCCCGGCCGGCGCGAAGCTCGGCGCCTTCGGCTCTTCCGCTTTCTCATCCAACTTGCGCCGGATGGAACCCATCGCCAGCTTGATCGTGTGGACGTTCTTTTCCGGCGCAAGGCGGGACACGCTGTCGTGGGTCGGCAGCTCGATGTTCACCGATAAGCGGTCGGCATAGCGGCCCGCTTCGGCGATCAGGGCCGGATCCGCGTCGGGAATCGTCTTGAGGTGGATGTAGCCCCGGAAATTGTGCTCTTCGCGCAGAGTGCGCGCAACGGCCACCAGCTGCTCCATCGTGTAGTCGCTCGACTGGATGATGCCGGAACTGAGGAACAGGCCGTCGATGTAGTTGCGCAGATAGAAATCGTGGGTCAATTTCACAACTTCGGCCACCGAAAAGCGCGCACGCGGGACATTCGAGGTACGGCGGTTGACGCAGTACTGGCAGTCGTAGACGCAGAAATTGGTGAGCAGGATCTTCAGCAGCGAGACGCAGCGGCCGTCGGGCGTATAGCTGTGGCAGATGCCCATGCCGGTTGTGGCGCCGATGCCGCCGTCGTTACCGTCGGAAGCACGCTTCGGCGCCCCGCTGCTGGCGCAGGAAGCATCGTATTTGGCGGCGTCCGCCAGGATTTCGAGCTTGTCGGAAAGTTTCATCGGAGTGGAGAAACTGTATGGTTGTACAGTATAAACCACTCCATGTATGGACGGCGCGCGACAGCGGCCGCAGGCGGGACAAAGCCAGTTCAATGTCCCGCCAAAGCTACTGCAATCTTACCGGATTGGCTTGCCGTCCTGGTCTAGCACGATCACCTCTCCCCAGCCCAATGCACGGATGCCCGGTTCGACCTTGCGCAGGTCGCCGATCACCATCCAGACCACCTCGTCCGGCTGGACGAACTTGCCCGCGGCCTGGCCCAGCTGCGCCGGCGTCAGGCCTTTCAGCCTGGCTGAATACGTGCTCCAGTAGTCCGCCGGCAGGTTCAGGTTGACGCTGGCCAGCGCCGCGCTTTCCAGCGCGTTCAGGGTCTCGAAGCGGCCGGCCAGGCGCGAGGTCATGTTGCGCATGATGCTCTCGTATTCGGCGCCGGCCAGCGGACGCTCGCCAGCCACGCCTTTCACTTCCTTCGCCACTTCGCGCATCGCCTCGACGGTCTTGTCGGTCTGTACCGGCGCGATCGTCATGAAGCTGCGCTGGCCGCGCACTTCGCTCAGGCGCGCAGTCGTCCCGTAGCTCCAGTGTTTATCGAGGCGCAGGTTGCGGTTCAGGCGCGAGGTCGCGATGCCGCCGAAGTTGTGCATCACCGGCTCGATGGCCAGGTCTTCCGGCTGGCCGTAAGGCAGCGACAGGTGGGCCGCGACGATGGTCGATTGCGGCGCGTCCGGCTTGTCGATCAGGTACAGCTTCTTGCCAGCGGTCGCAGCGCCGACCGCCATGGTCTTGGCCGGCGCCGTACCGGCGGCCCAGCGGCCGAACGAGGCCTCGAGGGCCGGCAGCAGCTTGTCCATCGTGGTGTCGCCGGCCACGACCAGGGTCGCGCTGCCCGGCTTGAACCAGTTCGCATGCCACTGCGCCAGGTCGTCGCGCGTGATGCTGTCGACGCTGCCCGCGTAGCCGCTGGCCGGCTTGCCGTAGGCGTGCTCCTGGCCGTACAGCAGGCCCGGGACGAGGCGCATGGCGAGGCTGGTCGGTTGCGCCTTTTCCTGGCCGATCTGCGCCAGGCGGCGCGTCTTCTGCAGCGCGAACTGGTCTTGCGGGAAGCTCGGCGTCAGCGCCGCTTCGGCCATGATGGCCAGCGACGGCGCCAGGTTGGCGGACGTTGCCTGCAGGCGCACCAGCGACTGGTCGGCGCTGGTACCCGTCGCCAAGCGCGCGCCCAGGTTTTCCAGCGCGTCCGACAGCGCAAAGGCGTCGCGCGTCCTGGTGCCCTTGTCGAGCAGGTCGAGCGCGAGCGAGGCGGCGCCGGCCTTGGCGCCGCTGTCGGACGCCACGCCGGCGTCCACCGCCAGCGTCGCGTTCACGATCGGCGCCGTGTGGCGTTCGAGCAGGATCACCTTCAGGCCATTCTTCAGCTGGGCGCGCTGCATGGCCGGGAATTTCACGTCCGGCGCCTCGCCCAGCCCAGGCAGCACCTTGCGGTCGAGCGTCGATTTGACGGCCGCCAGCTTGGCGAACGGACGCACCGTCATCGTGTAGTGGTTCGCGCGCAGCCAGCGGTTGCCGGCAGCTTTCACGTCGGTCGGAGTGGCGTTCGCCATCCGTTCCAGGCGCGCGAGATACGCGTCGGGCGAACCGCCATAGGTCATGCTCTCGGCCAGCACGTCGGAGCGGCCGCCGAAGCCGCCCAGGCGCTCGATGCTGCGCGAGAAGTCGGACAGGTTGCGGGTTTTTACGCGCGCCAGTTCGGCCGCGGTCGGGCCCTTGGCCAGCAGGTCGGCGACGATGACGTCGATCTCGCGTTCCACTTCGAGCGGATCGGCGCCCGGCTTGACAGTGGCGACGATCGTGAACGTGCCGCCCAGTTCGGCGTCGTTGACGGAAGCGCCGACGCTGGTGGCCAGGCCCTTGTCGTAGACCAGGCGCTTATCCAGGCGCGCGCTCTTCGAGCCGGCCAGCACGTCGGCCAGCAGCACCAGGTTCGGCGTATCGAGGCTCTTCCAGTTCGCCGCATGCCAGCTGCGGTAGATGCGCACCTGCGGCACGTGGTCTTCCATTTCGTCGCGCAGGTTGCGGTCGAGTTGCGGAATCCAGGTCTCGGTGCGCGGCAGCGGCGGGCCCGGCGGGATCGCGCCGAAGTACTTGTTGACCAGCTCGAGCGCGCGCTCCGGCGTGATGTCGCCGGCCAGGGAAATCACCGCGTTGTTCGGGCCGTAATACGTGCGGTACCACTCTCGGATGTCTTCCAGCGAGGCGGCCGACAGGTCTTCCATGCTGCCGATGGTGGACCACGAATACGGGTGCGAGTACGGATACATCTTGGCGCCGATCTCGTTGCGCACGCGGCCATACGGCTGGTTCTCTCCCTGCCGCTTCTCGTTCTGCACCACGCCGCGCTCGCGCTCGAGCATCTCCTTCGAGATGTAGTTGCCGAGGAAGCCCATGCGGTCCGATTCGAGGAACAGGGTGCGCTCCAGCGCCGACACCGGCACGTCTTCGAAGAAGTTGGTGCGGTCGGTGTTGGTGGTGCCGTTGCGGTTGTTCGCGCCCAGGTCGTCCATCGCCTCGCGGAAGCCGTGCGGGTAGTTCTCGGAACCGTTGAAGAAGAAGTGTTCGAACAGGTGGGCGAAGCCGGTCTTGCCGCGCTTCTCGTTGCGCGAACCGACGTGGTACCACATGTTCACGCCGACCACCGGCACGCTGTGATCCTCATGCACGACCAGGGTCAGGCCGTTCGGCAGCACGAATTTTTTATAGTTGATCGCGTAGGCCTTGCGGTCGAACTTGAAGGCAGGGGTGGCGGCGGGTGCGGCGTGCGCGGGCAGCGCGGCGCTCGAGGCGAAGGCAAGGGCCAGCGCGGCGAGAAGCGGTTTGTTCATGGGTCTCCGTGGGGAAGGTGTCGTTGTTGTGGGGCGTATTCTAGCGGCGCCCGCCCCGACCCGGAACCGATTTCAGGTATGCATGCCTACGGCGTTCTCAGGCGGTTTCCTGCAGCAGCGCCAGCTGCTCCGCGCTCATGCGCGCCGTGATCCGCTTCAGGTAAGGCGCGGCGCCCGGAATGCCGGCCGCCGCAGCCCGCGTCAGCCAGTCGTGCGCCTCGAATTCATCGCGCTGCGCGCCCTGCCCCGCCGCATACATCACGCCCAGGTTGAACTGCGCGCGCGCATGGCCCTGGCGCGCCGCGCACAGGTACCAGAAGTGGGCCGCCTCGTAGTCGCGTTCGACGCCGTGGGCGCTGTCGTAGCGCAGCGCCAGCGCGAACTGGGCCAGCGCGTGGCCCTGGTCCGCGGCCTTGCGGTACCAGTGGGCCGCTTCGCGCGGATCGCCCGTTTCAATGCGATCGAGCAGCACGCCGACCATGTGCTGGGCTGGCGCATATTCCTGGTCGGCCGCGCGCCGGTACCAGTACAGGGCGCGCGCGGCATCGGCCGCCACGCCGTTGCCGGCCTCGTAGCGCAGGCCGAGGTCGAACTGGGCGCGCAAATGCCCCTGCTCGGCCGCCTGGGCGTACCAATGGACCGCCTGCTCCGAATCCTGCTCGACGCCGCTGCCGGCGTCGTACAGCTGGCCCAGGTGATACTGCGCGGCGGGCAGGCCCTGGCTTGCGGCCTGGCGGTACCAGTGCGCGGCGCGCACCAAGTCGCGTTCCACGCCTTGCCCGTGTTCGTAGCGCAGCCCGAGGTTGTCCTGGGCCGCGGCGTGGCCCTGTTCGGCGGCGCGCCGGTACCAGCCGAGGGCCGCCGCTTCGTCGCGCGCCACGCCGTGGCCGCTGTCGTAGATCAGGGCGAGGTTGAATTGCGAGCTGGCGTGGCCCTGTTCGGCGGCGCGCCCATACCAGTGAATCGCCTGCCGGCTGTCCTGGTCGACGTCCTGGCCCTTGTCGAAGCGCAGCGCGAGGTTGAACTGGGCCGGCGCATGGCCCTGCAGGGCGGCGCGGCGCAGCCAGTCGAGGGCCAGGCGCGGATCGCGCGCGAGGCCCTGGCCGCTGTCGTAGCGCAGCGCCAGCGCGAACTGCGAGCGCGCATAGCCCTGCTCCGCCGCGCGCCGGTACCAGCCCAGCGCCGCGTCGATGTCCTGCGCCACGCCCTTGCCGCCCTCGTACATCATGCCCAGATTGTGCTGGGCGCCGGCGTCGCCTTGGCTTGCCGCCTGGCTGAACCAGTGCAGCGCCTGCGCCACGTCGACCGGCGTGCCCTGCCCCTTCGCATACAGCCAGCCGAGGTTGTACTGGGCCGGCGCGTAGCCCTGGCTCGCCGCGCAGCGGTACCAGTACAGCGCCTGCGCGTCGTCCTGCGGCAGGCCTTGTCCCTTCTGGTACATCACGCCGAGGTTGTACTGGGCCTGCTCCAGGCCGGCGTCGGCCGCCTTGCGGTACCACTCCACGGCGAGCGCGTCGTTCTTCGCCACGCCCTGCCCGTTCACGTACATGAAGCCCAGGCTGTGCTGGGCACTGGCGACGCCGCGCTCGGCCAGCGCCCTGACACGAAGGAACTCGGCCGTGTGGCGCTCGCCCGTTTCAGGCACGGTCGCGGTCTCCATGGGAGAGTCAGGCGCGCAGCGCGCGCGGTGCGGGGAACACGGCGCCGTGGCCGCTTGCCGGCAGCGTGGCCGGCGCCTGGGCGCGCAGCACGCCGATAAAGCTGGACAGCGAAATCGGGCGGTGGAACAGATAACCCTGCATCGTCTCGCAGCCGTTGGCGCGCAGGTAGTTGGCTTGCGTCTCGGTCTCGACGCCTTCGGCCACCAGGTGCAGGTTCAGGCCGCGCGCGATCGAGATGATCGCCAGGATCACCGGATAGTGACCGTCCGGATCGTGGATCTCCTTCACGAAGGACTGGTCGATCTTCATCGTGTGGATCGGGAAGCGGTGCAGGTAGGACAGCGACGAGTAACCCGTGCCGAAGTCGTCGATCGCGACCGACACGCCCAGCTGGCACAGTTTATTCAGCTGCTCGATCGCGTACTGCGGGTTGCGGATGCAGATGTTCTCGGTGATCTCGACTTCGATCTGGCCCGGCGAGATCCCATAGCGCACCAGCGCGCCGCGCATCTTCTCGAAGAAGTCGCCGCGGTCCAGGTATTGCGGCGACAGGTTCAGCGAGAGGCGCACCGCCTGGCCGCTGGCCAGGTTCCATTGCAGCATGTCGCGGCACAGGGCGCCGATCATCCAGTCCGAGATCGGCAGCATCAGGCCGTTCTCTTCCGCGAAGGGCAGGAACTCGCCGGCCGACAGCAGGCCGCGCGTCGGATGGTTCCAGCGCATCAGCGCTTCGGCGCCGACGATGCGTCCGCTGGTCGAATCGATCTGCGGCTGGTAGTACATCTCCAGCTCGTTGTGCTCGAGCGCGCGGCGCAGCGCCTGCTCCAGCGCGATCTTCTGGTGCGACACGTCCAGCATCGAGTCGTGGTAAAAACTGTGGCCGTTCTTGCCGAGCGCCTTGACCTGGTACATCGCGATGTCGGCATGGCGCAGCAGTTCGTCGATCGATTCGCCGTCGCCCGGATAGATCGCGATGCCGATCGAAGCCGAGATGTGCACTTCGTGGCCATCGAGGTCGAAGGGACGGTGCAGGCTTTCCAGGAATTTGTCGGCGATGATGCGCGCGTCGTCGCGGTCGCGCAGTTCCGGCAGCACGATGGTGAATTCGTCGCCGCCCTGGCGCGCCAGCGTATCGCCCTTGCGCAGGCAATCCTTTAAACGCACCGCCACCTGCTGCAGCAGCTCGTCGCCCTTGACGTGGCCGAGTGTATCGTTCACCAGTTTGAAACGATCGAGGTCGATGAACATCACGGCCAGTTCGGTCAGCTTGCGCTTGGCCTGGATCACCGCGAGGCCGAGACGGTCCTTGAACAGGATGCGGTTCGGCAGGTCGGTCAGGATGTCGTGGTAGGCCTGGTAGGAGATCACCTCTTCGGCGCGCTTCCTGTCCGTGATGTCGCGCGCGACGCCATAGGTGCCGAAGAACTCGAGCTTCTGCACTTCGCTGTCGGGCACGTGCATGCCGATCGAGTTCAGCGAGATCGTCATCAGGGTGTTGTTGAAGGTGCGGTCGCCGCTGTTGCTCTTGGCGCCGCGGCACTTCAGGCGCAGCTCGACGTTGCGCGATGCCCGCTCATCCACCCGTCTCTCGTTGAAGACGTAGCGCGCGCGCTCCAGGTCTTCGTCGTGCACCAGGATCGAGTAGTGTTTGCCGATCAGCTCATCGCGCGAGAATCCCAGTAACTGGTAGGCGCGGTCGTTCACGAAAGTAAAACGGCCTTCGTGGTTCAGCGTATAAATGATGTCCGGCGAGCTGTCGACCAGGTAGCGGTACATCTTCTCGGAGTTTTCCAGCTGCTGGGCCATGAGGACGTTGCTCGATGCCAGGCGGCGCTGTTCGAGCGCATTGCCCACGGTCTTGAGCAGCTCTTCGCGGCTGTAGGGCTTGCGCAGGTAGTCGTAGGCGCCGCGTTTCAGCGCGCCGATGGCCGCGTCGATGCCGACTTCGCCGCTCATCACGATCACGTCGGAACCGACGGCGCGCTCGTTCATGAAGTCCATGATCTCGTGGCCGCCGATGTCGGGCAGACGCAAGTCCAGCAGCACCAGGTCGAAGCGGCTGCGCGACAGGTGGGCGATGGCTTCGCTGCCCGAGCTGGCCGTCGTCAGGTCGTAGCCGCGGTCGCGCAGCAGTTCGTAGAGCGAGGCGAGCAGGCGCGGCTCGTCGTCGACCAGTAACAGGCGTGGCAGCTGCGCGCCCTCTCCATGCGCGATGGACAAGGCCGGATCCCCGTTGACGCGATACTCGTTCATCATGACCTTATACAGAACCCAAGGCGCGCGCCGTCAAGGCCGGCGCGGCGCTGGCGCCGGACCATGCCGGCAGCAGAATTTCGAATGCGGTGCCGCCCCTGCCGCTGCGGCAGGCGATCTGGCCGTTCAGTTTTTTCACGAGACCGTGCACGATCGACAGGCCGAGACCGCGGTGCGCGCCATCCTTGGTGCTGCGCACGGCCGAGAACAGGTTCGCCATCACCTCCGGCGCCAGGCCCGGGCCGTTATCGAGCACGGCCAGTTCGACGTAGAGCTTGCGCTCGCGGTGCACATGGCCGCGGTTGACGATCTCGATGCGCCCGCCGCCGCTGCCGCCCAGGGCCTCGACCGCGTTCTTCACGAGGTTGACCAGGATCTGCTTGAGCAGGTCGGCTTCGCCTTCGACCAGGCGCGCGTCCTCGCCCAGCGAGGTGGCGATCTGCACGTTCGGGGGCACGAACTGGCCGGCGCGGAACAGGCGCACCACGTCCTCGGCGACCTTGGCGACGTCGAGCGGACGCGGGCCGCCGATTTCCGGCTTGAGCTCGGCCAGGCTGCCGATCAGCTGGCCGACGCGGTCGATCTCTTCGTTCAGCACCGACATCTCGGTGGCGACCGGTTCCTGGCGCGCGAGTTTGCTGTCGAGGACACTCAGGTAGTTCTTGATGATCGACAGCGGGTTGTTCACCTCGTGCACCACGCGGCGCGAGGCTTCGCGGTATTCGTCGGCCACGCTGGCGAGCTGGCGGCGCGCGTTGCCGCGTTCCGATAGCGCCGTTTCCAGCGCGGTGGCGGCCTGGGCGCCGAAGGACTGCATGAAGCGCTCGCGCTTCTGGCAGCCGGGCACCTGCCAGGCCTTGATCCCGCCTACCATCACGCCCAGGCAGCGGTTGCCGGCCACCAGCGGCAGGCAGACCAGGCTGTCGGTGCCGAGCATGCGCAGCAGCTGTTCCTCGGCGAGGCCGAGCGGCTGGCCTTCGCGTCCGATGTAGGCGGTACGGCGGGCCAAGGCGGCGCCGGCGATCGGGCCGCCCTTGTTCAGCGGGATCGCAAATTCCGCGATGCGCTGGGTGCCGCCGCCGGGCGCGCCGATCAGCATCTGGCCGGTCGGGTTCTCGAGCAGGATCACCGTGTTGTCGAAGTCGAACAGGATGCGCGCCGAACGCGTCATCGATTCGAGCAGGTCGGATTCTCCCTGCTGGCGCGCGAAGGTCTGCCCCACTTCCGACACCAGCACCAGGTTGCGCACCTCTTCCTGCAGGCGCTGCTGGACCGGGTCGACTACCGGCGCCACGTAGGCGGGCGGCGTGGGAATGTCGTCGGCGCCGGCCAGGTCGATGCCGAGATGGATCGCGGCCTTGTCGACCTGGCGCGCGGCGCCGGCCAGCATGGCATCGAGTTCGCCCTCGTCCAGGCCGCACAGGGCGGCGCCGTCGGCCAGCGCCGTGCGGTCTTCCGGATGGTGCGACATCAGGTGCGCCAGGCGCACGATGCGGATCAGCGGATGGGCAGACTCCAGGCGCTCGCTCGACTCGTGGTGGTACAGGACGGCGTCGGCCAGGAAGGAATCGAGCTGCCAGCGCTCGACCAGCCAGGCGCCCGCTTCGGCATGGGTGATCTGCAGCGTGCGCTGCTCGACGGCGCACAGGTCCTCGTCGTCGCGCGCGGTGAAGTTATAGGCGTATTCCTTGGGCGCCGTGGCCAGCAGGGCCAGGCGGCCGACATTGTGCAGCAGGCCGGCGAGATAGGCTTCTTCGAGATGCGGGTAGTCGATGCGGCGCGCGACGTCGCGCGCGATCACGGCCGCGGCCAGCGAGCGCTTCCAGAAGGCGCGCAGGTCGGTGCTGCCCGAATGGGGGAAGCTGTTAAAGGTCTGGAATACGGAATCGCTGATGACCAGCGTCTTGATCATGTCGGTGCCGAGCGCCACCAGCGACTGCTCGAGGTTCACCCCGCGCACGTTGCGGTGGTAGGCCGAGCTGCTGGCCACGGCCAGCAGTTTCCCCGTCATCCCCGCGTCGTTGGCGATCAGGGCGGCCAGCTCCGGCATGCCCAGGTCGTCGGCCTGCAGATGCTCGATCAATTTCACGAGTATCTGCGGCATCGCCGGCAGCCGGGCAATCAGCAGGCGATTGCGGATATCCTGGTCTGGTTGGTGCATTGTCTCAAGCGAGGACGCCACTGAACGAGGTTTCGGGGTGGCGCTCCAGATGACAGAGCTACCACAACATGACATTCATGCATCTCCGAATCAAGAGGATAAAACGTGTTTTGATTCAGAAATAAAAAGCCGTCTTAGCATATATACATTTCTGATCGGGAACAATACTTTCTGTAAAAAGTGTGTACTTTGCCTCATGAATGATGCATACGTGGGACGTTTTATTGCCTCGCAGTCAATAAAGTATTGTCGACTTGCCGCCTGGCAATCAGGTCAGGGTTGTTGGCGCTTGCGTGCCTGAATGCGCCGGTAGTGGCGCGAGGTGGTCCAGAAGGCCAGCGCCAGCAGGGCAAAGCCCGCCTGCCCCAGCGCCAGGGCCAGTACCGAATGCGACAGCGCCGGCGCGATCACGCCGGCCACCACGGCCCCCAGCAGGGTCGAGACGAAGGACTGGCAAGAGGCGACCGTGCCGCGGATGTGCGGGAACAGGTCGAGCGCCAGCAGGGTGGCGCCGGGCGCGATGATCGAGCTGCCGAAGGTGAAGAAGAACATCGGCAGCACGGTCCACGGCAGTGCCGGCGGATACTGCAGGTGGTAGGCGACATTGAATGCCACGGCGCCCAGCATGAAAGCGAAACCGAGCAGGATCTGGCTTTCGAAGCTCTTCTTTCCGGCCATGCGGTTGGCCGCCATCGAACCGAGGAAGATGCCGCTCACGGTCGGCACGAACAGCCAGGCGAACTGGGAGGGGCCGAGGCCCAGGTGCTCGGGCAGCAACACGGGCGACGCGGTAATGTAAAGGAACAGGCCGGCGAAGTTCAGGGCCGTGACGCCCGCCTTCATGTGGAACAGGAAGGAGCTGAAGATGGCGCCGTAGCTCTGCGCCAGGAAGCGCGGATTGAAGGGCTGGCGCCGCGCGGGCGGCACCGTTTCCGGCAGGTGCTTCCAGCATACCCAGCCCAGCAGCACCGTGTAGGCGCACAGGGCCAGGAAGATCGCGCGCCAGTCGAACCAGGTGACGATCCAGCCGCCCAGCACCGGCGCCAGGGCCGGCGCGATCGAGAAGATCATCGTTACCATCGACAGCAATCGCGCCGCCGGCGCATCCGAATACAGGTCGCGGATGATGGCGCGCCCGACCACCACGCCCGCCCCCGCCGACACGCCCTGCATGATGCGGAACACCCACAGGTAGTGGACCGTGGACGCCGCCGCGCAGCCGAAGGTGCCGATCGCGAACACGACCAGCGCCACCAGGATCACGTTACGCCGGCCGAAGGCGTCCGACAGCGCGCCGTGCCACAGCACCATGCCGGCAAAGGCCAGCATGTAGGCCGTCAGCGTCTGCTGCACCTCGATCGAGGAGGCGTGCAAATTCGCCATGATCTGCGGGAAGGCCGGCAGGTAGGCGTCGATCGAGAACGGTCCGAGCATCGACAGGCCGGCCAGCAGGGTCGCCAGGCCGCCTGCGGAGAGCATGACGATCTTGTGCGGGGCCGGGAGCGGCACCGGGACGACGGGGTCTTTCGGCAGCTGGTCGGGGTCGGACGGTGGCAGCATCGGTTCGGTCCTGTTATTGGTCCGTCTTCGGCTTGGCTTCTTCGCGGCGGTTGTAACCGGCCACCATGTCGAAGCGGAACAGGCGGCATTCCAGGGCGCCGTTGAAGAACGGGGTCTTGCGCGCTTCCTTCAAACGCAGCAGTTTGGGCAGGGACAGGTCGGCCGTGAACAGGAACACGGTCCAGCCGGCGAAGCGCTGCTTCAGGGTGGTGCCGAGCGCCGAATAAAAACTCACCGCCATCTCGTCCTGCGGCATCGTCGAGTCGCCGCGCACGCCGATGCGCTCGCCGTAGGGCGGGTTGGTCAGCAGGATGCCGGGGCCCTCGACCGGCGGGCTCACGTGCTGGGCTTCGATCTGCTTCAGCGGCACGTCGAACAGGATGCCGGCAATCTTGAGGTTATGGCGGGTCATGGCGACCATGTCGCCCGAGATGTCGGAGCCGAAGATGGTCGGCTCGCTCGGCAGCGGATTGGCCTTGATGGCCGCCTTCATCTCCTGCCAGGCTTCGCGCTCGAAGTCGGCGAATTTTTCGAAGGCGAAGCGGCGGCGCGCGCCGGCTGGGATGCCCTGCACCATCTGCGCCGCCTCGATCAGGATCGTGCCCGAACCGCACATCGGGTCGAACAGGGGCACGCCCGGCTTCCAGCCCGATACGCGCAGCATGCCGGCGGCCAGGTTCTCGCGCAGCGGCGCGTTGCCCGTCTCTTCGCGCCAGCCGCGCTTGAACAGCGCTTCGCCCGAGGTGTCGAGGTAGATGATGAAGTTGCGCTGGTCGAGGAAACCGACGATGCGCATGTCCGGCTCGCGCGTGTCGACCGACGGGCGCTTGTTGAACTGGTCGCGGAAGCGGTCGCAGATCGCGTCCTTGATTTTCAGCGTCGTGAACTCGAGGCTCTTCAGCGGGGATTTGACGGCGGTGACGTCGACGCGGATCGTGTGGTGCACGCCGAACCAGTCTTCCCAGGGCTGCTCGAGCACGAGGTCGTAGATGTCGTTCTCGTTCATGTAGCTGCGCTGGCCCATGCGCATCAGCACGCGCGAGGCGATGCGCGAGTGCAGGTTGATGCGGTAGGAGTCGACCAGGGTGCCCGAGCAGTGCACGCCGCCGGGCACCTGGTTGTGGACTTTCAGTGTCGGGCTGTATTGCTGGGCGATTTCAAGGAGTTCTTCGGCCAGCGCCGCTTCCATGCCGCGTGGGCAGGGGCAAAAATAGGAGGTCATGGGGGTACCCTTTGTCCGTTGATAAAAAAGTAAAAGCCGGAAGCGCCTGCGCTGCCGGCCGAAAAAATGTTGTGTTCTCGCGGACGAGCCGGTGATGCTCACACGGTGTACCGCGTGGAGTCGGGACTCCACCCTACCGTAGGGTGGAGTCCCGACTCCACGCGTTCAACGCACGGGCGCGTCTCGCGGATGACTTCTGGATCGAAAAATTAGAATGGCTTCACGACCACCAGGATCACGATCAGCATCAGCAGTACGACCGGCACCTCGTTAAACCAGCGGAACCAGGTATGGCTGCGCTTGTTCACGCCGCCCTCGAACTTCTTGAGGATCGAACCGCATGCATGATGGTAGCCGATCGCCAGCACCACCAGCGCCAGTTTCGCGTGCAGCCAGCCGCCCTGTATCCCGAAGCCCAGCCATAGCCAGAGACCCAGCAGCAGCGCCGGAATCATCAGCATGGTCGTGAAGCGGTACAGGCGGCGCGCCATGCCCAGCAGGCGGGTGGTGGCGGTGGCGTCGGTTTCCTGCGCCAGGTTGACGAAGATGCGCGGCAGGTAGAACAGGCCGGCGAACCAGGAAGCGATGAAGACGATGTGAAAGGCTTTGATCCAGAGGTACATGCAGGTCCTTTATTAACTACGTATTTCGCCGTGGCCGAACACGACGTACTTGAGTGAGGTCAGCCCTTCCAGTCCGACCGGGCCGCGCGCGTGCAGCTTGTCGTTCGAGATGCCGATCTCGGCGCCCAGGCCGTATTCGAAGCCGTCGGCGAAGCGGGTCGAGGCGTTCACCATCACCGAAGCCGAGTCGACTTCGCGCAGGAAGCGCAGCGCCGCGCTGTAGTCTTCGGTCACGATGGCTTCGGTGTGCTTGGACGAATAGCGGTCGATGTGATCCATCGCCTCCTCGATGCCTGCCACGACCTTCACGGCCAGGATCGGGGCCAGGTATTCGGTGCTCCAGTCTTCCTCGACGGCTGCGCTCAAGTGCGGATAGCCGGCCAGGATCGCCTGCGCTTCGGCGTCGGCGCGCAGCTCGACTTCCTTGGTCTTGTAGAGCTCCGCCAGCTGAGGCAGCACGGTGGGCGCGATCGAACGCGCGACCAGCAGCGTTTCCATCGTATTACAGGTGCCGTAGCGGTGGCACTTGGCGTTGAAGGCGATCGGCAGCGCTTTCGCGAGATCCGCCTTGTCGTCGATGTAGACGTGGCAGATGCCGTCCAGGTGCTTGATCATCGGGACCGTCGCTTCCTCGATCAGGCGCGCAATCAGCCCCTTGCCACCGCGCGGGACGATGACGTCGACGTACTGCGGCATCGTGATCAGGGTGCCGACGGCGGCGCGGTCGGTAGTGTCGACCACCTGCACCGCGTCCAGCGGCAGGCCGGCCTTATTCAGGCCTTCGGTGACCAGTTTCGCCAGCGCGCGGTTGCAGTGGATCGCTTCCGAGCCGCCGCGCAGGATCGCCGCGTTGCCGCTCTTGATGCACAGGCCCGCCGCATCGACCGTCACGTTCGGGCGCGCTTCGTAGATGATGCCGATCACGCCCAGCGGCACGCGCATCTGGCCGACCTGGATGCCGCTCGGGCGCGACTTCATGTTCGAGATCTCGCCGATCGGATCGGGCAAGGTCGCGATCTGGCGCAGGCCTTCGACCATGGTCGTGATGGCCGATGGCGACAGGGCCAGGCGGTCGAGCAGCGCGGGCGCCAGGCCGGCGGCGCGGGCGGCGTCGAGGTCGAGCTGGTTGGCGGCGGAGAGCGCCGCCGCTTCGCGTTCGATGGCTTCGGCAATGTAGAGCAGCGCGCGGTTGCGCGTCGCCCCATCGGCGCGCGCCATCGCGCGCGACGCCGCGCGGGCGTTGCGGCCCAGCGTGTGCATGTAGTCGGTGATGTCCATCGTTGGTTCCGTTTGCGTTAAACGTTCATGGGAAGAATGTGAGATATGCGTAGGGTGGGCGCCCCGTGCCCACGCGTGAACGATGAACAGACGCGACGTCGATTAAGGCCAACACAGCGCACGCGTCACGCGTGGGCACGGAGTGCCCACCCTACCTGGCCACCTTCAACGCCAGCTGCAGCATCGCATCCCACGCATCCCCCGCAAAGGCCTTGGCCCTTAATCCCTTGACCATCTTGTCCACCTGAGCCGCCTCCTGCAGCGCAGCTTCCAGCACAGGCAGGGAGATGCGGCGCAAGGCCGGATCCATCATCCGTTCGCGCGGGCCCCAGATGCGGTATTCCTTCAGCAGCGCGCCGAGCGGGCGCCCCTGCGCCATCCCGGCTTTCAATTTTAGCAGCGTCCGGATTTCTTCGGAGACGGCCCACAAGACCAGCGGCAGCGCCTCGCCCTCCCCTTTTAAACCCTCGAGCATGCGCGCCAGGCGCGACGGGTCGCCCATCAGCATCGCTTCCGACAGTTTGAAGACGTCGTAGCGCGCCACGTTCAGCACCGCGTCCTGCACCTGCTCGAAGCTGAGTTTGCCCGGCTCGTGCAGCAGGCCCAGCTTCTGGATTTCCTGGTGCGCGGCCAGCAAATTCCCTTCCACGCGGTCGGCGATGAAGTCGAGCGCGGCGCGGTCGGCGCTCTGCCCTTGCGCGCCCAGGCGCATGCCGATCCAGCCCGGCAGCTGCGCCCGTTCGATGTTCGGGATCTCGATGTAGACGGCGGCCTGCTGCAGCGTCGCCACCCACGAAGCCTTGGCCGTCTGCCAGTCGAGCTTCGGTAGCGTGATCAGGGTGAGGTTGTCGGGACTGAGGTCCTTCGCATAAGCCTGCAGGGCGGCGCTGCCGTCCTTGCCGGGCTTGCCGCTCGGGATGCGCAATTCGATCAGCTTCTTGTCGCCGAACAGCGACAAGGCCTGGTTCGCCGCCAGCAGTTCGCCCCACTTGAAACTGCGCTCGACGGTGAGCACGTCGCGTTCGGTGTGGCCGGCCGCGCGCGCGGCGCGGCGGATTTTATCGGCCGCTTCCAGCGCCAGCAGGTGCTCGTCGCTGGTGATCACGTACAGCGGCGCCAGCCCCTTCGCCAGATGGGGCTCGAGCGCTTCAGGCCTCAATTGCATTACTGTCCCGCCGGGCTCGTTGCGCTGGTCGTGCCGGCGGTACTGGCCGCGGGCACCGATGCCGGCGGCTTGAGCGCGGCCAGGCGGCGCATGATCTGCTGCACCAGGTCGGACTGCATGTCGCGGTACAGCAGCGCTTCTTCGCCTTCCTTGGCCAGCAGGGCCTCTTCGCTGAAGGCGAGGTTGCGGCGCAGCGCGATCTCGGTCGGTCCCAGCAGCAGGTTGCCGGTCGCGTCGCGCACCTGGAACACCAGCGTGTAGGTCAGCAGGTATTCGCGCACGCGGCCCAGGTTGTTCAGCGACAGGACCGCCTTGTTGCGCGCTTCGGAGAGGACTTCGAAGCGCGCCTGGGCGCCCTGCTGGGTCGGCGAGATCACGACGCGGTCGCCGGCGCGCAGGTTGCGCCTGAGCTCATTGCCCAGCGACGACGTATCCGGGAAGGCCAGATAGATGCTGGAGAACGGCATATTGTAGGCGCCGTTCGAGCCACGCAGGTGGAAGCCGCAAGCCGTCAGGCTTGCAGCCAGCAGCAGCGCCGCACCTGCGCGCTTAAGGAAAGGGAAATGAGCGCGCATGGGTCAGACCACGATGTTGACGAGTTTGCCGGGCACGACGATGACCTTCTTCGGCGTGCCTTCGATGAACTTCTGGACCGCTTCGGAAGCCAGCGCCGCCGCTTCGATCGCCGCCTTGTCGGCATCCTTCGGCACCTTGACGGAACCGCGCAGCTTGCCGTTCACCTGGATCATCATCTCGATCTCGGACTGCTCCAGCGCGGCGGCGTCGACTTCCGGCCACTGCACGTCGAGGATGTCGCCGTGGACCTTGGCGTAGCCGAGTTCCTGCCACAGCGCGTGGGTGATGTGCGGCGCGACCGGGTTCAGCAAGCGCAGGAAGATCGAGAAGCCTTCGGCGATGACTGCGTCCGACGCGGCGCCTTCGGCCAGCTTGGCCGACTCCAGCGTGTTGAGCATCTTCATGCAGGCCGAGACCACCGTGTTGTACTGGATGCGTTTGAGGTCGTAGTCGGCCTGCTGCAGCACCTTGTGCACTTCGCGGCGCAGGGTCTTCTGGGCGTCGTCCAGCGCCACACCGGCAAGGCTGCCCGCCAGGCCGGCGGCGATGCGCTCGCGCTGCGCGTAGCCGTAGGCCCACACGCGGCGCAGGAAGCGGCTCGCGCCTTCGACGCCGCTGTTCGACCATTCCAGGGTCTGCTCCGGCGGCGACGCGAACATCGTGAACAGGCGCGCGGTGTCGGCGCCGTACTGCTCGATCTGCGCCTGCGGGTCGATACCGTTGTTCTTCGACTTCGACATCTTCTCGGTGCCGCCGATGATGACCGGCTGGCCATCGGCCTTCAGGACCGCGTTCTGCGGACGGCCCTTGTCGTCAAAGGTCAGCTCGACGTCGGCCGGGTTGAACCAGGTCTTCTTGCCCGACGCGTCTTCGCGATAATAAGTCTCGTTCAGGACCATGCCTTGCGTGAGCAGGTTGACGAAGGGCTCGTCGAATTTCACCAGGCCGAAGTCGCGCATGACCTTGGTCCAGAAGCGCGCGTACAGCAGGTGCATGACAGCGTGTTCGATGCCGCCGATGTACTGGTCCATCGGCATCCAGTAATCGTTGCGCGCGTCGACCATGGCCTCGTTCGAGCCCGGCGAGGTATAGCGCATGTAGTACCAGGACGAATCGATGAACGTATCCATCGTGTCGGTCTCGCGGCGCGCAGGCTTGCCGCACTTCGGGCAGTCGCACTTCAGGAAGGCTTCGTCCTTGTTGAGCGGATTGCCGGTGCCGTCCGGGACCAGGTGCTCGGGCAGCACGACCGGCAGGTCCTTCTCAGGAACCGGCACCGTACCGCACTCGGCGCAGTGGATCATCGGGATCGGCGTTCCCCAGTAGCGCTGGCGCGAAATGCCCCAGTCGCGCAGACGGAAGGTGACCTTCTTGTCGCCCAGCTCCTGCGCCGCGAGGTCGCCCGAGACCGCATTCACAGCCGCAGTGTAATCGAGGCCGTCGTACTTGCCCGAGTTGATGGTGCGGCCGTGTTCCTTGTCGCCGTACCACTCCTGCCAGCCGTCCAGCGAATATTCCTGGCCTTCGACGGCAACCACCTGCTTGATCGGCAGCTTGTACTTCTTGGCGAATTCGAAGTCGCGCTCGTCGTGGCCCGGCACGCCCATCACGGCGCCGTCGCCATAGGTGATCAGCACGTAGTTGCCGACCCAGACCGGGATCTGCTCGCCGGTGACCGGGTGCGTGACAACGAGGCCGGTCGGCATGCCCTTCTTCTCCATCGTCGCCATGTCGGCTTCGATGACGGAACCGAGCTTGCATTCAGCGATGAAGGCGGCCAGCTCAGGATTGTTTTTCGCGGCGTGCTGGGCCAGCGCGTGTTCCGGCGCCACGGCGCAGAAGGTCACGCCCATGATGGTGTCGGCACGCGTCGTGAAGACGTAGAGCTTGCCGTCGTTGATCAGTTCACCGGCGTCGTCCATGACGACGTGCGGGAAGGCGAAGCGCACGCCGACCGATTTGCCGATCCAGTTGGTCTGCATGGTGCGCACGCGCTCCGGCCAGCCCGGCAGCTTGTTGTCCACAAAATCCAGCAACTCGTCGGCGTAGTCGGTGATGCGCACGTAGTACATCGGGATTTCGCGCTTCTCGATCGGCGCGCCCGAACGCCAGCCCTTGCCGTCGACGACCTGCTCGTTGGCCAGCACGGTCTGGTCGACCGGGTCCCAGTTCACGGTGCCGGTCTTCTGGTAGATGATCCCTTTTTCCAGCATCTTGAGGAACATCCACTGGTTCCACTTGTAGTATTCCGGCTTGCAGGCGGTCATCTCGCGCGACCAGTCGATGGCCAGGCCCATCGATTCCATCTGCCCGCGCATGTGGGCGATGTTCGAATAGGTCCACTCGGCCGGCGGCACATTGTTGGCCATTGCCGCGTTCTCGGCCGGCATGCCGAAGGCATCCCAGCCCATCGGCATCAGCACGTTGTAGCCGTTCATCCGCAGGTAGCGGTACATCACGTCGTTGATCGTATAGTTGCGCACGTGACCCATGTGCAGCTTGCCGGATGGGTAAGGCAGCATCGAACAGGCGTAATACTTGCCTTTCGGGAAACGTGGATCGTGCTCGACAGCCTTGTAGGCATCGATCGATTTCCAGTACGCCTGCGCGGCCTGTTCAACTTCGGCGGGACTATATTTATCTTGCATGATGTTCTGCGGACGGAATGTGGGAAGGATGGAAAGCGGAGCTTTAGCAGAACATTATACTGTTTCATCTTGCACTGCGGCGAAGCGGAGTCCGTAGCGTTTCTCGTAGGGTGGGCACTCCGTGCCCACCCTACATGAGGCGCCGCGGGCTGAAGATTACCTGCTTCATGCGCCGGCACCCAGCACCGGATACGGCCCATGCCCGTCCAGCTCGCGCAGGAAGCCCTGCTCCAGGTACTGCGGAATCTTGTGGAATTCGGCCAGCACGCGCCGGCGGAACTCGTCGTGCTCGTGCCAGCGCTCTGCCGGCAGGCCGAAATAATTGATGGCGCAGGCGGAGACGGATACCTCTGGCCAGTGGCGCGCCAGGGTCATCAGGTAGCGGCGCATGGCGCAGACTTTGCCGATGACGAGCACGCTGTCGATCTCACCCAGATCGATGACTTCTGCCACCCTGCGGCGGCCGAGGATGACGTTGTCGCCGGTGTTCAGCGCCTCGCATTCGAGGATCAGGATGGATGGGGGGATGCCCAGTTCGACCAGGCGTTCGGCGATGACCAGCGCTTCAGGTATCGCCTGCCCCGCCGTGGCGCCGCCCGAGACCAGCAGGCGTTCGAACATGCCGCGCTGCCAGAGGGCGTATGTCTCGATGCAGAATTCTTCGACGCCGTGGCGGGTGCCGAACAGGAAGCCGAGTTTTGCCGGGTGCAGCGGCAAGACCGGCATCACGTAGCGGGAGATGGAGAGGAGGTCGTCGGCGGTCATGGAGTCATCTCGTCAGTCAGCGGAGCTGCTGCTGAAGCGATAGAGGTGCGCATGATCCGCGTGGGCACGGAGTGCCCACCCTACGAGCGGGGTCCCGGGCCGTTTGCAGAGAAAAGGCAAGGGACCTCGCGGTCTGGTCAGCGGAGGACCAGCTCGAGCGCCGGCTTTTCGCCGTAGTCCTCGTAGCGCTCGTTGATGCCGCCGACGCAGAACGCGATCTCGTCGACCAGGTCCGGCAGGCGCGAGCGCAGGGCGGCGCTGTCGGTGATGACGATTTCCAGGACTTCGTCCGGCTGCAGGCGGAACTTGGTCATGTTCTCGTCGTCGCGCAGGTAGCTCAGGCAATCGACCCAGGTGTCGATGGTGTCGCCGGTGGCCGTGTGAAAGCCGAACGCGCGCCGGCTTTCGGCGAAGAAGCTCGCTTCGTTGACGATCAGGGCGCCGTTCAGTTCCGCTACTGCCATGGGATCAGCCTTTCAGGGAGAGGACGTCCTGCATGTCGTACAGGCCGTTCGCCTTGTCGGCGATAAAACGCGCGCCGCGCAGGGCGCCGTGGGCGTAGGTGACGCGGCTGCTCGATTTATGCGTGATCTCGATGCGCTCGCCGGTGCCGGCGAACAGCACGGTGTGGTCGCCGACGATATCTCCGCCGCGCACGGTGGCAAAGCCGATGGTCGACGGGTCGCGTTCGCCGGTCACGCCTTCGCGGCCGTAGACGGCGCAGTCCTTCAGGTCGCGGCCGAGGGCGTCGGCGATGACTTCGCCCATTTTAAGGGCCGTACCCGAGGGGGCGTCGACCTTGTGGCGATGGTGCGCCTCGATGATCTCGATGTCGTAGCCTTCGTTAAAACTCTTCGCGGCCAGTTCCAGCAGTTTGAGCGTGACGTTCACGCCCACGCTCATGTTCGGCGCGAAGACGACGGCGACCTTCTCGGCGGCGGCGGCGATCGCCGCTTTGCCGGCGTCGTCGAAACCGGTGGTGCCGATCACGATGTTCACGTCGTTCGCGGCGCAGTACGCGAGGTGCTGCAGCGTGCCTTCGGGGCGGGTGAAATCGATCAGGCAATCGGCGTTCGCCAGCGCGCGCGCCAGGTCGGACTCGATCGTCACGCCGGTCAGCTGGCCCGAGAAGGCGCCGGCGTCGTGGCCGATGAAGGGGGAGCCCGCGACGTCGAGGGCGCCGGCAAGCACGGCATCGGGAGCGGCGGCGATCGCCTCGATCAGCATGCGGCCCATGCGCCCGCTGGCGCCGGCGACCGCGATTTTCAGTTGCGTCATGACAGTCTTACGGGGTGTTCGTGGAAGTGGCGGGGGTAGCAGGGGTGGCCGGCTCGACCGGACGGCTGGCGGCCGCCTTTTCGGCCTTTTTCGCTTCCTTGACGACGTTCTTGGCCGGACCGGCGATGCGGGCGATGTACTCGCGCTCGGTCGGCAGGTTGCCGCCGTCGAAGCGCTCGACCACGTCGTCCTTGAAATACACGGTGACGCGGCTGGTAGTCAGCTCGCCATTGCCGCGCGCGAGGTAGAACGGGTAGTCCCAGCGGTCGGCGTGGAACATGTCCGTCAGCAGCGGGGTGCCGAGCAGGAAGCGCACCTGCTCGCGGGTCTGGCCCACTTTCAGCTGGTTCAGCATTTCTTGCGAGACGAAGTTGCCTTGCTGGATGTCCGGACGGTAGGGCGAGAAAATCCACAGGAATTTCTGCAGCCGCGTGCCTTCGGTCGTCTGGGCGCCGGCATTGGCCAGCGAAGCCGATTTGCTGGCGTCGGCTTCAAGAGCGGCCGGGGACGTGTTCACCGGTGCGGCAGGCTTGGTCTGGTTGCGCCATGATGCGCAGCCGGACAGGACCAGCGTGCAGGCGAGGCCGGCGGCAAGCAGGGCCCGGGCCTTGGAGCGATGAACAAGGGCATCAAAGACGCGCATAAGTAACCTCAAAACGTTTAGCGGGAGCTTCCAAAACGCTATATCATAAAGCACTCCGCCCATCTACGAGTAACAAACATGAGTAACAAACCGACCGACCTGAAGGCGAGCGGCCTGAAGGCGACCTTGCCGCGCCTGAAAATCCTCGAAATTTTCCAGAACAGCGAAGTGCGGCACCTGACGGCGGAAGACGTCTATAAAATCCTGCTGGCCGAGAACATGGACGTGGGCCTGGCGACCGTCTACCGCGTTTTGACCCAGTTCGAGCAGGCCGGGCTCCTGAACCGCAACCACTTCGAAACCGGCAAGGCGATCTACGAACTGAACGCCGGCTCGCACCACGACCACCTGGTCTGCCTCGATTGCGGCCACGTCGAGGAATTCTTCGACGAGGAGATCGAATCGCGCCAGAACAAGATCGCCAGCGAACGCGGTTTCAAGATCGCCGAACACGCGCTGGCCATCTACGGCAATTGCACCAAGGTGGCCTGCCCGCACCGCGGCAACAATTGAGCAAGCTGCACCCGCAATGCACAACGGCGCCAATGGCGCCGTTTTTTGTTACAACCTGCATCCACCCGTAGAGCGTGTGAAAAAATCGTCAGGGCAAGGCGCATCGTCGAAGACAGTACGAGGGTACGGCGAGACGATGCAACGCGGCCATGGCGATTTTTTCACACGCTCGTAAGGTGGGCGGGTCCCCCGCCCACGAGTTCGACGCATGAAAACCTGTCGCGAGGTTTCTGGCGCTGGTTGAACGCGTGGGCGGCGGGAGCCGCCCACCTTACGGGTACATGTCAGCCGTTAAGAGTTGCTCAAGGCATTCGACAGCAGCTTCGCCGTAATGTCGACAATCGGAATCACGCGCTCGTACGCCATCCGGGTCGGCCCGATCACGCCCAGGGTGCCGACGATCTTGCCGTTCACCTCGTAGGGCGCGGTGACCACGCTCATCTCGTCCATCGGCACCAGCTTCGATTCGCCGCCGATAAAGATCTGCACCCCGCCCGCCTTGCTCGACATGTCGAGCAGCTGCATCAGGCCGGTCTTTTGCTCGAACATCTCGAACAGCTGGCGTAGCGAACTCATATTCGAGGACAGGTCGGACACCGACAATAAATTGCGCTCGCCTGAAATCACCATCTCCTCGCTGCCTTCGGCCATCGCCTCGCTGCCCGCTTCCACCGCCGTCTGCATCAAGCCGCCGATGTCTTCGCGCAGCTGGCGCAATTCGCCGGTCAGGCGCAGGCGCACGTCGTCGAAACTGAGGCCGGCAAAATTCTGGTTCAGGTAATTGGCCGACTGCACCAGCTGGGCCGGCGTGTAGTCGACGTCGGTCAACAGCAGGCGGTTCTGGACGTCGCCGCGCGGATCGACGATCACCAGCAGGATGCGTTTTTCGGACAGACGCAGGAATTCGATCTGCTGGAACACGGACTCGCGGCGCGGGCTTTGCACGACGCCGGCGAATTGCGTCAGCGAGGACAGCATCTGCGCCGCGTTGGCGATGATCTTTTGCGGCTGCTGGGCGGCGATGCGCATGCGCTCGGGATCGACGCCGTGCTGGCCGTGCTGGCCCTCCAGGTGCTGCACCGTGAGCAGGGTGTCGACGAACAGGCGGTAGCCGCGCGGCGTCGGCACCCGGCCGGCCGAGGTGTGGGGGCTGGCGACATAGCCCATTTCCTCGAGGTCGGCCATGATGTTGCGGATCGTGGCCGGTGACAGGTCGAGGCCGGAAATCTTCGAGAGCGCACGCGACCCGACCGGCTGGCCGTCGGCAATGTAGCGCTCGACGAGGGCTTTCAGCAGGGTTTGGGCTCGGGGTTCAAGTTGCATGGAAGTAGAAGCGCGCGGAATGGTTGCACGGCTATTATGCACCCTGGAAGGCGCCCTGTGCGTGCAGAGTAGGCTCAGGCGTGCTCGCGCTTGAGCCAGTCGATCAGGTCATCCATATTCGAAACGATCGCATCGGGCTGCACGCCCTCTTCCAGGTGCCGGCGGCTGGCAGTGCGGTTCATCCAGATGCCGCGCAGCCCGGCGCGCTGGGCGCCCTGCACGTCGAGGAGCAAATCGTCGCCGACGTAGACGGCGTCCTGCGGGGCCACGCCGAGGGCGTCGCAGGCGGCGTGGAAGATCGCCGCGTCCGGCTTGGCGCGGCCGAAACCGGGCGCCGACACCGAGGCGTGGAAATGGTGGGCCAGGCCGATGGTCTGCAGGTCGGCATTGCCGTTGGTAACCGAACCGATCAGGACACGTCCCTTCAGGCGCAGCAGGCCGGGCAGGACGTCGTCGTAGGGAATCACGGCGTTGCGGGCGGCGAAGAATTCGGTCATCGCCAGTTCGACCTTGTCCGCGTCTTCGCCGGCCTGTTCGAAGGCGGCGATCAGGCCGGCGCGGCGCAGCGCACCGAGGTCGAGCTGGAATTCGGGCCGGCGCGCCAGCAATTCGAGCCTGGCCTGGCGCAGGCTGTCGATGGTGAAGCGTTCGGCCACGCGCGGCGCATTGCTGGCCAGCCACTTGAACAGCGTCTGCTCGGCCTGGAGGATGACGGGGGCGATCGGCCACAGCGTGTCGTCGAGGTCGAACAGGATGGCTTTGGGCCAGGGGCGGCGGTTGGAGGGCTTCATCGGTGGCTGTCGTTTGGGAGAATCCAGCATAGCGAGGCCAGCAGAGAATTGCAAATGCGTGCAAACGGGTACGAGCGCGTGCCCGTCGTTACACCGTGATACAAACCCTAATGAGCCCGGGGCTTGTCAAATGCTCTAAAATGATGGGCAAACTTTCCAGCATGTGGCCAGGCGCCTCCGCTTGCGCGCCTTGCCCCTCCCCTTTTTTGGAGAAATTATGATTCGTTCCCCCCTGCGTGCCGGCATTGCGCTGGCGTGCGCGCTGAGCCTGTCCGCCTGCGGCGGCGGCGACGGTGATGTCTTTGTCGGCGGCACCATCAGCGGCTACACCAAGTCCGGCTTGGTGCTGACGAACAACGACGGCCCGCGCTACGAAGTCCCGGTCGGCACGACCTTCGTCTTCCCCGACCTGGTCGAGACCGACGCTACCTATAACGTGAAAGTGGTCGCCTCGCCCGACAACACCCAACCGTCGACGCCGGGCGGCACCGACGGCTGCAAGGTGGTCGAAGGCACCGGCACCGGCAAGGCCGTCTTCAGCATCTCGAGCGTGCAAGTCGTCTGCACCCTGAAAACCTTCCCGCTGACGGTGCGCGTCAACGGCAGCCACGCCGCCGGCCTGGAAATCGTGAACGGTTCCGACCGCAAGGCCGTCGCCCCGACCGATACCGTCGTCCAGATGTCGCAGATTCCCGAAGGCGCCGTGTACGGCGTGGCCGTGCTGGCTGCTCCTGGCCAGACCTGCACCGTGGCGAACGGCTCGGGCACCATGGATAACGTCGGCAAGACCGTCGACCTCAACTGCACGACGCCTTGATCATTCCTGTGGAGAGTATTTTGAAGAAATCGATTCTGGCGCTGTGCGCGCTGACGGTGGCTGCCGGCCTGAGTGCCTGCGGTGGCGGTACCTCGAGCTATACGATTGGCGGCGTGGTGGCCGGCCTGCAATATCCTGGCCTGGTGCTGCAGAACAACCTGGCCAATGACTTGCCAATCACGCCGCTGGGCCGGGACGCGAGCGGCAACATCCAGAACGTCACCTACAGCTTCCCCAACGAAGTCGACTACGGCGAGCCGTACAGCGTCAGCGTGAAGACCAACCCGCAGCACCAGACGTGCTCGACCTCGAGCGGCACCGCCGATACGGCGGGCCGCCTGTCGTCGATCAACGCCGTGATCGTCTGCTCGCTGGTGGTCAATACGATCGGCGGCACGGTGCGGGGCTTGGCGGCTGACGGCCTCGTGCTCACCAACGGCAGCGCCGGCGGCACCTTCACCTTTACCAAAGATGCAACGAGCGGTGCGTACCCGAGCACCTTCACGTTTATCAACGGCGTGACCTATGGCCAGACCTACGGCGTTACGGTGCTGACCCAGCCAACCGGCCAGACCTGCAGCGTTGCCGGCGGCGTCGGCACGATGGACGACAACAAGGTCGACACGATTGTCGTCACCTGCGTCAATAACTCCTGAGCTTAACAGCGGAGACATTCACCACAACGATGTCGATCATTCCAAAAGAAAATTAGACGTATATGTTGTGGTGCAGCATAATTGCACCTGTCTCCTCCAACTCTCCTCAGAAAAGAATTGGATTTAGCCCGCCCGCAACGGCGGGCTTTTTTTTGCCCGCGTTTCCGGGAGCCTTTGAATCAGCCGAACTTGGTAGCCGGCGCGACGCGCTTGGCGGTGACTTTCACGACCGCCATCTTGCCGCTGTCGCTCGAGACGAGGGAATCGGCCCGCACTTGCGCCTTGTAGCTCTCGGCGCTGGCGTAGGTGGTGCCGACGACGGCCAGGGCGGCCACCAGGAACAGCGTTTCCATGTGTTTGAGGACGTTCATTTCAGGCTCCCTTCGGTGAGTTGGTGCGCCCTTTGCATGTGCGTTCGGGCTTTCGATGGGAGTAGATTAGCAAGCGCCTTTACGCGCCTCCATCGACTTGCGACGAAGTGCGTAAAGGGCGCGATGAAACGTCCAAAATGGGGGTGTGAAGCGTTGTGCAACGCATCACGGATGAGATCGAGCGTTATTACACTGGCTTCAGGATGTTCGCCAGCGCCACGTACTGCTCCAGGCTGACGTTCTCCGGCCGCACGCCCGGATCGATGCCCGCTTCCACCAGCTGCGCTTCGGTGAACATGCCGGCCACGCAGTTGCGGATCACCTTGCGGCGCTGGGAAAACGCCTTCTGTACCACCGCTTCCAGGGTCGCGCCGTCGACGGCGAGTTTTCTCCGGGTCGGCACCATGCGCACGATGGCCGAATCGACCTGCGGCGGCGGGTCGAAGGCGGTCGGCGGGACGATGAACAGCAGGGACATGTCGTAGCGCCATTGCAGCATCACCGACAGGCGGCCATAGGCCTTGGTGCCGGGTTCGGCCACCATGCGCTCGACCACTTCCTTTTGCAGCATGAAGTGCTGGTCCTCGACCAGGTCGGCGAACTCGGCCAGGTGGAACAGCAGCGGGCTCGAGATGTTATATGGCAGGTTGCCGACGATGCGCAGCTTCTGCCCCTCCGGCACCGGCAAGGCGCCGAAGTCGAATTTGAGGGCGTCGGCCGAGTGGACCGTCAGCTTTTCGCGCGGGTAGGCCTTCTCGAGACGCGTCACCAGGTCGCGATCGAGTTCGACCACGTGCATGTGGTCGAGTTCCTTCAGCAGCAGCGCCGTCATCGCCGCCAGGCCCGGGCCGATCTCGACCATTGCTTCGCCGCGGCGTGGGGCGATCGCATCGATGATGCTGTTCAGGACATGGTCGTCGGTCAGGAAGTTCTGGCCGAAGCGCTTGCGTGCGACGTGTTTCATTCTTGCTTTCGTGTTATTGGGTGCGGCTTGCAGCACCTTGACTGGCCGTCACCATCAGCATGGCGGCGCGGATCGCCTCTTCCATGCTGCCGCAGTCGGCCAGTCCCAGGCCCTGCGCGGCCAGATCGAGCGCGGTGCCGTGGTCGACCGAGGTGCGGATCAGCGGCAGGCCGAGGGTGACGTTGATGCCGCGCCCGAAGGTGGCGTGCTTCAGGGTCGGCAAGCCCTGGTCGTGGTACATGGCGAGCACGCAGTCCGCCTCGTTGAGGTACTTCGGCTGGAACAGGGTATCGGCCGGATACGGTCCGCGCGCATCGATGCCGCGCGCCCTGGCGGCCGCCAGCGCCGGCTCGATGACCTCGATCTCCTCGCGTCCCAGGTAGCCGTTTTCGCCCGCGTGGGGATTCAGGCCGGTGACCAGGATGCGCGGCGCCGCGATGCCGAACTTATCATGCAGGTCGGCGTGCACGATGTCGAGCACCCGTGCCAATCCTTCCTGCGTGATCGCCGCCGGCACGTCTTTCAAAGGCAGGTGGGTGGTAGCCAGCGCCACCCGCAGGTAAGGCTGCTCGCCCGCCGGCTGGCCGGCCAGCATCATGACCACCTGCGGCGTGTTCGTTTTTTCGGCCAGGTATTCGGTGTGGCCGGAAAAGGCGACGCCGGCCTGGTTGATGGTGCTCTTTTGCAGGGGCGCCGTGACGATGGCGTCGAACCAGCCGGCCTGCACGCCCTCGATGGCGAGATCCAGCGTCGCCAGCACGGCGCGGCCGTTGTCCTTGTCCAGCGTGCCCGGCACCACGTGGGCGGCGAGCGGCACGTCGACGACGGCGATGCGCTCGCGCCCGAAATGCGGCAGGCCGCCGTTACGCAGTGCCTGGACCGACAGCGCCGACAGGCGGATGGCGGGGTCGATCAGGCTGGCGGTCAGCGCGAGGAAGGCGGCGTCGCCCACCAGCACGCAATTGGCCTCTTCGCGCAGGGCCCAGGCGGCCCGGATCGAGATCTCGGGCCCGATGCCGGCCGGTTCGCCGACGGTCAGCGCCAGGGTCGGGCGCACAGTCTGCGGCACGGCCATGCTGTTTACGCCTCTTCGCGGTACTCGACGTAGGCGCGGTCGCGCACTTCGCGCGCCCAGTCCTCGACGGCTTCGCCGAGTTTACGCTCGCGGATCACGTTGCGTGCGCGCAGGCGCTCGCGCTCCTTGCTCTGGTCTTCGCTCTTGCGCTCGAGGACTTCGATCAGGTGGAAGCCGAACGGCGACTCGACCACGTCCGACACCTCGCCCGGTTTCAGGGCATTCATCGCGTTCTCGAATTCCGGCACCACGTCGCCCGGCTGCAGCCAGCCCAGGTCGCCGCCTTTGGCGGCCGTGCCGTCCTGGCCGTTCTGGCGCGCCAGGTCCTCGAAAGTGGCGCTCTTGGCGACGATCTTCGCGCGCAGCTCGGCCAGCTTGGCCTTCACCTGCGCGGCCGGCATCGCCGGGGTCGCCTTGATCAGGATGTGGCGCGCGCGGGTCTGCTGGACCACGGCCTGCTCCGGCTCCTTGGCCAGGCTGCGCTTGTCGACCAGCTTGACGATGTGGAAACCGGTATTGCTCTTGATGACAGGGGTGACCTGGCCCGGGCTGAGCTTGCGCAGCTGGTCGCTGATCAGCGGCGGCAGGCGGTCCGGATCGCGCCAGCCGATGGCGCCGCCCTTGAGGGCGTCGGGCGCGTCGGAATACGTGGCGGCGATCTTGGCGAAGTCGGCGCCGGTACGCAGCTGGCGCATCACTTCGTCGGCGCGGGCGCGGCGCGCGGCGATCTGTTCGGGCGTGGCGTTGGCCGGGATGCCGACCAGGATCTGGGCGATGTCCATCTCGACCTTCTCGGCCGCGGCGGCCTTCTCGGCGGCGAGATAGGTGTCGACCTCGGCGTCCGAGACCTGGATCTTGCTGTCGACTTCATGCTCGCGCAGGCGCTGCAGCATGATCTCGTTGCGGATCTCTTCGCGGAACTGGGCGAAGGTCAGGCCTTCCTTTTCCATCTGGTTGCGCATCTCCTGCAGCGACATCTTCTGCCCTTCGGCGATGCGGCCGATGGCGGCGTCGAGCGTGCGGTCGTCGACGCGCACGCCCATTTCCTTGGCCAGCTGGATCTGGGCGCGCTCGACGACCATGGCCTCGATCACCTGGCGTTCGATGTCGGCCAGCGGCGGCAGCTGGGCGTTCTGGGCGCGCAGGCGCTGGGTGATCTGGCCGACGCGGTCGCGTACTTCGTTGCGGGTGATGACTTCGTCGTTGACGACGACGCGGATCGCATCGATAACGTTGGCGTTGCTCGACGCCGGCGGGAGGAAGCCGCTACCGGGGGCAGCGGCTTGCGCCGGCGCAGGTGCCGGCTTGGCAGCCTGGGCGAAAGCAGCGTTGGCCGTGAGCGCGCACAGCAGCGCCGCGGCCAGCTTAAGGTGATGCAAACGGGTAGTACGCATAGTCTGGGAAGCACTCATTCAGGTCAAAACATCCAAGGTTCTGGTCATGCGCCGGTCTTGTCAAAGGCGGCCGGCGTTGCCGTTCAGCCGCGTGTAGCCGGGAATACTCTTGTAAAACGAATCCAGCGGGTTGCCCAGGCCAAGGCCCGACAGGCCATTGAGCTCGAGCTGGAAGAACGTCGACGTCGAGGTCGTCTGCGCGGCCGTCACGAAACGTTGTCCACCCATCCGGAAGATCCAGCAATCGGCCTTGTACTCGAGACCGACCAGGCTTTCGAGCACCTTGTGGTCGCGCAGCGAATAGCTGACGCGGCCGACGCCGTACCAGCGCTTCGACAGCGGCCACTGGGCCGACACGTCGGCATTGCGGAAGCTGTCGCGCACGTAGCGGTACTCGGCATTGAGGACCTTCATCGGTCCCGGCGCCCAGCGCACGCCATGGTTCTGGGCATACACGCTCTTGCCCGTAACATCATATTGTACGCTGCTGTCGAAGTTCCAGTGATCGGTAATGCGGCCCGAGGCTGCCAGCAGCAGGTCGGAGCGGCTGATCTTGTTGCCGGTGCCGGTCGCGGAAGGCACGCGCCCCACGCGCGGTTCGTCGAAATAGAAGCGCTGGGCGATCGCCATGCGCAGGCGCTCGGCGCCGTCCGGCTCGACGTAGCGCGACACCAGGGCCGCGGTTACCTGGTTGGCGTCGGAGACGCGGTCGCCGCCGATGTAGCGGTTCTCGGTGAACAGCTGGGCGTAGCTGAAGCCCGTTTCGGCCGTATCGAAGACCGGGAATTCGTCCTGGTTGCGGTACGGCGTGCGCACGTAGAACAGGCGCGGCTCCAGGGTCTGGGTGGCGGCCTTGCCGAACAGGGTGGTGTCGCGCTCGAACACCATGCCGCTGTCGATCGAGAAGATCGGCAGCGTGCGCGACAGGCTGGTCGCGCCACGCGAATTGCTGTCCATCTCGTACTTGGTCGCATGCAGCATCAGCTTGGGCGTGATGTAGTAGCCCGGCTGCACCCACGGATAGCTTACCTGCGACACCGTCAGCAGGCGGTTGCCGCTGTCGAGGGTCGGGTGCGAGAAGCGCGTCGCCTCGGCGTCGATCGCCCAGTCGAAACCCTTCACGTCGTAGCGGCCGGTATGGAACATCACCTGCGGCAGGCGGTCGTAGGGACGCGGGATCGCCAGCGCCGGATTGGCCACTGCCGCCGGTTCCTGCAGCACCTGGATGGTCTGCGCGCGCGCCGTCAGGGTCCAGTACTGGGTGCCGTAGCTGGTGTACGCCTCGCGGATCAGCTGGCGCTCGGCACTGGTGGCGACCGTCGGCGAAAAGTCGCTCGTGTATTCGTCGTCGGAGACGCCGTGCAGGTTCCAGCCGGCGGTCCAGCCCGGTTTGATCGTCTGGTTATGCACCGAATCGACGCGCCAGCGGTCGGTCTTGGTGATACGGTCGTTGCGCAGGAACTCGGCGTGGGTCTCGCCGTTGTAGTTGCCGCCCGTCGTTTCGCCGAGGTAGCGTCCGGTCGCGCCCAGTTGCAGGCCGCGGTTGAACATCAGGCGCGGGAACACCGTCAGGTCGCGGTTCGGCGCGATGTTGAAGTAGTACGGCACCATGAGCTCGGTCTTGCCCTTGGAACCGGCGCCGATGGTGGCCGGCAGCCAGCCCGAACGGCGCGCGCCCGAGAGCGAGAACGAGAAGGCGGGCGTGCCCAGTATCGGCACGTCCTTGAAATAAATGATGGTCTTGCCCGCGGTGCCGACGTCGCGCCCGGAATCGAGGCGCAGCCGGCTGGCCTTGATGTACCAGTCGGGATCGGGCCCCTGGCAGGTACTGTAGGTGCCGTCCACTACCAGCGCCTGGTCTTCGCCGAGGAAGTCGATGCGGTCGGCCTGGCCTTGCGCATTGTTCAGCTGCAGCTGGTATTTCGGATGCAGCACCCAGCCGCGCCCGGTCGACATGTTCAGCTGCAGGGCGTCGCCCTGGTAGCGGTCGCCGAAACGCCACATGTTGACGTTGCCTTCGGCCGTGACTTCGTCCTCGACCAGGCGGTAGCAGGCGGTGTCGGCGGTCAGCTTGGACTGGCCACGCGTGATTTCGACGTTGCGCTCGAGGTTGATTTCGCGGTCCGGACGGCCGCCGATCTCTTCGGCGCGCACGGTGACGGGAAGATCTTGTTCGTCAGCATGGGGAGCAGCCGGCGCAACTTGCGCGTGCAAAGGCCCCGAGGCCACGGTGACGAGGGCGGACAAGGCAACTGCCCGCCGCCGCGGGAATGGGTGGGCCGTAAACCAGCTCATGGAATCTGTGGCAGCACCATAAAGGGCGATTTTTTGGATTGAATCCCTTATTATATGGGAATTGTCTTCCTCAACCGGTTTCCGCTGGACGTTCCATGGCTTCTTCGTATCAAAATTCCCCCACTTCCGCCGAGCAGGACGCGCGTCTCGCGCTTCTTACCGAATGGCTGAGCTCGCTTGACCTGGTGGAAGTCGGTTCGCGCCGCCCGGCCTCCTCGGATGCCAGTTTCCGCCGCTATTTCCGCCTCGATGTGGCGCCGGCGCTACGAAGCAAGCTCGGCGACACCCTGATCGCGATGGACGCGCCGCCCGAGCGCGAGAACGTGCCCGCCTTCATCCACGTGCAGGGCTTGCTGGCCGAGGCCGGCGTCACGGTGCCGGCCATCGTCGCGCGCGACGTCGAACGGGGCTTCCTGCTGCTGTCCGACCTCGGCACCACCACTTACCTGGCCCGCCTCGATTCCGACAATGCCGCCTTCATGTATTCGGACGCGGTCGACGCCCTGATCAAGTTTCAGTTGAACAGCCAGCCGGGCGTGCTGCCCGAGTTCGACCGCGCCTTCGTCCTGCGCGAGATGAATTTGTTCCCGGAGTGGTACCTGAACCGCCATCTGGGCGTGACGCTGGACGACAAGCAGCAGGCCCAGCTCGATAAAGTCTTCGAGACCATCACCGCCAATGTGCTGTCCCAGCAACAGGTCTTCATGCACCGCGATTTCCATTCGCGTAACCTGATGTTCCTCGACCAGGGCAACCCGGGCGTGCTCGACTTCCAGGATGCCGTCTACGGCCCGGTCACCTACGACCTCGGCTCGCTCTTGCGCGACGCCTACATCCAGTGGGACGAAGAGATCGTGCTGGACTGGGTGGTGCGCTACTGGCAAAGCGCCAAGCAGGTTGGCCTGCCGGTCAATCCGGACATCGACGCGTTCTATCGCGACTTCGAATTCATGGCCCTGCAGCGCCACCTGAAAATCCTCGGCATCTTCTGCCGCCTGAACTACCGCGACGGCAAGGCCATCTACATGGGCGACCTGCCGACCGTGCTGGATTACGTGCGCAAGACCGCCCACCGCTACACCGAACTGAAGCCGCTGATCCGCCTGCTCGATAGCTTCGAGGACAAGGCGCCGCAAGTCGGCTACACGTTCTGAGTTTAATTGTCGAGAAGCCCATGAAAGCCATGATCCTGGCCGCCGGCCGCGGCGAACGCATGCGTCCGCTGACGGATGCCTGCCCGAAACCCCTGCTCAAGGTGCGCGGCCGTCCGCTCATCGCCTGGCACCTGCTGAACCTGGTGCGTGCCGGGATCACCGAGATCGTCATCAACCACTCCTACCTCGGCCACATGCTCGAGGAGGCGCTCGGCGACGGCAGCCAGTACGGCGCGAAGATCGCCTATTCGCACGAGCCGACCCCGCTCGAAACGGCGGGCGGCATCGCCAACGCCTTGCACCTGCTGGGCGACGAGCCCTTCGTGGCGCTGTCGGGCGACATTTACGCGCCCTACTTCGATTTCACCCAGGTCTTCGACGCCCTGCCCGACCTCGATGCGGTCGGCCAGCCGATCCCGCCCGAGAAGCACGACATCGCCTGGCTGTACCTGACGCCGAATCCCTGGCACAACCCGGAAGGCGACTTCGGCATCGACATGTACACGCTCTCCAACGAGGGCGACCCGAAGTGGAACTTCGGGAACATCGGCGTCTACCGCCCTGAAATGTTCGACGGCATCCAGCCGGGCGAATTCGTCAAGTTCGGCCCCCTGATGCGCAAGTTCATTGCACAGGGACGCGTCGGTGGCGAGATCTACAACGGTCCCTGGGTCAATGTCGGCACCGTGCGCCAGCTCGAAGAACTGAACGCGCCGCCGGCCAAGAGGGCCGGCGCGTGACCCCCTTCGCCGTCCGCCGCGCACGCCTGGCCGCGGCCATGGAGCCGGGCGGGGTGGCGGTGCTGGCGACGGCGCCGGAAGTGGCGAGGAACAGTGACAGCGACTATCCCTACCGCCACGACAGCTATTTTTATTATCTGACCGGTTTTACGGAGCCGGAAGCCGTGCTGGTGCTCGTCGCGGCTTGCGGTGAGACGCCGGCGCGCTCGATCCTGTTCTGCCGCGAGAAGAACGTCGAGCGCGAGATCTGGGACGGTTTCCGTTACGGCCCGGCGGCCGCGCGCGAACGCTTCGGCTTCGACGAGGCGTATCCGATCGGCGAACTCGATGCGCAGATGGCGCGCCTGCTGGCCGACGTGCCTGTCCTGTACTACGCGCTTTCATCGAATGCGGCGCTCGATGCGCAAGTCGGCGGCTGGCTGAACGCCGTGCGCGCCCAGTCGCGCAGCGGCATCAAAGCCCCGTCCCGCACCCAGCACCTGCCGGCCCTGCTCGACGAAATGCGTTTATTCAAGGACGAGAGCGAGCAGGCGCTGATGCTGCGCTCCGCCACCATCGCCGGCGCCGCCCACCTGCGCGCCATGCGCGCGGCGCGGCCCGGCATGTTCGAATACGAACTGGAAGCGGAACTGCTCTACGAGTTTCGCCGCAACGGCGCCCAGTTCCCGGCCTATACGCCGATCGTGGCCAGCGGCGCCAACGCCTGCGTCTTGCACTACAGTGCCAATAATGCGCAGACGGTCGACGGCGACCTGGTCCTGATCGACGCCGGCTGCGAATTCGACAGCTACGCCTCGGACATCACGCGCACCTTCCCCGTCAACGGCCGCTTCAGCGAGCCGCAAAAGCTGCTGTATGAACTGGTGCTGCGCGCGCAGGAAGCGGCGCTCGCGGCCGTCGTGCCGGGCCGTCCCTACAGCGATGTGCACGAGGCGGCCCTGAACGTGCTGGCCGGCGGCATGCTGGAACTCGGGCTGCTGGACCGCGCACGATACGGCAGCGTCGAGAACGTCCTGGCCGAGCGCGCCTATACTGCCTTCTACATGCACGGCACCGGCCACTGGCTGGGGTTGGACGTGCACGACACCGGGAGCTACCGCGACCTGTCCCTCGAAGGCAAGCCATCGCGCCTGCTGGTGCCGGGCATGGCGCTCACGGTGGAACCGGGCATCTACGTCCGTCCCGGCCCGGACGTGCCAGAACGCTTCTGGAACATCGGCATCCGGATCGAGGACGACGTGATCGTCGGCGCGTCCGGGCCGCGCGTGTTGTCCGGTAGCGCGCCGAAGACGGTGGCGGAGATCGAAACCCTGATGGCGGAGCGGTGATGGACGAGCACAAAGACAATGTCGACGTGGCGATTTGCGGTGCCGGTCCGGTGGGCCTGGCGCTGGCCGCGCTGCTGACGCGGCGGGGCATCGCAGGTTCGCGCATCGCCCTGATCGACGCCCGCGCGCTGGGCCAGGCGATCTCGGACCCGCGCTCGATCGCGCTGGCCTGGGGCAGCCGCCAGCTGCTCGAGGAAGTCGGCGCCTGGGCATTTCCTGCCACACCGATCCACACCATCCACGTCTCGCGCCGCGGCCAGCTCGGGCGCAGCCTGCTCGACCGCAGCGAACACAAGCTCGACGCGCTCGGCTACGTCACGCGCTATGGCGACGTGGTCGACGCCCTGGCGCGCGCGGTCGAGCGTGCCGGCGTGCAGGTGATTCGCCCTGCACGCGTGGCGGCGCTCGACGAAACGTCGGAGCACGTGGCGTTAACGCTCGACGACGGCCGCACGCTCACGGCGCAGGTGGCAGTGGGCGCCGAAGGCGGCGTCTTCGGCCAGCAGGAAGACAAGGGCAAAACCCGCGATTATGGCCAGAGCGCCGTGATCGCGCGCGTCTCTACCAGCAGCCCCATCGCCCACCGCGCCTTCGAGCGCTTTACGGACGAAGGTCCGCTCGCCCTGCTGCCGCAGGAAGGCGCCGATGGGCTGCAGTACGCGCTGGTTTGGTGCGTGCGGCCCGAGCGTGCCGAGGCGCTGCAGGCGATGGACGAAGAACGGTTTTTGCAGGAACTGGGCGAGGCCTTTGGCGGACGGCTCGGGCGTTTTATTAAAGTGTCGCCGCGCTTTTCGTATCCGCTCGGCCTGAACGCCGAACCCCACGCCACCACGCGCACCGTCGCCATCGGCAACGCGGCGCAGACGCTGCACCCGGTGGCCGGTCAGGGCCTGAACCTCGGCCTGCGCGATGCGGCCGTGCTGGCACGCCTGCTGGCGCGCTGCCCGGGACCCGAAGGCATTGGCCGCTTCCTCGATGAGCGGGCGCAGGACCGGCAGTTGACGATTGCGCTGACCGATACGATGGCGCGCGCGTTTGTCGGCAGCGGGCCGCTGCAGTCGGTGCTCGGGTTGGGATTGGCGGCGCTGGATGCCGTCAAACCGGCGCGCACGCTACTAGGGGAGTTGATGATGTACGGGCGCAGGGGTGGGTCCGCGCTGCTGCCGCATAAATCGTAGGGTGGGCACTCCGTGCCCACCCTACTTATTCAACCGCCTTCACCATCGACTCGATCACCTTCTTCGCGTCGCCAAACACCATCATCGTGTTCGGCATGTAGAACAAGTCATTATCCAGCCCCGCATACCCCGAGGCCATCGAACGCTTATTCACGATGATGCTCTTCGCCTTGTAGGCCTCGAGAATCGGCATGCCCGCGATCGGCGATTTCGGGTCTTTCGCCGCCGGGTTCACCACGTCGTTCGCCCCCAGCACCAGTACCACGTCGGTCTGGCCGAATTCGCCATTGATGTCTTCCATCTCCGCCACCTGGTCGTAGGGCACCTCGGCTTCGGCCAGCAGCACGTTCATGTGGCCCGGCATGCGCCCCGCGACCGGGTGGATGGCATAGCGCACGTTGACGCCGTGCTCCGTCAGCTTGTCGACCAGCTCCTTCACCGAGTGCTGGGCGCGCGCCACCGCGAGGCCGTAGCCGGGGACGATAATCACGGATTCGGCGTTCTGCAGGATGAAGGCGGCGTCTTCCGCCGAGCCGGATTTCACCGGACGCTGTTCCTGCGCGCCGCCCGTTGCCGCTGCCGCTTCGCCGCCGAAGCCGCCCAGGATCACGTTGAAGAAGGACCGGTTCATCGCCTTGCACATGATGTACGAGAGGATCGCGCCGCTCGAACCCACCAGCGAGCCGGCGATGATCAGCATCGAGTTGTTCAGCGAGAAGCCGATGCCGGCCGCCGCCCAGCCCGAGTAGGAGTTGAGCATCGACACCACTACCGGCATGTCGGCGCCGCCGATCGGGATGATGATCAATACGCCCAACACGAACGACAGCGCGGCCATGATGGCGAAGGGCGTCCACGCCGGCTCCACCGCGTCGGAGAAGCAGAAGACCAGGCCCAGCGCGATGATGGCGATGGCAATCACCAGGTTCAGGATGTGCTGGCCGCCGAAGCGCACCGGCGCGCCCTGGAACAGGCGGAATTTGTACTTGCCCGACAGCTTGCCGAAGGCGATCACGGAACCGGAAAAGGTGACCGCGCCGACAAAGGTGCCGATGAACAGTTCCAGCCGGTTCCCGAAGGGCAGCGGCTGGCCGCGCGTGGCGATATTAAACGCCCAGGGCTCGGCCACGGCGGCGATCGCGATGCAGACGGCGGCGAGGCCGATCAGCGAGTGCATCGCCGCGACCAGTTCCGGCATCTTGGTCATCTCGACCTTCTTCGCCGCATAGGCGCCGATCGCGCCGCCCACCACCACGCCCAGCAGCACCAAGGTAAAGCCCATGCCGCCAGTGCGGTTCGCATCGGCGGCGGCCGCGAACTCCGCCTGCAGTTTGAAAATCAGGGCGATCGTGGTCGCCACCGCGATCGCCATGCCCGCCATGCCGAAGGTATTGCCCATGCGCGCAGACGACGGCGAAGACAGCCCCTTCAAGGCTTGGATGAAGCAGACCGAGGCCACGAGATAGAGCAGCGTGACCACATTCATGCTGATGTAGTTCATGCGGCCTCCTTCTGCGGCACCTTGGCGGTGGCCGCATCGGCGGAGCGTTTCGGTTCCTTCTTCTTGAACATCTCCAGCATGCGCTGGGTGACGAGGAAGCCGCCGAACACGTTCACGGCCGCCAGCGCCACGGCGACGGTGCCCATGGTCTGGCCCAGCACCCCTTCGGTCAGGCCCGCGGCCAGCATGGCGCCGACGATGATGATGGCGGAGATCGCGTTGGTGACCGCCATCAGCGGCGTGTGCAGCGCCGGCGTGACGGTCCAGACGACGTGGTAGCCGACGTAGATCGCCAGCACGAAGATGATCAGGTTGATGATGGTGTGGCTGATGTCCATGTCCGTCTCCTATTTGCGAAGAGCTTCGCCCTGGTGGCAGAGCAGCGTCGCGCGCACGATCTCGTCCTCGAGGTCGATGTGAAACTTGTCTTCCTTGTCGAAGACCAGTTTCAGGAAATCGAGCACGTTGCGCGCGTACAGGGCCGAGGCGTCGGCCGCGACCAGGGCGGCCAGGTTCGGCTCGCCGATGATGTGCACGCCGTGCTTGATCACCGTCTTACCTAGTTCCGTCAGCGGGCAATTGCCGCCCTGCTCGATCGCCATGTCGACGATCACGGAGCCGGGTTTCATGGCCGCCACCGTTTCCTCCTTGATCAGGACCGGCGCCGCGCGCCCCGGAATCAGGGCGGTGGTGATGATGATGTCGGCCAGCTTGGCGCGTTCGTGAACGAGTTCACCTTGCCGGCGGATCCAGTCGGCCGGCATCGGACGCGCGTAGCCGCCCACGCCCTGCGCGATTTCGCGTTCCTCGTCGGTGAGGAAAGGCACGTCGATGAACTTGGCGCCCAGCGATTCCACCTGTTCCTTCACCGGCGGGCGCACGTCGGACGCCTCGATCACCGCGCCCAGGCGCTTCGCCGTGGCGATCGCCTGCAGGCCGGCCACGCCGACGCCCATGATCAGCACGCGCGCCGCTTTCACGGTGCCGGCGGCCGTCATCAGCATCGGCATGAAGCGCTGATAGGTGTTCGCGGCGAGCATGACGGCCTTGTAGCCGGCGATGTTCGCCTGCGAGGACAGCACGTCCATCGACTGCGCGCGGGTGATGCGCGGCGCCGCTTCCAGCGCGAAGGCAGTCAGACGCGCGCCGGCCATCGCGGCGATGTTCTCGTTATCAAAAGGATTCAACATGCCGACCACGACCGTGCCCGGCCGCATGCGGCTGCGCTCGGATTCGTTGGGGGCGCGCACTTTCAGGACCATGTCGCACTGCAAAGCCTCGTCCGCGCCGACCAGCGTGGCGCCGGCGGCGGCATAGGCCTCGTCCGTGACCGCCGCCTGCAGGCCGGCGCCGGACTGCACCACGACTTGATGCTTCGTCGCTAATTTTTTCACTGTTTCCGGAGTTGCCGCTACGCGGGTCTCGCCCGGCCGTGTTTCGGCCGGAATGCCGATTCTCATGCATCCCTCCTTCATGTTGGTGTTCTGTTCACAATCTAACACGTAAACATGGCCCTTTTGTCATTACATGGAGGCGACCCGGCCGGGCGCATGCCGGGTGGGTGAAATGTGATACAGATGAGGCACATTGGCCACATTTTTTGTATCAGATCGCTGCACTTGATGCTTTTTTGTTGCACTGCACAGGTACTTGCAAGCAACGGTTTGACGGGCGCTGTAGAATATCGGCTCATTTGTCGAGGACGCGCATGACCCATACCTTCAGACCGTCAGTCACCGTTGCCGCCATCATCGAACGGGATGGCCGTTTCCTCCTGATCGAGGAAGAGACGAGCGAAGGCATCAAGCTGAACCAGCCGGCCGGCCATCTCGACCCCGGCGAGTCGCTCGAGCAGGCGGTCGTGCGCGAAGCGATGGAAGAGACGGCGCACGAATTCATCCCCAGCGGCCTGGTCGGGATGTACATGTCGCGTTACTACTCGAAGTCGCGCAACGCCGACATCACCTATTTGCGCTTCACCTTCTGCGGCACGGCCGGCAAGCAGTACGACCAGCCGCTCGACGACGGCATCCTGCGCACGATCTGGATGACGCGCGACGAGATCGCCGCCTCGAGCGAACGCCACCGCAGCCCCATCGTGCTGCAATGCGTGGACGATTACCTGGCCGGCCGGCGTACCGACCTGGCCCTGCTGTACACCCACCCGTCGGTGTTCGAAGAAACACTGGCTACTGACCGAAACTGATATGAGCAAAAAGAAAGTCGTGATCGGGATGTCGGGCGGCGTCGACTCCTCGGTCGCGGCCTGGATGCTGAAAGAACAAGGCTACGACGTGGTCGGCCTGTTCATGAAGAACTGGGAAGACGACGACGATTCCGAATATTGTTCGACGCGCCAGGACTGGATCGACGCGGCCAGCGTGGCCGACGTGGTCGGCGTCGACATCGAGGCCGTCAACTTCGCCGCCGAATACAAGGACCGCGTGTTCGCGGAATTCCTGCGCGAATACCAGGCCGGCCGCACGCCGAATCCGGACGTGCTGTGCAACGCCGAGATCAAGTTCAAGGCCTTCCTCGACCACGCGATGAAGCTCGGCGCCGACCTGATCGCCACCGGCCACTACGCGCGCGTGCGCGAAAACGCAGCAGGCAAGTTCGAGCTGCTGAAGGCCTTCGACCATACCAAGGATCAAAGCTACTTCCTGCACCGCCTGAACCAGGCGCAGCTGTCGAAGTCGCTGTTCCCGCTGGGCGAGATTCCGAAGACCGAAGTGCGCAAGATCGCGGAAAAACTGAAGCTGCCGAACGCGGCCAAGAAGGATTCGACCGGCATCTGCTTCATCGGCGAGCGCCCATTCCGCGACTTTTTGAACCGCTACCTGTCGCATAAGCCGGGCCCGATGAAGCTCGACAACGGGCAAACGGTGGGCGAGCACATCGGCCTGTCCTTCTATACGCTGGGCCAGCGCAAGGGCATCGGCATCGGCGGCCTGAAGTCGCACAAGAATGCGGACGGCACCAGCGAGCCATGGTTCGTCGCGCGCAAGGACATCGCCACCAACACCCTGTACATCGTGCAGGGCCACGACCATCCGTGGTTGCTGTCCGCCCGTCTCGAAGCGGGCCAGGCCAGCTGGGTCGCGGGCGAGCCCCCGGCTCCCGGCCTGCTGTCGGCCAAGACGCGCTACCGCCAGGCCGACGTGGCCTGCACGGTCGCGGCCGATGGTCTCGAGCGTTTTGCTCTCGACTTCACGGACCCGCAATGGGCGGTCACGCCGGGGCAATCGGCGGTGCTGTACGACGGCGACATCTGCCTGGGCGGCGGCATTATCGATGGCGCCAGCGCGGTGGCGCGCTAACGCGCTCTACGCAAACAGATCAGGAAAGACCGGCACGACCGGTCTTTTTTTTGCACAAAAACCACGAAATCGGAAAAATCAGTAATTTCTACCGAAAGTCGTTGGATTAGTTCACCAGACGTTGCTATCCTAGTTGCCACAAGGCAAAACTAGAACCGGGCACGTCTCGTCGCCCTTTACCTGATAAGTAACGTCGACCATGAACATTTCCAATCTTCGCGTCCGGACCCGGCTCTTTGCCGGCTTTGGCATCCTCTGCACTTTCCTCCTCGTCATCGTCGTCTTCGGCACGACCATGCTCGGCCGCATCAATGACGGCACCGAAACCATCGTCAGCAACTACATGCCGAAGATCGAGGCTTCGCACGCCGTGCTTACCGAGGTCAACGTCGTCTCGGTCGCCCTGCGCAACATGATGCTCAACAGCGACGAGGCCGACCGCAAGGCGCAAATGGCCGACATCGAAAAAGCCCGGGCAAAGATCGCCGACACCTTTACCTGGATGCAGGGCGTGATCGTCAGCGAGCAGGGCAAGGCATTGCTCAAGCAAAGTATCGACTTCAACGCCAAGGCAGTGGCCGGACAGGACGAGCTGCTGCGCCGCATCCAGGCCGGCGACATCGCGGGCGCGTCCAGCTATCTCGTCGGCGAATACCGTCCAATGCTGGGCGAGTACCGCAAGGTGCTGAACGCCCAGATCGACATGCAGAAGGGACTGGCCGACAAGGCCAATACGGATGCCCAGCAGACTTACGACAACAGCCAGCGCACCATGTTCGGCCTGGCCGCCGTGATCCTGGCACTGGCCGCCTTCATCGCCTGGCGCACGACCGTCTCGATCACGGCGCCGGTGGCGCGCGCCCTGCGCATCGCCGAGACGGTTGCCGCCGGCGACCTCACCAGCCGCATCGAGGTCACCACGACCGACGAGCTGGGCCAGCTGCTGGCCGCGCTGAAGAAAATGAACGACAGCCTGTTCGACACCGTCTCGACGGTGCGCAGCGGCACCGAGCTGATCGCCTCGGCCTCGTCCCAGGTGGCGGCGGGCAGCCTCGACCTGTCGGCGCGTACCGAGCAGCAGGCCAGCGCGCTCGAGGAAACCGCGTCCTCGATGGAAGAACTGACCTCGACCGTGAAGCAGAACGCCGAGAATGCGCGCCAGGCCAGCACGCTGGCGTCGACCGCCTCCACCGTCGCCGAACGCGGCGGCGACGTGGTCAAGCAGGTGATCGGCACGATGGACGCGATCAACGACGCCTCGACGCGCATCGCCGACATCATCGGCGTCATCGACGGCATCGCCTTCCAGACCAATATCCTGGCCCTGAACGCGGCCGTCGAGGCGGCACGCGCCGGTGAGCAGGGCCGCGGCTTCGCGGTCGTCGCCTCCGAGGTGCGCAACCTGGCGCAACGTTCGGCCGCCGCGGCCAAGGACATCAAGGGCCTGATCGCCGACTCCAACGAAAAGGTCGGCGACGGCAGCCGCCTGGTCGGCGAAGCGGGCCACACGATGGAAGAGATCGTCGCCAGCATCCGCCGCGTCACCGACATCATGAACGAGATCAGCGCCGCCAGCCGCGAGCAAAGCGCCGGTATCGAGCAGATCAACCAGGCCGTCAACCAGATGGACCAGGTAACCCAGCAGAACGCCGCCCTGGTCGAGGAAACCTCGGCCGCGGCGGACGCGATGCGCAGCCAGGCGGCCAACCTGGCGACCACGGTGGCGGTGTTCCGTACCGGGGAGGATGCGCAGCCGGCGCTTGCCGCGGCGGCGCCGCGCCTGGCCAAGCCGGCACCGAAGGCCGCGCCGCGCAAGGCGCAGCTGGCGAGCGCGGGTATCGGCGGCTGGGAAGCGTTTTAAAAGGGAAGCGATGCGGCCGCGTGCCGCGCATGCAGCAACGGCGCACCATTACCTGGTGCGCCGTTTTTATTTGGGCTGCTTGAACCATGTTGAACGTAGGGTGGACTCCTGAGTCCACGCGTTCACCGCAAGCCTCCACGCTGCTTCAATCTTTTCGACGACGCGACGGGCGGAACGCGTGGACTCGGGAGTCCACCCTACATCCGTGGTCGTTCAGCCCTCAGGCGAGCGCCGGCTGACGCGCCGTACGCGGCCTCGCCAAGGTCCACTCCGCACAAATCCACTCTTCGAACTGCTCTGGCGCCAGCGGCTTCGCGTACAGGTAACCCTGCACCTGGTCGCAGCCGGCAGCGGCCAGCAGCTGCGCCACCGGCGCCGTCTCCACGCCCTCGGCGACGACCTGCTGGCCGAGGTCGTGCGCGAGCTTGATCATGGTCGCCACCAGCGCACGCTTGCGCTCGTCGGCATCGAGCTCGCGTATGAAACCCTGGTCGATCTTGACGACCTTCGCCGGCACGCTTTGCAGGTAGGCGAGGCTGCTGTAGCCGGTGCCGAAATCGTCGATCGCCAGCTGCACGCCGCCCGCGGCCAGGGCCTCGAGGGTGGAGGCGGCAAGCGTGCGCTGGCTCATCAGCGCACTTTCCGTGATCTCGATCGCCAGCGCGGAGGGTGGCAAGTTCCAGGCGCGCAGGCGCGCCAGCACGTGGTCGCTAAAGTCGGATTCGAGCAGGTTCACGGCCGAGACGTTGATCGCAAGCTGCAGCGCCAGGCCGGCGCGGCGCCATGCGGCCAGCTGGCGCAGCGCGCGCTCGAGCACCCAGCGCGTGGTTGCGCGCACCAGCGAGGTCTGTTCGATCACGGGAATGAATTCGGCCGGCGAGATTTCGCCCAGGCCCGGGTGGCGCCAGCGCAGCAGCGCTTCGGCGCCGATGCAGCGGCCGGTGTTCAACGCGATCTTCGGCTGGAACACGAGACGCAGCTGGCTGTCGTCCTCCAGCGCCGCACCGAATTCGTTGGCGAGACGGAAGCGCCGCATGAACGCGGCGTTCTGCTCGGCCGAGAAGACGCGCACCCGGTGCGAGCCTTCGATGGCGTCGTGCGCCGCGCTGTACAGGTCGCGCAGCAGCTCGAACACATCGACCTGTCCCGGCACGAAGGGCGCCACGCCGACGGTGGCGGTGGTGACGAAACGGGCGGTGGTGGTCTCGAGGCGCAGCGCGACCCAGGCGGCGAGCCACTCGCAAAAGCGCGCCAGGTCGGCGCCCGGCTCGGCCAGGAAGGCAAACTGGAACGGCGCCACATGGTACAGCTTGCGCGCCGGCCCGAGCGCCGCGCGCAGCATGCGCGCCGCCTCGCAGACGATGTCGTCCATGAAGCCGGCGCCCATCGCGCGCACCGCGCTGCTGATCTGCTCGGGCGTGGCCAGGCTCACCAGCGCCGCCAGGCGCGCGTCGCCGCCCGGACGGTCGGTCGCAAGGTCGGCCAGGTCGTCGACGAACTGGGTGCGGTTCGGGATGCCGCTGACCGGATCGATGCGCCCGATCGCGTGCTGCAGTTCGATCTGCGCCATCACCATCGAGGCCAGGTCAGTCAGCCCCGTGCGTTCGGTCTCGCTGATGGCGCGCGGCTCGGTTCCCACCACGCACATGGAACCGAGGCAGTAGCCGTCGCGCGTCATCAAGGGCGCGCCGGCATAAAAACGCGCACCGGTGCCGGCCAGCGTGCTGTCGCGATACAGCTCGCTTTCATGCAGATCGTGGATCACCAGCATCTGGTGGGAGCCGGTTACCTGGGCACAGGGCGCGTCGTGGCGCGGCATCCGGTCCGTGTCGACGCCGACGCGCGACTTGAACCACTGGCGGTCGACGTCGGTCAGCGAGACCGCGGCGATCGGCAAGTCGAACAGCTGGGCAGCCATCCGCGTGATGCGGTCGAACGCCTCGTTGGGCGGCGTGTCGAGCAGGTCGAGCTTGCGCAGGGCGTCGAGACGGACTGCTTCCAGCTGGGCCGGCGATGGGTGACTCATGGGGTTCCTTGTGCGCCGGCGGAGACCGAACGGTATATGACGAAAATGATGAAGCACTTCATTCTGATCGTCAAATTTCTACGAGTCAACAGAAATGTTCTGAATTGACGCGTAAATACGGTGCTTTGTGGATGAAACGGAAATGAACCGGATACACCATCATCAATTTCGGCATTTTATCCGTTCCTGAAGTAGAATGCTCAACAGTTAGTGCACAGTGGAATTAATACCATGCTTTTATCCCGCCCTGATGACGGGGACGATCCGGTTCTGACCACGCGCCAGGTGGCGCGCATGCTGGGCATCGCCGTCAGCACGGCCCAGCAATGGATCGAAAACGGCGCCATCCCGGCCTGGAAGACGCCGGGCGGCCACCGGCGCGTGCGCCTGAGCGACGTCAGCGCCCTGCTGCGCGAGCGGACCGGCCTGGAGCCGCTGGCGGGCAGCCCCGACCCCAGGGATTTTTTGCCGGATGCGGACAACGCGCAGCCGCAGCAGGAGTACGCGCGCCTGAACGCCCTGCGCGCGAGCGGCCTGCTCGACAGCGAGGCGGAAGCCGTGTTCGACCGCCTGACCTGGCTCGCCACCCAGGTCACCGGGTGCCCGATCGCGCTGCTGTCGCTGGTGACGGCGCGCCGCCAGTGGTTCAAGTCGCGCGCCGGCACGCAGCTGGCGCAGACGCCGCGCGAGGATGCCTTCTGCAGCCACACGATCGCCGGCAGCGGCCCGCTGGTGGTGCCCGACGCGCTGCAGGACGCGCGCTTTCGCGATAACCCGATGGTGCTTGGCGCGCCGCAGATCCGTTTTTATGCCGGCTTTCCGCTGGTCGACGGCAAAGGCTTCCGGCTCGGCACCCTGTGCGTGATGGACCACGAGCCGCGCCGCCTGCGCGCACGCGAGATGCGCGCGCTGGAAGAACTGAGCGCGATCGCGGCCGAGGAAATCAGGCGCCGCTAGCGCCGCCGGCCTGCTGCTTGCGCACCACCGCGATCACGGTATTGCGGATGGTCTTCAGTACGGCATCGGCCTTGAACGGCTTGACGATAAAGCCGTGCACGCCGCGCGCCAGCGCGCCTTCGATGGTCGGCGCATCGAGCGTGCCCGAGACCATGAAGATCAGCGTCTTCGGCAGATTCGCGCGCAGCTGCTCGACGACATTGCTGCCGTCCTCGACCTGTTCGCGCGCGATGCACATGATCTGCGGACGGAACTTCGCCGCCTGCACCAGCGCATTGTGGCCGGTGTGGGCCTGGGCCACGACCTCGTAGCCGCCGTCCGTCAGCACGGTATTCAGCAAACCGCGCGAGATCGCGTTCGAATCGACAATGACTGCTTTCAGCATCTGGTTCTTTCAGTGTGAGTCGTAGGCGAGCATGTTCCAGCTCACCCCGAGGCGCACGTCGGTCTTCAGCTCGACCAGCTGGCGCGACAGGTACAGGATGTCGCGCTCGGCGCGCAGCCGTTCGCCCAGCGGCGTTTTGAGGATGCCGGCGCCGGCCATCACGGCATCCAGGCTGCCGTAAGCGTTGAGCAGGCGCGCCGCCGTCTTCATGCCGATCTTCGAGACGCCCGGCACGCCGTCGGTGGCGTCGCCCATCAGCGCCAGCAGGTCGTGCAGCAGCTCGGGCGCTACGCCGAATTTATTGCGCACCCAGGCGTCATCATGCCACTCGTTCTTGAAATGGTCCCACACCAGGGCCCCGTGCGCGATCAGGACGTGCAGATCCTTGTCGGTGGTGGCGACGATCGCCTCTCCCCGGTTTTCAAGCAGCCAGCGCATCACGCAGGTGGCGACGACGTCGTCCGCTTCGACCTCGGGCAGCATCGCCACCGGCACCCCGGCCGTTTTCAGGCGTTCCTGGAATTCCGGCAGCGCCTCCCGCAGCACCGACGGCATCGGCGCGCGGTGTTCGCGGTAGCGCGGATACAGCGCGTGCCGCCAGGTCTGGCCGCCGTAGTCGAAGGCGGCCAGCACGTGCGTGGGCGCGTGCGTCTCGAGCAGGTTGCGGAACGACGAAAAAGCGTGGCGCAGCGCGATGCTGGCCTTCAGGTCGGAGTCGGGCTCCGGGCTGGCTTCGTAGACCCGGCGCACGATGTTCAGTCCGTCGATCGCGAGCAGCTTGGCCATGCGTTTTACCTTGCGTAGTCGTACTTGCCGCCGCGTTCGAGGGCGCGTGCGTAGGCGGGGCGGGCGTGGATGCGCTGCAGGAAGCTGGTCAGGCGTGGATATTGGGCGCCCAGTCCCGCACGCGACGCGGCCGCCTCCAGCGGAAAACTCATCTGGATGTCGGCCGCCGTGAATTCGTTCCCGGCGAACCACTCGCGCGTGGCCAGCTCCGATTCCAGGTAGGCCAGCTGGTTGTTGATGTTCGGGTTGACCAGCGTGTCCTTTACTTTACGCGCGATGGTGCGCGCGATCGGCTTCGCGAAGAAGGGCATCGGGCCGTTCTCGATGCGGTCGAACACGAGCTTCATCAAGAGCGGCGACATGGCCGAGCCTTCGGCGAAGTGCAGGAAGAAGCTGTACTTGAGCTTTTCCGGCGTGCCGGCGGCTGGCACGAAGCGCCCTTCTCCGTAGCGCTCGACCAGGTACTCGACGATCGCACCCGACTCGGCCACGACCAGCTCGCCATCCGTGATCACCGGCGATTTACCCAGCGGGTGCACGGCCTTCAGTTCCGGCGGCGCCAGCATGGTCTTCGGGTCGCGCTGGTACTTCCTGATCTCGTAGGGCAGGCCCAGCTCTTCGAGCAGCCACAGGATGCGCTGCGAGCGCGAATTGTTCAGGTGATGGACGGTGATCATGGGCGCAGGTCGGGAGGGAAAGAGCGTTAGCTTAGCACTGTTGCGTGCTTACAAAAAGGCATCCTCAATTCCGACGAAAAATGTTTTTTTTGAGCAATATGTGTTTTACAATCGCCAACCTTTGTTGAACATCCCTCAAATCCGACATTTAGCCAGCAGCCTGCCCTCACCCTCATGAAAACGCTTTTTCGCCTGAACATCGCCCAGAAACTTGGCCTGCTGACCATCAGTACCGGCCTCGGCATGGCCATCGTCGCCGCCTGTTTCCTGGTCTCCGAACGCACCCTGATCCTCGAAGAGCGCGGGAATGGCGTACGCCAGGCGGTCGAGGTGGCGACCGGCATCGTCGAGCGCCATCGCCAGCAAGCGGAGGCAGGCGCGGTGCCCGTGGCGGCGGCGCAGGCGGCGGCACTGGACGAACTGAAGGCCCTGCGCTATAGCGGCGCCGAGTACTTCTGGGTCAACGACATGGGTCCGCGCATGCTGATGCATCCATTGAAACCTGAACTGGACGGCAAGGACGTCGGCGCGATCGCCGATCCGAACGGGCTGCGTCTGTTCTCGGTCGCCGTCGAGGTGGTGCGCAAGGACGGCGCCGGCTTCATCTCCTACATGTGGCCCAAGCCGGGCCAGGACGCGCCGGTGCCGAAGGTCTCCTACGTCAAAGGCGTGGCGGGCTGGAACTGGGTGATCGGTTCGGGCGTCTACATGGACACGGTCGGCGCCATCTTCTGGCCGCGCGTGCTGTGGTTCTCGGGCGCGACGGTCGTCCTCTCCAGCGTGCTGATGCTGTTCGGGCTGTCGCTCTCGCGCAGTATCGCGAAACCGCTGGCGCGCGCGGTGACGGTGGCGCGCACGGTGGCCGCGGGCGACCTGACGGCACGGATCGAAGTGCGCGGCAACGACGAGACGGCGCAGCTGCTGCACGCCCTGCGCGACATGAACGCCAGTCTCGGCAAGATCGTCGGCGAAGTCGACGTCGGCATCCATGCGATCGCCAGCGCCTCGAACCAGATCGCCGCCGGCAACCACGACCTGTCGAACCGCACCGAGCAGCAGGCCAGCTCGCTCGAGGAGACCGCCTCGACGATGGAAGAGCTGACCGGCGCCGTGCGCCAGAACGCCCAGCACGCGCGCCACGCGACGCGCCTGGCGGCATCGGCGGCCGACGTGGCCGTGCGCGGCGGCGAAGTGGTGCAGCAGGTGGTGCAGACCATGGAGTCGATCAACGACTCGTCGCGCAAGATCGTCGACATCATCGGCGTCATCGACGGCATCGCCTTCCAGACGAATATCCTCGCGTTGAACGCGGCGGTCGAGGCGGCGCGCGCGGGCGAACAGGGCCGCGGCTTCGCGGTCGTCGCCGGAGAAGTGCGCACGCTGGCGCAGCGCTCCGCTGCTGCGGCGAAAGAAATCAAGGCACTCATCGACGACTCCGTGACCCGGGTCGACGCCGGCAGCGCGCTGGTGCGCAATGCGGGCACGACGATGGACGACATCGTCAGCAGCGTGCGCCAGGTGAACGGCATCATCGGCGAGATTTCGGCCGCCAGCGAAGAGCAGGAAACCGGCATCGCCCAGGTCAACGGCGCGATCGCGGCGATGGACGGCGTCACCCAGAAGAATGCGGCCCTGGTCGAGGAAGCGGCAGCCGCGGCCGAATCGATGCGCCAGCAGGCCGAGCGCCTGGCCGAGGTGGTGGGCGTGTTCAAGGTCGCGGCCTCGAACGAGACGCGCCTGCTCGCGGCCTGAGTTCGGCAACGCACCGAGGCGCCCTGCCCTGCCCTCTATGATGGGCTGATGGGCAAGATCCACATCGGCATCTCCGGCTGGCGCTACCTTCCCTGGCGCGGCAAGTTCTATCCTCCCGGGCTGGCGCAGGCGCGCGAGCTCGACTACGCCGCGCGCCAGCTGCCGACGATCGAGATCAACGGCTCGTTTTATTCCCTGCAGCGCCCCGCAAGCTACGCCGCCTGGTACGCGGCCACGCCGCCCGGCTTCCTGTTCGCGGTGAAGGGCAACCGTTTTATTACCCACATGCTCAAGCTGAACGACATCGACGGCCCGCTGGCCAACGTGCTGGCCTCGGGCGTGTTCGAACTGCGCGAGAAGCTCGGGCCCTTCCTGTGGCAGTTCCCGCCGATGGTGCGTTTTGATGAGGCACGCTTCGAGCATTTTTTCAGCCTCCTGCCGCAGGACACCGACGCCGCGCTGGCCCTGGCGCGCCAGTACCAGCCGCGCATGGAAGGGAAAGTGTCGCTGGCAGTGGACGCAAAGCGCCCGATGCGCCACGCCGTCGAGGTTCGCCACGAGAGTTTTCGCGACGCGCGTTTCATTGACCTGCTGCGCAAGTACAACGTGGCCTTGGTCGTCGCCGACACCGCCGGCAAATTTCCATACATGGACGACGTGACCGCCGATTTCGTCTACATCCGCCTGCACGGCGACAAGGAGCTATACGCCAGCGGTTACGACGACGAAGCGATCGAACGCTGGGCCGAACGCATTCGTGGCTGGAGCAAGCAAGGGGATGTGTACTGCTACTTCGATAACGATATTAAAGTGCATGCCCCATATGATGCGCAGCGACTGATGGCGGCACTGGGTATCGAAACGCCTGATTCGTCGAACACGTAGGGTGGACTCCCGAGTCCACGCGTTACCGCTGCGTACCACCACCGTTCATTCCAACCACACCTCCGCAATCTCCGGTGTTCCTGCCCAATCTGGGGAATACACGCCATCACGCACATACCGGTGAAACGTCGAATACGGCCACTCGCCCACCCGCAGCACCTGCCCATGCTTGACCGGATTGAAATGAATGTAATCGACATGCTTCTCCATATCGAACGCATCGCGAATCTGGTGCTCCCAAAACCGCTGCTGCCAGATCGTCGATTCCCTGCGCTGCCTGGAGGCGCGTGTCAGCAGGCCCGGATCGTGCAGCCGGTCCCTGCAAGCGCTGGTCACGTAGCGTTTGATTTCGGCCCAGCGCATCGAGTAATCCTGATCGCCTTCGGGCAGCGTCCAGATGCAGTGCATGTGGTCCGGCATCAGCACCCAGGCGTCGATGACGAACGGCCGGGTGAGGCGCACGGTATGGATGGCGTCACGCAAGGCAGTACGCAGGATCGGCGTGCAAAAGATGGTGCGGCGCCGGTAGGCGACGAGCGTGAAGAAATAGGTGGAGCCAGTGAATTGGCGGCGATAGCGAGGCATGGTGCGGCATCGTATTTCGAAGCCGCGCAAGGACGGATGTTTTACGTCAATCGGATGTGGAAGAAGCGACGAGGTTCGTCAGCGATGTAGACGCGTGGAGTCGGGACTCCACCCTACTTTTTGTGGAGCTTGATGACGCGGTGCTTGCTGCCTTCTGGCGCACTTGGTTCTTCCGGCGTCTCGCAGGTATTACAGGTCTTGCACCCGCCCCCGCAGCTGTCCGCCGTGTCCAGCCAGCGCACAAGTTTGGAGTCCTGGCCGCCGCGCGAGAGGCGGTTGACGATGCGGATGCGCCAGGCGGCCGGCAGGTACTTGGCGCCGACGTAGACGGCGGCGACAAGCACAACTACCGCGACCACCAGTTCCTGCCACATCTCAGCCGCCGCCCAGCGCCAGGGCGACGCGGTAGGTGATGAAGGAGGCGGCGTAGGCCAGCGCGAACATGTAGCCGGCCATCATCCACGCGTACTTGGCGCTGCCCGTTTCGCGGCGCACCACCGATAACGTCGACAGGCACTGCGGCGCATACACGTACCAGGCCAGCAGCGACAGCGCGGTCGCCATCGACCAGGATCCGGCGATCAGCGGGCCGAGCGTGTTCGCCACTTCGTCGCCGGAGCCGGCCAATGCGTACACGGTGCCGAGCGCGCCGACCGCCACTTCGCGCGCGGCCATGCCGGGCACGAGGGCGATGCAGATCTGCCAGCCGAAGCCGATCGGTTCGAAGATCACGGACAGGGCGCGCCCCAGCATGCCGGCCACGCTGTAGTAGATCGGCGGCTGCGTGGCGCCTTCCGGCGCGCCCGGAAAACTCGACAGGAACCAGACCAGCACCATCAGGGTGAGGATGATGGTACCGACCCGCATCAGGAAGATCTTGGCGCGTTCCCACAGGCCCAGGGCCAGCGTCGGCAGGTGCGGCCAGTGATAGGCCGGCAGTTCCAGCATCAGCGGATGCTGGCCGCTGCCGCTGCGGCGCTTCATGTACCAGGCCACCAGCATCGCGCTGACGATGCCGAGCGCGTACAGCACGAACAGCACCAGGCCCTGCAAATTGAAGATGCCGACTTCGCGGTCGGGGATGAAAGCCGCGATGATCAGCGCGTATACCGGCAGGCGCGCCGAGCAGGTCATCAGCGGCGCGATCATGATTGTCACCAGGCGGTCGCGCGGGTTCTGGATCGTGCGCGCGGCCATCACACCGGGGATCGCGCAGGCGAAGGAGGACAGCAGCGGAATGAAGGCGCGGCCGGATAAACCCACGCCGCCCATCATGCGATCCAGCAGAAAAGCCGCCCGCGGCAGGTAACCGACATCCTCGAGGATCAGGATGAAGAAGAACAGGATCAGAATCTGCGGCAGGAACACGAGCACGCCGCCGACGCCGGCGATGATGCCGTCCACGATCAGGCTGCGCAGCGGACCTTCGCTCATCGCGCCGCCGATCTGCTGGCCGATGCCTTCGACGGTGCTGGTGATGAAGTCCATCGGCGCTTCGGCCCAGCTGAACACGGCCTGGAAGATCACGAACATCAGCGCGGCCAGCAGGATCGGCCCCAGCGCCGGATGCAGGATCACGTGGTCGATTTTTTCCGACAGGTTGCCCTTGTCGTGCGCGTAGCTGGTGGTCGCATCGAGGATGCGGCGCACTTCGCGCTGGGTCTGTTCGACCGGCACGGCGTCGATCGCGGACAGCGGCTGCGGCGCGGCGGGTTCGAGCGGCATGCGGTCGAGCGCGTCCAGCAGCGCCTGTTCGCCGCCGGCCTGGATCGCGACCGTCTCGACCACCGGCATACCCAGTTCCTGCGACAGTTTCGCCGTATCGATCTCGATGCCGCGCTTCTTTGCCACATCGACCATGTTGAGGGCGAGGATCATCGGCAGGCCGAGGCGCTGGATTTCCAGCACGAGGCGCAAATTCAGGCGCAGGTTTGTGGCGTTGACGACACAGACGACGGCGTCCGGCGCCGATTCGCCCGCGCGCAGGCCGGCCACGACGTCGCGCGTGATCGCTTCATCGGGGGTTTGGGCGGACAGGCTGTAGGCGCCCGGCAGGTCGAGCACGCGCAGGGCGCGGCCGGAAGGAGACGTAAAACTGCCTTCCTTGCGTTCGATGGTGACGCCGGCGTAGTTCGCGACCTTCTGGCGCGCGCCGGTGAGGCGGTTGAACAGCGCGGTCTTGCCGCAGTTGGGATTGCCGAGTAAAGCGATCAGGGGCGAGCGCGCCGCCACCTGTTGTTCCATGACGCCCATCGATTATTCCGGCTGGATCGAGACAAGTGCAGCCTCGAATTTACGCAGGGCGAAGGTCGATTCGCCTACTTTCACGGCCACCGGGCCGCCCGGCAGGCCGCGCTTGAGCATGCGGATGCGTTCGCCCGGCACGAAGCCCAGTTCCATCAGTCGGCGCGCCACGTCCTGGCCTCCCAGTGCGTGTGGCGCGAGGTGGATCACGGTCGCACTCTGCCCGGCCTTGAGGGCGTCGAGTGTGGTCAAAGTGGGGACGAGAGTCATGGCGGCGTTCCGATTATGGCGCTGATCTGTAGCGCTGATGAGACAGATACTAGCATCATAAACCTAAATGCGAATTATTTCTATTTGCAGCTTTGATCACACGACAAAACCGCTTGCGTTCCTCAAAAACTTTCCGCAGAATAGAACACGAATGAGAACGATTCTCATTATTCGAGTGACAACTCGGCCGACAACTTCAGGGACCGCTGCAATGATCGTCTGTGTCTGCAACAACATCTCCGACCGTGAAATCCGCCAGGCGGTCGACCTCGGCATCACCTCCATCGCCGCCCTGCGCGCCGAGCTGGGCCTGGGCACCGACTGCGGCAAATGCATCAGCTATGCCCGCGAAGTGCTGCACGAAGCACTCGACAGCAAGACCGTTGTTACCGAACTGAGTTTCCGCGCCACGCAGACGGCGTAAGCACGCCCTCCTCCACGCCGCCGGTTTTCCGGCGCGCGCGTTTGCCCTTCTTGCTATGATTGTGGCAACGCACAACCACAACAAGGCAAACACCATGAAGGGCGATCCCAACGTCATCCGGCTGCTCAACGCGCAGCTGACCAACGAGCTCACCGCCGTCAACCAGTACTTCCTGCACGCGCGGATGTACCGCCACTGGGGCTTCTTCAAGCTCGGCAAGAAGGAATACGACGAATCGATCGGCGAAATGAAGCATGCCGACAAGCTGATCGACCGCATCCTGATGCTCGACGGCCTGCCCAACCTGCAGGCGCTGCACAAGCTCCTGATCGGCGAGAACACCGAAGAGATGCTGGCCGCCGATTTAAAACTCGAGCGCACCGCGCAGCTGACCGTCAAGGAAGGCATCGCCGCTTGCGAAGCGGCCGCCGACTACGTCTCGCGTGACCTGCTGCTGTTGATCCTCGAAGACACCGAAGAGCACATCGAGTGGCTCGAGACTCAGCTCGATCTGATCGTCAAGGTCGGCATTCAGAATTACCTGCAGAGCCAGATGGTCGAATAAGGATTCGGCTGACGTTAGCGTAGGGTGGGCGCCCCGTGCCCACCGAAGGATACTCAGAGATAGCGTAAAAGCTCGGTGGGCACGGAGCGCCCACCCTACAACTGCTCGATCCACACTGGCGCCGACCACAGGATGTTGCCGTCGGCCTGCGTCACCTTCGCATAATAAAAATGCGCGCCCTTCGCGGGCGTGAAGTTCGCCGTCGCCGTGTCGGCCAGCTGCGTCACGGTCCCGTTCCGTCCCGGCACCCCTTCCATGATCGCCACCGAGGCCACCTGCTTGCCCGCCGTGCTGGCGAAGTGCGCGACCAGGTTCAAGGGGCCGCTATTCGTAAAACGCTCGCCCATCATGCGGCCGTTCGCGGTCAGCACCAGTTGCGAGCCCTTGTCCATGGTCGCGAACACACGCCGCGCTTTTAAGGCCTCGACGAAGCTGTCGCGGTTCAGGGGCCTGCCTTCCGGGATCAGCACGCCGGTGCGGTTCGTATAAGCCGTGCCCCAGTTGGCGCAGTGGTTGTCCTGGTTGGTGCTGAAGGCCACGTGATAGCCCGCTTCCAGCACCTTGTTGCAGGCCGCCTCGAAGTTGCTGCGGCGGGTCTCCCCTTCCCTGTCGTTGACGGAAAACGCGGTGCTGTTGACCACTTCGCACAGTGCCATGGCCGCATCGCCGTCCGCCGTGTAGCCGAAAGCGGCGCCGTTGACCACGAACTGGCCGCTCTGCGACGGGTGATTGAACTGGCCGACCCAGCCGCGCTCGCGCATCAGCGTGTAGAGGGAAGCGTAATCGTTGCGCGGCGTGGAGAGATCGGCCAGCAGCTCGCCCTTGCCGTTCTTTTCCCAACCCAGCAGCTGGTCGCTATTGAAAATGTTGACGTGGCCGCCCTTGTTGATGACGCCCCACTCCATGCCGTAGACGGCGAGGAAGTCCGGGTGCGCGGCGTTGAAGCTGGCCGCGGTGTCCAGTCCCTGGCGGTACAGCCCTTTGGCGCGCGCCGGGTCGGCATTCGTTTCGGTGCCATCGGAACCGTCGTACATGTGGTTGTGTTCGGAGGCGACGAGGATGTCGAGGCCATGGTCGCGGGCATAGGCGAAAGCGGCGTCGGGACCGTACCTGGCCGCGAGGGGATCCTGGGCGCCCTTGCAATCAGTGAGCTCGGCGCCGCCGTCGCTGTGGTTCGTCTGGCTGTGCAGGTTGCCGAAATAGACGGTGTAGGGAAGCGCGCCGGTGGCAGGCGCGGCGCCGGGGGAGCGCACGGCGCCGACCGGCAGAGGCGCGAAGGGCGGCAGCACGGGCGTGCGCGGCGGCCCGATCTCGATCTGCCAGCTTTGTTCGTGCACGTCGGCGGAAGGGACGCCCGCCTGCACAGCGCGGCTGGCGGCGCGCAGGCGCACCTGGTAGAGGCCGGCGGCCAGCTTGCTTACGTCCTGGCCGGACCAGGCCACCGGCACCGAGACCGGCCCGCCTGCGAGCGGCGTGCTGCCCTGCCAACGGCGCACGACGCGCTTTGCCGGATCGATCAGTTCCAGCTGCCAGTCGACGAGCTGCGCCTGGCGCGCGTTCGGATAATCGAAGGAAAGCGTGAAGGTGCGCGCCTCGCCTTTCGCGGGATCGGGCGCGCGGTAAGGCGCGTGCAGGGTGGCTTCGAATTCGCTGTGTTCATCGATGGCCGCAAAGGCGCCGGGGGCGCAGCAGCACAGCAGGAACAGGGCGAGCCTGGAGGGGGTATGGGGGAAGGTTTTCATGATGCAATTGTTGCAATTGCATCATGAGTCGCCTTTGCGCCAGGCGGCGCATTAGTTGCTAATAATTATATATTTTTTGATAAAAGGACAGCGTATCAGAAATGGTATTCGGCACGCACCATCGGCGTGCTGGCGCGCTGGCCGCGGCCGCTGGTCGTCGTGCGCGTGTTGCCGAACTTGTTGTTCCAGAACTCGTATTCGAGACCGAGGCGGACGCGGTTTTTCGGCTGGCCGAAGTGGGCGCCGACGTCGTACATCAGCGACATGTCGAGGTGGGTTTCGGCGCCGGTGCCGTTACCGACTTCGTCCTGGCCCTTGGCGCCGATGAACAGGCCGTAGCCCTCGAAGGAGAGGCGCTCGGCCACCGGAATGCCCCAGGTGACCGACAGCGCGGCGTGGGTGTCGTAGGTGTAGCGGCCGTTGACGTTCGAGATCGGCGGGAAGGCGCCGCTCGGCGCATTCGATTCGCGCAGCACCAGCAAGCTCGTATTCAGGAAGCCCGGCACGTCCCACATCAGGGTTGGCCCCGCCACCAGCATGCGCTTGCGGGAGTTGTAGCCGACGTCGTTCTTGGTGTTCCAGTCGAAGCCGACCGTGAGGCCGAGGCCCTTCACCGGACCGTAGCGCATCTCGGTGCCGCGCAGCGCGCCGATGTCGAGCGTGTGGCGGTAGGCGATATAGGCTTCCTGCGCGCCTTCGCTTTGCGTCAGCGAGGCCGGGTCGTTCTTATCGGACTGCAGCAGGTCGACGTTGAAGAAGTTGCTGCCGTACTTGTAGCCGCTGGCGTGGGTCAGCGCGAAGATGTGCTTCTTGATGTGCTCGGGGTTGTAGGGTTCGGCGAAACGGGTGCCGTAGCGCCAGCTGATCGAGGTGTCGCTCCAGTCGGCGGCGCCGGCGGCGGCGCAGGAGAGCAGCAGGGTGGCGCAGGCGGCCAGGTGGATTTTCTTGGTCATGTAATCGTCTTCGACTGAGGTTGTTCGCGTACCGCGAGGGCGGGTTCATGCCGGCGCACGACGTGCAGCTCGACGCGGTGGGCCTGGCCATCGTCGCGCAGCTGCAGCGTATCGCCGCCGATCTCGACGCCATCGACCCGCAGCGCGGCACGTTCGGCCACGCGCACGTCGATGTCGTAGACCGTGGCGCGGTAGCGGTACTGCAGGCGAAAGCCCGGCCAGCCGCGCGGCAGCTGCGGCGCCAGCACCAGCCGCTCGCCGATGCGCTCGATGCCGAGCAGCGATTCGACGACCAGCCGGTACATCCATCCGGCGGAGCCAGTGTACCAGCTCCAGCCCCCGCGCCCAATATGCGGCGCTGCCGCCATCACGTCGCCGGCCACCACATAGGGTTCGAGCCGGTAGCGCGCGCAATCCTCCTGTGTGGCGGCCAGGCGCACCGGGTTGAGCATGTCGAACAGCTCCCAGGCGCGGTCCACGTTGCCCATGCGCGCAAAAGCCATCGCGCACCACAGCGCCGCGTGGGTCGCCTGGCCGCCGTTGTCGCGCAAGCCTGGCGCATAGGCGCGCAGGCTGCCGGGATGCAGGCTGCCGGCTTCGAAGGGCGGATCGAGCAGGCGCACCAGGCGCGATTCCGGCCACACCAGGTGCGTGTCCACCGCCGCCATGGCGCTGGCCGCGCGCTCCGGCCCGGCGGCGCCGGACAGCACGCTCCAGCTTTGCGAGACCAGGTCGATGCGGCATTCGTCGCTGTCCTTCGAGCCGAGCGGGGTGCCGTCGTCGAACCAGGCGCGCCGGTACCACTCGCCGTCCCAGGCGTGGTGGTCGAGCTGGGTGCCGAGAGCCGTGGCGGCGGCGCGGCAGGTGGTGGCGAATCCGTAGTCGGCGCGGCGGTCGGCCAGTTCGGCGAAGCGGCTCAATACCTCGATCATGAAGAAGCCGAGCCAGACGCTCTCGCCGCGGCCCTTGCTGCCGACGCGATCGAGGCCGTCGTTCCAGTCGCCGCCGCCGATCAGGGGCAGGCCGTGTTCGCCGAAGCGCAGGCTGTGGCGGATCGCGCGCACGCAGTGTTCGTACAAATCGCCGCGCTGCCCGGAGATGTGCGGGACGTCGAAGTAGGACTCCTCGCCGAACTCCAGCGCCCGGCCCTCCAAATAGGGCGCGGACTCACCCAGCACGGCGCTATCTCCGGTGGCGCGGATGTAGCGGCAGGCGGCCAGCGGCAGCCACAATAAATCGTCCGAGCAGCGCGTGCGCACGCCGCCGTTGGCCGGCGGATGCCACCAGTGCTGGACGTCGCCTTCAACGAACTGGTGAGAAGCGCACAGCAGCAGGTGCTCGCGCAGCAGTTGCGGACGCGTGTGCACCAGCGCCATCGCATCCTGCAGCTGGTCGCGGAAGCCGTAGGCGCCGCCCGACTGGTAATAGGCGCTGCGCGCCCACATGCGGCAGGCCAGGGTCTGGTACACGAGCCAGCCATTGGCCATGACGTCGAGCGCCGGGTCGGGCGTTTCGATGCGCACGGCGCCCAGGGTTTCGTCCCAATAGCTGCGCACCTGCTCCAGGACTGCCTGCGCTTGCGCGCTGCCCTGGTGGCGCTGGATCGGTTCCGTGCCGCCGGCGCCCAGCATGAACACCAGTTCCTTCTGCTCGCCCGGCGCCAGCGCGAACACGACTTGCAGCGCCGCACAGGGATCGAGCGCGGCGCCGCTGCTGCCCGACAGGCCGCTGCGCTGCAAGGCCTGCGGTTGGCCCAGATGGCCGCCACGGCCGATGAACTCCATCCGGTCGCAGGTAAACGCGGCATCCGGCGTATCGACGTGGAAGAAGGCGCTGTGTTCGCCGTTCCAGGCACTGCGTGCGACCAAGGCGCCACTGAGCGGATCGCGTTCGGTGACGACGTGCATGCTCGAGGCGGCGCGCAATTCTCCCAGCACCCATTCGACATAGCCGGTGGCCGACAGGCGGCGCGGCATCGCGCTGTCGTTGCGCAGCCGCAGGACGCTGTACTTGATCGCCGCATCCAGCGCGACGAACTGCGACAGCTCGGTATGGATGCCGTAAGCGGCGTGCTCGAAGACGCTGTAGCCGAAGCCGTGGCGCGCCAGGTAGGCCCCGCCCGAGGGGGCCGGCAGCGCGGTCGGCGACCAGAATGCGCCGCTGGCCTCGTCGCGCACATAAAAGGTTTCGCCGCCGCGGTCGCTGACCGGATCGTTGTCCCAGGGCGTCAGGCGCAGCGCGTGGGCGTTGCCGCTCCAGGTATAGGCCTGGCCGCTTTCGGAGACGACGGAACCGAATGCGGGACTGGCCAGCACGTTGACCCAGGGCGCCGGCGTCGGGTGATCGGGGACGACGCGGATCAGGTATTCGCGGCCGTCCGGGCTGAAGCCGCCGATGCCGTTGTCGAGCAGGAGTCCGGTCGGCATCGCCATCGATACGCTGTCCGTGTCAGGTTCACACGCAGGCAGCGGCATGCCGGCCGGCGCCGGCGCCGTCGCACGCTGCAGCTGCTCGGCCAGGCCGCCGCGTTCGTCCAGCAGTACGACACGCGCCACCGCCTGCAGCAAGACCCGGTCTTCTTCCAGCACCTGCTCGAACACCTGCAGGTAGACGCCGCCGGGGCGGTCGCGCAGCTCGGCCTGGATCATCTCGCGCAGCTGCGCATGCAGGGAACGCGTAGGCTGGGCGCCGCTGTCGCTGCACCAGATCACCAGATCGAACATGAATCCCTTGCGGCGGCACCAGGCGTGGGCCGCCAGCAGCTGGCGCGCCAGTGGGAGGCGCGATGCGTCGCGCACCCGCAGCAGCACGATCGGCAGCTCGCCCGAGATCGCGTAAGGCCAGAGGCCGGACTGGCCGCGTGCATTGCCCGCGATGAGCGCAGGGTCGGCACGCAGGGCGCGCTGCGGATACAGCACAGCGCCGGCCAGGCGCGCATACAGCTGGGCGTCGGCTTCGCTCACGTGCAGGGATTGCAGCAGCGCCTGGCCCTGGGCCCAGGCCAGCTCGAAGGCATGATCGACACAGCCGCGCTGCGCGTATTTGATGGCCAGGTGCAGGGCGTCGTCGCGGTTCGCGGCCACGCCCAGCACCAGGTCGACCGTCGCCTCCTCGTCCGGGCCGAGCACGAGCACGCGGCGGATTACCAGCGCCGGGTCCAGTACCGAGCCGGCCGCGCCGTCCAGCGGCGGCGCGCCGGATGCCAGGGCTGCAGGCAGCGCGTTGCGCCGGCTGCGGCCAATGAAATCGGCGCGGCTGGTTTCGAAAGAAGCCGTGCCTTCGGTGGCGCCGTGCACCGCCAGCGCATTCACCAGCACCGGCGTGTCCGCACCCTCCCCGCTCGCGCGGCGCGTGCACAGGATGGCATGGTGATCGGCGACGATCTCGCTTTGCACGAACAGCTTGCTGAAGGCGGGATGGGTGTCGTCCTGGTTCGGGGGCGCCAGCACCGGCTCCGTGTAGCTGGTCAGCTCGATACGGCGCGGCCGCCCGGACAGGTTTTTGATCCGCATGCGCCGCAGCTCGGCATCGTCTTCGCTCGCCACCACGATCTCGGTCACGCATTCGATGTCGTCGTCGCGCCGCCGCAGCAGCACCTTCTCTTCGCCGAACACGGCCTCGTAGTGCTCGGGCTGCGCCAGCGTCGGCTGCCAGGCGCCGGACCACAGGGCGCCGCTGTCGAGATCGCGCAGGTAGCAGAACAGGCCCCAGTCGTCGCAGGTGGCATCGAAACGCCAGCGCGTCAGCGCCAGTTCCCCCAGGCGGCTGTAGCCGCCGCCGTCGCTGTTCACCATCACGTGATAACGCCCATTCGACAGCAGCTGCAGCTGCGGCTGGGCCACGCCAACGCGCGTAACCGAACGCGCCGGCAGCGGCGCTTCCGGCGCGCTCCCCTGCACATCGTGTTCGAAGCCGGCGGCCTCGATCGCGCCCGTTCTCGGCACCGGCTCCTGCAACAGCAGCAGCGCCGCGCGCAGCTGCGGGTCGGCTTCGAAACGCGCCTGCATTGGCCGCCCATGCAGCAGCGCGGACAGCGCCAGCAGGCCGGCCGCCTGATGGTCCGCGCACCAGGCGCGTACGACCGCGTGGCGCTGGCCGCGCGGCAGGCGCGCACCGGTGTAGTCGATCGCCTCGTACAAGCCGTAGCGGCCGGCGGCGCCCAGCGCGGCGATGCGCTCCAGGTTGGCGCAGGCCGCCTGTGGCGCCACCATCAGCGCCAGCAGCGAGGCATAGGGCGCGGCCACCAGGTCTTCGTTCATGCCGCGCGCCGCAGCACACCCTGCCACGCCGAAAGCGCGGCGGGCATAGTGCAGCGCGCTGTCAAAACGGTTGCAGGCGGAATCGGACAGGCCCCAGGGGATGCCGCGGCGCGCCGCGTAATCGATCTGGACCCGCACCGCCGCGCGGCAGCTGCGTTCGAGCAGGGTGTCGCGGAAAGCCGGCATCACCAGCTGCGGCATCAGGTAGTCGCCCAGCGCGCCATGCGGCGACAGCAGCAGCTGGTCGCTGCCGACCATGCACAGCTGGCGGCTCAGCGCATGCCAGTGCGCCGGCGCCAGCTGGCCCTGGGCCACGCCGACGAAACTGGCCAGGCGCGCGTTCGAGGCCAGCAGCGTGCAGTCGCCTTCCTCGAGCTGGCCGCTGCCGAGATCGAAGCCCGCTGCCAGCAGGCCGGTCTCATGCCGCAGCAGCCAACTGAAATCCATGTCGGCGAAGGCGCGCGCGACCTCGGCCAGGGTGCCGATCTCGCGCAGGCGCGCCCGCGCCGTGGCCGCGCCCTCTTCCACCATCTGCGCCAGCGCCCGTTCGGCATCGCCTTCGCCGGCGACGCGCATGGCGAAATAAGCCAGTTCGCGCAGCGTCGGGATGCGCGTCAGGCTGGCGTCCAGCACGTATTCCTGCACCACGCGGATCCAGGGGGCCAGCGCCAGCAGGTCGTCGCGCGCGGCGCGGCAGTCGGCATCGAGGCGTTGCGCCCAGTCGCGCAAGGCTGGATCGGCCTCGTCCGGCAGCGTGGCCAGCAGCATCGAGGCCGCGCGCACGGCCGCGGCCAGGCAGTCGGCGAGGCCCGGCAAGGTGTCGCCATTGCGGCAGCGCTCGGGCGCGAGCGCGTCGCGGCAGGCTTCCAGCGCTTTTCTTACCCTAAGCGGCGCTCCCTGCGCATGCTCTTCAACTACCTGCAGGGTCGCGCGCAAACCTTCCAGCGCGCGCATGCCGGCGATCGGCGCATCGAGCAGGCCCTCGAGTCCCGCCGCCAGGGTCAGCAGATGGCCGGCGAGGTTGCCGCTGTCCGTCGTCGATATGCGCAGCGGCTGCAGCGGCGCCAGGGTGCACGTGTCGTAGCCGCTGCAGAAGTGGCCGTTGTGGCGCTCCAGCAGGGCCATGCTCTCGAAAGCGGCGCGCACCCGCGTCAGCACGGTCGACTGCGGTACGAAGCCGAAATCCCAGGCGGTCAGGTTGGCCAGCAGCGACAGGCCGATGTGGGTCGGCGAGGTCGTGTGCGCGGTCGCCGCTTCGGGACGCTCCTGGACGCCGCCGGGCGCCAGCCAGTGGGTGCCTGACGTGACGGCATCCTCGAAGAATGCCCAGCTGCGGCGCGCCAGCTTTTCCAGGAACTGCGTCTGCTCCGGCGCCAGGCCGGCCGGCGGGCGTTCGTAGGGCAGGCTGACCCACCAGGCCACCAACGGCGACAGGAACCATAGCAGGAGCAGCGGCGCCGCCGCGAACAGGGCGAACGGATGCAGGAAGGTCAACAACACGGCCACGACCACCGCGAACAGCGGCGCGAACCACATGCTGCGCCAGGCCGATTCGACGTCGGTGCTGGAGCGCACCAGGCTCGATGCCCTCCACTGCAGCAGGCGCCGGCGCGAGACCAGCATGCGCCAGCCGGTACGCGCGATCGCGTGCACGCTGAACCAGGCTTCGTGCGGCAGGAAGGCGGTGTTCGTCACGGCGTGGCCGAGGCTGCAGGCCGCGCCGCGCGCCCAGTGCGGCAGGTGCTGGCGCCACAGCAGGTCGTGCGGCTTGTCGGCCAGGGACAGGACGATCTCGATAAAGGCGGGCAGGAAGAACACGGACAGGGCGGCGGCGCTCCAGAAGGCCGGTCCCGGCAACAGCGACCAGCACAGCACCAGGAAAGCAGTAAGGCTGGGCGCCACCAGGCTGCGGCGCAGGTTGTCGAACAGCTTCCAGCGCGAGAGAGGATTCAGGGGATTGGCTTCGCGCTGCCCGCCCGGGCCGGGCACGCGCGCGCGCAGCCAGCCCGCCAGCTGCCAGTCGCCGCGGATCCGGCGATGGCGGCGCGCGATGTCGTCGCTGTAGCGTGCCGGCACGGCCTCGACCAGCTGGGTGTCGCCCAGCACCGCGCTGCGCAGGTAGCAGCCCTCCAGCAGGTCGTGCGAGAGCACGGCGTTGTCGGGCAGGCGCCCGCCCAGCACGCGCGTATAGGTGTCGACCTCGTAGATGCCCTTGCCGAGGAAGGAGCCTTCGCCGAACAGGTCCTGGTAGACGTCCGAGGCAGTGTGGGCATCGGGATCGATGCCGGGTCCGCCGCCAAGGAGGCGCTCGTAGCGCGAGGCGTGTTCGCGCGGCGCAGCGGCCGTCACGCGCGGCTGCAGCAGGGCGTGACCGGCGATCACGCGGCGCCCGCCGGCGTCGAGCAGCGGCCGGTTCAGCGGGTGCAGCATGGCGGCGACCATCCGGCGCGCACTGTCTTGCGGCAGGAAGGTGTCGGCGTCGAGCATGATCACGTAGCGCACGGCAGGCAGGTCGTCGATGCGGCCTTCGGCCACCATGAAGCGCTCGCGCGCGCCGCCGCGCAGGAAGGCGTTCAGGTCGGCCAGCTTGCCGCGCTTGCGTTCGCAGCCGATCCAGGCATGCTCGCTCGTGCTCCACTTGCGCGGACGGTGCAGCAGCAGGAAAGGGCCGCTCTCTTCAGCGCCGTAGCGCGCATTCAGCGTTGCGATCCCGGCGCGCGCTTCCTCCAGCAACTCCTCGTCGCCGAACATGGTTTCGTCAGGCGCGTCCGTGAAATCGCTCAGCAGGCAAAAGCGCAGCTGCGGGTCGCGGTTGCTCAGGTAACGCTGTCCCAGGCCCGCGCACAGCGCGCGCACCTGCTCGCGCGTGTCCAGGATCGCGGACACCGCCACCAGCGTGCGCGCTTCAAACGGGATGCCGCCGCCGGTATCCATGCGCGGCAGCAGCCGCGGGCGCGCCAGGCGCGCGGCCATCAGCCTGGTCAGCATCGAGGCCAGCTGGCTGGCGCCGATGGCCGCGAGCATGCCGAGTGCGACCAGCAGCGATGCGCCGGCGCCGCCCTGCCACGCATGTACCAGCAGCGCCGCCGTGAACAGCAGGGTAAAGCCGCCCACTGCGCCGAGATAGCTGGCCAGAGGACGCGCACGCGCTGTGCGCCGCAGCGCAGCCAGCGCGCCGGTCCCCGGTGTCAGTTGCGCGCGCAGCAGCGGCAGGCCGGGGCCGAGCAGGTAGTAGCCGACATGGCGCTCGCCCGCATCGGATGAGGCCGCGGCGCCGGCCAGCGCCAGGGCCGCGGCGGCGACCTCGGTCTCTCCTTGTCCGGATTCGCGCGCCAGGTGTTCGACCGTCTGGCGGCAGGCCGCGCGCGTGGCGGCATCCGTGCGCGCATGCAGGCCGGCAGGATCGCGCCGCAGCAACTGCTCGACCGCGCCGGCGCGCTCGGCGAAGGCAAGCCAGTCGATACGTTCGATTAAGTCCAGGCTGGCCAGGCTGTTGTCCAGCGACTGCGCATCGAGCGTGCTGTCTTCCCGGTCGCGCGCGGCCAGGGTGTCGATCGCCAGGCCGTCGTCGGCCAGGCGCGCATCGACCCACTGCAGCACCTGGGCCAGCACGCCGCCCTGCCCTTCCAGGCGCTGCGCCAGTTCGGCCACAAACGCCGGGCTCAATGGCTGGACCGAGCGCGCCATGTCGGCCACCTGCAGCAACAGGTCGCCGGGCCGGCGCTCGGCGGTTTCCAACAGACGGGCCGTCCACTCGCCGGCCAGGGCGCGCTGGCCGACCGCGGCTTCGAGCCGCACGGCCAGGCGGCGCAGGTTCTCGATCAGGGCCAGGCGCAGCATCGCCGGCAGCGCCCGCAGTTCGCCCAGGCTCAGCTGCGCGCCGTGCTGGTAATGCTCGACAAAGCGCGCCAGGCTGTCTTCGTCGAGCCGGCCGTCGCCGTGCGTGACCAGGTCCAGCGCCAGCGCATAGATGCGCGGCTGGCCGGCAGCCTCGCCCGCCGCAGCAAGGCGCGGCAGCGCGCGGCTCTCGGCCGGCGGCAGGTCGCGTCGGACGCGCAGGATATGCTGGCCAAGCGCGCGCCAGGCGTCGAGCAGGCGTTCGGCTGCGGGCGGCACGCGGCCGGCGCGCGCCGCCTGGGTCAATGCGGCGCAGGCGGCGGCGATGGCATCGGCGTTCTGCGCCAGGCGCGCCAGCAGGCGTTCGTCGCCGTCGTCAAGCGCGAGCGCATGGCGCGCGGCGAGCGCGCGTGCGTGTTCCGCCATCCGCGCGGCATCGACGCGCCGTGCGCGCAGCGGCGCGCCGGCCTGGGTGTGCAGTTCTTCGTTCAACAGGAGCCTCGATGATGAGCGTGCATGGCGGCCGTTGCAGGCCATGCCATGCTAAAACCTCATCGAGGGAGGGACTGTGCGCTGACGAACGCTGAGACCGCGCCGCCCGGGTAATCAGCCGATTCAAGCGAGCAGGGCCAGGCCGCCGGCCAGGTGCCGCACATTGCCGTGGCCGAGTTCCTGGGCCAGCTGCGCCGCCTGCGCGCTGCGGTTGCCGCTGCGGCAGAAGAACACCAGCGGGCGCGTTTCGCGGCCCAGCCAGGCCGCGTGTTCTGGCAGGCGCGACAGCGGCAGGCTGTAGGCGGCACGTCCGTGCAGCAAGGGGGTGCCGAGCGCGTGTTCGCAGGCTTCGCGCACGTCGACCAGCAAGGCGTCGGGATGGCGCTCGAGGAAGCGCGCCAGGCCCTTGCCGTCGATCCCGCAAGGCATCGGAATCGTCGTCCCGCTTTTCGTTCCGCTTTGCGCCGCGGTAGACGTGACGGCCGGCGCGCCCGATCCGGTCACCGGACAGGGCGCCGGCGGCGGCGCCTGCAGCGCCCGGCCGCAGCGCGCGATGCGTGCGCAGGCCGCGTCGAAGAAGGCGTCGTCGGCCAGCGGCCCGAAGGACATGCGCACCGCGTTCGCGCAGCGCTCTTCCGGCAAGCCCATCGCCAAGAGCACGTAGCTGGGCGCTGCCTTCGCCGCCGAGCAGGCCGAGCCCGCGCTGACGCGCACGCCGGCCGCGTCGAACAGGTCGAGCAGGGTCTTGCCCGAGTAGCCGGGTACGCTGAAATTCAGGGTCGTCGGCAGCGCATGCTCGAACGGCATGTTGAAGACGATGCCGGGAAAGGCCGCGCGCAAGCTTGCTGCCAGGCGCTCGCGCGCCGCGGCCATCTGCGCGTGGCTCCGGAAGGTCGTGCCCTCCTCCAGCGCCTGCAGCACGGCCCCGAAAGCGGCAATGCCGGCCATGTTCTCGGTGCCCGAGCGCTGCCCGCCTTCCTGGCCGCCGCCGCACATCAGGGGCGTGTAGGGCGCGCCGGCGCGCACATACAGCATGCCGATGCCCTTCGGCGCATACAGCTTATGACCGGAGAAGGGCGCATAGTCGATGCGGGTGCGGCCGAGGCTGAGGGGCAGCTTGCCGAGCGCCTGCACGCAATCGACCATCCACAAGGCGCTGCTGCCGGTTTCCTCGAGCACGGCCGCGATGCCGTCGAGGTCGGAGACGACGCCGGTCTCGTTGTTCGCCGCCATGGTGCAGACGAAGGCGGCGCGCGGCGCCAGGGCGCGCAGGGAGTCGAGGCGGTGGCGGCCGTCGGCGTCGACCGGCAGCGCCTGCAGGGTCAGGCCCGTGCCGAGCAGCGCGTTCCAGTGCGCCAGGCTTTCCGGCACCGCCTTGTGTTCGGTGGCGCCGTACAGCAGCAGGTCGCCGCAGGGCTCGCCGGCTTCACGCCGCGCCCGCACCGCGCACAGGGCCGAGAGCACCGCGGTCTGGATCCCCTCGGTGGCGCCGCTGGTGAACAGCAGGCGGCCGTCCGGCGCCCCCAGCACGCGCCGTGCGCGGCTGCGCGCATCGTCGAGCAGCGCGCGGGCGCGCAGGCCGGCCGCATGGCTGCTGCTGGGATTGCCGAACAGGGCGAGCAGCGCGGCCTGTGCTGCGTCGATGGCGGCCGGCAGCACCGGCGAGGTCGCGTTCGCGTCGAGGTAGATTTCAGTGTTCATAAACTCAATATCTCAAAAACCGTAAACACGTTCCAAGATCGTGTTATTGTTAAGCAATATGTTACAAACGTGTGACGGAAAGCACGTACCAATTGCGCTACTCAAAACGGATTTTTTAGAATATTTGTTCCATTAGTGACGAAAAACTAAAATGAATTCACTAGACAAGTTTGATTGTGCAATTCTTGCCGCTCTCCAGGCCGACGCAACCCTGTCGATCTCGGGCCTGAGCGACAAGGTTGGCCTGTCCAGCACGCCCTGCTGGAAGCGCGTCAAGCGCCTCGAGGAAGAGGGCTATATCGAAAGCCGCGTCACCGTCGTCAATCGCCAGAAGGTCGGCTTGCCGGTCACCGTGTTCGTCAGCCTGCGCACCACGGAGCATGACGAAAAGTGGCTGGAGCGCTTCGCGGCCGCCGTCGTCGCCCTGCCCGAAGTGCTCGAGTTCCACCGCATGAGCGGCGACGTCGATTACCTGCTGAAGGTCGTCACGACCGACATCGCCGGCTACGACCGCTTCTACAAGAAGCTGATCAAGACGGCGCAGCTGAGCGGCGTCTCTTCCGCCTTTTCGATGGAGCAGATCAAGTGCACCTCCGCCCTGCCGCTGGAGCTGATTGCGCACGGACTGCCTGCCTGAGCTGCCTCGCACCGGCATCGCGTTCTATGCGATGATGACGCCCGTTCGACTATCAACGGAGACAGGCTGATGCCATCGAAATTCACCATGGCGCCGCTGGCGCTGGCCGCACTGCTGTGCGCTTCAAGCGCCGCGCACGCACAAGAACAAAGCGTCAAGATCGGCGTGACCGGCCCACTCTCGGGCGCCAACGCCTTTGCCGGCAAGGACAACGAAAACGGCGTGCGCCTCGCCATCGAGGAACTCAACGCCCAGAAAATCAAGGTCGCGAACAAGACGCTGCGCTTCGAGCTGCAGTCCGAAGACGACGCCGGCGACCCCAAGCAGGGTGTGACGGTGGCGCAGAAGCTGGTCGACGGCGGCATCAAGTTCGTCCTCGGCCCCTACAACTCGGGTGTCGCGATTCCCGCTTCTCGCGTCTACAACGATGCCGGCGCGCTGATGTCGACGGTCGGCACCAATCCCAAGATCACGCAGGGCGGCTACAAAGGCGTGTTCCGCATCGTCGCCAGCGATTCGCAGGTCGGCGGCGCGATGGCCAACTACGCCGCGCGCGAACTGAAACTGAAAAACGTCGGCGTGATCGACGACCGCACCGCCTTCGGCACGGGGATTGCCACCGAATTCAAGAAGCAGGCGCAAGCTGCCGGCATGAAGGTCGCGGGCCACGAATTCACCAACGATAAAGCCAGCGACTTCGCCGCCATCCTCACCGCGCTGCGCGCGAAAAAGGTCGACGCCATCTTCTTCGGTGGCTATGCGCCGCAGGCCGCGCCGATGGTGCGCCAGATGAAGGCCCTCGGCCTGAACGTGCCGCTGCTGGGCGGCGATACGCTGTGCAGCCCCGAGATGGCAAAACTGGGCGGCGCGGCCGTCGGCGAGAACGTGCGCTGCGCCCAGGCCGGCGCCATCATCGCCAGGCAGCCCGCCGGCCCGGCCTTCCTGGCGAAATACAAGGAACGTTTTAAACGCGAGCCGGACGTCTACGCGCCTTCGTTCTACGACCAGACCATGTTCATCGCCGCCGCCATGAAGGCCGCGAACAGCCTCGATCCGGCCAAGGTCGCGCAGCAGCTGCGTACGCTGAACCACCAGGGCGTCGTCGGGACCTACGGCTACGACGACAAGGGCAACCTCAAGAAGACCGCCGTCACCGTCTACACGTTCAAGAATGGCGCGCTGGCGCCGCTGGCAAGCTACTAAGGTATCCACATCATGACCCGTCATATCAAGCTCGGCGCACTGGCTGCCGCCGCCCTCGTCGTCTGTACCTCGGCCTGCGCCCCGGCGATCGCCGCCGACCAGGCCGCAGCACCCGTCAAGCAAAGCGCCGCCACTACGCAGGCGGGCAAGCAGCTCAATCTCCTCGCCGACGAGTACTACGACGCGCTGGCACGCTTCGATCCGGTCGCCGCCAGCGAGAGCGGAGACAATCGCTTCATCGACCAGATCGGCATGTCGATCTCGCCGACCGAGCGCACCAAACAGTTCGCGCGCTATAAAGCGTTCCAGAAGCGCCTGCACGCGATCAAGCGCGCGCAGCTGAACAGCCGCGACCAGACCAGCTACGACATCCTCGACTACGAGCTCGGCATGGCGCTGCGCTTCGAGCCCTTCCCCGAGCACCTGCTGCCGCTGAACCAGATGGACAGCATGCCGGTCACGCTGGCCAACTACAGCAGCGGCCAGGGCGCCCAGCCGCTCGCCACCGTGCAGGATTACCGCGCCTACGCCAGCCGCCTGGCGCAGCTGGGACCATGGGTCGACCAGGCCATCGCCAACATGCGCGAAGGGATCAAGCGCGGCATCGTGCACCCGAAATCGGTGATGCTGTCCGCCCTGCCTCAGTTCAAGCAGCTGGTTGCCGGATCGCCCGAGGAAAGCATCTATTACACGCCCGTAAAAAACTTCCCCGACGGTTTTTCCGATGCCGACAAGCGCGCGCTCGTCAAACTGTACGGCGAGACGATCGGCATGAAACTGAACCCGGCCCTGGCACGCCTGGCCACGTTCATCGAAAAGGAGTATGTGCCGGCCACGCGCACGACGAGCGGCTGGAACGCGCTGCCGAACGGCGCCGCCTGGTACAAGGTGCGCGTGGCGAGCCAGACCACGACGGATTTGACGCCGGAAGCGATCCACGAGATCGGCCTGAAGGAAGTCGCGCGCATCCAGGGAGAGTACGGCCGCATCGGCCCGAAGATGGGTTATACGGGTCCGGCGGCCGGCCTGCCGGCCTGGGTCTCGCAGCAGGCCAAGTTCAAGCCGTTCAAGACCGAACAGGAAGTCATCGAGGTCTACCGCAAGCTCGACGCCCAGCTGCGCACCAGGCTGCCGTCGATGTTCAACCTGCGTCCGAAGTCGCCGCTGGACCTGCGCCTCGAGCCTGAACTGAGCCGCGCCACGGCCTCCGACCACTACACCCCGCCAGCCGTGGACGGTACGCGTCCGGGCGTGTTCTGGTCGGTCGTGAACGATCCGACCCAGTACGGCAGCACCGGCATGGTCACGCTGTTCCTGCACGAAGGCCAGCCGGGCCACCACTTCCACATCGCGCTGGTGCAGGAACTGGGCCTGCCGAACTTCCGCAAGTTCGGCGGCAATAACGCCTTTACGGAAGGCTGGGCGCTGTACGCCGAGACCCTCGGCAAGGACATGGGACTGTTCGACAAACCGGAAGATTATTTCGGCCACCTGAACGACGAAATGCTGCGCGCCGCGCGCCTGGTGGTCGACACCGGCCTGCACACCAAGGGCTGGACGCGCGAGCAGGCCATTAAATATTTCAGCGACACGCTGGGCTACAGCGAAGCCGATTCGCGCGCGCAGATCGAGCGCTACATGGTGTGGCCGGGCCAGGCGCTGGGCTACAAGATCGGTTCCTTGAAAATCCTGGAACTGCGCCAGCGTGCGCAAACGGCACTCGGCGCGAAGTTCGACCTGCGAGCCTTCCACGACATCGTGCTGGGTGAAGGGACGCTGCCGCTGGCGCTGCTGGAGAAGAAGGTGGATCGGTGGATTGCTGAGTCGAAGTAATTAGCCCAGCCGGCGGGGATCCAATCCGCCGGCATTCGCGTTGTATCAGCCGTAGGGTGGGCACTCCGTGCCCACGCGGTTCGGTGTATGTAGATCGTAAAGCGAGTGATGCGCACGTACGTCGATGATGGCAAACGTATCGCCACAGCATACGCTCGTCCGCGTGGGCACGGAGTGCCCACCCTACGATTCACCACGGCCAACGACAGGTCTTGGCTAATTGTCTGACATGAGGTCATCAGCCTCAATGTCCCATGCCAGTTACTGCGCCTTGTTCACATTGATGAACGGGATCGCCCCACCCGCCACGTTCGGCAGCTTGCCATCCCACTTCTCGATCGCCAGCCGCTGGTTTTCCATCTCGCGCAGGCGGATCAGTTCCGGCGTCACCTGCTGGCGCTGGATCGCCAGCGATTCGGCTTCGGCACGTGCTTGCGCCACGCGCTGGCGCGCTTCGACTTCGATGCGCAGCAGGTCGCGTTCGGCTTTCAGTTTCAGTTGTTCGGCCGTGGTCTTGGCTTCGATCGCTTCGTTGAAGGACTTCGAAAAGTTAAAGTTCACGATCGAGAACTCGTCGACCACGATCGCGTGGCGCGCCAGGCGCTCGCGCAGTTGGGTGACGATCTGGTCGCGTACGTCGGTGCGCTTGGCGATCAGTTCTTCGGCCGTGAAGCGCGCCGTGACTGCTTTGACGGCTTCCTGCACCGAGGGGATGATCATGCGTTCGCCCGGCTGGTTGCCGAGGTCGCGGAAGATGGAGACGGCGCCTTCCGGCTTGACGTGGTAGTTCAGCGCCACGCGCGTGTGCACGATCTGCAGGTCGCGCGAGGCGGCGTCGCCTTCTCCTTCTCCCTTCTGGATCGAGACGTTGACCAGGTTGATCTTCTGCGCCAGTGGGATGCGGAAGTGAATGCCCTCGCTCAGCACCTCGTCGCTCGGACTGCCGAAGGTGGTCTTCACGCCGCGGTGGCCTGCAGGGACGGTGCCGAAGGGCGCCAGTAAGAACAGCAGCACCAGCACAATGACGGTGGTGATGAATTTGATGGGCAGTCTCCTCATGTTCTCCCTTTCTAGTGCGTGTTATTGAACGATTGAAGTATATCGTTGCTGAACGCTTGGAAAGTGGGAATTAAAGGAAGACTTGATCGAGAAGATCGAAGCGTCGGTGGGGCTGTTGCCTGGTCCGCGTGGGCAGCAGAGCTGCCCACCTTACACAGGACACATCAGTTTATTTTTCTGGCGTGATTCGCCACACGACGCCACCGCCGTCGTCGACCACCAGCAGCGCGCCATCCGCGGCTACTTCCACGGCGGCCGGGCGGCCCCACACATCGCGGTCGCTCAGCACGGTGCCGGTCATGAAGTCCTGGTACTGCCCGGTCGGTACGCCGTTCTTCATCGGGACGCGTACCACCTTGTACCCGGTACGCATGCCGCGGTTCCAGGAGCCGTGCAGCGCGAGGAAGATGTCGCCCTCGTACTCTTTCGGAAACGCGAACTTCGCGCCCTTCGGTGCCTCGTACACGACCATGCCCAGCGGCGCCGAGTGGGACTGGATCAGGGTGTCGGGGACGATCACCTTGTTCTTCAAATCGGGACGAATCCCCTTCAGCCGCGGGTCTTCGTTGGCGCCGATGTAGTACCACGGCCAGCCATAGAAGCCATCCTTTTTCACGCGCGTGACGTAGTCCGGCGGCAGGTTGTCGCCCAACTCGTCGCGCTCGTTCACGCTGCAGAACAGTTCACCCGTCTTCGGATGCACCAGCATGCCGACGCAGTTGCGCAGGCCGTTCGCGTACGGGCGGCGATTCTTGCCGTCCGCATCGAAGGCCAGCACGGCCGCACGCTCGCTCTCCTCGCCCCAGGCGGCGCCGACGCCGTATTTCACTTCCCACTGTGCCAGCGGCTGCGGCGGCTTGTCTCCGATCTTGGAGGCGTAGTTGGTGGCCGAGCCGACCGACAGGAACAGGGTCTTGCCGTCGTTCGAGAACGCGATCGTGCGCGTGACGTGTCCGCCGCTGGTGTCGCTGATTTTATCGACGACGACTTCCGGCTCGCCCTTCGCTTTCAGGTCGCCCACGCTGTACGCGAAGCGCACCACGGAATTCACGTTGGCGACGTACAGGTACTTCGGGTTCGGGCCGGCCGGCCACAGGGCCATGCCGTAGGGACGCGACAGGCCGGTGGCGAACACGCTGTTGGTGTCGGCCCTGGCGCCGTCCTTCGAGCGCAGGACCGTGATCTGGCCCTTGGCCGCTTCGGACAGGAAGATGTCGCCGTTCGGGGCGCGCAGCGGCAGGCGCGGCTTGCCGAGATTGTCGGCATAGATGCCGATCTTGAAACCCGCGGGAACGGCCGGCGTGGCGCCGTCCGGACGCGGCGCCAGCTTCGGGCCGTTGCCGGCGCTCTCGCTGGCGTAGGGCGCGACCAGGTCGGTGGCCTTGATGTGGTGGACGTCGCCGGGCTTGTCGGCGGTCCAGGCGCCGCTGTCGGCGGCGGCTTTTGCGATTGCAGCGGCGGGTGCGGCCGCTTTGCCGCTCTGCGTGGCCAGGTAGTCGATCACGGCGGCGCGCTGTTTGGCGTCGGCGACGCCGATCGGCATCGCGGTGCCGGGGACGTCCTTGTTCGGGTCGCGCAGGAAGACGTCGAGTTCTTCCTTCGTCCAGGTCTTGCCGGCGGCGCCGGCTTTGCTCAGGGCGTCGGTGTAGTTGAAGCTGGGGACGGCGGCGGCTTTGCGGCCCAGGACGTTGAACAGGCCGGGACCGGCGCGCGAAGACATGGCCGGGTCGACCGTGTGGCAGCTGGCGCAGTTTTGTTCGAAGTAGGTTTGGCCGACGGTCGGGGCGGCGTTCGCGGTGGCGGCGAGCACCAGGCCGGCCGCAAGGATACGGGTTTTCATGGATGGTGGGGCTGTTGCCAAACGTGTTGTTGGTGCGCCGAATCCGCATGGGCACGGAGTGCCCATCCTACAAGATGCGGCGCGTATCTGAGCAGACGATTACTCGACCATGAACACCGGATAGCGGCGCCACTCGGGTTCGCGGTAGGTGTCGCAGTGGGCGAAGATGAAGTCGAGGACGGCTTCCTGGTTGGACAGCAGCGCCGGATTGGCGGCTTTCCATTCCGCGAATTTGGCGGCCAGCGCAGGTTCATCACGCAGCATGCGTTCGGCTTCGTCTTCGAACACGTAGTCCGAATACGCTTCCTTCTTTTCCAGCACGCTGTTGAAGAAGCCCCAGCGGAAGAAGCTGTCGTGCGCCTGCGGTTCCAGGGTTTCGACGACGTAGCGCGCCTTGTCCTGGTCGAGCGGGACGATCACGTCGCCGGCGCGCACCAGCACCTGGCCGCGGCGCTTTTCCAGCTGCACCTCGTCGTGGAACATGTGGCCTTCGTAGGCGTTCGGGCGCGAAGAGACCGAGGCGATGTGATAGTACGTCACTTCCTGCATGCGGTCTTCAGACACGCGTTCCAGCTGCACGCCGTTTAGTTCGAGCCGCTCGATCGCTTCGCGCCAGGCCTGCGGCACGATGTAGGCCTTCGGTGCCTGCACGGTAACGTCGGCTTTAAAGCGGTTGTAGTAGGTGATGTCGCGTTCCCACGGTTTACTACGGTCGTAGTACAGGCGCGAATAATCGCCCAGCACGCTCGGCTTGTAGCAGGCCTCGTAGCCCTTGAAGCGGAAAGTACTCGTGTTTTCTTCGTCCATCGTCCAATGCACCGGCCATTCGGCGCGGGTGCGCCCAAGCGCCTTGGCGGCGTGGCGCAGGGACTGGATCTGGTCCGCGTGCTGCACCGTGAAATCGAGCGCCGTCTCGACCAGGGCGCGCATCGACTCGTAGCGGTCCTTGAAGGGTTTCAGCATGTGCGTCTCGGGCATGAAGCCGATCGTATGATGCAGGGCCGCGTAGCCGGTCGAGAAGCGCGCCGTCTCCAGGAATTCGGCGATGCCGTGGTCCGGGCTGTCCTTCACGGGGTTCACATACGGGCAGGTCGGCCAGCCGCGCGCTTCCATCTCGGCATACATCGCCGGCAGCATGGTGCCCGTCAAAAAGCCGCCCAGCTCCGCGCCCAGTTTATCGGCCTGGGTGTGGATCAGGGTCATGGTGTAGCTGTAGTCGGCGCCGTTGGACGTGTGGGTGTCGACCATCACGTCCGGATCCCAGGTCGCGAACAGTTTATTGAAGGTCTGCGCGGTCAGCGTGTCGCATTTGACGAAGTCGCGGTTCAGGTCGAGGTGGCGGCTGTTGCCGCGGAAGCCGAACTGCTCGGGACCGTCCTGGTTCACGCGCGAGGTGTTGGCGCGGTTGATGCTGCCGTCGACGTTGTAGAGCGGGACGAACAGGAACACGGTCTTGCCCAGCCTGGCCAGGCGCTCGGGCTCGATGCAGAAGTCGCGCACCAGCGCCATGCAGGCGTCGACGCCTTCCGGTTCGCCCGGGTGGATGCCGTTGTTGTTGAAGAAGACCGGACGCCCGGCCGCCTTGATCGTCTCGACGTCGAACACGCCATCGCTGCTGACCACGCCCGCGTGGATCGGCAGGCCGGCATCCGACGTGCCGACGACGCCGAAGCGCAGCACCTGTGGGTATTGACGGGCGAGGTCTTCGTACCAGGCGATGCACTCGGCGTGCGTGGTGGTCTGGTTCTGGTTGCCCAGTTCGTAGGGCGTCTTCAATGCGTTCGACATGGTTTTAAGCGGGGAGTTGAGGCCAAGGCGCTACGATACCGCAGATGGGGCGGAGAGTGGCAGTGCAATCGCCAGCGTCGTACCCCGTTCCGGTGCCGAGCGTACTTCCATCGTGCCCTGCAGCGCATACACGCGCTCGCGCATGCCGATGATGCCGATCCCTTCGGAGCTGCTGGCCGGATCGAAGCCCTGGCCGTTGTCCTCGACCTCGATGCGCAGCGTCTGGTTCGCCGCGTCCAGCACCAGCGTCACCTCGGCCGCCGTGGCGCTGGCGTGCTTCATGATGTTCGACAGCGCTTCCTGCACGATGCGGTAGGCGGAAATGGCCAGCTCGTTGCCGAGCTTCGAAAAGTCGCCTTCGGAGTGGAAGGAGAAACGGCAGCCGGCGCTGTCGTAGTGGCGCAGCATCTCCTCGACCGCGCCGTGCAGGCCGAGCATGTCCAGCACTTCGGGGCGCAATCTGCGCACCAGGCGCCGGCCGTTGGCGTACAGGTCGAGCGCGAGCTTGGTGATCGCCCCCGCCTTGGCACGGATCTCCTCGATTTCCGGCGCTGGCGGCACCTTCCCCGCCAGCGTACCGATGCTCTGCGCTTCCAGGCGCACCGCGATCAGCGAGGCGTTCAATTCGTCGTGGATCTCGACCGCGATGCTTTTACGCTCGTCCTCGATGATGCTGTTCACCTTCTGGATCAGTTTCCGCTTGTCGGCATCGGCCCGCAGCGCTTCGTTGCGCGAGGCGACCAGGTCGCGCGTGCGCTCGGCGACCTTGTTTTCCAGGTCCTGGGTCGACTGGTCGAGCGCGACCGACATCTCGCCGATCGAGGCTTGCAGCTCTCCGACTTCGCCGCCGGTCGTCACCGGCAGCTCGACCCGGTACTGGCCGCCGCGGATCGCGCGCAGCGCTTGAATAGCCTCCTTCAGCGGCAGCGTCAGCGAGCGCGCCAGCACCCAGGCCAGCGCACCGCTCACCAGCAGCGCCAGCGCCGCCATCGCCAGCTCGATCCTGAAACGCCTGGCCTGCTTGTCGAGCATGTTCGAGGGCGACATGCGCACCTGCACCGCGCCGACGATCTCGGTGGTCAAGGTGGGTGGGCGCGCATCGCTCGAAGCCGAGACGTGCGGGGTGCCGTTATCCGTAAACAGGTTGATCCAGACGACCTGCTTGCGGATCGGCGCCTCGTAGTAATGCGGTTCCGCGTCCTGGGCGGTATCCGAGGTGACGCGCACGGCGCGCTTGCCGCTGGCATCGACCACGTCGATCCGGAAGATGTTTTTATCGGACTGCACCAGACCGTTGATCGTCAGGCGCAGGTCGGTCAAATTGCCCGAGATGACGTTGTATTCGCTGGTCTCGGCCAGGGCGCGCGCAAGGATGCGTCCGCGTTCGCTCAATTCTTCGGCCACCTGGGCGCGGTGCGCGTACCACGAGTACCAGACGAAGGCGCTGAACAGGAAAACCACCGGCAGCATGGTAATAAAAGCCATGCGCAGGCCGATGCTCCAGCTGCGCCAGAAACGCCAGCCCCTTATCTTCATGGGCGCGCACGCGCAAAGCGGCGCGCTTCAGGACTGACGACGATGTCGAGCGAGCGCGCGACGCCCTCGTTGATCGTGGTACGGAAGTAGCGCGGGAACTGCGGCGCCGGCAGTTCTCCACTGGCGACAAAGCTGGCCGCCATTTCGGCCACCTGGGCGTTGATGTCCTCGATCTCGGAATAGGTCGTGGCCAGCGCACCCACTTTGACCATGTCGGCGGAGAAGCCGATCACGGCCTGCTTGCGGCGATAGGTCGAGAGCAGGATGTTGCGGATGTTTTCCGGGTTGTAGATGGCGCTGTCGGGCAGCGCCAGCAGCACCTCGTGGCGCTGGAGGCGGGTCAGGACGTCGCCCAGGTTGTCGTCGCGCCCTGCCTGCAGCACGTCGGCCTGTCCGGCGAGCAGCGGCTGCAGGTAATCGGTGTCGGGTCCGAGGATGGCCGCGGCGCGCACCGGCCGCCGGTACAGCAGCGCGGCCAGGCGCAGCTGGTCGCCCGGCGCCGGTTCCGCGTACACCGCCGTCATCATGCGCGCCCGCGCCGGCGGCAGGCGGTCGACGACGGCATGCCAGACCTGGCTTGAGGTGAAGGCTGCGATCACCACGCAGTCGCAGCGGCGTGCAACGGCTTCGCGCAGCGCGTCGGGACCGATCGCGATGTAGACCATGCGCCGGCGCTGGGCCAGCTCGGTGCGAAAGCCGGCGAAGGTCGGCACCAGGCGCTTATATAAATCCTCGGCGATGCGCACCGTCAGGCTGCTGTCACCGCCGGGGAAGATCTGGAAGCGGTAGCCCGAAGCAGGCGCTGGCGCCGCCAGGACTGCACCGGCAGCCAGCATCAGCCCTGCGGCAAGGAGACGCAGGCGCATCGGCTCAGGGCTGGATCAGGCCATATTTGACGGCCAGTTTCGTGATGTGGGCCTGGCGCTCGACGCCCAGCTTTTCCTTGATCGACTGGCTGGTATTGCTGATGGTCTTGGTGGACAGGTTCAGCTTCTCGGCGATCTCGCCATTGGTCAGCCCTTCGGCCATCAGTTTGAAAATCTCGAGGCCGCGCTCGTCGAGCTGCGATTGCGGCGAGACGTCGCCGCGCACGGCGATGCTGGCGAGTCGCTCGGCGATCTGCGGCGGGAAGTACAGCTTGCCGGCATGCGCCTGGCGCACCGCGGCGGCCAGGTCGGCCGGGTCGCAATCCTTGGTCACAAAAGCGTGGGCGCCGATGCGGTAGGTTTCCTTGATCAGGCTATCCTGGTCGAACTGGCTGAGGAAGACGACCTTGGCATGCGGGTCGGCGCGCAGGATGTTCTGCGCCGCGTCCAGGCCGGTCAGCTCGGTGCCGAAGCGGATGTCGAGCACGACCACGTCCGGCTGGTGCTCGGCATACAGCGCCGCCGCCTCGCTCGGGGTGCGCGCCTGGGCGACGACGTCCATTCCTTCGGCCGCGAGCGACATCGCGAATCCCGTCATCACGATCGGGTGGTCGTCGGCCAGCATCACGCGAATTGCTTTCGAATTGCTCACGCTTCTCTCCATTCCTTACATCTGCTTACCAAACTCTGGCAGCTAAGTGTGCCATGTGACGGAAGCCGGATCGGCATGGGTTGATTATTTCATACAACGCCACGGTAGGCGAGTATCCATTCCCTGCTGAGCACATGGCATGCACGCTTGCCAACAAAACGCTTTACTCATTACTATCTGTTGGCATATATTGTTTCCATAGACTAGAAATATGTACGTCTTTCTGTAAGCGCAGCCCTGACAGCCGACCGTCAGGGCGTCACAACAAGGAGATCGCCATGCATTTCTCGCACATGCACCCTGACAGCGGCAGCAAGGCCGGCAAGTTCGCGCTGGTCGCCGGCCTGCACGCCCTGATTGCCGTCGGCGTCGTCAACATGATGAACAACAAGGTCATCTCGATGCCCTTGCTGCCCGAAGATCTGACCGTGTTCATGACGCCCGAGCCGGTGAAGCCGCCTCCTCCGCCACCCGAGCCGCCGAAGCCGATGCCGCGGGTCGCACCGCCGGAAGTCGTGGTGCCGAAAGTCGAAGTCGACGTGCCGCCGCCGGTGATCGAGAACCCGGTGCAGACCACGACCGAAGTCGCGCCGCCGCAACCGCCGCAGCCGGCGCAAGCCGAGGTGGCGCCCCAGCCGGCGACGCCCTCGACGAACACGGGTGCGATGCGCACCGCGGTATTGGCCGATGCCGGCAGCTGCGCCACGCCGGCCTATCCGGCGGCGGCCGCGCGCAACGGCGATACCGGGACGACGACGCTGGCCCTGCTGGTTGGCACCGATGGCCGCGTGACCAGTGCGAAGGTGCAGGGTTCGAGCGGCTCGCGCGATCTCGACCGCGCCGCCGTCAGCGCCTTGAGCCTGTGCCGCTTCAAGCCGGCGATGAATAACGGCGTAGCGGAGGCCGGCTGGGCGCAGATCGCCTACGTCTGGAACCTCGAATAATTCCCTGATCATCCTCTTTGCCCGCCATCCCTCAGCCTGGCGGGTTTTTTTGTGCCTGTGCGTTGTGCTGGACTTCGGCAGGCCTCCGCTCGACCCTCGACAAGGATGCAGCACATGCTTTCGGATTCATCCCCATCTGCCGGTATCGCCGCAGCCCTGCTGTTCGCCGCGTCCCTGTGCTGGCTGGCGCTGTGGCCGGTGCAGGCGCCCATGCCTGCGGTTGCGCCGAGCACCGCGCCGGCGCTGCAGTTCTCGGCCGCGCGCGCGGTGGCGGACCTGGAAGCGCTGACGCGCGCGCCGCGTCCGATCGCGAGTGCGGCGAACGGCCAGGCGCGCGCCTACTTGCTGGCCCGCCTGCGCGCACTCGGATTCGAAGCACAGGTGCAGCGCGCCCTCGTGCAGAAGAACTACGTCGACTACAACGCGAACTACGAAGCGACCATGGGCGTGGTGCACAACGTGCTGGTGCGCGTGCCGGGCACGGCGCCGGACCGCCTGCGCCGCCCGAGCCTGCTGCTGGCGGCGCACCTCGACAGCGAGCCCGCCAGCCTTGGCGCGAGCGGCGCGGCGCCGATGGCGGCCCTGCTCGAAACCTTGCGCGCGCTGCGTGCCGGCGACCCGCTCGAGAACGACGTGCTGGTGCTGTTCGCGGACGGAGAATGCGTCGGCAGCCTCGGCATGCAGGCCTTCGCCGAGCAGCATCCGTGGGCGCGCGAGGTCGGGCTGGCGCTGCGCTTCGATGGCGGCGGCAGCGGCGGGCCGCTCAGGCTCTACAACACGTTCAAGGCAAACCGCGCCGCCATCGACGGCTGGCTGCGCGCGGCGCCCGGCATTGCCGGTTCCTCGCTGATGCAGGAAGTCCATCAATTGGCTCCGCGTCCCCTGCGCATCGGCGCGCTCGACCGGCTGGGGGTGCCGCTGCTGCAGTTCGCGCACACGGGCCGCCCGTTCGGGCACGATCCCGCCCTCGACACGGCGCAGCGCTTCGAGCGCGCGACCTTGCAGCAGATGGGCGACACGATGCTGCGCCTGACGCGCGCATTCGGCAGCGTGCGCATCGATCCGCAGCCCGCGACAGGGCAGGTCTATTTCAGCTTGCCGTTTGCCGGGACCGTGCACTACGACGGCGCCCTGGTCTGGCCGCTGGCGCGCCTGGCGTGCCTGCTGCTGGCAGGCGCCGCCTGCGTTGCGATGCAGCGCGCGCAGGTGCGCTATCCGGCCCTGCTCCAGGCCCTGTTCGTCCTGCCCGCGATCGCCGTCGTGCTCGGCATGGGCGCCTGGCAGCTGTGGCAGCGGATGCCGGGCCTGCACCGCGTCTGGCATCCGACCGCGCCCGATGCGGCCCTGCCCTATCTCGCGGCCGTCTGCGCGCTGTGCACGGCCTTCTTCGTCCTCGCACTGCGCCAGCTGGGGCGTCGCACCGGCACGGCGGCATGCATGCTCGCCGGCCTGGCCTGCCTGGTCGTGGTGCTGCTGCTGGCGAGCTGGCTGGCGCCCGGCGCGAGCCACCTGTTTGCCTGGCCGCTGCTGGCGGCGCTGGCAGCCTTCATCGCGCTGCATGTGCAGCCTGTGGCCGTGCGGCCGGCGGCGCGGCTGGCGCTGATGCTGGCCGGCGTGCTGCCCGCGTTCGTGCTGGTGCTGCCGGCATTGCGCGACAGTTTTACGGTGCTCTCGCCGCAGCGCATGAATGTGCCGATCGCGCTGCTGGCGCTGCTGCTGGGCGTGTCGGCGCTGCTGCTGATGCATGCGCGGCGCTATCTCGCGCGCACGCTGCTGCTGGCTGGGCTGGGCGGCCTGGCGCTGGCAGGCAGTGCCGGCACGGTCGACGAGCCCGTAGCGCTGCGCGCGAATGGCCTCGTGTATTACAAGGACATGCCGAGCTGGGACGCCTACTGGCTGCATCCGGCCGGCGCCCTCGATCCGTGGGAGAGAACGCTGTTCGCCAAGCTGAAGGAGCCGTACGTGTTCCTGAACGTCTTCGGCTGGGACAGCCCGCCCCTGTGGTATGCCTGGGCGCCGCGCGACGGCTTGCAGTTCCCGTTCGTGCGCATCCTGCGCAACGGCCAGGCTCCGCAGCGCCATGCAGACTTCACGCTGGTCTCGCAGAACCGCGCGCCGCAGGTACGCCTGAAGGTGATCGGTGCGCGGGTCACGCACGCGACGGTGAACGGCCGCGTGCTGCTCGACAGCGAAGCGAAGACTCTGGCCATCGTCCTGTACGGCATGGAGGACGATTTGCTGCACTTCCGGATCGACGTGGTCGGCGATCCGATCTACGCGGTGCGGATCGAGGAGGTGCTGCCCGGGCTGCCGGAACGCCTGCTGCCGGCGCGGCCGCAGGTAGCGCTGGTGCCCTTCAGCGGCCAGTCGATCGCCGCCGATACGCTGTGGTTCTACTAGTGCGCTTGCACTACAATGTGGCGGCACCGCAGGTGCCGACCCCATTAATCACCGCAGCAGGATTCCATGCACAAGATCGCCGTATTGACCGCCCTCGCCAGCAGCCTGGCGTTTGCCTATCCCGTTCACGCCGCGCCGAACAAGGCGCAAGCCGCCACCGTGCAGGAAGCGCCGCTGCGCGGCCACCTGTCCTTCCTCGCCTCCGACGCCCTCGAGGGCCGCGGCACCGGCCAGCGCGGCGGAGAATTGACGGTCGCGTACCTGGAGTCGCAGGCGATGGCCGCCGGCCTGAAGCCGGCCAATGGCAACAGCTACCGCCAGGAAGTCAAGATCGCCGGCGTGCGTCCGCTGCCGCAACAGAGCAATGTCGGCGTGATCGCCGGCGGCCAGGCACTGCCGCTGGCCTTCGGCGCCGACTGGGTGTGGGCGCCGGGCGATGCGAAGCCCGAACACAGCATGGATGCGGAACTGGTCTTCGTCGGCTACGGCATCACCGCGCCGGAAGAAGGCTGGGACGACTTCAAAGGCCTGGACGCGAAGGGCAAGATCCTCGTCATGATGGTCAACGACCCGGCCCCGACCGCGGCGGAACCGAAGCGTTTCAATGGCGCCGGCCTCACCTACTACGGCCGCTGGACCTATAAGCTGCAGGAAGCGGCGCGCCAGGGCGCGGCCGGCGTCCTGCTGATCCACACCGACGCCTCGGCCTCCTACGGCTGGAGCGTGGTCCAGAACAGCTGGGCCGCCGCCGAGCGTTTTCAACTCGCCGACGCCGATCTCGGCACCGGCATGCAGGGCTGGATGACCGACGCCGCCGCCCGTAAACTGTTCGCGGCGGCCGGCCAGGACCTGGATAAACTTCGCGCCGCGGCTGAAGACAAGGCCTTCAAGCCCGTGCCACTCAATGCGCGCGTAAAAGGCGAAACGCGTGCGGCGGTGCGTACCCTGAACGAATTCAACGTGGCCGGCGTCGTGCCCGGCACCGATCCGAAGCTGAAGGACGAAGTCGTCATCTACAGCGCGCACTGGGACCACATGGGCAAGCAAGGGACCGAGGGCGATACCATCTTCAACGGCGCCGTCGACAATGCCTCGGGCACGGCGGGCCTGCTGGCGATGGCGCAGGAAGCGGCGCGTCACCCTGCCAAGCGCTCGCAGATGTTCCTGTGGGTCGCGGCCGAAGAACAGGGATTACTCGGCAGCGCGGCCTACGCGGCGCGTCCGCTGTGGCCGGCCGAGAAGACGGCGGCCAACCTGAACCTCGACAGCCTGAACTTCGTGGGACAGGCGAAGGACATCGGCGTCTCCGGCAGCGAGCGCACGGAGCTGGGCGCGATGGCCGCAAGCACGGCGAAGGCCATGGGTCTCACGATCGCCCCGGCCAAGCCGGACCTGGCCGGCGGCTACTTCCGCAGCGACCACTTCAGCTTTGCCAAAGCCGGCATCCCGGCCTTCTCGGTCGGCGGCGGCAGTGCCTGGGTGTCGAACGTGGAGGCGAACAACGCCAAGGCCAAGGCCTACCGCGCGCGCTACCACCAGGTGAACGACGAATACGATCCGAGCTGGGATTTGAGCGGCATGGTGCAGCAGGCGCAGTTCACGCTGAACCTGGGCCGCATGGTGGCGGATTCTCCGAAGATGCCGGCCTGGAAAGCGGGCGACGCCTTCGGCAAGGTACGCGCCGCCGCGAAATAAAAGAAAGCCCGGTTATAGACCGGGCTTTGCTTTTGTAGGGTGGGCACTCCGTGCCCACGCGGTACGACGCATGCACATGGCACGCGCTTTTAATGAAACATTATTTCATCGATCACGCAACGGTGAAATTTTATTTCACTCAATAATCCCGCACACGATCCTCGCCCCACCGCCCCCGAGCGGTGCCGGATGATCCGAGTGGTTATCCCCGCCCGCATGCACCATCAGCGCCTTGCCTTTTATATCCGCCAGCTTTTTCAGCCGCGGCGCCAGCACCGGATTGTTCGCCGCCCCCGCGCTGTCGACGTACAGCGCCGGCAAATCGCCGATATGCCCGTCGCCCCAGGGCAGCCCGTGCTTCTTGCTCTTGGTGGTATCCAGGTGGCCGCCCGCCGCGCCAGCCGGCACCGGCTTGCCATCCTTCTGGTTGGTATCGCAGCTGCCCGTCTCGTGCACGTGGAAGCCGTGCACGCCCGGCGGCAGGCCGGTCAGTGCCGGCGTGAACACCAGGCCGAACTTCGAGTCGCTGATCGTCACCGTGCCGGCCGACTTGCCGACGCCGGCCTCGGACACCGTATTCATCGTCGCGCGCAGCTCGGCCGCATGCACGCTTGCTGCCGCCCAGGCCGAACTCAGTACCAATGCGCAGATCCATTGTGCTTTCATGTCACTCCCTTTCAGTCATCGTTTATTGAACGAGATGCGCCAACGCGGATCAGTGTAGTGCATCCGAAACGATGAGGGAGCCCGGCAGGGAAGCCGTTTAGTGTGCAGCGAGTTCCGCCAACACGGTCTCCGTATCCTTGATGGCAGCGTAATCGCTCATCAGGTTGGCGAGCGCCATCGCATGCACCTCGTCCGCGCTGCGCTCGACGCCGGCGTAATCGCGCATCGCGTAGGCGTAGGTCGCATCGGCTACCACGATCGTCCGGAAACCCAGGTTACCGGCCGTGCGCGCGCTCGACTCCACCGAGTTGTTCGTGCTGACGCCGACGATGACGAGCGCATTCACGCCACGCACCCGCAGCCAGCGCTCGAGCGCGGTATTGATGAACGCATCCGGCACGTTCTTCTCGACCACGTGCTCGTGCGCCAGCGGCTGCAAGGCTTCCTGGAATTCGACACCGGACTGGCCCGGCGCAAACAGGGAGGCCGGCGAGCGCGAGATGTGGCGCACGTGGACGACGGGCGCCCCGGCGGCGCGCCAGGCCCGCAGCAGCCGGACGATGTTGTCCTCCGCCTGCGGATTGTTGCGGCTGCCGGCGGCGGGCGTCGCCATCCCCTTCTGCATGTCGATGATGACGAGGCATGGCGTGTTCATGGGTTCTCCCGCGGTGCGAGTTTCAGCTGCCAGTAGCCGACGTCGATCCAGCGCCCGAACTTCAGGCCGACTTCGCTGAAGTGCGCCACCTTGATAAAACCCAGCCGCTCGTGCAGGCGCACGCTGGCCTCGTTCGGCTGGGCGATGCCGCCGATGACGAGGTGCAGCTCGCGCCGGCGCAGTTCCATCAGTAGCGCTTCGTACAGTGCTGTGCCCGCGCCCTTGCCGGCGTAATCGCAGTCGATGTAGACCGAGCTTTCGACAGCGAAGCGGTAGGCGGCGCGCGCGCGCCATTTGGTGGCGTAGGCGTAACCGATCAGCTTGTCGTCCTCGCACATGACCAGCCAGGGAAGGTTCAATGAGGCGACATCGGCGATGCGCTCGGCCATCTCGCCCGGCGCGACAGGCGCTTCTTCGAACGAGATGGTGGTGTTGTCGACGTAATGGTTATAGATGGCGCAGACGGCCTCGGCGTCGGCTGGGCTGGCGCTGCGAATCGTTCGTGTTGTCATCGTGGCTGCCGCCCATGGCTTATGAAAACCCTCATATTACCGTCACTGGCGCTCCAGTATCCGGTCGAGCTGCCCCGGATGGTTGCGCATGTACAGCGCATAAAACATGCGCGAGCCGCCGGCGCCCAGGTGGTTCAGGTCATCGTGTTTATAGAGCGGGACGCCGTCGATCTCCGACTGGCAGCGCTTGTCGTCGCACAGCACGTCATAGGTGTTGATCATCGCGACGTCCGGATGGGCCTGCACGACCCGCGCGAGGATCTGCGCCGTCGCCTGGTGCTTCTCGTCGGCGATGCTGCGGCTGTAGCTGCAATCGCGGCCGGCCATGCCGGGCAGGTACAGGCGGTCGGAAGCGCAGCTGTCCAGCTCCCTGGGCAGCAGGGGCGTATCGTCGAGCATGATCACGCGCTTGCCGGCCGCCTGCAACTGGGCGATCGTGGCCGCCAGCTCGGTGTCGAACTGGCCGGGAAGATAACCGTGCTGTCCGGGGCCGACGCCATCGACGCCACCGCCGTAGATGTCCCACATTGCCGCCATGAAGACGAACTCGATCGCCGGGTCGGCCAGGATGTGCCGCATGACGGCAGCGCTGTGGGCGCGGCACTCCTCCGCATGGCGCTGGTAGCGCCCGTCGCCGGCCCGTTCCGGACTGTTGGCGACCGGTCCGCACATCGCGAACGTCATGTCGTGGATGGCGAGGTTTTTGGACTTGCCGATCGCATCGAGGAAATCGATCTGGTGGTAGGCGTGACTATCGCCCCACAGCACGGCCTTGGTGGCTGCCCCTTGCGTGCCCAGCGAGCACGCCGCCGGGAAGAGCTCGACCTTGTTCCAGCAGCGCTCGGCGCGCGGATGTTCGAACACCGACTGGCTCGCGTTCACGTAATCGGCCCGGTACTGCGCCGGATAGAACCGGGTCAGCTGATCGGTCTCCCTGGCCAGGAAGTACAAGCCCAGCATGAACAGGAAAGGCAGCAGCCACAGGCGCAGCCAAGTGCGGCGCGGACGCTCGCTGCGGGCACGCCAGGGCTGCTCGATCCAGCGGTGGGTCAGCGCCGCCAGCACGACCGACACTGCGAGGGCCAGGCCCATCCCTGCGCTGCCGTTCCATCCCAGGCGGTTGAAAGCGAAGATGAGCGGCCAATGCCAGAGGTATAGCGGATAGGAGATGCGGCCCAAATAGCGCAGCGGCCGGTTGGTGAGCACCGGATGCAGTGCGCCGGCGTAGCGTCCGCCAGCGATGAGCAGCACGGCGGCGATGCAAGGCAGGATCGCGCCCGTTCCCGGCATGACGGTTTCGGCTCCATAGCGCAGGGTGCAGACCGCGACGCCCGCCATGCCGAGCACGACCAGCAGGTTGGCGATGCGTGGACCCAGCACAGCCAGGCGCCCGATGCCCAGGGCCAGCACGACGCCGCACAGGAATTCGAACAACCGTCCCGGGAGCATGTAGTAGCCGGCGGCGCCAACCTTGTTGGTGTGCACGATCGAATACGCCAGTGCCAGCAGCAGCGCGGCGGACAGGGCAAGCAAGCGCGTCCTCGGCTTCACCCGGGCCAGCAGCACCAGGCAAAGCGGCAAAATGAAATAAAACTGCTCTTCCACCGAGAGCGACCAGGTATGCAGCAGCGGCTGCTTGGCGCTGTCGACGCCGAAGTAACCGGTCGTCCGGGACAGGTAGACGTTGGAACTGAACAGCACCAGGAAGCCCAGGTTTTTGATGAGCTTGAAGGTATGTTCCGGGAACACGAACAACAGGCAGAACACGAGCGTCGCCAGCGCCACGAGGTACAGGGACGGCAGCAGGCGCCGCATCCGGCGCGCGTAGAAATCGGCAAGCGAGAAGGCGCCGGCCTCCTGTTGCCGGGTGATCGCCAGCGTCACCACATAGCCCGAGATCACGAAAAACAGGTCGACGCCGATAAAGCCGCCGGTAAAGCCGCTGAACCTGGCGTGGCAAAACATTACCAGCAGGACGGCGATGGCGCGGATGCCGTCGATCTCCGGGAAGTAATAGGGGCTGCGGGTCAGGAGGGGAACCGAGGGCGCTCTGGTGCCAGGCTTGTGCTGCGCTACTTCGCTGTTCATGACGGCGGGGGATACTGAACGGGCGACGATCATAACATGCAGGGCAGCAAGGTTTTCCGCCGGAACGGCAGGTAGGCTGTGCTGCATCCTGACTTGACCTCGCCGTAATACGTTGATTGACTGGTCGAGTTCGGTGAGCGCATCGGCAGGGCACTGTACTACCTGAGCCATTGATGTGATCCGGGCGGGTCCTTACCAGCTGCGGCCCGGCCACACGTTTAGTCGATAAAACGGCACCCCTCGGGGTGCCGTTTTCGTTGGCAGCGACGGAGCATGCCGCCGGTCGGACGGCCTGATCAGGCTCAATGGCCGGGCTTGGTCGACCGTTACACTCGGTGCATAAGTTGTTATCTTTTTTATATCCCCCATGAAACTCTCGGGACGCATCGACGCCCTTTTCCGCTTGTTGGCCTTGTCCACGCTCACGGTCGCGACGACGGCATGCCCGGCTGCGGCCGAGCCCGCCACGCGTGCCGATGCCTGGGGTCTCGTCACCTGCCAGGCCGTCACGGTCGCGGGCCATGAATTCTGCGATGCCCTGGGCGCCGAGTGGCGCGACAAGCCGGGCAGCGAACGTTACACGATCGCCATCCGCGAACGGCCGTCGGCGCGCTGGGGCACGCAAGTCTGGATCGACTACGCCCAGCGCCGGGTGTACCAGGCGCAGCTGCCGCCGGCGCGCGCCGGACTGAAGGAACTCGGCGCCAGCGCCGCCGAGAGCGTCTACCAGGCCATCCTCGAGTTCGAGCGCCAGCGGCAATTCGTCCGCGACGCCGACCTTGCGCCTGACGAATTCTGATCCTGCCATGAAGGAGCGAGCCGTGCCCATCCGACCACTTATCACCTTCGCCTGCGGCGTCCTGCTGTGGAACGGCGCCGCGTGCGCGACCGAACTTGTCTACGTGCCGGTCAACCCGAATTTCGGCGGCTCGCCCTTGAACGGACCTGGCCTGCTGGCCTCGGCATCGGCCACCAACAAGCACGTCGCCCAGGGCGGGCCCGGGTCCTCGCTACTGAACCAGTCGCCGCTGGCGCAGTTCAACCAGACCCTTGAACGCATGGTGCTCAGCCAGCTCGCCACGTCCGCCACCTCGAAACTCATGGGGCCGGACGGCAAGCTCGTGCCCGGCAGCTTTTCGACCGAGAATTTTATTATCACGGTGACCGACCTCGGCGGCGGCGTACTGCGCGTGACCACCACGGATAAAGCGACCGGCGCCGTCACCTCGTTCGAGGTCTCGCAATGAACGCCCTGCGCGCCGCCGCACTGGCGCTTCTCCTCTTACTGGGCGGCTGCGCCCACCCGCCCTCGACGGTACGCGACAATGCCCAGCTCACGCCGGACACGGCCATCACCCGCGACCTGCTGAAACTGCCCGCGCCCAAGGGCAAGATCGCCGTCGCCGTGTATGGCATCCGCGACCAGACCGGCCAATATAAGCCCGCGCCGGACAGCTCGTTTTCGACCGCGGTGACGCAGGGCGCCTCCTCGATGCTGATCCGGGCGCTGCAGGATTCGGGCTGGTTCATCCCGGTCGAACGCGAGAACCTTCAAAACTTGCTCACCGAACGCAAGATCGTGCGCGCGCTGGAAACGCCGCAGCCGCCGGGCACGCCCGAAATCAAGATCCCGCCGCTGCTGGCGGCTTCCGTCCTGATCGAGGGCGGCATCGTGGCCTATGAAAGCAATGTGCGCACCGGCGGCGTGGGCGCGCGCTTCCTCGGCGTCGGCCTGTCGACCCAGTACCGGGTGGACCAGGTGACGGTCAGCCTGCGCACGGTCGACATCCGCAGCGGCCAGATCCTGCAAAGCGTGTCGACCACCAAGAGCATTTATTCGTACGAGCTGCACCCCAGCGTTTTCAAGTTCGTCAACGTCAAGGATCTGGCCGAATTCGAGGCCGGCACCACCCGTAACGAACCGGCGCAATTGTGCGTCAGCGAGGCGATCGAGGCGGCCGTGGCGCACCTGGTGGCGCAGGGCATCCAGGCCGGCAACTGGACGCTGCAGGACGAGGGGCAGATCGGCAATCCGGTGCTCAAGCGCTACCTGGCCGCGGGGCCGGCACCGCGCGCTTCGCTGGCGTCCGACGATCGGCGCGTGGCCGATGCCACGTCCGGGAGCGCGCCATGAAGGCGGCGCGCGCCTGCGCCCTGCTCGCCATGGCAATCGCCGCCGACGCCGGGGCCGGCGACCTCGCTCCGTCCGAACTCGCCCCGCCCGTCACGGCACAAGCGGCGGCGCGCTTTTTGGCGGGCCAGCAGATCCAGGCAGCGGTGACGCAGTCCGGCAGCGGCAATGGCGCCAGCCTGCTGCAGACCGGACTCGATAACCAGGCCCTCGTGCAGCAGCGCGGCCAGCAGAACGAAGCCAGCATCCTGCAAGCCGGCGTGGGCAAGCGCGCGGCCATCGACCAGCAGGGCGTTCTCAATACCGCCCGCATCGAACAGTACGGCCGCGAGGGCGTGGCCCGCATCACCCAGTACGGCAACGGCAAGTCCGCCATCCTCATCCAGCGTTAAGGCGGCCGGCCAGCTTCCACTTTGTTTGTCCACTTCGAGGAGCAATCTCATGAGAACCACACTGTCGGCTGTCTCCATCGGCGTCAGCTTCGCCTGCGCCTGCCAGCTCGCATCGGGCCAGACCGTTACGGTGACGCAGCAGGGCTATGGCAACACCTCGTCCGCGGAGCAGGTCGGCACGGTCACGACCGACCCAGCCATTCCAATGATGGAGTCCACCGCGACGATCATTCAAATAGGCGACAACAACCATGTGGGCGGCCCCGGCGCCTCCGGCAGCGGCATCTTCCAGCGAGACAATCACAACGGGGGCGCCTCTGCTGTGGTTGAGCAATACGGTTCTGGAAACAATGCAAGCATCACGCAGGACAACACGTCCTCGGCGCACGGCTCGGTCGATGCGACGATTACGCAACGCGGCATCCTGAACGACGCGACGATCAGGCAATTTCTCATGACCACGAGCCCTGCCACCGTCGAGCAGAACGGCATCGGCAACGTGGCCCGCGTCGAGCAGCTCAACAGCAGCGATACGGGCATCCGGGCGACGCAGAACGGCAACGGCAACCAGCTCATGATCAGGCAGTACGACGGCGTCTACTACGGCCCGGAGGTCACGCAGAACGGCGACGGCAACAGCGCCTGGATCGTCTCGGAGAGTTCGCCGGCCGCCGGCCCGGTCGTCGTGCAAACCGGCACGCTGAACAGCGTACTCACCTTCCAGACCGGCGGCTGGGATTCCAGCATCACGGTCGGGCAGCAGGGCGCAAGCAACCGTGCCGAGGTCAACCAGTTCGGCGAGGCGCATCAGGCAAGCACCGACCAGAACGGCAGCAACAATTTCGTCAGCGTCACCCAGGGCAGCACCAACTGGCCCATCGGGGGAAGCACTGCCCAGGTCGCACAGCTGGGCAACAGCAACAGTGCGATCTTGCGCCAGTACGGGGATGGATATGCGGCCAGGGTGAACCAGACCGGCGCGGGGAACTGGAGCAACGTTTATCAGCACTGAGTACTTCCACTTTGTTTGCCCACTTCGAGGAGCAATCTCATGAGAACCGCACTATCAGCCATCGCCTTAGGCGTCGGCCTCGCCTGCGCCTGCCAGCTCGCATCAGCCCAGACCGTGACGGTGACGCAGCAGGGCTACGGCAACACCTCGTCCACGGAGCAGGTCGGCCTGACGCCGCCCGTGCCTGACGTCCTGATAGGCGTCACCGCGACGATCACCCAGGTTGGCGACAACAACCACGTGGGCGGCCCTGGCGGCACCAGTAACGGCATCTTCCAGCGCGACAACCGCTTCGGTGGAGCGGTGGCTGTGGTCGAGCAATACGGTTCCGGAAACAACGCAGGCATCACGCAGGATGGAACGAACGGTAATCGCGGAGCGTTCGCCGCCAGAATTACGCAGCGCGGCGCATGGAACGACGCCATGATCAGCCAGAACATCGCCCAGATGACGCCTACCACCGTCGAGCAGAACGGCGTCGGCAACCTGGCCCGCGTGGAGCAGTTCGGCAACGGCGATACCAGCGTGCAGGCCACGCAGAACGGCACCGGCAACCAGCTCACGGTGAGCCAGCGCGGGGCCACCTTCTTCGGCCCGGACCTGACTCAGAATGGCGATGGCAATACCGCCTCGGTTGTTTCGGAAGGCATGGTCGGCAGCCACCCGACCATCGTGCAAACCGGCACGATGAACAGCGCACGCACCAATCAGGTCGACGGTTGGGATTCCGACATCACGATCCGGCAGCTGGGATCGGTCAACCGTGCCGAGGCGAGCCAGACCGGCGACGGTCATCTGGCGACCATCGACCAGAACGGGAGCGGCAACTTCTCCAGCGTCACCCAGAGCGGCCCGGCCGGGATCCTCTTTTCAAACAATGCCCTGGTCGCACAGCTGGGCAACAATAACAGTGCGAGGGTGCGCCAGGACGGCCAGGGGTATATGGCCAACGTGAACCAGACCGGCTCGGGTAATTGGAGCAGCATTTATCAGCACTGAGATCGGCATTGAGCAAAAAAAAACGGCACCCCTGAGGGTGCCGTTCTACTTCCAGCCTGGCTTACCGATTACTCGGCATCGCCATGATGCTCGGTGGTCTGAGCTTGAGCCTGGTCTTCCATCGCCTGCAGCTCAGCAGCCATATTGGCCTTCTCCTGCTGCAGCAGCGCCTGACGCTCTTCCGCTTCCCACACTTCCTTCTCCTTGCGGGCGCGGTGGAACGCCAGACCAGTACCGCCTGGGATCAGGCGGCCGACGATGACGTTTTCCTTCAGGCCGCGCAGACCGTCGCGCTTGCCCATGATCGCCGCTTCGGTGAGGACGCGGGTGGTTTCCTGGAACGATGCAGCCGAGATGAAGGAGTCGGTCGACAGCGATGCCTTGGTAATACCCAGCAGCACGTTTTCGTAGGTCGCCGGCAGTTTGCCTGCAGCTTCCATACGGTCGTTCTCTTCCAGCAGCTCCGAACGCTCCACCTGCTCGCCGACGATGTAGTCGGTGTCGCCGGCTTCCACGATCTGCACGCGGCGCAGCATCTGACGAACAATCACTTCGATGTGCTTGTCGTTGATCTTCACGCCCTGCAGACGGTAGACGTCCTGCACTTCGTCCACGATGTAGCGGGCCAGCGCCTCGATACCCAGCAGGCGCAGGATGTCTTGCGGATCGGCCGGGCCGTCCACGATCATCTCGCCCTTGTTCACGACTTGGCCGTCGTGCACCAGCACTTGCTTGTCCTTGGTGATCAGGAACTCGTGCTTGTTGCCGTCCATGTCCGTGATTTCCAGACGCTGCTTGCCCTTCGTTTCCTTACCGAAGGCCACCGTACCGGTGACTTCCGCCAGCATGCCCGCGTCTTTCGGCGAACGTGCTTCGAACAGTTCGGCAACGCGCGGCAGACCACCGGTAATGTCACGGGTCTTCTGCGATTCGGTCGGGATACGTGCCAGCACTTCACCCACCGAGACTTGCTGACCGTCCTTGACCATGATCAGCGAGCCGACCTGGAAGCCGATCGTCACGGCGTGTTCGGTGCCGGCGATCTTGACTTCCTGGTTCTCGTCGTTCAGCAGTTTGACCTGCGGACGCAGCACTTTGCCCGAACCGCGGCGCTTCGGATCGATCGCGACCAGGGTCGACAGACCGGTCACTTCGTCGACCTGGCGAGCGACGGTGACGCCCTCTTCCACGTTCTCGAAGCGGATCGTACCGGCGTACTCGGTAATGATCGGACGGGTCAGCGGATCCCAGGTTGCCAGGGCGGTGCCGGCTTTCACCTGCATGCCGTCCTTGACGATCAGGGTCGCGCCGTACGGCACCTTGTGGCGCTCGCGCTCGCGGCCGTGGTCGTCCGTGATCAGGACTTCGCCCGAACGCGAGATGACGATTTGCGCGCCCTTGCCGTTGGTGACGTAACGCATGGTCGCGGTGAAGCGGACCGTGCCGTTCGACTTGGCTTCGACCGACGAGGCCACTGCCGCACGCGATGCCGCACCACCGATGTGGAAGGTACGCATGGTCAGCTGGGTACCCGGCTCACCGATCGACTGTGCTGCAACGACGCCGACTGCTTCGCCGCTGTTGACCAGCAGGCCGCGGCCGAGGTCACGGCCGTAGCACTTGGCGCACAGGCCGTAGCGCGTGTCGCAGTTCAGCGGGGTGCGGACCTTGACTTCGTCGATACCGACGCGCTCGATCTCTTCGACCATGTCTTCGTCCAGCAGCGTGCCGGCTTCGTACAGGGTCGCCTGCGTTTCCGGATTGACGATGTCGGTACCGGCGACGCGGCCGAGGATACGGTCGCGCAGCGGCTCGATGACTTCACCGCCTTCGACCATCGCCTTCATGTGCGTGCCGTTGGTGGTGCCGCAATCGTCCTCGATCACGACCAGATCCTGCGTCACGTCGACCAGACGGCGGGTCAGGTAACCGGAGTTCGCGGTCTTCAGCGCGGTGTCGGCCAGACCCTTACGGGCGCCGTGCGTCGAGATGAAGTACTGCAACACGTTCAGGCCTTCGCGGAAGTTCGCGGTAATCGGCGTTTCGATAATCGAGCCGTCCGGCTTCGCCATCAGACCACGCATACCGGCCAGCTGGCGAATCTGGGCTGCCGAACCACGGGCGCCCGAGTCGGCCATCATGTAAATCGCGTTGAACGATTCCTGGGTGCCTTCGGTGCCGTCACGCTTGGTGACCGGTTCCACTTTCAGCTGGTCCATCATCGCCTTGCCGACTTCATCGGAGGTCTTGCCCCAGATGTCGACGACCTTGTTGTAACGCTCGCCGGCGGTGACCAGACCCGAAGCGTACTGCTGCTCGATCTGCTTCACTTCCGCTTCGGCGGTCGCGATCATGCCCTTCTTGACGTCCGGGATCAGCATGTCGTCGACGGCGATCGAGATACCGGCGCGCGTTGCCAGGCGGAAGCCCGACTGCATCAGCTTGTCGGCAAACACGACGGTCGCACGCAGGCCGCACTTGCGGAACGACGTGTTGATCAGCTTCGAGATTTCCTTCTTCTTCAGCGCGCGGTTCAGCACGGAGAACGGCAGGCCTTTCGGCAGGATCTCGGACAGGATGGCGCGGCCGACAGTCGTCTCGTAACGGGTCACGGTGCGCTGGAACTCGTCGCTGCCGGCAACACGTGGGTACTCGACGATACGCACGGTGATGCGGGTCGCCAGTTCGACTTCCTTGTTGTCGTACGCGCGGATGACTTCCGACACGTCCGGGAACAGCATGCCTTCGCCCTTGGCGTTGATCGCTTCGCGGGTCGCGTAGTACAGACCCAGCACGATATCCTGCGACGGCACGATCGACGGTTCGCCGTTCGACGGGAACAGGATGTTGTTCGACGCCAGCATCAGGGTACGCGCTTCCATCTGCGCTTCGATCGACAGCGGGACGTGGACTGCCATCTGGTCACCGTCGAAGTCGGCGTTGAACGCCGCGCAGACCAGCGGGTGCAGCTGGATCGCTTTGCCTTCGATCAGGACCGGCTCGAACGCCTGGATACCGAGACGGTGCAGGGTTGGTGCACGGTTCAGCATGACCGGGTGTTCTTTGATCACGTCTTCCAGGATGTCCCAGACCACCGGTTCCTGGATTTCGACCAGCTTCTTCGCCGCCTTGATGGTCGTAGCCAGACCCATCAGTTCGAGCTTGTTGAAGATGAATGGCTTGAACAGTTCCAGGGCCATCAGCTTCGGCAGGCCGCACTGGTGCAGTTTCAGCTGCGGACCGACCACGATGACCGAGCGGCCCGAGTAGTCGACGCGCTTGCCCAGCAGGTTCTGACGGAAACGGCCGCCCTTACCCTTGATCATTTCGGCCAGCGACTTCAGCGGACGCTTGTTGGCGCCGGTCATCGCTTTGCCGCGACGGCCGTTGTCCAGCAGCGAGTCGACCGCTTCCTGCAGCATGCGCTTTTCGTTACGCGTAATGATTTCCGGCGCGCGCAGTTCCATCAGGCGCTTCAGGCGGTTATTACGGTTGATGACGCGGCGATACAGGTCGTTCAGGTCGGAGGTCGCGAAACGGCCGCCGTCCAGAGGGACGAGCGGACGCAGCTCCGGCGGCAGGACCGGGAGCACTTCCATGATCATCCAGTCAGGCTTGATGCCCGAACGCTGGAACGCCTCGAGCACTTTCAGGCGCTTGGCGTATTTCTTGATCTTGGCTTCGGATTTCGATTCCTTCAGTTCCACGCGCAGGGCTTCGGCATCGCGGTGGATGTCGATCGAGCGCAGCAGTTCACGGATACCTTCGGCGCCCATGTAGGCGGTGAAGTCGTCGCCGTACTCTTCGTACTTGGCGGCGTAATCGTCTTCCGACATGATCTGGCACTTCTTCAGCGGGGTCATGCCAGGATCGGTCACGACGTATGCTTCGAAGTACAGGACGCGTTCGATATCGCGCAGCGTCATGTCCAGGACCATGCCCAGGCGCGACGGCAGCGACTTCAGGAACCAGATGTGCGCGGTTGGCGAGGCCAGTTCGATGTGGCCCATGCGCTCACGGCGCACTTTAGCGAGCGTGACTTCGACGCCGCACTTTTCGCAGATGACGCCGCGGTGCTTCAGGCGCTTGTACTTGCCGCACAGGCATTCGTAATCCTTGATCGGGCCAAAGATCTTGGCGCAGAACAGGCCGTCACGCTCAGGCTTGAAGGTACGGTAGTTGATGGTCTCGGGCTTCTTGACTTCACCGAACGACCACGAACGAATTTTTTCGGGCGACGCCAGGCCAATCTTGATGGCGTCGAAGCTTTCATTTTGCTGTACTTGCTTGAATAGATCGAGCAGTGCTTTCATGTATCACTCCAGAGGTGACTAAATTTCTATTTCGGAACGCTGTTGAACAACGTTCCAAACCAAGCGGCATTTCGAAAGGGGAACGGGAATACTTTGGGGCTTCCGTCCGAAAGGCAAGCCCTGCTTGCCTCCCCTCTCCTGCTTCTTAGTTACGCTCGAGGTCGATATCGATACCCAGCGAGCGGATTTCCTTGACCAGCACGTTGAACGATTCAGGCATGCCGGCGTCGATCACGTGGTCGCCCTTGACCAGGTTCTCGTACACCTTGGTACGGCCATTCACGTCGTCCGACTTGACCGTCAGCATTTCCTGCAGCACATACGATGCGCCGTACGCTTCCAGTGCCCACACCTCCATCTCACCGAAGCGCTGGCCACCGAACTGGGCTTTACCGCCCAGCGGCTGCTGCGTCACCAGCGAGTACGGACCGGTCGAACGCGCGTGCATCTTGTCGTCGACCAGGTGGTGCAGCTTCAGCATGTGCATGAAGCCAACGGTGACCTTGCGCTCGAACGCTTCGCCGGTGCGGCCGTCGTACATCGTGACCTGGTTCTTCGACGGCGTCATGCCCAGGTGGGCAGCGATGTCGTCCGGGAACGCCAGGTCCAGCATGCGGCGGATGTCGTCTTCGTGGGCGCCGTCGAACACCGGGGTCGCGAACGGCACGCCGTTCTTGAGGTTTTGCGCCAGGCTCAGGATTTCTTCATCGCTGAAGCTGTCCAGGTCTTCCTTGCGGCCGGTTTCGTTGTAGATCTTGCCCAGGAAGGTACGCAGGTCTTGCGCCTTCGCTTGCGCAGCCAGCATTTCGCCGATGCGCCAGCCCAGGCCCTTGGCTGCCCAACCGAGGTGGGTTTCCAGGATCTGGCCGACGTTCATACGCGACGGAACGCCCAGCGGGTTCAGCACGACGTCCGCAGGACGGCCGTCGGCCATGAACGGCATGTCTTCGACCGGAACGATACGCGAGACCACACCCTTGTTACCGTGACGGCCTGCCATCTTGTCGCCCGACTGCAGGCGGCGCTTGACGGCCAGGTAGACCTTGACCATCTTCTGCACGCCAGGCTGCAGCTCGTCGCCTTGCGTCAGCTTCTTGCGCTTCTCTTCGAAGGCCAGGTCGTACTGGTGACGCTTCTCGTTGATCGATTCCTTGATCGCTTCGAGGGCGTTCGCCGATTCGTCGTCCGCAGGACGGATGTCGAACCAGTGGAACTTGTCCAGGTCGGCCAGGTATTCGGACGTGATGACCGCGCCCTTCGCCAGCTTCTTCGGACCGCCGTTGACGACCTTACCCACCAGCATACGCTCCAGACGCTGGAAGGCGTCGCCCTCCACGATACGCATCTGGTCGTTCAGGTCCAGGCGGAAACGCTTCAGCTCGTCGTCGATGATCTGCTGTGCACGCTTGTCGCGGGTGATGCCTTCGCGGGTGAACACTTGCACGTCGATCACGGTGCCGACCATGCCCGAAGGCACGCGCAGCGAGGTGTCTTTCACGTCCGACGCTTTTTCGCCGAAGATCGCGCGCAGCAGCTTCTCTTCCGGGGTCAGCTGGGTCTCGCCCTTCGGGGTGACCTTACCGACCAGCACGTCGCCAGCGGTGACTTCCGCGCCGATGTAGACGATGCCCGACTCATCCAGACGCGCCAGCTGGTTTTCAGCCAGGTTCGAGATGTCGCGGGTGATTTCTTCCGCGCCCAGCTTGGTGTCGCGTGCAACAACCGACAGCTCTTCGATGTGGATCGAGGTGTAACGGTCGTCCTTGACGACGTTTTCCGAGATCAGGATCGAGTCTTCGAAGTTCAGGCCGTTCCACGGCATGAACGCAACCAGCATGTTCTGGCCCAGTGCCAGCTCGCCCAGGTCGGTCGATGCGCCGTCGGCAATCACGTCGCCACGGGCAACGCGGTCGCCAACCTGCACGATCGGACGCTGGTTGATGTTGGTGTTCTGGTTCGAACGGGTGTACTTGATCAGGTTGTAGATGTCGACACCGACTTCACCGGCTTGCGCCTCGTCGTCGTTGACACGAATAACCACACGGCCCGCGTCGATGTAGTCGACGACGCCGCCACGCACGGCTTGCACGGTGGTGCCCGAGTCGACCGCGACGGTGCGCTCGATACCGGTACCGACCACGGCCTTTTCAGGACGCAGGCAAGGCACGGCCTGGCGCTGCATGTTGGCGCCCATCAGTGCACGGTTCGCGTCATCGTGCTCGAGGAACGGAATCAGCGAGGCTGCGACCGAGACGATCTGGCCAGGAGCCACGTCCATGTACTGGATGCGTTCCGGGGAGACCAGGATCGTCTCGCCGGCTTCACGAGCGGAGACCAGTTCGTCGACCAGCTGGCCTTCGGCGTTGATCGCTGCATTCGCCTGGGCGATGATGTAGCGGCCTTCTTCGATGGCGGACAGGTAGTCGATCTTGTCGGTGACCTTCGAACCTTCGACCTTGCGGTACGGGGTTTCCAGGAAGCCGTATTCGTTCAGGCGGGCGTACAGAGCCAGCGAGTTGATCAGGCCGATGTTCGGGCCTTCAGGCGTTTCGATCGGGCAGACGCGGCCGTAGTGGGTCGGGTGCACGTCGCGCACCTCGAAGCCGGCGCGTTCGCGGGTCAGGCCGCCAGGGCCGAGGGCGGAAACGCGACGCTTGTGCGTGATTTCCGACAGCGGGTTGGTCTGGTCCATGAACTGCGACAGCTGCGACGAACCGAAGAATTCGCGGATCGCGGCCGAGATCGGCTTGCTGTTGATCAGGTCGTGCGGCATCAGGTTGTCCGCTTCGGCCTGGCCGAGGCGTTCCTTGACGGCGCGCTCCACGCGCACGAGGCCGGCGCGGAACTGGTTTTCGGCCAGTTCGCCCACGCAACGCACGCGGCGGTTACCCAGGTGATCGATATCGTCGACTTCGCCGCGGCCATTGCGCAGCTCGACCAGGATCTTGATCACGGCCAGGATGTCGTCGTTCGACAGGGTCATGTCGCCGGTCAGTTCGTCACGGCCGATGCGGCGGTTGAACTTCATGCGGCCGACGGCCGACAGGTCGTAACGCTCAGGGCTGTAGAACAGGCCGTTGAACAGGGCTTCGACCGATTCTTCGGTCGGCGGTTCGCCAGGACGCATCATGCGGTAGATCGCCACGCGCGCGGCCATCTGGTCGGCGGTGTCGTCGGTGCGCAGGGTGGTCGAGATGTAGCCGCCCTGGTCCAGGTCGTTGGTGTACAGGGTCTGGATCGCTTCGACGTTGGCGTCGCGCAGTTTACCGAGCAGCTCGTCGGTCAGCTCGTCGTTGGCGTTGGCGATGATTTCGCCGGTGTCGCCGTCGACGACGTTGGTCGCCAGCACGCGGCCGAGCAGGTAGTCTTCAGGCACCGAGATGGTCTTGATGCCGGCGGCGTCGATGTCGCGCACATGCTTGGCATTGATGCGCTTGTCCTTCGTCACGATGGTCTTGCCCGTCTTCGGATCGACGATGTCGAAGCGCGCAACTTCGCCGCGCAGGCGTTCGGAGACGAACTCGAGTTCGCCGCCTTCCGAGCGCAGGTTGAAGTTGTCGAACACGAAGAAGTTCGCCAGGATCTGTTCCGGCGTCATGCCAATGGCCTTCAGCAGGATCGTCACCGGCATCTTGCGGCGGCGGTCGACGCGGAAGAACAGGATGTCTTTCGGGTCGAACTCGAAGTCCAGCCACGAGCCGCGGTAAGGAATGATACGTGCCGAGAAGAGCAGCTTGCCCGACGAGTGCGTCTTGCCGCGGTCGTGTTCGAAGAACACGCCCGGCGAACGGTGCAGCTGGGAGACGATCACACGCTCGGTGCCGTTGATGACGAAGGAACCGTTGGCGGTCATGAGCGGCAGTTCGCCCATGTAGACTTCCTGTTCCTTCATTTCCTTGACGACCGGCTTGGTTGGCGATTCCTTGTCCAGGATCACCAGACGCACCTTGGCGCGCAGCGGGGAAGCGAAGGTCAGGCCGCGCTGCTGGCATTCCTTGACGTCGAATGCGGGGTCGCCCAGCACGTACGAGAGGAATTCGAGACGAGCGAAGCCGTTGTGCGACACGATCGGGAAGATGGAGCTGAAAGCCGACTGCAGGCCTTCGTTCTTGCGGACGGTCGGACCAGCGTCCGCCTGCAGGAAGTTCTCGTAGGATTCAAGCTGGGTAGCCAGAAGATATGGAACGTTGTGAACGTTGGCGCGCTTCGCGAACGACTTGCGAATGCGTTTCTTCTCAGTAAATGAGTAGTGCATGGACACTCCGTGAGTGACAGAAAGGATGAGAATTCAGAGATTGCCAGTGGTGGAGCGACCACATACAAGGCCTCAATTCTCTTGCTGTTCCGTCAGATGAAAAGGACTAGCGACTGCTGTGCTACGATTATTGCGATGCTTCTGTACTGCTCTGGTGTTACGTTTGCCGCAGGGACGACAAAAGAGCCAAAGCCGCATCCCCACCTTCCGGCGGGGTCTGCAAGCTTTGACTCCGGCTCGGGGCACCTTGCGATGCCCTTTGCTTTTGATTACTTCAGGTCGGCCTTGGCGCCAGCTTCTTCCAGCTTCTTCTTAGCGGCTTCAGCGTCAGCTTTCGGCATTGCTTCTTTCACGGTCTTCGGTGCGCCGTCGACGACGTCTTTGGCTTCCTTCAGACCCAGGCCGGTGATTTCACGCACGGCCTTGATGACGCCGACTTTGTTCGCGCCGACTTCGGTCAGGACCAGGTTGAATTCGGTCTGCTCTTCGACTGCTGCAGCAGCTGCGCCGCCGCCAGCTGCCGGTGCTGCCATTGCAGCGGCCGACACGCCGAACTTCTCTTCGAATGCCTTGACCAGTTCGTTCAGGTCCATGACGGACATTTCGCTCACTGCGTTCAGGATATCGTCTTTGCTAATTGCCATTTGAAACTCCAGATGTATGTTGTGTGTAGTTCAGTTAGTACTTGAGAAAAAAGGCTGCGCTTACGCTGCAGCGGTTTCTTCGGCTGCAGGAGCAGCTTCCGAACCTTCGCCTTTTTTCGCTGCCAGAGCAGCCAGACCACGTGCAAAGCCCGAGACCGGAGCCAGCATGACGCCCAACAGCTGCGAGATGAGGACTTCACGGGATGGGATGCTTGCCAACGCGGTAACGCCAGCTACGTCGAGCTGCTTACCTGCGTAGTTACCGGCTTTCACGACCAGCTTGTCGTTGGTTTTGGCGAAGTCGTTGATGACTTTCGCTGCTGCAACGGCGTCGTCCGAGATCGAGTAGATCAGCGGACCGGTCATGGCGTCAGCCAGAGGGGCAAACTGCGTGCCTTCGACAGAGCGGCGTGCCAGCGTGTTCTTCAGAACACGCAGGTACACACCCTGCGAACGCGCGGCTGCACGGAGTTTCGTCAAGTGACTAACCTGGATGCCACGGTACTCGGCTACGACGATGGTTTGCGCGGTTGCTACTTTCGCGCTCACTTCTTCGACGACTGCCTTTTTGTCATTCAGATTAAGACCCACGGTCAATCTCCTTAAATGATGCAAACAACAGCGCTTGCATCGGTTCGAACACGGCGTCCGAAGTTAAGAAGTCAAACTAACGCGGATGAATTCACGCAGCATGGACTACAAAACTTGTTCGGGTACACCATCTGCGTTGGGTGGTCTATTAACCTCCGGCTCAACCTCTGCCATCGGCCCAACGGTCTTTGATTGCCTGCCGGAGCGGTGTTCTTGCTCCGACAGCCCAAAGATGCGCCCCGCTGATGTTTTGCGGGGACTTGATTCTGATTGCTTAAGCGGCGATCGAAGCGTGATCGACACGGACGCCGGCGCCCATGGTCGACGAGATCGCGACCTTGCGCAGGTACACGCCCTTCGAGGTGGCCGGCTTGGCCTTGTTCAGCGCGTCGAGCAGTGCAGCCAGGTTGGCTTGCAGGTCGGCGTCGGCGAACGACTTGCGGCCGATCGTTGCGTGGATGATACCTGCCTTGTCGGTACGGTACTGGACCTGACCGGCTTTGGCGTTCTTGACCGCGCCAGCGACGTCAGGGGTGACGGTGCCGACTTTCGGGTTTGGCATCAGGCCGCGTGGGCCCAGGATCTGGCCCAGGGTACCGACGATACGCATGGTGTCAGGCGAAGCGATGACGATGTCGAAAGGCATGTCGCCGGCTTTGACGCGCTCGGCCAGGTCTTCCATACCGACGATGTCGGCGCCGGCTGCACGTGCAGCTTCAGCCTTGTCGCCCGAAGCGAAGACAGCGACGCGCACGGTCTTGCCGGTGCCTGCTGGCAGGACGACCGAACCACGAACGACCTGGTCCGACTTCTTCGGATCCACGCCCAGTTGAATCGCGACGTCGATCGATTCGTTGAACTTGGCGGTTGCGAATTCCTTGACGATCGACACTGCGTTGTCGAAGGCGTAGACCTTGTTACGGTCGACTTTCGCTTTCATTTCTTTGACGCGCTTGGACAGCTTAGCCATTACAGACCCTCCACCGTGATGCCCATCGAACGTGCCGAGCCGGCGATGATACGCACTGCGGCGTCCATGTCGGCGGCGGTCAGGTCCGGCTGCTTGGTTTTTGCGATTTCTTCAGCCTGGGCACGGGTCAGCGTACCGACTTTGTCGGTATGTGGCTTCGGCGAACCCTTGGTGATGCCGGCGGCTTTCTTGATCAGGTAGGTTGCCGGTGGGGTCTTCATCACGAAGGTGAAGGACTTGTCGGCGAACGCGGTGATCACGACAGGGATCGGCATGCCCGGCTCGACACCCTGGGTCTGGGCGTTGAACGCCTTGCAGAATTCCATGATGTTCAGGCCGCGCTGACCCAGTGCTGGGCCGATCGGTGGGGATGGGTTTGCTTTACCAGCTGGCACTTGCAGCTTGATAAAACCAATAATCTTCTTGGCCATGATGGCTCCTTGGTTGCTTTGAGTAGTAGCGCCCCACCACTACTACTCTGCGGCGGGGCTCCTCTTACCGGATTCCGCCTAGCTGCTGCGACGCCCCGATTAGTGCGCTTTAAACTTTTTCTACCTGCCCGAACTCCAGTTCCACCGGAGTTGCGCGGCCGAAGATGGTGACTGTCACACGCACCTTCGATTTTTCGTAGTTGACTTCCTCGACGTTGCCGTTGAAGTCGGTGAACGGGCCTTCCTTGATGCGGACCTGCTCGCCCACTTCGTACAGCACTTTCGGCCGTGGCTTTTCGACGCCTTCCTGGACCTGCTGCATGATCTTGTCGATCTCGCGCGCTGGGATCGGGGTCGGCTTGTTCGATTTGCCGCCGATGAAGCCGGTGACCTTGCTCGTGTTCTTGACCAGGTGCCAGGTCTCGTCGGTCATTTCCATCTCGACCAGGACGTAGCCAGGGAAGAAGCGGCGCTCGGTAACCGATTTGCTGCCATTCTTGACTTCCACGACTTCTTCGGTCGGCACCAGGATCTGGCCGAACTGCTCGCTCATGCCGGCGCGTTCGATACGCTCGGTCAGGGCGCGCATGACGCTCTTTTCCATACCCGAGTAGACATGAACGACGTACCAACGCTTGTTGCTGACCGGGACACTCATCGGAGCCGGTGCGCCAGCGTCAGACGCCGGAACGTCGTCCGGCGTGTTGTCTTGCACATTTTCGTTCATTATTGTTTCCACCCCAGGATCAGGTCGTACAGCAGGAATTCCAACAGCTTATCCGTGCCCCACAGGAAAATCGCCATCACGACCACGAAGCCGAACACGATCATGGTGATCGTGGTTGCTTCCTTACGGGTAGGCCAGACGACTTTCTTGGTTTCGCGAACGGACTCTTTGGCGAAGTTCAGGAACTCGCGACCGGTAGTGGAAGTCCACAAAAGCAGGCCGGCAAAAACCAAACCAGCCAAGAGGGCGCCGCCGGCGACCAAGGCTGGTTTGTTTTGGCCTTTCAGGTAAAAGAACCCGATTACGCCTGCAATCGCGGCAACCACCGCCAGGATCACCTTAAACTTGTCATTCGAGGTGCTAACGGTTTGCACGGATTGATTAGACATTCTTCTTTACTTTCGGTGCTGCGCACCAGAATTCGGTGGCAGGGGCGGAGGGAATCGAACCCGCGACCTTCGGTTTTGGAGACCGACGCTCTGCCAATTGAGCTACACCCCTACGAAGACTTCAGCTGAATCGCGCATTCTACATCATGTGCGCACATGATGGGAATGTTTTTGAAGAGGTGGTTGGCACCACCTCCTCGGTACAACAAACTGCTTTTATTGCTTAGGCAATGATCTTGGCAACCACGCCGGCGCCGACGGTACGGCCGCCTTCGCGGATTGCGAAGCGCAGACCTTCTTCCATCGC